>NZ_CP171887.1:0-3256524 GCF_043995865.1 Vibrio sp. D3 | reverse complement strand
GGTGCCCCCACTGAGTAATTGAATTATCGGAAAAGACTGGCAATTTTACCTGTTGATAACCAAGATCGCCAGCGATTGATCGACGATCCAGTGAATAAGATCCAAGTTATTCACAATTATTTCTGCAAACTTGATGAGATCAACACACCTTGCCCCAAATTTGCCCACACAACGATCCACAATTGGGCAAAATTCACAAGATCGAGCGATTGGTGATAAGTCTGTGTATTATTTTATTCCCAATGCTGATTTTGTCGATCATTTCGCTAGGTTCAGTTCGTATTTTCGTCACATGTAACATTCTTCTTCTATTATCTAATAACTCACAGGTCTAGGTTATTGCTCTTGGTTATTTATTTAATTGAGCTAACTAACAGTAGTATTTCCAACCATAAAATTATGGAGATGTATTATGAAAAACTGGATTAAGGTTGCCGTTGCAGCCATTGCACTGTCGGCAGCAACCGTACAAGCCGCTACTGAAGTCAAAGTTGGTATGTCAGGTCGCTACTTCCCGTTTACTTTTGTAAAGCAAGACAAGCTACAAGGCTTTGAAGTCGACATGTGGGATGAAATCGGTAAACGTAACGATTACAAAATCGAATACGTAACAGCCAACTTCTCTGGTTTATTTGGTCTTTTAGAAACCGGTCGTATCGATACGATCTCCAACCAAATCACCATGACTGATGAGCGTAAAGCTAAATACCTATTTGCTGACCCTTACGTTGTAGATGGCGCACAAATTACCGTGCGTAAAGGCAACGACAGCATCAAAGGTGTTGACGATCTTGCGGGCAAAACCGTTGCGGTGAACCTAGGCTCTAACTTTGAGCAACTGCTGCGTCAATACGACAAAGACGGCAAGATCAACATTAAAACGTACGACACAGGTATCGAACATGACGTGGCGCTCGGTCGTGCAGACGCGTTTGTAATGGATCGTCTTTCTGCGTTAGAGCTGATTAAGAAAACTGGCCTTCCTCTGGAATTGGCAGGAGAACCGTTTGAGACCATTCAAAACGCATGGCCTTTCGTTGACAACGAGAAAGGTCGTAAGCTGCAAGAAGAAGTAAACAAAGCACTGGCTGAGATGCGCGCAGATGGTACAGTAGAGAAAATTTCCGTGAAGTGGTTTGGCGCTGACATCACGAAATAAGAACTCTTTGTACTTTAGGCCGCAAAGTGGTATCACTCTCGGACTAAAATAAACTTACGTAAAGGTGGAACTTGTTTTCCACCTTTTCTTTTCTCTAGCCTTTAGGTAAGCCGTATGGGATTTGACTTTAATTACATGTTGGAACTGCTGCCGATATTGCTGAAATATCTTGGCACTACCATGGAAATGGCGACGTGGGGATTGGTGTTTTCACTGATTTTATCCGTCATCTTAGCCAATATTCGCGTATTTAAACTGCCAGTTCTGGATCAATTAAGCCAACTGTACATCAGCTTCTTCCGTGGCACCCCACTCTTAGTTCAGCTTTTCCTGCTTTATTATGGCTTACCACAAATCTTCCCATTGATGGTGGGTATTGATGCCTTCTCAGCAGCGGTGATCGGTTTAACGCTGCACTTTGCCGCTTATATGGCGGAAAGTATTCGTGCCGCCATTATTGGTATTGATCGCAGCCAAATGGAAGCGAGCTTATCGGTCGGTATGACGACATCCCAAGCAATGCGCCGAGTGATTTTACCTCAAGCAACGCGTGTCGCACTGCCTTCATTGATGAACTATTTCATCGATATGATCAAGTCAACGTCTCTCGCTTTCACGCTTGGTGTGGCCGAAATCATGGCGAAAGCACAGATGGAAGCCTCATCAAGTTTCCGTTTCTTTGAAGCTTTCCTTGCGGTTGCTCTTATTTACTGGGGCGTGGTGGTGATTCTGACTCGCGTACAAATCTGGGCAGAAGCAAAACTGAATAAGGCGTACGTACGATGATTAAGTTAGAAAATATTCACAAACGTTTTGGTGAGACTGAAGTGCTGAAAGGCATCGACCTCGATATTAAGCAAGGTGAGATCATCGTGATTATCGGCTCAAGTGGCACGGGTAAATCAACCTTGCTGCGTACGGTGAACTTTCTAGAACAAGCAGATGAAGGTCGTATCACGATAGATGACATCTCCGTTGATACTCAAAAACACACTAAAGCCGAAGTATTAGCGCTGCGTCGTCGAACTGGCTTTGTGTTCCAAAACTATGCCCTGTTTGCCCACATGAATGCGCGCCAGAACATTGCCGAAGGTCTAGTGACCGTTCGAGGCTGGAAAAAAGCCGATGCTCTCAAACGAGCACAACAAATTCTGGATGACATCGGCCTTGGGGATAAAGGCGATAGTTATCCAGCGGCATTATCTGGCGGCCAACAACAACGTGTGGGTATCGGCCGAGCGATGGCGCTGCAACCAGAACTGCTGTTATTTGACGAACCAACTTCTGCGCTGGATCCTGAATGGGTCGGTGAAGTTCTCTCATTAATGAAGAAGTTAGCTAATCAGCATCAAACCATGCTGGTGGTGACGCACGAGATGCAATTCGCGAAAGAAGTCGCTGATAGAGTGATCTTCATGGCGGAAGGCAATATCGTTGAGCAAGGTTCTCCACAGGATATCTTCGATAATCCACAAGATCCTCGTTTGAAAAAATTCCTTAACCAAGTAGGAATAGAGTAACGATCAAGCATCAGGATCGATTGATCCTTGAGATTTTACTCACACTACGTATAATCGCCCGGCCGGAATTTCGTACTCATTGAGTCATTGACACATTATGTGAGTGTGATTACAATTCCGCCTCTTTGTTGAGAGGCGTCGGTTGTCCTTCTCTATATAAAGAGCTTCTTTATATAAGAAAGCAAATACCCACGCCGGGTTTAACAAGAACCTAAAACTACTGATCAGTAAAGGTAATTATCATGAAACGCACTTTTCAACCTACAGTTCTAAAGCGCAAGCGTACTCACGGCTTCCGTGCTCGCATGGCAACTAAGAACGGTCGTAAAGTTATCAACGCACGTCGTGCAAAAGGCCGTGCGCGCCTATCAAAATAATCGCTAGTTTATTTTGAACACGTACGCGTTTAATCGGGAGTTACGTTTGTTAACTCCCGAGCATTATCAAAACGTCTTCCAGCAAGCTCATCGAGCTGGCTCGCCTCATTTCACCATCATTGCTCGCAATAACAAACTTTCTCATCCACGATTAGGTTTAGCGGTTCCAAAAAAGCAAATCAAAACGGCTGTCGGTCGTAACCGATTTAAGCGTTTGGCTCGTGAAAGCTTTCGTAACAATCAACATCAGCTTCCAAACAAAGATTTTGTTGTGATTGCGAAGAAAAGCGCGCAAGATTTAAGCAATGAGGAAATTTTTAAGTTGTTTGATAAGCTATGGCAACGCCTGTCTCGCCCTTCACGTGGATAGCCATTGGGCTCGTTTATCTGTATCGCTGGTTTATCAGCCCTTTGATTGGTCCTCGTTGCCGGTTCACACCAACTTGTTCCACTTACGCGCTAGAAGCTTTGAGAGCTCACGGTTTTGTAAAAGGATGTTGGTTATCAGGCAAACGTCTATTAAAATGCCACCCTTTGAATGAAGGGGGGTATGACCCCGTTCCACCAGTCCAAAAACAAGACAGAGATAACTAACGATGGATTCTCAACGTAATATCCTGCTCATCGGTTTGGCCCTGGTTTCTTTTTTGCTGTTTCAACAATGGCAAGTTGCAAAGAATCCAGAACCTCAAGCAGTTGAACAGGCTCAATCAAGCAGCACTCTACCTGCACCATCTTTTGCTGATGAACTTGACCCAGTTCCTGGCCAACAGCAAGCTTCTGCAAAAACTATCACAGTAACGACTGATGTTTTAACTCTGTCGATCGACACCGTTGGTGGCGATGTGGTACATGCCAACCTTAACGAATACTCTGCTGAGTTAGATTCATCAGATTCCTTTGTTCTGCTTAAAGACGCTCAAGGTCACCAATTTATCGCTCAAAGCGGTCTAGTGGGTCCTCAAGGTATCGACTTGAGCAGCACAAATCGTCCTCACTACAACGTAAGTGCAGACAGCTTCACTCTAGCTGACGGTCAAGATGAACTTCGCGTTCCGATGACATTCACTGCAAACGGCATCGAATACACCAAAACTTACATCTTTAAACGCGGCAGCTACGCGCTTAATGTTGAATACGATGTAGTGAACAACTCAGGCAATAACGCAACATTTGGTATGTACGCTCACCTACGTCAAAACCTAATGGACGATGGTGGTAGCATCACAATGCCTACTTACCGTGGTGGCGCATACTCAACAGAAGATACGCGTTACAAGAAGTACAGCTTTGATGATATGCAGGATCGCAACCTGTCTCTAAACCTAGCCGATGGCCAAGGTTGGGCAGCAATGATTCAGCACTACTTTGCCGCAGCTTGGATCCCACGTAACGAACCAGGTACTAACCTATACACTCGTGTAATTGGCAACCTAGGCGACATCGGCGTTCGTATGCCGAACAAAACTATCGCAACAGGCGATCAGGCTAAGTTTGAAGCAACACTTTGGGTTGGTCCAAAACTGCAAGATGAAATGGCAGAAGTGGCACCTAACCTAGACCTAGTAGTGGACTACGGCTGGTTATGGTTCATTGCGAAGCCTCTTCATATGTTGCTTTCATTCATCCAGAGCTTTGTTGGTAACTGGGGTGTGGCAATCATCTGTCTGACCTTCATCGTTCGTGGTGCAATGTACCCACTAACAAAAGCGCAATACACGTCTATGGCGAAAATGCGTATGCTACAGCCTAAGCTGCAAGCAATGCGTGAGCGTATCGGTGATGACCGTCAGCGCATGAGCCAAGAAATGATGGAACTGTACAAGAAAGAGAAAGTGAACCCACTAGGTGGCTGTTTACCTCTTATCCTACAGATGCCTATCTTCATCGCGCTTTACTGGGCACTAATGGAATCGGTAGAGCTTCGTCACTCACCATTCTTTGGTTGGATTCACGACTTGTCAGCGCAGGACCCTTACTACATCCTGCCGCTATTGATGGGTGCGTCTATGTTCCTAATCCAGAAGATGAGCCCGACAACGGTAACGGATCCAATGCAGCAGAAGATCATGACCTTTATGCCGGTTATGTTTACCTTCTTCTTCTTGTTCTTCCCATCAGGCCTCGTTCTGTACTGGTTGGTGTCGAACATCGTAACGCTTATCCAGCAAACTCTGATCTACAAAGGGTTAGAGAAAAAAGGCTTACACAGCAAGTAACCTTTTCGGAAATGATTGAGAAAGGCGGCCAAAAGGTCGCCTTTTTGTTTTTGGCTGATTACAATTCAGCTAATTAATTGTGATGGCTCCCTAGGTATCTTCCCTATAGCCCAGCTCAAAAGGCAAAATTATGACTACAGATACGATTGTCGCTCAAGCGACCGCGCCTGGTCGTGGCGGTGTCGGTATTATTCGAGTTTCTGGCCCTAAAGCCAACCAAGTGGCGTTAGAAGTCACGGGTAAAACACTAAAGCCCCGCTACGCAGAGTACCTGCCGTTTAAGTCAGAAGATGGCACTGTGCTTGATCAGGGCATCGCTCTGTACTTCCCTAACCCGCACTCATTTACAGGTGAAGACGTACTTGAGCTGCAAGGCCATGGCGGCCCCGTCGTGATGGATATGCTGATAAAACGCATTCTAGGTATTAATGGTATTCGAGCAGCTCGCCCTGGTGAGTTCTCTGAACGCGCGTTCCTGAACGATAAACTCGACCTCGCTCAAGCAGAAGCAATTGCAGACCTCATTGATGCAAGTTCTGAAGAAGCAGCAAAATCGGCGCTGCAATCCTTACAGGGCGCCTTTTCAGGGCGCATTAATACCTTAGTTGAGTCGCTGATTCATTTGCGTATCTATGTTGAGGCAGCCATCGACTTCCCAGAAGAAGAGATCGACTTTCTGGCCGACGGCAAAGTGGCTGGTGACCTACAAGCCATCATCGACAACCTAGATGCGGTGCGCAAAGAAGCCAACCAAGGCGCAATCATGCGTGAAGGGATGAAAGTCGTGATTGCTGGTCGTCCAAATGCGGGCAAATCAAGCCTACTGAACGCGCTATCAGGCAAAGAGTCTGCAATCGTAACCGACATCGCAGGTACCACGCGTGACGTCTTGCGTGAGCATATCCACATTGATGGTATGCCACTGCACATCATTGATACAGCAGGTCTGCGTGATGCCTCCGACGAAGTCGAGAAAATCGGTATCGAGCGCGCGTGGGATGAAATCGCTCAAGCAGACCGCGTCTTGTTCATGGTGGATGGCACCACAACCGATGCCACCGATCCGAAAGATATCTGGCCAGACTTTGTGGATCGCCTACCCGACAATATCGGCATAACCGTGATCCGAAACAAAGCGGATCAAACGGGTGAAGAAATGGGGATCTGCCACGTCAATAACCCTACCCTCATCCGCTTGTCAGCGAAAACTGGTGCAGGGGTTGAAGCTCTGCGTGAACACCTCAAAGAATGCATGGGCTTCTCTGGCAACAGTGAAGGTGGCTTTATGGCTCGTCGCCGTCACCTCGATGCGTTGGAGCGCGCCGCACAGCACCTTCAAATAGGCCAGGAACAGCTTGAAGGCTATATGGCTGGTGAGATACTGGCAGAAGAGCTACGCATCACCCAACAGCATCTCAACGAGATTACCGGCGAGTTCAGTTCTGACGACTTACTGGGCCGAATCTTCTCTTCATTCTGTATCGGGAAGTAAATAATCGAACGCGCGGTGCTGAGCTTAACTCACACCGCGTTTCTTTTTGTACGGCAAGCCATCCATGAGCTTTAGCCGTCGCATTCAATAAGGAAGAAGTATGATCCACATTATTACAGGCAGCACGCTAGGTGGCGCAGAATACGTAGGGGATCACCTGAGTGATCTACTCAACGAGAATGGATTTGAAACAACGATCCACAACCAACCGTCCCTCGATGAGATCGAAAATCAAGGAACGTGGTTGGTGATCACCTCAACCCATGGGGCTGGTGAGTACCCTGACAATATTCAACCTTTTATCGCGGCATTACAAAATACCCCGCCGAAAATGACCGACGTAAAGTTCGCAGTGATTGCGATTGGTGATTCAAGCTATGATACGTTCTGCGCCGCTGGTCAACACGCTTATGATTTACTAGAGGACATTGGCGCCACACCGCTCGCTGATTGTCTTAAGATTGATGTACTGAGCCATGCTGTACCCGAAGACGCCGCAGAGGCATGGTTAAAAGAGAATATCGAACGCTTTTAAGCTCCCCGCTTTCCATTCAACAGAGTCGAAATTCGGCTCTGCTTTCCCCAATGTGAATAACTCCCGTCAAATTATTTTGTTTAACTGCTCAAAAACCAACCAAACGAACTGTGGATAACTACGATAAGATCCAGTGATTTTCCTTTAGTTATCCCAATAACAACTTTGATCAATTTTAACCCCTGTGTATAACTACCACTTTTGATCCCAGGTAATCCTCGATCTGATCCAATCATGATCACAAGATATGATCCAAAGAAGATCCATGATCTTGTTGATCATTTTTAGGTTATCCACAGAAACGGTCGATCCTAATAGTAGATCTAATAAAAGATCATATATATAGATCTTATATATATTTATCTTGAAGCTTAAAACGGATAAAACGAGAAAACGTTTTTCTCTGTGGCATAAAGCAGGTAAAATACTGCTCCTTTATCTGTCCATTAAATCCCTTTGAATACCTGAGGTCAGTTCATGCTTTATCACGAAAACTTTGACGTCATTGTTGTCGGTGGCGGACACGCAGGAACGGAAGCCGCGCTCGCATCTGCACGCACAGGACAAAAAACGCTTCTCCTTACCCATAACATTGATACATTAGGCCAGATGTCTTGTAACCCGGCGATTGGTGGTATTGGTAAAGGTCACTTAGTAAAAGAAGTGGATGCTATGGGCGGTTTGATGGCTGAAGCCATCGACCATGCAGGTATTCAATTCCGTACGCTAAATGCCTCCAAAGGTCCTGCAGTTCGAGCGACTCGAGCTCAAGCGGATCGTGCTCTGTACAAAGCGTACGTCCGTAACGCATTAGAAAATGCACCTAACTTAACGCTGTTCCAGCAGTCAGTGGATGATCTGATTGTTGAGCAAGACCGCGCGGTTGGCGTGGTGACTCAAATGGGACTTCGCTTCCATGCGAAAGCCGTCGTACTAACGGTAGGTACGTTCCTTGGTGGTAAGATCCACATTGGCATGGAGAGCTCTTCAGGCGGACGTGCAGGGGATCCACCGTCGATCGCATTAGCGGATCGATTACGTGAGCTGCCATTCCGTGTGGATCGTTTAAAAACGGGTACCCCACCGCGCATTGATGCTCGCACTGTTGATTTTTCAGTGCTTGAAGCTCAGCACGGTGATAACCCTACCCCTGTATTTTCATTCATGGGTAAACGCGAACAACACCCGCGTCAGATCCCATGTTTTATTACGCACACCAATGAGCAAACGCACGATATGATCCGTAACAACTTGGATCGCAGTCCGATGTACGCGGGTGTGATTGAAGGCATTGGTCCGCGTTACTGCCCGTCGATTGAAGACAAAGTGATGCGTTTTGCGGATAAAAATAGCCACCAAATCTTCATTGAGCCAGAAGGTTTAACGACGCACGAGCTATACCCTAACGGTATCTCGACTAGCTTACCATTTGATGTGCAAGTACAAATCGTTCGCTCAATGAAAGGTTTTGAAAATGCGCATATCGTTCGTCCTGGTTATGCGATTGAATACGATTTCTTCGATCCACGTGATTTGAAGCAAACGTACGAAACCAAGTTTATTCATGGTCTGTTCTTTGCTGGTCAGATTAATGGTACGACTGGCTACGAAGAAGCCGCAGCGCAAGGCTTGATGGCCGGTCTAAACGCAAGCTTGTACAGCCAAGACAAAGAAGGCTGGAGCCCACGTCGTGACCAAGCTTACATGGGCGTATTGATTGATGATTTATCGACCATGGGTACCAAAGAACCGTACCGCATGTTCACTTCTCGTGCGGAATACCGCTTGTTGCTACGTGAAGATAACGCCGATTTACGTTTAACGGAAAAAGCACGCGAGTTAGGCTTGATTGACGATGTTCGTTGGGCTCGCTTTAACGAGAAACTCAATAACATGGAAACGGAACGTCAGCGTTTGAAATCAACGTGGATGAATCCGAAATCAGAAGGCGTGGATGAGCTGAACAAGCTGCTGAAAACCCCAATGGCACGTGAAGCGAGTGGTGAGGATCTTCTGCGTCGTCCAGAGATCACTTATTCGCAACTGACGCAACTTGAAGCGTTTGCTCCTGCACTTGAAGATCAGCAAGCGGCGGAGCAAGTTGAAATTCAAGTAAAATACGATGGTTACATCAAGCGTCAGCAGGAAGAGATCGAAAAATCATTGCGTCACGAAAATACCAAGTTACCTGCTGATTTGGATTACCGCGATGTAAAAGGTTTATCAAACGAAGTCGTTGCTAAATTGAGTGAGGCCAAACCAGAGAGCATCGGTATTGCATCGCGCATTTCTGGTATTACGCCTGCAGCAATCTCTATTCTTCTTGTTCACTTGAAAAAGCATGGTTTGCTGAAGAAAGGTGAGGAAGAATAAAATGAGCGCATTGCGAACAAAACTGGATTCACTGCTCGCGAAAACCGATTTAGAAGTGTCAGAGCAACAAAGAGAGCAATTGGTCGGTTACGTCGAACTGCTCGACAAGTGGAACAAAGCGTACAACTTAACGTCGGTGCGCGATCCGCTTGATATGTTAGTGAAACATATTCTTGATAGCATCGTGGTGAGCACACACCTGCCCGGTGAGCGCTTTATTGATGTTGGTACTGGTCCGGGCTTACCGGGCATACCTTTGGCAATCATGAACCCTGAGAAGACCTTCTTCTTGCTCGACAGTCTTGGCAAACGCATCCGTTTTATCAAGCAGGTCGTGCACACATTAGGGCTGAAAAACGTGACACCAATTCAAAGTCGCGTCGAAGAATTCCAACCTGAAGAAAAATTTGATGGCGTTTTGAGTCGAGCTTTTGCTTCAATGACAGACATGGTGGAATGGTGCCACCATTTGCCGAAACAAGAGCATGGGGTGTTTCTAGCGCTGAAAGGACAGCACCCTAAAGATGAAATGGATCAGCTTCCTGAATGGTGCAGTGTGACAGAGATCATATCTTTAGCTGTTCCTGAGTTGGAAGGTGATCGTCATCTAGTAATCTTATCGCGCAAGGAAAATTAGCGAGGTAATCGTGGGTAAAATTGTAGCAATCGCCAACCAGAAAGGTGGGGTCGGCAAAACAACAACGTGCATTAACTTAGCGGCTTCGATGGCGGCAACAAAGCGCAAGGTTTTGGTGATCGATCTCGACCCGCAAGGCAATGCTACGATGGCCAGTGGCGTGGATAAGTATATGGTCGATGCCACCGCATACGATCTTTTGGTCGAAGATACACCGTTCGATCAAGTTGTATGTACCCAAACCACAGGGAAGTATGATTTGATCGCGGCGAACGGTGACGTAACCGCGGCAGAGATCAAATTGATGGAAGTGTTCGCTCGCGAAGTGCGTTTAAAAAATGCATTGTCGTCAGTTCGCGATAACTATGATTTCATCTTTATTGATTGTCCTCCTTCTCTAAACCTTCTTACAATCAATGCGATGGCGGCAGCTGATTCTGTGCTGGTGCCGATGCAATGTGAATACTTTGCGTTAGAAGGTTTAACTGCTCTTATGGACACAATCAGCAAGTTAGCGGCTGTGGTTAATGAAAACCTCAAAATCGAAGGTTTACTGCGTACTATGTACGACCCGCGCAACCGCCTATCGAATGAAGTGTCCGATCAACTTAAAAAACACTTTGGCAATAAAGTTTACCGTACCGTCATTCCGCGTAATGTGCGTTTGGCCGAAGCGCCAAGTCACGGTAAACCAGCGATGTACTACGATAAGTACTCTGCAGGGGCCAAAGCGTATCTTGCTCTAGCGGGCGAAATGCTCCGCCGCGAAGAAATCCCAGTTTAACTCTAACCTAAGGAATTCAACCCCATGTCTAAGCGTGGTCTCGGAAAAGGACTGGATGCGTTATTGTCGACCAGTTCGTTTGCTCGTGAAAAACAGCATATTGCATCGCATAGCCAGGAATTATCGGCAGACGGTGAGTTAACCGATTTAGCGATTGGTCAATTGCAACCGGGCGTATACCAACCGCGTAAAGATATGGCGCCTGAAGCGCTAGAAGAATTAGCGGCTTCGATTCAGTCACAAGGCATTATTCAGCCAATCGTGGTTCGCCAGGTTGAAAGCGGCCAGTTTGAGATCATCGCAGGTGAGCGCCGCTGGCGTGCGGCAAGGCAGGCTGGTTTAAAACGCGTGCCGTGTTTGGTGAAGAAAGTCGAAGATCGCGCGGCGATTGCCATGGCGTTGATTGAGAACATTCAACGTGAAGACTTGAATGTGATTGAAGAAGCACAAGCGCTTGAGCGCTTACAAGACGAATTTACGCTTACGCATCAACAAGTCGCAGAGGTGATTGGTAAGTCGAGAACGACGGTCAGTAACTTGTTACGTTTAAACCAGCTTGAGTCCGATGTGAAAAGCTTGGTTGCGGATAAATTGCTAGAAATGGGTCATGCGCGAGCGCTATTGGCCTTGCAGGGTGAGAAGCAGGTTGAGGTTGCTCAACAAGTCGCGAAAAAGCAAATGACTGTTCGCCAAACCGAACAGTTAGTAAAAAAGTGCTTAGCCCCACAAAATGAGCAAAAAGGGCAACAAGAAGATACCGAAGCTGAGCAAATGTCGCATAAATTGAGTCAGCTGCTTGATGCAAAAGTTTCACTGACCCGTTCTGCAAACGGAAAAGCGAAATTGACGATAAGTATTGATGAGCCTCACAAATTGGACCAACTAATTGCCAAGCTTGAGGCCTAGATGAGATAATTGATTTAGGTCAATTAATCTAATTAATCGAATTTTGTGCGAAAGTTGTCGTTTTGTAAACAAAACTGTAAGTTTTTGATGCAATCGAATTGCTTTACGTTGAACTGAACGTATAATTTTCGCCAATTTCCCAGCACAGAGAGTTTAGTGCGAAGTGGATATTACTAGAGGTACGAATACATGGTAGCTGCGTTAGCTAGACCAGGACGAGAGCTCGCAAGGCAATTGTTAATGATCCAGTCTGGCGCGGTTATTTTTGTGGCAGCAGGAATGGCGGTAGCCATAAATCCTGACTGGGGATTTTCAGCGCTGATTGGCGGAGGCATTTTTGTTGTTGCCAATGCAGTATTCGCGCTGTGTGCTTTCATGTTTAGTGGGGCTCGCGCTGCCAAGCGCATCGCGGCTTCCTTCTATACGGGTGAAGTACTGAAAATTCTCATCACGGTTGCACTGTTCTATGTTGCCTACATGTATATGCAGGTGGAACTTGTTCCCCTCAAACTAACCTATTTGCTGGTACTAGGTATTAATATCTGTGCACCAGTGCTATTCATTAACAACAAAAAATAGGATGAGTTATGGCTGCGCCAGGTGAAGCGCTAACATCGTCCGGTTACATTGCCCACCACCTTTCTAACCTATCGCTGTATAAGTTGGGTTTAGTAGGGTCGGAGACAAGTTTCTGGAACGTACATATCGATAGCCTGTTTTTTTCTTGGTTTACTGGTTTAATCTTCCTCGGAATTTTTTACAAAGTAGCGAAGAGAACAACAGCGGGTGTACCGGGTAAGCTTCAGTGTGCTGTAGAAATGATCGTTGAATTTGTCGCCGATAACGTCAAAGACACGTTCCATGGACGCAACCCACTGATCGCGCCTTTAGCACTGACTATCTTTTGTTGGGTATTTTTGATGAACGTGATGGACTTAGTTCCTATCGACTTCTTACCGTACCCAGCAGAACATTGGCTAGGTATCCCTTACCTTAAGGTTGTACCGTCTGCTGATGTGAATATCACCATGGCTATGGCTCTAGGCGTTTTTGCATTGATGATTTACTACAGCATCAAAGTGAAAGGTCTAGGTGGATTCGCAAAAGAACTTGCACTACATCCATTCAATCACCCACTTATGATTCCGTTTAACCTACTGATTGAAGTGGTATCGCTACTGGCGAAACCTCTATCACTTGGTATGCGTCTATTCGGTAACATGTTCGCGGGTGAGGTTGTATTCATTCTTTGTGCGGCAATGCTACCATGGTACTTACAATGGATGGGTTCACTACCGTGGGCAATCTTCCATATCTTGGTTATTACGATTCAAGCCTTCGTATTCATGATGTTGACAATTGTTTACCTGTCAATGGCACACGAAGATCCTGATCATTAATTTTTTTAAAGCTTTTTATTTGGGCACTAAGCCAACAACTATAAATTGGAGATAGTAATGGAAACTTTACTGAGCTTTT
Source organism: Vibrio sp. D3 (assembly GCF_043995865.1). NCBI lineage: Bacteria > Pseudomonadati > Pseudomonadota > Gammaproteobacteria > Vibrionales > Vibrionaceae > Vibrio > Vibrio sp. D3. Next base: position 3,243,043 of record NZ_CP171887.1, on the reverse strand, counting down.
CTGCAATCGCCGTAGGTATTATCGTCGGTCTTGCTTCTCTTGGTACAGCGATTGGTTTCGCACTGCTAGGTGGTAAATTCCTAGAAGGTGCTGCACGTCAACCAGAAATGGCTCCTATGCTACAAGTTAAGATGTTCATCATCGCGGGTCTACTTGATGCGGTTCCAATGATCGGTATCGTAATCGCGCTACTATTCACTTTCGCAAACCCATTCGTTGGTCAACTAGGTTAATCACCTTTAACTCGGGACGAGCGATTAGCGCTTGTCACTGATTAACACTAAGTCCAAATAGAGGGGTAGCTGTTGTGAACATAAACGCAACTCTGCTAGGTCAAGCAATCTCGTTTGCACTATTTGTGTGGTTCTGCATGAAGTATGTATGGCCACCATTGATGAAAGCGATCGAAGAGCGTCAGAAGAAAATTGCTGATGGCCTTCAAGCAGCAGAACGTGCTGCGAAAGACTTGGATCTAGCACAAGCCAACGCTTCTGATCAATTGAAAGAAGCGAAGCGCACAGCAACTGAGATCATCGAACAAGCGAACAAGCGCAAGTCTCAAATTCTTGATGAAGCTCGCGAGGAAGCTCAGGCAGAACGCCAGAAAATCCTAGCGCAAGCAGAAGCAGAACTTGAAGCTGAACGCAATCGTGCGCGCGATGACCTGCGCAAACAAGTTGCTACTCTGGCTGTAGCTGGTGCTGAGAAAATCCTTGAGCGTTCTATCGATAAAGATGCGCAAAAAGATATTCTCGACAACATTACTGCAAAACTTTAAGTCTGGGGGCGCATATGTCTGATTTGACTACTATCGCACGCCCCTATGCTAAAGCAGCCTTCGACTTTGCTTTAGAGAAAGACCAGTTGGACCAATGGGGCCAAATGTTATCTTTTGCTGCTGAAGTGGCCAAAAACGAACAAATGAACGAACTTCTAACCGGTTCGGTTTCTGCTGATAAAATGGCAGAGATTTTTGTTGCAGTTTGCGGCGAACAAGTTGATACGCACGGTCAAAACCTTTTGAAGGTGATGGCTGAGAATGGTCGTTTAGCGGCCCTTCCTGATGTTTGCACAGAGTTTTACACTCTGAAGAAAGAGCATGAGAAAGAAATCGATGTTGAAGTCATTTCAGCAACAGAACTTTCTGATGAGCAACTTGCAAACATTGGCAGCAAACTTGAAAAGCGTCTTGAACGCAAAGTGAAGCTGAATTGCAGTGTAGATGAGACCCTACTTGGTGGGGTTATTATTCGAGCCGGAGACCTAGTCATCGATGACTCAGCGCGTGGTCGTTTGAACCGCCTGAGCGATGCATTGCAGTCTTAATGGGGATTGGAGCATGCAACTTAATTCCACGGAAATTAGCGATCTAATCAAACAACGCATCGAATCTTTCGAAGTTGTTAGTGAAGCTCGCAACGAGGGTACTATCGTATCGGTAAGCGATGGTATCATCCGCATCCACGGCCTAGCGGACGTGATGCAAGGTGAAATGATTGAATTACCGGGTGGCCGTTATGCACTGGCACTTAACCTTGAGCGTGACTCGGTTGGTGCGGTTGTAATGGGCCCATATGCTGACCTTAAGGAAGGCATGAAAGTTACAGGTACTGGCCGCATTCTTGAAGTGCCAGTTGGTCCAGAACTACTAGGCCGCGTAGTAAACACGCTGGGTGAGCCTATCGATGGTAAAGGTCCAATCGAAGCGAAAATGACTTCGCCTGTAGAAGTGATCGCACCAGGTGTAATCGACCGTAAATCGGTAGACCAACCTGTGCAAACTGGTTATAAGTCAGTTGACTCAATGATCCCAATCGGTCGTGGTCAGCGTGAGCTTATTATCGGTGACCGTCAGATTGGTAAAACAGCACTGGCGATCGATGCGATCATCAACCAGAAAGACTCTGGTATTTTCTCTATCTACGTAGCAATTGGTCAGAAAGCATCGACTATCGCTAACGTAGTTCGCAAACTAGAAGAGCACGGCGCACTACAAAACACGATCGTTGTAGTTGCATCAGCTTCTGAATCTGCAGCGCTGCAATACCTAGCGCCATACGCAGGTTGTGCGATGGGTGAATACTTCCGCGATCGCGGTGAAGACGCACTGATTGTTTACGATGACCTATCTAAGCAAGCGGTAGCTTACCGTCAGATCTCTCTACTACTTAAACGTCCACCAGGCCGTGAGGCATTCCCAGGTGACGTATTCTATTTACACTCGCGTCTACTAGAGCGTGCAGCTCGTGTAAACGAAGAGTACGTAGAGCGTTTCACTAACGGTGAAGTGAAAGGTAAGACTGGTTCATTGACTGCTCTTCCTATCATCGAAACTCAAGCAGGTGACGTTTCAGCATTCGTACCGACTAACGTAATCTCGATTACCGATGGTCAGATCTTCCTACAAACTGAGCTATTCAACGCCGGTGTTCGTCCAGCGGTTGACCCAGGTATCTCAGTATCTCGTGTAGGTGGTTCAGCTCAGACGAAAATCATCAAGAAACTATCAGGTGGTATCCGTACAGCACTAGCTGCATACCGCGAACTAGCGGCATTTGCTCAGTTCTCTTCTGACCTTGATGAAGCAACGAAGAAACAGCTAGACCATGGTCAAAAAGTAACAGAACTAATGAAGCAGAAGCAGTACGCTCCAATGTCTGTATTTGACCAAGCTCTAACTATCTTCGCGGCAGAGCGCGGTTACCTTGATGATGTAGAACTTAACAAAGTTCTAGATTTCGAGGCGGCTCTACTATCGTACGCTCGCGGTCAATACGCTGAACTAGCAGCTGAGATCGACAAGTCTGGCGCTTACAACGATGAAATCGAAGCTCAGTTGAAGAAACTGACTGACGACTTCAAAGCAACCCAAACTTGGTAATTAGGTCGGTGGCAGTTTCTGCCACCAACTAACGGAGAGTAACGATGGCCGGCGCAAAAGAGATACGTAATAAAATCGGTAGTGTTAAAAGCACGCAGAAAATTACGAAAGCGATGGAAATGGTAGCAGCTTCAAAAATGCGTCGTTCTCAAGATGCAATGGAAGCTTCTCGTCCATACGCTGAAACAATGCGTAAAGTGATCGGTCATGTGGCTAACGCAAACCTAGAGTACCGTCATCCGTACCTAGAAGAGCGTGAAGCTAAACGTGTTGGTTACATCATCGTTTCGACAGACCGTGGTCTGTGTGGTGGTTTGAACATTAACGTGTTCAAAAAAGCCGTTACAGACATGCAAACATGGAGAGAGAAAGGTGCTGAGATTGAGCTTGCCGTTGTTGGCTCAAAAGCAACAGCTTTCTTTAAACATGGTGGCGCAAAAGTTGCGGCACAGGTTTCTGGCCTGGGTGATAACCCAAGCTTAGAAGACCTAATCGGTTCTGTTGGCGTAATGCTGAAGAAATACGATGAAGGTGAGCTGGACCGTCTATACGTAGTATTCAACAAGTTTGTTAATACTATGGTTCAGCAACCAACGATCGATCAATTGCTACCTTTGCCTAAATCGGACAGCGAAGAGATGCAGCGTGAGCACTCATGGGACTACATCTATGAGCCTGAGCCAAAACCTCTACTGGATACGCTACTAGTGCGTTACGTAGAGTCTCAGGTATACCAAGGTGTGGTTGAGAACCTTGCTTGTGAACAAGCGGCTCGAATGATTGCGATGAAGGCTGCAACGGATAACGCAACCAACTTGATTGACGATTTGGAACTTGTGTACAACAAAGCCCGTCAGGCTGCGATCACACAAGAACTATCGGAAATCGTTGGTGGTGCAGCTGCGGTTTAAGCTTAGGTAAAACGAAATAGTTTAGAGGATTAACGATGGCTACAGGTAAGATCGTACAGATCATCGGTGCGGTAGTCGACGTAGAGTTCCCACAGAGCAATGTACCTAGTGTATATGACGCTCTAAACGTAACGGACTCAAAAGAGCGTCTAGTTCTTGAAGTTCAACAACAGCTAGGCGGTGGCGTAGTTCGTTGTATCGTAATGGGTAGCTCTGATGGTTTACGTCGTGGAGTTGAAGTGGTTAACACTGGCGCTCCAATTTCAGTACCAGTCGGTACTAAAACTCTAGGTCGTATCATGAACGTCCTAGGTGACGCGATTGATGAGCGTGGTGAAGTGGGCGCGGAAGAGGTTTACTCTATCCACCGCAGCGCACCAAGCTACGAAGAACAATCAAACGAGATCGCACTTCTAGAAACGGGCGTTAAAGTAATCGACCTAATTTGTCCATTCGCTAAGGGTGGTAAAATCGGTCTATTCGGTGGTGCTGGTGTAGGTAAGACCGTTAACATGATGGAACTTATCAACAACATCGCACTACAGCACTCAGGTCTATCCGTATTTGCGGGTGTTGGTGAGCGTACTCGTGAAGGTAACGATTTCTACTACGAGATGCAGGAAGCGGGCGTTGTAAACGTTGAGAAGCCTGAAGAATCTAAAGTAGCAATGGTTTACGGTCAGATGAACGAGCCACCAGGTAACCGTCTACGTGTTGCACTGACTGGTCTAACAATGGCAGAACGTTTCCGTGACGAAGGTCGTGACGTACTACTGTTCATTGATAACATCTACCGTTACACACTTGCAGGTACAGAGGTATCGGCACTGCTAGGTCGTATGCCTTCTGCGGTAGGTTACCAGCCAACTCTTGCAGAAGAGATGGGTGTACTTCAGGAGCGTATCACGTCAACGAAATCAGGTTCTATCACGTCTGTACAGGCGGTATACGTACCTGCGGATGACTTGACTGACCCGTCTCCAGCAACCACGTTCGCGCACTTGGATGCAACGGTTGTACTTAACCGTAACATCGCTGCAATGGGTCTATACCCTGCGATCGACCCACTAGATTCAACATCTCGTATGCTTGATCCACTAGTAGTTGGTCAAGATCACTACGAAGTTGCTCGTGGCGTTCAGCAGACACTTCAGCGCTACAAAGAGCTGAAAGACATCATTGCTATCCTAGGTATGGACGAGCTATCTGAAGAAGATAAGCAAGTTGTATCTCGTGCACGTAAGATTGAGCGTTTCCTAACTCAGCCTTACCACGTAGCAGAAGTATTTACAGGTGACCCTGGTATTTACGTACCTCTAAAAGAGACTCTACGTGGCTTTAAAGGTCTACTAGCTGGTGAATACGACGACATTCCTGAGCAGGCATTCATGTACTGCGGTAGCATCGACGATGCTATTGAGAATGCGAAGAAGCTATAAGGCTAACTAGGAGGCGATATGGCAGCAATAACCTTTCACCTAGACGTAGTAAGCGCTGAGAAGAAAATCTTCTCTGGTCGTGTTGAAACGTTTCAGGTGACCGGTAGCGAAGGTGAACTTGGTATTTTCCATGGTCACACACCGCTGCTGACCGCTATCAAGCCTGGTATGGTGCGTATTGTGAAACAGCACGGCCACGAAGAAATCATTTATGTTTCTGGTGGTATGGTAGAGATTCAGCCTGGTACAGCGACTGTACTGGCTGATACCGCTATCCGTGGTGAAGAGCTAGACGCAGCGAAGGCAGAAGAAGCCAAGCGCCGAGCTGAGGAGCAAATCCAGAATCAGCATGGTGACATGGACTTCGCACAAGCGGCCAGTGAACTGGCTAAAGCCATTGCTCAGCTACGAGTTATCGAGCTGACAAAAAAGCGTCGCTAAGCTCAATTAGCAACGTTGCATGACAAAAGGCGGCCAAATGGTCGCCTTTTTGATTAATTTTAGTTGGAAATTTACCTTACTCCATTAACTATTTTAAAAGAGCTGTTTAAAATAACGGCCAATTAACATAAAACGTCAATAGGTTATCAATGAAATTCAGTGCTGTGATTCTTGCTGCGGGTAAAGGTACCCGTATGCATTCGAACATGCCTAAAGTGCTACACACTTTGGCAGGGAAGCCAATGGCAAAACATGTGATTGATACATGTACTGGTCTTGGTGCACAAAATATTCACTTAGTATTTGGTCACGGTGGTGATCAAATGCAAACCACTCTTGCTGAAGAGCCAGTAAACTGGGTGCTGCAAGCGGATCAGTTGGGGACTGGCCATGCAGTTGACCAAGCATCTCCTCGCTTCGAAGACGATGAGAAAATCCTCGTGCTTTATGGTGATGTGCCATTAATCTCAGCTGAAACCATCGAGAACTTGTTGGATGCTCAACCAACTGGTGGTATTGCACTGCTTACAGTGATGCTTGATAACCCAACAGGTTATGGTCGTATTATTCGTAAAAATGGTCCTGTTGTTGCGATCGTTGAGCAAAAAGACGCAACGGAAGAACAAAAACAAATTAAAGAGATCAACACGGGCGTGATGGTTGCTACTGGTGGGGATCTCAAGCGTTGGTTGTCTGGCTTAAACAATAACAACGCGCAAGGCGAGTACTACCTAACTGACGTTATTGCAGCCGCACACGATGAAGGTCGCGCCGTTGAAGCAGTACACCCAGTCAATGCCATTGAGGTGGAAGGGGTCAACGACCGCGCACAGCTTGCTCGTTTAGAGCGTGCTTTCCAATCAATGCAAGCTCAGAAGCTACTAGAGCAAGGTGTGATGCTACGCGATCCAGCACGCTTTGATTTGCGTGGTGAGTTGCAGTGCGGTATGGACTGTGAAATTGACGTGAATGTTATCATTGAAGGTAAAGTATCACTCGGTGATAACGTGGTTATCGGTGCTGGCTGTGTACTGAAGGATTGCGAAATCGACGACAACACCATCGTTCGCCCTTACAGTGTGATTGAAGGTGCAACGGTTGGTGAAGAATGTACCGTTGGTCCATTTACTCGCCTTCGTCCTGGTGCTGAGATGCGTAACGATTCCCATGTGGGTAACTTCGTAGAAGTGAAAAATGCGCGTATCGGAGAAGGCTCAAAAGCGAACCATCTAACTTACCTTGGTGATGCTGAAATCGGTCAACGTACGAACATCGGTGCCGGTACGATTACTTGTAACTACGATGGTGCGAACAAGTTTAAAACCATCATCGGTAATGATGTCTTTGTTGGTTCTGATAGCCAGTTAGTGGCGCCTGTCACTATCGCTGATGGCGCAACCATCGGTGCAGGCACGACGCTGACAAAAGATGTTGAAGAAGGCGAGTTAGTGATTACTCGCGTCAAAGAGCGCAAAATTAATGGCTGGCAACGCCCTGTAAAACAGAAATAAGCAGTACCTGCACTCTGTCGCTATATTGTCAAAGCCGCTCAACAAGAGCGGCTTTGTTGTTTCTAGCTAAAGGCTTCATCGTTAGTAACTGGGAATGGCGATGCGTTTTTCGAGCCAACGAACGGCTTGGGATACGAATAGAATGAGCAACAAGTACTCCAAAACGAGGAAGGTATAAATCTCTAGGGGTAAGTACTCATTCACCACTAGCTCATTGGCACGGCGAGTGAGATCGCTTAAACCAATCACACTGACTAAAGAGCTCATCTTGAGGATGTAGACAAATTGATTGCCCAATGGTGGGAGAATTTGTCGAAACGCTTGGGGAAGAATTACCAAGCGCATCTTTTGCCAATAGCTTAAGCCCAAAGATTCAGCCGCTTCATGCTGGCCACGACTGATGGCTTGGATTCCGCCGCGAAACACCTCCGCCATAAACGCACTCTCAGCAATGGTCAGGGCAATAACACCCGCCCAAAAGTGATTGAGTGAGACATCCAACAGCGTTGGCATGCCGTAATACACCCAAAGTAGTAAGACTAAAACAGGCACTGAACGGACTACCTCGACATAAATGCGGTTGATCCACTTCAAGTAGGGAGAGTTCGACAGAGCCGGTAGGGCGATGATTAAACCTAAGGTCATCGCAAATAACATACTGAGGAGTGATACTTGGATGGTGTCACTAAATCCGGCGATTAAAAACTTCAGATTGGTGAGTCCTTGCTCCGTGGAGGGATCGAGCACATACCAGCCCCATTGATAATCTGAGCAACCTGTGAGCAACAGCAGCGAAATCAGCCATAGAGTTCGAAAGGTCACATTTACTCCCTGAATTAACTAAAAAACTTCCATTGTTGCTGCTATGTTATCAATAGAGCTTTAATAAAGGTTAATCATTAAACCGCATAAGGTCATTATTTTTAAGGGAATAAAAATGAAAAAGATTTTACTAGCGCTAGGAATGTGTTTACTTGCTGCAACTCAAATTGCTCATGCTGAAAGCCGTCTTCAATCCATTTTAGACAGTGGTGTACTCCGTGTTGGAACGACGGGAGATTGGAATCCGATGACGATGAAAGACCCTGCAACCAACAGTTATCGTGGCTTTGATATCGATGTAACGACAGAGCTTGCTAAAGATCTCGGTGTAAAAGTAGAGTATGTAGCCACGGATTGGAAGACGTTAGTCAATGGCATTACCGCCAACAAATACGATATTACTGGCAGCGCGTCCCTGAATATGTCGCGCGCGAAAGTCGCTGGATACAGCCAACCGTATTTCTACCTTGCCTTTGTACCTGTTGTGCAAAAGAAAGATCTCGCCAAATTCTCTGATTGGGCAGATTTTAATACGCCTGATGTGAAAGTCGCGGCGACACTAGGAACGGTACAAGAAAAAATGGTGAAAGAGTTTTTCCCGCTGGCTCAACACATTGTGATTGAAGCGCCAGCGCGCGACTTCCAAGAATTACTAGCTCGCAGGGCCGATGTATCGGTGACGTCCAATGTGGAAGCAGCGACGTTGGTGGACAAGTTTAAACAACTGGCGATAGTACCAGTGACCGCTCCGCGTAAACCGACACCAATTGCGATGCTGTTGCCGCAAAACGATCAAGTATGGATTAATTACATCAACCATTGGGTTGAGCTGAAAAAGACCCAAGGCTTTTTCAAGCTGACTGCCAAGAAGTGGGGGTTAAAAAGCTTATAAACAAAAAGAGCCGCATTACGCGGCTCTTTTTTATTATCTGAACAATTAAAGTTCGTCTTCACTCACTACACGAGCATTGTCTGGAGTCGTGAAGTGCTGAGACAATTCACGGTTAGATAAGATGTAACCCATCCAAAGACCACCCATACAGATGATGATTGCAACGCCCGTTACCATTTGAGCTTGGCTTGCCATTGCAGCAACTAATGCGCTTGATAGACTGCTCACAGTAATTTGTAAGCTGTTTTGCAGGCCTGCAGCTGTTGCAGGGCTTTGCTTAGCACTTGCCAACGCGCGGTTTACTACGATTGGGTATAGCGCACCATTGGCTACCGCAATTAAACAGAAAGGCGCTAGAATTGGCCAGATAGAAGACAGTTCCCATTGTGAGGCAATGAATATCATTATTGCCGCGACACTAAATAGTCCAATCAATTGACGTAGAACTTTTTCATCACCAAATTTACGAACGCCGACTTTACCCAAGTAACCACCAGCCATAAACGCGATAGTTTGTGGGATAAAGCTCAAACCAATATCTTTTGCTTCATAGCCTAGTTGCGCCATGATTTCTGACATACCAGTTAGGTAAGCAAAGAATGCAGCCGAAGCCGTCGCAAACATAAACACGTTGCCAAGATATTTTTTAGAACTCAGCAGCGCTTTGATGTCGGCAGACATACTGGTTTGTTTAATTTCTGCTTTCTCGTCTTTTTGGGCCATTGTCGCAAAGACCAAGAAGACACCAACTAGTGTTAGCGTAATAAAGATACTGTGCCAGCCGAAGTTATCTGCCAACACTACCCCTAATTGAGGTGCTAGCGCTGGTGATAGCGCGACTAACGGCATGATCGTTGCGAAAATTTGCTGACTGCTGCTTGAGTAGCGTTTAATGACCATGGCTTGCCAGATCACTGCTGGTGCACATACACCGATAGCTTGGATAAAGCGCAGTGTCAGTAGTTGCCATACTTGGTCACAGAAAGCCAAACCGAATGACGCGATAGTAAACAGCACTAACCCGGCCGCGAGTGTATTGCGGTGGCCAAATTTATCGGATGCCAATCCCCACATTAGCTGGCCAACCGCCATACCAACTAGGAATACCGTTAAAGAGAGCGCTATTTGCTCAGGGCCTGTTGCAAAGTCGATTTCCATCGCTTTGAATGCTGGCAGATACATATCGGTAGCAACGAAGCCAAGCATCGATAATGCTGCCAGATAAATGAGCTGTAGTTTTGATATTTTCATGATTCAACCAGTCAAATTATTTAATCATTTTTTAATCAACATCAGTTGGCGCCAACCCTGATTTATTTACCTTATTATTCTATTTTTCGATTTTGATAAAATAAAACGCTAAAATTGTTGGTTATCAATCAAATTTTTTGAAAGGTTAAATCATGTTCTCTAAAGCATCTCTGGAAATGCTGGATACGGTTGCTCGTTTAGGCAGTTTCACCGCTGCGGCTGAGGTGCTGCATAAAGTCCCTTCAGCCATTAGCTATGGAGTAAGGCAGGTCGAGCAAGATTTAGATGTGGTGCTGTTTCGACGCTTACCGAGGAAAGTGGAGTTAACTCCAGCAGGTGAACTTTTTATGGCTGAGGCTCGCTCTTTGCTGCGTCAAATGGAAGAGGTGAAAGCACAAACACGCCGAGCCGCTCAAGGATGGAAGAGCACGTTAAAACTGACCTTAGATAACGTGGTGAAGTTAGAGAAGCTCAAACCTTTGGTGGAAGATTTTTATCGCGAGTTTGAATTTGCTGAATTGCAGATCAATATGGAGGTCTTCAATGGTTCTTGGGAAGCTATAGCACAAGGGCGAGCCGATATTGTCGTTGGAGCCACGTCTGCGGTTCCCGTTGGTGGAGATTTTGAAGTCAAAGACATGGGCGTATTGGATTGGGCATTTGTGATGTCTCCCGCTCATCCCTGTGTTCGCCAACAAGTGCTTACTGAAGAGTTTGTGAGTCAATTTCCGGCGATCTGCCTTGATGATACTTCGAACGTGCTGCCAAAGCGCCATACTGGCCATTACCCTCAACAACGCCGATTGTTACTACCCAACTGGTACAGTGCAATTGAATGTTTGAAAAATGGAGTTGGCGTGGGTTATATGCCACGTCATATTGCAACGCCACTGATCAATGATGGTGTGCTGGTGGAGAAGGTGATGCCAGATGATAAGCCGCTCAGTCATTGTTGCTTGGTCTGGCGCAAAGATGATAATCATAAATTGATCCAATGGATGGTGGATTACCTAGGATCGCCTAATCAGCTACATCAAGATTGGCTACAGTCATAAAAAACACCTCGCAATAGCGAGGTGTTTTATTTGATATGTTTGGAGTGTGGCTTTTTATGACAGGAAGAACTTGTAAGACGGGTTGTCTGTTTCGTCTTTGCATTGATAGCCAAGTTCGCGTAAATGCGCAGAAAACTGAGCTAAATCTCCTTCATCTAACTCGAAACCACATAAAACGCGTCCGTAGTCTGCGCCGTGGTTACGGTAGTTGAACAAGCTAATATTCCAATGGGTACCAAGCGTGCTTAAGAATTTCAGCAAGGCACCTGGGTACTCTGGAAATTCAAAGCTGTAGAGTCGCTCTTTGAGTTGCTTCGATGGCTTCCCGCCGATCATGTAGCGAATGTGTAGCTTCGCCATTTCATCGTCAGAAAGGTCAACCACCGGATAGCCACCTTCACGTAGATCGTGAATGATGTTTTCCAACTCTTCTTGACCACCTTGCAGACGAACACCGACAAAGATATTAGCGAGTTCGTCATCGTTGTAACGATAGTTAAACTCCGTTACGGCACGACCGCCAATCAAGTTACAGAACTCAAAGAACGCTCCTTGGCGTTCAGGGATCGTCACTGCCAATAAACCTTCACGTTTTTCACCTAGCTCGCAACGTTCTGACACATAGCGTAACCCGTGGAAGTTGGTGTTTGCGCCAGACAGTACCGTGCCTAGGTTTTTGTCTTTCAGCTTGTTCTGTTCAGCAAATTTCTTCAAACCGGCCAGAGCAAGCGCACCCGAAGGCTCAGCAATCGCACGGGTATCTTCAAATATGTCTTTTACGGCTGCGCAGATTTCATCACTAGAGACCGCAATATGGCCATCAATGTACTTCTGGCACAGACGGAAAGTCTCTTCACCAATGCGCTTTACTGCGACGCCATCGGCAAACATGCTGACTTGGTCTAGTACGACAGGTTCACCAGCATCCAGCGCGGCTTTAAGACAAGATGAGTCTTCCGGCTCTACAGCAATGACTTTGATTTCTGGCATTAACTGCTTCACGAGTACCGCAACACCAGCGGCCAAACCGCCGCCACCGACAGGAACAAAGATGTAATCAAGGTGACCATTTTGTTGCAGCATTTCCATACCGATGGTGCCTTGACCTGCGATCACCAGTGGGTGATCAAAGGGGGGCACAAAAGTATAGCCATATTGCTCTGACAAACGTTCGGCTTCTGCTTTTGCTTCATCAAAGTTGCTGCCGTGTAGTACCACATTGCCACCAAAGCTGCGTACTGCGTCGACTTTGATATCCGGCGTGGTCTTTGGCATCACGATGGTGGTTTTGATGCCCAGCTTAGTGCCAGACAGCGCCATGCCTTGAGCGTGGTTACCTGCCGATGCAGCGATGACACCAGCGGCTTTCTGCGCTTCAGATAAACTCGCCACCATGTTGTATGCACCGCGCAATTTGAACGAGTGCACGGGTTGGCGATCTTCACGCTTGATCTGCACATTATTCCCGATACGTGCAGATAAACGAGGCATTTCTTGCAGTGGCGTCACTGTTGCTACTTCATAAACAGGTGCGCGAAGGATTTGGCGCAGATAGTCTGCGCCAGTTTGATTTACTTTCTTTTCGGGTTGAGATTCCATCATTGCTAGTCCTCTAGCTTCGACTTGTCTCGTACTGCACCCTTGTCAGCACTGGTGGCCATGCTCGCGTACGCTTTAAGTGCAAAGGAAACTTCTCTTTGACGATCAACAGGTTTCCAGCCAAGTTCATCTTGTTTTGCACGGCGCTCTGCAAGTTCTTGTTCAGACACTTCGAGTGAAATTGAACGGTTCGGAATATCAATCGAGATCATATCGCCTGGTTTCACCAGTCCAATAGCACCGCCGTTAGCGGCTTCAGGAGAAGCATGGCCGATAGAGAGTCCTGATGTACCTCCAGAGAAGCGACCGTCAGTCAGCAGTGCACATTCTTTACCAAGGCCCATCGATTTTAGGTAAGTGGTTGGGTAAAGCATTTCTTGCATGCCCGGACCACCTTTAGGGCCCTCGTAACGGATAACAACCACGTCACCTGCTTTGACTTTGCCACCCAAGATGCCTTCCACCGCATCTTCTTGGCTCTCAAATACCACAGCCGGACCAATAAACTTAAGAATGCTTTCATCAACACCGGCAGTCTTCACGATACAGCCATCCAATGCGATGTTGCCTGATAGAACGGCTAGGCCACCTTCTTGGCTGAAGGCGTTGTCTTTCGCGCGAATACAACCTTCTGCACGGTCGTCATCAAGGCGATCCCAACGACAATCTTGCGAAAACGCTTGGGTGGTACGAATACCCGCAGGGCCTGCGCGGTAGAACTTAAGTACCTCTTCGTCTTCCGTTTGGATGATGTCGTATTTTGCCAACTGCTCTTTCATTGAAAGACCCAGTACGGTGCGCGCATCATTGTGCAGTAGACCAGCACGATCTAATTCACCAAGAATCGCCATGACGCCACCAGCGCGGTGTACGTCTTCCATATGATATTTCTGAGTGGATGGTGCCACTTTACATAGGTGTGGCACTTGGCGAGACAGGCGATCGATATCTTCCATATCGAAATCCACTTCACCTTCTTGCGCTGCAGCTAACAGGTGCAAAATGGTGTTGGTTGAACCACCCATGGCAATATCCAGTGCCATTGCATTTTCGAAGGCATCATAAGTTGCGATGTTGCGTGGCAACGCGGATTCATCATCTTGCTCGTAGTAACGACGAGTCAGTTCAACAATGCGTCTGCCCGCGTTAAGGAATAGCTGTTCACGATCAGCGTGAGTCGCCAACATAGAACCGTTGCCCGGCTGAGAAAGACCCAGTGCTTCTGTTAGGCAGTTCATCGAGTTTGCCGTGAACATGCCTGAACACGATCCACAGGTTGGACATGCGCTGCGTTCGATCTGCTCGCTTTGCTCATCAGATACTTTTGGATCCGCGCCTTGGATCATTGCATCAACAAGGTCTAGTTTGATGATCTGATCAGAAAGCTTGGTTTTACCCGCTTCCATTGGGCCACCAGAAACAAAGATAACAGGGATGTTAAGACGCATAGATGCCATCAACATTCCCGGAGTGATTTTGTCACAGTTAGAGATACATACCATGGCATCGGCACAGTGCGCGTTGACCATGTATTCTACTGAGTCTGCGATTAGTTCGCGTGAAGGCAGTGAGTACAGCATGCCGCCGTGACCCATTGCAATACCATCATCGACCGCGATGGTGTTGAACTCTTTCGCGATGCCGCCTGATTTTTCAATTTCACGTGCGACAAGCTGACCCATGTCTTTAAGATGTACGTGACCCGGAACAAATTGAGTAAACGAGTTCACTACGGCGATGATTGGTTTACCGAAGTCTTCTTCTTTCACGCCCGTTGCACGCCACAGCGCGCGTGCCCCCGCCATGTTACGACCATGTGTGGTGGTAGCTGATCTATATTTTGGCATTTCTTAAATCCTTCTTACTTCTGTTCTGGGTACACATAGTCTAACCAGCCCCACTTATCTTCCGTGGTGCCGTCAAATAGGCCAAAGTAGGCTGCTTGTAGTTCTTTAGTGATTGGGCCGCGTTTACCTGTGCCCACTTCAATTTTGTCGATGGTTGCCACTGGCACAATTTCAGCCGCAGTACCTGTCATGAAGACTTCATCGGCAAGGTAAAGGGCTTCACGAGCAATGTTGGCTTCACGTACTTCGTAGCCTTTATCGCGTGCAATCGTCATGATCGAATCACGAGTGATGCCTGGCAGAATCGCGCTGGTTGCTGGTGGTGTGGTGATCACGCCATCTTTGATAACGAAGATGTTTTCGCCAGCCCCTTCAGATAGGTAACCATCAACGCTCAGTGCGATACCTTCGTCGTATCCGTGACGACGGGCTTCACCACCAACCAGTAGTGAAGATAGGTAGTTACCGCCGGCCTTGGCTGCTGTCGGGATGGTGTTTGGTGCCGCGCGGTTCCAGCTTGAGATCATCGCATCCACGCCTTTTTCTAGCGCTTCTTCACCTAAGTAAGAGCCCCAAGGGAATGCCGCAATGATTAGATCCATTTCAGTGCCAACTGGTGGACACACGCCCAAACCGACATTACCGACAAAACCTAATGGGCGAATGTAGGCGCTATCGAGTTTGTTTTGGCGCAGTGTTTCGCGGGTCGCTTCCATGATTTCTTCTACAGAAAAAGGGATCGGGAAACGGTAAATCTTGGCGGAATCTTTTAAACGTTGTGCATGCTCACGGTGACGGAAGACAATTGGACCTTTTGGTGTGTTATAACAGCGCACGCCTTCAAACACGGATGTACCATAATGCATTGCGTGAGTTAGAACGTGCACGTTCGCCTCTGCCCATGGAACCATCTCACCATTAAACCAAATGAAATCTGCAGTTTTCGTTGCCATTTGTTGCCTTCCTTATGCACTTACGTGTTGTTGTAAGTTGTGATTTGGCAGTTCATCGTTGCGGATTTTTAGCACCTCAACCTTACGAACGTCCCACAACTTCTCTATTTGATTGATCAAAAACGAGATTGGTCGATCGCTGTCGACGATGATCTCGACGCTGGCTACTTTGCTTTCGTGGTTTTGCGTAGCAGCGACTTGTTTGATCACGAAGCCTCGGTGACGAATCACACGTAGAACGCGCTCCAACAGTACCGGTTTGTCATCGGCTTTGATGTCGAGTAAATATCTGTCCATGCGATTGTCTCCTATGTATTTTCCAACATATCACTGTTTGATGCGCCAGGTGGCACCAATGGCCACACGTTTTCTTCTTCATCAATCAAAACGTGAAGCATGTAAGAAGTTTCACTCGCTAGCATCTCTTTCAGCGCTGGCTCCACTTCTTCTTTCTTGGTGATGGTCTTGCCCGGGATATCGAACGCTTTTGCTAGCATCACGAAATCTGGGTTGTCATCAAGAATGGTTTCACTGTGGCGACCGTCGAAAAACAGCGATTGCCATTGGCGAACCATGCCAAGACGTTGGTTATTAAGAAGGACAATCTTCACTGGAATCTGACGACGCTTCAGCGTGCCCAATTCCTGCACGTTCATCATAAATGAACCGTCACCTGTAATAAGGATAGACTGATCATCAGGACGTGCGACTGCTGCACCCATCGCTGCTGGCAAGCCAAAGCCCATGGTGCCAAGGCCAGCAGAAGTGATGAAATTTTGTGGTTCGCGTGGCTGGATATGTTGCGCTGCCCACATCTGGTGCTGACCTACATCAGTCGAGACAATTGAGCTGTCTGGCATCATGTCTGACAGTTGTTTAAGCAATAGCGGTGCGTAGATTAACTCGCCCGGGTGGTCGTAACGCCACTTAAAGCCGCTGCGCAGACTTTCACTGTGATGAACCCACGGTGAGATATCTTGAGTCAGCTCTAGCTGAGGAAGAATGGTGTTGATGTCGCCACGCAATGGTGCGTTGGCGTGGCGCAGTTTATGAATTTCTGCGGCATCAATGTCGATGTGAATCACTTTCGCATTTGGTGCAAACGTGTCGAGCTTACCCGTCACACGGTCATCAAAGCGCGCGCCAACCACGATCAATAGATCGGCTTCTTGAACCACTAGGTTAGCGGCTTTGGTGCCGTGCATGCCCAACATACCAAGATAGTGAGGGTCATGGCGTTCAATGGTACCGAGGCCTTTTAGTGTGCTAACTGCTGGCATTGGGTTTAAACGAAGGAATTCGCGTACTGCATCGGTTGCTTTCGCAAGTTGCACGCCACCACCAACATACAACACTGGGCGAGTTGAGGCTGCCAGTACATCTTGCGCGCGCTTAATGTCTTTAGCGCTGACATCTTCGATTGCAGGCGCTACGTATGGAGGCAGTAGATCTGTTGGGGTTTGAGCCAGTTGAACGTCTTTGGCGATATCGACAATGACTGGACCCGGACGACCCGTTTTGGCCACTTCAAAGGCTTCGGCTAGCGTTGGCGCTAGGTCTTCAATTTCGGTCACGAGATAGCTGTGCTTAGTACAGGCTAGGGACATTCCGATCACATCCATTTCTTGGAATGCATCGGTACCGATATGAGAGCTAGCAACCTGGCCTGTGATGGCAACTAGAGGTACGGAGTCAAGGAAAGCGTCGGCAAGGCCGGTAACAAGGTTAGTGGCCCCTGGGCCGGAAGTTGCCATGCATACGGCAACGTCTTGTGTGGAACGAGCCATACCGATGGCGGCCATGGCGGCCCCTTGCTCATGACGGCATAGGATGTGCTCCACCCCTCCGTCATACAAAGCATCGTAGATTGGCATGATGGCCCCGCCAGGGTAGCCAAAAACGGTTTCGATGCCTTGCTGTCTTAAAGCGGCTACGACAAGTTGTGCACCAGTCATCGTAAACCTCCTTTGCTACGTTGTGGCTCGTAGCTATTGCCATATTTATTGCACTTCATGTGCACTCCCATTCTTCCCGTTAAACTGTCCGAGGGTTAGACAGATGACAACTTGTAGTTGTAAAAAAACCCCCGGACTTTTCAGTGCGGGGGTTTTTTGTAATTTGTGGTTACCTTTCGCCCACAATACCCCGCGCGGTGCCAATAATGACCACGATAATCAGGGCTAGCAGTGCGTTGATATGAGCGAAAAGGTTCATCTGTCTGTCGTTCTTTTTTCGTTAAAAAATGTTGTGTAATGTTCTACGAAATTGTTTGCGTCATTAGTGGTATCACACAATTCCGCTGCATGACAAGCAAAAAGTCATTCTTTTTTCACATTAACTCTCAATTGGGACGCGGTATATAACATAACCAACTAGATAAAACATTTGTTTACAGAGTGTTCAATAAATTGAGGAACGTATGGGGCTGGCAATCATTCATAGTCGAGCAAGCGTCGGGGTGCAAGCGCCATCGGTTAGTGTAGAAGTTCATATTAGCAATGGTATGCCCGGGTTTACCTTGGTAGGGCTGCCAGAGACGACGGTAAAAGAGTCCAAAGATCGCGTTCGTAGCGCGATCATTAATTCTAATTTTCAGTTTCCAGCTAAGCGGATCACCGTTAATTTAGCTCCAGCAGATTTGCCCAAAGAGGGAGGGCGTTTTGATCTTCCTATCGCATTGGGGATTTTGGCCGCTTCGGAGCAAATCGCGACAGATAAGCTTAAAAACTACGAATTTGTTGGCGAGTTAGCGCTATCTGGTGGTCTGAGACCTGTAAAAGGTGTGCTGCCTGCTGCGCTGGAAGCCAGTAAGATTCAACGTCATTTAGTGGTCCCACATGTGAATGGCGATCAGGCGGCGCTGGTGGGGAAGGAACAACATAAATCGGCCCAATCATTACTGGAAGTATGTGCCGAGCTTTGTGGCCAACATCGGCTGAATCTTTTTCAAACGCCTAAGCGAAAAATAGTCGAAAAACATGGTCGAGACTTACAAGATATTATTGGCCAACAACAAGGTAAGCGCGCACTGGAGATTGCTGCCGCTGGAAACCACAACTTACTTTTCCTTGGCCCGCCAGGTACTGGAAAAACCATGTTGGCTTCGCGTTTGTGTGACTTATTACCGGAAATGAGTGACGAAGAAGCAATGGAAACCGCTTCGGTGGCATCGTTGACTCAGAGTGAAATTAATGAGCATAACTGGAAGTCGCGTCCGTTTCGTTCTCCGCATCATTCAAGTTCAATGGCGGCATTAGTCGGCGGTGGTTCGGTCCCCAGGCCAGGGGAGATCTCTTTAGCCCACAACGGCTTGTTGTTTCTCGACGAAATGCCCGAATTTGACCGAAAGGTGCTGGACTCGTTACGCGAACCGCTCGAATCTGGTGAGATCATTATCTCTCGGGCGCAAGGTAAAACACGTTTTCCGGCTCGCTTCCAATTAGTTGGTGCACTGAACCCAAGTCCGACAGGATATTACGAAGGTAATCAAGCCCGTACCAACCCACAAGCTATTTTGCGCTACCTTGGTCGATTATCTGGACCACTGTTAGATCGCTTTGATATGTCTTTAGAAATCCCAGCTTTGCCCAAAGGGACATTAGCAGAAGGTGGTGATCGCGGTGAGCCGACCGCTATCGTTAAAGAACGTGTGAATCATGCGCGTACCAATATGTTGAACCGCAGCGGTAAGGTAAATGCACTGTTAGGCAGTCGAGAAATCGAGGCGTTTTGCCCCTTACACAAAAGTGATGCGGAGTTTCTTGAAACCGCTTTGCATCGTTTGGGGCTTTCGATTCGCGCGTATCATCGCATTATCAAAGTAGCACGAACGATAGCAGATCTTGATGGGGCGGAGCAGATTGAACGAGCGCACTTAGCCGAGGCGCTTGGGTATCGAGCGATGGATCGCTTACTGAAACAACTCACGGCGCAAGCGGTATAGAGACGTGCAAATATCACCGCAACAAGTGTTGTAAGTGCCTTGTTGCGATGAAGGACGTTAGAAGGTGTAGTTGAGACCAAGAGACAACAGGTACTCTTTCTCATCATAGAACGTGATATTGGATTCCGTTTGGCTGTAGCCAGCTAAAGAGATGAACGACCAGTTTTGCCAGTCAAATACGTTTTGATATTCATAGGCTGCAAATAGGCTGACGGTGTCGTCATTTCGTGTTTTAGCAAAAGTTTGGCTAGCGGCTTGATAGTCTTTCCATGCATAACCTGCGGTGAGGGCCAACCGATGGCGGTTGATAAATTTAAACCAACTGATGTCAAACCCGTACGAATCAAATGATTCCGCCTTACCGTCGGCATCTTGATTAATGTAGGTAAACGCCGGTTGCAACATGGATGTTTGATTAAGTGAAATCCGATAGTCACCTTTAACGTAGTAAAGGCTCGCATCGCGAGCGAGTGAACGGTCCGTTACTTCTTCTTGCTCGATGTCTTTATCAGCATAAGCGAGATCAAGGTTGAAGTTTTTATCAATCAATCCCTTGATTTGAAAGCGATAGGCATTTCCGTCCACATCCGTTTCTTGACGGGCGATTCCGACTTGATATGGGTTACGCCAAGTTTCGCTTTTGAGCACGGTCGGTAGATAGGAAATATCGAGCACGGTGCCGGATGGCAACTCGTGTTGATAGCCCAACTGAAAAGCGAGTGTACCAACCGCGACATCGGAACGTGTGGTACCCGCGTACACTTGGTGATTGAGTCGGTTACCAAAAGTGTAAGTAATGCTTCCTAGCGGCGCAGCGATAACGGAACTGTCACTATCGGCGCGCTTATCGAGAGAATCGATGGTGTTACTATTTTCCGTATTGAAGTTGGATTCTGATGATACAAATCCGGCATTCAGCGAAATTTCACCGCCAAAACCTGCGGTTTCAGCGAGTTGAGCCTGAGCAGAACTGACGACAAAGGCCAAAGGCAAGAGAATTAGCCTTGGTTTCATTCGTTATCTCCTTATTGTCGAATGAGTGGTGCAAATATTGGTTGAGGTAACAAATCTGACCATTCCCACGCATATTCCAATGTGGCAAAGGCGCAGTATAATTACACGCTGTTTTATTCTTCACACATTATCACTGTTGTTTGACTATCATGTTGGCATATTTGTTATTTTTTTTTAACGCTTCTTTTGTGATTCTCAATTCTGCGCTGTGTTCACTCGCAATTTGTATTATCGCTGTGTTTAAAGTATTGCTTCCAAGCGTGGAGCTAAAAGCGAAAGCGACCGCTTGTGCCAACAAGGTGATGTGGTTATGGGCTACCGTTAATGCGGGCATTCTGGCTGTTTCTAACCGTGTTGACTGGGATGTTCAGGGCGGTGAGGCGCTGAAAAAAGACGGGTGGTATCTGCTGATCAGTAATCATCTCAGTTGGACCGATATTGTGGTGCTTTGCTGCGTGTTTAAAGACCGCATACCTATGCCGAAGTTTTTCCTCAAACAACAACTGTTGTATGTGCCTTTCATTGGGATGGCGTGTTGGGCGCTCGACATGCCATTTATGCGTCGTTATTCGCGAGAGTATCTGATCCGCAACCCGCACAAACGAGGTCAAGATTTAGAGACGACACGTCGCTCGTGCGCCAAGTTCAAACATGCCCCAACCACAGTGGTTAATTATGTCGAAGGCACTCGATTTACCGAAGAAAAACAGCGTAAGAGCAAGACGAGCTACCAATATTTACTGCAACCAAAATCGGGCGGGATCGCATACACGTTAGCGGCAATGGGGGAGCAGTTCGAGAACATTATCGATGTGACTCTGGCGTACCCAGAAAATACAAATAAGCCATTCAAGGATTTATTAATGGGCCGAATGGGCAAGGTTGTTGTGCGTGTGAATGTGTTGCCCGTCGATGAACGAGTGCTTGGTGATTACTTTAACGATAAGCCCTATAAGCGACAATTTCAGCAATGGTTGGGTGATGTGTGGCAAGAAAAAGATCGGTTGCTACAAGAGATTTACAAATAAACAAAAGGGGAGCGATGAGCTCCCCTTTTGATTGATATCGATGCGCTTATTTTAGTGTCAGCAAGTAGTTCACCAGAGAGAAGTACTCATCCATCGTCTTGATGCTTTGTGCTTGAACTAGGTATTTGTTGTTAACGATAACCGCAGGAACGCCGGTTAGACCGCTGTTTTCAAATTGCTTGTCCATACGGCGAACCATGGAATCAACCGCAAAGCCTTTGAATGCAGAATCGAATTTTTTCGCGTCTACACCTTCATCAAGGAAGATTTGACGAAGTTCTTCATCATTACGTGGTGCTTTCTTTAGATTGTGGATGCGGTTAAACATCACTGGCACCATTTTGTCTTCCACTTTTAGTGCAACCATAGTAGCGTAGGCTTTGCTCATTGATGGGCCCATGTTGCCACCCATGAAAGAAACGTGGTTTTTTAATAGCTTAGTACCTTCTGGTAACTGCTTTTTCAGTTGCTGGATAACCGGTTCAAAGCTATTACAGTGTGGGCAGTAGAAAGAGAAAAACTCCGTCACAAGAGGTTTTTTTGATGCCTCAAGATCCAATACTTTGTAATGTTCACCTTCTTTGAATTGCGCTGCATGTGCCGACAGGCTTAGCATCAGCATAGAAAACAGTGCGAACAGTTTTTTCATCGAAATATCTCCATTTTTGAATTTGTGGCCTGACTTACCATTGAGGCATTAAAGACAGCGGTGCTTCTTCTAAAGCGGCGATCTGCTCTTTAAATGCAAGGACCTGACCTTCCCAGTATTTTGGCTCATTAAACCATGGAAAAGCGAGAGGAAACGCAGGGTCATGCCAACGTTTTGCTAGCCATGCCATATAGTGCACCATTCGTAGACCGCGAAGTGGCTCAATTAGTTTCAATTCTGCGGGGTTAAAGTCGCAAAACTCTTGATAAGCCTCTAAAACAATATCCAGCTGCATCAGTTTGTCTTGGCGCTCACCATTAAGCAGCATCCATAAGTCCTGCACAGCAGGGCCGTTACGAGCGTCATCCAAATCAACAAACATAGGGCTATCTCGCCACAAAATGTTGCCTGGGTGGCAATCGCCATGCAGCCGAATGGTATTGAAGCCTTCTTGCCAGTGGCTTTCAATCGATTTGATCAGCATATCCAAGTCATTGAAGAAGCTGTTCTCCAAGTGCATTGGAATCATGTTGGCGTTTTGCAGAATCTCTCTTGGTTGATACAGGTATTCTTGCAATCCAATAGTTGGGCGATGTTGGAAGGCTTGGCGGCTACCCACTTTGTGGATGCGACCGAGGAAACGCCCTACACCTTCGAGCTGATCTAAGTTGTCAACCTCGTACTGGCGACCACCTACGCTCTCAAACAGCGCAAAGGCATAGCCTTGATAGTGATGCAGGGTTTCACCGTTGATGCGCACAGGTGGTGCGACGGGGATTTCGTTGCCAATTAGTTCTAAAGTGAAGTCGTGCTCTTCTTGGATCTGTTCGTTGCTCCAACGTTCAGGGCGGTAAAACTTGACGACATAACGACGACGCTCTTCGTCAGTGAATTGATAAACACGGTTTTCGTAGCTATTGAGGGGAAGAAAGCCTGATTCTGCGCGAACGCCGATGCTTTCTAACGCGTACCACATGAAGTCTGGGGTAAGGGCGTCAAAGTTAAACATGCTTTGGGACATACAAACAAAAAGGCTCATTACTGAGCCTTTTTCCGTTAGTCACTGAAGTAGCGCTATAGTTTTTTAATAAAACGGCTTTCTACTTCAATGGTGAATTCGTTGCTCTTATCGGTGAGTATAAACTGAATTGTCGTAATCGCAGAGTTTAGCTTGTCAGGATCGGCGCCAAGACTCATTGGTAAGTTCAATACCTCACCTGGCTGTACCTGAATTGTCTGCTTACCATACCAGCTTACATCGGATAGCCCTTCAACATCCAACGAGTATTCTTGCACTTGCTGGGTTTTGTTGATTACTTTGAGGGTGTAGGTGTTTTCTACTTCGCCTGAGCTATTTACTCGGAACAGTTGGTTACGGTCGCGAATAACACTCATGCCTGCTGGGTCTACCGCTGCGATTTGGGCAAAGAACAGACCAATCATGACCAGTAGCACAGCTCCATAGCCCAGCAGCTTCGGACGCATGACTTTGGTACTCTTACCCGATAAGCGGTGCTCGGTGGTGTAGCTGATTAGTCCTTTCTCGTAACCCATGCGATCCATGGTGTTGTCACACGCATCAATA
Source organism: Vibrio sp. D3 (assembly GCF_043995865.1). Lineage (NCBI taxonomy): Bacteria > Pseudomonadati > Pseudomonadota > Gammaproteobacteria > Vibrionales > Vibrionaceae > Vibrio > Vibrio sp. D3. Next base: position 3,219,222 of record NZ_CP171887.1, on the reverse strand, counting down.
CAGGCACCACAGTTAATACATTCATATTGTAAGCCGTCACGAATATCGATACCTGTTGGGCACACCTGCACACACAAGTCACAATCAATACAATCCCCCAAACCAAGTTGCTTTGGATCGGCTTTGCGCGGACGTGGACCACGTTTTTCACCACGTTTGGCATCATAGCCAACGATGAAGGTGTCTTTATCAAACATGGCAGACTGGAAGCGCGCGTAAGGACACATGTGAATACACATGATGGAACGCATCCAACCAGCATTACCATAAGTACAAATGGCAAAGAACATGATCCAAAAGACGGGCCAGAAGGTGGCGTTAAAGGTGAAAAAGTCGATAACCAATTGCTTCATTGGTACGAAGTAGCCAACAAAAGTAAAACCAGTGGCGAGCGCAATGGCAAACCAAGCGATATGTTTGACGGTTTTGCGCATCGCTAAATTTGCCGTCAGCTTATTGGAGTCCTGCTTACGACGCTTATTGGCGCTGCCCTCTAGCTTCTCTTCAAACCAGATATACATGAAGGTCCAGACGGTTTGTGGGCAGAGATAGCCACACCAAACTCGACCTAAGAAGGTGGTAATAAAGAACAACCCAAATGCCGCGATCACAAATAGCAAGGCGAGTAGGGTAAGATCTTGCGGATACAACGTGGTACCGAAAAAGTTGAACTGCTGGTTGCCAATATCGAGCAAGATAGCTTGACGTTCACCGTAAGGAATCCACGGTATCAAAGCGAAGAGAAGCAGTAAGAACCAACCACCGTAACGACGCAGTTTCTGGTAAGTCCCTTTGCTTTCGCGTACATAGATGCGATTACTTGGGTTGAACCGATCCCCATTCCCTTTATGAGTCTTAGGGTTGTAGGTTTTAGGAGTCACATCTTTGATATCGATCTTATCCTGACTCATGCACTCATCCTTCTTAGGCTTTTATAATGTACGGCGTCATTTCTATTGATGTCGCTCGATGACATTGCTACTTCGTCCTTATCATAAATCATGACCGGACATAATTATTTTAGTAAATACTGATGAACGGCGATTATACAATCAATAACAATTCCTTTTCTTTAACGCAGTCAACGTTTAACAACAAAAGTCAGTACAGTTAACCTGATAATTGGCTGAACAGTTATAACCAACTGTGGGACTAAAAATTTTAGTTATAAAAAAGCGACTCATTTGAGGGAGTCGCTTAAAGAATACTGGGCTGTTGAACCGGTTATTTGATGATGCCACGAGCGCGCAGAATCGCAGTTTTAAAATCATCTTCTTGGTCTTTCTTAAGACCTGGGATCATTTCGTCTTTGCTGCTGTTACGCATTTTAAGGTGGTAGATCAGCACGTCGTCGGTCAGATCTTCTAGCTTGCCTTCGTAGCCTGCTTCTTTCGCTAGCTTCACGATGAACTGCAGTAGGTTCATTTCTTGGTCTTTATGCCATTCAGGCTCTAGTAGCTCAAGCAGCTCTTCAATGCGATGACACTTCATTTCTTTCTCCACAGAATTTATAGGTGTAATTAGCTGTAAAGGTACCAAATTGCTTTGCGAAGACCAAATAGGAAAAACTATCTATTTCACTGTGTTTTGTTCTAAGTCGTTGAGGTGGTTTGAGTCGTGTGCAAAGAAAAAAGCGCAGCTGGCGCCGCGCTTTTGATTAAGCTGCTTTGATAACTTTGGCCGGAACACTCGACATCATTGCTGTCTTCTCAACCAATGTCATTGCTGGCGCAACTTGCTTTGCCTTTGGTGCAGTAGTAAAGCCACTGCGGCGGCGCATTGCACTAGTATTAGTGTGTGCGAACCTGACTGTTGTTGGGCGCATTAATTTACCTAACTGTCAGGCATATCCATTGCCGATGTAATGGCCTGAATCATTATGAGCTAGGCTCCAACAAGATTGAAGAATCACTCTTCTGGCTCTCGCCAATCCAGTTAATGAATCAGGAATACCGATATGCATGCATATCACGTATAAGATTAGCATCCTTGTAATAATTGGTCGATAGTTGAGCAATTGAATTGTTTAGATTTTGTCATTTTGTCGCGATGATCGAGGCAATTTTTGTTTGATCCCTCGATCAGCAGTAGTAGTATGAGATCTCGACGAAGGAGGTGCCTATGTCATTTTTGAAGAAGACACTTGCCAGTTTTGGGATTGGGAGCGCTAAGGTCGACTCAATCCTAAATCAAGACGTGCTATATCCTGGTCAAAGTGTGGATGTGTCTATCCATGTTTATGGTGGTGCCACTGAACAAGCGATCGACAACATCGATTTAAAACTGTGTTGTCGCTATATCGCGGAAGCTCCTGATGACCGTGGTGCGCGAGAAGGACACAGCATGCGCCGAGTACCTCAGACTCATGTGCTTGCTAAGTGGAGCCTCCCTTATGCGTTTACCATCCATTCCGGCGAAGAGCGTACCTTCGATGTTCAGCTCGATGTGCCTTGGAATACGCCTGTCACCATTGGTGACGCCAAAGTGTGGCTCGAAACCGGCTTGGACGTTGCTGCTGCTTTAGACCCGACCGATAAAGACATCCTCACCGTTCGACCTGATCCACTAATGGATGCGGTGTTATCCGCATTTGAAGCGCAAGGTTTGCGTATTCGCCAAGTGGAGTGTGAGGAAGTAAAAGGGTTCGACCTGCCATTTGTGCAAGAATTTGAGATGGTGCCGACTGACGGGCCATACCATGGCGTGTGGCGTGAGTTAGAATTTGTCGCTCATCGTAGCGAGCGAGAACTCAAATTATGGTTTGAAGTTGACCGCACACGCAAGGGCGAGGGTGGCATGCTCGCAAGCTTACTGGGTAGCGGAAAACTCAAACGAGAGTTGACCATTCCAGCCACGACTAAGCTTGATCAAGTGGGTGAACTTGTACTTAATTATCTCGACCAAACCACGGCCGTTCATGAGTCTTAATTTAGGCTTACACGTGTAAGCCTAATGTGCCATACTAGAGCAAATTTCAAACTCTAGTATAGGCGCATTGATGTCTGAACTGCAGAAACCTCAATACAGTCAACGCGAAGAACTGGCCAATACCATCACTCATGGCATTGGGATGATTTTTGGTATTGTTGGCTTGATACTGCTGCTAATCAAAGCCATAGACCAGCAAGCTGATACGCTGACGCTGGCCAGTATGGCTGTCTATGGTGCGAGTATTATCGTGCTATTTTTGGCTTCGACGCTGTATCACGCAATTCCGCACCCCAACGCCAAACGCTGGCTAAAAACTTTCGATCACTGCGCCATCTATCTGCTCATTGCTGGCAGTTATACGCCTTTTTTGTTGGTGAGTTTACGTACGCCGCTCGCGTTTGGTTTGATGATTGTTATCTGGACCATCGCTCTACTCGGCATCATCATGAAAGTCGCGTTTGTTTACCGATTTAAAAAGCTTTCCTTGATGACGTATTTGGTCATGGGCTGGCTGTCGTTGATTGTGATTTATCAGTTGGCGATCAACTTGGATATTGGCGGACTGACATTACTCGCAGCTGGTGGGATTGTGTATTCACTGGGGGTGATTTTCTACGTTGCGAAGCGTATTCCATTCAATCATGCGATTTGGCACGGCTTCGTTTTAGCGGGTTGTGTGTGTCACTTCTTCGCAATTTATTATTTTGTCGAGCCTATCTAACGGATAGATATGAACTCGACAAAACATGTGTTATCACATTAACGAGTTTTCACTTCTAACACTTTGGCTGAAAACTGGTATTGCTGAGACTGCGGCACTGCCAGTTTGATGCTTTTACCCTGTTCTGCTTGCTTTGGTCGCAGGTAAGTATCCGCCATTCGCTTGATGGATTGCCAAACTGTGACTTTTTCTTTCGCCAGTTGCTGGCCAGACATATCAAATACCTGAACTTCCACTTCAACTTGAATCACCGATTGTGAGCTTTGATTGGTAATGGACGTTGGCAGTACGAGCTCACCATCTTGATAGCTCGCGGAGCCAATCAGTACGTCGACACCAGAGTCAGACAGCTGCATGGTTGGCTTCTTGGAGTTTACCACCACGGTAGTGCCAACAGTTTTCGTCACAACTGGAATTGTCGCAATTGCGGGAGCTGCGATCGTTTCAACCGCATCTGTTGTCGCTTGCGTCTCTGTAGCTTGCTGCGCAGGTTTTTTCATGACGTATTCCCAAGTAAAGTCATCGTTTAACTTCACTTCTCGACCATCGGCTAAAGTGATGACTTCAGCGGCGTATGTGGATGAGGCGGCAAGTAGGGTCGCCAGAGTAATCCATGTTTTCATTGTTATACCTTTTATTTGTGTCTGCTTAACGGCGCCAAAACGCAGGGAAGAACAGTACAAGAATAGTCAGAATTTCCAAGCGGCCCATTAACATGCCAAAGCTCAGGAGCCACTTGGCGGTATCTGGCAGAGGCGCGAAGTTACCCGTTGGTCCAATCACGCTTCCCATACCTGGGCCGACGTTGGCTACCGCAGTGATGGCACCAGAGATGCTCGTGATGGGGTCTAAACCCAGCGCACTCAAGCAACCCGCGATAAAGATGATGGTGATAAAGAACATCAAGCCAAACGCGACCACTGAGCGAACAATATCATCATTCACTGGGCGTTGGTTGTAGCGCTGTACAAACACACCTGAAGGGTGAATCAATTTCATCATCTGTTTGTTCAGCAGTGTCATTGCGATTTGGAAACGGAAGATTTTGATCCCACCAGACGTTGACCCCGAACATGCGCCCGCCATCATTAAGAAGGCAAAAAGAGTTGTGGGTAATGCGCCCCACGCGGTGAAGTCCTCTAAGCCAAAGCCGGTTGTGGTGACGACTGAGACGATATTAAACATCGACACTCGCAGCGCATCCAGAATGGTGTATCCATCTCGAATCACTAACCAGGCTGAAATCACTAAGCTTGAGAACACGAACAGGTACGCGAATCCTCGAACTTGAGCGTCGTTAACCAACACATCAATACGGCGTTTACGTAACGCGGCGATGAAGAGCAAAAATGGCAAGCCACCTAGGAACATAAAGGTGGTTGCTACCCAATGTGCGCCATTAGAGAAGTGGTTCATTGACCCGTCAGATGTAGAGTATCCGCCCGTTGATAGCGTGGTAAAGGCATGGTTGATCGCTTCAAACAGGTTCATGCCTGTGACCAAGTAGCCCACAATGCATAAGCCAGTAAGCATCAAATAAACCGCTACGATGTTTTTGGCGACCGTTTTCGCTCTCGGGCTACTTTTATCCGACCAATCGGATGATTCGGTTTGGAATAGCTTCATACCACCGACATTGAGCATAGGTAGCACTGCTACCGCCATCACGATAAAACCAATGCCACCAAGCCACTGCAAAATAGAGCGCCACAACAAAATACTTGGCGCCATGTTGTCTAGGCCACTGAGCACCGTTGAGCCTGTCGTGGTGATACCCGACATCGTTTCGAAGTAGGCGTCGGTGAAGCTGATGTGGTTGATAAACACAAATGGCAAGGCGGCAAACGCACTCGCGATGGTCCAAACCAAACTGGTGATGAGGAACATATCGCGTACGCTGAGTTTGAACTTGGCGGTTCGACCGATCGTTAGGCAGATGAAGGCGGCAAGGTGCGTGATCACAACGGCTTGGGCGAAATCGAGAAATCCTCCCGTACCAGTGAAGAAAGCGACCAAAGTCGGCACGTACATAAAAAGGGCCAGTTTGGATAAAACCAGCCCGATAACAAATAGTACGGGACGTAAGTTGACCATAGGAAAATCCTAGAGGAAGAATGGACTCGGCTGGAATAGCGCTTCGACGTCTGATACGTATTTTTTGTTGACCAGGAACATCACCACATGGTCATCCTGCTCGATGACCGTACGGTCGTGGGCAATAAGAACTTCTTCGCCACGAACGATAGCACCAATGGTGGTCCCAGGTGGAAGTTTTATATCTCCAATCGCACGTCCAACCACTTTGGATGTACTTTCATCACCGTGAGCGACGGCTTCAATCGCTTCCGCAGCACCGCGGCGAAGTGAGGACACGTTTACGATATCAGCGCGACGAACGTGCGTTAGCAAGGCTGAAATAGTGGCTTGCTGAGGTGAGATTGCTACATCAATTACGCCGCCTTGTACCAGGTCTACATAAGCGCCACGTTGGATCAGCACCATCACTTTTTTAGCGCCCATGCGTTTTGCCAACATTGCAGACATGATGTTGGTTTCATCTTCGTTGGTTAGCGCGATGAAGACGTCGACTTGGTCGATGTTCTCTTCCGAGAGAAGCTCTTGGTCTGCCGCATCACCGCAGAACACGATGGTGTTTTCTAGTTGCTCAGAGAGCTTTTCTGCACGCTGGTAGTTACGCTCAATCAGCTTCACGCTGTAAGTTTGCTCTAGGCGTTTTGCCAAGCTTGCGCCGATGTTACCCCCGCCAACAATCATGATGCGGCGGTACGGTTTTTCTAGACGCTGAAGCTCACTCATCACTGAGCGAATATGATTACTTGCTGCAACGAAGAACACTTCATCGTCGGCTTCAATAATCGTGGTGCCTTGTGGGCGAATCGGGCGACCCTGGCGGAAAATCGCCGCCACACGGGTATCGATGTGCGGCATGTGCTCACGCAAAGCAGACAGCGCATTACCCACCAGCGGGCCACCATAGTAGGCTTTCACCGCCACTAGGCTGACTTTCTGTTCAGCAAAGCTCACCACCTGCAGCGCGCCTGGGTATTGGATCAGACGTTCGATGTAGCTCGTAACGAGTTCTTCTGGTGCGATAAGGTGATCAACAGGAATGGCGCCAGATTTAAACAGGGCTTCTTTTTCTGCCAAGTATTCTGGAGAGCGAATACGCGCAACGCGGTTTGGGGTGTTGAATAGAGTGAACGCGACCTGACAGGCGGCCATGTTGGTTTCATCAGTGTTGGTCACCGCGACGAGCATATCGGCGTCTTGTGCGCCCGCTTCGTGCAGCACGTCTGGGTGGCTCGCATGGCCATTGACCACACGCAGGTCGTATTTGTCCTGCAATTCACGCAGTCGGTCGGCATTATTGTCGACGATGGTGATGTCGTTGTTTTCACCCACTAGGTTTTCTGCCAGTGTGCCGCCAACCTGACCTGCACCAAGAATAATGATCTTCATACTCTTTTCTCGTATCTGAAAAAGGCGATTGAAATCACTCCAATCGCCCTATTTAGCATGCTGTTACGCGTGTGTTTTGGTTAGCACTGCGTAGTAGAAACCATCCATGTCTTCTTCGCCTGGTAGAATTTGACGACCAGGCTGGTCGGGATCAGAATCCAGCAGTTGCGCATCCGCGGTACGTGCTAAAAACGCTTTTACTTGCTCCACGTTTTCTTGCGGTGTGATTGAACAAGTCGCGTAAACCATTGTGCCGCCGGGTTTCAGCTGCGTCCACATGGCATCAAAAATTTCACTTTGCAGCTCTGCTAATGCGGCGATGTCGTCTGCACGACGTAGCCATTTGATGTCTGGGTGACGACGAATCACGCCAGTCGCAGAACATGGGGCATCCAGCAAAATGCGATCAAATTGCTCGCCTTGCCACCATTCTTGTGGATTACGCGCATCACCGCAAACCACTTTTGCCTGAAGGTTGAGACGCTTCAGGTTTTCATGCACACGTTTCAAGCGTGTGTCGTCGCAGTCAATCGCGACCACTTCACTGCCCGACGTGCGCTCTAGAATGTGCGCCGTCTTGCCACCTGGCGCAGCACAGCAATCTAAAATCAGTTCGCCGTCTTGTGGTTTTAGGTAGTTGATCGAGAGCTGCGCCGCCGCATCCTGGACCGAAACCCAACCTTTCTCAAAACCAGGTAGCTTCATCACATCACATGGTGCGGCCAATTTTATGGCGTCCATAGCTTCTGTGTGTGGCGTGCTATCAATGTTTTCATTTTTGAGTAGCGCAAGGTATTCATCACGAGTGTGGTGTTGGTGGTTCACACGCAGCCACATTGGCGCTTTTTGGTTGTTCGCTTCAACAATGCTTTCCCATTGCTGTGGGTATGCCTCTTGCAGCAGTTTTAGTAACCAGCTTGGGTGACCGTACTTGCCAGCGTTGTTGCTGACGGCCATTTGGTCGAGTTCTTCTTGGTTGCGTTGGTAGTTACGCAATACAGCGTTAATCAAACCACGCAGACGAGGACCTTTCAGCTCTTTAGTGCCTTCAACCGTTTCACCGACAGCTGCGTGTGCAGGAATGCGCATGAAGCTCAGTTGGTAAATACCAACCAGAATTAAGTGATGGAATACACGTTGTTTGCCTTTGAGGGGCTTATCCATCAACTGGTTTGCGATCATTTCTAGGCGAGGTAGGTAACGTAGCGCACCGTAACAGATCTCTTGTAACAGAGCGTGGTCACGAGGTCGTACCGTTTGTTGAGCCGCTGGAAGAGCGCTTGAAAGTGAGTGGCCCTTGTCGACGACAAGATACAGGACGTTAGCAGCCGCAGCGCGAACATTCATGATGAGTACCTTAAAGTAAAGGAGGGCATCTCTGCCCTCTAAAAGTTCGTATTATTGGGGATAATAACCCCTAGTATGGCTTAAACCAGCAGAGTGCCCACTTCAAACCAAGCCGCACGCGAATTCAGAATATCCTGAACTGACATGGCTTTTTTGCCAGGAACTTGCAGTTGCTCTAGCACCAGTACGCCGTTGCCTGTCGCAACATAAATACCGGTTTTATCTGCTTGCACGATGGTGCCGGCTGGTTTGTCACTGGTTTGCTCTGCCACACGGCTTTGCCATACTTTGATGCTGTTTTCTGCCGCCTCAAAGTGGCTCATTGGCCATGGGTTAAATGCACGAACGCAGCGCTCAATGTGCGTCGCATCGTCGTTCCAATTGATGCGTGCTTCTTCTTTGCTGAGCTTTTTCGCGTAGTTCGCGAGCTCATCGTCTTGCTTCACTGGCACTGCCTTACCCGCAGCAATGTCTGCTAGGCAGTCAATCAGGGCTTCTGGGCCAAGCTCAGCCAATTTTTCGTACATTGAAGCGCTGGTATCTGTCGCTTCGATTGGCAGCGTGGCAATCTTCAGCATATCACCAGTGTCGAGACCGATATCCATCTGCATGATGGTCACGCCAGTTTCTGCATCGCCCGCCCAAATAGAGCGTTGGATTGGAGCCGCACCACGCCAACGAGGTAGGATAGAACCATGTACGTTGATACAACCCAGTTTAGGGGTATCAAGAACCGCTTGTGGCAGTAGCATACCGTACGCCACGACAACCATGAGATCGGCATTCAGATCGGCAAGTTCTTGTTTCGCTTCGTCGGACTTAAAGCTTTCAGGTTGGTAAACCGGGATGTTGTGTTCTAGCGCCAGTTGTTTTACCGGTGGCGCAGCCAATTTCTTGCCACGACCCGCTGGACGATCTGGGTTTGTGTAAACCGCGATGACTTCATGCTCCGAAGACAACAACGCCGCCAAGTGACGGGCGGCGAAATCCGGAGTACCTGCAAAGACAATACGTAAAGACTGACTCAAGGTAGACTTCCTTCTAATTGGTATGGTTCGAGATTAAGCGTTTTGCTGCTTCTCGTTAAAGCGTTTGATTTTTGCTAGCTTGTCCTGAATGCGTTTGCGTTTCAGTGGCGATAGGTAATCCACGAACAGCTTACCTTGTAAGTGATCAAGCTCGTGTTGAACACAAATCGCTAGCAGGTCGTCGGCTTCGAAGGTGAACTCTTTGCCATCACGATCCAGTGCTTTAACGGTAACTTCTGCAGCGCGAGGCACAAGTGCGCGTGCACCTGGTACCGACAGACAGCCTTCTTCGATGCCATCTTCGCCACGCTTTTCCAGAATCTCAGGGTTGATTAGCACCATCGGCTCATCGCGAGTTTCTGAAATATCAATCACTACGATACGTTTGTGGATATCAACCTGCGTTGCAGCAAGGCCAATACCTTCTTCGTCGTACATGGTTTCAATCATGTCATCGACGATTTTTTGAATCTCAGGCGTCACCGCTTCAACAGGCTTTGCGACTGTGCGCAGGCGATCATCCGGGAATGTTAATACTTGTAATACAGACATATTCACTCGAAATATTGAACTGTGCCGAAACAGCACAAACCTTGTTGGCTCAATTCTAGACATTTTATAGCCTAAATGACAGCATCCTTGCACCAATTTCCATTCTGGTTCCTGCTTAATAGACCAAGGACGAGGGTCATGAATCGAATTTTCCGCAACGTTGCCAGTGTTACGTTGCCGTTACTTTTCTCTTTCAACGCTGTAGCAAGTGTGGATGCGAAACCACTGACTGTTAAAGATGATGCGCCACAAGCATATGTAGTCGTGAAGGGCGATACGCTATGGGATATTTCGGCCATGTACTTGGATAGCCCGTGGTTGTGGCCTCGTTTATGGCAAGTAAACCCGGAAATCGACAACCCTCATTTAATTTATCCCGGAGATAAGCTGTCTTTGGTGTGGATTAACGGTCAGCCCGTGTTGAGCCTAAAACCGGTTAAGAAGCTGAGCCCGAAAGCTCGCATCACAGAAAAGAAAGCCGTACCAACGGTCGCGGAAGGTTTGGTGATGCCTTACCTCAAATCGGATCGGTTGCTAGATAAAGATTCGTTGAACAGAGCAGCAAAAGTGATGGGTAGCAGCAAAGGCAGTAAGTATCTGACTGCAGAAGATGTGCTGTATATCAATGGCAATCAGACCGCGACAGGTTGGGCTATTTACCGACCAGTAGCTACCTTTTCGCGTGACGATGTGTCCGAAGAGATTACCGCGCTGCGTTTGATTGCCAAAGGCGAGCTCGTTGAAGCTTCGAGTGATTATTCAGGTTTGAAGCTTACATCGCAAATGCAAGAAATCCTACGTAACGATATCGCGTTGCCAAATCAATCGGTTGAGAATACTGACTTCACGACTACGTTCTATCCGCTGCCGTCGCCACAAGGCAGTTCTGCAAAGTTGCTAGGTAATATCGAAGGTATTCGCTTTAGTTCAACTAACCAAGTCGTGGTGATTGATAAAGGCACGTCAGACAGTCTGAAACAAGGCAGTGTGTTTGATTTAAAAGAAGACGCGCACCCAGTTTACAAAGACGGCGATGAGTTCAAGAAAGAGTTTGGCGTGCTTGATAAGAAAATTACTCTGCCACAGAGTAAAGTTGGCGAATTGCTTGTGATTCGTCCGTATCAGTACTTTAGCTTGGCACTGATCACTAACAGTACTAAACCCATTAACCAAGATGTTTCGGTGGTGTCACCCTTGGCGAACGAATTAACCATCGATGAATCGACGAAATAACGATGATCTCGCTGCCTGGTTAAAACTGAGTTGTTTACCAGGCATCGGTGGGGTAAAAATGAATAAGCTACTGGCAAGAGACACGCCGCGTAACATCGTAAACTTCTCTCCCGAACAGCTACAACAACTTGGGTTAACAACTAAGCAAATTCAAGCTTGGGCTTCAACAGATAAAGAAGTTGATGCCTGTTTAAGTTGGCTTGAGGCTTCTACAAATCATCATATCCTGACACTGACTGACCCGCTTTATCCACCTCAACTCAAACAAATCGTTGCGCCGCCACCTCTGCTTTTTGTTCAAGGAAATTCTACTTGTCTTTCGCAGCCACAAATAGCAATGGTTGGCAGCCGAAATGCGAGTATTGATGGCTTACAGCATGCACGCCACTTTGCCGCAGAATTTGTTCAGCACGATTTTATTGTCACCAGTGGTCTCGCTTTAGGCATTGATGGCCATGCGCATGATGGTGCGTTGCAAGCAAAAGGTAAGACGATTGCGGTGCTGGGATCTGGCTTAGAAAATATTTATCCGGCACGTCATCGTGGTTTAGCGCAACGTGTTATTGAACATGGGGCTTTGGTGTCTGAATTTCGCCCCAACGCCAAGCCGCGCCCGGAAAACTTCCCGCGTCGAAACCGCATTATTAGCGGATTATCGCTAGGTGTGTTAGTTGTGGAAGCGGCGGAAAGGAGTGGCTCGTTAATTACTGCTCGTTACGCGCTTGAGCAAGGTCGAGAAGTGTTTGCGCTGCCAGCTTCGATAAATGCCCCTAATGCCAGCGGTGGCAACCAGTTGATACGTCATGGTGCTTGCCTCGTAGAAAAGACGAAAGATGTCTTAGATGAAATACAGTCTTTGCTTGATTGGTCTATTAATCAGAGTACCGATTTATTTTCTACGTTAAATGATGAAGAAGAATTGCCATTTCCTCAGCTGTTAGCTAACGTAGGAAGTGAAGCTACACCAGTTGATATTCTTGCAAACAGGACCAATATACCTGTCCAGGAAGTCATGATGCAGCTCTTAGAGTTAGAACTCTCTGGGCATGTCGTTGCGGTTTCAGGTGGCTATATTCGAAAGGGGAGGGGCTAGCTATGATGATGGATATACTGATGTATCTATTCGAAACCTACATCCATAGCGATGCAGAGTTACAGGTCGAACAAGACGAGTTGGAAGAAGAGCTGCTCCGTGCAGGCTTCCAACAAAAAGATATCTACAAAGCCCTTGTCTGGTTAGAAGAGCTTGCCGCATTGCAGCAAAGTGACACCTCTTCTGCAATCTCGACTTGCATGGCTTCGTCATCAACTCGTATCTACACAGCGAAAGAGATGCAGCGTTTAGATTTGGAATGCCGAGGGTTTTTATTGTTTCTTGAGCAAATCAATGTGTTAACCACAGAAACTCGCGAAATGGTGATTGACCGAGTGATGGGTCTAGAAACGAGCGAGTTTGAGCTTGAAGACCTCAAATGGATCATTTTGATGGTGCTGTTTAATGTGCCTGGTAATGAAAACGCTTATACGCTAATGGAAGAGCTGTTGTACACCAAGGAACAAGGGATTCTTCACTAACCCAATCTAGGCAAGTTCGAGTTTAGCTAGCAAGAACGCGAGCTTGTCTTTTGGTGTGTTTTTCACGAAACGGTAAGTATGAGTAGTAAAATCGACAACACCCTTTTCTCTGCCCATGAACACGCATTGGAACACGAGCCGTGTCCTAAATGTGGCAGTGAATTGATCCTCAAACATGGCAAACACGGTCCCTTTCTTGGCTGTAGCCACTACCCAAGCTGTGATTACATCAAAGCCCTGCATAACAATGATGGCCACATTGTCAAAGAGCTTGGCGTTCCTTGTCCAGATTGTGGTAACGAGTTGGTATTACGCCAAGGGCGTTATGGCATGTTTGTTGGTTGCAGTAACTATCCGGCTTGTCATCATATTGAGTCGATTAATCAACCTGAGCCAGAAAAGCAGCCGCAAGAGCAACACGCGTGTCCTGAATGTGGTAAAGGTCATTTAGTTGAGCGTAAGACGCGCTTTGGTAAAGCTTTCTACGCATGTGATAACTACCCTAAATGCAAATTTGCAGTGAATCTCCCTCCGGTAAAGGGGAGGTGCGAAGAATGTGGTTTTACTCTGTTGGTGGAGAAGAAACTCGCCAGTGGTGTGAAATTGCAATGTGCCAACCGTAAGTGCCAGCACACTCAGCAAGGGTAAATACATCAAAGGAATTAAAAAGGGTCGCATCGTGCGACCCTTTGTGGTTTTTGGGGCTAGATTTTAGCGTTATGCTTGTTTCGCAAACTCGTGCACGGCTGGGAATGCCATTGGATCTAAGGCATCCGCGAGAGCGCACAACCTACGGTGCAATTCTCCTGGGTAGTCACCACATACGTTGATGTGACCCATTTTTCGCCCTTCACGCTTCTCTTTGCCGTACCAATGGATGTGACAACCATCCATGGCGAGAAGCGCTTCTGGCAACGTATCTTCACCAAGAATATTCACCATCGAGGTTTCGCGAATCAGTTTGGTGCTGCCTAACGGCAAGCCGCATACGGCGCGCAGATGGTTTTCAAACTGACACGTTTCTGCACCTTGCTGTGTCCAGTGACCAGAGTTGTGCACGCGTGGGGCAATCTCATTCACTAACAGTGTGCCATCGACATCAAAGAACTCTAATGCCAGTACGCCAACATAATTCAGGTTGTCAGCTACAGCGGTGAACATCTGCTTGGCTTGCGCTTGAAGTTCTGGCGCATCAATTGCGGTGGATAAGCTCAGTACGCCATTGATGTGAACGTTTTCTGCTAGAGGGTACACTTCAACGCAGCCATCTTTGCTTCGAGCACCAACTAGTGATACTTCGCGGTTAAAAGGAACAAACTCTTCAGCAACAATCGCTTGAGTTGGTGTTGCCGCGATGCACTCTGCCATCTCAGTCCAAATTTCGTCGACTTGAGAAGCTTCTTTTAAGCGCCATTGACCTTTACCATCGTAACCTCCTAATGCACTTTTCAGAACCATTGGCATACCAACGTGTTCAATTGCGCGCTCAAAGTCTTCACGAGTTTCAATCACGTAGTATTTCGCGTTGCGCACGCCAGCATCATCAAGCAGTGCTTTTTCAATACGGCGATCACCACCTGCTTTGATGGCTTGCGTACTTGGTAGGAACTTGCCGCTCGCTTCGCAAACCTTGAGCACGTCATGTGGAATATGCTCGAACTCGGCAGTAATCACATCAACTTGCGTAATCGCATTTTCCAAGCCATGGCCAAGTACCTGTTGAGTTAAAGGATGAACGACATCACCGCTGCTGACATCGTAAGCTGAAATTTGAATATTCAATGGCGCACCAGCCAGAGACATCATACGAGCCAACTGACCCGCACCAAGAACCAGTACATGCATCTGATTAATCCTCTGCAGGGTTTGGATTTGCGAGAACTGTTTCCGTTTGCTCATTACGGAATGCTTCTACCTTCGCCATGATGTTTTCATCATGAGTGCCTAGGATTTGCGCTGCTAGGATACCGGCGTTTGCTGCGCCCGCTTCGCCAATCGCTAACGTACCGACGGCAATGCCTTTTGGCATTTGTACAATAGATAGCAGAGAGTCCATGCCTTTTAGTGCGCGAGACTGAACTGGAACACCGAGTACAGGTATGCTAGTAAATGCAGCTGCCATACCTGGTAGGTGAGCCGCACCGCCTGCACCAGCGATGATCACTTTGATACCACGTTCTTTCGCGCTGCTGGCGTAGTCCGCCAGTAATTGAGGAGTTCGGTGTGCTGACACGACTTTTGTTTCGTAAGGTACGCCAAATTGGTCTAGCATGTCCGCTGCTAGTTTCATGGTTGGCCAATCGGATTTAGAACCCATGATGATACCGACTTTCATCTCAAACTCCTTCAAGCTGCAAAATTAGGTGAGCTGATAAATTTGTGCGCATTATACGGGGATTTTTATCTCAAGCAAACGTTTGCGTCTTGTTGTTGACGCTATTGATACATTTTATAAAAAAATTGCTTTAGTGTCTGAGAATGAATATTTGTACACTTAGTGAAAATAATACAGTCAGACAATCAGGAAGTAATCGGTGGATAACTTTGAACAAGTGCTCAACGCACTACAACAAGGCGAAGTGATTGCCTATCCAACAGAAGGGGTTTTTGGTGTCGGATGCGATCCAGATAACCCAGAAGCAATTCAAAAACTGCTGGAGCTCAAGCAGCGCCCGGTGGAAAAAGGGCTGATTCTGATCGCTGCAAGTTATGAGCAGCTCTTGCCGTATATTGATGAATCTCAACTGACTCGAGAACAATTAGCGACCGTTCATGCAACTTGGCCAGGTCCATACACTTGGATCATGCCTGCGAGCAATAAAGTCTCCAACTGGGTTTCAGGGCAGTTTGATTCAATTGCAGTTCGTGTGACTGATCATCCTTTGGTGCAAAAGATGTGTAATGCATTCGGAAAGCCGTTAACCTCTACCAGCGCGAATCTTTCCGGCTTGCCGCCGTGTATGACGACGGAAGAAGTCGAGCAGCAGCTGGGTGATAAGCTGGTGGCGATTCTTCGTGGTGAAACCAGCGGTCGTGATAAGCCAAGTGAAATTCGTGACGCCAAAACCTCGCAAATATTAAGACAGGGCTAATCCTGCTTACCAGCCTTCAAATAGGTACCAGATAATAGGTAATAACGTATGTCAGCAATCGATAAGCATGCCGTAAAGCAGTTCCTGATATCGCTTCAGGATTCCATTTGCCAGCAGTTAGAACAAGAAGATGGAAAGGCCGTCTTTGTCGAAGATGCATGGCATCGTGAGCCGGGCGAGCGTCTTGGTGGTGGTGGTCGTTCACGTGTTCTACGTGATGGCGACGTGTTTGAGCAAGGTGGAGTGAACTTCTCTCATGTAGAAGGTAAAGAAATGCCAGCGTCAGCAACAGCACATCGTCCTGAATTGGCGGGGCGCCGTTTTGAAGCGATGGGAGTGTCTTTGGTTATTCACCCTAAAAACCCGTATGTGCCGACGTCACATGCCAATGTGCGCTTCTTTATCGCAGAAAAAGACGGAGAAGATCCGATCTGGTGGTTTGGTGGTGGTTTCGACCTGACTCCTTTCTATCCTTTCGAAGAAGATTGTCAGTCATGGCACGATACAGCTAAGGCAATCTGTGCCCCATTTGGTGAAGAAGTATATGCTGAACACAAAGCGTGGTGTGATAAGTACTTCTTCTTGCCACATCGAAATGAAACTCGTGGTGTTGGTGGTTTGTTCTTTGATGATTTGAATCACTGGGAGTTTGATAAGTGTTTTGATTACATCAAAGCGGTGGGTGAAGGCTATTGCCAAGCTTATTTGCCGATCGTGTCTCGTCGTAAAGACATCGAATATGGCGAGCGCGAACGTGAATTCCAACTTTACCGTCGTGGTCGTTATGTTGAGTTCAACTTAGTGTACGACCGTGGCACTTTATTCGGTTTACAAAGTGGTGGGCGTACCGAGTCGATTCTGATGTCGATGCCGCCGTTAGCGCGATGGGAGTACCGCTACGAACCAGAAGCAGGAACGCCTGAAGCCGAACTTTACGATCGATACCTGAAACCACGCGAATGGTAAGCACGGAATCTCCTTTTCTATATAGATAGATAGTGATAGGGTCATCTGTAATCAGATGGCCCTGTTTTCTCTATATCTAGGTAAGGAATAAAGGTAAGGAAATGACCCTGCAAATCGATCGTTACGCCGTGTTTGGTAACCCTATCGGGCACAGCAAGTCGCCATTTATCCATACACTCTTTGCTCGCCAAACTAATCAGTCCCTAACATACACCGCAGAATGTGCGCCTGTGGGTGGATTTATCGAGGCGGCGAAAGCATTTTTTGCTGACGGCGGCAAAGGCTGTAACGTGACCTTGCCTTTTAAAGAAGATGCCTATCAATTTGCCAGCCGTTTGACCGAGCGTGCTCAGCTTGCTGGAGCAGTGAATACACTTAAGAAGCTTGATGATGGTGAAATCATTGGTGATAACACTGATGGTGCAGGCTTAGTGCAGGACTTGTTGCAACATCAAGTCGTTTTAGAAGGCGCACGCATCCTTATCATAGGTGCTGGTGGTGCCGCTCGAGGAGTGATTAAACCATTGCTCGATCAAAAACCAACATCTCTAACGATAACTAATCGTACATTTTCCAAAGCCGAAGAATTGGCAGAATTGTTTTCTGAATATGGCCCTGTTACAGCAAAAGAGATGAATACCATTGCTGAAGAGTACGACGTCGTAATCAACTCCACGTCTGCATCATTGAGTGGTGAGTTACCTGCAATCTCTTCTTCGGTATTCGCCACCAATAGTACAAGCTACGACATGATGTATGGCAAAGGTGATACCACATTTAACCAATGGGCTAAGCAACACGGTGCGGCACATGCTTATGATGGTTTAGGTATGTTAGTTGGCCAAGCTGCTGAGAGTTTTATGTTATGGCGCGGTCTTCGTCCTGGAGCTAAACAGATTTTGCGTGAATTAAGAAAGAACCTTGAAGGTCAATAAGCGATGAATCAATCCATCTTATTCCCAGACATGCAATCATGGGATGAAGTATCACAATCAGTAAACTTTGCGGCGCAACAATCTGGTGCGCTAATAGAATGCTTTGTGACGAAACAAAAGTTAGAAAAGTTATCTGGCTCAGAGTTAGATACGGAGCAGGCCGTGATCTCTGCTTTTATTGACTACCGATTTGATCTGGAAGAAATAGCAGAAGAGTTATTAGAAGATGAAGCCTTCAATGAAGAAGGCCATATCATCATTGGTTAACAGACCTTTAGTTCAAGTCTTCTACTTTATGTAAGTAGTCGTTTTTGTTTTGAACATAGTTATTGGCAGACTTTTGCAAAAAAGCTCGTTCTGTCTCTGATAGAGGGCGAGCTTGTTTCACTGGACTACCGACATAAAGATAACCGCTTTCTAATCTCTTTCCTGGCGGTACTAAACTGCCCGCTCCAATCATCACCTCTGATTCAATAACGACAGCATCTAAAACAATCGCCCCCATACCAACCAATACACGATCGTGTATCTCACAACCGTGCAGCATCACTTTGTGGCCAATCGTAACGTCATTGCCAATAATAAGTGGATAGCCGTTTGGGTTTTCAGAGTTCTTATGGGTGACATGCAAAACACTGCCATCTTGAATATTAGTTCGATCACCAATGTGAATGTGGTTCACATCGCCTCGTGCCGCTACTAATGGCCAAATGCTAGAATCGTCCCCAATACGGATATCTCCGACTAACACTGAGGTTGAGTCAACGTAAACACGCTCACCAAGTTGAGGCTTTATACCTTTGTAGCTTCTAATTGAGCTCATCTTTTCTCCTTATTAGGGGCGAGTACAGGGGACATGAAGGTAGAATAGTAGTGAAAACTCGCCTTTTAGAATAAAAAACACCCAAACGATAAAAAAATCAAAAAAAACGAGAAAAAGGGCTTGCCAATGTGATCGCAATCTCTATAATGCCACCTCGCTGACACGGCAACGCTTCGAAAGAAACGAAGTCGAGGTTAGTAAGCCAAATTAGCCAAGCTGAAATGCTTGAAGAAAGTTTGAAAAAAGTGATTGACACTAAACTTTAACTCGCTAAAATGGCCGTCCTGTTTTGAGCAAAGCTCAACAGGAAAAGCTCTTTAACAATATAGACCTATCAATCTGTGTGGGCACTCGTTGATGATAATCCAAATAGTTTCTTCGGAAACAATTTAGGTTTCAATGAAACGAAGTGACCATTGAATCTTCGGATTCAGCACAGTCAATTCAAACATTACTTTATGTAATGTTCAGTATTCATTGAGCCGAACAAAATCTTAAATTGAAGAGTTTGATCATGGCTCAGATTGAACGCTGGCGGCAGGCCTAACACATGCAAGTCGAGCGGAAACGAGTTATCTGAACCTTCGGGGGACGATAACGGCGTCGAGCGGCGGACGGGTGAGTAATGCCTAGGAAATTGCCCTGATGTGGGGGATAACCATTGGAAACGATGGCTAATACCGCATGATGCCTACGGGCCAAAGAGGGGGACCTTCGGGCCTCTCGCGTCAGGATATGCCTAGGTGGGATTAGCTAGTTGGTGAGGTAAGGGCTCACCAAGGCAACGATCCCTAGCTGGTCTGAGAGGATGATCAGCCACACTGGAACTGAGACACGGTCCAGACTCCTACGGGAGGCAGCAGTGGGGAATATTGCACAATGGGCGCAAGCCTGATGCAGCCATGCCGCGTGTATGAAGAAGGCCTTCGGGTTGTAAAGTACTTTCAGCAGTGAGGAAGACGGAGTCGTTAATAGCGGCCTCGTTTGACGTTAGCTGCAGAAGAAGCACCGGCTAACTCCGTGCCAGCAGCCGCGGTAATACGGAGGGTGCGAGCGTTAATCGGAATTACTGGGCGTAAAGCGCATGCAGGTGGTTTGTTAAGTCAGATGTGAAAGCCCGGGGCTCAACCTCGGAATAGCATTTGAAACTGGCAGACTAGAGTACTGTAGAGGGGGGTAGAATTTCAGGTGTAGCGGTGAAATGCGTAGAGATCTGAAGGAATACCGGTGGCGAAGGCGGCCCCCTGGACAGATACTGACACTCAGATGCGAAAGCGTGGGGAGCAAACAGGATTAGATACCCTGGTAGTCCACGCCGTAAACGATGTCTACTTGGAGGTTGTGGCCTTGAGCCGTGGCTTTCGGAGCTAACGCGTTAAGTAGACCGCCTGGGGAGTACGGTCGCAAGATTAAAACTCAAATGAATTGACGGGGGCCCGCACAAGCGGTGGAGCATGTGGTTTAATTCGATGCAACGCGAAGAACCTTACCTACTCTTGACATCCAGAGAACTTTCCAGAGATGGATTGGTGCCTTCGGGAACTCTGAGACAGGTGCTGCATGGCTGTCGTCAGCTCGTGTTGTGAAATGTTGGGTTAAGTCCCGCAACGAGCGCAACCCTTATCCTTGTTTGCCAGCGAGTAATGTCGGGAACTCCAGGGAGACTGCCGGTGATAAACCGGAGGAAGGTGGGGACGACGTCAAGTCATCATGGCCCTTACGAGTAGGGCTACACACGTGCTACAATGGCGCATACAGAGGGCGGCCAACTTGCGAGAGTGAGCGAATCCCAAAAAGTGCGTCGTAGTCCGGATTGGAGTCTGCAACTCGACTCCATGAAGTCGGAATCGCTAGTAATCGTGGATCAGAATGCCACGGTGAATACGTTCCCGGGCCTTGTACACACCGCCCGTCACACCATGGGAGTGGGCTGCAAAAGAAGTAGGTAGTTTAACCTTCGGGGGGACGCTTACCACTTTGTGGTTCATGACTGGGGTGAAGTCGTAACAAGGTAGCGCTAGGGGAACCTGGCGCTGGATCACCTCCTTAAACGATGATTATTGCTATGAGTGTTCACACAGATTGATACGGTTTATGAAGTTTAAGAGATAGAACATCCCCCAAGATGTTCAACTTAGTGTCCCGTTCGTCTAGAGGCCTAGGACACCGCCCTTTCACGGCGGTAACAGGGGTTCGACTCCCCTACGGGATACCATTGGGTCGTTAGCTCAGTTGGTAGAGCAGTTGACTTTTAATCAATTGGTCGCAGGTTCGAATCCTGCACGACCCACCATTCCTTCCGTTAGGAATTAAAACTCAAAATATGGGGCTATAGCTCAGCTGGGAGAGCGCCTGCCTTGCACGCAGGAGGTCTGCGGTTCGATCCCGCATAGCTCCACCATATTTTGAAACAATGGGCGATTAGCTCAGTTGGGAGAGCACCTGCCTTACAAGCAGGGGGTCACTGGTTCGAGCCCGGTATCGCCCACCATCTTTAAGCGCATTCAATGAGTGCTTTTAAAAATGGTTTTCATCAGAAAATCTAGCTCTTTAACAATTTGGAAAGCTGACAAAACAACAATTTATTGTTGTTTGTAAAGTTCTCAAAGTATTCCTTATGGAATACAACTAAAAACACATTCAAGTGTTCTTGGAATTTGAGTCCGGCAAAATCGATATGTCTCTCGCTCATTCAAATAATGAGAGACAACTTTGGTGACTTGTTCATCAACTCGAAACTCCTTCGGGTTGTATGGTTAAGTGACTAAGCGTACACGGTGGATGCCTTGGCAGTCAGAGGCGATGAAGGACGTATTAACTTGCGATAAGCCCAGATTAGGTAGTAAAAACCACTTGAGTCTGGGATTTCCGAATGGGGAAACCCACTTACATAAGTAAGTATCGTTATGTGAATACATAGCATAACGAGGCGAACCGGGGGAACTGAAACATCTAAGTACCCCGAGGAAAAGAAATCAACCGAGATTCCGAAAGTAGCGGCGAGCGAAATTGGACTAGCCCTTAAGCTTTATAGGCGTCAGGTGAACAAGCTGGAAAGCTTGGCGATACAGGGTGATAGCCCCGTAACTGACGACGCATATTCAGTGAAATCGAGTAGGGCGGGACACGTGATATCCTGTCTGAATATGGGGGGACCATCCTCCAAGGCTAAATACTACTGACTGACCGATAGTGAACCAGTACCGTGAGGGAAAGGCGAAAAGAACCCCTGTGAGGGGAGTGAAATAGAACCTGAAACCGTGTACGTACAAGCAGTAGGAGCAGGCTTTGTCCTGTGACTGCGTACCTTTTGTATAATGGGTCAGCGACTTATATTCAGTGGCAAGGTTAACCATCTAGGGGAGCCGTAGGGAAACCGAGTCTTAACTGGGCGTTCAGTCTCTGGATATAGACCCGAAACCAGGTGATCTAGCCATGGGCAGGTTGAAGGTTGAGTAACATCAACTGGAGGACCGAACCGACTAATGTTGAAAAATTAGCGGATGACTTGTGGCTAGGGGTGAAAGGCCAATCAAACCTGGAGATAGCTGGTTCTCCCCGAAAGCTATTTAGGTAGCGCCTCGGACGAATACTACTGGGGGTAGAGCACTGTTAAGGCTAGGGGGTCATCCCGACTTACCAACCCTTTGCAAACTCCGAATACCAGTAAGTACTATCCGGGAGACACACGGCGGGTGCTAACGTCCGTCGTGGAGAGGGAAACAACCCAGACCGCCAGCTAAGGTCCCAAATTACTACTAAGTGGGAAACGATGTGGGAAGGCTCAGACAGCCAGGATGTTGGCTTAGAAGCAGCCATCATTTAAAGAAAGCGTAATAGCTCACTGGTCGAGTCGGCCTGCGCGGAAGATGTAACGGGGCTAAGTAGTAAACCGAAGCTGCGGCAATACTCTTTGAGTATTGGGTAGGGGAGCGTTCTGTAAGCGGTTGAAGGTGTGTGGTAACGCATGCTGGACGTATCAGAAGTGCGAATGCTGACATGAGTAACGATAAAGGGGGTGAAAAACCTCCTCGCCGGAAGACCAAGGGTTCCTGTCCAACGTTAATCGGGGCAGGGTAAGTCGACCCCTAAGGCGAGGCCGAAAGGCGTAGTCGATGGGAAACGGGTTAATATTCCCGTACTTCTTACAATTGCGATGGGGGGACGGAGAAGGCTAGGTGGGCCTGGCGACGGTTGTCCAGGTTCAAGTGCGTAGGCTTGAGAGTTAGGTAAATCCGGCTCTCTTTAAGGCTGAGACACGACGTCGAGCACCTACGGGTGTGAAGTCATTGATGCCATGCTTCCAGGAAAAGCCTCTAAGCTTCAGATTGTAAGGAATCGTACCCCAAACCGACACAGGTGGTCGGGTAGAGAATACCAAGGCGCTTGAGAGAACTCGGGTGAAGGAACTAGGCAAAATGGTACCGTAACTTCGGGAGAAGGTACGCTCTCGACGGTGAAGTCCCTCGCGGATGGAGCTATTGAGAGTCGCAGATACCAGGTGGCTGCAACTGTTTATTAAAAACACAGCACTGTGCAAAATCGCAAGATGACGTATACGGTGTGACGCCTGCCCGGTGCCGGAAGGTTAATTGATGGGGTTAGACTTCGGTCGAAGCTCTTGATCGAAGCCCCGGTAAACGGCGGCCGTAACTATAACGGTCCTAAGGTAGCGAAATTCCTTGTCGGGTAAGTTCCGACCTGCACGAATGGCGTAATGATGGCCACGCTGTCTCCACCCGAGACTCAGTGAAATTGAAATCGCTGTGAAGATGCAGTGTACCCGCGGCTAGACGGAAAGACCCCGTGAACCTTTACTACAGCTTGGCACTGAACATTGACCCTACATGTGTAGGATAGGTGGGAGGCTTTGAAGCGCAGTCGCTAGATTGCGTGGAGCCGTCCTTGAAATACCACCCTTGTAGTGTTGATGTTCTAACGTCGACCCCTCATCGGGGTTGCGGACAGTGCCTGGTGGGTAGTTTGACTGGGGCGGTCTCCTCCCAAAGCGTAACGGAGGAGCACGAAGGTGGGCTAATCACGGTTGGACATCGTGAGGTTAGTGCAATGGCATAAGCCCGCTTGACTGCGAGAATGACAATTCGAGCAGGTGCGAAAGCAGGTCATAGTGATCCGGTGGTTCTGAATGGAAGGGCCATCGCTCAACGGATAAAAGGTACTCCGGGGATAACAGGCTGATACCGCCCAAGAGTTCATATCGACGGCGGTGTTTGGCACCTCGATGTCGGCTCATCACATCCTGGGGCTGAAGTCGGTCCCAAGGGTATGGCTGTTCGCCATTTAAAGTGGTACGCGAGCTGGGTTTAGAACGTCGTGAGACAGTTCGGTCCCTATCTGCCGTGGGCGTTGGAGAATTGAAAGGGGCTGCTCCTAGTACGAGAGGACCGGAGTGGACGAACCTCTGGTGTTCGGGTTGTGTCGCCAGACGCATTGCCCGGTAGCTAAGTTCGGGATCGATAACCGCTGAAAGCATCTAAGCGGGAAGCGAGCCTTGAGATGAGTTCTCCCTGATACTTTAAGTATCCTAAAGGGTTGTCGTAGACTACGACGTTGATAGGCAGGGTGTGTAAGCGTTGTGAGGCGTTGAGCTAACCTGTACTAATTGCCCGTGAGGCTTAACCATACAACACCCAAGGGGTTTTGATGGACTCAATGAAAGAACATTGAATGTGTAAGAACGAGAATTAAGAAACAGCTTTCCGAATTAAAGAATTTGCTTGGCGACCATAGCGTTTTGGACCCACCTGATTTCCATGCCGAACTCAGAAGTGAAACGAAATAGCGCCGATGGTAGTGTGGGGCTTCCCCATGTGAGAGTAGGACATCGCCAGGCTTTAAATTTTGGACACTTGCTGATTACAAGCGAGTGATACCACTGCGGAGTGGTAGTTCAGTTGGTTAGAATACCGGCCTGTCACGCCGGGGGTCGCGGGTTCGAGTCCCGTCCACTCCGCCACTTAATATCGACAACCTCGCCCATGCGAGGTTTTGTCAAATCTAGAATATAAGAATTCTAAAGGGGTGTAGCTCCAATTGGCAGAGCAGCGGATTCCAAATCCGCGTGTTGGGAGTTCGAATCTCTCCACCCCTGCCATATATCAAGGCTCTGACTTAGGTCAGAGCCTTTTTTGTATCTGCTTGCCACTATGCATGTGTCCTCTCATCCCACCTATATGACTTTTTGCTGCCTGCTGCTCTTTGTAAGTATTTATTAGCTACTCGAACTCACCAACCTATTAGACTAGTCGCTATAACCAAGTGCTCCGAAATGTTAGTAATAATTGAGAATCATTATTTATATTTAGTTACACTCAACCGATCTGGATTAATGGGTAACTATGTATGGATATATCTCGTCGACGCTTCCTTCAATCATCCTTAGCAATCTCCGCGCTTACCGTTCTTCCTGCATGTTCTCTATCTCGGAGTACTAATAAGGGGCAACATATATACGATATCACTGCAGAGCCTTCTACTGCAGAATTGGTCCCAGGGTTTAACACAGACGTACTCGCGTTTAATGGTTCGATTCCAGCGCCTACGATTCGCTGTCGCCAAGGTGAGAAAGTTATTATCCGATTTACCAACAAGCTTTCAGAGCCAACTACAATTCACTGGCATGGCCTGCGAATCCCCATTGAAATGGATGGTGTACCTTTCTTAAGTCAGCCGCCTATCATGCCGGGTGAAACATTCGTTTATGAATTTACACCGCCAGATGCAGGTACGTTTTGGTATCACCCACACATGAACAGCGTTAAGCAGCTTGGTATGGGGTTGGTTGGGCTAATAATTGTTGAAGAGGCTGAGCCTGTTCAGTTTGATGAAGAGCATGAAGTCGTCCTCAAGCATTGGCATTTAGACAAGCAAGGACAGTGGAAGAATCTAATGGTGCCGCGCTTGAGTGCACGTATGGGAACGCCAGGAGAGTGGAGTAGCGTCAATGGTATTCATGAGCCTGTTTATACACTGAAGCAGAACGCGACTACGCGATTAAGAATTGCTAATGTCGATAACACCATTACCTATCCGATCGCGATTGAAGGCACAGAGGCTTGGGTTATTGCTATCGATGGCAATCCAGTTAAAACGCCTTATAGGCTCACTCAACACAAAATTGGTCCGGGAATGAGATTGGATATCGGATTGATTGCTCCGAAGGCTGGAGAGCGTGTTTATGTGCGTCAAATGAAAGGGCGCTTCCCATTCTCTTTGTGTGAGTTTGAAGTTGTTGAGTCTGACCTGCCAAGCAACAAGAAACTGCCTTTATTGCCTCTCAACCCTGTGCCTGATCTTGATTTGGAAAATGCGGAGCAAATCGATTATGTGTTTGAATGGGAGGGGGCGATCACTCCTGCCGATAAATCGGGCAAAGCGATACCTAAATTCTGGCTGATGAACAAACGAGCTTGGGAGGGAATGAGTAAAGATAATATCCCAGCACCACTTTCAAAATTGGAACTTGGAAAAACCTATATCTTCAATTTGAAGAACGTTACTCAATATCATCATCCTATTCATCTTCATGGGCATACATTTACTGTTCTTGAGTTAGATGGCAAGAAACTTGACGAACCGTTCCATACCGATACGGTTTTACTTGGAAAAAATGGCAGTGCCAAAGCTGCCTTTGTTGCTAACAACCCTGGACGTTGGATGTATCACTGCCATGTTATTGAGCATATGAAAACCGGTTTGATGGGGTATATTGAAGTAAAGTGACTCCTGTAACTTTTTTAATCTCAGCGTGTTTTAAATGCAATACGTTGTCGAATTCTAAAATTTCACCATCAATATCGCTTTAGTTTTGGTTACAATATCGTCATCAATAGTGTTGGGGGGAATTATGGGGCAGTTTTCCATTCTTGGTTTTATTGCGCTAGGTGGTGCTTTTGGTGCGTGTTCTCGTTACTTGATATCTGAACTGTGTGTCATTTTATTGGGGCGTGGTTTTCCATACGGTACGTTAACCGTTAATGTGGTTGGTTCATTTATAATGGGCTTGTTGATTGCTGCGTTCGACAATGAACTGTTGGCAACAGAACCTTGGCGACAAGTGATTGGTTTGGGGTTTTTAGGGGCACTGACGACGTTTTCCACCTTTTCTATGGATAATGTTCTACTTATGCAGCAAGGTGCATTTTTTAAGATGGGGTTAAATATTTTATTAAATGTGGTGCTGAGTATCTCTGCTGCGTGGATCGGTTTCCAATTATTGATGCGCAGCTAGCAAAGTAGTTAAAAATTAAACAGGTCGGCTTGGTTTAACCAGGCCGTTTTTATATACTGATATCACTTGTCGGAGTGCCATAAGGCTGAGACCGTTAATTCGGGATCCGTTGAACCTGATCAGATTAGAATCTGCGAAGGGAACAAGAGAAGATATTTATACCGGAGTTCTTTCTGGTTGACCTATCAAATAGTCGAATGTTGTTATAGGCAAATTACTTAAGCTTTATTTAGCCTTAATTTGACTCCTCTTGTCGCATCTATCCGCCAAGCATTTTTATCCAATTACTTTTTATCTAGTATAACAAAGCAAGGAAAAATGCTATGTCGAGTCGCAAACAAGCGAGACTGGAAGCAAAACAGTTTATTGAAACACTCTCGGTACAGCCGTACCCAAATTCCACAAAAGTATATGTAGAAGGTTCTCGTCCAGATGTTCGTGTACCTATGCGTGAAATAGCGCTAGCAGATAGTCTGATTGGTGGTACAAAAGAAGCGCCTATTTTCGAGCCGAATGAAGCCGTCCGAGTCTACGATACGTCAGGTGTTTATACTGATCCGAACTACGATATTGACCTTTATAGCGGCTTACCAAAGCTAAGAGAAAGCTGGATTGAAGAGCGTGGTGACACAGAGTTACTCGATGAAGTAAGCTCGGTGTACACCAAAGAACGCTTAGAAGACGAAACACTAGACGATCTTCGTTACGGTAATCTACCACGTATTCGACGTGCCAAAGATGGGCAATGCGTCACTCAACTGCACTATGCTCGCAAAGGTATTATCACCCCAGAAATGGAATTCATCGCGCTGCGTGAAAACATGGGTCGTGCCAAGTACCGTGATGATGTGCTGAATCAACAGCATCCTGGTCAAAGCTTTGGAGCTAATCTTCCAAAAGACATTACCGCCGAGTTTGTGCGTAAAGAAGTCGCCGAAGGTCGCGCGATTATCCCTTCCAATATCAACCACCCAGAATCCGAACCAATGATCATTGGACGTAACTTTTTGGTCAAAGTGAACGCCAATATCGGTAACTCATCGGTGACGTCTTCGATTGAGGAAGAAGTTGAGAAGCTCGTTTGGGCGACACGCTGGGGTGGGGATACCGTTATGGATCTCTCTACTGGACGTAACATCCACGAAACTCGCGAGTGGATTCTGCGTAACAGCCCGGTTCCGATAGGTACTGTACCTATGTATCAAGCGCTTGAGAAAGTGAATGGAGTTGCCGAAAACCTTAACTGGGAAGTGATGCGCGATACTCTGATTGAGCAAGCAGAGCAGGGCGTTGATTACTTCACTATCCATGCCGGTTTACTACTTCGCTATGTGCCAATGACTGCAAAGCGTGTTACTGGCATCGTCTCTCGTGGTGGTTCTATCATCGCGAAATGGTGTTTAGCGCATCACCAAGAAAGCTTCTTATACACCCACTTCCGAGAGATCTGTGAAATCTGTGCCAAGTATGATGTGGCACTTTCTCTCGGTGATGGTCTGCGCCCTGGTTCGGTTGCCGATGCTAATGACGAAGCGCAATTTGCGGAGCTTCGTACTCTTGGTGAGTTGACTAAGGTTGCGTGGGAATACGACGTACAGGTGATTATCGAAGGTCCTGGCCATGTTCCAATGCACATGATCAAAGAGAACATGGAAGAGCAGCTAGAGCACTGCCATGAAGCTCCGTTCTACACGCTTGGTCCACTGACGACAGACGTCGCTCCTGGTTACGACCATATTACGTCAGGAATTGGCGCTGCCATGATTGGCTGGTATGGCTGTGCGATGCTTTGTTACGTAACACCTAAAGAGCATCTTGGCTTACCAAACAAAGAAGACGTGAAGGTAGGCATGATCACTTACAAGCTTGCTGCTCACGCTGCTGATTTGGCGAAAGGGCATCCAGGCGCACAAGTTCGTGATAACGCGCTTTCTAAAGCTCGCTTCGAGTTCCGCTGGGAAGACCAATTCAACTTGTCACTCGACCCAGAAACCGCTCGCGCTTTCCATGATGAAACCTTGCCTCAAGAGTCGGGAAAAGTTGCTCACTTCTGTTCGATGTGCGGACCAAAGTTCTGCTCGATGAAGATTTCGCAAGAGGTTCGAGAATACGCGAAAGACACTGAGCAAGTTGCTGCGGACCAAGCTATCTCGATCAAAATGCTTGATGATCCTCTTGAGGGGATGCGTCAGAAATCGCAAGAATTTAGAGAGTCAGGTTCTGAGTTATACCACCCAGCAGCACATGCCGAGGTAAGTGACTAATGAGCAAAATCCTTATTCCGTCATCATTGATTGAACTAACAGGTTTAGTTCAACAATGTTTGTTGTTGGCGAAAGAACAGGGTTTTAGCATCGAAGACATTGAGTTGGGTGTGAGCCTAACTCAATCTATTCAGCTTGTTCGCGACCAACAGACCAAACGTATAACGACAGATCTTATTGATGGTTATGACTCTGAGCATGAGAGTTCATTTGTGCTCTATTACCGCTCTGCCTTATCGGTAGAAGCGTGCGCTAAGCAACCGTCGAAAGCGATTCATATTGGCATTGCTGATACGCAGGTATCCGATGAAAAGGAGAAAGTGCTTCAGCTTGATATCTGGCGTCACCCGATTAACAACGAAGTGAGAGCGCTTTCCGTTAAGTCCAAATTCAACGCAATGTTCGATCCCGAACGTCACCTTGCTTGGATTGTAACGCTGACAGTACTCGATTTTCCTATCGAAGATGCGTTAACACTTGCTCGAGGAATGCTAACTCAACAAGCGAATGTTTCACGTGAAACACTGTTGAATGACAACCTTAACGAGGGAAGAGCTACTCAGTGGGCTGACCAATTTGATGATTTCCCCACACCTGTACTGGAGGATAACCGACTAGGTATTCAAGTTGGTTGGTCTGCACAAGGCGAGAGCGTTAGCTTTCCAACTCTAACTAAGCGAAGTCTAGGGCTCTATCCAGTCGTTGATGATGTTGCTTGGATTGAGCGTTTACTGCTACTAGGCATCAACACTATTCAGCTCCGAATCAAGAACCCACAACAAGCCGATTTAGAACAACAGATCATTCGAGCAATTGAGCTAGGTCGTCAGTATCAAGCACAAGTGTTCATCAATGACTATTGGCAGTTGGCAATCAAGCATGGCGCTTATGGCGTTCACCTAGGACAAGAAGACATAGAAGAATCGAATTTGGCTCAGCTAACTAAAGCCGGCATTCGTCTTGGTCTTTCTA
This sequence comes from Vibrio sp. D3, assembly GCF_043995865.1. Taxonomy (NCBI): domain Bacteria; kingdom Pseudomonadati; phylum Pseudomonadota; class Gammaproteobacteria; order Vibrionales; family Vibrionaceae; genus Vibrio; species Vibrio sp. D3. The sequence goes on along the minus strand of NZ_CP171887.1, from coordinate 3,189,052 downwards.
CTCATGGTTATTATGAGCTACTGCGCATCGTACAAATTCATCCTAGCTACATCGCGCTAGGGCATATCTTCCCAACCACCACAAAACAGATGCCATCGAAACCACAAGGTTTGGTGCGCTTGGCACTGTATCAAAAGTTGATTGATAGCATTCCTTACGGAAACACAGAGCTGGCTTTCCGTCCTTCAAAAGACAAAGCAGTAAGTGAATATGTGTTCGGTTTTCCGACGGTCGCAATTGGTGGCATTGACCAATCTAATGCTGACCAAGTTTGGCAAACGGGTGTTTCTAGTTTGGCGGTTGTGCGTGCTATTACGTTGGCAGAATCACCTCAGTCCGTTATCAAGTTTTTTGCACAACTGATGAAGGAAAGACAACTAACGTTTACTGAGCAGAATAGTGAATTGGCGTATACCAAGAGAGGCGAGCATGCTCACGGATAAGCAGTACCTTCGCTATCAACGCCAAGTCGCTCTGCCTGAAATTGCCGAAGTTGGGCAAGAGCGTTTGAGCAAATCGCATGTGCTGATCATCGGTTGTGGTGGATTAGGGAGCGCAGCGAGTTTGTACTTGGCGTCAGCGGGCGTTGGTAAATTGGTTGTGGTTGATGATGATGAAGTTGATAGCAGTAACCTACAGCGTCAGATCATTTATCGTGAGCAAGACCTACAAGTTGCGAAAACAGAAGCAACTGTAAAACAGCTCACTGACCTTAATTCTATGGTTCAAGTTCGTGCTCTCAATAAGCGATTGGACAAAGCACAGTTGCAGCTTGAGGTGATGCTAGCGGATGTGGTGTTGGACTGCACCGATAACATGCCAACGCGCCAGCTAATTAACCAAGTTTGTTTCGAACAAAATACGCCGCTCATCTCGGCGGCAGCTATTGGTTGGCAAGGGCAATTCGCTGTCTTTGATTACCAAACACCAAATGAACAAGAAGCGCAGAATAAAGCGTGTTACCGCTGTTTGTATCCGTTTGACGAATTACCGCAAACGCAAAAGTGCAGTGAGAGCGGTGTCGTCGGTCCGGTGGTGGGCACACTTGGCAACTACCAAGCGATAGCGGCAATTCAAAGACTGGCGACGGGAAAGTTCCATGTCGAGACTGCCAAGCTGCACCTATTTGATGGATTGAAACTGCAATGGCAAAGCATGGCGATAAGCAAAGACAAACAGTGCCAAGTGTGTGCTCAGACTTAGCTTACGAGTAATGGGCAGAATCAAGAGAATTGGAAGCAATGATGTTATCAGAACAACAAACAACACAAATGACCGCGGCTGACTTAGATGTGATCACTATTGTCATCAATGACCAGTCGCATCAAGTTGCCAGTGAGTCGAATCTACAGCAAATCATTAGTCAATTTGCGCTGCCTGAAATGGGCTGTGTTTTTGCAATTAATAACAATGTTGTGCCGCGCAGTGAATGGGATAGCACAGTTCTTTCACAGGGAGATAGCATCTCTTTGTTTCAAGCGATCGCAGGGGGGTAAAGTCGATGCTTAAAATTGGTGATAAACAATTCGAATCAAGACTGTTCACAGGAACAGGAAAGTTTGCCAGCAGCCGATTAATGGCAGAAGCGATTCACGTTTCGGGATCTCAACTTGCGACCATGGCGTTGAAGCGTGTGGATGTGAACGACCAACAAGACGATATTTTGCTGCCGTTAATACAAGCGGGTGTGAACTTATTGCCGAACACCTCGGGTGCAAAGAATGCTAAAGATGCTGTGTTTGCGGCACAACTGGCGCGAGAAGCGTTGGGTACTAATTGGCTAAAACTGGAAATTCATCCTGACCCGAAGTACTTGATGCCCGATCCAATTGAGACGCTTTCGGCCGCTGAACAACTGGTTTGTGAAGGCTTTATTGTCCTTCCTTACTGTCATGCTGACCCAGTTCTGTGTAAACGATTGGAAGAAGTAGGCTGTGCTGCGGTCATGCCATTAGGTGCGCCGATCGGTTCCAACAAAGGGATAGTTTCTCACGATTTCCTAGAGATCATCATCGACCAAGCTAATGTTCCTGTCGTTGTCGATGCGGGTATTGGTGCTCCTTCACATGCCGCGCGTGCGATGGAAATGGGCGCGGATGCCGTGCTCGTCAATACCGCGATTGCAGCTTCAAGCGATCCTGTTGCGATGGCTAAGGCATTTAAGTTGGCGGTAGAGTCGGGGCGTATGGCTTATGAAGCCGGACTGGCTGGTAAGGTTTCTCATGCGGTTGCGTCGAGTCCATTGACGTCATTCCTAGATAAGCTTTAGTCCTAGATTAGTTTAGCTATTAAGCGAGGAAAACATGAGCTTCGTTGAACAATTTAAGCAGCTTAATTGGGATGATATTTCGATGTCGATCTACGCGAAAACGGCACAAGATGTCGAGCGAGCATTGAATAAACCCAAGCGTGATTTGGAAGACTTTAAAGCGCTAATCTCACCCGCAGCTGAAGCGTACTTAGAACAAATGGCGCAGTTGTCATACTCAGCAACTCGTAAGCGTTTTGGTAATACCATGTCGCTTTACATTCCATTATACCTTTCTAACTTGTGTGCCAATGCTTGTACTTATTGCGGCTTCTCAATGGAGAACAGAATTAAGCGTCGCATCTTGAATAGGGACGAAGTGGCTGCAGAAGTCAAAGCCATTAAACGCATGAAGTTCGATAGCGTATTGCTGGTGACTGGTGAACACGAAACCAAAGTGGGCATGAAATACTTTCGCGAAATGGTGCCGATGATTAAGCAACGCTTTAATTATTTGGCGATGGAAGTGCAGCCGCTAGATCAAGACGAATACGCAGAGCTCAAGACATTGGGTTTGGATGCGGTGATGGTTTATCAAGAAACGTATCATCCTTCGACTTATGCTGAGCACCATTTACGTGGCAATAAGATGGATTTCGAATACCGATTGGATACACCCGACCGCCTCGCAAAAGCGGGCATTGATAAGATCGGTATTGGCGCTTTGATAGGATTGGAAGAGTGGCGTACAGATTGTTTTTATGTGGCAGCGCACTTGGACTATCTTGAGCGCACGTATTGGCAGACTCGTTACTCAATTTCTTTCCCACGTTTGCGTCCTTGTGAGGGCGCGCTCCAACCCAAATCAGTAATGACGGATAAGCAGCTTGTTCAGTTGATTTGCGCTTATCGTTTGTTGAATCCAGAAGTGGAGTTGTCATTATCGACTCGTGAGTCACCGAAGTTTAGAGACAACGCATTAGCTTTAGGTATTACCAGTATATCTGCAGCATCGAAAACTCAGCCGGGTGGTTATGCGATGGATGATGTTGAGCTCGAGCAGTTTGAGATCAGTGATGAGCGAAGTGCTGGCTCTGTGGAAGATATGATTCGAGACAAGGGCTTTGACCCTGTATGGCGAGATTGGCACTCAGCGTACTCTGGTTAAGCAACAAATAAAGCCACTGGTCATCGTTATGTTTCACGTGAAACATAGGCAAAGAAAAGAGGGTTGATGCAAAACATCAACCCTCTACTTTTTCTAACTTCTAACTGTGTGCTACAGGTAGCGTTGCCTGACGAAGCCACTCTTTAACATCACCTTCGACTAGCGGGCTGATCTCATCCCATACTTTCTGGTGGTAATCATTCAGCCAAGCAAGTTCTGGACGAGTTAGCATATCAACGTTGATGTTGCGTTTGTCTATTGGGCAGCGTGTTAGCGACTCAAATGACAGGACAGGGAAGTCACCGTTAGTCGGTGTTTCAACAACAAGCTCTAGGTTCTCAATACGGATACCAAACGCATCTGCACGGTAGTAACCTGGCTCGTTGGATAGCACCATACCTTCAGTTAGAGGCACGTCGATTTGCTTCTTCGAAATGCTCGCTGGACCTTCATGAACACTTAGGAAGTGACCAACACCGTGGCCAGTGCCGTGATCGTAATCGTAGCCTTCCGCCCATAGGTGCTGACGAGCTAGTGTATCGATTTGGTAACCACGTGTGCCTTTCGGGAAACGAGCTCGAGCAACGCCAATATGACCTTTCAGCGCCAACGTAAATTGCTTCTTCATTTCTGAAGAAGGTTGACCAATCGCGATAGTACGCGTGATGTCGGTAGTGCCATCGAGGTACTGACCGCCTGAGTCCACAAGGTAAAGCGTGTTCAGTTCTAACTTACCAGGTTCAGGTTGGTTCTCGTGATTGTAGTGACACATGGCCGCGTTGCCGCCCGCGGCTGAAATGGTATCGAAGCTGAGATCCATTAGCGTAGGGTCTTCGCTACGAAATGCTTCCAGTTTGTCTGCTAATGTCGCTTCGTCATGCAGGTTACCAGCAGCAACTTCCGCATCTAACCAAGATAGGAACTTGCTCATTGCCACGCCATCGCGGATATGACACGCCTTCATACCGGCAATTTCAACCGAGTTCTTCGCCGCTTTTGGCATCAGACATGGGTCTGCTGCTGCAATCACGGACGCACCAGAGTGTTGTAGTACTAGCTTAAACCAAGCGTTACTGATTGCAGGGTCAACCAATACCTTTTTACCTGTCATGGCTTCAAGGCGAGATTGAAGTGCTTCTGGGTGGTGAACGGTCACACCGGTGCCTACGTGAGCGTCAAAATCAGCAGGTAGACGAGCAGGATCGAGGAAGTATTCCACGCTTGAATCTGAGTGCAGAATCGCGTGAGAAAGCAGAACTGGTAGGCGTGATACATCTAAACCACGTACATTCAGCAGCCAACAAATAGAATCTAATGCTGTGATCACAGCGCTATCTGCACCCGTTTTTTTTACCAGTTGGGCGATCTCTTGACGCTTACTCTCACTTGATTGACCGACGGCTTCTGTTGGCATCAGGCGAACATCAGAGACAACAGGCGCTGGGCGGTCATGCCACAACTCATCAATTGGGTTATTGGTCAGAATATTTAGCTCAAGCTTTCCAGCCAGTTTAGCTTGTGCCATGTCTAGCCAAGCTGAGCTGTGCATACGAGGATCAATTGCGACAGATGCGTTCGTTGGCAGGTTGTCTAGAACCCAATCTAAAGCTGGTTCTTCAATAAGGTGACGATATTCAAATAGGTCACCAGGGACTTGTTTGGTGACTTGAACGGTATAGCGGCCATCAACAAACATAGCTGCCTTCTCTTTGGTGATGACGGCGGCACCAGCAGAGCCTGTAAAGCCTGTTAACCAATGTAAGCGCTCGTTGTGCGCTGGGACGTATTCGCCCAAGTACTCGTCTTCATGAGGGACAAGTAGGGCATCAATATTATGTTGTATAAGCCATTCGCGAATCGCATTCACGCGGCTGAGGGTTTCGTTGTGCATCTGTTTTATTCCTTCAAATTACCGCTCCTTCATGCTCAGGTGTGGGAGCTGTTTCCTTCTGCTTCATGCAGTTTATGATCAACGCAAGTTTGCAATGACTTAGGTTGAGTCGGAGTACAACTAGGCCATAGATGAGCCAAAAAGGACTACGACAGTTAAGCTACTCATTTTACCCGCTAAGCGCAAATTGAGAGCGGTATTTTTATCTAAGGTGATCGGTTTTTTGTGTGATCATCGCACGTAGCCAACCCAATGCAGGGTCGTTTTCTCTGTCTCGGTGCCAGAATAAAGTGTAAGCCATAGGTGGAAATTCTAGCGGGAGTGGTAGTACGACCAAATCAAGCTGTTTAGCAGCGAGCTGCACAAAATGGCTTGGAGCGGTAAAAATAAAGTCAGTGTAGGAACATAAACTTGCGGCACTATTAAAGTCGGGGACGGTGACGGCAATATCCCGGTCGGCTCCAATATCGGCAAGGCGATAATCTAACAGCCAACGGTCGTTGCCGTCACAACGCACTTGTACGTGACGCAGGGCGAGATACGCTTCGAGGTTCCAAGGCTGTTTTAATGCTGGGTGATTTTTGCGAATAATACACATCTGGTGATCTCGATAAATTTCCAGTTCGCATATGTCATCGGGTGGCAGCAGAGTCAGCTTGGCATCATTAATATCGATGTCTTTTCCAGTTAAGCCTAAGTCTAGCTCGCCACGTTGCAGCATTTTAAAAGTATTATCGGACCAAGGGTGAGTGCTGATCGTCACCCCAGGGGCTTGCTGAAAAATCGCCGGTAAGAAATGGGGTAGAATCAGAGGGTAAACACTTTCAACCGCTGCTATTTGAAAACGGTATTCGCTACTTTGTGGAGAGAACTCTTCTGGTTGAGTCAGTACTTCTAACTGGTTTATCAACAGATCCAGTTTAGGTTTAAGAAACAAAGCGCGCGGTGTTGGTGTTAATCCATGCGAGTTTCGGGTGAAAAGCGGGTCATCAAATTGGATGCGCAGTTTAGCCAGTGATTTGCTCACGGCAGACTGACTCAAGCACAGTCGGTGGGCGGCTCGGGTGACATTTAACTCTTCTATCAAAACTTTAAAACAGACCAATAGATTTAAATCGATACGAGCCAGTTTTTCGACGTTCACGGTGAATTTCCTCTAAGGAATAATGCTCATGATTATACATCATTTCCATTCATATCATCAGATGATTAAGCTCTATCCAAAGTTCTTTATCCAATTCGGAGTGTTGTGTGCCTAGCCAGTTTTCTAATAGTAAAAAACAGATGGCGTTATTGACCCTTTTGGTTCTTTTCAGTCCTCTTGCGATTGATATTTATCTACCTGCTTTACCTCTTATTGCTTCCACTTTTCAGGTCGATAATGCGCTAGCACAAGACACGATCACTTGGTTCTTATTTGCGATGGGTGTCGGGCAACTGTTTGCTGGCCCTTTGGCAGATAAACTCGGACGTCGAACTGTTGCATTGGGCGGTATCACTATCTATGCGATGAGCGCTTTATTGGCGTGGAGTGCTCAAAATATTGAATGGATGTTGGTTTCCCGACTGCTACAAGGCTTAGGTGCGTGTGCGACATCGGTAGCAGCCTTTGCAACAGTTCGCGATATCTTTGGCCCGGAAAAAAGCGGCAAAATGATCAGCTATCTTAACGGCGCGATTTGTTTTATTCCGGCATTAGCTCCAATTCTAGGTAGCTGGTTAACTCAGCAATTTGATTGGCGAGCTAACTTCAGCTTTATGGCGGGCTTTGCCATTGTGTCCGGTTCATTGATGTTTTTCATGATGAAAGAGACTAACCCATCAACGGAAAAGCAAGCCGTGTTTAAGCTCAGCCGTTATTGGGCAGTGCTTAGCACACCATCTTTTGTTTTCCATGCGTCATTATGCTTGATGGCGATGGCGGTTATTCTTGCTTACGTTACCTCAGCACCGTCGGTATTGATGACGGGGATGGGGCTGTCGATGAATGAATTCACTTTCTGGTTTGGTGTGAATGCGGTGATCAATATTGCGGCATGTATGTTGGCGCCTAAGTTTATGGAGCGCGTTGGCACGCACAACACCTTGGTCACCGGGATCTCGACTCTGGGCCTCGCAGGTGTGATCATGCTAGTGATGAATGGTCAGAATACCGCGCTTTCTTTCATGCTACCTATTTTCATGTCGTCAGTGGGTTTTGCATTCATTCTGGGTGCAGCGGCAGGGAAAGCATTGGAACCGTTTGGTGACAAAGCGGGTACGGCTGCGGCACTGCTTGGGTTGTTCCAAATGAGTGGCTCTGGTTTGTTGGTTGGTACGTTGCAGCGTTTATCTTTGGAGCCTCAAACACTGATCGCAATTCATATGTGGGTTCTATTGCCTGCGTTGGTGGTTCTGTTTACAAAAGCAGGTAAGAACTGGCATTCAAGCTTTGCGAAAGCGTAAAACAGTGTAATTTAGTATTTTCCAATGTAAGTAAGGCGTGTATATTTGTCGTTCAGACTTTTCCTGACACCATAACGGAACTCAAAAAGTAATGTCGTTAACCACGTATGAAATGGCTCGTATTCTAGAGCAAATGGAAGATTCACCAGAAAAGGTGATGTTTGGCAAGTTGCTTAATGAGCTGGGTAATCAAAGCTCCGAGCGTATTCGTAGTGCGGCTAAACAAGTACCTCTGCCAATTTTGCGTGATATCGTGTACCAATTCCAGCAAGTGATTGAGTCGCGCAAAGGCGAACAAGTTGAGCTGTTGGCAAAAGATCTTGCTCAACAGGGCATCTCAGCTGATGAGCTTCTTGCTTACTTAAATAAACAATAAAAAGTCCCCGCCACTGCGGGGATTTTTTTATCGCGTCAGCTTGTTCTTTATAACATGGTCAATAGAGATAACTCCCGGTCCCCATACGATGACCACTAAAATCATGAATCCCCACAATTGATGGTCATAGAACCCTTTTTCCCACAATACCGGGTAAGAGATGACCGCGATGATATTGAACACAAACAGAATCGCAGCCATCGGGCGGGTAATTAATCCCAACGCTAAAAATACTGGCAGAATTAACTCGGCAGCCGTTCCCATGTAGGCCGCTAACTCCCAAGGCAAAAGTGGCACTTGGTATTCCAATTCGAATAGATACAGCGTGCTATCCCAAGAAGAAACTTTGATTAACCCTGAATTGAAGAACACCCATGCAACCCACAAGCGACAAAAGAGAAGTAGTAAAGGGACAAAGCCAGCTTGTAAGGTATTGATCAAGTCGTCGTACCGATTGACTAAGTTTTTAACCGTATTCGTCATAGAGTGCTCCTTAGATTGATTTCAATGTAAAGCCGTCAACGAGATCGAGTGCCATGATGCTATTAATGTGAACGAGCAAAGCTTCGGGTATTTCGCTCAAACTCTGCTTCTGCTCTAAACATTGCAGCAGTTGAAAAACATCGGTATCGAGTGCGTGACATTGAGCTTCTCCATTGGCTTGAATCGAGATGACACCTCGCTGTAATTGATTGATATTGAGCTGTTCAAACTCTTGGTGTTGAATCGCATGAAAGAGATCAAATACGGCGTAGTTTGAGTCAAAGCTGCGACTGCCAGTGCGCAAATGAAACACCAATTGAGGTTGTTGTTCTTCCGTCACTTGGGTAAGTGCAGATAAAGGGATTCGATTTGGTTTTTCGACTTTCTCATTCTGTATGTGTCGAGCTAAGTCCATATGCCATTCAAACCTTGCGACTTCAGGAGTGTACGGGGCTTGGGTCATGACCTGACTAAACTGCATAATCGTATCTTGAAAGCCCACACCATAATGTACGACATTACCTTCTGCTAAGGGGTGAGAAAGTACGTGTTGGCGAGCAATTTGATCGAAGCACTCTTTTCCAACTAAGGCTTCAACCATTGGGTAGGTCGCTGCCAATACCTCACTCAGGCTGATGATAAAGTTATTGCGGTAAATCTGTATGCGTTCATCTGCGGTAAACTTGTCACTCACAATGTCGCATTCTTCACCGAGCGCTTGATAATGTAGGGCTTTAGCAAATCGACTCTGCAAGGTCGCAAGATTCATGACGCTTTCCTTTTGCTCTTTTGGTCAATTAAATGATTTTTCTGCAATAGTGAGGATGCTTTTTCTGCTTCGCCAAGGAGGATTTCTGGTGCTGGAATATCCAAATCCCATTCAATCAGCGTATGGCGAGGGCCGTGTTTTTGTGTCCAACTAACGAACAGCTGCCATACTTCATCACTGACGGGACGGCTATGGGTATCAATCCAAATCTCACCTTTATCCAACGGCTTAATAGTAAAACCTGCCAAATGAATCTCGTCGACTTTGTCGGCTGGAATCGCATCTAGGTATGTGTCGCAATCAAAACCGTGATTGAAGGCGGAAACATATACGTTATTTAAGTCGAGTAATAAACGACAGTCGGTGCGCTTTTGCACTTCGGTAAGAAAGTCCCATTCACTGATGGTTGAATGGTGAAACTTCACATAACTAGATGGGTTCTCAATTAAGATTTCACGTTGTAGATATTCTTGTACTTCAAGCACGTTACGAGTGAAGACTTGCAGCGCTTCTTCCGTGTAAGGCAAGGGAAGTAGATCATTGAAGTAGTGACCACCATTTTCACTCCAGCTTAAATGGTCAGAGACGAAGAGCGGGTCAATTGTATTTATCAATGCTTTTAGTTGCGCTAAATGTTTCGTATTCACACGTTCCACCGAGCCCAGCGATAAACCAATACCGTGGCAACTGATGTGGTAGTGCTCGCGTAATGCTTGTAGTTGATGGCGCTCTACTGAGTTGGGCTGAAAGTAGTTCTCGCTGTGGATTTCTAGCCACGACAGCTCAGGTTTGTGTTGGCTAAAATAATCGAGATGAGGGGAACGTAATCCGACGCCAGCAAGAGGATGGAAAGAGTGATGTTTCACGTGAAACTCCTTTTCTGATTGGCGAGTAACTGGGGGCGTTGGTTAAAGTGCAACGCGCCCCACAGAAACTTGTGATGTTGAGTTATGAGCCGCTGGTGCTACCGCCAGCCAATTTGTCACACAATCCTTTAGGAACGACAACAAAAGCATCTTTTTGGTTGTCTTCTTTAGAGGTGCCCGCGCAAGAGCTGTTTTTCGTTGCGCAGTCATTTTTACCGGCTTTCGCCACGCCATAACACTTTTCTTTTTCTGCTGCGACAGCAGGGGCTGCGGTGAGCATGGTGCCACCAAGAGCAAGAAGGCCAGTAACAGCAGCAGTAACAGCAAGATTCGATTTTTTCATCATAATTTCCTCTGAGTGATTTCCTTTTACTTTCATTCGGCAAGTCGATTCGCCGTTTGGCGTACAACCTTTATCCACCTGCTTAAATTAAAAGATAGAGATGAGGCAGAAAAACTTTCATAAAAATAACTCTCGCGAATGGTTTTGGAGTGATTACCTTCGTTAACTCTTTGAATGAAAGATTAAAAAAACAACGAATTTTTTATCAAGTTTTGTCTAAACAGCACCCAGCTGTTTAGGTTATAATCGGTTTTTATGTATAAATAACCAGTAGCTCATCATGATGGATCCATCTCTATTACTCGACGGTCTAAACGATAAACAGCGTGAAGCCGTTGCAGCTCCTCTAGAAAACTTACTTGTCCTTGCTGGTGCAGGGAGTGGTAAGACTCGCGTTCTTGTTCACCGTATCGCTTGGCTTATGTCAGTCGAGCAAGCTTCTCCTTTCTCGATCATGTCGGTCACCTTCACTAATAAAGCGGCAGCAGAAATGCGTGGTCGTATTGAAGAGTTGATGATGGGCAGTGCATCTGGCATGTGGAATGGGACTTTCCACGGTATTTGTCACCGCATTTTGCGTGCACACTATCTTGATGCCAAGCTACCGGAAGATTTCCAAATCATAGACAGCGATGATCAGCAGCGCTTGTTAAAGCGTTTGATCAAAGCACAAAACTTGGATGAAAAGCAGTGGCCTGCACGCCAAGTTTCATGGTGGATTAATGGTAAGAAGGACGAAGGGTTACGCCCATCGCATATCGACGCTTATCACGATCCAGTGACCAAAACTTATTTGCAGCTGTATACCGCTTACCAAGAAGCGTGTGATCGTGCTGGCTTAGTGGACTTTGCAGAAATTTTGCTGCGCGCGCATGAGCTACTGCGTGACAACAAGTTTGTGCGTGAACACTACCAAGCACGCTTTAAGCATATCTTGGTTGACGAATTCCAAGACACCAACAACATTCAATACGCTTGGCTACGCATGATGGCTGGCCCAGATTGTCACGTGATGATTGTTGGTGACGACGACCAGTCAATTTATGGTTGGCGCGGTGCAAAAGTCGAGAACATTGAGAAGTTCACGCTGGAGTTTCCGTGCGTGAACACCATTCGTCTCGAACAAAACTATCGTTCGACCAAGACGATTCTTGAAGCGTCCAATACCTTGATTGCGAACAACACTGAACGCATGGGTAAAGAGCTGTGGACGGATGGCAATGTGGGAGAGCCGATCTCGGTTTACAGCGCTTATAACGAGCTTGACGAAGCGCGCTTTGCGGTCAATAAAATCAAAGAGTGGCAAGAGAATGGCGGCGCATTGAATGATGCTGCGATGCTGTATCGTAACAACGCGCAATCTCGTGTTTTGGAAGAAGCATTAATTCAGGCAGGCTTACCGTACCGTATTTACGGAGGCATGCGATTCTTCGAGCGTCAAGAAATCAGAGATGCGTTGAGCTACTTGCGTTTGATGGCGAATCGCAACGATGATGCCGCGTTTGAACGTGTCGTGAATACCCCAACACGTGGTCTGGGCGATAAGACGCTAGAGACTATCCGTCGTGCAGCTCGTGATAGAGGGTGCACTATGTGGGAAGCCAGTCTGGCAATGCTCGATGAGCAAGTATTAACGGGTCGAGCAGCTGGTGCGTTAAGTCGTTTTGTCGAATTAATCACCGCGTTGGAAGACGATACACTAGAAATGCCATTGCATGAGCAAACGGACCACGTGATCAAGTACTCGGGTTTGTTTGCGATGTATGAGCAAGAGAAGGGCGAAAAGTCTAAAGCTCGCATAGAAAACTTGGAGGAGTTGGTTACCGCCACTCGCCAATTCGAAAAACCAGAAGAAGCGGAAGAAATGTCTCTGCTCACGGCATTTTTAACGCATGCGGCTCTGGAAGCGGGCGAAGGTCAGGCGGACGAATTTGAAGATGCAGTCCAACTGATGACGCTGCATAGTGCGAAAGGTTTGGAATTCCCATTGGTATTCATGGTCGGTGTGGAAGAAGGTATGTTCCCAAGCCAGATGTCCGCTGAAGAGGCAGGGCGTTTAGAAGAAGAGCGCCGCCTGTGTTATGTGGGCATGACGCGCGCGATGCAAAAGCTCTACATTACTTACGCGGAAATGCGTCGCCTATATGGCCAGGACAAATACCACAAACCATCGCGCTTTATTCGTGAATTACCAGAAACGTGTTTGGATGAAGTGCGCATGAAGGCGCAAGTGAGTCGCCCTTCAAGTAGTGGACGTTTTAGCCAAACCGCAGTAAAAGAAAACTTCAATGAGACTGGTTTTTCACTAGGTTCTCGTGTGATGCATCCGAAATTTGGTGAAGGAACGATCATCAACTTTGAGGGCAGTGGCCCACAAAGCCGAGTGCAGATTGCTTTCAATGGTGAAGGCATTAAATGGTTAGTCACCGCTTACGCGAGACTGGAGAAGCTGTAGGGCTTTGTGAAAAAATGAACATAAGAGCTGCTTCGGTGGCTCTTTCTGTTTTGGCTGCTTTGAATCAACAAAATGCTGAAAGATAGGGAGCTAAATGACGCTATTCGAAAAGGCTCTTAGTCTAAATCGCTTATCTTTAGACAAAGAAAAACCCCGAGGGCTTGCGCCCGTCGGGGTTATAGTCTTACTCGCAGCAATCCAGCTACTAAAAGTGCTCCATGCATCAAATCCTTGATAGCGTGCTGCATTCCTTCAGCTTAATCCTTTCGTCGCCTTCCTAGCGGTGTCCTTGACCTTATCCTGGTCTGCTAACCATCCTCGTTAGCTCTCATCACTTGTTCCCTGAGCGGTGTCCATGACATCTTCCTGATGTTCAGTCCTTTCCTCGTCCAGAGGTGTCCATTTCCCGTCCTTAGTAGCAACCGTCCTAGTTGCTATTGATTCCGTTCAATGTCCAGTTTTGCAATCCATGCCCGACTATTCATCCTGAATACCCGTTTCTTCTTCCTGAAGTTCACCAAATCCGTGGTGTTTCCTGTTCCGTGTCAGCATCCTTCCGACAAGGTTCATATTACGCTCTTCACGATTCTCAACAATGGTCGAAGCCCACATTTTTCTCAATCAAAAGCGTTTGAAAAATAAACATGTTTATATTATTCAATATCTTATGGTTATTTGTGGGCTGTTTTACCATTAAAAAAGAGAGGTTTGCTCCACTCCTTGTGAGAGATCTCGCACAAGGAGTCGAGCAAAACAGGCTTATTTGCCGATTGCTGCTCCTTCTCGACGAGGATCTGCGGCACCTTCTAGTCCATCTTTTGTTATGCGTATCACATGCAGTCCAGAATTCAAATCACGAACATTGGTTCTAAAGCCCATCTTCTCCAGCTCTGGCTGTAAGCCTTCTGCAGCGGTACCTTGCTCAATATCTAAGGTGCCAAAACGGTCGAGTAATCGTGGTTGATTGATTGCTTGTTGGATATTCATATCCCATTGCGTGTGGGCAATGATGGTTTGCGCCACGTAACCGATGATTCGACTGCCACCCGGAGAACCTATCGCCATGTAAGGTTTGTTATCTTTCATCATAATGGTCGGGGCCATTGAAGATCGTGGACGCTTGCCTGGTTCTATGCGGTTGGCGATTGGGATTCCGTCGTTATGAGTACGGAAAGAAAAATCGGTCAGTTCATTATTGAGCAAGAAGCCACGCACCATTAAGCGCGAGCCAAACGCATTCTCAATGGTGGTCGTCATTGAAACCACATTGCCTTGCTTATCGACGATATTGAAATGGCTGGTGGAAGGGAGTTCAATGGACTCGTCCATGCTTAAGTTCATTGCGTGCGACCACGGAGGATTGCCCGCTTCAACTTTGCTTAGTGCTTTGCCGACTTGGATCAGCTCTGCTCGCTGCTGGAGGTAGCTTTCATCAAGCAAGCCTTGCGTTGGCATTGGCACGTAATCTTGGTCTGCCATGTATTTACCACGGTCAGCAAACGCTAGACGCGATGCATCAGCGAGTACTTGCCAAGATTTAATGCTGTTGGCCCCCCAGCCTTTGAGATCGTACTGTTCAGTGATCGCCAAAATCTGACCAATGGTGAGCGCGCCAGAGCTTGGTGGTCCCATGCCGCAAATGTCATAGCTTTGGTATGCTGCACAAACCGGCTCACGTTGTCTGATTTGGTAGGTATCAAAGTCGGGTTGGGCTAATACGCCGGGGTTACCCGGCGCGTTTTGTACCGTCTTGATAATGTCTCTGGCGATATCCCCGTGGTAGAAGGCTTGGGCGCCTTGCTTGGCAATAGCACTCAGTGTTTGTGCGTATTCAGGGTTTTTTAATAGCGTACCTTCGGTTTTTGGCGAGCCATCCGAGTTAAAGAAATAGGCTTTTGTGACTGGAAAGCGTGATAAACGCTCGGCGTCTTTTTCTATCAAGCTTGCTAGGCGAGGACTGACTTTGAATCCTTGCTCCGCAAGCGAGATAACAGGTTGAATGATCTTTTTCCATTCCAGCTTGCCGTATTTCTGGTGGGTATCCCACAATAGTTTCACGGTGCCTGGTGTTGCGACAGAGCGTCCACCAACCACGGCATCGTAGAATTGCAATGGCTGACCGTTCTCATCTAAAAATAGCTTTGGCGTTACGGCGAGGGGGGCGGTTTCACGCCCGTCGTAAGTGGTCAGTTTTTGCTTTTCGCTATCCCAATACACTAAGAACGCACCGCCACCAATACCTGATGACTGGGGTTCAACTAAGCCAAGCATCAATTGCACCGCGACCATGGCATCTATCGCATTCCCGCCTTGCTCAAGTACGTCTGCACCCGCTTGAGTCGCCAGTGGGTTAGCAGCGGTAACCATATAATCTTTAGCTTTGACCAGCTGCTTTTGCTCAATGCCAGTGCTGTGCTCTGGTGCGACCGAATCTGCAGCTTGGTTAGCGAAGGCTTGTCCAGTGAAGGTGAAAGGGGAAGTAAGAAAAAGACCCGAGAGTACGAGTCGGTTAAATGTCCATTGCATGATGACTCTCCATGTTGCCAACTAAGGTTATTCAGCTTGGCAGCCACGGAGATAGTCGTCGAGTTTCCTATTAAAGAAATGTCGAGTGTGCGACGCTTTTAAATCAGAGAGTTATCGAGAAAGGAGCGGAAGGTTTGCACTAAAATACTGCTGCCAACTAGGGTAAATACCACACCACATAAACCATCTATATAAATGCCGGCTTGCTGCAATCTTGTTTGCAAGCGCTGCGTTGACAGCATCCATGCAAGGCTAGAAAACCAGAGTAGCGACAAACCAAACAAAATCACCAGAGCAATTCCTTTTCCTGTCACCGACATGCCCACTGGGACAAGGCTCGACATTAAACTCACAAAAAATACTAAGGCTTTGGGGTTGAGAATATTGGTTGCGAACCCCTTGGTAAACGCCTGACGTTTATTACCGATCACAAGGTTACTGTTTTTGCTTGGCTGATCAGAAAGTGGGTTTTTGATCGTCGCGATCACGCCGCGCAGTGCACCGATACCCAAATACAACAGATAGCTGCCCCCAAGCAATTGTAAGACGGAGTAGAGCAGAGGATGCTGGTGAACTAAATAGCTCACCCCCGTTAGGCTGAATAAAGAATGCAGCAAAATACCGACTGATAAGCCAAGCGCAATGTATAAGCCAGTTTGACGGCCATGACGGGTGGCATTTTGTACCACAAGCGCAAAATCCGGACCTGGGCTCATTAAGGCAATGAAGTGGATACTGGCAAGCGTTAAAAGGATAGTCGATTCATTCATAACACATCTCAAAACATAGTGGATATGAGCTATTGTCGTGATTCTTATTCGCTAGTGCTTGTAAAAAACTAGCAGTACTGAATACCACAGCGTATGAGATATTAGCGTGCCACTTGTGAAGGCGAGACGCCATAGGTTTGTTTAAACGCTTTACTAAAGTGGGCCTGATCATAAAAACCCACTTGATAGGCGACGTCCGTACCACACCATCCTGCTTGGAGTAGTTTCATTCCTTGCTCTAATCGCAAGCGAGCAAACCAAGCGTAGGGAGTCATACCTGTTTGCGCTTTGAAATGGCGTTGAAATTGCGTGGGGCTCAGTTGACAGAGCTCTGATAGTGCATCTAAACGAACTGTTTGGTCGAGATTCGCCATTAAGTAATCTTTTAAGGTATGCAAAGACTGTTTTCCAAGCGGAACCACTTTTTGCCTCGCGAGTGATCCGTAGCGATCAAAAAGTTGATTAAATCCTTCAAAAGGAAGGCAATCTTTGGTGAGTTGGCTGAGGTTCTCGCGGCGAAGAAGAGCATGCAAGTTACTAAGTTGTGAAAATATCTGTGGATCGGAGATGATCAATTCATTAAAGCGGATTATTTGACCATTTTGACTAAGATCGGCAAGATCGCTGAGTAGGTGCGGCTCGATCGCAAATACATTCACTTCATAGCCACTTTCGAGCTTAGAGTGCCCGTCGTGCAGTTCATCTGGCGGCATAATTACGATTTGCCCATGACCCACTTGATGGCTACAGCCTTGATATTGGAACTTTTGCGTGCCATGCGTGATCAGACCGAGGTGAAAGTCCAGATGATAGTGCCTTTGGAAGGCAAACTTCTGGTATTTCGCCTCGATCAGGCTCAGCTGGTCATGGTCGGTTGCGTAGTATTGAATCTGTTCCATTACATACAAAAAAGCTTGGTCACATTATGACCAAGCTTATCTGGCAATTTCTAACTTGTCTTGTAAAAAACGATCACTGTGGCTGAACGATTCGGCGTGAGCGACGGTTGTTGCGCAGTCCATCAAAGCTAAATACGACTAGCGCTCCCCAAATAAAGGCAAAGGTAATCGCTTTATCCATGGTAAAGGGTTCGCCATACATCAGTACTGCAAGTAAGAACATCAAGCTTGGGCCAATATACTGGAAAAAGCCCAATGTTGATAATTTGAGTCTTGTTGCCGCACCCGTAAAACAAAGTAGGGGCAGTGTGGTAATCACCCCTGCTGCAATCAACAAGCTATTTAATGCTAACGGGTTAGTGAGCATATTCGACGTTGGGGTTTCTGCAATAAACAGCAGATACACGGCGGCGACAGGCAGAAGAAGTAATGTTTCGATAAACAATCCTGTTTTTGCATCGACACTGACTTTCTTCCTTAAGAGGCCATAGAAGCCGAAACTCATTGCTAACGCCATCGCAACAACGGGCACGGAGCCGAATACAATCAATTGGACCAGTACACCACAGCCCGCTAATACGACAGCAAACCATTGCAACTTACGAAGTCGTTCTCCCAAAAAGACCATGCCGAGCAAGACATTGATTAATGGGTTAATGTAATAGCCTAAGCTCGCGTCAAGCATATGATTGGAATTGACCGCCCAGATGAAAATCAGCCAGTTTCCGCCAATTAATACAGAACTTGCGATCAGGTAAGCGATCTTCGTTTTGTCTTTCGCGATGTAGTAAACCGAGCGCCAGTGACGGCCAAAGTGAAGGAGTGCGGCAAGCAAAAAGAAAGACCAAATCACCCGGTGGCTCAGAATTTCCAAAGGGGATACTTGTGCGATGGATTTAAAATACATCGGCGCAATGCCCCACATGGTATAGGCACCAATCGCCAGCAAGATACCTTGCCGAGCGCGTTGTTGTTCGTCTTCTGGTGTCATGAGGTGTCACCTAATTGTGTGTTTATAGAGCAGAAAATCAGTATACGAGTCGTGATGCGAAACACCTAGCAATTTGCGGTTTTATTCACCACGAAACCCCATTACAATGTGCCCTCACTTTGTGTGCCTGGGCATGCAAAAGCATTTCTACGATCACTCAATCTGAGATTATTCATGACCTCAACCTTGCTAGCCGAACAATCAGATACGCCTGTAACGCCTCAACGTGTGTTGGAGGAAGTCTTCGGTTACCAGACGTTTCGTGATGGTCAGCAAGAAGTTATTGAAGCCGCTATCGAAGGCAAAGACAGCTTAGTCATCATGCCGACGGGTGGTGGTAAATCTCTCTGTTACCAAATTCCGGCGTTAGTGCGCTCAGGGATTACCTTGGTGATTTCACCGCTGATTTCATTGATGAAAGACCAAGTTGATCAACTGAAAGCCAATGGCGTAGCTGCGGAGTGTGTGAACTCGACCATGAATCGAGAAGAGCTACTGAGTGTGTATAATCGCATGCACTCTGGTCAGCTTAAGCTAGTGTATGTCTCGCCAGAGCGCGTGTTAATGCGTGACTTTATTGAACGTTTAGAAAACTTACCCTTATCTATGATCGCCGTGGATGAAGCACATTGTATCTCTCAGTGGGGACATGATTTTCGCCCAGAATACGCGGCGTTAGGTCAGTTAAAGCAACACTTTTCGCATGTGCCCTTTATGGCACTCACTGCCACTGCCGATGATGCGACGCGTCGTGATATTCTAGAACGCTTACGCTTACATGAGCCTCAGGTGTATCTAGGAAGCTTTGATCGTCCCAACATTCGTTACACCTTGGTAGAAAAGCACAAACCGGTTTCTCAAATCATTCGCTATCTAGCCACCCAAAAGGGAAGCTGCGGCATTATTTATTGCGGCAGTCGTAAGAAAGTTGAAATGGTGACCGAGAAGTTATGCAACAACCATATCCGCGCTGCTGGTTATCATGCAGGGATGGATACTGAAGAGCGAGCTTACGTTCAGGAAGCTTTTCAACGTGATGACATTCAAATCGTCGTTGCGACGGTTGCATTCGGCATGGGTATCAATAAGCCAAACGTGCGCTTTGTTGTGCATTTTGATATTCCACGTAACATCGAGTCCTATTATCAGGAAACTGGTCGAGCAGGGCGAGATGGCCTGCCTGCCGAGGCGATGATGTTGTATGACCCAGCCGACATCAGTTGGTTGCGTCGTATGTTGGATGAAAAAGATGATGGACCGCAGAAGCAGGTAGAAAGCCACAAACTCAATGCGATGAGTGCTTTTGCGGAAGCGCAAACCTGTCGTCGTCAGGTACTGCTCAACTATTTTGGAGAGTATCGCGAAAAGCCGTGTGGTAACTGCGATATCTGCCTGGACCCACCAAAACACTTTGATGCGACCGAAGAAGCGCGCAAAGCGTTGTCGTGTGTTTACCGCGTTAACCAAAGTTTTGGTATGACGTATGTGGTTGAGGTGCTGCGTGGGATGCAAAACATTCGTGTGCGCGAACATGGCCACGATAAAATTTCGACTTACGGCATTGGTCGTGATCACAGCCATGATTACTGGGTGAGTATCTTCCGCCAGTTAATTCATAAAGGGCTGCTATTTCAAAACATCACTCGTAACTCGACGTTGCAATTAACCGAAGAAGCACGTCCATTACTACGTGGTGATGTGTCTTTAGAACTTGCCGTTCCACGTTTAGATACCGCAGCACGTGCCGCGAAGTCGGATAAACTGACCAGCAAAAACTACGATAAGAAGTTGTTTGCCAAATTACGTAAGCTACGTAAGTCGATCGCCGATGAAGACGGTTTGCCACCATACGTGGTATTCAGTGATGCGACCTTGATTGATATGGCAGAAATGCTGCCAACGTCATACGGCGAAATGTTAGCGGTTAGTGGCGTTGGTCAACGTAAACTAGAAAAATACGCCGATCCATTCTTGGATCTGATCCAAGAACACATTACTCACCACGGATAAGGAATCCATATGCACAAGGAATTTGGTCTCGCTGATTACATTGTTGAAGAAGGGCGTCTTATTATTACCGCTCCAAGCTTCGACCTCGATACTTTTCCGGCACTGGGTGAGCGTTTGGTGGGATTATTATCTGCGTCTGTGGTAGAAAAACAGTGGGATGCGGATATTCACTCTTGGTTGATCGATTTTGAAGGCTGCCGCTTATTTATGAAAGCGGAGCACTACAGCGAAGCAATTTGGTTTGAAGCGCTAACAATAGAAGAGAGTAGGGAAGAGCTCGACTATTTAGCCGGATTGTTCCAACGCGGCTTCTAAATTCAAGTTATCTATTCTTTAAAGGGTGTTTCACATGAAACACCCTTTCTTATTTTTGCATCAAAGCCCTTGGTTTTGACGTGATGTTCGCGAAGAAACGTTTGCGTATAAAACACCGCTTGTGAGTAAAATTGGTTAATGTATAATCGCCCACCGCTTTACTCTGAATGAGTTAAGTTAGTTTAATCGTCATTTTTTACATTGTTGGTAAGAGTGCTTTTCTCTGTAGAAAACGCTCGATTTGGGTTCCCTCGCCCCCAAACCAAACTAAAAAGGTATCGCATGAGTAACTTTACCCCTGCGCAGCAGCGCAACGCCCTTATCTATCTGGTTTTATTTCATCTAGTCATTATTGCATCCAGCAATTACCTAGTTCAGCTACCGTTTACTATCTTTGGCTTACATACCACCTGGGGTGCATTCACCTTCCCATTTATTTTCCTTGCGACGGATTTAACCGTACGTATTTTCGGTGCTCAGTTGGCGCGTAAGATCATTTTCTTAGTAATGTTGCCTGCTTTGGCTGTCTCTTACTTCTTATCGGTGGTGTTCTTCGAGGGGCAGTTCCAAGGTTTTGGTCACCTAGGGGAATTTAACTTATTCGTTGCTCGTATCGCGATTGCTAGCTTCATGGCGTATCTACTTGGTCAGATTATGGATGTGCACGTGTTCAACCGCCTACGCCAAATGAAACAGTGGTGGGTGGCCCCAACGTGTTCAACGCTTTTTGGTAATGCACTGGATACCATCGCCTTCTTCGCGATTGCGTTCTACCAAAGTCCAGATCCATTTATGGCGGAACATTGGACGGAAATCGCGCTGGTGGACTACGGCTTTAAGTTGGTGATTAGTCTTGGTCTGTTTGTGCCTATGTACGGCGTACTACTGAATTACTTAATTAAGAAGCTAACGGCAGTGAACCCTAACTTTAAAGTTACGACGACGGCATAGTTTTCATCAGTTAATAGCAACAAAGCCGCTTTTGATAGCGGCTTTGTTGTTTCTAAAGCGAATGTACAGCGAAATGAGTATTTAGATCATCGGTGTCTCAAAACTCTATGAGTTGTACATAGGATAATAACGGGTATTAAAAAGGCTCCAGAAGGAGCCTTTGTCATGGGATAACAACCATTAATCAGAGGTAATCGTTAATGGCCAACCGATATCAGTTTGACGGTTGGATTCGATTTCTAGCTCAGCGGCGGTCAACGGGTTGGCCGCTAGCCACTGTGCATCAATGTTTAATGTTAGGTTGTCACCTTCAGCCGTTAATACGACGTTTGGCTCTAAGTTTTGGTTGCGACGGTGAGTCAACAACACCGCTAAGCGCAACAACCGCAGTACGCGCTTGGCACTTGAGCCTGATAACGCATGTTGCTCAGGCAGTGAGGTGAGTTGTTCTCGATAACGACGGGCAATCTCACCAAGAAAGAACTTCTGCGCGCGAGTGTAGCCAGGTAAATCCAGATTCTGGAGTAAGTAAGCACTGTGCTCACCGCCTTTTTTGAAATCGATCGTTAAGCCGATTTCATGCAGCTTTGCGGCGGTTTCAAGCAATATCTTGCCTTGAGGTTCCGTAATCCACTCATCGCCGCCGGCTTGCTCCAACAGTTTGCTTGCCAGTGTCGCAACTTGTTCACCGTATTGGTGATCGAGCTGATAACGATTTTGTACGCTGGCAATTGTGCGAGCACGGATGTCTTCTTGACGTAGCTCTTCAACCATCTCGTAGACTAAGCCTTCACGTAGTGCGCCGCCAGCGAGTGTCATCGCGTCGATTTCCAGTAATTCAAAAACGGCAATCAAAATAGATAAGCCACTAGGGAACACTAATGCACGCTCAAGCGTTAAGCCTTCAATGTCGAGCTCTTCTAAATGATCGGCTAACATGGCTTGCTTCTGCAGGCGTTTCAATTTGGAGTGAGTGATTACTTCGTCCATACCTTGCGCTAGCATTATCTCTTGCAATGCCTGAACGGTGCCTGATGCGCCAACGCACACATCCCAACCGATTTCAGTATATCGCTCTAGAATTGGCTGGATTGTCTGCTTCGCGCCTTCAATTGCTGCGTCAAAGTTACGCGCATTCAACTGGCGATCTTTAAAGAAGTTTTCCAGCCAAGTCACACAACCCATTTTTAAACTGGTCAGTGCTTTGGCTTCGAAACCTTCACCGATGATGAGTTCTGTACTTGCGCCACCAATATCGACCACAAGACGGCGACCGCTGCCTCCAGAAGTGTGTGCGACACCTTTATAGATAGTGGCCGCTTCTTCTTCACCGGAGATAACGTCGATTGGTTGACCAAGAATCTGGTTCGCTTTCTCCAGAAACACATCTACATTCGTGGCGGTACGTAAAGTGGCTGTGCCTACAATACGAATGTTTTGTTTAGGAATATCCTGCAAGCGTTCCGCAAATAGACTTAAGCAGTCCCATCCTCGCTGCATAGCTTCCATACTAAGAGAATTATGTTCATCTAGGCCCGCTGCTAGACGAACCTTGCGCTTAATTTTAGCCATTGTTTGAACGCTGCCATCGATATGACGCACAACGAGCATGTGAAAACTGTTCGACCCGAGGTCGATGGCGGCGTATAGCGGCGATGATCCTGCTTGACTCATAAACGAACTCAGTTTCCTTTTACGATTGTTTTGGTGCCGATTGACGCGGTTGGCGCGGACGACGTCCTTGCGGCTTGCGGTTACCTGAACCTGAACGAGTTCCGCCAGTATTCGTACGACGCTGTTGGTTGCGTGGCGCACGCATACGAATTGGCGCTGGCAGATCTTGGATCAGCGCTGACGAATCGTATTCTGAAACTGGGATAGTGTGCTCAATGTATTCTTCGATTGCAGGCAGGTTAATTGCGTACTCTTCACAAGCAAAACTGATCGAGTGGCCGCTTGCACCAGCACGACCGGTACGGCCAATGCGGTGTACGTAATCTTCACAGTCGTCAGGAAGGTCGTAGTTGAAAACGTGCGTCACTTGAGGAATATGCAGACCACGCGCAGCAACGTCAGTTGCAACAAGAATGTCGACATCGCCTTTGGTGAATTGCTCAAGAATCTTTTCACGTTTCTTCTGCGGTACATCACCAGTAAGAAGACCGACACGGTGTCCATCGGCGGCCAAGTGACCCCAAACCGATTCACACTTGTGTTTCGTGTTCGCAAAAATGATGGCGCGATCTGGCCATTCTTCTTCAATCAAAGTTTGAAGGAGGGCCATTTTATCTTCGTTAGAAGGGTAGAAAAGTTCTTCCTGAATACGGTGACCAGTTTTCTGTTCTGGCTCTACCACAACATGCTCAGGGGTGTTCATGTGCTCAAATGCCAGTTCTTGAACGCGGTAAGAAAGCGTCGCTGAGAACAGCATGTTCAAACGCTCTTTTGGCTCAGGCATACGACGGAACAAGAAGCGAATGTCTTTAATAAAGCCAAGATCGAACATGCGGTCGGCTTCATCCAGAACAACGGCTTGAATGTTGTTAAGGTTGAATACGCGCTGTTTGTAGAAATCGATGATACGACCTGTCGTACCAATCAGAATATCGACACCATCTTGCAGCTTATTCAATTGCTTATCGTAGCTTTCACCACCGTAAGCCAAAGCGGTTTTTAGACCAGTGCTCTCAGTTAATGCTTCTGCATCATTGTAAATCTGAATAGCAAGCTCACGTGTTGGCGCCATAATGATTGCGCGTGGCTGCGTAGGTTTACGACCTTCATGCTCCGGTGTCGTCAGAAGGTGGTTGAATGTAGCAGTAAGAAACGCGAGCGTTTTACCAGTACCCGTTTGGGCCTGGCCTGCGATGTCTTGGCCGGTGAGCAGGACCGGCAACGCCAAGGCTTGGATAGGGGTACAAAATTCGAACCCTTTTTTGTCCAATCCTTCAATAACTTGGGGCTTTAAGCCCAAATCGGCGAACTTTTGCTCTGTGATATGCGTCTTTTTCATGGCTATAGAATATCAGCTAAAGCTTGCAATACGAAAGTAAATACATTCCAATAGGGCATCTAATTACTGGTTATCATCCAACCAGTTTCGAAAAACACATTGGAGTGGAAGATGAGTGATAAGATTTTGCAGCTAACTGATGACGGTTTTGAAAACGATGTAATCAACGCTGCAGGCCCGGTTCTAGTGGATTTCTGGGCAGAATGGTGTGGTCCTTGTAAAATGATCGCTCCTATTCTGGACGAAATCGCAGACGAGTACGAAGGCAAACTCACTATCGGTAAACTAAACATCGACCATAACGCAGGTACACCACCTAAGTTTGGTATTCGCGGCATTCCAACGCTACTGCTATTCAAAGACGGCAACGTAGCGGCAACGAAAGTTGGTGCTCTGTCTAAAACTCAACTAAAAGAGTTTTTGGACGCAAACTTATAATCACCAAGTGATTACAGATAAAACCGTGCAAAGTAACAACGCACGGTTTTGTTTTTCTAACTCTGGACTAGAATACTAATTAGTGCTAACTTATCGCGCGTTAATTGAACAAATTTCTCTTCTTGGTCGATCCTGAGACCAAATCCATCTTAACTAGAAAACAGATCTTATTTTGACTAAACAAGAATCCACCACCATGAACCTTACCGAACTGAAGAACAGACCTGTGTCTGACCTTGTAAAACTGGGCGAAAGCTTAGGATTAGAGAACCTAGCTCGCTTAAGAAAACAAGACATCATCTTCGCGATTTTAAAAGCGCACGCTAAAGGCGGCGAAGACATCTTTGGCGATGGGGTTCTGGAAATTCTGCAAGACGGCTTTGGTTTCCTACGCAGTGCAGATAGTTCATACCTTGCGGGTCCGGACGATATCTACGTATCACCAAGTCAGATTCGTCGCTTTAACCTACGTACTGGTGACTCTATCGCTGGTAAAATTCGTCCACCAAAAGACGGTGAACGCTACTTTGCCCTTCTAAAAGTCAATACCGTTAACGACGACAAACCAGACAACGCTCGTAACAAGATCCTATTTGAAAACCTTACCCCTCTGCATGCAAATGAACGCATGGTAATGGAGCGTGGTAACGGTTCTACAGAAGACATCACCGCACGTGTTTTAGATTTGGCATCGCCTATCGGTAAAGGTCAACGTGGTCTGATTGTTGCTCCGCCAAAAGCGGGTAAGACAATGCTTCTGCAAAATATTGCTCAAAGCATCGCATACAACCACCCAGAGTGTGAGTTGATGGTACTTCTTATCGACGAACGTCCAGAAGAAGTAACAGAGATGCAGCGTCTAGTTAAAGGTGAAGTAGTCGCGTCGACTTTCGATGAGCCAGCATCTCGTCACGTACAAGTAGCGGAAATGGTAATCGAGAAAGCGAAACGTCTTGTTGAACACAAGAAAGACGTGGTTATCCTGCTTGACTCTATCACTCGTCTCGCTCGTGCTTACAACACCGTAGTACCTTCATCAGGTAAAGTACTGACAGGTGGTGTGGATGCAAACGCACTACACCGTCCTAAGCGTTTCTTTGGTGCAGCACGTAATGTTGAAGAGGGCGGTAGCCTAACGATCATCGCAACGGCACTAGTAGATACTGGTTCTAAGATGGATGAAGTTATCTACGAAGAGTTCAAGGGTACAGGTAACATGGAACTGCACTTGAACCGTAAGATTGCTGAGAAGCGTGTATTCCCTGCGATTGACTTCAACCGTTCAGGTACACGTCGTGAAGAGCTACTGACGAAGACTGATGAACTACAGAAAATGTGGATTCTGCGTAAGATCGTTCACCCAATGGGCGAAATCGACGCGATGGAATTCCTCATTGATAAGCTAGCGATGACGAAGACCAACGATGAGTTCTTCGATGCGATGCGTCGTCAGTAATAGCTGAGTCCTTATTCTAAAAAAGCCACCGTTAACGGTGGCTTTTTTGTTGCTTTCTCCCGATGGAAGCATCAGAATGAGGAGAAATGTTATCGGGAGGTTAACATGCAACAAGGAATGTTGTCGTCATTACTCCTGAGCTTGTCACTTATCACACTACCCGCGACGTTATCTGCCAAGGAAATGCAGGAGTCTGTAGTAGAACAGTGGCTTCAGGATACTCAAATACAGGCTAAAGTCTCTGAACTGCTTGATTACGTTGTCAGGGATGAGGTCGACTCGCTTAAATTTGCCCTTGATCGACTAGCTTTACCTCAACAAGAGGTCGTGCGTTTTCGGTTATTGGAAAAGCTTGAGAAGCAAGATGTGATTCTCACGCCTAGAATGGCTCTGTTTGTTGAGTCTCAGATCCGTATGACTCCTACTTATCAGGTTCTAGAGCGAGGGGACGGGTATGAGTTTAGTGTGCCTGCCTTTAACTTTCCTGCCATTGCAAGCCGCTTGATTAAGCGTTGGAAGCAAGACCAAAGTACCTTGGACTTTGTACTACAAGCTGAGCGGAAAGAGCTCGACTTAAAGCAATGGCTTACAGGGCAATCTCAACAAGCTCAGGCGCGTGAAGCACTTTTGATTCGAGAGTTGGACAGCTTATCACCGCATGCGCTTGCCGCATTAACCACTCAGTTAACCAAAGCGAATGTGACCAGTTGGCTACCATCGACAGCCGTGATCGTGAGATTAGCGCAAGTAAGTCAAGATGAGGAAGTGTACAACTTACTCTGGCGGATGAGAGCGGATTACAATAGCCAGTCCGAACTCGAGCGTTTAGCTACGGTTGGGGACGTTTTTTCAATTCAGCAATTGATGAACTCCACCGTCAATCCGTCACTCAAACCAGAAGCCATTAGTCTACTCACAAAATCCAACCCTTTATCTCCGCAAGTGAAACAGTTTCTAGTGAGCAAAATGGCACTATCGGAAGAAGCTACCATGGTCGCTCGAGAGCTGGCGCAGCAAGGGCATCAAACCTGGTTGGAAGAGTTAGTCTCTAACAACCATCAAGTGAAGACCCGGCAGATAGAGCAAGTATTAAAGTAATCTGGCTCACATACCCACACAAAATAGGAGGATCTTAGCGTCCTCCTATTTGTTATACTGCGGACAGTTTAATCAGCCAGTCATGAAGGCCTATGAGTTTTAAGGATTTACGCGAATTTATCGACCACCTAGAACAGAAAGGTCGACTTAAACGCATTGCTCACCCAGTCGATCCCGCTTACGAAATGACAGAAATAAGTGACCGCACCTTGCGTGCTGGTGGCCCTGCTTTGTTATTCGAGAATCCGATCGGCTACAACGTCCCCGTTCTGACTAACTTATTTGGTACGCCAGAGCGTGTCGCGATAGGTATGGGACGCGAAGACGTAAAAGAACTGCGCGAAGTTGGTAAGCTGCTGGCTTATTTGAAAGAACCTGAGCCACCAAAAGGCTTCAAAGACGCATTGGAAAAATTGCCAGTGTTCAAGCAAGTATTGAACATGCCAGCCAAGCGCTTAAGAAAAGCATCGTGCCAAGAGATTGTGTGGCAAGGCGATGAAGTCGACTTGGACAAAATCCCGGTAATGAGTTGCTGGGCGGAAGACGTTGCACCACTGCTTACGTGGGGCTTAACCGTGACCAAAGGTCCAAACAAGAAACGTCAGAACCTAGGTATTTACCGCCAACAGAAAATCGCCAAGAACAAAATCATAATGCGTTGGTTAGCTCATCGTGGTGGTGCGCTTGACCTACGTGATTGGGTGGAAACCAATCCAGGTAAACCTTTCCCAGTTTCGGTTGCGTTTGGTGCAGACCCCGCAACCATTCTTGGCGCAGTAACGCCAGTGCCAGATACGCTATCGGAATACGCATTTGCAGGTTTACTACGTGGCAGCAAAACTGAAGTCGTGAAGTCAGTTAGTAATGATTTGGAAGTGCCAGCGAGCGCTGAAATCGTGATGGAAGGCTATATCGACCCGAACGAGTTTGCTGATGAAGGTCCTTATGGCGATCACACTGGCTACTACAACGAAAAAGAAAAGCACCACGTGTTTACCATTACGCACATTACTATGCGTAAAGACCCTATTTATCACAGCACCTACACAGGCCGTCCGCCAGATGAACCAGCTGTATTGGGTGTGGCATTAAACGAAGTGTTTGTGCCGATTCTGCAGAAACAATTCCCAGAGATTGAAGACTTCTATCTACCGCCAGAAGGTTGTTCGTACCGAATGGCAGTCGTTACCATGAAGAAGCAGTACCCAGGACATGCCAAGCGCGTAATGATGGGCGTGTGGTCTTTCTTACGTCAATTCATGTACACCAAGTTTGTTATTGTGTGCGATGAATCGGTAAATGCACGAGATTGGAATGATGTCGTGAAAGCCATGTCAGAGCATATGGACCCAGTACGTGATACCTTGATGATAGATAACACGCCAATCGACTCGCTCGACTTTGCTTCGCCAGTGGTTGGGCTTGGCTCCAAAATGGGCTTGGATGCGACCATTAAATGGGATGCTGAGCTGGCGACGCGAACCGAGGTCACTGAGCGAGACAGCAAAGCGATTACCGAAGCAGAACTGAATGAGTTGAAACAGCAACGCCCTGAGATTGTTGACGTCTATCTACCAGCTGCAGCAAACAACCAATTTGCTGTCGTGACCATGAAGAAAGACCAAGCTGGTCAATCTCAAGAATTGATGGAATATCTATGGGGCTTCTTTGCTCAGTACGCGGATAACAAATTCATTATCTTGTGCGACGATGACGTTAATGCACGAGATTGGAATGACATCATTTGGGCGGTGACAACTCGAATGGATCCAGATAGAGACACCATTCAAGTGCGTGGTAAGACTGAGAGTTCATCCAAATTAGGATTGGATGCGACCAACAAGTTCGAATCTGAAGTCACGCGCGAGTGGGGTACGCCTATCAAAAAAGATCCTAAACTTGTGGCTAAAGTCGATGAGATTTGGGACCAGTTAGGTATTCTATGAGTCATCAAGTCCACCTTCTACCAATGGACGTTACGTTTCCAGTAAAAGAAGGGGAGACGGTGTTGGAAGCCGCGCTCAACAACAATATTCGCTTCCCACACCGTTGCCAAGTTGGCGCTTGTGCCATGTGCATGTGTAAAAAGCTAACGGGCGAGGTGAATTACCACCTCGAACCGATGCTAACCGAAAAAGAGCAGCAGCAAGGTTGGATATTCCCTTGCCAAGCCTATACAGAAAGTAATTTAGTGCTTACTTTTGATGAGTAAGCGAGAGGAACACCATGACCATCCAATGTAAAGTAAAGTCTATTCAGCCGTTAGCTTGTAATACTTACCAAATCCTTCTTCACCCAGAATCACCAGTGCCTTTTAAAGCGGGTCAGTACCTAATGGTAGTGATGGGTGAAAAAGACAAACGTCCTTTCTCTATCGCGAGCAGCCCTTGCCGTCATGAAGGTGAACTTGAACTGCATATCGGTGCGGCGGAACACAACGCTTACGCTCAAGAAGTTGTCGAAGCAATGCAAGCGGCGCTTGAAACTGATGGTCAGATTGAAATTGATGCCCCGCATGGTGATGCTTGGGTTCAAGAAGAAAGTGAACGTCCACTATTATTAATTGCTGGTGGTACAGGTTTTAGTTACGTGCGCTCGATTCTGGATCACTGCGTCGCGCAGAATAAAACCAACCCTATCTATCTATATTGGGGTGCGCGAGATCACTGCCAACTTTATGCAAAAGAAGAACTGGTCGAGATCGCCGATAAGTTTACTAACGTTCACTTTGTTCCAGTAGTAGAAGAAGCACCTGCTGATTGGCAAGGTAAGGTTGGTAACGTGCTACAAGCGGTGAGTGAAGATTTCGAAAGTTTAGAAAACTACGATATCTATATTGCAGGCCGCTTTGAAATGGCTGGTGCAGCACGTGAACAGTTCACTCAGAACAAGAAAGCGAAGAGCGAACGTATGTTCGCAGACGCGTACGCATTCATTTAAATACGGCTTATGAGGCAGAAAAAGAGGGTTTTTTACCCTCTTTTTTGCTTTTTTGATGAAATAGTCATCGAACAGTCGGTTTTTTCCATTTTTTTCCAAAAAATGGTTGCGAACGGATCTGAGTTCCCTATAATGCGCATCCACCGACACGGCAGACGCGATAAGGCTTCAGCAGGGTCGGAGAGGTAAAAAGCTTCTACGAAAATAAAATTGAAAAAGTGTTTGACACTGTCAATTAAATCGCTAGAATGCACCTCCGCTTTGAGAGAAAAGCTTCTCGCAAAGCAAGCTCTTTAACAATATAGACCTATCAATCTGTGTGGGCACTCGTTGATGATAATCCAATTAGAAATTTCTCTTAATAAAGAGGGGTTTCAAATTAGGTTTCAATGAAACGAAGTGACCATTGAATCTTCGGATTCAGCACAGTCAATTCAAACATTACTTTATGTAATGTTCAGTATTCATTGAGCCGAACAAAATCTTAAATTGAAGAGTTTGATCATGGCTCAGATTGAACGCTGGCGGCAGGCCTAACACATGCAAGTCGAGCGGAAACGAGTTATCTGAACCTTCGGGGGACGATAACGGCGTCGAGCGGCGGACGGGTGAGTAATGCCTAGGAAATTGCCCTGATGTGGGGGATAACCATTGGAAACGATGGCTAATACCGCATGATGCCTACGGGCCAAAGAGGGGGACCTTCGGGCCTCTCGCGTCAGGATATGCCTAGGTGGGATTAGCTAGTTGGTGAGGTAAGGGCTCACCAAGGCGACGATCCCTAGTTGGTCTGAGAGGATGATCAGCCACACTGGAACTGAGACACGGTCCAGACTCCTACGGGAGGCAGCAGTGGGGAATATTGCACAATGGGCGCAAGCCTGATGCAGCCATGCCGCGTGTGTGAAGAAGGCCTTCGGGTTGTAAAGCACTTTCAGTCGTGAGGAAGGCGGCGTCGTTAATAGCGGCGTTGTTTGACGTTAGCGACAGAAGAAGCACCGGCTAACTCCGTGCCAGCAGCCGCGGTAATACGGAGGGTGCGAGCGTTAATCGGAATTACTGGGCGTAAAGCGCATGCAGGTGGTTTGTTAAGTCAGATGTGAAAGCCCGGGGCTCAACCTCGGAATAGCATTTGAAACTGGCAGACTAGAGTACTGTAGAGGGGGGTAGAATTTCAGGTGTAGCGGTGAAATGCGTAGAGATCTGAAGGAATACCGGTGGCGAAGGCGGCCCCCTGGACAGATACTGACACTCAGATGCGAAAGCGTGGGGAGCAAACAGGATTAGATACCCTGGTAGTCCACGCCGTAAACGATGTCTACTTGGAGGTTGTGGCCTTGAGCCGTGGCTTTCGGAGCTAACGCGTTAAGTAGACCGCCTGGGGAGTACGGTCGCAAGATTAAAACTCAAATGAATTGACGGGGGCCCGCACAAGCGGTGGAGCATGTGGTTTAATTCGATGCAACGCGAAGAACCTTACCTACTCTTGACATCCAGAGAACTTTCCAGAGATGGATTGGTGCCTTCGGGAACTCTGAGACAGGTGCTGCATGGCTGTCGTCAGCTCGTGTTGTGAAATGTTGGGTTAAGTCCCGCAACGAGCGCAACCCTTATCCTTGTTTGCCAGCGAGTAATGTCGGGAACTCCAGGGAGACTGCCGGTGATAAACCGGAGGAAGGTGGGGACGACGTCAAGTCATCATGGCCCTTACGAGTAGGGCTACACACGTGCTACAATGGCGCATACAGAGGGCGGCCAACTTGCGAGAGTGAGCGAATCCCAAAAAGTGCGTCGTAGTCCGGATTGGAGTCTGCAACTCGACTCCATGAAGTCGGAATCGCTAGTAATCGTGGATCAGAATGCCACGGTGAATACGTTCCCGGGCCTTGTACACACCGCCCGTCACACCATGGGAGTGGGCTGCAAAAGAAGTAGGTAGTTTAACCTTCGGGGGGACGCTTACCACTTTGTGGTTCATGACTGGGGTGAAGTCGTAACAAGGTAGCGCTAGGGGAACCTGGCGCTGGATCACCTCCTTAAACGATGATTATTGCGATGAGTGTTCACACAGATTGATACGGTTTATAAAGTAAAGAGACGATACTGGGTCTGTAGCTCAGGTGGTTAGAGCGTTCGCCTGATAAGCGAGAGGTCGGTGGTTCGAGTCCACTCAGACCCACCAATTTCCTTACTAAGGGATTGGCATACAGTATCGACACACCTTGATGGGGCTATAGCTCAGCTGGGAGAGCGCCTGCCTTGCACGCAGGAGGTCTGCGGTTCGATCCCGCATAGCTCCACCATCTTTAAGTGTTCTTGAAAAAGAATCTTTAAAAATGGTTTTCATCAGAAAATCTAGCTCTTTAACAATTTGGAAAGCTGACAAAACAACAATTTATTGTTGTTTGTAAAGTTCTCAAAGTATTCATTTATGAATACAACTAAAAACACATTCAAGTGTTCTTGGAATTTGAGTCCGGCAAAATCGAATGTCTCTCGCTCATTCAAATAATGAGAGACAACTTTGGTTGTTTAACATCAATTCGAAACTCCTTCGGGTTGTATGGTTAAGTGACTAAGCGTACACGGTGGATGCCTTGGCAGTCAGAGGCGATGAAGGACGTATTAACTTGCGATAAGCCCAGATTAGGTAGTAAAAACCACTTGAGTCTGGGATTTCCGAATGGGGAAACCCACTTACATAAGTAAGTATCGTTATGTGAATACATAGCATAACGAGGCGAACCGGGGGAACTGAAACATCTAAGTACCTCGAGGAAAAGAAATCAACCGAGATTCCGAAAGTAGCGGCGAGCGAAATTGGACTAGCCCTTAAGCTTTATAGGCGTTAGACGAACGGTCTGGAAAGTCCGGCGATACAGGGTGATAGCCCCGTAGTTGACAACGCACATTCAGTGAAATCGAGTAGGGCGGGA
The DNA here is from genome assembly GCF_043995865.1 of Vibrio sp. D3. Classification (NCBI taxonomy): domain Bacteria; kingdom Pseudomonadati; phylum Pseudomonadota; class Gammaproteobacteria; order Vibrionales; family Vibrionaceae; genus Vibrio; species Vibrio sp. D3. The sequence continues at coordinate 3,155,665 of NZ_CP171887.1, read as the reverse complement.
CACGTGATATCCTGTCTGAATATGGGGGGACCATCCTCCAAGGCTAAATACTACTGACTGACCGATAGTGAACCAGTACCGTGAGGGAAAGGCGAAAAGAACCCCTGTGAGGGGAGTGAAATAGAACCTGAAACCGTGTACGTACAAGCAGTAGGAGCAGGCTTTGTCCTGTGACTGCGTACCTTTTGTATAATGGGTCAGCGACTTATATTCAGTGGCAAGGTTAACCATCTAGGGGAGCCGTAGGGAAACCGAGTCTTAACTGGGCGTTCAGTCTCTGGATATAGACCCGAAACCAGGTGATCTAGCCATGGGCAGGTTGAAGGTTGAGTAACATCAACTGGAGGACCGAACCGACTAATGTTGAAAAATTAGCGGATGACTTGTGGCTAGGGGTGAAAGGCCAATCAAACCTGGAGATAGCTGGTTCTCCCCGAAAGCTATTTAGGTAGCGCCTCGGACGAATACTACTGGGGGTAGAGCACTGTTAAGGCTAGGGGGTCATCCCGACTTACCAACCCTTTGCAAACTCCGAATACCAGTAAGTACTATCCGGGAGACACACGGCGGGTGCTAACGTCCGTCGTGGAGAGGGAAACAACCCAGACCGCCAGCTAAGGTCCCAAATTACTACTAAGTGGGAAACGATGTGGGAAGGCTCAGACAGCCAGGATGTTGGCTTAGAAGCAGCCATCATTTAAAGAAAGCGTAATAGCTCACTGGTCGAGTCGGCCTGCGCGGAAGATGTAACGGGGCTAAGTAGTAAACCGAAGCTGCGGCAATACTCTTTGAGTATTGGGTAGGGGAGCGTTCTGTAAGCGGTTGAAGGTGTGTGGTAACGCATGCTGGACGTATCAGAAGTGCGAATGCTGACATGAGTAACGATAAAGGGGGTGAAAAACCTCCTCGCCGGAAGACCAAGGGTTCCTGTCCAACGTTAATCGGGGCAGGGTAAGTCGACCCCTAAGGCGAGGCCGAAAGGCGTAGTCGATGGGAAACGGGTTAATATTCCCGTACTTCTTACAATTGCGATGGGGGGACGGAGAAGGCTAGGTGGGCCTGGCGACGGTTGTCCAGGTTCAAGTGCGTAGGCTTGAGAGTTAGGTAAATCCGGCTCTCTTTAAGGCTGAGACACGACGTCGAGCACCTACGGGTGTGAAGTCATTGATGCCATGCTTCCAGGAAAAGCCTCTAAGCTTCAGATTGTAAGGAATCGTACCCCAAACCGACACAGGTGGTCGGGTAGAGAATACCAAGGCGCTTGAGAGAACTCGGGTGAAGGAACTAGGCAAAATGGTACCGTAACTTCGGGAGAAGGTACGCTCTCGACGGTGAAGTCCCTCGCGGATGGAGCTATTGAGAGTCGCAGATACCAGGTGGCTGCAACTGTTTATTAAAAACACAGCACTGTGCAAAATCGCAAGATGACGTATACGGTGTGACGCCTGCCCGGTGCCGGAAGGTTAATTGATGGGGTTAGACTTCGGTCGAAGCTCTTGATCGAAGCCCCGGTAAACGGCGGCCGTAACTATAACGGTCCTAAGGTAGCGAAATTCCTTGTCGGGTAAGTTCCGACCTGCACGAATGGCGTAATGATGGCCACGCTGTCTCCACCCGAGACTCAGTGAAATTGAAATCGCTGTGAAGATGCAGTGTACCCGCGGCTAGACGGAAAGACCCCGTGAACCTTTACTACAGCTTGGCACTGAACATTGACCCTACATGTGTAGGATAGGTGGGAGGCTTTGAAGCGCAGTCGCTAGATTGCGTGGAGCCGTCCTTGAAATACCACCCTTGTAGTGTTGATGTTCTAACGTCGACCCCTCATCGGGGTTGCGGACAGTGCCTGGTGGGTAGTTTGACTGGGGCGGTCTCCTCCCAAAGCGTAACGGAGGAGCACGAAGGTGGGCTAATCACGGTTGGACATCGTGAGGTTAGTGCAATGGCATAAGCCCGCTTGACTGCGAGAATGACAATTCGAGCAGGTGCGAAAGCAGGTCATAGTGATCCGGTGGTTCTGAATGGAAGGGCCATCGCTCAACGGATAAAAGGTACTCCGGGGATAACAGGCTGATACCGCCCAAGAGTTCATATCGACGGCGGTGTTTGGCACCTCGATGTCGGCTCATCACATCCTGGGGCTGAAGTCGGTCCCAAGGGTATGGCTGTTCGCCATTTAAAGTGGTACGCGAGCTGGGTTTAGAACGTCGTGAGACAGTTCGGTCCCTATCTGCCGTGGGCGTTGGAGAATTGAAAGGGGCTGCTCCTAGTACGAGAGGACCGGAGTGGACGAACCTCTGGTGTTCGGGTTGTGTCGCCAGACGCATTGCCCGGTAGCTAAGTTCGGGATCGATAACCGCTGAAAGCATCTAAGCGGGAAGCGAGCCTTGAGATGAGTTCTCCCTGATACTTTAAGTATCCTAAAGGGTTGTCGTAGACTACGACGTTGATAGGCAGGGTGTGTAAGCGTTGTGAGGCGTTGAGCTAACCTGTACTAATTGCCCGTGAGGCTTAACCATACAACACCCAAGGGGTTTTGATGGACTCAATGAAAGAACATTGAATGTGTAAGAACGAGAATTAAGAAACAGCTTTCCGAATTAAAGAATTTGCTTGGCGACCATAGCGTTTTGGACCCACCTGATTTCCATGCCGAACTCAGAAGTGAAACGAAATAGCGCCGATGGTAGTGTGGGGCTTCCCCATGTGAGAGTAGGACATCGCCAGGCTTTAAATATCGTTATTTGCATAGACAAGTAACAACATCATCAGTGTATTAATCTGTTGATGACAATTTGTGGAGAGATGGCTGAGTGGTTGAAAGCACCGGTCTTGAAAACCGGCATACGTTAATAGCGTATCTAGGGTTCAAATCCCTATCTCTCCGCCACTATTCAGAAGCCTCGCTAGAAATAGCGAGGCTTTCTTCGTTTCTGACGCTTGGAAATTCGTTAGGGACTGGAATCAATCCCTTAGCTGATCGTATCCCCGGACTAGGTATCCCTGCACTATGTCACTTGAGAAGCCTTGCTTTAAGCGCGTTCTCGCTATCCACAGGTTGTGCAGCGACAGAAGTTCATAACTTTATCTTCTAACGAGAGCCATCAAGTCTGAGTATTGGCATTCCTACCTCTAAGGGTGAAGTGTTTCTGTTAACAAGAGACTTGCCTTGACTCTATATTACGTGCGTTAGCGCTCTTATTGTTACCTAATAGCTATTCGCTATCTTGCTCTAGTCGGTACAATAAACACGGTCTAAGTATTGTATAGAAGACAGTCCTTCATTGAAGATAATGGAGAGTATCGGAGCTTATGTACCTATTTTTGCTTCCTGCACTATTTCAAGTTACCTGTATTTTGTTAGTAGAGCTCCTTCCTAGAAACTTATATTTGGTTGTTCGCCTTGAAGAAAGTGTGCAAGCTATTTTTTAGAGGATTTTATTGGGCTTAATGGAGTGCTGCTTGGAACGAATTAAGGAAGCTTTACTAGGGCTTCCCAATGAATTTCAGGCGATTGCAGGGCATTAGCTCTAGTGGATATTGCAGGTTTGTGGAGTGTTGATGAGTGACAGGCAATAAAAAAGCCGACAGTAAACTGCCGGCTTGGTTAGATGACTGCTACTTAGTCGTTCTGGACGAGCGTGAGAGCTTTACGAGAGACTTCGTGAGCGGCTTTAGTTAGATTCTGCTTCTCTAGTGTATCTGCTAGGAATGCATAATCAGAGACGTCAGAGCGAAGCTTTAAGGCGATCTCAAAGTGGTCTTGGGCTTCTTGCCACTTCTCTTGACGGAAATAGAAGTGCGCTAATGCGCTATGCGCTGCGGCGTTATCTGGCTCTTTCTTCACTACTCCCTCTAAGAAAACCACGACAGGGTGGATATCTGGCAGGTTTAGATCTGGCAGTAGTTGATAAAGCTCAGGAGCCGGTTGTTTTTTCAATGCTTCTTTTAGCACAGTAAAGGCTTCAGCATCTGCTTTCCGGGCTATCAACTCACGAGCAAAACAGGCGACTAGGTGTGTGTCTTGTTTTACTTTGCGTGCAAGGCTATTCCAATGAGAGATAAGCCCTTCGCTACCTTGCTGCTGTGCCACTTCATGGAGTAAGCCGCATTGCGCCTTTTGAATCAGCTCTGCGTGTTCTTCTTCCGTGATGAGTCTTGCTTTGGTGAGTTGTGGCAAGAGGTCAATAAGAGGTTGCCACAATTTTAGCTGCATGTACGTTGTTTTCAGCAAGTTCAATACAATCGAATTACTCGCATACTGACCTTTTAACGATTGCAAAGTATCGAAAGCAGCCTCGAACTCGTTATCGCGAATAAACTGTTTAGCACGAGTTAGCTCTACTGCAAGATGAGCATTCTCTTGCTGGCTTGCTAGCTCTAGGTAGTGATCACGTTTTGCTTTATCACCTTGACCTTGTGCAGCTTCAGACGCGACTAAGTAACAAAGTAGCGGCATATCGTGATGATTCGCCCAACGAGTCACTTTTTTCTCGGCACCTTTCCAGTCTCCTTCAAGGAGTTTAATAATGCCTTCATTGGTGTATCGACGGGAATGGCGCATTTTGCGCACGCTGAAGTAGTTCCATGTTGTAGAACTTGCGTAAACTAGCTTTTTAATTAGGTACTCAAGTAGAAAAAGACCTGCGAGTGCTGCGATAACGAATACGACCAATGTCGTTACGCTCATCTCGATCGTTTTCTCAGCGATGGAGATGAGTACATAGCCTTGCTGACCAGAAAATTGAGTGCCAACAAATAGTCCTGCACCTAGTACAACAAATAGGAAAATAAGACGAAACATTACTTATCCTCCATACCTGTCATCGTTGTGACTTCGCGACGTAGGCGCTCACGGATGACATCTGATAGTTGAGACTGACTTTGCAGTTTCGTTGGGTATTCCACTTGAATGTTTTGCTGGCTTAACTGGTTAACAGTTTTGTTGAACTCTTTAACGGAATTATCGTCTTGGTTGAAGAAAGCTAATGCCCATTTGTCGGCCGTTTTTAGAGACGTGGTGTAAATTTCACCTTGCTCTTGGTACACCGCTTTTATTGCGGTCTCCAATTTGGCTTTGATGTTTTCTTTTAGGTAAAAGTGTTGCTCAGGAGAAAGCAGTGGAATGACGTTACCATCGCGCGTGCGGAAGGTAATGAAGTTTTCTGAAAAGTCCTTCAGAGAGGTCATTAAGTTATCTTGCCAGTTTGCAATATCTTCCGACACTTCAGTGTTCTCTACGGCTTCTGCTTCTGGGAGTAGTGCATTGGCGAGTGGTAGCTTGTCTACTTGCTGTTGCAGAGCAGTTAAGCGTAGTACCAATCCATCACGGTCAATCAGCGGGATAGTACGAAGTTTGGTGATATCGTTCGCCATTGCTTTACGTAGTTTGACGAGGCTAGGGTCATTCAGTGCGGCAATGCGTTGATCAGCACTTTCCATTAGTTGAGTTGCGCTTTCTACGTCATGCTCTAAGAACAGTTTACGACCAGCTAATTTGACGAGGTAATCGGCTTCAGCAAGTAGCCAGTCGTTTGGTCGACGACCTTTCACATCGGCAACGGCAAGCTGTAAGCTTTCAATGCTCTTCTGTTGCTGTCCAAGTACCACTTCCGCTTTGTGTGTCACGGTCGTTGCTTTCTCGATGGTTTCTTCTTGTACCCGGCTGAGCTCTTGCTTCATGGAAGCTTGAGTGCTTTCTAGCTGACTTTTTAGTTGGGCGATCTGCGCTTGGTAATCGGCTTGCTGCTGATGCAGTTTGTATGCGAGGCCACCGCCAAAAATAATCGATAAGATGATAGCGACTGTGCCTAGTTTAACTCCGCGCTTGCCTTGTTTTTCTTCAAATTCGACTTTGGTTGGCTCGGCTGTTTTTGGGGGCTCGGCCACTTTTGGCTGTTCTTTTTTAGGGGCCGCATCCTGCTGCGATGTGCTTTTTTCGGCTAGCGGTGCCGATGAGGTTTCTTCGGAAAGGTTTTTATCGTTATTTTTTTGGTCGTTATTTTTACTTGTCATGCCTATATCCTGTGTAGCTAGGGCTGGAGAGCCGCCAGTAATTCCTGGTTGGATGCGCTTCCCGTGCATCTCACCCGAGTGAACCCCCTTTGAAGTGCGATGTCAGCGATACGCTGACTGGGGATATACAACTCTTGTTGATTAAGCCAAGTCAATTGCTCTGACGTCAATTGGCTGCACAAATAATCCAGTTGCTCACCACTGGTGACGATGATCTGGTCAATTTGTAGGGTTTTCCATAGTGAGACACAGCTTACTGGATCGAATGGGATGAATTCTCTCTTGTAAGTCTCACTATAGTGAACTTTTGCGCCACGTCTCACCAATGCATCTTTGATCAGCTCTCTTCCACCGTTCCCACGAAGGATAAGAACCTGTTGTTGGGCCACATTATTGAGCTCTGGCAGTCGCAATAAATGTTCACTATCACTGACTTGGGGATAGTGTACTTTCTGTTGGGTACATTTGCTTAAATAGTGTGCTGTTTTTTGACCAACGGCAAGGTAAATGGCTTGTTTCGGCCATGATGTCTCGTTGCTGGCTAAGATTTGCTGTGCACATTGCACGGCATGTCGACTAACAGCGATAACAATTTGAGCTTGATGCAGGTGTTTAGAGAGGTGCGTGTCCGTGAGATCGGCGACAATGTCGATCAGAGGATGGTGATATGCGGAAATGCCGTGCCTTTCGAGCAGAGAGCAAAGCGCGTTGCCTTGCTCTCCCGGCCGAGTGACCAACACTGCCATGATTATTCGTGATCTGCGTACAGCTTAGTTAGGATTTCACGGGCGCCGTTATCCAGTAGTTCATTGGCTAACTGCACTCCTAACGTTTCGCCGTCTTTACGATGGCCACGGATTTCACCACGAACAATTTCGCTGCCATCTGGTTCGCCAACTAATGCGCGTAGCCAAATGTTATCGCCATCTAGCAGGGCATAGCTGCCGATAGGTACCTGACAGCCGCCTTCTAGCGTCAGGTTCATTGCGCGCTCACACAAAACGCGGTCTACGGTGTCTTGGTGGTTAAGCGGCTCAAGTAGCTTAAGCAGCCTTTCATCGTCAAGGCGGCACTCAATACCGACAGCACCTTGGCCTACCGCAGGTAATGATTGCTCTGGCTCGATAAAGCTACGAATTCGTTCTTCAAGCTTCAATCGTTTAAGGCCAGCCGCAGCAAGAATGATCGCATCGTATTCACCCGCATCTAGTTTACCAAGGCGAGTGCCCACATTACCGCGAAGCTCTTTAATGATGATATCTGGACGATATTCTTTCAGTTGGCATTGACGGCGCAAACTGCAAGTACCAACCACTGCACCTTGAGGGAGTTCATCAATGTTGCTATAGGTATTGGAGACGAAAGCATCACGAGGGTCTTCACGTTCACAAATGGTCACGAGGCCAAGACCTTCCGGGAAATCGACGGGCACGTCCTTCATTGAGTGAACGGCAAGGTCTGCACGGCCTTCTAGCATTGCGACTTCAAGCTCTTTTACGAATAAGCCTTTGCCGCCAACTTTTGCTAGCGGTGTATCTAAAATCACGTCACCTTTGGTCACCATGGTTACTAACTCGACTTCCAAACCAGGGTGAGCGGCTTGAAGGGCGTCTTTGACAAAGTAAGCTTGCCATAAAGCAAGAGGGCTTTTTCGAGTTGCAATGCGAATAGGTGTGGATTGTGTCATGATCTTCTCAATGCTGTTTGGATTTGGGTTTATCCTACCATTCTCATCAAGAAATGCTTACTGTTAGTTCGTTATCTCTGAGGGCTATGAATGGAATTACATGACGTTATGAAAATAGTGTGACTGGATTCTCAATTAGACTAAGGACTATTATTAGTAATAGGTAATAAGAGCGACACTACCGCGCGATTAATTTTGTGACTAAAGTATGGTTTTGCATCCTGAGTGGTGCGTGGGCGTGAAACTTTACCCGCACCAATAAAAGTGTTAAATTGATCACGTTTTTAGGCCATTTTGGTTTAAAACGTCAGCAGATTTTCGTGATTGTTCAACCAAGGAATTCCCCTTGCAGGCTTACACCCAAAAAATCATTCAGCGACTAGATAATTTGAATCAGCAGCGAGTTGATCGCGCGCTGGCGCTTATGGATTCGCAAAGCCAGCAAGTCTTCCACTTGATTCCTGCCTTGTTGAACTACAACCATCCTGTGATTCCTGGCTATTATGATGCCGATGTCCCGTTTGGTGTGCATGGGCTGGCGCTAAATAGCATTCAGCAGCAATTCATTGATGACATTCAACTTGCGATTGGTCAGCCACTTAAAACGGCTGAGAAGCCGGCTATCTTGGGCTTATACACCATGGGCAGTACCTCATCAATTGGTCAAAGTACTTCTAGTGATTTAGATATTTGGGTGTGTATTTCGCCAGATATGGATTGTGACGAGCGAGAATTGCTGACCAATAAATGCTTGCTGATCACCGACTGGGCACAAAGCCAAGGGGTGGAGGCGAACTTCTTCTTAATGGATGAAGAACGCTTTAGAAGCAACCATTCTGAAGAGATGACAGGTGATAACTGTGGTTCATCTCAGCATTTACTTTTGCTTGATGAATTCTATCGCAGCGCGGTGCGTATTGCTGGACAGCGTTTATTATGGCAAATAGTGCCGCCAGAAATGGAAGAGTGTTACGACGAGTACGTTTCTCAATTGTGCAGTGAAGGTTACATTGACTGTAGTGAATGGATCGACTTTGGTAAATTGAACCGCATTCCTGCTGAAGAGTACTTCGGCTCGAACTTGTGGCAGCTATACAAAAGTATCGATTCTCCCTACAAATCGGTATTAAAAGCCATTCTGCTTGAAGCTTATTCGTGGGAATACCCGCATACGCAGCTGCTAAGCATCGACACCAAACGTCGTTTCTTTGCCCATGAGCCAGATCTCTACGGTATGGATGCGTACTACTTAATGCTGGAAAAAGTGACTCGCTATTTAGAGCGAATCCAAGACGACACTCGTTTGGATTTGGTGCGCCGTTGCTTCTATCTCAAAACCCATGAAAAGTTGTCGCGTGAACCGGATGTTGGTTCAGTGGCTTGGCGCCGTGAAGCGCTGAGCGACATGATTGCAAAATGGGATTGGGATGCCAGCGTTGTTGCTGAGCTCGATGATCGCCGCAACTGGAAAGTTGAACAGGTAAAAGTGGTGCATCATGCGTTGCTGGATGCGTTGATGCAGAGCTACCGTAATTTGATTCAATTTGCGCGTCGCAACGACATTACCTCCGCTATCAGCCCGCAAGACATCAGTATTTTGGCTCGTAAGCTTTACGCCGCTTTTGAAGTATTGCCGGGCAAAGTGACGTTGCTCAACCCACAGATTTCCCCTGATTTGCATGAACCGGATTTAAGCTTCATCGAAGTGAAAGATGGTGGTGTGAACAAGTCTGGTTGGTATCTCTATAAACAACCTCTGATCGCGCACCGCATTTTGGGGCAGCCATACTTAGAACATCATGAATACTTGAGCAAGTTAGTCTCTTGGGCATTCTTTAATGGTTTAATCACCGAGTCGACTCGTTTGCACGCGGTGGTGCGTGAAGCGCAACTGGATATCGATAAGTTCTACCAAATGGTGAGCGACTTACGAAATACCTTTGCGCTGCGTAAGCGCCGTCCGACGATGCAGGCATTAGCGAGCCCATGTGAAATAAGCCAGCTAGCGATGTTCATCAACTTTGAAAATGATCCTACGTCAGAGCTTTCGGGCCGTTCACTGAAAGTGGATGTAAAAAATACCGATATCTTCAGTTTTGGTCCGGAACATAAAAACTTAGTCGGCAGTGTCGACTTGGTTTACCGTAACTCCTGGCATGAAGTGCGTACGCTGCATTTCAAAGGGGAAACGGCGATGCTGGACGCACTGAAAACCATTCTGGGCAAAATGCACCAAGACGCGTTGCCACCAGAATCGGTGGATGTGTTCTGTTATGCGAAGAACATGCGTGGTGTGATGCGTAATATGGTCTACCAGCTTTTAGCGGAATGTATCGACTTACGCTTGAAGCCAGTAGAGCAAGAAAAACGCCGCCGCTTTAAAGCGATGCGCCTTGGTAACCAAACTTACGGGCTGTTCTTTGAACGTCGTGGTGTGTCGGTGCAGAAGTTAGAAAACTCCATTGATTTCTATCGCAGCATTTCTACTAACAAACTTAAAGGCTCGCCGCTATTAATGCTCGATCGTGAGCAAGAGTATCAAATGCCAGAAGCGGTGGATGGTTTTGCCAGTGAAGGTCTGGTGCAATTCTTCTTTGAAGATAATGAAGATGGCTTCAATATTTATGTGTTGGATGAGTCAAACCAAGTTGAAGTGTATCACCAGTTTAGTGGCTCCAAAGACGAGATGATTTCGTCTGTGAACAGCTTTTACACATCAGTAAAAGACGACAGTCGTGTTGCGTCGAAATTTATCAACTTTAACCTGCCGCAGTACTACCAGATTATCCATCCTGAAGAGGGCAATGCTTATATCATCCCTTATCGTAATGATGGTTGCTCGCCGCATCGTCCGACGAAAGCGGTGAACGCGTAATTAAACCCGTATCAATAAACAAAAAGAGCACTTCGGTGCTCTTTTTGTTTTGGTGACGATTGACGGACATTATGCCCAATCAATGGCTTCGCCCGCGTGCTTTTCACACTCTTGCTTCACCATTTCAAATAGCTCCATGCCCGTTTTTGAGCAGGTCCATTTATCTTCAATAAGTTTGAAGTGGAAACCACCAGATTTGGACGCCAGCCAGATCTCATGCATCGGCTCTTGGCGGTTAATGATGATTTGGCTGCGGTCTTCAAATTCCAATGTCATTACGTTGCCAGTGACTTCGTAATCAATGTCTGCGCCTGAATCATCGATGGATTCTTCGATGATTTGCATCTGCGCATCCACCAGTTGATGAAATTCAGTATCGTTCATCCGTCTATCCTATTGCTTTTCCTGAGTGTGGTGCGATTATAGGGGGCATTGATTCAATAATCACGATATGCGAAATGAAAAAATTAGTTACTGTGTTGTTTGTGATGGTTGCCGCGACGTTAGCGGGATGTGGCCAGTCTGGCTCACTATACATTCCAGATGACACTCAACAGAATGAGCAATCACAATAAATAACCGCGCCTTAGGGTGAAATTAGGGTTCAGCAGTCGAATAAAATAAGGGAAGCGAATTTTGGATTACTTCAACTATCAGGATGATGGCCAGCTTTGGGCCGAAGACGTCCCACTTCAAGCTCTTGCAGAGCAATATGGCACTCCTCTTTACGTATATTCTCGAGCCACGCTAGAGCGCCACTGGAAGGCGTTTGATAGTGCTGTGGGTCAACATCCTCATCTAGTTTGCTACGCGGTGAAAGCGAACTCAAACCTAGGCGTATTGAACGCACTGGCGCGTTTGGGTTCGGGCTTTGATATCGTATCAGGTGGTGAACTTGAGCGTGTGATTGCCGCAGGCGGTGATCCGAAGAAAGTCGTTTTCTCTGGTGTTGGGAAAACACCTGCAGAAATGAAGCGTGCTCTTGAGCTAGGTATCAAATGTTTCAACGTTGAATCTGAGCCCGAGCTAGAACGTTTGAATAAGGTTGCGGGTGAGCTTGGTGTGATTGCGCCAATTTCTCTGCGTATCAATCCAGATGTCGACGCGAAAACACACCCTTACATTTCGACTGGTCTTCGCGACAATAAATTCGGCATTGCATTTGATCGTGCGCCAGATGTTTATAAATTCGCGCAAAGCCTGCCGAACTTGAATGTGCAAGGCATCGACTGCCACATTGGTTCTCAGCTCACCAATATCGACCCATTTATCGACGCGACAGACCGTTTATTAGCCCTGATTGATGATTTAAAAGCGCAAGGCATTAACATTCGTCACCTTGATGTCGGCGGCGGTTTGGGTGTGGTCTATCGTGATGAATTACCACCTCAGCCTTCAGATTACGCCAAAGCGTTACTTGGTCGTCTTGAAAATCACCAAGACTTGGAGCTGATTTTTGAGCCGGGCCGAGCAATTGCTGCGAATGCAGGTATCTTGCTAACGCGTGTTGAGTTTTTAAAACATACTGAGCACAAGAACTTTGCCATCATCGATGCGGCAATGAACGACTTGATGCGTCCTGCACTATACCAAGCATGGCAAGATATCGTGCCAGTTTCGCCGCGCACGGGTGAAGCTCAGACTTACGATTTGGTTGGCCCTATTTGTGAAACCGGCGACTTCTTGGGTAAAGATCGCGCACTCGTTTTGCAAGAAGGTGATCTACTCGCGGTTCGTTCAGCTGGTGCCTATGGTTTTGTTATGTCTTCGAACTACAATACTCGTACCCGAGCGGCAGAAGTAATGGTGGATGGTAAACAAAGCCACTTAGTTCGCCAGCGTGAGGAGCTGACCAGTTTGTGGCAGCTGGAACAGATTCTACCGGAGTAACACACAACAAATGCATTTCCACTTTTCCAAAATGCACGGTTTGGGCAACGACTTCATGGTCGTCGACTGTATTACCCAGAACGTGTTTTTCTCGCAAGACCTGATCCGCCGTTTGGCGGATCGTCATACCGGCGTTGGTTTTGACCAATTGCTCGTGGTAGAAGCCCCTTACGACCCTGAAACTGATTTCCATTATCGGATTTTCAATGCCGATGGTAGTGAAGTCGAGCAGTGCGGGAATGGCGCGCGCTGCTTCGCGCGCTTTGTTCGCTTGAAAGGGTTGACCAATAAATACAGCATCAGCGTGAGCACCAAAAAAGGAAAGATGATTCTCAACATCGAAGATGATGGAGAAGTGACGGTCAACATGGGTGTGCCAGAGTTTGAGCCGAACAAAATTCCTTTCAAAGCCAAGCAAAAAGAGAAAACCTACATCATGCGCGCTGGTGAAAAAACGTTGTTCTGTGGCGCGGTAAGCATGGGTAACCCGCATGTGGTGACGGTGGTCGATGACGTGGATACTGCTGATGTCGATACATTAGGTCCGCTGCTTGAGTCGCACGAGCGTTTCCCAGAGCGCGTCAACGCTGGCTTTATGCAGGTGGTGAGTCGTGACCATATTCGTCTTCGAGTTTACGAGCGAGGCGCAGGTGAAACACAAGCTTGTGGTAGCGGCGCATGCGCGGCGGTAGCGGTAGGGATTCTTCAGGGTCTGCTGGATGAAAACGTTAAGGTTTCTCTACCAGGTGGTGAACTGCGAATTGCGTGGCAAGGTCCGGGTAAGCCGTTGTTTATGACCGGACCTACAACGCATGTATTTGATGGTCAATTGTCTTGCTAGTAGAAGAAAAAGGAAACGGTTTGTCTCAAGTAGAAGCAGATGCCTTAACGGCTGAAGTGGTGGCCGAGTACCTCAAAGATCATCCCGATTTTTTTGTGCAGCGTCCGGAGCTTGTGGATCGTCTATCTTTCCCACACTCAGACTTGGGTGCGGTGTCTTTGGTGCACATACAAATGAATCGCCAACGTCAGCGAATTGAAGAGTTAGAGGAAGAGATCACCACACTGATGTCGCTTGCGGCGAACAACGATCGCACCTTTTACGAATTTATGGATTTGCAGGGGCAGATTCTAAAGTGTGGTGACTTTAAACAAGTCATTCATTCTATTGAAGAGAAAGCTAAAGCACTTGGCTTACGCGCGTTTGTTCGATTGTTTAGTCAATGCGACGCATCTATTCAATTGAGTAAGGAAAGTTATCAACGTTTTGCGACCACCCACCTAAATGGCAAAGACGCGTACTTAGGACGTCTTCGCAAAGTGGATCGTGAAGCTTTGTTTGGCAATATGGATGTGCCGGAAATGGGGTCCTATGTGGTACTACCGCTCGTGAAACAGCAAACACTGGGCGTGCTAGCGTTCTCTAGTGAGGATGGCGGTCATTTTCAACCAGATATGGATACCTTGTTTTTGCGTCACCTATCATTAGTAGTGGCACATCTCGCTCAAACATTGGTATGGCAAAGTTACGATGACGACAACTCCCAACACTCCTCTGCCAAATAGTCTGCAAAAGCCTCTTGAGCGCTTCTATGAATTCTTACGAAGCGAAAAGGGGCTCAGCCTACATACTCAACGCAATTACAAACAGCAGCTAGAAACCATGGCGCAGCACTTGGCGGAAATGGGACTTAAAGATTGGTCTCAAGTGGATGCAGGCTGGGTGCGCCAATTAGCAGGTAAGGGCATGCGGGAAGGCATGAAAGCCAGCAGTTTAGCGACGCGCCTCTCATCGCTGCGTAGCTTTTTCGATTTCCTTATTCTGCGTGGCGAGATGTCAGCTAACCCTGCCAAAGGGGTTTCAGCGCCACGTAAAAAGCGCCCGTTGCCGAAAAACCTCGATGTTGATGAAGTGAGCCAACTGCTTGAGGTCAACGAAGACGACCCGTTGGCTGTGCGTGATCGCGCCATGATGGAGCTGATGTACGGTGCTGGCTTGCGTTTGGCTGAGTTGGTGAGTGTGGATGTACGTGATGTACAACTGCGCAGTGGAGAGCTTCGTGTTATCGGTAAAGGCGACAAAGAACGGAAAGTCCCATTCTCTGGCATGGCAACTGAATGGGTTGCCAAGTGGTTGAAAGTCAGGGGCGATCTTGCTGTGCCAGGTGAGCCCGCCTTGTTTGTGTCTAAACTCGGAACGCGTATTTCGCACCGTAGCGTGCAAAAACGTATGGCAGAATGGGGACAGAAACAGTCTGTGGCGAGCCATATTAGTCCGCATAAATTGCGTCACTCGTTTGCGACACATATGCTCGAATCCAGCAATAACTTACGTGCGGTGCAAGAGCTTTTAGGGCACGAGAACATTTCGACGACCCAAATCTACACGCACTTGGATTTCCAACATTTAGCGCAAGCCTACGACCAAGCCCACCCACGCGCACGTAAAAAGAGCGGGGAGTGAGCCGAAGTATGAAATTCTATCGCCGTATTGAGCCCATTAAGGCCATGACCTTCGATCTTGATGACACGCTGTATGATAATTACCCGGTGATTATCCGTATGGAGCGTGAGTTGCTGGCTTGGTTGCAGCGAACACATCCTGCCGTGGCGCACATGGATAAGGCTGATTGGATGCAGGTAAAAAAACATGTGCTCCAGCAGAGACCGGATCTCAGAAGCGATGTGACGCTTTGGCGTTTAGTGCAGCTAAAGCATGGTTTTCTTTCAGTTGGCTATGATGAAGCGCAAGCTCAAGCCGCAGCTGAAGAGGGTGTGCAGCTCGCTTTGGATTGGCGCAGTCAGTTTGAAGTGCCCCAATCAAGCTTAGATGTTTTGACACAACTGGGAGAGCGAGTTCCGCTCGTGGCGATCACAAACGGCAACGTCGATGTAGATAAAATTGGCTTAACGCCGTATTTTCAATGTGTACTCAAAGCGGGGCCAGATGGGTTAGCGAAACCCGCCACCGATATGTTTACTAAGGCGAAACGGTTCTTGGATATTCCAGCAGAGAATATTCTGCATGTCGGTGATCACCTAACCACGGATGTGCATGGTGCAAAGTCGGCTGGTTTTGCGGCTTGTTGGTTCAATGATATGAATAAAAATGTCATTAACCATTCAAAAACACGTACTTTACCTGATATTGAAATCAATAGTTTGCAGCCGTTACTCACACTTTTTTAATTGCTTTCGCATTAATCCATTCTAATCTCATTTTGTGTCTAGAAAATCAGCGTAAAGCCACGTAAATTATTCACTATTAAGTAAAAAGAGTAACGCCACACGTCGTGGTGAAGATAGTGTTACGGCAGTGGTAGGCGCATGCGAGCTTTTTCAAAACTGGTTTATGATGTCAGTCAGTTAAATGACTTTTTAGTCACTTCTCAGTTCTCTTCAAGTAAACAATATTTGGTGCAAATATTGTCGACTCAATCACGCGACTTTACGACCACACTTGCGGACGCTGTTTTATTGTTGCTGCCGAATGCTCATGTCATGGGGCATAGTACGCGTAATGTCATTCTGGAAGGGGAGATATTTACCTCTGGTTGCCTGATCAGTGTGACTGAGTTCGAACAAACCACGCTTACTTCTGCTGTACAAACCTACTCTTACTCCCCCGATATTGATGGTGGAGAGCTCAAACGCTCGCTTCTGTTGCAGCACAATTCGCAAGTGATCCTCAGCTTTGCTGTGCAAATTGAACGACGTGACTATCCCTTGTTTCAAACGTTCGCTAGTGAAGAAGTCGTGATCTCTGGAGGGTTGGCACAGAGTATTGATGATGGCTGTTGGGTGCTATATCAAAACCGAGTTTACGATAACGCTGTGGTTGCCGTAGCTTTGCACAGCGATACCTTGAAGCTATGGACAGATGCGTATTCGGAATGGAACCCGATTGGCATGCCACATAAAGTCACCCATGCAAAAGGAACGCGCTTGTATTGCTTAGGTGAACAGAAAGCGTTGGACGTATACAAGCGTTACTTGGCGGATGGGCATGACGTGACGCTGAGTCAACTGCTCAGCTTTCCTTTGTATCGAGAAAGTTTGGGGCGTAAGGAAGTTTGCACGGTAACGGAGCTACACGCTGATGGCAGTATGAGTTTCGACAGGCCTTGGTGTCTTGGTGACGAAGTACAATTTTGCTATAACCACCCCTCATTAACGCTCGAACAGGTGCGACATGGTGTGGTTGAGTTAGCCATGCACCAACCTGAAGTCGTGATGATTTTTAACTGCGCGTCACGGTTAGACTTTATTGACAGCAGCGACGAAGTCCAAGCCTTCAAAGATATCGCGACGACGTTTGGTAGTTATTGTATGGGGGAACTGCATGGCGGTATTGGACAGCCAGAAATTCTTCATCACAGTCTGACGTATTTAGCGATGCGAGAGGGAGACGAAGTACAAGCATTGAACTTGCCTAAGTCGCCCGTTAGCTCCTCTATTTCACCATTGTTTAGCTTGATTCGAAATGCGATTGGCGACCTCAACCATATGAACGCGCATATGGGGTATCAACTCGATCGCCAAACGCGCAAGTTACAAGAAAGCTATCGGCGAGATAGTCGCACTGGATTACAAAACCGAGTCGCGCTGCAAGAGCGGCTGAGTAGCATCGATTTGGATGAGCACTTGCTGACTCTAAAGCTACTTAACTTCAGCCATATCAATGAAAAATACGGTTATAGAGTAGGGGATCAGCTACTTAAAGACCTCTCAATGCATTTTACGAATCGACTGCGAAAGCGTTTTGGCATGCCAACGGCTTTGCAGCTTTATAGTATTGGAGTTGGTGAGTGGGCGTTCATATTTAAAGCTGACCAAAGCAGCGAAACCATCAAACAGCACTTTACTCGTTTTGCCGACGCGGTAGAGCAAACTAATTTTGAGCCAATTGGTCTGCGCGAAATAGATTATCTTTCTATCTCGCTGTGCGGTGGCTTAGTGAGTCGTCGAGATTTTCCATCAGCTTCTGCGGATGAGCTATTGCTCAAAGGCATTGAAGCGAGGCGTTCCGGTGTGCGCAGTAATACCCATATCTGCAATGCGAAAGACATCGAAGTCAGTGAGGATGTACGTAAAGAGCAACTTGGATGGTTGAGTTGCGTCAGTAAAGCCATTCTCAAACAGAACATCATCACCTATAGCCAGCCGATAGTGCATGCGGATAGCCATAAATTGGCAAGCCAAGAATGTTTGGTTCGCATTTTGGAGGAGGATGGAACGGTGATTGCGCCAGGGCGCTTCCTGCCTATTATTTCCGATACGCATCTTTATACTCGATTGAGTCGGCACATGATCCATTCTACGTTACATTACATGCGAGATAAGCAAGGTGATTTTTCTATTAACTTGTCGCCGCAAGATTTGCTTAGTGATAAAACTTTAATGCTTTTAGAGCATGAAATTTGTCAGCTCAATGACCCTAGGCGAATTGGTTTGGAAGTGTTGGAATCTGAGCAAATCAAAGACTACGGTCGAATGATCGAAGTATGCAGTCATTTTAGAAGCTTAGGAGCGCGTATCATTGTTGATGATTTTGGCTCAGGTTATTCCAATATTGATGAAATCCTAAAGCTGGAGCCGGAAGTCATAAAGCTCGATGGCAGCTTGATCTGTGATATCGATAAAGACTTAAAGCAGCGCAAAATAGCTTCCCAGTTGGTGCGTTTATGTCAGGTGTTTAATGCGGAGACGGTGGCGGAGTTTGTCCACAATCGAGAGGTGTGCAAAATCGCGCAGGATATGGGCGTCGACTATCTGCAAGGCTACTACTTGGGTGAACCTACGCGTTTGTTTTAGTTGTGTTTCACGTGAAACAATTCCAATAAAAAAAACGCAGCCTTAGCTGCGTTTTTTTATTTTGAGCCATTCGGTTTTAGTTGAGTTAGCTCGGTGATTGCTTGAGAGCGTGTCCACTTTTTTCGGCTTGAAATAGTGCAAGGTAGTGAGCAAAGAATGTGAGCATTTTTTGCTGGTTATTTTGCTCGCCTAGTTGTCCGAGTAAATGTGCGGCGACTTCAAACGTGCACAAGTTACCTTGTTGTTGGTTGCGTCGCAGCTGATATTGCGAGTCTGCCGAGGCAGACAGCGCCATAGTAGGGATACTTTCTAACCAGCGGCTCTTGTTGATCATCTTGCGCGCCTCTTGCCAGGTGGCATCCAAAATCATAAACAGCGGAGTTTTAGTTTGTTGTTGGCTTTGGAGCGCCACATGTTCGAGTGTGACGCTTTCTTCACTTGGGAATAGAAGCACTGGATACAGCGACGGATCAGCTAATCGAGCGAGCAAGTCTGCCGGTGGTTGTTTTCGGTCCCAGGTTACTCGCTCAATATTGAGTTGGCACTGCTCTAGTAGCTGGCCGGTATTAGTATCACGCGTCAGTTCATTCGGATGCATCAACAGCAAGATGTTGTGCTCGCTGGTAAGTTTCGGCACCAGTGAGCACATACAGTTGAATTGAAAACCACAATTTGGACACGGTTGCGACATTACAGACGAACTCCTTCGCGCACAGGGCTAACCCCATCCGAGAACAGACGCACGCCACTGATTTGGTTTGGCGTTGCCGTTGGTGCCATGCTTGGGTTGAGTGGATAGCTAACCCCAGTGTATTGCATCACGTGTTGAGCCGCTTTAGCTCCGCCACCGCTGACATTAAAAATCAGATCTCGCCAACCATGGGAGGTTTGTTGGCCGAGCATAATCGGGCTTTGCACTAGTGTAATGCGGCTATTAAAACGCCATTCCTCTTCGTGATGTTCAAATATCAGCAATGTACAGCCACCGGAACCACACCAATCCAACTGTACCAATAGCTCTTCGTTACCATCGCCGTTGAGGTCGTAAGTTAGCCAACGGTATTGGTTGTTGTTGGGGGTGGTTTGGTGAATGAAGAAGTAGTTGCGCACGGCGGCATCTACTTTGGAGTCAAACTCCGCACTAGAAGGCACGTCTGCACTGCTGATGGGCTTGTTGGCGCGTTTCTCGGCTGGTTGCATCATGCCCTCATCACGAACGGTGGCAGGGTAAAGCACTAAACCACCATCGGCGATTGGGTATACCAAGTTACCGACTTTTTCTTTGGTCGCTTTGAGCTGATTGCCTTCTCGCGTAAACAGTCGCTCTGACATCAGTCTTTGTTGTTGATGATGCGTCATGACGACTTGAACCTGAGACGGACTTAATTGTTGCCAGTACCCACGTTCGATTAACGGTGCTTGCCCATTGGCGTAACTGTATTTTGTTGTGGCGCTGTGGTCTGGGTTTAAGGTCATTTGCACCTCAAAACCTTGTGATTGGGTTGAAGTCGCGACATAGGTATTGGCCCAGCCAAGCGTAGCGTCCACGTTTGCAGCTGTACCACAACCTTGATAAGTGTCGCCATCATGTTTTAGCGTCGCTTTCCAGCCATACAAAGAATCACTCATCGTATCTGAGCAGAGGTTTTCTGTTAGGCGAAGTTCACCATCTTGTAGTTGATATGTGCGCTGGCGAGGTTGAAGTTGACTGCTCTTAATCGCTAATCTTGTGGTTTGTTTGCCGATTTGCTGGAATGTCAGTCTATTAGCCTCAAAGCTTGCCGACCAAGAAGGCTCATTACCAAACACGCGAGTTGGTTTGTTTGGTTGCTGACAACGGTTTGGATTTTCCGTTGTGAGGAAGTTCACTTGTTCCACGACAAAGTTAGCATCGAAATCGGCAGAAAACCCATCGATGCCCGGTGGGTTGAGATGGCCGATAACCTCGCCATACATGGTCTGGTAAGGCTCGTTATTTAACTGAATTGCTCGTTGCATTTGCTGTGGTGACAGTTGTAACCAATATTGCTTGTCGCTGCCACAAGGCATGATGTATTGGCTCTCGTGACCGACGATCACTTTTCCACGTAGCATAAAGGTTTGAGGTTGAATGGTGTCAGGCTTATCTAAGGTGGCTGGTGAAGAAGCTGGGTCGGCAGCGCCAGAATGTGGCGGCTGCGAACTACATGCTTGCAGAACCAGCAGAGTGGCAAGCGCCACTGGGTTTTTCAAAGCCTTCATGTTATATCTTCCTCATTATTGTTACTCAATCGGCATCGGATGGCATTATGGCATATTGGTTATTTAAAACTGAACCAGATACCTTTTCTATTGACACGCTTCGAACCCAAAAGGTTTCATGTTGGGAGGGAGTTCGTAATTATCAGGCGCGCAATATGATGCGTGACCAAGTGAAGGTGGGCGATTTAGTCCTGATTTATCATTCTTCTTGCAAGAATGTTGGCGTTGCCGGTATTGCTAAAGTCGTGAGAGAAGCCTATCCCGATCATTTCCAGTTCGATCCTGAAAGTGATTATTTCGACCCAAAGTCAGACCCAGACAACCCGCGTTGGATTATGGTGGATGTCGAATTCGTGCGTAAAACGGCGCGAGTGATTCCGTTATCGGTGATGAAAGCGATGCCAGAACTTGAGAACATGCCATTGGTGAAACGTGGAAATCGCTTGTCGATCATGCCAGTGACAGAAGAAGAGTGGGAAGCGATCCTTGGCAAAGAGAAGTTGCCAAGTCAGCGATAAAAGAAAAGGGCTGCGAATGTGCAGCCCTTTGTTATTGTTTGGAGTATTGCAGCTTACAGCAAGTGATCTTGTAGGTAGTGTGCAACAGCATCTTCTGCATTGCTGCCAATCACTTCGTTATTTGGCAATGCTTTCATCACTTTCTCGTGTGATGTACCCATGACCAATCCTTTACCTGCCATCGACAGCATTTCTACGTCATTCATGCCATCACCAAATGCCACGCAATTTTCTAACGTGAGGCCGAGTTTTTTCGCTACCGCTTCAAGAGCATGGCCTTTAGACACACCTGCACTCATTACTTCCAAGCACCATGGTGTTGAAAACGCAATATTCAGCTTATCGCCAAATTGTTCACGTAGTTTGTTTTCAAACACCACCAAGCGTTCGTGGTCTTGTGCTGGATGGGTGAAGAAGATTTTCGCAATACCGTCAGTTGGTGCTTGGTCTTCATCGAATAAGACGTATGTGAATTCGTCATGGAAATCACGCAATGTTTCGTCGTCTTTGTTCATCAACCAACTGTCATTTTGATACATGTGGATAAGTATTTCTTGATCGTGCTTGATCGTGTCGATCACGCCTTGAACCAGTTCTGCAGGGACATTCTCGCTGTACATCAGCTGATCTTCCTGGTCATGCACACGGGCACCGTTCGAGGTGATCATGTAAGCCGGAATACCGACCTGACGACGGATGCTCGCAACGTCTACGTGGTGACGGCCTGTTGCAAAGACAAAGGTGTAACCCTTTTCATGCAGCGCTTTTAGCGTCTCTTTTGAGTAAGCACTGAGCTGATGGTTTGGTGCGAGTAACGTGCCATCCAGATCAGAGGCAACGATTTTAGTGATCTCTTTGCAAGGTAGCGATGTGCTCATGAAGTCCTCGTAAACGGTTTGGATAGTGTGGAACAGGTGAATTGCAAACGGAGTACAGCAGACTGACTAGATCATACTGCTCCGAATGCGGGGGAATTTTTGGTCGGTTGCATCTACGTTGTTAAACGCAGCCAGACCCAAGCAGTGTACGTCAAAATGAGGATGAAAAAGAGGGTAAATCAATGTGCAGACATTTCCTCTTTAATCATGGCCGTGAAATGGTCGCCTAGAGTTCTTATTATGTTTTTTCGTTTGGCGATGATTTCGGGTCATTCATAAAGCGGAAGATCGCATCGAGTGCTTGATTACGATACAGGTCGGTCTCGAATAAGATCTCATGCTGTGCGCCTTCGATAGAAAGTAGCTCCGCATGTGGGTTGGTTTTACGCAATTTATCGATAAAACGTTTTTGTGCCAGATTGCTGACAATACGATCGTTCCCAGCTTGAATCAGGAGCACCGGTACTTTGACTTGGCGAGTCAATAAAAAGCATTGTTTTGCTGCCATTAGCCCTTGCCATACCCATCGTGTGCTCGGTCCACCGACTTGCAGTTCCGGTTTTTCCGTATAGAGATTTCGGAACCATTGGTAGCGACCATAGCTTTGGCTGAGCGGGTTATCTTCAAAGGGTTTAGGAAAGTAGGCCTGATGTCCTGGCGCATAACGTGGCAAAGTGGATACCGCTGACATAATTTGTGTCACTGGAATCGCTATTGGCGATAAGTACCATGGCAGATTAATACCAAACATAGGCGCACTGAGAATCAAGCCGGTAAAGGGATGTTCTGGGTGAGTTTGCAGATAACGTGTAGCGATTGCGCCGCCCATGGAGTGGGCAATGATGAAACATTGCTGATAGTCGCTAAGGTCGTGTTTGTTTACGACCACGTCCATATCGTCAATATAATCAGTAAAGTCATAGACGTGACCCATATCTGAGTCAGACAATAGACGATCTGATAAACCTTGTCCGCGGTGGTCAAAGGAATAGACGTCGAAGCCTTGGCGATAGAGATCGTAAAACAGCTCTTGGTATTTCCAGGAAGATTCAATGCGCCCATTAACGATGAGCACGGCTTTTTTATGTTCTGGGTTGGTCAGTTTACACCAGTAGATGTTCTTTTTTTCAGTTCCTTTAACAAAGCCTTCTTGGCGAGTTTGCCAAAGTGCCGCGATCGGACCACCAATTGCTTGCTCAAATAATGACTCTTGAGTATAAGTCAAAGGTGAATGGTTAGTAGCCATTAGTCGATTACCTGAAGATACGTTGTTTACGCGATGTATCATCGAAGAATTAGTGAGGAAATGCAATGGATACCCACGTCTGGTTAGCTTATGTAGTAACTGCAATCGTTTTTAGTTTGGCTCCGGGGTCTGGCACGGTGAACTCAATCAGCAATGGTTTGAGTTACGGTACTCGCAAATCTTTGGGGGCTGTGATCGGTCTCCAAATTGGTTTGGCCATTCACATTGCGTTAGTTGGGGCGGGAATTGGTGCGCTGGTCGCACAATCGGCAACGGCATTTTCTGTCATTAAATGGGTTGGCGCGGCTTATTTGGTTTGGTTGGGTATCCAGAAATGGCGAGACACTTCCAGCTTGGTGGCTGCTGAGAGCCACAAAGACATGTCTGGCATGGCACTCTTGTACAAAGCTATTTTGATTAACCTGACGAACCCTAAATCGATTGTTTTTCTGGTGGCGTTGTTTCCACAGTTTATTGACCCGGCACAAGACCAACTGACGCAACTGTTGGTGCTTGGTGTTACAACTGTTGTGATCGACGCGTGCGTGATGTTGGGTTACACCACCTTGGCGGCGCAAATGGGACGTTTTATTCGCTCCGATAAAATCATGGGGAAAATAAACAAAGTCTTCGGTTCAATGTTTATGGGTTGTGGTGCATTATTAGCAGCTGCAAAGTCATAAGCCATTTATAGGTCCTTCTTTAGCATGAATACAACGTATGTTGCTCGCCAGCCGATCTTTAACCGCAAAAGACAGACGCTGGGTTATGAATTGTTGTTTCGAGATGGGGAGAGTAACGCATACCCTTCGCATATTGAGTCAAACCGAGCAACATACCGATTAATTGTCGAGAATTTCCTATCACTCGGCACTAACCCAGTGATTGCTTCTTCGCGATGCTTTATCAATTTTCCTCATCAAAGCTTGGTGCGCCGCTTACCGCGCAGCTTGCCAAAAAACAAAATCGTCGTCGAAGTCCTGGAAACTTGCCAGCCGACCGATGATCTTCTCGATGCGATTCGCGAGTTGTATCGAGAAGGTTATTTGATCGCGCTGGATGATTTCACCTTAACGCCGGAGTGGCGTCGCTTCTTACCTTACGTGCACATCGTTAAACTCGATATCATGGCAATGGGGCTGGAAAAAGCGTGTGCGTTGGTCAAAGCTCACCTTGCTAAACGCGTCAAGTACCACTTTTTGGCGGAACGTGTTGAAACCGCAGAAGAGTTTGAGCAAGCCAAAGCGGCTGGCTTTAAGTTTTTCCAAGGCTACTTTTTTAGTAAGCCATTAGTTTCGCAAACAAAATACGTGAGCCCTGAGCAAGTGTTAGCGCTACAGCTTTTTCGTGAAGTCTGCTCACCAGAGCCAGACTTTACTCGTATTGAAACCATCATTACGCAAGATGTCGCGTTGTCGTACAAATTATTGCGCTTTGTAAATACGCAAGCGCCAAACCTCGCTGTCGAAATCAGCTCGTTTCGTCAGGCCTTGATCTACCTTGGTCAGGATAATCTTAAGCAGTTTGTCTCCTTGGTCGTGGCGTCGTATATCTCTAGTAACAAGCCTCGAGAGCTGTATCACCTTTCATTACAACGAGCGCAGTTCTGCCAATTAATGTCGCGTTATCAGCCATTTTCCCACCTCAACGAACAAGGGTTTATGGTCGGCTTATTATCGATTTTAGATGCGATGCTTGATTTGTCGGTGGAATCTTTAGTCAAGCAATTGCCACTTAGCGAATCCGTACAACAAGCCTTATTACATCGCAAGGGAGTTTATGGTGCGCTGATTTCTCTCGAAGAGTGTTACGAGCGTGCCGACTGGTCAGGCGTTGAAAAAATCACGACGCAGTTGGGATTGTCTTTGGAAGAGGTCAAGCTCTCGTTAGGCGAAGCGGTTCGCTGGAGTCAAAACGTCGCAACCGCGTAAATTTCTGCCGTATCTTTATTCTCTCTAACCGTTCTTCTCCAATCTTTATTGGCTGTTTCGATGTGAAACTTTTATGACGATGATGGGATCACTCTTGACGACATCTCAGAGTTAAATAAATATATACGCATATCCACATATAGGTATGTTTATTATGCTTCCACATCAGTTTTTCAAGCTGTTATCCGATGAAACGCGCGTACGTTGTTTAATGCTGGTGGCCCGTGAAGGCGAAACTTGCGTGGGTGATTTGGCGTTTGCGTTGCAAGAGAGTCAGCCGAAAGTTTCTCGTCATCTTGCTCAGTTACGCTCCAGTGGCATCTTGGTGGATAAACGCCGAGGGCAATGGGTGTACTACGAGTTATCGCAGCAATTACCCGGTTGGATGCGTAAGCTGATTGAAGACTTAGTGGCATCAAACTGTTTGAAGCAAGAGTACCAAGACGACATCACACGCTTGCACGATAAAAGTCGTGAGGCTTGCTGTTAATAGCAAACAGAGATTCAAGGTAGAAGATTAAAGGGTAAAACTATGACAATTAAAGTAGGCATTAATGGTTTTGGCCGAATTGGTCGTTTAGCACTGCGAGCGGCATTCGATTGGCCAGAGTTAGAGTTTGTGCAAATCAACGATGTCGCAGGTGATGCAGCGACGCTTGGCCACTTATTAGAGTTCGATTCAGTGCAAGGTCGTTGGCACCATGAAGTGCAGGTTGAGGGCAATGAGCTCGTCATCAATGGCAAGCGCATCGCCACGACTCAGCAACGTGATATCGACGCTGTGAACTGGTCTGGCTGCGATGTTGTGATTGAAGCGACAGGTGTACACCGCAAAACCTCGTACCTAGACCAATACCTCGATCAAGGTGTGAAGCGCGTGGTGGTGAGTGCGCCAGTGAAAGAAGAAGGCATTGCGAACATTGTTGTTGGCGTGAACGATCATATTTTCGACCCTGAAAAACATCGTATCGTGACAGCCGCTTCGTGCACAACAAACTGTATAGCGCCTGTGGTGAAAGTCATTCATGAGAAGTTGGGCATTGAGCAATCCTCTTTCACGACAATTCACGATTTGACCAATACGCAAACCATTTTGGATGCGCCACATAAAGACCTGCGTCGTGCTCGTGCGTGCGGCATGAGTCTTATCCCGACCACTACCGGCAGTGCGACTGCGATTGTGGAAATTTTCCCAGATTTAAAAGGCAAGATTAACGGCCACGCGGTACGTGTACCGTTGGCGAATGCGTCATTGACCGACATCATCTTCGATGTAAAACGCGATACCACAGCAGAAGAAGTGAATGCTTTGCTGAAAGAGGCGTCGGAAGGGGAGCTAAAAGGCATTCTTGGCTTTGAAGAGCGTCCGTTGGTGTCGATCGATTACAAAGGCGACCAACGCTCAACCATCGTTGATGCACAATCCACCATGGTGGTTGGCTCACGAATGGTGAAGATTTACGCCTGGTACGACAATGAAATGGGATACGCAACGCGCACCGCAGAATTGGTTCGAAACGTTGGTCCGGCATAACAGGAGTTCACAATGTCTCATCCTACATGGCAATTAGATTTGGACTCCAGTGCATTAGTCCTAACACCGTGCCCGGGTACCAAAGGCGTCGAGTTGAAAGCGTCGTTGGAACAGTTGAAGGAGCAGGGGGTTCAAGCGGTCGTTACCGCATTGGACGATAGCGAGTTAGCAGCGAAAGACGTTGCGGCTTTGGGTGACACCACTCAGCAGCTGGGCATGAAATGGTTCCAGATCGAGATTGAAGATGACTGCGCACCAAGTGAAGAATTTGCGGCGAAGTGGCACCAAGCCAGTCCGGAACTGCATGCGATTCTTGCTCAAGGTGGCAAAGTCGCGATGCACTGCATGGGCGGCTCGGGTCGCACAGGTTTGTTTGCGGCTCACTTGCTGCTAGAGAAGAAATGGCAGTTAGAAGATATCGTGCGAGAAGTGCAGGCTCTTCGCCCTGGTGCGTTTACAAAACCGGTGCAGCTTGAGTACATCGAACGCGTGGCGCAAGACGCTTGATCAGCTTAAATAGCTTTTGGAACATCATGATCCAAAAGCTATGTTCCAGTTTATATAATGGAAAATAGGTCAGCAGTAAAACTAAAGGTTTTAATTTAAGCTTTTGTTTTTATTGGTTATCTTTGTCCGTTTTTAAATTTCGGTGTGTTTGTGAATTCGAACTAAGGTTGTATCGCCTTATGGTTGGTGTACAGGTTAATAAGCATTTGGCACATGATGATCTAAATGCTTCTATCGCTGTACATAAGAGGTCAATATGATTTCTCAATTGAACAAAAGTATTCGTCAGTACATGTTAGTGACGTTTAACTATTGGAACTTTACCGTGACCGACGGAGCGCTGCGTATGCTGGTGGTGCTCTATTTTCACGACTTGGGTTATTCCACGTTAGCTATTGCCTCACTGTTCCTTTTTTATGAATTTTTTGGTGTGGTGACCAATTTGATTGGTGGGTGGTTGGGCGCAAGGTTAGGCCTGAACAAAACCATGAACATTGGTTTAGCGATGCAAGTGTTTGCGTTGTTGATGCTGGCAGTACCCAACGCATGGCTGACGATTCCTTGGGTGATGGCGGCGCAAGCTATGTCGGGGATTGCCAAAGATCTCAACAAGATGAGTGCCAAGAGTGCGATTAAAACATTAGTACCAGACGAGCAGCAAGGCGCACTCTACAAATGGGTGGCGATTTTGACAGGCTCGAAGAATGCACTCAAAGGGGCGGGCTTTTTTGTTGGTGGCTTGCTGTTGTCTTGGGTGGGCTTCCAAAACTCGATGTTTATTATGTCGAGTGTGCTGGCATTGGTGTTTGTTTGCAGCATGATCTGGCTAGAAGCAGACATGGGTAAAGCAAAGAGCAAACCTAAGTTTCGCCAAATTTTCTCCAAGTCCGAATCTATAAATATTTTATCTGCGGCGCGTATGTTCTTGTTTGGGGCGCGTGATGTGTGGTTTGTGGTCGCTCTGCCTATTTATCTTGGCAGTGTGTTTGGCTGGGATCACTTGTGGGTCGGTGGCTTTTTAGCCGCATGGGTCATTGCTTATGGGTTTGTGCAAGGCTTTGCGCCGCGTATTACTGGCAAAGCGCAAGGTCGCGTGCCTGATGGTAGTGCAGCATTAGTATGGGCAGGAATTCTTGCGTTAATTACGGGCGGTATTGCTTATGGTGTGCAAATCGGTTGGCAGCCTGAGTTGGTGATTGTTGTGGGGTTAATGATTTTTGGCGCTGTGTTTGCCATTAACTCTTCACTGCACTCGTATCTGATTGTGAGCTATGCCAAAGGCGATGGCGTATCTCTGGATGTGGGTTTCTATTACATGGCCAATGCGATGGGACGTTTGATTGGCACGGTATTATCGGGTTGGATCTACCAAGAGGCTGGTCTTGCGGCGTGCTTATGGGTCTCCTTTGCTTTCTTGGCGCTGACGACGTTGATTTCGATTAAGTTGCCAAAAGCTAACGTTGCCACAGCGTAAATTTTGCCCGGTGTTTTTATCTGTAGATCGTACAAAATGGCTCCAACTTGGAGCCATTTTTTGTTTCTTGTACGTCACGCGGCGTAATCAAGTGGTGTGGATTCGGTCTCGTGAGTTCATGCTGATGTTTGGTTTTTGTTCCCGCCAACGGATTAGAGTGGCGATGAAATCCCCGTTGTAGGTCATTGTTGCGTTAAAAATAAGCAAAAACAGATTGTTAACCATTTCACTGGCTGAGATTTACCCTATGCTATAAACGATAAGCGACTCAAAGTAGGGAAAGGTATGAGAGAAAGGGTTCTGTTTTTTGATTTATTGCGCTGCTTTGCTGCGGTGGCAGTGATCGCCATTCACGTCTTGGCCCCTTATCGAAATGAGTTAGGAGTGATCCCGTTTGACCAATGGTTGACGGCGGTAGGCGTTAATAGCGTTACCCGCTGGGCGGTGCCAGTTTTCATTCTGATCACCGGAGCGTTGATGCTCAGTGACACTCGACCATTTGACGGTAAGTATTATATCAAAAGGCGTTTAGGCAAAGTCTTAGTCCCATTTCTTATTTGGTCGATGTTTTATGCATACCTCTCTGGCTGGACGGCTCAAGGGTTTGACTTTGAAACCGTAAAAGAGGTGTTAAGCAATAGCCCATTCCACGCAACGTATTACCACCTCGGTTTTTTCTATTACTTTATACCGCTGTATTTTGTGATTCCGTTGTTCCAATGGATGGTACGCAACGTTGATGACAATGTGTTGTATACCTATCTCGCATTTTGGCTTTTCACCAGCACGCTGTTTTTGTTCAAGATTGATGGTCCGTGGAGTAACCAAATGTGGCTCTACATGGGTTACCTTCCTCTGGGTTATGTTCTATTTCAAAAAGTGCCTTTGAACCGCTCTATGGTGACCTTATTTACAGGGTTTGGCCTCGTCGCGTTGGCTGTGACATTTACTATGGTCGTGACGAACAGTTTAGAGGCGGAGAAGTACACGGTTGGACGCTGGCTTTCTTACAAAACACTGAATGCCATTCTAGCGGCTTCGATGATTTTCATGATCGGTCGTTACTTTGGGGAAGGCTTGTCACCAAAAGTACAAAAAGTGGTGAGTGTGATCAGTCAGCACAGCTTGGGGATTTACTTACTTCACCCAATTTTCTTATGGCCGATGAAAGCGTTTGGTTGGTACACCGGACATCCCGCATGGGTGATTCCAGTCTGGATCATTATCAGTGGAGCTGGAGCCTTGGCGATGAGCTATCTATTTTCTCGCTCTGCCAAGACTCGTTGGTTACTGCCTTAACGTTTGATGGCGAAGTGAAGGAATTTGTTACCACGATAGGTTAGCGTTCCTTTATCTCCAGGGTTGAGTGCATGGTAGTAGTGCACTCCAATTTGGAACTCTCGTTTAGGGCCAATAGAACCGCGTTGGACATAAATCCAATATTCTTGGTCGTCTTGGCCTGGTGGTGCATCTGGGACGTCGATAGCTTGCTTATCTAAAATAGTTACCTGTGCACTTTGTTCTGGAGCATCTTCGCCCACATAGTGCTTGCTATAGAAACGAAAAAATACCCATGCGCCCAAAGCAATAAGGGCGAACAGGGCGACAATAAGTGAGATTGGCATGTTAACCTCCGATGTTTCATGGAGCTCTATTCTACAGAACTCACTGATGAAACGATGAGTTGAGATAACTTATTCATAATCTAATGAAAGGGACATGAATTTTATTCGGCGCACTTCACGGTTTATCTCAATGGGGACGCGATGAAATCGTTGCTTCATCTGCAAGCTACGTCACTAAAGCTGAACTAAGCAGCTTTCACTTGTCTGGCTATATGCGCTCAAGGGCACAAATTGAAAGTAAAATTGCACTTAACGGCTCGAAAAAGCTCTAAATTTATAGAAGAATAAAAATAACGAACACGGGAAGGGTCTGGTAAGGAGGGTTACGATGTCAGATATTGAAAAAGTAGTCATGCGTACCCGAACGATCGAAAAACTTTTGCGTACTCAGTACCATGCAGAAGGGAAAGGGTTACACCAACTTATTAATAGTTGTGAAGAACGTTTACCACATGACGTGATAGCGAAACTTCGTTTTATCGCTACTGTGCGTAATAAAGTGGTTCACGAAGACGATTATAAGCTGGATGATCGGAAAGGCTTTATGGCGGCATGTGACGCTTGCGAAAAAGAGCTAACGCCAAGAAGCTCTCGTTTTATTTGGCGTGCAGCAATTTTGCTAATGACGTTGATTACGCTCGCCGCTCTTGGTTTCTACTATATGCATTGGGATATCTTGTCCAAACACATACAGTAGAAAAGCACAGATAAATAAAAAAGGACGCATTTGCGTCCTTTTTTATTTTAATCAGTAGGTTAGTACATCATTGGCAGTGTCATTAAACCCACAACCACTGCAATCATTACCAGCCCTTGTTTTTGAGAAGATGAAATCATAACACTACCCCTTAATCTTTGATGAACTCGATGAATTTAATATAGCACTGTTTTTGGGGTTTGATCAACATATGCTCGATAGTCTTTTCAAAAAATACACTTAACTTGTCTTTTTTTACGTGTTTTTGACTAATGAAACTGTGTTTTTTGTGTTGTATTTAAAATGCTCGTATTGTGTGATTGTTGTTCGTATTTTATTTAAGTATATGATTTTAAAGTGTCAATTTTGGTTTGTTGTTGGCTTGGAAATTGTTTTTTGTTTCGGTTGGTATGTTGGTTGCCGATTTTGTCTGTGTTTCTCAAAAATTGAGAAAATAAAAAGATGTGCTATGGAGGTGCATCATTGAGTTGAGGTGTGGAAGGGGAATTTTCTTATCTAATGAGAAAATATGGGCTTAAAAAGTGTTTAGTGATTTGATGGTTTATAAAGTCGGTGTTTTCGATGGTTATTGAGAATGTGGCCTTATTTATCATTATCTTACGTTCGTTATTTGATGTTTTTGTTATTGAGTTAAGTTTGATTTTTCATGTTGTTCTAATCTGTTCATCGGTGGTTTCTACTATCTTAGCTCGCTACCAAGACGATTTTCTGTTTTGTGTCTGTTATTTATTCTTGTTGCCTGTGATGTATACAGTCTGATGGTTTAGTCATCAGTTTTTGACGTGATGGGTTACCAAGGCCATTGGGCTGCTTTTTAGTTAAATGGCCTGACTAAGCGCGGGTTATTGTGGCCGTGTGATTTGATGAACTTGGCTCATGGGATAGGGCTCTGCCCCATATTTATGGCCGTCATTAAGGCTCATCGACTTAATTGTTCTGCAGACTGAGGGTTACAAAATGTTTCGAATCGCTAGCGAGATCCAACTTTCGCAGATTGTGTCTTTACATCAAAACTGGTCTACCTAGACTAGCGGCGAGTTTAAGTAAAAGGTGTATACGGCATGTGGAGTTGGCTGGCGATAGGGCTATCAGGTGTGTATTCCGTGTTGGGAGCAAAACAAGCTAACCCGACACAATCCCTCGTGTTTAAAATCTTTACTCTGCTACTTCTTCTTGTGTTGGTGTTAACTCAAGGCGCATCCGCAACATATACCTACTGGATTGCGGGTGGGCTTATTGTGTCTATGGTGGCAGATACGCTGCACTCGTTTAAAACTCGCAAGCTAATTTACTTTGCTGCGTATTTGCTTGCTCAGGTGTGCTACAGCAAGTCATTTTGGGTGCAGCTTAATGGTGAGATTGTCTGGTGGCTGTTGGCCCTACTGCTCGCAGCGAGTATCGTGGCGTTCTTTTTGTTGCTACCTCAACTCGACTCTCTGGTGTTTCCTGTTGTGATCATGGGGATGATGTTGGTTCAGCTTGCTTGGGCGGCGGGTGAAGTTTGGTTGCAGGCCCCGAGCTATGCCAATGCTATCGGTTTCAGCGGAACCCTAGTTTTGATCTATTCGGCGTTGGCGTATGCGATACACGGTTACCGAAAACCGATGAAACACGCCTATTTGTGGGTAAGTGGTAGCTACTTCTTTGCCCACGCCCTCATTGTTGCCTCTATCATTTACTAATTTAAGTCAAAGCAGCTCCCGAAGATTTCAGTAAACTGGACGTATTGTTCTTGATGACTGGAGTCAATAATGAGTGAAATCCATGCCCACGAGCTGCTAAACCTACTTCGAGAAACGCCAATGGATCGCGAAGCGCTGGCACAGCACTTTGGCAACACCGTTCGCTTTCACACCTGTAAACTGAATGATCTAGACTTAGATGCATTGCTAGCATTTTTGCTCAAGCGCGACAAAATCCGTGAGCTTGAAGGTAAGTTTATGGTCAATATGGCGCGTGTCTGCAATCACTAAGCGGCGGCTATGATGCGAGGGTGAATATGCTGTTTTCGCCCTCAGCCATGTACTCACGTTGTCAGTTTGCTATACACTGGCCGCCATTTTTTAGGTGAGGCCAGAATATGGACATTCTTTCTGCAGCGACCATGCTGTTTCTAATCATGGACCCTCTCGGTAATTTGCCGATTGTGTTGTCTATTCTCAAGCACATCGATCCTAAGCGTCGCCGTAAGGTATTGATTCGTGAACTACTGTTTGCCTTACTGATCTTGATGTTGTTTCTGTTTGCAGGACAAAGCATCTTAAGTTTTTTGCATGTCCAGCCAGAAACGCTCAGCATTTCAGGTGGCATTATTCTCTTCATTATCGCGATTAAGATGATCTTTCCGAGTGCTGGCAGCATCACTGGACTGGCGGCAGGCGAGGAGCCCTTTATTGTTCCGATGGCCATTCCTATGATCGCGGGCCCTTCAGTGATTGCAGCATTGCTTTTGCTATCTTCACAGCATCCAGAAAAAATGTTGGAAATGTCCGCATCAGTTGTGATTGCGTGGGGCGCAACATTCTTTATTCTAATGTTTTATGGCTTCTTTAATCGTTTGTTGGGCGAGCGTGGCTTAAAAGCGGTAGAGCGTTTAATGGGCTTGTTGCTGGTGATGATCTCCACTCAAATGTTTTTGGATGGTGTTAAGAGTTATCTTGGGTGACGGAGTAAACTCAATAAAAAAGCCGCTCTTGAGAGCGGCTTTTTAGTATTTGGGCGATTACATCATGTGTTTACGACGAATATCGAGCAGGGCAAAAATACCAAAGATCAGGATGGAATATTTTTCCCAACTGCTCATTTTAATTTTGTCGCCAAATGCGCCAATGAAGATGGCCATTTGTAAACCGTGCATGATGAACAAAAAAGCGGTCATGATGTACAGCGCAATCGCGGCATTACCGGGAAACGGCATAAAGATATTGAGGATCAATACTAACCAAACAAAGGCGATAGCCGCTTTGGCCAGCAGAATTAATGCTTTCATTTAAGTATCCTTTTAAATCGAGGCGTTATGCGGAGGTACGTTCATACAGACGATAGCTCACTTGGCCTGCTGTTTTTTCTCGATGTAATTGCCAGTTTTCTGGTAAGTCGGCAATATTGAGTTCTTTTTCTGTTTCAATATAAATCATCGCATCTTCCGCGAGCCAGCCATTTTGTTCTAGCAGAGCCACGGTTTCATCCAATAGTCCCTTACGAAACGGTGGGTCAATAAACACCACATGGTGCGCAGTACCCGGCTGTTTTAAAAAGCTCAGTGCGTCGGTATTCACTACTTGGATGTTGTTCGCGTTAAGAGATGCCACGTTCTTCTGTAATTGCTGGAAAGCTTGTGGGTTCAGCTCGACCATGGTCACTTGCTCTGCTTGGCGCGAAGCCGACTCAAAGCCTAAGCCGCCGGAGCCGGCAAACAAGTCGAGACATTTTGCTTGCGGCACATCTTGAGCCAGCCAGTTAAATAGCGTTTCTTTGACGCGATCGGTCGTTGGGCGTAAGCCTTCAGCATCGTGTACAGGAAGTTTTCTGCCTCTCCATAAGCCACTAATAATGCGAACAAAGCCCGTTGTTGGCTTTTTTTGTGATGAGTTTTGCTGGCGACGTCTTACCATAGATTTTTTGACCGCTAATAAAGTGATACTATATCTAATCGCCCAAGCCGTGAGCTTGGAGCTTGGATACAGCCCAGAATATTCAAGATGACAGAGTGTAACACTAATAAGATTAGAATTACCTAATCGGAAAGTTTTCACAACTTTGTCATTAGCCTTTTTTAGACAGATAATAATCTTGTCAAAAAAGAGTCATTAATAGATAAAAGAACAATCTAGGATAGCCCCAGATGACGGAAAAAAAGAAGCGCGGATTACTTTCGTGGCTAGGTTTTGGTGACGAAGAACAAAGCCCAAAACCAAAAACTGAAGAAACAGTAAAAGAAGAAGCAGTGGAAGCGCCTTCTGAAGAGCAGCAAACCGACGCGGCTGCTGAGCAAGCGGAAGCAACGCCAGAACTTGAAGAAGAATCGAAAAAAGCGGAGGCTGCCCCAGCAGAAGCAGAAGCAGAAGAGCCTCAAGAGCCTGCTGCACCTCGCGTTCAAGAACAAGAAAAGCCAACAGAGAGCTTTTTTGCTCGCCTCAAACGCAGCCTAAGCCGAACAAAAGCAAATATTGGTGCTGGCTTCTTCGGTCTGTTCAGCGGTAAGAAAATCGATGAAGACTTATTTGAAGAGCTAGAAGAGCAACTGCTTATTGCTGATGTGGGCATGAATACCACAACAAAAATCATCAACAACCTGACAGAAAAAGCCACACGTGGCGATCTGAAAGATGGCGAAGCCCTTTATGGTTTGTTGAAAGAAGAAATGGCTGAGATTCTTTCTAAAGTCGAGCAGCCACTAGAAATCGATAGCAACAAAACGCCTTACGTTATCTTAATGGTGGGTGTAAATGGCGTGGGTAAAACCACGACCATCGGTAAGCTTGCCAAGCAGTTCCAAACTCAAGGCAAAAAAGTGATGCTTGCAGCGGGCGATACTTTCCGTGCCGCAGCGGTTGAGCAGCTACAAGTGTGGGGTGAACGTAATAATGTTCCTGTGATTGCTCAACATACTGGCGCAGACAGTGCTTCTGTTATCTATGATGCGATTGAAGCGGCAAAAGCACGTGGTGTGGATGTTGTGATTGCTGATACAGCGGGTCGTCTACAGAACAAAGCGAACCTAATGGAAGAGCTGCGTAAGATTGTACGTGTGATGAAGAAAATTGATGACTCTGCACCACACGAGATCATGCTGACGCTAGACGCAGGTACAGGGCAAAATGCCATCAGCCAAGCGAAACTTTTCAGTGATGTTGCCCCTCTAACCGGGATTACTTTGACTAAGCTGGATGGTACAGCCAAGGGCGGCGTAATTTTCGCTATTGCTGATCAGTTTGGTATTCCAATTCGTTACATTGGTGTGGGTGAAGGTATCGAAGACTTGCGTCCATTTGAAACTCAAGAGTTTATTGACGCACTGTTTAGTCGTGAAGAATAAAAAGAGTTAGAGGAAATCAACGGTGATCAAATTTCAGCAAGTAAGCAAAGCTTACCGAGGTGGTCGACAAGCACTGCAAAAAGTCGATTTTCACCTGAGGCGCGGTGAAATGGCGTTTTTAGGCGGGCATTCCGGGGCTGGTAAAAGTACCTTGCTGAAATTGATCTGCGCGATAGAGCGCCCGACCGATGGAAAAATCCATTTTAATGGTCACGATATCACGCGCATTCCAAGCAAAGACATCCCTTTTTTGCGCCGCAATATTGGGATTGTTTTTCAAGATCATCGTCTACTGATGGATCGCAGCGTATACGACAATGTTGCTCTGCCGATGCGCATCGAATCGATTTCTGAAAACGAAATCAAACGCCGTGTTTCTGCGGCGTTAGATAAAACTGGCTTGCTTGATAAGGCTCGTTGCCTGCCGAGCCAACTCTCTGGTGGTGAGCAACAACGCGTCGGTATTGCCCGTGCTGTGGTCAATCGACCAACGTTGCTGGTGGCTGATGAGCCGACAGGTAACCTCGATCCCGAACTATCCAATCGTGTATTGCGTTTGTTCGAAGAATTTAATCGTGCGGGAGTGACCATCTTACTCGCCACGCACGATGTGGGGTTAGTAAACACTCGCCCACAGTATCGTCATTTTGAATTAAACCAAGGCTTCCTAAGTGAGGTAGAAGACTATGGCAGGTAACAAGCACTCCCAAAAGAAGGGGAAAGGCCGCAGTGCCAAGCGTGCAAATACCGATGGTTTTTTCTCTGTCCACGCAAAACAAGCAAAATCCTCTTTTAGCGCCTTATGGCAACGACCTTTAGGTAATATCCTGACCCTAGCCGTGATTTCAATGGCACTTGCTATGCCAGCTTGTTTGTATCTACTGGGCAAAAACGTCGCGGGTGCCGCGGAAGATGTGGCATCTCCCTCGCAAGTTAGTGCTTACTTAGTAGAAGGCATGCCGGATGCACGTGTGATGGTTCTCAAAGATCAAATTGAAACTTGGCCTTTGGTAAAAGAAGTAGAATATATTTCTCCACAGCAAGGTCTGTCTGATTTGAGCCAATATGCAGGATTCGATCAGGCTATCAGCCTTTTAAGTGGCTATGCGCTACCCGGTGTGTTGGTGATTACGCCAGCCTCGGAGCTAAAAAGTGATATTCAGTCATTAGCCAAAGACGTTCGAGAGCAACAAGACGTGACCGATGTGAGACTTGACGAAGACTGGCTGGCGCGTCTTGATGCGATCAAAACTCTCGCGAGTATTATTGTCATTACTCTGACAGTGTTGATGCTCGGTGCGGTATTTTTAATCGTTGGCAACACGTTGCGATTTAATGTGCTGGCGAATAAAGAAGAGATTCAAACCATGAAACTGATCGGTGCGACGGACAGTTTTATTCTGCGCCCTTATTTGTACACGGGGATGTGGTTTGGCGTATTAGGTGCCACCATCGCGTGGTTGGTAACGGCTTTAGTGACCATTGTTATGAATAGTGCGGTGGAAGATCTTGCTGCATTGTACGACAGCCAGTTTCGCCTGATTGGTCTAAGCTGGGATGAATCTTTGTTATTAATCATCATTGGTAGTCTTTTGGGATGCATTGCGGCGCGCTTTTCGGCGCAACGACATTTGAAAGAAATTGAACCAGTTTAAGTGATGAAGGTCTTACTACTTGGATTTTATTAGCACTAGCTAATCTGGATCCCTTGTTTAGACCGAATGTTTATGGATAATTGCTTCCCCTTCTTGAAACTTGTTCATTTTGAGTTCAAGATATCGAAGCTAAATTTGCAATGTAATGCTCCAGATCAGAGATTGATGAGGAATTGAATGACAAAAGAAGCGTATCCGATGGCTCTAGTCACGCAAGATAGCCTTGATAGCTATATTCGCTCAGTAAACAGCTACCCAATGCTGACTGCAGACGAAGAGCGTGAGCTGGCAGAACGATTACACTACAAAGGTGAGATTGAGGCTGCAAAAGGTCTAATTCTTTCGCACCTACGATTCGTTGTTCACGTTGCTCGTGGTTACTCTGGCTACGGTTTGCCAATGGCGGACCTTGTGCAAGAGGGTAACATCGGTCTAATGAAAGCCGTTAAGCGTTTTAACCCAGAGGTAGGGGTTCGCTTGGTGTCTTTTGCTGTCCACTGGATCAAAGCAGAGATCCACGAATACGTGCTACGTAACTGGCGTATCGTGAAAATTGCGACCACTAAAGCGCAACGTAAGTTGTTCTTCAACTTGCGTAAGTCGAAAAAGCGCTTGGGTTGGTTTAACAACGGTGAAGTCGAAACCGTTGCTCGTGAGTTAGGTGTTGAACCTTCTGAAGTTCGCGAGATGGAATCACGCTTAGCGGCGGTGGATTCAACCTTTGATATGCCAACTGATGAAGACGACAGCTCAAACGCTTACACAGCGCCGATGCTGTACCTAGAAGACAAATCGTCTGATGTGGCTGACAACATCGAAGCTGCAAACTGGGAAATGCACACCAACAACCGCTTGGGTCATGCATTAGCGAGTTTGGATGAGCGTAGTCAGCGCATCGTGCGTTCTCGTTGGTTAGATGATGAGAAAGCAACATTGCAAGACTTAGCTGATGAGTTCGGTGTTTCTGCCGAGCGTATTCGCCAGCTAGAAAAAAATGCAATGAAGAAACTAAAATTGGCCGTGGGTGAATTTTAATTTCCACTGCTAATTGAAAGTAAGATTTTCATAGAAAGCCGAGATCATGTGATCTCGGCTTTTTTATTGTCGATCGAAAATCGATAGCGTTTGCGATCCGGATTTTATGTGCTACCTGTGTATAACTCTGTGAAGTAATTATTTATCAACTGTTCGAAACCCGGACAAAATAAGGGGTTCAAGCACTTTCCCATCTGGGGATAGTTATAGATATACACACAGTTAGATCAGGATCATCACTACATATTGTGGATCAAAAGATCCAAATACACTTTATCAACGCAATTCACAGCTTTATCCACAAATGGTTGGAATGTGTACACTTTTGAAAAGCCTGATTATCCATGTGTCTAAGTTTGCCGTTGGATAGGTTACAATAGCGGCAGTATACCCAAGCGGCTTCAAATATAGATTTTATGCTGTACCACGGGTGCTGATTAGCACGTTAGGTTCGAGGTTGCTTGGGTATATTAATAAGACAATGAGAAAGTAAATGGATCAGTTTAAGCATATCGATGTACAAGGTGCGCAAGCGCTGCTCGAGCAGGGTGATGCGAAGCTTGTAGATATCCGTGACCCTCAATCGTTTGCCGTTGCGCATGCGGAGTCCGCGTATCACTTAACTAACGATACGATCGTTGCGTTTATGGATGAAGTGGAGTTCGAACAACCTATTCTGGTGATGTGTTACCACGGCATTAGTAGCCAAGGTGCGGCGCAATATTTAGTTAACCAAGGCTTTGAACAGGTGTACAGTGTGGATGGTGGCTTTGAAGCCTGGCATCGAGCAGAACTACCGATAGTGAGAAGTTAATGAAGAGATTGGTAACGTTAAATAATCCACGTATGGCGCAAGCCTTTATTGATTATATGGCCTCTCGCAAGATTGATATCCAGATGATGCCAGAAGGGGATGGGCAATTTGCGCTGTGGCTGACCGATAGCCAACATGAAATAGAAGCGGAAGCTGAACTTAAGCTGTTCCTTGCTAACCCGTCTGATTCAAAATACAGCGCTGCCTCGTGGGACGTTGCCGATACTCGCAAGAGCACATTTCATTATTCTAGCCCGAGTATCATGAGCATGGTCAAAGCAAAAGCAGGCCCAATGACTTTGCTGATCATGACGGGGTGCACCATCATCTACTTGTTACAAATGTTTGGCTTTGGCAATGGCGTGTTTAAGTTGTTGCACTTCCCGGCCTTTGAGGGGCAACAATGGCAAGTGTGGCGATGGCTAAGTCATGCGTTACTGCACTTTTCAGTGACTCACATCGTGTTCAACTTACTATGGTGGTGGCAGTTGGGGGGCGACATCGAACGTCGTCTCGGTTCCGGTAAGCTATTGCAACTCTTTGTAGTATCAGCAGCGCTTTCTGGGGCTGGCCAATTCTATGTTGAAGGGGCAAACTTCGGTGGCTTGTCTGGCGTGGTCTATGCACTGCTTGGCTATTTGTGGATATTGGGTTACCGCTTGCCACATTTAGGCCTTACGCTACCCAAGCCAATCATCGTTTTTATGTTGGTATGGTTAGTTCTTGGTTTTGTGCAGCCATTTATGGCGATTGCAAACACTGCTCACTTAGTTGGGCTACTGTCGGGGATGGCGATTGCGCTGTTTGATTCAGGCAAGATGAAATACCAACAGCAAGCCTAAAGCAGATGAAATGAAAAGACCGCTCAAGAGCGGTCTTTTTATGTTCAAAACGGATTTGGGTTTATTGATAAAGGTATTTTGTAAACAACAAATCGGCAATGATGGTTTTACCTGTTTCAGGCAAAAGCGTTTCGTTGAGGGTCGTCACTAAAGTTTTGCGCAGATCTTCTCGGCCAGAAAGGGACTTAATCGTATCTTCTGTTTGCTTACCCAATAATTCAATCACTGCATCGCGAATCAAAGGTTGGTGATGCTCAACAACTGATAAATCTTGTTGACTCATTACCATGATGTCGATGCGCACTTGCACATAACCTAACTTTTTGCCTTTGGTGTAAAAGTTAGTAGTGAGGTCAGGCTCTAGGGTAAAGTATGCCAACTTAGGTCCAGCTTCTTCCGTTTCAGCCCAACTTGGTGCGGCGAATAGTATGGTTAACGCAAAAATAATTTGGGCTATATAACGTTTGTACATATTTCTAACTTTTCTTTCTCTGGATCGCGATATTCGAATCGCTTCAGTCTTGATACAATGGGCCGTCTATAACAAATAACGGAACTTACGGTTACATACATTACTATGGACGGTAAGTTGTTGCTTTATTGTACGCATAAAGCCTCCAATTGAATACTAGTATGAATCAGCCAACATCACTCTATCTTGCTTCTTTATTGGAAGTAGAGTGGCAAAACCCCGAAGAATTCGAATTTCCAAATGAATTTGCCAAGCACTGGCTTGAAGAGCAAGGGTCTTTGTCACGTCGTTTAAAGCAACACTGCCAAGCATTAACGGTAGAATTGCTACAAAATCAGATCGTCACTGCGGCGACGTTAAAACAGGACGAAAGCCAGTTATTGTCCGAACAAGATTGCTTACTGCGAGAGGTAATTTTGTGTGGTGACAATGATAACTGGGTTATCGGACGGACATTAATTCCTCGCTCAACCTTAGTTGATCAGCAGTATGATTTGGCTCAACAAGGGGATATCCCATTAGGACTAACAGTGTTCAGCGCAGACAACGTTGAGCGAGACTCTTTGCAAATGGGATGGGTAGCCGTACCAGAAGGACGTTTGTTAGCGCGACGCTCAAGGTTGTGGATGAATCACAAACCGATGCTGGTCGCCGAGTTATTCTTATCTAATTCACCAGTTTACGCTAAGGAGACAGTGTAAATGTCCGCAGAAAAAGCCAAAGCATATTGGCAACTGATGCGCATGGATCGCCCAATTGGTTCACTATTACTGATGTGGCCAACGATTTGGGCGCTGATTATCTCAGCCCAAGGGATGCCGAGTTGGGATGTATTTATCGTGTTTGTATTGGGTGTATTCCTAATGCGTAGCGCGGGGTGCGTGATTAATGATTTTGCTGACCGCAAAGTCGACGGCCATGTAAAACGTACCAAGCAACGCCCACTGCCATCAGGGAAAGTGACAGCAAAAGAAGCGATTGGATTATTTTTGGTTTTGGGTATCAGCTCATTCTTGTTAGTGCTGACCATGAACCCGTTGACGATTCAGCTATCCTTCGCTGGCATCGTGTTGGCGTTCATTTATCCATTTATGAAGCGTTACACTCATATTCCACAGCTCTTTTTAGGCTTGGCGTTTAGCTGGGCAATTCCAATGGCGTGGGCTGCACAAACCGGGGAGCTACCACTGATAGTTTGGTTTGTGTTTCTGATTAACGCTTTATGGACCATTGCTTATGATACTCAATATGCGATGGTCGATCGCGATGATGATTTAAAGATTGGTATTAAATCGACGGCAATTTTGTTTGGTCGTCATGACAAGCTTATTATTGGTGTGTTGCAACTGATTACGCTCGCGATGTTGGTTTGGTTAGGGCAGTTCTACCAATTGGGACAAAGTTACTACTGGACCCTTTTGATTGCAGCGTCGTTGTTTGTTTATCAGCAGCACTTAATTCGTCACCGTGAGCGGGAGTTGTGCTTTAAGGCTTTCCTCAACAACAACTATGTTGGCATGGTGATAGCGATAGGGTTATTGGTCGCATTTTGGTAAGCGAAGAAATAGCAAAAAGGCATCCGATTGGATGCCTTTTTTCTTATTTTGGAAGAAGGTAAAACGGTTACGACTGAAGTTGATGAATACTCTCTTCGATCGTCAGTTTCACTTCTGGATAAAGCAGAGTGAATAGTAATCGTGCAAATTGCTGCGTTTTCTTCGTGTCACAGTTACCATCGTTATCGAGGTATTTTTGCTGTTTGAGCGTATTGAACATAGCGGTAAACACACCTTTATCGAAGAATTCTGGCGCATTAATACCGTGTAAGCGTCCTAAACGTTGAGCAATATCTTGGCTCTTCTGTTCTAGGTCCGATTTACCGAGCTCGGGGTAAGCAACAAGCAAGTTCATCGCGATAGAGTAGCGCTGCAGTGTTTCCGTGATTGTACGACCTAGCAGAACCAAAGGCTGGTTGTTCGACTGATTGATCTCCAGCTTATCACCATCGAGGCTAATCATTTTCTGCTCGGCAAACTCATGCAGTGTTTTAACGACCAATTCATCCAACTCGTCTTCTTGATAGCTTAAGAACAACTCTTTCTTCAAGAATGGGTAGATTTGCGCGACATTCGCTTGAATCTTTTCTACCGAAAGGTTGCGCTGACGAATGATCATCTGAGCAATTAATGATGGCAGAGCAAACAAGTGGATGATGTTGTTGCGGTAGTAGGTCATCAGGATTGACTGGCTACGATCCAGCGAAATGATGTCACCCATGCTATCGGTTTCAATCACGAACTT
This sequence comes from Vibrio sp. D3, assembly GCF_043995865.1. Lineage (NCBI taxonomy): Bacteria > Pseudomonadati > Pseudomonadota > Gammaproteobacteria > Vibrionales > Vibrionaceae > Vibrio > Vibrio sp. D3. Next base: position 3,112,555 of record NZ_CP171887.1, on the reverse strand, counting down.
ATCAAGTGAAATCGCATGTTCGACCAACTCCCCGGCACTTTCGGTAGGGATAGTGGAGGTGCTTGAGTAAGGATTGTTTTTGAGTAGCTTTAAGTAACACTCAATCTGGTTGATCAGCGAGTCACGAGAAAGTGCACGTTGACGAGAGGCAAGCAGTGCGGTTGCACACAAGGTCAACGCGTTTGCTGCCGCCGCATCGTTGATGTGCGTCATCATCTTATTAGCAAGGTCGTTCACCACAGGATTCATCCACTGTGGTTTGTTACCACCCATGCTGTCGATGTCTTTCGTCCACTCAGGAGCATGCTCGTTCAAGTATTGGTTGAGCTGAATTGGTTCACCGAAGTTCACATAGCCCAAACCAAAGTTACGCAGTTTACGCAGAGTACGTAGTACAAGCCCTGCGTTTTCTTTCTCTTTGCGTTTGCCACGTAGCTCTTTCGCGTAAGTGCCCACTTCCATTACGTGCTCGTAACCGATGTAGACCGGCACTAGTGTTACTGGGCGGTTTAGACCACGTAGCATTGCTTGGATGGTCATAGCCAGCATACCCGTTTTCGCTTGCAGTAAGCGACCTGTACGTGAACGACCACCCTCACTGAAGTACTCGACTGAATAGCCTTTGGCAAACAGCTCAGCTAGATACTCGCGGAAAATGGTTGAGTACAGTTTGTTACCTTTAAAGCTACGACGAATAAAGAACGCCCCACCGCGACGGAAAAGAGGACCGGCCGGGAAGAAGTTCAGGTTAATGCCTGCCGCAATGTGCGGAGGCACCATGCCTTCATGGTATAGAACGTAAGACAACAGTAGGTAGTCCATGTGACTACGGTGACACGGAACGTACACAATTTCGTGGCCGTCTTGCGCTAAACGACGCACAGTCGAGGCGTTATTGATGTGCAACCCTTGGTATAGCTTTGTCCATAGCCAACTCAGTATGCGGTCGCCGTTTTTCACTAGACCATAGGAGAAGTCGGCGGCGATTTCATCCATGATGTCATGTGCTTCTTTACGTGCCTTATCAATCGAGATGTTTTTGCTCTTGGCTTCGTCAGCGATCGCCAGTTCAATAGCTGGAGATTTTAGTAAACGAGCAAACAACACTTGGCGTTGTGGCAGGTTTGGGCCTGAAGCAGCAAGTTTTTGGCGAGAGAAGTGGATACGCGCCACGCGAGCCAATTTGTGCGCAATTGCGCTGTCGGTACCGTGAGAGTCTGCCATATAACGCAGAGATACCACGGGACTAAAGCGAACCAAGCAGTCGCGTCCTGCCGCCATTACCGCTTTCGCCTTTTGCGGGCCATTCATTGGCTGAAGGTAAGGCTTTTGGTTTTCTTCTTTACCTGGTTTACGACCCCAAAGCACGGTTGCAGGGATCATTTGAACGTCCAATTCACTGTCCAGTTTATGCAGTTCCAGCAAGTCTGTGAACAGAGAGACAGAGTCGGTTGGGACATCATTATCGTTGTTCATCACAGTTGGACGCGCAGCGATAAAGACGAAACGGTTCAGCGTTTTGCCATTGATTTCCAGCGGACTGAGCGGGTCGGGTAGACCAAGGCTCATGGCTTGTTTTTGCAGTGTCAGCAAATCCACGTTCGAGCGGAACGGTAGGGCATATACAATCGGCTTAGCGAGGTCGATATTCAGATCTTCAATCGGGTTCGACGGGATTGTGGTGCCCTTTACCAGTACCGATAAAGGTAGTTTTAGTAATGAACGTGAAAATGATTGTCCAGAAGACATAAAGTTCACAGCCTCAATAGGTATTCAAACAGGCCTAACCTTATTTCAGTGTCCGCTTTGCATGTCTTCTATAGAAAAAGAAATGAGTACGGCAAAAGAAATAAGCCTAGGCGATAAAATTTAAGCGCAGCAAGGATACCAGAAACTGGTCAAACCTTTTAATTTTATTGGCTGTAAATTAGTCGAACTCCTAAGTTGTTGCTTTACTTTGATTAACTGAAAAGGCGGTGTTTTAAACGCATGAATAATGAACTTGGGCAGCAAACGAAGTGCACTCCACAAATAAATTAAAAAACAACCAATTGGGTTTTCATTTGAGCATTTACTGGATATACTCACAGTTAACTGTATAAAAAGACAGGTGAGACATGAAGCCGTTAACGCCACGCCAACAACAAGTCTTCGATTTGATCAAAAGTAAAATCGATGACACCGGAATGCCACCAACTCGTGCAGAGATTGCGCGTGAGCTTGGCTTCCGCTCTGCGAATGCCGCAGAGGAACACCTAAAAGCGCTTGCTCGTAAGCAAGCAATTGAAATTATCCCAGGTGCATCGCGTGGGATTCGTATCCTACTTGATGACTCTGCCGCTAATGACGAACAGGGCTTGCCTTTGATTGGTCAAGTTGCTGCGGGTGAGCCCATATTGGCTCAGGAACACGTAGAAGCGCACTACCAAGTCGACCCTGCGATGTTTAAGCCGCAAGCGGATTTCTTACTTCGTGTAAATGGCGAAAGTATGAAAGACATCGGGATTATGGATGGTGACTTGCTCGCGGTGCATAAGACCCAAGACGTGAGAGATGGTCAAGTTGTCGTTGCGCGTGTTGATGATGATGTGACTGTGAAGCGTTTGGAGCGCAAAGGTTCAACCATATTACTGCATGCTGAGAATGAAGAGTTTGCCCCAATTCAAGTGGACTTAACGTCTCAGCACCTTACGATTGAAGGCTTAGCCGTTGGTATTATTCGTAATACCGATTGGATGTAAGTGTGTTTAAGCAGCCCAGTTCATCTGGGCTGTTTTGTCTTTTATCTTCTCTTCTTTTCTCTTTTTCTACTTCCTCCAAAAGCTTGCTTATCATCTTGACCTTGTTTGTTTTGAGCAATTTATAAACTTGATAATGTAATTGATATTCATTATCATCTTTATTAATGTCTATGTTTTCTCTCTGGCGCAGGAAATGCCCATGTCTCAGTCTAAACATCAAGTTCCTAACCATTTATTAAAGCCACTGTTATTGCGTAGCCGTGAAAGCATGGTCGACAATGGCTTGGTGTACGATCCGATAGCTGCTAAAGCGTGTTTGAGTTGTAAGATGGCGCCGGATTGTTTGAGTGGTGATATTGCGCAGAAGCAATTGCTGCACGTGACGCTGACCCAGCTTTGTGACCAGCAGGTTAGTCACTTCTTACAGCAGTATCCCGATGCTTGGATTATCAATGTCGGAGCTGGGCTGGATACCCGCTTTTATCGTTTGGATAATGGACGCTGCCATTGGATAGAGCTGGATGTGACGGAAAATTTGGTATGGCGTCAGCGCTTGTTCCACAAAAATGAACGTTATGAACATCGCTGTGGCAGTGTGGATGAAATGTCGTGGCTAGAGACGTTAGCCATTCCAGAGCAAGCACCGGTGCTCATTTTATGTGAAATGGCACTGCTCGATTGCACAGAGCGTCAAGTCGCGAAATTTATTCAAACCTTGGGTCGACATTTTGTTTCGGCTGAACTGTGTATGGTGCTGGCAGGAGATTTAACGGAAACCAAGTGGGGACAAAAGCTTGGCTCTGATCGTTATGCACATGGCTTTGAAGCGCCCGCAGAACAGATATTGCAATGGTTACCATGGGCACAGTGGGTGAAAGCTTTTTCGCCATTCGATCGATTCTGTTCTCGTTGGAAAGCTTGGCAGCGTTGGCTTAATAAGATTCCAATGTTGAAGCATCGCCTCACGCCAGTCCTCGTTCACATCAAGTGGTAATTGGCTAGTCGTTAAACGCTCAGGTACACTCGTCGATCTTACTGATGAGGTGCCTGTGACAAATTCAATCTTCTCTCCTTTATCTAACCCACAAGTTCATCGCCAGGTCTTAGCTTTAGCGATACCTATGGTGCTGTCGAATATTACTGTTCCATTGCTCGGTTTGGTCGATGCTGCGGTGATTGGTCATCTAGACCACGCTTGGTATTTGGGCGGTGTTGCGTTGGGCAGTACCATGATCAGCGTGACATTTTGGCTGCTTGGTTTTTTGCGTATGTCGACTACTGGGTTGGCAGCGCAGTCCTATGGCGGTGAAGACCGAAAGCAACTTGCCTTGGTGTTTATGCAAGGCTCACTCATGGCACTGCTCTTTGCGTTAGTCTTCCTTATTGCCCATAACCCGATTGCTGATTTGATCTTTGGTTGGAGTGACGCCAGTGCTGAAGTGAAGCACTACGGTATGCAATATTTCTCTATCCGAGTGTGGAGTGCCCCCGCTGCGCTAATGAACTTTGTGTTGTTGGGGTGGTTGCTCGGAACGCAAAATTCCAAAGCCCCAATGTGGATGGTGATCATCACCAACGTGACTAATATTGCCCTCGATTTGTTGTTTGTGATGGGTTTGGGGTGGAAAGTAGAAGGCGCTGCGCTGGCATCGGTGATTGCTGACTACTCAGGCATGGTTTTTGGTCTCATGTGTGTCTGGAAAACCTGGCGAGAGAGGCAATTACCATCACCTCAAAAGTTGCTAACCAGCACTCATCACGGTTTAGGGCGCTTCGTGAAATTGAATCGCGATATTTTCTTGCGCTCTTTGTGTCTGCAAGCGGCTTTTAGCTTTATGACGTTCCAAGGCGCAAGCTTTGGTGATGAGGTTGTCGCTGCAAATGCGGTACTGATGAGCTTCCTGATGATTATCTCGTATGGCATGGATGGCTTTGCTTATGCAATGGAGGCCATGGTCGGGAAGGCGATTGGCGCCAAAGATAGGCAACAATTGAGTGCATCGCTTGTCGGTACTTTTTTTTGGAGTTTGGCTATTTGCTTAGGACTGACCGCGCTCTTTGGTTTGGCGGGATCGCAGTTGATCGCCATGATCACTTCAATTGAGGCTGTACAACAGCAAGCAGCGGTGTATCTACCTTGGCTGGTGGTGATGCCACTTGCGTCGATGTGGTGCTTTCTATTGGATGGCATTTTTGTCGGTGCAACCAAAGGCAAAGACATGCGCAATAGTATGTTTGTCGCGACCAGCAGTTTCTTCGTTGTCTTTTACTTGTTCGCCGAGTGGGAAAATCACGCGCTGTGGTTTGCAATGACGAGCTTTATGTTGATGCGGGGTATTGGTTTAGGGGTTATCTTTCTCTACCAATGGCGTAAGGATACCTTCCTCGCACAATGTTGATATAAAAACAGCAGGTCCAAGCCTGCTGTTTTTCTGTTTGCTATCAAGAAGCATAGATTAGAACAAGCGGTTCAAACCATTCAATGCAGCGACACGATACGCTTCGGCCATCGTCGGATAGTTGAAGGTGGTATTGACGAAATACTCGATGGTATTCGCTGAGCCTTTTTGCTCCATAATGGCTTGACCGATGTGGATAATTTCCGCGGCACGTTCGCCAAAGCAGTGAATCCCTAAAATTTCTTTGGTTTCACGATGGAACAATATCTTCAAGCTGCCGATGTCTTTCCCTGCGATCTGTGCACGAGCTAGATGCTTGAACGAAGAGCGTCCTACTTCATACGGTACTTTCGCAGCTGTTAGCTCTTGCTCGGTTTTACCCACAGAGCTAATCTCTGGGATGGTGTAGATACCTGTTGGAATATCATCAATCAGATAGTTTTCTGCCTGACCTTTCGTAATGGCTTGTGCGACAAATCGCCCTTGGTCATAAGCGGCGCTTGCAAGGCTAGGGTAACCGATGACATCGCCTACAGCGTAAATGTGCTCAATATCGGTTTGGTAGTTACGGTTTACTTTTAGTTGTCCGCGAGAATCCGCTTCCAGACCCACTGCACCCAAATTCAACTTATCGGTGTTACCTGTTCGACCATTCGCATACAACAAACAGTCCGCCTTCATCTTCTTGCCAGATTGTAGGTGAATAATCACGCCATCTTCTGTGCCTTCGATTTTTTCATAGGTCTCATCATTACGAATTACCACACCGCTGTTCCAGAAGTGGTAAGACAGCGCATCTGACACTTCGTTATCCAAAAACTCCAACAAGCGGTCTCGGGTATTGATAAGGTCGGTTTTCACTCCAAGTCCGCGGAAGATAGAAGCGTATTCACAACCGATAACGCCTGCACCGTAAATGATGATATGGCGAGGGTCGTGTTTCAGGCTCAAAATGGAATCACTGTCGTAGATGCGCTCATGCAAGAAATCAACGTCGTTAGGCTGATACGGACGAGAACCAGTCGCGATGACAAACTTATCCGCTGAATAGATTTCTTCTGTGCCGTCGCTTTGCATTACTGCAATTGAGTAGTTATCGATAAATCGCGCGGTTCCGAACAAAAGTGTGCATGAGTTACGGTCATAAAAGCCCTGACGAAGTCGAGTTTGCTTATCAATTACCGATTTAGCATGACCTAAAATGTCAGAAAATGTTGCATGAACGCTGGTGTTGTTTCGACAAAATAACGGGTTGCTATTAAATTCGATGATGCGGCTGACGGCATGACGCAGCGCTTTTGATGGAATAGTACCCCAGTGAGTACAACCGCCGCCGACACTGCTTTCTTTCTCGACAATGGCAACATTCAGTCCCGCTTTGGTTAATCCCATTGCAGCCCCTTCTCCGCCAGGGCCACTACCGATTACGATCACGTCATAGTGATTAACATGCGCCATGATGCCTTCCTTGTTATATTTGCTTAACATTGCTTTAGCGCGATTTTAACTCATTTACTCTATTGGTACACGTCATGCCTGTTAGAGAGTGGAAGTGATCACGCAGAATCGACCAAAAGGATGATTTGGTATGTTGTATGTCTATAAATTGCATCGAGAACATTGCAATTAGATGCATGCCAATAGTAACGTTCTCGGCGCTCAGAGCGAGCGAAGCAACATATCTTTCTCCGTAGGAGCAAATTGCGTTATATTGAGGCTCTTGTACCCTACAGAAAAAGAGCAAGTTAAGAATGAAATCGATGGGAATCCGCGCACAGCAAAAAGAGAAGACACGTCGATCATTGATCGATGCGGCATTTAGTCAATTAAGTGCGGATCGCAGCTTTTCCAGCCTTAGCTTGCGAGAAGTCGCCCGAGAGGCAGGGATTGCACCGACTTCTTTTTACCGCCACTTCAAAGATATGGATGAGCTAGGCTTAACTATGGTCGATGAAGGCGGTTTGCTACTACGTCAACTGATGCGTCAGGCGCGTCAACGTATTGTGAAAGAAGGTAGCGTAATTCGTACCTCGGTCGAAACCTTTATGGAATTCATTGAAAGTAGTCCGAACGTCTTTCGTTTGTTGTTGCGTGAGCGCTCCGGCACTTCTGCTGAATTTCGTACCGCTGTTGCTCGAGAAATCCAGCATTTTGCGGCAGAATTAACCGAGTATTTAATGAGCACCGGCGTGACCAGAGAAGAGGCGTATACTCAAGCAGAAGCGTCTGTAACTTTGGTTTTCAGTTCGGGGGCTGAAGCTTTAGATTTAGATCGACGTGAGCGCGATGAACTCGCCGAGCGATTGATCATGCAATTGCGAATGATAGCCAAAGGGGCCTATTGGTATCGCAAAGAACGTGAACGTAACCGATTAAAAGGCGGGATAGAATAATGTCGAATGGAAATAAATCTGAAAAGAAAACGCTGATTTTGGCACTGGTTGCAGGTATGTGTGGTGATGCTTTGTTGTCATGGTTGACCATGAGTGAAGTATCGTTTTCAATCTTCCCATTGATTGCACTCGTACTGGCTGTACAAGCTCTTTACCAAGAGTACCTAAATAATCCGGTATCAGAAGATATCCCATTAGTTGGCTTGGCGTGTTTCTTCGTAGGTGCGTTTGGTCACTCTGCGTTTATTAAAGCGCAATACCCAGAAGCAGGCTCAAACTTCTTCGCGATCATGGTTTCAATGATCTTACTCGCATGGATTGGTAAGAAGCTAGGGTTTGTCAGCAAGAAGACTTCTGCGGAATAAGCAAAACGAATCAAATACAAAAAAAGCGAGCCATTGAGCTCGCTTTTTTTGTATTTGACGCCGTGGGTTACACTTTGCGTTCCAATAGCACGCCCGCTTCCATATGGTGGGTATAAGGGAATTGGTCAAACAGAGCAAAACGCGTTACGTTGTGTGTTTCGCATAGAATGTCCAAGTTCTCTTTTAGAGTCTCAGGGTTACAAGAGATGTACATGATGCGCTCGTAACCTTGCACCATTTTACAAGTATCGACATCCATCCCAGCACGTGGTGGGTCGACAAAAATCGTGTTGCAGTTGTAGCTCTTCAGATCTACGCCTGCATCTTGTAGACGACGGAATTCACGTTTACCTTCGATCGCTTGAGTAAATTCCTCTGCTGATAGACGTAAGATTTGTACGTTATCAATCTTATTGGCGGCGATGTTGTACTGTGCAGATACAACCGATGGTTTGGCTAGCTCAGTTGCCAGGACGCGGTCGAAATTCTGTGCCAGCGCCAGCGAGAAGTTACCGTTACCACAGTAAAGCTCTAGTAGGTCGCCAGTGCTTTCTTGGGTACAGTCGACCGCCCATTCCAGCATCTTCTCTGCGACTTTGCCGTTCGGCTGAGTGAAGCTGTTCTCTACTTGTTGGTAGATGTAGCTTTGACCATTTACATCGAGCTTCTCGATCACGTAGTCGCGGTCTAGGACAATCTTCATCTTACGAGCACGACCAATGATGTTTAGGTTGAAGCCTTCATCATTTAAGCGCTGTTTAAGGGCTTTCGCGTTTTCAATCCACTCTTCATCAAGTTGGCGATGGTAAAGGAGTGAAACCAGAATCTCACCACTTAGCGTCGATAGGAAATCCACCTGGAACAGTTTACGACGTAGCGAGTCGTTGTCTTTCATCGCTTCAACCAATAGCGGCATCAGGTCGTTGATCAGACGGCTTGCTGCAGGAAATTGGTCAACACGGTATTTCTCACGAGTTTCTTGGTTGAACATGATGTAGTAAAGATCTTCGCCTTCATGCCAAACACGGAACTCAGCACGCATGCGGTAGTGCTGCTCTGGTGATTCAAACACTTCCAGTTCTGGCATGTTGTATGGCGCGAACATATCCGTGAGACGTTCGACTTTTTCAGCCAGTTGTTCTTGGTAGCGTTGTGGGTTTACATCAAGAGTAGCCATGATCTTACCTTTTATGGTGCATTCAATTTAAGAGCGCAGATTTTATTCAATCTCAATAGGATGTCCAGTTTTGTACTGGAATTGATTTAAAGATAGTGCGTACAGACAGAGTAGAAAGCAAAATCAATCAAAACGTTACAACTTGTAAGGGCAATATTGGCTGGACAAATAATCAATAGCTGAATAATATTTGCCTCAAGTTGGTGCTATCTAGCAATCTAGATGGCTGAAATGGGAATCTGGTGTGAATCCAGAACTGACGCGCAGCGGTAAAAGAGAACGAACGCTCATCAGACACTGCATTAGTTTATGTGGGAAGTCGAGCAAGTAGGCGGTACACCCGTGCTCTTGAGTCCGAATACCTGCCAACAACTGAGCCACAGCACTGGACTGTCATGACGACAGGGCTCGGAAGGAATTACGCGATTTAGGACAATACAATGAGAAAATCCGCACTGGCGATCACTTTGGCATCGCTGCTTTCACCTGTCTCTTATCTACAGGCCCAAGAAACCTCCACTGACGAAACCATCGTTGTGACTGCAAACCGTTTTGAGCAAGCCGAAAGCCGTACGTTGGCAGATGTCGAAGTGGTTACTCGACAAGACATTGATCGCATTCAAGCGAAAACCCTACCAGATGTGTTGCGCCGTCTTACGGGGATTCAAGTTTCACAAAATGGTGGTCGTGGTCAGTTAGCGTCTTTATTTGTTCGTGGTACCAGTTCCGACCAAGTTCTAGTACTGGTTGATGGCGTACGTTTTGCGCGTGCAGCTAAGAGCGCTGTGGACTTCAACCAAATCCCACTTACTTACGTTCAAAGGATTGAGTACGTGCGTGGTGCGCGTGCGTCACTTTATGGTTCAGAAGCGATTGGTGGCGTGATCAATATCATCACCATTGCACGTGCTGACGAAGAAGAAACGAAGTTAAGCGCAGGTTTAGGTAGCTTAGATTACCAAGAATTGAGTGTGGCATCTGGCATTAAAGTCACAGAGAGCGGCCAGCTGAATATCGCGCTTGGTAGTGAAAGTGATGATGGTTATAACGTTCGTCCTGTACCGGGAGTTAATGACGGCGATCGCCATGGCTTTGATACAAAGAATGGTCTGCTAGGTTACGTGCATAACTTCAATGACCAGTGGTCTGTATTTGGTAACCTACGTGCTTACGAAAATGTTTATCAATATGACAGCAGCTACGGCAGTCGCGGTTATTACGAAGCAGAAAAAGACGACCTTTCTGCCACTCTGGGCGGTAAGTATCAGTCTGATAATGTGATGTCAGAACTACAAGTAACGGCACAGAAACAGAAGTCTTGGAACTATGAGCAAGCAAAAGGCAAACACTCAGGTACTGAAGATGAACTTGAGCAGCAAAATGTCCAGTGGACCAACAGTTACTTGCTAAACAATAATACGACGTTTGCTGGTGGTATTGATTGGCGTAATGAGTCTTATAAAGACAAGAGTGCGAATAAAACGTTTGATCGTACCAATGGCGCTCTGTTTGGTATGGCAACCACTAGTATTGATAAAGCAATGCTTGAGGGCAGTGCTCGCCTTGATGATAACGAAGAATACGGTAGTGAGTTCACTTACAGTTTAGCGGCTGGTTACCAATTTGTGCCAGAGTTTGGGGTTAAAGCTTCTTTTGGTACTGCGTTTAAGGCTCCAAACCTATATCAACAGTATGACCCAACGTACGGTGAGAAAGATCTTAAGCCGGAAGAGTCAGATGCTTGGGAGCTAGCATTCAGCGGTGATGTCCAAGGCGTTTTTTGGTCCGTAACGGGTTATGACTATAAAATCACGAATCTTATCGATTACCATCCAACCACATATAAATATTTGAATGTCGATGGTGAAACACATATCCAAGGTGTGGAGCTTGTTGCTGAGTTTGATACAGGGATTGTGCAGCACCAGTTGAGTGCAGATTACAAAGATGCTGAAGACGATAAAGGGCATCAGTTGCAGCGCCGCGCTAAAGAAATGTATAAGTGGAACGCTTTAGTGAGCTTCGATAAAGTGGACTGGTCGGTTAGCTATCAGTACGTAGGTAAGCGTCCAGATGTGGATTACAGCACTTGGCCTTCACAAGATATCACGCTTTCTTCTTACTCGTTGGTTGATACGGCTGTGACTTACTATCCGAATGAGTCGACCTCTATTAGCGCTCGTATCGATAATCTATTTGATGAAGAGTATGAGATGGCAAAAGGTTACCCTGCCGCTGAGCGAGCGTACTATCTAAACGTTGGCTACGAATTCTAATCGTGAATGAACACAAACCGCCTTCGGGCGGTTTTTAATATTTTGTGGTGGAAAATCGAATGAAGAAACCCAAGCAAGTGGTGATCAGTTGGTCCAGCGGTAAAGATTCGACATTAACGCTTGAGCGCCTTAACGAGAATCCAAATTATCAAGTTGTCGGTTTGTACACGACTTACGTAGGGAAAGAAGTCCCTTTCCAAGCAACTCCGCTTGAAGTCGTACAAATGCAAGCCGACTTACTTGCGCTTCCGCTCATTACTATCGAGCTACCTGAAGTCTTTCCAAGTAACGACATTTATCAATCGACCATCGTTAATGCATTACAAAGTAGTGGTCTGAATATAGAAGCTGTCGCATTTGGCGATATGTTTTGCAATGGCATTGCCGAGTATCGACGCAGCTATATTGAACCTGCTGGTTGGGAGTGCGTCTTTCCTCTATTAGGGGAGAGCAGCGAAAAGCTAGCGATGGAAATCATAGAGCGTGGTATTCAAACTATGTTGATCACCATCGACGGAAGTGTTCTCCCTCCAGAGTGGTGTGGTAGCTGGTATGACAAAGTCCTAATAGAGTCATTACCAAGTCAAATTGATCCCTGTGGGGAAAATGGTGAATTTCACACATTGGTCACGTCTTCGCCGTCTTTTCAAGGGCATATCGAGCTAACGAAGCGAGATGTAGAATCTGGAGATAGATTCAGCCATCAAAGATACCATGCTAAAGCATTGCCAAAACAAATCTAAGCAGTATGATCGCAACGTTTCTGTTCTTTAGGTAAGGCTCGTGCGAGTAGCAAGTAAGAAAAAAGTCCTAGTTTTTGACTCCGGTGTTGGTGGTCTTTCTGTATTCCAAGAGATACATCGCCTATTGCCGCAGCTTGACTACTTATACTTATTCGATAATCAGGCTTACCCTTATGGTGAACTCGATCAGGCGGTACTCATTTCACGAGTTAACCAACTGGTCTCTTCATTAGTCGAAGAACACCAAGTCGACATTGTTGTCATTGCTTGTAATACGGCAAGCACCATAGTGCTTCCTTCCTTACGTGAAAATCTATCGATTCCCGTTGTTGGTGTTGTCCCTGCGATTAAACCCGCATCGCTTTTGGCATCAAAAGGGGTAGGGCTGATCGCCACTCCGGCGACAGTAACACGCCAATATACTCACGAGTTAATACGAGACTTTGCGCAAGGCAAACCAGTTGAGCTGTTGGGATCAACTCGCTTGGTGGATATGGCCGAAGAGAAGTTGCGAGGCAACAGTGTTTCTCTAGACGAACTGACAAAAATCCTGCTTCCGCTTCGCGATAAAGTAGACGTTGCGGTGCTCGGTTGTACTCACTTCCCTTTAATCAAAGAGGAAATTCATCAAGCTTTGGGTGGGGACGTTACTTTAATTGATTCGGGTGCAGCCATTGCACGTCGAGTAAAAGCATTACTATTAAGTGATGAAATTGAGGATACGGAAGAGGGAAGTAAGTCGATTTATGCCAGTGCAACTCCTTGGCAGGAAGATGCACTGAACATTTGTTTAAAGAAGCTAGGTTTTAATCCTGTTCTGGTTTACCACCATCCGGGTGTTTAGGATCGTTCGCAATTCTCACTTTTAGCGTTCTTTCCATATATTCCTTTTCATTAAGTTTAGCGATAGCTGGCTTGGCATCTGCCGCAGCCATCACGACAAAACCAAACCCTCTTCTTTTTCCAGTGCGCTTATCTTTCATTAAGCGTACTGCATAGACCTGTCCATATTCAGCAAACAAATCGCGAACGTGACTCTCATTGGCCTTATAAGGAAGGTTGCCGACATACAGAGTTTTAGTCGATGGATCCGAGTCCGTTGATTGAATAGAAGGTGTCTGGCTAGAAAATGAAAATAAAAAAGCAGTAGCGATAACACCAATGAGAAAACTCAAGGCTGGTGGGATGGTGACTTGAGAGAAGACGATTCCCCCAACGACGGCCAGCCCAGCACATAAAATCAGATTTTTTTTAGACGTCATTTTAATTACTACACATAGTGATAAAGAGATCGATTGTCCATTAACAGAATAGACACATGAATCTTACGTATATGGTTGGTGTTTTTCCAACCAATTGCTGTGATATGTCTCAAATGTGACGAAGAAATATGCAAATATCACGCTTTTGGCTAACTAATGACCTGTTGAAAGTTTTTTTGCAAAAAACGCTTGTACTAATTTCTCAACTCCCTATACTGCGCATCCACCGACACGGAGTGAGACGAAAGTCACACAGCGAGTCGGAAGTGAGAGAAAAAGAAATTTGAAAAAATGCTTGACTCTCTCACGGTGCGGAGTAAGATACGCACCCCTAACGACGAGCAACTAAGTTGCTGGATAAGTTAGAAAAGCTCTTTAAAAATATAAACCTATCAATCTGTGTGGGCACTCGTTGATGATAATCCAATTAGAAACTTCGGTTTCAAATTAGGTTTCAATGATACGAAGTGACCATTGAATCTTCGGATTCAGCACAGTCAATTCAAACATTACGTTATGTAATGTTCAGTATTCATTGAGCCGAACAAAATCTTAAATTGAAGAGTTTGATCATGGCTCAGATTGAACGCTGGCGGCAGGCCTAACACATGCAAGTCGAGCGGAAACGAGTTATCTGAACCTTCGGGGAACGATAACGGCGTCGAGCGGCGGACGGGTGAGTAATGCCTAGGGAATTGCCCTGATGTGGGGGATAACCATTGGAAACGATGGCTAATACCGCATGATGCCTACGGGCCAAAGAGGGGGACCTTCGGGCCTCTCGCGTCAGGATATGCCTAGGTGGGATTAGCTAGTTGGTGAGGTAAGGGCTCACCAAGGCAACGATCCCTAGCTGGTCTGAGAGGATGATCAGCCACACTGGAACTGAGACACGGTCCAGACTCCTACGGGAGGCAGCAGTGGGGAATATTGCACAATGGGCGCAAGCCTGATGCAGCCATGCCGCGTGTATGAAGAAGGCCTTCGGGTTGTAAAGTACTTTCAGTCGTGAGGAAGGTAGTAGTGTAGTTAATAGCTGCATTATTTGACGTTAGCGACAGAAGAAGCACCGGCTAACTCCGTGCCAGCAGCCGCGGTAATACGGAGGGTGCGAGCGTTAATCGGAATTACTGGGCGTAAAGCGCATGCAGGTGGTTTGTTAAGTCAGATGTGAAAGCCCGGGGCTCAACCTCGGAATAGCATTTGAAACTGGCAGACTAGAGTACTGTAGAGGGGGGTAGAATTTCAGGTGTAGCGGTGAAATGCGTAGAGATCTGAAGGAATACCGGTGGCGAAGGCGGCCCCCTGGACAGATACTGACACTCAGATGCGAAAGCGTGGGGAGCAAACAGGATTAGATACCCTGGTAGTCCACGCCGTAAACGATGTCTACTTGGAGGTTGTGGCCTTGAGCCGTGGCTTTCGGAGCTAACGCGTTAAGTAGACCGCCTGGGGAGTACGGTCGCAAGATTAAAACTCAAATGAATTGACGGGGGCCCGCACAAGCGGTGGAGCATGTGGTTTAATTCGATGCAACGCGAAGAACCTTACCTACTCTTGACATCCAGAGAACTTTCCAGAGATGGATTGGTGCCTTCGGGAACTCTGAGACAGGTGCTGCATGGCTGTCGTCAGCTCGTGTTGTGAAATGTTGGGTTAAGTCCCGCAACGAGCGCAACCCTTATCCTTGTTTGCCAGCGAGTAATGTCGGGAACTCCAGGGAGACTGCCGGTGATAAACCGGAGGAAGGTGGGGACGACGTCAAGTCATCATGGCCCTTACGAGTAGGGCTACACACGTGCTACAATGGCGCATACAGAGGGCGGCCAACTTGCGAAAGTGAGCGAATCCCAAAAAGTGCGTCGTAGTCCGGATTGGAGTCTGCAACTCGACTCCATGAAGTCGGAATCGCTAGTAATCGTGGATCAGAATGCCACGGTGAATACGTTCCCGGGCCTTGTACACACCGCCCGTCACACCATGGGAGTGGGCTGCAAAAGAAGTAGGTAGTTTAACCTTCGGGGGGACGCTTACCACTTTGTGGTTCATGACTGGGGTGAAGTCGTAACAAGGTAGCGCTAGGGGAACCTGGCGCTGGATCACCTCCTTAAACGATGATTATTGCGATGAGTGTTCACACAGATTGATGGTTTTGAAGCGAAAGCTTCGAGCTATTATTGCTCTTTAACAATTTGGAAAGCTGACAAAACAACAATTTATTGTTGTTTGTAAAGTTCTCAAAGTATTCATTTATGAATACAACTAAAAACACATTCAAGTGTTCTTGGAATTTGAGTCCGGCAAAATCGATATGTCTCTCGCTCATTCAAATAATGAGAGACAACTTTGGTGATTTGATTATCAACTCGAAACTCCTTCGGGTTGTATGGTTAAGTGACTAAGCGTACACGGTGGATGCCTTGGCAGTCAGAGGCGATGAAGGACGTATTAACTTGCGATAAGCCCAGATTAGGTAGTAAAAACCACTTGAGTCTGGGATTTCCGAATGGGGAACCACCCACTTACATAAGTAAGTATCGTTATGTGAATACATAGCATAACGAGGCGAACCGGGGGAACTGAAACATCTAAGTACCCCGAGGAAAAGAAATCAACCGAGATTCCGAAAGTAGCGGCGAGCGAAATTGGACTAGCCCTTAAGCTTTATAGGCGTCAGGTGAACAAGCTGGAAAGCTTGGCGATACAGGGTGATAGCCCCGTAACTGACGACGCATATTCAGTGAAATCGAGTAGGGCGGGACACGTGATATCCTGTCTGAATATGGGGGGACCATCCTCCAAGGCTAAATACTACTGACTGACCGATAGTGAACCAGTACCGTGAGGGAAAGGCGAAAAGAACCCCTGTGAGGGGAGTGAAATAGAACCTGAAACCGTGTACGTACAAGCAGTAGGAGCAGGCTTTGTCCTGTGACTGCGTACCTTTTGTATAATGGGTCAGCGACTTATATTCAGTGGCAAGGTTAACCATCTAGGGGAGCCGTAGGGAAACCGAGTCTTAACTGGGCGTTCAGTCTCTGGATATAGACCCGAAACCAGGTGATCTAGCCATGGGCAGGTTGAAGGTTGAGTAACATCAACTGGAGGACCGAACCGACTAATGTTGAAAAATTAGCGGATGACTTGTGGCTAGGGGTGAAAGGCCAATCAAACCTGGAGATAGCTGGTTCTCCCCGAAAGCTATTTAGGTAGCGCCTCGGACGAATACTACTGGGGGTAGAGCACTGTTAAGGCTAGGGGGTCATCCCGACTTACCAACCCTTTGCAAACTCCGAATACCAGTAAGTACTATCCGGGAGACACACGGCGGGTGCTAACGTCCGTCGTGGAGAGGGAAACAACCCAGACCGCCAGCTAAGGTCCCAAATTACTACTAAGTGGGAAACGATGTGGGAAGGCTCAGACAGCCAGGATGTTGGCTTAGAAGCAGCCATCATTTAAAGAAAGCGTAATAGCTCACTGGTCGAGTCGGCCTGCGCGGAAGATGTAACGGGGCTAAGTAGTAAACCGAAGCTGCGGCAATACTCTTTGAGTATTGGGTAGGGGAGCGTTCTGTAAGCGGTTGAAGGTGTGTGGTAACGCATGCTGGACGTATCAGAAGTGCGAATGCTGACATGAGTAACGATAAAGGGGGTGAAAAACCTCCTCGCCGGAAGACCAAGGGTTCCTGTCCAACGTTAATCGGGGCAGGGTAAGTCGACCCCTAAGGCGAGGCCGAAAGGCGTAGTCGATGGGAAACGGGTTAATATTCCCGTACTTCTTACAATTGCGATGGGGGGACGGAGAAGGCTAGGTGGGCCTGGCGACGGTTGTCCAGGTTCAAGTGCGTAGGCTTGAGAGTTAGGTAAATCCGGCTCTCTTTAAGGCTGAGACACGACGTCGAGCATCTACGGATGTGAAGTCATTGATGCCATGCTTCCAGGAAAAGCCTCTAAGCTTCAGATTGTAAGGAATCGTACCCCAAACCGACACAGGTGGTCGGGTAGAGAATACCAAGGCGCTTGAGAGAACTCGGGTGAAGGAACTAGGCAAAATGGTACCGTAACTTCGGGAGAAGGTACGCTCTCGACGGTGAAGTCCCTCGCGGATGGAGCTATTGAGAGTCGCAGATACCAGGTGGCTGCAACTGTTTATTAAAAACACAGCACTGTGCAAAATCGCAAGATGACGTATACGGTGTGACGCCTGCCCGGTGCCGGAAGGTTAATTGATGGGGTTAGACTTCGGTCGAAGCTCTTGATCGAAGCCCCGGTAAACG
This sequence comes from Vibrio sp. D3, assembly GCF_043995865.1. Lineage (NCBI taxonomy): Bacteria > Pseudomonadati > Pseudomonadota > Gammaproteobacteria > Vibrionales > Vibrionaceae > Vibrio > Vibrio sp. D3. Next base: position 3,094,920 of record NZ_CP171887.1, on the reverse strand, counting down.
GCGGCCGTAACTATAACGGTCCTAAGGTAGCGAAATTCCTTGTCGGGTAAGTTCCGACCTGCACGAATGGCGTAATGATGGCCACGCTGTCTCCACCCGAGACTCAGTGAAATTGAAATCGCTGTGAAGATGCAGTGTACCCGCGGCTAGACGGAAAGACCCCGTGAACCTTTACTACAGCTTGGCACTGAACATTGACCCTACATGTGTAGGATAGGTGGGAGGCTTTGAAGCGCAGTCGCTAGATTGCGTGGAGCCGTCCTTGAAATACCACCCTTGTAGTGTTGATGTTCTAACGTCGACCCCTCATCGGGGTTGCGGACAGTGCCTGGTGGGTAGTTTGACTGGGGCGGTCTCCTCCCAAAGCGTAACGGAGGAGCACGAAGGTGGGCTAATCACGGTTGGACATCGTGAGGTTAGTGCAATGGCATAAGCCCGCTTGACTGCGAGAATGACAATTCGAGCAGGTGCGAAAGCAGGTCATAGTGATCCGGTGGTTCTGAATGGAAGGGCCATCGCTCAACGGATAAAAGGTACTCCGGGGATAACAGGCTGATACCGCCCAAGAGTTCATATCGACGGCGGTGTTTGGCACCTCGATGTCGGCTCATCACATCCTGGGGCTGAAGTCGGTCCCAAGGGTATGGCTGTTCGCCATTTAAAGTGGTACGCGAGCTGGGTTTAGAACGTCGTGAGACAGTTCGGTCCCTATCTGCCGTGGGCGTTGGAGAATTGAAAGGGGCTGCTCCTAGTACGAGAGGACCGGAGTGGACGAACCTCTGGTGTTCGGGTTGTGTCGCCAGACGCATTGCCCGGTAGCTAAGTTCGGGATCGATAACCGCTGAAAGCATCTAAGCGGGAAGCGAGCCTTGAGATGAGTTCTCCCTGATACTTTAAGTATCCTAAAGGGTTGTCGTAGACTACGACGTTGATAGGCAGGGTGTGTAAGCGTTGTGAGGCGTTGAGCTAACCTGTACTAATTGCCCGTGAGGCTTAACCATACAACACCCAAGGGGTTTTGATGGACTCAATGAAAGAACATTGAATGTGTAAGAACGAGAATTAAGAAACAGCTTTCCGAATTAAAGAATTTGCTTGGCGACCATAGCGTTTTGGACCCACCTGATTTCCATGCCGAACTCAGAAGTGAAACGAAATAGCGCCGATGGTAGTGTGGGGCTTCCCCATGTGAGAGTAGGACATCGCCAGGCTTTAAATTTTGGACACTTGCTAATTACAAGCGGGTGATACCACTGCGGAGTGGTAGTTCAGTTGGTTAGAATACCGGCCTGTCACGCCGGGGGTCGCGGGTTCGAGTCCCGTCCACTCCGCCACTTATATTAAGCCTCAGTCGAAAGACTGGGGCTTTTTTCGTTTTGGTTCCCCGACTTACCTTAACCGCATTTCCATATTGAAACCTTGCATCGAGAGGCAGGCTCCTCTCTCGCTATGCTTTCTAAGCCCTGTCATGAACGAGTTGATGCGCAGTTCTGTGTGGTTTCTGCAGTTTCGAGCGCTAGTTTTTATCCCCTATGCTGACTCATTAAAGCTCCCCTTTATTACGTGTTAGAAAGGTTATTCACTAGTGTAGTGTGGGAAAGAGTAAGAGCGGAAGGCTGAGTTATTAAGCACCTAGCCACTTACGAATGTATTACCTTTCTAGATTCCAGGTTGTTGCGTTTTGGGTTCAGTTGTGTCTCGCAAGTTTATTTACTGAAGTCTACTAACAGAGGTCTAATAGAGTATTAAGCTGTTGGATCTAGGAATAATAAAAAAGCCCAGCATGAAAATGCTGAGCTTTGAAGTTAATTATGCTTATAGGATGCGTTTTAAAACCCCATCTGCTTTTAGGCGGGTTATTTTTCTTACCAACCGCTGCACCCCTATCGGATAATCTTCCACTTTTTCTAACTGTTTATAAGTACAGATAAGATGGGTATGCTCAAGGATACGCGAAACTTCATCTTCGAACTTCTCAGTGAGTTTCGCATAATTGTCTTGGATGAGAAGTCCATTTTCTAGATCAAGTGACCAAGCCCGAGGATTTAAGTTATTCCCCGTCAGTAGCATATAGCGTTTATCAACCCAAATGCCTTTGAGATGGAAGCTATTATTGTCATGCTTCCAGAGGTGAATTGACAGTTTACGCGCAGCGATATTCGCTTCATTTGCTTTCGCAAAGCGGCGTAGGTTTACTTCATACAGATATGGAAGTCCGCCAATGGTTTTAAAGTCTTCCTCAGGGGCAATATAAAAGTCGTTTGCTGTCTTGTCGCCCACAACAATAGTTACTTTCACACCGCGTTTCATGGCTCGCTTCACTTCACGATGCAGCGCTTTAGGGAAGTTAAAGTAAGGCGTACAGATAAAGATTTCGTTTTGGGCGGCCGCTAGTAACTTTACAATCTGTTGATTGAGCAGATTGCGGCGTTTGCCTAGACCAACTAGTGGGGTGATTTTTACACTTTCCTCTGTTGCAGGTTGGTCTTCAAACTGATAATTAGCTTGAGCAAGTGAAGCTCTCAGTTGACGAATCGCCGACTTAATTTCTTTGGTTTCTGGCTTATCTTTTCCAGCAAGATCATTGACAGCTGGGTGAGCAATCATCTCTTCCTGAATGAATTGCACCATTGAATTAGCTAAAGACTCATGTCGAATCACATGGTAACGATCAAAGCGATAGCGTTCGTGATAGTGCAGGTAAACGTTATTTAAGCTTGCCCCACTGTAGATGACAGTATCATCGACAATGAAGCCTTTTAAATGCAGTACCCCAAAAACCTCTCTGCCACGCACAGGTATACCATAGACAGGGATCGGGTGTTGGTACTTATTGGCATACGCTTTGTAAAGCGCAGAATTACCCTCAGATGTTTCAGCACCAATAAGGCCACGCTGCGCCCGATGCCAGTCGACACAGATATTGATGTCCAACCCAGGATTGCGCTGTTTCGCTTCATAAAGCGCAGTGAGAATTTCACGTCCAGCTTCATCATCTTCCAGATATAGAGCGACTAGGTAAATTCGCGACGTTGCTTTGCTGATTGCATCCAAAAGACGAGTCCTGAATGATTCTGCTGAATACAGAACATCAAAGTCTTCCGGATTGACAGCGAGACTTGGCAACTGTTCGAATGGATTCCTACTTACTATCATATCGGTATGAGTACCTTAGTTTAGTGCAATATTGCGAACCTGCCATTTTATCAAAGATATGATTTACCTGGCTACAAAAGCGCGCGTTTTGATGTCGTTGAAGAGATGAATTGCATTGGAATGAGATCTTTACCGCTATCTACATAGCGTTGAAATGCCATTTTTAACGGGTGTGGTAGCTCAGAGCAATCAATGGTTTTGAATCCATGCTTGGAATAATAGGATTCGAGATGTGTAAACGCGAAGCAATAATCGCCATCAGTGAAAACATTGTTTTTACAATGAGTTAGTAGTTCTTTTCCAATGCCAGTTCCCCTAAGTGTTGGAATGACCAGCATTCCCGTCAGCAATCGAGATCTATCTACGGTTTTTAAGCGTAGTAACGCAACGATTTCACCTTTATGGCTCGCTGTAATGATCAGTTCATCCTTTTTGGCTCGACCCGAAGGGTAATGCGCTTTGTACAACCTCTTAATGAGAGGGAGCTTGATAGGATTTAACACTTCTATGATTAATGAGTCAGGTATTGTCACTGCGGTTAAAAGATAACTAATGTAGAATGTCGACAGTTTAAGAGAATCTTATCTGACGTTGCAAACCTACTATGCAAATTAAAACAAATGCAAGCCTTAAGGCTTACCATACTTTTGGGATTGAACAGTCGTGTTCCTATTTAGCGACCATCGAGTCGCTCGAGGAGGTTACCCAACTATTTCAAGACCCGAGATTCACCCATTTACCGAAACTTTTTTTAGGTAAAGGAAGTAATGTTCTTTTCACTGAGCATTTTGACGGGTTAGTGATCGTTAATCGAATCATGGGTAAACATGTGACGGAAACGGATGACCAATACCTGTTGCATATTGCAGGTGGTGAAGACTGGCCTGAGTTGGTTTCCTGGTGTGTGAGTCAGGGAATTGGTGGGTTAGAAAACCTAGCCCTGATCCCTGGCTGTGCAGGCTCGGCTCCTATTCAAAACATTGGAGCCTATGGGCTAGAGCTAAAAGACATTTGTGACTACGTGGATGTTCTTGATCTAACTACGTTTGAAAATAGAAGAATGAGCGCCAGAGACTGTGACTTTGGCTACCGAGACTCCATTTTTAAACACGCTTTGCATGAAAAGTGCTTTATTACCGCATTAGGGCTTAAGTTGGCTAAGCAATGGCAACCGATTAATCAATATGGTCCTTTAAAAGATATTCCGGAAGAACAACTTAGCCCAGCAACAATCTTCGAGCGAGTTTGCCAAGTGCGAACGGAGAAACTGCCGGATCCAGCCAAAGTAGGTAACGCAGGGAGTTTCTTTAAAAACCCGGTGATCACTCAAGATCATTATGATCGGCTCATGAAGCAACATACTAATATCGTGGCCTATCCAACTCCTGGCGGAATGAAAGTCGCGGCTGGTTGGCTGATTGATCAGTGCGGATTAAAGGGGAAGTCTGTGCATGGTGCACAGGTCAACCCTATGCAAGCCTTGGTTTTGACCAACATGGACAACTGCAGTGCCGATGATGTTGTCGCACTTGCTTCCCTAGTGAAGCAGGCAGTGTGGGATAAATACCGAATAGAACTTGAGCATGAAGTTCGATTTCTGAACCGTACCGGGGAAACCAACCTGGCTCAGATCGAGGCGTTAAGATGAGAAAAGATCACTCTACGAAACTTCATATCTTAAAGTCATTAAGTAACGGCGAGTTTCATTCTGGAGAGGCGCTGGGCGAAGCCCTGAATGTATCCAGAGCGGCAATAGCTAAGCATATTAAAGGTCTTAGTGAGTGGGGCATTGATATTTATCGAGTGCAAGGGCGCGGTTACCAGTTGGCATCACCATTGCAGTTGCTAGATGAAGCTCTCCTTACTGCTAGTGCGGAGTCACTTATTGAGCTTGTTCCTGTGATTGACTCAACCAACCAGTATTTGCTTGATAGAGTCGCAGAGTCAGAAAAGGGCCGTGTTTGTATAGCTGAGTATCAAGCACAAGGACGTGGTCGCCGCGGTAGACAATGGATCTCTCCATTTGGCTCTAACTTATACCTATCCATGTACTGGCGATTAGATGCGGGAATGGCCGCAGCAATGGGCTTAAGCCTTGTTATTGGTATTGCCGCAGTGGAAGCACTAGAAGAAATGGGCATACAAGGCGTTAAGCTCAAGTGGCCAAATGACCTGTATTATCAAGATAAAAAACTGGCAGGAATCTTAGTGGAGATGTCAGGGCAGGCCGGTGGTGCTGCTCATCTTGTGATTGGGATGGGGCTCAATATTGGAATGCCTGATGCGCAACCTGAGATTGATCAACCATGGACAACATTGAATCAGGCAAACGAGAGTCTCGTGATCGATAGAAATGTCCTAGCGACGACGCTTATCAAGCATTGGAATTCCGCACTTATCGAGTATGAACTGAAAGGACTTACCAGCTTTGTCGAACGTTGGAATCGATTAGATAACTTTCTCAATCGTCAAGTCAAGCTGCTCATCGGACCTAGAGAGGTGCACGGCGTCGTACGCGGCATCGATCATCAAGGCGGGATATTACTCGAAACCTCGCAAGGGCTAGAGACTTACATTGGTGGCGAAATCTCGTTGCGTAAAAGCGATTGACGTTCAATTACTTTCGCAAAGACACCTTATCAACCAAGTGGTTGACGCCTTTGTGTAGAATCAAATGGGCTCTTTCTCGGGTGGGAAGAATATTTAGCTCCAAGTTGAGCCCATTAATATCATGCCAAATTTGTTTCGCTTTTTGCTTTGCTTCATCGACTGACAGTTGCGTGTAGTGACTAAAATAAGAACCGGGTTTAGTAAAAGCCCCTTGGCGAAACTTTAAAAATCGTTCCACATACCACTGTTCAATTGTCTCTGTTTCAGCATCGACATAGATCGAAAAATCCAAAAAATCAGAGACAAAGACGCGATGTGGATCATGCGGATAATCCATTCCACTTTGTAGAACGTTTAAACCTTCAATGATAAGAACATCCGGTCTATCAACTTTTCTTAGTTCGTCCGTAATGTCATACGTGATGTGGGAGTAAATAGGTACTTCAAGATCCGGCTTACCCGCTTTAACGTCAGACATAAACTCAACTAAACGTTTGATATCATAGGACTCAGGAAACCCTTTACGATGCATGATACCGCGTTCTTCTAGTACCTTTTTCGGATATAGAAAGCCATCTGTAGTGACCAAGGACACTTTGGGATGATTCTCCCAACGAGAAAGCAATGCGGTCAGAATACGAGCTGTCGTACTTTTGCCTACAGCGACACTGCCGGCGATACCAATCACAAAAGGAGGGGCATGTTCTTCCGTATTCAAGAATTGTTGTAATACAGAGTTGCGGCTTTGACGGGCTTGGACGTACAGATTCAAAAGACGAGACAAAGGAAGGTAGATTTCTACCGCTTCCTCCATGGTTAGGTTTTCATTAATGCCCTGAAGCGCAGTCAAGTCGTCTTCAGAAAGTGTCATCGGTACAGAGTTTCTTAACTCGGCCCAGTTTGCACGGTCAAATGACAAAAATGGACTCATGGGTCTCTTTTATCCTTGGTTTAGTAGAAGCAAGAACATACATCAAGCGAACTTCAAAGCAAACGACAAAGGTCGAAGTTTACTTTAAAAAAGCCAAGTTTGTACGAATTTGCAGCAAACGAATCTAAAAAATCGAATTTTATGATTTTTTTTAAAATTACTATTGCAACCTCGAAAATCATTCAATAGAATGCGCACCACTTATGCCGACTTAGCTCAGTAGGTAGAGCAACTGACTTGTAATCAGTAGGTCACCAGTTCGATTCCGGTAGTCGGCACCATTCTTTCCTTTAGTAGTCTGAATGGCTTGAAAATTTGGAGGGGTTCCCGAGTGGCCAAAGGGAGCAGACTGTAAATCTGCCGGCACTGCCTTCGATGGTTCGAATCCGTCCCCCTCCACCATATTCTTTAGGAAATAGCTCTCAGAGTTACGTGTTGCGGGCATCGTATAATGGCTATTACCTCAGCCTTCCAAGCTGATGATGCGGGTTCGATTCCCGCTGCCCGCTCCACTCTAATTTGAGTGCTGATATAGCTCAGGTGGTAGAGCGCATCCTTGGTAAGGATGAGGTCGGCAGTTCGAGTCTGCCTATCAGCACCAGCTCTCAAGTTTATTTCCTTTTGATATTAGATTTACCAATTATCTTTTTTGGTTGCGTGGTCAATTTGGGCCACCTAAATCCGTACCTAGAGGGACCACTCATGTCTAAAGAAAAATTTGAACGTACGAAACCGCACGTTAACGTTGGTACTATCGGCCACGTTGACCACGGTAAAACAACTCTAACTGCAGCTATCTGTACTACTCTTGCTAAAGTTTACGGCGGTGTAGCTAAAGACTTCGCATCTATCGATAACGCTCCAGAAGAGCGTGAGCGCGGTATCACAATCGCAACTTCTCACGTTGAGTACGACACTCCAACTCGTCACTACGCACACGTTGACTGTCCAGGACACGCGGACTACGTTAAAAACATGATCACTGGTGCTGCACAGATGGACGGTGGTATCCTAGTTGTTGCTGCGACAGATGGCCCAATGCCACAAACTCGTGAGCACATCCTACTAGGCCGTCAGGTTGGTATCCCATACATCATCGTATTCATGAACAAATGTGACATGGTTGACGATGAAGAGCTACTAGAACTAGTAGAAATGGAAGTTCGTGAACTTCTATCTGAATACGATTTCCCTGGTGATGACCTACCAGTTATCCAAGGTTCTGCACTAGGCGCACTAAACGGCGAAGAGCAGTGGGAAGCGAAAATCGTTGAACTAGCTGAAGCTCTAGATACTTACATCCCTGAGCCAGAGCGTGCGGTAGATCAGCCATTCCTAATGCCTATCGAAGACGTATTCTCAATCCAAGGTCGTGGTACAGTAGTAACTGGTCGTATCGAGCGTGGTATCCTAACTGTAGGTGACGAAGTTGCTATCGTAGGTATCAAGGAAACAACTACTACAACATGTACTGGTGTAGAGATGTTCCGTAAGCTTCTAGACGAAGGCCGTGCAGGTGAGAACGTTGGTGCACTTCTACGTGGTACTAAGCGTGACGAAGTTGAACGTGGTCAAGTACTAGCTAAGCCTGGTTCAATCACCCCACACACTAAGTTCGAATCAGAAGTATACGTACTGTCTAAAGATGAAGGTGGTCGTCACACTCCATTCTTCAAAGGCTACCGTCCACAGTTCTACTTCCGTACAACTGACGTAACTGGTGACATCCAGCTACCAGAAGGCGTAGAAATGGTAATGCCAGGTGACAACGTACAGATGACTGTTGAGCTAATCGCACCAATCGCAATGGACGAAGGTCTACGTTTCGCGATCCGTGAAGGTGGCCGTACAGTAGGTGCTGGTGTTGTTGCTAAGATCTTCGACTAATTCATAGCGAATTAGCGATGCTTTCGGAAAATCTTGAATTAGATTTGACGAACCAGTAGCAAAAAGGGCATCATTTGATGCCCTTTTTCTGCACTCAACATTATTTTTGCTGTTTTCTTGTTCAGAAGTGGGTTGGGCGCAGAGCAAGATTAAGCAAAGATGCTTAATCTTAAGAAGAGTACGCTGATTTTTTCAGCGATATGGAGTTTGCCCTGCAACAGCGGGGTTGTTGTCGTCTATATTAAGACTTGTAACAGGTTGGTTTTATGAAAGCAAATAATGCTGAAACTCCTGATAGCTCAAACGCAGCAGATACGTTTAAGTGGTTAGCCGCTTTCGTATTGGCAGCTGCCGCTGTTGTGGGTAATTACCTGTATGGTGAAATGTCTGTAGTGGTTCGTGCTGCAGGCGTTGTTGTTCTTATTGCAGCTGCCTTAGGCGTTGCAGCAACAACGACTAAAGGTAAAGCAGCGATCAGTTTTGCAAAAGAATCGCGTATGGAAGTACGTAAAGTTGTTTGGCCTACTCGCCAAGAAACCATGCAAACAACACTGATCGTTTTAGCTGTAAGTATTGTAATGGCTCTAGTGCTATGGGGTATTGACGGAATTATGGTTCGTCTAGTAGCTCTAGCAACTGGGGTATAGAGGGTTTTTATTCATGAGTGAAGCTCCAAAAAAACGCTGGTATGTGGTTCAAGCCTTCTCTGGATTTGAAGGTCGTGTAGCTCAATCTCTGCGCGAGCATATCAAAATGCACGGCATGGAAGAGCTATTCGGTGAAGTACTTGTTCCTACTGAAGAAGTAGTAGAAATGCGCGCGGGTCAGCGTCGCAAATCTGAGCGTAAGTTCTTCCCAGGTTACGTCCTTGTTCAGATGATTATGAACGATGAATCATGGCACCTAGTACGCAGTGTGCCGCGTGTCATGGGCTTCATTGGTGGTACCTCAGACCGTCCGGCACCTATCACGGATAAAGAGGCTGACGCGATTCTTAATCGTCTTGAGAAAGCGAGTGAAGCGCCTCGTCCGCGTACAATGTACGAAGCGGGTGAAGTGGTACGTGTTAACGAAGGTCCATTTGCTGACTTCAACGGTACTGTTGAAGAAGTGGATTACGAGAAGAGCCGCCTGAAAGTGTCTGTCTCGATCTTTGGTCGTGCGACACCAGTTGAGCTTGAATTTGGTCAGGTTGAAAAGCTGGACTAAGACTCTTCGTTAAAGAGTATAAAAAATCACCTTTTTAGGGTTGTATAAGGCGCGGATTATGACTATAATTTCGCGCCTTTTTACTTCAAGTGAAGTAAAAAGTTTCTTACACAAACGGGGAGCTGATCCGCGATTAGCGTTTGTACCCAAACTTAGGAATTATCATGGCTAAGAAAGTTGAAGCTTACATCAAGCTACAAGTTGCTGCTGGTATGGCTAACCCTAGTCCACCAGTAGGTCCTGCACTAGGTCAACACGGTGTGAACATCATGGAATTCTGTAAAGCGTTCAACGCAAAAACAGAATCTATTGAGAAAGGTCTACCAACTCCAGTAGTTATCACAGTATACAGCGACCGTTCTTTCACGTTCGTAACTAAGACTCCACCTGCTGCTGTTCTTCTTAAGAAAGCTGCTGGCGTTAAGTCTGGTTCAGGTCGTCCAAACACTGAAAAAGTTGGTACTGTAACTGACGCTCAAATCCAAGAAATCGCAGAAACTAAAGCTGCTGATATGACTGGTGCTGACATCGAAGCGATGAAGCGTTCTATCGCTGGTACTGCTCGTTCAATGGGCCTAGTGGTAGAGGGTTAATAAGATGGCAAAACTAACTAAGCGCATGCGCGTAATCCGCGAAAAAGTTGACGTAACTAAAGAATACGAAATCAACGAAGCTGTAGCTCTTCTTCAAGAACTAGCGACTGCGAAATTCGTTGAGTCTGTAGACGTTGCTGTTAACCTAGGCATTGATGCTCGTAAATCTGACCAGAACGTACGTGGTGCAACTGTACTACCTCACGGTACTGGCCGCGAAATCCGCGTTGCAGTGTTCACTCAAGGTGCTAACGCTGAAGCAGCTAAAGAAGCTGGCGCAGACATCGTAGGTATGGAAGATCTTGCTGAGCAAGTTAAGAAAGGCGAAATGAACTTTGACGTAGTTGTTGCTTCTCCAGATGCAATGCGCGTTGTAGGTCAACTAGGTACTATCCTAGGTCCTCGCGGTCTTATGCCAAACCCTAAAGTTGGTACTGTAACTCCTAACGTTGCTGAAGCGGTTAAAAACGCTAAAGCTGGTCAGGTTCGTTACCGTAACGACAAAAACGGCATCATCCACACTACTATCGGTAAAGCAAACTTCTCTGCTGAGCAGATCAAAGAGAACCTAGAAGCACTTCTAGTTGCTCTGAAGAAAGCTAAGCCATCTTCAGCGAAAGGTACTTTCCTGAAGAAAGTAAGCATCTCTACTACTATGGGTGCTGGTGTTGCTGTTGATCAGGCTAGCCTGAACACTCAAGCATAATTTATTTGCTTAGGCGCAAAATTAGTGTATAATTTTGCGCCTAATATTTGTGGTTGGGGCTGAACTTTGGTTCTTTGAACTGTCTCCTAGTTCGAAATGAATTAAGACCCAGTCTCCGTCCAAGACCGTAGGTGTTTGTGTAAAAGCAAACTTAATTATCCTACGTAGATGGTGCCCGAACTGACAGAAAGCTCTATGTAATATAGTTAACTTTCTTCTGGGGAAGCACCTCAATAGCTCTCACTGTCGTGATGATAGTGAGTGGTGTAACGACAACCAGGAGTAAATCCAAGATGGCTTTAAACCTTCAAGACAAAAAAGCAATTGTTGCTGAAGTCAACGAAGCTGCCAGTGGTGCACTTTCTGCAGTTGTAGCTGATTCTCGTGGCGTTCAAGTTGGCGCGATGACTTCTCTACGTAAACAAGCTCGTGAAGCTGGCGTTTACATGAGAGTTGTTCGTAACACTCTTGCTCGTCGTGCGGTTGAAGGTACTGAGTACGAGTGTCTAACTGACACTTTCACTGGTCCTACACTAATCGCATTCTCTAATGAGCACCCAGGTGCTGCAGCGCGTCTTTTCAAAGACTTCGCTAAAGAGAACAAAGATTTCGAGATCAAAGCTGCTGCTTATGAAGGCGCTTTAACTGACGCTGAAGTACTAGCAACACTACCAACTTACGACGAAGCAATTGCACGCCTAATGATGTGCATGAAAGAAGCTTCGGCTGGCAAGCTGGCGCGTACTATCGCAGCTATCCGCGATCAAAAACAAGAAGCAGCGGCATAAGCCTTGCTTTTTACTGGTTGCTTAATAAACTTATTGTTGACTTAAAAGAGAATTGTTATGTCTATTACTAACGAGCAAATCCTAGACGCAGTTGCAGAAATGTCTGTAATGCAAGTTGTTGAACTAATCGAAGCAATGGAAGAGAAATTCGGTGTTTCTGCTGCTGCTGCTGTTGTAGCTGGCGGCGCTGCTGGCGGCGAAGCTGCTGCTGAGCAAACTGAATTCGACGTAATCCTAGAAGCTGCTGGCGGTAACAAAGTTGCTGTAATCAAAGCAGTACGTGGCGCAACTGGCCTAGGTCTTAAAGAAGCTAAAGCTCTTGTAGACGGCGCTCCAGCACCTCTTAAAGAAGGTGTTGAGAAAGCAGAAGCTGAAGCTCTTAAAGCTCAGCTAGAAGAAGCTGGTGCAACTGTTGCTGTTAAGTAATTATTGCATAGTTTCTTAGCCTAACGGCTAATTGGCTGGTGGTTTTTTAACCACCGGCCTTTTTGCGCTGTAGGGTATAGGCGAATTTTCCCGCTGTTTAAGCGCCTGATATCCATGCAAAAAACATTTCATTCTTACGAAATGAAATGTCACTACAGTAAACAGCTATATTAGTCACTGTCCCTTACCCCCCTTAAGTAACTAGGAGCGGGCGGACAGTTTGGGTCACTTATCAGCGAGCTGAGGAACCCCATGGTTTACTCTTATACCGAGAAAAAGCGCATCCGTAAGGACTTTGGTACTCGTCCACAAGTTTTGGACATTCCATACCTGCTATCGATCCAGCTCGATTCGTTCGACAAATTCATCGAACAGGATCCTGAAGGTCAATACGGTCTTGAAGCCGCTTTCCGTTCTGTATTCCCGATTCAGAGCTACAACGGCAATTCTGAGCTGCAATACGTTAGCTACCGTCTTGGTGAGCCAGTTTTTGACGTTAAAGAATGTCAAATCCGCGGTGTAACTTACTCAAAGCCACTACGTGTAAAACTACGCCTAGTTATCTTTGATAAAGACGCGCCAGCAGGTACTGTAAAAGACATTAAAGAACAAGAAGTCTACATGGGTGAAATTCCACTCATGACAGACAATGGTACCTTCGTTATTAACGGTACCGAGAGGGTTATCGTATCCCAGCTGCACCGAAGCCCAGGCGTGTTCTTCGACAGCGATAAGGGTAAGACCCACTCTTCAGGTAAAGTTTTATACAACGCACGTGTTATTCCTTACCGTGGTTCATGGCTTGATTTCGAGTTTGATCCTAAGGATAACTTGTACGTTCGTATCGACCGCCGTCGTAAGCTACCAGCATCGATCATTCTTCGTGCACTAGGTAAGTCGACAGAAGAAATCCTAGATCTCTTCTTCGAGAAAGTGAACTTCGAAGTGAAAGACCAAACTCTATTGATGGAGTTGGTTCCAGATCGTCTACGTGGTGAAACTGCGTCATTCGACATCGAAGCGAATGGTAAAGTTTACGTTGAGCAAGGTCGTCGCGTAACAGCTCGTCATATCCGCCAATTAGAAAAAGATGGTGTTGATCACATCGAAGTACCAGTTGAGTACATCGTAGGTAAAGTTGCATCAAAAGATTACATCAATGAAGCAACTGGCGAGATCATTGTTAACGCTAACCAGGAAATCAGCCTGGAAGCACTAGCGAACCTATCTCAGGCTGGCCACAAAGCGCTAGAAGTTCTATTTACGAACGATCTAGACCACGGTCCATTCATGTCAGAAACACTACGTATCGACAGCACGGTTGATCGTATTTCTGCATTGGTAGAAATCTACCGCATGATGCGCCCTGGTGAGCCGCCAACAAAAGAAGCTGCAGAAGCTCTATTCGAAAGCCTATTCTTCTCTGAAGAGCGTTACGATCTATCGACTGTTGGTCGTATGAAGTTCAACAGCTCTATCGGCCGTGAAGATGCTCAAGAGCAAGGCACACTTGATGAAACTGATATCATCGAAGTGATGAAGAAGCTGATCGCGATCCGTAACGGTAAGGGCGAAGTGGACGATATCGACCACCTAGGCAACCGTCGTATCCGTTCTGTAGGCGAAATGGCTGAGAACCAGTTCCGTGTAGGTCTAGTACGTGTTGAGCGTGCAGTTAAAGAGCGTCTAAGCCTAGGCGATCTTGACGCAATCATGCCTCAAGACTTGATCAACGCGAAGCCAATTTCTGCGGCAGTTAAAGAGTTCTTTGGCTCTTCACAGCTTTCACAGTTCATGGACCAAAACAACCCGCTATCAGAAGTAACGCACAAGCGTCGTATTTCTGCATTGGGTCCTGGCGGTCTAACTCGTGAACGTGCTGGCTTCGAAGTACGTGACGTACACGTAACGCACTATGGTCGTCTATGTCCTATCGAAACGCCTGAAGGTCCAAACATCGGTCTGATCAACTCTCTATCTGCGTTTGCGCGTTGTAACGAGTACGGTTTCCTAGAGACACCATACCGTCGCGTTGTAGATGGCGTAGTAACAGACGAAGTAGATTACCTATCTGCAATCGAAGAAGGCCAATTCGTTATCGCACAGGCGAACGCTAAGCTAAACGAAGATGGTACTTTTGCAGATGAGCTGATCACAGCTCGTCAGAAAGGTGAATCTGGACTACACCCTCGTGAGCACGCTCAGTACATGGACGTTGCGACAAACCAGGTTGTATCTATCGCTGCATCGCTTATCCCGTTCCTAGAACACGATGATGCGAACCGTGCATTGATGGGTGCGAACATGCAACGTCAGGCAGTTCCGACACTGAAAGCTGACAAACCGCTTGTTGGTACTGGTATTGAACGTAACGTAGCCGTTGACTCAGGTGTAACTGCAGTTGCGAAACGTGGTGGTGTAATCCAGTCAGTAGATGCTTCTCGTATCGTTGTTAAAGTAAACGAAGAAGAGCTAGTACCAGGTGAAGCTGGTATCGATATCTACAACCTAACTAAATACACACGTTCTAACCAGAACACATGTATTAACCAACGCCCATGTGTGATGCCAGGTGAACCTGTATCACGCGGTGACGTGCTTGCTGATGGTCCTTCGACAGACCTAGGTGAGCTAGCGCTTGGTCAAAACATGCGTATCGCGTTCATGCCTTGGAACGGTTACAACTTCGAAGACTCGATCTTAGTATCTGAGCGCGTAGTTCAAGAAGACCGCTTCACGACAATCCATATTCAAGAACTTACTTGTGTGGCGCGTGATACTAAGCTTGGTTCTGAAGAGATCACAGCTGATATTCCAAACGTAGGTGAATCTGCTCTGTCTAAACTAGACGAGTCAGGTATCGTTTACATCGGTGCTGAAGTTAAGGGTGGCGACATCCTAGTTGGTAAAGTAACACCTAAAGGTGAAACTCAGCTAACGCCTGAAGAGAAGCTACTACGTGCTATCTTCGGTGAAAAAGCATCTGATGTTAAAGATACTTCACTACGTGTACCTAACTCTGTATCAGGTACGATCATCGATGTTCAAGTCTTCACTCGCGATGGCGTAGAGAAAGACAAGCGTGCGCTTGAAATCGAACAGATGCAGCTTAAAGAAGCGAAGAAAGACCTAACTGAAGAATTCCAGATTCTTGAGGGTGGCCTTCTAAACCGTGTTAAAGCTGTATTGATTGAAGGCGGTTACTCTGAAGCGAAACTAGACACGACTGATCGTAAGAAGTGGCTAGAGCTAACGCTAGAAGATGACGCACTACAAACTCAGCTTGAGCAACTTGCTGAGCAGTGGGACGAGCTAAAAGCTGACTTCGATAAGAAGTTCGAAACTAAACGTCGTAAGATCACTCAAGGTGATGATTTAGCACCTGGCGTACTGAAGATCGTTAAGGTTTACCTAGCGGTTAAACGTCGCATTCAGCCTGGTGATAAGATGGCGGGTCGTCACGGTAACAAGGGTGTAATCTCTAAGATCAACCCTGTTGAAGACATGCCATACGATGAAAAAGGTCAGCCTGTAGACATCGTACTTAACCCACTGGGTGTACCTTCGCGTATGAACATCGGTCAGATCCTAGAAGTACACTTAGGTCTGGCAGCGAAAGGTATCGGTGACAAGATCAACCAGATGGTTAAAGAGCAGCAAGAACTAGCGAAATTCCGTGAGTTCCTACAAAAAGTTTACGACCTAGGCGACACTCGCCAGAAAGTAGACATTGCTTCTCTATCTGATGATGAAGTACGTACTCTGATCAAGAACTTGCGTGGCGGTCTACCAATCGCGACTCCTGTATTTGATGGTGCTCCAGAAGAGTCAATCAAAGCACTTCTTGAGCTAGCAGATCTACCAACATCAGGTCAGCTAACGCTATTTGATGGTCGCACAGGTGATGCGTTTGAGCGTCCTGTAACTGTTGGTTACATGTACATGCTGAAACTGAACCACCTTGTTGATGACAAGATGCACGCTCGTTCAACTGGTTCGTACAGCCTAGTAACTCAGCAGCCACTAGGTGGTAAAGCTCAGTTCGGTGGTCAGCGTTTCGGTGAGATGGAAGTATGGGCACTAGAAGCATACGGTGCTGCTTACACGCTACAAGAAATGCTAACGGTTAAGTCGGATGACGTTAACGGCCGTACTAAGATGTACAAGAACATCGTAGACGGTAACCACAGCATGGAACCTGGCATGCCAGAATCGTTCAACGTACTGTTGAAAGAGATCCGCTCGCTAGGTATCAACATCGAGCTAGAAGACGAAGAGTAATCCTTTCTCTCTTGATGAAAGTCGAGAGAATCAAAGCGATTATTTGGAAGAAGGTGCTCACTTTAGCGAGTGAGCTCCTTTTAACTCCTTACAGGAGCTGATTGTGAAAGACTTATTAAACTTTCTAAAAGCACAGCATAAGACCGAAGAATTTGATGCAATCAAAATCGGTCTATCTTCACCAGACATGATCCGTTCATGGTCTTTTGGTGAAGTTAAAAAACCTGAAACGATCAACTATCGTACGTTCAAACCTGAACGCGATGGTCTGTTCTGTGCGCGTATCTTTGGTCCAGTTAAAGACTACGAATGTCTTTGTGGTAAGTACAAGCGCCTGAAGCACCGTGGTGTTATCTGTGAGAAGTGTGGTGTAGAAGTTACACAAACTAAAGTTCGTCGTGACCGTATGGGCCACATTGAACTGGCTTCACCAGTAGCTCACATCTGGTTCCTAAAATCGCTACCGTCTCGTATCGGTCTACTGATGGATATCCCTCTACGTGATATCGAACGTGTTCTTTACTTCGAAATGTACGTAGTAACAGAACCAGGTATGACTGATCTAGAAAAAGGTCAGATGCTTACTGAAGAAGAGTATCTAGATCGTCTAGAAGAGTGGGGTGACGAGTTCACTGCTAAGATGGGTGCAGAAGCTATCAAGGACCTACTAGGTTCTATGGATATGCACGCTGAAGCAGAACAAATGCGTGAAGAGTTAGAGACAACAAACTCTGAAACTAAGCGTAAGAAAGTAACTAAGCGTCTTAAGCTGGTAGAAGCGTTCATCGCATCGGGTAACAACCCAGAGTGGATGATCCTAACAGTACTTCCAGTACTTCCGCCAGATCTACGTCCTCTAGTACCTCTAGATGGCGGTCGCTTTGCGACTTCTGATCTTAACGATCTATACCGTCGTGTGATCAACCGTAACAACCGTTTGAAGCGTCTTCTAGAGCTAGCTGCTCCGGACATCATCGTACGTAACGAAAAACGTATGCTGCAAGAGTCTGTTGATGCGCTACTAGATAACGGTCGTCGTGGTCGTGCGATCACAGGTTCTAACAAGCGTCCTCTGAAATCTCTTGCTGATATGATCAAGGGTAAACAAGGTCGTTTCCGTCAGAACCTTCTAGGTAAACGTGTAGACTACTCTGGCCGTTCTGTAATCACAGTAGGTCCATACCTTCGTCTACACCAGTGTGGTCTTCCTAAGAAGATGGCACTTGAGCTATTCAAACCATTCATCTACAGCAAGCTAGAGACTCGTGGTCTTGCGACTACAATCAAAGCTGCTAAGAAAATGGTAGAGCGTGAAGAAGCGGTCGTTTGGGATATCCTAGACGAAGTAATCCGTGAACACCCAGTACTATTGAACCGTGCACCGACACTTCACCGTCTCGGTATCCAGGCGTTCGAACCAGTACTAATCGAAGGTAAAGCGATTCAGCTACACCCACTTGTATGTGCGGCGTACAACGCGGACTTCGATGGTGACCAAATGGCGGTTCACGTACCTCTAACTCTAGAGGCACAGCTTGAAGCTCGTACTCTGATGATGTCGACAAACAACATTCTGTCGCCAGCGTCAGGTGATCCGATCATCGTACCTTCTCAGGACGTTGTATTGGGTCTGTACTACATGACTCGTGAAAAGATCAACGTGAAAGGTGAAGGCATGTACCTTTCTGGCCCAGAAGAGGCTGAGAAAGCATACCGCACTAAACAAGCTGAGCTTCACGCACGCGTTAAAGTACGTATTACAGAAACCGTTGTAGACGAAGACGGCAACAGCACTACAGAAACCAAGATGGTAGACACCACTGTTGGTCGTGCAATGCTATGGCAAATCGTGCCAGCTGGTCTACCGTACAGCATCGTTAACCAAAAGCTAGGTAAGAAGCAAATCTCTAACCTACTTAACGAGGCGTACCGTAAACTAGGTCTGAAAGACACTGTAATCTTCGCTGACCAAATCATGTACACCGGTTTCGCATACGCGGCACTTTCTGGTGTATCTGTTGGTATCGACGATATGGTTGTACCAGCAGCTAAGTACACTGAAATCGCAGAAGCGGAAGAAGAAGTACGTGAAATCCAGGAACAGTACCAATCAGGTCTTGTTACTGCGGGCGAACGCTACAACAAAGTTATCGATATCTGGGCATCGACCAACGACCGTGTTGCGAAAGCAATGATGGAAAACCTTTCATCTGAAACGGTAGTTAACCGTGACGGTGAAGAGGAACAGCAAGAGTCATTCAACAGCATCTACATGATGGCGGACTCGGGCGCTCGTGGTTCTGCAGCTCAGATTCGTCAGCTAGCGGGTATGCGTGGTCTGATGGCACGTCCAGATGGCTCAATCATCGAGACACCGATCACTGCGAACTTTAAAGAAGGTCTAAACGTACTTCAGTACTTTATCTCAACGCACGGTGCTCGTAAGGGTCTTGCGGATACGGCACTGAAAACAGCGAACTCGGGTTACCTAACTCGTCGTCTAGTAGACGTTGCTCAAGACGTTGTTGTAACTGAACATGACTGTGGCACTCATGAAGGTGTCGACATGATGCCTCACATCGAGGGTGGTGATGTTAAAGTTGCACTTTCTGAGCTTGCTCTTGGTCGTGTTGTTGCTGAAGACGTACTAAAACCTGGCACTGAAGACGTTCTTATTCCACGTAACACCCTGATCGATGAGAAGTGGTGTCAAATCATGGAAGAGAACTCAGTAGACAGCATGAAAGTGCGCTCTGTAGTAACGTGTGATTCTGACTTCGGTTGTTGTGCACAGTGTTACGGTCGTGACCTAGCACGTGGCCACCTAGTGAACCAAGGTGAAGCAGTAGGTGTTATCGCTGCTCAGTCTATCGGTGAACCAGGTACACAGCTTACCATGCGTACGTTCCACATCGGTGGTGCGGCATCGACAGCAGCGGCAGAGAACAGTGTTCAAGTTAAGAACAACGGTTCTATCAAGCTACACAACGCTAAATCTGTACTAGCAGATGACGGTAAGATCGTTATCACTTCTCGTGCGACAGAGCTAACTATTATTGATGAGTTTGGTCGTACGAAAGAGAAACACAAACTGCCTTACGGTACGCTACTAAGCAAAGGCGATGGCGATACAGTTCAAGCTGGCGAAACAGTTGCAAACTGGGAAGCGCACACACTACCTATCATTACTGAGGTAGCAGGTCGCATCCAGTTCGTAGATATGATCGACGGCGTAACAGTATCTCGTCAAACTGATGACCTAACTGGTCTATCTTCAAGCGAAGTAACTGACCCAGCAGCTCGCCCTTCAGCAGGTAAAGATATGCGTCCAGCTATCAAACTTGTTGACGAGCAAGGTAACGATGTAATGATCCCTGGTACTGATATGCCAGCTCACTACTTCCTACCTGGTAAAGCGATTGTAAACATCGAAGATGGCGCAGCAGTAGGTGTTGGTGCGACACTAGCACGTATTCCTCAGAAGTCTGGCGGTAACAAAGATATCACCGGTGGTCTTCCACGAGTTGCTGACCTATTTGAAGCACGTAAGCCGAAAGAGCCTGCAATCCTTGCTGAGCACACAGGTACTGTGAGCTTCGGTAAAGAGACCAAAGGTAAACGTCGCTTAGTGATCACACGTGAAAGCGGTGAAGCTTACGAAGAGATGATTCCTAAGCATCGTCAGTTGAACGTATTCGAAGGTGAAAAAGTTGAACGTGGTGACGTGATCGCAGATGGTCCAGAGTCTCCACACGACATCCTACGTCTACGTGGCGTACACGCGGTAACGCAGTACATTGCTAACGAAGTACAGGAAGTTTACCGTCTACAAGGCGTTAAGATTAACGATAAGCACATTGAAACTATCGTTCGTCAGATGCTACGTAAGTGTACTATTACTCACTCTGGTGACTCTGAGTTCCTACCTGGTGAGCAGATTGAGTACTCACAAGTTAAGATTGCTAACCGTAACCTAGAAGCTGAAGGCAAAGAGCCTGCACGTTTCGAACGTGAACTACTAGGTATCACTAAAGCATCTCTAGCGACTGAGTCGTTCATCTCTGCGGCATCGTTCCAGGAGACAACTCGCGTACTAACAGAAGCAGCGGTTTCTGGTAAGCGTGATGACCTACGTGGTCTGAAAGAGAACGTAATTGTTGGTCGTCTGATCCCAGCTGGTACTGGTTTCGCATACCACCAAGAGCGTCAAGCTAAACGTTCTGAAGCGCAAGATGGTCCTTCTGCTGAGCAAGCAACGGACAACCTAGCGGCACTTCTAAACGCTGGTTTCTCTTCTGAAGAGTAAGCCATTTAACGAGTAATCGTTAGAAGCTTAAGAAAAAAGGCACCTTCGGGTGCCTTTTTAGTTTTTATCCTGCCTTTTTCTTCGAGAGGGTTCTTAGAGAAGGTAATAGTGATAAGGCTAGAAACAAAAAAGACCGACGATGATCGTCAGTCTTTTCTATCCTTCAGTCTCTGAATGTTCGCAAACACTAAGCCCCTGGGGGCATAGACAGACTTTCTGCGATCTGCTGTATCAGATAGTCCTCGACTTCAAATCGAGTCTCAAGAATTTCGCCAATGAGACACATATCAGAATCGAAATCATCTAATTCATCATCTTCAGTAACTTCTGAGTACTTATCGTTAAAGTTCAATAGTGGTTCAGTTGTCAGGACTATTTGACCATAAGTTTGATTGATTTCATTGGTCACGACAAAGCCAGTCGCTTTCCAGCGATCCATAACCATGTCATAGATTTTAAAATGGCCCTCGGAGATGTAATCAACGAGATGCTGACAGAAATCCTGCAATTCGGAAGGAGATGGGAGTTCAATAACATTGGTTTTCGAACAAGGTTGCAGTGCTGCAAGCTTACAATATTCAACAATCAGGGATTGTCGTGTCTCTAACCAGTGATCAATGACATCACTTGAGCCACCCCACTGGTCTTGTGTTTGTTTGAATTTTTTTAGCATGACCATGCCCTCATGATCTGATCGCCTGTTGGCGAACGTATCCTTTGCAAAGCAAAGTTAGTAAAGTTATTACAAACTCTTGTCCTTACTAGAATTTAGAGTGCGAATTTACTTAACGACAAACTCTAGTATGAAATTAGATTGCCAGTAAAATGAACGAACTTCAAGCAAAGGGATGGTGTAATGTTAAGAAAAGGTGATGTTAACCGCGCGATAAATGCATACTGGTGTGTTGTTGCAGGAAGTGAAATTTGGCTGGTGGATGGTGCTGTGCCTTTCGGGTCTGCAGAGCAGTTATCACTGCCTGAAGTGAGTGCAAGGCCCATTGGTGAGTATTCTGGTTCGCCTGTCATGTGGCTTAATTTGTCTGATTTGGAGCATGATCTACCATTAGTCTCACTGCGCGACTGCCTGCATTTTCCTGAGCCATTATTTATGTTGTTAAGTAAAGCGGTTCAGTATGGGCACATGACGCAAAGTCTGCGTTTTTGCCCACAGTGCGGTGGAAGAAACTTTCTTAATAATAATCAGTTAGCTATGCAGTGTGGCGAATGCCGTACTCTCCATTATCCTCGAATATTTCCGTGTATTATCGTTGCTGTGCGTAAAGAGAACCAGATCTTATTGGCCCAACATCCTAGGCATCGAAATGGTATGTATACCGTCATTGCGGGTTTTCTAGAAGTTGGTGAGACATTAGAAGAGTGTGTGGCTCGAGAAATTCATGAAGAAACGGGAATTCTCGTTAAAAATATTCGTTACTTTGGCAGCCAGCCTTGGGCTTTCCCATCGAGTATGATGATGGGGTTTTTAGCTGACTATGAATCGGGAGAGTTAAGTCCAGACTACACTGAGCTGTCTGATGCACAATGGTTTGGTATTGACGAGATGCCGCCTGTTGCGCCTAAAGGAACGATTGCAAGAGCGCTTATCGAACAAACGCTACAAGATATTGATTCTAATTATCTGATAAATAGATAAAAAAAACCCTCCGAGAGGGAGGGGGTAAGTAAGATGTCGTTATGAGATGCTGAGTACTGGGTACTCAGTTTATAATTGTAGTTTTCGCTAGCGAACAAATTTTTAACACTGATACCGATTGGGTGCAAATTAAGCATTGATTTAAAAGTTAATAACTTGATCCAGGTTGCAAAGCACACAGCTATTGGACTTAAATCAGTGATAGAATACCCCCTTTCACAGAAAGCCTAACAGTTGGAATTACGGAATGACTGAATTAAAAAATGATCGTTATCTGCGTGCGCTTTTAAAAGAGCCGGTAGATTACACGCCAGTATGGATGATGCGCCAGGCAGGTCGTTACCTACCAGAATACAAAGCGACTCGTGCAGAAGCGGGTGATTTCATGTCTTTGTGTCGAAATGCAGAATTAGCATCCGAAGTGACACTTCAACCATTACGCCGTTTTCCTCTTGA
Organism: Vibrio sp. D3; assembly: GCF_043995865.1. NCBI lineage: Bacteria > Pseudomonadati > Pseudomonadota > Gammaproteobacteria > Vibrionales > Vibrionaceae > Vibrio > Vibrio sp. D3. The sequence goes on along the minus strand of NZ_CP171887.1, from coordinate 3,071,917 downwards.
TGCTGCGATCTTATTCTCGGACATCTTAACGATTCCAGATGCAATGGGGCTTGGTTTACGTTTTGCTGCGGGCGAAGGACCTGTTTTTGATAACCCAATTACATGCAAAGCTGACGTGGAAAAAATTGGTTTGCCAGATCCAGAAGGTGAACTGCAATATGTAATGAATGCAGTACGTCAGATCCGTAAAGACCTTAAGGGTGAAGTGCCGTTAATTGGCTTCTCTGGTAGCCCGTGGACTCTTGCTACGTACATGATCGAAGGTGGCAGTTCTAAAGCCTTCACCAAGATCAAGAAAATGATGTACGCGGAACCACAAACTCTGCACTTACTTCTAGATAAGCTGGCAGACAGCGTTATCGAGTACCTAAACGCGCAAATTAAAGCAGGCGCGCAGTCGGTAATGGTATTTGACACATGGGGTGGCGTACTGACGCCTCGTGACTACAACCTGTTCTCACTGCAATACATGCACAAGATCGTTGATGGTCTGATTCGTGAAAACGACGGTCGTCGCGTGCCAGTCACACTGTTTACTAAGAATGGCGGCATGTGGCTTGAGCAAATCGCAGCAACGGGCTGTGATGCGGTTGGTCTAGACTGGACAATCAACATTGCAGACGCGAAAGCACGTATCGGTGATAAGGTGGCGCTGCAAGGTAACATGGACCCATCAATGCTTTACGCTTCGCCAGAGCGCATCCGTGAAGAAGTAGCGGATATCCTAGAAGGATTTGGTGATACGGGGACTGGTCATGTGTTCAACCTAGGTCACGGTATCCACTTGGATGTACCGCCAGAAAATGCGGGCGTATTTGTGGAAGCGGTACACGAGTTATCTAAGCCATACCACAAGTAAGTTAGATGTTTTGAAATCAAATGCCGGCATTCAGTGCCGGTATTTTTTTACCTAAAATTCAGTTTTTCTATCTGAGACTCAAGGCTGTACAGCTCTAGTAGTATTTGGCCTGCTATGATCTAATTACTATTTAGTCTGTACGCTTATTGTTTAATCTTATTATAAACAACAGCTTATCGGTTTGTGTTTGTGTGCTCATTTTCTTGTACAGATAAAAAAGCAATTAGATCATGGGTAACCTAAAGCATCGAGTGAACGCGTTTTTTAAGGTATGGCACGACTTCAGATTCAAACCAAGGATTCTTCTTTAACCACAATGTATTGCGTGGAGAAGGATGAGGAAGCGGGATAAAATCCGGTTCCCAATCCTGCCATCGCTGAACAGTTTGCGTGAGTGTTTTGGGCTTATTGGCCAGGTAGTACTGCTGCGAGTACTGACCAATTAGTAGAGTGAGCTCTATATTGGGCAGCTGCTCAAGAATCTTTTTATGCCAAGTGGGCGCACATTCTTTACGAGGCGGTAAATCACCAGAGTTCCCTTTGCCTGGATAACAGAATCCCATTGGGACAATGGCAATTTTATTTGGGTCGTAGAAAACGTCTTTGTCGATATCGAGCCATTGGCGTAATCGATCACCACTTGGGTCATTCCAAGGTATCGAGGTTTTGTGTACACGTGTGCCTGGGGCCTGACCGATGATTAGGATGCGTGCCCCTTTTGCTGCTTGTACGACAGGGTTTGCGCCCAAAGGTAAATTATCCGCGCAGATCTGGCAGGCCCTCACTTGTTGCAATAGCTCGTCTAACGACATTCTCAGTAACCCTTTTCGAAATCCACTTGATAATTTAATGAGAACCCATCGCGCCAGCGTAGATAGTTGTCAGAAAAAATCTCGATGACTTGCTCGGGAAAACTCAGCGCAGCAATGTGTGGAGTGATGGTGACTTGCGGTAGTTTCCAAAACGGATGCTCTACCGATAACGGTTCTTGCTCAAACACATCTAAGAAGGCGTGTTCTACCCAACGGTTTTTCAGAGCGAAGAGCAACCCTGCCTCATCCAGTACGTCGCCGCGACCCACGTTGAATAATAACGCCTTGTTTAGATAGCTGAGTGTTTGACGATTAAGTAACTGTTGCGTCTCCGGTGTACTTGGTAGGGTATTCACAACAATGTCGGCTTGTTCAAATGCCTTACTTAGTTCACTGATATGAAAGGTCTGATGAAACTCACCACCTGAGGTCGGAATACCTGTGCGGTTCATACCGATAGTTTTTATCCCCATTGCTTTAGCGGCGTTGCCCAGATAGCCCCCAATGCTACCGGTACCAAGAATTACCATGGTTTTACTTTGTAATGATGTATAGAGGTGAGGCTGCCATCGTTTGTTTTGTTGTTGCTGGTGGTATCGGTTGAAGTGGCGGTAATGGGCAATACTGTAACCCAAAACATATTCAGCAATCAGTGGACCAAAGATGCCTCGAACGTTAGTTAGAGTATAGTCCTGACGAAGGCTAGGGGATGTTAAGGCGTTGACACCAGCAAACGTGGATTGCACCCATTCAAGCTGTGAAAATTCGTCTAAGCTTTGTGATAGTAAGGGTGGGTCCGCTAGTACGATCTGAGCGGCTTCTGGTTCGTCGGTGAGGCAAAGATCGGGCAGATTTTTCTCTGCCAGTAACGTTTTGTAGGTGTCGCGATGCTCTGAGAGCAGGAAAATCTGATTTGAATGCGGCATTAACTTTTTTCCCTGTGATGAATCAAGTACACTTTCGCTGTTTTTTTCTTCAATGATTGAGTGACTATGCTTAAGAATCCTCTTCAGGTTCGTTTAGAAAAACTAGAACCTTGGCAACAAATTACCTTTATGGCGTGTCTATGTGAACGCATGTATCCAAACTATGCGATGTTTTGTGAGAACACAGAATTTGCTGACCCGCGTGCTTACCGAGCGATTCTTGATAGTGTATGGGAAATTTTGACAGTTAAGAACGCGAAAATTAACTTCGAACGTCAATTAGAGAAGTTAGAAGAGTTGTTCCCAAGTGCGGATGAGTTCGATTTTTACGGCGTTTACCCAGCGATGGACGCGTGTCAGGGTTTGTCTACGTTACTGCATGGTCTATTGGACCGCGACTACCTTTTCGATTCAATGCTTAAAGTGAGCCAACAGTCGGTACAAACCGTTGCTGATCTAGAGCAAGCGCAAGGTGCAGAGCCAATCACCAACGACAACCAGAAAGAAAATGAAGCCGTATGTGAAGAATGGGACGTGCAGTGGGCTATTTTCCGTCCACTGCGTGAAGCGGTAGAGCGTGACATCAGCTTGATTAAAGATTTACGTGAAGAGTTACGTGAAGAAGGCGTGAGCAATATCGGTATCGCACTTTAATCGTTGAATAGATAGAAAAAAGGCATCCTAAATGGATGCCTTTTTGTTTGCGGCGTTTGAGCGGTTATGCCCAATGCTGATTACGATTCTTTAGAGTCTGGTTTTGTCACTTCTTGAGTTTCTGGCTCCTTGTGATGCTTCTCCAGTTCTTCCTCTTCTTCATCGTCATCGCGGCTTTCGATTACGCCGTGCATCTCTTTCCAACTTTCCCAGCGTTGGTAAGCCAGCTCTTGCATGTCGGTACTTTTATCCGCTTCATCGATGATTTCTTCACCCACGAGGTGTTCAAAGATATCCTCCAACGTCACCAAGCCTTGCACAGTACCGTATTCGTCAACGACAAGTGCCAGCTGTAGGCGATGAGTCATCATCTGGTCAAACACTTTCGGTAAAGTCGTGTTGTTTAGCACCACTTGAATCGGGCGCATGATTGCTCCCAGTTGTTTCTGTCCACAACCTGATTGTTGCAGTTTGAACAACTCAAGGCGGTGCACAAAACCAATGATGTTGTCTTTCTGCTCGCTATAAACCAATGGGCGGGAGAAAGGTGTATCCTTGTGTTTTTCTAGGAACTCATTGATGGTCATCGTGGCATCGATACGGAATACCACAGGACGTGGCGTCATAACCTGCGTTACAGGTACATCTTGGATGCCAAGCAAGTTGCTTAATATTTTTGATTCACCCTCGGCAAATTCACCGCTTTCACGTGCCAGAATCGCCATTGCAGACAGTTCATCACGCATTTTCGGAGCTTCGTGGTTACGAGCAAGACGCTTGGTGATTTGCTCTGAAAACCATACGAATGGCGTTAGCGCCCATACCATCCAACGTAATGCGACTGCCGCGGTTGGCGCCAATTGACGCCAGTAAGTTGCGCCAATTGTTTTCGGTACGATTTCTGAAAGCACCAAGATCGCCAGTGTGAGCACAGCCGAAAAGATACCTAACGCTTCGCTACCAAATACAACCGCAGCTTGTGCACCAGCAGTGGCCGCGCCGATGGTATGAGCGATGGTATTTAGAGTCAGAATGGATGCCAATGGTCGGTCGATATCTGATTTTAGCTTAGCCAGTTGCCCAGCAGCGGGATGCCCCTGTTGATTGAGCTGCGCAATGTAGCTCGGACTGATACTCAGCAGTACCGCCTCCAGCACCGAACAGATAAACGAAATGCCGATTGCAATAGAGATATAAATGGATAACAGCAGCATAGTTGCCCTTGAATGTAGTTTGATAGTGGTTATTTGCAGCTATTATAACCGCAAAAGTGCCTTATAAATTGGTCCAAATACCTTGGAAAGCAAGGGTTTTCAGGGGGTATGTGGTAACAAATTGTGAGTTATTACTCATATTATGGCTAAAAGTACGTCAGAAAATCGAAAGATCGCTTACAAACCTTTGCCAGATGGGGCATTTATGTTTTAGAGTGAGACGAATTCGATAACCTATGAGAAGGGAAACCTAATGAACAAGACCCAATTAATCGACTTTATCGCAGAGAAAGCAGACCTATCAAAAGCACAAGCAAAAGCTGCTCTTGAAGCGACTCTTGATGGTGTAACTGGTGCACTTAAAGAGGGTGACCAAGTTCAACTAATTGGTTTTGGTACATTCAAAGTAAACCACCGCGCTGCACGTACTGGTCGTAACCCTAAGACTGGTGACGAGATTCAAATCGCAGCAGCTAACGTACCTGCATTCGTAGCAGGTAAAGCGCTGAAAGAATCAGTAAACTAAGTTAGAATGCACCGAGGTATCCTGCCTCGGTGCAACTTCATGAAAAAACATCTACTCGCTTCACTTCTCTTATCTAGCTTTACCCTTTTTGGCTGTTCGTCGGTTGAAACTCCTAATTTAGAACAATTTACTCACTTCTCTGGCGGCAAAGTTGCTGGAGACGCAAGTAGCTTGTACTGGATGACCGAGAAACTCACTCGCGTGAGTACGGCTGCGGATTACGTAACGATGGGGGATAATGGCTGGTTTCAAAGTGACTACCGTTGGGATGAAGGTGAGCTTCGAGAGTTGATTCGAAAAGGTGAGCAAGTTGATACCAAGCAAGAGTTGGTGCCTTTTCAAATCCACATCCGTTTTAATAAAGATGGCGAAGCGGTTTACCAACAATATCGCGTTAATCGTAAAGTCTTACCACTTCAGCATGAACAATTAGAACGTTACAAGACAGAAGCGAATGATGTAGTGGCGTCGGTTAAGGCGCAGTCTCGTAACAGTCAGAGCCTCATTCAAGGTTATTGGAATGGCCAATCGTTTGAAACCTGCAAAGGTAAAGCGTTCTCGACACTCGAGTTTAATCAGACGTTGCCAAAATTTATTATCGAGCGTCTCTCATCTGTAGACAGTTACGTGGCTTTTGTCGGCAAGCAGTCACGAACTAAAGCAACGGTTGATGAACTGTTGATGCTCAATGATGATGACTTTGATTGTGTACCACGCCCAGCATTACTCGCTGAGTAAGCTTGGTGAGACTTAATTGCTGACAGAGTAATAAAAAAGGCGCTGAATGCGCCTTTTGTTTTTTTAGCCAACTTAAGTTGTTTTTATTTTTCTTGCTCACGTGCAATCGCACGGTAGCCGATGTCACTGCGATGGAACATGCCGTCCCAACTGATCTGTTTTGCAAGCTCGTAAGCGCGTTGCTGCGCTTCTGATACGCTGTTGCCAAGTGCCGTTGCACAAAGAACGCGACCACCGTTTGTCACGATGTCGCCGTCTTTGTTATCTGTACCAGCATGGAAGACTTTTTCGCCTTCAATTTCAACTTGTGGCAGACCCGAAATTACGTCGCCTTTGTTGTACGCTGCTGGGTAACCACCGGCTGCTAGCACGATACCAATCGATGCTTGTGGATCCCACTTCGATTCCGCTTGATCCAGTTTCTCGTCGATTGCCGCTAGGCACAGATCAACAAGATCCGATTCCATGCGCATCATGATAGGTTGCGTCTCAGGATCACCGAAGCGGCAGTTGTACTCGATTACTTTCGGAGTGCCGTCTTTGTCGATCATAAGACCCGCGTATAGGAAACCTGTGTATGGGTTACCTTCAGACGCCATGCCACGTACCGTTGGGTAAATGACTTCTTCCATGATGCGGTTGTGAATTTCTGGTGTTACCACAGGAGCTGGCGAGTACGCGCCCATGCCACCAGTGTTAGGACCTGTATCTTTGTCACCTACGCGTTTGTGATCTTGGCTGGTGGCCATTGGCAGAACGTTCTCACCATCCACCATCACGATGAAGCTTGCTTCTTCGCCATCTAGGAACTCTTCGATAACCACGCGGCTGCCTGCGTCACCAAATGCGTTGCCTGCTAGCATGTCTTTGATTGCGTCTTCGGCTTCTTCTAGCGTCATTGCCACAATCACGCCTTTACCAGCCGCAAGGCCGTCGGCTTTCACCACAATCGGCGCCCCTTGCTCACGCACGTAAGCAAGCGCTGGTTCAATTTCTGTGAAGTTTGCGTATGCACCGGTTGGGATTTGGTGACGAGCAAGGAAGTCTTTAGTAAACGCTTTGGAGCCTTCAAGCTGCGCTGCGGCTTGGGTAGGGCCAAAGATTGGTAAGCCCGCTTCGCGGAACGCATCAACCACACCAATAACCAATGGTGCTTCTGGGCCAACGATAGTCAATTCAATCGCCTTCTCTTTTGCAAAAGCAACCAGACTATCGATGTCTTCCACATCAATGTTTACGTTCTCTAGTTTTGGCTCTAGTGCCGTACCTGCGTTGCCTGGAGCAATGAAAATAGTCTCAACATTTGGGTTTTGCGCTGCTTTCCAGCCTAGCGCATGTTCACGACCGCCTGAACCAATGATTAAAACTCGCATATGAAAATCCTTAATCTTATAAATACCGTTTGCTCAAACTCAGATATTTCGCAAAGACCTGAGTATGGCCTCTCTAATTCAATGGGACGAGGACAAGGCGACAAGTGAACTTATTCCTATGAGCATAGTAGTATGCTATGTGATTAGGATAAGTGAACGCCGTCAACGCAGTTATCGTCCCAGTGAAGACGAGAGGATTAGTGGCGGAAGTGACGCATACCGGTAAAGATCATCGCCATGCCGTGCTCATCTGCTGCTGCGATAACTTCGTCGTCACGCATTGAGCCACCTGGCTGAATTACGCACTTAATGCCGGCTTCTGCTGCGGCATCGATACCGTCGCGGAATGGGAAGAAAGCGTCAGATGCCATTACGCTACCGGCAACTTCTAAGCCTTCATCTGCGGCTTTGATGCCGGCAATCTTCGCTGAGTAAACGCGGCTCATTTGGCCTGCGCCTACACCGATAGTCATGTCGCCTTTCGCGTAAACGATCGCGTTAGATTTCACGTATTTCGCTACTTTCCAGCAGAATAGGGCATCTTTGAGCTCTTCTTCTGTCGGCTGACGCTTAGACACGACTTTAAGATCGTCTAGGCTTACCATGCCTTGGTCGCGGTCTTGAACCAGTAGACCACCGTTGACGCGTTTCACGTCAAAGCCCGTTGTCTTCGTTGACCACTCGCCACACTCTAGTAGACGGACGTTCTTTTTCGCTGCAACCACTTCAATTGCTTCAGCAGAAACAGAAGGTGCGATGATCACTTCAACGAATTGACGCTCAACAATAGCGGCTGCTGTTTCAGCATCTAGCTCTTGGTTGAATGCAATGATGCCGCCGAATGCAGATGTTGGGTCAGTTTGGTAAGCGCGGTTGTACGCTTCTAGAATGTCCTTACCTAGAGCTACACCACATGGGTTCGCGTGTTTTACGATCACACATGCTGGCTCGTTGAACTCTTTCACACACTCAAGTGCGGCGTCCGTGTCTGCGATGTTGTTGTAAGAAAGAGCTTTACCTTGGATTTGGCGAGCAGTAGAAACAGACGCTTCTTGTGGATTGGCTTCCACGTAGAAAGCTGCGGCTTGGTGGCTGTTCTCACCGTAGCGCATGTCTTGCTTCTTCTCGAATTGCTGATTGAAAGTACGTGGGAATTTAGACTCTTCATCACCTTCTTTGTTCTCACCGTAAGATGGAACCATGGTGCCGAAGTAGTTTGCGATCATGCCATCGTAAGCCGCAGTGTGTTCAAATGCTGCGATAGCAAGGTCGAAACGAGTCTCTAGTGTTAGAGATTTCTCGTTCTCGTCCATTTCAGCGATAACGCGGTCGTAATCATGAGCGTTCACAATGATAGTCACGTCTTTGTGGTTTTTCGCTGCAGAGCGAACCATCGTTGGGCCGCCGATATCGATGTTTTCAACCGCGTCAGCTAGTGTACAGCTTTCTTTTGCAACGGTTTCTGCGAATGGGTATAGGTTAACAACGACCATGTCGATTGGATTGATGCCATGTTTTGCCATCACGTCGTCATCTTGACCACGACGACCAAGCACACCACCGTGAACTTTCGGGTGAAGCGTTTTAACGCGGCCGTCCATCATTTCTGGGAAACCTGTGTAGTCAGAGACTTCTGTTACTGCGATGCCTTGTTCGGCAAGTAGGCGTGCTGTACCACCAGTAGATAGGATATCGACACCGCGCTCAGCAAGAGCTTGTGCAAACTCAACAATACCTGTTTTGTCTGATACGCTGATAAGCGCACGGCGAATAGGACGAGCGTTATTCATGCTTCCATTTTCCTCAAATTCACGGAGTTAAAGATGTTTGCCAAAAATGAACTTGTTTTTACCTCTTGGGGTAAAATATTGGCCAGTTTTGGTAAAGACCTTTGCCGGATGTTTTCTGGTTAGAAAACAGTCTCCACATTTGATGGCGCGTATTCTAACCAATTTATTACAAAAAAGCTCGCGCAATCGTTTGGCATCTCAAAAATAATTGTGAAAAAGAGGTTCTTTAGCTTTAAAAGTAACGAGATAGTTAATAGGGAAAGTTATGTTTCAGATAGGTGAACTGGCAAAACGTTGTGGTGTGACGGCAGATACGCTGCGTTTTTATGAGAAAAACGCGCTGATAAAGCCCGCAGGTCGAAGTGAATCAGGTTATCGTCTCTACAATGAAGAGAATCAAAAGCAGGTACACTTCATCCTTAAAGGTAAAGAGCTGGGCCTGAGCTTGGATGAGATTAAAGAGCTACTAGAAATCAAACTAGAAGCAACAGAACACAGCTGTGCAGAGGTTAAAGCTATTACTTCTGCTAAGTTAGAGCTGATTGATGGAAAAATTAACGAGCTAACGAAAATTCGTCGAGCTTTGAAGAAGATCAATGATGCTTGCTGCGGTCATACGGACGATGATGCTACTCATTGTTCTATCCTTGCAGCACTTGAGTAGTCTCATTTCTGCATCACTTAACTTAAGTTTGCATTTTTGGCGGCTTGCTTTTCTAGGTGCACGCCGTTTTCCCACCTATAATCTCGCCTTTAGTTACCAGTAGGAATTGACCATTGTTTGATTCCTGCCGTAGCGCTGTCTGTAGATACGAGAGTTTTCATACATGGTTGGAGTCTATTTTCAAATCAATGACTGGGTTTTAAGCGTTGATGAAAATAAGCTGTATCGACAAGATAGGGAAGTTACTGTTGAGCCACGCTTAATTAATCTTCTGCATTTCCTAGCGGAGCATGCGAATGAGGTGTTCAATCGTGAGGAATTGATCCAATACGTTTGGGCAGGGGCGATTGTGACCGATCAAGTGGTGACTCAGTCCATTTTTGAGTTGCGTAAATTACTGCGGGACGGTCGGGAAGAAAATACCAGCTACGTCATTACAGTGCCGAAACGTGGTTACAAGCTGGTGGCGAATGTGACCCCAATGACACTCGAGGAATTCCTCGCAAGTCGTCATTGTGATTCAGAAACTCTTCCTCCTATTGTTGAAGAGTCAGAAGAAGAGACTCTACCTATCGCACCTGCCGTCACTTTTCCTGCAGGCCCTCTGACTCGCGCGGTCTGTGAGATGTCTAAAGAGAAAAAGGCCCCTCAGAAAAAAAATAAAATCAGTCCGTGGCGCCTGGGGATCGTGAACTTCATCTGGATCAGTGTCTTGGTTGTGGTGATGGGCGTGTTTACCTACAAGCAATCGGAAGTGCGTATTACTCAAGCCATCGATACTCACCTTATCGAATTCAAGTTTCAAGATAACTTCACGAGCGAAGGGTTAAGCTACGACTTGGCAGACGGGTTTGCCCAAAAGTTGATGTCCGACATTGCTCAAGTGAGCGATTACCGAGTCATGCTAAAGAAGGCGTCGTTTACCTCGGGTATTGTGCCGGGCAAATCGGTTGTGGTGCGGGTTCGTGAAAATGATGGTGGTAGCTTTTTAGAGGTGGAATATCGCAATAACTCATCTGAAAAGGTGTTGTTTAGTCGTCAATACGCGTTAACCAGCAGCCATTTAAAGACAGTGCTTCAACAAGCGTCGTTAGACTTGATGCAAGTCCTCAAAGTACCGGATGCCAAGCTGAAATCCACGATGCTGGTGGTGGGAATGCCAATTAACCCAGATGCTTTGGAGCTGTTTGTTCAAGCTAACCATTATCTCAATGTCTCGGATGCCAAGCAGTTTCGCCAAGGCGTCAACTTGATGGAAAACATTTTAGAAATTGAGCCAGATAACGCTTACGTTCAGGCAGAGTTATTAATTGCTTACCACGTGCAGAAGGTGCTCGATTTTTCACAGGAGTTGAAGAAAGGGCGAGTGCAGCAGTTGAGTGACGCACTAGAAACTAACGTAAAAATGATGGTTGGGCCAATTCAACCGCGAATTTATGAAGCTTTAGCCTTGCACGAAACCATTATTGGTGACATGGCTTCAGCCAAGCAGCATCTTGGGCAGGCTTTGAGGTTACGTGATTCGGTGCTTTCTTATGTGATTCGTGGTAAACACGCTGAATTGGATGGTGATCTGGATTTGGCCAGTGAGTCTTACAGCGAAGCTTTCTATATTGATACGTCGGTTGAGACGTACCTGCTGTGCGAAAACTTGGTCTTCCCAAGTAACATGAAGGCGATTGATTACGCCATGTATCGCGCTGTTCACCCTTCTGTCGTTCGAATGCTTTAATTCTCTCGCACTCTACGTCAGTTTAATACTAGCCCCTCATTTCGGTGAGGGGCTTTTTTGTAGCTGTCGAAAAGTGAAAAGGGTGGGCGGTGGGGTAATGACTTACGAAGGAGCCAGTAACGCAAGCTTGCAACGGGAAGACATATCCGGTTTTCTTCTCTATCTCTATCTCTATCTCTATCTCTATCTCTATCTCTATCTCTATCTCTATCTCTATCTCTATCTCTATCTCTATCTCTATTGATTGTATGGAGTGTCTGGCTGAGTTATGTGGCGAGAATGATTCTGATGCTTTCTTGCAGGCGAGATGAATATTGATGTGGGTCAAAAAGCGCGATCAGGGAGAGATTTATGGAATCAACAGGCTCAGGGAATCAACCCTTCGGGGCGGGGAAGTTGATAGAGGTTGATAACTTTTGCCGCGATTACCAACGAGTTGATGATAGTTTATCTATCGGTAGAAGGTTTGATGTTTTTCCTATAACTGTATGAATAATATGGCTTTATGTTTTTGTGTTTATCATGTTTATCTCAACTTGATGTTGATTAACTAATCATTTTATTGATAACGCCAAGTTTATTTTTTTCCCGATTTTTGGGCGTAGTCTTCACTTCGAAATTTAGCGAGGTCGAGCAGGTATCTACTTCATAGCATCTCGCTAATAACCGTTCAGTTTGAGTCACGTTGACTTGAGTAGAATAGATTTGGAGATGTTATGTCATCGAATACGAAAAAAATCGGCTTAATTGCCTGTACGGGTGTAGTCGCCGGTAACATGATGGGTAGTGGTATTGCACTGTTACCTTCTAGCCTAGCTTCAGTAGGCTCTGTTTCAATTTTCAGTTGGCTGATCTGTTTGATCGGTGCACTGAGCCTTGCGTTTGTTTACGCTCGTCTGGCAACCAAAAACCCTCAAGAAGGTGGTCCTATCGCTTATGCGGGCGAAGTTTCCCCAGTCTTTGGTTTCCAAACGGGCGTGCTGTATTACCACGCGAACTGGATTGGTAACCTAGCTATTGCTATTACAGGTGTTTCTTACCTTTCAGTATTCTTCCCTGTGCTTAATGACCCAATCCCAGCAGGTATTGCGACGATTGCATCGGTATGGATCTTCACTTTCGTCAACCTACTTGGTGGTAGCTGGGTAAGCCGTCTATGTACGCTTGGTCTTGTTCTAATCCTCATTCCAGTTGTTGGTACAGCGGCGTTTGGTTGGACGCACTTCGACACTGCGCTATACAGCCAAAACTGGAACGTATCTGCGGGTACGGATAGCCATGCGATCGTGACAGCGGTTCTTATCTGTCTATGGTCATTCGTTGGTGTGGAATCAGCAGCAGTATCGACAGGTATGGTAGAAAATCCTAAACGTACTGTACCGCTAGCAACCATGCTGGGTACTGGTATCGCAGGTGTGATTTACATCTTATCAACTCAAATGATCAGCGGCATGTTCCCTGCTTCTGAAGTTGCGGCATCAGGTGCGCCATTTGCATTGGCAACCACTGAGCTATTCGGTAGCTGGACAGCACCATTCGTATCAGCATTCACAGCACTAGCATGTTTCACTTCGCTAGGCTCTTGGATGATGCTGGTGGGCGAAGCTGGTAAACGTGCAGCAAGCGATGGCAACTTCCCTAAAATCTACGGCGAAACTGACAAAAACGGTGTGCCTAAGAAAGGTCTAATCCTTGCGTCAATCAAGATGACAGCATTAATGGTTGTACTGATGTTCTTCAGCTCTAAAACAGCACACGCATCAGACCTGTTCAACCAGCTAACGACTGATGCAGTTCTACTAACTATGCTGCCTTACTTCTACTCAAGCATTAACTTGATTCGCTTCGAAGGTATGACAACACGTAACGGCTTCGTAATGCTGTTCTCTGGTGTAGCTTGTCTGTTCTGCTTCATTGCCCTTGCTGGTGCAGAAGGCGGTACGCTAACAGCAACCTTCATCGTGTCTCTCGTTATCTTGATGTTCTACAGCAAAAAAGCCGGCTTAGCTCAGTACATGAAGCTACACGCTGACGACATGCCTGCCCAAGCAAGCAACTAATCCCCAAAACGCTGGCACTACGGTGCCAGCCCATAAAACCCAAATTCACGCGGCGCTCACCTTACTCATTGCCTGTAAATGGCAAAGAGCGCCTTCATTCGCCTTGGAGATGTCCAAATGAATATATTCGCTATCTTGAACCACATGGGTGTGTTCTTTAAAGAAGAGCCAGTTCGTCAACTTCACGCTGCTCTTGAGAAAGCGGGCTACGAAGTGGTTTACCCAGTAGATGATAAAGACTTGATCAAAATGATTGAGATGAACCCACGCATTTGCGGTGTGCTGTTCGACTGGGATAAATACTCACTAGAGCTATGTGAACGTATCAGCCAAATCAACGAAAAACTGCCTGTTCACGCATTTGCTAATGAACAGTCTACTCTAGATATTTCACTAACAGACCTACGTCTAAACGTGAGCTTCTTCGAATACGCTTTAGGTATGGCTGACGACATCGCTATCAAAATCAACCAAGCGACTGAGGCATACAAAGATGCCATCATGCCTCCATTCACTAAAGCGTTATTCAAATACGTAGAAGAAGGTAAATACACCTTCTGTACTCCAGGTCACATGGGCGGTACTGCATTCCAGAAAAGCCCTGCAGGTAGCATCTTCTACGATTTTTACGGTCCAAACACATTTAAAGCGGACGTATCAATCTCAATGCCTGAGCTAGGTTCTCTACTAGACCACTCAGGCCCACATAAAGATGCAGAAGAATACATTGCACGTACATTCAATGCAGACAGCTCGTACATCGTAACTAACGGTACGTCTACATCGAACAAAATCGTTGGTATGTACTCAGCACCTGCGGGTAGCACAGTACTGATTGACCGTAACTGTCACAAATCTCTGACTCACCTAATGATGATGAGTGACGTTACTCCAATCTACTTCCGCCCAACCCGTAACGCATACGGCATCCTTGGTGGTATTCCACAAAGCGAATTCAGCCGCGATGTCATTGCAGAGAAAGTGGCGAAAACACCAGGTGCAACAGCACCAACTTACGCAGTAGTTACTAACTCAACTTACGATGGTCTGTTGTATAACACACAATTCATCAAAGAGTCGCTAGATTGTAAACACATCCACTTCGACAGTGCTTGGGTGCCTTACACTAACTTCAACCCAATTTACGAAGGTAAATGTGGTATGAGTGGTGAAGCGATGCCAGGCAAAGTGTTCTACGAAACACAATCAACACACAAACTGTTGGCAGCATTCTCACAAGCTTCAATGATTCACGTGAAAGGCGACTTTGATAAAGAATCTTTCAACGAAGCATTCATGATGCACACTTCAACTTCACCTCAGTACGGCATTGTTGCTTCTACTGAAACTGCAGCGGCAATGATGCGCGGCAACACTGGTAGAAGTTGATGCAAGACTCTATCGATCGCGCAATCCGCTTCCGTAAAGAGATCAAACGTCTAGAAGCAGAAAGCGACAGCTGGTTCTTCGATGTATGGCAACCAGAAAACATCGATACCACAGAATGTTGGAAACTAGACCCTAGCGACACATGGCACGGCTTCAAGAACATGGATGACAACCACATGTATCTTGACCCAATCAAAGTAACGCTACTGACTCCAGGGATGAATAAAGAAGGCGAACTAGAAGAATCAGGTATTCCTGCTTCGCTGGTGGCTAAATTCCTAGACGAGCGCGGTATCGTGGTAGAGAAAACAGGTCCATACAACTTGTTGTTCCTATTCTCAATCGGTATCGACAAATCAAAAGCAATGCAATTGCTACGCGGTCTAACTGAATTTAAACGTGGCTACGACTTGAACCTAACCATCAAGAGCTTCCTACCTTCGCTATACAACGAAGACCCAAGCTTCTATGAAGGCATGCGCGTTCAAGAACTAGCACACAAGCAATTCATGACCTAACTAAGAAATACAACTTACCAGAGCTAATGTACAAAGCGTTCGATGTACTTCCAGAAATGAAAGTAACACCACACGCAGCGTGGCAAGAAGAGCTTCGTGGCAACATCGAAGAGATCAAACTGGAAGAAATGGTTGGCCGCGTAAGTGCGAACATGATCCTTCCTTACCCTCCAGGTGTGCCACTAGTACTTCCTGGTGAAATGGTGACTCAAGAGTCTCGTCCTGTGCTGGACTTCCTAGAGATGCTTTGTGAGATCGGTGCGCATTACCCAGGTTTCGAAACCGACATCCACGGTCTATACCAACAAAAAGATGGTAGCTACACCGTAAAAGTATTGAAGAACTAAGTTCCTCTCGAAGATGACGTCATTGGGAATGCAAGCATGCTCCACTCTTACGAGCTCAATGCGTCATCGAACAACCACGACATTTAGATATACCCCTAGCTAATCTGTCGTAAAAGAGAAGGGCAAGGATGCTCTGATCTTTTCTTCTATATAGAAGAAGCAATTTCCAAGACTTCACCTGAAGTACCCCAAGTAAAAAGCAAAGACCAAAGAGCAGTTCGTTATCGTTCTGCTCTTTTTTATCTTTTATACAGCAGGCCGAAAAGAAAAAGCGCGTTGAGCGAAGATCATTTGCGTCAATTGCATCAAATTTGAAAATCCTAATTCAGGTAGAAACGCCCTTTTTCTTGAGGAAAGATCCTTTTAAATGAGAAAAATAGCCAAGATCGCTTGGTATATACACAAAGTGATTGCTATTTGTTCGGTTGAAAGTTTTTTTGCAAAAAACGCTTGTACTAATTTCTCAACTCCCTATACTGCGCATCCACCGACACGGAGTGAGACGAAAGTCACACAGCGAGTCGGAAGTGAGAGAAAAAGAAATTTGAAAAAATGCTTGACTCTCTCACGGTGCGGAGTAAGATACGCACCCCTAACGACGAGCAACTAAGTTGCTGGATAAGTTAGAAAGCTCTTTAAAAATATAAACCTATCAATCTGTGTGGGCACTCGTTGATGATAATCCAATTAGAAACTTCGGTTTCAAATTAGGTTTCAATGATACGAAGTGACCATTGAATCTTCGGATTCAGCACAGTCAATTCAAACATTACGTTATGTAATGTTCAGTATTCATTGAGCCGAACAAAATCTTAAATTGAAGAGTTTGATCATGGCTCAGATTGAACGCTGGCGGCAGGCCTAACACATGCAAGTCGAGCGGAAACGAGTTATCTGAACCTTCGGGGAACGATAACGGCGTCGAGCGGCGGACGGGTGAGTAATGCCTAGGAAATTGCCCTGATGTGGGGGATAACCATTGGAAACGATGGCTAATACCGCATGATGCCTACGGGCCAAAGAGGGGGACCTTCGGGCCTCTCGCGTCAGGATATGCCTAGGTGGGATTAGCTAGTTGGTGAGGTAAGGGCTCACCAAGGCAACGATCCCTAGCTGGTCTGAGAGGATGATCAGCCACACTGGAACTGAGACACGGTCCAGACTCCTACGGGAGGCAGCAGTGGGGAATATTGCACAATGGGCGCAAGCCTGATGCAGCCATGCCGCGTGTATGAAGAAGGCCTTCGGGTTGTAAAGTACTTTCAGTCGTGAGGAAGGTGGTGTAGTTAATAGCTGCATTATTTGACGTTAGCGACAGAAGAAGCACCGGCTAACTCCGTGCCAGCAGCCGCGGTAATACGGAGGGTGCGAGCGTTAATCGGAATTACTGGGCGTAAAGCGCATGCAGGTGGTTTGTTAAGTCAGATGTGAAAGCCCGGGGCTCAACCTCGGAATAGCATTTGAAACTGGCAGACTAGAGTACTGTAGAGGGGGGTAGAATTTCAGGTGTAGCGGTGAAATGCGTAGAGATCTGAAGGAATACCGGTGGCGAAGGCGGCCCCCTGGACAGATACTGACACTCAGATGCGAAAGCGTGGGGAGCAAACAGGATTAGATACCCTGGTAGTCCCACGCCGTAAACGATGTCTACTTGGAGGTTGTGGCCTTGAGCCGTGGCTTTCGGAGCTAACGCGTTAAGTAGACCGCCTGGGGAGTACGGTCGCAAGATTAAAACTCAAATGAATTGACGGGGGCCCGCACAAGCGGTGGAGCATGTGGTTTAATTCGATGCAACGCGAAGAACCTTACCTACTCTTGACATCCAGAGAACTTTCCAGAGATGGATTGGTGCCTTCGGGAACTCTGAGACAGGTGCTGCATGGCTGTCGTCAGCTCGTGTTGTGAAATGTTGGGTTAAGTCCCGCAACGAGCGCAACCCTTATCCTTGTTTGCCAGCGAGTAATGTCGGGAACTCCAGGGAGACTGCCGGTGATAAACCGGAGGAAGGTGGGGACGACGTCAAGTCATCATGGCCCTTACGAGTAGGGCTACACACGTGCTACAATGGCGCATACAGAGGGCGGCCAACTTGCGAAAGTGAGCGAATCCCAAAAAGTGCGTCGTAGTCCGGATTGGAGTCTGCAACTCGACTCCATGAAGTCGGAATCGCTAGTAATCGTGGATCAGAATGCCACGGTGAATACGTTCCCGGGCCTTGTACACACCGCCCGTCACACCATGGGAGTGGGCTGCAAAAGAAGTAGGTAGTTTAACCTTCGGGGGGACGCTTACCACTTTGTGGTTCATGACTGGGGTGAAGTCGTAACAAGGTAGCGCTAGGGGAACCTGGCGCTGGATCACCTCCTTAAACGATGATTATTGCGATGAGTGTTCACACAGATTGATGGTTTTGAAGCGAAAGCTTCGAGCTATTATTGCTCTTTAACAATTTGGAAAGCTGACAAAACAACAATTTATTGTTGTTTGTAAAGTTCTCAAAGTATTCATTTATGAATACAACTAAAAACACATTCAAGTGTTCTTGGAATTTGAGTCCGGCAAAATCGATATGTCTCTCGCTCATTCAAATAATGAGAGACAACTTTGGTGATTTGATTATCAACTCGAAACTCCTTCGGGTTGTATGGTTAAGTGACTAAGCGTACACGGTGGATGCCTTGGCAGTCAGAGGCGATGAAGGACGTATTAACTTGCGATAAGCCCAGATTAGGTAGTAAAAACCACTTGAGTCTGGGATTTCCGAATGGGGAAACCCACTTACATAAGTAAGTATCGTTATGTGAATACATAGCATAACGAGGCGAACCGGGGGAACTGAAACATCTAAGTACCCCGAGGAAAAGAAATCAACCGAGATTCCGAAAGTAGCGGCGAGCGAAATTGGACTAGCCCTTAAGCTTTATAGGCGTCAGGTGAACAAGCTGGAAAGCTTGGCGATACAGGGTGATAGCCCCGTAACTGACGACGCATATTCAGTGAAATCGAGTAGGGCGGGACACGTGATATCCTGTCTGAATATGGGGGGACCATCCTCCAAGGCTAAATACTACTGACTGACCGATAGTGAACCAGTACCGTGAGGGAAAGGCGAAAAGAACCCCTGTGAGGGGAGTGAAATAGAACCTGAAACCGTGTACGTACAAGCAGTAGGAGCAGGCTTTGTCCTGTGACTGCGTACCTTTTGTATAATGGGTCAGCGACTTATATTCAGTGGCAAGGTTAACCATCTAGGGGAGCCGTAGGGAAACCGAGTCTTAACTGGGCGTTCAGTCTCTGGATATAGACCCGAAACCAGGTGATCTAGCCATGGGCAGGTTGAAGGTTGAGTAACATCAACTGGAGGACCGAACCGACTAATGTTGAAAAATTAGCGGATGACTTGTGGCTAGGGGTGAAAGGCCAATCAAACCTGGAGATAGCTGGTTCTCCCCGAAAGCTATTTAGGTAGCGCCTCGGACGAATACTACTGGGGGTAGAGCACTGTTAAGGCTAGGGGGTCATCCCGACTTACCAACCCTTTGCAAACTCCGAATACCAGTAAGTACTATCCGGGAGACACACGGCGGGTGCTAACGTCCGTCGTGGAGAGGGAAACAACCCAGACCGCCAGCTAAGGTCCCAAATTACTACTAAGTGGGAAACGATGTGGGAAGGCTCAGACAGCCAGGATGTTGGCTTAGAAGCAGCCATCATTTAAAGAAAGCGTAATAGCTCACTGGTCGAGTCGGCCTGCGCGGAAGATGTAACGGGGCTAAGTAGTAAACCGAAGCTGCGGCAATACTCTTTGAGTATTGGGTAGGGGAGCGTTCTGTAAGCGGTTGAAGGTGTGTGGTAACGCATGCTGGACGTATCAGAAGTGCGAATGCTGACATGAGTAACGATAAAGGGGGTGAAAAACCTCCTCGCCGGAAGACCAAGGGTTCCTGTCCAACGTTAATCGGGGCAGGGTAAGTCGACCCCTAAGGCGAGGC
The DNA here is from genome assembly GCF_043995865.1 of Vibrio sp. D3. Classification (NCBI taxonomy): domain Bacteria; kingdom Pseudomonadati; phylum Pseudomonadota; class Gammaproteobacteria; order Vibrionales; family Vibrionaceae; genus Vibrio; species Vibrio sp. D3. The sequence continues at coordinate 3,052,323 of NZ_CP171887.1, read as the reverse complement.
CGAAAGGCGTAGTCGATGGGAAACGGGTTAATATTCCCGTACTTCTTACAATTGCGATGGGGGGACGGAGAAGGCTAGGTGGGCCTGGCGACGGTTGTCCAGGTTCAAGTGCGTAGGCTTGAGAGTTAGGTAAATCCGGCTCTCTTTAAGGCTGAGACACGACGTCGAGCATCTACGGATGTGAAGTCATTGATGCCATGCTTCCAGGAAAAGCCTCTAAGCTTCAGATTGTAAGGAATCGTACCCCAAACCGACACAGGTGGTCGGGTAGAGAATACCAAGGCGCTTGAGAGAACTCGGGTGAAGGAACTAGGCAAAATGGTACCGTAACTTCGGGAGAAGGTACGCTCTCGACGGTGAAGTCCCTCGCGGATGGAGCTATTGAGAGTCGCAGATACCAGGTGGCTGCAACTGTTTATTAAAAACACAGCACTGTGCAAAATCGCAAGATGACGTATACGGTGTGACGCCTGCCCGGTGCCGGAAGGTTAATTGATGGGGTTAGACTTCGGTCGAAGCTCTTGATCGAAGCCCCGGTAAACGGCGGCCGTAACTATAACGGTCCTAAGGTAGCGAAATTCCTTGTCGGGTAAGTTCCGACCTGCACGAATGGCGTAATGATGGCCACGCTGTCTCCCCGAGACTCAGTGAAATTGAAATCGCTGTGAAGATGCAGTGTACCCGCGGCTAGACGGAAAGACCCCGTGAACCTTTACTACAGCTTGGCACTGAACATTGACCCTACATGTGTAGGATAGGTGGGAGGCTTTGAAGCGCAGTCGCTAGATTGCGTGGAGCCGTCCTTGAAATACCACCCTTGTAGTGTTGATGTTCTAACGTCGACCCCTCATCGGGGTTGCGGACAGTGCCTGGTGGGTAGTTTGACTGGGGCGGTCTCCTCCCAAAGCGTAACGGAGGAGCACGAAGGTGGGCTAATCACGGTTGGACATCGTGAGGTTAGTGCAATGGCATAAGCCCGCTTGACTGCGAGAATGACAATTCGAGCAGGTGCGAAAGCAGGTCATAGTGATCCGGTGGTTCTGAATGGAAGGGCCATCGCTCAACGGATAAAAGGTACTCCGGGGATAACAGGCTGATACCGCCCAAGAGTTCATATCGACGGCGGTGTTTGGCACCTCGATGTCGGCTCATCACATCCTGGGGCTGAAGTCGGTCCCAAGGGTATGGCTGTTCGCCATTTAAAGTGGTACGCGAGCTGGGTTTAGAACGTCGTGAGACAGTTCGGTCCCTATCTGCCGTGGGCGTTGGAGAATTGAAAGGGGCTGCTCCTAGTACGAGAGGACCGGAGTGGACGAACCTCTGGTGTTCGGGTTGTGTCGCCAGACGCATTGCCCGGTAGCTAAGTTCGGGATCGATAACCGCTGAAAGCATCTAAGCGGGAAGCGAGCCTTGAGATGAGTTCTCCCTGATACTTTAAGTATCCTAAAGGGTTGTCGTAGACTACGACGTTGATAGGCAGGGTGTGTAAGCGTTGTGAGGCGTTGAGCTAACCTGTACTAATTGCCCGTGAGGCTTAACCATACAACACCCAAGGGGTTTTGATGGACTCAATGAAAGAACATTGAATGTGTAAGAACGAGAATTAAGAAACAGCTTTCCGGATTATTCGATTTGCAAGCAAATCTCACCCTAAAGGGCCGCACTAAAGTGCGTTTGAATTTGCGAGCAAATTGATAAAGAATTTGCTTGGCGACCATAGCGTTTTGGACCCACCTGACTTCCATGCCGAACTCAGAAGTGAAACGAAATAGCGCCGATGGTAGTGTGGGGCTTCCCCATGTGAGAGTAGGACATCGCCAGGCTTTAAATATTGGACACTTGCTTAAGATTTAAGCAAGTCACCATAAAGTTCTAATCTTTTTAGAGTTTTATGTTGACTTTCAAAGTGGAAAGCGTATTATACGCACCTCGCTTACGTGCTAAGGCACTGAAAGCCAAGCTCTTTAACAATATAGACCTATCAATCTGTGTGGGCACTCGTTGATGATAATCCAATTAGAAGCCTCGGCTTCAAATTAGGTTTCAATGAAACGAAGTGACCATTGAATCTTCGGATTCAGCACAGTCAATTCAAACATTACTTTATGTAATGTTCAGTATTCATTGAGCCGAACAAAATCTTAAATTGAAGAGTTTGATCATGGCTCAGATTGAACGCTGGCGGCAGGCCTAACACATGCAAGTCGAGCGGAAACGAGTTATCTGAACCTTCGGGGGACGATAACGGCGTCGAGCGGCGGACGGGTGAGTAATGCCTAGGAAATTGCCCTGATGTGGGGGATAACCATTGGAAACGATGGCTAATACCGCATGATGCCTACGGGCCAAAGAGGGGGACCTTCGGGCCTCTCGCGTCAGGATATGCCTAGGTGGGATTAGCTAGTTGGTGAGGTAAGGGCTCACCAAGGCGACGATCCCTAGCTGGTCTGAGAGGATGATCAGCCACACTGGAACTGAGACACGGTCCAGACTCCTACGGGAGGCAGCAGTGGGGAATATTGCACAATGGGCGCAAGCCTGATGCAGCCATGCCGCGTGTGTGAAGAAGGCCTTCGGGTTGTAAAGCACTTTCAGTCGTGAGGAAGGCGGCGTCGTTAATAGCGGCGTTGTTTGACGTTAGCGACAGAAGAAGCACCGGCTAACTCCGTGCCAGCAGCCGCGGTAATACGGAGGGTGCGAGCGTTAATCGGAATTACTGGGCGTAAAGCGCATGCAGGTGGTTTGTTAAGTCAGATGTGAAAGCCCGGGGCTCAACCTCGGAATAGCATTTGAAACTGGCAGACTAGAGTACTGTAGAGGGGGGTAGAATTTCAGGTGTAGCGGTGAAATGCGTAGAGATCTGAAGGAATACCGGTGGCGAAGGCGGCCCCCTGGACAGATACTGACACTCAGATGCGAAAGCGTGGGGAGCAAACAGGATTAGATACCCTGGTAGTCCACGCCGTAAACGATGTCTACTTGGAGGTTGTGGCCTTGAGCCGTGGCTTTCGGAGCTAACGCGTTAAGTAGACCGCCTGGGGAGTACGGTCGCAAGATTAAAACTCAAATGAATTGACGGGGGCCCGCACAAGCGGTGGAGCATGTGGTTTAATTCGATGCAACGCGAAGAACCTTACCTACTCTTGACATCCAGAGAACTTTCCAGAGATGGATTGGTGCCTTCGGGAACTCTGAGACAGGTGCTGCATGGCTGTCGTCAGCTCGTGTTGTGAAATGTTGGGTTAAGTCCCGCAACGAGCGCAACCCTTATCCTTGTTTGCCAGCGAGTAATGTCGGGAACTCCAGGGAGACTGCCGGTGATAAACCGGAGGAAGGTGGGGACGACGTCAAGTCATCATGGCCCTTACGAGTAGGGCTACACACGTGCTACAATGGCGCATACAGAGGGCGGCCAACTTGCGAAAGTGAGCGAATCCCAAAAAGTGCGTCGTAGTCCGGATTGGAGTCTGCAACTCGACTCCATGAAGTCGGAATCGCTAGTAATCGTGGATCAGAATGCCACGGTGAATACGTTCCCGGGCCTTGTACACACCGCCCGTCACACCATGGGAGTGGGCTGCAAAAGAAGTAGGTAGTTTAACCTTCGGGGGGACGCTTACCACTTTGTGGTTCATGACTGGGGTGAAGTCGTAACAAGGTAGCGCTAGGGGAACCTGGCGCTGGATCACCTCCTTAAACGATGATTATTGCGATGAGTGTTCACACAGATTGATATGGTTTATGAAGTTTAAGAGATAGAACATCCCCCCAAGATGTTCAACTTAGTGTCCCGTTCGTCTAGAGGCCTAGGACACCGCCCTTTCACGGCGGTAACAGGGGTTCGACTCCCCTACGGGATACCATTGGGTCGTTAGCTCAGTTGGTAGAGCAGTTGACTTTTAATCAATTGGTCGCAGGTTCGAATCCTGCACGACCCACCATTTCCTTCCACGGAAATCAAAATAATGTGGGCGATTAGCTCAGTTGGGAGAGCACCTGCCTTACAAGCAGGGGGTCACTGGTTCGAGCCCGGTATCGCCCACCATTCTCTAAGTATTTTTGGAATAAACATCCAAACCAGAGCAAGCAATTGATACTGGTTGGCATGTTCGACTCTGAAAGTCTTTAGAAAATGTACTTCCTTAGGAAGAAACATAGCTCTTTAACAATTTGGAAAGCTGACAAAACAAACTTTGTTTTTAACAAAGCTTTGTTTGTAAAGTTCTCAAAGTATTCATTTATTGAATACAACTAAAAACACATTCAAGTGTTCTTGGGTTTTGCGAAAGCAAAACATATTTGAGTCCGGCAAAATCGAATGTCTCTCGCTCATTCAAATAATGAGAGACAACTTTGGTGATTTGAACATCAACTCGAAACTCCTTCGGGTTGTATGGTTAAGTGACTAAGCGTACACGGTGGATGCCTTGGCAGTCAGAGGCGATGAAGGACGTATTAACTTGCGATAAGCCCAGATTAGGTAGTAAAAACCACTTGAGTCTGGGATTTCCGAATGGGGAAACCCACTTACATAAGTAAGTATCGTTATGTGAATACATAGCATAACGAGGCGAACCGGGGGAACTGAAACATCTAAGTACCCCGAGGAAAAGAAATCAACCGAGATTCCGAAAGTAGCGGCGAGCGAAATTGGACTAGCCCTTAAGCTTTATAGGCGTCAGGTGAACAAGCTGGAAAGCTTGGCGATACAGGGTGATAGCCCCGTAACTGACGACGCATATTCAGTGAAATCGAGTAGGGCGGGACACGTGATATCCTGTCTGAATATGGGGGGACCATCCTCCAAGGCTAAATACTACTGACTGACCGATAGTGAACCAGTACCGTGAGGGAAAGGCGAAAAGAACCCCTGTGAGGGGAGTGAAATAGAACCTGAAACCGTGTACGTACAAGCAGTAGGAGCAGGCTTTGTCCTGTGACTGCGTACCTTTTGTATAATGGGTCAGCGACTTATATTCAGTGGCAAGGTTAACCATCTAGGGGAGCCGTAGGGAAACCGAGTCTTAACTGGGCGTTCAGTCTCTGGATATAGACCCGAAACCAGGTGATCTAGCCATGGGCAGGTTGAAGGTTGAGTAACATCAACTGGAGGACCGAACCGACTAATGTTGAAAAATTAGCGGATGACTTGTGGCTAGGGGTGAAAGGCCAATCAAACCTGGAGATAGCTGGTTCTCCCCGAAAGCTATTTAGGTAGCGCCTCGGACGAATACTACTGGGGGTAGAGCACTGTTAAGGCTAGGGGGTCATCCCGACTTACCAACCCTTTGCAAACTCCGAATACCAGTAAGTACTATCCGGGAGACACACGGCGGGTGCTAACGTCCGTCGTGGAGAGGGAAACAACCCAGACCGCCAGCTAAGGTCCCAAATTACTACTAAGTGGGAAACGATGTGGGAAGGCTCAGACAGCCAGGATGTTGGCTTAGAAGCAGCCATCATTTAAAGAAAGCGTAATAGCTCACTGGTCGAGTCGGCCTGCGCGGAAGATGTAACGGGGCTAAGTAGTAAACCGAAGCTGCGGCAATACTCTTTGAGTATTGGGTAGGGGAGCGTTCTGTAAGCGGTTGAAGGTGTGTGGTAACGCATGCTGGACGTATCAGAAGTGCGAATGCTGACATGAGTAACGATAAAGGGGGTGAAAAACCTCCTCGCCGGAAGACCAAGGGTTCCTGTCCAACGTTAATCGGGGCAGGGTAAGTCGACCCCTAAGGCGAGGCCGAAAGGCGTAGTCGATGGGAAACGGGTTAATATTCCCGTACTTCTTACAATTGCGATGGGGGGACGGAGAAGGCTAGGTGGGCCTGGCGACGGTTGTCCAGGTTCAAGTGCGTAGGCTTGAGAGTTAGGTAAATCCGGCTCTCTTTAAGGCTGAGACACGACGTCGAGCATCTACGGATGTGAAGTCATTGATGCCATGCTTCCAGGAAAAGCCTCTAAGCTTCAGATTGTAAGGAATCGTACCCCAAACCGACACAGGTGGTCGGGTAGAGAATACCAAGGCGCTTGAGAGAACTCGGGTGAAGGAACTAGGCAAAATGGTACCGTAACTTCGGGAGAAGGTACGCTCTCGACGGTGAAGTCCCTCGCGGATGGAGCTATTGAGAGTCGCAGATACCAGGTGGCTGCAACTGTTTATTAAAAACACAGCACTGTGCAAAATCGCAAGATGACGTATACGGTGTGACGCCTGCCCGGTGCCGGAAGGTTAATTGATGGGGTTAGACTTCGGTCGAAGCTCTTGATCGAAGCCCCGGTAAACGGCGGCCGTAACTATAACGGTCCTAAGGTAGCGAAATTCCTTGTCGGGTAAGTTCCGACCTGCACGAATGGCGTAATGATGGCCACGCTGTCTCCACCCGAGACTCAGTGAAATTGAAATCGCTGTGAAGATGCAGTGTACCCGCGGCTAGACGGAAAGACCCCGTGAACCTTTACTACAGCTTGGCACTGAACATTGACCCTACATGTGTAGGATAGGTGGGAGGCTTTGAAGCGCAGTCGCTAGATTGCGTGGAGCCGTCCTTGAAATACCACCCTTGTAGTGTTGATGTTCTAACGTCGACCCCTTATCGGGGTTGCGGACAGTGCCTGGTGGGTAGTTTGACTGGGGCGGTCTCCTCCCAAAGCGTAACGGAGGAGCACGAAGGTGGGCTAATCACGGTTGGACATCGTGAGGTTAGTGCAATGGCATAAGCCCGCTTGACTGCGAGAATGACAATTCGAGCAGGTGCGAAAGCAGGTCATAGTGATCCGGTGGTTCTGAATGGAAGGGCCATCGCTCAACGGATAAAAGGTACTCCGGGGATAACAGGCTGATACCGCCCAAGAGTTCATATCGACGGCGGTGTTTGGCACCTCGATGTCGGCTCATCACATCCTGGGGCTGAAGTCGGTCCCAAGGGTATGGCTGTTCGCCATTTAAAGTGGTACGCGAGCTGGGTTTAGAACGTCGTGAGACAGTTCGGTCCCTATCTGCCGTGGGCGTTGGAGAATTGAAAGGGGCTGCTCCTAGTACGAGAGGACCGGAGTGGACGAACCTCTGGTGTTCGGGTTGTGTCGCCAGACGCATTGCCCGGTAGCTAAGTTCGGGATCGATAACCGCTGAAAGCATCTAAGCGGGAAGCGAGCCTTGAGATGAGTTCTCCCTGATACTTTAAGTATCCTAAAGGGTTGTCGTAGACTACGACGTTGATAGGCAGGGTGTGTAAGCGTTGTGAGGCGTTGAGCTAACCTGTACTAATTGCCCGTGAGGCTTAACCATACAACACCCAAGGGGTTTTGATGGACTCAATGAAAGAACATTGAATGTGTAAGAACGAGAATTAAGAAACAGCTTTCCGAATTAAAGAATTTGCTTGGCGACCATAGCGTTTTGGACCCACCTGACTTCCATGCCGAACTCAGAAGTGAAACGAAATAGCGCCGATGGTAGTGTGGGGCTTCCCCATGTGAGAGTAGGACATCGCCAGGCTTTATTTTGCACTTGCTTAAGATTTAAGCAAGTCACCATAAAGTTCTAATCTTTTTAGAGTTTTATGTTGACTTTCAAAGTGGAAAGCGTATTATACGCACCTCGCTTAAGTGCTAAAGTACTGAAAGCCAAGCTCTTTAACAATATAGACCTATCAATCTGTGTGGGCACTCGTTGATGATAATCCAATTCGATACTTCGGTATCAAATTAGGTTTCAATGATACGAAGTGACCATTGAATCTTCGGATTCAGCACAGTCAATTCAAACATTACTTTATGTAATGTTCAGTATTCATTGAGCCGAACAAAACTTTAAATTGAAGAGTTTGATCATGGCTCAGATTGAACGCTGGCGGCAGGCCTAACACATGCAAGTCGAGCGGAAACGAGTTATCTGAACCTTCGGGGAACGATAACGGCGTCGAGCGGCGGACGGGTGAGTAATGCCTAGGAAATTGCCCTGATGTGGGGGATAACCATTGGAAACGATGGCTAATACCGCATGATGCCTACGGGCCAAAGAGGGGGACCTTCGGGCCTCTCGCGTCAGGATATGCCTAGGTGGGATTAGCTAGTTGGTGAGGTAAGGGCTCACCAAGGCGACGATCCCTAGCTGGTCTGAGAGGATGATCAGCCACACTGGAACTGAGACACGGTCCAGACTCCTACGGGAGGCAGCAGTGGGGAATATTGCACAATGGGCGCAAGCCTGATGCAGCCATGCCGCGTGTATGAAGAAGGCCTTCGGGTTGTAAAGTACTTTCAGTCGTGAGGAAGGCGGCGTCGTTAATAGCGGCGTTGTTTGACGTTAGCGACAGAAGAAGCACCGGCTAACTCCGTGCCAGCAGCCGCGGTAATACGGAGGGTGCGAGCGTTAATCGGAATTACTGGGCGTAAAGCGCATGCAGGTGGTTTGTTAAGTCAGATGTGAAAGCCCGGGGCTCAACCTCGGAATAGCATTTGAAACTGGCAGACTAGAGTACTGTAGAGGGGGGTAGAATTTCAGGTGTAGCGGTGAAATGCGTAGAGATCTGAAGGAATACCGGTGGCGAAGGCGGCCCCCTGGACAGATACTGACACTCAGATGCGAAAGCGTGGGGAGCAAACAGGATTAGATACCCTGGTAGTCCACGCCGTAAACGATGTCTACTTGGAGGTTGTGGCCTTGAGCCGTGGCTTTCGGAGCTAACGCGTTAAGTAGACCGCCTGGGGAGTACGGTCGCAAGATTAAAACTCAAATGAATTGACGGGGGCCCGCACAAGCGGTGGAGCATGTGGTTTAATTCGATGCAACGCGAAGAACCTTACCTACTCTTGACATCCAGAGAACTTTCCAGAGATGGATTGGTGCCTTCGGGAACTCTGAGACAGGTGCTGCATGGCTGTCGTCAGCTCGTGTTGTGAAATGTTGGGTTAAGTCCCGCAACGAGCGCAACCCTTATCCTTGTTTGCCAGCGAGTAATGTCGGGAACTCCAGGGAGACTGCCGGTGATAAACCGGAGGAAGGTGGGGACGACGTCAAGTCATCATGGCCCTTACGAGTAGGGCTACACACGTGCTACAATGGCGCATACAGAGGGCGGCCAACTTGCGAAAGTGAGCGAATCCCAAAAAGTGCGTCGTAGTCCGGATTGGAGTCTGCAACTCGACTCCATGAAGTCGGAATCGCTAGTAATCGTGGATCAGAATGCCACGGTGAATACGTTCCCGGGCCTTGTACACACCGCCCGTCACACCATGGGAGTGGGCTGCAAAAGAAGTAGGTAGTTTAACCTTCGGGGGGACGCTTACCACTTTGTGGTTCATGACTGGGGTGAAGTCGTAACAAGGTAGCGCTAGGGGAACCTGGCGCTGGATCACCTCCTTATACGATGATTATTGCGATGAGTGTCCACACAGATTGATACGGTTTATAAAGTAAAGAGACGATACTGGGTCTGTAGCTCAGGTGGTTAGAGCGTTCGCCTGATAAGCGAGAGGTCGGTGGTTCGAGTCCACTCAGACCCACCAATTTCCTTACTAAGGGATTGGCTACAGTATCGACACCTTGATGGGGCTATAGCTCAGCTGGGAGAGCGCCTGCCTTGCACGCAGGAGGTCTGCGGTTCGATCCCGCATAGCTCCACCATCTTTAAGCGCATTCAATGAGTGCTTTTAAAAATGGTTACTTCATTAGAAGTGATTAGCTCTTTAACAATTTGGAAAGCTGACAAAACAACAATTTATTGTTGTTTGTAAAGTTCTCAAAGTATTCATTTATGAATACAACTGAAAACACATTCAAGTGTTCTTGGAATTTGAGTCCGGCAAAATCGAATGTCTCTCGCTCATTCAAATAATGAGAGACAACTTTGGTGATTTGATTATCAACTCGAAACTCCTTCGGGTTGTATGGTTAAGTGACTAAGCGTACACGGTGGATGCCTTGGCAGTCAGAGGCGATGAAGGACGTATTAACTTGCGATAAGCCCAGATTAGGTAGTAAAAACCACTTGAGTCTGGGATTTCCGAATGGGGAAACCCACTTGCATAAGCAAGTATCGTTATGTGAATACATAGCATAACGAGGCGAACCGGGGGAACTGAAACATCTAAGTACCCCGAGGAAAAGAAATCAACCGAGATTCCGAAAGTAGCGGAGCGAAATTGGACTAGCCCTTAAGCTTTATAGGCGTCAGGTGAACAAGCTGGAAAGCTTGGCGATACAGGGTGATAGCCCCGTAACTGACGACGCATATTCAGTGAAATCGAGTAGGGCGGGACACGTGATATCCTGTCTGAATATGGGGGGACCATCCTCCAAGGCTAAATACTACTGACTGACCGATAGTGAACCAGTACCGTGAGGGAAAGGCGAAAAGAACCCCTGTGAGGGGAGTGAAATAGAACCTGAAACCGTGTACGTACAAGCAGTAGGAGCAGGCTTTGTCCTGTGACTGCGTACCTTTTGTATAATGGGTCAGCGACTTATATTCAGTGGCAAGGTTAACCATCTAGGGGAGCCGTAGGGAAACCGAGTCTTAACTGGGCGTTCAGTCTCTGGATATAGACCCGAAACCAGGTGATCTAGCCATGGGCAGGTTGAAGGTTGAGTAACATCAACTGGAGGACCGAACCGACTAATGTTGAAAAATTAGCGGATGACTTGTGGCTAGGGGTGAAAGGCCAATCAAACCTGGAGATAGCTGGTTCTCCCCGAAAGCTATTTAGGTAGCGCCTCGGACGAATACTACTGGGGGTAGAGCACTGTTAAGGCTAGGGGGTCATCCCGACTTACCAACCCTTTGCAAACTCCGAATACCAGTAAGTACTATCCGGGAGACACACGGCGGGTGCTAACGTCCGTCGTGGAGAGGGAAACAACCCAGACCGCCAGCTAAGGTCCCAAATTACTACTAAGTGGGAAACGATGTGGGAAGGCTCAGACAGCCAGGATGTTGGCTTAGAAGCAGCCATCATTTAAAGAAAGCGTAATAGCTCACTGGTCGAGTCGGCCTGCGCGGAAGATGTAACGGGGCTAAGTAGTAAACCGAAGCTGCGGCAATACTCTTTGAGTATTGGGTAGGGGAGCGTTCTGTAAGCGGTTGAAGGTGTGTGGTAACGCATGCTGGACGTATCAGAAGTGCGAATGCTGACATGAGTAACGATAAAGGGGGTGAAAAACCTCCTCGCCGGAAGACCAAGGGTTCCTGTCCAACGTTAATCGGGGCAGGGTAAGTCGACCCCTAAGGCGAGGCCGAAAGGCGTAGTCGATGGGAAACGGGTTAATATTCCCGTACTTCTTACAATTGCGATGGGGGGACGGAGAAGGCTAGGTGGGCCTGGCGACGGTTGTCCAGGTTCAAGTGCGTAGGCTTGAGAGTTAGGTAAATCCGGCTCTCTTTAAGGCTGAGACACGACGTCGAGCATCTACGGATGTGAAGTCATTGATGCCATGCTTCCAGGAAAAGCCTCTAAGCTTCAGATTGTAAGGAATCGTACCCCAAACCGACACAGGTGGTCGGGTAGAGAATACCAAGGCGCTTGAGAGAACTCGGGTGAAGGAACTAGGCAAAATGGTACCGTAACTTCGGGAGAAGGTACGCTCTCGACGGTGAAGTCCCTCGCGGATGGAGCTATTGAGAGTCGCAGATACCAGGTGGCTGCAACTGTTTATTAAAAACACAGCACTGTGCAAAATCGCAAGATGACGTATACGGTGTGACGCCTGCCCGGTGCCGGAAGGTTAATTGATGGGGTTAGACTTCGGTCGAAGCTCTTGATCGAAGCCCCGGTAAACGGCGGCCGTAACTATAACGGTCCTAAGGTAGCGAAATTCCTTGTCGGGTAAGTTCCGACCTGCACGAATGGCGTAATGATGGCCACGCTGTCTCCACCCGAGACTCAGTGAAATTGAAATCGCTGTGAAGATGCAGTGTACCCGCGGCTAGACGGAAAGACCCCGTGAACCTTTACTACAGCTTGGCACTGAACATTGACCCTACATGTGTAGGATAGGTGGGAGGCTTTGAAGCGCAGTCGCTAGATTGCGTGGAGCCGTCCTTGAAATACCACCCTTGTAGTGTTGATGTTCTAACGTCGACCCCTTATCGGGGTTGCGGACAGTGCCTGGTGGGTAGTTTGACTGGGGCGGTCTCCTCCCAAAGCGTAACGGAGGAGCACGAAGGTGGGCTAATCACGGTTGGACATCGTGAGGTTAGTGCAATGGCATAAGCCCGCTTGACTGCGAGAATGACAATTCGAGCAGGTGCGAAAGCAGGTCATAGTGATCCGGTGGTTCTGAATGGAAGGGCCATCGCTCAACGGATAAAAGGTACTCCGGGGATAACAGGCTGATACCGCCCAAGAGTTCATATCGACGGCGGTGTTTGGCACCTCGATGTCGGCTCATCACATCCTGGGGCTGAAGTCGGTCCCAAGGGTATGGCTGTTCGCCATTTAAAGTGGTACGCGAGCTGGGTTTAGAACGTCGTGAGACAGTTCGGTCCCTATCTGCCGTGGGCGTTGGAGAATTGAAAGGGGCTGCTCCTAGTACGAGAGGACCGGAGTGGACGAACCTCTGGTGTTCGGGTTGTGTCGCCAGACGCATTGCCCGGTAGCTAAGTTCGGGATCGATAACCGCTGAAAGCATCTAAGCGGGAAGCGAGCCTTGAGATGAGTTCTCCCTGATACTTTAAGTATCCTAAAGGGTTGTCGTAGACTACGACGTTGATAGGCAGGGTGTGTAAGCGTTGTGAGGCGTTGAGCTAACCTGTACTAATTGCCCGTGAGGCTTAACCATACAACACCCAAGGGGTTTTGATGGACTCAATGAAAGAACGTTGAATGTGTAGTAACGAGAATTAAAAAACAGCTTTCCGGATTATTCGATTTGCAAGCAAATCTCACCCTAAAGGGCCGCACTAAAGTGCGTTTGAATTTGCGAGCAAATTGATAAAGAATTTGCTTGGCGACCATAGCGTTTTGGACCCACCTGACTTCCATGCCGAACTCAGAAGTGAAACGAAATAGCGCCGATGGTAGTGTGGGGCTTCCCCATGTGAGAGTAGGACATCGCCAGGCTTTAAATTTTGGACACTTGCTGATTACAAGCGAGTGATACCACTGCGGAGTGGTAGTTCAGTTGGTTAGAATACCGGCCTGTCACGCCGGGGGTCGCGGGTTCGAGTCCCGTCCACTCCGCCACTTATATTAAGCCCCAGTCGAAAGACTGGGGCTTTTTTCGTTTTGGTTACCCGACTTACCTTAACCTCATTTCCATATTGAAACCTTGCATCGAGAGGCAGACTCCTCTCTCGCTATGCTTTCTAAGCCCTGTCATGAACGAGTTGATGCGCAGTTCTGTGTGGTTTCTGCAGTTTCGAGCGCTAGTTTTGAGCCCCTGTGCTTAACTTACCAAAGCTTCCTTTATTATTACCTAGAAAGTTAATTCACTAGGTTATGTTATTTTCGGGGGAGATTTCTCTGCTTTAGATGTTTTGATTTAGCCACAGGCGCTCATTAAAATAAACTCAGCGCATTTAAAACTTTCCGAACATGGATTTTGTTTGTAGATCTATTTAAGCCAGTGCCTGCCTTAAAGGATATTTGCTACTTCTTCCCCTCTAATCGTCTCCAACCGATGAAGCCACCACTACGTACGTATAACGTGAGCGGTATAGGTGCTCTCATAGCTGTGTTTGCTAAGTAAGTCGTTCACCTGGCACATTGACTGAGGAAAGGTCTTCTTTCAGTGGACCTTCGTGTAAGTCACGATAGTTTTAATAATTATCTGGCACTTTTTATTCTAAAGGTGTACGCTTCACATCGAATGTTTTTTCGACAGTAAACCATGTTATATCTCTTGTTTAAAAGCTTTGTAAGAAGGCTGAACTCCGTGCAAAAAACGCGATGAAGTGTTGCTCGGAGTCTTAAATTAATCTTCATCAGGTGTTTTATGCGTGAGTAACTTCGCTGAAGTTATACGCAGGCGTTTGTACACCTGATAAAAGAGAAGAGATGGCCGGTGATATTTCATCATCGGCCTTTTTGTATCTGTTAAGCAGCTACAAAGCATTATCCAGTATTGAAATAAGGGCCGGTATTGATCACCGGCCCTTTTTATTTGGTTAAAAACATGAGTATTTTACAAGTTAAAAATTTGTCTTATCAGATCGCTGATAAGAGTTTATATAACAACGCGACATTTCGAATTAACGTGGGAGAGAAAATAGGTATCACTGGAGCGAATGGCGTTGGAAAAAGCACCTTATTAAAACTGCTTGTCGGTGAATTATCTGCAGATAAGGGCTGCATTGACTGGTTACCAAACCTTGAGGTGGGGTATTTAGAGCAACATTTTAAGATGGATAATGCGCTGACGGTTTATGAATGCTTAAAGAGTGCTTTTGAGAACTTATACGCTGCCGAGCAGAAGCTTTGGACTTTGTATCAGGCGATGACCGAGTCTCACTCTACATCTCTTTTAAGCCAAGTCGCACGACTACAGGCATATTTAGAAGATGAAGACTTCTATGCAATTGATACCAAAATTGAACAAGTTGCTGTAGGTCTTGGCATTTATCAATTTGGCTTAGATACACCGCTTGTCTCGCTAAGTGGTGGTCAAAGACACAAGGTCCTTTTAGGGAGGTTGTTACTCCGCAACCCCGATGTGTTAATTCTCGATGAGCCGACAAACTATCTTGATGCTCTGCACATTGAATGGTTGGTCACGTTTCTCAACGAGTACACTGGCACTGTTTTACTGGTTTCTCATGATATTGACTTCCTTAATCAAGTAGCGACCAGTATTTGTGATATTGATTATCAAACGGTCCGAAAATACAGCGGCACTTATGTCAAAGCAATGCAGCAAAAGAATCACGACGGTGCTTTGTTAGAAAAGCAATATAAGGCTCAGCAAAATGAAATTCGAAAGTTAGAGCAATTTATTGCCAAAAATGGCGCTGGAGTTAACGCGAGTCTTGCTAAGGGACGCAAGAAAAACTGAATAAAATCGAACGTATTCAACTGAATCATATAGAGAAAGTATCGATGTTTGACTTTGCTCACCAGCCTATTGGGCAACAGTATGTGATTGACGCAAAAGCGTTGAAGATAGGTTATCAGCAGCCTCTGCTTCCTGCGCTTGATATCACGTTAGCGCGCGGGGAGAAGTTGGTCGTTTCTGGTTTTAACGGCGTAGGTAAGTCGACTTTGCTTAAAACCCTTATGGGGGAGATCGAGCCGATCTCTGGTGAGGTGGTATTGGCAAAAGGTGCAATGATTGGGTATTTTTCTCAAGATTTGTCTTGGCGTCACCCTCAGCACACGCCTGAGCAGGAGCTATGCTCTTGTGATCCAACGATATCAAGCAAAGAATCACGCAAGATATTAGCTCGCTTTGGGGTCACCGGAGATAAGACGCAGCGCCACCTAGATACATTAAGTGGAGGTGAGCAAACTCGCGTGAAACTTTGTTGTTTATCAGTCCAGAAATGCAATGTTTTGCTGTTGGACGAGCCAACGACACATTTGGATAGCAGCAGTAAAAATGCGCTTAAAGAGGCTCTCCAGCGCTTTTCTGGTAGTGTGATTGTGGTATCTCATGAGAAGGCGTTTTTACAATCTTGGCCTGATAGAGTTTTAGATATTTCGTTGCTCACTTATGCTGAATCGGAAACAGAACAGGAGGTGGAGCTATGATGCAGTCCATGATCCTATTTC
This sequence comes from Vibrio sp. D3, assembly GCF_043995865.1. Taxonomy (NCBI): domain Bacteria; kingdom Pseudomonadati; phylum Pseudomonadota; class Gammaproteobacteria; order Vibrionales; family Vibrionaceae; genus Vibrio; species Vibrio sp. D3. Next base: position 3,036,618 of record NZ_CP171887.1, on the reverse strand, counting down.
TTGTTGCTTTTCTTGTTGGTGCTGATGAGTTGATGCTTGGATCTATTCTTGAACCTATCGGAAATGATTTAAGTGTTCAACCGAGTCAGGTTACGTTATTTATTACGGCATATAGTTTAGCTATAGCAATTTGTGCTCCTTACCTGGGACGTTTATCAGACCGGGTTGGGCGTATTCGTATCATGTTGCCTGCTTGCTTCGTATTTGGGGTTGCGTCTATTACGACGGGCATAGTTCATGATTTTGAACTTGCGATTGCAAGTCGAGTGATCACTGGTATTGCAAGTGCAGGCATGTTGCCAATTGCATTCGCGTTGGCGGGAGACGCGAAGGGTAATAGAGCGATGCGTCAAATTGTGATGGTTCAGGCGGGATTAACGCTGGGTATGATAACCAGCCCGGCGATCGGAGCATTGCTGACCCAGCTTTTATCATGGCGTGCCGCTTTTATTATTTTGGGCGTTGCGGCTCTTCTTGTCGGTGCCATGAGCGTAGTGTTCATGAACAACAAGCATGATGAGTCCAAGGCATTAGATACTCTGCCGCCTATCACAGACGTCATTCATCTTCCAGGCGCTTTGAGGGCGATTTTAGCGATGTGTTTAGGCCTAGGGGGAGGTATTGGTGTATTTAACCTGATAGGCCTTCATATTCGAGATACCAGCGAGTTGGCGCTCGGTTGGGTGGGCGCTATTTATGCTGCTCTAGGGATCGTGAGTGTGGTTGGAAATATGTGCGTGGGGAGAGCTTGCCGTTGGCTTGGTAGCTCTCGAGCCGTTATGCGAGTGGCTTTAATGGTGTGCATACCTTGTAGTGCATGGGTGTTCTCAAATGAGATGAGTACGGTGACCGCTTATCTTCCAGCTCTAGTGCTCTGGTCTCTTGCTGGAGGGGTAGGCTCTCCGGCGTTACAAGCACATATAGTAAGCTTATCTGATGAACATCGAGGTGTGCTGATGTCTTCTGGAATGAGTATGATGCACTTTGGTGTCGCGATTTGGTCTGCCTTGGCGGGCTTTGCTTATTCTGTAGGTCATGAATGGGTCGCTGTCGTGGCTTTGTTATTGTTTGGCTCAGCGGTAGTTATATTAAAGCCAGTTGGTAATGCTGAACAAAGTGAGCGTTATTCGTAGTATTTTTGTAGATAAAGAAAAGCCGTTACCTAAAAAGGTAACGGCTTGTTCCAAATACTTTTTGAAAGCCGGTCTTAGTTCATGCCGTATTTCTTAAGTTTTTTGCGAAGAGTACCGCGGTTGATACCCATCATAGTTGCCGCGCGAGTTTGGTTACCGCGAGTGTACTGCATGATAGTATCTAATAGTGGCTGTTCAACTTCAGCTAGAACTAATTCGTATAGTTCTGTTACTTCCTGGCCGTTTAGTTGAGCAAGGTAGTTTTTAAGAGACGCTTTAACAGAGTCACGTAAAGGCTTCTGAGTAATCTGGTCTTGTGACGTTACTGTAGTTACTGTTAATGCTTCTGAAGTCAGATTTTGTTCGAACATATTCGGTCTAGCTCTTCTCTTAATTATGATGCAACGTTATCAAAATAACCTTCTAACGCCTCAATTTGCAGCGGAGCTGCGTCGATAGCGTTGAAGGTACGGCGAAACTCACTTGCCTGTTCATGCTCTTTTAGGTACCACCCTACGTGCTTACGCGCGATACGTGGGCCTAAGTACTCTCCATAAAATTCATGTAGAGCATTCACATGACCAAGCATAATGGTTTTCACTTCCTCAGTAGGAAGCTCACCCATTGTGGTGCCGTTTTCCAAATAGTGATGGATTTCCTGGAAAATCCAAGGACGACCCTGGGCAGGGCGTCCAATCATTAAAGCGTCCGCACCGGTGTACTCCAGTACAAATTTGGCTTTCTCCGGGCTATCGATATCACCGTTCGCGATAACCGGAATTGAAATCGCCTCTTTTACCGCTTTAATGCTGTCGTATTCGGCCTCACCTTTGTACATACATGCTTTCGTTCTGCCATGCAGAGCAAGAGCTTGTATGCCGCAGTTTTCGGCTAATTTAGCGATCTGGACACAGTTCTTGTTGTCTGTATCCCAGCCAGTTCGAGTCTTTAACGTTACAGGAACGTCCACTGCATTCACGACCGCTTTCAAAATCTCTTCGATAATGTTTGGGTATTGAAGCAGAGCAGAGCCCGCTAGCTTCTTATTCACTTTTTTTGCCGGGCAGCCCATGTTGATGTCGATGATTTGTGCACCGTTCTCAACACTGAATTGAGCTGCGTCCGCCATAAGCTGTGGATCGGAACCCGCAATCTGTACAGAGCGAATGCCCGATTCGCCCTCGTGTACCATGCGCTGTTTCGACTTTGACGTTCCCCATAGTTTTGGGTTAGCAGACATCATTTCACTGACGGCCATTCCCGCACCATAACGAAGACACAACTCGCGAAACGGTCTATCCGTTACACCAGCCATAGGGGCTACGATTAGATTGTTCTTAAGTTGATAGTTTCCGATTTTCAAAACGTCATCACAGTTCTGTACCAGCAAGGGCGCGCATTTTACGCATTTTTTCACTGCGTGAAAAGACTAATATTTGAGCATTTACAAATTGTTTTTGTAAATTGTATGAATTTCAAACAATTAGCTCTGAAAACCTTGTCTAGCCTTGCTTACGACCAGAGATACGACACCATTCACTTTGCTCAACAATCGGGTCAATGTGAAGCTCGTCACGGTAATAGTTCGCAACATCTTCGGCTTGAGTGTCTAATACGCCAGACATAGCGAGGTCGCCATGTGGCTTAACTAGCCCTTTAATGATTGGTGCAAGTTCACGCAGTGGGCCAGCAAGAATGTTAGCAACAACCACGTCTGCAATCAGACCTTCTGGTTGGTTTTGAGGAAGGTAAACTTCTAGTTTGTCGGCAACGCCGTTACGCTCTGCGTTGTCTTTCGAAGCAAGCAGTGCTTGAGGATCAATGTCGATCCCTATCACTTTTTCAGCGCCTAGTTTGATCGCCGCGATCGCCAGAATGCCTGAGCCACAACCGAAGTCGATAACGGTTTTACCGCTCAGATCCATGCTTTCTAGCCACTCAAGACAAAGTGCTGTTGTAGGGTGCGTACCCGTACCGAATGCAAGGCCAGGATCCAACATAACATTAACAGCGTCAGGATCTGGAATGTCGCGCCAGCTTGGACAAATCCATAGGCGTTCACCAAATTTCATTGGGTGGAAGTTTTCCATCCATTCGCGTTCCCAGTCTTTATCTTCAAGCTGTTCTACTTTGTAAGCAAAATTGTCAGCCAGCATATTGCTCGCTTTAATTTGATTGATGATGAAGTTGGTGTCTGCTTCTGCATCGTACAGTGCCAGAATGTCAGTATCGCCCCATAAGCGAGTTTCGCCAGGTAGAGGTTCGAATACAGGTGTATCCTGCGCGTCTAAGAATGTAACAGACAGCGCGCCAGTCTCTTCCATTAGCATATCGCCGATTTGCTCAGCGTTTTCATTGGTCGCGTTGAGTTTGATTTGAATCCAAGGCATTGGTTTTTGCTCTTAAAGTGAATGAAGTGGCGCAGAGTTTACCAGAACTCTACGATTTGTTTGAGTATATACCCAAATAAGCCTACGTATTTGTTGAATGCTTAGAGTACATACAAAACAAAAATGCCCACGGATGTGGGCATTTTTTAAGACGTTAGCTAAGGCTTATTGTAAGCCGAGCTTCTTCTCTAGGTAGTGGATGTTTGCACCACCATGCTGGAAGTTTTCGTCATTCATAATGGAGAATTGCAGTGGCACGTTGGTTTTGATGCCTTCGATGATCATCTCACCCAGAGCATTCTTCATGCGCGCAATCGCCACATCACGGTTTTCACCGTACGTGATTAGCTTACCAATCATTGAATCGTAATGAGGTGGTACTGTGTAACCAGAATAGATGTGTGATTCCCAACGCACACCCATACCGCCAGGCGCGTGGAAACGCTCGATCTTACCTGGAGATGGTAGGAAGCGTTCTGGGTCTTCTGCGTTGATACGGCACTCAATCGCATGGCCACGGATCTTAATGTCATCTTGAGTGAATGACAGAGGTTGACCCGCTGCAACGCGAAGCTGTTCTTTGATTAGGTCGATGCCGGTAACCATTTCTGTTACTGGGTGTTCTACCTGAATACGAGTGTTCATTTCGATGAAGTAGAATTCACCGTTCTCGTATAGGAATTCGAACGTACCTGCGCCGCGGTAACCAATTTCGATACATGCACGAGTACAACGTTCACCGATGTACTTACGCATCTCTTCAGTGATACCTGGTGCTGGCGCCTCTTCCACTACTTTTTGGTGACGACGTTGCATTGAACAATCACGCTCACCAAGGTGGATTGCGCCGCCTTGACCGTCAGCGATAACTTGCACTTCAACGTGACGAGGGTTTTCTAGGAATTTCTCCATGTAAACCATGTCGTTGTTGAACGCTGCTTTTGCTTCAGCACGCGTCATTGCAATCGCTTGAATTAGGTCTTTTTCTGCGCGAACGACACGCATACCACGGCCACCGCCGCCACCAGACGCTTTGATGATGACTGGATAACCAATGCGTTTAGCAAACGCCTTGTTTTTCTCTTCGTCGTTGTCCAGAGGACCGTCAGAGCCAGGTACACAAGGAACGCCAGCTTTCTTCATTGCGTTGATAGCCGACACTTTGTCACCCATCAGGCGGATAGTGTCTGCTTTTGGACCAACGAAGATGAAACCACTGCGCTCAACTTGCTCAGCGAAGTCTGCGTTTTCTGACAAGAAGCCGTAACCAGGGTGAATGGCAACGGCCCCTGTTACTTCTGCTGCAGAAATAATTCGTGGGATATTTAGGTAGCTGTCGATACCACGAGCAGGGCCGATACATACGGTTTCGTCTGCGAGTAGTACGTGCTTAAGATCGCGGTCAGCTGTCGAGTGAACAGCGACGGTCTTAATACCTAACTCTTTACAAGCGCGAAGAATACGAAGTGCAATTTCACCTCGGTTCGCGATGACTACTTTGTCTAGCATAAGGCAAGCCCCGCTTATTCGATTACAACAAGAGGTTGGTCGAATTCAACTGGTTGGCCGTCTTCAGCTAGGATCGCTGTAACAACGCCAGATTTGTCCGCTTCGATTTGGTTCATCATTTTCATTGCTTCAACAATACATAGCGTATCGCCAGCATTTACTTTCTGACCCACTTCTACGAATGCTTTAGAGTCTGGGCTTGGAGAACGGTAGAAAGTACCAACCATTGGAGAAAGAACTTGGTGACCTGCAGGCGTTGCAGCTGCTGGAGCTTCTGCTGCTGGCGCTTCTGCTACTGGTGCCGCTGCTGCTGGAGCAGGTGCCGCTACTGGAGCTGCTGCGTAGTGAACTGGTGCTTGAGGGGCTGCAGTGCCGTGACGACTGATGCGTACTGACTCTTCACCTTCAGAAATCTCTAGCTCAGCAATGCCAGACTCTTCAACTAACTCAATTAGCTTCTTGATTTTACGAATATCCATCTTTTCTTTCTCTTTTATCTTGTGATTAAGACAACCCTCGTGGGGTTGCAGAGTGTTAGGGTTACTTTGCCTGTAGCTTATTAATCGCGGCAGACAGAGCGAATTCATAACCTTGTGCGCCTAAACCGCAAATCACGCCTTCTGCTTTATCTGACAGATAAGAGTGATGACGAAATGGTTCGCGTGCGTGCACATTTGATAAGTGCACCTCAATAAATGGGATGGCGACGCCAAGTAATGCATCTCGCAGTGCCACACTGGTATGAGTGAAAGCCGCTGGATTGATGATGATGAAGTCAATCTTGCCATAAGCAGCATGAATGGCTTCAATCAGTTCGTACTCACGATTTGATTGTAGGTGTTCCAGTTCCACCCCAGCGTTATGAGCTTGCTTCGTAAGAGCATCCACAACTTGTGCTAAGGTGCTGTGACCATAGTGTGTCGGTTCGCGCAGACCCAATAGGTTAAGATTTGGTCCGTTTAGAACAAGAATCCGTGACTTTGCAGACATTATGTTGCTATCTTCCCTTATCGTGAGTGGAACGTTTATATTCCCAAATATACGATAGTTCAGCACGATTTTTTTGTTAAAACCGAGCAAATTTTAAAAAATCGACCAAGATTATAGCTAATTCATAGCAATTAGCAGCAATTTACTGGTCTAATCTCCTAATAGCCACCTTCGTTTCTGTAACCAAGTTAACAAAAACAACATAATTGCCATGTTCTTTGTGTGGCTAATTTGTGCGCAAAAGCAAAAAACCGCCATGAGTGATGGCGGTTTTTAAAGTGCTTTTAAAACAGTTGGTTGAATTTATGCCAATTCTGCTTTCTCTGCGATAAGTTTGTCTACCACGCTCGGATCGGCAAGCGTTGATGTGTCTCCGAGGTTGCTTGTATCGCCCGTTGCAATCTTACGCAGGATTCGACGCATGATCTTACCAGAGCGAGTCTTCGGTAAGGAATCCGTCCAGTGCAGTACATCTGGTGTCGCGATTGGACCAATCTCTTTACGCACCCAATCTTTAACTTCTTTGTGCAGCTCTGCTGACGGGAATTCACCATCGTTCAATGTAATGTAAGCGTAGATAGCTTGGCCCTTGATGTCATGTGGAATACCAACAATCGCCGCTTCTGCAATCTTGTGGTGCGCCACTAGCGCTGATTCAATTTCAGCGGTACCCATACGGTGGCCCGACACGTTTAGTACGTCATCAACACGGCCAGTGATCCAGTAGTAGCCGTCTTCGTCACGACGCGCACCATCACTGGTGAAGTACATACCCTTAAAGGTTGAGAAGTAGGTCTGTTCAAAGCGCTCATGGTCGCCGTAAACCGTGCGCATCTGGCCTGGCCAAGAATCAAGGATAACCAAGTTACCTTCAGCAACAGTATCTTCAAGAATATTGCCCATGTTATCGACAAGAGCAGGCTGGACGCCGAAGAATGGGCGAGTCGCAGAGCCTGGTTTTAGATCGGTTGCCCCCGGTAGTGGCGCAATCAAGATGCCGCCAGTTTCCGTTTGCCACCAAGTATCGACGATAGGTGAGTTCTCGTTACCAATCGTTTTGTAGTACCACTCCCACGCTTCTGGGTTGATTGGTTCGCCCACTGAGCCCATGATGCGCAGGCTTGAACGAGATGTGCCTGCAACCGCTTCATCACCTTTTGCCATTAGCGCACGAATCGCGGTTGGGGCGGTGTATAGAATGTTGACTTGGTGTTTATCAACCACTTCGCTCATACGGCTTGTGCTTGGGTAGTTTGGTACACCTTCGAATAAGATGGTCTTCGCCCCATTTGCTAGTGGACCGTAGATTAGGTAAGTGTGACCGGTAATCCAACCCACGTCCGCGGTACACCAGAAGGTTTCGCCTGGTTGGTAATCGAACACATATTTGAAGGTCATCGCCGCGTAAACGAGGTAACCGCCTGTTGTGTGTAGTACGCCTTTAGGTTTGCCTGTTGAACCTGAAGTGTAAAGGATGAAGAGCGGATCTTCGGCTTTCATCTCTTCTGGTGGGCAAACGTCAGAAACGTTAGCTGTTGCTTCGTGCCACCAAACATCACGATGTTCATGCCATTCGACATCACCACCTGTACGTTTAAGCACCAACACTTTATTGATGGTTTTTACGTCTGGGTTAGTTAGTGCTTCGTCCACGTTCTTTTTCAGTGGAACGGCACGCCCGCCACGCACGCCTTCATCAGCGGTGATCACGACTTTAGCGTCAGAGTCGATGATACGGCCAGAGAGAGCTTCTGGTGAGAAACCACCAAATACAACGGTATGAACCGCACCGATGCGGGTACAAGCGAGCATAGCCACTGCGGCTTCTGGCACCATTGGCATGTATAAACACACCACGTCGCCTTTACGTACGCCTTGCTCTTTCAATGCGTTGGAGAACTTACATACTTCTTTGTGCAGTTCGTTGAAAGTGAGTGTTTTGTCGTCGGCTGGATCATCGCCTTCCCAGATGATTGCGACGTCATCCCCGTGTTCTGCGAGATGACGGTCAATACAGTTCGCCGAGACGTTCAGCGTGCCGTCTTCAAACCAACGAATGTCGACATGACCAGTATCGAAAGAGGTGCTTTTTACTTTGGTGAAAGGTTTGATCCAATCAACGATTTTGCCGTGTTCGTTCCAGAAGCCCTCTGGATCGGTTACCGACTGCTGATACATGGCTAAGTAAGTATCATTATCCGCGTGTGTATGAGTTTTAATATTTTCTTTTACCGGATAAACGTGGGCTTCGCTCATGGCTTCTCTCCTTGTGCCTTATTTCTCGGCCTTACACCAATCTAGATAAGATTTTGAATATGTTTTTGTAGGGCTGCTTTTTGGTTCTAAATAACTTGGTCGTGGTAATGACGACGTTGTGCTTATAACTGTCAGTCACTGCGCGTATTTCCACAATTAGACTTTAGGATGAGAGTGAAGGAAGCGCCGTGAAATCGCTGAAACAAAAGTATTTCTGGGAGCTAGGTCAACTGATTTTTATGTATACGGCGCGGTTAGGTTGGGCAAATCGCCTTTCGTTAAGCGAACAAAGACCAAAGCGGCAGAAATCGCATCTTGTAAAGCGTCGTGTTTATCTTGGATAGGAAGTTCGAGGTGTTTACAAATGGCATCCAGACTTAAGTCGAAATAGGCATTGGGCAAATGTCTTTCCAACTTGTCGTGATAAATCTGACTGACCTCTATGAGCGGGTTAGGAAGAGGAAAGCCAAGTTGCCTCAGACAAGCAAGATCTAAGATCTTTTTATCGTAACGAATGTGATAGCCGACAAGTGGTCGGTTGCCGATAAAGTCGAGCAGCTCGAGCAGCGCCTCTTTTTCGCTAATTCCGTCGACTAAGTCTTGGTGGCGAATTCGATGAATTTTGACTGAGCCAGAATCGAGCGATTGCGGCGCGCGTAAGCGGACTTCAAATGGCTGACTAGTGATGATGCGGTTGTCGATGATCTTCGTGGCCGCAATGGTCACCAACTCGGCACGATTTGGATCAAGGCTGGTGGTTTCGCAGTCGAGAGAGACGTATTCCGTTTTGTCGGGCGTGCAAAAAAGCGACTGATAAGGAGAGCCTTTCAGTTTGTAGTGCCAGTATTTGCGTTGTAACCAGTTCATTGCCTACGCCTCTGTATGATTTATGAAAATCATGGTTAATCACGAATTTGATAGTGGAAGCCTAAAAATTGCTTAAATTTTTTCACTACATGTAAGCTGTGGCGAAGTAAATCACGCTCGGTTCTATCCAGTTGTTTAATATCAATGTTATTCAATGCTTCTTGCTTTTTGAGTTGTTGATTAAGGCGAACCTTAAAGAACAATTTCAGTGCTTCGTTGAGGTTATCTGCCGTTTCAGGCTCTAAGATGCGTTTTTTTCGAAGTGCTTCAATGCGCTCAAACGTGTTCTTCTCCTCAATGGCATATTCCAAAGACAAGGTGCGAATGCCGTGCACAATTGGGAAAATGCCGCCGCGTTTAATATCTAATCCGTCCTTAGCACTTTTTACGTTGCCAAACAGAGTTAGGGGCACAGAAAACTGCAAGGCAGGGCGAGTAAAATCAGACAGTATCAACATGCGATCTTTCATTGTGTCGCGAAGATGGGCCGCGATTGGAGCCAGCAGCTCGCGATTCCCTGCAACAGCATGGGCGTCACTGAAAATGGCTAAGTCCATGATTTGTTGTGGTTCGGCTTTGGCTATCCAGCGGTCTAAGGTGTTTATCCATTCTTGCTGCGTTTTGACCCATTTCGGGTTGTTGACCATGACTTTACCCGGACAGAGTGGGTAGCCGAGCTGTTGTAGAGTGTGCGTGAAGGATTGCATCACTTGTTCGCAATGAGGCCATTCCAAACCATCTTGAATAATTAGAGCATTGTCTTGGTCTGTCTTGAGAATTTGTTCTCCTCGACCTTCTGAGCCGAGTACGATTAAGCAGCAATGATCGTGCAAGGCCGGTGGAACCACTAACTCGAACGCTTTTTCGATAATTTGCTCGTTCACGGCGGAAATTAACTCCATGATAAAGCGAGTGCGGATGCCGTTTCTCAATAAGCTCTCGACCAATTGACGTTGGCGGTTTGAGGCCAATGTGAGCTCTTCCACACTGCTTGCTCTGGCAATACTGAGCGTTAACACGTGAGAGTGGGTGGAGAACGCGCTGAGAATTTGGGTCATATCCAGCATGCCGACGGCTTGGTTGCCATCACATACCATGAGACGTTTCATTCGATTTCGGGTCATGGTGATCATGGCATTGAATAAAAAATCACCATCATCAACGTGATAGACAGGAAAGGTGGCGATATCACCAACAGGGGTATTGAGTGCGCTGCCATCTAACATCACGGAGTGCAGCATGTTGGTTCGCGTCACGATGGCGTATGGATGAGCCGAGGGCCATTTTTCTAATCTCGGATCGTCATCATTGAGTTTGACAAGTGCTGCATCGATCCCATTTGCTTTTAGGGTGTGCGTCACCTCGTTAATCGGCGTATTTGGCTCAAGGATCATCGGTGGGTGATAAATGCTGCGGTCAACTTTGGTGAGGATAAACTCTGCCAAGTTTTGTTGTTGGTGAGCGGCTTCGATGAGTTCTTGTCGCTTTGATAAATTGTTATCGAAATAGGCCGCAAACTGACCATTCTCGTTGTAAAGCGCCAGAAAGACGTCTTTCGGTAGCAGATAGGAGAGCGTGTCTTCAAGTGCGATGTATTGATGACGTACGTTGTCTTCAAGTAACGAGCGCACATCAAACATATCGTCGTTGGCATAATGCGCGAACACTTCCTGCTGATCTTGGGAGCGCTCTTCTACCGCGCCTTTGATCAGAATATGCAAGTGAGGGTTCTTCTGTCCGCAAGATAAAATTACATCTCGAGCTCGATAGTAGGCAACGTCCAGAGACGAGCGCAGTCGTGTCTGTTGTGCTTCGGTTAAGCGGTCGAATGGTGGAGATTGCATGTTAAATTTGTCAGGCATGAGAACACCCAATGATGGAAGGAACACTCTCTAAGTCTGACAAATTTCCTACCGGAAGCCAGACGACTTTGGTCTAAATCACGATGATTTCGCTTTAAGATGGCCAATGTCGCAAAGTTAGTATTCCATCGAGGAAACGATAAGTTGCCTATTCTTCCCTTTTTATAATACGCATAGCGATCCATAATTCCCGGTTCGAACGTTGATGTTCCCGTTTTAGGATATTAGTAATGTTGAAACCTTCTCCGTATGGCTGGATTTCCCAGTACTTTCTCGGATTCTTCTTTGCGTATGGCGTATATCTGCCATTTTGGTCACTTTGGTTTAAGGAGCAAGGTGTCTCTTCGACCGACATCGGTTTGCTAGTTGGGTTAGGTCTTGCGACACGTTGTGTTGCCAATATCGTGATCACCCCACGAGTGCACAAAGTTGAACACCTTATGCCTGCTTTACGTTGGTTGAGTTTCGCTGCCCTCCTATTTGTTGGATTTCACTTTTTTACAGGTGGCAGTTTTTGGTTAATGGCGTTAGCGACGGTGCTATTTAACCTCTGTTGTGGGCCGATTGTTCCATTATCGGACGCGATGGCAAACTACTACGCTCGTCTGAAAATGCTCGACTACGGCCGTACGCGCTTATGGGGCTCGATCGCCTTTATCGCGGGTTCGACGGCCGTGGGTTATCTGGTGGCTGAATTTGGCTCTGATATGATCTTGTACACGGCGATGGCCGGGGTATTAGTTTCGTTGCTATTTTCAATGCGTATGACTAACCCGATGCCCGTTACGCTTGGTGGGCAAAGCGCGGAGCGTCCAAAACTGAGTGCTCTTTTGACAGACAAGCCGATACTTAAATTCTTAGTGTTGGTGTCATTAATTCAGGGCAGTCATGCGGCTTACTACGGTTTTAGCGCTATTCACTGGAAAGCCGCAGGTCATTCGGAAGATGTGATTGGCTATCTGTGGAGCTTGGGTGTTGCAGCCGAAGTGGCAGTGTTTGCGCTGAGCAAACGTTTATTTGTCGGTTGGTCAATGCGCGCGTTATTTGTTGTTGCTGCCGTTGGTGTGATGATGCGTTGGGGCATTACGGCATCGACAACGTCGATTGTTGCTTTGGTGATTGTTCAATTATTGCATGGTGTGACCTTCGCAACGGCACACATTGCTGCGATTCAATATATCCAAAACTCGGAAGAGAATAAGATAGTGGCGCTGCAAGCATTGTATAACGCGATTCCGCTAGGCGCATTCATCGCACTGATGACCGTGTTGAGCGGTTGGGGTTATGAGCACTGGGGACCACTTGTGTTCTGGGGCATGGCCGCGATGGGTTTATTGGCATTGTTCATCAAGCTCGAACCACAAGAGCCACATCATGTGGTCGATGTATCAGACAAGTCACTGGAAACACAGAATTAGACTTCTGTGACAAAGGTTAAAAACTAAGCTTTGTCTCCGTTGTGAAAGCAGTGTTAAATGAAACCTCTCCCTAATGGAGAGGTTTTTTTATTCTCTTGCTTTAAAACGGCAAGAAAGGCAAGAAAGGCAAGAAAGGATATCGGATGCAAGGATGGCTGGTGGTTCCCGTTTCTTTGGCGTATTTGGGAGCCTTATTTATCATCGCGTGGTACGGCGACATTCAGAAAAGGTGGTTAGCACGCTGGCGGCCGTGGATTTATAGCCTTTCCATTGCGGTGTACTGTACATCGTGGACCTTCTACGGCACGGTCGGGCAGGCCAGCAGTAACCCTTGGTCTTTCTTGCCCATCTATATTGCCCCCATTTTAGTGTTTACCATCGGATGGCGCGTTTTAGCTCGGCTTATTTTGATTGCTAAACGGGAACACATCACGTCGATTGCTGATTTTATCGGAGCTCGTTACGGCAAATCTCAAGGTTTGGCCGTAGTTGTTACACTCATTGCAGTTGCGGGAATTTTGCCGTACATCGCTTTGCAGTTGCGTGGTATCACCATGGGGCTAGAAATCATTGCCCCAGAACTGGCTACCGATTTTGGTTATCAAAACGATAGCGTGTCGTGGTTTGTCGTGGTCGCACTGGCAATTTTTACCATGCTATTTGGTACCCGGCACATTGATAACACGGAACACCATCGTGGGATGATGATGGCGATTGCCTTCGAATCGATTATCAAACTGTTGGCGTTTTTAGTAGTCGGTGTATTCATTGTTTGGTTGGCGATGAACACCGAGAATTTGAGCTTAGTTGATGTTGCCGCACAGACGTATCAGTCACCAAACATCCCGACCATATTGATTCATACCGTACTCACGATGCTGGCGATTGTTTGTCTTCCACGACAATTCCATACGATGGTAGTGGAAAATGAGCGCGCGCAAGATTTGCATGTTGCTCGTTGGTTGTTTCCCATTTATCTGATCTTGATGGGGATTTTTGTTTTACCTATTGCGTGGGTAGGGCAAGGTTTGTTGAGTGGTGCTTCGCCTGATACTTATGTGATCAGTGTGCCGATGTCGGTAGGGGCGAGTGAAATCGCTTTGCTTGCATTTTTAGGTGGCACTTCGGCGGCCAGTGGCATGGTTATCGTGTCGACGATTGCCTTAGCGATCATGGTATCGAACGACTTGGTTATGCCACTACTATTGCGTCGCATGCGATTGACGCAGCGTAACCATCATCACTTCTCTGAATTATTACTGCGGATCCGCCGTGGTCTGATTTTAGTCCTACTAATTGGCGCTTGGGGTTTTTATCAAGCGTTAGATACCATTCACTCACTCTCAGCGATCGGCTTTCTCTCATTTGCGGCGATCACGCAATTCGCGCCTGCGCTGGTGGGCGGTATGTACTGGCGTCAAGGGAATAAGAAGGGTGTGTATGTTGGCTTGGCTGTAGGCTTTACCATTTGGCTGATTACGTTAATGAGCCAAACGGACATGCTTGCCGGGAATGCCAGTAACAACTTTTTGATTTGGTTGATCACCCCACCAGAGGTATTGGCTGGCTTTGACATTGCGATTTCAGATTGGGGGATGATCCTCAGCGTGGTCGCCAATGCAGTGTGTTTTGTCGTGGTTTCTATGACTACACGACCAAGCCTAAGTGAGCGCTTACAATCGGCATCATTCGTTGGTACGCCACTGCCTGAAAGCGAAAACATGAGCCTATACCAGAGTCGTGTTACGGTTGCTGAACTAGAAATGCTAGCGTCTAGGTTTGTTGGGCGAACGCGAGTAAAAGCGGCTTTTCAAGCGTATTGGAGCCAGCAACGAGAAGAGCTAATGCCGAATCAGCAAGCGCCATCTTCTCTGATTCGACATACCGAACGTGTATTAGCCGGGGTATTCGGTGCTTCTTCTGCTAAGTTAGTACTTACTTCTGCCCTGCAAGGAAGAAACATGCAGCTTGAAGAGGTGGCGACTATCGTCGATGAAGCCTCTGAACTGTACGATTTTAGCCGAGGCCTACTTCAGGGGGCGATTGAACATATCGGCCAAGGTATTGCGGTGGTCGACAAGCAATTACGCTTGGTGGCTTGGAACCAACGCTACTTAGAACTCTTTGAATTTCCGCCAGGCTTGATCCAAGTTGGGCGACCGATTGCGGATGTGATTCGGCACAATGCAGAGCAAGGTTTATGTGGACCAGGCGATCCTGATGACCACGTCCGTCGTCGCGTTTATCACCTTGAGCAAGGGACTCGGCACACCTCTTCTCGGGTTCGTCCTGATGGTCGCGTGATTGAGGTACAAGGTAACCCAATGCCAGGTGGTGGCTTTGTGATGAGCTTTACCGACATCACCGTATTCCGTGATGCAGAGCAAGCGCTGAAAGACGCCAACGAGACATTGGAAGAAAGGGTGCGTCTGCGGACTCGGGAATTAGAACAACTTAACAAGCAGCTGGTGGCAGCGACGCAACGCTCCGATTTGGAATCGAAGTCCAAATCACGGTTCTTGGCGGCAGTAAGCCATGACTTGATGCAGCCACTCAACGCGGCGCGCCTGTTCGCTTCTTCACTGTCGGAAGTTGCCAAAGACAGCGAAGCCAAAAAGCTGTCGGCACACATTGAGAGTGCTTTAGAGGCGGCCGAAGACCTGATAGGAGATTTGCTGGATATTTCGCGCTTGGAGTCGGGCAAGCTGGAAGTCAATGTGCACGGTTTTGCGTTAAACGATGTGTTGTCGAATTTGAATGCGGAGTTCAGCGCATTAGCCAAGCAACAAGGCATAGCATTCACCATGATTCCATCCTCACTCATGGTGAAATCGGATCCCAAACTGCTGCGCCGTGTGGTGCAAAACTTCCTGACCAATGCGTTTCGTTATAACCCGAATGGCAAAGTGGCGCTCGGTGTTCGCCGGGTAAAAGGGCGAGTGCGTATTGATGTGTGGGACAACGGTGTAGGTATTGAAGAAGAGAAGCAGCAAGAGATCTTTGAAGAGTTTAATCGCGGAACTCAAGTTCGTTCCGACCAAGGTCTCGGGCTTGGTTTGGCGATTTCCAAGGGAATTGCTCAGGTACTTGGGCATGAAATTTCGATGCGCTCTTGGGTTGGAAAAGGCAGTGTTTTTTCCATCACCCTAGATAAAGCTGATCATGTTCAGCCTCATCCAGTTCACGTGGCAATGAGTAAGCAATCTGAACTTGGTCATCTGAGAATCCTATGTGTCGATAATGAGCCTGACATTCTAGTCGGCATGGAAAACTTACTGTCTCGATGGGGCTGCGATACACGAGTTGCAATTGATTTAGTTGAAAGTCTACAAGCGCTTGAGGATGGTTGGATTCCGGACGTGATTTTCTCCGATTACCGACTTGATGATGGTCGTACTGGCTTGGAAGTGCTACAGCAATGTCGCTTGAGACTAGGCAGCTGCTTTGAAGGTGTCATCATCAGCGCGGATCGCACCGATGATATGCTTGATGGCATCAAGGCAAATGGGTTCAGCTTTATTGCGAAGCCAGTTAAGCCGCTTAAATTGCGTTCGGTGCTCAACCGCGTCGCATAGATTTAGAGTGTTTTAGCGTTGCTATAAAAGAGACCTCCGAATGGAGGTCTCTGTGTTTGTAATCTTATTTTGGTTTGTAGGCTGAGTTTGCCGCTTATTCCGCAACACCACCTTGGGTGAGTTTTGCGGGATTAAGCAATCGTTCTAACGTGGCTCTATCTAAATCAGTTTCTTCTTCCGCGACATCAATAATCGCGCGTCCCTGTTTGTAGGCTTTTTTCGCGATTTCTGCCGCTTTTAGGTAGCCAATGACCGGGTTGAGGGCCGTGACCAAAATTGGATTTTTGGCGAGCGCTACATCCAAGTTATCTTGACGAACTTCGAATGTTGCAATGGCTTTATCGGCTAAAGCGGTTGCGCTGTTAGCGAGCAACTCGATGCTCTCCAATATATTATGAGCAATGACAGGTAGCATGACGTTTAGTTGGAAGTTACCTGCTTGGCCCGCGACGGTAATAGTGGTGTCATTACCAATGACTTGCGCTGATGCCATAGCTGCGGCTTCTGGGATCACAGGATTTACTTTGCCAGGCATGATGGAAGAACCCGGTTGCAAGCCCTGTAATTCAATCTCCCCTAAACCAGCCAATGGGCCTGAGTTCATCCAGCGAAGATCGTTTGCGATCTTCATGATCGCAACTGCTGCTGTTTTGAGCTGTCCCGATAGGGCGACGATCGCATCTTGACTGCTTAAATTGAAAAAGAAGTTATCACTGGCCGTGAACTGAATACGAGTTGACTGGGTTAGGTTGCTAGCGAATAAGTCTGCAAAGCGTGGATCGGCATTGATCCCCGTTCCAACTGCCGTACCACCCTGGGCTAAGGCTTTTACCGCTGG
The DNA here is from genome assembly GCF_043995865.1 of Vibrio sp. D3. Lineage (NCBI taxonomy): Bacteria > Pseudomonadati > Pseudomonadota > Gammaproteobacteria > Vibrionales > Vibrionaceae > Vibrio > Vibrio sp. D3. Next base: position 3,019,780 of record NZ_CP171887.1, on the reverse strand, counting down.
CAGTGCTTGCTCAATCGCTTGCTTAGCATGGTCGATTTGGAACTGCCAACCGCCAAGCTCTTGAGCAAAGGTTATAGGCATCGCGTCCATTAAGTGAGTGCGCCCGGTTTTTACAACATCTTTCAGTGCTTGCTGCTTAGACTCTAGTGCTTGGCTGAGGTGTGACAGGGCCGGAAAGAGCTGTTTTTCAATGGCTAATGCTGCGCTAACTTGAATTGCGGTTGGCACCACATCGTTGCTGCTTTGTCCCATGTTGACGTGATCATTAGGACTGACGGTACCGCCTAGATGCTGGGAGGCCAGTGTTGCAATCACTTCATTCGCATTCATATTTGAGCTGGTGCCTGATCCGGTTTGAAATACGTCAATTGGAAATTGCTCAATATGATTGCCCTCGATAATCGCCTGAGCTGCGTCAGCAATCGCATTAGCGATATCACCTTCAAGCAGCCCCAATTGTGCGTTGGTGAGTGCCGCAGTCTGCTTGATGTGTGCCAACGCTTGGATGAAGCCAGATGGCATCTTATGTTGACTGAATGAGAAGTTATCGACGGCGCGCTGAGTTTGGGCTTGGTAGAGTGCATCTGCTGGGACTTTCACTTCGCCCATACTGTCAGTTTCTATGCGGAATTCGGTGCTCATGGTAGGGATCCTTTTGGTTAATCGAGTGAGATTTGAATCAGGCGTAATTGTTGTTGTAATGCGAGAAATTTCACGTCGCCTTGTTCAAACTGATAGTAATAGCGTTTGAGACAGAATAATGGCGTATGGATAGAATCGAGACAGACACGACGGAAGATGCGACTGCGAGTGGAGTCTTGAATTGCGTCTAGTAGATGGAAATAAACCTGACGCAAAAACAGCTCACACAACAATAGATTTTCTTCATCGGCACCGTGTTCATAGCAGGAAGACAACACCATTCCCCAATGAATATAGTCATGAATTACGTCTGGCTCAAAGCCGTGTGGTGCGGCGAGAAGGAATCTATCTTGTGCTTTAAAAAATGCGTTGAAGATGTCCCGTTTGTTGTCCATAACCACCTCTCGTTTAATGTAATGATAATTATTATCAGTTAAGTGGTGGGTTGGCAACCCTTTTTAGAGTAAGAGGTTGTTGAAGAAAGACTTACGGAAACAAAAGCCGACGTAAAAGCGTCGGCAGAGAGGGAATTATTTAGTCCTGAGGTGACAATGAGGTATCGACGTTTTGGATATCGGTGTCTTTATCTGTGGCCATTACTCTGTAAATAAGGTTTCGTACTTCACAAACGCGGTTTGTGTTTCGCCGTAATAAAGTGTGCCTCCAGATTGAATGACGACTCTTAACCAACTTTCTGCGGATGCTGGTCTTGGTAAGGTAATGTACCAACTTTTTCCAGCCTGATCGGCGGGCTTCATATCAACCGGCTGAGCATTTTTATCTTCGTCATTAACGATCGAAACTTTGACCCCTTCGAGTGGATAAGCGGCATTGAGTGACAATTCTAAGCCATTTTTCGTGAGCTGTTCTGAGCGAAACTTCACTTTAAAGTCGCCATTTTCCATGTCACACAGTCCACTGGTGTAACGACAGTTAGACTTACTCGCGAGTTTGTAAGTTTCCCCTTCTTGTGCCGCGTGGGGTTTCTCGCTGAGTGCCATATCGGTGCCGAAGTAGGCGATCAAAGAAAGAATCGGCGCAATCAGCAGAGCGAGAATAAAGTGCTTGTTTTTGAACATAAAATACTAATTCCATCAATTATCTGTTCATTTTAACTGGCTAAAATCACTAATAACTTCGTTAATGATTTTGAAGGTAGAGCAACTAGCTTGCTGCAATCTTTGCCTTGTTCTAAACAATGGTTTCTGCGTTCCCCGAACATATAACCAATGCCATTCGTGTGCTTCCTTGCTACGGCTCAGGGAATCTAATTATTAGAATAAGTTAGGTGAATAAAAAAGCCCCAAGTGGGGCTTTTGTGGCTTGCGTTATATTTTAGTGGTCCACGGCATCGCCTGCACCAACAGGGACACGAACGTGTTCAACAAGATCTTTAACTTCTTGAGGTGTTTCCGCCGTAACTTTCGATACCGCGAATGCCACGATGAAGTTAAATAGTGCGCCGATAGCACCAAACGCGTTTGGCTCAATACCTAGGAACCAGTTGGTTCCCCAGCTTTCTAGATATTTCCAGTCAGCAACGAATAGGATGCCTTTGTGCTGGAATACGTAGAACAGCGTGATACTGATACCGGCAATCATACCGGCGATTGCGCCTTCTTTATTGATGCCTTTACTGAAGATACCCATCATCAACGCAGGGAAGATGGATGACGCAGCAAGACCAAAGGCGAGCGCCACCGTACCAGCTGCAAAGCCAGGAGGATTCAATCCGAGATAGCCTGCGGCTGCGATTGCCACCGCCATCGAGATTCGGCTGGCAAGCAGCTCCTTCTTCTCGGATATGTTCGGATTTATAACCCCTTTAATTAAGTCATGGGAAATCGCCGACGAAATAGCAAGCAACAGACCCGCTGCTGTGGATAGCGCTGCAGCGAGGCCACCAGCGGCTACGAGTGCAATGACCCAGTTTGGTAGCTTAGCGATTTCTGGGTTTGCTAGTACCATGATGTCACGGTCAACTCGCAACTCATTGGTGTCAGGGTTTGAGGTGTACTCGATCAGGCCATCGCCATTCTTATCATCAAAGCCTAATAGACCTGTTGTTTCCCAGTTTTTGAACCAATCAGGGCGCTCATCATACGCAAGGTGTTGGCCCGGAGCTGGGTTAACGGTATCCATTAGGTTTAGACGAGCCATTGCTGAAACTGCTGGCGCTGTTGTGTATAGAATCGCGATGAACACAAGTGCCCAGCCAGCAGAAGTACGCGCATCACGTACCTTAGGTACCGTAAAGAAACGGATGATAACGTGTGGTAGACCCGCAGTACCGATCATCAATGACATGGTGTAGACGAACATGTTTAGTGTGCTACCGCGAACCTGTGTGGTGTACTCACTAAAGCCGAGTTCGGTCACCACTTGGTCGAGCCTATCGAGCAGATAAACATCGGTGCCTTGAATGGTACTCCCGAGGCCAATCTGAGGTAGCGGGTTACCTGTAAGTTGCAGAGAGATAAAGATTGCAGGGATAGTGTAAGCAAGAATGAGTACGCAATATTGAGCAATCTGCGTGTAAGTGATGCCTTTCATGCCGCCAAGTACGGCGTACATGAATACGATACACATACCAATCAACAGGCCAGTTGAGTAATCGACTTCTAGGAAGCGACCGAAGGCAACGCCAACGCCTTTCATCTGGCCGATAACATAAGTGACCGATGCGATGATAAGACAGATAACCGCCACGATACGTGCTGTGTTCGAGTAGAAGCGTTCACCAACAAACTCTGGCACCGTAAACTTACCAAACTTACGTAGATAAGGGGCGAGTAACAGTGCAAGCAGTACGTAACCGCCCGTCCAACCCATTAGGAATACGGAGCCGCCGTAACCCATAAAGGCAATCAGACCCGCCATTGAGATGAACGATGCCGCCGACATCCAGTCAGCAGCGGTTGCCATACCGTTAGCGATTGGGTTTACCCCGCCACCTGCGACATAGAACTCTTTGGTTGACCCCGCACGCGCCCAGATCGCAATACCGATGTAGAGGACGAAGGTTGCACCAACAACCAGGTAGGTAATAGTTTTCAAATCCATCTGAATTACTCCTTACTCATCTACGCCGAATTCACGGTCGATTTGGCGCATCTTCCATGCGTAATAGAAAATAATACCTAGGAAGGTGTAGATGGAGCCTTGCTGAGCAAACCAGAAACCAAGTTTGTATCCACCTAATTGAAATTGATTAAGTACGTCGACAAATAAAATGCCGCAGCCGAAAGACACTACGAACCAGATGACCATAAGGCCAATCATGAGCTTCACGTTTTTGTCCCAATAGGCTTTGGCTGTTTCTTCGCTTTCAAATGCCATTGCCGTCTCCTTACGATTGGTATTGTTGTTAAAAAAATGTTTCAACATGTACATTAGCAAGGTGTTGGCAAGAACTCTTTTCAACTTTAGTCGGGGTATGAAAAATAAAAAACTCCCGTGATATGGGCGCTTAGAGAAGAGTTAGGGTTATTTGTTAATGTTAAAAAGCTGTTAAATTAGCCAAAGGTCTAAGGAGAGAAATGATAAAAAGCACGAATAAGAGACGTGATTAATTTTTTCTTCATTGATTTTAGCGATCCTTAACAGAAACATTCTGCGTTCTTCTTTTTATCAATCAGCGAAAAAACTGGCGTGAAAACTTCACAAGTAATTTATTTACATAAAGTTTTCGTACCAAATCACCGTTTTAGCGCACAATAAAGTAATATAACTGAGTCATTCTCGTACAACCTCGCGCTTTGGGACGGTTTAAGGAGGAGGCAGATTAAGGCATTAACTTATTAACGAAGTCGCCTTAGCTCATCACAAGCATATCGTTTTTCATTAAGGGAGGGTGAGAATGGACGCAGACACCATTAACAGTTTTTTTCTTATAGGTGCGTTGTTAATCGCACTTAGCGTTCTTTTAAGCCCAGTTTCCTCTAAGTTGGGAATCCCAATTCTTTTGGTATTTTTAGCCGTTGGAATGCTGGCGGGGGAAGACGGTTTAGGCGGTATTTTATTTGATAATTTTTCGATCGCTTACTTGGTCAGTAACCTCGCATTAGCCATCATTTTGCTTGATGGTGGTATGAGAACACGGGTTGCCAGCTTTAGGGTGGCGTTATGGCCTTCGGTGTCTTTAGCAACGTTTGGGGTTGCAATCACCACTATTTTGACCGGGCTGATGGCAACGTGGTTATTCGACTTAGACTTGCTGCAAGGTATATTAGTTGGTGCGATTGTCGGCTCCACTGATGCCGCCGCGGTTTTTTCTCTACTCAAAGGTCGTAGTCTTAACGAACGTGTTGGCTCAACGCTGGAAATTGAATCTGGCACCAATGACCCTATGGCGGTGTTTCTGACTGTTACTCTGATTGCTATTTTAGCGAACCCAGATGCAGATTTGAGTGTGGGCTTTTTGGCGCTCAGTTTTCTTAAGCAGTTTGGTATTGGTGCTTTACTCGGTTTTGCTGGTGGCTGGATTTTGTGGAAGGTCATCAATCGTAATCAACTGCCGGATGGCTTATATTCGATTTTAACCGTCAGTGGTGGCTTGCTGATTTTCGCTTTATCTAATGCATTAGGTGGCAGCGGTATTCTGTCAATTTATCTGGTTGGTTTACTGTTAGGTAATCGTCCAACACGTAGCCGCCATTCCATTCTTCATGTTCTAGATGGCATGACGTGGCTAGCTCAAATCGGTATGTTCCTCGTGCTTGGTTTATTGGTTACGCCTTCCAACTTGCTTTCTATTGCGTTGCCTGGTTTGGCGTTGGCCTTTGGGATGATTTTATTTGCCCGTCCAATCTCGGTTTGGATCGGTTTACTGCCATTCAAGAGTTTCACACCACGTGAAAAGTGGTTTGTTTCTTGGGTGGGCTTGCGCGGTGCTGTCCCAATCATTCTCGCGGTATTTCCAATGATGGCAGGATTGCCAGATGCGCAGTTGTACTTCAATTTGGCGTTTTTCGTGGTAATGGTCTCTTTGATTGTGCAAGGTGGTACATTGACTAAAGCGATGTCTCTGGCGAAGGTAGAGCTGCCTTCTAAACCTGAGCCAATTTCACGAACTGGTGTGGAGATTTACCCAACTAGTGAGTGGGAACTGTTTATCTATAAGCTTAAAGCGGATAAATGGTGTATTGGTGAACCATTGCGTAGTCTTTCGATGCCGGATGGAACGCGCATCGCCGCAGTATTTCGCAATAAAGCGTTATTGCATCCGTCAGGTAGTACGCGCCTCGAAGAAGACGATACCTTGTGTGTGTTGGCGCAAGAAAAGGATTTGGATGCTCTGAGCTTGCTATTTAGTGAAGCGCCTGAGAAAGCGTCATTGGCACGATTCTTTGGTGATTTCTTCCTAGATATTGAAGTGAACCTTGCCGATATTGCGATGATGTATGGCCTGAACTTGGGCGATGAGTCACTCGATAAAAGCTTAAGAAACCTTGTAGAAGAACAACTGGGGACTACACCAGTGTTAGGGGACCAATTCGAGTGGCAAGGCTTGCAATGGATCATTGCCGATGTCGTTGACCAACAAGTCACCAAAGTGGGTATCCGTTTGCCAAGCGAGCAAAGCCTGCTCGCTGACGAGGAGTGAACCTAGTCGTTCATCTCCGTTAGCATGATGACGGCTTGTGTGCGGTTTTTTACGCCGAGCTTGCGGAAAATCGCCGTCATATGCGCTTTGATGGTGGCTTCTGAAACATTCAATTCGTAGGCGATTTGTTTGTTCAGTAAGCCATCTGACAACATCCCCAACACCTTATATTGCTGTGGCGTTAGCGCGGCAATCTTCTCCGCTAAGTCATTACATGCCGCGTTATTGGTGATCAGCCCTTCAGGAAAATACGGGTCGCCATTGAGCACTTGATTGAGCGCATTCACCAATTCGCGCATATCGCTCGATTTAGGAATAAAACCAAACGCACCATGGCTTTTCACTTGTGTCACGATCGCTGGCTCTTCACTAGCCGAGACGACGACGATTGGTAAGTCTGGGTGTTCTGCTCGCAAGTGAATCAAGCCAGACATACCATTTGCTCCTGGCATTTTGAGATCCAATAGCACCAAATCTGGCTCTTCTTCTCGCTCTAACAAAGCCAGCAGTGCGTCGAGTGAGTCCGCTTCCAGCAAATTTGCCCCACTGATTGCCATGTGGATAGATTGAAACAAGGCATTACGGAAGAGTGGGTGATCGTCTGCAATGATGATGGTGTAGGTCGAATCCATGACGTTAAACACTTTTGACTATTTCGTTAAATTTATTATTGTCCAGCTTTGAGAGAGTGGACAATATTTATTCGCTAAAAGTCTGAACCAAATCGACTTTTATTAGGAAAATTGCATATAAGCGCAATTTTCTCATTCAAATCTGGGTAATAAAAAACGCCAGTGGTCATCACTGGCGTTTGAATATCTGATGATCAGAATTGTTGGATGTGCTCTAAGAAAGGCTCGGCTTGCATAAAACCGGTTAAACGCGCGTTTGAAACGTGTTCGCCATTCGCATCCCAGAACTCGATGGTTGGCAAGCCAAGTACGTTCATGTGTTTGAGTAACTCAATATCTTGCACTTGGTTCTTGGTTACATCAGCTTGCAGAAGAACAAAGTCTTTTAGCTTGGCTTCGACGCTTGGATCATGGAAGGTGTACTTCTCAAACTCTTTACACGCCACACACCAATCGGCGTAGAAGTCGAGCATCACAGGTTTGCCAGCTGCTTTGGCTAGCGCTAGTTGTTCTTCCAACTCTGCAACATTGGCAATGCGTGTAAAGCTTACGGAAGTTTGTTGAGCTTGCGTTGCGTTATTACCAAACCAGTAATTTAATACTGGCTGTGCTGACGCGAGCAAACCCAATACGGCGATGATGCCAACGGCGCTTTGTTTCCAGCCACCAAACTCCAAGCTGTTTTTCACATGATACAGCCAACCAAAGGCAGCGATGCCCAGTGTTGACCACAGAATTGTTGACCACATTTCTGGCATGATGCGTTCCAATAAGAAGATAGGCGCAGCAAGCAGAATAAAGCCGAACAGCGTTTTCACGCGGTCCATCCAACCGCCGGCTTTTGGTAGCAACTTGTTGCCAAATACCGCTACAAGGATCAACGGAATACCCATGCCCATCGCCAGCGCGTAAAGGGCGACCCCACCAGTGAGTAAGTCGCCACTTTGTGCGACGTAAAGCAGCGCACCAGAGAGTGGGGCGGTAGTACACGGAGAACAAACCAAGCCAGATATTGCCCCCATTGCAAACACGCCAGCACTGCTACCACCTTGCTGCTTGTTACTTAAGTTATTCAGCCACGTTTGCACGCTGCTTGGTAACTGCAATGAATACAGACCAAACATCGACATAGCTAATGCGATGAACAGTACACTCAAACCAATCAGCACATACGGATGTTGCATCGCCGCTTGGAACTGCATACCCGCAGACGCCACTACAAGGCCGAGCAGTGTGTAAGTTAGCGCCATGCCTTGTACGTAAACAAAGGACAAACCAAGCGCACGACGTTGGCTCAGTTTGCCACTGCCAAGCACGATGCTGGTGAGAATGGGATACATCGGCAGCACACAAGGGGTAAATGCTAGACCCACACCAAGTGCCAAAAACAACAACGGCGTCCACCACTTGTCGGCTAGATTCGCGGCTAAGCTATCTTGCTCACTGACTGGTACTGAAGTGGAGGTTGGTTTTGTTGCTGGCTGTGCTTGTTCTGTCGCCGGTGCCTTGGCAGTCGGTGCTACGGTGTCGGAATTGGATGAAGAAAACGCGCTGATTGGAATCTCACGTGTTTCTGGTGGATAGCAGAAGCCCGCTTTCGCACAGCCTTGATATTGCACAATGACACGTGCGCCCTCTTGCCAATTACTCAGTGGGATATTGACAAATAGTGGTGTGGTATAGATATGCACATCACCAAAGAACTCATCTTTATGTGGCGTGCCGTTTTCCATTTGCAGTTCGCCCAGTGAGATGTTCTCACCAGACACAGATAAACGCTCTTGATACAGGTAATAACCATCGCGTACCTGCCAATCGAGCATCAATTTGTCGTCTTGCTGGTAGAAATTAAACGGAAACGCCTGATCGACCGGAACAAAGCTGTCGCTGCTGCTACCAAAACTGTTGTTCTGGCTATTGGTAAACTGGTCTTTGCCAAATAAAGCTAAAGACGGAGTGGAAAAGGTAATGAGCCCTAAGAGTAAAACGGAAAGTAATGCGCGCATAAAAGAGTCAATTCATCTTAGATAATTGCCGTTAGTGTAACTCAATCAGACCCGGAGGCGAGTCAATAAGTTTCATGAAAATGAAGATTTATTGAGCATAAATCAAGACAACAGGCAATAAAAAAGGGAGCCGAAGCTCCCCGAGTAAGACTCTGTTTCTACTAGATCAGTAGACCACCGAATGCGAAGCCAAGTGCTACCGCAGAAGCAATGGTTACCACACCAGGTACAAAGAATGGGTGGTTGAATACGTACTTACCGATACGCGTTGAACCCGTGTCGTCCATCTCAACCGCCGCAAGTAGCGTTGGGTAAGTTGGCAGTACGAATAGCGCACTTACTGCTGCGAAAGACGCAACGGCGGTTAGTGGTGCTACACCGATAGCAAGTGCTGCTGGCATTAGCGCAACCGTGGTTGCACCTTGAGAGTAAAGCAGCATAGACGCGAAGAATAGAACAAGTGCTAGCATCCATGGGTAGTCTGCTAGTAGCGCACCAGCCACTTCTTTGATGCCGTCAACGTGCGCGTTAACGAACGTAGAACCTAGCCATGCCACACCAAGAACACACACACACGCTGTCATACCAGAGCGGAATGTTGCTGCTGCTGGGATTTTGCCAGCGTCGATTTTACAGCTCATTACGATAGCTGCCGCGGCTGCTAGCATTACCGTCATAATTGCTTCGTTACGGCCAAGTGCAGGGTTCTCGATTAGGCCTACTGAACCAGAGATAGCCGCTGCGTAGCACACAACAAAGGCGATCGCGCCTAGGAAGATGAAGGTTGCTTTTTTCGCTGTTGGCAGGATTTCGCGTTTTGCTTCTGTGTTGAGTTTGATTAGGCCTTTTTCTAGACGCTCTTGGTATTCAGAATCGTCTTTTAGCTCACAGCCCATGAAGTTCGCAACGAACGCACCGATCATACAAGCGATGAACGTGGTTGGGATACAGATTGCTAATAGTGTTAGGTAGTCAACGCCGAATGGATGCAGCATTGCCGCGAACGCCACTACTGCCGCTGAGATTGGTGATGCGGTGATAGCGATTTGTGATGCCACGACCGCGATAGACAGTGGACGAGAAGGACGCACGCCTTGGCCCTTCGCTACTTCTGCAATCACTGGCAAAGTAGAGAATGCTGTGTGGCCGGTACCAGCCATCAGCGTCATTAGGTAAGTTACGATAGGCGCATAAAAGGTGATGCGCTCAGGGTGCTTGCGCAAAAAGTTTTCAGCAACTTGCACCATCCAGTCTAAACCACCTGCCACTTGCATTGCTGCGATAGCCGTGATGACAGACATGATGATCAAAATTACGTCAACTGGAATGTAAGCTTGGCTTGTTGGCACGCCTAAGATCAAAGACAACGCAATGACCCCAGCACCACCAGCAAAACCAATGCCGATACCGCCGATTCTAGCCCCCAAATAGATGAAGAGCAGAACCACGAAGAGTTCGACCATGACCATATTGATACCTCTTTAGTTTTTTATTGATTCTGATTTTTTGAACACTCAGGAACAGGAGTAAATGCTCAGAGAATTAGAACCCAGTGGCCTAATGGCAATAAAAGCATATAAAAAATGTGGTTAACCGTATGAGAGCCTAAAAAAGGGGCCTGAGTGGCCCCCTTCGAATTAGTTATTACTCGTAGCGTTTCGCTTTGTAAGTTGGATGCATGAAGTTTTCTACTGACAAGATTTCATCAAGCTCTTCTGCGGTTAGCAGACCGCGCTCTAGCACAACTTCGCGAACACTCTTACCGGTTTCCGCACAAATCTTACCTACGATGTCACCTTCGTGGTGGCCGATGTATGGGTTTAGGTAAGTGACGATACCGATTGAGTTGTAAACGTAGTTTTCACAAGTCTCTTTATTGACTGTGATGCCGTCGATACATTTATCACGTAGGTTCACACACGCATTGTGTAGTAGAGAGATAGACTCAAACATGCTTTGTGCGATAACTGGTTCCATTACGTTTAGCTGTAGCTGACCGCCTTCTGCTGCGAAAGAAACCGTGTTGTCGTTACCTAGAACTTTGAAGCAAACTTGGTTTACTACTTCTGGGATAACTGGGTTTACTTTTGCTGGCATGATTGAAGAACCTGCTTGCATTTCAGGTAGGTTCAATTCATTTAGACCAGCGCGTGGGCCAGAAGAAAGTAGACGAAGGTCGTTACAGATCTTCGATAGTTTCACCGCTAGACGTTTTAGTGCACTGTGCGTCATTACGTATGCGCCACAGTCAGAAGTCGCTTCGATAAGGTCTTCTGCCGCTACAACGTCAAGGCCTGTTACTTCCGCTAGGTGTTTTACTGCAAGGGCTTGGTAGCCAGTCGGTGTATTTAGACCTGTACCGATTGCGGTTGCGCCTAGGTTGATTTCTAGGAGTAGTTTAGAGGTGTAATCTAGAGCACGAATCTCTTCGTTTAGTGTTACTGCCCAAGCGTGGAACTCTTGACCTACAGTCATTGGTACCGCGTCTTGTAGCTGAGTACGACCCATTTTCAGTACATCTTTAAACTCAATTGCTTTAAGTTCGAATGCGCCTTTTAGGTACTCAATTGCTTCCATTAGTTTGTGTACGCTGTTGTAAACCGCGATACGGAAACCCGTTGGGTACGCACAGTTGGTTGATTGGCTCTTGTTTACGTGGTCATTTGGGTTAACAAATTCGTATTGACCTTTCTCTTTACCCATTAGCTCAAGCGCAACGTTTGCGATCACTTCGTTCGTGTTCATGTTCACGGAAGTGCCCGCACCACCTTGGAATACGTCTGATGGGAACTGATCCATGCACTTGCCAGTTTCTAGGATCAAATCACACGCTTCGATGATGTAGTTTGCAACGTCTTTTGGAATCGCACCAAGTTCTTTGTTTGCCAACGCCGCTGCTTTTTTGGTCATTACCATACCGCGTACAAATTCTGGTACGTCAGAGATGGTCATATTAGAGATGTTGAAGTTCTCGATCGCACGTAGCGTATGAATACCGTAGTACGCATCTGCAGGGACATGACGTTGACCTAATAGATCTTCTTCAATACGAGTGGCTGGGTTTGCTGTTTTTGGAGCATCAGATAGGGTAGCCATAGCAGGATCCTTAGATGATAATTCTGATAATAAAGTTATTTATTAGCCATTTCTGCAATCTAGAATCCATTCATCAGAATTTTTGGCTGGAAAATCCGTCCTGACTTATGTGGCACATGATACTGCACCTAGCGCATAAAAATAGTAACTAGATCACCTTTTTCGTTTTTCATGAGTCAATAATTTGCAAAGTATGAACGGGTTATTAATAACCCTTTATGGGTACTCGATTTTCCTCGACAAACATGGGTTTTTAGAGTTCGAAATTAGCACTTTAAAAGCACGAAAAAATCGGTATGCAATTGAATGAAACACTCCACTACCACTTTTTCTGAGTAGGAAGAGACCAGTATGAACACGCTTTTTTACAACGATTCGTTTGAGCTTAGTCCGCTTTTACCATTACACTGAATTAAACAAAGGAGGGCGTGTGTTTCCTATCTTATTATTGGCGTTTATTTTTGTCCCGATCATTGAAATCGGCTTATTTATTCAGGTGGGCGGCTTTTTAGGTTTGTGGCCGACTATCGCATTAGTATTAATCACGGCATTTGTCGGTGCATCGTTGGTGCGCAGCCAAGGCATCCAAACTCTGATGTCGGTGCAGGGGCGTCTGGAACAAGGTGAAATTCCAGCCCAGCAAATTTTTGAAGGCGTAATGCTAGCGGTGGCTGGCGTGCTGCTGTTAACACCGGGCTTTATGACCGATGCTCTTGGTATGCTGGTGTTGCTTCCTGCGCCACGCGCCGCGATTGCCAAATACTTGATGAGTAAAATGGTGGTGAAAACCATGCATGGTGGTGGCTTCCAAGGTGGTTTCTCTAACCAAGGGCCATTTGAGCAAGACCCGTTCCGCCGTGACCCATTTAATTCCCAGTCAGACGATGGCAATACCTTTGAAGGGGAATACGAGCGTAAAGACGATGATGATCGCAACAAGCTCAACTGATTGAGTCAGAGAGTAAAGAAAACAAAAGGGCGCACGAGCGCCCTTTTTTGTGTTTGGAATTCGTGGGGCTTACAACGCGCCTTCAAATCCCATTTGACGCCATGCTTCAAAAGCAATGATCGCAACGGCGTTCGAAAGGTTTAGGCTACGCGCATCTGGCATCATTGGAATGCGGATACGCTGCTCCATTGGCAAGCTATCGATGATTTCAGCAGGCAAGCCACGAGTTTCTGGACCAAACATCAATACGTCGCCTGCTTGGTATTGCGCATCAACGTGGTGACCTGTGGTTTTGGTGGTGCAGGCAAACAATCGGTAGTTGCCTTGCTTCTCTTTCTCTAAATATTCTAAGAATGCTTGATAGTTCTTATGACGCGTTACGCGAGCTAAATCATGGTAATCCAAACCAGCGCGGCGAACTTTCTTCTCTTCAAGATCGAAACCTAGAGGTTCAATTAAGTGAAGGTTTGCACCGCAGTTGGCACAAAGTCGAATGATGTTGCCGGTGTTCGGCGCGATTTCTGGTTCGTATAAAGCGATATCAAACATGGTATTGAAATAGAGTTGGTCAAAGAGAAGGGCAGTATATACCCAAGTCACCGAGAGATGCGAGATTCAGCAAGATTGACCTGGGTATGAAAGCAGGCATTAGCGCGGACGCTAATACCGTAACTATCGATGCTCTTTATAATAGAGCGTGAGCGTAATTTTCTTCAACCGCTCGCCAATTAACGACGTTCCACCATGCATCAATGTATTCTGGGCGACGGTTTTGGTAGCTGATGTAATACGCGTGCTCCCACACGTCAAGAGCGAGAATTGGCTCGCCGCGTACATCCACTACGTCCATCAGAGGGTTATCTTGATTGCTGGTGGACGTAATGTGAATCTCACCATCTTTTACGATCAGCCATGCAAAGCCAGACCCAAAGGTATTAATCGCGGCTTGGGCAAACGCTTCTTTAAATTGCGCAAAGCTACCAAATTTATCGTTAATTGCCTGAGCAAGTGCGCCTTGAGGCTCACCGCCACCGTTTGGTGACATGCAATTCCAATAAATGATGTGGTTGTAGTAGCCGCCGCCATTATTACGCACTGCAGGGCTGAGCTTAGAGATATTGTCAAAGATCTCGTCTAATGACTGAGTTTCGAGCTCGCTCCCTTCAACGGCACTTACGAACTTATCGAAATAAGTCTTGTGATGTTTGCTGTAATGCACTTCCATGGTTTTCGCGTCGATGTACGGCTCTAGTGAATCGTACGGGTAAGGCAGAGCGGGAAATGTATGTGACATAGTAAATCCTCCTTAATTGGAAAATTCACTTTAATGCTAACGATAATTATTATCAACTTTGATCTTTGTAAGGGTATTCGAAGGCGTTCCCACCCAATTTCTAAAGTGAAGATGAAGCCGTGAATCTCTCACTCTAAAAATAGGGTGTGGCTTACTGTTAGCTCATCGGCTTGAAGTTAACGATTGATAGGTAAGGTGATACTCATGCGCAATCCGCCTAACGGACTTCGACTGGCGACGATCGTTCCACTGTGCTGGCGGATGGCACTTTCGGTAATGGTTAGGCCGAGACCCGTGCCGCCGGAGTGGCGATCGCGGGCAGTCGAAACGCGATAAAACGGGCGAAAAATCGCGGCTAATTCTTCTTCTGGAACGCCCTCGCCATTGTCATCAACCGTGATATGCAGCGTATCATCATCGGCCTTGATGTCGATTTGTACCTCATCTTTCCCGTAATAAATGGCGTTACGAACGATGTTTTCCACCGCACTCATCAGCAATTTAGGATTGCCGGAGATACTTCGTTTTGGCAGTTCAGAATAGTGTAGGTGCTTGCCCATTTGCTCAGCTTCAAACTGCGCATCTTTAATGATCTCTTCCCACAAACTTTCCAGTGGCTGCGTTTCGCGAGTCATATGGCTGTTCGCCTGCATGCGAGACAGTTCAAGCAATTCGCTGATCATCTGTTCCAGGCGCTGCGCTTCGGTATCGATACGAGTCAGTTCTGGGCTTTCACCCTGCTTACGCGTCGCTAATGCGCTCGCCATACGTAGGCGAGTTAAAGGTGAGCGTAACTCGTGAGAGATGTCGGATAGCAGGCGTTGTTGTCCTGAAATCATCTGATTGACCGCCTCGACCATCTGGTTGAAGCTGCTGCCAGCCTGACGAAACTCTGCCGTGCCTTTTTCTAAATTTGGGTCTGTGACAAATTCGCCTTTCGCGACACGTTGAGCGGCGGCTTCAAGACGGCGCGCTGGCTGACTTAGTGCCCAGGCAAGCCATAACAACAGTGGTGTACTAACCAGCATGACCGCGAGCAATAGCTGGAATGGGTGATCAAACAGACGCAAGAGTAGTGGTGGTGGCTCATTCCACTTGAAGCCCACATACATCAAGATATCGGAGCCAGCCAAAGTAATTGGGATTGGACCTGCAATCATGTATCGACCATACAGTTTCTGCTTTGGCTGGTTGTAATCTTCGATACTGGTGACAAAGTTTTGCATGGCACGCAATTGGAAGTTACTGCGTTTTTCTGTCGTAAGAACATTACCGCTGTAGTCAGAAAAAAATACGCGCGGACGAGGGTCATGCTTACCGTGACGGTTACCCTCGATACGAAATAGTATTCGTCCTAAATCAGTTTGCTGGCTGTATTTTTGTTGGATTGCGTCACGCGTTTCTACCATACGTTTATAGTGCTCTTCTGGAATGTCGCGAGCTTTGCGAGGGTCCAAATGTGGCAGTGATAGCACGGCTATCAACACCAATAACATAGTGAACCAAAAAATGGCAAAGATGCGTCCATACAAGCTATTGATGTTTGGCAGTTTGATGCGTGATAGGCGCATTAATCCTCCTCAAGCAGCATATAGCCACGACCACGCAGGGTTTTGATGCGCGGCTTGCCATTGCTCTGATCTGGTAATTTTTTACGTAAGTTCGAAACATGCATATCGATCGCGCGATCAAAAGCGGCGAGTCGTTTACCAAGCACATCTAAGCTCAATGTTTCTTTAGTTAGCACTTGTCCTGGGTTTTGCACAAAGTGGGTCAACAGAGCAAACTCGGTTGCTGTGAGATCGAGCAACTGTTGATCGCAGTATGCTTCTTGTTTACCTGGGTAAAGACGGAGCTCTTGATACTCAATGCAATCGCTGTTTTTGGTGTTTTTCTGTGTGCTGCTGGTACGGCGTAAGATCGCACGAATACGTGCTAACAGTTCACGGTCGCTAAAAGGTTTCGGTAAATAATCATCCGCGCCTAGCTCTAAACCGATCACGCGGTCAATTTCTTCCCCTTTAGCGGTCAGCATCAAGACAGGAGTTTCCCAGTTTTCACGCAAGCGTTTAAGGGTTTCCATGCCATTTAGCTTCGGCATCATGACATCCAACAAAATCAAATCAATCTTATCATTGACCGCAGCTAAGCCTGCTTCGCCATCATTTGCTTCGCTGACGTCAAATCCTTCGAAACTGAGTACTTCTTTTAATAAGCTGGTTAGCTCGATATCGTCATCAATTAAAAGAATGTTTGCCATGGGGGCACCTATAGTAAGTTACCGATAGCTTAATATTACATTGGAATGATGTGCTGCGAAGAGGGTAAAAATCACTCTTTACGATTCTTTACGCTCCCTATACGTCGCTTTACCTAGTGGGTCGTATTCTATACTCAAGCGCTGTGAGAACAGCTCAGAAGAATCACTCACCTGTGTAAGGAATCAAATTATGAAATCTGCAAAAAAACTTGTGTTAGCTGCTGTTGTTCTACCTCTTACTCTCGGCGCAGCAAGCGCATTCGCTTACGGTGGTAAAAACCATCATCAAGGCCCGCGTGATGAATGTGGCATGGGAATGGACCGTGGCATTATGCGTGATTTGAATTTGACGGATGCTCAAAAAGATCAGCTTAAGTCTTTCCGTGAAGCAAACCGCGCACAGATGAAAGGCAAATATTCTGAAAATCGCGAAGCTCGTATGGCTGAGCGACAAGCACACCATGCAAAAATGCAGTCACTCTTACTAGCGGATAGTTTTGATGAAGCACAAGCGACCGCATTAGCAAAAGAAATGGTTGAACGTCAAACTGAGCACCGTGTGCAAATGCTAGAAAGAAAGCACCAAATGCTGAGCGTATTAACGCCAGAACAAAAAGCAGAGTTTGTGAAGTTGCAAAATGAACGCATGCAAGAGTGCGGCGATAGAATGCATAAGCGCATGGAAAAATACCGCAATAATTAAGTCATGAATTGATGTTATATAAAGAGGCAGCCATTGGTTGCCTCTTTTTGATCTGGTTATTTCATGGGCATTCAATATACTCAACGTATGGTTTGAGTTAACTCTTTGATTATGAAACAGCAATATGCACGTTTAGTGACGACCGCAGCTTGGACTGCAACTATTGTGGCGACTCTTCTCTTGATTGTAAAAGTCATCACGTGGTGGGTAACCGGCTCAGTTAGCCTATTGGCATCACTGATCGACTCAATGTTGGATATCGCCGCGTCGGTGGTAAATCTCGTTGTTGTCCGTTATGCCTTACAACCAGCAGACCGCGAACATACGTTTGGGCATGGTAAAGCTGAGTCTCTAGCGGCCTTGGCTCAGGCGATGTTTATTTCGGGGTCGGCGGTATTTTTGATCCTGAACGGGATTGACCGATTTTTCCGTCCACACGCACTGCATGCGCCGGAGCTCGGTGTTTATGTATCGCTGTTTGCGATTGTGGTCACACTTGGCTTGGTGATGTTCCAAAAACATGTGGTACGCGTGACAGGGAGTCAAGCAATCGCGGCGGATTCTCTGCATTATCAGACTGATTTGTATATGAACGCTGCGATCATGGTGGCTCTGGGACTCAGCTACTTTGGCGTGACGCAAGCGGATGCGGTGTTTGCGATTGGCATTGGTGTCTTCATTCTTTACAGCGCCTTCAAAATGGTCAGCGAAGCGATTCAGACGTTATTAGACCGAAAGCTGCCGGATTCCGAATTGGAGCAAATCCGCAATGAATGTTTGAATGTGAAAGGGGTTCTTGGGGTTCATCAACTGCGCACCCGTATGTCAGGACCGACACGCTTTATTCAGTTGCACTTGGAGCTAGACGATAACTTACGTTTAATCGAAGCGCACTATATTGCCGATAAAGTTGAAGAAAACCTTTTAGCTTTGTTTCCTGATGCGGATGTTTTGATCCATCAAGATCCATTGTCTGTCGTTTTTGGGCCAGAGAAAGAGCAAAAAGCGCAAGATTGGTAGGGCTCGAAAAATCCATAAGTGCCTGACGACAAACAGGCACTTATTGACTATCTTTCCATCAATACTTATTAAGATTCGTGATCCTGATGTGAATCAACAAAGTTTCATAGAGAAACTGTAATACTCTTACATAAGTAGAAAAGTTACATAAAAAAGTGCGTTTTCATTGGTAATCCTGTAGAGGAAATGTAACATAACGCACAGTTCTGGATTATGCAGGTTGCTTGGTAACAAGGGGCCTAAAAGAAAATTAAATAATTGATTGCCAAAGATCGAGGGTGAGCATGATTAAGAAGATCGGTGTTTTAACAAGTGGCGGTGACGCACCTGGTATGAACGCGGCGATACGCGGCGTAGTACGTACAGCACTATCCGAGGGATTGGAAGTATTCGGTGTGTACGACGGCTACCTAGGCCTATACGAAGGCCGCATCGAGAAGCTAGATCGTTCTAGCGTTTCAGATGTGATCAACAAAGGTGGTACGTTCCTAGGTTCTGCACGTTTCCCTGAATTCAAAGAAGTGGAAGTGCGTGAAAAAGCGATTGAGAACCTGAAAAAACATGGTATCGATGCGCTAGTCGTGATCGGTGGTGACGGTTCGTACATGGGTGCGAAGAAACTGACTGAAATGGGTTACCCATGTATCGGTCTTCCAGGCACAATCGATAACGATATCGCTGGTACTGACTACACAGTGGGCTACCTAAGTGCACTAAACACAGTTATCGATGCAATCGACCGTCTACGTGATACTTCTTCATCTCACCAACGTATTTCAATTGTAGAAATCATGGGTCGTCACTGTGGTGACCTAACTCTGATGTCTGCAATCGCGGGTGGTTGTGAGTACATCATCACTCCAGAAACTGGTCTAGACAAAGACAAGCTGATCAGCAACATCCAAGACGGCATTGCAAAAGGTAAGAAACACGCAATCATCGCGTTGACTGAGCTAATGATGGATGCTAATGAACTAGCACGTGACATCGAAGCGGCGACAGGTCGTGAAACTCGTGCAACAGTACTTGGTCACATCCAACGTGGTGGTCGTCCAACGGCATTTGACCGTGTTCTAGCATCTCGCATGGGTAACTACGCTGTTCACCTATTGATCGAAGGTCATGGTGGTCGTTGTGTCGGTATCGTGAAAGAGCAACTTGTTCACCACGACATCATCGACGCGATCGAAAACATGAAGCGTCCAGTACGCAACGATCTATACAAAGTTGCTGAAGAACTGTTCTAAGCAAGTTTGAAATAGATAAAGAAAAACCGCGGCTTTCCGCGGTTTTTTTGTATTTGAGTATCAGCCAAAGGAAGCTGAGGGATCGGACAGAATCTTACGAAGCGCCGCTCTGTTCAATGAGCGTCAATTTACGTTCGCGCAGTGCAAACATATAGCCCAGTAGGCCACCTAACGTATTCCCCACAGCGATACCTATAAACAAGCCTTCAATACTGTAAATCTGGCTTCCGATCCATGCTGATGGCAGGGTAAACACGAACAGACGCATAAAGCTCCATTGGAATGCTCGTAATGGTTTGTGCATCGCATTCAAACCACTGATTAACATCATCACAATGCCTTGAAAACCATAACTGAACGGCACCACAAGCAGGTAATGCCACAGCAGATTTTTTACCGCTTCTTCCTGCGAGAACAATGCCGCTAGAGGAATACTCAATGGCACCATCATCAAGAAGATAAACCCTTGGAACACCACCGCAAAACGCATGCTGATAAATAAGCCGGAAAAGGCGCGTTGAGGGTTTTTCGCCCCTAAGTTTTGTGCCATGAATGGCGTGAGTGCTGAGGTCAGAGACATCAAGACTAGGATCAAAATAGACTCAATACGCTGCGCCGCACCGTAAGCCGCAACTGCTGCCGTACCGTGGTTGGATAACAGCATCATCAGAATGGCACCTGACAATGGATTCATCGCGTTCGACAGTGCGGCAGGAGTGCCGATTTTTAAAGTTTGCTGCCAATCTTGTTTCAGCAAGGACCATTGGGGTTGAGCGAGCAACTTTTCGCGTTTAACTAGCACATAGAATGAGCCACATAGTGCACCTAACCAGCTAAAAGCACTGGCTATTGCTGCCCCTTGGATGCCAAGCTCGGGGCATGGGCCAAGTCCGAAGATCAGTAGTGGATCGAGCATGCCGTTAATCAAGCCCGCCAACATCATGATTTTGGCAGGTGTTTTTGTATCCCCAGATGCTCGTATCGCGCTATTGCCCGCCATTGGGATCACCAACAATGGAATGGTGAGATACCACACCTGCATGTACTCTTCGATGAGTGGAATTAGGTCGTCGGCTGCGCCAAGAAAGCGGAACAGTGGTGCAATAGTGGCAAAGCCAATCGAAGAGGCGATAGCCACGAGTAACACCGCTAACAACAAACCGTGAGTGGTAAACCGAGCGGCTTGTGGGGCGTGACCTTGTCCAAGTAAGCGACCAATATTGGTCGATAGACCCATCCCTATTCCCATCGTGATGCAGTTAACCGCAAAGGTTACAGGGAAGGTATAGCTGATCGCCGCTAGTGCTTGAGTACCAAGCAACGAGATAAAAAACGTGTCCACCAAGTTAAACATCAAAATCGCGATCATGCCCATGGTCATGGGGACGGTCATTTTCCGCAGCGTTTCAGGAATGGGTGCGGTCAACAAACCATGCTTATCGGTCGCTTGGGGTTCCAGCTTGTTATTTTCCTGCATGTATGACAACTATGTGGTGAGCAAACTGCAAGGATACAAGAAAGCGAGATGCTGGGCGAGTGAGCATTTCGAACGCAAACCGTTGCTTAGTTGTTCGTTATTTTAACTAAGTCACAAAAATTTTGTGCCACCCCCTTGGGATCGCTGCTTCGACCCCTTATATAGGGATCACGTGTCTGGGGCTACAGTCCCTAAGGACAATTATCAAATAAACATGGATATTTTCAGGAGAGACGACCGATGAACATTCGTCCATTACATGACCGAGTTATCGTTGAACGTAAAGAAGTTGAATCTAAGTCTGCTGGTGGCATCGTTCTGACTGGTTCTGCTGCAGAAAAATCAACTCGCGGTGTTGTTCTAGCTGTGGGTAAAGGCCGCATCCTAGAAAACGGCACAGTACTGCCGCTGGACGTTAAAGTTGGTGATACTGTTATCTTCGCTGAAGGTTACGGTACAAAAACTGAAAAAATCGACGGTAAAGAAGTGCTTGTCATGTCTGAAAACGACATCATGGCGATCGTTGAATAATAGCAATCATTGAGTAATTTTTTACTCAGATTCAATTACGAAATTACACACAAAGAATTTTAGAAAGGAAATCAAAGATGGCTGCTAAAGACGTTAAATTTGGTAATGACGCACGAGTTAAAATGCTAGAAGGTGTAAACGTTCTGGCTGACGCAGTAAAAGTAACACTGGGTCCTAAAGGGCGTAATGTCGTTCTAGACAAATCTTTTGGTGCACCGACTATCACGAAAGATGGTGTATCAGTAGCGCGTGAAATTGAACTGGAAGATAAATTCCAGAACATGGGCGCACAAATGGTTAAAGAAGTTGCGTCTAAAGCAAACGACGCGGCAGGTGACGGTACAACAACAGCAACAGTACTAGCACAATCTATCGTAAACGAAGGTCTAAAAGCAGTCGCAGCGGGTATGAACCCAATGGACCTTAAGCGTGGTATCGACAAAGCAGTAGCTGCAGCAGTAGAGCAACTAAAAGAGCTTTCTGTTGAATGTAACGACACGAAAGCGATCGCACAGGTTGGTACTATCTCTGCAAACTCAGACGCAAGCGTAGGTAACATCATTGCTGAAGCAATGGAGCGTGTGGGCCGTGATGGCGTTATCACTGTTGAAGAAGGTCAGGCGCTACAAGATGAGCTAGACGTAGTAGAAGGTATGCAGTTCGACCGCGGTTACCTATCTCCTTACTTCATCAACAACCAAGAGTCAGGCAGTGTTGATCTAGAAAACCCATTCATCTTGCTAGTTGATAAGAAGATCTCAAACATTCGTGAACTTCTTCCAACGCTAGAAGCTGTAGCGAAAGCGTCTCGTCCACTGCTTATCATCGCAGAAGATGTAGAAGGCGAAGCGCTAGCAACATTGGTTGTCAACAACATGCGTGGCATCGTGAAAGTTGCAGCAGTGAAAGCACCTGGCTTCGGTGACCGTCGTAAAGCAATGCTACAAGACATCGCGATCCTAACTGGCGGTACTGTGATTTCTGAAGAAATCGGTCTAGAGCTTGAAAAAGTAGCACTAGAAGATCTAGGTCAAGCGAAGCGTGTTTCTATCACGAAAGAAAACACGACTATCATCGATGGTATCGGTGAAGAAGAGATGATCTCTGGTCGCGTAGCTCAAATTCGTCAACAAATCGAAGACGCAACTTCAGACTACGACAAAGAGAAACTACAAGAGCGCGTAGCGAAACTGGCTGGCGGTGTTGCAGTAATCAAAGTTGGTGCAGCAACTGAAGTTGAAATGAAAGAGAAGAAAGACCGTGTAGAAGATGCGCTAGCCGCGACTCGTGCAGCGGTTGAAGAAGGTGTTGTTGCTGGTGGTGGTGTTGCACTTATCCGCGCGGCATCTAAGATTGCTCACCTAACGGGTGACAACGAAGAGCAAAACGTTGGTATCCGCGTTGCACTACGTGCAATGGAAGCGCCAATCCGTCAAATCACGAAGAACGCAGGTGAGGAAGACTCAGTGGTTGCGAACAACGTGAAAGCGGGTGAAGGCTCTTACGGTTACAACGCGGCAACAGGCGAATACGGCGACATGCTAGAAATGGGTATCCTAGACCCAACGAAAGTAACTCGTTCTGCGCTACAGTTCGCAGCATCGGTTGCGGGTCTGATGATCACGACTGAAGCAATGGTTACTGACCTACCGCAAAAAGACGCACCAGCGATGCCTGACATGGGCGGCATGGGTGGCATGGGCGGTATGGGTGGCATGATGTAAGCCTGCTTATCTCTTTGCTCTAAGGGAATCCTTATAGCGGAAAGATAACCGACCAAACCTTTAAAAGTCGAGGCATTTGCCTCGACTTTTTTATGTGCGTTATCCGAGAAATATAGCATTCTGATGTGGCTTCGATTGTGAGAGGCGAGTTCAAGAAATGTCAGTGGAAAAACATGAAAATAGAAGCGATAAAATTTTTTCTTTTGAGTCAGATGGTTAAATCTGACCTACCGCTAACACTTTTTGAACGTGGATAGCGCAAAATCTGAACATTACACTATGTTGTAAATTGTTGCTTCCCATCATGGAGATGAAAATGAAAAAGCTTATGACGTCATTGGCGGTTGCAGCCGCTATCGCATCACCAGTTGCTCTTGCTGACAGTACACCTGTGATGTTCTCTACTATCGACAACACAAACGCACCTTCTAACTCGTCGGTTGGTGGTGTTCGTTTAGCCGTGTTGCATGGACAGGTGAATGAGGTTAAAGGTGTCGACTTTTCACTGCTTGGTATGTCAGAAACGGATCGTACGACAGGTGTGAACTTCGGTCTGTTTTTTGGTGCAGCAAAGGTAAACCAAGAAATGAAAGGTGCGTCTTTAGGCTTAGTTAACTGGAACCAAGGTCAGACGACGGGTGTTAACTTGGGTGCTGTCAACATTACGAACAATGTAAAAGGCTTGAACTGGAGCGCGGTGAACTATTCTGAAGGCTACACCATGGCGGATGTGGGCTTAGCGAGTATCTCTAAAAAGTCTAATTTCCAGTTTGGTTTCTTCAACATGACCGATCAAATTGATGGCGTACAAATTGGTCTTTTGAACTGTGCGGATAACGGTTTCTTCAAGTGTTTCCCACTCATCAACTTCGCTAAATAATCCCTGAGCAAGTCAGAATCTTTAGATACCGAAAGCCCTCGATATTCGTCGAGGGCTTTTTAATTACTGATGGGGTGAAGCGAGTTTATCGGCGCGTTAACTATTTAATTAAGCGGGATGAGGTTTTGCGTTGTTGAATTCTTTGGTGAACCCCTCGGCGCAATGCTTTGATGTGGTTTTCTGCTTTATCCACGCCCAGTAACACCGTTAAAGCCAGTAGGGTAATGACCACCGACTGCGTTAAATAACCCAAACCGATCATCAACCCTAATCCTGCCAGTACCCAAATAACCGCTGCGGATGTTACGCCGTGGATTTTTCCATCGAGTGTCATCATCACGCCTGCGCCCAAGAAGCCGACGCCAGTAATAATCTGACCAAGCACGCGTGCTTGATCGAGCGTATTTGGCGATAACGATACTGCCATCGACATAAACAGGTAAGTGCCTGAAATAATAAGAATTGCCGTGCGAATGCCAACAGGTTTACCACGAGTTTGGCGTTCGATACCGATCATTAGCCCATTAATGGCACAGCATAGTAGGGCAGGCCAGCTGAATGGGCCAAGATCGAAAATTTGTTCGAGTGCTGTATGCATCTTGACCTCCAAAAGAGCGGAGTATGCATAGACTTACCGTGCAAAGCGAACAAAAAGGAACGGTCGTGACGACAAATTTAATTGAGCGTCAGGACCTATTCTAAATGCAAATCCAACGGCGTTTTACTTGGCCTGCCACCAATTTCTCGTGTGAGTTTTGGTACCAGATAACCCGATACACGTGTGATGAGTCCGCGCATAATGGCTTTTGCTTCTTCGTCCGAAATAAAGTAGTGCGCCGCGCCTTGCACCTTATCAAGAACGTGGAGGTAATAAGGCAAGATACCCGCGTCAAATAAGGCTTCACTTAACGCCACTTGAGCTTCTACCGAATCATTCACGCCTTTCAGCAGAACGCCTTGGTTTAGAAGCGTAACGCCTGCTCTTTTGAGCTTGAACATCTGTTCAGCAAATTCGTCATTGATTTCGTTGGCATGGTTGATGTGAGTCACGAGGATGATTTGCAACCTTGATGCTTGCAGCAGTTGGCATAGTTCATCAGTGACTCGAGCGGGAATCACCACAGGTAAACGGCTATGAATACGCAGACGTTTGATGTGAGGTATGTGAGCAATGTGCTCTAAAAGCCAATGAATTTCATCGTCTTTTGCCATTAATGGATCACCACCTGAGAAGATGACTTCGTTCAACTCTGGTTGCTGCGCCATGTACTCTAAGCACTTTGTCCATGCCTGCTTGCCGCTTTTATTTTCTTGATATGGGAAGTGACGACGAAAACAGTAACGGCAATTTACCGCGCAGCCACCTTTGACGATCATTAAGGCGCGGTTGCGATACTTGTGTAGCAGACCAGGGACTTCATTATCCTGCTCTTCTAACGGATCGTTGGAATAGCCCAGATGTACTTCAAATTCATCACTTAATGGTAAAACCTGACGTAAAAGAGGGTCTTTAGGGTTGCCTTTCTCCATCCTATCGACAAAACTTTGCGGTACACGCTGTGCAAACAGCTTGCGCGCGGCAAACCCGTCTTGCCACGGTGAAGGATCAATTTCCAGTATTTCGAGCAATTTTGCAGGATCAGAGATCCCATTCGCCAACTGTTTGAGCCAGTTTTGCTCAACAGATTCGACTTTTCGGGTTATTATGTGCGGCATTGAATTTAGCTCTAAGAATGTAAGAGGAAAAAATGGCTACAGTTAGCACCAATGAATTTAAAGGCGGTCTTAAGTTAATGCTTGATAACGAGCCTTGTGTAATTCTGGAAAACGAATACGTTAAACCAGGTAAAGGCCAAGCGTTCAACCGCGTTAAAATTCGTAAACTTCTTTCTGGTAAAGTGCTAGAGAAAACATTCAAGTCTGGTGACACTTGTGAAGTGGCAGACGTAATGGATATCGACCTAGATTATCTATATTCAGACGGCGAATTCTACCACTTTATGAACAGTGAAACGTTTGAACAGATCGCAGCAGACGCAAAAGCGGTAGGTGACAACGCTAAGTGGTTGGTAGAAAACAACACTTGTATGATCACACTTTGGAACGGTAACCCAATTACTGTTACTCCACCAAACTTCGTTGAGCTAGAAGTGGTAGACACAGATCCAGGCCTGAAAGGTGATACTCAAGGTACTGGTGGTAAACCAGCTACGCTATCAACTGGCGCTGTTGTTCGTGTTCCTCTGTTCATCTCAATTGGTGAAGTGATTCGCGTTGATACTCGTACGGCTGAATACGTAGGCCGTGTGAAGTAAGTACTTTAGATTGATTGTTTGAAAGGTCGCTTCGGCGGCCTTTTTTATTGCCTGTAATTCTCTCTTGAATGTTCCTGCATAGAAAATCGATATCCTCCGCAAATTTTCGATGATTTTGTATTATTCGTAAAAATCTTATTTATTTCATGAATCTGTCGATTATTCCTTAATGTAACATTTTGATACATTAGTTCTTGTTGTTGAGTTGCATAGCAATCTGATTTTTATCGATTTAACTCAGTAACAATCCAAAAAGGAGAACAAAATGGAAAGCAGAGGCTTAGGAAGGGGTTTAAAGGTGGAAGAAAGACGTCAGTTACTACACAAAGGATTGAAAGCTGCGGTGTTTGGCGTACCGCTGTTGGCAATAGGCTTAACGATTAATAGCTCTGTGCTGATGACCGATGCAGGTTACAGCTACGTGCATCAGAACAATATCACTGGTGAGTTGGATGTATTTACTGAACCTGGCATTCATTTTCGTATGCCATTTCTGTCCAAAATCACCAAGTATGACCAAGTGATCACCGTGTCATTCGGTAATAGCAAGGGCGAAGATTTTTATCAACGTCTTGATGCGATTCAGGTTCGGTTTGCCGACACCTACATTGGTCAGATCCCCGTAACATTCCGCTTTAAGCTCAGTAATGACCCTGAAGCGGTGAAGAAGATGCACAAAGAGTTCCGTAACAACAGTAACTTGATTGATGCGCTGCTTGTAAAGAACGCACGTAACGTGACGGTGATTACTGCTACCCAATACACGGGTGAAGAGTTTTTCCAAGGTGGTTTGAACCAGTTCAAATCGAAACTTGGCGATCAGTTGCGAGAGGGGATTTATCTAACAGAGCGACGTCAGGTTGAAGTGGAAGAGTTGGATCTTGCGCCTGTTGGGGCGAATCAGGCCAATGCGAACCAACTACAGCGCACCAATCAACTGGTTTGGAAAACGGTGCCAGTTGTAGATAAAACCGGGCAACCAATTCGTCAAGACAACCCGTTACAACAATACGGCATTCAAGTGACGCAGGTGACCATTGGTGATCCACAGCCAGAAAAGCAATTGGATCAGCTATTGGCGGATAAAAAGCGTTTAGTGGCGGATCGTATTCGTGCGATTCAGGAACAAGAAACGTCGAAAGCACAGGCTGAGACCGAGCAGTTACGTAAAGAGATTCAACGAACACGTGAAGTGCAAGACGCTCAGCGTGGTAAAGAACTCGCTATTATTGCTCAGCAAAAAGAAGTGGAAGTTGCACGTCAGATTGCAGAGCGTGAAATCGTTGAAGTGGAAAAAACCAAACGACTTGCTGAAGTCGAGAAGGAGAAAGAGCTAGCTATCGCAGAGGCTAACTTAGCCATTCAAAAGGCGAACGCACTTTCTGCTGAGTTTGAAGCGAAAGCGATATTAGCGAAAGGTCGTGCAGAATCTGAGGTCCTAAAAGCGAAGTACTCGGCGTTAGGGGCAAACCGTGAAGTTTATTTGGCAGAGTTGAATCGAGACGTAGCGAACTCGTTGTACAACAACTTGCAAAACTTCCAAGTTCAGATGCCACAAAACTACATTGGTGGTAGCGAAGAAACGGGCTTGAAAACAAACCTAGATGTGATTACTGGCTTTGGTGCCCTGGGTCTTATGGACCAAACGAAGAAGGTCATACAGCAATAAGATCATGGGTGGTCAAAAGCTTAAAAAGCAAAAAGATCATGGGTAACCCAAAGCAATAAAAAAGCTGGCATAGAGCCAGCTTTTTCTTTTTAGTCAGTATCTTAAATCATGAAGATAAAGATAACGGCTAGTGCAGTAATGAGGCCTGCAAATGCATAGCATGCAATTTTACCTATCACACCAGTGTGGAATTTAAGGTCGTGCATGCCGTGGTGTACACGGTGCATCGCATGCCACATTGGTAGAGCTAGGGTGCCAATGATGAATAGCGCACCGATGATACTGGTTGCGAATTCGGAGACACGCTCGTAGCTCATCGCTTCTGCATCAATCACGCCTAGTGGGACCAAGATGCCCAGCACCAATACCGTGATTGGCGTGATCATCGCGAACCAAGTACCGCCAGCACCAAATAGACCCCACCAGATTGGCTCATCAGAACGTTTTGGTGATGTGTTTACACTATAATTCGGTTTCATGCTCAGCTCCTTACACCACGATGAGAACGATCAGTGAGATGAACGCAACCGCGGCCCACTGAGTCAATACGATGATTTTCTTGTCCACCAGTTTGCCTTTCAAACGAATTGGCATTACTTGCGGCATCATGCTGAAGAAAGTTTGAGCGTGGAATAGGCTACCTAGTAGTGCAACGATGTTGATTGCGACTACGATTGGGTTTGCCATAAAATCCAACCAACCTTGCCATGCATCAGGGCCTTTCACCAAGCAACCTAAACCGAAAGTTAGGAACAGAGTGAATAGGATCAAAGGCAGCACAGTCGCTTCACGTAGCATGTAGAAGCGGTAGAAAGGATGGTTCTTCCACCAAGTGCGTTTTACTTCACGAACGTAAGGTTTACGATTGCTCATCCTTATGCCTCCACTTTCTTTGGTGAACCATCAGGTTTCAACATAGCAATCACGAAGTCCATAGAAGACTCCACTTTGCCTTGGTTTACTGCCGCTGCTGGGTCAACGTTCTTCGGACAAACTTCAGAACAGTAACCAACAAACGTACAACCCCAAGCACCGTTTTCACCGTTGATAAGCTTCATGCGCTCATCTTTACCGTTGTCACGGCTGTCTAGGTTGTAGCGGTGTGCTAGCGTTAGTGCCGCAGGACCGATGAACTCAGGGTTTAGACCAAACTGAGGACACGCCGCGTAGCACAGACCGCAGTTGATACAACCAGCGAACTGCTTGTATTTCGCCATTTGCTCTGGCGTTTGCAAGTTCGTACCTTCTTCTGGTTTACGGTCGTTACCAATGATGTACGGTTTGATTGCTTCAAGACGTTCGATGAACGGCGTCATATCAACAATCAAGTCTTTCTCGATTGGGAAGTTCGCTAGAGGCTCGATAGTCACACCGTCTGGGTAATCACGTAGGAAGCTCTTACAAGCAAGTTTCGGTACGTTGTTCACCATGATGCCGCAAGAACCACAGATCGCCATACGGCAAGACCAACGGTAAGACAGATCTTTGTCTAGGTGATCTTTAATGTAGCCCAGTGCGTCAAGCACAGACATGGTTTCATCGAATGGCACTTCGAATGTTTGCTTGTATGGTTCTGCATCTTTTTCTGGGTCATAACGCAGAATGTCTACTTTTTGAATGCGATTTGCTGACATTATGCTTGCTCCTCTGCGTTCTTCTCTTCAGCCGCTGCTTTTTCTGCTGCTTCACCGTATAGACGAGCTTTTGGTTGTGACTTAGTGATAGTCACATTGCTGTAATCGATACTTGGCGCTGAATCTGGTTTGTAGAAAGCAAGTGAGTGTTTTAGGAAGTTCACGTCATCACGTTCTGTACAACCGTCGTCCAGACGTTGGTGCGCACCGCGAGATTCTTTACGTAGAATCGCAGAGTGAACCATCGCTTCTGCGACTTCTAGGCCGTAACCCACTTCAATTGCGTACAGAAGATCAGTGTTAAACACTTTGCCTTTGTCTTTAATGCTGATGCGTTTGTAGCGTTCTTTTAGTTCGGTGATCTTGTTAATGGTTTCTTGCATCAAATCTTCTTGACGGTAGATACCACAACCCGCTTCCATGGTATGACCCATTTCAGTACGGATGTTTGCCCAGTTCTCATCACCTTCTTGGTTCATCAGTTTGGCGATGCGCTCTTCAACTGCTTTCACTTGAGCATCGATTGCAGACTCGTTCCAACCTTTGAATTCTTCAGCGCGTTTCACTGCGTTTTCACCCGCTACGCGACCAAATACCACAAACTCAGCCAGTGAGTTAGAACCTAGAC
Source organism: Vibrio sp. D3 (assembly GCF_043995865.1). Classification (NCBI taxonomy): domain Bacteria; kingdom Pseudomonadati; phylum Pseudomonadota; class Gammaproteobacteria; order Vibrionales; family Vibrionaceae; genus Vibrio; species Vibrio sp. D3. The sequence continues at coordinate 2,989,468 of NZ_CP171887.1, read as the reverse complement.
GGTTTGCACCGTGAAGACCAACAGACGCACATTCACCAACCGCGAATAGACCTTTAATGCGAGTTTCACAGCCGCCGTTTGTCTCGATACCACCCATGGTGTAGTGAACCGTTGGACGAATTGGAATTGGCTCTTTTGCAGGGTCTACGTTTACGTAAGCTTTTGCTAGCTCACAGATGAATGGTAGACGCTCTTGTAGGTACTCTTCACCAAGGTGGCGAAGGTCTAGGTGCACCACGTCACCCAGTGGGTGTTTGATGGTGTTGCCTTTCTGTTGTTCGTGCCAGAAAGCTTGAGAAACTTTGTCACGAGGACCCAGTTCCATGTATTTGTTCTTCGGTTGGCCAACTGGAGTTTCAGGGCCCATGCCGTAATCTTGTAGGTAACGGTAGCCGTTCTTGTTAACGATGATACCGCCTTCACCACGACAACCTTCCGTCATCAGGATACCTGTGCCAGGAAGACCGGTTGGATGGTATTGAACGAATTCCATATCACGTAGAGGAACGCCGTGACGGTAAGCCATTGCCATACCATCGCCCGTTACGATACCGCCGTTGGTGTTACAGTGGTAAACTCGGCCCGCGCCACCTGTTGCTAGAACAACAGATTTTGCTTTGATAGTAACAAGCTCGCCTTCAGACATGTGAATAGCAATCAGACCTTGAACTTCGCCTTCATCAACAAGCAGATCCACCACAAAGTACTCATCAAAGCGTTTGATGTTGCTGTACTTCATGGATGTCTGGAATAGCGTATGAAGCATGTGGAAGCCAGTTTTATCTGCAGCGAACCAAGTACGTTCAACCTTCATACCACCAAAGCGGCGTACGTTGACTTCACCGTTCTCTTTACGACTCCATGGGCAACCCCATTGCTCCATTTGGATCATTTCGCGAGTCGCGTTCTCTACAAAGTATTCAACAACGTCCTGTTCACATAGCCAGTCACCACCGCCAACAGTGTCGTTGAAGTGGTTGTCTAAGCTATCTTCATCCTTGATAACTGCTGCTGAGCCACCCTCTGCAGCGACCGTGTGGGAGCGCATTGGATAAACTTTAGAAATCAGAGCGACTTCTAAGTCTGGGTTTGCTTCAGCCGCTGCAATAGCAGTACGAAGACCAGCGCCGCCTGCGCCGATGACTGCGATATCTGTGGTGATAATTTGCACAGTTATCCTCCAGTGTGTGATTGCGGAAATCCGCTTGTTATTGTCATTACGAGGCGCTCTTTAAAAAGAACTCCCCAAAAGTAGTAGGGTTAGTGTAGATGAGCCACATAGCAGAAAAATTGATGTAATTGGGTTTTTGCTTCGGTAATGCACTTAAGGGCATAGAATTTATAGGTTATGTGACTGCTATCACGGCATCGAGGTTTTGGCCCTCAAGCATTAACATTAGGGATGTTAAACCTGTGTTGCGTGACATTAACCGCATGGATAATAGGATTTTAACTGAGTGTTTTTTGTGCTGCGGCACGAGTAATACTTGCCTCAAATAGGCGAGCACGTTAGTAAAAAGAAGAAGGGATATTCCTCTCTTCTTGAAGAGTAAAAAGCATGTAGAATGAGACTTTCCTCGCTGAATTAAAGTTTGAGAGACTTGTTATGCAAACCAACTGGCAACCTACTGCTTCCATTGACCAACTTCGTCAACGTGCGACGTTAATCGCGTCGATTCGCCAATTCTTCGCTGATCGACAGGTGATGGAAGTCGACACGCCAGCCATGAGTCACGCAACCGTGACCGACATTCATTTGCATACTTTCCAAACCGAGTTTGTTGGTCCGGGTTACGCCGATGGCAGTAAGCTGTTCTTTATGACCAGCCCTGAATTCCACATGAAGCGTCTTTTGGCAGCGGGTAGCGGTTGTATTTATCAAATCAACAAAGCATTTCGTAACGAAGAAAATGGTCGTTACCACAATCCAGAATTCACGATGTTGGAGTGGTATCGCGTTGGCTTTGACCATCACAAGCTGATGGATGAAATGGATGATCTGTTGCAGTTGGTATTGAAGTGTGGTGCAGCGCAGCGCATGACGTATCAACAAGCCTTCATTGATGTGTTGGGTGTGTGTCCACTAGAAGGCTCGATGACGGAGCTGAAAACAGCGGCAAGCAAGCTGGGTTTAAGTGACATTGCAGAGCCTGAAGAAGATCGCGATACGTTACTGCAATTGCTATTTAGCGTGGGAGTCGAACACAAAATTGGGCAGGATGTGCCTGCTTTCGTGTACGACTTCCCGGCATCACAGGCGGCGCTTGCGAAAATCAATCCTCAAGACCATCGTGTTGCGGATCGCTTTGAGGTGTATTTTAAGGGAATTGAGCTGGCAAATGGGTTCCATGAACTCGATAACCCGAAAGAGCAACTGGCGCGTTTTGAACAAGATAACGCGAAGCGTCTCGACATGGGTTTAAAACCGCAGCCAATCGACTATCATTTGATCTCCGCATTGGAGGCAGGGTTGCCAGATTGTGCGGGTGTTGCGTTAGGCATCGATCGTTTGATCATGCTAGCGCTCGGCTGTGACCACATTGATCAAGTGACGGCTTTTCCATTCCCAATCGCATAAGGATATTCAATGAACTTGGCTGCTGCACGTTTGGTCATTCTCAGCTACGCAATACTGATCGCTTACTTATCGTTGAGCTCGGGAGAGTTGCAAGATTGGGGCAACATTGCGTATCTTGATAAAATGCAGCACGCCATGGCGTACAGCGGATTTGCGTTTTTAGGTTGCTTTTGCGTGTGGCGTTGGCGTCAACGTTGGGCGGTGGCGATTGGTATCTTATTATTTAGTGCTGCCATCGAATGGCTACAAGGGTATGTTGGAAGACAAACTTCTTGGTTAGACCTTGTCGCCAACTCAACGGGTATTCTAACTGGTCTGTTATGTTACCGTATTTGGAGCCTCTATCGACCTAGGTTGGTGAAGTCGCTATACTCGATTCGTTAATGAAGAGGGAACACGATAACAATGAAAACGCGCGACAAAATCGTCTACGCGGCACTGGAGTTGTTCAACCAACATGGTGAACGCAACATCACCACCAATCACATTGCCGATCACATCGAAATTAGCCCAGGTAATCTGTATTACCACTTCCGTAATAAGCAAGAAATCGTTCGTGAGATCTTTGCGCTTTATTCAGCAGAACTTTTAGAAAGATTTACCCCTATTCAAGGCTCACAAGAAAGCCTGACTATGCTGAAGAGCTACCTAGACTCCATCTTTACGCTAATGTGGAAATACCGCTTTTTCTACGCGAACCTACCAGAAATCTTGTCACGAGATGAACAGTTGCATGAGCAGTACATCGATGTGCAAGAAAAGCTGCAAGCGAACCTCATTGCGATCATGCAGGAGTTTGTATCGCTAAAGCTGCTTAATGTTGATCAACAGCAGTTGAAGTCACTGGTGTGTACATTGCATTTGATTGCGTGTAGCTGGTTGGCGTATCAATCTGCAATGGCTTCGAAAACCAGCATCACTGAGCAAATGGTGAAGCAAGGGATGTTGCAGATGCTTAATGTCGTTAAGCCATTAGCAACTGAGCAGGGGTTAGAGCAGCTACTGTTACTGGAAGATGCAGTCAGCAATCTACACAGTTAATCGTCAAACTGCTTAATATTTCGAGAGTCACTCTCATTTTCGAGTCGTGGCTCGAGTTGACTTGTCAAATATGCCACGCACAATAGTCCTCATACCGTTCAGCCCTCTCTGGGATATGACTCTCGATAAAGGAACTATCGCTCCATGAATTACGACATTTTTAATGGCGATGCTGATGGCATCATTGCGCTTCTACAATTACGCTTGGCTGATCCTATCGAGGCTCAGTTAATTACTGGTGTAAAGCGCGACATCAAGCTGGTGGAAAAAGTAGACGTGCAAGCGGGTGATGAGCTAACGGTGTTAGACATTTCGATGGAAAAGAACATGGTCGGTCTAGAGCAAGCATTGGCTCAAGGCGCGCACGTGTTTTACGCCGATCATCATAAGGCGGGTGATATTCCTCAGCATGGCAACTTGGATGCGCACATCGATCTCGATGCCAACATGTGCACGGCGTTGATTGTCGATAAGTTGCTTGATGGGCGTTTTCATGACTGGGCGATTACGGCGGCTTATGGCGATAACATGATTGCTAAAGCCGATGAGTTAGCGAATAACGCGGGCTTGTCGCGGCAACAGAAAGAGCAGCTAAAAGAGCTGGGTACTTTAATTAACTACAACGGCTACGGATCGAAAGTCGAAGATTTACACTTTCACCCTGCGGAGCTGTACCGAGCTTTGCTGAAGTACACGTCGCCATTTGAAGCTATTGAAGATAAGGCCTCGCCATACTACCAATTGCAATCGGCTTACCAACAAGACATGGAGGCGGCTCTCTCAGTGCCTGCCATGCATGAGAGCGGTAAGCTGAAGTTGTTTGAGTTACCAAACACGGCGGCATCACGCCGAATCAGTGGTGTTTATGGCAACTGGCTAGCAAACCAGACCCCTGACTCTGCGCATGCGGTACTTACTGAAAATTCAGATGGGACTTATACGGTTTCACTCCGTGCCCCGTTGAACAACAAACAAGGCGCCGTTGCCGTGTGTGGGCAGTTTCCAACTGGTGGCGGCCGAGAAGCGGCGGCAGGCATCAACGCATTAAGCAAAGATGATGTAAGTGCTTTTATTGATGCGGTAGAAACGTACTACGCATAGCATTTGCCAAAATATGAATACAAAAAAGGAGCCGAGTGGCTCCTTTTTTATTATAAGTCGATGAGTCAGATAATCAGCGCTTCAACCAAGATTTCGGGTTTTGCGCTTCACTGTTGCGGCGAATTTCGAAGTAGAGTGATGCGCGATCTTGCCCGCCAGTATCACCCGCAAGAGCGATCACTTCGCCAGCGGTCACGCGATCGCCTTCTTTTTTCGTCAACGCTTGGTTGTAGCCGTAGAGCGTCATATCACCTTTGCCGTGGTCAAGCAACACCACTAAGCCATAACCGCGTAAATACTCCGCAAATACGACAGTGCCCGGGTAAACGGCTTTCACTTGTTGACCATAATTGGCCGCAAGCACCATTCCCTTCCAGTTTACTTGCCCGGTTTGGCGAGTACCGAAGTTGTGTAATACACGACCTTTGAGTGGCCATGGCAGTTTACCACGCTGTTTGCCCAGTCCGTCCATTGGCACGGCATTACGCTTAGCCGCTTTGGCGATCTCGGCTTTTAGGCGTGTTTCGTTGCGCTGCAGTTCAGCAAGGTAGCGTTTATCGTTCTTGATACTGCTCTGAATTTTATTCAGGGTTTGCTTACGTTTGGATTGTGTACTTGCCAGCGCCGTACGTTTCTCAGATTGCTGTTTGAGTAACGTCTCGATTTGCTCTTTTTCTAGCTCAAGCTGGTTTTTGTTGTGTGCCAATTCTTGAGTGGTTTTGGTGATAGCATCAATCACTTCCGCACGCGCTTTGGCTAAGTGCTGGAAGTATTGACTCATGCGGTCTTCTTCCACACCTTGATTCAACAAGTGACCATTGGCTTTCGCTCGTTCGGTCACGTAATACGTTTGCAGTAACTGTTTGAGCTCTTCCTCTTGCTCTTGGCGCTGCGCTTCTTGCAAGGCAATTTTCTCTTCTAGCTTGTCTATGTTTTTGTCTGCTTGTGCCAGCTCAGATTTGGTTTGTCTTATTTCGCGTTCAAGTTTAGAAATGCCAAGTTCTTGCTCTTTGAGCGATTTTTGTAGCTCATTGAGTTGCTTTTCTTGGGACGAGAGAGATTTGCGTTGACGGCTTATCTCACTTGATACGCCTTTGAGCTCTTGTTGACTAGCGGCAGAAGAGGCGAGGGGATATGTGGCAGATAAAGCACAAGTTAATAAAATAGCCGAGCGTAGAACAGGGTGATTTTGTTTTCGCACTTGAGATTTACCTACCACGTTGTTGTCAAAAGGTTTGTTGACGATTAAATACCATCTCCATGGATAAAGCTTTGTGATTTACCATTAAAGCCTTGATCCATATCGAGAGAAGGTTTGTCCGTTTTTGGACGACCGACGATTTTCGCAGGAACCCCCGCCACAGTTGTGTGTGGTGGCACTGCTTGCAATACCACAGAGCAAGAGCCGATTTTTGCGCCTTCGCCCACTTCGATATTGCCAAGAATTTTTGCACCTGCACCAATCATCACACCTTCACGGATTTTCGGGTGACGATCGCCGCACTCTTTACCCGTACCGCCTAAGGTAACGTCTTGTAGAATTGAGACGTCATTATCGATAACTGCAGTTTCACCGATGACGATCCCCGTTGCGTGGTCGAGCATGATGCCACTACCAATGCGTGCTGCTGGGTGAATGTCTACCTGACACGCAACCGAAATTTGGTTTTGCAGGTAGGTTGCCAGTGCATGGCGCCCTTGTTTCCATAGCCAGTTTGCCACGCGGTAGCCTTGCAGAGCGTGGTAGCCCTTTAAGTACAGCAGCGGCATAGAGTACATCGAAACTGCAGGGTCGCGATTAACCGTGGCACAAATGTCACAAGCGGCACAATCGGTAATGGTTGGGTCGGCAGAGAACGCTTCTTCTACCACTTCACGTACTGCCATTGCTGGCATCGATGCCGTGTTTAACTTGTTTGCCAAAATGTAGCTGAGCGCGGCACAGAAACTTTCATGCTTGATGATGGTGGCATGGTAAAAGCTGGCCAGCATTGGCTCTTGCTCTGACATTTCGCGGGCTTCTGAGACAATTCTGTTCCAGACTTTTTGTTTTTCGCAGTGTTTCATTCTCAATATCCTGAGTGGTTCTTCCGTGACCCGACAACTTCTATTCTTCTCAGATGAGGTGCGAAGGGGCGTAGAGTGCTACTTTCCTTCGGCTTTTTTGTCACGAGCAAGTAAATCTTGCGCTGCCAGGCGTGCATCCTTCCCTTGATACAATACTTGATAAATTTGATCAACAATTGGCATCTCAACACCCATGCGTTGAGAGAGCATCCATACTTCTTTCGTGTTGCGGTAGCCTTCTACGACTTGGCCAATTTCTTCTTGTGCCGTGTCGACGTCTTTACCTTGACCTAGCGCTAAACCAAAGCGGCGGTTGCGTGATTGATTGTCGGTACACGTTAGGACAAGGTCGCCCAAACCAGCCATACCCATGAAGGTTTCTGGTTTTGCACCAAGCGCAGCACCAAGACGGCTCATTTCGGCCAAACCACGAGTAATCAATGCAGTACGCGCGTTGGCTCCAAAACCGATGCCGTCAGACATACCCGCACCAATTGCGATAACGTTTTTCACCGCACCGCCCAATTGCATGCCGATAAAGTCACTATTGGCGTACACGCGGAAGGTTTTGCTGCAGTGGATTTTTTCTTGTAGGTCAGCGACAAATTCAGCATCTGGAGAAGCAACTGAAATTGCAGTAGGCATGCCCATCGCGAGCTCTTTGGCGAACGTTGGGCCAGACAATACAGCCAGTGAGTAGTTTTCACCGATAATGTCATAAGCGACGTCTTTCAGCAGACGACCCGTTTCTGGCTCAAGACCTTTGGTTGCCCAGCAGATACGAGAGTCTTCACGTAAGAAAGGCTTACAGCTGTTCAGTACGATGCCAAAAACATGGCTTGGAACCACAACCAATAAATCTCGGCTTGCTTGTACGGCTTTTTCTAAATCCGATTCAATGATCAAGCTTTCAGGGAAATCAACATCAGGTAAGAAGGCATGGTTCGCGCGATCCGCTTCTAAACGTGCCATGTGCTCAGGCTCGTGTCCCCAAAGGACTACGTTCGCGCCGTTACGAGCGAGTGAGATCGCCAGAGAGGTACCGTATGAACCTGCGCCAATCACCGTCATTGCGATGTCTTTACCGTAAGCATTGTTTGTATTTGCTTGTGTCATGCTACCGCCTAATTGTCTTTCTACTAGTAGAATCTAGTTCCTAATCGTCAAATTTTACGCCTTCTGGCGATTAGGAACTAGGAACTTTTGTCAGAAATAAAAAATGCACATTGCATCGGATGGTAGACGCTCTGTGCATTTTATTAGAGTCGGTGACGTCAGCACTCAGGCTATTCGTCACTTACAAAACGTGAATTACGCTTCAGCTTCGCCTTGTTGAGCTTGCTGTTGTAGGTAGTTCATGAATAGCGCGTCGAAGTTAACTGGCGCTAGGTTCAGTTGAGGGAACGTACCTTTAACCACTAGGCTTGAGATAGTTTCACGAGCGTATGGGAATAGGATGTTCGGGCAGAATGCGCCTAGGCAATGTGCAAGTTGGCCTGCTTCCATTTGCTCAGCAGTGAAGATACCACCTTGTTGAACTTCACATAGGAACGCTGTTTCTTCTTCGTTCTTCACAGTTACAGTTAGACGTAGAACCACTTCGTAAACGCCTTCACCAAGCTCACGGCTTTGAGTGTCTAGGTCTAGTTTAACGTCTGGGTTCCATTCTTTTTGGAAGATTACTGGAGAGTTTGGCGCTTCGAAAGAAACGTCTTTTAGGAAGATGCGTTGAATTGCGAAGTTTTGTTGTGCTTCTTGAGGTGCTGCTTCAGCCATTTTTTAATCCTTAAATAAATATTTGTAGAGCCTAGAAACGTCTAAACTCAGAAAACTGGTATGTCCCGAGACTAACTGAGCCAATCTACCTTGACTAGATGAAGCGTGTATTACGTGCAAAGCGTCACAACTTAATGCTTCAACTGCTTTCAATTTGCTCAGTTTATTATCCACGAAGCTTGGCAAAAACACGCTGGAATGCGTACCTTATCTTTTGCCTCTGCCCCGTTATCGAAGCTGCCGGGTATTACTTTTTACCACGAACTAAAGGCAGGTTCGCTTCGTTCCATGCAATCAAGCCGTTCTTCAGTAGGCTTACTTTTTCAAAGCCTGCTTTTACTAATAGGTTCGCGCTTTCTTGAGCGTTTTGCCCTGTCTTGCATACCACAATGATTGGGTCTGATTTGTGGTTTTCAAGGCTACCAAAGTTACCCGCTTTGATATCTGACGGTAAAATGTGAAGTGAGTCGGTGATATGACCTTTTTTGAACTCGTCCTTTGTGCGGATATCCACTACAACGCCGTTTTCACGGTTCATAAGATGAGTCAGTTGGTTTACGTTGATTTCTTTGTATGCGGCCGTCGCTGACTTCACGATGTTCATGATAAAGGCGACAAGAAGACCTACCCAAACCAAAGATAGAATCATGTTCTGTTGGAAAAATTCAATGTACTCTTGCATGTCTTGAGCTCTTACGCTGTTGGCGGAAAAATAAAGCAGGAGTATAGCGGGGTTAAGCCTCTTAGGCGAGAGGGTTAAAATTTTCTAACGAATAATTGAGATCTCTATAAACCCTTTATGTTATTGCCATCCGTGCATTGGACTATGGTAGCTTGATTGTTTTTGCCTATTGGATTTATCGACTTAAGTGACTTTTGTTTTACCAAAAAAAGCGAACAATAGGTACTAACCAATCTTGTTCGATAATGCGTTAAATAAGCGCTGTTTCGGGTGCAAAAACAAGAATCAGAAGCGTAAGAAAACCGAACCTAGACTGGGGTGTACAAAGCGTATTAGGAATGACTATGCTTGTGGAACACGTTTGTCGGCACTGACTCGTTGTTCTCTTAACTTGTAAGATAGCAACAATAAATCGCAAACATTATTTGATCTTAACCTACAGTTTTGGTTAAAAAGTGTAGTAAAATTACGCTAGTTTTGTTTCAAGGTTAGATAGGGCAGCGAGGCCCTACGCCAAAAGTTACTTAAATTTGATGAGGTCATCACTATGTCAGCTAAGAAGCCACTGGCTCTAGTTATCCTTGACGGTTACGGTTACCGTGAAGACACAGCAAGTAACGCAATTGCGAATGCGAAAACACCAGTAATGGATGCTCTGATTGCGAATAACCCACACACTCTAATCTCTGCTTCAGGCATGGATGTTGGCCTTCCTGATGGTCAAATGGGTAACTCAGAAGTTGGTCACACTAACATTGGCGCAGGTCGCGTTGTATACCAAGATCTAACTCGTATCACTAAATCGATCGCTGACGGTGAGTTCGCTGAAACGCCAGCGCTTGTTGAAGCAGTTGATGCTGCTGTTAAAGCAGAGAAAGCGGTACACATCATGGGTCTGATGTCTCCAGGTGGCGTACACTCTCATGAAGACCATATCTACGCAGCGGTTGAAATGGCAGCGGCTCGTGGCGCTGAGAAAATCTACCTACACTGTTTCCTAGACGGTCGTGACACGCCACCACGTAGTGCTGAAAACTCGCTACAACGTTTCCAAGATCTATTCGCGAAACTAGGTAAAGGTCGTGTTGCTTCTCTAGTAGGTCGCTACTACGCTATGGACCGTGACAACAACTGGGATCGCGTTCAAGTGGCTTACGATCTTCTGACTCAAGCGAAAGCTGAGTTTACAGCAGAAACCGCCGTTGCTGGTCTAGAAGCCGCTTACGCTCGTGAAGAGAACGATGAGTTCGTGAAAGCGACAGCAATTAAAGCGGAAGGCGAAGAAGACGCAATCATGCAAGACGGTGATGCGGTTATCTTCATGAACTACCGTGCTGACCGTGCTCGTCAAATCACTCGCGCATTCGTGCCTGACTTTGATGGTTTTGAGCGTGCGGTATTCCCGGCAGTTAACTTCGTTATGTTGACTCAATACGCGGCAGATATCCCTCTAGCAATCGCATTCCCACCAGCGTCTCTAGAAAACACGTACGGTGAGTGGCTGTCTAAGCAAGGTCAAACTCAGCTACGTATCTCTGAAACAGAGAAATACGCACACGTGACTTTCTTCTTCAACGGCGGTGTTGAAAACGAATTTGAAGGCGAAGAGCGCCAGCTTGTTGCTTCTCCAAAAGTAGCCACTTACGACCTTCAGCCAGAAATGAGCTCCCCTGAGCTTACAGAGAAACTGGTTGCGGCGATCAAGTCTGGTAAGTTCGACACTATCATCTGTAACTACCCGAACGCAGATATGGTTGGTCACACTGGCGTTTACGAAGCAGCTGAGAAAGCAATCGAAGCGCTAGATGAAAGTGTTGGCAAAGTAGTTGAAGCAATCAAAGAAGTTGGCGGTCAGCTACTGATCACTGCGGACCACGGTAACGCAGAAATGATGGTTGACCCAGAAACGGGTGGTACTCACACAGCGCACACTAACCTACCGGTTCCTCTTATTTACGTAGGTGATAAAGCGGTTGAGTTCAAAGAAGGCGGAAAACTGTCTGACCTTGCACCAACCATGCTTTCTCTAGCAGGTCTAGAAATCCCAGCAGAAATGACGGGTGAAGTGCTAGTTAAATAATTAACTAACTGCTCAGAATGACAAAAGCCCGAGTTTAAACTCGGGCTTTTTTGTATCTGGCAACAAGGGCTGGTCTGTAAGGTTATTGAACCAAAATGCCAGCACCAATCACAGCTAGGGCTGCGCCCAACCATGCAAATCGGTTTGGTCGGCGTTTAGTGTAAATCCAGAGTAGCGGTAGCAACATAATTGGCGTGGTTGAAGATAGCAGTGCAACCATACCTACATTTCCTTCTTGCAGTGCGTATAAGATCAGCGTCATGCCGACGGCCATCGCCAAGAAACCGTTAAGCGCAGTAATACCAAATATTCGCCAAGTAATGTGTTGTGTCGAGCGAGCGATTTTGACCCCCAGAACTAACAACATGCTGTGGGCGAAAAATGCACTGATCATTCGAATAGCAGAAGCCGCAACGGGGTCAATGCTGGTTTGCATTACTGGCTTGGCGATGATGCCGCCCAATGCTTGGCACATTGCTGCGGTTAAGCCAAGTCCAATGCCCACCCAGATGTTACCTTTAATGTCTTCCAAGACGTTATTCACTTGGCCTCTTCGACCAAAGAATATCGCCATCACCACGCCGCTAAATACCAATGATGCGCCCAGTAGTTCTATTGTGGTCATGACTTCACTAAATAAGAAGTAGCCCAAAATGGCCGAGAATACCGCATGGCAGGAAAACAGTAGTCCGGCTTGTCTTGGCCCCATACGATTCAAGCACGCAAACAGAGCGGTATCACCGATGAAAATTCCAATCAGACCCGACGCCATCATTGGCGTTACATGTTCCCAAGAAACCGTTAACCAGCCGTCAGTTATCCAGGCCATTGTTGATAAGATTACGGCCGTACAGCCCATGCGCCAGCGGCTGTAAGAAAATGCGCCTAGGTGTTGTGCAGGTATGACCGAAATTAGGCTAGAAACTGCCCACAGAAAAGCGGCGCATAAAGCGAGCCATTCGTAACCCATGATGTGTCGACGTCCTTGTAGATTTGAGGAGTCTTAATATGCACGAAATTTATGGGATGTAAAAGCCGCTCTGTGAGGGCAGTAGATGGAGAGCAGCTCCATGACAACAAGCTCTGTCACGGAGCTTATCGATTAAAACAGCACCAAAACTGCGCCATACACGATAAATAGACCAATCAAACCAAGAATCAGCCCCACTTTCGCCATGTCTTTGCTCTCGATTAGGCCTGTTGAATAAGCCAAAGAGTTTGGTGGCGTGGAAACCGGTAAGATCATGCCAAGTGATGCGGAGAATGCGACGACAACCAGTAAACCTTGTAGGCCACCAACCGCAATAAGGCTTGGCATGGATGTACCAATAGCGGCAGCAATAGGCATTAATAAGTTTGCCGTTGCGGTATTAGACATAAAGTTCGCCATTAACCAACATACGACCGATAGGGCAAAAACAACGGCAAATGGTGATAGTAAGCTGTAATCAATGGCGTGCGCTAATGCTTCGGCTAAGCCCGTTTTGTCTAAGGCAATACCAATTGCGATACCACCAGCAACCAGCCATAAAACATCCCAGTTAATCAGCTTGAGTTCTTCTTTGCCCATAATGCCCGTTAAGGTGAACACCGCAAGAGGGATAATTGCAACAACATACGTGTTCATGCCGTGCACTTTTGTCGTCATCCAAAACACAATGGTTAGTGAAAAAGTGATGTAGACGACGATCGCGCGCCAGCTCTTTTTGAACGTACCATCCAGCTTTAGTTTCATTTCTGGTTCGCTGGACGGAAACAGCTTCTGCAACAAAAACCAAGCAACAGTGAGTTGTATCAGCACAAATGGTAGGCCCATTGTCATCCAGGATAGGAAGTCTATGGCGTTTTCTCCGGTGAGGTATTGGAGCGCTATTGCGTTAGGTGGCGTGCCTATCGGAGTTGCAATGCCGCCAGTATTCGCGGCAATTGGAATGCACAGCACCAGCGCTTTAATCCCTAAATCCCCTTTAGGTGCAGAAGCGACGATTGGACCAAGCAGCGCCAACATCATGACCGTCGTGGCAGTGTTGGACATGAACATTGAAAAAACGGCGGTAATGAGCATCAAACCCAGCATGATGAACTTAGGTTGTGTGCCGAATGGTTTTAGTAGCACTCGGGCGAGATTGTTGTCGAGTTCGTATTTGGAAGCCGCGATGGCGAGGGCAAACCCACCCATAAAAAGAATAATGATCGGTGAAGAGAAGGCAGAGAAAATATCGGTGTAAGCAATTAACTCTCCCAAATCATGCCCCGCTGGTGGATTGCGAAATAGATGCAAACCTTTATCCGATATCATGATCAGTTCAAGAGCGATAATAAGAATGGACGTAGCAAAAACGGGGACCGGCTCAAGAACCCAAAGTAGGGCAGCAAGAAGAAAAATAGCCAACAGGCGATGCTGAATTAAAGTAAGATCATCAATAGGAATAGCATCAATCGGCATCATCAAAACACCGAGCGGAATTAAAAAGCACACCAGCAATTTCGCCAGCGTGTTTACACTCATCTTTGGCATTGGCTGCCCCTCTAAATATTCATCCTAAGCGCAGGATAATTGATTGTGGAATGAAGGTCTTAGAGGCAGGTATGAGTTTGAGAAATAGAGGCTAAATTTTGAACGGAATTTTGCTTTTTATCAATAAAAAGAGCCCTTGAGAAAGGGCTCTTTTAACGGGGTTTTGCTTATTTTTTCAAGGCGTAAGGTGTGCCCATTACGGTTGGCTTACCGTTTTCCATGCTTGCGTCAAACTCAATCGCGTCTTTGGCAAACAGGTTAATAACAGTAGAACCCAGTTTGAAGCGGCCCATCTCTTCGCCTTTTTTCAAGATCACGGCCTTGTCACCCTCAGCTGGGTAATCCCATTTGTAGACAGTATTGCCACGAGGCGGAGTGATCGTGCCAGCCCACACTTGCTCAATGCTGCCAACAATTGTCGCACCAACAAGCACTTGTGCCATTGGACCAAACTCAGTGTCAAAGATACACACCACACGCTCGTTACGTGCGAATAGATTTGGAACGTTTTCTGCCGTAAGTGGGTTTACCGAGAACAGGTCACCAGGCACGTAAATCATTTGGCGCAGTGTGCCGTCACACGGCATGTGTACACGATGGTAATCGCGCGGAGACAGGTACAGCGTGGCAAAAGATCCATCTTTAAATTCGTTTGCTAAATTCGCGTCACCGCCCAGCAGTTCTTGCGCTGAGAAGTGATGACCTTTTGCTTGGATAAGTTGACCATCTTCAATAGGGCCAAATTGGCTAACACAAGCGTCGGCTGGGTGAGTGATGACGTTTTCGCCTTCATAAATTGGGCGTGCGCCCTCTTTTAGCTCACGAACGAAAAACTCGTTGAACGTTTTAAAATGCTTAGGATCTGAGTGCTTCGCCTCATCCATGTTCACATTGTATTGTTTGATAAACCAACGAATAACTGCTGTTGTTAGACCGCCAGCTTTTGCTGAAGCCAGTTTACCCATTAGGCGAGTGAGGCCGTGTTGTGGGATCCAGTACTGCAGTCCAACTTTAAACTTGTCCATCTTTAATTCCGATACTTCTGTTAGATTCGCGCTTTAGGGCGCGTGATGTTACTGAAATTTAATTTGCTTGTCAGTATTAGGTGAAGACTTTTTACACAGTTGCAGTCTTAACTTAATTACAGATCGGCTTTCTTATTGCGTGAATACTGACGGTTTGCTTTGTTTTCAACCATGCTTTCCAAAATGCGGTGGTAGTTTTCAAAGCGAGTTTCGTTGATTTCCCCTTTCTCAACAGCTTCACGTAGAAGGCAGCCAGGGTCGTCATTGTGCTTACAATCTCGGAACTTACAACCGCCTAAGTATGGTCGGAATTCAACGAATGCTTTCGTTACTTCTTCTGCTTCCAAATGCCAAAGCCCAAATTCACGCACTCCAGGAGAGTCGATCAAGTCGCCACCCGTCGGAATATGATACAAGCGCGCTGCTGTCGTGGTGTGTTGGCCTAAACCAGAGTTCTCGGAAACTTCGCCTTCTTCCACTTCGCTCTCTAGCTCTGGCATTAACGCATTGACTAAGCTGGATTTCCCTACGCCTGATTGACCAACAAAGATATTAATGCGGTCACGCAGCAGGGTTTCTAGTTCAGCAATGCCTTCTCCAGATTTCTTGCTGACCAGAAGCACTTTATAGCCAATGCGTTCATATTCTTTGAGCCATTCTTCATACATTGCACGATCATCGGCTTCTAGAAGATCGACTTTGTTTAAGACCAGCAATGGTGCGATATTCAGTGTTTCTGATGCTACGAGGTAACGGTCAATAATATTCAGTGATAGCTCGGGCAGTACCGAGGAGACAATGACCATTTGATCAATATTGGCAGCTACGGGCTTTAGGCCATCGTAGTAATCTGGACGAGTGAGCACTGAAGAACGGGGTTCTACCGCTTCAACAACGCCAGAAATGCCAGCCATAGACTCCAAGCCTTCGCGCCATAAAACTCGATCGCCAGATACTAAAGATTCGATACCACGGCGAAGGTTACAGCGTTGAATCTCGCCTGTTTCAAGGTCTTCAATATCCGCGTGCTGGCCAAAACGAGTGATCACGAGACCTTGTTTGCTTGCGCCTAGCATGTTTTCATCCCACTGGATGGACTCTTCTTGCTTTTTTAAACGCTTTTGTTGGTTGCTGCGTACGCGTCGCACTTGACCTTTGGTTAACTTTTTCTTCTTTGCCACAATTCTGTACTTTATGTGAATTTACTCAAATGGTTGAGCCGTGATCTTGGCTCTGCGTGAGTATCGTGTTTCCCGTATTTTGAGGTATAGTACCTCTTTTATCGATAAACAAATAGGCGGCGTAACCATGTCCTTTAGCGATCAAAACCTAATTTGGGTTGATTTAGAGATGACAGGGCTTGATCCTGAAACGCACAAAATCATTGAAATTGCTTCTATTGTCACGGATAGTGAGCTAAATATTTTGGCTGAAGGTCCAGTATTAGCGATTCATCAGCCGGAAGAAGAGCTAGCAAAAATGGACGATTGGTGCACCAATACGCATACGGCAAGCGGCTTGGTGGAACGCGTTCGCAACAGTAAAATCTCAGAACAAGATGCGGTCGCACAAACCATTGAATTCTTAGAAAAATGGGTGCCGAAAGGGGCGTCGCCAATATGTGGTAACAGCATTGGGCAGGATCGTCGCTTCTTGTACAAACACATGCCGGAATTAGAAGAGTTCTTTCATTACCGATATGTTGACGTCAGCACTCTTAAAGAATTGGCGCGTCGTTGGCAACCTGAAGTATTAAATGGGTTCACAAAACAGGGAACACATTTGGCCTTGGACGACATTCGCGAGTCGATTGCAGAACTTAAGTACTATCGTGGTACTATTTTCAAGATTTAACTGTTAAGGTTGCGATCCAAATTGTTGTAATTTATATCGCTTTTGATTGCTTTTTCATCGTTCAGTAAAAAAATAAAGTTTTTTTGAAGGAAGGACTTGCATCACAAAAAAATGCTCTTATAATTCGCAGCCCTAAACAGCGGAAACGTTGTTGATGCGACACTAGCTCAGTTGGTAGAGCGCAACCTTGCCAAGGTTGAGGTCACGAGTTCGAACCTCGTGTGTCGCTCCAGTTTCATAGTTCTCACGGTACTTAACGGTGACACAATACGGACGCGGGGTGGAGCAGCTTGGTAGCTCGTCGGGCTCATAACCCGAAGGTCGTCGGTTCAAATCCGGCCCCCGCAACCAAATTCTATTAATAGCGACTGCTGTTAATATGCGACACTAGCTCAGTTGGTAGAGCGCAACCTTGCCAAGGTTGAGGTCACGAGTTCGAACCTCGTGTGTCGCTCCAGTTTTATAGTTCTCACGGTACTTAACGGTGACACAATACGGACGCGGGGTGGAGCAGCTTGGTAGCTCGTCGGGCTCATAACCCGAAGGTCGTCGGTTCAAATCCGGCCCCCGCAACCAAATTCTATCAATAGCGACTGCTGTTGATATGCGACACTAGCTCAGTTGGTAGAGCGCAACCTTGCCAAGGTTGAGGTCACGAGTTCGAACCTCGTGTGTCGCTCCAGTTTCATAGTTCTCACGGTACTTAACGGTGACACAATACGGACGCGGGGTGGAGCAGCTTGGTAGCTCGTCGGGCTCATAACCCGAAGGTCGTCGGTTCAAATCCGGCCCCCGCAACCAAATTCCATTAATAGCGACTGCTGTTAATATGCGACACTAGCTCAGTTGGTAGAGCGCAACCTTGCCAAGGTTGAGGTCACGAGTTCGAACCTCGTGTGTCGCTCCAGTTTTATAGTTCTCACGGTACTTAACGGTGACACAATACGGACGCGGGGTGGAGCAGCTTGGTAGCTCGTCGGGCTCATAACCCGAAGGTCGTCGGTTCAAATCCGGCCCCCGCAACCAAATTCCATTAATAGCGACTGCTGTTAATATGCGACACTAGCTCAGTTGGTAGAGCGCAACCTTGCCAAGGTTGAGGTCACGAGTTCGAACCTCGTGTGTCGCTCCAATATATAGCCCTCATCGTGCTTAACGGTGACGAAATGCGACACTAGCTCAGTTGGTAGAGCGCAACCTTGCCAAGGTTGAGGTCACGAGTTCGAACCTCGTGTGTCGCTCCAATATATAGCCTTCATCGTGCTTAACGGTGACAAAAGCGACACTAGCTCAGTTGGTAGAGCGCAACCTTGCCAAGGTTGAGGTCACGAGTTCGAACCTCGTGTGTCGCTCCAGTTTCTTTTTATAAATGAAAGCAAAGCCTTCATCATCAACAAAGATGAAGCACTCGGACGCGGGGTGGAGCAGCTTGGTAGCTCGTCGGGCTCATAACCCGAAGGTCGTCGGTTCAAATCCGGCCCCCGCAACCAAATACAAGACGATAGATTGAATGCTTATTTATTAGCACAATCCTAAGTCGTCGACGGATGCGCCGCTTGATTCAATTCCTGCTTCTCGCAACCAATCACATCGCTCTTTTCATAATGCTGCGAAGCATGAATCCCCAAAAACTAAATTTTATCCGCATCATATGATGTCGGACGATTTCGTTTGTGTTTAAAACACGATATGAATCGGCTGGCGTACAAGCATGATGAGGTTCTGCATGTTTTATCTACTTTAATTAACAGAGTTATCCACATACGTCGTTCTGTGGATAAGTTGGTTGATAAAGTGTTTTTAGCTTGACTTTTTGCGATGGAGAAGAAAGATCTTTTCGCTGAAGGAAAGTCGAAACAATAACGAAATATTGATTAAGTCTTTGTTAAATAAGAGAAAAATAAGTTTTTTGTCGGATCGGATACGTTAAAATACGATCATTAACTGGTATTTTTTTGATCCTAGTCATTTCTCCAAGCTGTGTTTAACTTTTTTCTGCTAGCTTGTTTTTCTTGAATCTCAAATTTTTTTCCACATTACAAAATTGAGAACAAGGTCATGAATTGAACATGTAAAAGTGCTTTCAATCTCTTGCATATAGACTACGCACTATGCGTCTCTTGGTAGCCCCTTCTCGACGATTCTTATTAAGCGCTGCTTTTTCGTCTCTGTAGATGCTTTATTCTCAATGGGGAGTTGATTCAGTTGCTCGGCCAAAGCCCATTTGATGTGTTCATCAAGTAATTTATTTTCACCTTGTCGACTTTCTAACGCATCAATGACTCGTTGACTGTATTCTGCATTACCAAGTGCGACAGCAATATTACGCAGCCACTGTATATGACCAATGCGACGAATAGCGGAGCCTTCCATATTTTTTAGAAAAGTCGCTTCATCCCAGTTAAACATGTCTACGAGATCCGGGTTTTTGAAACTATCGCGACGATGGAAATCACTCTGCTCCGTTATGTCGGCGTAGCGATTCCATGGGCAAACCAATTGGCAGTCATCACAGCCATAAATGCGGTTACCCATTGGCTTGCGAAACTCTTCAGGGATCACGCCATCGAACTCGATGGTGAGGTAAGAGATGCAGCGTCTAGCATCAACAACTTTGTCTTCAACGATGGCTTGTGTTGGGCATGAGGTAATGCATGCTTTGCATTTACCGCACTGATCAACGCTTGGCTCGTCAACGGGAAGTGGCAAGTCGATAAGTAACTCGCCTAAAAAGAACCACGAGCCACAGTCTTGATCTAAAATCAGGGAATGTTTCCCTGTCCAGCCTAAGCCTGCTTTTTGGGCGAGTGGTCGCTCCAATATTGGTGCGGAGTCGACGAAAGGTCGGTAACCATACTGACCAACTTCTTGTTCAATAAGTTTGCCAAGTTTATTCAGTTGTTTTCTGACGAGCTTGTGATAATCACGCCCTAATGCATAGCGACTAATATAGGCATGATTTTTATTCGCTAGGTTCGAAGCGAATTGTGCTTCTGGTGGTAGGTAGTCCATCCGAACGCTGATCACACGAACGGTTCCCGGGAGTAGCTCATGGGGTCTAGCTCGCATCATACCGTGACGAGCCATCCAGTCCATTGAGCCGTGATAGCCTGCATCGAGCCACTTTTGCAGTGCGGCTTCATGCTCACTCAGATCAACGTCGCAGATCCCAACTTTTTGGAAGCCGAGCTCTTTTCCCCAAATTTTGATTTGTTGTGCGAGTTGTTCGTAGTTCATGCTAACCACCGGAATAAAAGGGGGCGGATCTTAACGGATCTCTGGCTTTGGTGCTACCCAGTTAGGGACGTTTTTGATGCTGTGAATACTGCTTATTGAAGTCATTTGCATATATTCTAAATCTAGGTCGATACTAAGGTGATTAAGATACCGTTCCTTGGATACTTTTTTCGCACATATGACATTTGAAAGCTTGTCTCTCAAAACCAACACGGTTTACTATTCCTGTTCTTTTGATTTTTATATAGTCAACGATCATTAGTTAGAGAAGCATCAATGAGCACGAAACAATTCAATTTAAAAGATGAGCACGAAACGGTTGCACTAGGTACCGCTCTGGCTCACCTTTGTTCGCAACAAACCACAATTTATCTGCATGGTGATTTGGGTGCAGGTAAAACAACCTTTAGTCGTGGTTTTGTCCGTGCTCTTGGCCATCAAGGTAACGTGAAAAGCCCAACTTATACTCTAGTCGAACCGTATCAGTTGGATCAGTGGCAAGTGTACCATTTCGATCTTTATCGTCTTGCGGATCCTGAAGAGCTTGAGTTCATGGGGATTCGAGATTACTTCACAGATGATGCAATTTGCTTGGTTGAATGGCCTGAAAAAGGGCATGGTTTGTTGCCACAACCGGATCTTGATGTGAACATTCGCTACCAAGGTGAGCAGCGTGTAGCCGAACTAACAGCTAATAATGATTATGGTGTGCAGTTACTCAGTCGATTGGAGCTATGTTGAGTTTTTCAAATTTTAGAGTAGTGGCGACGTTTGTCGCCACTTTTCTCCTTCTCATCCCCAATTTAGCATTTGCTAACGTCGTTAAGAGTTTTCGAGTTTGGCCTTCTCCTGATGAAACGCGTGTTGTCATCGATTTAGGCTCGGAAGCTGACTATTCCTATTTCTCTTTATCCGGACCGGATCGTCTTGTCGTGGATTTAAAAAGCACGACCATGCAGGCCAAACTGCCTGTTACTGTTACGGACAGCCCGGTTTTAAAGCTAGTTCGAAAAAGCTCTCCGCCAGAGAAGGGCACCTACCGTTTGGTGTTTGAACTGAAAAAGAGCGTTCAAGCGGAATTGTTTAAATTAAGCCCAACACCTGGCGGGCAATATGGTCACCGTTTGGTGATTGACCTGCCGCACGGTAAGAAAGCATCGACTTCAGCTTCTAAACCGAGCAAGCCAGCGGCGACCAGTAAAGACATGAGTTCAGTACAACGAGCTCAAGAAGTCTTGATCGTTATCGACCCTGGTCACGGTGGTGAAGATCCTGGCTCTATTGGCCCTTCACGCCGTAAGTATGAAAAAGATGCAGTATTAAGTATTTCACGAAAAATCGCCGCTCAGCTTGATGCTACGCCTGGGATTAAAACGCGTATGACACGTACCGGAGATTACTTTGTGAATCTAAACCGTCGTGTGGCTATTGCCCGTGAAAATGATGCGCACTTACTGATTTCCATTCACGCTGATGCGTTTACCTCACCGAAGCCTCGCGGAGGTTCGGTTTTCGTACTGAATACCCGTCGTGCAAATACTGAAATTGCTCGCTGGGTTGAGAACCATGAGAAACAATCTGAAATATTAGGTGGTTCGGGTAATGCGTTCTTCACTAAGACCAAAGATCGTAACGTGAACCAAACTTTGTTGGACTTGCAGTTTAGTCATTCACAAAAAGAAGGATATAAGCTGGCAACAGAAATCCTTGGTGAGATGGGGCGTGTTGCGCACCTGCATAACACCAAACCGATTAATACTAGCCTTGCTGTTTTACGCTCTCCGCAGATTCCGTCTGTATTAGTGGAAACGGGCTTTATTTCTAACCCAACAGAAGAGCGGTTGCTGTTTCAACGAGCGCACCAAGATAAGTTAGCTCAGGCGATCACCAAGGCGGTCGTTAAGTACTTAAAAGATAATCCACCAGAGGGTACGGTATTCTCGCCTTCAGCGAAGCCAATAGTGCATACCGTAAAACGTGGCGAGTCGTTATCGGTGATTGCGAATAAATATGGGCTTAGCTCTAAAGCGCTGATGTCGGCAAACAACTTGAAGTCGACTGGGTTGGCAATTGGTCAGAAGCTCAAAATCCCTTCTGCTGGCACGATTAAAGTGCCAAGTAAACCGATTACTGTTGAGACAGAAACCATTATTCACAAGGTTAAGTCAGGTGAGTTCTTAGGTAAGATCGCGAGTCACTATAAAGTGAAGGTTTCAGATATCCGCCGTGAGAACAACTTGAAGTCAGATACCTTGTGGGTAGGACAAAAGTTGAAGATAACCGTCGCTGTCAAAGATAAGCCGATCCGTAAGCACAAAGTTTCTCGAGGTGAATACCTTGGTAAAATAGCGTCCAAATACGGCGTCAGCGTTTCGAGCATTCGTAAAGCGAACAACTTACGCTCTGATCAGCTGGCGGTTGGGCAAGTTCTTATCATTCCAAACAAGTAGGTGAGCTTTTAACTCATTATGACGATTAAAATTTTGCCAGCTAGACTTGCAAACCAAATCGCAGCAGGGGAAGTGGTCGAAAGACCCGCCTCTGTGATTAAAGAACTGGTTGAAAATAGTCTTGATTCTGGCGCAACTCGAATCGATATTGATATCGAGAAAGGAGGCGCAAAGCTGATTCGTGTTCGTGATAACGGCAAAGGTATCGCGAAAGATGAACTCGGCTTGGCGCTCAGTCGTCATGCTACATCGAAGATACATACCTTGGATGATCTTGAAGCCATCATGAGTCTAGGTTTTCGCGGTGAAGCGTTAGCCAGTATTAGCTCAGTCTCGCGTTTGACGCTCACATCGCGTCCTGCGGCACAAGAAGAAGCCTGGAGTGCCTACTCCGAAGGGCGTGATATGCAGGTGAAGCTTAAGCCTGCAGCGCACCCGATTGGTACGACTGTTGAGGTGTTGGATTTATTTTTTAATACTCCAGCGCGTCGCAAATTTCTTCGTACGGAGAAAACCGAATTTGCTCATATTGATGAGTTATTGAAACGCATTGCGTTAAGTCGCTTTGATGTCACCATCAATGTGCGTCATAACGGCAAGATCATCCGTCAATATCGCGCGGCGAAAAATCAGCTTCAAACCGAAAAACGTATTGCAGCTGTCTGCGGTAATGCGTTTGTGCGGCATATGCTCAGAATCGAGCTTGAGCATCAAGGGTTAAAGCTACATGGTTGGATTACCACTCCAGAGGGAGCAAGGCAGCAAAGCGATTTACAGTATTGCTATGTGAATGGCCGAATGATGCGTGACAAATTAATCAATCACGCGATTCGTCAAAGCTATGAAATGAGCTTAAAGCCAGATCAGTTCGCTGCCTATGTGCTCTTTATTGAGTTAGACCCGCACCAAGTGGATGTGAATGTTCACCCCGCTAAGCATGAAGTGCGCTTTCACCAAGCTCGCTTAGTGCATGATTTCATCTATCAAGCTTTGGCGGATGCACTTGCGCAAAGCGCCGTGATTGATAAACCACAGGTTAATGAATCCGCATTTCATCGTGTGGAACCGACTGAGTCCGAAGAGGTTGAGCATTCGCCTGAGCCTGAAAAAGTGCAAAGGCCAGCATCTTCAGCAGTTCCAGAGCGTGTTTATCAAGCGATAGAAAGTGCACCGGCTTATCCTGGACGCAGTGATTATGAAGTGAAGCCTCGTAATAGCGGTCCTTGTGAAACCTCCGTGCGAGAGGCGCGCGTAGTTGAGTCATTCAAACGTAATGATTGGGTGGAGTCCAAACCCGCACCAAAGCCGAATCACAATAAAGAGCGCCATGTTGAGCCAGCACCAAGCAAGCAAGAAGTGCGCGCTTATCACGAGTTGTTGAAAACGCCCGAGTTTGAGTCTCAACCCGTAACGCCGATAGTGCCCCAAAAGGCAACTTCGCATGCATCACTTCCATCGATTAATGCATTAGGCAAAGCGCTAGTGATGGTCGATGAGCAATTTGTTTTGATGAGCAGTGACAGTGGGGCGGCGTTAGTCTCGTTACCTAGAGCGGAATTTTATCGTGTAAAAGGGCAGCTCACTCCAAGCGATGGCGCGCTTAAAGCACAACCTCTACTCGTTCCTCTATCTATTAAGTTAGAGGCCGAGTTAGTGAAGCTGGCTCAAGATTATCAACAAGATTTGGCGTTACTTGGCATTCAATTGAAAGCGAGAAATGAGCAAGCCTTAATGGTGATGGGCGTTCCCGCGCCGCTACGTCAACAAAACTTACAAAATCTAGTACCAGATCTGTTATCTTACGCGCAATCTTGTGTGAAGGAAGGTATAGCAACGGCTCAGATGCTGTCTGAGTTGATAGATTGGCTCGCATTGCAGGTCACGACAGTGAAGAGTCATTATACTTTTTCTGAAGCAATTCAAATTATTGCGGAACTTGAACAGCTAAGAGATGGTCAATTGCCATTAGAAGATACAAAATTTGTATCCGCTGTTGATTTCTCTGCCACGATAGCCAAATTAAAACCATGACAGATAAACTACCTTTGGCGCTATTTTTAATGGGGCCAACTGCATCAGGCAAAACTGAGTTGGCGATTCGTCTTCGTCAAAAGTTCCCGATTGAGATCATCAGTGTTGATTCTGCTTTGATCTATAAAGGGATGGATATCGGTACGGCGAAACCGGATGAAAAAGAGTTAAGTTTAGCGCCTCATCGCTTGATTGATATTTTGGATCCGAGCGAATCTTACTCTGTAGCCGACTTTCGTCGTGATGCATTGAAAGCGATGGATGATATTGTTGCAGAAGGAAAAATTCCACTCTTAGTGGGTGGGACAATGCTGTATTATAAGGCGCTACTTGAAGGTTTATCCCCACTTCCTGCTGCAAATCCTGAAATTCGTCAGCAAATTGAACAAGAAGCATTGACTAAAGGTTGGTCAGTGTTGCACGATGAACTCAAAGAGGTTGATCCTGTGTCAGCAGCGAGAATTCATCCCAATGATCCCCAACGTTTATCTCGGGCATTGGAAGTTTTTCGTATTTCAGGTAAAACTTTGACTGAATTGACTCAAACGAAAGGTGAAAGCCTGCCATACCGAGTCAAGCAGTTTGCAATAGCTCCCAAGGATAGGGCAGAACTTCACCGTCGAATTGAACTTCGTTTCGAAAAGATGATGGAAGCGGGCTTTGAAGAAGAAATGAAAGCGCTACATTCGCGAAAAGATCTTCACCCCGATCTTCCTTCCATACGATGCGTCGGTTACCGACAGATGTGGGAGTATTTAGATGGGGAGTGTACACGTGACGAAGCAGTATTTCGTGGCGTATGCGCGACTCGTCAATTGGCCAAGCGTCAAATCACCTGGTTACGCAGCTGGGATGACTTAACTTGGTTGGATAGCGAGAACATTGAACAGGCATTAGAAACGATGTCGGAAGCAATAGCATCTGATTGACATAGCTGTGTATAATGTGATCGTTTTTGCGTGAACGCACTCTCAAAGGATCTGTTGTTGGCGGTTTTTATACTATGCTGCTAATTACTTAGAGTGCATTTTTGATTCGTTTAGCTCAGATGCAAAAGCAGTATCTTTTGCATTGCACCACTAGCTAAATAATTACAACTACAAATTAAATAAGGAAAATAAAATGGCTAAGGGGCAATCTCTACAAGACCCATTTCTAAACGCGCTACGTCGTGAGCGTATCCCGGTATCTATCTACCTTGTGAATGGTATTAAACTACAAGGTCAGATCGAATCGTTCGATCAATTTGTGATCCTGCTGAAGAATACTGTTAACCAAATGGTGTACAAGCACGCGATCTCAACAGTTGTGCCGGCTCGTCCAGTGAGCCATCACAGCGGTGAGCGTCCACAAGGTGAGCGTCCACAAGAGAAATCAGAAGATTAATTCTTCATCGAGTATTTTTAAAATAAGGAGTTGATTGCTTGTTTGACCGTTATGAATCCGGTGAGCGAGCCGTACTTGTTCATATCAACTTCACGCAAGAAGGTGAATGGGAAGATCTGGCTGAGTTCGAAATGCTGGTTTCTTCTGCTGGGGTAGAGGCGCTACAAGTGGTAACTGGTAGTCGTCAATCCCCACACCCGAAATACTATGTCGGAGAGGGTAAGGCCCAAGAGATTGCTACTGCGGTACAGTCGACAGGTGCCGAAATTGTGATTTTTAATCACGCCCTCTCTCCTGCCCAAGAACGTAACCTCGAAGCACTGTGCCAATGTCGAGTTCTCGACCGCACTGGTCTTATTCTCGATATCTTTGCTCAACGAGCTCGAACACACGAAGGTAAGCTACAGGTAGAGCTGGCTCAACTTCGTCATATCTCTACTCGTTTGATTCGTGGTTGGACGCACCTTGAAAGGCAGAAAGGGGGTATCGGTTTACGTGGCCCGGGTGAAACCCAGCTGGAAACCGACCGTCGCTTATTGCGTGACAGAATCAAAGCCATCCTGCGACGCTTAGACAAAGTAGCGAAGCAGCGTGAACAAGGGCGCCGCGCCCGAAATCGAGCTGAAATCCCAACGGTTTCACTTGTGGGTTACACCAACGCGGGTAAGTCGACACTCTTCAACCGTATTACAGAAGCTGGCGTGTATGCCGCTGATCAACTATTTGCTACTTTGGACCCGACTTTACGTAAGATAGAGTTAGCAGATGTTGGGCCTGCCATTTTGGCTGACACGGTTGGTTTTATTCGACATTTGCCACACGACTTGGTTGCGGCCTTCAAGGCAACCTTGCAGGAAACGCAAGAAGCTGACATTTTGTTACATGTTGTTGATGCCAGTGATGAGCGTTTTCGTGAGAATATTCAAGCTGTTCATGAAGTACTAGAAGAGATCGATGCACATGAAGTGCCGACTCTGGTTGTCATGAACAAAATCGACAATCTAGATTCGCAGAAACCACGTATAGAACGAGACGAGGAAGGCGTACCTCGCGCAGTTTGGGTTTCAGCAATGGATGGGTTGGGCATTGATGTCCTGTTTGAGGCACTGACGGAACGTCTGGCGTCACAAATGGTCGAGCATCAGTTGCGAATTCCTCCACAGTATCAAGGACGATTCCGTAGTACCTTCTTCCAAATGAAGTGTATTCAACGTGAGGAATATGACCAGGATGGTAACTTGTTGATCGATATTCGAATGCAGCAAGTAGATTGGTCTAGACTTGAAAAAAGAGAAGGGGCAGTTTTGACTGGCTTTATAGTCACTTAAAGGACTGCTACAGTATAACGTCATATCAAATGATGGAGCTTTCTAATGGCGTGGAATGAGCCTGGAAATAACAACGGCAACAATGGCCGCGATAATGACCCTTGGGGTAATAATAATCGTGGTGGCCAGCGTCCTGGTGGCCGAGATCAAGGTCCGCCAGATTTAGATGAAGTGTTCAATAAACTGAGTCAAAAACTGGGTGGCAAGTTTGGTAAAAAAGGCGGCGGTGGTTCTCCAATCGGCGGTGGTGGTAGTGCAATTGGCTTTGGCGTGATTGCTCTTATTGCTGTTGCAGTTTGGTTCTTCGCTGGTTTTTACACCATCGGTGAAGCAGAGCGTGGTGTTGTGCTGCGTTTAGGTAAATACGATCGTATCGTAGACCCAGGCCTTAACTGGCGCCCTCGTTTTATTGATGAATACGAAGCGGTAAACGTACAAGCAATTCGTTCACTACGTGCATCTGGTCTAATGCTGACTAAAGATGAAAACGTTGTAACAGTTGCGATGGATGTTCAGTACCGAGTGACTGACCCGTACAAATACTTGTACCGTGTAACCAATGCGGACGATAGCTTGCGTCAAGCAACGGATTCTGCACTACGTGCGGTAATTGGTGACTCATTGATGGATAGCATTCTAACCAGTGGTCGTCAGCAAATTCGTCAAACTACGCAAGAAACACTGAACCAAATCATTGATAGCTATGATATGGGCCTGGTACTTGTTGACGTAAACTTCCAGTCTGCGCGTCCACCAGAGCAAGTGAAAGATGCGTTTGATGATGCAATCGCAGCTCGTGAGGATGAAGAGCGTTTCATCCGTGAAGCTGAAGCATACAAGAACGAAATCTTGCCGAAGGCAACGGGTCGTGCTGAACGTTTGAAGAAAGAAGCACAAGGTTACAATGAACGTGTCACTAACGAGGCTCTTGGTCAGGTAGCACAGTTCGAAAAACTACTACCAGAATACCAAGCGGCACCAGGTGTAACGCGTGACCGTCTGTACATTGACGCAATGGAAGAAGTGTACTCAAGCACTTCGAAAGTGTTGATTGACTCGGAATCAAGCGGCAATCTTCTGTACCTTCCAATCGATAAGTTGGCGGGCCAAGAAGGTCAGGCAGACACAAAACGTAAATCGAAGTCATCTTCAACCTACGATCAAATTCAACTGGAGTCTGAGCGTACACAAGAAGACACTTCGAACACGCAGTCTCGTTCAACAGGTTCACGTCAAGGGAGATACTAAGAATGCGTAAGTTAATGATCCCTGTATTGGTAATCGCATTGGCATTAATGTTGATGTCTTTGTTTGTGATTCCTGAAGGTGAGCGCGGTATCGTGGTTCGATTTGGTCGTGTTCTTAAAGACAACAACGACATCACTCGAATTTACGAGCCTGGTTTGCATTTCAAGATGCCTCTGTTTGACCGTGTGAAACAACTTGATGCACGTATCCAAACGATGGATGGCCGTGCAGACCGTTTCGTAACGTCTGAGAAAAAAGACGTTATTATTGATACCTACGTGAAGTGGCGTATTGAAGACTTTGGTCGTTACTACCTAGCGACAGGCGGTGGTAATTCGCTAACGGCGGAGGCACTACTTGAGCGTAAAGTAACGGATGTGCTTCGTTCTGAAATCGGTGCTCGTGAAATCAAACAGATTGTATCTGGTCCACGTAACGATGATGTACTACCAGAAGATGCAAGTGCAGATGTTGTCGCAACTGAAGCGGCACGTGAAGCGCTTGAGATTGATGGTGAACGTGACCTAATCATGTCTGAAGTATTGAAAGACACGCGTGAAAGCGCGATGAAAGACTTGGGTGTTCGTGTTGTTGATTTCCGCATGAAGAAAATCAACCTGCCTGATGAAATCAGTGAGTCTATCTACCGCCGTATGCGTGCAGAGCGTGAGTCTGTAGCTCGTAAGCACCGTTCTCAAGGTCGTGAGAAAGCAGAAGTTATTCGTGCTCAAGCTGAGCTAGAAGTGGCAACCATTCTAGCTGAAGCTGATAAGACTGCTCGTGTAACACGAGGTGAAGCGGATGCAGAAGCAGCGAAGATTTATGCTGAAGCATACAACAAAGACCCTGAATTCTTTAGCTTCCTACGTTCGCTACGTGCGTATGAGAAGTCCTTCAGCTCTAAGAGCGATATCCTGGTACTTGATCCGAAGAGTGAGTTCTTCCAATACATGAACCAGTCGAAGGGCGGCATGGAGAAATAATCTCAGCGTCAAATGAAACAAAAGGCTCCTTAGGGAGCCTTTTTTGTATCTGATGCTAAGTGCTAGCTCATCATTATGGCGATTACGGCTCCAGCAACTACTAGGCAGCCACCGATGCGTCGTAGCTGATTGTTGGGCTGTTCACTTAATTGAGCCACCATATTCCGCCAACCGTTTGGAGCAATGAGTGGTCCAATGCCTTCCACGATCAAGACGAGCCCAATCGCCAACCATATGGATTCAGACATACCGCTTTCCAGTCGAATAAAGAAAACTAAATACTATCAGTGATATGCTGATTTCAAAATGAGCAAAGCAGCAAGATGACATTCTGGTAGCAACTCTGTGAACAAAAAATGACTGCAAGAAGCGTGATTCGGTGCTAGAATCCATTTTTAACTAGCAATCAGACTTGGAAAGATGGGAAATAACGTAGTCGTTCTAGGCACCCAATGGGGTGACGAAGGTAAAGGTAAAATCGTAGACCTTTTAACTGAAGATGCAAAATACGTGGTACGCTACCAAGGCGGTCACAACGCAGGTCATACTCTCGTAATTGACGGTGAAAAAACCGTTCTTCACTTAATTCCATCAGGTATCCTTCGCGATAACGTAAAATGTGTTATCGGTAACGGTGTTGTACTATCACCTGAAGCTCTACTTAAAGAAATGAAACCTCTTGAAGAGCGCGGTATTCCAGTACGCGAGCGTCTTTTCATTTCTGAAGCATGTCCGCTAATTCTTCCTTACCACGTTGCAATGGACCAAGCTCGCGAAATCGCTCGCGGTAAAAAAGCTATCGGTACAACAGGTCGTGGTATCGGTCCAGCATACGAAGATAAAGTTGCTCGTCGCGGTCTACGCGTTGGCGACCTATTCGATATGGAATCGTTCGCTGAGAAGCTAAAAGAAGTCATGGAGTTCCATAACTTCCAACTCGTTAACTTCTACAAAGCTGAACCAGTAAGCTACGAAGCTGTGCTTGAAGAAGCAAAAGGCTACGCAGATCTACTTACTTCAATGGTTATCGACGTAACTGACGAACTAGACGCAGCACGTAAGCGCGGCGATAAGATCATGTTCGAAGGTGCACAAGGTACGCTACTTGATATCGACCACGGTACTTACCCATACGTAACGTCTTCTAACACGACTGCTGGTGGTGTTGCTGCAGGTTCAGGTTTTGGTCCTCGTCACATCGGTTACATCTTGGGTATCGCGAAAGCGTACTGTACTCGCGTTGGTGCAGGTCCATTCCCGACTGAACTATACGACGGTCTAGATAAGCAAGATCCAATTGGTAAGCATTTAGGTGAAGTTGGCCACGAGTTCGGTGCGACAACTGGTCGTCTACGTCGTACTGGTTGGTTCGATGCTGTTGCTATGCGTCGTGCAATCCAAATCAACTCTGTATCTGGTTTCTGTCTAACTAAACTAGACGTACTAGATGGTCTAGAAGAGCTAAAAATCTGTACTGGTTACAAGATGGAAGATGGCTCTGTGCTAGAAGTTTCTCCGATGGCTGCTGAAGCATTCGAAAAAGCGACGCCAATCTACGAAACTATGCCTGGTTGGTCTGAGAACACATTCGGTGCTAAAGCGCTAGAAGATCTACCACAAGCGGCTCTTAACTACATCAAGCGTATTGAAGAGCTAACAGGTGTGCCTGTAGATATCATTTCAACAGGTCCTGACCGTAACGAAACTATCATCAAGGTTCATCCATTCGAAGCTTAATTGATAGTCGTTAAAGATTGCAAAAGCCGACCTTCTGGTCGGCTTTTTTGTATCTGAACAAAAAACGGCAGTGATTCTCATATGGCAAATTTTTGCCGTTGAGTCTAAATCAGAGGCAAAAATTGTCTAAAGCTTAGCTGGTTTTTGCCGATAAGGTTATCAAGCAGAGGAGATCCTTCATCGATCTTTGGTTTCTTAGATACCTTAAAGAGTACGTTTATGAAGTTACGAACAGTGGCTGCTTCACTGTTATTGACCTTGGTAGCTACCACAGCGAAAGCCAATGTTGCTGATGTGGGGGCGCCAGTTCCTATCTACACCGAAGCAGAGCTGATAAAGCTTATTGAGCAAAATAAGCACTTACAACGTGTGCGCGCTGATAACTGCCAGCTGGTGGAGGATATCGTTGCTCGTGCGACTCGAATTAACTTACCCGCTTATGAATTTCTATACGGAGATATGTTGGCTTGGGGTGTGTGTGTTGAGCAAGATGTCGAACTGGGTCTTTACTACATCGAAAATGCAGCACATCAAGGATTACCTGCCGCGCTAGAGCAGATTGGTCGATACTATTCGCGTGGCACTTTAGTGCAGCAAGATAAAGAGCGAGCGATTCCTTACTTGCGAGAAGCCGCCTCAATGGGAAACCTAAATGCGCGTATTCATTTAGCCGAATTACTCCTGCGTGATTACGGCAGCCCACTTGATTACGAAGATGCGTATCGTTGGCTATATAACTCTGTCACAGCAGATAAGCGGCAGCATAAGCGCATCACTGTATTGAGAAATGGCCTCGAGCAGCGCATGCCACAAAACGTTATTGCTCGAGCTAAACGGCGAGATACCTTTTGGTAACGTCTTATCAAGGCAAACAACTTCATACAACAAAGCCCACATAATGTGGGCTTTGTTGTTTCCCGAAGAGTAATCTTGAGCGATTAAACGACTTTGTGTGGACCGAAGCATTCGTAATGGAGTTGCTCTTGTGGTACGCCAAGTTCTAATAGTTGTTTCGCTACGTGCTGCATGAACCCGACAGGGCCACAGAAGTACACCTGCACGTTATCTTGCTTTAATGCGGCTTCAATTTCATACAGATTGACAAAACCCGTGAAGTGGAAGTCTTCACCTAGCTTGTCTTCTGCCGTTGGGTGGTTATACCAAACGAGCGCGTTCATGTTTTCTTTTTCTGCAACGAGCTGGTTCACGTGTTGCTTGAAAGCATGCTGTTGACCATTTTCTGTTGCATGAACCCAAGTTACAGGTGCTTGATGTGCTGAGAGACTTTCTAGCATGGACAGCGTTGGCGTAAGTCCTACACCTGCAGAAATTAGAACAACGGGTGTTTGTGGTTCGGCATCCATAAAGAAATCACCGGCAGGGGCGGCAAGCTGCACTTTTTCGCCAATGTTCAGGCTATCGTGCAGGAAGTTCGATACTTTTCCGCCTTCTTCACGTTTTACCGAGATACGGTAAGTGTTCTCTTGGACCGCAGAAGATAGGCTATATTGGCGAATTTCTTGGTTTTCTAACTGGTCACTGTTGATATAGATGCCAAGATATTGTCCCGGTTTATACGGTGCCACTTTTTGGCCATCGGTTGGCTTGAACACAAAGCTGCAAATGTGTTCGCTCTCTATTTGTTTATCAACTAACTCAAATTCGCGTAGACCGCGCCAACCGCCTTCTAGAGCTTCATTTTGTTGGTAAATTTGTTCTTCGCGCTGAATAAATACATTCGCAAGTACGCCGTAAGCCTCAGCCCAAGCATTCAATACTTCCTGACCTGGATTAAACAACTCATCAATCGTCGCAAGTAAGTGTTTACCAACGATTTGGTACTGATCTTCTGTGATCAAAAAGCTTGTGTGTTTATGCGCAATTTTTTCTACTGCGCCAAGTAAGGCTGGCAAATTTTCAATATTGGCAGCATAGGCGCAGATGGCGTTGAATAGCGCTTCACGCTGATCGCCGTTACGCTGGTTACTCATGTTAAAAATATCTTTCAACTCTGGGTTATGAGTAAACATACGTTCATAAAAGTGCGCGGTCAGTTTTGGTCCCGTTTCGGCGATAAGTGGTGCGGTCGCTTTGACGATCTCGATGGTTTGATTGCTGAGCATAAGGGCTTCCTACTTTAAGTTGTATTTATAATGCATGTTTAAAGTTGTATCTCAAATGTATCTTTCGATCAAGAAAAGATTTACACTTTTATCGATAGCTCAAGTTTGGCGTTTTAGTGTCACCAGCGAGTTATTGAGTCGCACTTTGGGAGAGAATATGCAGTTAACGAGCTTTACTGATTATGCGTTGAGAACCTTAATTTTCTTGGCTTCGTTGCCGGAAGATGAGTTAACTAATATCACTGAAGTGACGGATTTATTTGGTGTGTCACGTAACCATATGGTCAAAGTTATCAACCGTTTAGGGCAACTAGGTTATGTCCACACCGTGCGTGGAAAAAACGGTGGTATTCGGCTGATGAAACCTGCTTCTGAAATCACAGTAGGTGGTGTCGTGCGAGATTTAGAGCCGTTAGATTTGGTCAATTGCGGCGTAGATTTTTGCCATATTACCCCTGCCTGTCGCCTCAAAGATAAATTGGCAAAAGCAAAAAGTGCCTTTTTGGCGGAGCTGGATGATTGCACGATCGAATCCTTGCTTAGCGACAATTCTGAGTTGTTGATCTTACTGGCTCGTCCTTAACTCATTTGCACGTCTAGAGTCGATCTCGATCATTCTTTTTTCAAAGCAATTCTGTAGCTTATCGAGAGACTCAGATATACTAGCCATATACCTTCCTTGCTAGATAGGCGTGCCTATGTCAGACAATATTCCAAACGATCCTTTTGCAGATCGTGAATCCAAAAATTACGAAAATCCAATTCCAAGCCGAGAGTTTATCATCGAGTTTCTAGAGCAAGCGGGCGTTCCAATGAATCGCAACGACTTGTTTGAGGCACTAAAGCTTGAGGGCGAAGAGCAATACGAAGGGTTGCGTCGTCGGCTACGTGCGATGGAGCGAGATGGTCAACTGGTGTTTACCCGCCGTCAGTGCTACGCATTGCCTGAAAAACTTGAAATGGTGAAAGGTTACGTGATTGGTCATCGTGATGGCCACGGTTGGGTGCGTCCAGAAGGCAGCGTCGGCAAGGATGATGATATTCTGTTACCGCACCATCAAATGAAGAACATCATCCACGGTGACTTTGTTTTAGTGCAACCTACAGACAACAGCAAGCGCGGTCGTCGTGAAGGGCGCTTGGTTCGAGTGTTAGAGGAGCGTAATGATCAAATCGTCGGTCGTTTCTTCCTCGAATATGGTTATTCCTATGTTGTCCCTGATGACTCGCGTATCAGCCAAGATATTCTGATCCCAAATGAGCACAAAGCGGGTGCACGCATGGGTAACGTGGTCGTGATTGAAATTACTGATCGTGGCTCACGCTCACGTGGCATGATGGGGAAAGTGGTTGAAGTACTTGGTGAAAATATGGCACCAGGTATGGAAACGCAAATTGCGATTCGTACACACCAAATTCCTCACGAGTGGCCAGAGGCCGTCGATAAACAAATCGAAAACTTGGGCGAAGAAGTACCAGAAGAAGCCAAAGTTGGTCGTGTGGATCTACGTGAGTTACCACTTGTGACCATTGACGGCGAAGACGCACGAGACTTTGATGATGCTGTTTACTGTGAGAAGAACAAAGAAGGTGGTTGGCGTTTATGGGTAGCGATTGCTGACGTCAGTTACTACGTTCGTCCTGACTCTGCGCTGGATAAAGAAGCCATCAACCGTGGTAACTCGGTGTACTTCCCATCGCAAGTAGTGCCAATGCTACCGGAAGTGCTATCAAATGGTTTGTGTTCACTTAATCCACAAGTTGATCGTCTGTGTATGGTGTGTGAAATGACCATCTCAGAGACGGGTAAACTATCGGGCTACAAGCACTACGAAGCCGTGATGAACTCGCACGCTCGTCTCACATATAGCAAAGTGAGCGCGATTCTAGAAGGGGATGAGGAACTACGTGAGCGTTACCGGCCGCTTGTTTCTCACCTAGAAGAGCTGCACAAGATGTACAAAGTGCTGAAAGAAGCACGAGATCAACGCGGTGCAATCGAATTTGAAACCGTTGAAACCAAATTTATCTTCAATGCGGAACGTAAAATCGAAAGCATTGAACCAGTGATTCGTAATGACGCGCACAAGATCATCGAAGAATGTATGATTTTAGCCAACATTGCTTCGGCATCGCTGGTAGAAAAAGCGAAAGAGCCTGCGCTCTATCGTATCCACGAATCTCCAGGTGAATTACGCCTGCAAGGTTTCCGTGACTTCTTAAGTGAACTTGGTCTTGAGCTAAAAGGTGGTCTAGAGCCTTCACCAACGGACTATGCTGATCTCGCACGTCAAATCTCTGGGCGTCAAGATCAAGAGTTGATTCAAACCATGCTGCTGCGTTCAATGAAGCAAGCGGTATACAACGCAGATAACGCGGGGCACTTTGGATTGGCACTGAAACGCTATGCGCACTTTACGTCGCCAATTCGTCGTTACCCTGACCTGTTACTTCACCGTGCAATCAAGTATCTGATTGCGAAAGAAGAAGGTCGTAATCAAGACCGGTGGACACCAACGGGTGGCTACCATTACTCGTTCGATGATATGGACTTTTACGGTGAACAATGTTCGATGACAGAGCGCCGTGCTGATGATGCCACACGTGATGTTGCGGATTGGTTGAAGTGTGAATACATGCAAGACCACGTCGGTGACGAACTAGACGGCGTGATTGCTAATGTCACTAGCTTTGGCTTCTTTGTACGTTTAACGGATTTGCACATCGATGGTTTGGTGCATATTTCTACCCTTGCGAACGACTACTATCAATTTGACCCGATTGGTCAACGACTTATTGGTGAAAGTTTCGGTAACATCTATCGCTTAGGTGATGCAGTAAAAGTAAAAGTACTGGCTGTTAACCTCGATGATAAGCAAATTGACTTTGAATTGGTCGAAACAAGTCGTAAGCTACGCGGTGAAGGTAAGACTGCGAAGAAACGCGCAGCGGAAGCAAAACGCAAAGCGAAAGATAAAAAACGCGCTGCGACTCGCTCTTCATCGAAAGAAGGTGGCGCGCCTCGCGCAGTTCCTGCGATAGAGCCAACTAAGCGTCCAGAAGAAACGGGCGCAGTGAGTAAGCGCAATGGCCCCAAACGTGATGACGCCGAAGGCAAAAAGAAGCCTAAAGTGAAAAAAGCACGTAAAAAAAAGCCACACAGTAAGCCGAAGAAAACCAAGCGCACTAAAAAAGAAGCGTAGTAGGCTGAAGCGCCAGCTCAGTTCAAACTCGGCTGGCGCAGGCAATGCGACCCGAACAACAGGTTAAACAATGAGTAACGAATTTATCTACGGCATTCACGCAGTGAAAGCGGTATTGGAGCGCGAACCAGAGCGTTTTATCGAGGCATACGTTTTAAAAGGTCGTCAAGATGATCGCCTAATGCCAATCCTAAATGATCTTCAGGTTTGTGGTGTCTCTATTCAACAAATGACGCGTAAAACTCTGGATGATAAAGCGCGTGGTGCAAATCACCAAGGCATCATTGCTCGCGTAAAACCAGCAAAACAACTGAACGAGAACGACATTGATGACATCTTAGCGCAGCATGAATCACCGCTACTGTTAGTGCTGGATGGTGTGACGGACCCGCACAACCTTGGTGCGTGTTTGCGTAACGCAGATGCGGCAGGCGCTGCGGCGATCATCGTACCGAAAGATCGTTCTGCACCAATGAATGCAACGGTAAGTAAAGTAGCATGTGGCGCTGCAGAGGTTGTGCCTTTGATTCGTGTAACCAACCTTGCACGTACAATGCGTACGCTACAGGAAAAAGGTATTTGGTTTGTGGGTACGGCTGGTGAAGCTACGCACGACATTTATCAAGCTAAGCTTACTGGTCCTCTTGCTATCGTGATGGGTGCTGAAGGTGATGGTATGCGTCGTCTGACTCGCGAAACCTGCGATGATTTAATTAAGATTCCTATGGCGGGCAGTGTATCAAGCTTGAACGTATCAGTGGCTTCTGGTATCTGTTTGTTTGAAGCGGTTCGTCAGCGTTTGGCTGCCCAAAAATAAGGCGAGCACACTAAGCGTCGCTGAGTGTGACACTGAGTGACATCAAGATTAAGCACACAGGATGGGGAACCATCCTGTGTTATTTTAGCTAGGGAATTTATGACCCAACAAGATATTAAATTGATTGCTTTTGATCTGGATGGAACACTGCTTGATAGCGTGCCAGATCTTGCCGTAGCGGCCGATCAAGCAGTTCAGGCGTTAGGCTATCCTTCTGTATCAGAAGAGCAGGTGCGTGATTACGTTGGTAATGGTGCTGATATATTGATTGGACGTGCATTAAGCCAAAGCATGACCATCAGCAGTGATTTGAGTGATGAGCTGCGTGCTAAAGCGCGTGAGCTGTTTGATGAATACTACAAGCAAAGCGGCCATAAGCTAAGTCACCTTTACCCAACAGTAAAAGAGACGCTTGAAGAGCTACACCAAGCTGGTTTTACGATGGCGATTGTGACGAACAAGCCCTCGAAATTCGTACCAGAAATTCTAGAGCAGCATGACATCGCCAAGTACTTCGTAGACGTATTAGGTGGTGACGCGTTTCCAGAGAAAAAACCAAACCCGGTGGCGCTGAACTGGCTAATGGAAAAGCACCAGGTAAAACCAGCAGAGATGCTGATGGTTGGGGATTCGAAAAACGATATCTTGGCGGCGAAAAATGCGGGTTGTGCTTCATTTGGTTTAACTTACGGTTATAACCATGGCGAGCCCATTTCAGCTTCGAACCCTGACGTAGTGGCGAACCGCCTCGCGGAATTACTGGAAGTCGTCGCTGTTTCTGCATAACGGCAACAAAAGATCTTCCAAAATACTTGTTAATGAGTACACTGAGTAAACCGTGCGCTAAAAGCCGCACGGTTTTTCATTTTAATTAGATTAAGAAGTCAAAGGAATCATTCTAATGAGCAAACCCATTGTATTGAGTGGTGTTCAACCGTCAGGTGAACTAAGTATCGGTAACTACTTGGGTGCTCTACGTCAATGGCAGCAGATGCAAGACGATTATGATTGCCAATACTGTGTAGTAGACCTTCATGCGATTACGGTTCGTCAGGATCCTAAAGCACTGCATGAAGCGACATTAGATGCACTGGCAATTTGTCTGGCAGTTGGTGTTGATCCGAAGAAGAGCACGCTATTTGTTCAGTCACACGTACCAGAGCATGCTCAACTTGGTTGGCTTCTTAACTGTTACACGCAAATGGGTGAGCTGAGCCGTATGACTCAGTTTAAAGACAAATCGGCACGTTACGCGAATGACGTAAACGTGGGTCTGTTTGATTACCCTGTGTTGATGGCAGCAGATATTTTGCTTTACGGCGCACACCAAGTGCCAGTTGGTAGCGACCAGAAACAGCATCTTGAGTTAGCACGTGATATCGCAACGCGTTTTAACAACATCTACTCACCAGAGAGTCCGATTTTTACCGTTCCTGAGCCGTACATTCCAACAGTCAATGCACGTGTGATGAGTCTTCAAGACGCGACGAAGAAAATGTCGAAGTCAGATGATAACCGTAAGAACGTGATTACTCTGCTTGAAGAGCCAAAGTCGATCATCAAGAAGATCAACAAGGCGCAAACAGACACTGAAACCCCACCAAGCATTCGCCATGATATCGAGAACAAAGCGGGTATCGCGAACCTAATGGGACTTTACTCTGCGGCGACAGGAATGAGCTTTGAAGAGATCGAAGCCAAGTACAAAGGCGTAGAAATGTATGGTCCATTTAAGAAAGATGTTGGCGAGGCGGTTGTAGCAATGCTTGAGCCAATTCAAGCAGAATACCATCGTATTCGCGCTGATCGTGCTTACATGGATGAGGTAATGCAGCAAGGTGCTGAAAAAGCCTCGGCTCGCGCTGCTGAAACGCTGAAGAAAGCATACAAAGCGGTAGGCTTTGTCGCTCGCCCATAGTCGCTAAGAATAGATTACAAAAAGCTCCACGTTGGTGGAGCTTTTTTATACTTTTTACTGGAATGGCGTGTCTTTCATGCAACGTTCCATATCGTAATATTCAACACGTCCTCGAGCACCTAAAAAGGCGGACTTCACCACCATGCCTCTATCAATGAAGTAACTGAGCTGCACGCATGATATATCGTAGCTAAGTTCTTTAATTCTTGCTGGGATCCAGTAGGTTCCTGGTGTTCTTAGACGCTGGGTAAAAGTAATAACACCCTCGTCACTGACCTCTAACTCTTCAATTCCATCCAGCTCATTTTTGGCTGATTCGATGATGTTTTGATTCGCGGTAGGTTGAAGTGGCTCACTGGCGGTCAATTGACATCCCGTTATCAAGCCAAGTAAGAAGAGAGCTAGCACACTGCGTTGAATTTTTTTCATTTATCGTTCCTGGGTTTACTGCTAATGAGATCTTAATGTCTCGCGCAGGTGTTATATCTTTTGTGTATGAATTTGGCTAGTGAATAAGGAGAAGTTATTGAGCAAATGATGAAAATTTTGAAGTATAAGGGTCATGTGTAAGAAAAAGCCAAGCGAATAATAGGTGACTTAAGTTTAGACATGGCTATAAAAATGAAAATCACAGCTTTCTAAATTAGTGATTAATTATATTTTCATTTATAACAAAGTGAGCTTGGTTAATAAGCCACTTCACGAGCGATGTATTTTCTACTCCTTAACATGAAGTGAAAAAATAAACTGAGTAATTAATCTAAATTTTGATTTGTTTATCAATAGCGTTCTGTATTTATTACAAAAAATGTTTGAATGGGATGTTCTGGCATATTTTCTTACATTCACATGTGATTCATTTCACGGCTTTAATTGCTCATTCTTATTTATTTCATAAATAAACCTGATAGTAGACGCAAATGGTAGGCTCTGATCAGAGCTAAGTTTGCATTTACATAAATATCAGGTATGACAATGGACACGTTAATCAAACCCTCAATACTCGCACTAACCATCGCCAGTGCACTTAGCGCAAACGCGAACGCAGAGATTATTATTTCCCAGTATGTGGAAGGCGGCGCTTATAATAAAGCGGTCGAGATCGCCAATACAGGTGATACGGCGGTGACACTCACAGGCTATGAATTAGCAAAATCTTCGAATGGTGGCGGCTCGTGGGGCAGCACTCTTGATCTTAGTGACGTAACGTTACAAGCGAAGCAAGTGTATGTGCTTGCTCATGGCGATGCGAGCGAAGCAATAAAGGCGGTTGCGGATTACACTGATAAAAATGTAGCGAACTTTAACGGCGACGATCCGTTGGCACTTCTTAAAGATGGGGAAGTGCACGATATATTAGGTGTGATGGGGGACGTGGATTTCGCTAAAGACACCACGTTAGTTCGTAACAGTGATGCGCTTACACCTTCAACTACCTACCAATCCACTCAGTGGACAGCCTTACCTAAAGATAATATTGATGGTTTAGGGGAATTAAATACAACTGAGCCACCTGCGCCATTTGCTTGTGAAGTAGATGGACAAGAACCAGCCTTTACCACCATCCAAGAGATTCAAGGTGAAGGTGCTTCTTCTCCATTTATTGATGGCTACCCTTACATCACGACCGAAGATCACTTCGTAACTGGTGTGGTCAGTGCTGTAACAACAGGCTTAACTAAAGGCTTCTACCTGCAAGCACTTGAGAATGATGGCAACGACAAGACATCTGAAGGTTTGTTTATTCACACTGATGTTGCCGATACAGAGCTGAAAGCTGGTGATGTTGTTTGTGTGAAAGGGAAAGTACAAGAGTACTACAGCAACACTCAGCTTTCTTCTGATGCAAACAGTTATGTAAAAACAGGCACATCAAACGCCTCTTTGGTTACTCCGTTAACGATTAAGGAAGGAGAAACACTACGTGATGCACTAGAGCGTCATGAAGGTATGCAAGTTGAGCTCAGCTCGGCTAGCGAACTTTTCGTTACTCGTAACTTTTCTTACGATTATGACTCTCGACGCAACAACATGATGTTGTCTCATGAAGCACCGTTGTTTAAGCCGACTCAATTGCATGCAGCAGAGAGTGACGCTGCGGTTGCCCTTGCCAAAGAGAATGCGGCCAACCGTATTTACTTGGAATCGGATAGCAAAGCGCCAAATGGTCAAATCCCATATTTCCCAACGTTTGCACAAGACCTAGATCAAAATGGCTCTTCAGAGCAGCACATTCGCCTAGGCTCTCGCGTCGAAGGCCTGCAAGGTGTAGTGAATTACAGCTACAACGAGTACCGCCTAATTGCGACCAATGAAGTCGATAGCAGAAACTTTGTCACGTCAGGTGATGACTTTGACGTTGCGCGTAAAGCGGCGCCAGCCATAGCCGATTCTGATTTACGAGTAGCGAGCTTTAACGTTCTTAACTACTTCACTTCGGTTGCTGACAGCGGTCACGACAACCCAACCGGGCAAAATCGTGGCGCGACAAACCTTGATGAGTTCTTGATCCAGCAAGCGAAAATCGTTTCAGCAATGAATAAGATGGACGCGGACATCATTGGCTTGATGGAAGTAGAAAACAACGGCTTTGGTGATGGTAGTGCTATCCAAAACTTGGTTGATGCTTTAAACGCTGAGATTGATGACGTGGAAGATCATTACACGTATGTCGAAATCGAAGAGCAAGACAAATACCAAGAGGAATACTTTGGCAGTGATGCGATCATGGTTGCGATCTTATATCGTGCTAACGCAGTAACACCAAAAGAAGCAGCAAAAGTCATTGTGACGCCGGAGCAACACATTGCAGAGAACACCATTACTCGTAAAGAGGGCACTGAAAGTAACCCGGCATACGACAAATATCAACGCCATAGCTTATTACAGACCTTTACAGTGAAAGAGACTGGCGAAGATCTTTCAGTGGTCGTGAACCACTTTAAATCGAAAGGTTCTGAATGTATTGAAGAGTGGATTGCTGGTGTAGAAGACTCAGAACCCGCGGATCTGCAAGGTAACTGCAACAACTTCCGTGTTTCTGCTGCGAAAGTCGTTGGTGAAGCGCTGAAAGATATTGATGGCGATGTGCTCGTTATGGGCGATTTGAACGCTTACGGCAAAGAAGATCCGTTACTTACCCTCACTGATTACTCACAAGAGAAATACGGCCGTGATATCTACACTGCCGCTTACACAACCATTGGTGGCGGTGAGCTTCAAGTAGAGAAAACCAAGATTGAAAAAGGCTACGGTCTGCACAATTTAAACACCTTGCTGCATGGCGCTGATACGTTCTCGTACACCTATTCAGGTGAATTGGGGAACTTGGACCATGCATTGGCAAGCAGCAGTTTAGCGCAAAAAGTGGTGGCGATTGAAGATTGGCACATCAACTCCCTAGAAAGTAACTTGTTTGAATACAGCAGCAAATACACGGGTGACATGCCGAAGTACAAAGATGCGTTCTCAGCGTCTGATCATGATCCAGTGATTATTGCTATTGATTTGCCAGATGATGATATCGATTTACCGAAAACGGGTGAAAACTTAGCTATTGATGTACGTCTACCACCAACTGCGGTTGCGGGCGATATTGTGACAGTGAACTTAACAGCATCCACACAAGCGGCCGCGACAAGCAGTGATGCAAAAGTTTACTCGGCTAGCCAAACCTTGACTCAAACTGACATTGACGCACGCAGAGTGAATATTGAGTTTGAACAAGCGCCAGAACAAGGTAATTACCAGTTAGAAGAGAAAGTGACAGACTCGACAGGCAACGTCGTTAAGTTTAGCTCTGTTCGTGATGTCTCAATGACGCAAACTGAAACGGGTGCAGAAGGTTCGAAGGACTCAGATGGTGGTTCGTTTGGTTTTGGCGCGCTACTCGCGATGCTTGGACTTGGCTTAGTACGTCGCCGCAACTAAGCCTTTATCTCCTAAAATACAGCTGTAAAGACCAAAGGCCAGCCGATGCTGGCCTTTTTATTGCACAAAGACTTGCCTTTCTAGTTTGGTGTTGCAAAATACCGCCCTTAATTGTCGCAAACCAGACAATCATCTCTTAAGTCTTGCCTAAACGGATTGGAGCAGCTGACACTCTATGTTGTTGATCATCGATAACTACGATTCTTTCACTTACAACCTCTACCAATACTTTTGCGAGCTTGGCGCTAGTGTAAAAGTCGTGCGTAACGATGAAATCGACATTCAAGGGATTGAAGCGTTGAACCCAACTCACTTGGTGATCTCACCTGGACCGTGTACGCCAAACGAGGCAGGTATCTCTCTACAAGCTATCGAATACTTCGCTGGTAAGCTTCCAATATTGGGTGTTTGCCTTGGTCATCAAGCGATAGCGCAAGTTTTTGGTGGGGAAGTCGTGCGCGCTCGACAAGTAATGCATGGGAAAACGTCACCTATTCGTCACAATGGTCGTAGTGTGTTTAAAAATCTGAATAACCCACTCACGGTAACCCGTTATCACTCTCTCGTGGTGAAAAACGGTACGTTACCCGATGTGTTTGAACTGACCGCATGGACTGAGCTGCCGGATGGAAGTATGGACGAAATCATGGGTTACCAACATAAAACCCTGCCAATTGACGCAGTGCAGTTTCACCCAGAATCGATCAAAACAGAGCAAGGTCACGAGTTGCTTGCGAACTTTTTAGCACGTAAGGCGATCTGATCGCGATCACTTTTCTTAACAAATCATTCATCTTTTTGCCGAGGTGAGTGGATTGCAAAACTATGCGGTTCATTCTGGCCTCTTTGTCTATTCATGTCTTTTTAAACCTTCTATCCCCTGTATTACATAACATTTATAAAAAATCGCTTCTCTATTTTACTTTCTTGATGCATAAATAGTCATAAGCAGTGATTAATGGAAGTTGCTTTCGAGAACGAAAAGAATAAATCACTATTGAAATGGTTAATTAAATGTAAATACAATGCCGCAATAGCTTAAATGCAAAACATTATTTGCTGGCAAAGAGCGCCGGTTAAATTCGCTTATCTGCTACGCATGCGGTATCAAGAAGGAATGTGCAATGACAACGGAAATTAAAGTAGAGCGCGGTTTATTCGATGAGGTAATGGTACCTTGCTATAACCCGATGGAAATGATCCCTGTTAAAGGTGAAGGTTCACGTGTTTGGGATCAGGAAGGTAATGAATATATCGACTTTGCTGGTGGTATTGCAGTGAGCTGTCTTGGCCATTGTCATCCAGTAATGGTAAACGCATTAACAGAGCAAGCTAACAAGCTTTGGCACTTAAGTAACGTGATGACGAACGAACCAGCACTTCGTCTGGCGAAAAAGCTAACAGAAGTGAGCTTTGCTGAGCGCGTATTCTTTGCTAACTCTGGCGCAGAAGCGAACGAAGCGGCACTTAAGCTGGCACGTCGTTACGCTGCTGACGTACATGGTGCTGAGAAATCAGAAATCATCGCATTCAA
This sequence comes from Vibrio sp. D3, assembly GCF_043995865.1. Lineage (NCBI taxonomy): Bacteria > Pseudomonadati > Pseudomonadota > Gammaproteobacteria > Vibrionales > Vibrionaceae > Vibrio > Vibrio sp. D3. The sequence continues at coordinate 2,944,821 of NZ_CP171887.1, read as the reverse complement.
ACAAGGTTTCCACGGTCGTACGTTCTTTACCGTAACGGTTGGTGGTCAAGCGGCTTACTCTGACGGTTTTGGTCCTAAGCCTGGTGACGTTACCCACTTACCTTACAATGATATCGAAGCACTACAGGCACACATGTCTGATCGCACATGTGCGGTGATGATGGAGCCGCTACAAGGTGAAGGCGGTATCGTGCCACCAACGCCTGAGTTTGCTCAAGCAGTACGTGAGCTGTGTGACAAACACAACGCGCTACTGATCTTCGATGAAGTGCAAACCGGTAATGGTCGTACAGGTAACTTCTACGCTTACCAAGGTTTAGGTATTACACCTGATATTCTAAGCACCGCGAAATCACTTGGTGGCGGTTTCCCAATCGGTGCAATGCTTACTACTGCAAAATTAGCAGAGCACATGAAAGTCGGTACGCACGGTTCAACTTACGGCGGTAACCCACTCGCGTGTGCTGTAGCAGAAGCAGTTGTGAACGAAGTTACTAAGCCTGAAGTGTTGGCTGGTGTGCTAGAACGCGAAGCGATGTTCCGCGAAGGTCTAGAGAAGATCAACGCGAAGTACAACATCTTCTCAGAAGTTCGTGGTCAAGGCCTATTGCTTGGCGCTGCACTGAATGAAGAATGGCAAGGCCGCGCACGTGATGTTCTCGTCGCTGCAGGCAAACAAGGTCTAATGGTATTGGTTGCGGGTGCCAATGTCGTACGTTTCACACCATCACTCGTTATCACACAACAAGAAATTGAAGAAGGCTTGGCGAAACTGGATAAAGCGATCGCGACTTTAGTTTAAGCGCGATATCAGTTTCAACGTCAACGCAGACACCCCCGTCAAGGATCTCTGATGGGGGAATTGTTCCTACAATATAGTTAGGATCTTCTTGCATCTGGAGGGAGTATTGATGCTAGTAGTTCGCCCTATCGCGATGTCGGATTATGACGCGCTGCACACTTGTGCGGTGGAGTCTGGTCACGGATTTACATCTCTACCGGTTAACGAAGAACTGTTAACCAATCGAATCAAACACTCAGAGTACAGCTTTGGTAAGCCAGATGTGGCAGAACCAGGTGATGAAGGCTACCTGATGGTCGGCTTTGACTCTGAAACGGGTGAGGTTGCGGGTACCACCGGAATCGAAGCATCTATCGGCTGGGATGTCCCATTTTACTCGTATCACATTAGTAAAGTGGTGCACTCGTCACCAAAGCTTGGCGTCAATAATGTCGTCAAACTGCTTACTTTTGGTAATAACTACACGGGTAACAGCGAAATTTGTACCTTGTTCTTGCGTGAGAAATTCCGCCAAGGTCTGAATGGTCGTCTAATGTCGAAGTGTCGTTTCCTCATGATGGCTGAGCACCCAGAGCGTTTCTCTGAAACGATCTTTGCGGAGATGCGTGGTGTTTCAGACGACGAAGGCAACTCGCCGTTCTGGCAATGGTTACAAGAGCATTTCTTCTCCATCGATTTCACGCTTGCGGATTACCTCACAGGTATCGGCAAGAAAGGCTTTATTGCTGACTTAATGCCGAAGCTGCCTATTTACATCAACCTGTTGAGTCCAGAAGCGCAAGCCGTGATTGGTCAAGTGCATGACAATACTCGCCCAGCATTAAAGCTGCTTGAGCGTGAAGGCTTCACTAACCGTGGCTACGTGGATATTTTCGATGCGGGTCCAACCGTTGAATGTGACTTACGCAATATTGAATCGGTACGTCACTCGTTCCGTGCGCAAGTGAAAATTGCACAACATAGCAGTACGCAAGACTTCTTGATGTGCAACTCATCGTTCGAAAACTTCCGCGCAGCAGTCACCAAAGCGGCGTATGACCCTGAAACACAAAGCGTCATGATCGCACCAGACGTTGCGGATGCACTTTTGGTTGAGGAAGGGGATTTTGTTCGCCTTCTTCCGCAGTAACAGACGACAGAATTTAAGGATAGAAACAATGACACATTGGATTGCAGGTGAATGGGTACAAGGTCAGGGTGAAGCATTTACGTCTCTGTCACCTTACAACCAAGAAGTGATCTGGCAAGGCAACGGTGCAACGGCAGAGCAGGTGAATCAAGCGGTATCTGCAGCGCGTGAAGCGTTTATTGACTGGAAAAAACGCCCATTTGCAGAGCGTGAAGCGATCGTGTTGGCTTTTGCTGAGAAAGTAAAAGAGAACAGCGAGAAAATCGCTGAAGTCATTGCCAAAGAAACTGGTAAGCCAATTTGGGAAACGCGCACTGAAGCAGCGGCAATGGCAGGTAAAATTGCAATCTCTATTCGTGCTTACCATGACCGCACTGGTGAAGCGAGCCGTGAAGCGGCGGGCAACCAAATTGTGTTACGTCATCGCCCACTGGGCGTGATGGCGGTATTTGGCCCATATAACTTCCCTGGTCACCTACCAAATGGTCACATTGTGCCTGCGTTACTAGCGGGTAACACCGTTGTGTTCAAGCCATCCGAGCAAACGCCTTGGACTGGCGAGCTAGCTATGAAACTTTGGGAAGAAGCAGGTCTGCCGAAAGGAGTGATCAACCTTGTCCAAGGTGCGAAAGAAACCGGTATTGCGCTTGCTGACGCAAAAGGCATTGATGGCGTACTGTTCACGGGCAGCGCGAACACAGGGCATGTATTGCACCGTCAATTTGCGGGTCAACCAGGCAAGATGTTAGCACTAGAAATGGGTGGTAATAACCCGATGGTGATCTCTAATAAATACGGTGATTTGGATGCCACGGTGTACACCATCATCCAGTCAGCGTTTATCAGTGCTGGTCAACGTTGTACGTGTGCTCGTCGTTTGTACGTGCCATTGGGTGAGAAAGGTGATGCGCTCATCACGAAACTGGTTGAAGCGACGAAGAATATTCGCGTAGACCAACCATTTGCAGAGCCTGCGCCATTTATGGGGCCGCAAATCTCCGTTGCCGCAGCCAAGTTCATTCTCGATGCACAAGCGAACCTTCAATCACTTGGTGGTGAAAGCTTGATTGAAGCTAAAGCAGGAGAGGCGGCGTTTGTTTCTCCGGGCATTATTGATGTAACGAACATTGCTGAGCTACCAGATGAAGAGTACTTCGGTCCACTTCTGCAAGTGGTGCGTTACGAAGGGCTAGAAAAAGCCGTAGAACTGGCGAACGACACGCGCTTTGGTCTCTCTGCTGGTTTAGTTTCAACTGACGACCAAGAATGGGAATACTTCGTTGACCATATTCGTGCAGGGATCGTGAACCGTAACCGCCAGCTCACTGGTGCAAGCGGTGATGCGCCATTTGGTGGTCCTGGTGCGTCAGGTAACCTACGTCCAAGCGCTTATTACGCAGCAGACTACTGTGCGTACCCGATGGCATCAATGGAAGGTCAAGAGACTATCTTGCCTGCAACATTAAGCCCAGGTGTGGCGCTATAAGTTTTAATAACAGAGTCGCAACCATGTATTGCGGCTCACCTTGCCGGCGAATCATTTAGGTATGGGTTGTAGTGATCGTTGGCAGAACACGGAAAGTGAGCAAAGACTCGGAAAAGCGTGTTGACTGACTGGCATTTACCGTCACAGGTTGATGGCTGCTCGTTCATTATTCTGGACAACTTTTCGTTGTGAACGAGCAGTCAACTTCCGCTTACCTTTTAACTCTACATCTCGTAACAAGGAGTCGTTATGACGCCCGATGTGTTATTTGAATCGCTATGGCAAGATTACATTCAACGTCTTTGCCCTTCTGCTGCGAAAGTACATCAGCTGCTTCAAGAAGATGAGCCTCTGATTAATGATCATATAGCTTTACGTACCTTCAATATTGCGCCTCTTGGTATCGAAACCTTAGCTAAACCATTTGTAGCCATTGGCTATCAGGCATGTGGTGACTACGTTTTCGAAAGTAAAAAGCTGGTTGCTAAACACTATGAGCACCCTGATCCGAAGCAACCTAAAGTCTTTATTAGTGAGCTAAAAGTTGAGGAGTGTTCACCTGAGCTGCAAGAGATTGTGAAAAAGCTGGTGGCACAAGTCGATGCAGGCAAGCTGAACGATAGCGCATTCTTACATGATGGACGCTTGTGGGATTTAAGCTTTGCTGACTACCAAACGTTGGCTAAAGAAAGTGAGTATGCATCTTGGTTGGCTGCGCATGGTTACGGCGCAAACCACTTCACGGTGAGCGTTAACCAGCTCAATGAATACGAAGAAGTGAAGCAAGTAAACGATCACTTACGTACGGCCGGATTTACCATTAATGAAAACGGCGGGGAAGTGAAGGGCACTCCTGAGGTGCTGCTAGAACAATCATCGACCATGGCGGATAAAGTGGCGGTTCGCTTTAGCGAAGGCACTGAAATTATCCCTGGTGGCTTTTACGAGTTTGCTAAGCGCTACCCGATGGAAAACGGTGAGCTGTACCCAGGTTTTGTGGCGGCTTCAGCGGACAAAATCTTTGAAAGTACGAATGGCTAACTTTTAGGGTTAACCTTTCGGCTAACCAACTTGCTCATTAGTCTTTTGTTGCTCTGAGCTTAATGTGGTTACAAGACAAATAAAAAGCCACCAATGTCGCCATTGGTGGCTTTTATAATTTTGTTCGCGTCACTCTGGTTTGAGATTAACGAGTACCGTAAACCACGATAGTTTTACCGTGCGCAGAGATTAAGTTCTGCTCTTCTAACATTTTCAAGATACGACCTACTGTCTCACGAGAACAGCCAACGATTTGACCGATTTCTTGACGAGTGATCTTGATTTGCATGCCGTCTGGGTGAGTCATTGCGTCTGGTTGTTTTGCAAGGTTCAGAAGCGTCTGAGCGATACGACCAGTTACGTCTAGGAACGCCAGGTCACCCACTTTTTGGCTAGTTACTTGAAGACGACGAGCCATCTGCGCAGAAAGGCGCATTAGGATGTCTGGGTTTACTTGGATAAGCTGACGGAATTTCTTGAAAGAAATTTCAGCAACTTCACAAGGAGATTTAGCACGAACCCAAGCTGTGCGCTCTTGGTCTTCCTCGAATAGACCAAGTTCACCAATAAAGTCTCCTTGGTTTAGGTAAGAAAGGATCATCTCCTTACCTTCTTCGTCTTTGATAAGAACCGCAACAGAACCTTTAACGATGTAGTACAAAGTTTCTGCCTTTTCGCCCGCGTGAATTAGCGTGCTCTTTGAAGGGTACTTATGAATATGACAGTGTGAAAGAAACCACTCTAATGTTGGGTCGGTTTGAGGTTTACCTAGAACCATAATATCTCACTTCCTCTGCAGGGTACGCTTGCGCTATCCATATTTTAGCTAAGCCTGAATTAGGCCTACTAGAATAAGAGCACTTTTTATATGCTGCAAGCTCTCTTGTGTTTCGGTAAGAAATAGTATCCTTTTTCGAAAACGATTTCTTGATTTTAATCGTGCCATGATTGAGATTTTGTAAGCAAAACTGTGCACATGATCACGGTATGAAAAGTAAACATCTTCGCAGGCAGGTTTTTAGCCAATTTTCCCTGTTTCGATGAGCTGTTGTAGGATAGGCCGAACTATGAGCTCCATTGCAAAGCTCATCTTACCGCCTGGCACGACAATCGTGTTGTGGCGTGACATGAATGAGCCATCAATCATAGCCAGGAGATATGGGAAGTCGACTTTCTTTATCCCACGCAAGCGAATCACGACAAAGCTCTCATCTAGACTTGGGATACCTTTCGCGTTAAGTGGGTTGGAGGTATCGACCGTTGGGACGCGCTGAAAGTTAATATGAGTGCGAGAAAATTGCGGAGTGATGTAGTTAAGATAATCGTCCATCGAGCGCACGATAGAATCCATTACTGCTTCTCGTGAATGACCGCGGTCACGAGTATCACGCACAAACTTTTGGATCCACTCTAAGTTTACGATTGGTACCATACCAATCAAGAAATCCACATGCTGCGCAACATTAACATCGCCATCCACAACACCGCCGTGCAAGCCTTCATAGAAGAGAACGTCACTGTTCTCCGGTAAGTCCTGCCATGGTGTGAAGGTACCAGGCATTTGATTATAAGGTACGGCCTCGTCAAAGGTGTGTAGGTAGCGACGTACGCTGCCTGCGCCATCGTGACCATATTTACGGAAAAACTCTTCCAATCCTGGAAAGTCATTAGCTTGAGGGCCAAAGTAGCTAATGTGTCGACCTTGCTCGCGCGCTTTACGGATTTCTATATCCATTTCAGGGCGAGTAAAGCGATGGAAGCTGTCGCCTTCAACCCATGCGGGTTTAACGTTCATCATATTGAACATCTTACGGAAGGCTTCAGATGTAGTGGTCGTGCCGGCACCGGATGAACCAGTAACCGCAATAATTGGGTGTTTAGCTGACATGACAAACCTTGTCGAAAATTACTTACCTGTAATGTGCAGTAGGCTGCTACTGCACGGTCGATAACCCACTATAGCACGTAACAATGCCTTGTCATTGAGTGGGGTTCGGTAAAATGTGAAGGGTCTAAAATTTTGTTTTTACCTGAATATCGACGGTTTCGTGCAGTTCAGAGAACACGATAACCGCTTCGCCTTTTTCTAATTGAGTTTTTACTTGATCCACTTTGTCTTGCAAAGAAACCTCGACGGTTCCGTAATCCGTGCCTTCGCGTAAGACGAACTCACGAATTAAGTTTTCCAATGTTTCTGGCGCAATGTCTTGCCATGGAATGATCATAAATACCTCGAACTTTTATGATGAGCGGCTAGTTTACTGCTTTCGCTGCTTGGATACAGCAGAAAGGTAATCTGCGGCAATACTTTCGTAATACGCTGGCAGCGCTTCTTCCAACCAAAATTTCGGCTTGAGCGCTGAACCTGTAAGGAAACCAACATGCCCACCGTGCTCAAAGAGACGGTAATCAATATTATCTGGCAGAACAAATTTCGGGATCACATCGTCGGTCATGAATGGATCGTCTTTGGCGTGAATGATCAGTGTCGGTAGCGTGATCTGTTGTAATTTACTTAAGCCAGAACATTGATCGTAATAATCTTGTGCGTCTTTAAAACCGTGCAGTGGTGCCGTGATCAAATCATCGAATTCATACAATCGTGTGACACGTTTTATTGAGTTGTAGGACAAAGCGAGCTCGCCATGCAACAAGTGATGTTTTTGCAACGCGTTGCGTTTGAGCGAAGAGAGCAGGTAACGGCGATACACTTTCGAAAAGCCTTGTTCAATACGGTTCGCACACGCTGCTAGGTCTAAAGGCGCTGAGATAATGGTCGCCGCATTCAAAATGGGGTGGTCTTTGTATTGGGCTAAATAATTCGCCAACATGTTACCGCCAAGAGAAATACCAACCGCAACTTTGGGGTTATCAGGAAAGCGTTGCTCAAGGTGCTCTAAGAAGTGGCGGGCGTCAGTCACTTCACCAGAATGATAGGCGCGAGCTTTCTTGTTTGGCTTACCGCTACAACCGCGGAAATGCATCATCACCGACAGCCATCCGGATTGAGCAAATGCATTCATTAGGCCATTGGCGTAAGGGCTATAGAAGCAGCCTTCTAGTCCATGAAATAAAACAAAAATCGGCTTTTTTTGCGCAGGTTCTTGGGTTGGGTCCTCGCTCCATGCGAGATCGAGAAAGTCGCCATCGGATGTATCGAGGGTTTGCCAAATCGGCGTAAACAACGCTTTTTTGCGAATAAAACGCGGTAAAAGCGTTTGAAGATGCGGGTTTTTGATCCCGGCGGCTGCGAAAAATTGTGTCATACCTAACTGCTCTTATGCGGTTCTTCGGTGTCAGTTGAAGAACTTATTAATATAATCCTTTATAAAGATTATAGGTATTCTACAGATTTATGGGCGTTTTGGTGGGTGAATGTTTGGCACCGGAATAGCAAAGGCCTGTTGCAAATGCTCACCACCAAGTTGACGACAGTATCTCAGCGTGAGTGGGGCGCCATCATTTTTGACCAGCGTGAGCGAGTTAATGCAGTTCACCAAATCCGCTTGTTGCTGCTTTTCTAGTTGCAGCTCAAACTGCAAGGTTTCACGATATAAAGCGTCATTGACTTGAGACTTAAGATGGCGACGTAAGTCGCGAAAAGAGTGCAGTAAGGTTTCGCTTCGGCCCAGACAGCTTTGTACCAGAGGCCAGTCTTTTTCTTGGAAAATGAGTTGCTGCTCATCGAGCCATCTGAGCAGCAGGAGTAGGTTCACGTTGCCGTGATAATTGTTCTGCAATGATAAACACGCTTCTTTCACTTCTCGCACACCATAAAACTCCAGACTGAACTGCCAAAGGTGTTCTAGGGTGAGTGTGTATTCAGCGTGTTGATTACTCATTGATTAAACTCTAGCTCCATCTGCTCCAGTTCTTCCTGAGCAGACATCCATTCCATTTCAATTTCTTCGAGCTCTGCCTTACTAGAAGCTTGAAGAGCCAGCACTTGGTTAAGTTTAGCTTTATTTTCGGCTTCATACAGTGAGTTATCTGCCAATTGTTCTTCAGCTTCGGCCAGTGCAGCACCTAACTTATCCATTTTATTTTCTAATTGTGTCAGCGTTTTGCGAATTGGCGCCGTCTGCTTACGAAATTCTGCATCGCGACGTTTCTGCTCTTTTTTCGCTGCAGCGCTGTTGGCGCTATCTTTGGCTGGCTGTGCGGCTTGTGCCTCTTTGCGTTCCGCTCTTTGTTGCTCGGTTAACCACTTGTAGTAGTCGTTTAAGTCACCATCGAACGGCGCAACTTGACGATCGTGCACCAAGTACAAGTCATCGGTTGTAGCACGCAATAGGTAACGGTCGTGCGAAACAATCACCATTGCACCTTCGAACGTTTGCAGTGCCATCGTCAATGCCTGACGCATGTCCAAATCCAAGTGGTTGGTTGGTTCATCAAGTAGCAACAGGTTTGGCTTTTGCCACACAATTAAGGCCAGTACTAAACGGGCTTTTTCACCACCCGAAAACGGCGCGACGCTCTCCAGTGCTTTGTCTCCTTGGAAGCCAAAGCTGCCTAGGTAATCACGTAGCTGTTGTTCGGTTTGATCCGGCGCGATCTGCATCATGTGTTGCAGCGGCGTTTCCTCTGGGTGCAACGTTTCTAATTGATGCTGGGCAAAGTAACCTATTTTTACGCCTTGTGAGTAAGTCAGATCGCCACCTTGCGCGTTAAGCTCACCAGAGAGTAATTTGATCAAGGTCGATTTACCCGCGCCATTACGGCCGAGTAGACCAATGCGACTGCCAGGAACCAAGTTCAAGCGGATCTTCTCTAAGATCAGGTTGTCACCGTAGCCTGCCGATACTTCATCCATCATCATGATTGGGTTTGGCAGCGCCGCGGGCTCACGGAATTGGAAGCTAAATGGGTTATCGAATTGAGCGGGTAACACTTTCTCCATGCGCTCCAAAGCTTTAATACGGCTTTGAGCCTGGCGTGCTTTAGAGGCTTTATAACGGAAACGGTCGATGTAGCTTTGCATGTGCGACATCTGTTTCTGTTGCTTCTCGAACATCGCTTGCTGCAGCATCATTTTTTGCGCTCGTTGGTTTTCGAACGACGAATAGTTACCCGTGTATTCGTTCAATTGTTGGTTTTCGATGTGAATAATACGGCCAACAATGGGGTCAAGGAAATCACGGTCGTGCGAGATCAGGATCAGTGTGCCTGGGTAGTTTTGTAGCCAACGTTCAAGCCACATCACTGCGTCTAAGTCCAAGTGGTTGGTTGGCTCATCGAGTAGCAATAAGTCAGAACGGCACAATAGCGCCTGGGCTAAGTTAAGGCGCATACGCCAACCACCTGAGAATTGAGTCAAACTCCAACTCATTTGCTCTTGGCTGAAACCTAAACCGTCGAGCAATTCTGCCGCGCGAGCGCGAATGCTATAACCGCCGATGGTTTCAATTTTACCGTGGATCTCGGCAACCAAGGTGCCGTTGTCTTGTGCTTCCGCTTCAGCCAACTGCTTTTCGAGCGCTCGGTACTCGCGATCACCATCAATGACGTATTCCAGTGCAGTGCGCTCTAGCGCAGGCGTTTCCTGTGCGACCCAGGCCAACTCCCAATGTTGAGGTTGGCTAAATGAGCCTGCATCAATCGACAGTTCATCTTTCAGCAATGCAAATAGCGTTGATTTACCGCAGCCGTTTTTGCCCACAAGGCCGACTTTATCGCCAGGATGGATAGTCGCTGAAGCTTGATCTAAAAGAGGTTTACCGCCACGCAGTAACTGAATATCAGAGAAGGTAATCATAAAGTTTTCATTCACTTTGCGCAGTGCGCGTTGCTTGGTTACATAGCGAAGTGGTTTCAATCGTTTTTAAAGCCACTTGGGTATATATCTAGCGGTGAATAGTAGGGGTATTGGCCGGAAAAGTCGATTGATTCGCTTTAATTGCATTATGCTGTACAAAAAAGTATAACAATTTGATAACGGATAAAAATAACCACAAGGACGACCATTTGGCTGTTGCACCGTCTATTCTCCCAAGAGTTCTGGTCATTTATGCTCATCCAGAGCCACATAACTCGATTGCTAATCAAGTGATGATTAAAAAAGCTCAGTCGCTTGAACACGTCACTGTGCACGATCTTTACGGTGTTTACCCTGACTTCTTTATTGATGTGAATTACGAACATGAGTTGTTGCTCACGCATGATGTGATCGTGTTTCATCACCCGCTTTATATGTATTCATGCCCAGCCCTGTTAAAAGAGTGGTTGGACCGAGTGCTGGGCAAAGGTTTTGCTTTTGGCGGGGGGGCGGCACTAGAGGGAAAATACTGGCGCAGTGTGATTACAACGGGGGGGAAAGAAGAGGCCTTTAGCGCGAAGGGGTACAACAAATATCCATTAGAGCAAATCTTACAACCGTTTGAACTGACGGCCGCCTTGTGTCAAATGCACTGGATTGAACCTTTGGTGTTGTATTGGTCGCGTAATGTCTCGGATATTGAGCGGTATGAGCACGCCGAATTGTATCGTCGGTGGTTGAACAACCCACTTGAAAACTGGGAAGCAACAGACCAAGGAGGTCAGTATGGCGATAACCAGTGAGTTTCTTCAAAGTAGCGTGGTCTTTCTCTCGGCTGCGGTTATCGCGGTGCCGATTGCTCAGCGTCTCGGACTTGGCTCGGTTTTAGGTTATTTACTTGCCGGTGTGTTGATTGGTCCTTGGGGTCTTGGCTTAATCAGTGATGTTGATGCTATTTTGCACTTTGCTGAACTTGGGGTCGTGTTGTTACTGTTCTTGATCGGCCTTGAACTAAATCCTAAAAAACTGTGGCAAATGCGAGGACCGATTCTAGGTTTAGGCGGCGCGCAGGTGGTGGTTACGACCGCCGTGCTCGGCAGTGTCGTCAGTATGTTCGGCGTAAGCATGCAAGTGAGTTTGGTGATTGGGATGGGGTTGGCGCTGTCCTCGACGGCAATTGCTCTTAAAGTGATTGAAGAGCAAGGGCTCAATGGCACCGAAACGGGTCAGTCTGGTTTTGCAGTATTGCTCTTTCAAGATATTGCCGTGATCCCAATGTTGGCAATGTTGCCCTTGCTTGCTGGCGGGCAGAGTGGCGGTAGTTGGTTGGATGTCTTCACGGTATTAGGCAGTGTGGTGGCCCTGTTGATTGGTGGCCATTTCTTGTTACGTCCACTGTTTCGTTTTGTTGTGATGAGCGGCGTTCGTGAGCTCTTTACCGTCGCCGCACTATTGGTCGTGCTTGGGATTTCTGTCGTGATGCAAAAGCTCGGGCTTTCTATGGCTCTAGGGACTTTCTTAGCCGGCGTTCTGCTGGCTGAGAGTGAGTATCGACATGAATTGGAAATCGCTATCGAGCCTTTTAAAGGTTTGTTGTTGGGGTTGTTCTTCATCGCGGTTGGCATGGCGGTAAATTTGGGGTTATTGGCATTACACCCTTTAGAGATTCTGGGCGCGGTGGTGGCTTTGGTCGTGGTTAAGGGCTTGGTTTTGTATGCATTGGCGAGAGCTGCCCGTGTCGGAGCCAAAGCGAGAAGCCGTATGGCCGCGATTTTAAGCCAAGGTGGTGAGTTTGCCTTTGTCATATTTACCGCAGCGAGCCAAGAGGGCATTTTATCCAAAGAGCAAGTGGCGTTTTTGTTGGTGGTGGTCAGTCTATCCATGGTGACGACACCACTTTTGCTGATGGGACAAAAAAAATGGTTTGCTCATACCCTGAATCAAGAAGAAGAGGGCATGACCACGAAAGTAGTGGATCGTCGGCCACGTGTGATCATTGCAGGCTTTGGACGTTTCGGTCAGATCGTCGGACGTTTAATGTATGCCAATAAAATCAAAGTGACGGTATTAGAAAGTGATGCCAGCCAAATTCACCTACTGCGCAAGTATGGTTACAAAGTGTTTTATGGCGATGCTACCCAAATTGATCTTTTGCGGGCTGCTGGCGCAGATAAAGCAGAAGCATTGGTCATTTGTACCGATTCACCTGATGAGGTGATGGCCATCGTTGATATCTGCCGCGTGCACTTCCCGAAACTTAAGTTGCTAGCTCGAGCAAGAAGCCGTGTCGAGGCGTATCAGTTAATGAGCCACGGTGTTGAGAATTACTCTCGTGAAACATTTTTAGGGGCATTGGATCTCGGTCGTCAAGCGCTCGTAGAACTTGGTATGCACCCTTATCAAGCAAAGCGGGCAGAAGCACATTTTCGTAAGTTAGATAATGCTATGCTTAAGGACTTATTGCCTCAGCACAATGAAGATAAGAAATTGGCTCAGAGAGCGAAAGAGGCACGCAAAGAGCTAGAAGAAATTTTTGGTCGTGAGATGGAGAGCGACCATCAGTCACCTAATCATTGGAAGTAGTACTTGAGCCAAGACTCAAGCTAAGGAAATAGCGTGAAAATCAAGAAACGTTTTATTGCCAGCGCTAGCTGCCCAAATTGCAGCCAGCAAGATACCCTGCGCTGGTGGATTGAAAATAATATCGAGTTAGTTGAGTGTGTCGAGTGTGAGTTTACTGAGCAGCGTAAACCGCAATCTGTAGAGAAAAATAAACACTCAGATCAGGAAATGATCGGAATTTTTAAGCCGGAATAATTGAACTTCGATAATTGATCCCCATAATACACCCAGATATCTCAGTACTTAACCCCATTCAGGTTAAGTCAATTAATCTCCCTGGAGTTAGTATGAAAATTGAAAAGAACGTTGTTGCAAGCCTTGCATACAAAGTAATGATGGAAGACGGTGTCGTTGTTGATCAATCAACTGCAGAAGCGCCTCTAGATTACCTTCACGGTCACAACAACCTAATCACTGGTCTTGAAAAAGAGCTTGAAGGTAAAGTGGCTGGCGACAAGTTCTCAGTAACGGTAGCTCCTGAAGAAGCTTACGGCGAGCACAACGATGCGCTAGTACAACGCGTTCCTGCGGATGTATTCCAAGGCGTTGACCAAATCGAAGTGGGCATGCGCTTCCTAGCTGACACTGACCAAGGTCCAATTCCTGTAGAAGTAACAGAAGTTGACGGCAACGAAGTGGTTGTTGACGGTAACCATATGCTAGCTGGTCAAACACTAACTTTCGAAGTAGAAGTTATGTCTACACGTGAAGCAACAGCAGAAGAGATCGAACACGGTCATATCCATCAAGCTGGTGGTTGTGGCCATGACCATGATCACGACGATGAAGGCTGCTGTGGCGGCGGTAGCTGTGGTTCTCACTAATCACAAGCTCCTTCACTAGATAATCTTATCTAGTAAAGCTTTGAAAAGCGCAAGTTGAGGTTTCAACTTGCGCTTTTTGTTTATCTAAGGTGTAGTGCATAGAAGAAAAGAACAACTCATGGAAAAAGCGATGACAAAACCTTTCTCGATTGCGATTCATGGTGGCGCAGGCACCATTTTACGTGATCAGATGAGCAATGAACTTCAGCAATCCATCTTGGCTGATTTGGAAGCGTCGGTAAAAGCCGGCCATCAAATTCTTGAGGAAGGCGGCGACGCTTTGGATGCGGTTGTTGCTGCAGTAAAAGTGTTGGAAGACTCGCCTAACTTTAATGCTGGTAAAGGCTCGGTGCTGACCAATAACGAAATGGTCGAAATGGACGCCTCTGTCATGGATGGTCGAAACCAAGCCGCAGGCGCGGTCGCTGGTGTTCGTCATATCAAGAATCCAATTGAGCTCGCTCGTGACGTGATGCGAAACAGCAATCACGTGTTGTTGATGGGTGAGGGCGCAGAGAAGTTTGCTTTTGAACAAGGCCATGAGTATACCGAGCAAGATTACTTCTTTACTGATCGCCGTTATGAGCAACTGCTTTCGATGCGTGAGAAAGGACAGTTTGCTTTGTCGGAATCTCGTTACCCAGATGATCGTAAGCACGGTACGGTTGGTGCGGTGGCATTGGACCAACAAGGCAACTTAGCCGCTGCTACCAGTACGGGTGGCGTGACGAATAAGCAATACAATCGAGTTGGGGATTCGGCTTTGATAGGCTGCGGCACGGTGGCCGAAAATGGCGTCGTCGCGGTCTCGACTACGGGTGTCGGTGAGTTTTTTATCCGTAAACGTGTCGCAGAAGACGTCGCCGCGCGGATGCGTTACTTACAAGAAGATATTCATACTGCTTGTGAGCATATTATTCAGGGGGAACTGAAAGAGATGGGCGGCGAAGGCGGTTTAATCGCAATTGACGCGCAAGGTGAGCTGCACTTTGCGATGAACAGCTCTGGTATGTACCGAGCTGGCATCAACACTCAAGGCGAGTTGAGCGTCAAAATCTACGCTGACGAATAGCTTCCTCTTGAGTGCCTCTTAAGTAATCAATACAACAAAGCCCAGAACACGTTCTGGGCTTTATGCTATTTGAGCCTGCATTTTAATAATGCGGTGGTGGGGTTTCTTCTGACGGATCGGCTAAATTCGACGAGTCCATATTTTTTACTTTACCTACCACATATTTCATCTGATCGAGCATCTTGGTAATTTGCAGTTGCTGCTGCGATAAGGCACCGTTCAGATCTTCAATAGTCTGTTCTTGGAACGCAAGCTGACATTCTAAGTCATTAATGCGTGCTTCCAATTGCTGAATGATTTTTTCTGTCATGATCCGTTCTCTAACTGCCAAGCTTGGGCAATACCTGCTGAAGTAGCAGTAATTACGCGTTGTTTTGAATCAAAGGCTGCATCATACACGACCGCACGGGGAGGGCGAGTGTCTTTTTTTGGCTCAACTTCAAATCCGCCAATCCGTTTTCCGGTTTGAGTATCCCATATTGAAACGCGGCCAGAAGGCGTTCCTGTCACTAACTGAGTTCCGTCATCAGAAAATCGCGCAGTGGAGAAGATCAATTGGCGCGACCAACTGCTCAACTGTGTGACTTCTTGTCCAGTTTTTAAATCCCAAATTACCGCTTGGTTTCCGCCATCGGATGTCATTGCTAACTTGCCATCTCGTTGCAGGGCAACACGAACAACCCGTTGTTCATGTTCGAAGGTCCGCAGCACTTGTCCGGTTTCGGTGTCCCACAAATACGCTTTGTAGTCATTACCACCAGTCAGTGCGAAGCGGCCATTAGGAGAAATGGCGACGGAATTGACTTTTTCACGGTGCGCAAGGAACTCCAAGCGACGTCCGGTGACTAAGTTGACGTAAATTGCTTTACCGTTGGATAACCCGAGCAGAACTTGTTCACCGTTACTGGTGATATCAACGTCGCGAATGAGCGCATCAGAAATAGACCAAAGGCCTTTGGATTGCGTCCAGCCTAAGTCCCAAACTGCGAAGTTCATTTGGCTCGCTGTGACTGCATAGCGACCATTGTCTGAGATACGAATATGGGATACCACGTTGGCATCGGCATCGAGCTCACCCAGGTTGGCTAGTTGTTCATTTTGCTCTAGGTCCCACAACATCAAATGGTGTTGCTGAGAATAGAGCAGAGCAAATCGTCCATCTCTGCTAAGTGCGAAGCTCGTCGCACCCTGAGGCTCTATCGGCCAACGCTGCACTTCACGCTCGGCGAAAAAGCAACCATTTAACGTGGTGATGACAATTAAATATAGGAATAAATGAGAAATTCTTTGCATCACATCTAATAATCCGGTTTGTGTCTTAAGACATATAGCTAGTATATTGGTATAACGATTGTCTTCACTAGTCTCATAGAAGATTTGTGCACAACAACCAATGGCAAAGCCATTATTGGGAGAATTTAATGAAATCAGTTTTAAAAGTGTCGCTACTTGCTGCAACAGTTATGCTAGCGGTAGGTTGTCAGAAAGAAGAAACTAAAACAGAAGCCGCACCTCAAGCAGAACAAGTTCAAGCAGAAACCGGTAAAGCGGTTCACTTTAAAACCGACGACGATAAAGCGGCATACGCAATCGGTGTTTCATTTGCTAACTACCTAAGCACAAGCATCGACAAGCCAAGCGAAATCGGCATTAATCTTAACAAAGACTTGGTACTAAAAGGTATCGAAGACGTCTTCAAAGGCAATGCTGAATTGAATGAAGAAGAAACACGTGCAGCACTAGAATCTCTAGATAAGCGTGTTGCTGAAAAGATGCAAGCACAAGCAGCTGAGAAAGCAGCTGAAGCAAAAAAAGCTGGCGATGATTTCCGTGCTGAGTTCGAGAAGCAAGAAGGCGTAGTGAAGACAGATACAGGTCTTCTATACCAAGTTATTACTCCAGCTGAAGGCGAGAAGCCAAAAGACACTGATACGGTTCAAGTACACTACAAAGGTACGCTAATCGATGGTACGCAATTTGATAGCTCTTACGATCGTGGTGAACCTGCAACATTCCCACTTAACCGTGTAATCCCAGGTTGGACAGAAGGTGTTCAGCTAATGCCTGTGGGTTCTAAATTCAAATTCGTTATCCCGCCAGAGCTAGCATACGGTGATCAAGACACACCAAGCATTCCTGCTAACTCAACGCTAGTATTTGAAGTTGAGCTGCTAAAAGTCGAGAACGACAACGCAGAGCAATAACAATAAGCCGCGATAAGTTATTGAAAAAGGTCCGTTTAACGGGCCTTTTTTGTTCTAGGTCACTAGTTGGTGAGTTTGCTAGGTTGATTTTCAAATTTTCTGATAAACTTACACCAATTTGTTGATTTTTCGCTCGAAGGCTTATGACAACTACAGAAACAATAAACGCGGAGATGTTGCTCGAAATGGAATCCGTTAACGTGATGCCGTTTACCGAGCACGACAAAATCATTTTAAGATCTTATGAGGCGGTCGTTGATGGTATTGCCAGCTTGATAGGTCCCTTTTGTGAAATCGTTCTTCACTCGCTAGAAGACTTAAATACCTCTGCAATTAAAATCGCTAACGGTGAAAACACGGGTCGCCAAGTCGGCTCACCGATCACTGATTTAGCGCTTAAAATGCTAAAAGACATCGAAGGCTCGGAGCGCAACTTCTCACGTTCGTACTTTACCCGTGCAAAAGGTGGCGTGTTGATGAAGTCGATCACTGTTGCCATTCGTAATGGTGAAAATCGCGTGATTGGTTTGTTGTGTATCAACGTCAACTTGGACGCACCCTTCTCGCAAGTCCTTCAATCTTTCATGCCAACGCAAGAAGCAAAAGAAGCGGCTTCCTCGGTTAACTTTGCTAGTGACGTAGAAGAGCTGGTGGACCAAACTGTTGAACGCACCATCGAAGAGATCAATGCGGATAAATCCGTATCGAACAACACCAAGAATCGCCAAATCGTGATGGAATTATACGACAAAGGCATCTTCGATATTAAAGATGCCATCAACCGCGTTGCAGATCGTCTTAACATTTCAAAGCACACCGTCTACTTATACATTCGTCAACGTAAAACCGAGGACGATGAAAAGTGAGTAAACTGACTTACACGTTGGTGGTGAACGGTCCTGTTTACGGTAGCCAGTCAGCACGCAGTGCTTATCAGTTCGCCAAGGCGGTGATTGAGCAAGGCCATCAGTTAGTGAGCGTTTTCTTTTATCAAGAGGGCGTGACCAATGGTACTGCTTTGAGTGTGCCTGCCAACGACGAATTTGATCTCAATAAGGCATGGCAATCTTTGGCAAAAGAGCATGGTGTTCGTCTAGAAACTTGTGTTGCTGCGGCTTTGCGTCGCGGGATCGTAAGTGAAGAAGAAGCGAATCAACATGGTTTGGTCCAGAGCAATCTAGCGGAAGGTTTCGAGCAAGCCGGCTTAGGTAGCTTAGCCGAAGCGATGTTAACCCAAGACAGAGTGGTACAGTTTTGAGTCAGCTAACTTATCTATTTCGTAGCGCACCGCATGGCAGTGCGGCTGGTCGTGAAGGTGTGGATGCACTGTTAGCCGCGTCGGCTTACTGTGAAGATATCAGCGTCATTTTCATGGGAGATGGGGTTTACCAGCTTCTACTAGGGCAAGAACCGAGTAAGATCTTGAGCAAAGATTATGCGCCGATGCTGAAGCTTTTCGATTTATACGATATCGAACAAGTCTTTGTGTGCTCAGAGTCATTAGCTCAGCGAGGTTTGGCTCAAGCGGATTTAGTCATTGAAGCTCAAGCGTTAAGCTCAGAGCAGCTCAAAGATAAGTTGCAACACGCTGGCAAGCTACTGTCGTTCTGAGGAAGTTATGCTACATATTATAAAAACGGTCTCCGCTCTAGAAGACGCCATGCCCTTATGTAATGTACAGGATGACATCTTACTTATAGAAGATGCCGTGTACGCTGCTAACTCGCAGCATAAAGCGTTTTCCCACCTAAAAAACCGCAGTGTATTTGTGCTAGAGAGCGATATTCACGCTCGCGGTATTGCGAATCGTATCAGTCCATCACTGACGATCGTGAATTACTCAGGCTTCGTTGAGCTCACAGTTAAACAGGATAAATCGCTTACTTGGGATTGAACGTGATTTACTGTCGCTAAAGCTTTACGGATGAATTGTCCTAATTGAACAAAAAAGATCCGTATATTTCTTGACACACCTCTCACTGCTGCATAGAATTTTGCGTCCCTAACTGCAATGGTAGTTGGGGATAGATTTTTCACAAAGCTTACTTTCAAGTAAATCAGGAGCTAGTTAATGGCAACTATTAACCAGTTGGTACGTAAGCCTCGTGCAAAGCAAGTTGTTAAAAGCAACGTGCCTGCACTAGAAGCGTGCCCACAAAAACGTGGTGTATGTACTCGTGTTTACACTACTACACCTAAAAAACCTAACTCAGCACTTCGTAAAGTTTGTCGTGTACGTCTGACAAACGGCTTCGAAGTTACATCGTACATCGGCGGTGAAGGTCACAACCTTCAAGAGCACAGTGTTGTACTAATCCGTGGCGGTCGTGTAAAAGACCTTCCGGGTGTACGTTACCACACTGTTCGCGGTGCACTTGACTGTGCTGGCGTTAACGACCGTAAACAAGGTCGTTCTAAGTACGGTGTGAAGCGTCCTAAGTCTTAATGGATTCCGTTAAGTAAGGCCAAACACTAAATTATTTTTAATTTTTTGAAAAAACTGAAAAGTTTTGGATAAAACCTGAAGAAGACAACGGAGATAAATCCATGCCACGTCGTCGCGTCATTGGTCAGCGTAAGATCCTTCCAGATCCAAAATTCAAATCTGAATTGCTGGCAAAATTCGTTAACATCCTAATGGTTGACGGTAAAAAATCTACTGCAGAGAAAATCGTTTACACTGCACTAGATGCTATGGCTGAAAAGTCTGGTAAAGACCACTTAGCTATTTTTGAAGAAGCTCTTGAAAACGTACGCCCTGCGGTAGAGGTTAAATCTCGCCGTGTTGGTGGTTCAACTTACCAAGTACCTGTAGAAGTACGTCCGGTTCGCCGTAACGCACTTGCTATGCGTTGGTTGGTTGAAGCTGCGCGCAAGCGTGGTGAAAAATCTATGGCTCAACGCCTAGCAGCTGAAATGCTAGACGCGTCTGAGAACAAAGGTACTGCGGTTAAGAAACGTGAAGACGTTCACCGCATGGCTGACGCAAACAAAGCGTTCGCTCATTACCGCTGGTAATACCTTCTGTGCTGCGAGGTTCTCTCGCAGCACTTTTCTATACTCTAAGGTACACCTTAGTAAGAGGATACAATCGTGGCTCGTAAAACTCCTATTGAGCGCTACCGTAATATCGGTATCTGTGCTCACGTAGATGCAGGAAAAACAACCACAACTGAGCGTATTCTGTTCTACACTGGCCTTTCTCACAAAATCGGCGAAGTTCACGATGGTGCAGCAACCATGGACTGGATGGAGCAGGAGCAGGAACGTGGTATCACTATCACATCCGCTGCGACTACTACATTCTGGCGTGGTATGGAAGCACAGTTCCCTGAGCATCGCGTAAACATCATTGATACCCCTGGACACGTTGACTTTACTATCGAAGTAGAGCGTTCTCTTCGTGTACTTGATGGTGCTGTGGTTGTGTTCTGTGGCTCATCTGGTGTTGAACCTCAGTCTGAAACTGTATGGCGTCAAGCAGACAAATACCACGTTCCACGTTTGGTATTTGTAAACAAGATGGACCGTGCGGGCGCAGACTTCCTACGCGTTGTGGACCAAATTAAAAATCGTCTTGGTGCGAACCCTGTTCCAATCCAACTGAACGTTGGTGCAGAAGATGAGTTCAGAGGTGTCATCGACCTTATCAAGATGAAGATGATCAACTGGAATGAAGCCGATCAAGGCACTTCGTTTACTTACGAAGACATCCCAGCTGACATGATCGAACTTGCTGAAGAGTGGCGCAACCACATGGTTGAATCCGCTGCTGAAGCTAGCGAAGAGCTGATGGACAAGTACCTTGAAGAAGGTGAATTGACTGAAGCTGAGCTCAAACAAGCTCTACGTACTCGTACACTAAACAACGAAATCGTATTGGCCACTTGTGGTAGTGCGTTTAAGAACAAAGGTGTTCAAGCGGTACTAGATGCAGTGATCGAGTTCTTGCCATCGCCAGTTGACGTACCTGCAATTAAAGGTGTTGACGAAAGAGAAAATGAAGTTGAGCGTCACGCTGACGACAACGAACCATTCTCTGCGCTAGCATTTAAGATCGCGACTGACCCATTCGTGGGTACGCTAACGTTCATGCGTGTTTACTCTGGTGTTGTAAACTCCGGCGACGCTGTTTACAACTCTGTAAAAGAGAAGAAAGAGCGTTTCGGTCGTATCGTTCAGATGCATGCGAATAAGCGTGAAGAAGTGAAAGAAGTTCGCGCTGGTGATATCGCTGCTGCTATCGGTCTGAAAGACGTAACAACAGGTGACACATTGTGTGATCAGAACCACAAAGTGATTCTAGAGCGCATGGAGTTCCCTGAACCAGTTATTCAGATTGCTGTAGAACCTCGTTCTAAGGCAGACCAAGAGAAAATGGCTATCGCGCTAGGTAAACTGGCTGCGGAAGATCCATCATTCCGCGTGGAAACGGACGACGAATCAGGTCAGACTCTGATCTCAGGTATGGGTGAACTTCACCTAGACATTATCGTTGATCGTATGAAGCGTGAATTCAGCGTTGATTGTAACGTTGGTAAACCTCAGGTTGCTTACCGTGAAACCATTCGTGGTAAAGCGGAAGTTGAAGGTAAGTTTGTTCGTCAATCAGGTGGTCGTGGTCAATACGGTCATGTGTGGGTCAAACTTGAGCCTTCTGAACCTGGCGAAGGTTTCGTATTCGTAGACGAAATCGTGGGTGGTGTGATTCCTAAGGAATACATCAGTTCGGTATCGAAAGGTATCGAGGAACAAATGAATAGTGGTGTTCTAGCGGGTTACCCTGTACTAGATATTAAAGCTACACTATTTGATGGTTCTTACCACGATGTAGACTCAAGCGAGATGGCGTTTAAGATCGCTGGCTCGATGGCATTCAAGAAAGGTGCACTAGAAGCACAACCTGTGATTCTAGAACCAATGATGAATGTCGAAGTAACCACTCCGGAAGACTGGATGGGTGACGTTGTTGGTGACCTAAACCGTCGTCGCGGTATCATTGAAGGCATGGACGAAGGTGTGGCTGGTCTTAAGATCATCCGTGCTCAAGTACCACTATCTGAAATGTTCGGTTACGCAACTGATCTACGTTCTGCAACTCAAGGCCGTGCGTCTTACTCTATGGAGTTTCACGAGTACGCTGAAGTGCCGAAAAACTTCGCAGATAAAATTATTGCAGAGCGTGGTTACTAATTGACGATTGAACTACAAAAAGTTTACGACTTTTTGCGAGATCAGGGCGTCCAAATATTGCGCTAACGGGCGTTGGCGCATAAAATAACAATTTCTGGCGCGTCGTCGATCAATAATGATCACGACGAATCATAACTAGGAAGGAACACGATCGTGTCTAAAGAAAAATTTGAACGTACGAAACCGCACGTTAACGTTGGTACTATCGGCCACGTTGACCACGGTAAAACAACTCTAACTGCAGCTATCTGTACTACTCTTGCTAAAGTTTACGGCGGTGTAGCTAAAGACTTCGCATCTATCGATAACGCTCCAGAAGAGCGTGAGCGCGGTATCACAATCGCAACTTCTCACGTTGAGTACGACACTCCAACTCGTCACTACGCACACGTTGACTGTCCAGGACACGCGGACTACGTTAAGAACATGATCACTGGTGCTGCACAGATGGACGGTGGTATCCTAGTTGTTGCTGCGACAGATGGCCCAATGCCACAAACTCGTGAGCACATCCTACTAGGCCGTCAGGTTGGTATCCCATACATCATCGTATTCATGAACAAATGTGACATGGTTGACGATGAAGAGCTACTAGAACTAGTAGAAATGGAAGTTCGTGAACTTCTATCTGAATACGATTTCCCAGGTGATGACCTACCAGTTATCCAAGGTTCTGCACTAGGCGCACTAAACGGCGAAGAGCAGTGGGAAGCGAAAATCGTTGAACTAGCTGAAGCTCTAGATACTTACATCCCTGAGCCAGAGCGTGCGGTAGATCAGCCATTCCTAATGCCTATCGAAGACGTATTCTCAATCCAAGGTCGTGGTACAGTAGTAACTGGCCGTATCGAGCGTGGTATCCTAACTGTAGGTGACGAAGTTGCTATCGTAGGTATCAAAGACACTACTACTACTACATGTACTGGTGTTGAGATGTTCCGTAAGCTTCTAGACGAAGGCCGTGCAGGTGAGAACGTTGGTGCACTTCTACGTGGTACTAAGCGTGACGAAGTTGAACGTGGTCAAGTACTAGCGAAGCCTGGTTCAATCACTCCACACACTAAGTTCGAATCAGAAGTATACGTACTGTCTAAAGATGAAGGTGGTCGTCACACTCCATTCTTCAAAGGCTACCGTCCACAGTTCTACTTCCGTACAACTGACGTAACTGGTGACATCCAGCTACCAGAAGGCGTAGAAATGGTAATGCCAGGTGACAACGTACAGATGACTGTTGAGCTAATCGCACCAATCGCAATGGACGAAGGTCTACGTTTCGCGATCCGTGAAGGTGGCCGTACAGTAGGTGCTGGTGTTGTTGCTAAGATCTTCGACTAATTCATAACGAATTAAACGAAATCTTGCATTCTTCTTCTTTATGAAGAAAGCGCATCGAGAAAGGGAAGCTTAGGCTTCCCTTTTTTATATCTAAATTATATTTGGTTATAAGTGTTCGTAGGAAATACGTTAATTTTTTAATTTAAAAACAGAATATTACCGGCTCTATTTTTCAACACCTTTAGTCGTAACACCTAACCCTCTGATCTTTGCCTACTGTCACCAAATCTATATAACAAAATATTCTGAACAGGCCTATCAATGCGACTGGTAACAAGAACTATTCTTGTTTATATTGGTTGCCACAGGTTAATTTAATAGGTTTTTGAGTATGTACGTTTGTCTTTGCCATGGGGTCTCCGACAAGAAAATTAGGAAGTTGGCGATAGATGAAGGCGTAACGGATATTAAAGGAATCAAAAAATGCACAGCATTGGGTAGCCGATGTGGTAAGTGCATCAGACAGGCCAAGGATATTTTAACGGAAACCAGTTACACGGTATTCAAACAAGCTAGCTAATTACTGTGAGCATGCGGTAATTAAGTAATTATTTGCCTAGCGTTTTGACACCTTCTCATTTACTTCTACATTTAAATGAAGCTAAAGAGGAGGTTTTTGTCATGAAAGGCGATCCAATCATCATCCAACATCTCAATAAAGTGCTCGGAAATGAGCTCATCGCTATTAATCAGTATTTTCTTCATGCTCGAATGTATAAGGACTGGGGGTTAAAGCACCTAGCAGATAAGGAATATCACGAATCTATCGATGAGATGAAACATGCCGATCATCTGATTGAGCGTATTTTGTTTCTTGAGGGCTTACCGAATCTACAAGATTTAGGCAAGTTGATGATAGGTGAAGACACTAAAGAAATGATCGAGTGTGACTTAAAGCTTGAAATGGCCGCCATTCCAGATTTAAAAGATGCGATTGCCTATGCTGAAGACATTCGAGACTATGTGTCTCGCGATCTGTTTCAAGATATTCTTGAAGATGAAGAAGAGCATGTTGATTGGCTAGAGACGCAACTTGGCTTGATTGAAATGTCTGGCATTGAGAACTACCTCCAAGCGCAATACGTAGACGAAGAGTAATAACGTCCAGGATTTTGCGCACTTCAATTGTAAGAAGAAAAGAGCACCTGACTCGAAAATCAGGTGCTTATCCCCGCTATCTGGTCTAATCTCTTTTATTATCGGCTTTTTAAGGATATTGCTCGCAATCTTGCCTATGAAGTTTGATTTCTATCCGATAGAATTTATGCCCCCTTACCTAAAAATAAAAAAGAGAAACGTCCATGTCTGAAGACAATCGCCAAGCAGCCACTCCAGAAGAAGAACATCGCCAAAAAGCATTGGATTACCATGCTTATCCAACTCCAGGGAAGATTGCTGTCGAATTGACAAAACCTGCGGAAACGGCGGGTGATCTTGCCCTTGCTTACAGCCCAGGTGTTGCAGAACCAGTGCGTGAAATCGCACAAAACCCTGATAACGTGTACAAGTACACAGCGAAAGGCAACATGGTTGCTGTTATTTCTAACGGTACCGCTATTTTAGGTCTAGGTAACCTAGGTCCACTTGCATCTAAGCCAGTGATGGAAGGTAAAGCGTTACTGTTTAAACGTTTTGCTGGCCTTGACTCGATTGATATTGAAGTTAAGCACCGCACGATCGATGAATTTGTTGATACTGTTGCAAGCATTGCAGACACTTTTGGTGGTATCAACCTTGAAGATATTAAAGCACCAGATTGTTTTGAGATTGAAAAGCGTCTAATTGAGCGTTGTGATGTACCAGTATTCCACGATGATCAGCACGGTACTGCGATTGTAACGGCGGCAGGCATGCTGAACGCGATCGAACTTCAAGGTAAGAAGCTTGAAGACTCAACGATCGTTTGTCTTGGCGCTGGCGCTGCAGCCGTTGCGTGTATGGAGCTGCTGATTAAATGTGGTGCAATGCGCGAAAAAATTTACATGCTGGATCGTAAAGGTGTGATCCACACTCGTCGTGATGATCTTAATGAATACAAGCAGCTATTCGCAAACAACACGGACAAACGCACATTAGAAGACGTGATTGAAGGCGCGGATCTGTTCCTAGGTGTATCTGGTCCAAACCTATTGCCAGCGGAAGCGTTGAAGCTGATGGCAGATAAGCCAATCGTATTTGCATGTTCGAATCCAGATCCTGAAATTAAGCCGGAACTTGCCCACGCTGTTCGTGATGATTTGATCATGGGGACTGGCCGTAGTGATTACCCGAACCAAGTAAACAACGTATTGTGTTTCCCATTCATCTTCCGTGGTGCTCTTGATGTGCGCGCAAGTGAAATCAATGATGAAATGAAACTTGCAGCCGTTGAGGCGATTCGTGAGCTAGCAAAAGAGCCTGTACCTGAAACTGTATTGAAGGCCGCAGGCGTCGATAAGCTTGAGTTTGGTGCAGACTACATCATTCCAAAACCAATGGATTCACGTTTACTACCACGTGTTGCAAAAGCTGTGGCTCAGGCGGCAGTTGATTCAGGTGTTGCTCGTATCGAGATGCCTGAAAACTACATGGCAGAGTAATATATCTATTAGATGTGATGTACAAAAAATGGGACGCAATTGCGTCCCATTTTTTATATCATTCTTTTGGCTCGAGGTAAGAATTGCTATCTGAAGCCTCCAGTCTCGCTTTTTTACTCTTCGTCAAACGACTCAAATTCGATGCCCATTTCCGTCATCAGTGCTTTTACTTCTGTTGGAATATCATCTGGACGGTCTTTACGAAGGTCTTCATCTGTTGGAAGTGGCTGACCTGTGTACGCGTGCAAAAATGCTTCGCATAGTAATTCACTATTGGTTGCATGGCGTAAGTTATTGATCTGACGGCGAGTACGCTCATCAGTTAGCACTTTTAAAACTTTTAGCGGGATAGAGACGGTAATTTTTTTTACTTGTTCGCTTTTTTTGCCGTGCTCTGCATATGGGCTAATGTATTCGCCATTCCAGTCAGCCATTGCACACCTTCATTTATGTAATCGGTTAAAAATAATTTAGGTGCTGATTTTAGCTGCATTTACCGCCATAAGCAAAGACATATAGACGTCTAGAAGTGTTGACGTCTCATTTTTTGACGAGTAAAGTGAACAGAACAGCAAAGGAAGCGTGTTGATCACTTTATTTTACTCATTAGATATAGCGCATTCCTATTTAGAAGTCATTACCCGTGAAAGGATACACCCATGAGCTCTTGCAAACCTGCGACCATTGCAGTACGCACTGGTATTGAATCAGACAGCCAATATCACGCTGTCGTTCCACCTATTTATCTTTCCACTAACTATGGTTTTCCTGCTTTTGGTGAAGTACCTAAGTATGATTACACGCGATCTGGAAATCCAAACCGCGGACTGTTGGAAAGTGCGTTATCTGAACTCGAGTCTGGAAAAGGAGCGGTTGTCACGAACTGCGGTACGTCGGCATTAAATTTATGGGTGTCCGCTTTTCTTGGCCCTGATGATCTCATTATTGCTCCTCACGATTGTTATGGCGGCACCTATCGTCTTTTTAATACCCGAGCCAACAAAGGCGATTTTAAGGTTCAGTTTGTCGATCAATCAGACGAGCAAGCTTTGGATGCAGCATTAGCACAAAAACCAAAACTCATTTTGCTAGAAACTCCGTCAAACCCTCTGGTTCGCGTAGTGGATATTGCAGCTACCTGTGAAAAAGCGAAACAAGTCGGCGCGTTGGTTGCGGTGGACAATACCTTTTTGACACCCGTGTACCAAAAGCCTTTGAACTTGGGCGCAGATTTCGTCATTCACTCCACAACGAAGTATATCAACGGTCATTCAGACGTGATTGGTGGCGTGATCATCACCAAAACAGAAGCGCATGCAGAAGAGCTTGCATGGTGGGGCAATTGCATTGGTGCGACTGGCACACCTTTCGATAGTTATATGACGTTGCGAGGCATTCGTACACTTGGTGCTCGCATGCGAGTGCATGAAGAGAGTTCACAGCAGGTACTGGCTTATCTCCAGAAGCAAGCGTTAGTTAAAACCATTTATCATCCAAGCCTGCCGGAGCACCCGGGTCATGACATTGCTAAAAAGCAGCAAACTGGTTTTGGCTCTATGCTGAGCTTTGAGTTTGCCGGTTCGTTTGAGCAGTTAAAAGTGTTCGTTAAAGAGCTCCAACTGTTTTCATTGGCCGAGTCATTAGGTGGTGTAGAAAGCTTGATTTGTCATCCGGCATCCATGACGCATCGAGCTATGGGAGAGGAAGCACTGGCAGAAGCGGGGGTGTCACATCAACTATTGCGTTTGTCTGTCGGCTTGGAAGATGCACAAGATCTCATCACGGATTTAGAGCAAGCATTCGCTAAAGCTGCCCAATAATAGGAGACGAGAATAATGACTGTACAACGTCAGCTGCATAAGTTTGGTGGCAGTAGCTTAGCAAACCCAGAATGCTATTTACGCGTTGTGGATATTCTTAAGGAGTATTCGACGGAAAATGATCTTGTGGTCGTTTCGGCGGCAGGAAAAACCACTAACCGCTTGATTGAGTTCCTAGAAGGGTTAGACAAAGATGGCCGAATCGCGCATGAAGCACTTCAAAGCCTAAGACAGTTCCAAACTGAGCTAATAGAAAACTTGTTGGAAAATGAAGTACAAGAAGAGCTATTAGCGTTACTGCATGATGAGTTCAGTACCTTATCTGAGCTGACAGCACCACTCACTGGCGCGCAAAAAGCCGCGGTACTAGGACACGGAGAAGTTTGGTCTGCTCGCCTATTGGCCGCGTTATTATCTCAACGTTCTATCCCCGCTGTCGCACAAGATGCACGAGCGTTTTTACGTGCGGAAGCCGGGACTCAACCTGAAGTTGATCGCGCTCGTTCATATCCTTTGATAAAAGAAGTTCTCGCGCAACACAATCATAAACGTGTGGTAATTACTGGCTTTATGGCTCAGAACGAGGCGGGCGAAACCATTTTACTTGGTCGTAATGGCTCTGACTATTCTGCAACTGTCATTGGTGCTCTGGCTGAAGTGAGCACAGTCACCATTTGGAGTGACGTTGCCGGTGTCTATAGTGCCGATCCGCGTTTGGTGGCAGACGCGTGTCTGTTACCGTTACTTCGATTGGATGAAGCCAGCGAACTCGCCCGTTTAGCCGCCCCAGTCCTACACAGTCGTACACTTCAGCCTGTGGCGCAAAGTACTATGGATCTCAACCTCAAGTGTAGCTATCTGCCGGAATCGGGCTCTACTCGTATTGAGCGTGTCTTAGCGTCTGGCCGTGGCGCTAAAATTATTACCTCGCTGGATGATGTTTTATTGGTGCAGCTGTCTTTCATGCATGGGCACGACTTCGAAAAAACACAGAATGATGTATTACAAGCGTTGCAGCGAGCGCAATTGGAGCCATTGGCATTTGAGGCACAGCCCGATCAACACACGTTGCGCTTGGCGTATACCGCAGAAATTGCCGGTGGCGCACTGAAACACTTACAAGAGCTTGCGGTTGAAGCGGAGATTAAGCTCAAAGAAGGCTACTCTCTCTTAGCGGCGGTAGGCGCTGGCGTTACGAAAAACGCCAACCATTGTTTTGGTTTTTATCAGAAGTTAAAACACTCTCCGGTTGAATTTATTTCTGAAACTGAGTCGGGGCTGAGTTTAGTCGCCGTTTTGCGTCGTACTGATACCGAAGTGTTGGTTCAAACGATTCATAGCCAGTTGTTCCAAGCGCAAAAGCGCGTGGCGGTGGCTTTATGTGGCAAGGGCAACATTGGTTCTAGTTGGTTAAATCTATTTGCAACTCAAAAAGGTGAACTCGAAAAACGTCATGGCATGAGCTTTGACCTTGTCGCAGTCGTGGATAGTCAAACCTACTGGTTCGATGAACAAGGTATTGATGCAGCAAGTGTTGCTGAACGATTTGATGATGAAAGCCTAGCAAACGATGGGTCTTGGTTGACTCAATTAGGAGCGCTAAAAAATTACGATGAAGCCGTAGTGCTTGATGTGACAGCGAGTAAAGACTTAGCTCAGCGCTATGTAGAAATTGCGCAGCAGGGCATTCATTTGATTTCCGCTAACAAAGTGGCGGGTTCGGCAGATAGCCAGTATTACCATCAGGTTCAAGATGCATTCGCTAAAATTGGTCGTTACTGGCTGTACAACGCGACGGTTGGTGCGGGGTTACCAATAAACCATACCGTGCGAGATCTACGTGAAAGTGGTGATGAGATCGTTGCTCTATCGGGTATTTTCTCAGGGACGTTATCATGGTTATTCCAACAATTTGACGGCTCAGTACCATTTAATGATTTAGTCGACCTCGCTTGGCAGCAAGGTTTAACAGAGCCTGATCCTCGTTCTGATTTAGATGGTTCAGATGTGATGCGTAAGCTGGTTATCTTGGCTCGAGAGTCTGGTCTCGATATTGAGCCGGGCAGCGTTAAGGTTGAATCTCTGGTACCAGAAGAATTAAGAGAACTTAGCATCGATGACTTCTTCGATAACGGAGGGCTGTTGAGTGAAATACTGCAAGAGCGCCTGACAAAAGCACAGAGAAACGACCAAGTGCTTCGCTACGTTGCTCGTTTAGAAAAAAATGGTAAAGCGACGGTGGGAGTAGAAGCGTTATCTCGTGAACATGCGCTCGCCAACCTACTGCCGTGCGACAACATTTTTGCCATTGAAAGTAAGTGGTACAAAGATAACCCACTCGTTATTCGAGGGCCTGGCGCAGGAAGAGAAGTGACAGCCGGCGCGATTCAATCCGACCTCAACCGATTAGCCGGTTTATTCTAAAGTTGCGAGATACCTAAAACCCTGGAACCCGACCAGGGTTTTTTATTTTTCCTTCAGTGCCATACTGAAGTATCGGCTTGTGATAAGTGGTGAAATAACGTTCAAGTAATAACTTGAACTATCCTCATTATTAACTTGAGAAAAATTCATAATTACAAGGTTGACATTAAATCGTATTCAATACATTCTGTAGACATATAGACGTCTAAACGTCGATTTAAGGAATTTGTTTTCGTGGCGGAGTGCCACAGGGAGAGTAAGATGGGATACACGCACGCAGGCCATATTGACGCCTTGAACCAGAATATTGCTGAGTTGTCAGACAACATCAATGTATCATTTGAGTTTTTTCCACCAAGCAGCGCGAAGATGGAAGAGACACTCTGGAATTCAGTGCACCGTCTTAAAACGCTCCAACCTAAATTTGTTTCTGTGACTTACGGCGCTAACTCTGGCGAGCGTGACAGAACGCACTCCATCATTAAAGAAATCAAAGCAACAACCGGATTGGTTGCTGCTCCTCACCTCACTTGTATTGATGCGACTCGCGAAGAGTTAATTAATATTGCCGATGATTACTGGAATAATGGTATTGAAAATATCGTTGCTCTGCGTGGTGATATTCCTCCTGGTGGCGGTGCGCCTGACATGTATGCCTCGGATCTGGTTGAGCTGCTGAAATCACGTCACGATTTTGATATCTCAGTAGCCGCGTTTCCTGAGGTTCACCCTGAAGCTAAAAGTGCGCAGTCTGACTTATTGAACCTAAAACGTAAGGTTGATGCAGGCGCAAACCGTGCAATTACTCAGTTCTTTTTTGATGTTGAGTCTTACCTTCGTTTCCGCGATCGCTGTGTGGCGGCAGGAATTGATGTGGAAATTGTTCCTGGTATTTTGCCAGTGTCGAACTTTAAGCAAGCCTCTCGCTTTGCTGCGCAGAACAATGTGAAAGTACCAGGCTGGATGAGTAAACAGTTCGAAGGCTTGGATGATGATCCGGTGACTCGTCAGCTTGTAGGAGCTAGCCAAGCTATTGATATGGTGCGCGTACTTAGTCGTGAAGGCGTTAAGGATTTCCACTTCTACACCCTAAACCGTGCAGAGATGACTTACGCTTTATGTCATACGCTAGGCGTTCGTCCTCGCGTTGCAGTAGGTGCATAAATCGACCGGGTTTCAAAAAGACAAAAGGCTTGCCGAGTGGCAAGCCTTTTTCGTTGTATCAAAGTAAAAGGAAATTAACCAATCACTTCAAGTTCTGTTAGGACTTCTTCAGCCCACGTGATCCACGTTTCACGTAACAGTAGGTTACGACGAAGCGTTAAACGCTCTAGGCGAGCTTGTTTGTCTAAAGTTGACGGCGTTGCGTAGTAAGCCGCTTCAATTTCTTTGTAGTGAGAAACCAGTTTGCGAGACTCTTCAACCAGTTCGGCGAGTTGATCACGGAAAGGTGTTGATGGTTGAACGGCACATGCCATCAATTTCGCTGAAAATTCATCACGAACAGTCGGGTGTGCAGTTGGTTGATCAAACCATTCTCCTAAAGCGCTGCGACCAGCATCTGTGATGGAGTAAACCTTACGGTCTGGTTTGCCTTCTTGGGGTTCTAATACGCAAGTAACCAGCTCTTTCTCGGCCATTTTATTGAGTTCACGGTACACTTGTTGGTGGCTTGCTTTCCAGAAGTAACCGATGCTAGCAGAGAATTCTTTAGTGATATCGTAACCGGTTGCGTCGCGAGTGCTAAGAACAGTTAAGATTACGTGTGGTAATGACATGTCTTCAATCCAAATGGTCAATAAACTTGTAAACAAGCTACTTATACTTTCAGCTGTGCTCTTTCTGGCACTTGAGTTTTTTAATGTATAAGTAGCACCAACAATGTTGGTCCTGTCACCTTAAAGCCGTTTATCACCTAGAGAGATGGGGAGTCCCATCATGGCTGGAGCTGGTATGATTGGATTTATGAGCTCTCAGCAGGCAAGTAGTATATAAATAATAAGCATGAAGTGGAATAGTAGGACAAAATTACCCTAAAAAACTAACATAATAATCAATAGTGTTAACTTGTGGTTTTTTATTCTTTTTGTGTGGTAATTTTTGGGTTTTTTATAGTTTATTAAACTGCCTTTTGGTTGCGCAATTATCCAGCGCCAAAAAAAAGCTGAGCACTTGCTCAGCTTTTTTATTACAAATGAAGCGATTAGCCTGTGTTGCGCATGCCAGCTGCAATACCAGCAATTGTCACCATTAGCGCTTCTTCTAGGTTTGCAGATGCTTCTTCGGTTTGGCGTGTACGGTATAGCAACTCGGCTTGTAGCATGTTCAATGGCTCAACGTAGATGTTGCGCAAGCGAATCGATTCGAGTCCCCAAGGGTCATGCTGCATCAAGTTTTCGTTGTTCTCTACATTCAGTACTGCTTTGATATCTTCTTGAAGCTGAGCGCGAAGCTTTTCACCGAGTGGACGGAGTGATTCATCCACCAATCGCTCATCGTAATAGCGAGAAATATCGATATTACACTTCGAGTACACCATTTCTAGCATGCCAAGGCGAGTCGAGAAGAACGGCCATTCACGACACATCTCTTCGAGCAGCGCTTGGTGACCTTTATCGATGGAGTATTGAATCGCTTCACCCGCACCTAACCATGCTGGAAGTACCAAACGATTTTGGCTCCACGAGAAGATCCATGGGATTGCACGTAAGCTTTCCACTCCGCCCTTCGGATTACGTTTTGCAGGACGAGAGCCAAGTGGCAACTTACCGAGCTCGAGTTCTGGTGTCGCTTGACGGAAGTAAGGCACAAAATCAGGCTCGCCGCGAACTACGTTGCGATAAGACTCGCAGCTAACTTCTGATAGCACTTCCATTAAGTCGCGCCATTCTTGTTTTGGCTCTGGTGGTGGCAATAGGTTGGCTTCTAGAATCGCGCTCGCGTAAAGGTTAAAACTGTTTACGGCGACGTCTGGGAGACCGAGTTTAAAGCGGATCATCTCGCCCTGTTCTGTTACGCGCAAACCACCTTTCAAGCTTTTTGGTGGTTGAGACAGAAGTGCAGCGTGTGCTGGCGCGCCACCGCGGCCTACTGTACCGCCACGACCGTGGAATAGAGTCAGTTCAACACCTTCTTCTTCCGCCACTTTTACTAACGATTCCATCGCATGGTACTGAGCCCAGCCTGCAGACATGACACCCGCATCTTTCGCTGAGTCAGAGTAACCAATCATGACCATTTGGTGGTTTTGGATAAAGCCACGGTATAGGTCGATACCCATCAGCTGTTTGATGACCGATTCTGCATTGTTCAAGTCGTCTAGCGTCTCGAATAATGGGCAAACATCCATACGATATGGGCAGCCAGCTTCTTGCAGAAGTAGGTGGACTGCTAACACATCCGATGCAGTGCGTGCCATAGAAATAACGTAGGCACCGAATGCTTCACGCGGTTGTGCTGCAATAATCTTACAGGTGTCCAAAACCTCTTTGACAGGTTCTGATGGTTCCCAATCACGAGGCAGAAGAGGACGCTTAGATGCGAGTTCGTTGGTTAGGAAAGCAATCTTATCTTGCTCGCTCCATTGTTCGTAATCACCAATGCCTAAGTAGCGGGTTAATTCAGACAATACGTCTGAATGACGCGTGCTCTCTTGGCGGATATCAAGGCGAACAAGATGAATACCAAATGCTTTTACGCGGCGCAATGTATCTAGTAGAGAGCCATTTGCGATCACACCCATGCCACATTCATTTAGCGACTGGTAACAGGCATACAGAGGTTCCCAAAGTTGCTCGACTTTTTGCAACGGAGCTTTAACGGCCAGTTTTTGACCATGGATTTTAGCATCGAGAATATCTTTGGTTTCGTTCAATAGTGAGCGAAGTTGTTTCAGGATCGCACGATATGGTTCGTGCTGATCTTCGCCAGCAAGTTCACGAACTTGATCGTTTGAAACCGTCATAGACAGTTCACTGATCAACTCGTTGATGTCATTGAGATAAAGATCTGCGGCTTTCCAACGAGACAGAAGCAATACTTCACGTGTCACGCTATGAGTGACAAACGGGTTACCGTCGCGGTCACCCCCCATCCAAGAAGAGAAGTGCACAGGGCGAGCATCAATTGGTAAACCTTCACCCAAGTAAGATTTCAAGCGATCGTGCATTTCACGTAAGAAGTCTGGCACTGCTTCCCACAGTGAGTTTTCAACGACCGCAAAACCCCATTTTGCTTCATCCAGCGGAGTAGGGCGCTGTTGTCGAATTACGTCTGAATGCCAGCTTTGCGCGATCAGTTGCTCTAAACGACGCTCGGTTTTCTTGCGCTCTTTAGAAGAAAGATCACTCAGTTCCAACTTTGATAAGCACTCGTTGATCTTGACCAATTTGTTGATCATCGTGCGACGCGTGATTTCCGTTGGGTGAGCCGTCAATACCAATTCAATATTCAGATCACGAACCGCTTGCGCAGTGTCCAGTTTGCTCACATCGTTTTGTACCAGTTTAGAAAACAGCGAGTTAATCGCGTCTGGTTCACAGATGTGTTCTTCACAGTGGCGTGAAATCGTGTGGTATTGCTCAGCAATATTGGTGAGATTTAGAAATTGGTTAAACGCACGGGTAACGGGCGTTAGTTGCTCATCAGGTAAATGTTTGATTTCTTCGATCAAGCTGTCCCTGTCTGCTTGATTTCCTGCTTGAGCTGATTTGGATAATTTACGAATGGTTTCCACTTTCTCGAAGATTTCTTCGCCATGGGCATCGCGAATGGTGTTACCCAATAAGTGGCCTAACATGCGCACATTACTTTTGAGTGCGGCGTATTTCTCGTTCATTGTCGTCCTGCCTCGTAAAAAAACTACATCCATTGTCCTTGTTAAGACTCCAATCTAGCGAAAAGCACCAGTTATAGTCAAATAAAGCAGACTAAGTTTGCAATTATTCCGCTGTCTCCTGATTTAGAGCAAATTTACGGCAGCTGTAGAATAAGAAGTGAAAATTAATTACAAAATAACAAGTTAAAGAAGTGTTAAGGCTAGCGCTAAATTGTGAAGATAAAAAGATGCAGCTCAATCGAGCTGCACTGACTTTTGAGTTTATTCGTGTATTAACAGCAATACTTGACCATTGCCTTTGAAAGCACATCAATTGTGGGATCGATAAAATCAAATGAGAGAAACTCATCCGGTTGGTGCGCTTGGTCAATTGAACCGGGGCCGAGAACTAAGGTTGGACAGAGCTGTTGTAAGAAGGGCGCCTCAGTACAGTAGTTCACGGTTTCTGAACTGGTTTGGCAGATCTCTTCAACACCACCGATAAATGGGTGGTCATGTTGGCATTCGTAACCCGGAATTGGTTCATGTAAGGGAATTATCTCCAAGCGTCCAGGCCACTTTGCTTCGACTTCTTTTAATGCTCCGCGCAGCATATTTTCTAGGCCATCCAGGCTGATCCCTGGTAGTGGGCGAACATCATAGTGCAGCTCACAGCAACCACAAATACGGTTAGCGCTGTCACCACCGTGAATGTGTCCAAGGTTTAGGGTAGGGCTTGGAATGGCAAAACCCGGATGGTGGTATTCTTTCACCAATTTATCGCGCAGTTGCATCATGGCAAACATCACTTCATGCATGATCTCAATCGCGTTAACGCCTAAGGCAGGATCGGATGAATGGCCTGACTTACCCGTGACCCGAATTGCATTCGCCACATGACCTTTGTGGCCGCGAATAGGAACGAGGCTGGTGGGCTCACCAATAATGCAGTAATCCGGCTTAAAAGGGGCGTTTACGGTGAAATGTCGTGCACCCAACATGGTGGTTTCTTCGTCACAAGTGGCTAATACGTATAGCGGCTTGGTTTGCTTACTCCAGTCGACTTTTTTGACGGCTTCGTAAATAAAGGCAAAAAAGCCCTTCATGTCTGCCGTGCCTAAACCGTAAAAGCGGTTGTCTTTTTCAGTCAGTTTATGTGGATCAAAATTCCATCGTCCTTGATCGAATGGCACGGTATCACTATGGCCCGCAAGTAAAAGGCCGCCTTCACCCTCACCCATACGTGCAATCATATTGTGCTTGCCTGGCTCGACCTCGATCACTTCAACGCTAAAACCCAGATCTTTAAACCAAGATGCGAGTTTTTCGATGACTTTTGCATTGCCCTGATCCCAGCTCGGATCCGTGGAGCTGATAGAAGAGGTGCTGATGAGTCCTTCATAGACCTCTAGAAAAGTTGGTAATTGCATGGATTCTTCAAATCTCCTGTTGACAGACAGACCACAAAAATGTAAAACACATATTAAATCATATTTAATGAATAAAAAATCAAAATAAAGCAAAAATTAAATATGAATAGTCATTTAAGCCTTTAAGTATATGGATGTCACACAATGCTAAAAACCACGATTATTGGAGCCAGCGGTTACACCGGCGCAGAGTTAGCGTTAATGGTTAATAAACACCCACAACTCACGCTATCAGGTTTATACGTCTCCGCCAACAGTGTTGATGCAGGAAAGAATATTGCGCAGCTGCACGGTAAGTTAGCAGGCATCATTGATATGCCGGTCTCGCCACTAACGGATCCACTGCAAATCGCTCAAGAATCGGATGTGGTGTTTTTAGCAACGGCTCATGAGGTGAGCCACGATCTAGCCCCAACTTTCTTGGAGGCAGGCTGTCAGGTATTCGATTTATCGGGGGCATTCCGCGTCCAAAGTGAAGGTTTTTACAACACCTTTTATGGCTTCGAGCATCAACATAATAACTGGCTAGATAAAGCTGCATACGGCTTAGCAGAGTGGAACCAGGAATCAATTCAAACTGCTCCCTTAGTTGCTGTAGCAGGTTGCTACCCGACTGCTTCGCAGTTAGCCATCAAACCTCTACTCGAAAATGCATTAGTGGATACCAATCAATGGCCTGTCATTAACGCGACCAGCGGTGTGTCCGGAGCTGGGCGTAAAGCTTCTATGG
The DNA here is from genome assembly GCF_043995865.1 of Vibrio sp. D3. NCBI lineage: Bacteria > Pseudomonadati > Pseudomonadota > Gammaproteobacteria > Vibrionales > Vibrionaceae > Vibrio > Vibrio sp. D3. Next base: position 2,907,553 of record NZ_CP171887.1, on the reverse strand, counting down.
TGAACAGTTTCTGTGAAGTGAGCTTGCAACCTTATGGTGTATTTACTCATCGTCACCAACCAGAAATTGCTCAGCACTTAGGTTGCGATGTGATTTTTACTCCGCACCTAGGCAACTTTAAACGCGGCATTCTTGCCACGATCACGATGAAGCTAGCATCAGGCGTTACAGAGCAACAAGTCGCTCAAGCATTTGAACAAGCTTATCTAGGAAAGCCAGCCGTGCGTTTAAAAGGCGATGGCATTCCACGTATTCAGGATGTCGAAAATACCCCTTTCTGCGATATCGGCTGGAAGGTACAAGGCGAACACATCATTGTGATTTCAGCCATCGACAATCTACTCAAAGGTGCATCAAGTCAAGCGATGCAATGTCTCAATATTCATTATGGTTACCCAGAACTGACAGCGTTGCTGTAGTCGTTGAAAGAGGGAAATGCGATGACGCAAACCAATCAAGCTCCTTTAGTCATTAAGCTAGGCGGTGCAGCTCTATCTTGCACTCAAACCTTAAGCCAACTTTTTGGTGCCATTGCGGCTTACCAAAAATCGGCACAGCGACAAATCGCCATCGTTCATGGCGGTGGCTACCTAGTTGATGAGTTGATGGCAAAGCTTCAGCTTGAAACCGTAAAGAAAAACGGTTTACGCGTAACGCCTTACGATCAAATTCCGGTGATTGCAGGCGCGCTTGCAGGTACCGCAAACAAGCTGCTTCAAGGTCAAGCGATTGCGGACGGTCTTAACGCTGTGGGTCTTAGCCTTGCGGATGGTGGTTTGTGTCTTGTTGAAGAACTTGACCCAGAACTCGGCGCGGTAGGTAAAGCATCACCGGGTGATTCAACGCTATTACAAGCGGTACTAAACACAGGCGCACTGCCGATCATCAGTTCAATTGGCTTAACCACAGATGGCCAGATGATGAATGTGAATGCTGACCAAGCCGCAGTCGCGGTGGCAGGTGCTCTCGATGCTGAATTAGTCCTGTTGTCAGATGTGAGTGGCGTACTCGATGGCAAAGGGCATTTGATCAAAACGCTATCTGAGCAAGAAGCCGATGCATTGATCAAAGGGCAAGTGATCACAGACGGCATGATCGTCAAAGTTAAAGCTGCTTTGGAGGCGGCCAATGATCTTGGTCGCCCTATCGAAGTCGCGACCTGGCGTTACCCAGAAAAATTAGTACAGCTATTCGCTGGTGAAAGTATTGGAACGCAATTTTTGCCTCAATAAGCATCAGCAAAAGAATTCAATATTAGGAAGTAGTAGTTGGCACTGACCGCCGAGCGCAGCGCCAGTTAAGTTTGGAGAAGAAAGATGAGCAAAGTGAACGTAAATAAAGTGGTAGTCGCATACTCAGGCGGTCTAGATACCTCAGTAATTATCCCGTGGCTAAAAGAGAACTACGATTGTGAAGTCGTTGCTTTCGTTGCCGATGTTGGTCAAGGCGCAGAAGAGCTAGAAGGCATTGAAGCGAAAGCAAAAGCCTCTGGTGCTTCTGAGTGTTACATCGCTGACTTGAAAGAAGAAATGGTCGCAGACTACATTTACCCAACGCTAAAAACCGGCGCGTACTATGAAGGTAAGTACCTGCTGGGTACATCAATGGCGCGTCCAATTATTGCTAAAGCACAGGTTGAAGTCGCACGTAAAGTGGGCGCGGACGCATTGTGTCACGGCTGTACAGGTAAAGGTAATGACCAAGTTCGTTTCGAAGGCGCATTCGCAGCACTAGCACCAGATCTACAAGTGATTGCCCCTTGGCGTGAATGGGACCTAGTGAGCCGTGAAGAATGTTTGGATTACCTAGCTGAGCGTAACATTCCTTGTTCAGCGTCTCTTACTAAGATCTACTCACGTGATGCAAACGCATGGCACATTTCTACTGAAGGTGGCGTCCTAGAAGATACGTGGAACGCACCAAACGAAGATTGCTGGGTATGGACTGTAGACCCAGAGCAAGCACCAAACGAAGCGGAATACGTCACGCTGAAAGTAGAAAAAGGTGAGGTGGTCGAAGTTGATGGCGAAGCGATGACACCATACAACGCGTTGGTTTATCTAAACGAAAAAGGTGCGAAGCACGGTGTTGGTCGTATCGATATCGTTGAAAACCGTCTAGTAGGAATGAAATCTCGTGGCTGCTACGAAACACCGGGAGGCACCATCATGATGGAAGCGCTGCGTGCCGTTGAACAGCTCGTGCTAGACAAATCATCATTCGAATTCCGTGAAGAGCTGGGTCTAAAAGCGTCTCACCTTGTGTACGATGGCCGTTGGTTTACGCCACTATGTAAGTCGATCCTTGCCGCTTCAGAAGAGCTAGCGCAAGACGTGAATGGCGAAGTGGTTGTTAAGCTCTACAAAGGCCAAGCCACGGTAACGCAAAAACGTTCTGACAACAGCTTGTACTCAGAAGAGTTCGCTACGTTTGGTGAAGATGAGGTTTACGACCAAAGCCATGCGGGTGGTTTCATCCGTCTTTACTCGCTATCAAGCCGTATCCGTGCGTTGAACAGCCAGAAAAAATAATCTCTCCACATCTCGGATTGAGTAAAGACCTGCTATTGGATAGCAGGTCTTTTTTGTTGGCTTACGTCTATGAGCACAAAGATACAAATATATTTCGTTTGAATATATATGTAAAAATATTGAATTTATACTTTATTTTTTGTCGAAATTGCCGTAACGTTGACCCATAAGAAAAAGTGAGCAAATGACCATCAAATTGGTTACTACTCATTCGAGAACGTTAGAGTAAGCAATAGTCATCAGGAGAAACGCAATGGCATTATGGGGCGGAAGATTTACCCAAGCGGCAGACACTAGATTTAAAGAGTTTAACGATTCGTTGCGTTTTGACTACCGATTGGCTGAGCAAGACATCGTAGGTTCAATCGCATGGTCTAAAGCTCTGCTTTCTGTAGATGTTCTATCGGCAGAAGAACAGCAAAAGCTGGAACTTGCTTTAAACGAGCTGAAGTTAGAAGTGATGGAAGATCCTCATCAAATTCTTCGCTCAGATGCAGAAGATATCCACTCGTGGGTTGAACAGCAGCTGATTAGTAAAGTGGGAGATTTAGGTAAAAAACTCCACACTGGGCGTTCTCGTAATGACCAAGTAGCGACAGACCTAAAACTTTGGTGTCGTCAGCAAGGCCAGCAACTGTTGATTGCTTTAGATCGTCTGCAATCGCAAATGGTTCATGTTGCTAAGCAGCACCAAGGCACTGTATTGCCTGGCTATACTCATCTTCAGCGCGCTCAACCTGTCACCTTTGCTCACTGGTGTTTGGCTTATGTTGAAATGTTCGAGCGTGACTACTCTCGTCTGAATGATGCCTTACAGCGCCTCGACACTTGTCCACTTGGCTCGGGTGCTTTAGCTGGCACGGCTTATCCGATTGATCGTGAACAATTAGCTCATAACCTTGGTTTCCACCGCGCTACGCGTAATTCACTCGATTCGGTTTCGGATCGTGATCATGTGATGGAACTGATGTCGGTGGCCTCGATTTCTATGTTGCACCTTTCTCGTCTTGCAGAAGATATGATCTTCTACAACTCAGGGGAGTCTAACTTTATTGAGTTAGCGGATACGGTGACGTCTGGTTCGTCATTGATGCCACAGAAGAAAAATCCGGATGCACTTGAGTTGATCCGTGGTAAGACAGGGCGTGTCTATGGCGCATTATCGAGCATGATGATGACAGTGAAAGCCTTACCATTGGCGTACAACAAAGACATGCAAGAAGATAAAGAAGGGTTGTTTGATGCGTTAGACACATGGAATGATTGCATGGAAATGGCAGCGCTGTGTTTTGATGGCATTAAAGTGAATGGTGAGCGTACGCTTGAAGCTGCGAAGCAAGGGTATGCGAATGCGACTGAGTTAGCTGATTACTTAGTGGCGAAAGGCATCCCATTCCGTGAGGCGCACCATATTGTGGGCGTAGCGGTGGTAGGGGCAATTGACAAAGGCTGTGCGCTGGAAGAATTGTCTCTGCAAGAGCTAAAAGCCTTCTCTGAGGTGATTGAAGATGATGTGTATGACATTCTGACGATAGAGTCTTGTTTGGAAAAACGTTGTGCGCTGGGTGGCGTTTCGCCTCACCAAGTCGCTTATGCGGTAGAGCAAGCGGATAAACGTCTGAGCCAGCGTGACAGCTCGGCAGTGAAAGTGCGTCCTGCACGTTTGACGGACATTGAAACACTAGAGGGCATGGTGGCTTATTGGGCGAACCTCGGTGAGAATCTACCCCGCTCTCGTAATGAGCTCGTGAGAGATATTGGCTCCTTCGCGGTGGCAGAGCATCATGGTGAAGTGACAGGTTGCGCTTCTCTATATGTGTATGACTCAGGGTTGGCTGAAATACGCTCTCTTGGTATCGAAGCAGGCTGGCAAGGTCAAGGGCAGGGTAGTGCAATCGTAAATCACTTGGTTGAGAAAGCACGTCAAATGGCGATCAAGAAGGTCTTTGTCCTCACTCGAACGCCAGAGTTCTTTATGAAGCAGAGCTTCTTACCAACATCGAAGTCGCTGTTGCCAGAAAAAGTCTTGAAAGATTGCGATCAGTGTCCACGTCAGCACGCGTGTGATGAAGTGGCGCTAGAGATCAATTTAATGGAGCAAGTGATCCAAAAATCGTATGTGGCATGAGCTGAAATTTCGGAGTGATTTTATTAGCATTCAATGACATAGTTATTTTCTGATTCACTTACATCAGTATTTGCTAAAAAAATCGAAAAAATTTGGAACCTTTGAGAGGAAGCTCGGTCTATTAAAGTACCACTGCTTTTTCTTAGAAGAATCTAAGAGAGCCCCAGAACTGATATTGGTTTTGGGGCTTTTTTCTATCTGCCACTTTACTCTTTTTTATCCGTCTCTTTTCGTCCTCGCCGACGTTGCCACGGCAAGATGACAAAACGCATCCATAAATGCAAAAACAATAAAATATTGAAAGCGAAACCAGCAAAGATCAAAGCGATCGACTCGATGCTTTGTGGATCATCTTTGAACGCAAACCACCACACAATCCAGCACAGTACCGAAAGCACCGTTAACTGATCCAAGCATCGTTGGCAACGCCCAAGCTTTTTCCAAAACCAATGTTCCTCGCAGCGGCGACAAGTCATAGTGTTTTCCAAGGCATCAGTGTTGCTTCAGATTATATACCCAACACAAAGAGAGAAAGCGTTTTTTGTCGCAGCTTAGAGCGCAGGAACACAACCAAAAATGGAAAGTTAGCTTCGTAGAGCTTATGTGGCACGTGATTGATGTATGGTGCGCTGTCAGTCTTTAATAGGAAAAATAATCATGTCGACAGAATTGAAATTTGCACTGAGTATCGCTGGTGGTTTTTTTACGATCGGTGTAGTCGCGATCATCATGGTAAGTCGTTACGCAATGATGGCTGTGTAGTACTTATGTAATCGCCTCAAAGTAGTCAGCAGAAAGCCTCGTTAATCACGAGGCTTTCTGTTTTGCTTGGTATGTAAAGACTGGCTCGATTGAGCATGAAAGAGTTAGCAACCAGGCCCACAGTCAAGGCAATGTTTCACCATTTCTGGCCCTAAGTGTAGTTTTGCATTCAAATCACGTAGAGCGGTGCGGACACCCTCTTCGATCACTGGATGATAGAAGGGCATATCTAGCATCTCAGAAACCGTCATTCTATTTTGGTGTGCCCAAGCCAAAAGATGCGCGAGGTGTTCTGCGTTAGGCCCCATCATCTCTGCACCTAAAAAGCGTCCAGTACCTTGCTCGCCATAGACATGTAACATCCCTTTGTTTCGTAGCATGACACGCGAACGTCCTTGATTCTCAAACGAGACTTCACCAGTAACAAAACAACCACAGCTTCCTAAGCGAGTTTCCAGTTGTTTGAAAGTTTCACCGACCATAGCTATTTGCGGATCGGAGAATACAGCTGAAATTGGCGAACGACGCAGACCTGCACGAATATCCGGGAAGCGACCTGCATTATCACCAGCAATGCGACCTTGATCAGCGGCCTCGTGCAGCAATGGAACTTGGTTACTTGCATCACCCGCAATAAAAATACTCTCTACGGAGGTTTGCAATGTGTAGTGATCTGCGGTTGGTACACCGCGTTCATCGAGGGCAATATTGGTGTTCTCGAACGCTAGCTTATCTACGTTAGGACGTCGTCCAGTGGCTGCTAAAACGTAATCAACAATAAAGGTTTCTAATTCACCGTCGTGGTTAATGAATTGGATTTCAACTTTGTCTGCGCCTGCTGCATTCGATGATGGTATGCGCTTCATGCTTTCTACTTTTACATCGGCATCAAGATAGAACTCTTCTTTAAAAGTTTTATCTGCGTAAGCCATCACCTCTGGATCTGTCAGTGGACCAACTTGACCACCAAGACCAAAGAGCTTCACTTTCACCCCTAGGCGGTGCAATGCTTGACCGAGTTCAAGTCCGATCACTCCGGGGCCAAATACCGCAACGGACTCAGGCAAATCATCCCAACCAAAGACATCATCATTAATTACGAGACGGTCACCCAACTCATTCCAAGCTGCTGGATAAGCAGGACGAGAGCCCGTCGCGATCACAATCCGTTTTGCGGTGACCTGAGTATGGTCATCTATGATAAGCGTATGGTCATCGGCAAACTTCGCGTAGCCCGATAGTTTGTCTTCTGCGGGAATATCATCGACGCTTTCAAGCACAAAGCCAACAAAACGATCACGTTCGCGTTTTACACGATCCATAACTTCTTGTCCGTTAATGCGTATTTCACCTTGCGGATGGATCCCAAATCCAGGCGCTTTTTCGATTTGGTGGGCACTTTCTGCGGCCGCAATCAACAGCTTAGAGGGCATGCAACCGACGCGAGCACAGGTTGTTCCGTAAGGGCCGCCTTCAATCATTACTACGCTATTAGTATGAGCTTTTGCTGCTCGATAAGCGCCAAGACCAGCAGTACCACCACCAATAATCGCTACGTCGACATTAACTTGTTTCATCGTGAACTCTCGCTTTTTGTTTTTAAGCCAAGCTAGCTACATTGAGCTTGGAGAGTGAATTGGGTCGTTGAATCTGTATAAGGAGTCACCTTATCGGTAGACGACTACTTATCTAGACTAGTAGAAGAAGTGAGTTAGGGTTGGCCTCCGAGCCAAAGGCACCGGAGACCGAGGGTGTAGGCTATGGACAGCTTAGCCTAGATACGCTTCTAGCTCTTCGCTACCGCCGATGTGCTTGCCACCGATAAAGACTTGTGGAACAGTCGTGCGACCAGATATAGCTCGTAGACTAACTGTCGTTGCGTCTTTACCCAGAATCACTTCTTCATATTGAAGACCGTGGTCAATCAGGTTTTGTTTCGCTTTCATACAGAAAGGGCAGCCTGGCTTAGTGAATACCGTGATGGACTCTTGCGTTTTGTAGTCTGGCGCAATGTAGTTCAGCATGGTGTCTGCGTCTGACACTTTGAATGGGTCGCCTGGTTCGTTTGGCTCAATGAACATTTTTTCCACTACGCCATCTTTTACTAGCATGCTGTAACGCCATGAACGTTTGCCAAAGCCGATGTCGTTTTTATCCACTAACATACCCATGCCATCGGTGAATTCACCATTACCATCCGGGATGAAGGTAATGTTTTCTGCTTCTTGGTCTTGTTTCCATGCATTCATCACGAACGTATCATTGACCGAGACACAAATAATCTCATCCACTCCGTGCTCTTTAAATACAGGGAACAATTCGTTGTAACGAGGTAGATGGCTTGATGAACAGGTTGGAGTAAATGCACCCGGTAAGCTAAATACGATAACGGTCTTACCTTTAAATAGCTCATCAGTCGTTACATTCATCCAAGAGTCACCTTGACGAACTGGAAAAGTAACTTGAGGGACTTGTTGACCTTCTTTAGATACAAACATAATGATTTCCTTTAACTATTTTAAATTATGCGTATAGAGCTTAGCGTTTTTCTTTGCTCTGTTTCGTTCTGTTGAGCCCATTATTGTAAAAATCCTTTGATAGCTCTAATCGTTTGGTGTTATGGTTTTGATAGGTATTAGCTATTGTTAAAAGAAGCGAATTGTGAGTTATGAATATTCGAGATTTTGAGTACTTAGTTGCACTTGCGGAACATAAGCACTTTCGCAAAGCGGCAGAAGCATGTTTTGTTAGCCAACCAACATTGAGTGGACAAATTCGTAAGCTAGAGGATGAACTCGGTACCACGCTTTTAGAGCGAAGCAGCCGTCGCGTTTTGTTTACCGATTCAGGGTTGCAGTTGGTGGAGCAAGCTAAGCGTATCTTAAGTGAAGTGAAAACTTTTAAAGATATGGCGAGTGGTCAGAGCGGAGCAATGACTGGGCCTATGCATATCGGTTTCATCCCGACGGTAGGTCCGTATCTACTACCCAAAATTCTGCCGCAGATAAAAGAAGCATTTCCTGAACTGGAGCTGTTCCTGCACGAAGCTCAAACACATCAGTTGGTGCGTCAATTAGAAGAGGGTAAATTGGACTGCTTGGTCTTGGCTTCGGTTGATGAAACGGCACCTTTTAAAGAAATCGAAGTGTATAACGAGCCGTTAAGCGTTGCGGTGCCATGTGATCATGAGTGGGCCTCTCTCGACCATGTTGATATGTTGGAGTTGAATGGTAAAACCGTTTTAGCGCTAGGAGACGGTCACTGTCTGCGTGATCAAGCGTTAGGTTTCTGTTTTGCTGCCGGAGCGAAAGACGATGAACGCTTTAAGGCAACCAGTTTGGAGACACTGCGGAATATGGTCGCTGCTGGTGCTGGAATTACGTTATTGCCTCAGCTTTCTATCCCCAATGAGAAGCAAAAAGATGGCGTGTGCTATGTACCAGCCGTTAACCCTACGCCTTCGCGCAATATAGTCCTTGTATATCGCCCGGGTTCACCACTGCGTGCAAGGTTTGAAGCTTTGGCGGCGAAGATTAAAGAAGTATTGGCTTCTTATCCTTCATTGAACGCCGCGGCGTAAAAGCCGACATAAAAAAGGGAGAGCGAATGCTCTCCCTTTTGCTTTAGTGATTTAGAACAGCTCTTCTGCGCCAGAGCCGGAAGAATAAATACTGTCTTCCAAACGGTCTCCAGCGTATTCGGTAGGCTCAGTGCCTTTTTCAAAGTATTCGAACATCGATGTGCTGTCTACTTTGTGCGTTAGCATGCCAGTGTTGCGATCAATACGAACACGAATGATGTTATCTGGAATATTTTTACTTTGCTCAGGTGTTTCTTCTAGTGCAACGCGCATAAAGTCAATCCAAGCGGGTTCTGCGGTTTTCGCACCCGATTCAGCACCGGAAATTTGGCCTTTGCCTAGGTTGCTATTAACCGTTGTGCGACCAAGGGCGCGTGAGTGATCATCAAAACCAACCCAAGCAATGGCAACAACACCAGGACCATAGCCGTTGTACCAAGCATCTTTGGAGTCATTCGTTGTACCCGTTTTACCACCGATATCACGACGCCCCAGTTTTTGTGCACGCCAGCCAGTACCGTTCCACCCCGTACCTTCACGCCAGTTACCACCACCCCAAATGTTGCTGTACATCATCTCACGCATCAAGAATGCGTTTTGCTCAGAGATAACTTGTGGAGCATATTGAGGTTCATCATTTTCCAGTGCGTTGTCTGTTGCCAAACCATCAATCGCGACGTCTTGTTCGCCAAACTCATCGGCATAGCGATTGTCTGGCTGAGCGCTCATTTGTGGGCAATCCTTATGACAAACGATCTTTGGATTCGCTTTAAACAGCACTTCACCGAATGCATCTTCCACGCGTTCTACGTAGAACGGTTCGACGTAATAACCTCCGTTCGCAAATACAGAGTAGCCTTGTGCCACTTTCATTGGTGTTAAGCTACCAGCACCGAGCGCGATGGTCTCTGAACGTGGTACTTGGTTAATATCAAAACCAAAACGAGTAAGGTACTGACGAGTTTCATCAAGGCCTACTTCACGCAGCGTACGCACTGCCATCACGTTCTTTGACTGAGCTAAGCCGAGGCGAAGGCGAGTTGGACCGCCATAGGTTGGTGGTGAGTTTTTAGGTCGCCAAGCCGAACCAGAACCTGCGTCCCATTTGTTAATCGGCGCATCGTTGATCAGAGTGGCTAGGGTAAGTCCCTTGTCAATTGCTGCTGAGTAGATAAATGGTTTGATACTTGAGCCAACCTGACGCACTGACATAGTGGCACGGTTAAACTTACTATGAACAAAGTTAAAACCACCCACTAACGATAATATCGCACCATTTTCCGGGTTCATCGCGACAAACGCGGTGTTCGCTGTTGGCACTTGGCTCAGTTTCCAGCTTTGTGTCGTGTTGTCATCTTCATTGGGTTCGCTCACTTCGCGAACCCAAACTTGTTGACCCGTCGCTAGCACATCATGCGCTGATTTTGGCGTTGAGCCTTGGCGGTTTTCGGTGATGTATTTACGTGCCCAATGCATTCCAGTCCAAGGAATAGTCTGCTCTTCATGGTTTTTAACCCAAACTTGCGCAGTTTTATCATCGACTTTTGTCACGACGGCAGGGTAAAGGTCACCATAAGTTGGTTGCTTCTTAAGGTGCTTTTCTATTTGCTCGCTGTTCCAAGCGGTTTCACCTTCTTTCCAAAGCACTTTCTCCGCACCGCGGTAGCCGTGACGTTCATCGTATGACAGCAGATTATTTACCACGGATGTATTCGCGGCATCTTGCAGTTTAGAGTCCACCGTCATGTAGATATTCAAGCCAGAGGTATAAGCTTCTTCTTCACCGTACTCTTTCACGGCCCATGCACGAGCTAGTTCCGCCACATAAGGAGCGGAAAGTTCAATTTCAGCACTGTGGTAACGCGCCACGATAGGTTCGTTGCGTGCTTCGTCATACTGTTCTTGCGTGATGTATTTTTCATCAAGCATTCGCATTAACACGACGTTACGGCGTTTTGTCGCACGCTCAAGAGAGTAAATTGGGTTCATCGTTGATGGCGCTTTTGGCATCCCTGCGAGTGTCGCAAGTTCGCTTAACGTCAATTCATCAAGGCTCTTACCAAAGTAAACTTGAGCGGCCGCACCAAAACCATATGAGCGGTAACCAAGGAAGATTTTATTGACATAAAGTTCCATGATTTCTTGCTTACTCAGAAGCTGCTCAATGTGGATAGCAATGAAAATCTCTTTAATCTTACGCATGATCTTCTTCTCATTAGATAAGAAGAAGTTACGCGCTAGCTGTTGCGTAATGGTACTTGCGCCCTGCTTAGCGGAACCTGAAATCGCAACTACAACGGCTGCACGAGTGATGCCGATAGGATCGATACCTGGGTGTTCGTAAAAACGGCTATCTTCGGTTGCGATCAGCGCATGAATTAAGTCTTGAGGAATTTCATCATAAGTAACAGGAATACGACGCTTTTCACCGAACTGTGCGATCAGCTTCCCGTCTTGACTAAACACCTGCATAGGTGTTTGTAATTCAACGTCTTTTAGAGTTGCAACATCTGGCAATTCAGGCTTCACGTACTGATAGAAGCCAAATATTGTGGTGACTCCAAGAATTATGCAAATCAATGTTAAAAATAATAAACGCTTTATGAACTTCACCGGAGAATCCCTGATTGGTTGAGGCTGTGTAACGGCAAACCCTTGTACTCTTAGGTCAAAAATTTAGCACATAGAGATATTAACTCTTATTTGGGTGCTAATAACAACCTTTGCACGAAGAAATTTCGGAGCGAGAGTAAGAGATGGATAAGCTAATCGTTACCGGCATCGACATAGGCCATAACAGCCTCAAAGCCGTAGTACTTAAACCCACAGGCAACAATTACGCTCTGTTGGGTTACAAAGAAATATTACTAAAGGAAGGTATTGTCGCTGAAAATAACACTATAAATCATCAAGAAATTGTAAAGACCCTAAAGCTGATTAAAAAAGGACTGCCTTTTGGTGCTAAAAAGGTCGCAATTTCAGTGCCTGATAATTCGGTGATCAGTAAAAAGCTGCAAATAGAACAAAACCTTGAAGATAGCGAAGTTGAGTTTGCTGTGATTCAGGCATTTTCTCATCAATCGCCATTCCCTGTCGAAGAGCTGAGTTTAGACTTTGTCCGTCTTCGTGCCGAAGATGGGTTGCGTGGGACTGATAACTATCAAGTGTTTGCGACAAGAAAAGATGTGGTCGATAGTCGCGTGGATGCATTACAAAAATCCGGACTAAAACCCGTTTTAGTGGACGTGCATTCACAAAGTCTTGGTCATATCTGGAAGCTCACTGCCGATCGCTTTCCTGACAAAAATAAGTACTGCTTACTCGATATTGGCACCTCATCGAGCTCCTTTACCATGTTTACCGAACAAGGTGAGCTGTTTCACAAAGAGTTTGCTTGCGGCACACGCGGAGCAAACAGCCCTGTTCAAGATGATTTGATGTCCGATGATGCTCAGGAGAAAACAGAGCTGTTTAATCGCCAAATTGTGGAACGGGTGAAACGTCAGATGCAGCTCTACACTTCAATTAATGGCTCGCAAAATATCAAAGGTATCTGGTTATCAGGGGAAGGAGCTTCGACACCAATGCTCGCGGAAGAGTTATCTCAGCAACTGTCACTAGAGTGTGAATTGCTAAACCCGCTAGGGCTATTTGAGATGAAGGTGTCCAAACGTAAGCGTCGTGCCGCGGATTGGCAGCATTTCTCTACAGCCGCAGGACTCGCGATTCGTGGCATTCATTGGCTAGGAGGTGCGCGTGCTTTATCGCATTAATTTACTTCCTTGGCGAGAGAACCAAAGAGAAGAGCACCGACGTCGTTTCATTAGCTTGGTCGCGTTAGGCATGTTGGTCGCCATTGGTATTCAATGGGGTATTGGAAAGTTTTTTGAGTACCAACAAGATCAGCAGCAGGAGCGGCTTGATTACCTTACTCACTACATTGCTGAGCTCGACCAGCGTATTGAAGCAATGAAAATCGCCGAGCAAGAGCACAGCAAAATCCTCGAACGTTTAAAAGTGGTTGAAGGGTTACAAAACGGTAGAAACAAAACGACCGAGTTTATGAACTTGATGCCAGCCGTCATTCCTGAAGGTGTATATGTCGACAAGATCAAAATGAATGATCTGGAAATTGAGATCTCAGGGATCTCTGATAGCACTCCAAAACTTGCCACGATGCTGGACAACATGGAGCGTTCGGCCAAGTTGAATGATGTAGAAATGCACTCCATCGTTCACGGAAAAGCGCGTTTTGGAAAAGAGTTCCAAACGTTCAAAGTGTCTTTCATGTTCAAAGTGCCGGAGAAGAAAGTGGAGGCCCAGCATGGTTGATTGGCAGGATCTCGAAATAGATGAAATGGCAGAGTGGCCATTGTTGCCTCAGCTTGTGGTTATCGCGCTGCTGATTTTCCTCATTCAAGGTTTTGGCTATTGGTTTTACCTTAAGCCAAAAGAAGAGCAATTGAATAACTTGGTCCAGCAGGAGCAGACGCTCAAGGTAGCACTGAAGATCAAAGCGAACAAAGTAGCTGCATTGCCTCAGCTTCAATCTCAATTGGATGAACTCACCACGCGTTACGAGTTATTGCTACAACAACTGCCCGCGCAAAAAGAGTTGGCTACGATGCTCGCTTCGGTGAATGAACTCGGTATCGACAATAAGTTGACCTTTACCCGTATCGACTGGGGTGAAAAGCAATCAGAGCATTTCCTCTATCGTCTTCCTTTAAACATTGAGTTAACGGGAGATTTTCATGACATCGGACATTTTTCTCAGGCGATAGCAACGCTACCTCGAATCATCACGTTTAAAGATGTGACTTGGCAGCGTGTCAGCCAAGAAAGTGAAACTCTGCACTTTAGGGTACGAGCCAATACCTATCAGTTTAAGCCAGAGGAGACGAACAATGACAAGTAAGCATTTGTTGTTGGTGCTGATGGGGTCTCTGCTCCTTGGATGTCAGGCGAATGATGAGTCATTAACGGATTTTATTCGAGGGGTGGAGAGTCAGGCGCGTCAAGATGTCGAGAAACTTAAGCCTGCAGATAAGTATGTTGCCGTCACGTACGCACCTGAAGTACAGCGTGCGCCCTTTGAGTTACCAAAAGAAGCCACGATCGCCACTCAGCCCGTTGCAAGAAAAGATTGCTGGCAACCGCCTTCAAGAAGGCGCACTGGCAAATTAGAAAAATTCCCATTAAGCCAATTACGTTTGAAAGGAGTTATGGGCATGGGTAATACGGTTTCTGGTCTCGTTCAGGCACCCAATGGCACCGTTTATAAAGTGAAGCCGGGGCAATACCTCGGACGCAACAATGGCAAAGTGACCCATGTCAGCCATTCCTATTTGTTAATTAATGAAACGTTGCCCGACGGCTTAGGGTGTTGGCAGAAGCGTAAAGTTAAGTTGGCTTTGAGATAGCCCCATTTATTTTTGATATTGAGTAATGAAAATGAGACAAGGATTAACACGTACACCAAGGATACTAACTGGGCTCTTCTCCTTATGGTTGTTTGTATTTTTAGCCCCTTTAGTGGCAGCAGAAGAAGTATCGTCTAATGCCTTAAAGAGTATCGATTTTCGCACTAATAAAGATAAAGACGCCGTTATTGTCGTTGAACTGGCGTCACCTGCCGCGATTGTTGATGTCAAACGCGTACAGGAAGGGTTAAGTATCGATTTGCTTAATACTTCGGTAAAAGACGAGCAACTGTATCTCCTAGACGTAAAAGATTTCTCGACTGTGGTTGAAAGCGTAGAGGTGTTTCGCGATACCTCAACTACGCGCTTGGTTGCGCACATCAATGAAGAATATACGCATGATTACCGTTTAACGGGGCGATTCTTGGAAATCAAAGTGGCTAAGATCAAACCCAATGAGAAAGCTCCGGATAAAAGCATTCTAGAAAAAGAAGGCAAGCTCATTTCGATTAACTTCCAAGATATTCCTGTACGTAACGTGTTACAGCTGATTGCCGACTACAACCAGTTCAACTTGGTTGTTTCAGACTCCGTAGAAGGTAACCTCACACTTCGTCTTGATGGTGTTCCGTGGCAGCAAGTGCTGGATATTATTTTGCAAGTTAAGGGGTTAGATAAGCGTGTTGATGGCAACGTGATTCTGGTTGCTCCAACAGATGAGCTTGATCTGCGCGAAAAACAGCAACTCGAAAAGCAGCAGCTAGAACAAACGATGGGAGAGCTTTCGTCTGAAATCATCAAGGTAAACTTCGCTAAAGCATCAGATATTGCAGAGATGATCAACGGAGAAGGGAACATCAGTATGTTGTCTGAGCGAGGCAGTATGACCATTGATGAGCGGACTAACTCGTTATTGATTCGTGAGCTACCTGAAAACATTGAAGTGATTCGAGAAATTATTGAATCTTTGGATATCCCGGTGAAGCAGGTTCAAATTGAAGCGCGTATTGTGACCATCAATGAAGGCAACATGGACGAGTTGGGAATTCGCTGGGGCTTTACCTCTATTAATGGCAATAACACGGTTGGTGGTTCTATCGAAAACAACCTTGCCACGATCGGTTTATATAACGGTGGTGGTGAAGGAGAAGACGGTGGTGACGGTGATGGAGTAGGTATCGATGACTTCCTAAACGTAAACTTAGCTGCAACCAGTCCAAACGCGACCAGCATTGCTTTTCAGGTTGCAAAATTAGGCTCAGACACCTTGTTAGACCTCGAGCTTTCTGCGCTGCAACAAGAGTCCAAAGCTGAGATTATCTCAAGCCCACGTTTGATCACTACTAATAAGAAGCCTGCCTATATTGAGCAAGGTACCGAGATACCTTATCTAGAGTCCTCATCAAGTGGTGCCACGACGGTAACGTTCAAAAAAGCAGTATTGAGTTTGAAGGTGACGCCACAAATTACACCGGATAACCGTCTTGTGTTGGACTTAAGCGTTACGCAAGATAGACCTGGACAAGTCGTGAAAACAGGCACTGGTGAAGCCGTTGCGATTGATACTCAGCGTATCGGGACGCAAGTGTTAGTAAATAACGGTGAAACCGTCGTTCTTGGTGGTATTTTCCAGCACAGCATTACTAACTCGGTGGACAAAGTGCCTTTGTTAGGCGATCTGCCACTATTAGGTGCGCTTTTCCGTCGAAGTTATGAAAATGTTGGCAAAAGTGAGCTGTTAATTTTCGTCACCCCTAAGGTGGTGATTCAGTAGTTCTACCTCGTGAAAAACTGATTAAATCAAAAATAAAGTTGCAATAGTGGCACCATGCTTGGATAATTTCGGGTCTTATCACGAATTATCTGTGAGGAACTGGTGCCACAAGCCTTGTAGAACAGCGATTTAGCTGTGTTTTCTTGTGGCGATCTTATTGAATCAATGTTGTAAATTACTGCTAAACATGGCTGAGAAACGTAATATTTTCCTTGTTGGCCCAATGGGCGCCGGCAAAAGTACAATTGGTAGACATCTAGCACAGCAACTGCATATGGAGTTTGTTGACTCCGATACAGTGATCGAAGAACGCACTGGTGCAGACATCTCTTGGGTTTTTGATGTAGAAGGTGAAGAAGGCTTCCGCAAGCGTGAAGAAGCGGTACTTGAAGACCTAACACAAGAGCAAGGCATCGTGCTTGCGACTGGCGGTGGCTCTGTTAAGAGCAAAGAAAACCGTAATCGTCTTTCGGCACGTGGTGTTGTTGTTTACTTAGAAACGACGATTGAAAAGCAACTTGCGCGCACAAACCGTGACAAGAAGCGTCCTCTACTTCAAACGGACAACCCTCGCGAAGTATTGGAGCAATTAGCTGAAGAACGTAATCCTCTGTATGAAGAAGTAGCGGATTACACTGTTCGCACTGACGATCAGAGTGCAAAAGTGGTAGCCAACCAGATCGTAAAAATGCTAGAAGAGAGATAAGTTTTTATCTTTTTTTTAATTGGAGCAAACCGATGGAACGGATTACGGTCAACCTAGCTGAGCGTAGCTACCCAATCTCTATTGGCGCCGGGTTATTTGAGGACCCGGCGTACCTCTCTCAAGTTCTCTCAAACAAAAATGCAAAACAAAAAGTTGTTGTGATCAGTAATGTCACAGTGGCGCCTTTGTATGCTGACAAAATTTTAAAGCAACTCGAGCAGCTCGGTTGTAGTGCATCCTTGTTAGAATTGCCTGACGGCGAACAGTACAAAAACTTGGATGTGTTTAACCAAGTGATGAACTTCCTCCTCGAGGGGAATTACGCTCGTGATGTTGTGATCATCGCGTTAGGTGGTGGCGTTATTGGCGACCTTGTGGGTTTTGCTTCTGCCTGTTACCAGCGTGGGGTCGACTTTATTCAAATACCAACGACATTACTATCTCAAGTGGATTCTTCGGTGGGTGGAAAAACCGCGGTTAACCATCCGTTGGGTAAGAACATGATAGGTGCGTTTTACCAACCTAAAGCCGTGATCATCGATACCAACTGTTTATCGACGTTGCCTGAGCGTGAATTCGCAGCAGGTATCGCAGAAGTCATTAAGTACGGCATCATTTACGATGCAGACTTTTTTGTATGGTTGGAAGAAAACCTTGAACGCTTGTACGCGTTGGATGAAGAAGCGCTAACTTATGCCATTGCACGTTGCTGTGAAATAAAAGCGGAAGTGGTGGCTCTGGATGAGAAAGAATCGGGCATCCGCGCTCTGCTCAACTTAGGTCACACCTTTGGTCATGCGATTGAAGCTGAGCTTGGCTACGGCAATTGGCTGCATGGTGAAGCGGTTTCTGCTGGCACGGTTATGGCGGCCAAAACTTCGCATCTGCGCGGTCTTATCTCAGCAGAGCAATTTGAGCGTATTGTTGCGATTTTGCGTCGTGCCAAACTGCCTGTTCATACTCCAGAAAGTATGAGCTTCGATGACTTCCTCAAACATATGATGCGAGATAAAAAAGTCCTCTCTGGTCAATTACGATTGGTTTTGCCTACAGGCATTGGCAGTGCCGAGGTCATTGCTGATACGACACAAGACGTACTCAAACAGGCGATAGACTTCGGTCGCGATATTTAACCTTGTAATGGCGCCTTTGGGCGTCATTCTTGTAGTGTATTAAGGTTATTAGATGAGTGTTGCTCACGTTCTGGAACTAGATTCTCAAATCGAGTTGCTTGATAGGTTGGGATTGCTGACTAATTTTGGTTCCAATTTCATTGCGATTAATGGTCATGATGGTTATGGAAAATCTTGGTTAGCGCAGCGATACCTTGAAGTGGGTGCCAGTAACAAGAATCAATGTTTGTTACTTTGTCATTCTAATCAAGATGATGTGCAGCGCCGCATCCTTATTTTGAGTCAACTGGTTTCGGACGCATTGTTTAATCAGCAAGAACCTTTACTTGATAGCCTCGAAAGACTATTGGGTGATGAGCCTTGTGATATCGCGATTGTGGTTGATGATGCGCATTTATTAAGTGAGACGCTCGTTTCTGAGCTTTGGATGCTGGTTTTAGAGGCGCATCATAAGCCGAATTGGACCATCAATGTCTTATTATTTACGCAGTCTGGGCGCTTAGAAGGATTGCTGTCACGTCTCAGTTACGGACAAGAGATAAAGCCTGTTGAGCTTGATATTGATATGTTGTCCGAAGTGGAAGCCCGTCGTTTCTTTGAATCACTTGTTGCGCGCTATGTTGATGATGAGGCGGAGAAGCGGGTTCGAGATGCATTTAAAAAAGTTGACCCAGTACCGGGTGACATCATGGCGTTAGGAGAGATGAAAGTGGAAAAAAGGATCATTATCCGCTCGATTGTCGGTTCACCGCTGAATATTGCGTTAGTGGTATTAGCATTACTGTTGCTTGCTGCTGGTGGCTATTGGTGGATGTATAATCAACCAAGCCCTGATGATAAAGCGCAGCAAATTGCTGGTAGTTTAGAGCAAACGGCTATTCCAACTTTTGAAGATTCAGGAATCAGTGCTGCGCAGTCTTCACTACAATCTGTGACTGATGACACTAGCAGTAGCCTTGATGGCTCTGGCGCGATTGATGATTCTGATTCATTACCGCCAGCAGTAACGGAAGAAGTGGCGAGCGTTGGCAGTGATGATAATCAACAGAGAGTGGTGATTGAGTCGAATGTGGTCGATGCATTGCTTGAAGGTAAAGCTGATTCAGCAGACACAAAAGCGATTGATGATGTCATAGGCGTTGAGAAGCAAGACGCCACTGATGAAACCAGCTCACCCCTAATAAAAGTCGTAAAACCAAATCAAGGTATGACGCAAACTTCTGCTCGGTCAGGAGAAGACGGTGCGAAGCAGCCTGTGGTTAAGTTTTCATTTGCTCGCGAAGAATTAAAAGCACTATCACCAAGAGCCTATACACTGCAGCTTGCTGCTATGACGTCACTGGAGGATGTACAAGCCTTCCTCGATGAGCATCAGCTGAATAATCAAGTACGAATTTATCCTACCGTTCGCAATGACACCGAGTGGTATATCATCACATACCAAGATTATCCGACAATTCAAATGGCTCGCGATGCCGTTGCAAGCTTGCCTGATTCGGTTAAGTCGGTGAGTCCTTGGGCAAAATCACTCCGTCAGGTTCATCGCGAAATTGATCGCGTGAAATAAACCTGAGCTTCGCTGAAAAATATGTTACATTCCGCAGCCTTAATTTTTGGTCGATAGATAGAGCAGTAGATGAAAAAGCAACGAGCCTTTCTTAAATGGGCAGGAGGAAAATACGGACTGGTTGAAGACATCCAACGTCATTTACCACCGGCTCGAAAGCTAGTTGAACCTTTTGTTGGTGCGGGCTCAGTGTTTCTGAATACCGACTATGACCATTACCTACTGGCAGATATCAATCCAGATTTGATCAATCTGTACAACCTACTAAAAGAGCGCCCGGAAGAGTACATCTCTGAAGCGAAGCGTTGGTTTGTTGCCGAGAATAACCGTAAAGAAGCCTACTTACACATTCGCGCTGAGTTTAATAAAACCGATGACGTGATGTACCGCTCTTTAGCGTTTTTGTACATGAACCGCTTTGGTTTTAATGGTTTATGCCGTTACAACAAAAAAGGCGGTTTTAACGTTCCGTTCGGTTCATATAAAAAGCCTTACTTCCCAGAGGCGGAATTGGAGTTTTTTGCCGAAAAAGCCAAGAAAGCCACGTTCGTTTGTGAAGGTTATCCAGAAACTTTTCGCCGAGCACGTAAGGGGAGTGTGGTCTATTGCGATCCTCCTTATGCACCGCTTTCAAACACGGCAAATTTCACCTCATACGCAGGTAATGGTTTCACGTTGGATGACCAGGCTGCATTAGCCGACATTGCTGAAAGAACGGCGACTGAGCGTGGTATTCCGGTTTTGATTTCTAACCACGACACTACGCTGACGCGTCGGTTGTATCACGGTGCGGATCTCAATGTAGTAAAAGTGAAGCGCACCATTAGCCGTAATGGCAGTGGTCGTAATAAAGTCGATGAGCTGCTTGCGCTTTTTCATGCCCCTGAGATGGATCAACCAAGCTCTTAGTTCTCACACTATTAAATCTAAATAGTGGATCTCCCCACTAGCTTCGGTAGAATTGCGCGCAGATTGTTTGCTCATTACTACTGAGGTCAGGTATGAAAGATTTTCTTATTGCTCCATCCATTTTATCGGCAGATTTTGCTCGTCTCGGTGAAGATGTGGAGAAAGTACTCGCAGCGGGTGCGGATGTGGTGCATTTCGACGTTATGGATAACCACTATGTACCAAACCTGACTTTTGGTGCGCCTGTGTGCAAAGCACTACGCGATTACGGCATCACAGCGCCAATCGATGTTCACCTAATGGTGAAACCGGTTGATCGCATTATTCCTGATTTCGCAAAAGCGGGTGCGTCGATGATTACATTCCATGTGGAAGCTTCCGATCATGTAGACCGTACACTGCAGTTAATTAAAGAGCACGGCTGTCAGGCTGGCGTGGTACTAAACCCAGCAACGCCACTTGCGAGCCTTGAGTTCATCATGGACAAAGTCGACATGATTCTACTGATGTCGGTAAACCCTGGCTTTGGTGGTCAATCATTCATTCCTCACACGCTAGATAAACTGCGTGCAGTTCGTAAGATGATCGATGAGTCTGGTCGCGATATCCGTTTAGAAATTGATGGCGGTGTGAAGGTTGACAACATTCGTGAAATCGCAGAAGCGGGCGCAGACATGTTTGTTGCAGGCTCGGCGATTTTCGGTCAGCCAGATTACAAACAAGTGATCGACCAAATGCGCACGGAACTGGCTGAAGTAAAATAAGTTCTGATATACGCGCGATAATGCCCTGATTTTAAAGGCTGTCACTTTATTGGCAGCCTTTGTTATTTCTAGCGTTGGATGAAATAAAATATCCCCTGCGTTGAGCAAATAATCACTTGCCTATTTTGCGCCCTTTCTGTACTATTCGTGCTCCTTAAACTCAGTCAATTATCTTTAGTTCCTTGCTTCCTCTGGACGACTGAGCCATTTGTGGAAGCTGAATAATCCGTAAGGAGCAACCAATGCGTCATTACGAAATCGTATTCATGGTGCACCCAGATCAAAGCGAGCAAGTTGCTGGCATGATCGAGCGTTACACTGGTTCAATCACTGAAGCTGGCGGTAAAATCCACCGTCTAGAAGACTGGGGCCGTCGTCAACTGGCTTACCCAATCAACAAGCTTCACAAAGCTCACTACGTTCTTATGAACGTTGAAGCTGACCAAGCTGTAATTGATGAGCTAGAAACTGCTTTCCGTTTCAACGATGCAGTTCTACGTAACATGATCATGCGTACTAAAGCAGCGATCACTGAGCAATCTATCATGCTTAAGCAAAAAGAAGAGCGTGCTCCACGTCGTGAAGAGCGTTCTGAAGCTAAGCCTGAAGCTAAGTCAGAAGCTGCTGAGTAAGTTTTCTTATGGCCAATCGAATGGAGCTGAGCGGCACCATAGCCAAACCGCCCATTCGTAGTAAAAGCCCTGGTGGCATTGAACACTGTCGGTTTTGGCTGGAGCATCGCTCTACTATTATCGAAGCTGACTTACCTCGACAAGTTTATTGTCGTATGCCGGTAGTCGTCAGCGGGCTTGGGTCACAAGCACTAACTCAGAATTTAGTTCAAGGCAGTAACATTAAGGTAAGTGGTTTTGTCACTTATCAAACCGGCCGAAATGGCGTGGGAAAATTAGTGTTACACGCCGACAACATTACTCAAATTTAAGATCAGGAGATAGCCCATGGCTCGTTTCTTCCGTCGTCGTAAATTCTGCCGTTTCACTGCAGAAGGCGTACAAGAGATTGATTACAAAGACGTAGCAACTCTTAAAAACTACATCACTGAAGCTGGTAAAATCGTACCTAGCCGTATCACTGGTACAAGCGCTAAGTACCAGCGTCAACTAGCACGTGCTATCAAGCGTTCACGCTACCTAGCTCTACTACCGTACACTGACAAGCATCAGTAATCGGTTCATTTTATTAAGAAAGAGGATTAAGCAATGCAAGTTATTCTACTTGATAAAATTGGTAACCTAGGTGGTCTTGGCGATACTGCAAACGTTAAATCTGGCTACGCCCGTAACTTCCTTATCCCACAAGGTAAAGCAGTTATGGCAACTAAAGCTAACGTTGAAATGTTTGAAGCTCGTCGTGCTGAACTAGAAGCTAAAGTTGCTGAGCAACTAGCTGCTGCAGAAGCTCGCGCAGAGAAAGTTAACGCTCTAGAAGCTGTAGTTATCGCTTCTAAAGCAGGTGACGAAGGCAAACTATTCGGTTCTATCGGTACTCGTGACATCGCTGATGCTATCACAGCTGCAGGCGTTGAAGTTGCTAAGAGCGAAGTTCGCCTTCCTGAAGGTGCTCTACGTACAACTGGTGAGTTCGAGATCAGCGTTCAACTTCACTCTGAAGTTTTCGCAACTGTGAACCTACAAGTTGTTGCTGCTGAGTAATTCAGTATCAAGACGAAATACTAAAAAGCACCTCTTCGGAGGTGCTTTTTTTATTTCTAAAACTGGGAGAAAAAACGGGTTAAAAAGCGAAGAGTAAATTAACGGAAAATACGCTATCCGCTTTGCTTAAGCCTTCAGGCACTTTATCGTGATACTGACGAGAGTGTGCCAGCTTCAGTGCAATATCTTCAGTAATATCATTGGTCACGCTGAGTTCACTATCGGCCCGAGTGTTACTTTTACCTGTTACCAACGTAATATCAGCCGCGAAACTCAGATTATCTAATGCGTGCCAAGTCGTATTGATATTCCCTCGAAAAATGCCTTCTCGAACGATATCGGGAAAGACAATGTCGTCATCATCTATCTCATCTAAATTTGGTTCTTGATAACGAAAACCAGGACCGACTTCTACCTCTAAAATGAAGTTTTCAGTGTAGGAAAACTGGTAACCCAAACCACCTGATAAGGTGTAGTCTTTAAAATAGGCACTGTAACGAGAATCCACCCCTTTAAAGCTGCCATACAAATACGTTTTAGGACCTAACTTGTAGTCACTCTGTAGGGCGTAGGTGGATGAGCGTTTGTCTTCTTCACCGTCTTTGTACAAGTTGTAGTACTTCCATTCACCATTAGAACGGTGTCGACCTGACGTATATTCAGCACTCAAACGAGCATTCAGGGAACGAGAGTCCGTGTTACCTGTGTGAGCTTGATAGCCGAACTCCACCTCGGTTTTTAATGGGTCGGGCACATCAATATTTTGCTCTGGCTGTACTGATTCGTCAGCATACGATGCACTAGCGCATAGTAAGCTAAAGCTAAGTAACCAGTATCGGGACACATCAACCTCGAACGTAATTAAAAAGGAGGGGCATGATACTGATACAGATATTTTGTTGGGTCAATGGTAGGTTAATTTTTATTAGAGCTGGGCGGAAGAACCAGGCTATTACTTGTGCGGTTCGCATGTTGATTTCTTAACAAGTAATTGTCGCTTCGGGGAAGCATCTCAGTTAGGTTAAGGTTATAATCGTGGGTCAATAGTAGTTATCGAGCAAAGTCATGGCGGAAAACAGAAATCGCAAACCTTCAGACAGTCAGGTCGACGCAATCAAAGTGCCACCTCACTCACTAGAAGCCGAGCAATCAGTAATTGGTGGTCTCTTACTGGACAATGAACGTTGGGACACCGTTGCCGAACGTGTTGTAAGCAGTGATTTCTATAGTCGTCCGCATCGCCTAATTTTTGAAGGTGTAAAAACAATTCTTGAAGCGGGCAAGCCTCTCGATCTTATTACTTTATCGGAATACCTGGAACGTCACGAGCAATTAGAAGATGTGGGCGGTTTTGCTTACCTTGCAGATTTGGCGAAAAACACGCCAAGTGCCGCTAACATTAATGCGTACGCTGATATTGTTGCCGAGCGTGCGATCGTCCGTGGTTTGATCGGTGTCGCGAATGAGATTGCGGATGCGGGTTACGATCCTCAAGGTCGAAGTTCGGAAGATCTGATTGATATGGCGGAGAGTAAAGTTTTCGCCATCGCTGAGTCACGAACCAGTGAAAACGAAGGGCCACAAAATGTCGATAACATCCTCGAAAAGACGTTAGAACGTATCGAGTTGTTATATAAAACGCCGCAAGATGGTGTAACGGGTGTCGACACAGGTTTCACTGACCTCAATAAGAAAACCGCAGGTTTGCAAGGTTCTGATTTGGTGATTGTCGCGGCGCGTCCATCGATGGGTAAAACGACCTTTGCGATGAACTTGTGTGAAAATGCGGCCATGCAACAAGAGAAACCTGTGCTTATTTTCTCGCTAGAGATGCCAGCCGAGCAGTTGATGATGCGTATGTTGGCCTCTTTGTCTCGCGTTGACCAAACCAAGATCCGTACGGGTCAGTTGGATGACGAAGACTGGGCGCGTATTTCTTCTACTATGGGTATCTTGATGCAGAAGAAAAACATGTACATTGATGACAGCTCCGGTCTAACTCCGACCGAAGTGCGTTCACGCGCTCGCCGTATCGCACGTGAACATGGCGGTCTGTCGATGATCATGGTCGACTACCTTCAGCTTATGCGCGTGCCTGCACTCTCTGATAACCGTACGCTGGAAATTGCGGAGATATCGCGCTCTCTGAAAGCGCTGGCAAAAGAGCTGAATGTGCCCGTCGTGGCGCTGTCTCAGCTTAACCGTTCCCTAGAGCAACGTTCAGATAAACGCCCAGTAAACTCGGACTTGCGTGAGTCGGGCTCTATCGAGCAGGATGCCGACTTGATCATGTTCATCTACCGTGACGAGGTGTATCATCCAGATAGCCCATACAAAGGCACGGCAGAAATCATCATTGGTAAGCAACGTAACGGCCCTATCGGCTCTGTGCGTCTCACCTTCCAAGGTCAACACTCGCGCTTTGACAACTACGCGGGTCCTGCATTCGATATTGATGATGAGTAACCCCATGAGCTATATGAAAGCGGCCAAGGCGTGCATTGATTTGTCTGCGTTGCAGCACAACTTACAGCGCGTGAAAGCGCAAGCGCCCCAAAGTAAAGTGATGGCTGTAGTGAAGGCCAATGGCTATGGTCACGGATTACGTCACGTTGCAAAACATGCCAACCATGCGGATGCCTTTGGTGTTGCGCGCATTGAAGAAGCGTTGCAACTGCGCGCTTGTGGCGTGGTAAAGCCGATTCTATTGCTAGAAGGTTTTTACTCTCCAGGTGACTTACCTGTTCTTGTGACGAACAACATCCAAACCGTGGTGCATTGTGAAGAGCAGCTTATCGCTTTGGAGCAAGCCGACCTTGAAACTCCGGTTGTCGTGTGGCTTAAGATTGACAGTGGGATGCACCGTCTTGGCGTTCGCCCTGAGCAATATGATGAGTTTGTCACGCGGTTGAAAGAGTGTCCAAACGTTGCCAAGCCGTTACGTTACATGAGTCACTTTGGCTGTGCAGATGAGCTGGATAGCCATATCACTCCCCAACAGATTGAGCTGTTTAAGTCGTTGACCTCTGGTTGTCAGGGGGAGCGTTCACTTGCGGCATCTGCGGGGTTGTTGGCATGGCCTCAAAGCCATTTGGATTGGGTTCGTCCGGGCATCATCATGTATGGTGTATCGCCATTTGATGACAAGACCGCACAAGATCTGGGGTATCAACCCGTGATGACACTTAAATCCCATCTTATTGCGGTACGTGTAGTTAAGAAGGGCGAAAGTGTTGGCTACGGCGGTATGTGGACCAGTAAGCGAGATACAAAAGTCGGTGTCATCGCAGTAGGGTATGGCGACGGTTACCCAAGAAGTGCCCCGAACGGCACTCCGGTTTGGGTAAATGGTCGTAAAGTACCTATCGCAGGTCGAGTTTCTATGGATATGCTGACGGTCGATTTGGGACCAGATGCAACGGATAAAGTCAGCGACGAAGCGATTCTTTGGGGGAAAGAGCTCCCAGTAGAAGAAGTGGCGGGTCACATTGGTACCATTGCGTATGAACTCGTGACTAAGCTAACGCCTCGCGTCGAGATGGAGTACTCAAAATAAACAGCGAAAGGCTAACCTAAGGTTAGCCTTTGTTTTATCTACTCACCGTTAATCGTAGCAATAACGCGGCGGCCGCCGCCAAAGTCTCGGTGCTCACCCAAGTAAATGCCCTGCCATGTTCCTAAAGCTAATCGACCATTTTGGATTGGTATCGTCACACTACTGCCAAGTAGGGATGCTTTAATGTGTGCTGGCATGTCGTCATCACCTTCATAGGTATGCTGATAATAAGGAGCACGCTCTGGCACAAACTTATTGAAGTGCGCTTCCATATCCATACGCACGGTTGGATCAGCATTCTCATTTAAGGTCAAACTGGCGGAGGTATGTTGAATAAATAGGTGTAATAAACCTACTGAAAGCTCGTTTATTTGTGGTAATTGTTGTTCAATTTCATCAGTTATTAGGTGAAAACCGCGGCTTCTCGCTTTTAACTGCAGTGTTTTTTGTGCCCACATACGTGTTCCTTTGGAAATTTATAAATTGGCGTCTATCCTATTCCAATTAGAGCCTGTCATTAGTAAGTGATATGATTCTTGTCATCGTAAATGAATTGTTCATTTTCAGGGCAGGGAACGTGACCTAACTCAATGTGAGTGTAAATACTCTCAGTCATAATTGGCACCTGAAAAAAAATTACAAAGACTTGTTTTGTGGCAATTCGCCCAAACATCTAATTAATATTCTATTTGCTAAATCGGGGATTCCACAGTTTTCGCTAGACTGTAAGGAATGGAACCTACTGTAACATCGGGATAAAGACCATGTTGAAAAATATCAATCCAACGCAAACACAAGCTTGGAAAGCGCTAACTGCGCATTTCGAATCTGCACAAGATATGGATCTTAAAGAGTTATTTGCTCAAGACGCAGCGCGTTTCGACAAATACTCTGCACGTTTCGGCTCAGACATCCTAGTCGATTACTCAAAGAACCTCATCAATGAGGAAACTCTGAAGCACCTGTTCGCTCTTGCGAACGAGACTGAGCTGAAATCTGCAATTGAAGCGATGTTCAGTGGCGAAGCGATCAACCAAACAGAAGGTCGCGCTGTTCTTCACACTGCACTACGTAACCGCGCGAATACACCAGTAATGGTAGACGGCGAAGACGTAATGCCAGCAGTGAACGCGGTTCTAGAAAAAATGAAATCATTCACTGAACGCGTTATCGGCGGTGAGTGGAAAGGTTACACAGGTAAAGCAATTACAGATATCGTGAACATCGGTATCGGTGGTTCTGACCTTGGTCCTTACATGGTGACGGAAGCTCTAGCACCATACAAAAATCATCTAAACCTTCACTTCGTATCTAACGTTGATGGTACTCACATCGTTGAAACGTTGAAGAAAGTTAACCCAGAAACGACGCTATTCTTGATCGCGTCTAAGACGTTCACAACGCAAGAAACCATGACTAACGCGCACACTGCTCGTGATTGGTTCCTAGAGTCTGCGGGTGATCAAGCGCACGTGGCTAAGCATTTTGCTGCGCTTTCAACGAACGCGACAGCCGTGTCTGAATTCGGTATCGATACCGCGAACATGTTCGAATTCTGGGACTGGGTTGGTGGCCGTTACTCACTATGGTCTGCAATCGGTTTATCAATCGCATTAGCGGTAGGTTACGACAACTTCGTTGAGCTGCTTGAAGGTGCTCACGAGATGGACAAGCACTTCGTATCAACAGACCTAGAAAGCAACATCCCTGTGATCCTTGCGCTTATCGGTATTTGGTACAACAACTTCCACGGTGCGGAATCAGAAGCTATCTTACCTTACGATCAGTACATGCACCGTTTCGCGGCGTACTTCCAACAAGGTAACATGGAATCAAACGGTAAATACGTTGACCGTGAAGGCAATGCCGTGACTTACCAAACGGGCCCTATTATTTGGGGGGAACCAGGTACCAACGGTCAGCACGCGTTCTACCAGCTAATTCACCAAGGCACTAAGCTGATCCCATGTGACTTCATTGCACCTGCAATTAGCCACAACCCAGCTAGCGATCATCACCAAAAACTGATGTCTAACTTCTTCGCGCAAACTGAAGCTCTAGCGTTTGGTAAGAATGAAGAAACAGTGAAAGAAGAGTTGGTGAAAGCAGGTAAGAACGCTGAAGAAGTGGCAGCGATCGCGCCATTCAAAGTGTTTGAAGGTAACCGTCCAACAAACTCTATCCTAGTGAAGCAAATCACGCCTCGTACGCTGGGTAACTTGATCGCAATGTACGAACACAAAATCTTCGTACAAGGTGTTATCTGGAATATCTTCAGCTTTGACCAATGGGGCGTAGAGCTAGGTAAACAACTGGCTAACCAAATCCTACCTGAGCTTGCAGACGAGTCTCAAATCAGCTCGCATGACAGCTCAACAAATGGTCTAATCAACGCATTTAAAGCGTTCAAAGCTTAATGTTTGGTTTGAATAGATAAAGAAAAGGTCAGCAAATGCTGACCTTTTTTATTGCCTGAGGCAAAAACAAAATAGGTTGGCCAGTGCCAACCTATTTTTTCTCTTTTATTCGAAGCAAATTTCGATAAAGGCATTTCCCCATTGGGAAGAGAAAGGCATGATGATGATTGAGCCCTCACACTTGTGGCGAATCGTATGGCCTCGGCCAGAAACCACTACCGGTGTTGCCATATCAAAATCAAAACCACTTTCCGCCAGAATGCGTTTCGCACCACCAGTAACCATGTTGGTGATCTCACCCACCATATCGGTGACCTCTTCATTGAGTCCATTTGGACGCTCACCAAGCATGTTCTGCATGATTTCTAGAGCTAGCGCTTCATCAAAGGTAATCGACATTGAACCACGAGTTTGTGGACCTACCATGCCAATCAGACCAGAAACGTCACCTCGTGCGATCTCATCTTTTTTGATTCGCGGTTTTTGTGGCTTCAGCTCAAGAGAAGCCATGGTTTTTAGCACGTTCATTAAAGAAGCTAAAAACGGGTTTACAAATTCAGCGCGCATAACGTTCTTCTATACTTTTTCTTTCGTCTCGGAGGAACAGGCCTGGCATTCACCATGAGTTTCAATAACTTGGTTGGTCAGTTTGAATCCATGCTTCTCGGCGTTTTCGGCTAACAAGGATATCAGCGTCTCATCTTCGAGTTCAACGACATCACCACATTTATCGCAAATTAGTAATTGGAAAAAGTGCTGCTGAGTATTGAAAGAACAACAAGTAATAAAGCTATTTGTCGATTCCACTCGGTGGATGAAGCCTTGCTCTAGGAGAAAATCTAATGCTCGATAAACAGTGGGAGGCTTAGCCTGAGGCTCACTCTCTTTTAGTTGCTCCAATAGCTCATACGCACTTGAGGCGCGGCGATTAGAACAAATGAGTTCAAATACGCGTCGGCGTTGCGGAGTCAATCGTACTCCACGCTCTGCGCAGATACTTTCAATTTGTTCAATGATTGTTGGGTTCAAACCTTTCACCATAACTATCGGACGTGCTCTATGATAAATCATTTCTATACGAAGTTCGTTTAGAAATGCTTCATTTTACCCACTATCAGAACGAAAATCATGAATTAAAGCAAGTCGGTGGTGGTGTGAAGTCGGAATAGTCATCACAGAATGAATCAACGAGTGACGAATTCGTATTACTGCTGCATATTCCTAAGCATTTGGCTAGCCAGCCAACCAAATCATTCTCGTTGAAACTAGCACCTAGAGGTGCTTGGGTATACAATACCCGACTTATTTTTTGAGCGTACTGCTGCGCTCGACCTTGGCAACATAAAAACGGGTGTTTATATCATGACTCATTCTTGCAGGCTCTCCGTAGCACCAATGCTCGACTGGACCGATCGTCATTGTCGCTACTTCCATCGCTTAATGACCAAAGAAACCCTGCTGTACACTGAAATGGTGACGACAGGTGCGATCATTCATGGAAAAGGAGATTTCCTGGCTTACAACGAAGAAGAGCATCCGTTGGCCCTTCAGTTGGGTGGTTCAAACCCAGAAGACTTGGCAAAGTGTGCCAAACTGGCTCAAGAGCGTGGCTACGATGAGGTTAACCTCAATGTGGGTTGCCCGTCTGACCGTGTACAAAACGGTCGCTTTGGTGCTTGCCTAATGGCGGAACCACAGTTGGTTTCGGATTGTGTCGCTGCAATGAAGGACGTGGTTGATATTCCTGTGACAGTCAAGACTCGTATTGGTATTGATGATCAAGATTCTTACGAGTTCCTAACGGATTTTGTTTCTATTGTCTCAGAAAAGGGGGGCTGTGAGCAGTTCACTATCCACGCGCGTAAAGCTTGGTTAAGTGGTCTTAGTCCGAAAGAAAACCGTGAGATCCCACCATTGGATTACCCACGAGCTTACCAATTGAAGCAAGATTTTTCTCACTTAACCATTGCTATTAACGGTGGTGTAAAGTCACTAGAAGAAGCCAAAGAACATCTTCAGCATCTTGATGGTGTGATGATTGGTCGTGAGGCTTACCAAAGCCCATATCTGCTGGCATCGGTAGATCAAGAGTTATTTGGCTCTAATGCTCCAGTGAAGAAACGCAGCGAAATTGTTGAAGAAATGTACCCATACATTGAAGCGCAATTAGCGAAAGGTGCGTACCTTGGTCATATTACCCGTCATATGTTAGGTTTATTCCAAAGCATGCCAGGTGCTCGTCAATGGCGTCGTCATATCAGTGAAAATGCGCACAAGCCGGGTTCTGGTTTAGAAGTGCTGCAAGACGCGTTAGCGAAGATTCCAAAAGAATTGAATGTGTAAAATTCACCAGTGGTTGGCTAAAATCACCAACTAAAGAACAAGTAAGCCAGAGTGCAGAAATGCCTCTGGCTTTATTTTTGAATAAAAATCATTGTGTTATCGTCATCTTGGTAAGTTGGTATGGAAACTGCTCTGTTTATTAAAAACAAATGAAGAAGTGATTATGTTAGAGCTAATCTTTATTTTAGTCTTTGCGGCGACCCTATTGGTTACCGGTATCACAATGATGACCGTATTCGCAGCAACCGGTATTGCGTTAGTTGTGATGTTTTTACTGGGAATGGTCGGAGCGGTACTCAAACTATTGCCATGGTTAATCGTGATTGCATTGGGTGTTTGGTTCTTCAAGAATTACGTTGCCCAGCCCCGCTATAAATAACGAGTGACATGATTTAGTTGATAGAGAGACGTGAGAGTATGGTATATTTCCTCTCACGTCTTCAACGTGAACATCAGCTATCTCGGAGTACACACTACATGACAAATAAAGCGACCATCGCTTTAACAGCATTATCGTTGGCAGTATCTTTTCCTGTTTTTGCAGATTATTCTGTATCGACGAAAGTCGGCGCAGAGATCTGGGCTGCTGACACTAAAGTAAATGAAGTAAGACGAGATAGCAGCACAACAGGCGCATTTTACGCGGCGATTGAACATGATGTTAAATACGTTCCTAATGCGCGCCTTCGCTACTCAAGTGTTGATGCGGATTACATGGGGTTCGATAAGCTCGATTTCACCATGTACTACCAAGTTCTGGAGCATGATTTATTGCATTTTGATGCGGGTGTTACATTCAGTAATTTAAGTGACACTAAATACATTGATGCTGGCTCAAACAAGCGTATAGAAGAGTTTGATGAGCTGATTTGGGCTTGGTACGGTTACGCAGAGATTCAAGTTCCGGACACAAATTTTGATGTGATTGGTGAGA
This sequence comes from Vibrio sp. D3, assembly GCF_043995865.1. NCBI lineage: Bacteria > Pseudomonadati > Pseudomonadota > Gammaproteobacteria > Vibrionales > Vibrionaceae > Vibrio > Vibrio sp. D3. The sequence continues at coordinate 2,875,353 of NZ_CP171887.1, read as the reverse complement.
TAAACTTTGGTGACAACAAAGGTATCAAAAGCACTGATTTCATGGCCGGTGTTCAATACCATGTACCGCTCGAAAAAGCTCAACTGGCTTTTCGTGGTGGTTACCGCGTGATTGATTTGGAGTCCGAGAAATTCATGTCGGATCTAGGGAAAGAGTTTATTTTTGCTAACGGCTTTTTTGTGAGTGCAGAATACGCATTCTAAATGCAGCCAGATTAGATACTCGATTTTTTTAAAACGTCGCTTTATAAGCGGCGTTTTTTTATATCACTTCATTATATCCAATCGAATTTTCTGCCTATTTTGCTGACTTAGACCATGCTTACCTAGGAGCAATGTGAAAGTTAAAGCAGGGATAGCGATGACAATAAACGAACTAAGACATCTATTCCGTGAAAACCAGCTTGTCGAAGCGATTATTGAACCTGCAATCCAAGAGGGTGGCTGGGTTGTGGAGTTCAGACATGCGCGCGGTGGTTTTGTTTTTCTGACGGACAGTCATGGTGAAGAATGTCTTTATGAAGATTTGGATGCAGCGTCAAAATCGGCAATGGCAGTAGGCTTTCAACAAGTCCGCATTGAAGATCGATGAGCAAAAAGTAAGTCGTTCTTACTTCCAAAAAGTTATAAAACATTCACTTCTATTCTTTCTTGTTATTAAGGAGAGTGGGTACTCTATCGTCACGCAATGAATAGGGATGTCGTGATAATGTCTTTTCAAAAGAATGAGTATTCTCACAAGAATGTGTCTGAAGATAATAATGGGCAAGGAGGAACTCCTCCAATCGCAAGCCCTCTGAATGACCAACAAATTAGCTCACTCCAACAAACTGTCTCTGAGTTGTCTTCACAGCAACTTGCTTGGGTCAGTGGGTATTTTTGGGGATTAGCTCAAAATCAACCAAATACAGCGGTAACGCCAATTGCACAAGCGACGGCAGCCGTATCAGCGAAGCCTGCAGGTAAGTTGAGTATTATTTTTGCTTCCCAAACTGGCAACGCTAAAGGCGTTGCTGAAGCTCTAGAACAGGAAGCAAAAGCAGAAGGAATTGCTGTCGAACTTTTTGATGCAAGTGATTACAAAGGTAAAAACTTAGCCAAAGAAACGCATGTCATTATTGTGGCATCAACGAACGGCGAAGGCGAAGCACCAGATAACGCTATAGAGCTACACGAGTTTTTGCAATCTAAGAAAGCTCCTAAGCTGTCAAACCTTCAATATGGCGTTATTGCTCTGGGTGACTCGAGCTACGAATTCTTCTGCCAAACCGGTAAAGACTTCGACGCTTACCTATCAAAGTTAGGTGCGACCCCATTTATCGATCGTCTTGATTGCGATGTGGATTATGAAGCACCAGCAGCTGAATGGCGTAAGAATGCGTTAGGTAAGGTAAAAGATACGCTTTCTTCTGGCACTGAAGCGGATGTGGTTCAACTTCCAGTGGGTCAGGCGGCGACTGCGCACTCTCCTTACAATAAACAAAACCCATACACAACGACGTTACTGACCAGTCAAAAAATCACGGGCCGTGATTCTGGAAAAGACGTTCGTCATATAGAAATCGACTTAGAAGGCTCGGGCTTAACGTATCAGCCTGGTGATGCGCTAGGTGTGTGGTTTGAAAATAGCTCAGAACTTGCTAATGCCATTCTTGGTAAGGTCGGTTTGTCTGGGGTTGAAACCGTTGATGTTGATGGCGAAAGCTTGTCAATCCATAGTGCTCTCGTGAGTAAATATGAAATCACAACATCTAACCCACAGCTCATTACAAAGTTTGCCGAGTTATCCGGTAGCAAGAAGCTACAAAAGCTGGTTGACGATAAAGATAAACTTCGCGAGTACTCTGCAAATACTCAAATTGTTGATGTATTGGCAGAGAAGAAAACCAAGTTAACCGCAGATGAGTTGATTAGTTTGCTTCGTCGTCTTACTCCTCGCCTTTACTCTATTGCATCAAGCCAAGAAGAGGTCGATGAAGAAGTACACCTAACGGTTGCTTTGGTTGAGTACGAACAAAACGACGAAAAACGATATGGTGGTGCGTCTAGTTTCTTAGCACAGCGTCTCGAAGAGGGAGATGAAGTTAAAGTATTTGTTGAGCATAACAACAACTTTAAACTGCCGGAAGATGATAGCACTCCAATTATCATGGTTGGTCCAGGCACAGGGATCGCACCATTCCGTAGCTTTATTCAGGAACGTGAAAACCGCGATGCTGAAGGCAAAAACTGGTTGTTCTTTGGTGATCGTACTTTCACTCAAGACTTCTTATACCAAGTTGAATGGCAAAAGTACCTCAAGTCAGGAGTACTAAGCCGATTGGATGTTGCTTTTAGTCGTGACCAAGTAGAAAAAGTTTACGTACAACATCGCATCTTAGAAAACGCCGCTCAAGTGTGGCAGTGGATCCAAGAAGGCGCTTATATCTATGTCTGCGGTGATGCCACTCGTATGGCAAAAGATGTGCACGACGCACTGGTTATCGTTGCTGAACAAGAAGGCAAGATGCCGCGTGACGATGCGGAACAATTTATTAATGACCTACGTAAAGCGAAACGTTATCAGAGGGATGTGTACTAATGACTTTTTCTACGGACAATAATAAGCAGGTTGTATTAGGTGAAGAGTTAGGGCCGCTATCTGATAACGAGCGCCTGAAGCGAGAAAGTAACTTATTACGTGGCACCATTGAGCAAGATTTACAGGACCGTATTACTGGTGGCTTTACTGCCGACAACTTCCAGTTAATTCGTTTCCACGGTATGTATCAACAAGACGATCGTGATATCCGTAATGAACGCACAAAGCAAAAACTGGAACCATTACATAATGTGATGCTTCGTGCTCGTATGCCTGGAGGCATCATCACGCCAACGCAATGGTTAGCGATCGACAAGTTCGCAACGGAGCACTCTTTATATGGAAGTATTCGTCTGACGACTCGCCAAACGTTCCAGTTTCATGGGGTATTAAAACCGAATATTAAGTTGATGCATCAAACGCTCAACAGTATTGGCATTGATTCGATTGCAACCGCGGGTGATGTAAACCGTAACGTGTTGTGTACCACTAACCCGGTCGAATCAGAACTTCATCAAGAAGCTTATGAATGGGCGAAGAAGATCAGTGAACACCTGCTTCCAAAAACACGTGCTTACGCTGAGATTTGGCTGGACGGTGAGAAAGTAGAAAGCACTGAAGAAGATGAGCCTATTCTGGGTAAAAACTATTTACCGCGTAAGTTTAAAACGACGGTGGTGATCCCACCGCAAAATGACGTAGACGTGCATGCCAATGATCTTAACTTCGTAGCAATTGCGGATAACGGCAAGTTGGTAGGCTTTAACGTTTTAGTTGGCGGCGGCCTAGCGATGACACATGGTGATACGTCAACTTATCCGCGCCGCGCTGACGACTTAGGTTTCATCCCATTAGAGAAAACGCTTGATGTTGCAGCGGCGGTGGTTACCACTCAGCGTGATTGGGGTAATCGCTCAAACCGTAAGAATGCCAAAACCAAATACACACTTGACCGTGTAGGTACTGATGTCTTTAAAGCCGAAGTCGAAAAGCGAGCAGGCATTCAGTTTGAAGCAAGCCGCCCGTACGAGTTTACTGAGCGTGGTGACCGTATTGGTTGGGTAGAAGGAATTGATGGTAAATATCATTTAGCGCTTTTCATCGAAAACGGTCGCTTATTAGACTTTCCAGGTAAACCACTTAAGACGGGGGTTGCTGAAATTGCCAAAATCCATAAAGGCGATTTCCGTATGACTGCCAACCAGAACTTAATTGTTGCGGGGGTACCTAAAAGCGAAAAAGCGAAGATCGAAAAGATCGCTCGTGAACATGGCTTGATGGATGACAATATCAGTGAGCAGCGCAAAAATTCAATGGCGTGTGTTGCCTTTCCAACGTGTCCGTTAGCAATGGCAGAGGCAGAGCGTTTTCTTCCTCAGTTTGTTACTGATGTGGAGGGGATTTTGGAAAAGCACAACCTACCAGAAAATGACAACATCATTTTGCGTGTAACTGGATGTCCAAACGGTTGTGGTCGCGCCATGTTGGCTGAAATTGGTTTAGTTGGTAAAGCGCCAGGTCGTTACAACCTACATTTAGGTGGTAACCGTGCTGGTACTCGAGTACCAAAAATGTACAAAGAGAACATCACGGATAAGCAAATCTTAGAAGAGATTGATCTGCTGGTGGCTCGATGGTCGAAAGAGCGTGAAGAAGGCGAAGCCTTCGGCGATTTCACAATTCGTGCTGGTATTATCCAAGAAGTGCTCGTATCAAAGAGGGACTTTCATGCTTGATTCTGTAGCATCCAGGCTTGAGCTTACAGAGTTATTGACATTAACAAAGACGGAGCAAATCCTCCGTCTTGCTCAAATTAATGTCGAGCTCGAAAAGCTTTCGGCACAAGATAGAGTAAAGTGGGCTTTAGAAAATCTAGAGGGCGAGTTTGCGGTTTCTTCTAGTTTTGGTATTCAAGCCGCGGTTATGCTTCATTTAGTGACTCAAGTCAAAGCGGATATCCCCGTCATTCTAACCGATACAGGATACCTGTTTGCTGAAACCTATCAATTCATTGATGAGCTGACAGATGCTCTCAACCTAAACTTAAAAGTTTATCGAGCGAAAGAAAGTGCGAATTGGCAAGAGGCTCGATATGGAAAGTTATGGGAGCAGGGTGTAGAGGGAATTGAAAAATACAACAAGCTCAATAAAGTGGAGCCAATGCGTCGAGCGCTAAAAGAGCTTAATGTTGGAACGTGGTTCTCTGGACTGCGTCGAGAGCAAAGTAAATCTCGTGCAGGTTTACCGATTCTATCAATTCAGAACGGTGTGTTTAAATTTCTACCAGTAATTGATTGGACTAATAAAGACGTTCATTACTACTTAGAACAACACGGCCTTAAATACCACCCATTGTGGGATGAAGGTTACCTTTCAGTTGGTGATACACATACCACTCGTAAATGGGAGCCGGGAATGTCAGAGGAAGAAACTCGATTCTTTGGCTTAAAGCGAGAATGTGGCCTACACGAAGATGATGGTTCTGAACAAGATGGGTCTGGCATATAGCCATAATGCTCTTTAAATAGAGTTTAGAGTAAATAAAGAAAGCTGCAATAAAGCAGCTTTCTTTATTTATAGCACCTGAAAAACACGCTTTATAGAATAACTCTGTGGATAAGTTGTGCGAGTTCTTGGGGTAAAGTTGAATAAATAAAGCTTTGATCGAAAACTCATCGCTTAATCATTATTTTTGCAATTTTTGAAAAATAACGCTTGCCAATGTGAGCGCGATCTCTATAATGCCTCCTCGTCGACAGGGCAAGGGCTCACAAGGGTTTAAGCAAAGTCGGCAAGGCTGAAAAGAAAAACGAAATAATTTGAAAAAGTGTTTGACACAATAAATTATCTCGCTAGAATGGTCGCCTCTTCCGAAGTGATGTCAATCACAAAGAAGAGTTGCTCTTTAACAATATAGACCTATCAATCTGTGTGGGCACTCGTTGATGATAATCCAATTAGAAGCTTCGGCTTCAAATTAGGTTTCAATGAAACGAAGTGACCATTGAATCTTCGGATTCAGCACAGTCAATTCAAACATTACGTTATGTAATGTTCAGTATTCATTGAGCCGAACAAAATCTTAAATTGAAGAGTTTGATCATGGCTCAGATTGAACGCTGGCGGCAGGCCTAACACATGCAAGTCGAGCGGAAACGAGTTATCTGAACCTTCGGGGGACGATAACGGCGTCGAGCGGCGGACGGGTGAGTAATGCCTAGGAAATTGCCCTGATGTGGGGGATAACCATTGGAAACGATGGCTAATACCGCATGATGCCTACGGGCCAAAGAGGGGGACCTTCGGGCCTCTCGCGTCAGGATATGCCTAGGTGGGATTAGCTAGTTGGTGAGGTAAGGGCTCACCAAGGCGACGATCCCTAGCTGGTCTGAGAAGATGATCAGCCACACTGGAACTGAGACACGGTCCAGACTCCTACGGGAGGCAGCAGTGGGGAATATTGCACAATGGGCGCAAGCCTGATGCAGCCATGCCGCGTGTATGAAGAAGGCCTTCGGGTTGTAAAGTACTTTCAGTCGTGAGGAAGGCGGCGTCGTTAATAGCGGCGTTGTTTGACGTTAGCGACAGAAGAAGCACCGGCTAACTCCGTGCCAGCAGCCGCGGTAATACGGAGGGTGCGAGCGTTAATCGGAATTACTGGGCGTAAAGCGCATGCAGGTGGTTTGTTAAGTCAGATGTGAAAGCCCGGGGCTCAACCTCGGAATAGCATTTGAAACTGGCAGACTAGAGTACTGTAGAGGGGGGTAGAATTTCAGGTGTAGCGGTGAAATGCGTAGAGATCTGAAGGAATACCGGTGGCGAAGGCGGCCCCCTGGACAGATACTGACACTCAGATGCGAAAGCGTGGGGAGCAAACAGGATTAGATACCCTGGTAGTCCACGCCGTAAACGATGTCTACTTGGAGGTTGTGGCCTTGAGCCGTGGCTTTCGGAGCTAACGCGTTAAGTAGACCGCCTGGGGAGTACGGTCGCAAGATTAAAACTCAAATGAATTGACGGGGGCCCGCACAAGCGGTGGAGCATGTGGTTTAATTCGATGCAACGCGAAGAACCTTACCTACTCTTGACATCCAGAGAACTTTCCAGAAATGGATTGGTGCCTTCGGGAACTCTGAGACAGGTGCTGCATGGCTGTCGTCAGCTCGTGTTGTGAAATGTTGGGTTAAGTCCCGCAACGAGCGCAACCCTTATCCTTGTTTGCCAGCGAGTAATGTCGGGAACTCCAGGGAGACTGCCGGTGATAAACCGGAGGAAGGTGGGGACGACGTCAAGTCATCATGGCCCTTACGAGTAGGGCTACACACGTGCTACAATGGCGCATACAGAGGGCAGCCAACTTGCGAAAGTGAGCGAATCCCAAAAAGTGCGTCGTAGTCCGGATTGGAGTCTGCAACTCGACTCCATGAAGTCGGAATCGCTAGTAATCGTGGATCAGAATGCCACGGTGAATACGTTCCCGGGCCTTGTACACACCGCCCGTCACACCATGGGAGTGGGCTGCAAAAGAAGTAGGTAGTTTAACCTTCGGGGGGACGCTTACCACTTTGTGGTTCATGACTGGGGTGAAGTCGTAACAAGGTAGCGCTAGGGGAACCTGGCGCTGGATCACCTCCTTATACGATGATTATTGCGATGAGTGTTCACACAGATTGATACGGTTTATGAAGTTTAAGAGATAGAACATCCCCCAAGATGTTCAACTTAGTGTCCCGTTCGTCTAGAGGCCTAGGACACCGCCCTTTCACGGCGGTAACAGGGGTTCGACTCCCCTACGGGATACCATCTTTAAGTGCATTCAATGAGTGCTTTTAAAAATGGTTACTTCTTTGAAGTAATTAGCTCTTTAACAATTTGGAAAGCTGACAAAACAACAATTTATTGTTGTTTGTAAAGTTCTCAAAGTATTCATTTATGAATACAACTAAAAACACATTCAAGTGTTCTTGGGTTTTGCGAAAGCAAAACATATTTGAGTCCGGCAAAATCGAATGTCTCTCGCTCATTCAAATAATGAGAGACAACTTTGGTGATTTGAACATCAACTCGAAACTCCTTCGGGTTGTATGGTTAAGTGACTAAGCGTACACGGTGGATGCCTTGGCAGTCAGAGGCGATGAAGGACGTATTAACTTGCGATAAGCCCAGATTAGGTAGTAAAAACCACTTGAGTCTGGGATTTCCGAATGGGGAAACCCACTTACATAAGTAAGTATCGTTATGTGAATACATAGCATAACGAGGCGAACCGGGGGAACTGAAACATCTAAGTACCCCGAGGAAAAGAAATCAACCGAGATTCCGAAAGTAGCGGCGAGCGAAATTGGACTAGCCCTTAAGCTTTATAGGCGTCAGGTGAACAAGCTGGAAAGCTTGGCGATACAGGGTGATAGCCCCGTAACTGACGACGTATATTCAGTGAAATCGAGTAGGGCGGGACACGTGATATCCTGTCTGAATATGGGGGGACCATCCTCCAAGGCTAAATACTACTGACTGACCGATAGTGAACCAGTACCGTGAGGGAAAGGCGAAAAGAACCCCTGTGAGGGGAGTGAAATAGAACCTGAAACCGTGTACGTACAAGCAGTAGGAGCAGGCTTTGTCCTGTGACTGCGTACCTTTTGTATAATGGGTCAGCGACTTATATTCAGTGGCAAGGTTAACCATCTAGGGGAGCCGTAGGGAAACCGAGTCTTAACTGGGCGTTCAGTCTCTGGATATAGACCCGAAACCAGGTGATCTAGCCATGGGCAGGTTGAAGGTTGAGTAACATCAACTGGAGGACCGAACCGACTAATGTTGAAAAATTAGCGGATGACTTGTGGCTAGGGGTGAAAGGCCAATCAAACCTGGAGATAGCTGGTTCTCCCCGAAAGCTATTTAGGTAGCGCCTCGGACGAATACTACTGGGGGTAGAGCACTGTTAAGGCTAGGGGGTCATCCCGACTTACCAACCCTTTGCAAACTCCGAATACCAGTAAGTACTATCCGGGAGACACACGGCGGGTGCTAACGTCCGTCGTGGAGAGGGAAACAACCCAGACCGCCAGCTAAGGTCCCAAATTACTACTAAGTGGGAAACGATGTGGGAAGGCTCAGACAGCCAGGATGTTGGCTTAGAAGCAGCCATCATTTAAAGAAAGCGTAATAGCTCACTGGTCGAGTCGGCCTGCGCGGAAGATGTAACGGGGCTAAGTAGTAAACCGAAGCTGCGGCAATACTCTTTGAGTATTGGGTAGGGGAGCGTTCTGTAAGCGGTTGAAGGTGTGTGGTAACGCATGCTGGACGTATCAGAAGTGCGAATGCTGACATGAGTAACGATAAAGGGGGTGAAAAACCTCCTCGCCGGAAGACCAAGGGTTCCTGTCCAACGTTAATCGGGGCAGGGTAAGTCGACCCCTAAGGCGAGGCCGAAAGGCGTAGTCGATGGGAAACGGGTTAATATTCCCGTACTTCTTACAATTGCGATGGGGGGACGGAGAAGGCTAGGTGGGCCTGGCGACGGTTGTCCAGGTTCAAGTGCGTAGGCTTGAGAGTTAGGTAAATCCGGCTCTCTTTAAGGCTGAGACACGACGTCGAGCATCTACGGATGTGAAGTCATTGATGCCATGCTTCCAGGAAAAGCCTCTAAGCTTCAGATTGTAAGGAATCGTACCCCAAACCGACACAGGTGGTCGGGTAGAGAATACCAAGGCGCTTGAGAGAACTCGGGTGAAGGAACTAGGCAAAATGGTACCGTAACTTCGGGAGAAGGTACGCTCTCGACGGTGAAGTCCCTCGCGGATGGAGCTATTGAGAGTCGCAGATACCAGGTGGCTGCAACTGTTTATTAAAAACACAGCACTGTGCAAAATCGCAAGATGACGTATACGGTGTGACGCCTGCCCGGTGCCGGAAGGTTAATTGATGGGGTTAGACTTCGGTCGAAGCTCTTGATCGAAGCCCCGGTAAACGGCGGCCGTAACTATAACGGTCCTAAGGTAGCGAAATTCCTTGTCGGGTAAGTTCCGACCTGCACTGGCGTAATGATGGCCACGCTGTCTCCACCCGAGACTCAGTGAAATTGAAATCGCTGTGAAGATGCAGTGTACCCGCGGCTAGACGGAAAGACCCCGTGAACCTTTACTACAGCTTGGCACTGAACATTGACCCTACATGTGTAGGATAGGTGGGAGGCTTTGAAGCGCAGTCGCTAGATTGCGTGGAGCCGTCCTTGAAATACCACCCTTGTAGTGTTGATGTTCTAACGTCGACCCCTTATCGGGGTTGCGGACAGTGCCTGGTGGGTAGTTTGACTGGGGCGGTCTCCTCCCAAAGCGTAACGGAGGAGCACGAAGGTGGGCTAATCACGGTTGGACATCGTGAGGTTAGTGCAATGGCATAAGCCCGCTTGACTGCGAGAATGACAATTCGAGCAGGTGCGAAAGCAGGTCATAGTGATCCGGTGGTTCTGAATGGAAGGGCCATCGCTCAACGGATAAAAGGTACTCCGGGGATAACAGGCTGATACCGCCCAAGAGTTCATATCGACGGCGGTGTTTGGCACCTCGATGTCGGCTCATCACATCCTGGGGCTGAAGTCGGTCCCAAGGGTATGGCTGTTCGCCATTTAAAGTGGTACGCGAGCTGGGTTTAGAACGTCGTGAGACAGTTCGGTCCCTATCTGCCGTGGGCGTTGGAGAATTGAAAGGGGCTGCTCCTAGTACGAGAGGACCGGAGTGGACGAACCTCTGGTGTTCGGGTTGTGTCGCCAGACGCATTGCCCGGTAGCTAAGTTCGGGATCGATAACCGCTGAAAGCATCTAAGCGGGAAGCGAGCCTTGAGATGAGTTCTCCCTGATACTTTAAGTATCCTAAAGGGTTGTCGTAGACTACGACGTTGATAGGCAGGGTGTGTAAGCGTTGTGAGGCGTTGAGCTAACCTGTACTAATTGCCCGTGAGGCTTAACCATACAACACCCAAGGGGTTTTGATGGACTCAATGAAAGAACATTGAATGTGTAAGAACGAGAATTAAGAAACACAGCTTTCCGAATTAAAGAATTTGCTTGGCGACCATAGCGTTTTGGACCCACCTGACTTCCATGCCGAACTCAGAAGTGAAACGAAATAGCGCCGATGGTAGTGTGGGGCTTCCCCATGTGAGAGTAGGACATCGCCAGGCTTTATTTTGCACTTGCTTAAGATTTAAGCAAGTCACCATAAAGTTCTAATCTTTTTAGAGTTTTATGTTGACTTTCAAAGTGGAAAGCGTATTATACGCACCTCGCTTAAGTGCTAAAGTACTGAAAGCCAAGCTCTTTAACAATATAGACCTATCAATCTGTGTGGGCACTCGTTGATGATAATCCAATTCGATACTTCGGTATCAAATTAGGTTTCAATGATACGAAGTGACCATTGAATCTTCGGATTCAGCACAGTCAATTCAAACATTACTTTATGTAATGTTCAGTATTCATTGAGCCGAACAAAACTTTAAATTGAAGAGTTTGATCATGGCTCAGATTGAACGCTGGCGGCAGGCCTAACACATGCAAGTCGAGCGGAAACGAGTTATCTGAACCTTCGGGGAACGATAACGGCGTCGAGCGGCGGACGGGTGAGTAATGCCTAGGAAATTGCCCTGATGTGGGGGATAACCATTGGAAACGATGGCTAATACCGCATGATGCCTACGGGCCAAAGAGGGGGACCTTCGGGCCTCTCGCGTCAGGATATGCCTAGGTGGGATTAGCTAGTTGGTGAGGTAAGGGCTCACCAAGGCGACGATCCCTAGCTGGTCTGAGAGGATGATCAGCCACACTGGAACTGAGACACGGTCCAGACTCCTACGGGAGGCAGCAGTGGGGAATATTGCACAATGGGCGCAAGCCTGATGCAGCCATGCCGCGTGTATGAAGAAGGCCTTCGGGTTGTAAAGTACTTTCAGTCGTGAGGAAGGCGGCGTCGTTAATAGCGGCGTTGTTTGACGTTAGCGACAGAAGAAGCACCGGCTAACTCCGTGCCAGCAGCCGCGGTAATACGGAGGGTGCGAGCGTTAATCGGAATTACTGGGCGTAAAGCGCATGCAGGTGGTTTGTTAAGTCAGATGTGAAAGCCCGGGGCTCAACCTCGGAATAGCATTTGAAACTGGCAGACTAGAGTACTGTAGAGGGGGGTAGAATTTCAGGTGTAGCGGTGAAATGCGTAGAGATCTGAAGGAATACCGGTGGCGAAGGCGGCCCCCTGGACAGATACTGACACTCAGATGCGAAAGCGTGGGGAGCAAACAGGATTAGATACCCTGGTAGTCCACGCCGTAAACGATGTCTACTTGGAGGTTGTGGCCTTGAGCCGTGGCTTTCGGAGCTAACGCGTTAAGTAGACCGCCTGGGGAGTACGGTCGCAAGATTAAAACTCAAATGAATTGACGGGGGCCCGCACAAGCGGTGGAGCATGTGGTTTAATTCGATGCAACGCGAAGAACCTTACCTACTCTTGACATCCAGAGAACTTTCCAGAAATGGATTGGTGCCTTCGGGAACTCTGAGACAGGTGCTGCATGGCTGTCGTCAGCTCGTGTTGTGAAATGTTGGGTTAAGTCCCGCAACGAGCGCAACCCTTATCCTTGTTTGCCAGCGAGTAATGTCGGGAACTCCAGGGAGACTGCCGGTGATAAACCGGAGGAAGGTGGGGACGACGTCAAGTCATCATGGCCCTTACGAGTAGGGCTACACACGTGCTACAATGGCGCATACAGAGGGCGGCCAACTTGCGAAAGTGAGCGAATCCCAAAAAGTGCGTCGTAGTCCGGATTGGAGTCTGCAACTCGACTCCATGAAGTCGGAATCGCTAGTAATCGTGGATCAGAATGCCACGGTGAATACGTTCCCGGGCCTTGTACACACCGCCCGTCACACCATGGGAGTGGGCTGCAAAAGAAGTAGGTAGTTTAACCTTCGGGGGGACGCTTACCACTTTGTGGTTCATGACTGGGGTGAAGTCGTAACAAGGTAGCGCTAGGGGAACCTGGCGCTGGATCACCTCCTTATACGATGATTATTGCGATGAGTGTCCACACAGATTGATACGGTTTATAAAGTAAAGAGACGATACTGGGTCTGTAGCTCAGGTGGTTAGAGCGTTCGCCTGATAAGCGAGAGGTCGGTGGTTCGAGTCCACTCAGACCCACCAATTTCCTTACTAAGGGATTGGCTACAGTATCGACACCTTGATGGGGCTATAGCTCAGCTGGGAGAGCGCCTGCCTTGCACGCAGGAGGTCTGCGGTTCGATCCCGCATAGCTCCACCATCTTTAAGCGCATTCAATGAGTGCTTTTAAAAATGGTTACTTCATTAGAAGTGATTAGCTCTTTAACAATTTGGAAAGCTGACAAAACAACAATTTATTGTTGTTTGTAAAGTTCTCAAAGTATTCATTTATGAATACAACTAAAAACACATTCAAGTGTTCTTGGGTTTTGCGAAAGCAAAACATATTTGAGTCCGGCAAAATCGAATGTCTCTCGCTCATTCAAATAATGAGAGACAACTTTGGTGATTTGAACATCAACTCGAAACTCCTTCGGGTTGTATGGTTAAGTGACTAAGCGTACACGGTGGATGCCTTGGCAGTCAGAGGCGATGAAGGACGTATTAACTTGCGATAAGCCCAGATTAGGTAGTAAAAACCACTTGAGTCTGGGATTTCCGAATGGGGAAACCCACTTACATAAGTAAGTATCGTTATGTGAATACATAGCATAACGAGGCGAACCGGGGGAACTGAAACATCTAAGTACCCCGAGGAAAAGAAATCAACCGAGATTCCGAAAGTAGCGGCGAGCGAAATTGGACTAGCCCTTAAGCTTTATAGGCGTCAGGTGAACAAGCTGGAAAGCTTGGCGATACAGGGTGATAGCCCCGTAACTGACGACGCATATTCAGTGAAATCGAGTAGGGCGGGACACGTGATATCCTGTCTGAATATGGGGGGACCATCCTCCAAGGCTAAATACTACTGACTGACCGATAGTGAACCAGTACCGTGAGGGAAAGGCGAAAAGAACCCCTGTGAGGGGAGTGAAATAGAACCTGAAACCGTGTACGTACAAGCAGTAGGAGCAGGCTTTGTCCTGTGACTGCGTACCTTTTGTATAATGGGTCAGCGACTTATATTCAGTGGCAAGGTTAACCATCTAGGGGAGCCGTAGGGAAACCGAGTCTTAACTGGGCGTTCAGTCTCTGGATATAGACCCGAAACCAGGTGATCTAGCCATGGGCAGGTTGAAGGTTGAGTAACATCAACTGGAGGACCGAACCGACTAATGTTGAAAAATTAGCGGATGACTTGTGGCTAGGGGTGAAAGGCCAATCAAACCTGGAGATAGCTGGTTCTCCCCGAAAGCTATTTAGGTAGCGCCTCGGACGAATACTACTGGGGGTAGAGCACTGTTAAGGCTAGGGGGTCATCCCGACTTACCAACCCTTTGCAAACTCCGAATACCAGTAAGTACTATCCGGGAGACACACGGCGGTGCTAACGTCCGTCGTGGAGAGGGAAACAACCCAGACCGCCAGCTAAGGTCCCAAATTACTACTAAGTGGGAAACGATGTGGGAAGGCTCAGACAGCCAGGATGTTGGCTTAGAAGCAGCCATCATTTAAAGAAAGCGTAATAGCTCACTGGTCGAGTCGGCCTGCGCGGAAGATGTAACGGGGCTAAGTAGTAAACCGAAGCTGCGGCAATACTCTTTGAGTATTGGGTAGGGGAGCGTTCTGTAAGCGGTTGAAGGTGTGTGGTAACGCATGCTGGACGTATCAGAAGTGCGAATGCTGACATGAGTAACGATAAAGGGGGTGAAAAACCTCCTCGCCGGAAGACCAAGGGTTCCTGTCCAACGTTAATCGGGGCAGGGTAAGTCGACCCCTAAGGCGAGGCCGAAAGGCGTAGTCGATGGGAAACGGGTTAATATTCCCGTACTTCTTACAATTGCGATGGGGGGACGGAGAAGGCTAGGTGGGCCTGGCGACGGTTGTCCAGGTTCAAGTGCGTAGGCTTGAGAGTTAGGTAAATCCGGCTCTCTTTAAGGCTGAGACACGACGTCGAGCACCTACGGGTGTGAAGTCATTGATGCCATGCTTCCAGGAAAAGCCTCTAAGCTTCAGATTGTAAGGAATCGTACCCCAAACCGACACAGGTGGTCGGGTAGAGAATACCAAGGCGCTTGAGAGAACTCGGGTGAAGGAACTAGGCAAAATGGTACCGTAACTTCGGGAGAAGGTACGCTCTCGACGGTGAAGTCCCTCGCGGATGGAGCTATTGAGAGTCGCAGATACCAGGTGGCTGCAACTGTTTATTAAAAACACAGCACTGTGCAAAATCGCAAGATGACGTATACGGTGTGACGCCTGCCCGGTGCCGGAAGGTTAATTGATGGGGTTAGACTTCGGTCGAAGCTCTTGATCGAAGCCCCGGTAAACGGCGGCCGTAACTATAACGGTCCTAAGGTAGCGAAATTCCTTGTCGGGTAAGTTCCGACCTGCACGAATGGCGTAATGATGGCCACGCTGTCTCCACCCGAGACTCAGTGAAATTGAAATCGCTGTGAAGATGCAGTGTACCCGCGGCTAGACGGAAAGACCCCGTGAACCTTTACTACAGCTTGGCACTGAACATTGACCCTACATGTGTAGGATAGGTGGGAGGCTTTGAAGCGCAGTCGCTAGATTGCGTGGAGCCGTCCTTGAAATACCACCCTTGTAGTGTTGATGTTCTAACGTCGACCCCTTATCGGGGTTGCGGACAGTGCCTGGTGGGTAGTTTGACTGGGGCGGTCTCCTCCCAAAGCGTAACGGAGGAGCACGAAGGTGGGCTAATCACGGTTGGACATCGTGAGGTTAGTGCAATGGCATAAGCCCGCTTGACTGCGAGAATGACAATTCGAGCAGGTGCGAAAGCAGGTCATAGTGATCCGGTGGTTCTGAATGGAAGGGCCATCGCTCAACGGATAAAAGGTACTCCGGGGATAACAGGCTGATACCGCCCAAGAGTTCATATCGACGGCGGTGTTTGGCACCTCGATGTCGGCTCATCACATCCTGGGGCTGAAGTCGGTCCCAAGGGTATGGCTGTTCGCCATTTAAAGTGGTACGCGAGCTGGGTTTAGAACGTCGTGAGACAGTTCGGTCCCTATCTGCCGTGGGCGTTGGAGAATTGAAAGGGGCTGCTCCTAGTACGAGAGGACCGGAGTGGACGAACCTCTGGTGTTCGGGTTGTGTCGCCAGACGCATTGCCCGGTAGCTAAGTTCGGGATCGATAACCGCTGAAAGCATCTAAGCGGGAAGCGAGCCTTGAGATGAGTTCTCCCTGATACTTTAAGTATCCTAAAGGGTTGTCGTAGACTACGACGTTGATAGGCAGGGTGTGTAAGCGTTGTGAGGCGTTGAGCTAACCTGTACTAATTGCCCGTGAGGCTTAACCATACAACACCCAAGGGGTTTTGATGGACTCAATGAAAGAACATTGAATGTGTAAGAACGAGAATTAAGAAACAGCTTTCCGAATTAAAGAATTTGCTTGGCGACCATAGCGTTTTGGACCCACCTGATTTCCATGCCGAACTCAGAAGTGAAACGAAATAGCGCCGATGGTAGTGTGGGGCTTCCCCATGTGAGAGTAGGACATCGCCAGGCTTTAAATTTTGGACACTTGCTGATTGCAAGCGGGTGATACCACTGCGGAGTGGTAGTTCAGTTGGTTAGAATACCGGCCTGTCACGCCGGGGGTCGCGGGTTCGAGTCCCGTCCACTCCGCCACTTATATTAAGCCTCAGTCGAAAGACTGGGGCTTTTTTCGTTTTGGTTACCCGACTTACCTTAACCCCATTTCCATATTGAAACCTTGCATCGAGAGGCAGGCTCCTCTCTCGCTATGTGACAGAACTTAGTCGTTCGAGGTGTCGCTTTGTTTCTATCTCGAAAACAGAACAACTTTGAATATAAGTTCAGTGTCGCTGAGATCAAGTATGAGGACTCTAAACTTCTGTTAAGGCTTTTTTGAGCAATCTGAGTACCAGCTCAGACCTTAGTTTGGTGGGGGTTCTAGTCCGTTTGGATAGTGATTCGCAATCATCCTAAATGTCTCTTTCTCATAAAAATACAAACTCGCTCATTGCAAAGTATTGTGAAAGCTTAGCTTTGATGTTTGCGAGGAGCCTATGTTGCCAAGGGAAGAGAAGTGATATAGATGAAAATGCTTAAACTAAAAGATTCGTCTATGAATATTATCTATCGGTAATAGTTAGTATCTATGAAACAGTAGCGTGACGATTATTCGAATATTTAACTGTATATCAAAGAGTAACAAGCGTTCTATTCTTGAAGGGGAGTCCGAAGACTAGATATGAAAAAAGCAGCTAGATAGCTGCTTTTTTATCTATTAAGTTACGTGTCTTTAAGAGTCCACTGGCTCCGTATGCTCCGGAGTAGTTATTGCTTGGTTGTTCTCTTCCATTTTCTTCTCTTCATCTTTTGCTTTTTCAATCATTGGGGTGATTGTTGAGCCTTGAATGAGGATAGAGAAAACAACGACGGAGTAGGTCATTACAAGAATAATCTCTTTTACATCGATTAACTTATCTTGAATCACCCAAATACCAGATGGAATAGAAAGTGCCATCGCTAGCGCCAGGCCTCCGCGTAAACCGCCCCACGTCAAAATACGCACTGACCATGGATTATATTTTCTGTAACGTTTAAAGCCTATGTAAGAAAGAAATACACTTAGATAGCGAGCTGCTAGTACAAGAGGGACTGAAATAGCCATCATGATCCAGTCTTCTTTGTGGAATTCAAATAGCAGCATCGACATACCGATCAGTAGGAATAACACGCCATTCAAGAACTCATCAACAAGCTCCCAAAAGTGGTCAAGGTGGTCTTCACTCTCTTTCGAAAAGCCAATAAAACGTGTCCAGTTGCCAATCATAATACCAGATACAACCATCGCTAATGGTCCTGATACATGGATGTATTCAGCAAATGCGTAACCTGCCGTTGGGACACCAATGGTAAGTAATAACTCCATTGAGTGATCATCGGTGGCACTGATCAAGTAGTGGAATAGCAAACCGAGTACGAAACCATAAGTGATACCACCGATAGCTTCTTGGATGAAGAGTAAGGTGACACTACCTACAGTTGGTGCCTCAGTACCAAATGCAATCGTAAATAGAGTGACAAAGATAACCAAACCGAAGCCGTCATTGAAGAGCGACTCTCCTTCAATCTGGGTGGAGATACGTTTGGGAGCGTCGAGCTTTTTAACTATAGCCAGTACAGCGATTGGGTCAGTTGGCGATATAAGTGCACCGAAAAGTAAGCAGTAGACTAAATCAAATTGGATGCCAATTAACTGACAGAATCCGTAGAGCGCAAACCCGATAAAGAAAGTGGAAAACAGGGTGGCTCCGAGAGCCAAAACGGTAATTTCCCATTTTTGATCCTTAAGGTTCGGGAGTTTGATGCCTAATCCACCCGCAAATAGTAAGAAGCCAAGAATGCCTTTGAGCAAGAAATCTTCAAAGTTGATCCTTGTGACTGTTTCTGTCGCAATTTCGGTGAGGTGGAACCAGTTGTTTTGGCCCGCAATTAAGATTAGAAGTGAAAGCACCATTGAACCTGCGGTAATCGCAATGGTGGTTTGCATCTTTCCTATCTTGCTGTTTACAAAAGCAATTAGCATCGCAGCTGCGGATAGAAAACATAAAGTATGATAGACCGACATAGAGCTCTCTATTTGTAACATTTTATGAATGGGATTCTCGACTGATGCTGCTTAAATAGCAAACATTTTTTCGCGATTATTTTGTAAGTTAAGAAGGAGATAAAATAATCATTAATTCCACGTTTAGACGTCTAGACTCCTGAAATTTGTGTGATAGGATGGAATGATAACTAAAGGAATGAGGTTGTACTGTGGGAAGTAATGTAAGACAACAGATTGAAGCTCAATTGAAGCAACGTATTCTTTTGATTGATGGTGGTATGGGAACCATGATTCAGGGATACAAACTTGAAGAGCAAGACTATCGAGGAACGCGCTTTGCGGATTGGCATTGTGATCTAAAAGGTAACAACGACCTGTTGGTTCTAAGTCAGCCTCAACTTATCAAGGAAATTCACGCTGCATATTTAGAAGCGGGTGCTGATATTCTCGAAACCAACACGTTTAACGCAACAACCATTGCGATGGCTGACTACGAGATGGAAAGCCTAAGTGAAGAAATTAACTTTGCTGCTGCCAAGCTTGCACGTGAAGTTGCAGACGAATGGACCGCAAAAACACCCGATAAACCGCGTTATGTCGCAGGGGTTTTAGGGCCGACGAACCGAACTTGTTCTATTTCTCCTGATGTAAATGACCCCGGATATCGAAATGTCTCTTTCGACGAGTTAGTTGAGGCTTACTCTGAATCGACTCGAGCGCTGATTAAAGGTGGTTCTGACCTTATTCTTATCGAGACTATCTTCGATACTCTTAACGCTAAGGCTTGTTCATTTGCTGTTGAAAGTGTGTTTGAAGAGATTGGTATTGAGTTACCTGTGATGATCTCGGGGACTATTACTGATGCTTCCGGTAGAACATTATCAGGTCAAACTACAGAAGCGTTTTACAACTCATTACGTCATGTTAAACCGATTTCGTTTGGTTTGAACTGTGCGCTGGGCCCAGATGAGCTTCGTCCTTATGTTGAAGAGCTTTCGCGTATATCAGAATCTTTTGTTTCCGCTCACCCAAATGCCGGGCTTCCGAATGCATTCGGCGAATACGATTTATCACCAGAAGATATGGCTAAGCATGTTCAAGAGTGGGCTCAAAGTGGCTTTTTAAACTTGATTGGTGGGTGCTGTGGTACAACTCCTGAGCACATTCGCCAAATGGCACTCGCGGTTGAAAATATCGTCCCTCGTCAATTACCTGACCTTCCCGTCGCTTGTCGCTTGTCTGGCCTGGAGCCACTCGCTATTGATAAAGACTCTTTATTTATCAATGTCGGTGAGCGTACGAATGTAACCGGTTCTGCGCGTTTTAAGCGCTTGATTAAAGAAGAGCTGTACGACGAAGCGCTCGATGTGGCTCGTCAACAAGTTGAAAATGGCGCTCAAATTATCGATATCAACATGGACGAAGGCATGTTGGATGCACAAGCTTGTATGGTTCGATTTTTAAATCTTTGTGCGTCGGAACCTGAAATCTCAAAAGTACCAATCATGGTCGACTCTTCCAAGTGGGAGGTTATTGAAGCCGGTCTTAAGTGCATCCAAGGCAAAGGCATTGTTAACTCGATCTCTCTCAAAGAAGGTAAAGAGAAATTCGTTGAACAAGCTAAGTTGATTCGCCGTTACGGTGCGGCTGTTATTGTGATGGCGTTTGATGAGATTGGGCAAGCAGATACACGTGAGCGCAAAGTAGAAATTTGTACCAACGCTTACCGAATTCTCGTTGATGAAGTGGGCTTTCCACCAGAAGACATCATCTTTGACCCAAACATTTTTGCCATTGCTACGGGTATCGATGAGCATAATAACTACGCGGTGGATTTCATTGAAGCCGTTGGCGATATCAAACGTGATTTACCACACGCGATGATCTCGGGTGGGGTTTCTAACGTCTCGTTCTCTTTCCGAGGGAATAACTATGTTCGTG
The DNA here is from genome assembly GCF_043995865.1 of Vibrio sp. D3. Classification (NCBI taxonomy): domain Bacteria; kingdom Pseudomonadati; phylum Pseudomonadota; class Gammaproteobacteria; order Vibrionales; family Vibrionaceae; genus Vibrio; species Vibrio sp. D3. The sequence continues at coordinate 2,855,060 of NZ_CP171887.1, read as the reverse complement.
AGGCGATTCATGCGGTATTCCTCTACCACTGTTTTAAGAATGGTATGGATATGGGGATCGTGAATGCGGGTCAGTTAGAAATCTACGATAACGTGCCGGAAACGCTGCGTGAGGCTGTGGAAGATGTCGTTCTTAACCGTCGCGATGATGCCACTGAGAGGTTGTTAGATATCGCGGCGGAATACGCAGGCAAAGGGGTAGGTAAAGAGGAGGATGCCTCTGCACTTGAGTGGAGAACTTGGCCTGTTGAAAAGCGTTTAGAACACGCGTTAGTGAAAGGAATAACCGAGTTTATCGTTGATGATACCGAAGAGGCTCGTGTCAATGCTTCAAAGCCATTAGAGGTGATTGAAGGCCCACTAATGGATGGGATGAACGTCGTCGGAGACTTGTTTGGTGAAGGTAAAATGTTCCTTCCTCAGGTCGTAAAATCTGCCCGAGTGATGAAGCAAGCAGTAGCGCATCTCGAGCCCTACATCAATGCAGAAAAGCAGGTGGGACAAACAAACGGTAAGATCTTACTAGCGACGGTCAAAGGTGATGTACACGATATCGGGAAAAATATCGTTGGCGTTGTATTGCAGTGCAATAACTACGAAATCATCGATCTTGGTGTCATGGTTCCTTGCGAAAAGATCTTAAAAGTAGCGCAAGAAGAAAACGTCGATATTATTGGTTTATCAGGGTTGATCACGCCTTCATTAGACGAAATGGTGCATGTTGCAAAAGAGATGGAGCGTCTCGACTTTAACTTACCTCTTCTCATCGGTGGCGCAACAACGTCAAAAGCCCATACAGCAGTTAAGATTGAGCAAAATTACAAGCATCCAGTTGTTTACGTGAATAACGCCTCACGTGCGGTGGGCGTATGTACTTCTCTATTGTCAGATGAACGTCGCCCTGAATTTGTTGAAAAACTTGAAGCTGATTACGAACGAGTACGTGATCAACATCATCGAAAGAAACCGAGAACCAAACCAGTGACATTAGAAGCGGCTCGAGCGAATAAAGTTGCGATCGATTGGGAAGCTTACACTCCTCCAGTGCCTGTTAAGCCTGGCATTCATATCTTCGATGATTTTGATGTGGCTATATTACGTCAATACATCGATTGGACACCATTCTTTATGACTTGGTCACTTGTGGGTAAGTATCCAACAATTTTCCAACATGAAGAAGTTGGTGAAGAAGCAAAACGTTTATTCGAAGATGCCAACGAGTTACTTGATCGAGTTGAGCGAGAAGGCCTGTTAAAAGCGCGTGGAATGTGTGGCTTATTCCCTGCTGCGAGCGTGGGGGACGACATTGAAGTTTATGCTGATGAAACTCGTACCGACGTTGTGAAAGTATTACGTAACTTGCGACAACAGACCGAGAAACCAAAAGGATTCAACTATTGTTTATCCGACTACATCGCACCTAAAGAGTCGGGTAAACATGATTGGATAGGGGCATTTGCTGTCACTGGTGGTATTGGTGAACGAGAGCTTGCTGATGAATACAAAGCACAGGGAGATGATTACAACGCAATTATGATTCAAGCGGTGGCGGATCGCCTAGCCGAAGCGTTTGCTGAGTATCTGCATGAGCGTGTCCGTAAAGAAATTTGGGGTTATGCTGCGGATGAAGATTTATCTAACGATGATCTCATTCGTGAAAAATACCAAGGTATTCGCCCTGCACCAGGTTATCCAGCGTGCCCTGAGCATACTGAAAAAGGACCGCTTTGGGAGCTACTTAATGTGGAAGAGAATATTGGCATGACTCTAACCTCCAGCTATGCAATGTATCCGGGCGCGTCAGTCTCTGGTTGGTATTTCTCTCATCCTGACTCACGTTACTTTGCGATCGCACAGATCCAAGAAGATCAGCTAGAGAGTTACGCCGATCGTAAGGGGTGGGATAGGATCGAGGCTGAAAAATGGTTAGGGCCAAACATTAACGGTTAAATTGATGTTTACCTCGTCCAAATGTAACAACTAATGAAACGACAAAGGGCTGCAGATACGCAGCCCTTTGTTTTATTGAGTTGAACTTACTTCTCAAACAACTCAGTGTGGAGTTTTTGTATGGCTTGTTTCGATACCGATTCATGGAGCAAGAAGCATAAGTTGTGAGGGCTAGCGCCATAACAAATCATGCGTAGGTTAAAGTCTTCTAGCGTGCCAAAAACCTGTTTCGCGTAGCCTTTACTCTCACTCATGTTGTTACCAATGAGAGCAACGAGGCATAGGTCATGTTCAACTTCTACCTTACATAGCTCTTCTAACTCTTCTCGTACAGCTTGCGGCAGCTGCGGCGCGCCGCCGGATGTATCGGTTTGATCAAGTGTTAACGATACACTGATTTCAGATGTCGTGATCAAATCGACAGAGATCTTATGCTTTGCAAGGATCTCAAAGACCTTTGCTAAGAAGCCGTATGCGTGGAACATGTTGGCGCTGCGTAGCGTTACCATAGTTTGGTTACAACGCAAAGCTAGCGCACGGAACAACGGTGAGCTTTCGACTTGGTGGCGAATCCAAGTTCCCCCTTTTTCTGGCTCTTTCGATGACCCTACAAATACCGGAATGTCGTGGCGCAATGCGGGTACTAGCGTAGAAGGGTGAAGGATTTTAGCGCCAAAGTTAGCCATTTCTGAAGCTTCACTAAAGCTGATCTCGGGAATTGGTGAGGCTTTTGGCGCAATTCGCGGGTCTGTTGTGTAGATGCCCGGAACATCAGTCCAGATTTCTAACCCTGCCGCTTTGACGCTCTCAGCAATTAAGGCGGCGCTATAATCGCTGCCTCCTCGACCTAGTGTTGTTGTATTACCGGCTTCGTCAGATCCTATGAAGCCTTGAGTAACAACAACGGATTGTTGGCAAAGTGGTATGAGTTTATCTTGCGCAAGCGTCGAAATTGCTTCAATGTTTGGCTCCGCGCGACCAAAGTTGTCATCAGTACGCAGCACATCGCGGATATCAAAGCGCACAGCTTGAATGCCTCGCTCACACATTAACTGAGTTAGAATATGCGTCGACATGAGTTCGCCACATGCGACCAAATGATCGGTTAACTTCGCACTAGCTTGGATAGATGCAGCCTCGGCCAGGCTGGTTACGGTATCTAATATGCCATACACCTCGGCAGCAGTTTTCGTGCTGTCTTCGAGCTGAGTTAAAATGGCGTCATGAATGTTGGCCAGATTTTGCAGCAGCTCAGTACGGTGCGTTTGATCCTGTACACCATTGGCGAGTTCTACCAATAGGTTGGTGACGCCAGAGCAAGCGCTGCTCACGACCAGGCGAGTATTTGGATTGTTTTCGATAATGGTGGCGCAACGACTCATTGCCTCAAAGTTGGCAACACTGGTTCCACCGAATTTAGCTACGTTAAATGCGCTCACTGCGTTCTCCCACGACTTCCTAAAAAATTGTACATCCAATGTTTAGTGAGAAAAGGAACAGAGCAAAAAGAGAGGTATTTAGAATGCTATTTGAAAAATTTACCCTCAGAAGCCCTTCATCAGACTGCGCTGATGACAGTTGATGGGATTCAGCCCAATTCAACCGACAAGTCAAATCCTGCAACTTTGACTTACCTCGGCACTACTCCCCCTCAATGATTGGTGTTGGAATTGCGGTTCCACAAATCATCTACCTGGGTAGCGCTCCTCTTCTACATAAAGCTCAAACATTGAACGGTTTTGAGGCCTTAATGTCAATCAATATTTCAACCTTTATGGTGTTTTTTATTAACGATTTTGTGACACTGGTTTGACCTCCATACTTACGGCTAATTGCTGATAGAGGAAAAATCTATTAGGGTGAAGAACCCTACACCTGAGCCATGTTATTGAATAGAACTTTTAGAATGCTCAGGATAAAAGATAATCAAGGAGCTGACATGTCGATCCAAAGCTTTATTCCGCCTCACCGTATTTTAATGGGACCTGGTCCTTCTGATATTTATCCTCAAGTGTTACAAGCGCTAAGCCGTCCTACCGTAGGTCACCTTGATCCTCTGTTTATCGGTATGATGGATGAGCTCAAGCAGCTATTGAAGTATGCCTTTCAAACTGACAATGAGTTCACTATTGCGGTTTCAGCGCCAGGTAGTGCAGGGATGGAAACCTGCTTTGTAAACTTAATCGAGGAAGGCGATAAAGTGATCGTCTGCCGTAACGGTGTATTTGGTGAACGCATGCGCGAAAATGTCGTCCGTGCTGGTGGTGAAGTTGTTATCGTCGATGATGAATGGGGGACGCCTGTTTCCATTGATAAAGTCGAGCAAGCACTCGAACAGCACCCAGATACAAAAATTCTTGCTTTTGTGCATGCGGAAACCTCAACTGGTGCAGTCAGTGATGCTCAAGCATTGGGTAAGCTGGCGAAACAGCATAATGCATTATCTATTGTTGATGCGGTGACGTCACTTGGTGGTGTGCCGTTAAAAGTGGATGAATGGCAACTGGATGCGGTTTACTCTGGCAGTCAAAAATGTTTGTCATGTGTACCAGGGCTCTCACCAGTGACGTTTTCTCCTGCCGCGATTGAGAAGATTCAAGCAAGAACAACACCAGTACAGAGTTGGTTCCTCGATCAGAGTTTAGTATTGGGGTATTGGAGTGGAGAAGGTAAGCGTAGTTACCATCATACGGCGCCAGTTAATAGCTTGTATGCGCTTCATGAAGCTTTATTGATACTGAAAAATGAAGGATTAGAAAACGCTTGGGCTCGTCATCAACTGATGCATGAAAAACTCAAAAATGGCCTACAAAAGCTAGGTTTTGAATTTGTTGTGGACGAAGCCCATCGTTTGCCGCAATTAAATGCGATTTACGTGCCTGAAGGAATTGATGAAGCAAAAGTTCGTGCTCACTTGCTAGAAACCTATAACCTAGAAATTGGTGCAGGCCTCGGGGCATTAGCTGGTAAAGCGTGGCGTATTGGCTTAATGGGTTACGGCGCTCGACCTGAAAACGTTGCACTGTGCTTAAAAGCGTTAGAAGAGTCACTCACTGAATAAAGCTATACCGCAATGAGATAAAGAAAAGCGAAGGTCATCCCTTCGCTTTTTTGTACTTATTACTCTGCACCTGAAGTGGGTGCTGGTGAGGCAGAGATTGCTTGAGAAGGTGGTCGGTAATTGACGTCACTGAAATCAATCTTCGGGAACAAAAACTGCGCTTCAGCTCTGATTTGCTCCGCTTTACTTGAGTCATCTAAGCCTTGGTAGGCCAAAATCAAATTATTATAAAATGCAGGGCGAGGCTTATCTTTGATGATTTTTAGCGACCAATCGATATAAGGCTGAATCAAGGTTGCGTCTTGTTGGTACAGCCCAATGTTTAAAAACGTGCTATAGACATCCCAATCAAACCTGTCTTTCCAAACTACAGGGTTACTGACTTGATTCAGAATATCAGGGTTAGTTGGCCTAGTGGTCTCAAACTTCGTCAATACATAGTTCGTATGCAATGCGCTTACCATGTAAAACGTAAACGTAACGGGAAGTACCAAACTAAAGACTCGCAGCAAGCTTTTGGTCACATTACTAAAGCCGACTTGTCGATAACGAGAGACGCGCTGATCGACCCAGTACAGCAGGATAACGAAGATCAACCAATGTACGAGAGAGTGGTAGAAAGGGTATTCCAGTTGTGAGTGCAATACGATAGGTATAAACAAGGCCAGCAACGCAAGACGAGTTCCGCGTTTGGCTTGATAGATTCGATACAGTACCAGTGCCATCGCTAAGAAGATGCCGAGTATTGGCAGCAAACCACCTTCTACTCCCCAGTAAAGTAGCTCGTTATGCGGATGATCCATGGCTGGCAAACCAGCTGGGTAATTCTCATTTAGGGCATGTTGACGAGCCGTATACAGCATGTACTCAGATTCAAACTTGCCATATCCATAGCCAGTAAAAGGCTTTTCAATCACCATGTCTAATGTTTGCGGAAAAGTATACGCTCGAGGAGACTCCATGTTTACTTTTTCTGCGGCTAACCCACTTCCATCAGGAAAGGCAAGATACATGACAACGACTGAGAGTGCGAGCCCAGTGACAAGCGACGTAACCCAGCGGATAAAGCGCCCTTTGGTCGCAAAGCGATACATGTATGGGATGACCAACAAAACGGCGATGACCGAGGCTAACCAACCAGTGCGTGAAGCCAACGCCACAATTAGTGGTAAGGTTAAAACTGGCACGGCATAGAGAAGATAAACATCGCTTAACTTACGGTCGTATTTGTAGGGCTGACGTGCAAGTAAATAGCTGGCAATCACCAATCCTGTCGCAAGAAAACTGGCCATTACATTAGGCTGTTGGAAAATACCATAAGGACGATTGGCCATCGTGTCGTAGCCAAACGGATTGCCTGGTTTGAGATACAGATATTGTGTCAGACCAAAAATGGCTTCGATAACAACCGCAAGGACAATGAACCATAACAGGCGTTGGCGATGTTTATTACTGAAATGAAATTGTTGTAAGACAATAAAAAACAGGACGCCACACCACAGACCAATGAGCTTGTTGGCTGCCAAACTGCTATTCGCATTTGGGTACAGAATGGGCACCGTCATGATAAGAGCACTAATGAACAAGCCGATGGTTAATTTTGAGTAACGTAGCGCTCGATTATTCGCGAGTTGGTAGCACCCAATGCCTAATGCAAAGCTAAAAGCAATCCAAGTTGTCGCATTGAAGGAAAGTGAAAGTCCTGAACCGCCGGGGTTGGGCATGAAAAAGTGCATTGCCAACACAAATAGTGTTGCCAAGGCAATGAGAAACTTGCGATTGAGGGGAACCTGTACTTTTTCGGGAGAAAGCTTTGTTCCACTTACATGTATAGTAGCCATAGTTATTGCGTTGTTTTGAATGAAAAAAGACCAGCACTTGCTGGTCTCGGTACTTTACCTGTTTTTTCTACTTCAACATAGGCTTAAGGAAGTGAGCTGTGTGCGAACCCTCGATTTGCGACACATCTTCAGGTGTGCCTTGAGCGATTATCTCGCCTCCACCCTGTCCCCCTTCAGGTCCTAGATCGATAATCCAGTCCGCAGTCTTAATGACATCTAGGTTATGCTCGATCACCACGACAGTATTTCCGTGGTCGCGAAGTCTGTGCAATACAGTGAGCAACTGCTGGATATCATGGAAGTGCAGGCCGGTTGTTGGTTCATCCAAAATGTACAAGGTTTTTCCTGTATCACGCTTGGATAGCTCTCTCGCTAGTTTCACACGCTGAGCTTCACCACCGGAGAGTGTCGTTGCCGCTTGACCTAGGCGAATGTAAGACAAGCCAACATCCATTAGAGTCTGTAGCTTACGTGCTATAGCAGGTACGGGTTCAAAGAACGTTCGGGCGTCTTCGACCGTCATTTCTAGCACTTCATCAATGGTTTTGCCTTTGTAACGTACTTCAAGTGTTTCACGGTTGTAGCGCTTACCTTTACATACATCACATGGCACATAAACGTCTGGTAGGAAATGCATTTCAACTTTAATGACACCATCACCCTGACAGGCCTCACAACGACCACCGCGTACGTTAAAGCTAAAACGTCCAGGCTTGTAACCGCGAGAACGCGACTCCTGTGTGCCTGCAAACAGTTCACGGATTGGGGTAAAGATCCCCGTATAGGTTGCAGGGTTAGAGCGAGGTGTACGGCCAATTGGGCTTTGATCGATATCGATGACTTTATCGAAGTGCTCTAGACCTTTAATTGATTTATAAGGTGAAGGCTGAGCTGTTGTCGCTCCGTTAAGTTGGGTATGCGCAATTTTAAAGAAAGTATCATTAATCAGCGTTGATTTACCTGAGCCAGATACCCCTGTAATACAGCTGAATAACCCAACAGGAATTGAAAGATTAACGTTTTTAAGGTTATTACCTGTTGCGCCTAAGAGCTCAACCGTTTTTTTCGGATCTCGCGGCGTGCGATCTTTCGGTACTGCGATTTCTTTAACGCCACTTAAGTACTGACCTGTCAGAGAATTCGGGTTCGCGATTATCTCTTCCATGGTGCCTTCCGCAACAACATTACCACCATGTACGCCAGCACCAGGACCGATATCTATGACATGATCCGCACAGCGAATCGCATCTTCATCGTGCTCTACCACAAGTACGGTGTTACCTAAATCACGCAAATGAGTGAGCGTTTTTAATAAGCGTTCATTATCACGCTGGTGGAGACCAATCGATGGCTCATCCAGAACGTACATCACCCCTACTAAACCAGCACCAATTTGGCTCGCTAAACGAATACGTTGAGCTTCACCGCCTGATAAAGTTTCAGCACTGCGTGATAAGTTTAGGTAGTTCAAACCGACGTTAACTAAGAATTGCAGGCGGTCGTTGATTTCCTTCATCACTTTTTCAGCGATTTGGGCGCGTTGACCTTCCAGTTTCAAGGAATGGAAGAATTCCAATGCGTCAGCAATGCTGAGTTCAACAATCTCAGGCAGTGTCGTATCAGCAATAAACACGTTACGTGCTTCAAGGCGTAGACGAGTACCGCCACAGCTTGAACAAGATTTAGTGGAGATGTACTTCGCAAGCTCTTCACGGACAGAGTTGGATTCTGTATCACGATAGCGACGTTCTAGGGTATTCAGAATACCTTCGAATGGATGGCGTTTAACGCGAATATCGCCACGATCGTTGATGTATTTAAACTCAATCTCAGTACGACCTGAGCCCTTTAGAATGACATCTTGCGTTTTCTTTGGCAGAGAATTAAAAGGGGCATGGAGATCAAAACCATAATGATCAGCCAATGACGTGAGCATTTGGAAGTAGTAATAGTTCTTTTGATCCCAACCGCGAATCGCACCTTGTGCCAAGCTTAATGAATCATCTTGAATTACTCGGCTTGGATCGAAGTATTGCTGCACACCCAAACCATCACAAGTGCCACATGCACCAGCAGGGTTGTTGAATGAGAAAAGTCGCGGCTCTAACTCTTGCATGCTGTAACCACATTGTGGACAAGCGAAGTTGGCGGAGAAAATAATCTCTTCACCGTCTCCATCCATTGGCGCGACAACCGCAATTCCGCCTGATAACTCGAGCGTTGTCTCAAAAGATTCGGCTAAGCGCTGTTGCAGATCGGGACGAACTTTAAAGCGGTCGACCACGACTTCAATGGTGTGCTTTTTATGTAGCTCTAGCGTTGGAGGATCAGATAGATCGCAAGTTTCTCCATCAATACGCGCACGAATAAAGCCCTGAGCTGCCAGGTTCTCAAGCGTTTTAACATGCTCACCTTTACGCTCTTTGACAATGGGTGCCAACAGCATCATTTTGCTGCCTTCTGGCATCTCTAGAACTTTGTCCACCATTTGACTGATGGTTTGTGCGGCAAGAGGGGCATGGTGCGTTGGACAGCGTGGTTCGCCTACACGAGCATACAACAGACGCAAGTAGTCGTAGACTTCGGTAATTGTACCGACGGTTGAACGCGGGTTATGAGAAGTAGATTTCTGTTCAATAGAAATAGCGGGTGATAACCCTTCAATATGGTCGACATCGGGTTTTTCCATCAGAGACAAAAACTGACGAGCGTAGGCAGAGAGAGACTCTACGTAGCGTCGTTGGCCTTCTGCATACAATGTATCGAAAGCGAGAGAGGATTTACCGGAGCCACTTAGTCCAGTAATGACAATCAGTTTATCGCGAGGGATTGTAAGATTAATGTCTTTGAGGTTATGGGTTCGGGCACCGCGAACTTCTATTTTATCCATCGTTTTTGCTCTATGTATAACCAAGTGGGGCAAGTATTACATAGTGTGAGAAATGTGCAAAGAAAATTACTGGATAAAAAAACAGTAAAAATAAAAGCCCAACATAATGCTGGGCTTTAGAAACAATAATTTCGTACTACGACGATGCTTTATACCGCTTTTTGTGTTGTGTGTTTACCTAACTCTGAGGCTTTTTCATCTTTTAGATAAAGGTTTTTAAAACAGTAGTTGGTTGCTTCGATGTAACCTTCAACACTACCACAGTCAAAGCGTTTGCCTTTGAATTTGTAAGCCAAGACACAGCCCGCTTTTGCTTGTTTAAGTAGCGCGTCAGTGATTTGAATTTCACCACCTTTACCTGGCTCTGTGTTTTCAATCAGTTCGAAAATATCAGGGGTCAGAATGTAGCGACCAATGATCGCAAGGTTGCTTGGTGCCGTGCCTTTCTCTGGTTTTTCTACCATGTCGTCTACGCGGTAGATGTCATCTTTGATCATTTCACCAGAGATAACGCCGTATTTGTGAGTCTCATCTTCTGGGACTTCTTGTACGGCAACGATAGAACAACGAAACTGTTTAAATAGCGCCACCATTTGAGCTAGCACGCCTTCTTCTTCGTTGACACAAAGGTCATCAGCAAGAACGACGGCAAATGGTTCGTCACCCACCAGTTCACGCCCGGTCAAAATCGCGTGGCCTAAGCCTTTCATCTCGCGTTGACGGATGTAAGTGAAGTTTGCAGATTCAATGATTTCACGGATATCTACCAATAGCTCTTCTTTATTGGTACCGCTAATCTGGTGTTCCAGTTCGTAGTTCTTATCAAAGTGGTCCATGATAGAGTGTTTGCCACGACCTGTCACAATACACATGCCGTTCATACCAGCTTGAATTGCTTCTTCAACGCCGTATTCAATAAGCGGTTTATTCACGACTGGCATCATCTCTTTTGGCATAGATTTCGTTGCCGGTAAGAAGCGAGTGCCATAGCCTGCAGCAGGGAACAGACATTTTTTAATCATTGGGGGAATATCCTATCTCGTTATTATCAAGAATCTGCGCATAACTTTAACACGAGAGCCGTCAATGAATCATGAATAAAGTAGGAAAAAGTGTGAGACTTAGTGCGGAAAAAAGATGAGCGACTCGTCATTTTAGTCATAAGAGTCGCGGCATCGCATTATGACATTAAGTTTTGATCTGCCCACGCGATTGCCTGAACGCGATTCTTCACTGATAGCTTTTTGAATATCTGATACAAGTGCGATTTGATGGTGAATTCACTGACAAATAATTCCTCGGCCATTTGGCTGTTTGAAGCGCCAGCTTGCAAGCAACGCAGTACTTGCAGCTCGCGAATGGTTAGGTCTACCGTGGCTGGGGCAGTATGAGTGTTAATGACGTTACGGTAATAGTGTAAAAGTTGACTGGTTACATTACGCGGCAGCCAGTTTTGACCGTTAACAATGCCTTTTAATCCTTCTCCAATTTGCTCTAGCGTATCTTCGGAATAGAACAGCCCCTTTAATTGACCAAATGAAAGCAGCTCATCCGTGGTCAGCCTTTTAGGGACATTGAACACAACGGTTTCAAAGTTCTTCCATACCAGCGGTAAGTTTTTGATCGATTGAACGAGTGATTTATGTTCACTGAAGTCGATCAGTAGGATTTTATTACGATGCTGTGGCTTAGCTTCCATGAGTGCTTCGGTTGAAATCACCGGGATGCTCATATCAATGTACTTTTCGAGTGCTGCCACCTTTTTTTGCGCATTATCTTCCATACTGATCAGAAATAGCTTTCTTGCGTAAGCCGACTTTCTCACGTGTTCAAATCTCCCAGTGTTCAATAAAGGCCATAAGTTGGCATTAAAGAGAGGTTATAACCATAGCTTTACTGAATAAATGCGTTCGAATTCAAAGCTTCACGAAACGATGTCTGCAAAGCGAATCAAAAATGCTACATGCGTAAGTTGAAATGCGATTTGGGTTCTAGTAGGTGACTCATTAGATCACAATGGTATTAGACTTTAATCAAAACATTAAAGCGTGCTATTCTAATGCGCTAAAATTTTATATATCCAGAGTGAAACGGAGCACATCATGGCCAGCCGTGGAATTAACAAAGTTATTTTGGTGGGGAATCTAGGTAACGACCCTGAAATTCGTTACATGCCGAACGGCGGTGCAGTAGCTAACATTACTATTGCGACTTCTGATTCATGGCGTGATAAAGCGACTGGCGAACAGCGCGAAAAAACGGAATGGCACCGTGTTGTGTTGTTCGGCAAACTTGCGGAAGTAGCAGGTGAGTACTTGCGTAAAGGTTCTCAAGTATACATTGAAGGCCAACTGCAAACTCGTAAATGGCAAGACCAAAGCGGTCAAGATCGCTACTCAACTGAAGTCGTTGTTCAAGGCTTCAACGGCGTGATGCAAATGCTTGGCGGTCGTGGTCAAGGTGGCGGCGCACCAATGGGCGGTCAACAGCAGCAGCAAGGTGGATGGGGTCAGCCTCAACAACCAGCTCAGCAGCAGTACAATGCGCCTCAGCAACAGCAACAACAGCAGGCTCCGCAGCAACCACAGCAGCAGTACAATGAGCCACCAATGGATTTTGACGACGATATTCCGTTCTAAATTCTGCTTATGCTTGAATCGAAAAGGCCGCGAATATCGCGGTCTTTTTTATTGTCGCTATCTAATGATCTCAAAGGCTTATCTCAGCAAGGTTAGGCGTAACAATAAAACTTATCAATGAGTGTGATGTTCTTTATGCTCCAGCCTCTCACTATCAGACGAATCCGATTGTTTGATGAACTCTTATCAAGTATAAATATTTCAATAAGGTATATGATGAATAAAAAAGGAATTTGGTATTCATGAGGTATACCCCAACTCTTAAGTTAAGCACACGGCTGGTGGCTTTTGTCACCATGATCGTCATCTGCGCCATGTTTATCTTGTTTGTCGGTGGCACCCTCTCTTTTAAACGTCTTGGGCAGGAATATCTCACCCATTATTTAGAAGGGATCGTAGAGGTGGTCGACAAGGAGATGGAAGATCCTGACGCTGCTTATTCTATGCAGCGCTGGATGCCGAAAATGCTGCAGGCTTCCAATATTGTCGAAATGACATTGTCGACCAACAATGCGGTTGTTTATCGCTTCAAAGATACTTCTCATCAAATGGAAGCGTCAGTCTTGTTTGAGACAGAATACCAACTGACTCACAATCAAGATTACACGATTCATTTTAAAGCGATCCCGCCTTACTTAGGTTACAGCTACTCAATGCAGGCGCTTTGGTCGATCACGCTTGCCGTTATCTTGATCATCTTCTGTTTAATGCGCGGCGTTGCGTGGCTTAAGGAGCAATTAGAAGGCTCTGAAATGCTCGAAGAGCGAGGCAGGATGATCCTTGCTGGTCGGGTAGAGCAGTATGCAAAAGGTGACAAAAAAGAATGGCCTTATACTGCCAGTGAAGCGCTCGATGTATTAATTGAAGAGTTACAAGATGCGCGTCAAGAGCGAAGCCGATTTGATACCTTTATTCGAACTCAAACCTTCCTTGATAAGTTAACAGGTACCGCCAATCGAGTGCTGTTTGATAGCAAACTGGAATCGGCGTTACTAGAAAGTGGGGCTCGCGGCGCCGTGTTGCTAGTACGTATTCAAGACTGGAAACTGGTTGAAGAAGAGCAAGATAAGCAAATTACGGATGAGTTTATTGTTGAAGTTGGGAGTTTATTATCCAACTTAGTTCAGCGATACCCTGATGTTGTATTTTCTCGTTATTACGATGCTGATTTTGCGTTATTTCTGCCGCATCAAAGTGCTAAAGATGTGGCTAATTTGGCATCACAATGCATTCGCCAGTTAGAAAAATTAATGCCGCCAGAGCCACTCGACCCAGACAACTGGTGCCATATAGGCATCACTACTTATAAAGAGGGTGAGCGACACAGCCAAATCATCGATGAGGCAGAGACAGCTTTGCGTAGTGCGCAACTACAAAATAACAATAATTGGAGTCGCTTCAAAAAATGGAACCACGATGAAGAAGCTCGCGGAAGTGTGAGGTGGAGAACGTTATTTGACACAGCACTTACACCAGAAAATGTGATACTCTACGCACAATCTGTGCACCCAATAAGTGACGCAACGCATAAAAAATCATTATATGAAGAGTTAACATGTCGGATTCGCGATCCTGAGAATGGCATTGTTAAAGCGTCTCGGTTTATTTCTGCGATCAGACAGGTTGGTTATGAAGCGCAAATGGATAAGTCAGTTATTAATAAATTCTTAAGAGAATTTAAGGATAATTTTGATAACTCAAGATCGTATGCGCTCAATTTGAATGTAACGCCTTTTTCTAACCGAGAGTACTTTAAATGGTTTCGTGATGAACTCTTACAGTTGTCACGTGAACAGAGAAAGTGTCTCAGTTTTGAGTTTGTTGAAGCACAATTTGTAAGACACTTAGACTTTATGCGACCAGTCGCTAAAATGCTGGCCGGTTTAGGGTGCCACTTAATGGTTGGGCAGGCTGGACGAACCATCGTCAGCACTCACTATTTAAAAGAAGTGGATATTCGTTACCTTAAACTTCATCGCAGTTTAGTAGCAAAAATCGACCAGCGACATGAGAACCAGCTATTTGTCCGCAGCATGCTAGGTGCCGCGGCAAACAGTAAAACTAAAATCATAGCAGTGGGAATTGAGAATCAAAACGAGCTCAACACGTTAATTGAGCTCGGGGTTTATGGTGGGCAAGGGCGCTACTTTTCTGCAGAGCAGCAGTTTCTTCCTCGTCCACAAGCATTGCCAAGTTCTCAATCAGAATCCCAAGTGAAATTGGGAAGACGAAATCGCTGGCGTAAAAAATAAAGATAATAATCATGGATTTCAAAGCACTACTCGACAAGCTCAAACGATCATCTGGTGGTGGTCGTTCCTGCTTTTTGGTTATTCAGCCAGACGCCGTTTATTTATCATCTTCAATAAAAAGTGGCCGCCCATACCAATTTGATATTTCTGAATCCAATTGGGAGAAAGCCGTAGAGCAAGCATTGAGCGTTGCTGCGAGTGCGTATGATTCTCTGACGGTTGTCCTTTCTCATAACTATTATCAGATGTATCAAATTGACAAACCTGTCATGCCGCGCCAAGAATGGCCTGCAGCATTACCGTTTTTGTTGAAAGAACTGATCTCTGAGCGTGCCGTTGACATCATTGCAGATGCGGTAGAGTTACCCAATTCAACCAAAGTGCAAGCTTACGTCTTATCACGAAAAATGTTGGATAAGATCGTGTTACTGGCCAGTCGCGCCCAGTTGCCATTAGAAGCTATTCTTCCTGAAGACGACATTTGGGGAGAGACCGCAGGTGAACTAGGTAACTTCCTATTATTACAACGCAGTGTGCGTGGTCACTTCCGTATTAGCGCTTTTGTCGAAAATACTATCGCGTTCCATCGTTCGATTCGCAGTGTGACGCCACCGTTAACGGGGGTTCCGTCTAGCGAGTTACAGATGGATAGCCTCTCGTTAGAACTGCAACGTTCGATTGATTATCTTTCTTCTCAGTTGCGCCATGTGCAGCTGCATCAATTGAAAGTATGTTGTGATGAGGAGGATGAGAGTGAGCTTGTTCAGTCTCTGAACTACCGTTTAAGCACTAAAGTTTCTCCGTTATTACCACCAGAACATGAGTTATCAGGACACGTTTTAGCAGATGCTGCTGCGGCTTCTAATACTCGACGCGTTAACTTATACCCTGATTACTTAAAGCCGAAAAAAGAGCTCCTGACACTAAGAAATATCGCGTTATCTTGGGGTGTCTCGGCTGCGGCCATTCTACTCTCTTACGGCTATGTGACTTGGCAGAGCAGTGGTTTAGAAGATGAAATTGCTATTGTAAAAAGCAAAGGCGATATCATGAAGTCAGAGCTTGAACGCTATCAAGTCAAGCTACGTAAGCATCAGCCCGACAATAATAAGCTGGCAGCTAAAGCCCGCTTAGAGCGTGAAGTCAAGGCGAAGCGAGACTCGCTTAAAGCCGTCGGGAAATACGATGACTCGCAGCGCACGGGTTACTCTGGCGTGATGCAATCATTAGCTAAGCTAGGAAACCAAGAAATTTCTTTGTCCGAAATTCGAATCAATAACCATACCTTAGATCTGAAGGGACTGGCGAAAAAGCCGAGCTCAGTACCAAGTTGGGTTAACCAATTTAAAACTGAGATTAGCTTGGTTGGCCGGACATTTGACGACGTCAAAATTGGCCGAAATGATAAGGATATTGTGACGTTTGAGCTAAAAACGCGCGAGGATAAAGAGAAATGAACGAATTCTGGCTCTCATTAGAAGAGCGCTTTGGCGAAATGAGCGCGCGTGAAAAAGTGCTTATCGCGCTGTGTGGTTTAGTTGTCGTGATCATGTTGCTTTTTACGCTGGTACTGGAACCAAAGCTTAACGAGATCATCAGTAATGAGAGGCAACTAAGCAATTTAAAGCAAGCCAATCAAAAGATTGAAATCGACACGCTACGTATTCAAGCGCAGCTGAAGAAAGATCCAAACGCTGAGATTGATCGCTCGATATCTAACCTGCTAACAGAAAGTCAGCACCTTTCGATGCAGCTAGCGGAGATCATCGAACACCTTATTACACCTTCGCAAATGGCTGAGCTGCTGGAAAATGTATTAGAGCAGCAAAGTGGCATTCACCTTTTGTCTTTGCAAACTTTGCCATCTGAGCCAATTACGGAAGATAAAGAAGCATCGCAATACTCTGGTTACTACGTACACCCTGTACGCATGGAGCTGACTGGCGACTACTTTTCTATTGCCAATTACCTAAATAAGTTGGAGAGCCTTCCTGCCAGTTATTATTGGCGCAGCTTTAGTTACAAAGTCGAAGAGTACCCGAAAGCGAAGCTTGTGTTGGAAGTCTACACACTAGGATCTCGAGAGGAGTTTATTGGTGGTTAAAAAACTCATCATCTCATTACTTGTCATGGCTGCGGCAGGAACCGCTTGGGCGAACCAAGATCCAACGGCACCACTTGGCTGGGAAAAGCCTGCGGTTGAAACGTCAGCGAAACCAAAAGCAAAACAGTACCGACTGCCTACGCTCAACAGTATTGTGTGTAAGCCAAGTACTGCTTGTGTCGCGATTATGGATAACAAGCTTGTTGAAAAAGGCGAGCTATTTAAGGGTTATCGCGTCGCGAGCATTAATAGTGAATTTGTAACTTTAAAGCGTGGTAACCGTCAGTGGGACCTAGAGCTTTTTGGTTTAAACGTAAAAAAATAATAACCAGAGCCTGATCAGATATGCGCAAATTAGTTGTAGGAATAACGATTGCTTCTTTAATGGGATGTTCAATGGGTCACCGTGACCCAGTGGAAGTCAAAGAAGCGCTCAATGAATCTATCAATCAAGCGAACAGCCGCACGTTAGAAGAAATTCCTTCTTCTGTCGAAGCGGACCTGATGCCTAACTTAGACTCGAATGTTGCTTCAGAGCAAGGCACCTCGAAGCGTTTCCGTATTCAAGCGAATGCGGTCGATGCACGAAGCTTTTTTGCCTCTCTAGTCAAAGGCACTGAGTACAGCGTGGCGATTCATCCAGCGGTACAAGGTAATATCACCGTCAACTTGTCAGATGTTACGTTGGATGAAGTCCTGAGCGTTGTACAGAACATGTATGGCTATGATGTGGTGAAGTCTGGCAAAGTTATTCAAATCTACCCTGCTGGTATGCGTACGGTAACCATTCCTGTTGATTACCTCCAGTTCAAACGCTCTGGTCGATCATTGACGAGCATTGTCACGGGCTCAGTGACCTCGGCTGGTACGTCTAATTCTGGCGGTAGCTCAGACAGTTCTGACTCATCAGACTCTGACAATGGAAGTAACAGCGGCGATAGCTCGACGACTTCTACGGGCGGTACACGCATCGAAACCATCACTGAAAGTGACTTCTGGCCTATGCTGCAGCAAGCCGTTGCGAATCTAATTGGTTCAGGCAAAGGACAAAGTGTTGTCGTAACACCACAAGCAGGAGTGATTACGGTTCGAGCGTTTCCAGATGATATTCGAGAAGTCCGTGAGTTCTTAGGTGTATCGCAGGAGCGCATGCAGCGTCAGGTCATTCTTGAAGCTAAAATTCTAGAAGTGACGTTGAATGATGGCTACCAACAAGGCATCAACTGGTCGAACTTATCGGCGTCAATTGGTAACTCGGGTAGTGTCGTAGTGAACCGCCCTGCGTCGGCATTACCACCGTTGGATGCGATTGGCACGCTATTGGGCGGCCAAACCAACGTGACTATCTCTGATGGCAACTTCAATGCTGTGTTGAGTTTTATGTCTACACAAGGTGACTTGAACGTTCTTTCGAGCCCTCGTATTACCGCTGCCAACAACCAAAAGTCGGTCATCAAAGTGGGTACCGATGAGTACTTTGTTACCGAGCTATCGAGCAATGCAGGCAACGGTGAAAATTCAAATGCCGTTCCAGAAGTGGAATTAACACCATTCTTCTCAGGTATCTCTCTCGATGTGACTCCGCAAATTGATAACAAAGGCAATGTGTTCCTGCATGTTCACCCTGCGGTTATTGAAGTCTCGGAAGAAGTGAAGAAATTGAACTTGGGCGGTGAGTTCCAAAACATCCAATTGCCATTGGCAAAAAGCTCTATTCGTGAATCAGACTCGGTTATTCGTGCTAAAGATGGCGATGTTGTGGTTATCGGCGGTTTGATGAAACAGCAAAATCGTGAGCTTGTTTCTAAAGTCCCGTTCTTGGGCGATGTGCCCGCATTGGGGCATTTGTTCCGCAACGTAAATAACGTGACTGAGAAAACAGAATTGGTCATCTTGCTAAAACCGACCGTAGTTGGTGTGAACTCTTGGCAGAAAGAGCTAGAGCGCTCTCGTGATCTGCTGCAAGAGTGGTTCCCAGATGCGCAATAAGCGCGGGGAAAGGTTCCGTTTTTCAATGAGTTTGTGATTCGAGTATGTACTTGTCACATTTTGGATTTCGAGTTCAGCCTTTTTCGTTAACCCCAAACACAGAAATGTTCTTGGGGTTAGTCCCTCACTATGAGGCGATCCAAACCATTTTAGCCGCTGTGCAAATGGGAGAAGGGGTGATTAAGGTGACGGGAGAAGTCGGCACCGGAAAAACCATGGTGTGTCGTAAGTTAATTGAGCAGATTGAATCTGAAGTCGAGCTGATTTACTTACCTAATCCAGTTTTGAATGGAGAGCAGTTGCAGTTTGCTGTCGCCAGAGAGTTAGGCATCGAGAACGATGACCCGCTACGTATTGTTTCTCTCATTCAAGAACACCTGATTCAAGTGCATTCTGCGGGAAAGAAAACCGTCTTGATCGTCGATGAAGCGCAAGCTCTTTCTCCACAAGCGTTAGAAACATTGCGTCTGTTCGGTAACCTAGAAACGGAACAAGATAAACTCATTCAACTGGTATTATTCGGGCAACCTGAGTTGGATGAGCGGTTAGCCAGCCACGAGCTAAGGCAGTTTCGTCAACGTATTACGTTTAGTTGTCAGCTGCGTCCCCTTTCTATAGATGAAGGCGTGGCTTACATCAATAATCGTTTAGAGAAGGCAGGCAATGGAGCGCACATTTTTTCTATTGAGCAGAAAAAAGCGATTTGGCGTTCATCCATGGGGATTCCACGTTTGATCAACCAAATTAGCCACAAGTCGTTGCTTGCGGCATTTAATGATCGTTGCACACTATTAAAAAATCATCACGTTTACGCAGCTATGCACGATACGTTTGATGCCCGTAAACCTAAGTTTAAAACACCCGTATTTTGGGGATGGAGTCAACCTTGAGTGCCATCAATAAAGCATTATCAGAACTCGCTGAAAAAACATCACCGTCAGAGCTTACTCGTGCGGACATTCCCAACGTTTCACGCAGTAAACCTTGGCTTTGGCTCGTTGCCGGTTTCTCGTTAAGCCTTGCGGTGGGCGGCTGGGCGGTCTCTCGCGGTCCTATCCCTTCAGGCGAGCTTTCACCAGTTCAAACAGAAACCATGCCATCGTCGTCAGTGAATGCTTCGTCAATCACATCATCAGAGCGTACTCATTCGCCAACGAGTAAAATGACGCCCGAAACAGCCCATGTGGTTTACACGAAGCCAGTGACACAACCGGCTGCGCAACAACAGCTTCATATGCCAGATACTGATAGGTTCACCCCAAGAGCGGAGGTAAATGCGGTCTCTGAAGATGCATTGCTACTCGCGCAAGTGGCAACGATGCCAAGCGATGAGCAATCTAATCACGTAACCCGCACGACAGCAGAAAACAGTTCAATGCGTATTGAGCAGGTTGAGCTGACGCACCGCCAATTATCTCTTAAAGCGGTTAGCCGAGCGGAAAAAGCACTGGATGCTAATGATATGCAAACGGCGTTGTCCGCTTATGCTGAGGCGTTACGTTATGAGCCAATGAATGCAGACACGCGTCAAAAATTATCGGCGTTGTACTTTGGCAAAGGCGACACGCGTAAAGCGTATGAGATTATCCAAGAAGGCATCAACCTTGACACGAACAACCAAGTACTTCGTTTGGCCTTGTCTAAGTTGTTAGTGAAAGCTAATCAACCTGAAGCGGCGCTGAGTCCGCTTGTGCATTTGCCTCCAATACCAAGTCGAGATTACTTGGCGATGCGTGCGGCATTGGCACAAAAACACAAGCAGAATGATATTGCGCTTGAGAGTTATCAACTCCTTACTCAACGTGAGCCGGAAAATGCGCGCTGGTGGCTAGGTTTAGCGATTCAACAAGAGCGCGCGCTGACGTTTACCGCCGCGATCAACTCTTACAACCAAGCTCTGGGTAAAGTTGGCATTTCGAATCAATCGCAAGCGTTTATCCGCGACCGTTTGAGCATCTTGAAACAGCTGGAGAATGCACAATGAAAATTCAGTTGAGAAAACGCTTAGGCGATCTTCTGGTTGAAGAAGGCATCGTCTCTGAAGAGCAAATCCAGCAAGCACTAAACGCACAACGTAGTACCGGGCAGAAGCTAGGCGATGCGTTAATTGATCTCGGCTTTATTACTGAGAAGCAAATGTTGGACTTCTTGTCCCAACAACTTGGTTTGCCATTGATCGATCTTGGTCGTGCCCCTGTGGATGCGGAAGCGGTACAGATTCTACCAGAGGTACACGCACGTCGCTTACGTGCGATGGTCGTTGCTCGAAATGGGGACACGTTGCGCGTTGCTATGAGTGACCCTGCAGATTTGTTCATCCAAGAGTCACTGATGAATTTGCTAGGTGAATACAACCTTGAGTTCATTGTGGCTTCAGAGCGCCAACTCATTTCAAGCTTTGACCGCTATTATCGCCGCACTAAAGAGATCGCTTCTTTCGCGGAACAGTTGCATGAAGAGCATAAAGACGAGCAAAGCTTCGATTACGGTATTGATGGAACCGACAGTGAGGAAGTTACCGTTGTAAAGCTGGTTAATTCCATGTTTGAAGATGCGGTACAAGTCGGGGCATCGGATATTCATATTGAGCCAGACGATCAGATTTTGCGCTTACGTCAGCGTATTGATGGTGTACTGCATGAAACCATCCTGAATGAAGTGAATATCGCATCGGCTTTGGTTCTTCGATTGAAGTTGATGGCGCACCTAGACATCTCTGAGAAGCGCTTGCCGCAAGATGGCCGATTCAATATCAAAGTGCGTGGTCAATCAATCGATATTCGTATGTCGACGCTACCAACGCAATACGGGGAGTCCGTAGTCATGCGTCTGCTTAACCAGTCTGCTGGTTTGCGTCCATTAGAAGAGTCAGGTTTGCCGCCAGATTTGCTTGCTCGTTTACGTCGACAGTTGGCTCGTCCGCACGGCATGATCTTGGTGACGGGGCCGACAGGTTCAGGTAAAACCACCACGCTTTACGGCGCATTAAGTGAGCTCAACGAGCCAGGGAAAAAGATCATTACAGCAGAGGATCCGGTCGAATACCGTCTGCCTCGCATCACTCAGGTACAGGTAAACAGTAAGATCGATCTGACTTTCTCGCGTGTGCTTCGAACCTTTTTACGTCAAGACCCGGACATTATTCTCGTCGGTGAGATGCGTGACCAAGAGACGGTAGAAATTGGTCTGCGAGCTGCACTAACGGGTCACTTAGTATTGAGCACTCTTCACACTAACGACGCGGTTGACAGTGCCTTACGCATGATTGATATGGGCGCACCGGGTTACTTGGTTGCCAGTGCGGTCAGAGCCGTGGTGGCGCAGCGTCTTGTTCGCCGTGTTTGTCCAGATTGCAAAACAGAAGACCATCTAGACGAGTCACGCCAACAGTGGCTAGCTGGGCGTTTTCCAAACCAAGTGGGCACCACTTTTTATAAAGGTGCAGGCTGTCAAAACTGTAACTTGACTGGCTATCGAGGCCGAATTGGTGTGTTTGAAATGCTCGAACTTGAGCAAGAAATGATGGATAAATTGCGCGCCAATGATGCGGTTGGCTTTGCCCAAGCCGCGCGTCGCTCAGAAAACTATAAGCCGCTGCTTGCCTCGGCGATGGAACTGGCGCTGCAAGGCACCGTCAGCTTGGATGAAGTGATGACCCTAGGTGAAGGTGACGCTTCTGGTAAGAATGAACCCATTTTCATATAGGTAAGTGAATGCCAACTTTTCGTTATCAAGGTCGTACTCTAGACGGCTCATCCACTAACGGCAAAATCGAGGCAGTGAACTCAGAAGCTGCAGCGGAAGCGTTGATGAACAAAGGGATCATCCCGCTCAATGTGCGGTTAGAGAAAGAGTCGGCAAAAAGCCAAATGAGCTTGTCTAAGCTATTTGTGCCAGCCATTCCATTGGAAGTGATCATTCTTTTCTCTCGCCAGTTGTTTAGCTTAACTAAAGCGGGCGTACCGTTGCTGCGTTCTATGCGTGGCCTGCTGCAAAATTGTGAAAACAAACAGCTCAAAGAGGCACTGGAAGATGTCGTTTCTGAACTGAGTAATGGCCGAGGTTTGTCTTCTGCGATGCAGCAACACAGCAAAGTATTCAGCCCACTGTTCGTTTCTATGATCAACGTAGGTGAGAATACGGGTCGACTCGATCAAGCACTATTGCAACTGGCGAATTACTACGAGCAGGAACTCGAGACTCGCAAACGTATCAAAGCGGCGATGCGTTATCCGACGTTTGTGATTATCTTTATTACCATCGCCATGTTTATATTGAACATCTTGGTGATCCCTGAGTTTGCATCGATGTTTACGCGCTTTGGTGTTGAGTTACCACTGCCGACGCGTATTTTGATCGCTACTTCTAATTTCTTTGTTAATTATTGGGTGTTGTTGATTGTGGTAATGATTGGCGCGTTTGCGGTTTTCAGAGCCTGGGTGGCGACGGCTGATGGTCGGGAAAAGTTCGATAAGTTTCGGCTTCGGCTGCCAATTGTGGGCGATATCGTTAATCGCGCGCAGCTTTCCCGTTTTGCCAGAACCTTCTCGTTGATGCTTAAGTCAGGCGTTCCACTTAACCAGTCTTTAGCTTTAGCCGGGGAAGCCCTGGGGAACCGCTTTTTAGAAAATCGAATTCTTGAGATGAAATCCGCGATTGAAGCGGGTAGCACCATCTCGGTTACCGCTATCAACAGTAAAATCTTTACCCCTTTGGTGATTCAGATGATTGCAGTAGGGGAAGAAACTGGTCGTATTGATGAGCTGCTGCTGGAAGTGTCGGATTTTTACGATAGAGAAGTTGATTACGATCTAAAAACACTGACCGCAAGAATAGAACCGCTACTTTTGGTGATTGTCGCAGGCATGGTCATGGTGCTGGCACTGGGTATCTTCCTGCCAATGTGGGGAATGCTAGACATCATCAAAGGCGGCTAATAGGTGGTTGAAAATCAAAGTCGAGCGACGCTAATCGTTTTTGGGGTAATTGCTACCATCATTGCTGTTGGCTTGGCGGTCAAATTACGTCCTGTTGCCGAGCAGGCGCAAGTTACTGGAGCGAAGTTGGCGAGAGTTTGGATGCAAGATAGTGTTCAGCGTTATCGTCAAGCTTGGCTCGTAAAAGGCGAGCCAGAACATATGCTGATGGATGGTTTTAACCTCACCATGACTGAGGGCGGGCTAGTATCTCCCTTTACTCAACAAGGTGTTTTAGATTGTGGTTATTGGCTAGCAGTGCATTATCCACAACGTAAAATAATGACCAATAAGTTAATAGATATCAGTGGAGCCATCAAAACTGATCGTTATGTCTGTGACTATACTTATGAAAATGGTCAGTCGATTGTAGTTATTTCAACAGCTAATCAACTGAAAATAGACGTCGAAATGTCGGCGGAGTGAATTTTTTGACACCTAATCACTATAATTGGTAATGAAAGTCGGTATAATGCAATCATTACCATAAGTAAGACGCTGTAATAGAGGGTAAACAATAATGTGTTTTTCTCATTGCAGCATGAACTGAATAATGGCGAATCGTCATTCTGCTCAAGCGGTAGATACAGTATCCACTTCACGGTCAGTTTTAGTGAACGTTGCTGCCCCAAACCGTTTTGACAATATCCAAAATGGTCGCGTGACCTAAACGAAACTTTGCAGTTGTACTGCATGCTTACATAGAGAGAGTAAACAATGAAAAGACAAGGTGGTTTCACCCTTATCGAATTGGTAGTGGTAATTGTAATCCTAGGTATTCTAGCGGTCACTGCAGCACCACGTTTCCTTAACCTGCAAGATGATGCTCGCAACGCAACTTTAGAAGGGCTTGCTGGTGCGATTAATGGCGCGTCTGGTATTATTTATGGTAAAGCTGCTATTGAAGGTATTGAATCGTCATCTGGCCCTGTAAGTGCCGCTGGTGGTAATGTTGATACTTCAAACGGCTACCCGACACCAACTGTAGATAACTTAACGAGAATGGTTGAAGGTCTAGGTGATAAAGGCTCAAATGAAGATTTTGAGTTTATTAAAGCTATCGATAGCTACACTCCATCAAATGGTGGTAAAGCAGTGTCTGCTGCTGCCGTGGGCATTGCAGGTTACACGAAAGCATGTGTTGTGTACTACGGAGCTGAAAATGAAAATACTGCGGGTAAAGCAGAGCTAACAGAAAATGATGATCACTGTACGCAATAGATGAAGAAGGCCAGCTAGTCTGGCCTTTATCTCTTTATTTTGATTAATCTCGGAATAGTTCATATGCGTAAATCATCGGGTCTTAGTGCAATAGAGTTTGTGGTTGTGCTGATTATCTTGGGTGTGATCGGTTATGTGGTATTGCCAAGATTTATCAGCTTTGAACCAGAAACTTACGAAGCGAAGTGGGAGCAAACTAAGCAAACCGCTGAGCATGTTTCTGAGACGCTAAGCAACAAAGAAACTTACGATCGAATAGAAGAAGAGATTGGCCGTTCAAAAGGGCAAAATAACTAGATATTGGTTATTTGTTCGTCTGTTCACATTTCGAATCGAAAAATTATAAACCTATCATTAATCTCATAATTTCATCGTATACTTATTTCGCTTGTTCTAAGCCTAAGGTTGGGTTATGAAAATTCGCAGCTCTGCATTAGGGTTCACTTTAATGGAGTTAATCCTCGTGATTGTTCTCCTCTCTATCCTTTCACTTTTTGCAGCCAGCCGTTTTATGGGCTCTAGCAGTTTCTCTGCATATGCATTACAAGAACGCGTGATTTCTGTGATTCGCCAAGTACAGGTGAATCGTATGCAGTCGAATATCAGCATCCCAAACAAGTCTTATCCTGAAAGGTGCCTACCTAGTAGCTATAAAGCTGGAGAGGACTCTAGCTACACTAACTTTTGTTTGTCGATTACGAGTACTTGCATAGGGTCTAGTGCTGCATGCGGCCTGGCTAGCAAGGAAAGAGACACTCGTAGTGACATAGTTGTTGATAAATCCGCAAAGTTTTCACTGACCAATGCTGTAACTAATCCAATCGAGTTTGATTTATTGGGTAATCCAATAAACTCAGCGAGTGGTGGGGTTTCAATCCTGATTGAAGATAAACATGGTCGAAGCCGCTGCCAAGTTGAAATTAATTCTCAAGGTTATGTTTCTAAAGGTACATGCTCATGAAGAAATCTAGTGGCATGACGTTAATAGAAATGATCATCGCGATTGTTTTAATGGGTATTGCGATGGTGGCGTTTACCTCCTTTCTTGTACCTCAAATTCGCGACTCTGCAATGCCACATTACCAAACCCGAGCAACCGCGCTCGGACAAAGTTTTATGTCGCAAATTTTGGCGCGTGGTTTTGATGAGAACAGCGACTTTGATGGTGGCCTATTACGTTGTGGGGAGAACTCGACTTCCTGCACCCTACCGGCCAATCTTGGTCCTGACTCTGGTGAGTCTATTCCCGAAAACTTTGACGATGTTGATGATTACATCGGTTGTTGGAGTACACCAACGACAGTTGCTCAATGCCAAGGGACCAGCCGGGGTAATATCTCAGATGTTTTGGGGGGAAGCAGCGAGAATAAATATCGAAACTTCCGAGTTGAAGTCGGCGTGGTATATGACAATCTGACTGCTACACCACCGACAGGAATCACTAACTATAAAAAAGTCACGATTACGATTTTTGCTAGTAACACTCAACCCCTGACACTGACTGCAATAAGAGGTAACTACTGATGAAAGTTCGTGGTTTCACCTTAATGGAAATGATCGTCACCATCGTAATCGGCAGCTTCATCATGCTTGGTATTGCGGGTTACGTACAGCTAGGTATGAAGGGATACGCAGACACGATTGATCGCCAACGAATGCAAACGCAAGCGCAGTTTGTGCTAGAGAAAATGTCGCGAGAAATTCGTCACGCAGTCCCAAACAGCTTTCATGTCCCTACCGGAACTACCAATTGCTTGGAGTTTATGCCGATTGAATATTCTGGTTTTTACACGCTGACGAATAACAATTTAGAGTTTCTGTTAGGCAATGACTCTACATTGAATCCTATTCCAGCGGATCGTTGGATGGTGATCAATCCAAGTCGCTATGAAGATTTGCAATCTGCCTCTCCTCAGAGTTTGGCGGTTGGCAATCTAGCGAAAACTGGTGATGTTTTTATTGTCAGTGGTGCAGCTAGTACGATTGGCGGGTCTTCCATTTCGAGCCGTCATTATATCTATCAAGATAACTCTGAAGTACGTTACTGCTTCGACAATGGTCGAATCACACGGAATGATATTACGGTCGCGGACAGTGTAGATACTTCCGTTAGCGATATGCATTACCTCGAGCCAACACTTCAACGTGGCGGTATCGTGCATATCAATTTAGAGTTCACTCAAAATGGGGAGCGTAGTGTTTACCAACAAGACGTACAGGTGCTCAATGTTCCGTAAAAAAGCTCTGCAAGGTAATGTCCTGATCGTCGTATTGTTCGTCATCATTGTGATGGGCTATCTAGCCGCATCTTTAATGAAGGTGAGTTGGTCAAACCAAAGTACGTTAACCAGAGAATTCTTAGGAACGAAAGCTTGGTTTATTGCGCAATCTGCCAATGAGTGGGCACTAACCCAGCTCTATCCTTTAAACGACACTACTCCAGATGTGGCCGATTTTTGTGCCAATACGGTAAGTGGCGCTACACCAAATGTTACACAAGGCACTAGTTGTCAATTACGTGCTATGACATGTTCAAACATTGGTACCTTTAATGCAGGTACCTCTGAAGCTGAATCTCTATTTAGAGTGCAAGCCACAGCAATTTGTGGTTCCGGGGTTGCACAAGTACAGCGACAACAAGAGATTTGGGTTAGGGAGTAAATAATAATGAAAAAACTGGTTAATTTGGTAGTGGCTACCATTGCTTGCTTACTTGTATTTCCTGCTTTCGCTGGGACGTGTGAGTTTTGGGGGAATAAAAGCTTTGAAGTTACTTTTGATGTTGTAGGTCCTGCGCATAATAGTTATGTGCTTCTTGAACACAATGGTAATCACCCTGATGAAGTTCTTTGGTACACAACGGACCGTCTTTCCAATTCAAATCATTACTTTTATGAACCAAACTTGTTAGAAGGTCAGCGTTATAATATTCGTATTGACTACTCTGTATCATCTGCGACCCTGAAGTATTACCGCAAGTTTGCTAGTGAGAGTCACTGGCTACTTATTGAAACCCAATCTGGCGTTGATTTGAAAAATGGTAAACTTTCCCTTGTTCATTCTGGCAGCCCAAGCAACGTAGATTGTGGTGGTGGTGACGAACCTAACCCTGTTGAGCCTGAAATACCTGATAATGTCTGTCAGTATTTCCCAGAACCGATTCAAGGTATGAAAGGCGTTACAAATAACACTCTTGTTGTGCCAAACAAATCTGCGCGTGCGTTAGGTTGGTCAGAAGACTACAAGACTTACTATACCGTTACAGATAAACAAGATCTATTTCGCTACTCAAGCTCAATGCCAACTCCGAGACAATCAAAATTTATTCTGGCGGGCTTTGATACGGTGAGTCAATTGGATGCTCAAGATCGCTTATATATGGAGCCAATGTGTGACTCAGATGCTGGCTGTGATGTGGGTAATAAAGATGGCTACCTAGAAAGCCGAAAAGCGAATGAACCACTGGGCGTGGCTACCAACTTTGGCGATGGTTCATTACGTATTACTGCTGAAAATATAGGACAGATTTGTTCTAAAAATAGTCTTTGTCGAGCTAATACGTATTCAGTTGATGGAAAAACAGGGATCGAAATTCAAGTCACATCGAATTTAGATACGCTAGATGTAAATCAATACAACTCACCTTATGATCAAGTGAAAGTCATTCTTCCAAATCAAACTAATATCAAGAAATTAGTTATGGAGGTCGGGACAAATGATGATGTGCGCCTAGTGATTCCCGAAGATGCAGAGGTAACTCTCGGGCAATGGAGTCATACTGGGCATGGTAAGTACACTTTTTTCAACCAGTCGAAAATCAATGTCAGTGGGGATTCTGTAATCTTCAATAACCCTATTGCGATAACTACTCATTACTATGTAACGATTTATGCTCCTGATGCGAACATAATTTTCAAAACTCGCAACCCTGATTTTTATGGCTTTGTATTAGCAAATCGCATTAGTTTTGAGAACCCAATAACTGTTCATGGCTCAGTGACGTCTCGACATCTAACCATGAAAAACGGTGTAGTTATTAAGAAGCCAGATTACTCTTGTCCAGTTCAGCCTCCAGTCCAACAGTGTAATCTATTACCTATGGAAACGTTTAGCTCATCTAATGTAGATAACTGGTCTGTTATTGGTTACGGCAGCAGTGTTAAGCCACAAGTAATTAATGGGCGCTTCAGGTTAAATGATAATCGTGCTCGTCAAGCTACGGCTTCGGCATACAATTACTTGTTCCCATCCAAAGAGAATTATCTAGAAATAGAGTTTGATCACTATGCGTATGGTAGCTCTCGTAATGGTGCCGACGGTGTAGCTCTCGTGATTTCTGATGCTAATGTTCCTCCCCAAACAGGAGCGTTTGGTGGTCCACTAGGCTACGGTATGAAATTGAGAAAAAACCACTCACACGAAGTCTCACAAGATGTTGAGGGCTTTGCTGGTGGTTGGTTGGGTATTGGTATCGATGAGTACGGTAACTTTTATCGAGAAGGTGGAGAAAATCTAGCTCGCAATGGTATTCCTAACAATGTTGGTATTCGGGGCGCTGGTTTAAAAGATAGTGATGGGAAATGGTTACGCGGATATAAATACATTAAAGGTCAGCAATTTAATGGTGATTTAGATAATCGTAAAAATAAGCGCCATCGCTATAAAGTTATTTTAAATTCACGAAAATCTGGCGTTATTACACTTTCTGTTCAACGAAAAATCAAGAATGGGCAGTGGAGTATGGTTATTCGCGACTTTGATGTCTTAACTGAGGGAGGTTTTAATTATACTCCGGAAAATTTCCGTATATCGGTTACAGCCTCTACTGGTGATTATACTAATACTCACGACATGGATAACTTCCAAGTTTGTGCTGATAAATACCAAAAAATTACGGACGGTATTCATCACTTTGAGTTTGATTACGCAGGGACAGGAAGTATTTGTCAGGCATCTGAAGTTACGCTTCGTGCCTGCATGGATGAATCTTGTTCAAAAACTTATCCTTCTTCAATATTGAATGCGAATCCAGGAGCTGTTGTTGATCCAGTGACGGTCTCCTTATTACCTCAATCTGATTCTCTTGTAGCATGGGAAGGTGGCGATCATGTTACGTTCTCTGACTCAGTGTCATTGAAGTTACAAGCATTCCAATCAGGCTCCGCAAAACTTGGGATTGCAAGTAGCTCGGTTCCGCAGTTTGGTTTTGACGGTGCGAAGTGTCGTATCGCTGGTGGTCCGCTATCTGAACAAAACTGTAATATCTTGTTTAACTCTGCTGCATTAGGGGTCACTGTGCCGGATAAAGTCGCAGGTAAGCCATTCTTTAACAATGACGGAGATGCATTATATAGCAACCAAAGCTCACCATATTTAGAGTTTTGTAGCTTGCCAAGTCAGCAAGGTGGTAACGGCGAAAATCGAGATGTTCAGCTGTCTATCGAAAGAATAGAGCCGACAAGTAACGCAGTATCAGTACCAGCTTACGTTTCTTTCAAAAAACGAGATGGTAAGTTCAGTGATGAAGTTAGTGTTGGAACAACTGATGTTGATATCGCAGATGTTTATTTTAATAACCAAGGTAAAGCGTACTTTAACCTGAGATACCCTGAAGCTGGCAAGGTTGCGCTGAAGGCAAGAATTAAAGATGAAAGTGACTCCTTGGGCCAGAATAGCTTTGTTAGTTTCCCTGCATATCTGACGCTGTCAACCGATGGGGGACAATGTAGCTCAGGTTCTTGTTCTCAAGGTTTTGTTGCTGCTGGTGAACCTTTCAATATGTTCGTAACAGCTCATCAATTTGGCGGAGCATTGGCGAAAAACTATCAGCAAGAAGGGCTATCTGTCGCTCATAAAGTGACTTATCCAACGGCTGGCGCTTTGTCAACCGGGGTTTTAGGTAAGGATGTGTATAATCATGACACGCCAACAAATGCAAAAGATTCAATTGAGCAAAGTGTCTCCGAGGTTGGGGCGTTTGAGTTTACAGTAACGCCACCAGAAGTCTACTTGGGTAGTAAAGCATTTGTGATTGAGCCCGCGAAAGGCGTCATTGGTCGATTCTACCCTAAATACTTTAAAGTTTACCCAGATGAAAGTGTGGACTGGGATTATCCCAACGCGCAGAGCTTTGCTTATATGAATCAGCCGTTTGGAGTGAGTAAGTTTTATGTTGAGGCTCTAAATGCGGGTAAAGGTGCTTTAACTAACTACACATATTTTGATGATTCTTTGTTGGCTAAGTTCAACCTATATGAGAATGGGGCATACACGTCTCGTTTCTCTTCTGTGAAGACGTACAGCGGAACATGGAAGGAAAGCTCTGGTAAGTCGCTCGCGGATTCTAGAAGTGTAGGTATTTATACGGGCTCAAGTAGTGATGGTTTGTTTGTAGCTAAGGGAAATGGAGCCCATTACCCTGATGGACCTTTTAACTTGTTTGAGCAAGGTAAGGACACATTAATTTCAATCACAGGCTCAAGTGCTAGTAAGGATCCTGTGACGGTAATCGAGAGTGATTCAGTTTTGGCTCCGCAACCCGACATCCGCTTTGGTCGAGTTGATCTAGATGATGTAGGCGGTAACCAAGGTACGACATTGCGAGTACCACTTCGAGTTGAATACTGGAATGTCAGCCGTTTCATTGCTAACCCGAACGATAGTCAAACCGAGGTTAAAGGTGTTACAGCTGCTGAAACGCATATTTGGCCAACAGGTGCTGGTGCTACTCCCAAAGCAGTCACGTTAGGAGCTGGTGGAGAAGTTGCTTCTGGTTCTTCTCGCTCTGTTACTGCAACTCAAGCTGAACCATACCGTCAGCAAACGCGCGTTTGGTTAGACCTTGATGATTCAAAAAATGGTTTACCTTGGCTCAAGTACAACTGGGATAATGACAAAGCGGGAGAAGAAAACCCTTCCTCGGTTGTTACCTTCGGTATTCATCGTGGTAACGATCGCGTGATTTACCGTGGTGAGCCAGGGTTAACCGGACAGTAACAACTTAGGTTTTTGCCCTTAAGTTAGGAAACTGCAAGAAATTGAGGCTTTCTGCTCATGTTTGTGTACCAATACCTTGCTGTGACAGCGAGGCATTGGTACATTTAGAGCAATTTTTGTCTTCTATATTTTTGCAGGATGAGCGAAGAGTATGTTTAAGAAACTTCGTGGCATGTTTTCTAACGATCTATCTATCGATTTAGGTACAGCCAACACTCTAATTTACGTAAAAGGGCAAGGAATTGTCCTTGATGAACCTTCTGTAGTTGCTATTCGTCAAGATCGTGTAGGTTCTGCAAAAAGCGTTGCTGCAGTCGGTCACGCAGCAAAACAGATGCTTGGTCGTACACCTGGCAACATTTCCGCTATCCGCCCAATGAAAGACGGCGTAATTGCTGATTTCTATGTAACCGAAAAAATGCTTCAGCACTTTATCAAGCAAGTGCACGATAACAGCATCCTAAAGCCAAGCCCACGTGTTCTTGTTTGTGTTCCTTGTGGTTCTACCCAAGTTGAGCGTCGCGCAATTCGTGAATCAGCCCTCGGTGCTGGTGCGCGTGAAGTTTACCTAATCGACGAGCCAATGGCAGCAGCAATTGGTGCTGGTCTGCGCGTGTCTGAGCCGACAGGTTCAATGGTGGTCGATATCGGTGGTGGTACAACTGAAGTTGCCGTTATCTCTCTAAACGGTGTGGTTTACTCATCATCTGTACGTATCGGTGGTGACCGCTTTGATGAAGCCGTGATCAACTACGTACGTCGTAACTACGGCAGCTTGATTGGTGAAGCAACGGCTGAAAAGATCAAACACGAAATCGGTTCTGCTTACCCTGGCGATGAAGTTCAAGAGATTGAAGTTCGCGGTCGCAATCTTGCTGAGGGTGTGCCACGCAGCTTTAGCCTGAACTCAAACGAGATCCTAGAAGCGCTTCAAGAGCCGCTATCTGGCATCGTATCAGCAGTCATGGTTGCACTAGAGCAGTGTCCACCAGAGCTTGCTTCAGACATTTCTGAAAACGGCATGGTTCTGACTGGTGGTGGCGCGCTACTGAAAGATCTCGATCGTCTATTAATGGAAGAAACCGGTATCCCTGTGGTTATAGCGGAAGATCCACTAACGTGTGTTGCGCGTGGTGGCGGTAAAGCACTAGAAATGATCGACATGCACGGTGGCGATCTGTTCTCTGAAGAATAAAGGTTTAGGTGAAGCTCATGTCGGGCTTCACCTTCATTTCTGCTCTCTCTGTAATTCAAACATGCTCCATACCTAAAAGTATTTATTTAAGTATTTTTAGGTTGCCAAGTAAGGCTCAATAATCATGGAAGCAATCAGGTCAAAAACAAGATGAAACCGATTTTTGGCAGAGGTCCGTCTCTGCAATTACGTCTGTTTTTTGCTGTCATCGTGTCGGCGAGCTTAATGCTGGCTGATAGTCGTCTAGATACGTTTTCCAACGTCCGATACTTATTGAACAGTATGGTTGCGCCCATTCAATACGCAGCCAATTTGCCTCGCAGCATGTTCGATGGCGTATTTGAACGTTTTAATACTCGTCAGGCATTAGTTGAAGGCAATCGCAACTTAAAGCGAGAAGTGCTACGCCTGAAAAGCGAGCTGATCTTGCTCGATCAATATAAAGAAGAAAACCAACGTCTACGCAAATTGTTAGGTTCTTCATTTGTTAGGGATGAAAAGAAAGTCGTAACTGAAGTGATGGCGGTTGATACTTCACCTTATCGTCATCAAGTGGTGATTGATAAAGGACAAATAGACGGTGTGTACGTCGGACAGCCAGTGATCAACGAAAAAGGCATTGTTGGTCAGGTCACGTTTGTCGCAGCGCACAACGCACGTGTTCTGTTGCTAACGGATGCGAAAAATGCGATTCCTGTCCAGGTGATCCGTAACGATATTCGAGTGATCGCGTCGGGCAATGGTGAAATGGATGAAATCCAACTGGAGCACATTCCAACCAGTACTGATATTCAGGTTGGCGATCTACTGGTGACATCCGGCCTAGGTGGGATTTACCCAGAAGGGTACCCAGTCGCGACGGTTACCAATGTGGATCACGATACGCGCCAAGAATTTGCGGCAATCAAGGCTGAGCCAGTTGTAGAGTTTGATCGTTTACGTTACCTCTTGCTGATTTGGCCGAATGAAGATCGTCAACACAAAGTGCTGCGATCCAATGTGGAAGAAGGGTTAGAGCAAGAAGAACAAGAGGTAACTGATGGCCAATAATGTAGTGAGTAGCCGAATGGTGATTGGTGTCAGTTTCTTCGTTGCGCTGGTGTTGCAAACCATTCCGTGGCCAGGTGTGTTAGATGTTTTACGTCCATCATGGTTGTTCCTTGTAACGTGTTATTGGGTGTTGGCACTGCCGCACCGAGTGAACGTTGGAACCGCGCTAGTACTGGGCTTATTATGGGATATCTTGATCGGTTCAACGCTTGGAATTCGCGGCATGATGATGTCGATTGTCATCTATCTGGTGGCGTTGAATTTCCTGTTGATTCGTAACATGGCATTGTGGCAACAGTCGATTTTAATTGCCTTTTTTACTGCGTTATTGGAAGTTTTGATATTCTGTGGGGAATATTTGAACCAGGACGTAGTATTTAATCCATTATCTCTGTGGACGGCGGCAATAAACTGTATACTTTGGCCATGGATGTTTTTATTAATGCGACGAGTTCGTCGTGCATGGCACGTAAGGTAAAGCGGTGAAGAAAAGCTTATCTCTCGTTCTCGCTTCGGGTTCTCCGAGAAGAAAAGAGCTGCTTGCTCAACTAGGTTATGACTTTGAGATCGTATTGCCTGATATTGAGGAAGCTAAACAGGCTCATGAGCAGGCACGAGAGTACGTGCTGCGTCTTTCTTTGGAAAAAGCTCAGGCAGGCTTAGCATTAGCTAAGCCTGATTCCGTTGTATTGGGCTCTGACACGGTCGTAGTATGCGATGACCGTGTGCTAGAAAAACCAAAAAGTTTTGAAGATTCAAAGCGTATGCTTACTGACTTATCCGGTCGTCGTCATCAAGTGATGACTGCGGTGAGCGTCGTATCATCGGAACAACAACATTCAGTGGTCGTCACCACTGACGTGTGGTTCAAACAACTGACTCACGAAGAAATCGAACAATATTGGCAGTCAGGAGAGCCATGCGATAAAGCTGGAAGTTATGGTATTCAGGGACTCGGAGGGCGATTTGTCACCCGAATCGAAGGCAGTTATCACGCTGTAGTAGGCTTACCTTTGTTCGAAACCGATCAGCTAATTCAAGAATTTTTATAATTGTTTTGAGGTGTGCACATGAGTGCAGAATTGCTGCTTAACGTGACCCCGAGTGAAACTCGTGTGGCCATGATTGAAGGTGGAGTACTACAAGAAATACATATCGAGCGCGAATCGCGTCGCGGCATTGTGGGCAATATATACAAAGGCAAAGTCAGCCGAGTACTGCCAGGTATGCAAGCGGCTTTCGTCGATATCGGTTTAGATAAAGCGGCGTTTTTACATGCGTCAGATATTGTCCCGCATACCGAATGTGTGGCAGAGAACGAAAAACAGCAGTTTCAAGTCCGTGATATCTCTGAGCTGGTACGACAGGGACAAGACATTGTTGTACAAGTGGTCAAAGATCCGCTCGGCACGAAAGGCGCGCGTTTAACGACGGATATCACCTTACCTTCACGTTATCTTGTTTTTATGCCGGGTGCCAGCCATGTTGGTGTCTCGCAGCGTATTGAGAGTGAGAAAGAGCGCGAGCGTCTGAAAAAAGTGGTGAACCATTACTGTGATGAGCACGGTGGTTTTATCATTCGTACCGCAGCGGAAGGCGCAGATGAAAAAGAGCTTTCTCAAGACGCGGCATTTCTTAAGCGCTTGTGGCTAAAAGTCATGGAGCGTCGTTCAAAATACAAAACGCGTTCAACGCTTTACGGTGAACTTGGTTTAGCCCAGCGCATTCTGCGTGATTTTGTCGGCACAGAACTCGATAAAATCATGGTCGACTCCCGCCTCGAATATGAAAACCTGAAAGAATTCACTTCTGAGTATGTACCTGAGTTAACAGACAAGCTTGAGCTTTACGAAGGTGACAAGCCAATCTTTGACATGTACGACACCGAGAATGAAATTCAGCGTTCTTTAGAGCGCAAGGTTGAACTAAAGTCGGGTGGCTACTTGATCATCGATCAAACTGAAGCCATGACAACCATCGATATCAACACTGGTGCATTTGTTGGTCGTCGTAATCTTGAAGAGACCATTTTTAATACCAACATTGAGGCAACGCAAGCTATTGCTCGTCAGCTGCGTTTACGTAACCTCGGCGGTATTATCATCATTGACTTTATCGATATGGCATCCGAAGAGCACCGTCAGCGAGTGCTTACCTCATTGGAAACCGCACTGGCTAAAGACCGAGTAAAAACCAACATCAACGGCTTTACTCAGCTCGGCTTAGTCGAGATGACGCGTAAGCGCACACGAGAAAGTATTGAACATATCTTGTGTTCTGGCTGTCCTACTTGTGAGGGCCGTGGTAGCGTGAAAACGGTTGAAACCGTGTGCTTTGAGATATTACGCGAGATTACTCGTGTAAACCGTGCTTACGACGCCGATAATTTTGTTGTGTACGCATCGCCGTTTGTTGCTGAAGCGCTGTTGGGTGATGAGTCTCATGCATTGGCTGAGCTCGAAGTATTTATTGGCAAGCAAGTGCGAGTTCAGGCTGAGCCCCTGTACATTCAGGAACAGTTTGACGTCGTAATGATGTAATTTGGAACATTTGTGAATTCTGGTGTTAACCGTTTTGGGCGTTTTTGTGCGTGGAGTTTAGTTACTGTACTGGTGTTATTAGCCATATTAGTAACCACACTGCGCGTCACATTGCCACAACTTAACCACTTCCAAGATGAGATCAAAACCTGGGTCAAGCAGGACACAGGTTTTGACTTTTCTATCGCCAATGTCGCAGGGACGTGGCGCAATAATCACCCCTCGATCGCGCTAATCGGTTTAGAAGCGAATCTGCCGAATATTCAGGATGCACGCTTTGCCGTTGAAGAAATCCAAATTGAATTCGATCTCATTCAATCTCTTTTGCAACTCAAACCGGTGGTTGCTGACCTCACCATCCATAACCTTGCTCTGGATATTCACACCGTAGACATTCTGCCGACCTCTAGTCGTCAAGAGCAGGAACCGAGTGTGGACAAGAGCGAAGTGAAGCTCATCGACCAACTCGACTCACTTCTTTTACGTCAGTTTGAAGACTTCACCATTACCGACTCACGGATTTGGTATAAATCGGTATCTGGTGAGACTCGCCGTTTAGATATCGAGCAGCTCCGTTGGAGCAACCAAGGCAAGCATCACTTAGCCGAAGGCACCGTGAACATTGCCGATGTTCGTCTGAATTCATTGTTAGTGAGCGCTAACTTTAAAGACCATGGTTCGCTGCGTGATGTGTCTGGTGAGTTTTACGTGAGTGCCCAAGATGTCTCAGTGACGCCTTGGTTAACCACTTACATGCAAGAAGAGTCGGGTGCTGAGTCGGGTAAGGTCAGCTTAAACACTTGGCTGACGCTGAAACACAGCCAACCGAATGATGCGTATGTTGAACTGTTGCCTTCTGAGCTGGTGTGGAATGAAAACGGTCGTCATGAGCTGTTTATCGAGTCAGGTATTTTCAATCTTCGACCAGATAAACAAGGTTGGAAAGTAAATGGTCACTCACTTCGGATCCGAACCGACAACACCCCTTGGCCGGAATTAGACGCAGCGTTTGATTGGCAACCGAATGGTTGGACGCTCAACCTTTCTCAACTCGATATCGAAGCACTTATTCCGCTCATCAAATTGGCTCCAGAGTCGGAATCGACCAGTGATCTTATCAACAAACTGGCACCGAAAGGCCGAGTTGAAGATGTTCGCTTGTCCATGAACGGTGGCTTAGATACGTTACGCTACTCCGCGGAACTGGATGAGCTTGCGATGACGCAATGGGAACTGCTACCAGGATTCCATCATGTACAGGGCAGTGTATCTGGTGATTTAGATCAAGCCAAAGCGAAAGTAACCGTCATTGATGATGTATTTCCGTACGGTGACGTATTTCAAGCTCCGCTGAATATCAAACAAGGTGAAGTCGATATTATCTGGCAACAAGATGAGAGTGGCTGGCGCTTGTGGTCTGATAAAGTGACGGCAGCGACACCAGATCTTCAAGTACTAGGAGCATTCCGTCTTGATTTTCCAAAAGAACAAAGCCCATTTTTATCGTTTTATGCTGAAGCAGATCTCTATAACGCAGGTGAAACATGGCGTTACCTGCCGACTCTGGCACTTGGACAAGACTTAACGGATTACCTATCGACTGCGATTCAAGGCGGTAAAGTGAATACGGCTAAGCTGCTGTGGTATGGCGAGTTAGGGGATTTTCCTTACAAAGCTCATAATGGCATGTTTCAGGCGTGGGTCGGTTTAAAAGACGCGAAATTTAGCTTTGATACGGCGTGGCCAACCATCACGGATCTGCAGCTGGACTTACTGTTTGAAAATGATGCCATGTATTTGGATTCAAAGTCCGCCACGCTAAATGGTGTTCATGCCAAGCGTATTACTGGGCGAATCCCTGAGTTGGCGGAAGGTGGGCACATTGAGATTGAAGCCAAAGCGAGCGCGCCGGGCAATGAAGTTCGTGACTACATGATGGCGACGCCATTGGTGGACTCGGTCGGGGCAGCGTTGACGGCGCTGCAAGTGAGTGGTCCGGTTTACTCTGAGTTCCAGCTCAACATTCCGTTTGATTTTGAAAAAGAGTCCCGTGCTTGGGGTTATGCCGATTTAACAGAAAATCGTGTCGATATTGAAGCGCCGCCAATGACGCTGGAGAAAGCCACAGGGCGTATCCACTTCGATAATGATGTGGTCACCACATCGGGTTTGTCTGCAGAGTTGCTTACCCAGCCTATCTCCCTCGATTTTCGTGGTGAGAGTGCGGAACAGGGCTACAATGTGACGATTAATACATTAGGGGATTGGGACGTTGAGCCTCTCAAACCTTATGTTGGTGAGCGTTGGTTAAAGCTTGTTTCTGGGCATGCGCCGTGGCAAATGGACATTGACTTACAACTTAATGATGTAGGCTTCACCTATCAACTTGATGTGTTGGCGCAGCTAAATCGTTTAGCGAGTCAATATCCCTATCCGCTAGCGAAACAAGTTGGCGAGTCCGGGCAAGCAAAACTGCAGGCATCCGGCAACCAAGAAAGTATTTCAGCAAGACTACAGATCCCAAATGCTAAGTATCAAACCGAGATAGATATAACTGGCGAGGTACCTGTTCTGACGGCGACTCATTTAATGGTCGGCAAAGGTGGTTTCAGGATCAGCCCTATTGTCGGACACGATGCATCAGTGCGTGTCGGTGAGCTTAATTTAGACCAGTGGGCAGAGCTGCTTCAGGGCTCGGAAGGTAAGCAATCCTCATCTGTTCTGGCAAGCATGAAGACGCCGAGTATTCCATTGCCGACACGGATTGATGTTGAAACGCCAAACTTGCAGCTTGGTGGGATTGAGTTTCATGATGTGGACTTCTCCGCAAGCAAAAAGAATTTGAGCTGGCAACTCGATGTGGACAGTCAAGAGGTTAAAGGTAAGGCTAACTATCTGAAACCGTATGACTTATCGGTCTCTTTGGAGCACTTGCACCTGTATATTCCAGGGTTTGAAGAGATGACCAAAGAGCGTAGCTCGCTCTTTGCCAGTGAGGATCAAAACGCGCCTTTGATTACCAATTTTGATCGCCAGTTTCACGCTGAGATGCCAAACTTAACTTTGAACATCGATGATTTTTGGTTGCAAGGTTACAAAGTGGGGAAGGTGAATGTTGATTTGCAGCGTCGCGAGAACCGTTTGGAGTGGAAAAATATCACCTTTAGCAGCGGCAAAAACCGCATTGATATGAGCGGTTGGTGGGATCTGACAAAAGAGAGTAGCCATTCCAACTTAACCATGAAAATGAAAGGTGATAACAACACGGATCTTATGGAGCGCTTTGGTATCACATCAGGTATTCAGCAGGCACCATTTGAGATCAACGCCAATATGGAATGGGACGGCGCGCCTTGGTCGATGAAGACACAAACCTTGCAAGGGAATGTCTCAACGGAATTTGGTAAAGGCGTGATCAGTGAAGTCAGTGGTGCGGCACGTTTGTTAGGCCTGTTCAGTTTGGATTCTATCATCCGTAAGATGCAGCTCGACTTTACCGACGTATTCGACAAAGGCATGGCGTTTAACTCGATCACTGGCACGGGCAAAATCCAAGATGGCGTATTTATCACCAACGATATCGTGATGGATGCGTTAGCAGGAGAAATGCAGATCCGCGGCATCGCCAATATGAACAGCAGAATGGTCGATGCGGAAGTGAAGTTC
This sequence comes from Vibrio sp. D3, assembly GCF_043995865.1. Lineage (NCBI taxonomy): Bacteria > Pseudomonadati > Pseudomonadota > Gammaproteobacteria > Vibrionales > Vibrionaceae > Vibrio > Vibrio sp. D3. Next base: position 2,814,691 of record NZ_CP171887.1, on the reverse strand, counting down.
ACCCCAGACATCACATCAGGCCTACCAATGCTGACCGCGTTTGCAGTAGCGCCACAAACCGCGTTGTATGTTTTAGCCATCTCAACAGTGATTTCTCCGGTGGTTGAGGTCTTCACTCAAGTCAATTATGAAGTGAAAGGCCCACTAGACTCACCAACGGTAAAAGAAATTTCGCGAAGTAAAGGTGAATACAAACTACCAGAAAAGCTGCGTGAACAGGCGAAATAACTCACCGACTAAAATGGAATAGGGAGGAAACACATGGAACGTGTTGGCATTATTCAAATGACATCGGGTCCAGATATCACTGCGAATCTGGACTTTATTGAAAAACAGTGTGCTTTGGCGAGTAAGCAAGGTGCCAAGCTTGTCCTTACCCCTGAAAATACGGTGTTGTTTGCCAACCGCGAAGCGTACCATCAGCATGCAGAGCCACTTGGGAGTGGCATGATACAACAGCGGCTCTCTGAAATCGCAAGAAAGAACCAGTTAACACTGATTGTCGGAAGCATGCCTATTCAAACCGCAAAAGGTGTCACGACCACAACACTTGTATTGCCGCCGCACGGTAAATGCATTGCTCACTATGACAAACTGCATATGTTTGATGTCGACGTAGCCGATGGTTATGGTAGTTATCGTGAGTCGGATACGTTTATGGCGGGTAATCAAATTGTAGTGGCGGAAACCGATATCGGCAGCGTTGGATTGAGCATCTGTTACGATCTTCGTTTTCCTGAGCTTTATAAAGTATTACGCCAAGAAGGCGCGGATATCATTGTGGTGCCTGCTGCGTTTACTGCTGTGACGGGGCAAGCTCACTGGGAAGTACTATTGCGAGCTAGAGCGGTTGAGACACAATGTTGGATTTTGGCGAGCGGACAAACTGGAACGCATCCATGTGGACGAAAAACATGGGGACACTCAATGGTCGTTGACCCTTGGGGACGTATCCATAAACAGCTTCAGGATGAAGTAGGCTTATTGGTGACAGAGATAGATTTGTCACAAAGCCAACAAGTAAGGCAGAATATGCCGCTGACTCAACACAGTCGCTTTCAAAATGAATTGAGACGGAAATAAAAGAGCTAACTATGAGCACAAACCAAATAGAACAGGCACTCCTTGCCCCAAATGGTCTGACAGAACAAGACATTGCTGACACGCTTGCCAGCATTGCGACACGCCAGATCGATTATGCGGACATTTACTTTCAGTCCAGCTGGCACGAGTCTCTGGTTCTAGAAGACAGCATCATCAAAGATGGCTCTTTTAACATTGATTGTGGTGTTGGTGTCCGTGCGGTAACTGGTGAAAAAACCGGCTTTGCCTACTCTGATCAAATCCAGCCTGAAGGTCTGAAGCAGAGTGCAATGGCGGCACGCGGTATTGCTCAACAAGGGCAGAATGGCAAAGTTCATGCGTTTAAACGTACGGAGAACCAAGCGTACTACGCGGCTGTGAATCCACTAGCTGAATGGGAAAAGCAGCAAAAAACAGAATTACTTAAGTCTCTAGATGCTTACATCCGCACCAAAGAACCATTGATTAAAGAAGTTTCGATCAGCATCAGCGGTGTGCATGAGCAGATGCTTGTTGCGGCAACAGACGGTACTTATGCAGGCGATATTCGTCCTTTGGTACGTTTGTCTATTAGCGTGCTCGCTCAAAAAGGTGAACGACGTGAACGAGGTAGTGCTGGTGGCGGTGGCCGTTTTGGTTACGATTTCTTTTTAACGGAAAGCAATGGTGTGAAACAAGCTTTCCATTATGCAGACGAAGCGATTCGCATGGCGTTGGTTAACCTTGAAGCAGAAGCCGCGCCAGCAGGCATGATGCCAGTGGTATTGGGCTCAGGTTGGCCAGGCGTATTGCTACATGAGGCGGTAGGTCATGGCTTAGAAGGTGACTTTAACCGTAAGGAATCTTCGGTTTTCTCTGGCAAAATGGGTCAACAAGTGACGTCTTCACTGTGTACCATTGTTGATGACGGTACATTAAAAGACCTTCGTGGTTCACTGAATGTGGATGATGAAGGGGTGAATGGCCAGTACAACACGCTCATCGAAAATGGCGTGCTGAAAGGTTACATGCAAGACAAGCTAAACGCGCGGTTAATGGGTGTGAACCCAACAGGTAACGGTCGTCGTGAGTCTTATGCACATTTACCAATGCCGCGTATGACCAACACCTACATGCTACCAGGTGAACATACGCCAGAAGAAATCATCTCGACGGTCGAGAAAGGGTTGTATGCGCCAAACTTTGGTGGCGGTCAGGTGGACATTACTTCGGGTAAGTTTGTGTTCTCCGCATCGGAAGCGTACTTAATTGAAAATGGCAAAATTACGCGCCCAGTTAAAGGGGCGACGTTGATTGGCTCTGGTATTGAAGCTATGCAGCAAGTATCGATGGTTGGTAACGACTTAAGTATCGACAAGGGCGTTGGCGTATGTGGTAAAGCTGGACAAAGTGTGCCAGTTGGCGTTGGTCAGCCGACCTTGAAATTGGATTCACTGACGGTGGGTGGTACTGAGTAACCGTATCTAACCGACTTAAAAAGAGCGCTCATTAGAGCGCTCTTTTGTTTTTGTGAGTCGATGTCGACTAAAGGTTCTCTTCGGCAAACTCTGCCAAGCGGCTACGAACCACGCCGTTAAGGTGAATATTCGCGCTGCCTTCAAAGTTCTTGAAGCGTTCAACCATGTAGGTCAAACCAGAGGTCACAGGGGTGAGGTAATGGGAGTCAATCTGCGCCAAGTTACCGGAGCAGACGATTTTGGTTCCTTCGCCGCAGCGGGTGATGATGGTTTTGATTTGTGAAGCGGTGAGGTTTTGACACTCATCAAGCAGCACAAACGCATTTTGAATAGAACGGCCACGCATAAAGTTGATCGATTTAAACTGAATGTTGGCTTTATCGCAGATGTACTTCAATGAGCCTTCAGTGCAGTGATCGTGTTTATGTAGCGCTTCCAAGGTGTCGGTCACCGCCGCTAACCACGGCATCATTTTCTCCTCTTCTGAGCCGGGTAGGAAGCCGATGGATTCACCGATGTCTGGCGTGTTACGCGTCACGATAATTTTATCGAACATGCCTTTTTCAATGGTTTGCTCCAGTGCTGCTGCCATGGCTAATAGCGTTTTACCACTACCAGCGGCACCGGTTAAAATCACCAGGTCAATATCCGGGTCAAGTAAGGCATCCAACGCCATTCCTTGGTAGATGTTTTTTGGTGTGATGTCCCAAGCCTTACGGTGCATCATGCGTTCGCGGCTCAGGTCGAGTAGCGTTAATTTGTCTTCATTGATGGTTTCCACGCGGCCAGCAAAGTCGCTGTCTTCATCAATCACATATTGGTTAATAAAGGTTGGTTCAAAAGGTTCACGACTGAGCTTGTGATAGGTTTTTCCGCCCAGCGCATAACTTTCCACTTCCTCAATATCACTCCAGAAGTCCCCCTCACGCAGTTGAAAACCTTTGGTGAGGTATTGAATGTCGTCAATCAGTTGATCGGTTCGGTAGTCTTCAACAAAACGTACGCCAGCGCCTTTGGCGCGCAGACGCATGTTAATGTCTTTCGTGATCAGTACCACTTCACGTGGTGCTCGTTTGTTTTGCAGATAAAGCACCGCATTGAGAATGCGGTTGTCACCGGCTTTGTCGGCGAAGGCTTTGACGGTTTCCTGCAGTTCGAAATCCGCCAAAATGGAAATGGTGCCTTGGTCGGGGCTGTCTTTAGAAACAGGAATACCTTCAGAAATTTCATCGGGCGTTGCTTCTTTAAACAAATCTTCCAAAGCGCGAATAGCCACGCGAGCGTCTCTTGCGACATCGCGTTTGCTGTCTTTGATTCGGTCGAGTTCTTCCAACACGGTCATGGGGATAACGACATCGTGTTCTTGGAAAGAGAAGATGGCAAAGGGTTCATGAAGAAGAATGTTGGTATCAAGTACAAACAGTTTCCGATCGGTATCGCCCATAGCGTCTCCTTGCCGTAATACGGCTCTGCATGCGAGTGGTTAGGTCGTTCTCAAATAGGTGTGAAGCGGCCTAACTCTGATTGCTTGCAATAGAGGTTGTCGGGCTGATGTCGGTTAGTGTGCAACCGAGTAGCAAGACAACTTACTGCAAACCCGTGTTGATCCTAATCGTGTACTAACGCGCTTAAATCATATGCAATGGTTTTAAACGCCCCTCACTAGAAGTATACGTAATATTTACGTTCTACAACTTAATAATTGGCATGAGTATTTTACAATTTGATTGCATTTATAGTTTGGGAAAAAAAGTTTCCGCTTGATGCGGTTTCGGCGTGACCTAAATCACAGCTTCAAGTAAGATTAGCGACCTTTTTCTGCGTATAGGCTACGTCCGATTTATCATGTTGAGCTGGCTTAAAAATACTCAGTTCATACTGGAATGACGAATGCTATCGGCATAGCAGAAGCCAGAATCAGATCTAAACTATTATCCATGCCTACGGGCATGAGTAGACCAACAAGAAACACGAATCAAGAACTAATAACGAGGTAGTCAATTCATGACATTTGCTTTGGGGCAGCGCTGGATTAGCGATACGGAAAGCGATTTAGGTTTAGGTACCGTTGTAGCAATGGATGCTCGTACTGTGACATTGATGTTTGCAGCGTCAGAGGAAAACCGAGTTTACGCACGTAACGATGCACCTGTTACCCGAGTCACCTTTAATGTTGGTGATGTCATCGACTGCCAAGAAGGTTGGTCTCTAAAAGTTGAAGAAGTACTGGAAGACGAAGGTCTATACACCTATTTCGGTACTCGTGAAGACACGCAAGAAACCGCCGTTGTTCTGCGTGAGATTTTTCTGAGCAACCAAATTCGTTTTAATAAACCTCAAGATAAGTTGTACGCCGGTCAAATCGACCGAATGGACAACTTTGTTCTGCGTTACCGTGCGCTAACCAACCAGTTTGAGCAGCATAAGAGCCCAATGCGTGGCTTGTGTGGTATGCGTGCTGGTTTGATCCCTCATCAGCTTTACATCGCGCACGAAGTTGGCCGTCGCCACGCGCCACGCGTATTACTGGCGGATGAAGTTGGTTTGGGTAAAACCATCGAAGCGGGCATGATCATTCACCAGCAAGTGCTGTCTGGCCGTGCAGAACGTATTTTGATTGTGGTGCCTGAAACACTGCAGCATCAATGGCTGGTTGAGATGATGCGTCGTTTCAATCTGCATTTCTCTATCTTTGACGAAGAGCGCTGTATCGAAGCTTTTGCGGATGCAGAAAACCCATTTGATACCCAGCAATACGTGCTGTGTTCTTTAGACTTCCTACGCAAGAGCCGCAAGCGTTTTGAACAAGCACTGGAAGGCGAATGGGACCTATTAGTTGTCGATGAAGCGCATCACCTTGAGTGGAGCCAAGATAAACCGAGCCGTGAATACCAAGTGGTAGAAGGTTTAGCTGAACGTACTCCTGGAGTGTTGTTACTGACGGCAACGCCAGAACAGCTTGGTCGTGAGAGCCACTTTGCTCGTCTGCGTTTGCTGGATCCTGACCGTTTCTACGATTATGAAGCGTTTGTCGAGGAAGAAGAGCAATACGCACCTGTAGCGGATGCGATTACTTCACTTTTCTCTGGTGAAAAACTGCCTGATGAAGCGAAAAACCAGATTACTGAGTTGTTGTCTGAACAAGACGTAGAACCACTTTTCCGCATTATCGAAAGTGAAGCGGACGAAGAAGCGAAAGCGTCAGCGCGCCAAGAGTTGATCGACAACTTGATGGATCGTCACGGTACGGGACGAGTTCTGTTCCGTAACACACGTGCGGCTATCAAAGGCTTCCCTGCGCGTAACGTGCACCTGATGCCAATGGATATTCCACCGCAATACACCACGTCAATGCGTGTTGCTGGGATGATCGGCGGTAAGATGAGTTCGGAAGCACGTGCGATGAAGAACCTTTACCCGGAAGAAATTTTCCAAGAATTTGAAGGCGATGACGCAAGCTGGTGGCAGTTTGACTCGCGCGTGAATTGGTTACTTGAAAAGGTAAAGGAGAAGCGCAGCGAGAAAATTCTGGTGATTGCCTCTCGTGCAAGTACGGCTCTGCAATTGGAGCAAGCACTGCGTGAGCGTGAAGGCATTCGTGCGACCGTCTTCCATGAAGGTATGTCGATCCTTGAGCGTGACAAAGCAGCCGCTTACTTTGCGCAAGAAGAAGGTGGTGCACAGGTTCTTATCTGTAGTGAAATCGGCTCTGAAGGTCGTAACTTCCAGTTTGCCAACCAATTAGTCATGTTTGACTTGCCGTTCAATCCTGACTTGCTTGAGCAACGTATCGGTCGTTTGGACCGTATCGGCCAAAACCGCGACATCGACATTCATATTCCTTACCTGAAAGGTACCTCGCAAGCCATTCTTGCTCGCTGGTTTGATGAAGGTTTAAACGCTTTTGCAGAAACTTGCCCAACAGGCCGTGCCGTTTATGATAAGTACTCTGATGATCTGATTGAAATCCTTGCTTCTGGTGACACCAGCACGCTAGATGAGATCATTGAAGCGTCAGCAAGAATGAATAAAGAGCTGAAATCCCAATTGGAGCAAGGCCGTGATCGCCTGTTAGAAATGCATTCAAATGGCGGAGAAAAAGCACAACAAATCGTTGAGAAAATTGAATCAACCGACGGCGATACCAATTTGGTCACCTTCGCACTTTCTCTTTTTGATACGATTGGCTTGAACCAAGACGACAAAGGTGAAAACGCACTGATTGTGACCCCATCTGAGCACATGATGGTACCAAGCTACCCAGGTCTGCCATACGAAGGAGCGACGATCACGTTTGATCGTGATACGGCTTTATCTCGTGAAGACATGCACTTTATCAGTTGGGAGCACCCAATGATCCAAGGTGGTATCGATCTTCTGATGAGTGAAGGGGTGGGTACGTCTGCGGTATCTCTACTGAAAAACAAAGCGTTACCAGTCGGGACTATTCTTCTTGAGTTGATTTACGCGGTAGATGCGCAAGCGCCAAAACGCAGTGGTATCGCGCGCTTCTTACCGAAAACGCCAATCCGTTTGATGATGGACTCGCGTGGTAATGATTTGTCTGCTCAAGTGGAATTTGAAAGCTTTAACCGCCAGCTCAGCCCTGTAAACCGTCACTTAGGCAGCAAGTTGGTCACGTCGGTACAGAAAGACGTACACCGCTTGATCGAAGCGGGGGACAATCTTATCGAAGCTAAGGTTGAGGAAGTACGCAAGCAAGCTCATCAAGATATGCAGCATAGCTTGAATGCAGAACTTGAGCGTTTGCAAGCACTGAAAGCGGTAAACCCAAATATTCGTGACGAAGAAATTGAAGCCATTGATGCGCAAATTAAGGAGCTCACTGGTTACATCAACCAAGCTCAAGTGCAGCTCGACTCGCTACGTTTGATTGTGGTGAGCCACAACTAAGTAAGCATTTATTGTTCATTAAAAAAAGGTCTTCAGTTGAAGACCTTTTTCTTTATTTGCGGTTTAGTTTCTTTATGCGGAATGCATTACTCACTCATAGCTACCTCATTTACATCAACCACTTCCACCAGATAAACACAGCCAAGAAGCCAAACAAGTAAATCAGGCCTGCAATCGACAACCACTTCAGTTTAGGTCCAACAGCCAGAGGCTCAGGTAACTCGGTTTTGCTTACTAATGTGTAATTTAGCAGAGCAAAGAATGGCGTGGTCATAAAGGCGAGGATCATCGCAAAGTTCAGCATAGGCAATAACGCAGAAGCCCAGAAAACCACAATACCTAATGCAAGTAAGGCGACCACCAGCATGATCGCTGATGTGGCTTTAGGGTTAGTGTCTGGTTGTGAGCGCAGTAGACGTTGAGAGTCAGAAATAACGCGTGAGTAGCCATCAATAACGGTAATCGTGCTGCCAAAGATACAGAAAAACGCAATTACCGCGATCAAATAACGAGACCATTCGCCAATCGTCGCCGCATATAAGCCAACCAATTGATGGGAGAAGCCAACGCCTGAGCTTTCAAGTGCAACGCCAGAACCATAGAGCATCAAAGAACCTAACGATACAAAGATAATGGCAAGAAAAGCCGTGCCAATATAACCGACATTAAAGTCAAATAGGGCAGAGCGGTATGTTACTTCTTGCTGACTTGATTGGCGTTTTAACCACGCAGAGGTCAAGCAGGAGATCTCTATCGGTGCTGGCATCCAGCCCATTGTTACGACGATAAAGCCAATTGCCGCAATCGACCAAGGTGACGGTGGCTCGAAGTTGGCCACTTGCTCAACAGGGTTACCAAAGGCGATAGAAACGGCGAGTAAAGTCGCGATGGTTAACACCGACATGATCACCTTAGATAGCTTATCGAGCGCTTTGTAATGGCCAGCAAATAATATGATCAGGCAGGTGACAATCACAATGATACTGAGTGATGCCATTGATAGTGAAAACGGAATGAAGTAGCCCAGCAAGCTAGCACTAAACATCAACAAAGCGGCGGTATTGATTACGGCTGAGACCACGCTCAGAAATAGAAATAGCCATAGATAAGGCCGACCTAATTTCGCGTAGCCCTCAACCAAGGTGAGCCCTGTCCCCATGGTGTACTGTACGCCCGCTCGGAAAAAAGGGTATTTAAACAGGTTTACGAGCAGAATCAGCGCCGCCAGTTGCCAGCCATAAATCGCACCAGCTTTGGTTGATGCGACGAGGTGAGAGCCACCGACCGCAGCAGATGCCATTAATATGCCGGGGCCTAGCGAACGAAAAAATAAGGAAAGTTTGGATTGGGGTTTATCTATAACGGCGGAGTCCATTGCTTATTGTCCTTTTTATCTTATGTATCTTTCTAAAGAGATACATACCGCAGTACATGACAAGCTGAGCGCTCGCCCTATACTGCGCAACGGTAATATCTTTTAAATGCTGTGTTTTGATGTATTTATTTTAAGTATTCTTTGCGAATATCATGCTGTGTGCATCTAGCACTCTATTCAGTTATGCGTCTTGTTGTCAAACTAAATTTACAACGTGCTATTTTTAGTTTTTATGCTAAAGGATTGACTTTGTTTTATTGGTTTGAACTTTTCTTCAGCACCCTGCATTTGGGTGCTATTTGGGTATATAATCGCGGCGTTTTTATTTTGTAGAGATCTCCCATGGCAATGCTTGAATATACCCCTCCCACCGATCCTTGGGTCGATATCGTTTTTGAGGATGACGACATTCTGGCAGTGAATAAGCCATCTGGGTTACTGTCTGTTCCTGGTCGACTTGCAGAGCATTACGACAGCATGTGGAGCCGCCTCAAGGAAGTGCATCCAGAAATCCAAGTAGTGCATCGCTTGGATATGTCGACATCAGGGTTGATGCTGCTGGCGAAAAACAAACCTTCGGAGCGAGCATTAAAAAAGCAGTTCCAATATCGTCTCACCCACAAGGTGTATTACGCACGTGTTTGGGGGCATGTCGAGCCGCAAGAAGGGAATATTGACCTTCCATTAATTTGTGATTGGCCAAATCGTCCGCGACAAAAAGTATGCTTCGACGACGGCAAGCCATCTCAAACTTTATTCCAAGTGGTGAAGCGTGAAGTGCATCCAGATGGCACCCATACGACCGTTGTGCGACTACTGCCCATTACTGGTCGATCGCATCAGTTACGCGTGCATTTGATGGCGATTGGTCATGCGATTGTGGGTGATGAGTTTTATGCAAGCGAAGAGGCGTATCAGTTTTCAGAACGTTTAGAGTTGCACGCTGCGGAGCTAAGTTTTTATCACCCAGCCACGGATCAGCTGAGTAGTATTTTTGTACCTTGTGACTTTTATCCTGAAGCCGAGGCGGCGATCTTTAACTATTTTTCGCCAGAACGTACATTGCCTGATTATAAAACGTTGCCACACCCTTAATGCCAACCGCAGTCAACAACGGTTCTTTCTAGTTCGCTATTTCGTTACTGTGGTTGATGTATCCTGTCTTTCAGCCGTGAACAAGGAGTTGTTATGTCTTTGCCGACCATCGTATTTTTGGACCGTGCGACCATCCCAGAACATATTGAGATCCCACGACCTAGCTTTCAGCACTACTGGCGTGAGTACGACTTAACCGCGCCAGAGCAGGTAATAGAAAGGTTAGCAGGTGCAGATATCGTGATTAGCAATAAAGTCCTGCTTGACCAAAATATATTAGAGCAACTACCACAATTGCGGATGATCGCGGTTGCCGCGACTGGTTTTAACAACGTCGATGTGGACTACTGTGCTAAGCATAATATTGCGGTTGCCAATGTACGTGGTTACGCGACGCGTTCGGTGCCCGAGCACGTGATTGCGATGCTGTTTGCTTTACGCCGAAATTTATTTGGTTACCATCAAGATATTGCCGCTGGCGAATGGCAGCGTAATAAGCAGTTTTGCTTTTTTACGCACCCAATCGGGGATATAGGTGGTAGCACGCTAGGTGTTATTGGCAGCGGCGCTTTAGGGCAAGCGACAGCACAGTTAGCTGATGCGCTAGGCATGCAGGTGATCTTTGCTGAGCGTAAAGGTGCATCAGAATGCCGACCTGGTTATGTGCCGTTTGAGGAAGTGTTAAAACGCTCTGATGCGTTGACTTTGCACTGTCCGCTCAACAAGCATACTCAGAATTTGATTGGTCAAGCAGAGTTGCAACAAATGAAGCCCAACGCCATTCTAATTAATACGGGGCGTGGAGGCTTGGTGAATGAGCAAGCGCTGGTGGATGCCCTAAAACAGGGAGAAATTGCTGCGGCTGGTTTTGATGTTTTTACCCAAGAACCAGCTGATGAGAGCAATCCGCTGATTGCCAATATGGGTTTACCTAATTTGTTACTGACACCGCATGTTGCATGGGGCAGTGACTCTTCGATTCAACGTTTAGTGGAAATCTTGATTGAGAACATTGACGCTTTCGAGCGCGGAGAGCGTATTAATCGCTTGGTGTAACGCTGACATTTAAGTAAAAGATAAAAAAAGCAGACATCATGTCTGCTTTTTTCGTTAATTGAATGCTCGTTGGAATCGAGCCGTCGAATTAAAACTCTTCTTCGTTGAGACCTTTTAGGATCTGGAAGATTTCGCGGTACGCTTTTGCTGGTTTCCCTGCTTTTTTCTCTTTGGCTGCTTGGCGAGCCAATTGGCGTAGACGCTGACGATCCGCTTCTGGGTACATTTCCATTACGTCATCAATGGCTTTGTCGCCTTCTTCCACCACGCGATCACGCAATGCTTCAAGCTTGTGGAATACCGCTGTTAATTGAGAGTGCTTGTTACGAATCTTATCCAACGCCGCTTGGATTGGCTCTGGATCTTCATAACGCATCAACTTACCAATACGTTGTAATTGGCGACGACGTGCTTCGTTTTTAAAGCGTTGTGCGTCTGCAATTGCTTCTCGCAGGTCTTCGCTCAATGGAAACTTTTCTAGAACTGCAGGTTTGAGGCCGACAAGCTCCTCACCTAGCTTTTGCAGTTCTTCCATGTCTCGCTTCATCTCGGATTTGCTTACCCAGATGATCTCTTCTTCTGGTTCCCATGGCGCTTTTTGATTCTTACGTGCCATTTCAGTTGCCTGTGTTTTGATTAATATTATGACTATTTTAACAAGAATCGTGGGGAGAAAGCGAAATTCTTGTTATCCTATTGTTCATCAAAGACAAGATGTGAAAGACAATGGATATTAAACAGCAGGTTGCTGAGCAACGTACCGAGCTAGAGCAAGCCGTCGCAAGAGCCTTAAAGCTTGCATCGGCAAAATCTGACGCCGCCGAAGTCGCAATTACCAAAAGCACTGGTTTAAGTGTATCTACTCGCATGGGCGAGGTAGAAAATGTCGAGTTCAACAGCGATGGTGCGCTGGGCATTACCGTTTACCGAGGTCAACGTAAAGGCAGTGCTTCCACGTCTGATTTAAGTGAAGCTGCTATCGAGCAAACCGTTATTGCGGCGCTGGATATTGCACATTACACATCTGAAGATCCATTTGCAGGGCCCGCAGCCAAAGAATACATGGTGCAAGAGATCCCTGAGCTTGATCTTTTCCACCCAGACGCCCCTGATCCCGATTATGCTGCCGATGTGGCGATCGCCGCTGAGAAAGAAGCGTTAAGTTATGACAGTGCAATCAAGCAAAGTGATGGCGCGAGTTATGATAGCCACTACGGTGTAAAAGTGTATGGTAACAGCCATGGCTTATTAGCAAGCTATGCGTCTAGCCGCCACAGTACCAGCTGTTGTGTGATTGGCGTTGGTCAAAATGGCGAAATGGAGCGTGATTACAGCTACACAGTGGCACGTCATCGCGATGACTTATGGACACCAGAAACAGTGGGTCGTAAGGCGGCAGAGAATACGATTAACCGCTTAGATGCGCAGCGCTTAAAGACAGGTAAATACCCAATCATGTTTGCCGCTGATGTTGCAACTGGCTTGATTGGTCACCTTGTTATGGCGATCAGCGGTGGTAACCTGTACCGTAAATCTTCTTTTCTACTTGATCACCTTGGTAAGCAAGTGCTTCCTGAGTGGTTCAATATCTCGGAGCGTCCACATGTATTACGTGGTTTGGCGTCAAGCCCCTTCGATAGCGAAGGCGTGTACACTCAAGATCGTGAGATCATCACTGACGGTGTGCTAGCGACTTACCTGTTAACCAGTTATGCCGCACGTAAAATGAAGATGGCGCCGACAGGTCACGCTGGTGGCATCCACAACTGGTACGTGAAATCGACAGGCCAAAACTTCGAACAAATGCTTAAAGAGCTCGGTACTGGTCTTCTAGTGACAGAAGTGATGGGACAAGGCGTGAACGTGGTAACAGGTGATTACTCTCGCGGTGCTGCAGGCTTTTGGGTTGAGAACGGCGAAATCCAATACCCAGTATCGGAAATTACCATTGCTGGTAATCTAAAAGACATGTTCAATAAGATTGTTGCCGTAGGTAGCGACGTTGAAACGCGCTCGCAAATTCAAACGGGTTCAATCTTACTGGATGCGATGAAAGTTGCGGGTGAGTAAGCTTTCCTAATTCAGAATTAAAAAAGCCTGATGTGTTCATCAGGCTTTTTAGTTTTTGCAGTTAGGTAATCAGTATTGTGGCAAGCCCTAAGAATACTGATAAACCAATTACATCCGTTACGGTCGTTAACGCCATACCACCAGCTAAAGCTGGATCGATGTTCATTTTCTTTAAGAGGATTGGAATCGTTACTCCGGCAACCCCAGCGACCAATAAGTTGGTCAGCATCGCTGCGGAAATGATTCCCCCTAGCATCCAGTTACCTTTCCAAGCGACAACAATGCCGCCAATAATCAGCGCCCACATGATGCCGTTGAGTAAACCGATCGAGGCTTCTTTCATCAACAGTTCTCGTTTGTTCGAGTCACCGATATGACCAAGAGCAAGACCACGAATCACTAGTGCGACGGTTTGGTTACCAGCGACACCACCCATGGAAGGAACAATCGTCATCAATACGGCAATGGCCGCCATCTGGTCTAGCGTGGCTTCAAACATGTTAGAAACAGAAGCGGCAGCGAGTGCGGCCAACACGTTAGCCCCAAGCCAGATACTACGTTTGCGAGCTGATTTTACAACGGGTGCGAAGGTATCTTCGTCATCGTCCATACCTGCCATACTCATCATCGAGTGCTCGGCATCTTCACGGATAACGTCAACTACGTCATCGATAGTGATACGGCCAACGAGATGCTGATTCTCGTCTACGACAGGAGCAGAGACCCAGTTACGACGTTCGAACAGACTAGCAACATCTGAATCACTGGTATCGACAGTGATCGCTTCGTCAGCATCTTCCATGATGTCGACAATTTTGACATCAGGCTGGGTCGTGATCAGCAGAGTAATGGGTAGTTCACCAATCAGTTTGCTTTCTTCATCAATGACATAAAGTGCATCCGTTGCTTCTGGTAGTTCACCTTTCATACGCAGATAACGTAAAACCACGTCCACATCTACGTCACCACGAATCGTGATAACGTCGGTGTTCATCAGCCCACCTGCGGTGTCTTCTGGGTAGGACAGGGCGGTTTCGACACGCAGACGGTCAGAGGAGTCCATTTGCGACAGGACTTCGCGTGACAGGTTGTCTGGCAAGCTACGCAGTACATAAGCCACGTCATCGGTATCCATGCCTTCTGTCGCTTCTGCAAGCGCTTCTGGTGCCATTTTGGATACGAGACTATCTTTGACGTCTTCGTTCAGTTCGTCGAGGATTTCACCGTAGTCTTCAGGGTCGGTGAGTTGCCAGAGAACTTCACGGCTTTTTCGTGGAGAGGCTTCTAAAAGGTGAGCGATATCCTCAGGTTCCATGTCCTGTAACTGACGACGAACATGGACGAAGCGGCCATTTTCTAGCGCTTCTGTGACTTCTTGGAGGGCTTGGTGAGCTTGGTCGAATTCAATTTGCTCTGCCATTCATTCCTCCCAATTCCTGATATTTACAATGCGTTGAATAATAACTTAATTCTAGGCGCCTTTTAATAACAACTTATGATACTAAGCAAATTTATTTCTTGGAGCAGTGAGGGGAAGGAGAGTGAGAGGTAATAAAAAAGCGAGTAAATTACTCGCCTTCATCAAATTTATCTTCGATTAAGTGGCAAACGGCATCCAGTGCTTCTTCTGCTTGCTCACCCGCAGCGTGGATTGTGACGTACTGTCCTTGAGCAGACTCAAGCATTAATAAACCCATTACGCTGTCTGCTGTGGCGGTTTTGTCTTCTTCATTGTCGATAGTGATGACCGCTTCAAAGCTCTGGGCCAGTTCGACCAGTTTGACGGCTGCGCGAGCATGTAAGCCAAGGCGATTTTGAATCAATACTTTACGACTTAACTCCACAGCTACTCCTTAGTGTTTTTCTCTAGTGAGGTATGGCGAATTTGCACTTGGTGTCCTTTATTGGCGAAGTACTCACCGATTTGCTGAGTTAAGTACACCGAACGGTGTTTACCACCGGTACAACCTATTGCAACGGTCAAATAGCTGCGGTTGTTTTTCTCGAGCAGAGGTAACCAATTCTCTATAAAGTTTTCAATTTGGTATTTCAAACTTAACACCGATTGGTGCTGCTCCAAAAATGCGGCGATAGGGGCATCCAAACCCGTAAGAGGGCGCAACGCTGGTTCCCAATGTGGGTTGGGCAAGAAGCGAACGTCGAATACGTAATCGGCATCGGAAGGCAGGCCATATTTGAAGCCAAAAGACTCAAATACCATAACAAGCCCTTTGCGATCCCTGCCTTCAACACGCATACGCACGGTTTCACTCAACTCATGCAAAGATTGTCCACTGCTGTTCAGTACAAGATCGGCATGCGCTTTAAGTGGCGTTAAAATTTCTTTCTCACGCTCGATGGCTTGGTCAAGGGAGAGAGAGGTGCCACCTAAAGATAAAGGGTGGATTCGGCGTGTTTCGCTGTAGCGTTTGAGTAGCGTTTCCTTATTGGCGTCCAAGAAAAGCACGGTCACATCAAGCTCTGTTTTCAACTGCTCCAGTGTACCAGTCAGTTCTTTTAGCTTTTTAGGGATATTGCGAATATCAATGCTTACCGCAACATTCTGCTTGCTGTCAGCAACAGAGTGAACAAATGCGTCCAGCAAATTCACTGGGAGGTTATCAACACAGTAATAACCTAAGTCTTCCAGTACGCGCAGCGCAATACTCTTACCGGCACCTGAGTGCCCGCTAACCACGATTAGTCGCATGATGTCCGTCCTGCTTATTGGTGAATCATGATGTCGTAAAGTTCTTCATCACTCTGAGCATTGCGCAGTAGTTTCAATACTTGCTTATCGCTCAGACGTTCTGCCATAGAGGATAGAGTCTTGAGGTGCTCTTTGCACTGTTCTTCTGGTACAAGGAGCGCAAAAAGAAGGTCGACAGGTCGATTATCAATCGCATCGAATTCAATTGCTTCATCACATTGCAGCAAGACAGCAATAGCCTTGTCGCTCGATTGCATTCTAGCGTGTGGGATCGCAATACCGTTTCCGATACCAGTACTGCCCATTTTCTCTCTGTTGAGCATGCACTCGAACAGTTCGGTAGAATCTTGGCCCGTTTGATCAGCCACGATGCGGCTGATCATTTCAAGGGCGCGTTTTTTACTCGTGCAGTGGACCGCACTCTTGGTGCAGTCCAATGACAGTATTTCGCTCAGTTGCATGATTAATGACTGTTTAGTTTTTCTTTGTGCTTATTGAGTTGGCGAACCAATTTATCTACCAGCGAATCGATCGCGGCATACATATTTTCGTCATCAGCTGATGCGTGGATTTCGCCTTGATTTATATGAAGCGTAGCTTCCGCGATTTGAGTGATTTTTTCAACTTTTAGTACAACATGTACTTGATTGATATGGTCGAAGAACCTTTCGAGCTTCTGAAACTTAGAATTTACATAGTCTTGCATTGAATCGGTAAGATCAACGTGATGGCCTTGAATATTGATTTGCATAGACTTTCCTTTTCAGTTAGTGCCTTATAATAGGCGTTTACGCTGACTTGAAGGGGCAATTCCCAAGGATTCTCGATATTTGGCTATCGTACGTCTCGCGACCTGAATCCCTTGGTCAGCCAGAAGAGCAGCAATCTTGCTATCACTCAATGGCTTAGCAGTATTCTCTGCTGCGACCAGTTTTTTAATGAGTGCGCGAATTGCTGTTGACGAACATTCTCCGCCGTTGTCAGTACTAACATGGCTAGAGAAGAAGTACTTCAATTCAAAAATGCCACGTGGTGTATGCATAAATTTTTGTGTTGTTACACGAGAAATCGTGGATTCATGCATGTCCACTGCCAAGGCTACATCATTTAGTACCATTGGCTTCATGGCTTCCTCACCATACTCGAAGAAATCTTGTTGATGTTCAACAATACATCTTGCAACTTTGAGTAGCGTCTCGTTTCTACTCTCTAAGCTCTTAATTAACCATTTTGCCTCTTGCAAATTGCTGCGGATGTACTGGCTATCCGCGCTATTGCCTTTGCCTAATTGAGCATATTGTTGATTTACTTTTAATTTTGGAACGCTATCTGGGTTGATAGAAACGGTCCATTTGCCGTTGTCTTTAAAAACGGACACATCTGGAATTACGTACTCGGTATCATCCGGTGTGATACGACTACCGGGACGAGGATCTAACTGCTGGATAAGTTTGAGGACTTCACGGAGATCGGCTTCTTTCAGCTTAGTCTCTTTAATAACGAGCTTGTAATCACGGTTCCCCAGGTGATCAATATGATCCGCAAGAATCATTTTGGCTTCAGCAAGCCACGGTGTGTCTTCTGGGAAAGTCGCTAGCTGTAGCAGTAGGCACTCTTGTAAGTTGCGTGATGCCACACCGAGCGGATCGAACTGCTGAATACGTTTACGAACGGCTTCTACTTCGTCTAACTCAATATCTTCGTTATCGAAGCTCTCATGAATTTCTTCAGGCGATAGGGTTAGGTAACCGTAGTCGTCAACAGCGTCAATAATCGCTAATGCAATCGTACGATCGGTTTCACTGAATGGTGTCAGGTCAAGCTGCCACATTAGGTAGTCATGCAATGATTCCGTGGTTTCGCCTTGGTAGACGGGCATATCATCATCAAGAGCTAAGCCAGTGCTACCGGTATTCGCGCTGTAGACGTCATCCCAAGTGGTATCGATTTCAAGTTCAGAGCTGATCTCTGATTTCTCAATTACGTCTGAACTGTCTGGAACGTCAATGTCTGCTGGTTCGTTAGCACTGTTGCTATCAGCAGTCTCGACCGCTGATTTATCTTCACCGTTTGCTAGAGGCTCATCTTGGCCTTCTTCAACTTCCAATAATGGGTTTGAATCCAAGGCTTCTTGGATTTCCTGTTGAAGATCGAGTGTCGACAGTTGCAGTAAGCGAATCGCTTGTTGCAACTGTGGCGTCATGGCTAACTGTTGACCTAGCTTGAGTTGTAATGAAGGTTTCATTCAGTGTTACTTACCTTGTAATGCTCAGAATCTTACCGTTCCTAATATAATCATAGACGGAATTGTTCGCCGAGATAAACTTGTTTCACCTGTTCATTATTGAGAACTTCTGCCGGAGTTCCCGATGCAATTAGGTGCCCTTGGCTTACGATATAGGCTTTTTCGCATACGTCCAGTGTTTCACGCACGTTATGGTCAGTGATTAACACTCCGAGGCCGCGATCGCGTAGATGCTCGATGATTTTCTTGATGTCATTAACCGAGATTGGGTCAACACCAGCGAAAGGTTCATCCAACAAAATGAATTGAGGGTTGGCTGCTAAAGCGCGAGCGATTTCCACTCTGCGTCGCTCACCCCCCGATAGTGCCATACCCGCACTGGTTCTGATGTGCTGAATGTGGAATTCTTCCAACAAATCTTCCAGCTTATCTTGGCGCTCTTCACGTGTCATTTCTTGACGAGTTTCGAGTACGGCCATGATGTTATCTTCCACCGACAGCTTACGGAAAATCGACGCTTCTTGCGGAAGGTAGCCAATCCCGAGACGCGAACGACTGTGCATCGGCAGAATACTGATGTCTTTATCATCAATGGTAATGGTGCCTTCATCTCGTGGCACCAAGCCGACAATCATATAAAACGAGGTGGTTTTACCTGCGCCGTTTGGGCCTAGCAGCCCAACAATCTGACCAGATTCAACTTCCAAGCTAACATCGGTTACGACTTTGCGTTTTTTGTAGCTTTTCGCCAAGTTTTTCGCACTCAGTACTGCCATATTAGTTCTCTATCTGATTGGGTTGCAAAATGGTCGTAACGCGCTCTTCCTTAGAGCTATCAGCGACTAGCTTTTGTTTACCAATTTGGTAACGAATCGAAGAACCTTTAATGGTGTTGTTGTCTTGTGCCAGTTGCGCTTGACCTTTCATGGTCAGTTCGTCTGTAGAAATACGGTAATCCAGCTCCACAGCTTGACCACTCAGTGTCTTACCATCGTCCATCAGCTGAGAAAACTTGGCAGGTTTACCAAATGCTTGAATCTGTTTGATGGCTTCGGTTTTAGGATCGCGCGTTACCACGATTCTATCAGCATCGATATTGATGCTACCTTGCTTAAGAGATACATCGCCTTTAAAGATAACCTGGTTACTCTTCATATCCACCTGTTGGGTGTCAGAGTTAATGTAAACCGGTTGTTGAGTATCCGACTTAAGTGCCAGCGCTTGAGGCGCCGCCAATACCAGTGCCAGTAGGCTAAGGTGTAACGGTTTCATATCGACCTTGAACTTCGTCTGTCAGAGTTGCGGTATGCTGCTTTAAGTTGCCTTGCATTGCGCCTCCAGTAGTTTCAAATTGTGGCCCAACCAACATGACCTGTTGATCGGCTTTAAAATCACGATTAGTTAGATTAATGACTAACTTGTCTGTTGCCATGGTATCAAAGCTCGCACCAGGCAGAAGATTTTGCATTAAGACCTTGTCATATAACGTTAAGACTTGGTCTTCATCTAACACGGCTCTTGTGGCCGTCACCTTCCATTCAATGACGCTACCTTCACGGTAAACCATCAAAGTCGGGTTATTAAAAATGGTATCTCCACTCTTAGCATAATGGTCTAAGTTCGTAGAGCGGATGATGTAACTGCGGACACCATCTTCACCATAGGTGATGTTTTCCAGTCCAGTACCACTGAACATGGGCAGTTCAGAATCTGGTGCTACTTGAATTGCGTCGTTGCCTTTTGGGGTCAGTAGGTAATAACCGCACCATGCGACAACGAAGATCAAGAGCAAATAAATAAGGCGAGTAAAACTCATATAATGAAGGCCTATCGTTTAGCTCAGTACTTCCCTGACCATTGCCTTTATTTGTGTAATAAATGATTTAAATGTTTGTGCTGATATTACATCACGCCAGCTTTTAGTAAATCGTGCATGTTCAGTGCACCCACAATTTTTTCGTCTTTACATAAAATCAGAGCGTTAATATTTTTATTCTGCATCAAGTTCAAACCTTCAACCGCTAGCATATCAGGGTGCGCTGTGGTTGGATTTGTCGTCATGACTTCGCCAATCGCGGTCGTATGAATATCAATGCGTTTGTCTAAGGTGCGACGTAAATCACCATCGGTGAATATACCAAGCATAGCATCGTGTTCATCGACGATAGCGGTCATGCCTAGCCCTTTTTCCGAAATTTCAAGCAGGGCATCGCGAATCAATGCGTTTGGAGAAACTTTAGGTAACGCTTCTCCAAAGTGCATAATATCAGACAACTTAAGCAGCAGTTTTCTCCCTAACGCGCCACCTGGATGAGATAGAGCAAAATCTTCGGCAGAAAAACCACGCGCTTGGAGTAGGGCTACGGCTAATGCGTCTCCCATTACTAATGTGGCCGTGGTACTGCTGGTCGGTGCCAACCCTAGCGGGCAAGCTTCTTGAGGTACCGTAATTTGTAGGTGCAAGTCAGACAGTTTTGCCATATTGGATTCTGGCTTGCCTGTCATACTAATTATCTTGATGTTCAGGCGTTTTAATACCGGAAATAGAGACAGAATTTCGTTTGACTCACCAGAGTTAGAAATTGCGAGCACAATATCTCCAGGGCTGATCATGCCCAAGTCGCCATGTGCTGCTTCGCCAGGGTGAACGAAAAACGCAGAAGTCCCCGTGCTTGCCAGAGTCGCAGCAATCTTGTTACCAATGTGGCCTGACTTGCCAATACCCATAACGACTACTTTGCCGCTGTTGGAAAGGATCAGTTCGCACGCTTTCTCAAATTGATCATCAAAGTAGGTATCCAGCTCTTGCAGAGCAGCAACTTCGATATCAAGAACTTGTTTAGCAGCAGCGCGAAAATCAAATTGATTGGACATATCAGTTCTCTACTTATTTATCGTGGTAATTAAGCGGCCATGTTTGCGAATAAGTACACTTGATAACCTAGGAAGCATGCAAACAAGATTGCACCTTCAATACGGTTAATACTGCGTGATTTACCCAAACACATCGCGACAAGTAACAGTGAAACGCCTAACATGACCCAGAAGTCACGTCCCATCGCGTACTCACTCAGTACCGATGGATTAATGATGCCAGGAATGCCCATTACGGCCAGAATATTAAACACATTCGAGCCAATAATGTTACCGACGGCCATGTCGTCTTCACCTTTTAAAACACCAGCAAGCGATGCTGCGAGCTCAGGTAGACTAGTGCCGATGGCAATGATAGTCAGACCGATGACAAGATCGCTCATGCCAAAATACTTCGCAATAATCACCGCGTTATCCACTAGCATGCTTGCTGCCAAAGGAAGCAGTATCAGGCCAATAACCACCCACATGATCGCTTTAGGGTTGCTGACGCCTTCTGGGATCTCTGACTCTTGGTCATCAAGAAAAACATCACCTGATTTTTGTTCTTTGCGGCTGATCTGCAACATAGCAAATAAAAATGCCCCAAAGAGTACAAACAATAAGACACCTTCATAAAAACCGAGATGGCTATTCCAAAGCAGAATACCGGCGAGTACTGTTACTGCAATCATTAATGGCAGTTCCCGGCGGATGACCGCGGAGCTAATCGACAGAGGCTTGATGAGTGCTGTAATACCTAGGATTAACGCGATGTTCGCGATGTTTGAGCCTAAAACGTTACCCACGGCAGTATCGGTTTTTCCGTCCCAGGCTGCGGTTGCAGAAACCATCATCTCTGGCGCAGAAGAGCCCATCGCAAGGATTGTCATGCCGATGACAAGAGGTGAAATACCGACGTTGCGGGCTATCGCTGCAGAACCAAAAACAAGTTTATCTGCACTCCATACGAGCAAAACAAGACCGACTATAAGCAACGCTACGGCTTCGAGCATGAGAATTCCTAAGTATTAAATAAGTAAAATGAATAACCGCTAATTTTGACCTTTTGCGGCCTAAAATGGAAGATAAACGACGAATAAATTAAAGGTTAGTAACGAAAATGTATGCAAATGTCGTTCATTTAAATCAGCAATTCTTGTCTAGGATTTAAACACTTTGCGCTGATTTGATCGTAATCCACAAAAAATTGCAGGTATATACTCGACTTTATTTAATTGAACAGTGCTTTAAATTCAAAGCCAATGTGCTTATGATTGCAGCCTAATAAATGTACCGACGTTACTTTATTAAACGTGAAATTCAACTCCGTTGTGTGTCTGGTTGATGATGCCGTGAGTTGCAACGCTCCGACAGTAGAAGAGATGATATGTCGAACAACGATTTAGTCACCGTGAACAACCTCACTTTTTCACGGGGAGAGCGCAAGATCTTTGATGGTATTGATCTGCATGTTCCTGAGGGCAAAGTGACGGCCATTATGGGACCATCGGGAATTGGTAAAACAACACTGCTGCGTTTAATTGGTGGTCAGTTGTATCCCGAGCAAGGAGAGATCTGGTTTGATGGCGACAATATTCCCTCTCTCTCGCGTAAAAAACTCTACCATGCTCGAAAGAAAATGAGCATGTTGTTTCAATCAGGAGCTTTATTCACTGATTTGAATGTCTTTGATAACGTTGCCTTCCCATTGCGAGAGCATACGAATTTATCTGAAGAGCTAATTCGTACCATGGTGCTGCTTAAGCTTGAAGCCGTCGGTTTACGCGGCGCGGCACAATTGATGCCAAGCGAGCTATCGGGTGGCATGGCTAGACGCGCTGCGTTGGCGCGTGCGATCGCCCTGGATCCTGATTTAATCATGTACGATGAACCATTTGTCGGACAAGACCCAATCACCATGGGTGTCTTGGTTGAGCTCATTAGTAATCTAAATCAAGCGTTAGGTTTAACTTCTATAGTCGTTTCTCACGACGTGCCTGAAGTGATGAGTATTGCCGATTGGGTTTATCTGATGGCCGATGGCAAAATTATCGCTTTTGGCACACCAGAAGAGCTTAATCAGAATCCTGACCCTCGCGTTCAGCAGTTCTTACAAGGTGATGCAGATGGTCCTGTACCGTTTCGCTTCCCTTCTCAAAGTATCGAAAAGGACTTATTTGATGGTCGATAACTTTATGCATTTTGTCGCCTCACTAGGTAGACGAACGCTCTCCATCTGCGGAGCATTTGGTCGTGCGACTTTCATGCTGATTGGGGCACTGTTTACTAAGCCACAACCGCTCAAAAGCTTTCCTCTGCTCGTTAAACAACTTTATTCCGTAGGCGTCCAGTCTCTGGCGATTATCGTCGTATCTGGGTTGTTCATTGGTATGGTCTTGAGCCTACAAGGCTATGTTGTGCTGGTGGATTACGGCGCAGAGGGCAGTTTGGGTCAAATGGTGGCGCTCTCATTGCTACGTGAATTAGGGCCCGTTGTCACTGCACTTCTGTTTGCTGGTCGTGCAGGCTCTGCGTTAACTGCAGAGATAGGTTTGATGAAAGCGACGGAGCAACTCTCTAGCCTTGAAATGATGGCGGTAGATCCTTTGAAAAGAGTGATCGCGCCACGTTTTTGGGCTGGTGCTATTTCAATGCCATTACTGGCTATGATTTTCATGGCGGTGGGTATTTGGGGCGCCCAGCTTGTTGGTGTTGACTGGAAAGGTGTTGACCATGGCAGTTTTTGGTCAGCGATGCAGTCCTCAGTTGAACTAGGACAGGATATTGGTAACAGTATGATCAAGTGCTTTGCGTTTGCAATTACGGTTACTTGGGTTGCTCTATTTAATGGTTATGATGCTATTCCAACTTCGGAAGGGATCAGCCGAGCAACTACGCGCACTGTTGTGCATTCTTCTTTAGCAGTACTAGGACTAGACTTTGTACTGACCGCATTGATGTTTGGGAATTAATCATGCAACAAACACGTAAAACTGAATTATGGGTTGGCAGCTTTGTATTAGCGGGAATTTGCGCGATTCTTGTGATGATTTTTCAAGTTGCTGACGTAAAAAGCATTGGCTCTGGTGATACTTACACCCTCAAAGCTGAGTTCGATAATATTGGTAGTTTAAAAGTTCGCTCGCCAGTAAAAGTGGGTGGGGTTGTGATTGGCCGGGTAAGCAATATTTCGCTTAACCCAGATAACTTATTACCTGTTGTAACTCTATCGATCAATAGCAAATACAATCAATTCCCAGAAACGTCGAGCGTACAAATTTTGACGTCTGGCTTGATTGGTGAGCAATACATTGGTTTAGTACCAGGCTTTGTTTTTGACGATGAAGTCATGCTGGTCGATGGCGATACCATCGAAGACACCAAATCAGCGCTCGTGCTTGAAGACTTAATTGGTCAAGTGCTTTACAGCGTAGGTGGTTCAGACGATTCAAGTAAGGAATAACTATGTTAGCGAGATTATTACTTTCAGTTTGTGCTGTGTTTAGCGCGTTTGGTACAAGTGCAGCAGAAGTGGATAAAACTGAACCTTATAAGATGATGAAGCAAGTGGCTGAAGTCACGTTCGAAAGATTAAAAGCTGAGCAGCCGAAAATCAAACAAGACCCAGATTTACTCAAGGTGATTGTTGAAGAAGAGCTAATGCCTTACGTCAACTACCGCTATGCTGGGTTAAAGCTCCTAGGTCCAAACCTAAAAGGAGCGAAACGTGAAGACGTACTTGAGTTTATCGATGCATTTCGCGCGTACTTAATTGCTTCTTATGCCCAAGTGCTAACGCAATACAGTGACCAACAAATTGAATTTGGTCCTGAGCCTAGCATTGATGACTCTAAGCGTATCACCAGTATTAAAGTTGATATCATCGATACGCCGCGTCCAAACATCAAGCTAGAGTTCAAATTGCGTAAAGACAACAAATCTGGTGAGTGGGAAGCATTCGATATGATTGCGGAAGGCATTAGTTTACTCTCTAGCAAACAGTCAGAATGGAATAGCAAAATTCGTCAAGAAGGCATTTTATCTGTCGCGAAAGATCTAGAAAAATTAGCTGCGGAACCGGTTCGCTTTGAGGCGAAGAAATAATGGCCCAGACTCCCGCTCAGTGGCAATTAGATCAAAACATTCTTAAGCTAACAGGGGCACTTGATAGAGATACAGTGCCATCATTGTGGGCGTATGCTCAGCAATGGCAACCAGCTCAAGCTGAGCTGGAATGCTCGTTAAAAGAGATAGAGCGCGTCGACTCTGCAGGAATGGTGATGTTAATCCACTTATTAGAGCATGCAAAAAAGCAAAACTGTCATATAATGCTCAGTTTCGTGCCGGCGCAACTGCGCACTTTGTTTCAACTGAGCAATGTTGAATCTTTAGTGGCCAAACACATACAGAATTATCAGGGGTAAATTGTGGACAGCGCAAAAGTACAACAGTTATTAGAAGAAGCACTAAACCTTCAAGAAGTGCATGTAAAAGGTGAAGGTAGCCACTATGAGGTGGTTGCTGTTGATGCTTGTTTCGATGGAATGAGCCGCGTTAAGAAGCAGCAGTTAATTTATGGTCCTCTGATGGAATACATCCAGCGTAACGACATTCACGCATTATCAATTAAAGCGTTCACACCAGAAGAGTGGGCTCGTGATAAGAAACTGATGTCGCTTTAAGGTTTATTGATGGAAAAGTTTCGAGTTATTGGGTCAGATAAACCACTCGTTGGTGAAGTGACCATTTCCGGTGCAAAAAACGCAGCACTGCCGATTTTATTTGCGTCTATCTTGGCGGAAGAGCCTGTAGAAGTGGCAAACGTGCCACACCTTCGTGATATCGATACAACCATGGAACTGCTTAAGCGTTTAGGCGCGAAAGTAAGCCGTAATGGTTCTGTTCACGTCGATCCAAGTAGCATTACTGAATACTGCGCACCGTATGATTTGGTGAAAACCATGCGTGCTTCTATTTGGGCTTTGGGCCCGCTCGTAGCGCGATTTGGTCAAGGTCAGGTTTCTCTACCTGGCGGTTGTGCTATCGGTGCTCGTCCTGTTGATCTGCATATTTCTGGCCTAGAGCAGCTTGGCGCAACGATTACGCTTGAAGATGGTTACGTTAAAGCTGAGGTTGATGGTCGTCTAAAAGGTGCGCACATCGTGATGGATAAAGTCAGCGTAGGCGCGACGATCACCATCATGTGTGCTGCAGCACTTGCTGAAGGCACTACAACGCTAGACAACGCGGCGCGTGAACCTGAAATTGTAGACACCGCGGATTTCCTAAATAAGCTTGGTGCAAAAATTTCTGGTGCAGGCACAGATACGATTACGATTGAAGGTGTTGAGCGCCTAGGTGGTTGTAAACACAACGTGGTTGCCGACCGTATTGAGACGGGAACATTCCTTGTCGCTGCCGCGGTATCTGGCGGTAAAGTAGTATGTCGTAACACTAACGCTCATTTGCTTGAAGCGGTTTTAGCCAAGCTAGAAGAAGCTGGCGCGCTTGTCGAAACGGGTGAAGATTGGATTTCAGTAGATATGACCGATCGCGAGCTGAAAGCAGTGAGTGTACGTACAGCGCCGCATCCAGGCTTCCCGACCGATATGCAAGCGCAATTTACGCTACTAAACATGATGGCGAAAGGCGGCGGCGTGATCACTGAGACTATCTTTGAAAACCGCTTTATGCACGTACCAGAATTGATGCGTATGGGCGCGAAAGCCGAGATTGAAGGCAACACCGTTATCTGTGGTGATGTTGAGTCATTAAGTGGTGCGCAAGTCATGGCAACCGACCTACGAGCTTCGGCTAGTTTGGTAATTGCGGGCTGTATTGCTAAAGGCGAAACCATCGTTGATCGTATTTACCATATCGACCGCGGTTACGACAAAATCGAAAATAAACTGGCTGCACTTGGCGCAAATATTGAGCGAGTGAGCGAGGCAAGTTAAACTGCACCGCAGGTAACTTGGATATCAAGAGAGCCGAAACCTGAGTTTCGGCTTTTTTATATCACTCTCATGACCATAGTTATCCTTTATGGAAAGAGAGAAATTAATAGCTGTATCTGGCAAAAGCCGGTTCCTGGAGAACAAGAATGATTGCACTGTTACGTGTATTTGCTGTCGCTATCTTTGCGATTGTTATGTTTATTGGTGGTTGTGGTTACTGCCTGTTAAGCCCCCGAAACCCTAAGCACGTTTTCACTTTTGGCCGCTTGTTTGCCAAGATGTCTCGTGTATTTGGGATTAAGTTAGAGCTGCGTATCCCTGAAGATGCGTATTCACGCGGACAACATGTTTACATTGCTAACCACCAGAACAACTGGGACATGTTTACTGTTTCTGCTGCTGTGACCCCGAAAGTTGTGACAGTAGGTAAAAAGAGCTTGGCTTGGATGCCACTGTTTGGTCAGCTTTACTGGCTTACGGGTAACATCCTGATTGACAGAGCGAATCGCTCGAAAGCAAAAGGTACTATCGATCAGGTAGTGAGCAGCATGAAAGAAAGTGATGTTTCGGTGTGGATGTTCCCTGAAGGCACGCGTTCTCGTGGACGTGGTTTGCTGCCATTCAAAACAGGTGCTTTTCATGCGGCAATTGGAGCAGGCGTACCAATCATTCCTATCGTATGTAGCTCGACGAATAAAATTAAGCTGAACCGTTGGAACAATGGTCATGTGATTGTTGAAATGCTACCTCCAATCAGTACTGAAGGCTATGGTAAAGAGGGCATTCGCGAGCTAGCAAATATCTGTCGTGAACAGATGAAAGAGAAACTTGAATCGTTAGATGAAGAAGTCAAACAGCGTAATGCTGCTTAAGTTTTACTGCGATATCATCACGAAAAGACAATAAAAAACGGGTAGCCTGAGCTACCCGTTTTTTTATGTTTGTCAGCAAGTGCAATTATTTGCGAACTGCAATTGCTTCAATCTCGATGCCAACATCTTTTGGTAGGCGAGCCACTTCTACACAAGAGCGTGCAGGGTAGTTTGCTACGCCGTGCTCATCAAAGAACTTGCCGTAAACTTCGTTCACCGTGCCAAAGTCGTTTAGGTCTTTAACAAAAACCGTTAGCTTCACGATATCTGACACTTTAAGGCCTGAAGATTCAACCACAGCCTTTACGTTTTCTAGAGACTGACGAGCTTGCTCTGCGATATCAGCAGACACTTCACCTGTCGCTGGGTTTACTGGGATTTGGCCTGAAGTAAGAACCATGTTACCTAGATCTACGCCTTGAACGTAAGGACCGATTGCTGCTGGTGCAGACTCAGTGTGAAGTACTTTCGTCATTTGATTTTTTCCATCAGTTGTAGGGAATAAAGATTCTCAGTTTGCCTCTAAACCTGTGGTAGGTAAAGAGCAAAATACCCCGACATTGCAGGGTATTTTAAACGTATCACAGCCTAGTCGTACGGCGTGTTTATCGCTCGGTTACGATCTCGCGTGAGAACACTTTCTCGCAGTATTTACACTTTAGGCGGATTTCTTGTTTCTTCTCGAACACGCTAAAGCTGCTTTCTACTGGCTCATTGTGAGAAATACAGTTTGAATTTGGGCATTCGAAGACATCATTGATGCGCTCAGGAAGCTCTAACGCGAGCTTTTTCACCACTTCATAATTCTCGATTTGATTCACGGTCGCGTGAGGAGCATACAGCGCCAACTTGCTCGCTTGCTCTTCATTGATAAACACATTTTCGATTTTGAGTAGATCTTTATGACCGAGTGCTGATGATGGCAAGTTCAGACCAATCGTAACGCGCTGTGATGAATTGTGCATATCGAACAGTCTTAATACTTTGATGCCGATTTGCGCAGGGATGTGGTCGATGACTGTGCCATTTTTGATTGCTTCTACCTGCAATTGAGTTTCTTTAGCCATGGGTTTTCTCCTCGATTACAGTGTTTCGTTTAGAACAAGCGCCAACAGTGCTTGGCGAGCGTATACGCCATTTTGAGCTTGCTGGAAGAAGTAAGCATGAGGTGTTTTATCAACATCGGTTGTGATTTCATCCACGCGAGGGAGGGGGTGGAGTACTTTTAGATTTTCGCGCGCCCCTTCGAGTAATGCCGCTGTCAAAATATACGCCGATTTAATGTGCGCGTACTCCGATTCATCAAAGCGTTCTTTCTGTACGCGCGTCATGTACAGAATATCCAGTTCAGGAATCACACTCTCCATGTCTGTGTGCAGGCTATATTGAATGCCTGCTTCGTCTAGCTCTTCGCAGATGTAATCTGGCATTGCCAATGCTTCTGGTGCAACAAAGAAGAAGCGGATGTTATTAAACTTCGCTAATGCTTGAGTCAGAGAGTGCACCGTGCGGCCATATTTTAGGTCACCGACGAACGCGACGTTCAAGTTGTCTAGACGACCTTGTGTTTCCGCGATGGTGTATAGGTCGAGTAGCGTTTGAGTTGGGTGTTGGTTTGCACCGTCACCAGCGTTGATCACTGGCACGCCATTTGAGAATTCAGAGGCCAAGCGAGCGGCGCCTTCTTGTGGATGGCGCATCACAAAGGCATCGACGTAAGAAGAGATGACCTGTACTGAATCTGCGAGTGTTTCGCCTTTTTTCGCCAGAGAGGTATTACCATCATTATCAAAGCCAATCACGTCACCACCAATGCGTTGAATCGCTGTTTCAAACGACAAGCGAGTACGCGTTGATGGTTCAAAGAAACAACTGGCAACGACTTTGTTTTTAATCAGTTCTGGTCGAGGTGCTTTTTTAAGGCTGCCTGCTGTTTCTACGATAAGTTCCAGCTCTTCACGTGAAAGCTCTGGAATAGAGATGATGTGCTTCTGGTAAAGCGAGTTCGCCATGATCTTCTTCCCTATAACATTGATGACTACATCCAAATTGCCGAAAGGAATTTTGGACATAAAAAAACCTCCCCAAATGGGGAGGTTTTAAAATTCAATAGAATTAACGAAAATAACACCACGTAAGCGTAGTCGCTTAGCTAGAGCAAATCGCGTTTTCATGTCGGCAATTAGCTTGGTCATTTCTTAATCCTCAGACAAATTGCCGAGCATTATACGCTTAACTTTCGTGAGCGCAAGCGATTACATCATGGTTTTTAGCGGCTGTTTTTGCTTGCTAGTTTAGCTTCCTAATGTTGCTACCATCACGGCTTTGATAGTGTGCATACGGTTTTCAGCTTCGTCGAATACGATGGAGTATTCTGACTCAAATACCTCTTCTGTTACTTCAAGGCCTTTCATGCCGTATTTTTCAGCGACTTCTTTGCCAACGGTAGTTTCATCATTGTGGAAAGCCGGAAGACAGTGCATAAATTTCACATGTGGATTACCCGTTTGTTTAATCACTTCCATATTGATTTGATATGGTGTCATTAAAGCCACACGTTCATCCCATGCCTCAGCGGATTCACCCATAGATACCCAAACATCGGTGTAAAGGAAGTCACAACCCTTCACGCCTTCCTCCACGCTTTCAGTTAATGTGATTTTTGCACCAGTTTGCTGCGCGATAGTTTGGCAAGTTGCCACCAGATCTTCTTCAGGCCAGAACGCTTTTGGCGCGACAAGGCGAATATCCATGCCCATTTTAGCGGCACCCACCATGAGCGAGTTGCCCATATTGTTGCGTGCATCGCCTAGGTAAGCGAAGGTCATTTCATGCAGCTGCTTACCGCGTCCGTGCTCTTGCATGGTAAGGAAATCGGCAAGGATTTGGGTTGGGTGGAACTCATCAGTCAAACCATTCCACACTGGAACACCAGCATAAGTGCCAAGCTCTTCAACAATGGATTGGCCAAAACCGCGATATTCGATGCCGTCATACATGCGACCTAAGACGCGTGCGGTGTCTTTCATTGATTCTTTATGGCCAATCTGAGAACCAGAAGGGCCGATGTAAGAGACTTGAGCGCCTTGATCAAAAGCTGCGACTTCAAACGCACATCGGGTACGAGTCGAAGATTTCTCAAAGATGAGTGCAATGTTTTTACCTTGAAGTGTCTTCTGCTCTGTTCCTGCATATTTTGCTTTTTTTAGCTCTGCAGACAGTTCGAGCAAGAACTGGATTTCTTTGGTTGAGAAATCCAATAGCTTCAAAAAGTTGCGGTTACGTAAATTGAAAGCCATAGCTCGTCCCTTAGTACGTGTGATTGAATTAATAGAATGCATTAAAGCATATAAATGCTTTATTTGTGAATTGTTATTTTTACGTAAAACTAAAAAAGGTTGATGCATTCACATCAACCTTAGTTTTTATTCATTTAATGTAAAAGGACGAATTGGTTATATATCGTCTCGCTCTATCGGACAGCTCATGCAGCGGGCGCCACCACGGCCACGGCCAAGCTCGTTACCTGGGACTGTCAGTACTTTGATACCAGCTTTGTCGTATTTTTCGTTGGTGTATACATTGCGTTCGTAACCAATCACAACGCCCGGTTTTACGGTAAGAACGTTATTGGCGTCATTCCATTGTTCGCGCTCAGCTTCATAACTGTCACCACCCGTGGTAATGATTTTCAGCTGATCTAAGCCAAGAGCAGATTCAATCGCATGTAGGTAGTTATGAGATGCTTCAACATGCATTTCACCATTGCCTTTTGGTGTTAAGCGCCATGTGTCGAGATCTTTGCGCATGATCTCTGGGTAAACAGAGAACGTGTCCACATCCATATGGGTCATAACGGTGTCTAAATGCATGCATGAACGGTGTTTAGGCAGATCAATCGCAATCACTTCGGTTGCTTGTCCTGCCTTAAACAGGCTCGCTGCAAGGTTTTCTACACCTTGCGCGGTCGTGCGCTCAGACATACCGATCAGAACTGCACCTTTACCAATAACCAACACATCACCGCCTTCGACATTCGCATTATCATAATGCAGATCATCATCACCGAAGTATTTGATAAAGTCTTGGCCAGCAAAAATTGGGTGCCAACGATAAATCGCACGTAAGTGGTTTGTCTCACGTTGGCGTGCAGGCATCATCATTGGGTTGAGCGATACACCACCATAAACCCAGCATGAGGTATCACGCGTAAATAGGTGGTTAGGTAGTGGCTCAATAACAAAATCCAGCGGACGCTTCATTTTTGGCAGCATAGAAGATGAGGTGATCGGCAGCTCTGAGTAAGCTAAGCCACCTAAAAATATGCTGGCAAGGTGTTCATCATCCATTTCTGAAAAATATTGGCGTAGGTCTCGCGCAAAGGTTGGCCCGTAACGAAAGTCAGAAATCTGAGTATCTAGCAGCCACTGTTTTGCTTCTGGAACGGCGAGGGTTTCGACCAGTAAATCGTGGAGGAGAAGCACTTCTACATCTTGATCGCGTAGCGTGCGTGCGAACGCATCGTGCTCTTCACCTGCCGCTTCTACAGCAAGAACATCATCAAACAGTAATTCATGACAGTTTGATGGAGTTAAGTGGGTTAGGGCGCGCTCTGGGCGATTTAATAGAACTCGTCGAAGTTGACCAACTTCTGATCCAACGTACAGCTTGCTCATTTTGTATCCTTACAAATTTTCCAGCCGTTAGTTATGACAAGCTTCCTAGAAAGATGCAAATCACTACGCTTTGCCTATATTCTGAATTTTTATTGTTTTTTAGATTTTAGTTTTGTCTGTTTTGATGATGAAGTTTTGGTTTGGGTTTTAATTCTATTTTGTGAAACGTGGAGAGCGTGCGTTTTTATTCTAATTTTCCCATTGAGAAAGAATACATGCATAGTGCATAAAATGTGCATTTTTATTCTCAATTATGCATTATTGAAGTGAATTTATTCGTTATGCTTCTTCGTTTTACACGTGAGTGTATTCAAGAAAGCGCCATAAACACGCACAGAAAGAGAAAATAACCGCATTAAGTGTCAGTTAGGATGTTCTGAATATTAAAAAATGCCATTTTTTGTTAATTTTTTGTTTCTTTGCATGGTCGGTTTAATATTTATATTCAAATAACCGATAAGAATTGCGGTGGTATGATGTTTGTTTGTGGCTTTTCATCGCAATCCATGCCATAT
The DNA here is from genome assembly GCF_043995865.1 of Vibrio sp. D3. Taxonomy (NCBI): domain Bacteria; kingdom Pseudomonadati; phylum Pseudomonadota; class Gammaproteobacteria; order Vibrionales; family Vibrionaceae; genus Vibrio; species Vibrio sp. D3. The sequence goes on along the minus strand of NZ_CP171887.1, from coordinate 2,781,810 downwards.
TTCACCGGATCAGCATACTCAGTATCGGGTATAGTGTTTCTATCAAGTAACTAATCTGGAGCCAAAACATGTCTCACGAAGATGAATATCTATCAGTAGAAGAATTAATTGAGATTCAAAAGGAAGAGACTCGCGATATCATTGCAGCATTGCTAGAAGATGGCAGCGATCCAGATTCGCTATACGAAATCGAGCACCACCTGTTTGCAGAAGATTTTGACACGCTAGAAAAAGCGGTAGTTGAAGCATTCAAGATGGGCTTTGAAGTGCTTGAAGCGGAAGAAACTGAAGATGAAGATGGCAACAAGTTGCTTTGCTGTGACGCAACCATGGAATCAGCATTAGACGCAGAAGCCATTGATGCGCAAGTTGAAAAACTGATTCACTTGGCAGAAAAATACGACATCATCTACGACGGTTGGGGTACGTACTACGAAGGCGAAGATGCGCTTTACCCTGAAGAAGATGAAGACGACGAGTAATCAAAGCTCACTACTTTTGGAAAAACCAGCGTTTAACGCTGGTTTTTTTATACCTTGAAAAACTGACGAATGTGGAGGCGATAAATAATTCACATTGAGTTTATAGGGGATTTCTCCCTATAATGCGTGAAAATTGATCTAGCTCAAGGTGTATATGCAACTCTCACTCGCCGGTTTATGGCAAGTCTCTCCACTGACGGACCTTTCTATCCCACAGGATGACATTACTTTCCCTGCTCCTTTGAGTCAGGTATTGCCAGCTGAACTGACAGAAGAAGCAATTCGTCAGCAAGAGTGGCACCTGATGCATGACATTGAAGTGGACGAATCCATGATGGCATTCCCAGCGGTAGAAATGGTGTTGGGTGGTGTGGATTACCATGCAGAAGTGCGTTTGAACGGAGTAGCATTGTTCGACTGTGACGGTTCTCAAAATGTCTACAAGAAAGACATTCGTCCGTTCATGCAAATGGGGCGTAACCGCTTTGAAATCTTGTTCTTAGAGGAAGAAGAGGATCTTCTGTTTGATGAAGATAAACCTGAGCTGTGCTCTCTGTCCGATCATGAATATAAAAAAAGTGATGAGCGCTTAGGGGTATGGCAAGAACCGTATCTGCAGTTCATTCGCAATGTACGTTTAGACCGCGTGGCTACCGAACAGATTTGGCACCACGGTGGTGGTTGTGAGTTTAAGGTGGATTTGTACTACCAAACTTTTGCGCCGGGTTTAGTATCGGCATCGGTTAAGTTCAATGGCATGACTTACCATATTCCTATTGATGTCCGAGCGGAGCATGCGAGCGCTTTATTCCAGATCGAAGCGCCAAAGTATGCTGATCTTAATGACCCTGATCCAAATGATCTCTACCAGTTGTCTGTTGAGTTGGATGGGCAGCACCAAAACTTCACTGTTGCCTTGAGCCAGGAGCTTTGTGTTACCCATGTTGTGCTTTAACGTCTAATAATATTATCTATTACAGCATCTTAAGCATTACGACTTCACATGCATCATGCCCAGTTTGTCCAAGCGGGGCATCGAGATGCTCAAAGCCTAGCTTTTCATACAAGCTTACCGCTTCTCTCAGACATTCAGTTGTCTCTAAATAGCACTGCTGATACCCAAATTGTTTCGCCAATTGTAAGCTCAATGCGACGATGCGTTTGGCTAAACCGTGTCCTCGTGTTTGAGGTAAGAAGTACATCTTTTGTAGTTCACACACATTTGGCTCGCCAGCTAAAGGGGCAAAGCCACCGCCACCAACGATCTCTCCGCGATGTTCAATGACCCAATAGGCGGCCCCGCATTGATTGTAAACCGAATACATATCATCAAGCGTTGGATCGGCCACACCATAACCTCTGTCTGCGGTTAAGCCGTATTCTGCGGAGACTTTACGAATTACGTCTGCCACTTGCGGATTGTCTGCTTTGGTAAGAGGTCGAAGGGTGTATTCCTCTGCCTGACACACTTTTGTTAGCCCTTTTAGGTAAGTCTCTAGACCAAGTTTGAGTTGTTCTTGCTCACAGTCATCAAGTTGTGTAAGCAACTGCTCAAAAAAGCTGTTTTGCTGTTGGTCTAGTTGCGCTAACGCCTGCTGTCCTTGAATTGTGAGCACTACGAGTTGGCTTCGTTTATCTTTCGGGTTTTCGATGCTCTCAACCAAACCTAATTTAATCAAACCAGTAATGGTGCGGCTTGCATTGGACTTGTCGACACTAAGCTGCTGCGCCAGTTGGTTGATGGTCAATGGCTGCAATTGGATTTCACCTAATGCGTGCGCTTGTACCGGGGTAAGAGCGACATCGCCGCATTGTTTATCGAGCATACCAAGCAATCGGACGGCTTGACGGGAGTAGTGTCGGAGTTGACGAGCGTTCATTATCACTTACCTCTAAAAATAAAGTTGCGCACCGCAATTAAATTAATTGCGGTGCGCAACTTTGTCAATGATAAATATCATTTGGCTCGTTAGGAGATGTAGTGAGCCTCCATGTTTAAGCGTGGTGATGTAAACAAAACTGCGGTGCTGGAGTTTTTGCTGATGATTTACGCATCCATACTTTCTCGTGGAAGTAGTAAGCCACCGTATTCAAACTCGGCTCTAGCATCGCCATTACGCCGCCGACAAATGCATCACCTGTTAGTAAGTAAACCACGGTAAAAGCGACGCTGAAGTGCACGGTCGCAAAGCTTGCGGTTTTTAATTTGGTCATCCACTGACGAGCTTTAAGTGCTGGGACTTTTGCCCATGCCTTTTCATGAAAGTAGAAGGCTACGGTGTTCACTGAAGGCTCAATCATGGCAATTAAACTACCAATTAAAATGTCGCCTGTGAGTACGTAAGCGACACTAAATGCGATAGTAAAATGCAGTGCTGCGAAAGTTAGTGTCTTTTTCATGATAATTACTCAATCGTGTTTGTTTCGATGAGTTCATTATCGATAATAATTCTCATTAATGCTAATGGATGATGAGTATTGTTGCGATAGGGGAAAGCTATTGATGATGGTTTTTGGTGAAAGATATACAAAAAAGGTTGACCATGATGGCCAACCTTTGGATTCAAAGTGAGAAGTGTTAGTTCTTCTCTTTCACTGAGGCTTAAAGTGCAGCGATCGTTGTCTTCTGCTCTTCTAGCTTAGCTAGTGTCTCTTTGTAGCCTTCAAGCTTCTCACGCTCTTTAGCAACAACCGCTTCAGGTGCTTTCGCTACAAAGCCTTCGTTGCCCAGTTTGCCTTCGATACGCTTGATTTCGCCGTGCGTCTTCTTGATTTCGCCATCTAGACGAGCAAGCTCTGCATCTTTGTCGATCAAACCCGCCATTGGGATCATCAGCTCAGACTTACCAACCAGTGCCGTTGCACACGCTGGGGTTTCTTCGCCAGCTTCAAGCACGCGTACTGCTTCTAGCTTCGCTAGAGACATCAATACTTGTTTGCTTGCTTCTAGACGAGAGGCGTCTTTCTCATTCGCTGCTTTCAGCATAACGTCTAGAGGCTTGCCTGGGTTGATGTCATATTCAGCACGTAGATTACGGATGCTTGTAATGAACGCTTTCACCCATTCGATATCGTCTAGCGCTTCTTGGTGGAAGTTTGCTTCGTCAAACTGAGGCAGAGTTTGTAGCATGATTGTCTCGCCCTCAACACCGTCAACTAGTGGCTTGATGCTTTGCCAGATAGTTTCTGTGATGTAAGGAATCACAGGGTGAGCTAGACGTAGCGTCTTCTCAAGTACCGTGATTAGTGTACGGCGAGTACCACGCTGTTGCGCTTCAGTACCTTTCCATAGAACGGGTTTAGTTAGCTCTAGGTACCAGTCACAGAATTGGTTCCAGATGAATTCGTATAGCGTGTTCGCAGCCATATCTAGACGGAAGTTGTCGATATGGTTGTTGAACGCTTTCGCTGCGAGTTCAAACTGAGATTCGATCCACTTGTCTGCTAGTGAGTACTCGATCTCACCTTCACCAAAACCACAATCTTGCTCTTCTGTGTTCATCATTACGTAACGGCTTGCGTTCCATAGTTTGTTACAGAAGTTACGGTAACCTTCAAGACGCTTCATATCCCAGTTGATATCGCGACCTGTTGATGCCATTGCTGCAAGAGTGAAACGCAGTGCGTCTGTACCGTATGCTTCGATACCGTTTTCAAACGTCTTACGCGTGTTCTTCTCAATCTTCTTCGCTAGCTGAGGCTGCATCATGTTGCCACAACGCTTCTCTACTAGAGACTCTAGGTCGATACCATCGATCATGTCGATTGGGTCAAGTACGTTACCTTTCGACTTCGACATCTTGTCGCCGTTTTCGTCACGAATTAGGCCGGTAACGTAAACTGTCTTAAATGGTACTTGTGGTTTTCCATTTTCGTCTTTCACGAAGTGCATGGTCATCATGATCATGCGGGCAACCCAGAAGAAGATGATGTCGAAACCAGTTACTAGAACGTCTGAAGGGTGGAATACTTTCAGATCGTCAGTTTGCTCTGGCCAACCTTGAGTACCGAACGTCCATAGCGCAGAAGAGAACCATGTATCCAGTACGTCTTCGTCTTGGTGCAGTTCAATGACTGACTCTAGGTTGTTGTTCTTGCGAACTTCTTCTTCAGTGCGACCTACGTAAACATTACCTTGGTTGTCGTACCAAGCTGGGATGCGGTGACCCCACCATAGCTGACGAGAGATACACCAGTCTTGAACGTCACGCATCCAAGAGAAGTACATGTTTTCGTATTGCTTAGGAACGAATTGGATGTCGCCGTTTTCTACTGCTTCAACTGCTGTTTTCGCTAGAGGCGCAGTACGTACGTACCATTGGTCAGTTAGCATTGGTTCGATAACCACGCCACCACGGTCGCCGTAAGGCACTTGTAGATCGTGATCTTTTACTTCTTCAAGTAGACCTAGCTCGTCGAATTCAGCAACGATAGCTTTACGCGCGGCAAAACGCTCCATACCGTGGTATTTAGCTGGTAGCTCAGTGCTGTAAGCGTCGCTTGCTTCGCCGTTAGTGTTGAATACTTCTGCTGCGTCGCGGATGTTCGCGTCGAAAGTCAGAATGTTGATCATTGGTAGCTGGTGGCGCTTACCAACTTCGTAGTCGTTGAAGTCGTGCGCAGGTGTGATTTTCACACAGCCAGTACCTTTTTCCATATCTGCGTGCTCATCGCCCACGATTGGGATGCGACGATCAACGATAGGAAGGATGATTTCTTTACCGATAAGATCTTTGTAACGTGGATCTTCTGGGTTAACTGCAACACCCGTATCGCCTAGCATGGTCTCTGGACGAGTCGTTGCAACAACGATGTAGTCTTTGCCATCCGCTGTTTTAGCACCATCTGCTAGTGGGTAGCGGAAGTGCCACATGTGGCCTTTAGTGTCTTTGTTCTCTACTTCTAGATCTGAAATCGCTGTGTGTAGCTTTGGATCCCAGTTAACTAGACGCTTACCGCGGTAGATTAGATCGTCTTCGTATAGACGTACGAATACTTCTTGAACGGCGTTAGATAGACCATCGTCCATCGTAAAGCGCTCACGGTCCCAGTCTACAGATGCGCCAAGACGACGAAGCTGCTTAGTGATAGTGCCGCCAGATTCGCCTTTCCATTCCCAGATTTTGTCGATGAAAGCTTCACGACCGTAATCGTGTTTTGTTTTGCCTTCTTCTGCAGCGATCTTACGCTCAACAACCATCTGAGTTGCGATACCAGCGTGGTCAGTACCTACTTGCCAAAGGGTGTTTTTACCCTTCATACGTTCACAACGGATAAGCGTATCCATGATCGTATCTTGGAACGCGTGGCCCATGTGTAGGCTACCAGTGACGTTCGGTGGCGGGATCATGATGCTGTATGATTCTTTAGTAGTGTCACCGTGTGGCTTAAAGTAGCCTTTCTCTTCCCAAGTCTGATACAGAGCTTGTTCGATTGAAGTTGGGTTGTATGTCTTTTCCATAGCGCTCTTTTAATGGATACGTTGATGGTTGAATCTTAGTCAATCTTTATAAGTGAGGGATCTTAACAAGATCGCCTTAACTATAAGGATTGACCGTTAAGGATATTGAATTTCGATCGTTTGCAGCTGGTAACCTGCTTGACGGTAAATTTTATATCTTTCTCTTGCGAGTTGTTTAGCTTTTTCTTCGCAGGGCACGAAGTCTACCACTTGAGCAAACTTGTTCGCAAAGGTTGTCTCATTTTCCGCCAAATTAATTACCAATTGACGATTCCAAGACGGCTTTACACCGTTATGGCCGATCTCAATATTGGTGGCGTATTTCGGTCCTTCGCCTACGAGGTTATGTGCCATGAACTTGTCTGCATCAACTTGCCAAAAGGCTTCAGCGAGCTGCTCGGCGTGTGGTTTGTCTTGGCAGTTTAAATACACTTTAGCGCCTTGGCGGGCAAAGTGCTGCGCCAAAAACACAATGTACTCTTCAAAGCCAGCCACCGTTGCTTGCGGGCTCTCTTCGTTAATGATGTAGAAGGTTGCAGTTTGCATCATTCTCTCACTTGCCTTGGGTCTCTTCCTAAGACCATCTTAAATCCCATTTTCATTTTAGAAAATTAGGATAATAAAAAAGGGCCTTGCGGCCCTTTTAGATTTTGTTCAGAAATTACTCTTCTGTCTCTTGGCCGCTGCGGTTCAAAAGGAATTGGACAAGCATTGAGACAGGACGGCCCGTTGAGCCTTTCGCTGCGCCTGATTTCCACGCAGTACCTGCGATATCGACGTGAGCCCAGTTGTACTTTTTAGCAAACTTAGACAGGAAGCAACCTGCAGTGATAGTACCAGCAGGACGGCCACCAATGTTTGCCATATCCGCAAACGGGCTCTTCAACTGCTCGTGGTACTCATCTGCCATTGGTAGACGCCATGCACGGTCACTTGCTTGCTCTGAAGCGTTAACTAGCTCATGAGAAAGAGGGTTGTGGTTAGAGATAACGCCACTGATGTGGTGACCTAGTGCGATAACACAAGCGCCGGTTAGCGTTGCAACATCAACAACACAGTCTGGTTCGAAACGCTCTACGTAAGTCAGTGCGTCACAAAGAACAAGACGACCTTCCGCATCCGTGTTCAGAACTTCTACAGTTTGACCAGACATTGTCGTTAGGATATCACCTGGACGGTAAGCGTTGCTGCCTGGCATGTTTTCACAGCCTGCTAGAACACCAATTACATTGATTGGTAGGTTTAGCTTCGCTAGCGCTTTCATTGTACCGAATACCGATGCCGCACCACACATGTCGTACTTCATCTCATCCATACCTTCGCCCGGTTTCAATGAGATACCGCCTGAATCGAAGGTTAGACCTTTACCTACAAGCACGATAGGTTTTGCATCTGAGTCAGGGTTACCTTTGTACTCGATGATAGACATCATAGATTCGTTTTTAGAACCACGGCCTACTGCTAGGTAAGAGGTCATACCCAGCTTTTCCATCTCTTGCTCACCAATGATTTTGGTGGTTACGGTTTCGTAATCGTCCGCTAGACGACGAGCTTGAGAAGCAAGATAAGCTGGATTGGCTACGTTTGGCGGCATGTTGCCAAGGTCTTTTGAGGCTTTGACACCTGATGCGATAGCTAGACCATGAGTGATTGCTTTTTCACCCAAGTTTAATTCACGACGCGTTGGTACGTTGAAAACAAGCTTGCGCAGTGGGCGGCGAGTTTCAGGTTTCACGCTCTTGAATTGATTAAATGTGTATAGACCATCTTTAGTCGCTTCTACAGCCTGGCGTACTTTCCAGTATGTATCGCGACCCTTAACATGCAGTTCAGTTAGGAAACATACCGCTTCCATTGAGCCTGTCTCGTTAAGTGTGCTGATCGTCTTTTGAATGATTTCCTTGTACTGGCGCTCGCCAAGTTCACGCTCTTTGCCGCAACCGACAAGTAAAACGCGCTCTGACAAAACACCTGGTACTTGATGCAGTAGCAGCATCTGACCAGGTTTACCCTCTAGATCACCACGGCGAAGTAGTGAACTGATGTAACCGTCACTGATTTTATCAAGTTGTTCGGCTACTGGAGAAAGGCGACGTGGTTCAAACACACCAACAACGATACATGCGCTACGTTGTTTCTCTGGACTGCCACTTTTTACACTGAACTCCATGCGTACTCCTACATCCTGAAGACAAATTGCTCTAAATGTTAGATAATGATCGCTTACTTGTTGAATTTTAGCTCCAGGCTTACATGCAGAGCTGATTAAGCGACTAACATCTAGTTTATAATTTTTAAAAAAATAAATGGTTCAACGGGAAACTATAGTGATTCGACCAAAAAAACAAGTTTTGTATAGGTAATTTCAGCGTGATTATTGTTAGATATTTGATCCGCGAAACACTCAAGAGCCAATTTGCGATTTTTTTCGTACTTTTTTTGGTGTTTGTAAGCCAGAAATTCATAAGTGTTCTTGCTGATGCTTCTGATGGGGATATTCCTGCTGGATTGATTTTCTCGATTGTTGGTTTGAATATGCCAGCAATGGGGTTGTTAATGCTGCCTTTGAGTCTGTATATCGGCATATTGATCACGTTTGGTCGCCTGTATGCAGAGAGCGAAATTGTCGTGATGAACGCGACAGGTATTGGTAACAAATTCCTGGTACAAGCGGCCTTGTACTTAGCACTGATTACTTCTGCTGTGGCGGCTTTTAATGCATTGTGGTTATCGCCGTGGTCTCAAGACCGTGTAGAGCAACTTTATGAACAAGTGGCGGCAGAAAACAGCGTTGACTTGCTAAAGAAAGGGCAATTCCAAGGCACGCCAGATGGTTCATCGGTTGTGTTCATTGATGACATTAAAGACAATACATTGAGCAACGTTTTTGTCGCGCAGATGCGCCCGAGAGATTCAGTATTGCCGAGTGTGATGTTCTCGTCTTCTGGTGAAGTAAAAGAACTGTCGGACGGCCGTCAGGTCATCACCATGAAAGAAGGCACGCGTTATGAAGGTGTGCCTACTCGCGTTGAATATATGATCACAAAATTCGATGAATACGAAGGCGTTATCGGCCAGCGTGAGGTCAAAAAGAAAGGGCGAGATTGGGAAGCGTACCCAACGGTTGACTTGATTGGACACCCAGACCCAGAAGCGCAAGCAGAGCTGCAATGGCGAATTTCGTTATTTGTGTGTATTCCACTCTTAACGATGCTGGTTATTCCTTTGTCGGCGGTGAATCCGCGTCAGGGACGATTTGCCAAAATGGGGCCCGCGATTCTTATTTATCTAGCGTATTTCCTGGCGATCAGTGCAACAAAATCTGCATTAGAAGATGGTGACATTCCGGCGGCAATCGGCATGTGGCCAATTAATGCGATGTTACTGATTGTCGCAATCATGGCCAATATGATGGACAGCGTTGCTGCTCGACGAATAAAAGACAAATTCCGTAAGAAGAGGCTCGCGTAAGCTGTGTTCAAAATCTTAGACCTTTACATCGGTAGAACCATCATCTCTACCACTGCCTTGGTTTTAGCGACGTTTGTTGGCTTATCGGGCATCATCAAATACGTAGAACAGTTACGTAAAGTAGGGCGAGGCGTGTATGACCTCACTCATGCGTTGTACTTTGTGTTGCTCAGTGTGCCGCGTGATATCGAAATGTTCTTCCCAATGGCGGCATTACTCGGTGCCCTTATTGGTTTGGGGATGTTGGCGTCAAGCTCTGAGCTGGTGGTGATGCAAGCTGCTGGTTTCTCAAAGTTGGATATCGGGTTATCCGTGCTCAAAACGGCGGTGCCACTTATGCTTATCGTCATGACGTTAGGGCAATGGGGCGCTCCAGAAGCACAAAAGATGGCGCGTGACTTACGTGCGTTTGCGATATCGGGAGGTAGTATTGTCTCAGTTCGTTCTGGAGTTTGGGCTCGTGACGCAAACGACTTTATCTTCATTGGTAAAGTTGAAGACGACAAGCTTTATGCTTTAAATATGTGGCGTTTTGATGATGATAAGAATCTACAAAAGGTTATCTTTGCTGAAGAGGTCGACTATCAACAAGATAACAATTGGTTGATGCGAGACGTACAAATCACGGATATGAAAAATGAAAACGTGATTTCGAAGCAAGACATCGAACAGATGGAATGGCATACGTCATTGGCTCCAGATAAGCTAGCTGTGGTGACGGTAAAGCCTGAAGAGTTATCACTGAGCGGTTTGTATGATTACGTGACCTATCTGAAAGCATCAGAGCAAGATGCGTCTCGCTATGAATTGGCGTTTTGGCGTAAGTTGACACAGCCGCTTTCAATTGCCGTGATGATGTTGATGGCGCTATCGTTTGTTTTCGGTCCACTCAGAAGTGTGACCATGGGGGCAAGGGTATTGTCGGGCGTGGTTGCCGGGTTTACTTTTTATATATCCAGTGAGTTCTTTGGCCCATTAAGCTTGGTGTATGGCATATCCCCTGTGTTTGGTGCATTGGCCCCGAGCCTGGTGTTCTTAGCTATTGCGATTGCGCTGCTGAGAAGAAAGCTGTAGCTGAAGTATCACCGAATAAACCATGTTTCATCGGACTAAATGTAAAAGGAAGGCATTATGCCTTCCTTTTTTGTATTCCCGGATAAGTTAGTTTGCCTTAGGCAACACAACAACCTCTGTTTTTGCCCAAATGTCGTGGAAACCACGTTTCTTGGGATCAATCGGCACAGTCAGGTTTGCCAAACCAAAGCCAGATGTTGCAATGCGAATCAGGGCTTGAGTGACTGTAATCGGCGCACCGTCTTTGGCATTGCGGACTCGAAGTTTCCAAGCGCGCATCCCAAGTGTTTGCCCTGCTCGCGTCCAGAAGAAGACAAAGAAGTATATCCACACAACCGCAAGATACAGTGTAAATAGAGGGCTTAATACAGGGTGCTTCCCGAGCATATCAGCGGCATCTGCGTACTCGCCATAGCTCAACAGCCCTGCAGCATTTAGTGCAAACACAATGGCCATAACAATACCTGCGGCCATCATTTCAATTGCGATAATAATCAATGTGTCGTAAATCAACGCTGCAAGTCGACGAAAGAGACCAGCAGGTGGAAGAGTTGTAGACGTTGTCATTATTCCATCACTTACCTTAAAAATTGTGCGTCAGAATATAGATTCCCTCACCAAGAGAAAAGAGACCTAACGCACAGAGTCTTTAATTATGCATAAACGAAGTGACTTTTCTGCTGTGTGTTATGAATATATATCATGATGTACAAGGCCTTTCGGTAACCTATTTCAACTGAATTTTACTTGCTTAACCATTAGCTTTTTGGTCTGTAACTAGATTAGATAGCTGAGAGAGTTGGTGTTTCTCATCTTCGGTATAATGCTGGCTCAAGGCGAGCTCTAAAGCTTTTTCTGATAGCTTGGTTGCAGGTGATAAAAACAACTTGGGGTGCATACTAGAAAGAGCCAGCAAGGCTTTTTGTAGGCGAATCTGTATTTGGAGTTGCGCTGCACCATCGTGCGCGATTGGCAAAAAGACATCATCAAATAAATCTTGGCAGCTTAATGCGGGCACAAATAGCCTAGGGTATCGAGTCTTGGTAGGCGGCTCACTGAGTAGGTCTCCCCATAATGAAAGTGCTCGTACAGAACGCCCAAGAACGTCAATCGCGGTACCGTTATCATTCACTGCAGGGGAGAGAGCTCGTGAGGCGATCTCCGCCATAACGACTAATCCAAAACGAGGATCTTGATCATAGGAACGCTCCGTTCGAATCGTGAAGGCCGCCGTTACTTCGCTTTCGTCTGGCAACGCTCCACAAACCCAAGCCAATGGTTGACTCACATACACAAAGCTTCCTGGTTGTCGTTCAAGATAGATAGTGCATTGGTTTGCTTCAGCAATACTATCGAGATGATGCATATCAACATGCTGTAAGTAGCCAATTTCTTGGCTGAAAATAGGCTTGCTTCCTCTGGGTTTATGTTCTGGATGGCTCCATGGGTGAGCGCCTAGCCAACGCTCTTTGCCCCGTTTTCTTATCGCATCTAACAAAGCTTGTTCCACGTAGGAGGTAGTTTCACTGACTCTCCCTAGTACGGAAAGGTGCTGAATCCAACGTAGCAAGGTGAGTATGATCATCACGATCACGGCGATGGTTACGATGAATAGGTAAATTTGTGCTTGTTGATGATAGGCGCCAATGCCTAGCGCGATAATGCCTACCAAACTAAATAGAAAAGAGCCAAGAAAGGTCGCCAAAGCATTTTGTGTTGTGCTGTCTTCCATCAACAGTTTTGTCGCTCGCGGCGTTACCCCTGCACTAGCGGCACTGTACGCTGAGACCATTATATTGAGCGAGAATGTGGTCACCGCAAGCATAGAAGTCGCGAGGATATTTAATATGTTGTTAAGCAAATCCTTACTGACGTTGATTGCAGGAGGCAGAGTAATGAACTGGTTTAAAACAATGGATATTAGGGCAGTAGCGACAGCAAGTAAGGCATAAAGTGACGTGCGAACCCACAGTTTACGCGTCATTTGCTTCAGTAACCATTGCCATTTTGACCCAGTCATTCGTATGCTCCTATGAGGTTCTTACTCGAAAGTCGATAGAAAATTCAGAAAGTTATTCTTGCTTAAGCATAGGTTAAATCTTCCTCATTCTACGTGGAATTTCATGCATCATGAGAGTAAGAAAGCCGCTTGCTTCAAAGAATGGTGTTCTTGAGGTGTGAATTACCAAGATTCTGTTACCTTAATTGATAGATGCATTAAAAGTATGTGATTGAAAAGAGGTAGCCATGATTGTAATTACAGGTGCAAGTAGCGGTTTAGGGGCAGAGCTGGCAAAGCGTTATGATGCGGAAGACAAAGAGACGTATATCATAGGAAGAAACACAGAAAAACTATCCGCACTAGCTAAACAACTCTCTCATAACGTCGGCTATCAAGCTTGCAACCTCTCATTACATCAAGATGTGAAACACCTATTTGATGGGATGAAACAGCCGCCTGAAATGGTCATTCATAGTGCAGGAAGTGGTTATTTTGGCGAACTGGAAGAGCAGGAGCCGGAAGAGATTCAAAAACTGATTGATAATAACCTGAATTCTGCGATTCATGTGTTAAGAGAGTTAGTAAAGCGTTACAAAGATCAACCGATAAAAGTGGTCATGGTTATGTCTACTGCTGCGCAACAGCCTAAAGCGCAAGAGTCTACGTATTGTGCTGTGAAGTGGGCTGTCAAAGGATTAATCGAGTCGGTTCGTTTGGAGTTAAAAGGAAAGCCAATGAAAATTATCGCGGTTTATCCTGGTGGAATGGATACGGAATTCTGGAAGGCAAGCGGCAACACGATGGACACGAGTCACTTCATGCAAGCGGAAGATGCTGCCGAGATGGTCCATACGGCTTTGTCGAGCATTGGGAATGGTTATGTTTCTGATATTACAGTGAATAGAGTTTAAAAAAGAGTTACGTATACCCATTTTCATCTGGATCAGTAGTAGGAAATGGAGCGTACGTTTCTTATCAGTACAGCTTTGTCACACTTTGTGGCGAAATTATCAGCAAACGATAGTTATTTAAGGTATTTCTGCTTGCGCAGGTCAAAAGCTTCCGTATAATGCCAACCATCAAAGGGCAATAGCCCAAAGATGCCGGTGTGGTGAAATTGGTATACACGACGGATTCAAAATCCGTTGCCTTCGGGCGTGGCGGTTCAAGTCCGCCCACCGGTACCATACATAGAAAGGTCGCTTTTATAGCGGCCTTTCGTCGTTTTAGGTGCTTGAAAATGTTCTACTTTTCAGTTGCTTACCTCAGTTTTCCTTTCTTGTTATCGACGCTTTTCTCGCACCATTGAGCTCCCTTTATCTGCCTTAAAATTTCTCCCATGGTCCATATATGGTTCATCGCATGACGATTCTGTGCGCAACGGAATCCCAGTAAATCCAACAAATGCTAAAAGCAGCCGTCGCGCAAGCCATTATCTTCAAGAGCTTCGAGCGAGAAGAACCATGGTACGACCATGGTGACTTTACGGTGCTATGCGGTTTTGGTTTAGTTTCTATGGGGTAACTGATCGTTTTGATGGATAGTCGAAAAGTCGGTTTGAGATAGGCGGTTTTGCAGTGTGTGTTGTAAGCGCGTTGGGGTAATACACCTACAATCAATCACACAAATGAATTAACCTCAATTTGCTATCGATATGCAACTGTGTAATCTTCTTTATAGTGGTGAACAAATGGAGCTTGACCAACTATGAAGATGATTTTCGTCGATGCTGAAAATGTAGGACTGAAGGAGCTAGAAAAAATTAATGCTTCGGTCGTTGATAAAGTCTTTGTTTTTTCTAAGTCAGATTCAGTCAAGCTTGTTTGTGAAAAGTCGTTGTATCTGTTCTTATCTGACTATCCGACAGGTCAGAACCAAGCCGATTTCTATATCATTGCATATCTGTCTAGGGTGCTACTTGCTTTAGATAAAAAGCAACTGGGCTCTGTTCACTTTGAGCTATACAGTAACGATGAAAGTTTGATTTCAGCATTTGAGTTTCAGTGCAAGCAATTAGGCGCACCTTGTCAAAGCATCAGAACTAGAGAGAACACCGTTGTTCCAATTGTTAAGCCACAACAGACACCCCAAAAATCTCCTGAAGACAAGCTTCTTCATGCTTTGAACTCTCCTCGTGCTTTAGATCCTAGCTTTCAAAAGCAACTAGGGCTGTCAAAGTCTGACTTTTCTAGAGCTATTCATGAGCTATCAAAGAATAATCAAATCAAGCGCAGTCCTCAGTCCAAGAAAAAATGGGTTAGGTGTTAGTAGGCTGACTTACCGACCTCATTAAAGTGTAATAAATGGCAGTATTCTCCATCGCTACTACTAATCATCAGGGTGTGAATATCGCTGTTCTAAGCTCGTTCATTGACTACTAGAGTACCTTCTGGCGGTAATTGTACGAGATTAGTGTTCGGCTCTCGGTGTGCTCTGAACTATATGATTGCGGTTGAGTTTCTATGCGAGAGATAGGGACTCGCTTTGCTTCGGGGGTCTGTGATTTGGTGATTGTGCGAATGTTGCGAAATGAACTGAGAGCTAGGGTTTGGATAGGATCTTGATATTAAATATATAATAACCAGTACAACAGCTTGCCGTAGGCCGCTGTTGTACTGGTTATTATTAATGGTATGTTCTTGAGTCTGGCTGTGAATTTCAAAACATCATTGATGTGAAAAGTGCTTGTTCAGTATGGATTTTTACACGGATATCCAACTCCATGAGTCTGTTCCCAGAGTGATAAGCACGCGTGAAGTTGCGTGCTTATAGCTTTCGCCTCTACCCTAGAACCTCGACGTCGCTGAACATGTAGCCATGTTCTAGCAGGGATTGTTTAACTGAATCTCTTATATCGACATCAATATGAGTGAGTAATTCTTCTGCTGCTAGTTTGGGTTGTATTGTTAAGATTTGTTGGTTGCAGATGCTAGCTTCTTGTAGAAGAACCAGATCATTATTATTTAACGAATATATCAAAGTCTTTCCTTTGGTTTCTCTTTCTTTAGAGAAGACTAATTGACCACCGATTTGAACGGGATGGATGATTGGCTCTGGCGTTAGATCATTGAGCATTTCTTGGAGTCCGTTTAATAGCTCTAATTCATGTTTTTCCCCATTTAAAGCTATTGGTAGTTTGTCACATTTCAAAATGCTGTCTGCAAATACCGCTAGGTTGCTCAGACGAGCGTCTTGTACACCAAGTTCTTTACCAAATGCTAGAGCCTCACAGTCCTTTTGGCGGAATACTTTGCCGCTATCCAGCTTGGAACAGAGTTCCAGTTCTTTCTCTTTGAGTTTGAAAAGAGCGGAGTAGCGTTCTTGCTGTTCTTCGATGAACTTTTCAAAATTACCCTGAAGCTTTTTAGCAGAATCAATTGCGAACTCGATATCTTCAAATTCGATAAAACCTTCTGGTTTTTTAATCGAGTCAGAGTAATACATATTCTGACCATCTAGTCGCATTGTGCCGTACTTAGGTCCAAATTGACTGTCATCGAGAAACTGGGCAACTCTCTCCATAGTACGAACAAGCTCAGACAGCGGATGGGAGAAATATGAACCTGAATATTGAAAGTGAAAGTCCTCTAGTGCTTTATGTATATGAGTAAGAAGCTCTTTCTGTACATTTTCAAGGTTTATTTCAGCGTTGGTATGAAGTGCAAAACTTCTCTGTAGAGTGTTTGAAATCGAATGTTCAACGGTGCTTCTGAAGAATTTTTGATTTTCTTGTTCTCGATGTTGTTTCTTTGCTATCTGTTCTTCTGCCTCTTGAATCGCTTTTTTAAGCTGTTCGAGTACTGAGTGCATGGTATTTTGGTAACTTGATGGTAATACGCCAAATGGTTTTACGTATGGCGCCATTTGGTTAACTACATGTTCTTGTCTTTTAGTGAAATAGAGGTCGGAATCAACCTCCTTGCAAACATACAAGTGATACTGAGTCGCGATAACCTCATTTAATGATTCTAATGACTCTGCACTGTCGAATTTCTCACGCAACTCGAAGGGAAGTGAAGGAAGCTCTCCTATAAAGGCTTTCATTTGCTTCACTAGAAATAGGTCTAGATCTTCTTTAGCTAAAGCTAAACGCACGCATTTGGAAACCTGGAATGTTTCCGCTTTAAGGTTTGGTAAGCGGAGGTTTAACAATGCTCTTAGTTTTTGAAGATTTTCACTACCCGCTTTTTCTCCATTTTCCCATCCATTAATTCTGGACTGATTGACCCCACATCTGCGGGCTATTTCTGACCTAGGGATATTTAAAGATACTAGTTGTTCGACAATGCTTTTAGCGCAGTCCTTATCAAGCTTTTGATTGTGGGTTATTGATTCTGACATAGACACCTCTTTTTGGGTTAAGTTTGAAATGACTATAAATGCATATAAGAATGAAATAAAAGGAAAATTTACGGAAGTGTGATTTTGTAATTAATTGAAATTAAAAGGTAATTATTCTTTTTAAAGAAATTAATAAAGAAATTTTGGATGTTTTTAAGGTGTTTTTGGCTGAAAGACACCTTGCCATTCGTTACTTTTGGGAGATTTTTTTGCATGAGAGGAGAGTTATTGAGCTTAAATGCCATTCTGCGTAAATTTTACATAAATAAATCTCTCTGTTTTCTTTGTATGTTTTGGTTCTAGTTTGTTTTTACGGAAGTTTTGAGTAACTTTGTGATATCTCTAACCGTATCGCGTCGCCGTAACAAACAACTATTCAAACAGATATTAACTAATTGAATATCTAGTTAATGGAGGTTTGAATGAGCAAATCACAACGACTCACCACCACTTTCCTCAACAATCTCAAGCCCAATCCTGCCAACGCTAAATCCACCGATTACGAAGTTAATCTATCTGCTATGAAAGACTCTGGTCTGCCTGTAGGAGTTCGTTGCTTAGTGGGAAAACGACAGGGTTCAGTTCGCTATCTTCTTCGATACACTAGTCCAGTGACAGGTCGCAAAGCCTCTATCGGTCTAGGGCGACTCAATGACACTGACCTAATCACCTTACGCAAGAAAGCTAAAGAGTATCGCCAGCAGATTCTTGAGGGTATTGATCCGAAGATTGAACGTGATACTGAAAAAGCTGACTCTTCTATGACTCTTGAGCGATTTTTCGAAACTGTTTACCTTCCGCTTCAAAAACAACGCCGCACATGGAAAGATGATGTCGCTCGGTTTCGCCATGCTAAGTCGATACATCATGTTCCAATCAATCAGATCACTGCTGCTCATATCGTTAAAGTTCAGATGGAAATGCAGGGAGCGATCAGTAAGACCACTGGAAAGCCTTATGCGACAGCCACTATTTGCAGAGTGTTGGCACTGTTAAAGTCTTTAAATCGACACGCATACCGTCTCATGGATTGTCCGTTGGTGGCGGATAAAGTTAGCTTACCAAAAGTGGACAATGTTAAAACTGCGTACTTATCCGAATCACAGCTAAAGGAGTTCATCGGTCATGCCCTGAACCATGAAGACAAAAGTATTGGCGCATACCTAGCTTTGTTGTTTTTGACTGGTGCAAGGGATAAGGAACTGCGTTTGCGCTTGAAATCCGATGTGAATTGGGAGGAGAAAACACTCACTATTCCACATACGAAAAACGGTACTAGTCACGTTTTATTCCTAAGTGACTACATGCTTGATATTTTGAGGTCGGTGCCTCATGTGGCGAATAATCCGTATCTCTTTCCTGGACGCAAAAAGGGTAAACCAGTAGGGCAACCTAGGCATGCTTTCAAGGCTATCAAAGCTAAGATGGGACTGCCCGACATACCCGGTGATAAAGCGAATCTAACCCTGCACAGTGCTCGCCATACAGTTGGGTCGCTTTTGGCGTCACAAGGAGTCTCGTTACACGACATAGCCAAGCAGTTGAATCACGCTGACCTTTCATCCACAAGGCGCTACTCGAAATTGACTGTTGGACGTCGGAGGGAGACAGGCTCTCGCTTATCGGATATGGTGACTGCGAAGCCAGAGATACGTTGGGAATGAAGAAGTTAGGTTTAACCAGTTAATTTAGAAATGACATTAGAAAAGCCCCTGTTTAGCTCATCGCTAAACAGGGGCTTTTTCATTATTAGAAGGAAAATCATCTGACACGTCTCGATAGAGAGTGGAAAGCTGGTTTTCGTTAGTTATAAGGAAATTCACGATGAAAACAGTAAACAAGTTTGAAGACATTCAATCACTGCCAATGCCTGATGGTGTGAAAGCAAAACTGCTCGAACACTTGATTGAGCCATTCGGTGATGAAGAAAACACAAAAGCATTCTGGGATGAGGTCGGTACGACCTTGTACTTGATTGAGGAGTCCGATACCGACGAAACCTTGAGTGAAGAGTCTGAGGAAGACCAGCATTTTCTAAGGTTCCTTAGTAACTTTAGCGAGTGGGTGCTAATTCTTAACTCTCCTGACTGTCCTTGGCTTATAGCGGTCGCCATAGTGACCATGGAAGGTGGTGGTGTGTACTGTTGCGCTCCTATGAACAGTCCAACGTTCCCTGTCGCCAAGTTAGCTGATCAAGCTGAATCTTAAAACCAAATTAAACCTGAATTATTCCATCTTAAAGGAGGTGTCCTATGGCACGTAAACCAAGCAATAAACAAGAAACGGTTCAACCTGAGATCGTAGAGGGTAATGAACAAGTAACAGTCGTGGAAGAGTTACCAGTTGACCATTTCACTCATATCGTGCTCGAAGGCAAAGCGAAAAAGCTATCGCCGAAAACGGAAAATCATTTGTTCTATGAAATTGCTATTCATCAAGGGGAGAAGGAACTTTATATCCGTATATCGGGTAATCAAGGAGGTGGTCTTTATTGTCGAAGTTGGATCCCACTTAAAGATATCACCGCTGTACTAGATGTGCAGGGTGATAAGCCGTTCAAGAGTTCTGTGATGAAGTGTGTCTTTTCCGGGCAGTCAGCGAATAACGCTGGTTTTATGGCTGCTTGTTGCAGGGGGCTTGGTCTTATCATCCAGTCGGAGAAATCAGTGTTTCTTCACGTTCTAGCGCCAGACTACGAGCAACGTCGTGATGAGTTGCTGTCTCTCGTGGACGCTGAAGCCAAAGCTGAATAACCCCAAAACCAAATCAATCCTTACCCACTAAGCCAATTCAGGCTTTCATACCGAGCACTTAACAAGAGTGCTTTCCTGACAAACTAAAAGAGATTTTATTATGAACTTAACTTTTGACGTTGAGCGATTACTGCTGCCTGTTAGTGTCGATCTTCAAGATGCTTTAAACCGAGTGATCAGCGAATCAGGCAAATGGACACCCATGATCCAATCGGTTGTGTTTAACTTCCGAGATTCATCCTACAGTTCGGAAAACGGCGGTTGGCACCCAGTTGAAATCAGGCTTGTTCGCCTCTACGACCAGTGGATCTTTGATTACATCACTGACTTTGCGTATTGCGGTGGTCCTTATCCCGAACTGGTTAAAGAGGTGGACTTTAACTTCTCATCTGGAACAGCGAGTTTTTCCTATGTTCCGGAGTTGCCGATAACAAGTAGTGAGGTAATGGAGTTCTACTCGATGTGGGAATCCAACTTTCTCAGCTACGTCGAAATGGGCGTGTTCGATGAGATAAAAGTCACTGTGGATTAGTCCATCGGCAACAAACCAAGTAGAAAGCACCATGTATGTACCATAAAATAGTTGACTCACTTCCTAGTGACACTAAGGCTTCCTATTGCTCCATGTTAATCATGGCGTGATGGGAAGCCTTTTTCATTGGGGCAAGTTTTAGCAACGTTTACCCAATCCGTTGCCTTAGGGATTCAGAGGGGATGAAGTTGCTGGATTGCAATGGACGGTGGAAAAACCAAGGAAGGGAGTCTTAATTTTAACGACTTTGGTTGGTTTACACTGGTGTTTTGTTATTAAAAGCTCCCATTGCTATGTCGAAGCAATGGGAGCAGTAAGGGACGGGAAGCCTATAGAAAATACCGAGAGAATGATTTGTCTGATGCTATCTCTGCAACTAGGGATAAAGGCTTCCCTTAATATCAGCGCCAAGAGCGCACCTTAATCTTATGTTCGTAGTTTGGCTCGAAAACTTGGTCATTTTCAACGTTGCCATACGAAATGACAACTTATCCAATTTACCCCAGTACAAACAGAATTAGATATAACTTACTGGCTTAGTTCGTCCAGTAGAGACAACCCTAGCTGATACTTGTCATCTAGTGCAGATGGGTGAACATGTCTCTTTATATTTGGTAGAGAGTTCAGGTAGCTGAAGAATCCGGAAGTGGTCATAGGGTATCCAGGCTCAAAATATTCTTCCTCATCATCCTCAAATGAAAACCAATGACAAAGCATTACGAGGTCTTCTTTCTCGTAAACAACCGCAGATGTGCGTGACTTTTCATGGTCGCTGTAAGCTAGAAAGTCAATGAAGATAACTTCTTGGCTTTCTGGGTTTTCCAAATGCTCTTCTGCCATCTGAATCGAGTAGTGATCCGACTCTGCGAAAAACATTTGAGTTCCCATTGTTGCTTCATGTCCCCAAGCTGCTGCCGCACACTTGGCAATTTTCTCACTTTGACAGTCGTTAAGTAGATGCTCTGTTTTATTGAATGAAATAGACATGTTTTTGTACCTATTTTGTTTTGGTTTCGATACGCGGATTAAACATGCTTCACTTATAAAACACTAGTCTAACTGATAGATTTATAACGATATTCGTGAATGGATTGACACAAATGAACTTTTACTCAAATTTTTCACCTATTTTCAGAAGCTAGTTAAAACAGGCTAGGTGTAACAAAAGGAACTTGTCACCGGAATCTATAGTGACAAGTTCAATTTATGGCTCTGTTTATCCAGTCATCATACCCAGTAGATAGCCAACGGCGGTGAAGCTCAACAAGTTAGCGATATCAACTAGGTAAAGATACGGACTGGACTGAGTGATTTGGAGCAGAGTTCGTGCATCAGACATCATGGTTATACCCCTATTAAATTACTTCTCCTAGCGGAGTTATTTATTAGTTAGTCTCAACCCGACCAAAAACGGCATCATTTCGAGCTTTCCCTTGCGCGGTATCGGTTTGAGATTTCGCTAAATCGTTTCTTTCGCTTATCTCACATAGGTAAGCTTAAAATCGGTACATAGTGGCAAGTTGATGGTTTGGGCGGTCGGTCGCGGCGTAGTGAAACGACATTATGTCTTGGTTCTTTGTTGTCTTGGAGCTGTGCTTCTAGATAGCGCGGTGGGACGTCATTTATTAACGTGGCAACTACTTGTAACGATCCAATGTGGCGTGGAGATCGCGTATAAGTTCAAGCTTAAGGCTGACAGGGGAAAGCACCTCGACTTGAGGTATCCAAGACTTCAACAAGGGCAAGATATCGCTCAATCTTGATACACGACTGCTAACCAACAAACTACCGTCGCTCAGTTCTTTCAATAGTTGCTGGTGGGGAAGAATCATACCTTCAAGAAAGCGTGGAGCTACTTCCCTATCAACCTGTACAAGCACCTCAGCATCATCCGGAGTTAGCCACTCCATCCCTTGTTTATGTATCTCCTCGTGGACCTTTTGATTCGGTTTGTATTTATCTTCCCGGCGGTGAATCCGTGAAATATTCGGTAATCGGTACGAATGTAGCTGGTCACAGTAGGTCGCAGCGAGGAACCAGATACCACGGTCGTTCACCAAACGATAGGGATGGACAGATTCAAACGTTTTGCCATTGTAAATAAGGTCAATAACAGAGTGAGTGGTAATAACTTCGGTCAACTGCCTAAACTGCGCATCGAACTTCTCAATGGGTTCGGAGCGTGGATTCTTAAACAGAACGGGAGTGTGACCGTTGAACTTGTAGTGATTCGGTAGTAGCGCAGACAAACCCGTATCGTGCAGTACCTTGTTGGTATTCGCATTACCATTATTTCGAGTTACTGGA
Source organism: Vibrio sp. D3 (assembly GCF_043995865.1). Lineage (NCBI taxonomy): Bacteria > Pseudomonadati > Pseudomonadota > Gammaproteobacteria > Vibrionales > Vibrionaceae > Vibrio > Vibrio sp. D3. Next base: position 2,759,387 of record NZ_CP171887.1, on the reverse strand, counting down.
TCTAACCGATAACCCTCATTGGTGCGGATAATCGGAGCGTTGACTAGCCTTTCATTGAAATCGCGTCTCAGGGTTTTCTCGCTTACCTGATAGTCCGCTACCAACTGCTCAGGGGAGAGCACTTCTCCCATAAACAATCTCGTCAATATGTCACCTAGCCTTAAAGCTAGCTTTTCACTCTTATCGCTCATGCTACTAGCGTACGGTTTCCCTTGGACAGGTTGAGGGCAAAACATTTTTAAATGTTTCAAACCGTCGCGCACTGAGATTTGGCATAGCTTTCATTGGATAAGGCAGGGCAATGACGATGACTATTTTCACACTCATTCTGCGGTCTTGGACATATCCTGTCCGAGCGCAGTGGGATACTACACAACGTAGATTTACTACAACGTCAATTAAAGGAAACAAGTAATGCAAGTGACATTCATTAAGCCACTTATGGCATCAGGTTACTCATGTCGCTCTTTAGGTTGTCCCGGTTGGGTCACCAAGGGTGGGTCATGCGATACGTGTGGCGCAATGGATTACAGTTAAGAAGGAGTATTCGTTATGGGCGGTTGGACAGAAGACCAAGGTGACTATGATGATGGCACAGAAGATTCTGGCTTCAGTCAGGACTTCGACATGGAACCGGGCGACGATGGTTGGCTCGGCGGTGACTTCATGGCTGATGATGACGATGATTAAGTCCCATCACTAAATTTGGCTTATCAACAAGGGCGGTATCGAAAGGTATCGCCCTTTTCTGTATCTATAGGAAAGGAAAAAACATTATGGCGAAGACACATTTTCACTCTAACCATCAACAGCGCTGGTTTAAGCCTAGCGCGTCAACAGGCGTTCGATTCGCGAAGTACGGTGCCACACTCGGTACCCGCTATGGTCCACAGGGCGTCGTTCTCGGTGGAGCCATAGGGTTTGTTGCAGGTGCTCTTGTGGGAGGTGTTCTAGACGAGCTTGAACTGTAATTAAAAAAGAAGTAGGGAGACCTACTTCTTTTTCTTGATTTTGCTTCCATTGTCAGGATTATAAGTAGCAATAATTTATAAACTATAACAATGGATTCTCACATAGGAGATCTCCAAATTCATGCTTGGAATCAATAAAGAAACACTGAACCTCAGAAAGCTCATTCTTGTCATTTGTATTTTTAGTGTTTCCATAACATTAATTAATGCTTTTTTCTCAATTTATCAGGTTCAACGCGATCATATTATCCGTGACACTTTAGAGACAAACCATACTTATGCCAAGAAGATGGCAGAAGTTACGGATGTTTTTTCGGAGTCTGCTATGCGACAAGTTGAGTTCTCTGCTGAGCTTTTGGGAAGACATTTCACGAGCAAAGACTATATAGAGCGTGAACTGAATCGCTTACAACAACAGGCGAACTTATTTAACTCTACAGTGCTTGTAGATAATGAAGGATTCATCGTTTCAACCTCAAAAAACATAACAAAAGCAGAGGGGATACAAATTAAAGATGAAGCTATCTTACACTCCATTAACAAAGTGCAACCTTTTATTACCAAACCATTCCTTTCACCTAAAGGAAACTACTTGTTATGCATTTCCTATCCTATTTTCTCTCCTAATAAAGAATATCTTGGGTACTTAGGGGGGACGATCTACCTTAAAGATAACAATGTCTTAAAATCTCTCCTTGATGATCATAGCCATAGCGATGGTTCGTATTTGTACGTAGTTGATAATAGCAAAACGATAATCTACCACCCAGACAGTACCTTGATAGGCAAGGTTGTTGAAGGCAATGAAGGAGTTAACTCGGCTCTTGAAGGTAAAGACGGTGGTCTTGAAGTGGTTGACTATTTCGGTGAAAAAGTGCTTGCCGGGTATGCACCTGTACAAACAACAGGATGGGGTGTTGTCGTCGAGAAATCAAAGTCTCTTAGCTTTGACTTATTAGAGTCTCAAATCCATTCTGTTTTTGCACGTACGATACCTTTGAGCCTTTTTACTTTTATCCTTATTTGGATAACGTCTGCCACTATATCTAAACCCCTATGGCAACTTGCACGTTCTATTAATAGAACAAACATGGAAGACTTTGAGCCTGTCGACTTCAAAAAGATAAAACCTTGGTTTTTTGAAGCGTCTTTATTGAAGTCAGCAGTCGTTAAAACCTCCAAGGATGTTTCTAACACGATAGAAAAACTTCATTGCAATAGTTTGACTGATGTCATGACGGGACTCACTAATCGTAGAGGTTTTGAAGAAGCACTTGAGAGGTTTAAAGAAAGTAAGAAACCTCTTTCTATTATGGCTATTGATATTGATTTCTTTAAAAAAGTGAATGATACCTATGGACACAGTGTTGGAGATGAGGTTCTAAAAGAACTTTCTAACCTGATTAAATCTCAATCGCGTAAGACAGATGTTTTATGTCGAACTGGTGGGGAAGAGTTCATGACTTTTCTTGCTGAAATGAGTGTAGAAAATGCATTTGAGAAGGCTGAAAGATTAAGAAAGCATGTTGAACAGCACCAGTTTGCAAGCATAGGTAATTTAACTGTTTCAATTGGCGTGTCACATTGGACTGGAAGTGGAGAGACACTTCATATGGCTATCCAAAAAGCTGATACAGCACTGTATCAAGCGAAAAGGAAAGGTAGAAATCGAACTGAAGTCAATGTCTAAGACTAATGAGTCTAACGGGTCACTGAGTTTTTCGGTACTAGGATTACCCAGAGATGGTGACATGAACGAGTAGAGGTGCAATCGCTTCTACTTTTTTCTTTATCGTAACTGATGGAAAGTGCTTTCCCTTTATCTCGTCGGGCTTTTTCCTCTGTGTTCATTTAGTCCGTTGGGGAATTAATAACACGGACTAACATACCCAAGACTTATGATAGGATTATCAGTCGTTGTATTGTGAACCTGCCTAAAACGATGTCTAGAAAAAAGAAAGAAATTAATGTTCTTAAGAAGCGAATCAAAGCGTGTGAGTTACAGTTAAAAGCGCTTTTAGATGAGAAAGGATTGAAGTATCACGCTAGCGCATTTGAAACAGAGAGCACATTGATCAATGGTCGAGAAACCGTTTTAACTGGTAGTGGAGTCTGGCATTACGTCAAAGCAGCTATAGAAGACGTTCGATGTAATGCCGCCGAGTTTGTTGATGATGATTTTTGCTCTAGTATCGGTTTGCCGTCACCTAAACAATCTGCGGGTTATACAGATGTACAAGCGCTGTATTTGTCGATGATTGTTCCGGAGTTATACCCTGATTTTGATGACAGGCTCCTAAAAGATCCTCATCTACCTGAACTTTTGTTTCCAGCCCTAGCGCACCATAAGTTAAAAACTACTAAAAAAATTGTCGAAGATAATATTTTTACATTATCTGAAGTTGATGAGATTTCGACTAAAGTTAGAGACTCTTTGTCTGACGTTGATGGTCTTTCGGCTGAGCTTAAAGGCATTCTGTCCAAGATTTATGCTCTTTTATCTGATGTAGAAATGATTGTCGAAATGATGTCCTTAAGTCGCCGAAAGTTCTCCGGTGAAAAGACGCTTTCTCCGTTACTAAAGCTTAAAGCTGACGCTGAAAACAAAGCGGCAAAGGTGTCCGAGATTCGAAGATCTGTGACTAAGAAGTCGTCTATACAGAAAGAAGTTATGGAGTTTCAAGGTAAAGTTCGGGAGTTGGTGTCTAAGGTGATATCGGAAATGGGCAAATATCACCTTCCAATCTCAAAGGAAACCGTGAGACGGCTATGTTTGGACGCGTTTACCCCTCAAGATAGAAAGCAGTATGTTGATGATCGCTATAAACATTTAGCTGCGGGGTGTGGTGACTATAAAAACAGAAATACAACGCTGTTAAAACAGGCTAAGCGGGATGTGAATGCGCTATTTGATTTTGTTTATGAGTTGATAGACGAGTTCTTGGTTTCTTATGAGTTGAAAGATGACGGCGAGAAATCGGAAGAGCTCTTTAACGATGACCGATTATTGAGGTATTTGCGAAATATCATCGAGAAGGAAGTTTAGTGTCCTCCCTGAAAATCGCCATTTTGTACTGCCAGATAACACACGACTAATCCGTAAAATCCTTTGCATGTTTTTGACTTTCTATGCACAGGAGTAAATTGTGGTTAGTCGTGCCATTCCTTTTACCGCATCTATTTTTGAGTCACACCCTCGCCCTAAACCTGGACAGAGTCCAATTGTTAAGCGACGTGAAGGTGTGAAGTACCAGCAAGTAACATTCTATGCCAATACGATCTCTCTAGGCATCTCTAAGACGTTTAAAGGTCAGCGTTTTAATGAGGTGATTGGACATTGGCCTGAGATGAGCATTTCTACTTTTGACAAGATTGCCAGAGAGCGTGTCTCGAAGATTGAGCTTGGCTATTACAACAAAGCTGCATCCCTTTTAATAGGTGACTTCTTCATTGATTATGTTCTTCCAATGATGGAAAGCCGAAATCGAGATATCGAGAGTGTAAAAACACGTTGGCGCCGAGTGGCTCCAATCTTTGCACATCAAGCTTTAGGTGATGTCAGTAAGTTGCAGATTACGCAATTTCTTACCGAGCTATCTACTCAAGTTAAAGGTTCAACGGTAAACCGTCATTTGTCCCTTCTCTCGCGCATTTTTTCACTTGCTGTAGAGCTGGAGCTTTTGGTTGTAAACCCGTGTAAGGGTATCAAGAAGTGGCCTGAAAACAATATACGTGACCGAGTTTTAAGTGACGATGAGTTGCGTATCTATATTCGGGAAGCGATTCGCATTAGCAGCTTTCAGTCTAAGGCATTGTTGTTCAGTTTGATTACAGGACTTCGCATCGGAAATGTCATTGATATCCGTCGAGAAATGCTGAGTGACGACCTTACATTGTTGACTCTGCCGATGACTAAAAATGGTAAGTCGTACCGTGTGATGCTTAATGAGCCAGCTCGAGAAGTATTAAAAAGCTGCGCAGAGTTGTCATGGAATGAGTGGATTTTTCCTTCTGCTGTGAAGGAGGGTGCGCATATAGCTTACCCTCGTAGTTGCCATGAGAAGATTCGCGACGTTGTGTTGCAGTCTACGGGAGGGAGTGAGTCTTTTAATATCCATGACTTACGTCGTACATACGCCAGTAGACAGTTGATGCTCACTGGTGATGCTCGATTAGTGCAGTCCAGCTTGTTTCACCAGAGTATTACAACGACTGAGCGATATGCTTTTCATCAACAATCTAAATTGGCTGAAGCGAGCCAAAGCACCGCCTTGTCTTTGTTGTCTGGCAATTCTGAATTACGTCTGTAAGGAAAATGAAAAATGAATGATGTTATCTTGACTAAACAAGACCTTGCTGAGCGCCAAAAGCGTAGCTTAGAGTCCATTACCACAGCTTGTTCCCGTAACCCAGCTTCGTTACCGCCTTTCTTTAAATTGGGGACCAACCGAAATAGCCCTATTCGTTTCCGGTTAAGTGATGTGATTGCTTGGGAAAATGAGCAGGCTGAGAAGCAGAAGAAACTGTTGGAAGAGCAAGAACGGAAGTTGGCTCCTCGTTGGTTAATCTAACTTAAGTTGTACCGTACTAAAAACAAAGCCCAGAGTGCTATGCACTCTGGGCTTTGTTTATTTCAGGAGTTTTCATTGCGCAACGATTCGTTACCTGAAAATCGCATTTTTGTACCAGAAAAATGCGATGCCTTAAAAAAGCAGAATATTGGCATCCCAAGTTTGGGGCGGGAGGGCAACTGGTTTGGTTCGTCCAACCAGATTGCTCTTTAACAATTTAAATGATTTGAGGTATCAAAATGAGTAACTCTATTTTTGTGCGTACTAACTCTGGTGTAGCGAATGTGTTTGGTGGCAAAACGGTTCTTCCGTCTGAAGATCTGCTGCTTATTCTGGGTGCAAGAGGCAATCTAATCGTTGCTGAAACTGGTGAAGAGGCTGACGCACTCTTTAAACAGGTATCGAAGAAGATGAAACCTGAGAAGAATAAATGCTTCATGTTGGAAAGCGGTGGCTGGATCCATGCGGATACGGTTGGTAGTGCTTTCATCTCTCCTAAGTCGGGTGCATTGTTGATGACGGTGGTAAACAGCGACAATTTGCTTGCTATGTTTACGCCTGAAGAATTCAGCAACCTCGAAGGTTTGCGTGACGCGATTACTGAAGCCTTGCTGACGTATAGCGAGGGCAATGATCTGCCTAAGATTGCTTGGTCAGACTTTAAATAATCATCATTGTAAACCTTGCAAAAAGACGCCTTAGAGCGTCTTTTTGCGTTTCTGGAGAGTAGTTATATGAACGAAACATATGATTGGTTAGAGCAGTCTTCTGACTTAAGCATGGACAACCTAGCAACATCCGGTTGGACTGAGGACGAAGCGGTAAGTGCTTGGGGTGAAGCTCAACCTAGTGAGCCCACTTCTTTTGATGGCGTAAAGCGCAAAGTTAAACCACTGGTGGGTCGTAAGCCCAAAAAGAAGAAGCAAACTAAGCGAAAGCGACGAGAGGTAACACCGTTCTTTGAACGCCCCGTGATAGCGATGGATACTGAGTATGTAGAGTCTGAATGCGGAACCTACAACCGTATCTTGAGTTACCAATTTGTTGTTCTATTCAAGGGCAAGTTATCAACCATTATCTTGTTTCCTGAATCGACCAAAAAATCGGGACGGCTGGCACTGGACAAATGCTTGGTTCAGGCTATCGAAAAAGCGATGGAAGATGAAGTACTTGATAAGTGGCCGACTGACATCATTTTGTGTGCTCATTGGCTATCGGCTGATTTGTTTAACTTCAGCCAAGCTTTTGACCAACTCAAGACACATGTCAAAGGTTTACGTAAGACGGTGGCGAGTCTTGATGACGTATACGGACTGGAACTTGATAAAGTCATGTCTCGACGTATCGATAAAGAGCCTCTCAATGTTCACGACAAATCCCGCAACCGACACACCTTGTATATCACGTTCTACGACACCATGCTGCTTTCGCCCAATGGATCGTCACTAGCCTCTGTCGGAGAGCTATTGAAGATTCCAAAGGTAGAAATTCCAGCGCCGTACTCTATCTCTCGAATGGATGAGTTTCTGGAAGCAGAACCTGAAAAGTTTGCCGAATACGCGATAACTGATTCAATTATCAGTGCTCGTCATTTCGAGCGGGTTTCTTCCTTCTGTCAAAATACACTCGGTCTAAATTCGGTTCCGTTCACCATCGGTGGTATCGCCGTTAAAGCCTTTGTGAATAGTTTGGAGGATAAGCGCGGTTATCGTGGCTTGTTTGGTTTTGAGAAGGTGACTAAAGAAGTGTGGCCTTCTGACCGAAGTAAACCGCTAACGATAACTCGTGATGTGCCTGTAACGGCTCGCATGACGTTGGAAAACTTTGCGACTCAGTGTTATCACGGTGGTCGCAACGAGTCATTTATCGCTGGTCCTACTCCGATTGATACTTGGCGAGATTATGATGTTCCATCATGTTATTCGGCGATTACGCTTGGTTTACGCGAGTTAGATTACGATCAGATGTACATGACTCGAGATCTACATGATCTGTTTGGAGACAAGTGTGCTCTGGCGTGGGTGGAGTTTAAGTTCCCTGAACATACTCGATTTCCAAGCTTAGCCGTGCGCTCTGAATATGGATTGATATTTCCGCTATCGGGTGAGACGCACTGCACTGGTCATGAACTTGAAGTTGCTTATAACCAAGGTGCGGAAATTACCATCAAGCAAGCGTTTGTAGTGCCATGGAAGAATGATAAACGAATCTTCGAAGACTTCATGCGTTGGGGTCGAGAACGCCGTAAGTCATTCGTTAAAAATAGCTTTGATGAAAAGTTGACCAAGGAGATGTTAAATAGTTGTTATGGAAAGCTAGCTCAATCGTTGCGCCCAAAGAGGTCGTTCGATATCCAAGCTGGTTACTCTACGCAACTACCACCATCGACTTTGACTAATCCGTTTTTTGCTGCGTGGGTGACAGGTAGTGCCAGAGCTTTGCTTGGAGAAATGCTTCACAGCATTCCCGATGATAAGGTCGTAGTGTCTGTTACAACGGATGGATTCTTAACCAATGCAGAGTTGGATGAGATTGATCTTAATGGTGTTATTTGTCGGCGGTTCCGTGATCTTTACCACCGTATAGACCCAACTTGTGGTGAAGTACTGGAACTCAAGCATCAAGCGAAGCAGCTGATCGGTGCTAAGACTCGTGCTCAGTACACCGTTATCGAAAGTGAAGGTTTTGAGCCGATACTTGCGAAAGGTAGCGTTAAGGTTGATCCGATGGTCACTGACCAAAGTGCTTATATGGTGAACAAGTATCTTACCCGTAAGCCCGGCGATAAAGTTGATGGTAGCTATCTGACACCGAACCGAATGCGCTTCTTAGAGCATAAGGATTTGATGCTAGAGAAGCGGTCTATCTACCAGAACATGGAGTTCGATCAGAAGCGACAGCTCCTAAATCCGGTAATGGTTGACGTGAAAGGACGGAAGCATATTGCGCTTGAAAGCAAGCCACACAAGTCGGTGGATGAGATGCTGTTTACAAGATTGCGCTTTGATCACTGGCGGAAGGTGCATTGTCTTAAAACGTCTGAGGATTGGTATGACTGGCAAGACCGCTTGGTAATGGCTGAAACCGCTAGTAATAAAAATTTGCGTTTAAAGGCTAATGAGGCCTCTGACAGTTTGATGGCACGCTTATTCTTGCGTTTCTACGCGCATGAAAAAAGCGGTATGAGTAAGAAACAGATCACCGCCAAAGCATTAGCTGAGTGGATGACCGATATTGGCTATCCAACCAAAGCGACCGCTGTTCGTAGTGCTAAGAACGCCAAATTGATTGAAGGCGCTGTACCGATGACTGAGCTAACCATCAGTTTAGCTCGCTTAATAGTCTCGAAGTTTCCTGACTTCGAAGTTGAAATCCTCTTCAACCCTGAATCTCGTTCCTCACTGCGAGAAGCTCTCAACGCCCGTTGAGATCGTAAATATTGACCTATCGAAAGCCCTTATCTCAAAGGGCTTTTTTACATATCAACCATTGCACCGTTGGGGATATAAGAAAGCCAACCTCACACGCAATGACATTTATTCAAATTCACAGCCGTCATTCCGGCGGCTAACTCAATAAAATTCTAAGGAGCATTATTATGGCTAAGTCACATTGTAATTATTATTTGGCGATTACTGATGAAGCGATCGTACCTGTTAAAACCTTCGATGAGGCTCGCGCTTTATCTCACGGTAAACCGGGCGGCAATGTTAAAGGTTTTAATAGCTATCAGGAGGCGGTTGATGCAATTCCCAAAATCCGCAAAGCAAACAATAAACGCTTGAAGAGAAAAGCACCGAAGCGACCACGTAATAACGGTATGCCGAAAGTTCAGGAGGACTTGAGTTATCTGAGTAAGTATCTGCCCTCATCGGGAGATAAAAAAGTCACTGTTAACTGCCATCTTGGTACAGGTGGTAAGGCGTCAACAATATCGGTGGTGAATGGTGAAACGCATGTGACCGAAGCTTTGAAGGGGACTGCTGCCACTATGCAACTACAACTTGGTTTTCATGCTCTAAAGCGTGCTAAAGCAGAGCTTAATAATGGTGTCGGTTCCGTTGAAGTGTTGGGTCTGAACATCACTGTGGTGAACACTCTTACTGAATGGGCACCGAAGTGGAAGCAACAGAACTGGGTGAAGCCCAATGGACAGCCGAGACCGAACGCTGAACTCGTGCGCGATATGCTGGCGCTATATGAGCAGATTAAATCCAAGGTCAGCTTCGGCGAGGGTGTAGCTCAAAAAGCGCCTGTAGACGATGATGCCCCGTTTTAAGACCTATTTCGAGTAGTAACCATGCAGAGGTCGTCTGGCTTATTCCAGGCGGCCTCTGTGTCGTTTTATGCTTAACAAATTGAAAAGAGATAACAATATGAAAAATATCTATGAAATTGAGGGAGTTGAGTTCCCTTCCCGAACAGCTGCTGCGCGTCACTATGGTTTGAATCCTAAACTGGTGAATGAGCGCATTACCAAGTTCGGCTGGACGTTGGAGCAAGCCCTTGAGCTGGAAGCACGCCCTAAAGGTGACTACCGCAAGAAAGTTGTTATAGACGGCACTGAGTACTCAAGTATGCGCCAAGCGGCTAGAGAGCTAGGTGTGGCGCAAAGTACGTTAATGAACCGCATAAAGGCTGGCATATCTGTAGAGGAAGCGCTGTCTGCTGCGCACACCGAGCGTGAGAAGTTAAAGGGGCAATCTAAGCCGATGTTCTACGGTGACAAACTTTACCCATCTGCGCGTCATTTGTTGCTTGCTAATCCTGAACTGCTTGCTGGTAGTGATTTAGGTAAAGCCGTAACCTCGTTGAATGACAAGGCTCGTCGAGCTAAGAATCAGGGTAAGGTTCGTAATCTATCACTGGATCAAGTTTCCGCTGAGTATGATTTGGCGAAAATTGGGTTTTCTGATGAGTTTGATGGTTTTGTTGCTCAGTTAGTGGAACAAGTTGGTGAAGTGGCTTTGACCGAGCTGTTCTATGAGCTGAAGTAGTCCGAATTGGTGTTTTGAAGGGAGTAGTTACGTTGAGTGACTGCTCCCTTTTTTTTTTGTTGTCTGCGTTTTGTGCTGGTATTTCCACTACCTGAAGGCTTTACTGGTTGTGTGTTTTTTGAGCTGGTTTTGTTGTATTCTGTGAACTAATAGAGTATTGCCATGAACTAATGAGACTTTTTTTAGGTTTAAATTGTTGTTATATAATAATGGTTTATGCCAAAAATCATCACTGTATTTTCTAGAAAGATCGTACTTCGAAGTATTTAAAGACAATCAACCATGATGTAAAAAGTATCTGTACACGAGGTACTTATACATCGGAGATTGTAATGTTTGAGTTATTTTTGAGTGGTTTGGAAAGAATTGCCAGTGTTCAACCTCAACTAACGATTTTGATCTTATTGTTAGTGTTTTTAGGAGATGAGCTGGTGTCTGTTTTAGTTAACTTGATGAGAGTAATCTTATGACTTTAATGCTTTGGTCGAAAATGCCTTCGCGATGGATTTCTGAGGGTAAGATGCGTGAGCACTTCAGTAGTGGTAACAAAGTCAGTGATGACATTGCTGCTCTCAAGGTTTTTATAGTGTTGTGCTTCTTTGCAAAGCAGGTAAATCGCGATAATGGTTACAGATCTACAGATGTATTCGAAGCTAAAGCGACATATGACCAGTTGACCGAAATGTGTTCCTTAAGTCGTGCTCTTGTATCTAGAGGTTTAAAGAAGTTAAAACTTGTTGGCTTACTTAAGTCTACAGGAGTTAGAAATAAAACATATACGTTTGAAGGTGGTGCTTACAAAGGGTGGTGTAAGCTGCCCAAGAGAGCGATAGTAAAAAATGAAGAGAAAATTCCTTCCCTAGCTGCTATCCACAACAGATATACTCATGAGCGTAATGCATTGAAGCTATTCTTGTACTTGCTTGCAAGTCGTAGTAACAGCAACACCTTTGTGGATTTGTGCCGAGGTACAATAGCAAAACAGACGGGTATACCTTTAGATGAGATTGATGGAGCTTTAGGTTTTCTTCGCAGTATAAGCTTAGTATCAAAAGTTGAGGACAAAGGTTTTTTAGCAAACTCTATTCATCGTGTGCAGGAAGAGCGGTTGCATAGGTATTGGGTGGTAGGAAGTGAAAGCTTGAACTATAAGACATATTCTGTCGAGAGTGGCGATAGCGAGTTTGTTAGGCATCCTGAACTTTATGCTGCCATGAATAACCCATCCTCTGTAGGGCACTAGCCTAATGTTGGGCTCAATGTTTGTACACTAGGTTAAATGCTATCTCCTGATAATTGGAAAAACTAGAAAATGTAATTATTGTGCTACATTTCAAGTCTTTATAGGTGATAGGAGAAAGTTGCAACTATACCGCGGTGTACATTGGGGTAAGCCCTGGTTATATCTAGTTTGTGATCTAACGAATGTGGGATTAGCACTCATTTGCCAATCACATTACACAATAAGTACTATCACAAATGCTAACAGAGAAGGGAAAATATCGTGTTAGAAAAAATGTTAGGTTGGCTAGCCCTCAACCCCAAGACTGGCCTAGAGCGACAGCCTTTGTTTTGGGTTTGTATTTTTATACCCATAGTATTTGCGCTGGCTTTAGGTGTTCCAGTCTGGATTAACTATGAACTGACCTTTACTGCCGAAGCATATTCGACATTTTTGGAAATAAGCAAGCTACCACTTGGTATTACATCATTGGCGATCCCTTTGGCAGTGCTGATTGGTAAATTACATGGAGCGCAACAAGCCGCGGAACAACTTCTTAATACGCAAAAACAGATAAGCAATGCAGAACAAGATAACCTAACCAAGTTGTATCTCGCACACTATGAGCACTTCGTCGATCACTTTAATACACTGGTTTTGTTTACAAAGTCATACGATTCATTAAAACGAAAGCCATGGACTATATTATTTGATAGAAAGCAACTCTACCAAAACCTATATCCCGGTAATGGTCTTACTAAAGGAATAGACAAGGGGGATACCAGAGTAGTTAATGATGCACTCCTGTCTTGCTCAGATATCATAAAACACTGTACAGAGTTAGTTGAACTAAGTCGGTGTGGTCAAGATGTCATGAAAGCAGAAACACTTTTTGCTGCGATTGATGGTGATTTGATTGTGCTGGAAGATCACCTGTGTTTGCAATTTGGTGTAGAAGGTCAAAGAGATGAGAATCAGACTTGGCTACAGTTTATAGCTGCAACAGTCAAAGCTGCCGCCACTGTCCTTTCATCAATTAAATCATTCGATACTTCATTTTGCTCTAGTGATCTAGCACGTGACGTGGAATTTGGAGTTGAGGTAATTAGATTTGATAAGATGTTGAATCAGTTGGACACTTTGGGTGAGGTGTCTGTCAATGAGTTTATCTCTTCATTGGACGGTAAAGGGGTAAATTTCACTCACTTAGTTTTTTCTTCCAATTTGAATGAAGCAAGTTAGATCTATTTACCTAACTTGTTTCTGTCTAAAAGTGAATTGGAGCGGTACGGCGTTTTTCAAATCTGTACTCTACGTGTGCAACAAAGATCCAATGAAATCCTATTTCATGGTCCTTGATATCCAAAGAAATCCTCTTAAATGCAAGTAATTACAAGTGCTTAAGAGGAATTCAAAATCCGTTGCCTTCGGGCGTGGCGGTTCAAGTCCGCCCACCGGTACCATAATTCATATGATAAAGCCTCGACGTAAGTCGGGGCTTTGTTGTATATAGGGTTTGTGAATTCAAATCCAGCGTGGCGTCAGGAATGCCAGGCCCAGTCAGTCCACTCTTTACTGCTTTCCATTTTTACTTTTCTAAAAATAAAAAAGCGCGAGGTATTACCTCGCGCAAGCTACTACATGATAATAGTAGGGAACAGCTTATAGAGCTGTGAACAAGGTGTTCTGTGAGTCAGGTGTCCAATCGGCTTGAGAGACGTGTGGGACGTTGACGAGATAACGTTTGCCAGAGTACGTCACAACATCTCCCTCTTTATATGAAACATTCACTTCCCAATTTGTTGCCGGATCAGCATTGGTCCAAAGGCTAGAGGTTGGGGAAGGTGCCCAGTCCTGCTGTGCGTTATGGCTGGTCACTGCTTGGTAAACGGTGCCTAAATGTAGGACGTAGTCGCCAGCGTTGTAGCTATGACCAACTTGCCAGTTTGGTGTGTAGTTATCCATCGTATCGAATACATAGCCAGCTTGTTTTGCTAGTCGGATAAATTCCGCTAATTTAGGTAAATTCTTGGTTGCACCCATTCCTCGCTTACCATCTTCAAACAAAAACTCATGCGTTAGAATAATGACCTTGTCTGCGTGGAGTGGTGTACCACATGGAAACTCTTGTGCTTTTGAGTTGATCGGGTTGATGGTGGTAGGAGCACAGTTGTTCAATGCTGCATCTACGTAACCTAGGAAAGGTTCTGCCTCTGTTAGACTGTTGGCTGGCATTGCTATCCCCCAGTTTTCAGGTGCCCAATCTACATCCCAACCATGTGTTTGATAGCCTTTATTAGCCAGAATGTTTTGTACCGCAATTGAGGCTTTCACACTGTTTGATGGGTCGTTGATATTACAAACGTAGCCTGGTTCCCAAGGTTTAAAGTCATCAGACGTTGCACATAATCCATCTGCTTTGAAGTCTTTAGTCACGCGCCAGCCGTTGGTGTAGGGCAGTCTAGCAAACTCTGTTGCCTTATAATTCGGGTAGCTTGTAATGTTAGGCAAATACTTCTCTAACACAGATAAGTTTTCCGTAAACATTGAGGCATCGTAAACAGGATCTTGGTACGAGTTAAGCTGGTGGTCGCCGGTAGCATTACATTCTGCTGCGCTATTAGGTCCAAACTCATCAACGCAGTTATGAACCATATGATCGTAACTATGGTTCGCGACAATATGACCAGTGTCTAATGCGAGCTTTAAGGCTTCTAGCGAACGGTCTTCATTCTCATCACCAATTCCGTCTAAGTGCCAAGCATTAAAGTAAAACGTCGCTTTGATATCTTCTTGGTTAAGTACTTGAATAACGTCAATAGAAGCATTGATTGGTCCATCATCAAACGTTAGATAAATGGTGCCTTTAGAGTCGGTTTGAGCAAATGAGTATTGTGATAGTGCGGCACTTACAAGCGTTGCAATAGCCAATTTATTAAATTTCATTCTCTATTCCTTTTTAGAAATTAATAACGACGTTGTCAGTAGTAATATATTGATAATTTGAAACCTAATGTAGTGTCTTAATTTATTTCCTGACTTTTATCCTAGACCTAAATAATTACTAAAAAACAGGTCGTATTTTCTAAATTGGGATTGTGTTCACGAATAATGCAACCGGTTGCGCTTTTTTGTCTTGGTTATTTTTGCTACAGTTTTTGCAGGTTGAAATTTACACAACGGGAGTAAGGCTATGAAAAAGATCCTTTTATGCTGTAGCGCAGGGATGTCAACTAGTATGCTTGTTAAAAAAATGGAGCAAGCTGCTGAAAGTAAAGGAATTGAGTGCAAAATTGATGCGATGTCAGTGAATGCATTTGAAGATGCAATTAAAGAGTACGATGTTTGTCTTCTCGGGCCTCAAGTACGTTTTCAGCTAGAAGAGCTAAGAAAAACGGCGCAAGAGCATGGTAAAAACATTGATGCGATTTCTCCTCAGCATTATGGAATGATGAAGGGAGAAGAAGTACTAGAGCAAGCATTAGAATTAATTAACTAAACCATAGTTTTAAATTTAAAAAAGATAACTGTACATCAAATATAAATATTTGATGTGGGATTCTTTTGCCTAAAATAAGGATGGATTCTATGAAGCTTTATGACGCAATTATAGGCGCAGTCGAAAAGCATATAGCCCCTATAGCAGCAAAAGTGGGGAATCAGCCCCATGTTCGAGCAATGAGAGACGGTTTTATAGTTGCAATGCCGTTTATTATTGTCGGTAGTTTCATTTTGATTTTTGCATTCCCACCATTTGCCGAAGACACGACCTTTACTTTTGGTCGAATTTGGCTCGATTTCGCCACCACACATTTTGATACCATAATGATGCCCTACAACATGTCGATGGGGATCATGACCATTTTTGTTTCGCTCGGCGTTGCTTATAGCTTAGCTAAGGCTTACAAGATGGATGGGATCACGAGTGCTGTATTGTCGCTGATGTCTTTTTTACTCATCGCGGCCCCTGCTAAAGATGGCGCGTTGTCTATGTCACACATGGGAGGAACCGGGATCTTCACCGCAGTGATGTGTGCATTCTTCTCGGTAGAGCTCTACCGTTTTATGAAAAAGCACAATATTACGATTCGCATGCCAGAGCAAGTTCCACCGGCGATTGCACGATCATTTGAAGTGCTGTTACCAGTCTTAGCGATATTCATTACCTTATACCCACTTAGCCTTTTCGTGCAAACCCAGTACGACATGCTGATTCCAGATGCGGTCATGGCAGTTTTTAAGCCTTTAATTAGTGCGTCTAACTCATTGCCTGCCATTATTGGCGCTCTATTGCTTTGCCAACTACTTTGGTTTGCGGGTATCCATGGTGCTGCAATTGTTGTGGGGCTGCTTTCTCCAATTTTCTTGACCAACATTGGTGCCAACATCGAAGCCTTTGTTGCAGGTGAACCGATTCCAAACGTATTTACTCAGCCTTTCTGGGATTTTTACATCTTTATCGGTGGCTCTGGTGCAACACTTGCTCTTGTTATGCTGATGTCATTTAGCCGTTCTGTTCACCTTAAGAGTATTGGTCGAATGAGTGCGGTGCCTGGCTTCTTCCAAATCAATGAACCTGTGATCTTCGGTAGCCCAGTTGTGATGAACCCGACCTTGTTTATCCCGTTCGTCTTCGCTCCAGTCATCAACGCTACGATAGCGTACTTTGCTGTGCATGTCGGCTTTGTGGGTATGGGGGTCGCTACAACGCCTTGGACAACACCAGCACTGATAGGTGCTTCGTGGGGTAGCGGTTGGACCTTTGCTCCAGTATTGCTCGTCATTGGTTTATTGATTCTTGATCTAATTATCTACTTCCCATTCTTCAAAATGTTTGAGAAGCAAATGTTGGAGCAAGAACTACCAACGACGAAAGAAACTAAGGATGAGACGCAACCTTCAGGTGAAGGTGTTACTGCTTAACGGTGCTTAATGGGCCGCAATTACCGCGGCCCGATTTTCGGAGAGAAAATGATGGAACAAGAATTGGTTGTGATGGAGATCATCTGTAATGCTGGCGAAGCCAGAAGTTTGAGCTACGAGGCGTTGCGTTTATCTAGAGAACAAGATTTTGATGCGGCTGAGGAGAAGCTCTCTCAAGCAAGAGAGTGCATTAACAAAGCCCACTTAATTCAGACTCAGTTGATTGAGGAAGATCAGGGGGAAGGGAAAGTCCCGATGACGTTAGTGATGGTACATGCTCAAGATCACTTAATGACCACGATTTTGGCTCAAGAAATGGCTGTAGAAATCGTTGCACTGAACAAAAAAATCTCGAACAAATAAGGGGAGAAAAATGTCTAGAGAGGCGATCAAACTTGCCATTATTGGCGGTGGTAGTAGCTATACCCCTGAACTGGTTGAAGGGGTTATTAAGCGCTTAGAATATTTACCCGTTAAGAAGATTCATTTTGTGGACATTGAGTCAGGAGCTGAGAAGCTTGAGATTATCAAAGGTCTAGCGCAGCGAATGGTTGATAAAGCAGGTGCAAAGATTGAGATAAAAGCAGACTTTGATCGTCGTGCTGCGATAAAAGATGCGGACTTTGTGATGACGCAGTTCCGTGTGGGTGGCCTTGCTGCTCGTGCTAATGACGAGCGAATTCCAATTAAATACGACGTCATTGGCCAAGAAACAACAGGCCCTGGTGGGTTTGCTAAAGCACTGCGAACCATCCCGGTTATTCTTGATATATGTAAAGATATTGAAGAGTTGGCACCCAATGCATGGATGCTCAACTTCACTAACCCTGCGGGTTTGGTCTCTGAAGCCGTCAGTAAGTACACCAAAGTAAAGAGTATTGGTTTATGTAATGTGCCGGTTTCGATGGAAATGATGATCGCAGAAATGATGGAGTGCGAGCCAAAAGAGCTACAACTTGAGTTTGCCGGATTAAACCATCTCGTTTGGGTGCACAAAGCATGGCTCAATGGAGAAGATATTACTCAAACAGTATTAGAGAAAGTCGGTGATGGTGCTAACTTCAGCATGAAGAACATCTGGGAAGAACCGTGGGATCCCGCATTTCTAAAAGCGCTAGGGGCGATACCATGTCCTTACCATCGTTATTTCTATCAAACCGATGCTATGCTCGCTGAAGAGAAACAAAGCGCGGGTGAAAAGGGCACTCGTGCTGAGCAGGTAATGGAAACAGAAAATGCGCTATTCAAGCTCTATCAAGATCCTAATCTCGATCATAAGCCGAAAGAGTTAGAAGAGCGGGGTGGGGCTTATTACTCAGATGCATCACTAAACTTGGTTGATTCAATTTATAACAATCGTAATAGTATTCATGTTGTTAACGTCTTAAATAACGGAGCGATTAACGGCCTCCCCGACGATGCTGTGATTGAGTGTAGCGCGGTGATTGGTAGTTGGGGCGCGAAACCTCTTGCGGTTGGTGAGCTGTCAAACAATATCAAAGGATTACTCTATCAAGTCAAAGCATATGAACAGTTGACAATAGACGCTGCTGTTGAAGGTAATTATGACAAAGCGCTCATGGCATTAACCAACAACCCATTGGTGCCAGACATTGGTCGTGCCAAGTCAATTCTGGATGATATCCTAGCGGTGAACGCTCCGTATTTACCTCAATTTAAACTAACGACGTTGTAGTACTAAGGAAGGGCGCCAATGAAAGTCATTTTTAATGCTGATGATTTTGGTTTAACGAGAGGTGTAAATAACGGCATCGTAAAAGCTCATCAGCAAGGTGTTGTTCATTCAACCACCATGATGGTCGGTATGGATGCTGAGAAGCATGCTTTAGAGTTGGCTCGCCATAATCCAGACTTGAGAATTGGTGTTCATCTTAGGTTTACAGCGGGAGTGCCTCTAACTGGGCACCCTAATTTGACCAACGGTCGAGCGCATTTTATCAAATACGACGAACTGTGGGGTAAGCAGGACTTCGAAACTCAGGTCATTTATGACGAAGCAAAAGCTCAGGTGGAACATTTTTTATCGCTTGGGTTAGAGCTAAGCCACTTAGATAGCCATCATCACGCGCATACTCACCCTCAAATTTTGCCCGTTATTAAAGAGGTAGCGAGTGAATACCGAGTGCCACTGCGGGGCACTGGCTTGTGTCAAGAATCGATGACAACAAGGTATGTCTTTACTGATGAGTTTTACGATCAAAAAGTAAGTTTGGATGGTTTGATGGCGCATTTATTGAGTCTAAAGACAGACTATGATTTGGTTGAGGTGATGTGCCACCCGGCAGAGGCCGATCAAGCGCTGATTTTAAAGAGTGGTTATGCACTTCAGCGAGAGCTAGAGTTACAAGTTCTAACCTCTCCCATTTTAAAAGAACAGTTAGCTCAACATGGTATAGCTGTCACGGATTACTCTGAGCTCGTTTCTACCAATCAAATGGTCGGTGTATGATTAAAGGCTGCCAGCTTCGCCCCCTATAAGCACCTTACGAATTGCTGGCAGCCGTTCTACACAAACGGATATTTAATAACAATTGCAGTTGGACCCAATAGCATTATGGCAAGGATTAAAGATGTCGCCGAACTCGCCGGTGTAAATCGCTCTACCGTTTCTCGAATCATTAATGGGGAGGGGAAGTTTCGCGAAGAAACTCGAAAAAAAGTAGAGCAAGCTATGGCGCAACTGAATTATCGCCCGAGTGCGATTGCTCGTTCACTCGCAACCTCATCCAGTAATATGGTTGGCTTATTGGTGACTTACTATACGGGGGGCTTCTTTGGAGAGATGATGGAGCAGGTTCAGACTGAGCTGGATATTCATAAAAAGTTTCTGATTACCGCTCAAGGACATCATTCTGCAGAAGGTGAAAAGGAAGCCATTCAGCGTTTTAATGATCTGCGTTGTGATGGCTATGTCCTCCATAGTCGTTATTTGTCAGATGATGATTTACGTGAATTAGCAAAACAGCCTACGCCTTTCGTTCTTCTGGATCGCTATGTTGAAGGAATAGAAGAGCGTTGCGTTACTTTTAATCATCATCATGCAAGCCGTATTGCCGTCGAGCATCTTTTAGCTGGTGGTCATAGAAAAATCGCCTGTATTACCGGTCCATCCCAACGTCATAATAGTTTATTAAGAAAGCTTGGGTACGTTGACGCGATGAAGGACGCAGGTATCGATATTGACGAAAGCTGGTGTGAAGAAGGGAATTATGGTCGGCAAAGTGGTTATGATGCAATGGCTGCAATTTTACAACGACACCCTGAAGTTACTGCAGTCTTTTCTTGCAGTGAGGAAATGACGGTCGGTGCAATGCAGTACTTACACGAGCACAATATTTCAGTACCGGAGCAAATCTCTTTAACTAGCTTTGACAGTGTCGACCTTTGTGAAAGCCTTTATCCTACAGTGTCGGCAGTGCACTTTCCTATCAGTGATATGGCCCGTGTAGCGGTACAAACATTAATGGGATTAGTCAAAGGTCAAGAAATAATAGATAAGCCAACGTTCGAGGCTCTGCTTAAAATACGCAAAGCAGATCGAACCTTAAAGTAGCTTGCTTTTGCTCATTAAATGAGTCATTAGAAATGACCATCTGATGTTTTGATACTTACTGATGAATTTATTCACAAAATTTACTAGTATTCTAACTCTCTTAGGCAACGTAAATCAGTAGTGAATAAGTGGCAGCCATTAAACTTACGGTCGATCGTATTCAACCCGGATTACATATCCGTCTTCCGCTAAAGTGGAACGATCACCCTTTTCTACTCAATAGTTTTAAGATTAAAGATCAAGAACAAGTCGAGATGATCCGTCACCTCGGTGTAAAGTTCGTTTACTTTAATCCAGAGCAAAGTGATGCGGCACCACTTCCAGTCGACCAGATACAAGCTGATAGAGTAACGAATGAAGCGTCGCTAGATCATGAAACTCAAAAACTTTGGCAAGAAAAACAAAACCGCATAGAAAAGTTAAGTGCGTATCGTCGACGCGTTATCCAGTGCGAAAAAGAGTTTGAGCGCTCTCTTGCGCGTATGCGCTCGGTCATGACGAAAATTCGTAATCGTCCAACAGCTGCCGTTGATGAAGCGAAGCTTCTTATTGAAGATATCGTCGAGAAGTTAATGTGTGATGATAATGTCACTCTACACCTGATGAACGGTAAAAATGAGTTTGAAGATATTTATTTCCATTCGTTGAACGTTGCTGTTATCGCCATGATGATTGGCCGTGCTAAGGGGTACTCAGCTGCACAGTTGAAAGAGCTTTCATTCTCAGCGCTATTCCACGATATCGGGAAAATAAAAATTCCTACCGCAATATTAAGAAAGCAAGCACCGCTGACGGAACCAGAAACTAACTACTTAAAGTTGCACACCAAATATGGAGTAGACCTTGCGAGCCAAATAGAAGGTTTTCCCGAAGTTGCAAGAGTTGTGATTGCACAGCACCATGAACTAAGAGATGGGTCTGGCTATCCCAAAGGTCTGAAAGGAGATGAGATCAACGAGTTTGCTCAAATTATTGCTGTAGCTAACGCATTTGATAACTTGTGTCATACACCTATAGTCTCAGATCAAAAAATTCCTTATACCGCACTCTCTCATTTATATAAGAACTGTAAACACCTATATAAAGAAGAAAACCTGAATATCCTGATTAAGTTTATGGGCGTGTTTCCTCCAGGCACTGTGGTTCAGCTTTCCAATAATATGGTGGGCTTGGTTATCTCAGTGAATGCATCGCATCTATTATTCCCAAATGTATTGGTTTACGACCCATCAGTGCCAAGGACGCAGGCGCCAATCATTGATCTTGCATCAAAGGATATAAAGATAGTTAACGCGATTCATCCGTCTAAATTGCCGGAGAAAATCAAAGAGTATCTTAATCCGCGTTCACGCATTTCTTACTTCTTCGATAGTGATGAGTAGTTATCCACAGGTTTTTGTGGGTAAGCTGTAGAAATCTTGAGTGTTATTTCGGGGTAATTTTTGGGTTGGATGGAAAGTATCCACTTGGCATGTTTTTTTAGAAAAAATGTACTTTTAGTATTGCCAAAGAAAATCTTCTCCCTATAATGCGCATCCATCGACACGGCAGACGCCACAAGGCTTCAGCAGGGTCGAAGAGGTGAAAAGCTTCTACGAAAATTAGTTGAAAAAGTGTTTGACACTCTCAATTATCTCGCTAGAATGCACCTCCGCTTTGAGAGAAAAACTTCTCGATAAGCAAGCTCTTTAACAATATAGACCTATCAATCTGTGTGGGCACTCGTTGATGATAATCCAATTAGAAACTTCGGTTTCAAATTAGGTTTCAATGAAACGAAGTGACCATTGAATCGAAAGATTCAGCACAGTCAATTCAAACATTACTTATGTAATGTTCAGTATTCATTGAGCCGAACAAAATCTTAAATTGAAGAGTTTGATCATGGCTCAGATTGAACGCTGGCGGCAGGCCTAACACATGCAAGTCGAGCGGAAACGAGTTATCTGAACCTTCGGGGGACGATAACGGCGTCGAGCGGCGGACGGGTGAGTAATGCCTAGGAAATTGCCCTGATGTGGGGGATAACCATTGGAAACGATGGCTAATACCGCATGATGCCTACGGGCCAAAGAGGGGGACCTTCGGGCCTCTCGCGTCAGGATATGCCTAGGTGGGATTAGCTAGTTGGTGAGGTAAGGGCTCACCAAGGCAACGATCCCTAGCTGGTCTGAGAGGATGATCAGCCACACTGGAACTGAGACACGGTCCAGACTCCTACGGGAGGCAGCAGTGGGGAATATTGCACAATGGGCGCAAGCCTGATGCAGCCATGCCGCGTGTATGAAGAAGGCCTTCGGGTTGTAAAGTACTTTCAGTTGTGAGGAAGGCGGCGTCGTTAATAGCGGCGTTGTTTGACGTTAGCGACAGAAGAAGCACCGGCTAACTCCGTGCCAGCAGCCGCGGTAATACGGAGGGTGCGAGCGTTAATCGGAATTACTGGGCGTAAAGCGCATGCAGGTGGTTTGTTAAGTCAGATGTGAAAGCCCGGGGCTCAACCTCGGAATAGCATTTGAAACTGGCAGACTAGAGTACTGTAGAGGGGGGTAGAATTTCAGGTGTAGCGGTGAAATGCGTAGAGATCTGAAGGAATACCGGTGGCGAAGGCGGCCCCCTGGACAGATACTGACACTCAGATGCGAAAGCGTGGGGAGCAAACAGGATTAGATACCCTGGTAGTCCACGCCGTAAACGATGTCTACTTGGAGGTTGTGGCCTTGAGCCGTGGCTTTCGGAGCTAACGCGTTAAGTAGACCGCCTGGGGAGTACGGTCGCAAGATTAAAACTCAAATGAATTGACGGGGGCCCGCACAAGCGGTGGAGCATGTGGTTTAATTCGATGCAACGCGAAGAACCTTACCTACTCTTGACATCCAGAGAACTTTCCAGAGATGGATTGGTGCCTTCGGGAACTCTGAGACAGGTGCTGCATGGCTGTCGTCAGCTCGTGTTGTGAAATGTTGGGTTAAGTCCCGCAACGAGCGCAACCCTTATCCTTGTTTGCCAGCGAGTAATGTCGGGAACTCCAGGGAGACTGCCGGTGATAAACCGGAGGAAGGTGGGGACGACGTCAAGTCATCATGGCCCTTACGAGTAGGGCTACACACGTGCTACAATGGCGCATACAGAGGGCGGCCAACTTGCGAGAGTGAGCGAATCCCAAAAAGTGCGTCGTAGTCCGGATTGGAGTCTGCAACTCGACTCCATGAAGTCGGAATCGCTAGTAATCGTGGATCAGAATGCCACGGTGAATACGTTCCCGGGCCTTGTACACACCGCCCGTCACACCATGGGAGTGGGCTGCAAAAGAAGTAGGTAGTTTAACCTTCGGGGGGACGCTTACCACTTTGTGGTTCATGACTGGGGTGAAGTCGTAACAAGGTAGCGCTAGGGGAACCTGGCGCTGGATCACCTCCTTAAACGATGATTATTGCGATGAGTGTTCACACAGATTGATACGGTTTATAAAGTAAAGAGACGATACTGGGTCTGTAGCTCAGGTGGTTAGAGCGTTCGCCTGATAAGCGAGAGGTCGGTGGTTCGAGTCCACTCAGACCCACCAATTTCCTTACTAAGGGATTGGCATACAGTATCGACACACCTTGATGGGGCTATAGCTCAGCTGGGAGAGCGCCTGCCTTGCACGCAGGAGGTCTGCGGTTCGATCCCGCATAGCTCCACCATCTTTAAGTGTTCTTGAAAAAGAATCTTTAAAAATGGTTTTCATCAGAAAATCTAGCTCTTTAACAATTTGGAAAGCTGACAAAACAACAATTTATTGTTGTTTGTAAAGTTCTCAAAGTATTCATTTATGAATACAACTAAAAACACATTCAAGTGTTCTTGGAATTTGAGTCCGGCAAAATCGAATGTCTCTCGCTCATTCAAATAATAATGAGAGACAACTTTGGTTGTTTAACATCAATTCGAAACTCCTTCGGGTTGTATGGTTAAGTGACTAAGCGTACACGGTGGATGCCTTGGCAGTCAGAGGCGATGAAGGACGTATTAACTTGCGATAAGCCCAGATTAGGTAGTAAAAACCACTTGAGTCTGGGATTTCCGAATGGGGAAACCCACTTACATAAGTAAGTATCGTTATGTGAATACATAGCATAACGAGGCGAACCGGGGGAACTGAAACATCTAAGTACCTCGAGGAAAAGAAATCAACCGAGATTCCGAAAGTAGCGGCGAGCGAAATTGGACTAGCCCTTAAGCTTTATAGGCGTTAGACGAACGGTCTGGAAAGTCCGGCGATACAGGGTGATAGCCCCGTAGTTGACAACGCACATTCAGTGAAATCGAGTAGGGCGGGACACGTGATATCCTGTCTGAATATGGGGGGACCATCCTCCAAGGCTAAATACTACTGACTGACCGATAGTGAACCAGTACCGTGAGGGAAAGGCGAAAAGAACCCCTGTGAGGGGAGTGAAATAGAACCTGAAACCGTGTACGTACAAGCAGTAGGAGCAGGCTTTGTCCTGTGACTGCGTACCTTTTGTATAATGGGTCAGCGACTTATATTCAGTGGCAAGGTTAACCATCTAGGGGAGCCGTAGGGAAACCGAGTCTTAACTGGGCGTTCAGTCTCTGGATATAGACCCGAAACCAGGTGATCTAGCCATGGGCAGGTTGAAGGTTGAGTAACATCAACTGGAGGACCGAACCGACTAATGTTGAAAAATTAGCGGATGACTTGTGGCTAGGGGTGAAAGGCCAATCAAACCTGGAGATAGCTGGTTCTCCCCGAAAGCTATTTAGGTAGCGCCTCGGACGAATACTACTGGGGGTAGAGCACTGTTAAGGCTAGGGGGTCATCCCGACTTACCAACCCTTTGCAAACTCCGAATACCAGTAAGTACTATCCGGGAGACACACGGCGGGTGTGCTAACGTCCGTCGTGGAGAGGGAAACAACCCAGACCGCCAGCTAAGGTCCCAAATTACTACTAAGTGGGAAACGATGTGGGAAGGCTCAGACAGCCAGGATGTTGGCTTAGAAGCAGCCATCATTTAAAGAAAGCGTAATAGCTCACTGGTCGAGTCGGCCTGCGCGGAAGATGTAACGGGGCTAAGTAGTAAACCGAAGCTGCGGCAATACTCTTTGAGTATTGGGTAGGGGAGCGTTCTGTAAGCGGTTGAAGGTGTGTGGTAACGCATGCTGGACGTATCAGAAGTGCGAATGCTGACATGAGTAACGATAAAGGGGGTGAAAAACCTCCTCGCCGGAAGACCAAGGGTTCCTGTCCAACGTTAATCGGGGCAGGGTAAGTCGACCCCTAAGGCGAGGCCGAAAGGCGTAGTCGATGGGAAACGGGTTAATATTCCCGTACTTCTTACAATTGCGATGGGGGGACGGAGAAGGCTAGGTGGGCCTGGCGACGGTTGTCCAGGTTCAAGTGCGTAGGCTTGAGAGTTAGGTAAATCCGGCTCTCTTTAAGGCTGAGACACGACGTCGAGCACCTACGGGTGTGAAGTCATTGATGCCATGCTTCCAGGAAAAGCCTCTAAGCTTCAGATTGTAAGGAATCGTACCCCAAACCGACACAGGTGGTCGGGTAGAGAATACCAAGGCGCTTGAGAGAACTCGGGTGAAGGAACTAGGCAAAATGGTACCGTAACTTCGGGAGAAGGTACGCTCTCGACGGTGAAGTCCCTCGCGGATGGAGCTATTGAGAGTCGCAGATACCAGGTGGCTGCAACTGTTTATTAAAAACACAGCACTGTGCAAAATCGCAAGATGACGTATACGGTGTGACGCCTGCCCGGTGCCGGAAGGTTAATTGATGGGGTTAGACTTCGGTCGAAGCTCTTGATCGAAGCCCCGGTAAACGGCGGCCGTAACTATAACGGTCCTAAGGTAGCGAAATTCCTTGTCGGGTAAGTTCCGACCTGCACGAATGGCGTAATGATGGCCACGCTGTCTCCACCCGAGACTCAGTGAAATTGAAATCGCTGTGAAGATGCAGTGTACCCGCGGCTAGACGGAAAGACCCCGTGAACCTTTACTACAGCTTGGCACTGAACATTGACCCTACATGTGTAGGATAGGTGGGAGGCTTTGAAGCGCAGTCGCTAGATTGCGTGGAGCCGTCCTTGAAATACCACCCTTGTAGTGTTGATGTTCTAACGTCGACCCCTCATCGGGGTTGCGGACAGTGCCTGGTGGGTAGTTTGACTGGGGCGGTCTCCTCCCAAAGCGTAACGGAGGAGCACGAAGGTGGGCTAATCACGGTTGGACATCGTGAGGTTAGTGCAATGGCATAAGCCCGCTTGACTGCGAGAATGACAATTCGAGCAGGTGCGAAAGCAGGTCATAGTGATCCGGTGGTTCTGAATGGAAGGGCCATCGCTCAACGGATAAAAGGTACTCCGGGGATAACAGGCTGATACCGCCCAAGAGTTCATATCGACGGCGGTGTTTGGCACCTCGATGTCGGCTCATCACATCCTGGGGCTGAAGTCGGTCCCAAGGGTATGGCTGTTCGCCATTTAAAGTGGTACGCGAGCTGGGTTTAGAACGTCGTGAGACAGTTCGGTCCCTATCTGCCGTGGGCGTTGGAGAATTGAAAGGGGCTGCTCCTAGTACGAGAGGACCGGAGTGGACGAACCTCTGGTGTTCGGGTTGTGTCGCCAGACGCATTGCCCGGTAGCTAAGTTCGGGATCGATAACCGCTGAAAGCATCTAAGCGGGAAGCGAGCCTTGAGATGAGTTCTCCCTGATACTTTAAGTATCCTAAAGGGTTGTCGTAGACTACGACGTTGATAGGCAGGGTGTGTAAGCGTTGTGAGGCGTTGAGCTAACCTGTACTAATTGCCCGTGAGGCTTAACCATACAACACCCAAGGGGTTTTGATGGACTCAATGAAAGAACATTGAATGTGTAAGAACGAGAATTAAGAAACAGCTTTCCGAATTAAAGAATTTGCTTGGCGACCATAGCGTTTTGGACCCACCTGATTTCCATGCCGAACTCAGAAGTGAAACGAAATAGCGCCGATGGTAGTGTGGGGCTTCCCCATGTGAGAGTAGGACATCGCCAGGCTTTAAATTTAGTGTTCTCCTTTTTAAAAAGTTGAAGACAAAAGTTAAGAGAGCCCGTTTGTAAAAGCGGGCTTTTTTAGTCCTTACGGACACAAATAATGTGCTGATATGGCTCAGTCGGTAGAGCGCATCCTTGGTAAGGATGAGGTCCCCAGTTCGATTCTGGGTATCAGCACCATTTATTGTTTGTTTTAGACTTTAAATTAAAGCCTAAAACAAAACGTAAAGAATTTGCTTGGCGACCATAGCGTTTTGGACCCACCTGATTTCCATGCCGAACTCAGAAGTGAAACGAAATAGCGCCGATGGTAGTGTGGGGCTTCCCCATGTGAGAGTAGGACATCGCCAGGCTTTAAATTTTGGACACTTGCTGATTACAAGCGAGTGATACCACTGCGGAGTGGTAGTTCAGTTGGTTAGAATACCGGCCTGTCACGCCGGGGGTCGCGGGTTCGAGTCCCGTCCACTCCGCCACTTATATTAAGCCTCAGTCGAAAGACTGGGGCTTTTTCGTTAATGCGAGTATATTTTTCCCTTCAATCGAATGAGTCCTGCGGAAAGGCCTGTTAGTAGCCCGGAACCGCTGCCACTTATATTAAGCTTCACTTGAAAGACTAAGATTTTTGGTATCTGTAGGACCAGCTTTCTCTGTAACCAAGTTGCACAATTCTAGTTGAATGTAATCTTGCCCATTTCTCTACAGATTCGAGCCTATAGTAAATGCTGGGGACTGATGGGTTATGCCGGTCATTAGACCAGAGAATTCGCATAAGCTAGCTCGTAGTCTGCATTCTTGCCACTGCGTATTTCGTTAACGCTCCTCTCTAATAAGAGTTTTCTACTGCTACTTCGCAAATATTCATCGTTCTAGTGTTCTGGATAGTCCCTAGGAGAATGGATTGCTGGAGTTTGTTACCGCTAGTCTGATTTAGTCATTGGAAGAGAATGAGCGTCTAGACTGTTAAGAGAGTAAAGTCATTCGAACATTCATGTCTTTTAGAAAACTTTGTTTTCTTTGCTGATCTTGCTAGTAACGATTAACCTAAGAGGAGTTCTCGTAGGAGTAAGTTTGATGATGCAACAAATAAAAAATGAAACCTTGAAATCCGTATTTAAACAATGGTCTTCCGAAGAGGGAATTGTGGTCATCAACCCTGCAACTGAGCAAGAGTTAGTTCGACTAAAGCCCAGTGCTCTTGAGGAATTAGATGACATTATTGGTAAGTGTAAAACCGAGCAAATTCGCTGGGCAAAGTTAAGTGCTAAAGAGCGCTCTCGTCGCTTGAAAAAGTGGTATCAATTACTCCTTGATAATGCAGAAGACATTGCCACAATTATTACCTTAGAGCAGGGAAAACCATTAACCGAGAGTAAAGGGGAGGTGATGTATGGCGCCTCTTTTGTTGAGTGGTTTTCAGAAGAAGCCAAACGTGCTTATGGCGAAGTTATACCAGCCCCCACGACAGATCGACGTCTGTCTGCTATTCGCCAGCCTGTAGGGGTATGCGCTGCAATTACGCCGTGGAACTTCCCTATTGCGATGATTACAAGAAAAGCAGCACCAGCCCTGGCGGCAGGCTGTGGTATGCTGATTAAACCCTCTGAGCTTACCCCTCTTACTGCAATTGCTGTTGTTGAATTAGCTTATCAGGCAGGAATCCCAAAAGAACTGCTTCCTGTGGTGGTATCAGAGCAGGCAGCTGAGTTTGGCCTAGTACTAAGTACTGATCCTAGGATTAAGAAAGTTTCTTTTACGGGCTCTACGCGAGTCGGGAAGATTTTGATGAAACAAGCCAGTGACTCTGTCAAAGCGGTTTCGATGGAGTTAGGTGGTAATGCACCTTTTATTGTTTTTGAAGATGCAGATTTAGATGCGGCGGCGGAAGGGCTTGTCGCTTCGAAGTTTCGTAATGCAGGGCAAACATGTGTTTGTACCAATCGGCTGTATGTTCATGAAGGTGTAAAACAAGTTTTTATTGAAAAAGTATTGTCGAAGTTAAGCAAATTACAGCTTGGTAATGGTTTAGAGAAAGGTGTCACATTAGGCCCTGTTATTACGATGGCTTCTAAACATCGCCTAGAGGCGGTGATCGATCAAGCTGTACAAGAAGGGGCTTCTATTGCCAACTCTCCGCAGAGACGCCCTGGGCGCTTTATGGAGCCCGTTCTTTTGGATAGCGTCAAGCAACATATGTCGATTGTTCAGCAAGAGCTATTCGGGCCTGTGTTACCTATTATTACCTTTGAGAATGATGAACAAGTTCTCGGAATGGCGAATGACACAGAGTATGGTTTGGCTTGTTACTTCTACACGAATAACTTCAAGCGTATTGTTGCTTTCAGCGAAGGTCTGGAATACGGCATGGTTGGTGTCAATGAGGGGATTATTTCTACTGAGGTGGCCCCGTTTGGTGGAGTGAAAGAGTCAGGAGTTGGCCGAGAAGGTGCGAAACAAGGGCTCGATGAATATTTGGAGACAAAGTATATTTGTCTCGGTGGTTTAAGCTGAGTTGGTTGATTTAAGCAAAAAGCTGGGTTTTACCTGGCTTTTTTTGTTCTGGGAGATGTGTGCCAATCACTATGATTATTATTTATTGGTGAACATTGCTTATGGTGGGACTATCGATAGAAAGCAGAGTTGTTGGTGAGCAGATATTCCACTCTAAGTTAAGCGATGCCTTCAAGGTAATGATCTAAACTCTGATTTTCTTTCCTGAGTGACATGAGTAGAAAAGAGTTTGACTTTAAACCAATGCAAAAAAGCCGTATCAAGAGATACGGCTTTTTCTAATATGGCTCCTCCTACTGGACTCGAACCAGTGACCTGCGGATTAACAGTCCGTCGCTCTACCAACTGAGCTAAGGAGGAACAAATTTTAATAAGTGGTGCCGACTACCGGAATCGAACTGGTGACCTACTGATTACAAGTCAGTTGCTCTACCTACTGAGCTAAGTCGGCACATTTTCGTTAATAAGTAATCGACTTACTAACTGAAAAATGGCTCCTCCTACTGGACTCGAACCAGTGACCTGCGGATTAACAGTCCGTCGCTCTACCAACTGAGCTAAGGAGGAATTGTCTTTTTAAAAGAATAAATGGTGCCGACTACCGGAATCGAACTGGTGACCTACTGATTACAAGTCAGTTGCTCTACCTACTGAGCTAAGTCGGCACACTATATTCTTTAACTATTGTTCGTGCTAAGCACCAACAATTAATAAATTGTGGTGCCCGGAGGCGGAATCGAACCACCGACACGAGGATTTTCAATCCTCTGCTCTACCGACTGAGCTATCCGGGCGACGAGGTGTATTAAACGGTTTTTCGGCTCTTAGGTCAACCATAAAATTAAAATAAAATATCGTTTGATGAAAATGTGCTCGGAGTGGGCTGTTTTTATGCATTTTTGATAAAGATCCGCCATCAACTAAGCTTTCTTTAATGGAGAAATAGGAGCTTGAAAGTAGAGTAAATGGATAAAAACAAAAAAAGCACGCTTGAAAACGTGCTTTATACTAAACAATTGACTTTAACCTAGTGCTTTACAGAGAACTTGTTTACCCAACCTTCTAGCTCATCCGCCAGCGAAGCTAAACTTTGAGTGCTTGATTGACTCTCCGTTACCACAGAGTTGAGCTGGCTTCCGCTTTCCTCGATAAGATTGACGCGAAGCGCAATATCATCGCTAACCTGAGTTTGTTCGGCTGCTGCGGTCGCGATCTGCTGACTCATTGCGGTGATAGATTCTAACGCCGTTACAATTTGCTGCAGAGCTTCAGAGGCATTCTTAGACTCTGTTACTGTACCCTCACTGGTTTCTGCACACACTTCCATTGTGTGAATAGCGTTACGGGAACCTTCTTGCAGGTTGGAGATCATATGCTGAATCTCTTTAGTGCTGTCTTGTGTTCGGCCTGCCAGGTTACGCACCTCGTCGGCAACAACGGCAAAGCCTCGACCTTGCTCTCCGGCACGTGCTGCTTCAATGGCTGCATTGAGTGCGAGTAAGTTTGTTTGCTCTGCAATATCGCCAATTACATCGAGCACTTTCACTATACTATTTACATCCTGATCTAGATCGGCGACCGCTTTACTTGCAGTATTTAATTGAGAAGCTAAACCTTGAATGTTTTCAACAGTACTGTGAATCAGCTTCTGAGTATGCTGACTTTGTTTATCGGCTTCGTCTGTGTTGTTTGCTGTATCACTTGCCGAGTTGGCAACATGGTTGGCTGAAGATGCCATTTCAGTCATCGCAGTGGCAATCATTGCTGTTGACTGCTGCTGGGATACGGTGAGATCGGCAATCGTATTTGAGCGAGATTCTACGGCAGATAACTCAGCGCGCAGTGCGTGCATGGATTTCTCAAGGTTTGTCACCATGGTGGCTAGTGATTGACTCATATCTTGCACCGCACGATAGATACTTCCTCTCGGCGCCACTGCATCAAAACTGGTCTGAATGTCGCCTTGTGCAACAGCTTGAACGGCTTTGCGCACATCGTTTGGCTCTCCACCAAGTAGATTGAGCATCTTGCGAATCGAGATTATCAGACCACCGAGAATACTCCCCGCGATAACTAAACACAGTACAAGCTGCCATTGGGCGGTAGCCCAGAAGCGAGCATTCACCTCATTAAAGCCGATCCCTGTACCTACAACCCAGCCCCAATGTGGTGTTTTCTCGGCAATAGAGTGTTTTTCTTCAATGCTTCCGTCGGCCTGCTTTTGACTCCAAGTATATTCGACGATTTGACCTGTTTTGCGCCCCAAAACATCTAAGATAAGTTGGCCGACGCTGTTGCCATCTCCATCACGAAAGTCGTGAAAGCTTGTGCCATGTAATTGAGGGTCAAGCGGAGCTGCAACAAAAATCATGTTCTCATCTGCGACATAAACGTATTCGTTGTCTTTGTAGATATTATTACGAAGTAGGCGAGTGGCTAATGATTTCGCTTCGTCCTCTGGCATTTTGCCTTCGATAGCCATTTTTTCTACTTCGGTAAGAATGCTGTACGCACTTTTGAATAACTCAGTAACCCGAGCTTTGTTATCAAGGTTACTTGCGACGCGAAGTGTCCATAAACCCGTTGCGGTCAGTGCTAGGAGTGCTAGCAATATGATCGCAGATAATAAATAGGCTTGAGTTTTTAGTTTCATATTTGGCTCACAAATAAAGTGTCATCACTATGCAAGGCATAGCTAAAAGAAGAAATGTAATAACTCGGGCATCTTAGTGAAGATGAATATGAGCGCATACTAGTGCGTATTGAAATTATGATGAGGATTAAATTTTTAGCGTAAAATAAGTGTTTTTTAGAGATTGGGCTTAATATTTTGCGATGCTAGAAACAGAGAAACAGAGAAACAGAGAAACAGAGAAACAGAGAAACAGAGAAACTGGGGGAATGAAATGAGCGTAGGGCAGATGCCAAAAAGCCGCATCAAAAGATGCGGCTTTTTAAAAATGGCTCCTCCTACTGGACTCGAACCAGTGACCTGCGGATTAACAGTCCGTCGCTCTACCAACTGAGCTAAGGAGGAATTATTCGTGTATCGTGTTTAGCAATGACACCAAATAATGGTGCCTCGAGGCGGAATCGAACCACCGACACGAGGATTTTCAATCCTCTGCTCTACCGACTGAGCTATCGAGGCAAAAGAATGGTGCCGACTACCGGAATCGAACTGGTGACCTACTGATTACAAGTCAGTTGCTCTACCTACTGAGCTAAGTCGGCACACTTTATTCTTTTTAGAAGAGATGAACTCTTCGTTTTAAGAATCTCATTCATATGAAATTCTTGAAGTTGGCTCCTCCTACTGGACTCGAACCAGTGACCTGCGGATTAACAGTCCGTCGCTCTACCAACTGAGCTAAGGAGGAACTATTCTGTTTTGTGTCTTGCCAATGATTTAAATTAAGCAAGCGCACCAAATATGGTGCCTCGAGGCGGAATCGAACCACCGACACGAGGATTTTCAATCCTCTGCTCTACCGACTGAGCTATCGAGGCAAAAGAATGGTGCCGACTACCGGAATCGAACTGGTGACCTACTGATTACAAGTCAGTTGCTCTACCTACTGAGCTAAGTCGGCACGCTTTATTCTTTGTGCTTTTGTCCGTGTTATAACATTTCGTTAAGACACCAACAAATCAAATTGTGGTGCCCGGAGGCGGAATCGAACCACCGACACGAGGATTTTCAATCCTCTGCTCTACCGACTGAGCTATCCGGGCGACGGAGCGCTATTAAACGGATTTTCCCGCTTTGCGTCAACCACTTTTTTTAAATAATTTCAAAAAAGTGCTTGTTCGAACGCTTTTTATTCAACTGTCACTACAAAGTTTGCTTTGAGTTAAATTCCTTTTTGAAATTTGTAACTTTTTCTAGGTAACGACGTGCTTCTGCGTTCGGATGTTTCTTAGTTAGTGCCCAATAAACTTGGTTGGGTTGCAACGAATTAAGATCTTGCATTGCGCGTTTGCGATCGCTGCGATGGAATGTGTTTAAAACACCTCCAGTACCACCATTGTAAGCGGAAATCATACTGTACTCGAGAGAGGTTGGGTGATGGACTTCTCTTAAATAACGATTTTTTAAGATGTAGAAATACGCAGTACCGGTATCGATGTTGTTTTCTGGATTAAACAAATATTCCGGGCTTGGTTGGCCTGAGCGCTTTTTCACGAGCTTGAATACGTCCCGACCGGCGGTTTTAGGTACAACTTGCATTAAGCCATACGCATTTGCCCAACTTACTGCGTACGGGTTGAAGCTGCTCTCGGTTTTAATAATGGCGTATATCAAATCTTCTGGAATATCGTATTTCTTAGAAGCTCGGCGCACGATATCGGCGTATTGGTAGCTGCGTGTTGAAAAATGGTCTTCAACCATGGGGATTTCGACGTAATACGCTTTCTTGAAATCAACGTCTTTGGTCTTGATCTTGTTTGCGATGAGATACTCCGCAAATCGGTTTGCCCGCCAAGACCACTGAATTGGCTTATTGTCTTGATCGACAACTTGTTTATACAGAAATGGTTGCCCTTCTAACGTGATTCCTTTTGAGGAGAACAAGTCGACGTGAGCTGGATCGTCTGGCGTGAGTAAGGTAGTGACAATCGCCTCTTTGAGGTGCTTTTGGGGCTCGGTCGGTGATACGGTTTCAATCGTGATCACGCCTTTGCGAAAGTCGACCTCGGCACGGCTAAGGTAGTTATCGATATATTTGACGTAATTACTTTTGCCTGCGTACTTAATTTCTTTTTTACCCCAGCGCTTTTGAATATTACCAGAGAAACTATTGATCAGGGCATCTAACGCGGCGGTATCTTTTTCAAATTGTCCAGGTAGCTCAGCTAAGTTATTGGCAAAACGGTTTGTGGGCTCGTAGTTGACGTCATAAATCTTTTCGACGAATTCACGGCTACAGCCAGCCATTAAAAGTGCGGCAGCAATAAAGACAATTTTTTTCATAAGTATCAGGGCTATTGAAGGTAATAGAGAAATGACACCACAAGTGGTTGTGATGTCATTGTTTTAACTCAAGCGACTTTATTCGCTCGGCGGTGTGTAACCTTCGATATGAACGTCTTTTCCTTCAAAGAGGAAGTTTACCATTTCTGTTTCGATCAGTTTTCGGTGCTCTGGATCCATCATGTTGAGTTTCTTTTCGTTGATCAACATGGTTTGTTTGTGTTGCCACTGAGCCCACGCTTCTTTCGAGATGTTGTCGAAAATGCGTTTACCTAGTTCACCAGGGTAAAGTTGAAAATCTAGACCTTCGCCTTCTTTTTTTAGTCGAGCACAAAATACAGTGCGGCTCATAATGACTCCTTGTATTCAATTAACGAAGTTCGTGGGGTAGCGCTTCCAGCAATAGTTTTACTGGCGCGGCTAAACCGACTTCTTCAGGTTTAGATAAGTTATACCAAAGACCTTTGTTGCCTTCCATTATCACGTCCGGTTGCTTTGATAAATCAATCAAAATTGGCGTGATATCGAGGTGGTAATGGCTAAAGGTATGGCGAAAGGTAATCAGTGTTTGCTGCTGCTTGATATTGCTGGCTTGAATGCCACGTTGATCCAGTAGCAATTCAATGTCGCTTTCTACATCTACATGTTCGGTTTGTGGGAAGCAAAATAAGCCACCCCAAATGCCTGTTTGTGGTCTTTGTTCTAACCACACTTCATGACCATTTTCGGTGTTGTGATGAAGCATTACAAAACGAGTTTGCTTGATTGGCTTGTCTTTTTTCGGTTTTTTACCCGGGTAGTCGAGCACATTGCCTTGTTGTTTTGCCACACACAGATCCGCAACAGGGCAGAGGCTACATTTGGGTTTGCTGCGTGTGCAGACCATCGCGCCCATGTCCATCATTGCCTGGTTATACTTATCTACGTCCGTTTGTGGGGTATGCGTTTCGGCAATTTCCCACAGCTGGTTTTCAACCTTTTTTTGTCCTGGCCATCCTTCGACTGCGAAACAGCGGGATAGGGTGCGCTTCACGTTGCCATCAAGAATCGCATGTGGTTGTTTATACACAGACGATAAAACGGCGGCTGCGGTAGAGCGGCCAATCCCCGGTAAGGCGTTCATTTTCTCTATATCAAGAGGAAACTCACCATTGTATGTAGAGGCGACCTCTTGTGCTGCTTTGTGAAGGTTA
This sequence comes from Vibrio sp. D3, assembly GCF_043995865.1. NCBI lineage: Bacteria > Pseudomonadati > Pseudomonadota > Gammaproteobacteria > Vibrionales > Vibrionaceae > Vibrio > Vibrio sp. D3. The sequence continues at coordinate 2,723,403 of NZ_CP171887.1, read as the reverse complement.
CGGGCTCGGGCGTAATACCCTAAGCCAGTCCAAAGGTGCAGGACTTCATCTTGCTCAGCATTGGCAAGATCGAGCACGGTTGGAAAACGCTCTAAGAAACGTTGGTAATACGGAATAACCGTAGTGACCTGAGTTTGCTGAAGCATGATTTCAGACAACCAGACACTGTATGCGGTCTTATTTTGTTGCCACGGAAGATCTTTTCTTCCATATGCGTCATACCATTCTAGGATGGCATTGGCGAAAGGTGTCACGACTTGCTCTGTATTCTATTATTGGTTAGGTGCAAAATTGCACCACATAATGGGCAAGAAGTACAACGGATAAACAGTAGGGATATAAAGAGGTGTGCTATTGCTTTTGGGCTGCCATAGGCCAAGAGCTCAACAAATACTTGCACCTCAGTAAATTCTTTGGATAATCCCCGCTTTGATTAATCAATGTGCAGGCAAAATCAATGAGTGAAGTAACCACTAACGAATACAACGAAGACGGAAAGCTGATCCGCAAAATCCGCAGCTTTGTGCGCCGTGAAGGGCGTTTGACTAAAGGTCAAGAGAGCGCGATGAATGAATGCTGGCCAACGATGGGTATTGACTTCAAAGCTGAACTTCTCGATTGGAAAGAAGTGTTTGGCAACGATAACCCAGTAGTGCTTGAGATCGGTTTTGGTATGGGTGCTTCATTGGTTGAAATGGCAAAGAATGCACCAGAGAAGAACTTCATTGGTATCGAAGTACACAGCCCGGGTGTTGGTGCTTGTCTTGCGGATGCGCGTGAGGCGGGAGTTACTAACCTGCGTGTGATGTGTCATGATGCAGTGGAAGTGTTTGAGCATATGATTCCAAACGGCAGCTTATCGACACTGCAGTTGTTCTTCCCAGACCCTTGGCACAAGAAACGTCACCACAAGCGTCGCATCGTTCAATTAGGTTTTGCTGAAATGGTTCGTGAGAAGCTGATCCCTAATGAAGGTATTTTCCACATGGCGACAGACTGGGAAAACTACGCAGAGCACATGATTGAAGTTATGCACCAAGCGCCAGGTTTCGAAAACATTGCTAAAGATGGTGATTTCGTTCCTCGTCCAGACGACCGTCCTTTAACGAAGTTTGAAGCTCGTGGTCACCGTCTTGGTCACGGTGTGTGGGATATCAAATATAAGCGTATCGCGTAACTAGAGGAGTTCATGGGATGTACCATTACGCGATATTAGCGAATCCGGGTCATAACCGAATTTACTTTGATAGCGCAATGACCATTGCCTGTTCAGAGCTAAAAGCAATTTTAGCTTCACAAGGCGTGGATGTGACAGAAATTGGTAGTAAAGAGGTTGGCTTACCTGCAGCGTTGGTGTTTTCTTGTCAGGAAGCTCTAAGCGATGAGCAGACGCGAAGAATCGCAGCCTCTTCGATTTACTATGCACTATTTGAAGTGCGCGAAGATGGTTTACTTCGACCAATTCAAGCGCCAGCGTTCAATACTTTCCCGGAAAGCATGAGTCAGATTCTGCGTTATACCGGGAAAACAAACGAGCAGTTTACTCGCTTGATGGTGAATATCGGCATTAGTGCGTCCAATACGGGAAGTAAACAACTGACCTTAATGGATCCAATGTGTGGTAAAGGTACAACCTTGTTTGAAGGCTTGATCCATGGTTTGAACGTGGTGGGGGTAGAGATCAATGCCAAGTGGGTGCAAGAGATCCAGACCTTTATCGTTAAGTTCATGAAGAATGGCCGCTTTAAGCACAAAGTGAGCAAAGAAAAGCGCACTGCGGGTGGCAAGAAAGTGGCGGATGGTTTCGTGGTTGAAGCTGCAGCAAATAAAGAAGATTACAACCAAGGCAATCTTCAGTTTATGAAGCTGTATTCGGCTGATACTCGTATCGCTGATCAAGTCGTGAAAAAGAACTCAGTTGATGTGATGGTGTCTGATCTGCCTTATGGTGTGCAGCACGGCAGCAAAAATGCCAAGGACAGCAAACTGAACCGCAGCCCACTAGAGCTTTTAAACGAGGCTCTGCCTGCATGGAAAGTGGTATTGAAAAAACAAGGTTCAGTGGTGTTGTCTTTCAATGAATTTACATTGAAATGGAAAGATGTCGCGGCATTATTTGAAGAGCAAGGCTGGAAGGTACTTTCAGAAGAGCCTTACATCGGTTATCTTCACCGTGTTGATCAATCTATCAACCGCAATATTATTGTGGCAGTAAAACCATAATCGACTTGAGTCGAACGAACCCTATGGAAAAGCCAACGACACGTTGGCTTTTTTTACCTCTGAGCTCAACGAGTTCTCTTGTAAATAGAAGGTAGAGAATGAAACCGACAGTGGAAATTTTGACAGATATTTTGGCGGAAGTGCGCCCTTTAATCGGCCAAGGCAAAGTGGCTGATTACATTCCTGCTCTGGCAAAAGTACCCAGCAACAAGTTAGGTATTGCGGTATACACCAACGAAGGTGAGGTTATTAAGGCGGGCGATGCCGATGAACCTTTCTCTATCCAATCTATTTCAAAAGCATTGAGCTTGACGTTAGCGATGTGCTTGTACAAGCAAGAAGAAATTTGGTCTCGAGTGGGAAAAGAGCCTTCGGGGCAGGCATTTAATTCGCTAATCCAGCTAGAAATGGAGCAAGGTATTCCTCGCAATCCTTTTATTAATGCTGGAGCGATAGTTGTGGCGGATCTGTTGCAAACTCGCTTATCTGCACCTCGTCAGCGCCTATTGGAATTTGTACGTCAGCTTTCTGGTGATACTCATATTGTGTATGACAAAGTCGTCGCGGCATCCGAAATGATGCATGGTGATCGTAATGCGGCGATTGCTTATCTCATGCGCTCGTTTGGTAACTTCGAAAATGAAGTAATTCCAGTGCTGCAAAACTACTTCCACGCTTGTGCACTGAAGATGAGCTGTGTCGACTTGGCTAAAACGTTTAGCTATTTGGCAAATAAGGGCACATCGGTACAAACGGGTAAGCCCGTTGTTTCTCCCGTGCAAACCAAACAACTTAATGCACTGTTAGCAACGTGTGGCCTGTATGATGGCGCGGGCGAATTTGCTTATCGTGTTGGCATGCCTGGTAAGTCTGGTGTCGGTGGTGGCATTATCGCGGTAGTACCTGGCGAAATGACCATTGCAGTATGGTCTCCAGAGCTTGACCCTTCAGGTAACTCCCTTGCTGGTACTAAGGCGCTTGAATTGCTATCGGAGCGAATTGGCCGTTCGATTTTCTAATGTTGAATGTTCTATATAAAAAGCCTCTCAATTGAGAGGCTTTTTTGTTTTTGGGCTGCTTTACTCTTCGCTTTCTTCGGCCATAAAGGCTTCGAGCAAATCATTAAGGAAGAGCTTCCCTTTTTCAGTTATTTGCCAATGAGTGGCGGTTTCACTCAAGTAGCCCATTTCTAACGCCCAATCGATGGTTTCTTGAATCGTACTGAGCGGCAAGCCTGTGGTGTCCACGTAATCTTGCTTCGGGCATGCTTCCATTAAGCGGAATCGGTTCATAAAGAACTCGAATGGACGGTCTTCATCCGCGACGACATGTTCTGTATGCAGATAAGGTTTGACCATATTTTGATACGCCGCTAAATAGCCTCGCGGGTGTTTTACCTTCGTCGTTCGAATAATACGTCCGTCGGTAAAACTGAGTTTGCCATGAGAGCCACAACCGATACCAAGGTAATCGCCAAAGCGCCAGTAGTTGAGGTTGTGCTGACACTGATAGCCCGGCTTACTGTAACCCGAGATTTCATATTGCACATAACCCGCGGCTGCAAGTTTTTGGTGTCCGAGCTCGAAAATATCCCACAAGTCATCATCATCAGGTAGCGTTGGTGGCTTGTAGTAGAACATGGTGTTTGGTTCGATGGTCAGCTGATACCAAGACAGGTGCGGCGGTGCCAACTCAATCGCTTTGTCCAAATCTGCCAAGGCTTGTTCGATGTTTTGATCAGGTAAGCCGTGCATGAGATCGAGGTTAAAGCTGTTCAAACCGATTTGGTGCGCTAATTTAGCAGCATTGACGGCTTCGTCTTGGCCGTGAATGCGCCCCAAACGCTCAAGCTTCTGTTGCTCAAAGCTTTGCACGCCGATAGAGATACGCGTTACACCAGCTTTGCGGTAGCCAACAAAACGCTCTGCTTCGATGGTGCCTGGGTTCGCTTCCATGGTGATCTCAATTTCTGGCTTAAACGGAATACGCGCTTCAATGCCCTTAAGTAGACGCTCGATGCCTTCTGCCGAAATCAAACTCGGCGTACCACCACCAATGAAGATTGAATGCAGTGGACGTGGCACTTCGTTAAGGCGGTATTTCTGAATGTCAGTATCTAAATCTTCTAGAAGAGCACTGATGTACTCTTCTTCTGGAATCTCGGTTTTGAGCGCGTGAGAGTTAAAGTCGCAATACGGGCACTTTTGTACACACCAAGGGATGTGTACATACAAGCTGAGTGCTGGGGGCGTTAACATGGTCTAATTCGCTCGTGATTACTGAGACACTTGCTCAGACAGTTGAGCAAACAACGACTTGAGCGCTTTACCGCGGTGAGACAGTTGTTTTTTACGTGCAGGTTCAAGTTCGGCTGACGCACAGTTGTTTTCAGGAACAAAGAAGATTGGGTCGTAGCCAAAGCCATTTTCACCGTGCGCTTCAGTTAGAATGCGGCCTTCCCATTTTCCGTGGCAGACGATAGGCGTTGGGTCGTTCTCGTGGCGCATGAGGACTAATACGCAGTGGAAACGTGCTGTACGTTCTGCTTCTGGTACGCCTTCCATTGCCGATAGCAATTTTTCTAGATTCTCTTGATCAGATGCGTTCTCGCCTGCGTAACGTGCAGAGTAAATGCCCGGAGCGCCTTTTAAGAAATCGACTTCTAAGCCAGAGTCGTCTGCAATCGCAGGAAGCCCTGTTTCTTGTGCGGCATGGCGAGCTTTAATTATTGCGTTTTCAATGAACGTTGTACCCGTTTCTGCTACTTCCGATACATTGAATTCACTTTGCGCTAATACTTCAAAACCGAAGTCAGACAATAAATCTGCCATTTCACGAACTTTGCCTTGGTTACCGGTTGCTAGCACAATTTTTTTCATGGGAATCTCTTTTAATAGTGATAGAGGAGAACAAATCGTTCTCCTCTAGATATTCTTTAACTAATAAGTGGTTTTTAGCCTGCTTAGATCCAAAAGCTTTTGGATCATCACAACCCAATTACTCTTCAACATAAAACTTCTGGGTGAATTTAAGCTTACCAGAGCCTTTGTTTCCAGCTTTTACGTCAATATCGAAAGTAAAAGTTTCTTCGTGGGTAATTGGCAGTTCGGCTAAATAGTATATCGCATTGCCTTCTTTGACTTCACGAAAGGACAAGGTCTGAGTTTGGCCGATGAGGTTTTTCGCGCGTCCAGCAATTTTTGCTTCTAATGCAGGTTTACCCAATGAAGCTCTATCTAGCACGCTAATATTAACCACAGCGAGGTATCCATTACGCTTGATATCGTAGCTACGTGCGACTTTCGGTGTTAAGAATGTCGAGTTAAACGCGACATAGTGTACTTCGATATCTTTCATATTTTTAAACTGATCGGCGAAGCTTGGTAACGACAATAGGCTGATCAGTAATGCGGTAATCCATTTGCTCATTGTTACTTCCTCAAAGCACTTGTTATAAAACAACCATAGCCGCAATTTTACCTTGGTCACGGGGTAAAAATGCGAACTCAGTCATTGGTACTAGTAAGTGTGGTACAAAATTGTAAATAAAAAGCCATCATAAGATGGCTTTAATTTCTGTCGGTATCTGGGTAGGTGATTCTATCCGAATTTGTTTGTGCCGTCCTAATTCACCTTTTTCTATGTGAACCAAACCCTTAGCGATTTTAAACTGCTTGGCTAAGAACTTAGTTAGGTGCGCATTAGCTTTGCCATCGACAGGTGGAGCAGTAATGGCGATTTTGAGCTCTTCACCATGCAAGCCTACGATTTTATCGCGGCTTGCTTTAGGTTGAATATAGAGCTTTAGGATGATGTCCTCGCCATCTTGCCAAACTGCGGCTGACATTATAATTGGAACCAAATTGGACCAATGATATCACCCATCAAGAAGTTCGCGAACTGCAAGCCGATAAACAGCACCAGTACGCTCAAATCAAGACCACCAATAGCCGGAATAATACGACGGATTGGTGCGCACATTGGCTCGGTTAATTGATGGAATACGTACTCGATAGGGCTGCGACCTTGGCTTACCCAGCTCAAAATTGCACGGATCAATAGTACCCAGAACAGCAAACCTCCAGCGGCTTTGATTAATGATAACAAGCCCAAGAACAAGAAATCAGCGCTGAAAGAGACGGAACCGTTAGAGGCTATCAGGATCAGAACGACAAATTTAAGCACACACAGCACGTAGGCAAACAACACGGTTGCTAGGTCAATATTCCCCACGGATGGGATAATGCGGCGTAGTGGACCAATGACCGGCTGAGTCGCTTTTACTATGAATTGCGAGAATGGGTTGTAGAAGTCTGCGCGTGCAGCTTGCAACCAAATTCGCAAAATTACGACCATGATGTACAGGTCAAATAGGGTTGAGATGAGAAAACTCATTGAATTCATAAGGTACCCTTAACAAGTGATGGATGATACTAAACGGAGTTCATCCAAATAATTAAAACAGTTTTTCCATTTCTTCCGCGCGAGCCACAGCAGCTTGCATGGCTTTAGCAACAATATCTGAAAGTTGATGTTCGTTGAATGTACGCAGTGCTTCTGCCGTTGTCCCACCTTTCGATGTTACGTTCTCACGCAGGGTCGATAGCTCAGTTTCTGGGTTGCTAACCACCATACTGGCCGCGCCCAATGCAGCTTGCTGAACCAATAGTCGAGCGGTGTCTTTATCAAAGCCTTGAGCAATCGCTTCTGCTTGCATCGCCTCCATAAACAGGAAGAAGTATGCCGGAGCACTGCCAGCTGCGGCAATCACATTATTGATGCCAGACTCTTGCTCAACCCAACATACTTTACCGACCGCTTCCATTAACTCTGCGGCAAAAGCTTTGTCTTGCTCAGTTACATGGGCTGGTGCGAATAAACCACTCATGCCCAACCCAAGTTGTGATGGCGTATTTGGCATAACACGAACCAAGTTCAATTTGGTGGCTAGCATATCATCCAATCGTGAACAGTTGATGCCAGCGGCAATAGAAATCACCAGTTTATTAGTGAAATCGATCGCTTGCAGTGGTTTACAAACATCAGCCATCATTTGCGGTTTCACAGACAATACCACCACATCCGCCTCGGTCGCAGCTTGGATGTTATCGCTGGTGGTACGGATGCCAAAATCTTGTTCTAGCGGAAGACGGCGTGCCTCTGAAGGAGCTGTCGCGGTAATGTTTTGCGCTGGGTATCCGTTAGCAACCAAGCCAGAAACAATGGCTCTCACCATGTTGCCAGCACCAATGAAGGCGATTTTTTTATGTTCCATTTGTCTGATTTCCATCATGATATTTAGAGTTTATTGTGCGCTCAGGTGTATAATGGCGCCGCTGTTACTTACTGCTCCTATTGGCGAGTAAGATGATCGCGCGATTTACTCTTTAATTTAACGACGAATTTATGTCGCTAGTGAGCGTTTTGTTGATTTAGCTGTAGTCTCGCGCGCCGAAAATAGCGGTTCCAATACGAACCATTGTACTACCAGCTTCGATTGCAGCGGTCATATCACCACTCATTCCCATTGATAATGTATCGATTTCTGGGAACTGTGCTTCGAGTGTTTGCTTCAATGTGGCCAACTTATGAAATTCATGAAGTTGTGATTCGTAGTCAGACACGTTGGCAGGAATCGACATCAACCCTCTTAAAGTGAGGTTGGGTAGGCGAGAAATCAACTCTGCCAGCTCGAATACTTCCGCTTCGGTGACACCAGACTTAGATGCTTCACCACTGGTGTTAACCTGAATCAGAACTTGTAGCGGTTTAAGTTCACTTGGACGCTGATCATTCAGGCGTTGAGCAATCTTGGCTCGATCTATGGTGTGAACCCAATCGAAATGTTCGGCAACAAGTCGCGATTTATTCGACTGAATCGGGCCAATGAAGTGCCATTCGATTCGATTATCTGGATAATGCTCGGCAAAGTGCTGAACTTTACTGACGCCCTCTTGGACGTAGTTTTCACCAAAGGCGGTTTGTCCCGCTTGGTGGGCTTCGAGAATTGCCTCGACAGGTTTAGTTTTGCTTACCGCTAGAAGTTGCACTGACTCTGGAGTTCGACCACATTTTTGCTCGTCATATCGAATTTGAGAGGTGATATGTTCAATATTTTGTTGAATACTACTCATAGCTGTACTTTAGACTTAAGGATTTTAAATGGATATCACTGAGTTACTGGATTTTAGTGTAAAACATAATGCCTCAGATCTACATCTTTCTGCAGGTGTCCCACCAATGGTTCGTATTGATGGGGATGTGAGAAAACTAGGCATTCCAGCGTTTACACACCAAGAAGTGCATCGTTTGGTTTTCGAAATCATGAACGATGCCCAACGCAGTGAGTTCGAAGAAAAACTCGAAGTCGACTTCTCTTTTGAGTTGCATAACGTTGGTCGTTTCCGTGTCAACGCTTTCAACCAATCTCGTGGCTGTGCGGCAGTATTCCGTACCATTCCAAGTAGCATTCCAACTTTGGAAGAGCTGGAAGCTCCCGAGATCTTCAAAAAAATTGCGAACGCTGAAAAAGGCTTAGTTCTGGTTACTGGCCCAACAGGTTCTGGTAAATCGACGACCTTAGCAGCCATTGTTGACTACATTAATCGTAATCACAACAAGCACGTACTCACAATTGAAGATCCGATTGAATTTGTTCACAACAACAATAAATGTTTGATCAACCAGCGTGAAGTACACCGTGATACGCATAGTTTCCAAAACGCACTGCGCAGCGCATTGCGTGAAGACCCGGATGTCATTCTGGTTGGTGAGATGCGTGACAAAGAAACCATCAGCCTTGCGTTAACGGCGGCGGAAACGGGGCACTTAGTGTTCGGCACGTTACACACTAGCTCAGCGGCAAAAACCATTGACCGTATTATCGATGTGTTCCCTGGCAGTGATAAAGACATGGTGCGCTCGATGCTTTCTGAATCCCTTCGTTCGGTTATCGCGCAAAAGTTATTGAAACGTAATGGTGGTGGCCGTATTGCATGCCATGAAATCATGATGGCAACGCCTGCGATTCGTAACTTGATCCGCGAAGACAAAGTCGCGCAGATGTATTCGATCATTCAAACTGGTGCGGCTCACGGCATGCAAACCATGGAGCAAAATGCTCGTCAGTTAATGGCACAAGGTATGGTCGCTCGTGAAGAGGTCGATAGTAAGATCGGGTTAGAAGTGCAGCAATTCTCGTAATACGTAGGTGAACACGGAAGATGGATCTAAATAAATTTCTCGAAGGTATGCTGGCGCTGAAAGCGTCGGATCTTTACATCACGGTTGGTGCGCCAATTTTGTTTCGCGTGGATGGCGAATTACGACCTCAAGGTGAAAAACTCACCGAGAGTGATGTAGCGGCATTACTCGACAGTGCTATGGAGCCAGATCGGCGTCAGGAATTTCGTAAAAGTCGTGAGTCGAATTTTGCCATTGTGAGAGATTGTGGCCGCTTCCGTGTTAGTGCCTTTTTTCAACGGGAATTACCGGGTGCGGTGATTCGTCGTATTGAAACCAATATTCCCACCTTTGAGCAATTAAAGTTACCGTTAGTGTTGCAAGATTTAGCGATAGCCAAGCGTGGTTTGGTGCTGGTGGTTGGTGCTACTGGGTCAGGTAAATCTACCACAATGGCGGCAATGACGGGCTATCGAAACAGCAACAAGACGGGACACATTTTGACGGTCGAAGATCCGATCGAATTCGTGCATGAGCACAAGCGCTGTATCGTGACTCAACGCGAAGTTGGGTTAGATACGGAAAGCTATGAAGTTGCGCTTAAAAACTCGCTGCGTCAAGCGCCAGATATGATTTTGATTGGCGAGATCCGTAGCCGTGAAACAATGGAATACGCGATGACTTTCGCCGAAACGGGCCATTTGTGTATGGCAACGTTGCACGCCAACAATGCCAACCAAGCTTTAGAGCGCATTCTTCACTTGGTACCGAAAGATCAAAAAGAACAATTCTTGTTCGACTTGTCGATGAACCTAAAAGGCGTGGTTGGTCAGCAGCTGATCCGAGATAAAAATGGGCAGGGGCGTCATGGTGTGTTTGAGATCTTGCTAAATAGCCCACGTGTGTCGGATTTGATCCGTCGCGGAGATTTGCATGAGTTGAAGTCAACCATGGCTCGCTCAAATGAGTTTGGTATGCTGACGTTCGATCAATCTCTTTATAAGTTGGTGATGCAAGGTAAGATCAGCGAAGAGGACGCGCTGCACAGTGCCGATTCGGCGAATGATTTGCGCTTGATGTTGAAAACACAGCGTGGCGAAGCATTCTCTACGGGCAGTCTTGCTAACGTTAAGATCTATATGGATTAAGCGTGTTTAGACGAAAAAAGGTTGGCACTTGCCAACCTTTTCTTGTTTTGAGTATTGTGTTTTATTCACCCCAGAGGGCTTCAAACCAGCTTTCTAGAATCACCACCGCTGACTGGCAGTCCACATTCCCTTTCGATAGGGCTTTGTAGCCGCCCATGCTGAACAACTCCGCACGAGCTTCTGCTGTAGATAATCGCTCATCATGCAGTTCAACAGGTAAGCCGTATCGGCCTTGCAGACGCTTAGCAAATTTTCGTGCACGAGGGGTTATGGTCTCAAGGTCTTTGCCATGAAGATCAGTTGGTAAACCGACCACTAGCAAATCTGGTTGCCACTCTTTGATTTGCTTTTCGATATCGTCCCAATTTGGAATACCGTCATTGGCTTTAAAGGCTTTTAATGGGGAAGCCGTACCAGTAATTTCTTGGCCAATAGCGCTACCAATGCTTTTGGTTCCAAAGTCAAAAGCCATAATTGTGCGTGACATAAGGTGTCTCTATCTAATGTAACTGTATTTCGGACTAAGCATGCCCAGAGTCTGCTGAAAGATGACTGGGGTCGATGCCCAGCTTTTCGACCGCTTTCTTCCAACGCTCGTTGATTGGTGTATTAAAGATAATTTCAGGCGTCGCTTCAATGGTGAGCCAAGAGTTTTCGACCAGCTCATTTTCTAATTGGCCTGCACTCCAACCTGAGTAGCCAAGTGCCACTAAGTAATCACTTGGTTCTGCTTCTGTTCCTAACACCGAAAGAATATCACGTGAAGTGGTTACCGCGAGGTCATCGGTCATTTGGACGCTGGACTCGTAGTAATCTTTAGGTTTATGCAGAATAAAACCACGATCTTCCGAGATTGGGCCGCCATTGTAGACTGGTCTATCTAGGCTGGCTTCAAATAGGCGCGGGTGTACTGGCTGAACTTCCACCTGCTTGAGCATGTTGCCGACGGTGATATCAACAGGAGCATTGATCATCAACCCCATAGCGCCGTCTTCGTTGTGCTCACAAACGTAGATCACGCTGTTTTGAAAGTACGGATCTTTCATCCCAGGCATGGCAACTAAAAAGTGATTTGTGAGATTCATACTCATATTGACCCTTAACTCTCGTAAATGCCCTTAAGCAAAAATCATACAGTTTACCACCTAGGTATGTGCATGAGTTTGCTTAAGTTAATGTACTACGCTCTCTATTAACTGTAATACAGTTTGAGTTATTCGCCTTTTACTCGACGTTCAATCGCATCCATCAGTTTGCCAGTGATTGAGATGTCAAAAGCCGCTTCAATTTCGCGAATACAGGTTGGGCTGGTGACGTTGATTTCCGTTAGCTTATCGCCAATTACGTCAAGGCCAACAAAGATAAGGCCTTTTTCTTTCAGTGTAGGAGCCACAGTTTGAGCAATCTTAATATCGGTCTCGCTTAGTGGTCGAGCCTCACCTGTGCCACCAGCTGCAAGGTTACCGCGCGTTTCACCTTTTGCAGGAATACGAGCTAGACAGTAAGGTATTGGTTCACCATCTACGACTAAGATACGTTTGTCACCGTTGCTGATATCTGGCACGAAGGTTTGCGCCATTGCGTAGTTTTGACCGTGGTTGGTAAGTGTCTCGATGATTACAGAGACGTTAGGGTCGTTTTCTTTTACGCGGAAGATAGATGCGCCGCCCATACCATCAAGCGGTTTTAGGATGACATCACCATGTTTTTCACGAAACTCTTTAATTTTCTCTGCTTTTCGCGTCACGATTGTCGTTGGTGTCAGCTCAGGGAACCACGCTGTAAACAGTTTTTCATTACAATCACGTAGACTTTGAGGTTTGTTAACGATCAGTGCACCTTGTTCTTCTGCACGCTCAAGGATGTAAGTCGCGTAGATGTATTCTGTGTCAAACGGAGGATCTTTACGCATTAGTACAGCGTCTAGCTCAGACAGTTCGATCGTTTGCTCTGATTTGAACTCGTACCAACCGTTTGGATCTTCTTTTAGCTCCACCACTTTAGTATCTGCAATGGCAACGCCTTGATCGAGATGCAGATCATTCATTTCCATGTAGTGGATTTCATAGCCGCGTCGTTGCGCTTCAAGCATCATGGCAAAGCTAGAGTCTTTTTTGATGTTAATGGACGAAATTGGGTCCATCACAATGCCGAGTTTGATCATTATTTTTCTCCGTTTAACCAAGATCGCCGAAACGAACTTGTAAGGCTGTAATTGCTGTCAGAGCCGCTGTTTCGGTGCGCAGAACGCGAGGGCCGAGTAGCGTTTCTTCAAATTGATATTCTCGAGTCATCTCGATCTCTTCAGACGATAAACCGCCTTCAGGGCCGATTAGTAGGCGCACTTTTTCAACCGGTGTTGGCAGTGTGTTGATTGAGTAGTTAGCACGAGGATGAAGATTGAGCTTTAAGCCATCGTACTCTTCTTTACACCACTCTTCCAAGCTCATAATTGGACGAATTTCTGGAACGACATTGCGTCCACACTGCTCACAGGCACTGATGGCGATTTTTTGCCATTGCGCGAGTTTTTTCTCAAAGCGCTTTTGGTCAAGCTTGACGCCACAACGTTCGGAAATCAGAGGTGTGATGGTATTGACGCCAAGTTCCACTGACTTTTGGATAGTGAACTCCATCTTATCGCCACGTGAAATAACTTGACCAAGGTGCAGGTCTAAAGGGGATTCAATACTGTTTTCTACACGCTCGGTAATGTTAACCAAAACCGTCTTTTTGCTGACTTCACTGATAACCGCTGGGAATTCTGCGCCGCTGCCGTCAAATAGGAGAACGTCTTGGCCTTCTTTCATGCGCAGAACACGGCCGATATGGCCTGCTGCGTCGTCACTTAAAGCAAGTGAGCCAAGTTGATGAATGGTTTCTGGATGATAAATTCGAGGGATACGCATGAGATTTCCAGCAAGAGAATAAACTTAAACCCTAACATGGATGCTTTAAACCGAAAAAACAAGGGGCAAGAAGCGTTTCAATATCAGTTATTGAAACGCTTCAAGGTAGAGGAGCACTAGAGTGCGCGACAGGCTTTTTGAACAAATGGGTTATGATTGCCTTGTACTTTGGCAATGCGCTCGTCACGCTCACATTCCCATTTATCGACTGGGTAGGTTTTGTTCCAAGCACTCATCAACTGCGTTTGCTGTTTTGATAATTTAAAGCCGTACTCTTTGCTCATGTATAGGTAGGTACGAGCAATCGAACCTCGAGCACGGTCTGGTGGCATGACTTTACGCTGCTTAAAGTTCACTTGCATCTCACAGCGACCATAACTCACGCCATCGACGCCGTTCCATTGGCTAAAGTTGTAGTTCGAACGGTCACCGTTTACTTCACCAATAGCAGGGGTTAGGTTGTGCAGGTCTGCTTCCATCAAGCGAAAGGTTTTGTCTTTTTTCTTGCAGTTTTTACGTCCGCCATCTTGCCAGCATTGACGCTGGTGGCCAAATTGCCACGCAGGTACCACATGCTCCCATTCGATTCGTGCGGCCCGCTTTTCCTGTTTACGGACTTGGTAACCGCAAGAGGCTAAATCTGGGGAGCCTTTTTTGCCTTGCCATTGAATGTTGCAGCCACAGTAAAAGCTCGTTGGATGGTCTTGATAAATTTTTACCGCCTCACGTTTGGCGGCAGAGAATGAGCTTGGTGGCGCGGCAACCGCAGTGCTAGAAAGCGCGATAAGTAACAAAGAGAATAGGTATTTCATGATTAAAGTCTTTATAAAGTATGACTTTATTCATAGTAACACGCATAAAATAGCTTTAGTGATGAGTAAGTTAACAATAAATGGCGAAGGGAAGGTTTTGATAAACTCGATCTTTATTTTGGGAACGCAAGTAACACTATGAGATATAGATTACGATAATTGAACGCCCGTGAAGTTAAGTGGTTGGCGGCATTTTTGACAAGAGTACGTCGCCTCTTTGCGCAGCACTTTATTATGACGGCGAATCGATAGAGGGTAGGTCATACAACCACAACGATACTCAAAGGTTTTACCTTGAACGGATTTTACTTCAAAGCTGTGAGTGGTTTTGGCTGGCACTTTAAATACGGCTTCCATGACACCTTGCCATTCTTTGCCGTGAGGTCTAACTCGTCCGTAAACCTGATAGGTAATTAGGTGTGCTACCTCATGAGGAATGACTTCATCTAAGAATGCTTGGGTGTTTTCGCGAAATAAAACGGGATTTAGGCGAACTTGATTTAATTGAAGGTAGGCTTTTCCTGCCGCTTTCCCGCGGACGTTGAAGGTGACCGTTGGAATAGGGAAAGAACGTTTGAAAGCTTGCTCTGCCATCGCGATGCAATCCGCCATCACTTGCTTGGCTTTATAGCTTAGTTCTATATCCACAACTCACCTCGATAAATCAAATAAAAAAGCCCCCGCATTCGCGAGGGCCAGATCATAGCATCAGTTAATTACGGAGTGTGTTTTTTCTTGATGGTGGCATGGTAAGCGTGCCATGTACCGTAGCCTAGAATTGGCATGGTAAACAACATTCCGATCCCGTACGTTGCAAAGCCGATAAGAATACCGCCGCAGATGATCGCTGCCCAAACAATCATCGCTGGAATGTTGGATTTCACCGCATTAAAGCTGGTAAATACAGCGGTCATCATGTCTACGCGACGCTCCATCATAAGCGGAATAGAAAAGGCTGAAATGCTAAACACCACACAAGCCAAAACAAATCCAACTAAAGATCCTATCACAAGGAAGGGTAGGAACTCACTTAAAGATGCCCCTTGAACAGAAGGGTAAAGCGCATGAAGTAGAGCGGCAATGCGCATCCAAAATATCATACACACTGCGAGTAACACGGCGAATGCCCATTGAGATGTTGAGTTACGACCGATCGCTTTCATGGAATGGAACAAGCTAGCTTTGTGTCCGCGCTCTCTCTCCCAACTGGCATCATACAAGCCGAGCGCGAGAAATGGACCGATTAACATGTAAACAATCAAACTGGGCATGACGACCAAGTGTGTGCCTTGCCATTGTACGAGCAAAACAATACCTATCGCAGCCGCCATAAAACAGATGCCATAGAAAGCACTGATGAGGGGCATTCGCACGAAATCATGCAGACCTAATGCGAGCCAATGAAAAGGTGCAGAAAGATTGACCGTATTACACGGTATGGTTCTGGCGTATTCGTTATCTGGCACTTCCTTTCGCTTGTTGTGGAAGTCCGATGGATTAACAGTTCGAGGCATAACTCCTCCTTGATTTATTCCCACATTATCCGCTTATACCAACTGACAGCGGTTTTTGTTCAGTCAAACTTGAAGCGACTTTTTCAAGTTTACATCTGAGCATTGGCTTAGTTTGGTATCGGCCATAAAGATGCCTGACTCGTGTCTTTATTAAGTGTTGCTGCCACATCGTCAGCATCCGACGTCTCTATTTAAATTGGAATTAACAATATTTTAACTATTGGCGGAGATGGGATAATTTACAAATAATTGCTGAAAATTTATTCGGTATAAAAGTGAGGGAAAAACACGACTACTTCGTGAGGCGGGGCGGTATTAGTCGAAATGGCTGGATAAAAGTTGCTGAAAATAAAAAGCCCCCGCAAGAGGCGAGGGCTTGATTAATTCTTGCTTGGCTTGATTATTTGATGCCAGCGAAATCACGTAGAAGTGCAGCTTTGTCTGTCGCTTCCCACGGGAATTCTTCACGACCGAAGTGACCGTAAGCCGCTGTCTTCTTGTAGATAGGTTGAAGAAGGTTAAGCATTTCTTGTAGACCGTATGGACGTAGGTCGAAGAATTGACGAACCGCTTCAATGATGATGTCGTGAGATACTTTCTCAGTACCGAACGTTTCCACCATGATAGACGTTGGATCAGCAACACCGATTGCGTAAGAAAGTTGGATCTCACAACGGTCAGCCATGCCAGCCGCTACGATGTTTTTCGCTACGTAACGTGCTGCGTATGCTGCACTACGGTCAACTTTTGATGGATCTTTACCAGAGAACGCACCGCCACCGTGACGAGCTGCGCCGCCGTAAGTATCTACGATGATCTTACGACCTGTTAGACCACAGTCACCCATAGGACCACCGATTACGAAGCGACCAGTTGGGTTGATGAAGAAGTTTGTTTCTTTGTTGATCCACTCAGAAGGTAGCACTGGCTTAATGATCTCTTCCATTACCGCTTCACGCAGGTCTGAAGTTGAGATTGAATCACAGTGTTGAGTTGAAAGAACAACCGCGTCGATACCAACGATGTTACCTTGATCGTATTGGAACGTTACCTGAGATTTTGCATCAGGACGCAACCAAGGTAGTGTGCCGTTTTTACGAACTTCTGCTTGCTTTTGAACAAGACGGTGAGAGTAAGTAATTGGCGCTGGCATTAGTACTTCAGTTTCGTTACAAGCGTAACCAAACATAATGCCTTGGTCGCCTGCACCTTGTTCTTTAGGGTCAGCTTTATCAACACCTTGGTTGATATCTGGCGACTGTTTACCGATTGTGTTTAGTACCGCACAAGAATCTGCGTCAAAGCCCATATCTGAATGTACGTAGCCGATTTCACGAACGGTTTCACGAGTTAACTCTTCGATGTCTACCCATGCTGAAGTCGTGATTTCACCACCCACCATTACCATACCGGTTTTAACGTAAGTCTCACATGCAACACGAGCCTTTGGATCTTGCTCTAGAATCGCGTCAAGAACCGCATCAGAAATCTGGTCTGCAATTTTATCTGGATGACCTTCTGATACTGACTCAGAAGTAAACAGGTGCTTAGCCATGTTAGCTCCACTATATCTGGTTTAAAACTGGGGAATGATAAACTCTCCAGCGCAAATTAATACTAATTTTTGTAGGTGTATCTACATCTAGACGTCTATTCTAAATTTGATTGCTCGAATTACAAGCTCTTTTTTGGTTTTTGTTATAACCAAACGTTTGCCTGATTTATTGATAATTTTAAGAACTTCGAACGATTTGGCGCGAAAGGTGCAATATTTGTGAGGTTTTGGACTGGAAAACGTTTGCACACCCAACAGGGCTTTGAGAGAATTATGACCTACTTTTCGTTTCGCTTAATGTACTCAGGAGCAGACATGTCGTCTCGTAAACATCTTGCCAATGCAATTCGTGCTCTAAGCATGGATGGTGTTCAACAAGCTAACTCAGGCCACCCAGGCGCACCAATGGGTATGGCTGATATCGCTGAAGTTCTTTGGCGCTCTCACCTAAACCACAACCCATCAAACCCAGAGTGGGCCGACCGCGACCGCTTCGTGCTATCAAACGGTCACGGCTCAATGCTTATTTACTCTCTACTGCACTTAAGCGGTTATGAGCTATCTATTGATGATCTGAAAAACTTCCGTCAATTGCACTCAAAAACCCCAGGTCACCCAGAGTACGGCTACGCGCCTGGTATCGAGACAACAACGGGTCCTCTTGGCCAAGGCATCACTAATGCTGTTGGTATGGCTATCGCAGAGAAAGCACTAGCGGCACAGTTCAACAAAGAAGGTCACGACATCGTTGACCACTTTACGTATGTGTTCATGGGTGACGGCTGTCTGATGGAAGGCATCTCGCACGAAGCATGCTCTCTAGCAGGTACGCTAGGTCTAGGCAAACTGATCGCGTTTTGGGATGACAACGGCATTTCTATCGACGGTCACGTTGAAGGTTGGTTCTCTGACGATACACCTAAGCGTTTCGAAGCTTACGGCTGGCACGTAATCCCAGCGGTAGACGGTCACGATCCTGAAGCAATCAACGCAGCGATTGAAGCGGCTAAAGCGGATCCTCGCCCGACTCTAATCTGTACTAAAACAATTATCGGTTTCGGTTCTCCTAACAAGTCTGGTTCGCACGACTGTCACGGTGCGCCATTAGGTCACGATGAGATTCAAGCGGCTCGCGAATACCTAGGTTGGGAGTACGGTCCATTTGAAATCCCTGCAGATGTTTACGCTGAGTGGGACGCAAAAGAAACAGGTGCAGCGAAAGAAGCGGCTTGGAATGAAAAGTTCGAAGCATACGCAGCAGCTTACCCTGCAGAAGCAGCAGAGCTTAAACGTCGTCTAAACGGCGAACTTCCAGCGGAATGGGAAGAAAAAGCGAACCAAATCATTGCTGATCTTCAAGCAAACCCAGCGAATATTGCATCACGTAAAGCATCGCAAAATGCACTAGAAGCGTTTGGTCAAATGCTTCCTGAGTTTATGGGTGGTTCTGCTGACCTAGCGCCTTCTAACCTGACCATGTGGTCTGGTTCTAAGTCTCTAGAAACGGATGACTTCTCTGGCAACTACATCCACTACGGTGTACGTGAATTCGGTATGACCGCTATCATCAACGGTATCGCATTGCACGGTGGTTTCGTTCCTTACGGTGCGACATTCCTAATGTTCATGGAATACGCTCGTAACGCAATGCGTATGGCTGCGCTGATGAAAATTCAGAATATCCAAGTGTACACGCACGATTCGATCGGTCTTGGCGAAGATGGCCCAACTCACCAACCTGTTGAGCAAATGGCATCTCTACGCGTAACGCCAAACATGAGCACATGGCGTCCGTGTGACCAGGTTGAGTCTGCCGTAGCATGGAAACTAGCGATTGAACGTAAAGATGCACCAACAGCACTTATCTTCTCTCGTCAAAACTTAGCGCAACAAGATCGTACAGCTGAGCAAGTAGCGGACATCGCGAAAGGTGCTTACATCCTGAAAGATTGCGAAGGCAAGCCAGAGCTTATCCTTATCGCAACAGGCTCTGAAGTTGAGCTAGCAGTAGAAGCTGCGACTCAACTAACGGCAGAAGGTAAGAAAGTACGCGTTGTTTCAATGCCATCAACGGATGCATTTGACAAGCAAGACGCTGCTTACCGTGAAGCAGTATTGCCATCAGACGTAACAGCACGCATCGCTATCGAAGCGGGCATCGCAGACTTCTGGTACAAGTACGTTGGTTTCGACGGTCGCATCATCGGTATGACTTCATTTGGTGAATCTGCACCTGCTGGTCAGCTATTCGAGATGTTTGGCTTCACGACTGAAAACGTAGTGAACACAGCAAAAGAATTGCTAGCGTAACTGCTAGATTGTCTCAATAGTCCGAACGTAAAGGACGACTGTTAGATACTAAAGTTGGAAAGGCCATCATTGCGATGGCCTTTTTTGTTTTTTGTCAGGTTTTCCAACCTTGTGGAATGCTTTGGTGAATACAGTCTAAAAGTACGGATAAGCGCAGTGGTGGTCTTCCTGCAGGCGTATAGCAGTTAATGGAGATGGGCTCTGAAAGCCAACCTTCTAAGCAAGGTGTGATTCGACCCGGATGATGTTTCTCGTAGCCGCTTGCTGTCCAAGTTGGCAGCAGTCCAATACCATGACCATTCGCGATGCTGTCGATCTGCATTGCGATGTTGTCGCTGTATAAGCGACTCACAAATGGCTCTAAAAAGAACTCACCGTGTTGAGGGTGTGTGAGCATCAATCCATTTTCTTGTACCGAGCCAAAATCGATCCACGGATGCGCTTCAAGCTCTTTGGGGTGCAGGATCGAACCGTGTTGTTCAAGATAAGCTGGAGAGGCAAAGGGCGTGTAACGAAATGAGCCTAATACCTCTTTGCGCCAATCGAGATCTTTACGCTCACCGAGCCAGATGAACAAATCTGGGTCATGGTGCGCTTCAGAAAAGTCACTGGTAAGTTGAACCCTAACGTCAGGATTATCGGCAAGAAAACCGTTGAGCACACCACCTAGCCAACTTCTAACTAATGCTGTGTGACAAACAATATGTAGCGGCCCTGAAACTTGGTTTGTTAAACCTTGAAGCGCGTCATAACTCTCTTCACTTAGCTCAAGAATCTGGCGACTGTAGTGGGCAAAAATTTCTCCCGCTCTTGTCAGAATTAATCGGTTACCTTGTCTTGCGGTTAGAGCCTGACCGAAATCTTCTTCTAATTGTGCTAAGCGACGACTCAGCGTTGATTTAGGCTGGTTGAGGGCCTTGGCAGCGGCGGTCAAACTCTTATGCTGATTGAGCGCATCAAAGGCTCGAATTGATGCTAAGTCGTGCATATTTCATTAACTCCTTACTGCGTTATGCACGGGTTCCATAAATGGGAAGAACCGTTCCATAACTCTTACTATGCATCTCATTCTATTTGTGAATAATTCACTTTCGAAAATAATAATCATTATCAATTATGGAGATGTAGATGTCTACTCTTAGACTGCCAGTTATTACTGCAACTGGTATTTTAGCCTTCGTCAGTGTCCCTCATGTGTTTGCCAATGATGCGGTTTCTAAAATGGAAACAGTGGTTGTAACTGCATCAAGTTATGAGCAATCTCAAGCGGACGCGCCTGCAAGTATTAGTGTGATTTCGCGTGAGGAGTTGGACTCTCGTTATTACCGCGATGTGACTGATGCACTAAAAAGCGTGCCTGGTGTCGTCGTAACAGGTGGTGGTGACACTACCGATATCAGTATCCGTGGTATGGGTTCTAAATACACTTTGATACTGGTCGATGGTAAACGTCAAAGCACACGTGAAACTCGCCCAAATAGTGACGGCCCTGGTATCGAACAAGGCTGGTTACCCCCTCTTCAAGCGATTGAGCGAATTGAAGTTATCCGTGGTCCAATGTCGACGCTTTATGGCTCTGATGCGATTGGTGGTGTAATTAACGTGATCACGCGAAAAGACGCGATGGAGTGGACAGGTAATGTTCAGCTAGGCACGGTTCTGCAAGAAAACAGTCGCTCGGGCGGAGAGCAGAGCGCGAATTTCTTCGTCAATGGGCCGCTAGCCGAAAATCTATCTCTCCAAGTATACGGTCAGTATACCGCAAGAGAAGAAGACGATATTGAATACGGTTATGAAGATAAAGATATGCAAAGTATCTCTTCAAAACTGACCTACCAGATTAATGACCGCCATTCTGTGCAGCTAGAGGGTGGCACATCGGCACAAAGTCGTCGCGGTAACGTTGGCCTTTCCGTACCAACGACGGGTTGCCGAAGAGGTTGTGAGGATTCACTCAACGAATATCGTCGTAATTATGTAACGCTAAGTCACAATGGCGACTGGGACTCGGTTGGCATCTCAGATACCTACTTACAACGTGAAGAGAGCGAAAACAAATCTCGCGAGATGACGATCACCAACACTACATTCAAGTCGAGCTTAGTGACTGGAATTGGAAACCATACGCTGACGACCGGTGTGGATGCTACTCATGCCGAGCTTGAAGATTTTACTTCCAATAAAGCATCATCGAAGACCGAAACATCGAATACGCAGTGGGCTGTTTTCATTGAAGATGAATGGAGAATCGCCGATCCGTTTAGCGTTACGCTTGGTGGTCGTCTAGATCATGACGAAAACTATGGCGCGCACTTTAGTCCGCGTGTCTATGGTGTATGGCGAGTTGACCCGTCTTGGACTGTGAAAGGTGGCGTGGCAACAGGTTTCCGTTCTCCGCAATTACGTGAAATTACTCCTGGTTGGGCGCAAGTCAGTGGCGGCGGTAATATCTACGGTAACCCAGACCTTGACCCTGAAACGTCGCTAAACAAAGAAATCAGTGTCTTGTATCAAGGTGACTCTGGTTTAGATGTCTCTTTGACTGCGTTCCATAATGAGTTCAAAGACAAGATCACACGTGTTGTTTGTCCAGATACCATCTGTACAGATGGACCAAACCAATGGGGTGCAGATCCAACGTACCGCATTAACGTGGACGAAGCGGTCACACAAGGTATTGAAGCGACTTTAGCATCGCCATTAACGGAAACCATTTACCTCAGCTCGAGCTACACATTTACCGACTCAGAGCAAAAAACAGGTGAATACAAAGGCATGCCGCTGCAGCAGTTACCAAAGCATTTGTTTAATGTGGATGTAACTTGGCAAACAACAACAGATCTAGAAAGCTGGGCTAAAGTCACTTACCGAGGTAAAGAAATGGATCCGGTTACTGGCCCATCAAGAAACAGTATTGTAGAGCCTGCTTATACCTTTGTGGACGCTGGTGTGACATACCAGTTAACCGATAATACTCGTATTAAAGGCGCGATCTATAACTTGCTGGATGAGGAAATCAGTTACGAAGAATACGGATATGTCGAAGATGGTCGTCGCTACTGGTTAGGTTTAGACGTCGCATTTTAATTATTGTTGTAATAAGGCCGAGCATTGTCTCGGCCTTTTTTAATCCTGCTTTACTATGATTCAACAGGTGCGTTTTTCAGCCTGATCAGGTAGTATCTGTGACACGAAATTTTTGGTAGGGCGAAGGATAAATGCTAAAGGTTGCGATCAATGGATTTGGACGTATAGGTCGTAATGTTCTGCGAGCCGTGTATGAAAGCGGAAAACATCAGCAGATCAAGGTTGTGGCGGTTAACGAATTAGCGCAGCCAGAAGCGATGGCGCACCTACTGCAATATGACACTAGTCATGGTCGCTTCGGTAAAAAAATCTCCCACGACCAAGAACACTTGCATGTTCATCATGACAGCGGCGAATATGATTCTATTCGCATTCTTCACCTCTCTGAACTCGAATTACTTCCTTGGCGCGATCTAGAAGTCGATATTGTTTTGGATTGCACTGGCGTGTTTGGTTCACAAGCCGATGGGCAAGCGCATATAGAAGCTGGCGCGAAGAAAGTGCTGTTTTCACACCCGGGCGCAAGCGACATAGATAATACGATTATCTATGGTGTGAACCACGAAACTCTGAAAGACGAGCACCGTGTTGTCTCCAATGGCTCTTGTACTACCAACTGTATCGTTCCCATCATTAAAGTGTTAGACGAAGCCTTCGGTATTGAGTCCGGTACCATAACCACGATTCACTCTTCCATGAACGATCAGCAAGTAATCGATGCGTACCATAACGATCTACGCCGTACCCGCGCAGCGAGCCAATCTATTATTCCGGTTGACACCAAGTTGCATAAGGGGATTGAAAGAATCTTCCCGAAATTTTCCAACAAATTCGAAGCAATTTCTGTTCGTGTCCCAACCGTTAACGTCACCGCAATGGATTTAAGTGTCACAATTAATACAAATGTGAAAGTTAATGACGTAAATCAAACCATTGTTAACGCATCTCAGTGTACATTACGTAACATTGTTGACTATACTGAATCGCCACTCGTTTCCATCGACTTTAACCACGACCCCCATAGTGCGATTGTAGATGGAAGCCAGACTAGAGTGAGTAACGGGCAACTCGTAAAAATGCTCGTTTGGTGCGACAACGAATGGGGCTTTGCTAACCGGATGCTGGATACTGCCTTAGCAATGCAAGCTTCTTCTCAAGTGGAGCAGTAATGACGAAGAAGTGATGGAGAATTTTTATTTCAAGCCTTGAAATAAATCCATGATATCTCCATATCATCTATAACCAGTTTGAAGAATTAACAGGCTTGGCAGGGTTGCCGAGTTTTCAAAAACTTTAATTATCAATATTTGAGAGGACACATCATGTCTGTAATCAAGATGACTGACCTGGATCTTGCAGGTAAACGTGTATTTATCCGTGCTGACCTAAACGTGCCAGTAAAAGACGGTAAAGTAACTTCAGATGCACGTATCATCGCATCTCTTCCAACTATTAAGCACTGCCTAGAAGCAGGCGCTAAAGTAATGGTTACGTCTCACCTAGGTCGCCCAACTGAAGGTGAATACGCTGAAGAGTTCTCTCTACAACCAGTTGTTAACTACCTAAACGACGCACTAGATTGTGAAGTTAAGCTAGCAAAAGACTACCTAGATGGCCTAGAGCTAAACGCTGGTGAACTTGTTGTTCTAGAAAACGTTCGCTTTAACAAAGGCGAAAAGAAAAACGACGAAGAGCTATCTAAGAAATACGCAGCACTATGTGACGTATTCGTAATGGATGCATTCGGTACGGCTCACCGCGCTCAAGCGTCAACTCATGGTGTTGGTATGCACGCACCTATCGCTTGTGCTGGCCCTCTTCTAGCAAACGAGCTTGAAGCGCTAGGTAAAGCAATGGACAACCCAGCTCGTCCAATGGTTGCTATCGTAGGTGGTTCAAAAGTTTCTACTAAGCTAACTGTACTTGAGTCTCTATCTAAAATCGCTGACCAACTAGTTGTTGGTGGTGGTATTGCTAACACATTTATCGCAGCTGCTGGCCACAACGTTGGTAAGTCTCTATACGAAGCGGATCTAGTAGACACTGCTAAGAAGCTAATGGATGAGTGTGCAATTCCAGTAGCAACTGACGTTGCATGTGCGAAAGCATTCGACGAAAACGCAGAAGCAGAAATTAAACACGTTTCTGAAGTACAAGACGACGACATGATCTTCGACCTTGGCCCAGATTCAACAGCTGAACTAGCAGAAATCCTTAAGAACGCGAAGACTATCCTATGGAACGGTCCAGTAGGCGTATTCGAATTCAAGAACTTCGAAGCAGGTACTAAAGGTATCTCAGAAGCTATCGCAGCATCTGAAGGCTTCTCTGTTGCAGGTGGTGGTGACACGCTAGCAGCTATCGACAAGTTCGGTATCAAAGCTGACGTTTCTTACATCTCTACAGGTGGTGGCGCTTTCCTTGAGTTCGTAGAAGGTAAAGTTCTTCCAGCAGTAGAAATGCTAGAAGCACGCGCTAAGTAATTAAAGCAAAGCGGGGGAGTGATTCTCCCGCTTTCTTGTTTGCTGCAACGTGTGAGGAACTCTGCTAGAATAGCCTCAGTTGTGAGCAAACGTTTGCAAGATTTTCAACTTAACAAGTTTTGTTTAAAAACGACAGATAAATAGGATTACATCCATGTCTAAGATCTTCGACTTCGTAAAACCAGGTGTTATCTCTGGCGATGACGTTCAGAAAGTATTTGAAGTTGCAAAAGAAAACAGCTTTGCACTTCCAGCAGTAAACTGTGTGGGTACTGACTCTGTAAACGCAGTACTTGAAGCAGCTGCAAAAGTTAAAGCTCCAGTTATCGTTCAATTCTCTAACGGTGGCGCTGCTTTCTTTGCTGGTAAAGGTCTAAAACTTGAAGGTCAAGAAGCTCAAATCCTAGGTGCTGTTGCTGGTGCGAAATACGTTCACGCTGTAGCTGAAGCTTACGGTGTTCCAGTCATCCTACACACTGACCACGCTGCTAAGAAACTACTTCCTTGGATTGACGGTCTACTAGACGCTGGTGAAGAGTACTTCGCTCAAACTGGTAAGCCTCTGTTCTCTTCTCACATGATCGACCTTTCTGAAGAGTCTCTAGAAGAGAACATCGAGATTTCTGCTAAGTACCTAGAGCGCATGGCTAAAATGAACATGACTCTAGAAATCGAACTAGGTTGTACTGGTGGTGAAGAAGACGGCGTTGACAACTCTGATATGGATGCGTCTGAGCTATACACTTCTCCAGAAGACGTTGCATACGCATACGAGAAACTAAGCGCAATCAGCCACCGTTTCACTATCGCAGCATCTTTCGGTAACGTACACGGCGTGTACAAGCCAGGTAACGTTGTTCTAACTCCAACTATCCTACGTGATTCTCAAGCGCACGTTTCTGAGAAATTCGGTCTTCCAGCGAACTCTCTAAACTTCGTATTCCACGGTGGTTCAGGTTCTTCTCTAGAAGAAATCCGTGAGTCTATCGGTTACGGTGTTATCAAAATGAACATCGATACTGATACACAGTGGGCAACTTGGGATGGTATCCGTAAGTTCGAAGCTGAAAACCACGATTACCTACAAGGTCAAATCGGTAACCCAACTGGTGAAGATGCACCAAACAAGAAGTACTACGATCCACGCGTATGGCTACGTGCTGGTCAAGCTTCAATGGTAGCTCGTCTAGAGCAAGCATTTGCTGACCTAAACGCAGTTGACGTACTATAATCGTTACTGATTAAGTTACTTAAAAACCCGCTTTTTGAGCGGGTTTTTTTATGTCTATCATTTTGCCCCTATGTTTCTTTCCCTGTTTTCCTATTGATATCTTTATGCGTCAGGTTGTATTTTCTGGTGGGATGTTCCCCCTTTAACGTTTTTAAATAAAAACATAGGAATATCAGTCATAGGAGTGGCGAAATAAGAGTGCATTGCGTAACCTGTAACAAGCCAATATCAGAAAACTCTGATAAAGTCTTGTTTTGCATATCTTTGCGAAACTCTGACTTTGAAAAAAGTCAAAGTTGGGATATTGTGCCAAAAATCTGACACTGCTCAGTGGGGCAATAGGGATGTTGTTTTAGAAAAGAGCCTTTAAAAAACAAGGTTCATAAATTAACGGCAATTGGATTTATATATCTTTATTTTTGAGGATAAGAATTATGGCAGGTGAATCGGTGGGTATCGATACCACTTTAACGGATGGTCTAACTCAGGCTGAAACTTGGCTGACAAACAACTCAGATCTACTGGTTCAGTACGGTGTGAACATTATCTCTGCGCTGCTTATTCTGTTTATCGGTAATATTATCGTTAAAGCAGTCGCTGGTAGTGTTTCTAAAGTACTAGAAAAGAAAAACATGGATAAGGCTGTCGTTGAATTTATTCACGGTCTTGTTCGTTACTTGCTATTTGTAATCGTACTTATCGCCGCTCTTGGTCGATTAGGCGTTCAAACCGCTTCAGTCGTGGCTGTAATCGGTGCGGCAGGTCTTGCTGTTGGTCTTGCGCTACAAGGTTCACTATCAAACTTTGCAGCTGGTGTACTCATTGTTGCGTTCCGTCCATTCAAATCTGGCGACTACGTAGAAATTGGCGGTGTAGCGGGTAGTGTTGAAGCAATTCAAATCTTCCAAACTGTTCTAAAAACACCAGACAACAAGATGGTTGTTGTGCCTAACTCGTCAGTAATCGGTGGTGCAATTACTAACTACTCTCGTCATGCAACGCGACGTGTCGACTTAGTGATTGGTGTGTCATACAAAGCGGATCTTAAACTAACGAAGAAAGTAATTCGCGAGACGCTAGAAAAAGATCCGCGTATCTTGAAAGATCCTGATATCACAATAGGCGTACTTACGTTGGCAGACTCTTCAGTAAACTTTGTGGTTCGCCCATGGGTGAAAACTGCAGATTACTGGGGCGTATACTTTGATGCAATGCAAGGTATTAAAGAAGCATTGGATGAAAATGGTATCGAGATTCCATTCCCACAAATGGATGTTCATCTGAACAAAATCGACGCTTAATACAAGCGGCAGATATTCGAAAGCGAGGCCAATTGGCCTCGCTTTTTTATATCTCATAAAGGATGTGATTACCGGCAAGCAATAGACGTTTTAGATGTTTACCTGCAAAGCCAAAGGTGAATTCAGGCAATCCTGGCGTGTAGAGCAACTCTTCGTGTTGATACAGGGTTGTATCAACAATGAGCGTGACATATTCAGGTAAGCCAATCGGACATACCGCTCCAGGCAAACAACCTAACACTTCGACCATTTCATCGTCGTCACAAATTGAGGGGCGTTTACCTGTGACGGCTTTTATTTGTTTGGCATCGAGGCGAGAGTCTTTTTCTGTTAGATAAATTGCGTAGCCTTGTCCTTTAAGTTTTAAGAAGAGGCTTTTGGTGTGCGTGCCTGTCCATCCAAGCTCGGACGCAACTCTTATATCCGTGTCAAAGTCTAAGATGGCTTCATGCTGCCATTCCCTAAAAGGAATAGAGAGCGCGTTGAGTCGCTCTCTATTGATATCATAGATACGCTTTAGTGACTCCATGTCTATGTTGTCCTGTTGATTACCAGTACTTTTCAATAAGTTCGCTAGCTAAAATATACGCTATCGTGAACATCATTACTGCGACCGCGATGTCGATGCCTTTTTTCACTCTTGGCTTTGATAGGGTAGGGCCTAGTTTTGCGGCTCCTATCGACAAGGTATAGAACCAAACAAAGGAAGCCATCATCGTACCTAGTGCAAAAGCAATTCGGTCATGGCCTTCAAACTGCCCACCAATAGAGCCCAGAATAACGACTGTATCTAAGTACAAATGTGGGTTAAGTACAGTGACGGCTAACGCGCCTAATATGACCGTTCGACGACCACGAGCGACGACTTCACCTTTTGATTCTGACTCACTGTCTGACTTAAACGCGCTCTTAAGTGACAGTAATCCATAAAAGCTCAGGAAGGCAATACCACCAAGCGTCACCGATGTTAGTAAGATTTCGTTTTGAGACAGAATCGCACCACCACCAAAGATACCTAGAGAAATGAAGATCATATCTAGGATGCTACAAATAGTGGCAGTCGTCAGGTGATGATTGCGCTTTATGCCTTGATTTAAGACATACGCATTTTGTGCGCCGATCGGAATGATCATTGATGCCCCTAAACCAAACCCTTGCAATAGAACCCACAAGCTCACACTTCACCTCACTTCAAAATAACCAATAAATTCTCAGAAGAGTGAAAGATAAAGAGTTTATCTAAATAAGTATAATTAATGATTTTAATATTATATTAGCTAGGCTAATTTAAGGGTTGATGTTTTATCAGGAGAGGAAGAGCAGGATGAGAGGGTTGGACTATAAATGGATTGAGGCATTAGATGCCGTGGTTTATCAGGGGAGCTTTGAGCGTGCAGCTGAGCATTTATTTGTCTCGCAATCAGCGATTTCTCAACGTATTAAACAATTAGAGAAGTTTCTTGCACAACCCGTTTTGGTTCGTAGTCAACCACCCAAGCCAACGCCGATTGGTAAAAAGTTATTAGGCCTTTATCGTCGAGTGCGCTTACTCGAGCATGAAATTCTGCCCGAGCTCAAGAATGATACCAGTACTCGACCTGTACAACTCTCTTTGGCGACCAATGCTGATAGCCTTGCTACTTGGCTACTGCCTGCACTGCAAGATGTTATGAAGCAGCGTCAAGTTGAACTCAAACTCACTATCTACGGTGAATCTCGTTCCATCGAAAAGCTAAAAAGTGGCGAAGTGACGGGGGCGATCAGCTTAGAATCCCAGCCGATACCTGGCTGTAGAGCGGATTACTTGGGACGTGTTGATTACGTTTGTGTCGCGAGTCCGGAGTTTTATCAGCGTTACTTTGCTCAAGGCGTCAATAACCAGACTTTGGCCAAGGCGCCGGCCGTTTCGTATGATCAATATGATGACCTACATAAAACCTTTCTTACCGAGCATTTCAATGTCAGCCCTGATAGCGTCATTCACCATAACATCAGCAGCTCTGAAGCGTTTCTAAAAGTGGCGTTAGCTGGTGTAGCCTATTGCTTAATCCCTCGTTTGCAAATTACCGACGAGCTAGAGCGTGGCGCGTTGGTTGATGTTACTCCCGGTTTTTTAATGTCGCATCGGATTTATTGGCATCATTGGCAACTGGAAACGGGGGTTCTACAAGAAATCTCACACGCGATAGTCGGGTATGCTCAGCGACACTTACCTCAATAAGTTCATTGTCGCATCGATGGGTTCATTGCCGACAGAGTGTTTCGTTGAAAAATTACGCCAATGTTACATAGTCAAAGTTGTGTTAGAAGTCATTCTGAGTGCTTGGATAATCGACAGAAGTTTCTATTATGAAACCATACACTTTCTCAGTAGTGATAGTTTTGTCTAAATCTTGAGCCTTTCTGCTGAGAGTAAGTACTTTATTTTTGTATGGATGGATTTATTGAATGAGACTGTATTCATTTTTGCTGGCTTCTGCACTCAGCCTTACTAGTGCTTCAGTGTTGGCGAACTCGCCTGAATTTGCTCACGTAACGACGACAGGTTATGGTGAAGTTATTGCTACACCAGATATGGCGACGTTTTCTGTAAAAGTGGTAGACACGACAATGACTGCTGAACAGGCCAAGCAGTCAGTAGACAAAACCGTTGAGCAATTTCTGAAAAATCTGTCTGATGCTGGCTTATCAAAAGACAATGTTACCAGCTCGAATTTATACCTTGCGCCTCAATACCACTACCCTAAATCTGGTAAAGCAGAGCTCGTTGGTTATCGCGCTTCTCGTAGCATTGATGTGACGGTTACGGATCTAAAAAACCTAAACCAGTACCTCGATATGGCGTTAGAAGCAGGGATTAATCAGGTTGATAATATTCAACTTAAGGTAAGCAACCAGGCTGAGTATCAGCAAAAGGCACGCATGGCGGCTATCCAAGATGCGCGAGAAAAAGCAGCGTCACTGGCTACTGGCTTTGAGAAAAAATTGGGCGATGTCTGGCAGATCAATTACAGACAGATGCACGTTCAGCCAGTTCTAATGCGCTCGATGGCGATGGACAGTAAAGAAGGGGCAAACAGCTACCAGGATTCTACCATGATTATTCGCGATCAAGTTGACGTGATTTACAAGCTGAAGTAATACTGGGTGCAAAAAGAAAAGGCAGGGTATTCCCTGCCTTTGTTATTTCTGCTTCACAAATTAGTGAAGGATACGAGCACGGATAGTGCCTTCAATACTTTTCAGTTTCGCTAGCGCTTCTTCTGAGCGCTCGGTTTCAACATCGATCACTACGTAGCCGATTTCAGCGGCTGTTTGTAGGTACTGTGCAGCAATGTTAATACCGTCTTCCGCGAAGATGGTGTTGATCTGAGTAAGAATACCAGGACGGTTTTTATGGATGTGAAGCAAGCGAGAGCATTCACCACCGTGCTCTGGCAGTGACACCTCTGGGAAGTTTACGCTTGAAAGCGTAGAGCCGTTGTCAGAGTACTTCGCCAGTTTTCCGGCGACCTCAACACCGATGTTCTCTTGTGCTTCTTGCGTTGAACCACCAACGTGTGGAGTGAGGATGACATTATCGAACTTCTGCAAAGGAGATTCGAACGGGTCGGCATTCGTTTTTGGTTCTGTTGGGAATACATCAATCGCAGCGCCTGCAATGTGACCCGCTTCTAAACTATGGCAAAGCGCTGGAATATCCACGACAGTGCCGCGTGCTGCATTAATAAAGATTGAGCCTGGCTTCATGCGAGCAAACTCAGCTTCACCCATCATATTTTTTGTTTCTGGCGTTTCAGGAACGTGCAGAGAAATTACGTCACACTTGTTTAGTAGTTCACTCATGGTATGTACTTGCGTCGCATTACCAAGGGACAATTTGTTCTCGATGTCGTAGTAGTAAACGCGCATACCTAAGTTTTCGGCAATAATACCTAGCTGCGTACCAATGTGGCCGTATCCGATAATGCCAAGACGTTTGCCACGTGCTTCGTAAGAGTTGTCAGCACTTTTCTTCCAAATACCGCGATGTGCAAGCGCATTCTTTTCAGGAATGCCACGCAGAAGTAGTAGGATTTGACCAAGTACCAGCTCCGCCACACTGCGTGTGTTAGAGAACGGTGCATTAAACACTGGAATGCCGCGTTTTGCTGCTGCGTCTAGGTTTACTTGGTTAGTACCGATACAAAAACAGCCAATTGCAACCAGTTTATTCGCCGCATTGATTACCTCTTCGGATAGGTTCGTACGGGAGCGAATACCGATGAAGTGCACGTCTTTAACCGCTTCAATCAATTCTTCTTCCGGAAGGGAACCTTTATGGTACTCAATGTTGGTATAACCAGCTGCTTGAAGAACTTCAACTGAAGAAGGGTGGAGTCCCTCTAACAAGAGGATCTTAATCTTTTCTTTTTCCAGTGAAACTTTGGCCATTTTTTCTCGTCCTTAAAATGGAAAGGTGGGCTAATGTGGCGCACATTGGGCAAAACTATTAAAAAGGGGATAATTGATAGTTTTGTAGGAGGACAAACGTTTCCTTGTGCGTCTTCTGTTCAATAAAGTAACAAAAAAAAATTGCTTTGGGTAAGAAAATTACGGAATAAGAGATAATTTTCTTAGAGAAAGGAATAAAAAACGGTGCCTTGCAGCACCGTATGTAATGAAATAACAGAAAAGTGAACCAGATAGGTCGATTTGAGCTGTTATTTATTCTTCAATTTTTGCGCCTTCTGGTGTGCCTGTGATTACGACGTCAGCACCACGGTGAGCAAAAAGACCCACAGTCACCACACCCGCGATACCGTTGATCTTGTCTTCCATTTCTTTCGGGTTAGTAATCTGCATGTTGTGTACATCCAAAATTACGTTGCCGTTGTCAGTCACAACGCCTTCACGGTAAGCCGGGTCACCGCCCAGTTTGACTAATTCGCGCGCAACGTAAGAGCGTGCCATTGGGATCACTTCTACAGGTAGTGGGAACTGACCTAGTACGTCAACTGCTTTGGTGCCGTCAACAATACATACAAACTTATCAGAGATTGCTGCGACAATTTTCTCACGAGTCAGAGCCGCGCCGCCGCCTTTGATCATTTCACGTGCTGGGTTAATTTCGTCTGCGCCATCAACATACACATCCAGCTTCATTACGTCGTTACACTCGTATACTTCAATACCAAGCTCTTTAAGGCGCTCAGTTGAAGCGACAGAGCTAGACACTGCACCTTTAATATCGTCTTTGATAGTGCCTAGTGCATCGATGAAGTGATTCACGGTAGAGCCAGTACCAACACCGACAATGCTGCCTTTCTCAACATATTTTAGTGCTGCCCAACCAGCCGCTTTTTTCATTTCATCTTGAGTCATGCCAATCTCCTGAATAGATGTTCGTTAACGTTTGCGGGCGTGATTATAGCGGCTTACTTGCCACTTTCCCATTGCCATGTTCGGCTTGGGGTCACGATCTTAGGTAATGGAATGTCCCAGCTTTCAATTGGTAAGCGTTCTACATGTTGGCAGTCGTGAGCGATACCAACAGGCTTGGCACCTTCTCCGGTTATAAACCAATGAGACAGGGTACGGTCATAATACCCTCCGCCCATGCCTAAGCGGTGGCCGATGCTGTCGAATCCAACCAAAGGTGTACAAATGATATCAAGTTGACGAACGGGCTTGAGGTGGCGGATGTCCAGTTTGGGCTCTAAGATGCCGTATTTGTTGTAGACCAATTGATCATCACTTACGTACAGAAGAAACAGTAACTGACCTTTGGAAAACGGATGGATGACAGGTAGATAAACCGATTTTCCCTGTTGCCACAACCACTCAATGAGCGGTTTGGTATCAAGTTCACCGTCAGCAGAAAGATAAATAGCAATATGCTGCGCTTGCTGGATTTCAGGAAGTTGAGAGAACTGAGTGACAAGGTCGATCCCCGCTTGGAATTGCGTGTCGCTACACAATGCGTTGCGCTTTTCACGAATCAGTTTGCGGAAGTCTTGTCGAGAGAGGTCTGACATAGAGAGAATACCCCAGGGTGCCGTTGAGGATTGTGGCCCTTGAACCAGCTGGTTCAAGGCGGATCAGCAATGACAACCGTAGGCTTCTCGGTGCATGCCGAGCTTGCTCAATAGTTACCAAATACTAACCCTTAGGTATTGCTTATCGGCTCAGGGACTTAAATCCTGCTGACGCACACCCCAGGGTAAATTTTGTATTTACTGCTGTCCTTGCGTAACTTTGCTTAGTGCGTTCTCAAGAGACGCAGTGAGCTTTTCCATTCGCTCAGTAATTTCTTGCTGTTGACCGTTTGATTCGTATGACTTGGTGTGCAACTCATAACAAATATTCAATGCAGCGAAGGTCAGCAGTTGGATTTCATTGGTTACCTTAGTACGTTCGCTCATTTCTTTCAATCGGCGATCCAGATCTTTTGCCGCTGCAACAAGAGACTCTTCTTGTCCTGTCGGACAATTCACTCGTGTAACTTTGCCTAATATTTCAACGTCGATCGCTTGATTGCTCATGATGAATAAACTCTATATTCGCGCTATCTAAGGTGTTGCTTCATACAACTACCGAGGAGCAAACTATAGGAAAACCGCTATTAAGATTCAAGCATTTCCCATCACAGAAAGAGAAATGATGACGAGATCACACAGGAATTGGGCAAATTGAGCAAATGCTGTTCAAAATTGAATTTGATAGCCGTTTCAGACCACTAACCTTGATGGTAGGATATACCAATACATTATTATGCAAGAATGAGCCAAGTTATGAGTGAAATCACCCTTCCTGAATACCAATCTATTGCTGCTGAACTGCAATCTGCAAGCCTAGCAGTAACACCTGCGGAATTACATGGCTTATTTGTCGGCATGTTAAGTGGTGGATTGGCGATTAATGATCAAACTTGGCAGCCTATTCTGTTTGACTACACCAATGATGGTATGGGTTGGCCTTCTACTGCGCTAGCTTTTGCTCAAAGCGTATTTACCGTTACTGTCAATGAACTCACGGGCACGTCGATGGAGCTGTCTTTATTATTGCCAGATGAGCCGGGAGAAGAAGGCTTATTCACATTGGCTGACAGCGTGTCCGATTTCGTAAACCACTTTATTTCTGGGTTAGGTCTAGCAGGTGTTGCGCTAAATAAAGCGTCAGATGACGCTAAAGAAGCATTGGCTGACCTAGAAGAGATTGCCAAATTAGGCATTGATGAAGATGACGACCTCGGTGAACAAGCGCAATTGCTAGAACAAGTGATTGAACACATCAAAGCTTGCGTACTAACGATTCATGCTGAGTTTGGTGTTCGCCCTGAAAGTAGCGATAAAAAGCCTACTATTCATTAATTGTAGATGGTCCAGAGGTTAGCATGAAGCAATATGATGTAGTCATTGCTGGTGGTGCCATGGCAGGGGCAACGTTGGCATTAGCGATTGACCATTTGTCTCAGGGAAAGCTCCGCATTGCCGTCGTTGAGCCTTTTAAAGCGCAGTCAGATATGCACCCTGGTTTTGACTCTCGCTCAATCGCATTGTCTTACGGTACTGTCAATCTGTTGCGTCAACTACAGCTCTGGACCTCGATAGAGCCGTTTGTCACACCCATTGAACATATCCACGTTTCTGACCGCTCTCATGCTGGGATGACGGAAATTACCAAGCAAGAGATTGGCGTTGAAGCACTAGGGTATGTTGTCGAATTAGCCGATGTTGGTCGCGTATATCAAGAATTATTAGATAGCAGCGCATCCATTACGCTGTTTTGCCCTGACTCTGTTACCGATATCGAGCGCGAGCAACACTGTACCCATATTACGTTGAAAAGCGGTGGGAAGCTTGAAGCAAAACTGCTGGTGGCAGCCGATGGTGCTGTTTCGACTTGTTGTCAGAAAATTGGTCTAGAACTTTCTGAGCAAGATTTTGAACAAGTGGCTGTCATTGCCAATATTGTGACTCAAGAACCTCATCAAGGTCGAGCCTTTGAACGTTTTACTGAAAATGGCCCTGTTGCTTTATTGCCAATGAGTGACAATAGAATGTCCTTAGTTTGGTGTCTGCACCCTGAGGAAGCCCAAGCAGTTCTTGAGTTATCTGACCAAGCATTTCTCCAACGTTTACAACAAGATTTTGGCTGGCGTTTGGGCGCGATGAAAAAAGTGGGACGACGTGCGAGTTACCCATTGCTTCTTCGACATCGAAAGCAAAATATCTCTCATCGTTTTGCGATTGTTGGGAATGCGGCGCAAACGCTGCATCCGATAGCTGGACAAGGTTTTAATCTTGGTATTCGCGACGTTGTCTCGCTAGCAGAAGAAATCGTGCAGCAAAGCGATGATGTTGGTCTTTATCAAGGCTTGATGCGCTTTAGTCAGCGTAGAGAGGCAGATCGAAGCGAAACGATCTGGCTAACCAGTGCCTTAGTGCATATTTTTTCAAATGATTTACCCGCGATGCGAATTGGGCGAAATACGGCCTTAGCAGCGATGGATAACCTTTCTATTTTTAAGCAGCCGCTACTGCGCCATACGCTTGGTTTGGTAAAACGATGAACGGCCGCACTGAATTAGGTAATAAAAAGCAATGATGCAAAGTGTAGATATCGCCATCATCGGCGGAGGGATGGTTGGGTTGGCACTTGCTGCCGCGTTCAAGGACAGTGACCTGCGTGTCGCCGTAATAGAAGGCAAGGTGCCAGATGAGTCGTTGAAAGAGTTACCTGATGTGCGTGTGTCTGCGTTGAGCCGTTCTAGTGAGACTATCTTGCGTAAGCTTGGCGCTTGGCAGGGGATAGAGCAACGCCGAGCTTCACCATACTACGGTATGGAAGTGTGGGAGCAAGATAGCTTTGCTAGTATTGAGTTCAATGCACAAAGCATGGCACAACCTGATTTAGGGCATATTGTTGAGAATCGAGTGATTCAACTCGCACTGCTCGAACAAGTCCAAAAGCTCGATAACGTCACTATGTTTATGCCTGCACGTTGCGCGACCTTAGCGGTGGGCGAACAAGAAAGTTGGTTGACGCTCGACAATGGTCAAGCCATGACGGCTAAGTTAGTGGTCGGAGCCGATGGGGCAAACTCGTGGCTTCGTCATCAAATGGATATTCCGTTAACGCATTGGGATTATGGACATCATGCTCTGGTCGCGAATGTTAAAACCGCTGCTCCGCACAAGAGCATTGCACGACAGATTTTTACTCCTCAAGGGCCATTGGCGTTTTTGCCAATGTCGCAACCAGATATGTGCTCTATTGTTTGGTCCACTGAGCCAAATCGTGCAGAGCAGCTATTGGCAATGAGTGAGCATGATTTCAACAAAGCATTGACGAGCGAATTTGATACACGACTTGGTCTATGTGAAGTTGTGGGAGAGCGTGCCGCGTTTCCTTTGAAAATGCGCTATGCGCGAGATTTTGTTGTAGAGCGAGTCGCGCTGGTTGGCGATGCAGCCCATACCATTCACCCACTAGCGGGGCAAGGTGTGAATTTAGGTTTATTAGATGCAGCCAGCCTCGCTCAAGAGGTGTTAGCGCTATGGAAGCAAGGCCAAGATATTGGCAGCAAACGCAATCTAAGAGGTTATGAGCGTTGGCGCAAAGCGGAAGCAGCAAAGATGATCGCTGCAATGCAAGGATTCCGAGACCTGTTCTCTGGAGAGAATCCTGCTAAGAAGCTGGTTCGTGGCATTGGTTTGAGTTTAGCGGGTCAATTGCCGGGAGCGAAAGATGAGATCATGAAGCGTGCGCTTGGTCTAAAAGGTCATCTGCCTGATCTGGCACGTCAGTAGGTGTAAAGCGAACTTCAAATACACAAAAGGCTGGTTAATCCAGCCTTTGTTTTATCAACGTTTTGCTAAGCATATGCGCATCGGAGTTTCATTATTTCTTGGTTGATCTCTTTGACCGCTCGGAAATGGCGTTGCTCTGCTTTCTCCGGCAGTATTAACTTGCCGTTATCAAACTCGAATCTACCGACCCCGTAAATATAAATTCTTCCTTTAAAAAGACGACTTATATGTTTAGCAATCATACTTGGTGTATAGCGCTTAAACAGTCTCATATTTACTTTCCTTTTATCTAACCTAGCCTAGGTATTCTACGTTTTGGACGCGAAAATTATTGTGACAGCCATAGTATTAAATACAGATGTAGGGTGTTGCGTCAGAGATTTGTGTTGTCTTAGACAATTTGACAGTGTCATCTCTTAAATAGCGTGAGGATTACCCCAAAAAATCACCGTTCAAGGAACCCTTACAACAATACACTCCTTTTTACGTGACGCATTAAGCAATAGTTTTGTTACAGAATTAAGAATAGAACGAAAATGATTGTTTGCTAATTGTTTCTATTGAGGTGGTATCCAACAGAACAAACTTTACGTCATAACGGTTAGAGAAAGAGGAAGAGAAAAAAGTTCCGCACAAAAAAAAGCCCGCTTCAGCGGGCGAATAGTCACAGATGCATTACACAAAAGTGGACAGCTGACGGCATGAATACTGTCATTCAGTCAGCTGATTCACTTTATGTTGGTTAAGTGCTTGTTTGAAACTTAACCAACAAATTCAGCATATACGAGTTTTATCTTTGTGACTATTTATGTTTTATATGTGATTAAAAATTCTCTCGTCTATTTTTATAGATATGAGCGAGATCACGTGGTGATAGAAAAACTACGTGCTATTACATTATTTTTAGACGACTAACGACAGATCTCAGCTACGGTCGGCTGACACAATTGGATAAGATCTTGGATAGAAAGCGCCAGTCCAGCCATACGATCGCCACTGCTGATCGTGACTTCCTGTTCTTCTAGTAAGCTAGGATCGAACACGATCGGCATGTGTCGTTTGAGTAATAGTGGAGTGACAGTACCAATTTTGTAACCCGTGATGGCCTCAACGTCGGCTTGATCAACGCAAGTCATCCGGCGGCATTGCAGTAACGATCGCACTTTTTTGGGATCGACACTACGATCACCAGGCGCACAGGCGAGAGCATATTGATTACCCATGTCTCGTAGCAAGATCGCTTTTACCATTTGAGAAGGGCGAATGCCGCGTTGTTGCGCGGCATCCTCAATAGTGGTTGCTGGTCTTTGATGCGGTAACAGACGAAACGGAATGTGTTGGTCTGTGAGAAATTGCATCAAAGGAGTATTGATTGTATTACTCATCATCAAGGCTGTAAGGCAGTGATTCGATTGTCCATTCACATTCTGGTTGAGCAACCAAACGAAGACGAGTGTCTTCATCGAGATTATTAGGCAGTACGATCAGGCCAATCGCTTGATTGTCGCTGAACTGGTAGTGGTTTAATAAAGCACCCACTGAACGCCAGTTTTCACCCACGCTGCGTTCGAGCTCAATTGGCTCGTCACTAAATGGAGCAGAAGTTGCCCCTTTTACGATGTACATCGCACGTTTATTTGTACCGCGATACTTAGCTCGTGCTACCGTTTCTTGTCCTGTGTAGCAGCCCTTTGTGAAGCTAATGCCTCCTAAAGCTTGCACGTTGAGTGCTTGTGGAATGTGAGCATTCTGCGCGGATGCAGAGACAAATGGTAAACCAGCTTCAATGTCGAAACGATTCCAAAGTTCATTTGTCGTAAGGGCAGCATCTGTATTTTCAACGACTTGTTGCGCAGCTGACGCACTTAATATCAGTAGCCAGCGGCTTTGTGAAACTTGTACCGCGGTGCCGCCTTCAACAGGGCGAACGCTGCCAGTCGTTTTGCTCATTGAAGAAATAAGCTCGTCGGCTTTGACGCCTGCAACACCTAAGATAACTTCATCAGAAGCTTCAATCGTTACTTTAGAGAAAATGGCGTATTTTTTTATTTCGCTAAGTTCTACGTCAATCGCCGATTTTGGTTGGATCATGCCGTAGCCATCGTGGTGATGGAAAAGGCGGAACACACTCCACACTTTACCTTTCGCATCACAATGTGCGCCTAATGTTGATTGGTCTTGTTCTAAAGAAACGACATCGCAGGTAACCTGACCTTGTAAGTATGATTTTTTATCGTCACCGACCATGGTGATCATGCCGAAATTGTCCAGCAGCGAGATAGATAACTCTGGAAGTGCGTCTTGAGTTGAGAGAGGTAGTGCTGAAAAACGAGTTTGCCATTCCATAATTACAATGCCTTTTGAAGATATTTTTCCGCTATGTTATACCCAAATAACCTTGAGATACTAGGGGAGCGATTTACGAATCAACATTTGTCTGCTTTCACTATCGTATTGTGACCCGCACACTAGTGACGTAGCACATCCCTTGTTACACTCCGCACTAACAACAAGACATCTATGAAGGAATAGTGAATGTACACTCCGGAAGAAAAAGCGCGTATTAAATGGGCTTGTCGTCGAGGCATGCTTGAGCTTGACGTAGTAATTATGCCGTTTTTTGAAGAGTGCTTTGATACTCTGAGTGAACAAGAGCAGCGTGACTTTGTTTCTTTACTTGAATGCGATGATCCTGATCTGTTTACTTGGATAATGGGGCATGGCCGCAGCGAAAACTTAGGTCATGCTGCAATGGTTGATAAAATTGTCGCCCATAACCTCAGCAAAGTTCGTTAATTTTACCGCTTCTCCCTCTCTGACTGCCCGAGTTCTCAATGTAATACTTTTCTTACTGATGACTTGGGCCGTTACCCTCTCTAGCATCCCTCTCGTATTATCGATTTATTTGTTATTAATGATTGTTAAGGCACTACTGAGCCAAGGCTTTGTTAAACCGACAAGTCAGGGTTATTGGTATGTGCATTGCGATGGCTCGGTTAGGTTTGAGGCCCTTGAGTATAGTGAATGTTCGGCGGCTCTTGAGTCTGAAAAGGATCAGTTACAACGAGTCGATACATCGACATTGCCATTCAAGATAACATTTCGATTGCAGTCTGGCCGTAGCGTCACGATTTGGCGTGATAGCTGTGACGATCAGCATTACCGTCAATTATCTTTGGTATTACGCCAGTGGGAAATGAAACAGGGAGCCAATGCTCCCTGTTGATGTAATAGTTTATTTTGTCGAATTAAAGCTGTTTAGCTGGAACCAAAATCGTTGGTCCGCTGTTTTCCAGTTGGTTCGGATAATCAAGCGTGTAGTGCAAACCTCGACTCTCTTTACGCTGCATCGCACAACGAACCATCAGCTCTGCTACTTGTAAAAGGTTACGCAGTTCTAATAAGTTGTTCGAGACACGGAAATTGCTGTAGTACTCATGCGTTTCTTGTTGCAACAGTTGGATACGGCGCAAGGCGCGTTCTAAACGCTTGTCAGTTCGTACAATGCCCATGTAGTCCCACATAAACAGACGAAGCTCGTGCCAGTTGTGCTGAATGATCACTTCTTCATCACTGTTGGTCACTTTACTTTCATCCCAACATGGCACCTGTGAAGGAAGCTCCACGTTAGTGTGATGTTTTAGAATATCTTTCGCCGCAGACCAAGCATAAACCACGCATTCGAGAAGTGAATTTGATGCCATGCGGTTAGCCCCATGCAGCCCTGTATAGCTGACTTCGCCAATCGCATACAAGTTTTTAAGATCGGTGCAGCCATTTCTATCCACCATGACACCGCCACAAGTGTAGTGCGCAGCAGGTACGATTGGGATTGGCTCTTTGGTCATATCAATGCCCAAGTCCAT
Source organism: Vibrio sp. D3 (assembly GCF_043995865.1). Classification (NCBI taxonomy): domain Bacteria; kingdom Pseudomonadati; phylum Pseudomonadota; class Gammaproteobacteria; order Vibrionales; family Vibrionaceae; genus Vibrio; species Vibrio sp. D3. Next base: position 2,681,988 of record NZ_CP171887.1, on the reverse strand, counting down.
CAAGCGTGAGTAAATGGTTGGGAAGTGTTTCGTAATAAAGTCCGCAGGTTTGTGACTAATGTCGAGGTACATACAGTCGGCACCCAAACGCTTCATTTCGAAGTCGATAGCACGAGCCACGACGTCACGCGGAGCAAGCTCTTTACGCTCATCGAAATCTGGCATAAAGCGAGAACCATCGGGACGACGCAGGTAAGCACCTTCGCCACGTAACGCTTCAGTCAACAAGAAGTTACGTGCTTCTGGGTGATATAAACACGTCGGGTGGAACTGGTTAAACTCCATATTTGCCACACGGCACCCTGCACGCCAAGCAATGGCAATACCATCACCAGACGAAACATCTGGGTTAGAGGTGTATTGATAAACTTTTGAAGCGCCACCTGTAGCGAGAACCACAAATTTGGCCCGCACGGTTTCGACATGCTCTTCGTTGCGGTTCCAAATATAAGCACCGATAACTTTGTTTTTATCACCGCCAATTTTGTCTTCGGTGATTAAGTCCAGCGCATTGTGACGTTCGAGAACATGAATATTTGGATGGTTGTGAGCGTTATCTTGCAGAGAGGTTTGCATCGCCATACCTGTTGCATCTGCCGCGTGAAGAATACGACGACGGCTATGGCCACCTTCACGAGTTAAGTGGTAACGAGGCTCATCGTCAGAATCATCCTCTTCACGATCAAATGGGACACCACCGTCGATCAACCACTGTACGCACTCTTTTGAATGTTCAGCAATGAACCTCACAGTATCTTCGTCACAAATACCATCGCCGGCGATTTGTGTATCTTCAACGTGTGACTCAATGGTGTCTGACTCATCAAATACAGCAGCAATACCACCCTGGGCATAATAGGTCGCCCCTTCGCTGCGTGGCCCTTTACTCAGCACCATCACTTTACAGTGGTTAGCAACGCGCAAAGCCAACGACAAACCAGCCGCGCCACTCCCTACCACTAACACATCACACTCATGTTCACGATTTGTGTTCATATAACTTTTATAATCCCAAGCTAAGGTAACAAAGTCACCTTGTGTATTATTTGCACACCATGTGCATTCCATTATCGCGACACCTGTCGCTAAGGGCTAAGTTGGGAGACCTATCGACATCCGTGTTACTGCGGTGACTGAGCCACTCTTCTTTTTCATGCAGAGCATGAGCATGCTTCCTAAGTTATATTTGTAACGCGGTGTTCAGATAGCCATTAGCCATGCAAATGAAAAGTAATAGTTTGTCAATGCCATTGCTTTTCCATGCTCGACCCAGCACAATCTGGGACAGAGATCATTCATTATACCCAATTCCCCTCAAGATGCTCGCTTGTCAAACTTAGACTAAAGTCAGGCAACGGTGGTCATTTGGGTATAGACATCACACTGTGAAAAAACAATGACAAAAAACTTGAGAAACCATGGAACTTTCTCATTCACGTTAGGGTCACAATAGTGCTCAAGTAAGCAGTGGTGTCAATACTACGTTTTGCATAATTAGTACCCATATCTGAGAAGAGTAGGGGCATAACAAATAGGAGTATCCGCTCGAATGAACGAGCAGCTGACCGATCAAGTATTGATTGAGCGAGTTCAGAATGGCGATAAGCAAGCATTCAACCTGCTGGTAACGAAGTACCAGAACAAGGTATGTAATCTTATTTCCAGATACGTTAGTAATCCTGGCGATGTACCAGATGTAGCACAAGAAGCGTTTATTAAAGCTTACCGAGCTATTCCCAGCTTTCGTGGGGAGAGTGCGTTTTATACGTGGCTGTATCGCATTGCAGTGAATACTGCGAAAAATCACATTGTTGCTCAAGGGCGTAGACCTCCAGCGACAGATGTCGATGCTGAAGATGCTGAATTTTACGAAACAGGTAGTGCACTTAAAGAAATATCGAACCCTGAGAACTTAACGTTGTCCAAAGAATTGCAACGGGTGGTGTTCAGTGCAATCGAAGCTTTACCTGAAGATTTAAAAACCGCAATGACTTTACGAGAGCTCGATGGCTTGAGTTATGAAGAAATTGCAGAAGTGATGGATTGCCCGGTAGGAACGGTACGATCGCGTATCTTCCGTGCTCGTGAGGCGGTGGAAAAGAAAATCAGACCTCTTTTGCAACGCTAGTACAAGTAATAACTATGGTGAAAATAATGGCTGACAAAGAAAAACTTTCAGCTCTCATGGATGGAGAATTGGTCGATAAGGCTTTAATTCAAGAGTTAGAGCAAGACCAAGAGAGCCGTGATGCTTGGCAGAACTATCACCTGATCGGTGATGTGATGCGAGGCGAAGCGCCAGCAAAACCTGAGTGGAATATTGCTGAAAGCGTGGCGTTAGCGTTAGAAGATGAACCTGCACACCGTGCGTTTGATGCGCACAGTGCAAATGTTATCTCAATCGCTGATACGCCAAAAGAGTCGCAACCAGAACCGCAAAAAGCAAAACGTCAGTTGCCAGGTTGGTTGACACAGTTTGGTCAAGTTGCAGTTGCTGCATGTGTATCGCTTGTCGTTATTTTAGGTGTACAGCAGTACGGTGGTAGCGATTCAATGTCGCCGCAAACAGACCAATTGCCTGTGTTGCAGACAGTTCCGTTTGCTGGCAGCGCAGAGCCTGTGAGTTTAACTCGTGAGTCTGTTGAGCGTTCTGTAAGTGAAGCAAATATGCAAGAGCAACGTAAGCGTGTTCATGCTATGCTGCGAGACTACGAATTGCAGTTACGAATTAACAGTGATGCATCTCAACAAGATGCAAATCTGAATCCGGATATTGAATGAAAAAATTTCTGATCAGCGCTTGCGCTCTGTTCAGTATGATGTCTTCTCAAGCCTTTGCTGGTGATAAGCCAGCGGAGGCTTTATTGCATCAAATGAGCGAGGCGAGTAAGAATTTAAGTTACGAACTCTCTTATATCCTTATCAAAAAGAACAGCATTGAGCCGTTGCTGTATCGTCATGCCACGCATGGTGACGATCAATATGCTCATCTTGTTTATTTAAGCGGCCCTGTGCGCGAAGTGATTCGTCGTGGCACAGAAGTAAGCTATATCGAAACGGGTTTAGAACCATTCACCATAGAGTCAGGTAAAATGGTCGCTCCGACCATGCCTATGCTCAACACCAATATCGATGAGCTAAACTTGTATTACGACTATGTAAAAGTGGGTAGAGCTCGTGAAGCAGGTGTAGCAACACAAGTGCTGCGTGTCGTCCCTAAAGACGGTCTGCGCTATTCATACGTACTATGGATCGATGAAAAGAGTAAATTGCCGTTACGTGCCGACCTTGTGGACCGTGATGGTGAGATGCTTGAACAATATCGCACTATTTCTTACACGGTGAATCCAAAAATCGCAGAGTTAATGAGTGGCCTACAAGATGTTCAATTACCAGCTGTTCTCACCATGCCAAAAGGCGATATTGGGACCAGTAATTGGCAGGTAGGTTGGATCCCTGAAGGTTTCGAGCCGAACGAGCTCAACCGCTATCGTATGGCCGTTACTAATCAAATGGTGGAGAGCCAGCTGTATTCTGATGGTCTGTTTAGCTTCTCTGTTTACGTAGCAAACAAAGATGAGCATTCGTTAAAAGGGCAGTTGGTTCGCCAAGGCAGAAGAACGCTACACAGTTTTGTGAGCGGTCAACATGAAATCTCCGTTGTAGGAGACATTCCGCCGACCACAGCACAACGTATCGCCCAATCTGTCACATTTAATGTAACAAAGAGTAAACAACAATGATGACCGCTTTGGCTACTGTGACAGACGTACATCGTCGCGGTAAACAATACGAAATTGATTTAAGCTGCGAACAGCAGACCAGTTGCAGTAGTTGCTCTTCACAGAAAAGCTGTGGAACGGGCGTTGTGACTAAAGCCATTGGTAACAAGAGTTTATCTTGGCACCTGCGCACGGATAAATCAGTGAAGATAGGTCAAGTCGTCGAGATAGGCTTTCCTGAGTCGAGCCTGATAAAATCAGCAATGGCAGTTTATTTACTGCCGTTGTTTGGTTTGATTATCGGTGCGATGTTTGGTCACTTCCTATTAGCGCCGCTGACCGCGGGCGGAGAAGGTATCATCATATTGGCATCAGTACTATTTGCAGCTGGTGGAATGTGGATCGCAAAACGTGTTTCTCGTCCGTTAGAGGATGAATCCAAGCGCCAAGTTACCCTTGTTAGGGTACTTGGAGAGCCAATCCAGTAAGCGCTGTCCCCCTCCACTTAAGGTTATTTGGGTATGTACTTTAAATTACGTGCGCCCGTTAACGAAATTCGGTAGAATCTGCCAACTTGATTGAAATGCCGTCAGTAGATGGCGTTTCTTACTGTCCCTATTTGTAAAGAGTTAGTCACCCTAAATCTATGAAGCACATTCGTAACTTTTCGATTATCGCCCACATCGACCATGGTAAGTCGACCCTATCAGACCGTCTAATCCAAGTTTGTGGCGGGTTAACCGATCGTGAAATGGCCGCACAGGTTCTGGATTCTATGGATCTTGAACGTGAGCGTGGTATCACCATTAAATCTCAGAGTGTGACGCTAAACTACACCGCTAAAGACGGTGAGACGTATCAGCTGAACTTCATCGATACTCCGGGGCACGTTGACTTTGCATATGAAGTATCACGTTCTCTAGCGGCTTGTGAAGGTGCGTTATTGGTTGTAGATGCGGGTCAAGGTGTTGAGGCTCAAACACTGGCTAACTGTTACACCGCGATCGAGATGGATCTAGAGGTTGTGCCAATCTTGAACAAGATTGACCTACCAGCAGCCGATCCTGAGCGCGTGGCAGAAGAAATTGAAGAAATCGTTGGCATCGATGCAATGGAAGCAACCCGCTGTTCTGCGAAGACAGGCATCGGTGTTGATGACGTTCTAGAGAACATCGTATCAGCGATTCCAGCACCGGAAGGTGATCCAGATGCGCCACTACAAGCGCTGATCATTGACTCATGGTTTGATAACTACCTTGGCGTTGTTTCTCTAGTACGTATTAAAAACGGCGAACTGAAGAAGAACGACAAGATCAAAGTGATGAGCACGGGTCAAGTTTGGGGTGTAGACCGTCTTGGTATTTTTACGCCAAAACAAGTAGATACCGACATCCTTCGTACTGGTGAAGTAGGTTGGGTGGTTTGTGGTATTAAAGACATCCTTGGTGCACCAGTTGGTGATACGCTGACTATGGCTAAGAATGGCTGTGAAAAACCGCTACCAGGTTTTAAGAAAGTAAAACCTCAGGTTTACGCAGGTCTGTTCCCGGTATCTTCTGACGATTACGAGAACTTCCGTGATGCGCTGGGCAAATTAAGCCTAAACGATGCATCGCTATTCTACGAGCCAGAAAACTCAGCGGCACTTGGCTTTGGTTTCCGTTGTGGTTTCCTTGGCATGCTGCACATGGAAATTATCCAAGAGCGTCTAGAGCGTGAATACGACTTAGATCTTATCACCACGGCACCAACGGTAGTTTACGAAGTTGAAAAGACCGATGGTGAACTGCTGTACGTTGATAGCCCTGCCAAACTACCAGCGATCAATGATATTGAAGAAATTCGTGAACCGATCGCTCGTTGTAATATCCTGGTACCTTCAGAGTACCTAGGTAACGTGATCACGCTGTGTGTTGAAAAGCGTGGTACTCAGGTCGATATGGTTTACCACGGTAACCAGGTTGCCGTGACTTACGATATTCCAATGGCAGAAGTGGTACTGGATTTCTTTGACCGCCTGAAATCGACATCTCGTGGTTATGCGTCTTTGGATTACAACTTCCAGCGTTTTGAAGCTTCGAATATGGTACGTGTAGACGTTCTTCTGAACGGTGACACCGTTGATGCATTGGCGATGATCACACACAAAGACCAGTCTCAGACTCGCGGTCGTCAGCTGGTAGAGAAGATGAAAGAATTTATCCCTCGCCAAATGTTTGATATCGCAATCCAAGCAGCGATTGGTAACCACATTATCGCACGTTCAACTGTAAAACAGCTGCGTAAGAACGTAATCGCGAAATGTTACGGCGGTGACGTAAGTCGTAAGAAGAAACTTCTGAAGAAACAGAAAGAAGGTAAGAAGCGCATGAAGCAGATCGGTAACGTTGAGCTGCCTCAAGAAGCGTTCCTAGCCATCCTTCACGTAGGTAAAGACTAAAGTTGAACTTTGTCTCACACTTGTCGGTCTTAAGACGTTAGATATTAAAATAAGTGAAAGGGTTTCGGCTCTTTCACTTTCGTATTTTTAGATAAGGGAATTTAATGGCGAATACATTCTCACTGATGCTGGTTATTGCGACTTTGGTAACTGGCGTGGTTTGGCTATTGGAAAAGCTGGTTTTCGCGAAAAAGCGTCAGGAAAAACTGGCGGAGATTCAAGCTCAGACGTCTAATGGTTTGGATGCAGTGACCTTGCAAAAAGTTGAGCGTCAGCCTTGGTGGGTTGAAAATAGCGTCTCAATTTTTCCTGTGATTGCGTTCGTTTTAGTATTACGTTCTTTTATCTACGAACCATTTCAAATCCCATCAGGCTCAATGATGCCGACTTTGTTGGTGGGTGACTTTATCTTGGTAGAAAAATACGCCTATGGCTTGAAAGATCCGGTATGGCGCACGCAGTTAGTTGAAACAGGTAAACCTGAGCGTGGTGATATCGTGGTATTCAAATATCCGCCACAACCAAGTGTGGATTACATTAAGCGTGTTGTTGGTTTGCCTGGTGATATAGTGCGTTATTCAAGTGATAAGCAGCTTTGCGTGCAAAGCCAAGGTGAATCGGCGTGTAAACCAGTTAAACTGAGCAATGTTGAAGAAAGTCAGTTTAGCTCGAACGGTATTCCAATGATCCAACTGGATGAAAAATTGGGTAACGTGGAGCACAATATTTTGGTTAACCCTCTTGTTCGTAACCGTGTGGAGCAATACTTCCCACGTAGCGGCACGACAGAGTGGGTTGTACCACAAGGTCAGTACTTTGTGATGGGTGATAACCGTGACAACAGTGCTGACAGCCGTTACTGGGGCTTCGTTCCTGAAGCAAACTTAGTCGGCAAAGCTGTCGCCATTTGGATCAGCTTCGAGTTTGATCGTGGCGCAGATAGCGTTCTACCTTCATGGATTCCAACTGGTGTGCGTTTTAACCGCATCGGTGGTATTCACTAACCATTTTATATCGAGAGAGTATGAATTCTCCAATTGATAAACTAGAGAGAAAGCTCGGCTACCAGTTTCAAGATGCCGGGCTTATCAACTTGGCGCTGACTCACCGCAGCGCCAACAGTAAGCATAATGAACGTCTTGAGTTTCTGGGCGATTCAATTTTAAGTTTTGTCATCGCTGATGATCTGTACCATCGTTTCCCGAAAGTGAACGAGGGTGACATGAGCCGTATGCGTGCTACTTTGGTTCGCGGACATACATTGGCGGAACTGGGTCGTGAATTCGATCTAGGAGATTATTTAAAATTAGGTCCAGGTGAATTGAAGAGTGGCGGTTTCCGCCGAGACTCTATTTTAGCCGATGCGGTTGAAGCCATTATTGGCGCAATTTACCTAGACAGCGATCTTGAAGTCGTGCGAGGCATTGTACTGAGTTGGTACAACTCACGCCTTGAAGCCATTAAACCTGGCGTCTCACAAAAAGATCCGAAAACTCGCCTACAAGAGTTCCTGCAAGGCAGAAGAAAACCGCTGCCTGTGTACACAGTGACTAATATTAAAGGTGAAGCGCACAACCAAGAGTTTACGGTTGAGTGTGAAGTAGCAGGTGTAGACAAGCCTGTAATCGGGAAAGGCACCAGCCGCCGCAAGGCAGAACAAGCGGCCGCTGAAACAGCACTTGAGCAATTAACAAATGGCTGATAACGAATTCGATATCGATGCGTTTTTCGCATCACAAGGTGAGCCAAGCTCGCCAGAAAACCAGCACTGTGGCTTTATTGCTATTGTTGGTCGCCCAAATGTAGGTAAGTCGACACTTCTGAACAAAATCTTGGGTCAGAAGATTTCGATCACCTCACGTAAGCCGCAAACAACACGCCACCGCATTATGGGTGTGGACACAGACGGCGATTACCAAGCGATTTACGTTGACACGCCAGGACTTCACATCGAAGAAAAGCGTGCGATTAACCGTTTGATGAACCGTGCGGCTAACTCATCTCTAAGTGATGTAAACCTAGTGTTTTTCTTAGTCGATGGTACGCATTGGACTAAAGACGATGAGATGGTGCTGACTAAGCTTCAAAAATCGAACTTCCCAGTTGTGCTTTGTGTCAATAAAGTCGACAACGTGCAAGATCGTAACGAAGTGATGCTACACATGGCTGAGATGTCTAAGAAGATGGACTTCGTTGACGTTGTGCCAATCTCTGCGAAGCAAGGGAAGAACATTGATGTACTGCGTAAGCACGTTCGTAATCACTTACCTAAAGCAACGCACCACTTCCCAGAAGAATACGTGACTGATCGCTCCCAGCGTTTTATGGCATCTGAAATTGTGCGTGAAAAGTTAATGCGTTTCACGGGTGAAGAATTGCCATACTCGGTAACGGTCGAGATTGAACGTTTTGATTACAACCCAGAAACCGACGGTTTCCATATCAATGCCTTGATTCTTGTGGAGCGTAATGGCCAGAAGAAAATGGTGATTGGTAAAGGTGGCGAGAAGATCAAGACCATTGGTCGTGAAGCGCGTTTAGATATGGAAGAGTTGTTCGGTCGTAAGGTTTACCTGGAAACATGGGTAAAAGTGAAATCTGGCTGGGCAGACGACGAACGAGCACTGCGCTCGTTGGGCTATATCGACGACTTATAATCTTGGCTGCGAAGATGCTTCGCTCCAACATCGATTAAAATAAGGAGCCGCTCGGCTCCTTATTTTTTATTTCACACTTTTTAGGCACAATGACTTAGATGAGTAATCTGTCTTCCGAAGGTTTACAGCGCTGCTTTGTATTACATCGCCGCCCTTACAGTGAATCGAGCTTAATCCTTGATGTATTCAGTGAGGAATATGGTCGAATGACTTTAATGGCGAAAGGCGCGCGCAGTAAGCGTTCGAACTTAAAAGGCGCATTGCAACCTTTTACTCCGCTGTTACTTAAATGGTCGGGGAAAGGTTCGATGAAGACTTTGCGTCAAGCTGAGCCGATAAGCCTAGGCTTACCGCTAACGGGCATTAATCTCTACTCTGCCATGTACGTTAATGAACTGATTGGTCGGATATTGATGGCTGAAGTGCCGATGCCAGCGCTATTTCATGATTATTTGCATGCGTTAACAGAGTTGGCACACAACGAGAACCCTGAGCCAGCACTGCGTCGTTTTGAGTTAGCATTGCTCTCTTCTATGGGGTATGGCGTGGATTTCTTGCACTGTGCAGGTACTGGCGAGCCCGTCGACCCAGAGATGACGTATCGTTACCGGGAACAAAAAGGCTTCATAGCTTCGGTTAGGCGCGATAACCTTACGTTTTTAGGGAATGAGCTGATTGCTATCAGTGAGCGGCGGTTCGTCACTAAAGAGCAGCTAAAAGCGGCAAAACGCTTTACACGTATAGCCTTAAAGCCGTATCTTGGCGGCAAACCTTTAAAAAGTCGTGAATTTTTCATTCAGACCCCCAGAGCACGGAGTAACGGAAAATGAGCTCAATTTATTTAGGCGTCAATATCGACCATATTGCCACTCTACGTAATGCACGTGGTACAAAATACCCTGATCCTGTTCACGCTGCAGAAATTGCTGAGCGTGCAGGCGCGGATGGTATCACAATTCACTTACGTGAAGACCGTCGCCATATTTTGGACCGTGATGTACGTATTCTGCGTGAAACCATTCAAACGCGCATGAATCTAGAGATGGCAGTGACGGATGAAATGGTTGAGATTGCGCTGCAAACTAAACCAGAGTTTGTGTGCTTAGTGCCTGAAAAACGTGAAGAACTGACGACGGAAGGTGGCTTGGACGTTGTGGGGCAGCTTGAAAAAATTAAAGCTGCGACGAAAAAGCTGACAGATGCAGGCATTAAAGTTTCGCTCTTTATTGATGCTGACCGTCAACAGATTGAAGCTGCGAAAAAGTGTGGTGCTCCGTTTATTGAGCTACATACTGGCCATTATGCAGATGCGACGACAGAAGACGAACAACAAGCTGAACTGAAGAAGATTGCCGCTGGTGCGAGTTATGCACATGATCTAGGTATTATTGTTAATGCCGGGCATGGCCTGACTTATCACAATGTCGCCCCAATTGCTGCATTACCAGAAATTTACGAACTCAACATTGGTCACTCAATCATTGGTCGCGCGGTATTTGATGGTTTAAATAAAGCGGTTGCTGACATGAAAGCACTGATGATTGAGGCTCGCCAGTCATAGGGCTATCTAGATGGCGATTATAGGGTTAGGCACCGACATTGCAGAAATTGAGCGTATTGAAAAAGCGTTAGCTCGTAGCGGTGAGCCTTTTGCTCAGCGTATTCTTTCAGAAGAAGAAATGGCGAATTTTTCACAGCTTAAGTTGCAAGGCCGTTATCTTGCTAAGCGCTTTGCGGTCAAAGAAGCGGCCTCAAAAGCATTGGGGACAGGGATCGCAAAAGGGGTCACGTTTCACGATTTTTCCATCTCGAACGATGCGCTTGGAAAACCAGTGCTCGCATTGACGGGCACAGCAAAGCAAATAGCGGATGCGATGGGCGTTAACCACATTCACCTGTCCATTTCCGATGAGCGTCATTACGCTGTGGCGACGGTCATTTTTGAATCCTAGCTTGTAAGTCTTAAACAAAATACTAAAAAGCCAGAGCAGATGCTCTGGCTTTCTTGTCTCTCGAGCAGATTACTGTTCAAGGTATAATTTTGCAGTCGTTGTGACTTTAATCATTTCATCTTGCAGCTCGAACATTTCAGGCTCAACCTCCTCAAGACTGATCCCTGAGCGCAGTGCTTGCTCAAGCGTCGCACAGAGTGATTTCAGCCTAGGCACTCCGCAATATGAGCTACTGCCGTGCAGCTTATGGATGACATGAATTAGGTCATCACGGGAGATATCTTCTTGCTCCAGAGCTTGGTCAACGACTGCTTCTACTTCAGGGATGAACTCAATCAACATGCGCAGCATGTCTTTGGCGAGATCCTCTTTATTCGCGCTCTGTTTTAAGGCAGCTTGCCAATCAATAATCACATCCTGTTGAGGCGAAGAAACGGATTGTGGCGCGCTCCCTTCAGGCTCATCAACGTATGAAGGGGCGACTTTGCCAATGCTCTCTGTACAAGCATTTGGGTTCCAGTGAACCAAAACCTGTTGTAGCACATGCTCTTCAATAGGTTTGGTCAAGTAGTCATCCATTCCTGCCGAGAGCAAGCGATCTCTTTCACCCGCCATGGCATGCGCCGTTACCGCAATCACTGGCGTGTCTTTATTTAACTCCAACTCTTTAATGTGCTGACAAGCGGTCACACCATCCATTTGTGGCATTTGGATATCCATGAAGATTAAGTCGTACTTTTTCTCCGTCGCCAGGTTCACCGCTTGCTGGCCATTGCTACAGGCGGTGACGGTTTCTACTCGTTCGCGAAGCAGAGCGGAAATCAGCTTCAAGTTCGCTGGGTTATCATCCACCGCTAACACCGTCAGAGGTAAACGCTCCCCTTCGCTTGGCGTAATTGGAGCACTCAATGTTGGTGGTGATTCGATATGTTCGCTAATCAGGCTTTGTAGCAGTTTACGGCGAGACAACGGCTTCGTCAGGCATTGGACGTGATGCTCTGTCATAATTTGGTCGGCAAGTGCCAGTTCGGTACTCGGCGTCCCTAGGATCACACTCGGAGCCATGCGTTTCGCTTGTTCTATCCAAGGTGTAATGACGTCTGCATCATGCGTTTGATTCGCCGCTAAATTCAGTAATACATAGTCATATTGTTCTTCGTTTTTCGGTAGCGAAGAGCGGTAGGTTACTAAGATACCTTCTTGACTTAGAATCTGTTGGGTTACGGATGCGGCTTGCATGTTTGGTTCAATCAACAGCAACTGTTTGCCCGTTAGAAGCTCCACTTCAATCAGTTCGCTCATTGGCATCTCTGTTGAGTGCAAGCGCACCGTAAACCAGAACGTCGAACCTTGGTGTAGGCGGCTGGTTAAGCTGATCTCGCCACCCATCTGGCTTACCAATTTCTGCGTGATAACCAAACCTAACCCAGTGCCACCGTAGCGACGTGAAATGCTGGCATCCGCTTGGCTAAATGCTTGGAATAATTGCGCTTGCTGACGTTCAGAAATACCAATGCCGGTATCACGCACCATGAATTGCAGTTCGACGGAGTCCCCAGATTGAGAGCGCATTTCAACGCTAACATCAATGTTGCCTCGCTCGGTAAACTTGATGGAGTTACCGACTAAGTTCGTCAAAATTTGCTGGATACGTAGTGGGTCCCCAACTAAACCCGGTGGAATTTTAGGGTCCACTTTTAGGGTGATTTCTAACCCTTTCTCATGTGCACTTGTGGCTTGTAGGTTAATCACTTCTTCTAAACTTTCTCGGAAATCAAACGGAATGTTTTCCAGCGCCAGCTTACCCGCCTCAAGTTTCGAGAAGTCGAGAATGTCATTGATGATGTTCAGTAGATTGTTCGCCGACTTCTCAATCGTCTGTAGGTAATCAGTTTGGCTGTTAGAAAGCTGCGTTTTAAGCATTTGACGAGTAAAGCCAATAACCCCATTGAGCGGAGTACGCAGTTCGTGCGACATGTTCGCCAAGAACTCAGATTTAACCCTGGCCGCTTCTTGCGCACGTTTCTTCGCGATATCTAACTCAACGTTCTGAATCTCTAGCTGCTCAAGCGTTTCACGCAAGTCTGATGTGGCTTGGTCTATACTGTGCTGCATCTCCACGTGATATTCCGATAGCGATACCGCCATGGCGTTAATACCGTTTTTCAGTTGGTCTAACTCACCATGCATTTTACCTTCGATACGCACGTCTAGGTGACCACGGCGAATGCGGTCAACGACATTCTTCATGTGGGTGATAGGCTGGGTAACATCGTGCATCAGACGTGAAGCAAACACACTTGCCAAGCCAAGACCAAGTATAAGAACTAAAAAAGCAGAGAAAACTTCTTGATACTGTTGCAGCCTTAAAGAGGAGAGATCTAACTCAACGGCAATATAACCAATTGCTTTGGTTCCTTGGCTTTCGTTCGACAACTCCGCTAAATAGTGACCCTCTGACAAAATAGGTACGCGCAATATCAGTGAGTTTTCGTAGATTTCCGAATTGCCCAGTTGCGGGATCGGTTTATCTTTGGGGAACATCAAGGCTTCGAAATTAGGGTGAAAGTTAGATGTCACGAAGAGCTCATGATGTTCATCAAACACCGCGATACTACGAACCAGTTTAGAGTTTTTGCGATGGGCGTAGCTTATCAAGCGACGTACCGCCTCTCGGCTTTCTGATAGTAGATGAGTTTCACTGGCAATTGCTAACGGCTCAATGATGCTGTTACCAGTGGTGATAACTTGTTTCTCAAGGTCTTGGTAGCGATTAAATGAGAAAAAACCGCTCAGTAATAAACCAATGATGAGAGTGGGAGCGAGAGTCAGTGTAATTACACGTGCTCGTAAGCCATATCTGGTCATGTTATCTAATTACATCGGAGTCTGGATATGGGAAAATAACGCATTATTTCTCAAGCGCACGATAAGGCGTTGAGCAAAGAAGTGACGTCACCTAATAAACGGTAAGCATAATCAAGTCACTCGAATCACACAACGGCTGCAATCAAGAATAGTGAAGCCGAAGAGCAATTAGACATAAATCAGGCATAGAGCATGGCACGCATCTTTCAACCGAAAAAGAAAACCCAACTCAATACTCGTCATCAAGCGGTGCAAGTGGAGCGTTTAGATCACCACGGCGCAGGTATTGCTTACCTAAAGAAAAAACCGCTGTTTATTGATGGCGCATTGCCGGGAGAAGAAGTCGTCACACAATTAGTGGAAGAAAAAAGTAAATTTGCTCGCGGTAAACTGATTAAGATTCTCAAGCCGAGTGACACTCGCGTGGAGCCATTTTGTCCGCATTACCACGAGTGTGGCGGCTGTGATTTGCAACATCTAGATTATGACCAACAATTGACGTACAAACAGCAAACACTGCGTCAGCTGATGCGAAAATTTTCAGGCAATGATATCGAGCTTGATGCGCCATTATTAGGGGATTCACTGGCCTATCGTCGTCGTGCGCGAGTGAGCTTATTTGTCGATAAAAAAACACGTCAGCTACATTTTGGTTTCCGTAAAAAGCAGAGTAAGCAAATCGCGCAAGTGACCGACTGCCCAGTGTTGGCGCCGGAACTGAACGTTCTGCTTCCAGAGATTTATTCAGCACTAAAAGCGTTTAAAAAGCCGGAACAATTGGGCCATGTAGAGCTGGTACTTGGTGATAATGGGCCGTGTATTACGTTGCGTCACTTGAGTGCTCTGACAACGGTTGAAACTAACGCTCTAACGGAGCTGGCAAAACGTCATCATGCATCGCTGTACTTAATGCCAGCAACAGATCAGCTAAACCTTGTTGAAGGTGATATGCCTTTTTATCAAGAGGTTGGCGTGAAAATTCCTTTTGCGCCAAACAATTTCATTCAAGTGAACCAAGCCGTAAACAAAAAAATGGTCAAGCAAGCGGTTGAGTGGTTAGACCCGCAAAAGAGTGACCGAGTGTTAGATTTGTTCTGCGGCGTAGGCAACTTCAGTTTACCGATTGCGAAGTTAGCTAAGCACGTAGTTGGGGTCGAGGGTGTTGCAGAGATGGTCGAAAAAGCTACAAATAATGCATCCTTGAACCAAATCAATAATGCGCAATTTTATCACGCTAACCTTGAGCAAGATTTTGAAGGGCAGGTCTGGGCGGCAGAACGGTTTGATAAAGTGCTGTTAGACCCAGCACGCGCGGGGGCAAGTGGGATCATCGATCAAGTTTCTGAGCTTGGCGCACAGCGTGTAGTTTATGTTTCTTGTAATCCTGCTACCCTTGCTAGGGACAGCCAAAGCTTGATGGAGCAAGGCTATAAATTAACTAAATTAGGTATGCTGGACATGTTCCCTCATACCAGTCATCTAGAATCGATGGCATTGTTTGAAAAGTCCTAACTTTAGGACTTTGGCCCCTTATTTGTGGTGGGTGGTCATAAAGCCAGCGTTTACGCGCAGGTAAAAGAACTAACCTGGACGGTGTTAGTCAAACCACACGAATATAATAATTAGGATGATGAGATGGTTGCGGTAAGAAGCGCGCATTTAAACCAAGATGAACAGTTTGAACTCGAAAACTGGGTGGCTAGCCTGGGACAAGAGAAAAACACAGCCTCACGCTTAATCGAAGTATATCGAGATTGCCAGACGGTATTAGCCGATAACGAGCAAGCGGAACTGTTGTTGTGGCGTGGACGAGAAATGATCGAAATTTTGATCACCTTGTCTATGGATCAGGCCACCTTAGTGGCTGCACAACTGTTTCCTTTGGTTTCAAGTGGTGCTTTTAACAGAGAAATTCTGGAAGAGAAATACAGCAAAGAAATCATAAAATTAATTGATGGCGTTGAAGAGATGGCGGCTATTGGCCAACTCAATGTCAACATGGAAGGCAGTGCGGCGTCATCTCAGGTAGATAACGTACGCCGCATGCTGCTTGCCATGGTGGATGACTTCCGCTGCGTGGTTATCAAGCTTGCGGAGCGAATTTGTAACCTTATTGAAGTTAAAAAAGCGCCTGATGAAGTTCGACGTGCGGCGGCAAAAGAGTGTGCCAACATCTATGCGCCGCTAGCAAACCGATTAGGCATCGGTCAGCTGAAATGGGAAATTGAAGATTACGCTTTCCGCTACCAACAGCCGGAAACTTACAAACAAATTGCCAAGCAGCTTTCTGAGCGACGCATCGTTCGTGAACAGTACATCAAAGACTTTGTTGAAGACCTCACGCACGAGATGGAAGTGTCAGGTATTAACGCCGAAGTGAGTGGTCGACCTAAGCACATCTACAGCATTTGGCGAAAAATGCAGAAGAAGAGTTTGGCATTCGATGAGCTGTTTGATGTTCGAGCAGTACGTATCATCGCAGACAAACTGCAAGACTGTTACGCGGCTTTGGGTGTAGTTCACACCAAATACAAGCACCTACCGAGCGAGTTTGATGACTACGTTGCTAACCCTAAACCAAACGGTTATCAATCGATCCACACCGTAATTCTAGGGCCAGAAGGCAAAACCATCGAGATCCAGATTCGTACCAAGCAAATGCATGAAGAGTCGGAGCTGGGTGTTGCAGCGCACTGGAAATATAAAGAAGGGGCAAGCAGCCGAAGCGGTTATGATGAGAAGATCACGTGGCTGCGTAAGCTACTGGATTGGCAAGAAGAAATGTCAGATTCTGGCGAAATGCTTGATGAGCTACGTAGCCAAGTCTTTGATGACCGCGTCTATGCGTTTACGCCTCGTGGCGATGTTGTCGATTTACCTATGGGGGCAACGCCGCTAGATTTTGCCTACCATATTCACTCCGAAGTGGGACACCGTTGTATTGGCGCCAAAGTCGGAGGCCGCATAGTACCGTTTACTCATAAACTACATATGGGGGATCAGGTTGAGATTATCACTCAGAAAGAGCCTAACCCATCGCGAGACTGGTTAAACCCATCATTAGGCTTCGTTCATTCTGGCCGCGCGCGTGCCAAAATTAACGCCTGGTTCCGAAAGCAAAGCCGTGAGAAGAACCTCGAAGCGGGTCGTGAAATTCTTGAACATGAGTTAGCAAAAATTGGCGCAACGTTAAAAGATGCTGAGCATTACGCTCTCAAACGGTTTAACGTCAAAACACCAGATGAGCTTTACGTTGGTGTTGGTAGCGGTGATTTGCGTATCAACCAAATCATTAACCATATTAATGCGCTCGTTAACAAGCCAACAGCAGAAGAAGAAGACCAGCAAGCACTGGAAAAACTGCAAGAAGCAGAGCACAAATCACCAGCGCAAAGCCGACCGAAAAAAGACGCCGTCGTTGTAGAAGGTGTCGATAATCTAATGACGCACCTAGCGCGTTGCTGTCAGCCGATTCCAGGTGATGATATCTGTGGTTACATCACGCAAGGTCGCGGGATTTCAGTACACCGTAGTGACTGTGAACAGCTAGAAGAACTGCGCCATCACGCGCCAGAGCGTATCATCGATACTGTCTGGGGCAGCGGCTTCGTCGGGTCATACATCCTCACCGTCCGTGTTGAAGCGATGGAGCGAGGTGGTCTACTCAAAGACATTACGACACTGTTCGCCAACGAAAAGATCAAAGTGACCAGTATGAAGAACCGAGTCGATTACAGACGTCAACTTGCCATCATGGACTTTGACCTAGAAGTCACCAATATTGAGGTGCTTTCTCGTGTTTCGAAGCGTGTTGAGCAGATTAAGGATGTGATGACGGTGAAACGCCTCGGCTAATTTTTGCGTCACATTTGGCTTTTTATCTGCGTTAGCTGCACTTATTCGCTCCATCACATGGTGAACCATGCTCAGGAGTCTCATAAGTTTGCTGCCTTGCTAAAAGAGCCAACTGTTTAGTAAAAACCGACCAATGAAATAACTTAAGGTGAGTGGTTTTGGCTGCTCACCTTTTTCTTTAGTAGAAAGGTTTAAAGGAACAAAAAATGAGTCATCCAATTGAACAGTTAGAACAAATTATGGCGAAGTTGCGTGACCCAGAAAACGGTTGCCCTTGGGACTTAAAACAAACCTTTGACACCATCGTTCCGCATACAATCGAAGAAACCTACGAAGTGGTGGATGCGATTCAAAACCGTGATTGGCCGAACTTGCAAGAAGAGTTGGGTGATTTGTTGTTTCAGGTGATTTTTTATAGCCAATTAGCGAAAGAGCAAGGGTTGTTTGACTTTTCGGATGTCGTCGAAACCGTGAATGAAAAATTGACTCGCCGTCATCCGCATGTTTTTTCAGATGTTGAGTTTGAATCGGGCGAGGAAATCAACGCCAACTGGGAAGCCGAAAAAGCAAAAGAAAAAGCGCAGGTGGGCAAAGCGGAAGAAAGTATCCTAGACTCAATACCAAACTCTTTGCCAGCACTTTCTCGTGCTACAAAGATACAGAAAAAATGTGCGAAATATGGATTTGACTGGGAATCTCTTGGCCCGGTCGTCGATAAGGTGCGAGAAGAAATTGATGAAGTCATGGAAGAAGCGCTACAAGTCCAGCCTGATGAAGAAAAAGTGGAGTTGGAACTTGGTGATTTGCTATTTGCGACCGTCAATTTGGCACGCCATCTTGATAAAAATCCAGAAGTCGCACTAGGTAAAGCAAACTTAAAGTTTGCGAGACGTTTTAAGCAAGTTGAAGTAAAGGTCCAGCAGTCAGGCAAAGCGCTTACAGATTGTTCTTTATCAGAGCTCGACGATTTCTGGGATGAAGTAAAGCGAGAAGAGTCGAGATAGGGGGGAAATAAGCGGAATATACAATATGAGGCCAGTTTGCCTCTTAACACGAAAACGGACTTTGGTTTGTCTTTGCTCACTTTGATTTGAAGCAAAAAATAAAAAATTACGGTGTGATAGATTTCACGTTGTGGCGGTAAGGAGCTTCTGGTATATTTATCTCCCGTCCAGAAGCACTCCATTTCCCTCATTCAACCAATTTCAGGTTAAACATGACGACAAATTACATTTTTGTTACTGGCGGGGTTGTATCCTCTCTAGGTAAAGGTATTGCAGCAGCATCTCTTGCGGCTATTCTAGAAGCTCGTGGTCTTAAAGTGACTATGATGAAGCTTGACCCTTACATCAACGTTGACCCGGGCACAATGAGCCCTACTCAGCACGGTGAAGTGTTCGTTACAGAAGATGGCGCAGAGACTGACCTTGACCTTGGTCACTACGAGCGTTTCATCCGTACCAAGATGACCAAGCGTAACAACTTCACTGCAGGTCGTGTTTATGCCGACGTACTTCGTAAAGAACGTCGTGGTGACTACCTAGGCGCAACTATTCAAGTTATCCCTCACATCACTAACGCGATCAAAGACCGTGTAATTGCTGGCTCTGAAGGCCATGATGTGGCTATCGTTGAAGTTGGCGGTACCGTTGGTGATATCGAATCACTACCATTTATGGAAGCGATTCGTCAGCTAGCCGTTGAACTAGGCCGTGAGCGCGCAATGTTCATGCACCTAACACTTGTTCCTTACCTAGCGGCAGCGGGCGAAGTGAAAACTAAGCCAACTCAACACTCTGTAAAAGAACTTCTATCTATCGGTATTCAGCCAGATATCCTGGTTTGCCGTAGCGACCGCGTTATTCCAGCGAATGAACGTAAGAAAATCGCACTATTCTGTAATGTTCCAGAAAAAGCAGTAATTTCAATGAAGGACGTAGATTCTATCTACAAGATTCCTCAATTGATCAAGTCTCAAGGTCTAGATGATCTTGTGTGTGCTCGCTTTGGCATCACAGCTCCTGAAGCTGATCTTTCTGAGTGGGAACAGGTTATTTACGAAGAAGCAAATCCTACTGGTGAAGTAACCATCGGTATGGTTGGTAAATACACTGAATTGCCAGATGCATACAAGTCTGTGAACGAAGCGCTTAAACACGCTGGCTTGAAAAACCGTCTAAGTGTCACAATTAAGTATGTAGACTCACAAGATATCGAAACAAAAGGCGTTGAGCTGCTAGAAGGCTTAGACGCGATCCTAGTTCCAGGTGGCTTCGGCGATCGTGGTATTGAAGGCAAGATCCGTGCGGCTCAATATGCACGTGAAAACAATGTGCCTTACCTAGGTATTTGTTTGGGTATGCAAGTTGCACTAATTGAATACGCGCGTAACGTTGCGGGTATGGAAGGTGCACATTCAACAGAATTTAACAAAGAGACTAAGTACCCTGTGGTAGGTTTGATCACAGAGTGGGTAGACGAGTCAGGTAACGTAGAAGAGCGTACTGAAAAGTCTGACCTAGGTGGTACGATGCGTCTTGGTTCACAGCTATGTCACCTAGAGAAAGGTACGAAAGCTCGTGAACTTTACGGTAGCGCGACGATCCATGAACGTCACCGTCACCGTTACGAAGTGAATAATGTGCTTCGTCCGCAAATCGAAAAAGCAGGTCTGAAAGTTTCTGGCCTATCAGCGGACAAGAAGTTAGTGGAAATGATTGAGAACCCAGCTCACCCATGGTTTGTAGCGGCTCAGTTCCACCCAGAATTCACATCGACTCCTCGCGATGGCCACCCATTGTTTGCAGGTTTCGTTAAAGCTGCGGGCCAAAACGCACGCGGCGAATTCGAGAAGTAAAAGGATACGGGCGGCGGCGAAGGTTGTGCTGCTGCCCTTTAAAATTGACATTTATATTTGAAACGAGAGGAAACATTAATGTCTAAGATCGTTAAAGTTCTAGGTCGTGAAATCATCGACTCACGTGGTAACCCAACTGTAGAAGCTGAAGTACACCTAGAAGGCGGTTTCGTAGGTATGGCGGCAGCTCCATCTGGCGCATCTACTGGTTCTCGCGAAGCTCTTGAGCTACGTGACGGTGACAAAGCACGTTTCCTAGGTAAAGGTGTTCTTAAAGCAGTTGAAGCTGTAAACGGCCCAATCGCTGAAGCTCTAGTTGGCAAAGACGCTAAAGACCAAGCTGCAATCGACGCAGTAATGATCGAACTAGACGGCACTGAAAACAAATCTAAATTCGGTGCTAACGCTATCCTAGCTGTTTCTCTAGCAAACGCTAAAGCTGCTGCTGCAGCTAAAGGCATGCCTCTATACGAGCACATCGCTGAACTAAACGGTACAGCTGGTCAGTTCTCTATGCCTCTACCAATGATGAACATCATCAACGGTGGTGAGCACGCAGACAACAACGTTGACATCCAAGAGTTCATGATCCAACCAGTTGGTGCTAAGACTCTTAAAGAAGGTCTACGTATCGGTGCAGAAGTATTCCACAACCTAGCTAAAGTTCTTAAGTCTAAAGGCTACAGCACTGCAGTTGGTGACGAAGGTGGTTTCGCTCCTAACCTTAAATCTAACGCTGAAGCTCTAGAAGTTATCGCAGAAGCTGTTGCAGCTGCTGGTTACGAACTAGGTAAAGACGTTACTCTAGCGATGGACTGTGCAGCATCTGAGTTCTTCGACAAAGAAGCTGGCATCTACAACATGAAAGGCGAAGGTAAAACTTTCACTTCTGAAGAGTTCAACCACTACCTAGCTGAGCTAGCTAACCAATTCCCAATCGTTTCTATCGAAGACGGTCTAGACGAGTCTGACTGGGATGGCTTCAAGCACCAAACTGAACTACTAGGTGACAAGCTTCAACTAGTAGGTGACGACCTATTCGTTACTAACACTAAGATCCTTGCTGAAGGTATCGAGAAAGGCGTAGCTAACTCTATCCTTATCAAGTTCAACCAAATCGGTTCTCTAACTGAGACTCTAGCTGCAATCAAGATGGCTAAAGACGCAGGTTACACAGCAGTAATCTCTCACCGTTCTGGCGAAACTGAAGATGCAACTATCGCTGATCTAGCGGTAGGTACTGCTGCAGGTCAAATCAAAACTGGTTCTATGAGCCGTTCTGACCGTGTTGCTAAGTACAACCAACTAATCCGTATCGAGGAAGCTCTAGGTGAGCGCGCTCCTTTCAACGGTCTTAAAGAAGTTAAAGGTCAAGCTTAATTCTTAATTGAATAAGTTTAGCTAAATAGCTTTCTAGAAACGCTCCACTTCGGTGGGGCGTTTTTTATTTAAGAGCGATGAGCACGCTCCTCCATGTTTCAAAGAAGCGGTCTTAAAGAAGTTCAAGCTTAGTTCTTCATTGGATTAACCGCTTAGATTGAAGCTTTGAAATACCCTGATTTTGCGGGGTGTTTTCGTATCTATAGGCTTGTATTTCTTGGTTTTACTTTGGTGAGTGCTAAGAATAGCTTCATATGTCTTTGTTTCATTTTGCTGCTTATTTCTTGTAAGGAGCGTGTGAGTCTCCCTTTCTCCCCTAGAGGCAACCTCGCATTTATGCTATATATGTCACCTTATCTAATTCCTTCCGGTACAGAATGTTAGCAGCGATATGCGAATCTTTGTTATAGCCCTTACGCTACTGTTTGGCTTGCTTCAATACACTCTATGGTTTGGTAAAAACGGAGTGTCTGACTACTACACAGTAAAAGATGAAATTGAAGTTCAGCAACAAGTGAACAGCAAGCTACAAGCTCGCAATAATGAAATGTTTGCTGAGATTGATGACTTAAGGCAAGGTCTTGATGCGATTGAAGAACGTGCGCGTCATGAGCTTGGTTTAGTTAAAGATGGCGAGACTTTCTACCGCATTATAGGTGAGGAAAATCATTAAAATGTTGGATGTGAACTCATCGCATGTCGCAATTGTTCCTGCTGCCGGTGTCGGTAGTCGAATGAAGGCTGACCGCCCTAAGCAATATTTATTGATCGACGGAAAAGCGGTGCTAGAACACACTGTAGAAAAGTTGCTGTCGCACCCACGAATTTCGAAAGTGGTTGTCGCCATTACCGAAGGTGACCCTTATTTTCCTGAGTTAACCATCGCGAACCATCCCGATGTAATTCAAGTCGCGGGTGGCAAAGAGCGCGCTGATTCCGTACTTTCAGGGCTAAACTATGTCAATGAACATCTGGAAAGCGAGTGGGTATTGGTCCACGACGCTGCAAGGCCATGTGTATTAACATCCGACATTGACCGTTTGATTGATGTTTGCTGCGCTCACCCAACGGGTGGCATCCTCGCATCTCCAGTGAGAGACACAATGAAGCGAGCAAACGTAGCACAAGATATCGGTCATACGGTAGAGAGAGAAGCATTGTGGCATGCATTAACTCCACAAATGTTTAAAACTCAACAACTGACTCGAGCACTGGCTGACGCATTAGAACAAGGCATAGCCATCACGGATGAAGCATCGGCTTTAGAGTGGTTGGGCGAAACGCCTGCTTTAGTCCAGGGTAATGCGAATAACATAAAAATTACTCAGCCAGAAGATCTCGCGTTAGCCGAGTTTTATCTGAGCCGTGAGCGCGGCTAAAAAAGAAAGGATAAAAAATGATTCGAATTGGTCACGGTTTTGACGTGCATAAATTTGGTGGTGAAGGCCCGGTCATTATCGGTGGTGTTGCTATCCCTTACGAGCAGGGCTTAGTAGCCCACTCAGATGGTGATGTTGCACTTCATGCTTTGACTGATGCGCTACTCGGGGCGATTGCTGCGGGTGATATTGGTCGTCACTTCCCGGATACCGACGATAAATGGAAAGGGGCTAATAGCCGCGAATTGTTGAAAGACGTTTATCGTCGTGTCAAAGAGCAAGGCTACCGCCTTGGTAATGCCGATGTCACCATCATGGCACAAGCACCTAAGATGGCACCTCATATTGACGCGATGTGTGCGGCGATTGCGGAAGACCTAGAAACCGATATTAGTAACATTAACGTAAAAGCGACGACGACAGAGCGTCTCGGTTTTACTGGACGCAAAGAAGGCATTGCAACGGAAGCCGTGGTGCTTCTGTTCAAGCAATAATTAACCAACTTGCTCCTTAATGCTGTGTAAACAGCGGAAAAACATCATGTCAGATATTTTATCTTCATTGGCTTATCTAACGGGTAAGCCTGTTGCATCGGCAAAAATCAAAGCGCAACCAGAACATTTTCAGGTTCGTGAGGATTTAGGTTTTGCCTTTACGGGCGAAGGCGAGCACCTAATGGTGCGCATTCGAAAAACTGGAGAAAATACCAGTTTTGTTGCGAATGAGTTGGCGAAAGCTTGTGGCGTAAAGTCGAAAGACGTTAGCTGGGCAGGCCTTAAAGACCGCCATGCCGTGACGGAACAATGGCTGAGTGTCCATTTACCGAAAGGGGAAACGCCGGACTTCTCGGCATTCCTAGCTCAATATCCGAGTATTGAGATCTTAGCGACTGATCGACACAACAAAAAACTGCGTCCTGGAGACTTAATAGGGAACGAGTTTGTTGTCACTTTGTCTGAAGTGACTGACGTTGAAGATGTAGAGCAACGCCTTGAAAAAGTGAAACAAGTTGGTGTGCCAAACTACTTTGGTAGTCAGCGTTTTGGCAATGATGGCAACAACCTTGAAGAAGCACGTCGATGGGGACGCGAAAACGTTCGTACCCGTAATCAAAATAAGCGCAGCATGTATTTATCAGCAGCGCGTTCGTGGATCTTCAACCGTATCGTTTCTGCTCGTCTAGAAAGTGGTGTGTTTGATAAATTCATCGATGGTGATATTGCACAGACAAGTTCTGGCACTCAGTTGGTTGATGCAAGCAATATCGCAGATCTACAAGCACAATTTGCTGCAGGTGAAGTGGCAATTACCGCGGCTCTAGCAGGTGATAATGCGCTTCCAACTCAAGCGGATGCGCTTACTTTAGAACAACCGTTCTTAGATGAAGAGCCTGATCTCATGGCGCTGATTCGTGGTAATCGCATGCGCCACGACCGTCGCGATATTGCGCTGAAGCCAAAAGATTTAGCTTGGACGGTTGAAGGTAACAACATTACGCTGACTTTCTCACTGGATGCGGGATCTTTTGCAACCTCTATCGTTCGTGAGTTAGTTAATGAGGTTGAAGTAGAAAGAGAATACTAATGGAACAGGATTCACTAAACGCGAAGCCCCTAAGAGTCTTAATCAGCAACGACGATGGCGTACATGCGCAAGGGATTCATGCACTTGCTGATGAGTTGCGAGATATCGCTGAAGTGACCATTGTCGCACCCGACCGAAATCGTTCAGGTGCTTCAAATTCACTGACACTAGAGCAACCATTGCGCGTAACTGAAATTGCCCCAAATATCTATTCAGTGCAAGGAACGCCTACAGATTGTGTACATTTCGCGCTGAATGAGCTGATGAAAGATGATTTGCCCGATCTTGTTTTATCAGGCATCAATCATGGTGCAAATTTGGGTGATGACGTTCTTTACTCAGGAACGGTAGCTGCAGCAATGGAAGGGCATTTCCTTGGTGTTCAGTCGGTTGCTTTTTCGCTGGTGGGTAAGCGTCATTTCGAATCTGCCGCAAAAATTGCACGTCAAATTGTGCAACAGCATTTAGCGTCTCCGATTCCAACGAATCGGTTATTGAACGTAAACGTGCCTGACTTACCAGCAGAAAACCTGGGCGAAATCGAAGTCACGCGTTTAGGTGCGCGTCATCACGCAGAGAATATGATTAAGCAGAAAGATCCGCGAGGTCATGATATTTATTGGTTAGGGCCTCCAGGAAAAGAGCAAGATGCGGGTGAGGGCACCGACTTTTATGCGATTGAACATGGTCGAGTTTCAATGACGCCTCTGCAAGTTGATCTCACTGCTCATGAGTCGCTGCGTGCAATGGATAGTTGGTTAAAGGAAGAGAAGTAATGAGTAACCCACATGCTGACAGGTTGATAGCGTTTCTTATCTCCAGTGGCATCAAAGACCAAAGAGTTCTGGATGCTATCCAACGCTTACCACGAGAAAGCTTTGTCTCTCAAGCGATGATGCACCAAGCCTACGATAACAATGCGTTACCGATTGGTCAGGGACAAACTATTTCTCAACCTTATATTGTTGCTCGTATGACCGAGTTACTCGAACTAGAGCCAACGAGTCACGTACTGGAAATCGGAACGGGTTCCGGTTATCAAACCGCAGTACTGGCGCAAATTGTTGACCATGTATACTCCGTTGAGCGAATTAAATCGTTGCAATGGGAAGCAAAACGCCGTCTGAAACAATTGGATATCTACAATGTTTCAACCAAGCATGCTGATGGGTGGCAAGGCTGGGAAGCTCGTGGTCCTTTCGATGCCATCATTGTTACCGCAGCCGCAGAAGTGATCCCCCAAGCACTTCTCGCACAATTAAAAGATGGCGGTAAGATGGTGATTCCTGTTGGAGATACGGAGCAACAGTTACTAAAAATTGAACGTAAGGGAGATGAATATCTCTCTACTGTTGTGGAGATGGTTCGATTTGTACCTCTGGTTGCGGGTGATTTAGCTTAAGGGTTAGGGATAGGTGAGTAAGTTATTACGTCATATTGGTATTAGCTTTGTGTTTGCTGCAGGACTAGTTGGTTGTGCAGCGCATTCTCCTGCACCTGTCTCTAGCTTAAAGAAAGACTATTCAAGCCTTGAAAGAGGAAGTTACAGAGGGAGTTATTATGAGGTAAAAAAAGGCGATACACTTTACTTCATAGCTTATGTCACAGATAAAGATGTAAATGATCTTGTCCGTTACAATGAGTTAACTCAGCCTTACACCATCTACCCTGGACAGAGGCTAAAACTTTGGGCTCCGAAATATGTCGCCCCTAAATATGGCCAAAAAGTTGAACCCGTTGTGGTTCCTGTTGTTACGACGCCACCAGCCCCAGTGACGAAAACATCAACAGCCTCTAAACCGAAAACTTCAAGTAAAAACTCTAGTCAAAAACCTACAGAGACTAAGCCTAAAGTCGTACAAAAACAGCCTCCAAAGAAGGTTGAACAATCGAAAACAAAGGAGTATGTTGGTTCAAAAGATAACCAAAAAGTGAAGCAAAAAGCGCCAGTTACTACGGCGAAGAGTGATAAAGTTTCTAAGTGGTTGTGGCCAACAAAAGGGAGAGTAATCAAGAGCTTTTCGGCGGGAGAACAGGGAAATAAAGGTATCGACATCGCAGGACAGCGTGGTCAACCTATCGTTTCAACCGCAGCCGGCACCGTTGTTTATTCAGGCAATGCGCTACGAGGTTATGGCAACTTAATTATAGTAAAGCATAACGACAATTATTTAAGCGCCTATGCACATAATGACAAACTGCTGGTATCAGAAGGACAAAGTGTAAAAAGCGGACAGAAAATCGCCACCATGGGTAGTTCAGGTGCAAAATCAGTCAAGCTACACTTTGAAATTCGCTATCAAGGTAAATCGGTGAATCCAAAACGCTATTTGCCTTAAAACTTTGAAAAACAACTTGCGACATCATTTAGCGACATATTGAGTTGTCATGTCTTGCTAACTCGCCAGGGGGAGGCGTTATGAGTATCAGCAACACAGTAACCAAAGTTGAAGAGTTTGCATTTGACAATGCGTCAGTGAAGACCATTGATAACGAACTCGAAAAATCATCATCCACAGAAAGCAAAACGGCTGCGCGTGAAGAATTTGACGCGAGCAGTAAAAGCTTAGACGCAACTCAGTTGTATCTAGGTGAAATTGGCTTCTCACCTCTACTTACTGCCGAAGAAGAAGTGCTTTATGCTCGACGAGCTCTGCGTGGCGACGAAGCGGCACGTAAACGTATGATCGAAAGTAACCTACGTTTGGTGGTCAAGATCTCTCGTCGATATAGTAATCGCGGCCTAGCACTACTCGATCTGATTGAAGAAGGTAACCTTGGTTTGATCCGTGCGGTCGAGAAGTTCGATCCAGAGCGTGGTTTCCGCTTCTCTACTTATGCGACCTGGTGGATCCGACAAACGATCGAACGTGCGTTGATGAACCAAACTCGTACGATCCGTCTACCTATTCATGTCGTGAAAGAGCTAAACATTTATCTGCGTACTGCGCGTGAACTTTCTCAGAAGCTCGATCACGAACCTACCGCAGAAGAAATTGCTGCTCAGTTAGATATTCCAGTCGAAGATGTAAGCAAAATGCTACGTCTCAATGAGCGTATCAGTTCTGTCGACACACCAATCGGTGGTGACGGTGAAAAAGCGCTGTTGGATATTATTCCCGACGCAAACAACTCCGATCCAGAAGTCTCGACTCAAGATGACGATATCAAATCATCGCTGATTCATTGGTTAGAAGAGTTGAATCCAAAACAGAAAGAAGTACTTGCACGACGTTTTGGTCTTCTAGGCTATGAGCCTTCGACGCTTGAAGAAGTTGGTCGAGAGATTGGTTTGACACGTGAGCGTGTACGTCAAATCCAAGTAGAAGGTTTACGTCGTCTTCGTGAGGTTTTAATCAAGCAAGGTTTGAATATGGAAAACTTATTTAACGTCGAAGATGATTAAATAATCCGTACTTCAGTAGATATGCAAAAGGCTATGGTTATCCATAGCCTTTTTTCTTTTGTGCTCGCTTAAGTGAATCGATTTAAAGCATCTTCTTCAAACGATACAACTCTTCAAGTGCTTGGCGTGGAGTCAAATCATCAGGATCAATACCAGATAAGGCTTGTTCGATCTCGCTAGGTTCTGGAATTAGACTCAATTGGTTAGCCACATCTACTGCACTTGGACGTGGTGCGTCACTGTTTTGCCCTAGTTGCTCTAGCTGAGATAGTTTGTTACGCGCATTTTTGATGACCGTTTTTGGTACGCCGGCTAAGCCCGCAACAGCTAGGCCGTAAGACTTACTTGCCGCACCTTCTTGAACTGCGTGCATAAAGGCAATGCTGTCACCATGTTCTACGGCATCCAAGTGAACGTTCGCTAAGTTTGGCAGTTGGTTTGGCAACTCTGTCAATTCGAAGTAGTGAGTTGCAAATAGTGTCATCGCACCAATTTGTGTTGCGAGCCATTCCGCACTTGCCCAAGCTAAAGATAGGCCATCGTAAGTACTGGTACCGCGACCGATTTCATCCATTAGCACTAAACTGTTTTTAGTTGCATTGTGCAGAATATTAGCGGTTTCCGTCATTTCTACCATGAAGGTAGAACGACCAGATGCGAGATCATCTGACGCTCCAATACGAGTAAATATACGATCTAAAGAACCAATTTGTGCAGATTCTGCAGGTACATAAGAGCCGATATGTGCCATCAATGCAATCAGCGCAGTTTGACGCATGTAAGTGGATTTACCACCCATGTTTGGACCGGTGATGATTAACATTTTACGTGCTGGGTTAAGCTCTATTGGGTTAGCAATGAACGGTTCTGTTGTTACTTGCTCTACGACTGGGTGACGACCCGCTTGAATGTGAATGCCAGCGTCTTTCACAAGCGTTGGTCGGCAGTAATCCAACGAATCTGCACGCTCTGCTAGGTTTTGTAGTACATCGAGTTGAGACAGAGCAGAAGCTAAATTCTGCAGCTTCTCCAGATTTGGCATCAATAGATCAAACAGTTCTTCCCACAGCTGCTTTTCAAGTGCCAGCGCTTTCGATTTCGAGTTAAGTACTTTGTCTTCGTGCTCTTTGAGCTCTGGGATGATATAGCGTTCGGCATTTTTTAGTGTTTGGCGACGTACATAGTGCGGTGGAACCAAATGGCTCTGGCCACGGCTCACTTGAATAAAGAAGCCATGTACGTTGTTGTAGCCGACTTTAAGCGTATCGATGCCGTGTCGTTCACGCTCATCTCGCTCAAGCTGCTCAAGGTATTCTGTTGCACCGTCTGCTAATTTGCGCCATTCATCGAGCTCGGCATTATAGCCTTCAGCGATCACACCACCATCACGAATAACAACTGGCGGATTTTCTTTAATTGCACGCTCTAACAGATCACATACTTCGTCAATCGGAGCTGCGTATTGCGCCAGTTTTGCTAGATATGGATGGGTCAAAGAAGCGGTTACAGATTCTAGCTCTGGTAGCTGCTGCATGGCATTGCGAAGTCTAGCCATATCGCGAGGGCGAGCAGAGCGCAGTGCAAGGCGTGCTAAGATACGTTCAATATCACCAATTTGTTTTAACGTTGGTTGAAGATCGGCAAACAGCGCTTGTTCTTTAATCTCACCAATCGCATCAAGACGATTGTTTAACGTTTCAATGCAACGCATAGGCTGATGTAACCAACGCTTCAGCATTCGGCTGCCCATCGGCGTCGCACAATGGTCGAGTACCGCAGCGAGTGTGTTATCGGTTCCACCTGCTAGATTTTGAGTAATTTCCAGGTTGCGTCGGGTAGCGGCATCAAGGATGACGGATTGGTCCTGATGATCAAACGTTAAAGAGCGAATATGAGGCAAAGCAGTGCGTTGTGTATCTTTCACATACTGGATCAAACAACCAGCAGCACATAACCCTAAGGACGCATGTTCTACGCCAAAACCAACCAGATCTTTAGTACCAAACTGTTGATTGAGTTGTTGCTTAGCCGTATCAAGCTCAAACTCCCATACTGGGCGACGACGGTTACCGTTGCGGCTCGCCATTAAATGTACAGGTTCAAAATCTTCTGGGAATAGTAGCTCACGTGGTGCGGTACGCTGAAGCTCGGCTGTCATCGCTTCTTCGGTTTCTGGTTCTGTCAGTTGGAAGCGACCAGAAGTGACATCCAGCGTCGCATAACCGAACTTACCGTTGTGATGGTAAATTGCTGCGATTAAGTTATCGACACGCTCAGAAAGCAATGCTTCATCAGTAACAGTGCCTGGTGTCACAATACGCACAACTTTACGTTCTACCGGACCTTTGCTGGTGGCTGGATCGCCAATTTGTTCGCAGATTGCGACTGATTCACCAAGCTGAACAAGTTTTGCTAGATAGCCTTCTACTGCGTGAAATGGCACTCCCGCCATAGGAATAGGCTCTCCAGCTGACGAACCGCGCTTAGTTAGCGAAATATCAAGCAGTTGGGACGCTCGCTTTGCATCATCGTAAAAGAGTTCGTAGAAATCGCCCATGCGGTAGAACAGCAAAATCTCAGGGTTCTCAGCTTTTAGCTTGAGGTATTGCTGCATCATCGGAGTGTGTTTTTGTTCAGCTTTCACAGGTAAGTTCTTTTGTTTATTTCCGTAGCGGCTTAGGATACGTGAATCCCTATCAAGTAAAAAGAGACAAAGGGCATTTTGGCTATGGAAAAAACAACAAAATTGAGCGCAGATTTAGGCGCATTATTGGCAAAGTATGGTCATGTTTTAACGACGGCAGAATCGTGCACGGGTGGCGGTGTTGCGACCGCTATTACAGATATTGCAGGCAGCTCAGGTTGGTTAGATAGAGCTTTTGTCACTTACAGCAACGAAGCCAAAATGGAAATGCTGGGTGTGAGAGTGGAAACCTTAGAGGAACATGGTGCCGTGAGTGAGCCCGTTGTGATTGAAATGGTGCAAGGTGCGCTTCAACACTCGAATGCCACTATTGGGGTTTCCATCAGTGGTGTTGCTGGGCCGGGAGGAGGCAGTGATGAAAAGCCGGTTGGAACCGTCTGCTTTGCTTTTGCGGATAAGCACGACTGGCTCTTTGTTGAGACCATGCATTTTTCTGGTGACAGGGCGGAAGTTCGTCAACAAGCGGTGATGCATGCATTGACTCGATTGCATCAACATTTAATTTAGAGTTTCTTACACCGTCTTAGCCCAGAATTGATAAGGGCTAGAGCAAATCCTTAGAAGCAGTGAACTAAATTTTTTCTATACAGGTATAGACACTGTATGAATCAACAGTATAATAACTTTCATTGCTGAGCAGGTTAGCTGCTTAAGAAAAATGAATTACTATTCGTCGCCCAAAGAAGATGAATAAATCGGAGAAAGTAATGGACGAGAACAAACAGAAAGCGCTCGCCGCTGCGCTAGGTCAAATTGAAAAGCAATTCGGTAAAGGCTCTATCATGCGCCTTGGTGATAACCGAGCAATGGACGTAGAAACCATCTCAACAGGCTCTCTTTCTCTTGATATCGCTTTGGGTGCAGGTGGTCTGCCAATGGGTCGTATCGTAGAAGTCTACGGTCCAGAATCTTCAGGTAAAACAACACTAACGCTTGAGCTTATCGCTGCTGCGCAACGTGAAGGTAAAACTTGTGCGTTTATCGATGCAGAGCACGCTCTGGATCCTGTCTACGCGAAGAAACTTGGTGTTGATATCGATGCGCTCTTGGTTTCTCAGCCAGACACTGGTGAGCAAGCACTAGAGATTTGTGATGCACTAGCTCGCTCTGGCGCTATCGACGTAATGGTTGTTGACTCAGTTGCGGCGCTAACACCAAAAGCAGAAATTGAAGGCGAAATGGGCGACAGCCACATGGGTTTGCAAGCACGTATGCTTTCTCAAGCGATGCGTAAGCTAACAGGTAACCTAAAACAGTCTAACTGTATGTGTATCTTCATCAACCAAATCCGTATGAAGATTGGTGTGATGTTCGGTAACCCAGAAACGACCACGGGTGGTAACGCACTTAAATTCTACGCTTCTGTTCGTCTTGATATTCGTCGTACTGGCGCAATCAAAGAAGGTGACGAAGTCGTTGGTAACGAAACTCGCATCAAAGTAGTTAAGAACAAGATTGCTGCACCGTTTAAAGAAGCCAATACGCAAATCATGTACGGCCAAGGCTTTAACCGCGAAGGTGAGCTGGTAGATCTAGGTGTGAAGCACAAGCTGGTTGAAAAGGCTGGTGCTTGGTACAGCTACCAAGGCGATAAGATTGGTCAAGGTAAAGCGAACGCGTGCAACTACCTACGTGAGCATCCTGAAGTGGCTAAAACTATCGATACTAAATTGCGTGAAATGTTGTTAGCGCCAGCCCTTGCGGAAGCTCCTGAAGCAGGCGAGGCGCCTGAGCAAGCTGAAGAGTTTTAATCCCTTCACAGATTAAAAAGTGATAAAGCCCTGCAATGCGGGGCTTTGTTGTATCTATTGACATCAAAAATCGAATCATCACAAAGGCCATTGAGAGTCTGTACAGCAAAAATACCTTTAGGATCACCATGTACCAAAAGCGCCAGACACCAACATTATCGAGCAAAGAGGCGGCTATCCAACTGCTTAGCCGTCGCGATCATGGTCAGTATGAGCTGTACCAAAAACTGTCGATGAAAGGCTATGAAGCATCAGACATCGAAATCGCGATTAATTTTTGCTTAGACCATAACTATTTAGATGATTTACGTTATGCGAAGAGCCAAATTCGGCAGCATGTATACAAAGGACATGGAGAGCGTCGAATTCGCCAAGAGTTAAACCAGAAACGTGTTGCGGAATCGGTGATTGAGCAAGCCATGGCTGAAGAACCGCAAGACTGGTTTGAACTTGCTAAGCAGGCGGCAGAAAAGAAATTCAAAGGTGTCAAAGCCAAGGACCAAAAAGAATACGCGAAACAAGTCCGTTTTCTACAATACCGAGGCTACAGTTTCGACCAAATTAGCTATGCGCTTGCCTTTGAAGACCAAGATTAGCGTTGATCTAATTGCGCTGATTTTTGTTTTGCTTCAAATTTTTTCTTCTACTCCCTCTTTTCCTCAAGAAAACTAGTCTCAGCTGTTTGCATGATCTACAATACGGCAAAATTCTAACTCGACTATTTTCAGGAAGAGCTGCATGTACATGAGCACTGACGAGGTTCGTAACGCGTTCCTCAAGTTCTTTGAAAGCAAAGGACACCAAATCGTAGAAAGTTCATCGTTAGTTCCACATAACGACCCAACCCTGCTGTTCACAAACGCAGGTATGAACCAATTTAAAGATTGTTTCTTAGGCTTAGAAAAACGAGCCTATACTCGAGCGACTACGGCTCAGCGTTGTGTACGTGCTGGTGGTAAACACAACGACCTGGAAAATGTTGGCTTTACCGCTCGTCACCACACATTCTTTGAAATGCTAGGCAACTTCAGCTTTGGCGACTACTTCAAAGAAGATGCGATTTCATTTGCTTGGGAATTCCTAACCGAAGTTCTTAAACTGCCTGCGGATCGTCTATTGGTAACCGTTTACGAAACCGATGACGAAGCATTCGACATCTGGAACAAAAAAGTTGGCGTGCCTGCTGATCGTATCGTGCGCATTGGTGACAAAGAAGGTGGCAAGCCTTACGAGTCTGATAACTTCTGGCAAATGGGCGACACTGGTCCTTGTGGTCCATGTACTGAAATCTTCTACGATCACGGTGAACACATCTGGGGTGGTCGTCCTGGCACGCCTGAAGAAGATGGTGACCGTTTCATCGAGATCTGGAACAACGTATTCATGCAGTTCAACCGTCACGCAGACGGCACTATGGAACCGCTACCAAAACCATCGGTAGATACTGGTATGGGTATCGAGCGTATCTCTGCAATCATGCAAGGCGTTCACTCAAACTACGAAATCGATGTATTCCAAACTCTTATCAAAGCAGCGGCTGAAGTCATTGGTTATGAAGATCTATCGAACCAATCGCTACGCGTTATTGCTGACCACATCCGTTCATGTTCATTCTTGATTGTTGATGGTGTGATGCCTTCAAACGAAGGTCGTGGTTACGTACTACGTCGTATCATTCGTCGTGCCGTACGTCATGGTAACAAGCTAGGAGCACAAGGTGCATTCTTCTATAAGCTTGTTGGCGTATTAGCAGAAGTAATGGGTACAGCAGGCGAAGAGCTGAAGCGTCAACAAGCAGTGGTTGAAAAAGTACTGCGTATCGAAGAAGAAAACTTCGGTCGTACACTTGAGCGCGGTATGGTAATTCTTAACGAAGCATTAGATAACCTAGATGGCAAAGTGCTAGACGGCGAAACGGTATTCAAGCTTTACGATACTTACGGCTTCCCAGCAGACCTCACTAACGACGTTGCACGTGAGCGTGAGTTCGCGATCGACGAAGAGGGTTTCGAAAAAGCGATGGAAGAGCAGCGTCAACGTGCGCGTGAAGCTGGTCAATTCGGTACAGATTATAACGCAGCAATCAAAGTTGATACGCAAACAGAGTTCTGTGGTTACACAGGTACTAAAGGTTCTAGCTCAGTCGCAGCGATGTTCGTTGAAGGCAACGAAGTAGATTCACTATCTGCAGGCGATAAAGCCATCATCGTGCTTGGTGAAACGCCATTCTACGCAGAGTCAGGCGGTCAGTGTGGTGACGCGGGTGAAATCCGTACTGAATCTGGTGTATTCCGCGTTGAGGACACTCAAAAACTCGGTAACGCAATTGCACACCACGGTGTAATGGCAGAAGGCGTTCTAGCGAAAGGCGACGAAGTGGCAACTATCGTTGACGCAGAGCGTCGCGCAGCTATCTCTCTAAACCACTCAGCAACGCACTTGCTACACGCAGCACTACGCCAAGTTTTAGGTGAGCACGTAACGCAGAAAGGCTCATTGGTGAAGGCAGACAACCTACGTTTCGACTTCTCGCATCTAGAAGCCGTAACCGCAGCAGAGTTGAAAGAAGTTGAGCGCCTAGTTAACGCGCAAATCCGTCGTAACCACACGATTGAAACCAACGTGATGGATATTGAGTCTGCTAAGAAGAAAGGCGCAATGGCACTGTTTGGTGAGAAGTACGATGACGAAGTTCGCGTGCTGTCTATGGGCGACTTCTCTACTGAGCTTTGTGGTGGTATTCACGCATCAAGCACGGGTGATATTGGTCTATTCAAAATCACATCAGAAAGCGGTATCGCAGCTGGTATTCGTCGTATTGAAGCGGTAACAGGCGAGGCGGCATTAGACGCTATTGAAGCTCAAAACGCGAAGTACGAAGAGAAACTGGCAGAATCTGCACAGAAAGCAAAAGCACTAGAGAAAGAAGTGCAGAAGCTAAAAGATAAGATGGCAGCCGCAGAAAGCGCTAACATCATGGGCAAAGCGGTTGAAGTAAATGGCACAAAAGTTCTAGTTGCGGCCCTTGAAGGTGCTGATAGCAAGAACCTACGTACCATGGTTGATGACATCAAGAATCAAATGGGTTCTGGTGTTGTACTGCTTGCAAACGTAACGGGTGACAAGGTTGGCTTGATTGCTGGTGTGACTAAAGATCTCACTGGTAAAGTAAAAGCAGGTGATCTGGTTAAAATGGTTGCAGAGCAAGTCGGTGGTAAGGGCGGTGGTCGTCCAGACATGGCTCAAGCCGGTGGTACTGATGTTTCAGCACTACCAGAGGCAATCAAAACAGTTCAGCCTTGGCTAGAAGAGCGTTTATAAGCTCTTAACTAATAAAATTACGCTCAATCAAGTTTCTTTGATTGAGCGTAATTTTTTTTAGCAACCAAGTGGTTTAATTGACCAAAAGTTAACCGAGTCATTTAAGCTGCTTGGTTTTTGTTGTAACTACTGCTTATATAATTTTTCTCAAAGGAAATATTTAAGATGTAAGCAGTTCTAAAGAGACTTCGGTCTTGGGAAGGTGAAGACTGGTGAAAAAGCCCCTTATCGTGCAAAAGTTTGGCGGAACCTCTGTGGGTTCAATTGAAAGAATCCACCAAGTCGCTGAACACATCATTAAGGCGAAAAATGATGGCAATCAAGTTGTTGTTGTCGTGTCTGCAATGTCAGGCGAAACAAACAGACTGATGGATCTCGCTAAACAGATAGATAGCGTACCTACAGCTCGAGAACTTGATGTTTTGCTCTCTGCTGGTGAGCAAGTGTCAATGGCACTGTTAGCCATGACTTTGAATAAAATGGGTCATGCTGCGCGCTCGCTTACCGGAGCACAGGCGAATATTGTGACGGATAATCAACACAATGACGCAACGATTAAACACATTGATACCACGACAATTATGGGATTGCTTGAGCAAGACCAAATCGTGATTGTTGCGGGCTTTCAAGGTGTGAATGAGAACGGGGATATCACCACATTAGGTCGAGGTGGCTCAGATACGAGCGCTGTGGCACTGGCGGGCGCATTGCGCGCTGACGAGTGTCAAATCTTTACTGACGTTGATGGTATTTATACTTGTGACCCACGTGTAGTGAAAAATGCGCGCAAATTGGCGGTTATCGATTTTCCTTCAATGGAAGCGATGGCAAGCCGAGGCGCAAAAGTATTACATTTACCTTCAGTGCAATTTGCATGGAAGAATAATGTGCCACTACGCGTGCTTTCGACATTTGATGTTAATGAAGGCAGTTTGGTTAAGGGGGAGTCAGGCAATCAAGCCGTCTCTGGTATAGCCATTCAACGTGACCTTGCCATTATCGAAGTCGATAAAGAACATTTATCTAGTGCTACAAAACAATGTCAGATGTTGGGTATAGACATTTGGAATGTGATCGAGGAAGCAGAACGGGCAGGTATCATGATAAAACAAGATGCATGTGCCAAGTTCGATCTGGTGTTCAGCGACAAAATCCGTAATAGTGAAGTGGTAAGCCTGTTGACCGCAGTGGGGCTTGAGGCCAATGGAATGGTAGAGCACGCATGCGATTTGTTGGCAAAGCGAGATATTGAGATCAATTTCAGCGCAACGAATGCACTCACTATGATGCTAGTTTTAGCACCCGAATGTGTGGATACAGCAGCAAACATTCTGCATGATGCTTACATTACGTCTAGTGAAGCATTAAACATTCAACAAAAACATGCCTTTTTAGGCTGATTTTCGCTAACAAGGTAGTTTACGAAAATATAACTTTTGTTGGATAATAGCTTTGTAGCAAGAAAATTTAGAGATTACTCAAGGAGCAAAGAATGCTAATTTTGACTCGCCGCGTAGGCGAAACACTGATGATTGGTGATGAAGTGACTGTAACTGTACTAGGTGTGAAAGGTAACCAAGTACGTATCGGCGTTAACGCTCCGAAAGAGGTTTCAGTTCACCGTGAAGAAATCTACATGCGCATTCAAGCTGAAAAAGGCAATGGCAACGTTGCTTCAGGTAACTACTAAGTCGCTCCTGTTTACAGAGCTTAGTTTGAATGAAAAAGGCTAACCGAAGGGTTGGCCTTTTTAGTCTTTAATGTTTTTGAAGATTTGCGGAAACCATTGTGTTGACTGTGGCTGTGAATCCGTCAATATTGTTAAATCGAACACCAGGAAGTTGTTTGAAAATAAATGTCTTTTTTTCAGAGAAGACTCTCTTTTTTTCATCATAATAGAGTGGTAAAGTTCGTTTAATAGTCACTTTGATTAAATCAGCAACGGTTAAGTCAGTTTCGTGGATTTTTTCAAAGAAAGTGTTTGACATATTTTCGGTAAAACGTAATATGTGCCTCCGCAAGACGGTGAGGTGGCCGAGAGGCTGAAGGCGCTCCCCTGCTAAGGGAGTATACGGTTTATCCCGTATCGAGGGTTCGAATCCCTCCCTCACCGCCATTCTTGCAACGTTGAGAAATCAACAAAAAAGTGCGTCCTTAGCTCAGCTGGATAGAGTACCTGGCTACGAACCAGGCGGTCGGAGGTTCGAATCCTCCAGGACGCGCCATATCTCTTTTGAGATATAACAATGAAAACGGTGAGGTGGCCGAGAGGCTGAAGGCGCTCCCCTGCTAAGGGAGTATACGGTTTATCCCGTATCGAGGGTTCGAATCCCTCCTTCACCGCCATTCATTGACTGGCCCGATGGCCTTTTTTTTGTTTCGTAAGAAATGAATGTGATTTGCTTCACAACTTCCTAGCAAGAAGATCTGCGCGTCCTTAGCTCAGCTGGATAGAGTACCTGGCTACGAACCAGGCGGTCGGAGGTTCGAATCCTCCAGGACGCGCCACTATTTAATAATTCGTTTGATAAACGGGTTATACAAAGTAAAATAAGATTATTGCGCGTCCTTAGCTCAGCTGGATAGAGTACCTGGCTACGAACCAGGCGGTCGGAGGTTCGAATCCTCCAGGACGCGCCACTTATTGAAGGGTATTGCCCTGATATTGATGAAAGTCGATATCGAAAACTGCGCGTCCTTAGCTCAGCTGGATAGAGTACCTGGCTACGAACCAGGCGGTCGGAGGTTCGAATCCTCCAGGACGCGCCACTTATTGAAGGGTATTGCCCTGATATTGATGAAAGTCGATATCAAAAACTGCGCGTCCTTAGCTCAGCTGGATAGAGTACCTGGCTACGAACCAGGCGGTCGGAGGTTCGAATCCTCCAGGACGCGCCACTTATTGAAGGGTATTGCCCTGATATTGATGAAAGTCGATATCGAAAACTGCGCGTCCTTAGCTCAGCTGGATAGAGTACCTGGCTACGAACCAGGCGGTCGGAGGTTCGAATCCTCCAGGACGCGCCACTTATTAAAGGGTATTGCCCTGATATTGATGACAGTCGATATCGAAAACTTGCGCGTCCTTAGCTCAGCTGGATAGAGTACCTGGCTACGAACCAGGCGGTCGGAGGTTCGAATCCTCCAGGACGCGCCACTTATTAAAGGGTATTGCCCTGATATTGATGAAAGTTGATATCGAAAACTGCGCGTCCTTAGCTCAGCTGGATAGAGTACCTGGCTACGAACCAGGCGGTCGGAGGTTCGAATCCTCCAGGACGCGCCATTTACTGAAAAAGCCTCGCAATTGCGAGGCTTTTTTGTATCTGGACATCTAGAACTATAACCTGAGTCGTTAGAGGCGATGCCCTTCTTTTCCAAAAGCGAATATGTGCTTATCTAAGCAATTTGGAATAAAGTTTCTGCTGTAGTTTGTGAATCCATCCTTACTATCTCTCCTGTATATTGATTTCCGTTTCTTTCACTTCAATTGTTTAAATGTAACTTCTTTGTTTTTTATTTGTTTATTAATTGTTATTAAATGACATCCTTTTGTTTTTATTGGCTTTTATGTGTAAATCTCGATTTGGTTTTGAAATCCAAATCGCAGTTTTTATTTATGTCCTCCTTTACTCTGTTCGTAAGGAGATAGCAGATTCGCAGTAATTATTTTGTCATGAACTGTGATCTGGGTAGTGAATAAATAATCATTTATCAGGATTATTACAAACCTTCCTTAAACAAAATTGACAAAATTTAACCAATCGAGATAATCCATTGGTCGGGATTTGACGCTATTAAAGTCCTGCACGTTGTCAGGATGACAAAGAAAGGAAGCAACATGACTAATATAGGAAGCCTGCTAGTAGATGCGGCCACCCTGATGCTAACGGGGATGGCGGTCGTATTTATTTTCCTCACTATTCTTGTTTATCTCGTTCGGCTAATGTCGAAATTGGTACCAGAAGAAGTACCAGAGCCGATCGCAGCACCAAAAACAAATACTAATATTCAATCAACCTCTTCAGCTGTTAGTCCACAAGTAGTGGCGGCGATCTCGGCTGCGATTCATAAACATCGCGCCTCATTCGCGAAGTAGCCGAACCAGGATTAAAAAGGAGTTTAAGAGCATGTCTAAACCACTAGCTATTACAGATGTGGTCCTTCGTGATGCCCATCAATCACTATTTGCTACGCGTATGCGTATTGAGGATATGCTGCCTATCGCAGCTGAGTTGGATAAGGTTGGTTACTGGTCTCTAGAGACTTGGGGTGGCGCAACGTTTGATTCTTGTATTCGATTCTTAG
The DNA here is from genome assembly GCF_043995865.1 of Vibrio sp. D3. NCBI lineage: Bacteria > Pseudomonadati > Pseudomonadota > Gammaproteobacteria > Vibrionales > Vibrionaceae > Vibrio > Vibrio sp. D3. The sequence goes on along the minus strand of NZ_CP171887.1, from coordinate 2,641,804 downwards.
GGGAAGATCCTTGGGAGCGTTTACGTGAGTTGAAAAAAGCGATGCCTAATACGCCAATGCAAATGCTACTGCGTGGTCAAAACCTTTTAGGATACCGCCATTATGCCGACGACGTAGTAGAGAAGTTCGTTGAACGCGCACATGCTAACGGTATGGACGTATTCCGTATCTTTGATGCAATGAATGACGTGCGAAACTTCCAGAAGGCTGTTAAAGCAACGGTCGATGTTGGCGCACATGCTCAAGGTACGCTGTCTTACACAACAAGCCCTGTGCATAACGCAGACACTTGGGTTGACTTGGCAAAACGCCTAGAGGATTTAGGTTGTCATTCACTGTGTATTAAAGATATGTCTGGCTTACTCAAGCCTTATGAAGCGGAAGAGCTTATCACGCGTATCAAAGCGTCTTGTGATGTGCCATTAGCACTTCATTGTCACGCGACGACAGGCTTGTCTACTGCGACAGCGGTAAAAGCAGTTGAAGCTGGTATTGATATTCTCGATACAGCGATTTCTTCAATGAGTTGTACCTATGGTCACACACCGACGGAAACGGTAGTCGCGATGCTAGAAGGAACCGAGCGAGATACGAATTTGAAGCTCGAGCAACTAGAACCTATCGCCGCGTATTTCCGTGAAGTACGTAAGAAGTACGCGAAGTGGGAAGGTCAGTTGAAAGGTGTAGACTCTCGCATCCTGATTGCTCAAGTGCCTGGCGGCATGCTGACTAACATGGAAGGCCAGTTGAAAGAACAGGGCGCGGCGGATCGCATTGATGAAGTCTTAGAAGAGATCCCTCGTGTTCGCGAAGATCTTGGTTTCATTCCATTGGTGACTCCAACTTCGCAGATCGTCGGAACGCAAGCCGTGATTAACGTGCTTACTGGCGAGCGCTATAAGAGCATAACTAAGGAAACCGCTGGTCTATTGAAAGGCGAATACGGTCAAGCGCCAGCCGAGTTAAATGCAGAGCTGCAAGCTAAAGTACTTGATGGCAAAGAGCCTATTACTTGTCGTCCTGCCGATTTGCTTGAGCCTGAAATGGAGACGCTTACTGTTGATCTGATGGAGAAAGCGAAATCAGAAGGTATTAAGCTAGCAAGTGAGCGTGTTGATGATGTACTTACTTATGCGCTTTTCCCTCAAGTTGGTCTCAAGTTCCTTAAGAATCGTGACAACCCAGAAGCATTTGAACCTGCACCAACGCTAGAAGCCGCGAAGCCTGCCGTACCTGCGGCGCAACCAGCAACTGGCGGCGTAGAAACTTATAGCGTACGTGTTGACGGACAGGTGTATGAGGTGGAAGTTGGTCCTCAAGGCGAGCTAACCTCTGTCGCTCCTTCTGCGGCGCCTGCAAAATCGACGGCACCTAGCGCACCTTCTAGCGCTTCTGCTGAAGCGGTGCCTGCTCCTCTTGCCGGTAACATCTTTAAAGTGAATGTTCAGCCTGGCGCTGAAGTGGCTGAAGGCGATGTACTACTGATTCTTGAAGCAATGAAGATGGAAACAGAAGTGCGTGCGGCGCGTGGTGGTGTGGTTCAAGAGTTGAACGTTAAAGAAGGCGATGCTGTCACAGTAGGTGCGCCTCTGTTGAGCCTGGCGTAAGGGAGTATCATGGACGGATTGTTAACCCTTTGGGCAGAAACAGGGATCGCTAACTTCGAGTTCGGCCAAATCTGTATGATGCTGGTTGGTTGTACCTTGCTGTTTTTGGCAATCAAAAAAGGCTTTGAACCTTTACTGTTATTGCCGATTGGTTTTGGTGCTATCTTGGCGAATATTCCAAATGCTGGCTTTACTGAGCCTGGCGGCTTGCTCTACTACGTTTACTACATTGGGATTGAATCGGGTGTGTTCCCGTTGTTGATCTTCATGGGTGTGGGTGCGATGACCGACTTTGGTGCTTTGATCGCAAACCCAAAAACGTTGTGGCTAGGTGCGGCAGCTCAGTTTGGTATTTTTGCGACACTGTTTGGCGCTATTTTGCTCAACTATGTACCTGGCATGGAGTTCTCCATGGCGGATGCATCGTCTATCGCTATCATCGGTGGTGCGGATGGCCCAACGGCGATTTTCTTAGCAAGTAAGTTATCACCAGATTTGCTTGGTGCGATTGCTGTAGCCGCGTATAGCTACATGGCTTTAGTGCCAATCATTCAGCCGCCAATCATGAAGGCGCTAACCACTAAGGAAGAACGTGAGATTCAAATGGCGCAACTGCGTCACGTGGGTAAATGGGAAAAGGTATTGTTCCCGATGGCAGTATTACTCATGACGATTCTTTTCCTACCTTCAGCAACGCCTCTTGTCGGTATGTTCTGTCTTGGTAACTTAATGCGTGAAGCGGGTGTGGTCGATCGTCTATCGAAAACCGCACAAAATGAGCTGATCAACATCGTGACGATCTTCTTGGGCTTAGGGGTTGGCTCGAAGCTGCAAGCGGATCAATTCCTAAACTTAGAAACATTAGGCATTCTAGGTCTTGGTGCGGTTGCGTTTAGTATTGGTACGGGTGCTGGTGTGCTAATGGCTAAGTTGCTGAACAAGTTCTCAAAAGAAGACATCAACCCACTTATCGGTGCGGCTGGCGTTTCTGCGGTACCAATGGCCGCGCGTGTGGTGAACAAGGTCGGCTTACAAGCTAACCCGCAAAACTTCTTGTTGATGCATGCGATGGGACCAAACGTTGCAGGTGTATTGGGCTCAGCAGTGGCCGCTGGTATCTTGCTAGCACTTGTCGGCTAGTCATTACCGAAAATGGAATGATCAACCAATTTACAAAATCACGATTAACTTCGGTTAACAAAATGGTTTATAGTCAAAGGGATGCTTTCGCATCCCTTTTTGTTTTCTTGCAGGGAATGGTTTATGGAACACAAACAGATCGTTATCACTGAATTTGGTGATGCCAACGTACTCGCGATTCAACATGCTTCTACACCATCACCACAGCCTGGTGAAGTCTTAGTAAAAGTCGCTTTTTCAGGCGTAAATCCTATTGATGTTAAAACTCGAGCCGGACTCGGTTGGGCAGCTGCGCAGAACAAGGATAATTTACCTTGGGTACCAGGTTACGACATCTCAGGAAAAGTCGTGTCCAGTGGAGAGGGGGCGTCGCGTTTTAATGATGGTGATGAGGTGGCTGGATTTATCGGTTTCCCAGTCCGAGGCGGTGGGTACAGTCAGTACGTATGTGTTCCAGAAGCTGAGTTAAGTCATGTTCCCAGTTCAGTTACTTTAGAGGCAGCAGCAGCATTACCGTTGGCTGGCCAAACTGCGGCACAAGCACTCAGCAAAGCCAATGTGACAGAAAACGATCGCGTACTTATCCTCGCTGGAGCCGGTGGCGTTGGACACCTAGCGGTACAAATCGCGATCGCGACGAAAGCGGAAGTCTTTACAACCTGCAGTGAACGAAATTTAGACTACCTGGCTACCCTTGGCGCTCATGCAGTGAACTATCAATTTGCACCAGTGTCAGAACGTGTTGAAGACGTTGATGTTTTGATTGATTTAGTAGGTGGAGATGCCGCGTTAGATGCGCTTAAATGCCTGAAAGACGGTGCGAGAGTCATAACCGTTCCAACCATCACGGCTGAGCTGATTTGTGAAAAAGCCAAACTCCTAGGCTTTGAGGCTAACGGCATGTTGGTTGAGCCAGATCCAGCGCAATTAGATACCTTGTTGTACATGGTTGGCGTTGGTTTACTGAAGACTGAAATTCAACAGGTTTATCCGATGAGTGATGTGATTGCTGCTCACCAGCAAGTTGAATCAGGAAGAACCAGAGGCAAGGTGTTGCTTGATATGACATGCTAGAAGCATTTAATACGAGCTTTGAAAGTTTAGCGCTTTGGTTTTCAGATTCAGCATTATGGGTGCTTTTCATGACCGGTTTTCTCAGTGCCACTTTGTTACCTGGTGGCTCTGAGGCGGGCTTAGTTGCCACTCTCTCATTAAATCAATATTCCGTTTCGTCAATTATTATGGTCGCCACTATCGGCAATACGCTTGGTGGCTTAACAAATTATTGGCTTGGCTTGTGGATTCCCAACAAAGCGCAAGAAGAAAAGCACGGTCATACCGCATTAAAGTGGCTGTCAAAGTATGGCTATTGGGGATTATTTTTTAGCTGGTTACCCGTGATTGGAGACCCGCTGTGTTTAGCCGCAGGGTGGCTGAGAATGAAGTTTCTGCCTTGCGTGATTTTAATATTTTTAGGAAAGGCTGCTAGGTATAGCTTACTTGCGGCCATCTATCTCGGATTATTTTAAGGAAAGTACATGAAGATGTTTTGGGTTAGCGCGTGTTCACTTTTGGTGATCACGGGCTGTGCATCAAATACGCCAGTTTCATCACTGCCGGAAGGGGTAACTTTCGTTGAGTCATCGAAAGCGGAAGAAGGCAAAGTTAAGATTCCATACCAAAAGTATAAACTCGATAATGGCTTAACGGTGATCTTAGCTCCTGAAGATTCCGACCCATTGGTCCATGTGGATGTGACTTACCATGTTGGTTCGGCTCGTGAAGAGGTGGGTAAGTCTGGTTTTGCGCATTTCTTTGAGCACATGATGTTCCAAGGTTCAGAGAACGTTGGTGACCAAGAGCACTTCAGAATCATCACAGAGGCTGGCGGTACGTTAAATGGTACGACAAACCGTGATCGTACTAACTACTTTGAAACTGTCCCGGCTAACCAGCTAGAGAAAATGCTGTGGTTAGAGTCTGACCGTATGGGCTTTTTGCTGGATGCGGTTTCTCAACGCAAATTTGAAATTCAGCGTTCAACTGTAAAAAATGAGCGAGCTCAGCGTTACGATAATCGTCCTTATGGCTTAATTTGGGAGCGTATGTCTGAAGCGCTATATCCTGAAGGTCATCCGTATTCGTGGCAAACTATTGGTTATGTTGAAGATCTTGATCGTGTTGATGTGAACGATCTCAAAGCGTTTTTCTTACGTTGGTATGGCCCAAACAATGCGACTATCACTATCGGTGGGGACTTAGACGTTGAACAAACTCTTGAGTGGGTAAATAAGTACTTCGGTTCGATTCCTCGTGGGCCAGAGGTTGAAAATGCGCCGAAACAACCTGCAAAACTGCAAGAAGACAAATACATCACTCTAGAAGATCGCATTCAACAACCGATGGTGATGATCGCGTGGCCAACAACTTACAACGGCGAAGAAAGCCAAGCGTCTCTCGATACGCTATCTGAAGTGCTAGGTGGCGGTACAAACAGCGTGCTCTACCAAGACTTAGTCAAGACTCAAAAAGCCGTCGATGCGGGCTCATTCCATGACTGTGCAGAACTGGCGTGTAACTTTTACGTTTATGCAATGGGTGACTCTGGGGACAAAGGCGACCTATCAAAACTGTACGACGAGCTTTTACAGTCACTCAATCAGTTTGCTGAAAAAGGCGTGACAGAAGATCGCCTTGAGCAGTTGAAGGGTAAAGCGGAAGCGGATGCTATTTTTGCGCTAGAAAGCGTTAAAGGTAAAGTAACGCAGTTGGCATCCAACGAGACATTCTTCGGCGATCCTGATCGTCTTGAGCAACAGCTTGAGCAGATCCGCGCAGTGACGCCTGCATCGGTAGAAAAAGCGTATACGGATTTTATCCAAGGTAAGAACAAAGTGACCCTAAGCGTGGTACCAAAAGGAAAAACTGACCTTGTCGTAAAACCAGCGACCTTTGTGACGCCAAAGCGCACGCTACCAGAATACGAGAAGATCACTGATGATCAATTGGCGTATCGTCGTGCGACCGATAACTTCGATCGCTCTGTGCAACCGCCTGTAGGGGAGCCAGTGAAAGCGACGATGCCTGAGTTGTACGAGCTTCATTTCAATAATGGCTCGGAATTGCTTGGTGCGGTTAGCGATGAAACACCAACGGTCATGATGCAGTTTAGTTTACCTGCGGGAACACGTTTTGTTGAAAAGGGCAAAGAAGGTCTTGCCCAGTTGACCGCAGCAATGTTGCAAGAAGGCACAACGAAACGTAGTGTCGAAGAGATTCAAGCTGAGCTCGATAAACTAGGTAGTGTCATCTCCGTGAATGCAACGGGCTACACAACAAACATCAGCGTTTCTGCTTTAGAAAAGAACTTAGAGCCGACGTTGAAAATTGTCGAAGAGATGTTGCTGTCTCCTGCATTCAAGCAAGCAGACTTTGAGCGAGTGAAGATGCAAGCGCTAGAAGGCCTTGTGTATGAGCATCAAAACCCAAGTTGGATGGCATCACAAGCGACTCGCCAGGTGCTCTATGGGGACTCTGTCTTTGCTCGACCAAAAGACGGCACGCAAGCAGGTGTCAGTGCACTAACGTTGGATGATGTCCGTGAATTCTACTCGAAGCATTACACGCCACAAAGTGCACAAATCGTCGTTGTTGGTGACATTGATCAACAGGAAATTGAACAGCAACTGACGTTCTGGAAAAACTGGCAGGATGAAGCTGCACCATTGTATGCACCGCAAAGCATCGCTGCATTAGGTGAGCAAAAGATCCATCTTGTTGATAAAACAGGTGCACCACAAAGTGTGGTCATGATGGTTCGTCAGGGTATGCCTTACGATGCAACGGGCGATTTTTACCTGAGCCAACTAGCAAACTTCAACTTAGCTGGAAACTTCAATAGCCGCATTAACCAAAACCTACGTGAAGACAAGGGTTACACATACGGCGCTTACGGCTACTTCTCTGGAAATCCAGAAACTGGCTCGGTTGTTTTCACCGCGCAAGTACGAGCGGATGCAACGGTTGCTTCTATCATTGAGATGGAAAATGAGCTAAATGAATACTCGCAGTCAGGAATTACTGATGAAGAGATGAAATTTATGCGTCAAGCGGTCGGTCAAAAAGATGCACTGAAATATGAAACGCCAACACAAAAAGCGGAACTTATCAGTGATATTCTTAAGTACAACCTCGATCAAGATTACTTGCAGCAAAGAAACGCTATCGTAGAAAAAGTCGATAAGCAGACGTTGAATGCACTGGCTCAAAAGTGGTTTGATCCAAATGACTATCAAATTATCGTCGTTGGTGATGCTAAATCACTGCGTCCTCAATTAGAAAAGTTGGGGAAAGACGTAGAAGAGCTTGAAATCATTCGATAGAGTACACATTTAATAGCGGAGAAACGTTTCTCCGCTATTCATCTAGATAAGCGACTTTTCATGGGTTATTTATCTAGATGCATTAAATATCAATAACTTAGCTTACGCTTGTCCTTTGTGACAAGTGTCCTGCTCCCAATATAAGCGAACCTCATTTTGACTGATTTTGCTGCGCGACTAAAAAAAGTTGCATCAAACCCCGAAGTATTTAAGCAGTTTGGACGCGGTGTTGAGCGAGAAACTTTGCGCTATCGTCAGGATGGACATCTAGCAACAACACCTCATCCAGAGGGGTTAGGCTCAGCGTTCACAAACCAATGGATCACGACTGATTTTTCTGAATCATTGTTAGAGTTCATTACTCCTGTGTCACATGAAATTCCAGAACTGATGGCACAACTGAAAGATATCCATCACTTCACGCAGACAAAAATGGGTGAAGAAAAGATGTGGCCTCTTTCTATGCCATGTTATGTTGGCTCGGAAGAGGATATTCAGCTTGCTCAGTACGGCTCTTCGAATGCAGCAAAAATGAAAACCCTGTACCGAGAAGGCCTAAAACGCCGTTATGGCAGCCTGATGCAAATCATCTCAGGTGTGCATTTTAACTTCTCGTTCCCTGAGATATTTTGGGATGCGCTATACGGCGAGCAAGATGAACAAGCCCGCCAAGATGCTAAGTCTGATGCCTACTTTGCGCTGATCCGTAACTATTACCGTTTTGGTTGGATGATTCCGTATTTCTTCGGTGCATCGCCAGCGTTATGCGGCTCTTTTATTCAAGGTCGTGAAACCGATCTGCCATTCGAAAAAATTGGCGGCACTTTGTATTTGCCGAAATCGACGTCTTTGCGTTTGAGCGATCTGGGCTACACCAATAGTGCGCAAAGTGTGCTGAAAATTGGCTTTAACAGCATTGATCAGTATCTGGATGGTTTGAGCGATGCGATTCGTCACCCATCAGAAGAGTTTGCGAAAATAGGCGTCAAAGTGGACGGTGAATACCGCCAGCTTAATTCCAATATTTTACAAATTGAGAACGAGCTATACGCTCCAATTCGTCCGAAACGCGTGTCGAAAAGTGGTGAGAAGCCTTCAGATGCGTTACGACGCGGTGGGGTTGAGTACATTGAAGTTCGCTCTCTAGACGTTAACCCATTCAGCGCAGTGGGGTTGGATGAAGAGCAAGTACGATTCCTTGATCTCTTCCTGACTTGGGCGGCCTTGTCAGACTCGGATCCAATGGACAACTGTGAATTAGAGTGTTGGCGCGACAACTGGAACAAAGTCATTGTTTCTGGTCGTGAAAAAGGGCTAATGCTGCAAATTGGTTGCCAAGGTGAACGTCTATCTCTGCAAGATTGGGCGCATCGCGTGTTTGTCGAGCTGCGTCAGATAGCACAGCAAATGGATATGGCTGCTGGTGGCAGTGCATACCAAGATGTGTGTAATAAACTCGAGACATGGATTGATAACCCAGAACTAACGATTTCAGGTCAACTATTAGAGCTGACGAAAGAGCTTGGTGGGTTAGGTAAAGTCGGCTGTGCGCTTGGCATGAAGTACCGCGAGGAAAATCTAGCTCACGGTTATCAGTACTACTCGCAAGATACGATGGAAACGGAAGTGGCGTCGTCAGTAGAAAAGCAAAAGCAAGCGGAACAAAGTGACACGCTATCTTTTGATGATTTTTTGGAAGATTACTTTGCTTATCTGAAGCAGTAGTGAATAGGTAAAGGTTGGGTGGGATTGAACATTAAACCGTTAGTAGTATCGGTACTCGGAAGCATGTTACTTGCAGGTTGTGCCACGGCACCGCCAAAGCAGCAGAATAATTTATGTGAGATATTTAGAGAGAAATCCGGCTGGTATGATGATGCCAAAGATATGGAAGAAAAGTGGGGAACTCCCATTCATGTCGCTATGGCTATTATTAAACAAGAAAGCAGCTTTCGGCACGATGCGAAACCACCCAAAGACTATTTATTGGGATTTATCCCTTGGGGACGAGTCAGCAGTGCGTATGGTTACGCTCAAGCTCAAGATCCTGCTTGGGAAGATTTCCAAGATGCGACGGGTCAGGGCGGTTCTCGTACCAACTTTGATGATTCAATGATGTTTGTCGGTTGGTATACTCACGAAACGAGGCGCCAACTAGGGATTTCGTTATGGGACCCATACAGTCAATATCTGGCTTATCATGAAGGTCGAGGTGGGTACAAGCGAGGTACTTATAAGCGAAAGCCCAGTTTGCTCAAAGTCGCTCGACGTGTTGAACAAACTGCAAAAACTTATGGCTGGCAGCTGAAGCAATGTCGTCAGGAATTAGAAGACAACAGCAGCTGGTTCTTTTAACCCACAGCCTGTTTATGTGCTGAAGGGATGAATGACATTTATCCAGTACCGAGAGGTATTGGAGTTACAATCAGGAGAGATGTAATGCCTTTACTCGATAGTTTTACCGTGGACCACACTCGCATGAATGCACCAGCAGTGCGAGTGGCGAAGACCATGCAGACCCCAAAAGGGGACACGATTACTGTCTTCGATTTACGCTTTACCGCGCCAAACAAAGACATCCTTTCTGAAAAAGGTATTCATACGCTAGAGCACCTTTATGCAGGCTTTATGCGCAATCATCTTAACAGCGATTCTGTTGAGATCATCGATATTTCGCCTATGGGTTGCCGCACGGGCTTTTACATGAGTCTGATTGGCACTCCATCAGAGCAGCAAGTAGCGGATGCTTGGATTGCGGCCATGGAAGACGTACTAAAGGTAGAAAGCCAGAACAAGATCCCTGAACTCAACGAATACCAATGTGGCACGGCAGCGATGCACTCTTTAGAAGAAGCACAACAGATCGCCAAGAGCATTTTGGATGCTGGTGTATCGGTGAACAAAAATGATGAACTTGCTTTGCCTGAATCGATGCTAAAAGAGCTGCGCATCGACTAGTTGCTAAAAAACTTATCAAGAAGCATATTTATCCAAAACTAAAAAGAGCCTGACATGATCAGGCTCTTTTCTTTTTATTTCTTATCGTGAGTTGTAGATAGGGGCTATTTTTTCTTTTTAGGATAAACACGAACGAGCTTGATACGGTTTTCTTCAATCTCAACAAGCTCCATTGGATGACCAGCCACTCTCACGCTTAAATGGCTCTCTGGAATATCTTCCAGGTGCTCCAAAATAAGACCGTTTAACGTTCTTGGGCCATCCGTTGGTAAGTCCCATTTCAGGCCTTTGTTGATATCTCGGATATTGGTGCTGCCTTCAATGAGGAAGCTTCCGTCACCTTGAGGACTGATTTCATCAGAAAGGCTTGGAGAAATCGAGGTCGTGAATTCGCCAATGATTTCTTCCAGAATATCTTCCAATGTCACCAAGCCAATAATGTCGCCATACTCATCAACAATCAGACCAATACGCTGTTTGTTGCGTTGGAACTTTAACATTTGCACGTTCAGTGGCGTACCTTCCGGGATGTAATAGACTTCATCCGCAGCACGTAATAGCGTCTCTTTATTGAACTCGTTTTTTTCCAGCATCAGGCGGTAAGCTTCACGCAGGCGCAGCATGCCAACCACTTCATCAATTTGGTCACGATAAAAAACAATGCGTCCATGTGGTGAGTGGGTAAGCTGACGAACGATGGATTTCCAGTCATCATTAATATCGATACCGGTAATCTCATTGCGTGGCACCATGATGTCGTTCACAGTGACGTGCTCAAGATCCAAAATAGATACCAACATGTCTTGGTGTCGGCGAGGGATCAATCCGCCAGCTTCGTTTACTACGGTACGCAGCTCATCGGAACTAAGATGGTCTTCTACTGAGTGATCGGCTTTTACGCCAAGTAAACGAATAAAGCCATTCGTAATAAAGTTAACGAGCATCACCAAAGGCGATAGTAACTTCATCAATATGGTCAGTAGGATACTGCTCGCGTAAGACACGCGTTCAGGGTACAGCGCTGCAATTGTTTTTGGGGTAACTTCAGCAAAAACCAATACAACCATAGTCAGTGCACCGGTTGCGATAGCGACACCTAAATCACCATACAAACGCATACCAATAATGGTCGCGATGGCGGACGCGAGAATATTAACGAGGTTGTTGCCGATAAGAATAAGACCAATCAAACGATCTGGACGGTCTAATAGCCTTTCGACTCGCTTAGCGCCTTTATGCCCATTTTTGGCTAAGTGCTTTAAGCGATAACGGTTCAGAGACATCATCCCTGTTTCTGAGCCGGAAAAGTAACCTGATATGACGATAAGACACGCGAGTAGCGCAAACAAGATACCCGTAGAGATGTCGTCCAAAACGTTGCTGTTCCTTGTAAGTATTGGGTTATATAACGGTTGAGTAAGTCCGTTAAGTCAAAGGGTTAAGGCGTACTGTATTTTATCTAGCCTAAAATATAAAGGATAGGAGCCCTAGAGCTCCTTAATTCAAGATGATTTCTTTCACAAAGCGACTGCCAAAATACGCCAGAGTTAACAGCGTTGCCCCTGCGACAGCGAACCAAGTAACTTTTCTACCACGCCAACCTTTTTGATAATGACCCCAAAGCAGTATTGAGTACACAACCCAAGCGATGAAAGAAAGAATGCCTTTATGCGCTTTACCTTGAGCAAACATATCCTGCACAAAGACAAAGCCAGTAATGAGCGTGCCAGTTAACAATAAATTACCGATCAAAATAATTTTGAATAGCTGACGCTCTACCATTAATAAAGGCGGCAGGTTTGGGTTAATCGCCAAAGATTTTTTTGTTTTCAGTTTGTGATCTAACCAAGCCAGCTGAAGTGCGTAGAGTGCACCGATAGTTAAAGTTGCGTATGAGAACAAGGCAAAAGAAATGTGAATGAGTAGCTTAGGGTCATTCTCTAGGTGCTTGATAAACGTGCTTGGCAAAAATGTGGCAGCAGATAAATTGATGGCAGCAAAGCTATAAACGACAGGCAATAAAAACCACAACCGATTTTTCAACATAGCAAGGCTCATGACCAGAGAAATAATAAAACTGATCAAAGAGGCTACGTTAAGAATACTAAGGTTTTGACCTGCACCATCAAAAATCAGATCACTCAAAATCCACGCATGAAAAACAAGCGCACAGGCAGCACTAGCAAACACTGTTTTTGCTTTGATTCCTGACTGCTGTGAGAGTCCGGGTATGATGGTCGCAATCGCCAAAACATAAAGTATGGCGGCCGCGATGGCTATTAAGCTATCCATGAATCCTAAATATTATTGTGCACAATGAGGAAATTATACCTTGCATTACACTTTGGGGCTACGTTATATCCGACATCAATCGTGAGAGATGAGATATTGAAATTAATAAGTTACCGCACCATATAGAAATAGAGACAAGAATAGAGCAGCGGTACGGGTATGACTCAGACCTTGGCTAATGTATACTCACACTAATTAATCGCCATTTTAGCGAAGAGACAAAGATGTTTGAGAATTTAACGGATCGATTATCCAAAACGCTGAAAAATATCAGTGGCAAAGGTCGTCTGACCGAAGACAACATTAAAGAGACCCTACGTGAAGTACGAATGGCCTTACTTGAAGCTGACGTTGCGCTTCCGGTTGTTCGTGAATTTGTTAACCGCGTTAAAGAAAAAGCGGTAGGTGTAGAAGTTTCTAAATCTCTGACTCCTGGTCAGGAATTTATCAAGATCGTTCAAACAGAACTTGAAGCCGTAATGGGTGAGTCGAATGAGGCGCTAAACCTTGCCGCTCAACCACCTGCTGTGCTTCTTATGGCGGGTCTACAAGGTGCGGGTAAAACCACATCGGTAGGTAAGCTATCTAAGCTTTTAAAAGAACGTGACAAGAAGAAAGTCTTGGTTGTGTCTGCCGACGTTTACCGCCCTGCTGCAATCAAGCAGCTTGAAACACTGGCATCAGACATCGGTGTTGACTTCTTCCCATCATCACCAGACCAGAAGCCTATTGATATCGCCAATGCAGCGATTGACCATGCGAAGAAAAAATTCTACGACGTATTGATTGTCGATACCGCAGGTCGCTTGGCGATTGATGAAGAGATGATGGGGGAGATCAAAGATCTTCACGCAGCTATCAACCCAGTAGAAACGCTATTTGTTGTTGACGCTATGACGGGTCAAGACGCAGCAAATACAGCAAAAGCCTTTGGCGATGCGCTACCTCTTACTGGTGTGGTTCTAACTAAGGTTGATGGTGATGCTCGTGGTGGTGCGGCACTGTCAGTACGCCATGTAACGGGCAAGCCAATCAAATTCTTGGGTGTCGGTGAAAAAACTGACGCGCTAGAACCGTTCCATCCAGATCGTGTTGCTTCACGTATTCTTGGTATGGGTGACGTTCTGTCTTTAATTGAAGACCTACAACGCAACGTTGACCAAGAAAAAGCAGAAAAGCTGGCGAAGAAGTTCAAAGAGAAGAAAGGTTTCGACCTTGAAGATTTCCGTGAACAGCTAGGCCAGATGCAAAACATGGGCGGCATGATGGGCATGATGGATAAGCTTCCTGGCATGTCTCAGCTACCAGACAATGTGAAAGACAAAGTCGATGACAAGATGTTCAAGCAGATGGAAGCGATCATCAGCTCCATGACAATGAAAGAACGTCAACGCCCAGAGATTATCAAAGGCTCACGCAAGAAACGTATTGCGGCTGGTTCTGGTGTGCAGGTTCAAGACGTAAACCGCTTACTAAAACAGTTCACCCAAATGCAGAAGATGATGAAAAAGATGCAAAAAGGTGGCATGAAAGGCATGATGCGCAACATGCAAGGTATGATGGGCGGCATGGGTGGAGGCGGTGGCTTCAACCCATTTGGTCGTTAATTAATCGATCACGCATAGATTCAGGGTGTCAGGTACGTCACAAACTTTAAATTCAATTTATGTTGGTGAAAAAGTAACTAAACTCCTTGCATTGCTCCGGGAGAAGAGTAAAATTCCGGAGCTTTATTTTGGCACGAGACCCCAAACTATTTAATTTCTTGAATGGTTTTTGGGGTTAATTTTATTTTTGAGAAAGCAAAGAGGACGACATGGTAACCATTCGTTTGGCACGTCACGGCGCTAAAAAGCGTCCATTTTATCAAATCGTAGTAGCGGACAGCCGCAACGCTGCAACTGGCCGTTTCATCGAGAAAGTTGGTTTCTTTAACCCAACTGCTAAAGGTCAAGAAGAAGGTCTACGTCTAGACCTAGACCGCGTTAACCACTGGGTTGGTCAAGGCGCGTCAGTATCTGACCGTGTTGCTAAGCTAGTTAAAGACGCTCAAAAAGCGGCTTAATTTTTTACTTGAAAAGTAGAAACTAGTTTATGTCGATGAAAGGTAAAGAAACAATGAGCAACGAAAAGATTGTTGTAGGCAAGTTTGGTGCTACTTACGGCATTCGAGGTTGGCTTAAGGTTTTTTCCTACACAGACAATGCTGAAAGCATTTTCGATTACAGCCCTTGGTACATTAACCAAAAGGGTAAGTGGGTTGAGTACAAAGTAGAAAGCTGGAAGCGCCATAACAAAGGTATGGTGGCTAAGCTGGAAGGCATGGATGTTCGTGAAGACGCGCATCTAATGACGAACTTTGAAATTGCTATTGACCCTGCGGTACTTCCTGAATTGTCAGAAGATGAGTTCTACTGGCGCGAATTGTTTGGGATGCAAGTTGTAACCACTAAAGGTTACGATCTAGGTGTCGTTACTGACATGCTAGAAACTGGCTCAAACGATGTTCTGGTTGTTAAAGCAAATCTTAAAGATGCTTTCGGGCAGAAGGAACGATTAATCCCGTTCCTTGAAGAGCAAGTGATCATTAATGTTGATCGCGAAGCTCAACGGATCGAAGTTGACTGGGATCCTGGATTCTAATCTCCAAAATTACAGAGCGAGATAAACATGTGGGTTGGCGTTATTAGCCTTTTTCCAGAAATGTTCCGTTCTGTTACTGATTTTGGAGTAACAGGTCAAGCGGTTAAAAAAGGTCTTTTGTCGATTGAGACTTGGAATCCTAGAGATTTCACTCACGACAAACATCGCACAGTCGATGACCGACCTTACGGTGGTGGCCCTGGTATGTTAATGATGGTTCAGCCTTTGCGCGATGCCATTCATACCGCGAAAGCAGCCTCACCGGGCAAGACGAAAGTCATCTACCTTTCTCCTCAAGGTCGCAAGCTCGACCAGAAAGGAGTAGAAGAACTGGCAACAAATGAGAACTTGCTTCTGATTTGTGGTCGTTACGAAGGGATAGATGAGCGCATCATTCAATCTGAAGTCGACGAAGAATGGTCGATTGGTGATTTTGTGATGACGGGTGGTGAGATACCAGCCATGACGTTAATCGATTCTGTCTCTCGGTTTGTTCCGGGTGTACTAGGGGATTTCGCGTCAGCAGAAGAAGACTCTTTTGCAAATGGCTTGTTAGATTGCCCTCACTATACGCGTCCAGAAGTATTGGATGACAAAGAGGTACCAGCGGTACTGATGTCAGGCAATCACAAGGACATTCGTGAATGGCGACTAAAACAGTCGCTGGGCCGAACTTGGCTTAGAAGACCAGAGCTCCTGGAAAACCTAGCTCTGACTGACGAACAGGAACAATTACTTGCTGAGTTCATTAGTGAACATAACGCAAAGTAACCTAATTTATTTAGTATCAGTTTATTCTAGGAATTTAAAAAATGAGTAACATCATCAAAGCTCTTGAAGAAGAGCAAATGAAATCAGACCTACCTAAATTTGCACCAGGTGACACTGTTGTAGTTCAAGTTAAGGTAAAAGAAGGTGACCGTGAGCGTCTACAGGCTTTCGAAGGCGTTGTAATCGCAATCCGTAACCGTGGTCTACACTCTGCTTTCACTGTACGTAAAATCTCTAACGGTGAAGGTGTTGAGCGTACGTTCCAAACACACTCTCCAATCGTTGATAGCATCGAAGTTAAACGCCGTGGTGCAGTACGTCGTGCCAAGTTGTACTACCTACGTGAGCGTTCTGGTAAGTCTGCTCGTATCAAAGAGAAACTTGCTAAGAAGTAATGCTATAACTAGCGTTCTCATCTTAAACGGAGTCCTTTTAGGGCTCCGTTTTTTTATTTGTGTAATTAGCTTGCTCGTTTCTTTTCACCCGACCTGTACTGTCGATGCTCATGCACTGGCATACTCTCCATGATTCCGCCTTGCTCGAATAAAAATAGCTTTGCTAGATCATCAAAATAGTCAGAGTTGAAAAGAGGGGGAATGAATACCGATTGCAGACCGCAATGGTTAAAATTCATCATTCTGGATAGCGACGAAGTAGCGGGATTCAGAATCTACTAGTCGAGAGCATTAGTGTTTAAGTTGTTAGCTTCATCCTTGCTGTGAGTAGATTCCTGATGTCGCTATGGCTCCTCGGAATGACGGGAAATGATGGCCAAAGATTACAGGGCACCGCGGTTAAAATTCATCATTCTGGATAGCGAAGAAGTAGCGGGATTCAGAATCTACTAGCCGAAAGCACTAGTGTTTAAGTAGTCAACTTCAGAAGTGTCCTTGCTGTGAGTGGATTCCTGATGTCGCTATGGCTCCTCGGAATGACGGAAAATGATTGTCAAAGATTACGGAGTACTACGGTTAAAACTCGTCATTCTGAATAGCGACGAAGGAGCGTGATTCAGAATCTACTGGTCGAGAATGCAATTGTTTAAGTTGTTAGCTTCATCCTTGCTATGAGTAGATTCTTAATGTCGCTATGGCTCCTCGGAATGATGGCAAATGATGACCAAAGATTACAGGGCTCCGCGGTTAAAATTCGTCATTCTGGACAGCGACGAAGGAGCGTGATTCAGATTCCCCAAGAAGGAACCTAGGATATTCCTTTACCCTAGGTCTCAATTTAATACTGATCTTCAGACCAGCCATCACTGTCGGACATATCGGGGGCGCCTGGGATGGTGTTTTCTTCATCTGCCCATTCACCAAAATCAATCATTTGGCATTGTTTACTGCAGAAAGGGCGATGAGGACTTTGTTCTCCCCATTCTACGTCGGCGCCACATTGTGGGCATTGAACGATGGTAATTTTAGACATAGTTGAGCGTCCCATTACTAATTGGTGTTAAAGGGTAGTATACCTAAATGAATTCAAGATGGCTTATTCAACGCGCTATTGCTGCTACGAAATTTTATCCAATATAAGCGCAATAAAGCGTTGAATTTTAGATTGTGGGGGTGAGGCTTAGTACCGTCTTAGCTGCACACAGCAAGTTCAAACTCAATATCTTGTGTGCACGCTTGACCGTTTTCAAACGACATAAACTTGATCGCAAAGCGGTTTTTATGGCCAGAAATCATAGGATAAACGCCATATTCCATTGGGATGTGAAGTCTTAGAATATTAGCTTCATCAGCGTCACTTTGGAAGAAACCCGCACGACCGATTTGAGCTTTAAAATGTCCGGTCTCTCTAGTGAGTTTTAACCATAATGAAAGCGCATCAGACAAGGGCCTTAAGCTTGCTTGCCACTGCTGCGCATCATGCTTCTTACGTTCAATGGGTAGGTGAAGCCAGTAATGTAACGCTGGCAAATCAAAACAGCATGAACCACCCGGTAGATTAAAGCGTTGGCGGATAGAGCTTAGGAAGCGATCTTCTTTTAGTGCTTGACCAAAACGCTCTGCACCCATCAGTTGGCTATGAACGACATCTATCTCTTGTAGTAGGGTATTTAATGCGTCTTGATCGACGCCATCAACATTTAGCCAATGGCGGTACGACAGTCGTTGTTTCTCTAAATCTTTGGCCAGTTCACTTTTCAGCTGGATCTGTTCGAAGATTTCAACCATATCGAATAACGCACGAAAAAACAGTTGGTACTGGTGATTTTCGCTAAACCCAGAGGCCAAGTGAGCCTGACGCAGCAGAGACTCCACTCTTAGATAAATACGAGTTTTCTCATTTAACGGATGTTCAAATTTGTGCGTGGTCATCGACATAAGCCTTTGTGAGTTTCGTTCCTATTTTCGCAGATTTTTCTTACACATGGCTAGGTACTTTTCGTGCAAATCTGTGATTTGAAGCAAAAGATCTGGGTCACTTGGATTATTCTTAACCACATCGTCTGCAAGCGCGAGTCTTTGCTCTCTTGATGCTTGAGAGGCAAGGATGGCGCGAGCTTGTTCTTCACTCACATTGTCTCGTTTCATCGTGCGAGATATCTGTGTATTCGGTTCTACATCGACGACAAGAACTCGATCACACAAACTGTCTAGCTTGTTTTCTACGAGCAACGGCACCACAAGTAACGCATACTCTGAGGTGACTTGCTGCAAATCTTCGATCATCTTTTCACGAATTATCGGGTGCAACAGTGCGTTGAGCCATGCTTTTTCATCTGAGTTTGAAAAGATTTTCTCTCTCAGCTTTGCGCGATCTAAAGTTTGGTCTTCACGAACGATATCGTGACCAAAATGTTCAATAATCGCGTTTAGGCCGGGAGTGCCTGGCTCGACAACTTCTCTTGCTACAATGTCGGCATCGACGATATCGATTTTAAATTGTTGTTTGAACAGATTCGCGACGGTTGTTTTACCGCTAGCGATACCACCTGTTAAACCAATAACCAAAGCCATTTACACTCCTAGAACTGAAGTAAAGTACCAGTTTAAAATCTGGTCGCCCCAAATTAAGCTTATCCAACCAGCAATTGCTAAGTAAGGACCGAAAGGAAAAGCTTTTTCAATTCCCTGTTTTTGCAAGCGTAGTTGAATGATGCCAAATGCGATGCCAACCACAGAAGAAAGTAGAATGATCATCGGCAGTGACTGCCAGCCCAGCCAAGCCCCTAGTGCTGCTAGTAGTTTAAAATCACCATATCCCATTCCTTCTTTACCAGTAAGTAGCTTAAAGCCCCAGTAAACGGACCAGAGACATAGGTAACCAGCAATAGCACCAATGACAGAATCTTGTAGAGTAACAGGACTTATTTCGACTAGTGCTAAGGCAATGCCAGCCCAAGTTAATGGTAATGTTAATTGGTCAGGTAACAACATAGTATCGAGATCGATAAATGTTGCGGCGATTAAGATAAAAGTGAAAAAGAGTAGGGCAACGGTAAAGTAACTAAAACCAAAGTGGTAAGCGACAAAGCCTGAGCAGAACGCAGTGAGCAGTTCAATCAGTGGATAGCGTGCGCTAATGGTTGTCTGACAGTTGTGGCATTTGCCTTTTAAAAGCAGCCAGCTAATCACAGGAATGTTGTCTCGAACACGTATCGGCGTTGCGCACTTCTGACAGGAGGAGCGTGGGACGCTCAACGTCAGCACTTCTTTAGGAGGTTCTATTTTGTATTCAGGAAATGACTCGGCACATTCGCGTCGCCATTCTAGTTCCATGATTTTAGGTAGTCGATAAATAACCACATTGAGGAAGCTACCCACGATAAGACCGAAGATGGTGGCAAACACAACGAATAGCCAAGGGTAGTACTGGAATACTTCCATATTTGTCTCTTGAGCGATGAGTGAAATCAGCAAGATGCTGTTTTAAAGGAGTTAACAGCTCATTCTAGCCCAATACACTCATTAAGTTAAAGATTGGCAAGTACATTGCTGTCACTAATCCGCCAACAACGATGCCTAAAAAAACGATAATTAGCGGCTCTAGAATTTTACTAAGGTTGTCGACGGTGTTATCGACTTCAAACTCGTAGATCGTTGCAACTTTATTGAGCATATCGTCAAGTCGACCAGACTCTTCACCGATCATGACCATTTGCAATACCAACTCAGGGAACACATTACAGTTGCGCATGGCTACATACATTGGCATACCTGCGGCGGTATCACGGTAAACTTCTTCTATGGCGAGTTGATAGTGTAAGTTTCCTGAGGTTTTTGATGTGGTTTTTAAACTGGTTAGAATTGGAATGCCTGCTGTAAAGCTCGTGGCGAGTGTTCGACTAAATTTGGCGATAGCGGCTTTTGATAATACGGGCCCGAGGACAGGAAATTTAAGCACAGAGCGATTGAGCATTAAGCGAAAAGAATCTGAACGCTTAGAGAGGATTCTCGCTGAGATAAATAGACTGATAGAGCCTAGTGCTATAAATGGGCTCCAGTTTTGTGTCCAGGCGGAAAGATCTAACACTTGCCTGGTAAACCACGGTAAGTCAGCACCAAAACCAACAAACATTTTTTCAAACTCGGGAATGACTTTGGTGAGCATGATAAACGACACGCCTAACGCTACTAGCACTACCATGGCTGGGTAAATCAGTGCTTTGATCACTTTCGCACGAAGCTGCTCATTTTTTTCTCGGTAGGTGGCTAAGCGCTCGAACACTTCCGCTAAGTTACCGGATTGCTCACCTGTTGCGATAAGGTCGGTATAGAGTGGGTCAAAGTGTTCACTTGCAGTGCGCATGGCTTTTGACATGGGTGTTCCCGCTTCGACGGCGCGTGTCACGCTCATCAAAATGGATTTCATCTCTGCTTTTTTATGGTTTTCTGAGACCAATTTTAAAGCCTGAACTAAGGGCACACCGGTTATCAACATCGTCGAAATCTGACGGGTAAACACAGTGATGTCTCTGCCTTTCACGCGATGGCTGAGTTTAGTGAGAAACGAGATACTGCTTTTCTTTAACTTCTTGATCTTGATGTGCTGTGCGTCTAGACGCTCGCGTACTTCAATTTCCGTCATCGCGAGGGTTTGTCCAGATGTCTTTTTGCCTGAACTGTTGATGCCTTTCCAGCGGAAGTTTTTAAGTTGTGGTGTAGTGCTTTTCATAGAGGTGATTGCTGATTAAAGGATTAAAAATAAAGTACGCGCTGTAGTTCACTAAAACTTGTGATCCCTTGTTTGAGTTTTTCTATGCCCGACATTTGTAACGTGCTCATACCATTTGCGATGGCGAGTTTTTCTAGTTCATGTACCGAGGCACCTTTAATAAGCGCTTCGGAAAGAAATTCATCAAAGCGCATCACTTCATAAATCCCCGTTCGGCCGGAATAACCATGGGTACACTCATTGCATCCATCGGGATTGGCTTTAAAAATGTTGTCGCTTGCTTGAATTCCGAGATGTTGTAGCTGAACGGTAAGCTCTTGTGATTGTTTGCAGTGCGAGCACAGTTTACGGGCTAAGCGCTGGGCAATAATCAAACTAAGAGAGGAGGCCAAGTTAAAGCTTTCTACGCCCATGTTTGATAAACGAATCACCGTTTCAGCTGCAGAATTGGTATGTAAGGTTGAAAGTACTAAGTGACCGGTTTGCGATGCTTTTATGGCGATTTCGGCGGTATCTAAATCACGAATCTCACCGACCATTACTACATCGGGGTCTTGACGTAAGAAAGAGCGCAGGGCTTCGGCAAAACCAAAACCAATCTTAGGCTGAACTTGAACTTGGTTAATGCCCGATAAGTTAATTTCTACTGGGTCTTCTGCCGTGGAAATGTTGATTTCTGGTTTATTGAGAATACTCAGCCCAGTGTACAGAGAAACGGTTTTCCCGCTCCCAGTTGGGCCTGTCATCAGAATCATGCCTTGTGGGCGACGCAGCGCATCCAAGTACAATTGTTTTTGTTGTTCGCTATAACCAAGCTTGTCGATATCCAGTGACGCAGAGCTGCTGTCGAGCAGTCGTAATACAATTTTCTCTCCGAATAGAGTCGGTAGCGTGGATACACGCATATCAATCGCGGTGTCGTGATTCAACTTGAGCTTAATACGCCCATCTTGTGGTAAACGTCGCTCTGCAATATCAAGCTTAGAGAGGATTTTGATACGAGCGGATAAGCGGCGACTTAAGTGGCTTGGTGGCTGCTGTGTTTCAATTAAGATGCCATCACAGCGTAGGCGAACGCGGTACATCTTTTCATAAGGTTCAAAGTGGATATCGGATGCGCCTTTGCGCACAGCGTCCAACAGAATTTGGTTTATGTAACGGCTAACAGGAGATTCGTCTTGGCTCAAGTCTTCAATGTTGTCGATTTCATCTGCGCCCACGTCAACCAGATTGGCTAACTCTTCTTGGTTGATCTCTTTTAACCCGGACTTCTCATGACTCAATGAGCGACCATATAAGCGTCGAATTGCCGCGCTGAGTTGACGAAAATCCGCCAGCACCAGTTCAATCTGTAACCCAGTGGCAAAGCGGAAATCATCTTCTGCTTGTTGGTTGGTGGGGTCGGCAACGGCTAATAACAACGTTGAAGGCGTACGCTGGAGTGGGAGTGCGTTATGTCGAGTGATTAATTCACGTAGACCGAGTTGTTGACAAAGCGAAGCGTACTCATACTGAGATAACTCGGGCTGACTTAAGCCAAAAATAGAACTTAAGTGCTCGGCCAGTTCGCTTGACGTGAAGAATCCAGAACTGAGTAAAGCTTCCGGCATCGAGATGCCAGAAGCTTTGACTTGCTCAAGTAACGATTCTTCTTGGGAAAACGTCAGAAATCCTTTTTGACGAAGAATTGTTGAGAGGTTGGTTTGCATGAATTATTCAGGACAGTAATCAGATTGGCTATTACCATTAGAATCTTGACATGAGCCCGTCCACTCAATACCACTAGTCGTGTAGTTAGACGCCATAGTATACTGTTCTCCACTAGCAATCGGTCCTTTTACTGCTACAGCTTTTGCAATGACATTTACGCCTGATGATCCAGCAACTGCTTCAATAGAGATATCATTTAGGTTGTTAATTTTTGAAGGTACACCATTACTACCAGATAAGCAGTTCGTTTTAAAAGTAGCTGCGTTTGATGCATTTTCATGTGCACACAACTCAACGGCTAGCTTCATCGCAGAAGCTGCTTTTGGGAACTCTGCCAGCGTCGCTTTTTTTGTGTAGTTTTGATAAGCAGGCACAGCAAATGCGGCCAAAATACCAATAATCGCGACGACAATCATTAATTCAATCAAGGTAAAACCTTGCTGTTTTTTCTGTTTACTGTTTTTCATTTTTAACCCTTTCCTAAAAATTAATAATGCTCTTGCATTAGCGAAAGATTATGGAGAGTTAAGGTGGGTTGAAAATGGGGAAGAGATGGGCTCTCGAGTGAGATAAAACTCTTTGGTAGAAAGTTGCATATTGCATGCAGAGTTTTGCGAGTAGTACTATTTTTTTTAATGGATAAAAAGAAAGGGCCTATTGGCCCTTTTTAATGATGAATTACTCACAACTCACTGAGTTAGTTGAAGTAATTTAGATTGTGTTGCTTTTATTATTTGAAGCGCATCGAAAGATCCATCGCTTTTAGATGCTTAGTCAACGCGCCTACCGAAATGTAATCGACACCGGTTTCTGCGTATTCTGCGATGGTCTCTAGCGTAATGTTGCCGGAGTTTTCTAAAGCGGCACGACCTGCGTTAATCGCTACGGCTTCACGCATCATTTCTTTCGTGAAGTTATCTAGCATGATGATGTCGGCACCAGCCTCTATCGCCTGTTTCAACTCTTCTAAGCTTTCCGTTTCCACTTCTACCGGTTTGCCTGGGTTAAGCTCTTTCGCTTTTTGGATCGCTTGAGTAATACCGCCACAAGCAATGATGTGGTTTTCTTTAATAAGGTAAGCATCGAACACGCCGATGCGATGGTTAAAGCCACCACCACACGTCACGGCGTATTTTAGTGCGCTACGCAGGCCAGGAATGGTTTTGCGTGTGTCTAGTAGACGACACTCAGTATGCGCGATTTTTTCAGCGTACTCTGCGGTAACTGTTGCGCAGCCAGACAGCGTTTGGATGAAGTTCATTGCGTTACGCTCACCTGTCAACAAATCACGAGCTGGGCCTGTCAGCGTACAAAGGGTTTGGTTAGGTTTGACCTTATCGCCGTCCTTTACGTGCCATTCAATGCTGACCTTACCACCGAGCTGTTTAAAAACTTCATCAGCCCATGCTTGACCACAGAACACACCATGCTCGCGAGTAATAATCGTTGCGGTATTAACCGCATTGGCAGGGATCAAAGATGCAGTAATGTCGTTATCTGCGTCGACACTGCCACCTAGATCTTCTTTTAAGGTATCAGCGACAGAGCGAGTGATCTCTAAAGGGAGTTGTTGTTTAAGGTATTCTAGGCGTTCTTGAATGTTGTGTGTGTTCTTCATCGCAAATCTTGTCTTGAAAGGGAGATGGCAACGAATGATACTCTCCGGTGTCAATAATTTCAGCAGTTAATTTGCAAAGTAGAGAGGTTGATATGTGCCCAATTATCGAGAATGGCTGGCTGACACAGGCAAAGCATGTTCCGTCACCATTTTTTGATGCCCGCTCTGATATAAACGACATCTCTTTGCTGGTGGTACACAACATCAGTTTGCCTCCTGGGCAGTTTGGTGGACCATATATAGAGGACTTCTTCACTGGCAAGCTAGACCCAAACGCACATCCATTTTTTGAAGTTATTCACAAAATGGGCGTTTCTGCACATTGCTTGATTAAGAGAAACGGCGAGGTTGTTCAATTTGTTTCTTTTCTCGATAGAGCATGGCATGCCGGTCAATCCAGTTTCGCGGGCAGGGAGCGTTGTAATGACTATTCCATTGGTATCGAGCTTGAAGGGACAGAATTTACTGCCTACACAGAAGCGCAATATCAATCACTTGCAGAGATCACTGAGGTGATTATGCAGTCTTATCCCCACATCACCCTGCCACGAATTACCGGTCATCAATATATTGCGCCCTTGAGAAAAAGCGATCCTGGTCTAAGCTTTGATTGGGTGAAATATAGACAGCTTATACAGCGTTGATTTGTAGCGAAAGTGTAAATTCAAAAAAGCGAAATAAATAAGGCATACGATCAGGTATGCCTTTTTTTGATACCAGAAATATTAATGATTGTTAAAAGTTAACTACATTTTTACGCTCGTATACGCCGTTTTGGTGAAGAAATAGACTGATAATTTTGTCATTTTCTGTATTTCTTTTCCAAAATTGCTAGCACGTCGACTTCCCATTTGTATGCTTTATGTAATTGGTCATACCAATTCTATTGCTGTTTTAACAGTCGATTGTTATCAGAGTGTTGGAAGTAAGCTCGTTCTATGATTTAGGTCAATTTTCGGCTGGACAGTGGCGTTTTAATTATGTTAATTTCTGCACCAACTTAAAATTGGTATTACCAATTACCTGCAAGAGTAGAAGAACAATAAATTATGGCTTATCAAAGGATTCGTCAGCCAAAACTCTCTGATGTTATCGAACAAGAGTTAGAAAGGTTGATAGTGGAAGGAACATTGTCTCCGGGGCAACAACTGCCTCCAGAGCGTGAACTGGCAAGACAGTTCGATGTGTCTCGTCCTTCAGTCCGAGAAGCCATTCAACGCTTAGAAGCGAAGCGTTTGTTAACTCGTCGCCAAGGTGGCGGAACATTCGTAAGTGAGAATATCTGGAAGAGCTTTTCAGATCCCTTGTTGAATTTGTTGTCTAGTCATTCTGAAACCCAGCTTGATGTGCTTGAGTCTCGTCATGCAATGGAAGGAATTTCAGCTTACTTTGCAGCTTTACGTGGTACCGAAGAAGATTTTGCGCGTATTCAAGGTTGCCTTGAACGCATTAGCCAAGAGCAAGCAAACAACGATATCGAAGCTGAATCTGCGGAAGTGATGCAATTTTTAATCGCTTTGACCGAAGCCGCGCACAACGTGGTTTTGTTGCACATTGTTCGAAGCTTAGCACCTTTGCTTGAACAAAATATTCTACAAAATTTTAAATTACTACGTCGCCGCCCAGAAGCGGTCGAGAAAGTCAGTAAACACCGAGCCAATATCGTGGATGCGATTGTTTCTGGTCAGCCTGAAAAGGCGCGAGAAATGTCCCACTCGCACTTGGCTTACATCGAAGAAACATTGTTGGATTTGACTCGAGAAGAGTCTCGACGAGAGCGTTCTCTACGTCGAATTCAGCAGGGTAATGACTCGTAAGAGCGTTACTTAAATAAGTAGATCCAACCAACAGAAGGATAGATCGCCATGTCTGATATGAAGCATGACGTAGATGCACTGGAAACTCAAGAATGGCTACAAGCGCTTGAGTCAGTTGTACGTGAAGAAGGTCTAGAGCGTGCTCAATTCCTATTAGAGCAAGTTCTAGATAAAGCACGTCTAGACGGTGTTGATATGCCAACAGGTATCACAACTAACTACATCAACACGATTCCTGCAGACCAAGAACCAGCATACCCAGGTGACACAACACTTGAGCGTCGTATTCGCTCAATTATTCGTTGGAACGCTATCATGATCGTTCTACGTGCATCTAAGAAAGACCTAGAGCTAGGCGGCCACATGGCGTCTTTCCAGTCTTCTGCTGCGTTCTACGAGACATGTTTCAACCACTTCTTCCGTGCGCCAAACGAGAAGGACGGTGGCGACCTAGTTTACTACCAAGGTCACATTTCACCAGGTATCTACTCACGTGCATTCGTTGAAGGTCGTCTAACTGAAGAGCAGCTAGACAACTTCCGTCAAGAAGTAGACGGCAAAGGTATTCCTTCATACCCGCACCCTAAACTGATGCCTGAATTCTGGCAGTTCCCGACAGTATCGATGGGCCTAGGTCCAATCGCTTCTATCTACCAAGCTCGTTTCCTTAAGTACCTAGAAGGCCGTGGTCTTAAAGATACTTCAGAGCAGCGCGTTTACGCGTTCCTAGGTGACGGTGAGATGGATGAGCCAGAATCACGTGGTGCTATCTCTTTCGCTGCGCGTGAGAAACTAGACAACCTATGTTTCCTAATCAACTGTAACCTACAGCGTCTAGATGGCCCTGTAATGGGTAACGGTAAGATCATTCAAGAACTTGAAGGTCTGTTCAAAGGTGCTGGTTGGAACGTAGTGAAAGTAATCTGGGGTAACAACTGGGATTCACTACTAGCTAAAGATACTTCTGGTAAGCTTCTACAGCTTATGAACGAAACGATCGATGGCGACTACCAAACATTCAAATCAAAAGATGGCGCGTACGTACGTGAGCACTTCTTTGGTAAGTACCCAGAGACAGCGGCACTTGTTGCTGACATGACTGATGACGAAATCTTCGCACTTAAGCGTGGTGGTCACGAGTCTTCTAAGCTATACGCGGCATACAAAAACGCGGCAGAAACTAAAGGTCGTCCAACAGTAATCCTAGCTAAGACTGTTAAAGGTTACGGCATGGGTGAAGCGGCTGAAGGTAAGAACATCGCGCACCAAGTTAAGAAGATGGACATGACTCACGTACTACACCTACGTGATCGTCTAGGTCTTCAAGACATCCTAACTGACGAAGCTGTGAAAGAACTTCCGTACCTGAAACTTGAAGAAGGTTCAAAAGAGTACGAATACCTACACGCTCGTCGTAAAGCGCTACACGGCTACACACCACAGCGTCTACCAAAATTCACTCAAGAATTCATCGTTCCTGAGCTAGAAGAATTCAAGCCACTACTAGAAGAACAGAAGCGTGATATCTCTTCTACTATGGCATTCGTACGTGCACTAAACGTTCTACTTAAGAACAAGAACATTGGTAAGAACATCGTTCCTATCATTGCTGACGAAGCGCGTACATTCGGTATGGAAGGTCTGTTCCGTCAAATCGGTATCTACAACCCGCACGGCCAAACTTACACACCAGAAGACCGTGGCGTTGTTTCTTACTACAAAGAAGCGACTTCAGGTCAGGTTCTACAAGAAGGTATCAACGAGCTAGGCGCTATGTCTTCATGGGTTGCTGCTGCGACTTCGTACTCGACAAACGACCTACCAATGATCCCGTTCTACATCTACTACTCAATGTTCGGCTTCCAACGTGTTGGCGACATGGCGTGGATGGCTGGTGACCAACAAGCACGTGGTTTCCTACTAGGTGCAACTGCGGGTCGTACAACGTTGAACGGTGAAGGTCTACAGCACGAAGACGGCCACTCGCACATTTTGGCGGGTACGGTTCCTAACTGTATTTCTTACGACCCAACATTCGCGTACGAAGTAGCAGTAATCATGCAAGACGGTATCCGTCGCATGTACGGTCCAGAACAAGAAAACGTGTTCTACTACCTAACGCTAATGAACGAAAACTACGCAATGCCAGCAATGCCAGAAGGCGCTGAAGAAGGCATCCGTAAAGGTATCTACAAGCTAGAAACTTACACGGGCGACAAAGCGAAAGTTCAGCTAATGAGCTCTGGTACTATCATGAATGAAGTACGTAAAGCAGCTCAAATCCTAAGCGAAGATTACGGTGTTGCTTCTGATGTTTACTCTGTAACGTCATTCAACGAACTAACTCGCGATGGCCAAGATGCAGAGCGTTTCAACATGCTTCACCCAGAAGCGGAAGCGAAAGTACCTTACATCCAAACAGTAATGGGTACTGAGCCTGCTATCGCAGCAACTGACTACATGAAGAACTACGCAGAGCAGGTTCGTGCATACATTCCTGCTGAGTCTTTCAAAGTTCTTGGTACTGATGGCTTCGGTCGTTCAGACAGCCGTGAAAACCTACGTCGTCATTTCGAAGTGAACGCAGGTTACGTAGTAGTAGCAGCGCTAACTGAACTAGCGAAACGTGGCGAAGTTGAGAAATCTGTAGTTGCAGAAGCAATTAAGAAATTCGACATCGACACAGAGAAAACAAACCCGCTATACGCTTAATTAAGAAGGTAGATAAGAAATGGCAATCGAAATTAATGTACCAGACATCGGTGCGGATGAGGTTGAAGTTACTGAGATTCTTGTAAGCGTTGGCGACAAGGTTGAAGAAGAGCAGTCTCTGATCACAGTTGAAGGCGATAAAGCTTCTATGGAAGTTCCTGCTTCTCAAGCGGGTATCGTTAAAGAAATCAAAGTTGCAGAAGGCGACAAGGTTTCTACTGGTTCTCTAATCATGATTTTCGAAGCCGAGGGTGCAGCTGACGCTGCACCTGCTCCTGCGGCAGAAGCAGCTCCAGCAGCAGCTCCAGCTCCAGCAGCAGCGGCAGAACTAAAAGAAGTTCACGTACCAGACATCGGTGGTGATGAAGTAGAAGTTACTGAAATCATGGTTGCCGTTGGCGACAGCATCGAAGAAGAGCAATCTCTTCTAACTGTTGAAGGCGACAAAGCTTCTATGGAAGTTCCAGCGCCATTCGCAGGTACTCTAAAAGAGATCAAAGTTGCAGCAGGCGATAAAGTATCGACTGGCTCACTTATCATGGTATTCGAAACAGCAGGTTCAGGTGCTCCAGCAGCACCAGCGGCAGCTGAAGCTCCTGCGGCAGCAGCACCAGCAGCGTCTGCGGCAAAAGAAGTGAACGTTCCAGATATCGGCGGCGACGAAGTTGAAGTTACTGAGATCATGGTTGCCGTTGGCGACACAGTGGAAGAAGAGCAATCTCTAATCACTGTTGAAGGTGACAAAGCTTCTATGGAAGTTCCTGCACCATTTGCTGGTACGGTTAAAGAAATCAAGATTGCAGCTGGCGACAAAGTGTCTACTGGCTCACTAATCATGGTATTCGAAGTGGCGGGCGCAGCTCCAGCTCCTGCAGCGGCTCCAGCTCAAGCAGCAGCACCTGCGGCTCCGGCTCCTAAAGCAGAAGCTCCAGCGGCAGCAGCTCCAGCAGCGACTGGCGACTTCAAAGAAAACGATGAGTATGCTCACGCGTCTCCAGTTGTTCGTCGTCTAGCGCGTGAATTTGGTGTTAACCTATCTAAGGTTAAGGGTTCTGGTCGTAAGAGCCGTATCCTAAAAGAAGACGTTCAAGCTTACGTGAAAGATGCACTTAAGCGTCTTGAGTCTGGCGCAGGTGCAGCAGCATCTGGCAAAGGCGACGGCGCGGCTCTTGGTCTACTACCATGGCCAAAAGTGGACTTCAGCAAGTTTGGTGAGACAGAAGTTCAACCGCTATCTCGCATTAAGAAGATCTCTGGCGCAAACCTACACCGTAACTGGGTAATGATCCCGCACGTTACACAGTGGGATAACGCAGACATCACGGCTCTTGAAGCATTCCGTAAAGAGCAAAACGCGATTGAAGCGAAGAAAGACACTGGCATGAAGATCACGCCACTTGTGTTCATCATGAAAGCGGTAGCTAAAGCGCTTGAAGCGTTCCCTGCGTTCAACTCTTCTCTATCAGAAGACGGTGAGAGCCTAATTCTGAAGAAATACGTGAATGTTGGTATCGCGGTAGATACACCAAACGGTCTTGTTGTTCCGGTATTTAAAGACGTGAACAAGAAAGGCATCTACGAGCTATCTGAAGAGCTAATGGCTGTTTCTAAGAAAGCACGTGCAGGTAAGCTAACTGCGGCTGACATGCAAGGTGGCTGTTTCACTATCTCTAGCCTAGGCGGTATCGGCGGTACGGCGTTTACTCCAATCGTAAACGCGCCAGAAGTTGGTATCCTAGGTGTGTCTAAGTCAGAAATGAAACCGGTATGGAACGGTAAAGAGTTCGAACCGCGTCTACAACTTCCACTGTCTCTATCATACGACCACCGTGTGATCGATGGTGCTGAAGGTGCGCGCTTCATCACTTACCTAAACTCATGTCTATCTGACATTCGTCGTCTAGTTCTGTAATAGAAATTAGATGAATGAGAGGCGGCAACTTAGCCGCCTCTGCTAATCATAATTACCGACAATTTGGTTATCAGCCTTGCTTCGTTCAGGGTTTTCACAATCGAATTGTTGTCTAGCTCACAGGCTAAATTGATTTACTTTTCACACCATTAACATCTCTGTAAACTGTTAGCGGTCTGAAAATAACTGTTTAAAACAAATCTCTCTTAAACATAAAAAATCGATACCCACTCAGCCTGTTAGGGATAATGACTACAAGAGGTCAAAATGAGCAAAGAAATTAAAGCCCAAGTTGTTGTACTTGGTTCTGGTCCTGCTGGTTACTCCGCTGCATTTCGTTGTGCGGATTTAGGTCTTGAAACTGTACTAGTTGAACGTTACAGCACGCTTGGCGGTGTATGTCTGAACGTGGGTTGTATCCCATCTAAAGCACTGCTTCACGTTTCTAAAGTAATTGAAGAAGCGAAAGCGATGGCTGACCACGGCGTTGTGTTCGGTGAGCCTCAAACAGACATCAGCAAAATCCGCATCTGGAAAGAAAAAGTTGTTAACCAACTAACTGGCGGCCTAAGCGGCATGGCTAAGATGCGTAACGTTACAGTAGTTAACGGTTACGGTAAGTTCACTGGCCCTAACTCTATCCTTGTAGAAGGCGAAGGTGAGCCAACAGTTGTTAACTTTGACAACGCAATCGTTGCGGCTGGTTCTCGTCCAATCAAACTGCCATTTATCCCGCATGAAGACCCACGTATTTGGGACTCTACTGACGCTCTTGAACTAAAAGAAGTGCCAGAAAAACTGCTTATCATGGGTGGTGGTATCATCGGTCTAGAAATGGGTACGGTTTACCACTCTCTAGGTTCTAAAGTTGAAGTTGTTGAAATGTTTGACCAGGTAATTCCTGCAGCAGACAAAGATATCGTGAAAGTATTTACTAAGCGTATCAAAGACAAGTTCAAGCTAATGCTAGAAACGAAAGTAACAGCAGTTGAAGCAAAAGAAGACGGTATCTACGTTTCAATGGAAGGCAAGAAAGCGCCAGCTGAAGCTGAGCGTTACGATGCGGTTCTAGTTGCTATCGGTCGTGTACCAAATGGTAAGCTAATCGACGGTGAAAAAGCGGGTCTAGAAATTGACGAGCGTGGCTTCATCAACGTTGATAAGCAAATGCGTACTAACGTTCCTCACATCTTCGCGATCGGTGATATCGTTGGTCAACCAATGCTTGCTCACAAAGGTGTGCATGAAGGTCACGTAGCTGCTGAAGTTATCTCTGGTAAGAAGCACTACTTTGACCCTAAAGTTATTCCTTCAATCGCGTACACTGAGCCAGAAGTGGCTTGGGTTGGTAAGACTGAAAAAGAAGCGAAAGAAGAAGGCATCAAGTACGAAGTGGCAACATTCCCTTGGGCAGCATCAGGTCGTGCAATCGCATCTGACTGTGCAGACGGTATGACTAAGCTAATCTTCGACAAAGAAACTCACCGCGTAATCGGTGGTGCTATCGTTGGTACTAACGGTGGTGAACTACTTGGTGAAATCGGCCTTGCAATTGAGATGGGCTGTGATGCAGAAGATATCGCTCTGACTATCCACGCTCACCCAACTCTACATGAGTCTGTAGGTCTAGCTGCTGAAGTATTTGAAGGTTCAATCACTGACCTGCCAAACAAAAAAGCAGTTAAGAAGAAGTAAGCTTTTTCCTGACTTAATGATAGAAACCGCTGCATTGCAGCGGTTTTTTATGTTTGTTAGGTAGGAATATAAACGTGTGCTCGGCTGACAGCAGACAATAAAAAGCCCACCAAACGGTGGGCTGACATATATTGCGAGTTAAGCTTTAGTGTTCACGGTTGTAAATGCAGAGCATGTCTAAGTATGAACTAACAAGGTGCTTAAGTTCCGCTTCACTTTTTGCTCGGTTCGCTTGGACAAACAGTGAGTAACAAATACCGTGGAACAAGTTTGCCAAGTGTTCTGAATCGTGCTGGTCACACACTTCGCCACGTTCAATCGCTTTAATGAACATGTTTTGTACCAGCAACTGGTTAGTACGGTTAGTTGAAACAAACAATGGCCATACTTCATCACGTGTTGAAGCACTCCACTCGAACCAAACTTTTAGCCAGTGACAGTCTTGACTGACAAGCTCTATCATCGCATTAGTAATATTGGCGATGTTTTCACGCGCGTGTAAGTCTAAGTCAATGTTATCCGATAGGAAGTTCGAGAACTGACGTACGACGTGGTTGAGTACTTCATCCACCAAGTCTTCACGAGTTGGGAAGTAGTTAAAAACGGTCGCCACAGAAACTTGAGCAATTTCTGCGATATCAGCGTGACCACCACGACCGATGCCGCGGCGCGCAAACACTTCCAATGCAATTTCCATTAACTGTTGCTTACGCTTAATCGGGGAAAGCCTAGTTCTAGGTCTCTTTGCAATTGAGTCCATATCCATTTTCCTTGCCATTTGAGTTGATATTGGGGGTAACCCCCTAATTGATTATTTTAATAGTTGCTTAAAGCAGTGATGAGTGTAATGGTGCATATCAACAAGGTCAACATCTGTAGAACAATTTATATACAGCAATGTCATTATTATTGATAAAATTAGCTATGAACTTTATAAAACTAAGACCTTCTTCCAAGATTTTTTGGCAACAGGATGTGACTTTCAACCCAATGAACGTGGTGATACACTACACGCCGTAAGATTAGGTGATCGTTTGCGTGCGACTTACCTCAACCCACAAATTAGATTGAGCACAGTATGAAACATACAATAGAAGTCATGATTTCTGAGCAAGAAGTTCAGGAACGAGTTCGTGAATTAGGCAAACAAATTACAGAGCGTTATCAAGGTAGTGAAGATCTTGTGTTGGTAGGCTTATTGCGTGGCTCATTTGTATTTATGGCAGACTTGGCACGTGCTATCGAACTGACTCACCAAGTTGATTTTATGACAGCGTCAAGCTACGGCAACACAATGGAAAGTTCACGTGACGTTCGTATCTTGAAAGATTTGGATGATGACATCAAAGGCAAAGACATTTTGCTTGTTGAAGACATCATTGATACAGGTAACACACTAAATAAAATCCGTGAGATCTTATCGCTGCGTGAGCCGAAGTCTATCGCGATTTGTACGCTCCTAGATAAACCATCTCGTCGTGAAGTGAATGTTCCTGTGGATTGGATTGGTTTCGAAATCCCAGATGAGTTTGTCGTTGGTGTGGGTATTGATTACGCGCAGAAATACCGCCACTTACCATACATCGGTAAAGTTGTACCTCAAGAATAATCATTGAGAGCAGCATTAGAAATATAAAAAAACGCCCATCTCAGATGGGCGTTTTTTGTTCAACTTTTAGATGTAGCTTAGCGACAAAGCAGCTTGTTGTCTGTATTTAGAATCGTCGAAAGGGCTTTCTGATAAGACGCTTCTACGGTTTCCTTAGAGTTAGAACGAATGCCTAAGTACTCTAAACGACCATCTTCAATGCCGTATACCACGCCATGAATTTCAACATCTTGCCCACGCTCCCAAGCGTTTTGCAGGATGGTTGAGTTACCCAAGTTGTACACTTGCTCTGCGACATTAAGCTCGCCTAGTTTATCTGCTCGATCTTGCTGCGGCATTTGATCTAGGTAAGTGCGGTGTTTGAAATAGATATCTCTGATATGTAACAGCCAATTATTAATAAGACCTAGCTTAGGGTTATCAATGGCAGCGTTTACGCCACCACAGCCATAGTGTCCACAGACAATGATGTGCTTAACCTTAAGAACGTCTACGGCGTATTGAACGACGGACAGACAGTTGAGATCAGTATGGATGACTTGGTTTGCAACATTCCGATGAACGAATAGTTCACCCGAGTATAGTCCGGTTAGTCGCTCGGCAGGGACACGGCTATCAGAACAGCCAATCCAAAGAAAATCGGGCTTTTGACCCTCTGCGAGTTTTGCGAAGTATTCAGGTCGATCAGATTTGATCTCTTGAGACCATTTTGAATTGTTTTCAAATAACTGTTTAATTTCCGGCATCTTGCAAACTACTTCCCTTAAAAGACAAAAGCGCTGCCGCTTATATGAACATGCAAGCGAGCAGTGTTGTAACTATACACAATGTTACAATTTCGATCTCGTTAAATATTCGTCAGACAGGACTCATCTGACTAGTTTTCATCAATAAAAACGTAAAATTAGGCCTAATTATTTGTGGTGTGAATTTAGCCTTAATCTATTTATGGTTTAAATTTTCGCCTGGCTCGTTAAAGTAATGACATTTTACTTTTTAAAATTGAATGCAGGGAAATCAGCAGTGTTCGGTAGTCGTTTTGAAGATATTAATTTCAAAGGGGATGTATTTGGTGGGGTAACCACAGCGATTATCTCTCTTCCTTTGGCGTTAGCGTTCGGTGTTGCATCCGGTGCAGGGGCAGAAGCAGGCCTCTGGGGCGCAATAATGGTCGGTCTGTTTGCTTCGTTGTTTGGTGGTTCTAATACGTTAATATCAGAACCAACAGGGCCAATGACGGTAATCATGACCGCTGTATTAACCAGTATGATGGCGAAGTATCCAGAAACGGGCATGGCCATGACCTTCACGGTTGTTATGATGGCTGGCGCGTTCCAAATCCTATTAGGAACGTTAAAACTGGGTAAATACGTTACCTTGATGCCTTATAGCGTGATTTCGGGCTTTATGTCAGGGATTGGCGTGATTCTTATCATTTTGCAGCTATCACCTTTGATGGGGCATGCCGCGCCTTCTGGAGGAGTGCTCGGAACATTATCTGCTTTGGCGGAGACTATTTCTAACCTTAAGTTCAGTGAACTGTTTTTAGGTTTACTGACTTTGGGGATTCTCTTTTTCTTCCCTAAGCAATATCGAAAATATGTACCAGCGCAACTCGTGGCGTTGGTTGCGGTGACTTTGTTGTCTGTGATGCTCTTCGATACGGAAGATATTCGTCGTATCGGTGAAATCCCGGCTGGATTGCCTTCTCTCGTTGCACCTCATATTGATCCAGATATGTTTGTTGAGATGGTTATTGATGCGTTGGTGCTCGGCACCTTAGGTTGTATCGATACTTTGTTAACGGCGGTTATCGGTGACTCCTTGACTCGTAAAGAGCACGACTCAGACAAAGAACTGCGAGGCCAAGGCCTTGCCAACATGATCTCAGGCTTGTTCGGTGCACTACCTGGCGCGGGCGCAACGATGGGCACGGTGACTAACATTCAAGTTGGGGCTCGTTCGCCATTGTCCGGTGTGATTCGTGCACTTATGCTTGCATTGGTCGTATTGGTTGCTGGTGGATTAACGGAGCCGATCCCAATGGCTGTGTTGGCTGGCATTGCAGTATATGTCGGCTTTAACATTTTGGATTGGAGTTTTATTCAACGAGCACACAAGGTTAGCTTTTCCGGAATGGCGGTAATGTATGGCGTTATGTTGCTCACAGTGTTCGTTGATCTTATCGTTGCCGTGGGCTTGGGCGTCTTTATTTCCAACATTATTATCATTGAGCGTCTGAGCCGAGAACAGGCGAGACAAGTGAAAGCGATCAGTGACGCGGATGAAGACGATGTGCCGCTAACTGACAGCGAGCGTGGCTTGCTTGATCGCGCCAATGGCAAAGTACTGTTCTTTTATCTTTCGGGCCCAATGATCTTCAGTGTTTCTAAGGCAATTTCACGCCAGCACTCCAGTATTTCGGATTATGATGTGATGATTCTCGATCTTACCGATGTACCTATGATTGATGTTACTGTCGGTTTAGCGTTAGAAAACGCGATTAAGGATGCGCTCGATGCTAATTGTGCCGTGTATTTGTTGTGTCCAAATGAGCGCACGCGAGAACAGCTAGAAAAGTTCCACGTTATTGATCTTGTCCCGAATGACAATATGTACCAATTCCGTTATGAAGCATTGAATGCGGCGGTAGCACATGTCGAGGCGGACCAGTATCAGCGTATAACGGCGTAATCACTCTGATCGTTAAAAACGCAACAGCGCTCTGTTGCGTTTTTTATTCCCTAACTTTTGCCTTACTTGCAGATAACCTTTACGTTGATAGGGACTATATTTCCAATATTATCGAAAGGTTTAATTGTAATCATCGTTATTCAACGATAAACTGATGGACCTCCAGTACAATACCCAGGCGATTTCGTAGTAAACCGCTGATAAACATCGAGTCGGTATTAGTAATCACAAACAAACGGCAATCACGACCTTATGTACGCATTAGAAATTGAACAGCTGCGCAAGACGTATGCAGGTGGCTTTGAGGCGTTAAAAGGTATTAGTCTCCAAGTGAAAAAGGGTGACTTCTACGCGCTTCTGGGTCCCAATGGTGCAGGAAAATCGACCACGATCGGCATCATTTCCTCCTTAGTGAACAAAACTTCTGGAACGACGAAAGTTTTCGGTTATGACATAGATACCGACCTTGAGTTGGCCAAACAGAATTTAGGCTTGGTGCCACAAGAGTTCAACTTCAATCAGTTTGAAACTGTTGAACAAATCGTGATGCAGCAAGCGGGCTATTACGGTGTGTCTAAAGTATTAGCCAAAGAACGAGCTGAAAAGTACCTGAAAAAACTCGATTTATGGGAAAAACGTAAAGAGCGTGCCCGTAATTTATCTGGCGGGATGAAGCGCCGTTTGATGATCGCCCGAGCTTTGATGCACGAGCCGCAGTTGCTCATTTTGGATGAACCAACGGCTGGGGTGGACATTGAACTACGCCGCTCAATGTGGGAATTTCTGAAAGAGATCAACCAAGAGCAAGGGATTACGATTATTTTGACGACGCACTACCTAGAAGAAGCGGAGATGCTGTGTCGAAATATCGGCATTATTAACCGAGGTGAGTTGATCGAAAACACCACCATGAGGGCGTTGCTAGGTAAGTTAAGCGTCGAGACATTTATCCTAGACATTGAATCTGAAGGCGAGGTGCCTGAGCTTGAAGGCGTCAATCGACAAAGTATTGTTGATGGCTCTTTAGAGATAGAGCTAGATAAAAGCCAAGGATTGAATTCAGTGTTCAGTCAGTTAACAGAGCATGGTATTAAAGTTCTTTCAATGCGTAACAAAGCCAACCGACTGGAAGAGTTGTTTGTCAGCATTGTAAGAGAAGGGAGTAAGTAAATGTACGGTTTATATTGGACGGCATTTCGTAGCTTGCTGAGCAAAGAGATCACCCGTTTTACGCGCATTTGGGTGCAAACTTTAGTTCCGCCTGCAATCACAATGACACTGTATTTCATCATTTTCGGTAATCTTATTGGCTCTCGAATCGGTGAGATGAGCGGCTTTAGCTACATGGAGTACATAGTTCCAGGTTTGATCATGATGTCGGTTATCACCAATTCATACTCGAATGTGGCGTCTTCGTTCTTTAGTGCAAAACTACAGAAGAACATTGAAGAGCTGCTGGTGGCACCGGTGCCAAATTACGTGATTATTGCTGGATACGTAATGGGCGGTGTGACTCGAGGTTTGTTAGTAGGCGCTATTGTTACCTGTGTGTCTCTATTGTTTGTGGATCTGCAAGTTGAACACTGGGGTATTATTGTTGCGACCGTCTTCATGACATCCGTTGTATTTGCTCTAGGCGGGCTGATCAATGCGGTCTATGCAAAAACGTTTGATGATATTTCGATCATTCCTACATTTGTGTTGACCCCGTTAACCTACTTGGGTGGTGTTTTTTATTCCATCAGCTTACTGCCTGAATTTTGGCAAGGTGTCTCTAAGATTAACCCAATCGTCTACATGGTGAATGCGTTCCGTTATGGTTTTTTAGGCGTATCGGATGTAGGTATTGTCACTTCATTCAGTGTGCTTGCGGTGTTTGTGATAGCGCTGTATGCCGTTGCTCATTACTTAGTAACGAAAGGTATTGGGCTAAGAAGCTAAGACTCTCCCACACAACAAAGAGCAGCGAATCATGCTGCTCTTTGGCATGCATAACAATACATACCCATACAATCTTTCAGTTTTTATCATGATAGGTTTCAATCATTTGTAATAAATGAGTGATCCTATGAATATTGTCCCGCCGCCGCCTTTCTCCTATCAGTTACTTAAGCCCAAATATTGGTCTGTATGGCTGGCATTTGGATCTTTAGCGATTCTTGTTAATGTACTGCCATACATAGTATTGCGAATCTTAGGTAGAAGCATCGGCTGCGTTGCGATGCATGTAATGAAGCGCCGACACAAGATCGCTCTGCGTAATCTCCAGCTGTGTTTCCCTGATTTTACGGATTGGCAATGTAAGGACGTAGTACGAAAAAACTTTCAATATACGGGAATGGCGATCATCGAAACGGGGATCGCCTGGTTTTGGCCAGATTGGCGGATACGTCGGATAACCGCTATTGTTGGGAAAGATCGTTTACTCGCTGAGGAAAAGAATGGGCGTGGTGTGTTGGTGGTGTGCAGTCATCATTTAAACTTGGAGATAACCGCTCGTATTTTTAGCCAGTTTGCCAAAGGTTACGGTGTGTATCGCCCAAATTCGAACCCTGCTTATGAGTTTATTCAACATCGAGGTCGAACTCGTTTTGGGCATCAAATGATTGATCGAAAAGACGTTAAATCAATGCTCAAAGTTCTGAAAAATGGTCATCGACTGTGGTATTTGCCCGACCATGATTATGGCGTCAGCCATTCTGTTTTTGCGCCGTTCTTTGCTGTTGAACAAGCCGCGAGTACCGTGGGCTCTAGTGTGCTTATAGACGCAACAAAGTGTGCGGTCATATCTGGCGTCACAGTGAGCAAGAATCACCATTACAAGTTATATATTGGAAAAGATATCAGTGAGCGTTTCGAGAGGCGTAATGCGATTAAAGCGGCAAGTATCTTGAACCAAGAGCTTGAGAAAATGATAAAACGTGATATTCCAGCGTGGATGTGGCTGCACAAGCGGTTTAAAACACGCCCTGAAGGGTTAGATTGCGTCTATACGTAGAAAATAAAAAAGGTCGACTAAGAGTCGACCTTTTTACGTCTTGATGGCTCAGAGCTTACTCTGCGCTCTCTGAGTTTGTATTACTAGACTCTGCTTCTTCCTTCGCTTCGACAACCATATCTACCGTTTGGTTATCGATAAGACGAGCTTTGCCTAAGAACGCAGACATCAGAATGACGGCTTGTGTCGTTTCTGGTGTGATCACTTGTAATGTACGAGCATCACGAATGAAGATCTCATCAGGGTGCAAACCTGCAGCTCGCAGTTGGTCGCTCGCATCTTCGATGATCGATGCGTAGTCATCACGGCCGCCACGAATGGCACTGCTGATCCAACGCATTGTACGAGCAAGTACTGGCGCACGTTGACGTTCATCCAATGTCAGCAGACCATTACGTGAGCTCATTGCTAAACCGTCCATTTCACGTACGGTTGGTACACCGATGATTTCAATGTCCATCGCAAGATCGACAACCATCTTGCGGATAACAGCAAGTTGTTGAAAATCTTTCTCACCAAAACAGGCCACATCTGGCTGAACGATGTTAAATAGCTTGTTTACGATGGTTGTGACGCCACGGAAATGACCAGGGCGTGAAGCCCCTTCTAAAATAGTCGATAGACCCGGAACATCAACAAACGTTTGTTTATCAAGCCCTTCAGGATAGATAACTTCTGGTGTCGGCGTAAATACCACATCGACCCCTTCAGAGGTTAACTTGCTTAAGTCTTCCTCTAGCGTACGCGGGTAATTATTTAAATCGTCTGCACGATCAAACTGCATCGGATTAACAAAGATGCTTACGACAACGATATCAGCGTATTCGCGTGCTTTACGCACTAAAGTTAAGTGACCTTCGTGAAGGTTGCCCATGGTTGGGACAAACGCAATTTTACGACCTTCACGTTTAAAGGTTTTAAGGTGTTCACGAACTGCTGAGATTTCCGCAAAAGTTTGCATGCATTTATCCTCTAGGCAATGGTATGAGCGTCGTCTGGGAATACACCGTTGGCTACATCTTCAATGTATTTAGCAACGGCTTTGCGCATATCACCTGTTTCAGCAAGAAAGTTTTTGGAGAATTTCGGCATGTAGTTGGCAGAGATACCGAACATATCATGCATCACGAGAATTTGACCATCTGTCACGTTACCAGCTCCAATACCGATAACAGGCACGTCGAGCACTTGCGTAATACGCTCAGCAAGCTCAGCAGGCACGCACTCTAGTAAGACGATTTGAGCGCCTGCTTCTTGCAGTGCTAACGCATCTTTCACCATGCGGTCCGCTTTTTCTTGATCGCGACCTTGAACTTTGTAACCACCAAAAATATTCACGGCTTGAGGAGTTAAACCAAGGTGAGCACAAACTGGAACCGAGCGTTCAGTGAGCATTTTTACAGTGTCGACTAGCCAGTCACCACCTTCAATTTTCACCATATTGGCACCCGCACGCATCAGTGTAGCCGCATTTTCGCAAGCTTGCTCTGGCGTGGTGTAGCTCATGAATGGCATGTCAGCCATCAACAAACAATTTGGGCTACCTGCGCGTACGCAACGAGTATGGTAAGCGATATCATCGACCGTTACTGGCAGAGTATCGTTGTGACCTTGCAAAACCATACCTAGAGAATCACCAACAAGAAGTACTGGCATTTCTTGGCTTTCAAACAGTTGGGCAAAGCTCGCATCATAAGCGGTTGAAGTAGCAAATTTACGACCTTCTTGCTTCCACTTGATTAGGTCGTTGATGGTCATTTTTTTCATGGTTTTATCCTTACTAGGAGTTGGCTATGACTGCCAGATACTGAGGCCGTTTCTATCTACTTGTTCCAGTAGTTCAGAGACCTCGGTCCCATCGGGGAGTTGTAAACTTGGTGCAATTTCCGCAAGAGGGTAGAGTACGAATTCACGCTCTTTCATTCCATAATGAGGAACGATCAGCCTCTCGGAATTAATCACCTCATTGCCATAAAGAACAATGTCGAGGTCCAAGGTTCTTGGTCCCCAACGTTCGTCTTTACGGACACGCCCTTGTTCTTGCTCAATGGCTTGCGTGCAATCGAGCAACTCAAGAGGCGTCAAACTGGTGTTAATCGACACAACCGCATTGATGTAATCCGGTTGGTTTTGTGGTCCCATTGGCGTGCTGCTGTATAGCGAAGAAGCCTGAACAAACTCTGATTTAGGCAGCGTTTTTAACGCTTCAATCGCTTGCTTCGCTTGGCTGACAGGATCAGCCAAGTTACTGCCTACCGCAATGTACGCTGTGATCATGACTTAGGCTTACTCTTTTTCTTGCGATAGGTTTTACGGCGGCGCTGACCACTCTTCGGTGATTGACCGTCTAGGTCGGCAGCCATTGCTTGACGCATTTCTCGGCCTGCATTTTGGAAAGTTTCCCACCACTTGGCAAGCTTCTGAGTGTCACCACCTTCAATTTCACCGCGCATTTCAAGAAAATCAAAGCCAGCTCTAAATTTATTGAGCTCCATAAGACGGAATGCACGTTTACCGTTACGTCGAGGAAGGCGCAGCTGCAGCTGCCAAATCTCGCGAATGGTTGCGGTGTGGCGTCTTGGAATGGCAATTGTACGAACTTGTTCATCAAGAATGATGTTACTCGCTTCCATAATAGCGTCGTAATGGCCTAGGTTGCGCTCTTCCATCAGTTCATCGGCTTTCGCACACAGTGGGTACCACAGCATTGCAGCAAACATAAATGCTGGATTGATGCGTTTCCCATCTTCGATGCGCATGTCGGTAGAATCTAGGACAAGATCCAACATTTGCTCAGTGTGAGAGGAGTAATCTTCTGTAAAGTGCGCTGCAATCGCCGGGAATAGCTGTTGGAATAAGTTGTACTCACGCAGTAGGTGGTAGGTTTCTAGGCCATGACCGGATTGCAATAACTTGAGTGACTCTTCAAAAAGACGCGCTGACGGAATGTCACCGAGCAACGGTGCCATGTGTTCGATTGGTGCCGCGGTGTCTTCTTCAATATCAAAGTCCAGTTTTACTGCGAAGCGAACTGCACGCAACATACGTACTGGGTCTTCACGGTAGCGTGTTTCTGGATCGCCAATCAGCCGAATGAGGCGATCTTCTAAATCCTCAATACCACGTGCGTAGTCGTGAATCGAGTAATCCGCGATGTTGTAGTACATCGAGTTAATCGTGAAATCACGGCGCTCAGCATCTTCATCGATGGTGCC
Organism: Vibrio sp. D3; assembly: GCF_043995865.1. Classification (NCBI taxonomy): domain Bacteria; kingdom Pseudomonadati; phylum Pseudomonadota; class Gammaproteobacteria; order Vibrionales; family Vibrionaceae; genus Vibrio; species Vibrio sp. D3. The sequence continues at coordinate 2,598,904 of NZ_CP171887.1, read as the reverse complement.
GTAGACATTGTCCCGCAGCAGCATTCCTTCTTTCGATTGCTGAGAGATGCTCTTATTCTTTTGCTCTTGGTGGTGACCGCGGAATGTCGCTACTTCAATGATATCTCGGCCAAACATAATGTGAGCCAAGCGGAAGCGGCGACCAATCAAACGGCAGTTACGAAATAGCTGTTTGATCTGTTCCGGCGTTGCGTTGGTCGCAATGTCAAAATCTTTTGGTTTCTGTCCAAGCAGTAAGTCTCGAACCCCGCCACCCACAAGAAAAGCATCGAAACCAGCACCATTTAGGCGGTACAGTACCTTCAGTGCATTATCACTGATCTGCTTACGCGAAATGTTGTGCTCTTCACGAGTTATTACATTGAGAGCGAGCTCTGGAATAGTGGCAGGTTCGCTTGGTGTATAGTCGTTTGTATTCATGTGCATCTGGCAATAACTGGGTTTAGTCCAATCTTGCTTTGGTTAGTTTTTGCGCCTCTAGGGCCTAATTTGCGGCTAATGATAGCCTACACAATGCCATTTGAGAATCACGGTGTGATCTCGAGCTCTGTTGGAAGCTGTTCCAAGCGCCAGTTTTCGCAGCCCCAACGAAGAATCTCTTCTATGTTGGCCGCTTTTATGGCTTCCGGTATCTCGAAGCCCAAAAATGTCATGGCGCGTAATAGAGTAGGCTTTGGTGTCTCTATATCAATAGCCGTCGCGTGATTTTGTTTCGACAGTTTATTGCCGTTGTTGTCCATCGCCAATGGTAAATGCAAGTAGCTGACTTCAGGCTGCCCAAGTATCTGGTACAGACTGATTTGACGCCCTGTTGGCTCGATTAAGTCTGCACCACGCACGACTTCGGTGACGCCTTGGTCGATGTCGTCCAATACTACCGCAAGATTATAAGCAAATAATCCATCTCGACGTTTAATAATGAAATCTTCATTAACGAGTTGCTCTGGAATCTTAATTGTTCCACGCTTCTGATCGAAGAAATGAGCGACAGGCTTGGTCATTTTTAGGCGAATCGCGCCGTCTTTCAAGTTTTTATCGCGGCAAGTGCCAGGATAAAACCCGCCATGCTCTTTAATTTGCTTTCGAGTACATTGGCAATAATAGGCTTCACCATTTTCGAGCCATGTGTTTATTTGGGCTTGGTAAAGGTCATGACGTTCACTCTGGTATACCACCTCTCCATCCCAATGCAGCTGATAGGCTTTGAGCGCATCTAGGATAAGTTGCGCCGCACCTGGCATTTCTCTTGGTGGGTCCAAGTCCTCAATACGTACTAACCAGGTTCCGTTGTGTGCTTTCGCTTGAAAATAGCTGCCAAGAGCGGCAATCAGTGAACCAAAATGTAAAGGACCAGAAGGAGATGGGGCGAATCGACCTACATAGCGTGTCATGCGTGTATCTCGAATTTAGTAAACAAATGGGATGCAAAGGTAGTCAAAACAAAAAGGGAGCCTGAGCTCCCTTCAATAATCATAATGCTTGGTTGATTAACCTTGCATTTGCTTCTCTTTGATTTCTGCAAGTGTTTTACAGTCAATACATAGGTCAGCGGTTGGACGTGCTTCAAGACGGCGAACGCCAATCTCTACGCCACAAGACTCACAGAAGCCAAAATCGTCTTCTTTGATTTTATCCAAAGTCTTTTCAATCTTCTTGATCAAACGGCGTTCGCGGTCGCGGTTACGCAGTTCTAGGCTGAACTCTTCCTCTTGAGAGGCGCGGTCAACTGGATCTGGGAAGTTTGCTGCTTCGTCCTGCATGTGGTGAACGGTACGATCCACTTCAGCTCTCAGCTGGTCGCGCCAAGCTGTTAAGATTTTCGTAAAGTGTTCAACCTGCTCTGGTGACATGTACTCTTCACCAGGTTTTTCCTGATATGGCTCCACGCCGGCAATGGCTAGGATGCCTATCGTTTTCTTCTTTGATTCTGGCATACAGCATCTCCTACTTACACCTAGTCAACTGCTACGCAGTCAATTTAAGGCGGGTATCTATAGCAAAAAGAGGCGGTGCAAGCAAATACTGAATCGCAAAGTTATCGTCAATGTGAAGACGACATCATTTTTTCTCTTAATTGATAAAATCAATAGCGGAAATCAGCTTCATTCTAGTATCGCTCAGTTCAGCTTTGTAGCAGAGAACTTCCACTCCAGCGTCTTGTGCTTGTTTGAGTAATAGTGAATATTTCGCGTCTATATGGTGCGCCGCGGATACTTTTTCAATACCTGAATGTAAAACAGTGAATAAAAGTATGGCTCTACTTCCATTTTGTGCCATTTCTGTGAGCTCTCTCAGGTGCTTTTGTCCCCGAGTCGTGACCGCATCTGGGAAGTATCCTTGTCCAGTAGAGTCGGTCTCATCAAGAAGAGTGACGCTTTTCACTTCTATATAGCACTTTGGCTTGCTGTCTGCGCTGAGCAAGATATCAATTCGGCTATTTTCATTACCGTATTTCACCTCAGTTTGAAGTGTGTCATAACCACAAAGCTCTGAAATGACATTATTTTCAATAGCCTCAACGGCTAATTGGTTGGCGCGCGCGGTATTGATACAAATGCGGTGGCCTTGTTCGGTTTCACTCAACTCCCAACTATTGGGATATTTTCGTTTCGGGTTGTCGGAAGTGGAAAACCAAACTTTGTTTCCCGGTGTCGCACAACCTGTCATTGCGCCAGTGTTTGCGCAGTGGATAGTACGAACTTCACCGGTATCGAGTTCGATATCGGCAAGAAAGCGTTTATAGCGTTTGAGTAGAGTGGCGGACTCTAAAGCGGGTGTGAAATGCATTTGCTTATTTAGACAAAAATTTTTTTATGTACAATGTTGCCACCATTACACCATAAGGTATTTCCTTTGTCACAATTGCCGATTGAAGCCGTGATGCCTGAGTTGCTGACGGCGGTCAAAAATCAACATCAAGTGATCTTAAAAGCGGCGCCAGGTGCCGGTAAGTCGACTTACTTCCCTTTGCAGTTACTCTTAAACCATTCGGTTGTTGGAAAAATCATCATGCTTGAGCCAAGACGACTCGCGGCGCGTAACATTGCCCGTTATCTTGCTGAGCAATTGGGAGAACAAGTTGGTCAACGCGTGGGTTATCGAGTTCGTGGCGAGGCAAAGGTAAGTTCTGCAACGCAGTTGGAGATCGTGACTGAAGGGATCATGACTAGGATGATTCAAACTGACCCTGAACTGGATGGTGTTGATCTGCTGATCTTTGATGAGTTTCATGAACGCAGCATTCATGCCGATACCGCTTTGGCATTCAGTTTAGAAGTTCAAGAGGCATTGCGAGACGATCTCAAGCTGGTGGTAATGTCGGCAACGCTTGATCAACAAGCCTTACAGTCGTTGTTGCCGGAAGCCAGTTACATTGAATCAGAAGGGCGCAGTTTCGACGTAGAAATGCGTTACCAACCGTTAGGTGTGAATGATCATTTACCTACGAGTATGGCAAAAACAATAGAAAGTCTTATGAACAAAGAGTCCGGCTCTTTGTTGGCTTTCCTACCGGGCGTTGGGGCCATTAAACAAGTCGAAGAACGTTTATCTCATTTGGCGGATGATATTGAAGTGTGTCCGCTTTATGGGCAACTGAGCTTTACTGAGCAACAAAAAGCCATCACGCCGGCAGAACACGGCAAGCGTAAAGTCGTACTCGCGACCAACATCGCAGAAACTTCACTGACGATTGAAGGCATTCGCCTTGTGGTTGATTCTGGGTTAGAGCGTATTGCCCGGTTTGATTTGAAAAACGGTTTAACACGCTTAGAGCAAACACGCATTGCACAGTCTTCAGCGATTCAGCGTGCAGGACGAGCGGGACGAATAGAAGAGGGCATTTGCGTTCGCCTCTATTCTGAAAGCCAGTTCAAGCAACAGCCGCAGGTTTCTCAACCCGAAATTTTGCATTCCGATTTGGCGAGTTTAGTTATGGAGATCGCATTTTGGGGAGCGAGTGATATCCACGATCTCAAGTGGCTTGATGTTCCCGCTAATCCGTCATTGGAACAAGCGAAGCAGCTATTGGTGTCATTGGGACTACTGACGGAAAAAGGGCAATTAACGTCCGAAGGAAAACAGGCGCATGAACTAGGCGTCGAGCCTCGTGCGGCTGCGATGCTAATTAAAGCGCAATCTTACAGTGATAAGATGTTAAATGCTGCTTTGGCGGCGGTCGCACTGATTGAAGAGCCAGAGAGAAACGTTACCAATATCGCTCATAGCTTGCATCGTTGGCTTGTTGGTACTCATCCAAAAAAGTCGCTGTTGTTCAAGCGTGCTCAATCTCTAGCGTACAAATTGGATACGGTATTTGACCTGAAAGGCGTGGATGAAGATGCATTACCGCTGGTGTTAAGTTTGGCATTTCCAGATCGCATTGCGCAGCAGCGCACAAATCAATTTGGGCGATTTACTTTGGCTAATGGTCATGGTGCAGAATGTCGTCAGGAAGACATGCTAGGTGGCTGTGAGTATTTGGTTGCCGTTGACTTAATGCGTTCTCATTCTAACTCCAGTCAAATTCATTCGGCATGTGAATTGGATGTCAATATATTGCGAGCGACCTTTGAAGCGCTATTTTCGTCTGAAGAAGTTGTAGACTGGGATGAAAAAAGAGGGCGTCTAATGGCTGAGAGACAAACAAAACTCGGTCAGCTGGTGGTTGAACGCGAGCCTTTGCCAAGCCCTGGCAAAGAAAAAATGACACAAGCTTTACTCACGTATGTCCGCCGCCAGGGCTTACAGAGTCTAAACTGGACACCGCCAGCGGAGAGCTTGTTGGCTCGGGTTCGTTGTGCGGTGGAATGGTTACCCGAGCAATCATGGCCAATGTTTGATGAAGCCAGTTTGTTGGATTCATTAGAAGAGTGGTTAGAGCCGTACATGACGTCCGTCAGTTCGGTTAACGATTTGAGCAAGATAAACTTGGTCGAAGCGCTGAACGCTCGATTAGGTTGGCCACTCAATCAACAGCTGGATGAATGGTTACCAGAGCATTACCAACTGCCGACAGGTTCAAAGAAGCGTATCCGTTACCAGTATGGCCATGAGCCGAAATTATCGGTGCGTATGCAAGAGGTATTTGGTGAGAGTGGCTCCCCTACGGTAGCGCTTGGTCGCAAGCGTTTAGTGCTTGAACTGCTTTCACCGGCACAACGTCCGCTGCAAGTGACGTCTGACTTGGCGGCTTTCTGGAACGGAAGCTATAAAGACGTTCAAAAAGAGATGAAAGGGCGCTACCCAAAACACGTTTGGCCAGATGATCCTGCCAATCATGTAGCAACTACGAAAACAAAAAGACAATTGAATAATGACTAACAGCAAGAAGCCTAGCGCGAAAAAAGCGCCAGCGAAGAAAAGTACAACCAATAAAGGAACGACAAAACCGACTCGACGCACACCGAGTAAAAAGCCGACTAACGAGAAACGTTCGTGGCTGAAAGTTTTGTGGTCATTTAGCTGGAAAGCCGGTGTTGCGCTTGCCGCTGTTTTGCTGTTTGTTGGGATTTACTTAGATAGTGTCGTGAAAGAGCGCTTTGAAGGTCAGCTGTTTGAACTGCCAACGGTGGTTTATGCTCGCATCTTGAACTTAAATCCGGGTGAAAATATCACCATTCAAGAACTGCGCAACGAGCTGGATGTACTGAATTACCGTAAGGTAAGTCAGCCTCGCTATCCTGGTGAGTACTCTTCTTCTTCCACTCGTATTGAGCTGATCCGTCGTCCATTTGAATTTGCCGATGGTCCTGAACCGGATCGTCACGTGATGCTCCATTTTTCAGATTCTGGCTTACAGCGTATTCAGTCTTTAGAGTCCCGAGGTGATCTTGGTTACTTACGCTTAGAACCGAAGATGTTGGGGATGCTGGAGAAAGATCAAGATGAGCAGCGTCTGTTCTTGCGTCGTGATCAGTTCCCAGAAATTTTAGTTGATGCACTGCTTGCGACCGAAGACCGGGATTTTTATCAACACGATGGGGTGTCTCCACTCGCGATTGCACGAGCAATGGTTGCAAACATTAAAGCGGGTCGTACTGTTCAAGGTGGTAGTACGCTAACTCAGCAGTTAGCGAAAAACCTATTTTTGACCCGTGATAAAACGCTGTGGCGTAAAGTTCGAGAAGCGTATATTGCGTTAATTTTGGATTACCGTTACAGCAAAGATCGTATTTTGGAAGCCTACCTTAACGAAGTGTACCTGGGGCAAAGCGGTGGTGAAGCGATCCACGGGTTTGGCTTGGCATCGCGTTATTACTTTGGACAACCGATCCAAGAGCTGCGAATCGATCAACTGGCGATGTTAGTTGGGATGGTAAAAGGACCGTCTTACTACAATCCAATTCGTTACCCCGAGCGTACGAAAGAGCGCCGCGATCTTGTATTACGTTTGTTGATGCAGCAAAACATGCTGACATCTGAGCAGTATGAGCAAGCCGTCAGTCGTTCGCTTGATACGCAGAGCAAACCACGTATTGCGAGCCGTCAGCCCGCTTATTTCCAACAATTGAGCATTGAATTGAAAGAAAAAGTGGGGGAGCGATTTAAAGCGGAAACCGGGCTGCGCGTGTTTACGTCTCTGGATCCGGTATCGCAAAGCAAAATGGAGCAAGCCATCGCGAAAAAGATCCCGGAGCTAGCTAAACGAGGCGGTAAAGAATTAGAAGCCGCAGCAGTCGCGGTTGATCGTCATAGTGGTGAAATCCGTGCCATGGTTGGCGGTAAACGTGTTGGTTATGAAGGTTTTAACCGCGCGCTCAATGCCAGTCGTCCAATTGGTTCTTTAGTTAAACCAGCGATTTACTTGACGGCTCTAGAACAACCGGAAAAATATAACCTAGGCACGACGCTACACGACACGCCGCTAAGCCTGAAAAGCAGTAAAGGTAATGTATGGACACCGCGTAACTACGACCGAAAATATCGTGGTGATGTGCCACTCTACATTGCTTTAGCGAAGTCACTCAACGTGCCAACTGTGCGCTTAGGCATGGCGCTTGGTATCCCCGAAGTATCCAATACTTTAGAACGTTTGGGCGTCAACAAAGACGAAATCCGCCCAGTGCCTTCGATGTTTTTGGGCTCGTTTTCTTTGACGCCGTTTGAAGTCGCGCAGATGTATCAGACACTGACGAACTCAGGCAAACGTGCGAAACTGACCGCTCTGCGTTCAGTGATGGATATGGAAGGTAATGTGCTGTATCAATCCTTGCCTCGTTCATCAAGAGCCGTGGATGAGCAAGCAGCATGGCTAACGACCTACGCGATGAAACAGGGGGTTGCTCAAGGTACAGGCCGCTTCTTACAAAGCCAGTTTGGTTGGGCTGCACTGGCAGGAAAAACGGGTACCAGTAACGATAACCGCGATAGCTGGTTTGTCGGTGTTGATGGCCGTGAAGTGACGACAATTTGGCTAGGTCGCGACGATAACAAACCGGTTCATCTAACGGGATCGAGCGGTGCATTACGAGTGTACGCAGAGTATTTGAAGCAACGCATTCCTGAGCGTTTAGAGCTTCCATGGCCAAGAGAGATCACCACGTTAGGATTTAAGCCGACATCAGATGGTGGTTTAGAAATGAACTGTCGTAGTGATTATAAACTGCCAGTTTGGGATAAAACGGGTCAAATAAAGCAGCAGTGTGAGAAGAAATCAAACTGGCTTAACAGCTTATTTGATTGGTAGCATCGCCAAATCAACAACATTAGCTTGTCTCTCTGGTCAATTCTTAGTACATATTAGGGCGTGTTAGTGCGGTGCTGCTAGCACGCCCTACTTGATAAGAAATTCAACAAAGGAAGAAGTGAATGTTCAAAAAGCTGTTATCAAGCCCGTCGACTCGCCATTTCGCGCTTTGGGTTAGTGCCTTTTTGATCACCACTCCTTCAGTTTCCCTTGCAAACTCTCTAGCAAAAACGGATGACTTGGAGCCTCGCCCAAAGGTGGCGGTTGTGCTCGCTGGTGGTGGAGCAAAAGGCGCTGCGCATATCGGCGTTCTCAAAGCGTTAGAAGAGATGCAGATCCCGGTCGATATCGTAACGGGCACCAGTATGGGCGCTTATGTCGGTGGTCTCTATGCAACGGGGATGAGCGCTGATGAAATTGAAAGTTTTATCTACACCGTCGATTGGAGCAGTGGTTATCGAGATCGTGTCGACCGTAGTCAACGCCGAGTTCGTGATAAAGAGTATGAAGACCGCTATCAAATTAACACTGACCTCGGCTTAAGATTTGGTGAGGTTCGTGCCCCAACGGGTGTGGTGCAAGGCCAGAACATGTTGCGCGTATTGCGTGAGACTACAGGGAACTTAGGGCGATTCGATTCTTTTGATGATCTTGCCATTCCTTACCGCTCTGTGGCGACAGATATTCTTGCCCTAGAGGAAGTGGTTCTTGGCAATGGCTATCTCGTGGACGCAATGATGGCCAGTATGTCTGTACCAGGAGCGCTCCCTCCCTATAAGCTCAATGGCCATATGCTTGTCGATGGGGGCGTCGTCAATAACATGCCTGTCGATGTGGCTCGCGCCATGGGGGCAGATATTGTTATTGCTGTCGATATTAGCACCGACTACAAAACCGAAGATGAGTTTACCGGGCTGTTTACTGTAGCGGATCAACTTTCTAATTACCTAGTTCGTCGCAGTACGCAACAGCAAGTGGACGAGCTTGAACCACAAGATATTTATATTCGTCCCAATGTGGGCACCATGGAAACGGTCGAGTTCGACAAAATGCCTTGGGCTTTTCAAGCGGGCTACGATATTACCAAGCAGCTTGAAGATAAGCTGCAAGGTCTAAGTTTATCGAACGCAGAATACCAAAAGTATATTGATCACAAGCAAGAGGTACGTAAGACGCTGGTTTACGGTGATAAACGCATTGTTGATGACATTGTGATAGTGAATAACACCCACTACAGTGATGTATTACTTACTAACCGTATTCAATTGAAAACAGGTCGTCGTATTCCAACGGCTGAAATAGAAAAAGCCGTTGAAAATCTCTATGCGCTGGATCGTTTTGAGTTAATCACTTATCACTTTGAAGATGTTGATGGTAAGACATTGTTGGTTTTTGATGTTAACGAAAAGTCGTGGGGGCCGAATTACGTTAACTTTCGATTTTTCCTTGAAGATGACTTCGATACGGATAGCCAATACGGCATCGGTATGTCGACCAATTTTACTAATTTAAACTCGCATGGTGCAGAGTTGGCGTTCAACGTAGAAATGGGCACGGATAAGCTGATAGAAGCTGAGTTGTATTCGCCTGTTTTATCTAGTCAAACGCTTTTTGTTGCTGGCCGTGTTGGATACAGCAGTGAAGATAGAAACTTACCTTTTAGCGAATTTGAAAATCCGGACCTCAGCTCAGTTAACGACTTCTTACCCGTTTCCTATAATGACTTTGCTTCTGAACTGGCGATTGGCATTCAACCTACGTTATGGCAAGAGTTGCGCCTTGGTGCTCGTTACTCTACAGGAGATATTGAGCTGTCTACCTTGGCCTCGGCAGGGCAGCTAGACTTCGAGCGCAAAGGTATATTTGCGAGCTATCGACTCGATACGCTTGATGATTTTGCATTTCCTACTCGCGGACTGCTGGTCGATCTTGAATATTTCGTATCTCATGACAAGAGTCCGGAAGGCATCACTCTGCTCGACACGGAAAAGATGATTGAAGATACCGTGTATGAAATCTCCGCGCGATTCAAAGGTGCGGTCAGTCATCAGCGTCATACTTTAGTCGGACATGCAGAATATAGTTTTGTAGAAAGTAAAAATTCATCGGTTCCACTTGATCCGAGAGAGTTAGGCGGCTTTTTAAACCTATCTGGCATCCCAAGAAATAGCTTGATTGGACAGAACCTGTTTTTTAGTAGCTTGGTGTACCGATACAAATGGTTCGACAACGACTTTGGACTATTTGAAGCGCCAGTCTACCTAGGTGCATCAGTGGAATACGGTGGAGTGTGGTCAGATAATGATCTGAAGCTGAATGAAGCGCCACTTTACAATGCTGGCTCTATTTTCTTTGGTGTTGACTCACCAATCGGGCCAATTATGTTGGCTTATGGTCGTACTGAGCAGGATATGGATGCTGTGTATTTGATCGTAGGAACGTCGTTTAATTAACCGGGTATAAGAAAGCAAAAACTTGGCATATTTGGTCAAAATTAGCAGAACTTTAGTCGTAAGTTGCTATGTTGGTCAAAATGATAAGATTTTAATTTAAGGTTAAATTTGCTATTATTTTGCCCACAGTTTGGCCTCTACGGCGCTGTTTCTCAATCATAATTGAATGAAAACAAGGGCAATGGAGAGCCAAGTTTCCAAGGATGTTCACTCCTTTACTTTAACAATAGTAATAATAGAGGAGGAACCGCAATGAGAGGAAAAAGTCGTGCTTGAAGCCTACCGTAAACACGTCGAAGAGCGTGCTGCTGAAGGAGTTGTTCCTAAACCGCTAGACGCAGAACAAGTTGCTGGACTTGTAGAACTTCTGAAAAATCCCCCGCAAGGTGAAGAAGAGTTCATTCTTGACCTACTTGAAAACCGTATCCCTCCAGGTGTTGATGAAGCTGCTTATGTAAAAGCGGGTTTCCTAACAGCAGTAGCAAAAGGTGAAGTTAAATCACCATTAGTGAGTCGTGAAAAAGCGGCTGAACTGCTAGGCACTATGCAAGGTGGTTACAACATCGAGCCGCTAGTTGAGCTACTTGATGACGAAGCACTGGCAGAGATTGCTGTAGAAGCGCTGTCTCATACACTTCTGATGTTTGATGCTTTCTATGACGTAGAAGAGAAAGCAAAAGCAGGCAATGCGCATGCACAGAAAGTGCTTCAGTCATGGGCTGATGCTGAGTGGTTCCTTTCTAAGCCTAAGCTTGAAGAAAAAGTCACTCTAACTGTATTTAAAGTAACAGGTGAAACGAACACGGATGACCTTTCACCTGCACCTGATGCTTGGTCTCGTCCTGATATCCCAGTGCACGCACTTGCGATGCTGAAGAACGAGCGTGAAGGCATCAATCCTGATCAACCGGGCAATATTGGTCCGATCAAGCAAATTGAAGAATTGAAAGAAAAAGGTCACCAATTGGTTTACGTTGGTGATGTTGTTGGTACTGGTTCTTCACGTAAATCTGCAACCAACTCAGTACTTTGGTTTATGGGAGATGATATCCCTTACGTTCCAAACAAACGTGCTGGTGGTTATGTGCTTGGTGGTAAAATTGCACCTATCTTCTTCAACACAATGGAAGATGCGGGCGCACTACCAATCGAAGTCGACGTAACTAAGCTCAACATGGGCGATGTTATCGATGTTTACCCATATGAAGGTAAAGTTTGTAATCACGAAACAGGTGAAGTTTTAGCTGAGTTCTCGCTGAAAACGGAAGTACTGATTGATGAAGTTCGTGCTGGTGGTCGTATCCCATTGATCATCGGTCGTGGTTTGACAGACAAAGCGCGTCAATCGCTAGGTCTTGAGCCTTCGGATGTATTCCGTAAACCTGGTGAAATTGCAGATTCTGGCAAGGGTTACACGCTTGCACAGAAAATGGTTGGTAAAGCGTGTGGCGTAGAAGGCATTCGCCCTGGTACCTACTGTGAGCCGAAGATGACGACAGTAGGTTCGCAAGATACTACCGGCCCTATGACTCGTGATGAACTTAAAGACTTGGCGTGTTTGGGCTTCTCTGCTGATCTTGTCATGCAGTCTTTCTGTCACACCTCTGCGTATCCAAAACCAGTAGACGTTAACACGCACCACACACTTCCGGACTTTATCATGAACCGCGGTGGTGTATCTCTTCGCCCAGGTGACGGTATTATCCACTCATGGCTAAACCGTATGCTACTGCCGGATACAGTCGGTACGGGTGGTGACTCACATACTCGTTTCCCGCTAGGTATTTCATTCCCAGCAGGTTCGGGGTTGGTTGCCTTTGCAGCTGCGACAGGCGTTATGCCACTAGATATGCCTGAGTCAATCTTGGTTCGCTTTAAAGGTGAAATGCAACCGGGTATCACACTGCGTGACCTTGTTCATGCCATCCCTTACTACGCGATTCAGCAAGGTCTACTAACGGTAGAGAAAGCGGGCAAGATCAACGAATTCTCTGGTCGTATCCTTGAGATTGAAGGCCTAGAAACGCTAACTGTTGAGCAAGCATTTGAGCTGTCTGATGCTTCTGCTGAGCGTTCTGCGGCAGGTTGTACTGTGAAACTGTCGCAAGAGTCGATCGAAGAGTACCTAAACTCTAACATCGTGATGCTGAAGTGGATGATCTCTGAAGGTTACGGTGACCGCCGTACTATCGAACGTCGTATTACAGCGATGGAAGAGTGGCTAGCAAATCCTGAGCTGATGCAAGCGGATAAAGACGCTGAATACGCACATATTATTGAAATCGATATGGCTGAAATCAATGAGCCAGTACTATGTGCACCGAATGATCCGGATGACGCTCGCTTGTTGTCTGAAGTACAAGGCACAGCGATTGATGAAGTGTTCATCGGTTCTTGTATGACGAATATCGGTCACTTCCGCGCTGCTGGTAAGCTGCTAGATAAGTTCAACGGACAGCTTGCAACTCGTCTATGGATCGCTCCGCCAACGAAGATGGACAAGGATCAGCTAACGGAAGAGGGTTATTACGGTATCTTTGGCCGTGCTGGGGTTCGAATCGAAACACCAGGATGTTCACTGTGTATGGGTAACCAAGCGCGTGTTGCAGACAAATCAACAGTGATGTCTACCTCAACGCGTAACTTCCCGAACCGTCTAGGTACTGGTGCGAATGTTTACCTGTCGTCTGCGGAACTAGCTGCCGTAGGTGCAATCCTTGGTAAGATTCCAACTAAAGAAGAGTACTTGGAGTATGCGAAGCAAATTGATGCAACCGCTACAGATACTTACCGCTACTTGAACTTCCATAAAATGGATCAGTACACCAAGAAAGCGGATGAAGTGATATTCCAAGAGCCTGCATAAGTTTAACTGCACAATTAAAAAGCACCTCAAACGAGGTGCTTTTTTTATGGGCGCAATTCGCTATACTCCGCACCAAATTGATACGAAAAGGCAATCTCGATGGAATTTGAATTCATCCGTAACACGTTGATGGGCGAGTACTACGTAAAATGCAGCATGGGGCATGAGATTGTTGGGCGCTGGCTACAAGAAGAAATTGGCAAAGATCCTATGAAGATAGCTCAGGTTGAAAAGCTAATTGAGCAGTCATTTTCAGCGCCTTCTCAAGAGCATAACCTAACAGGTACAGAAATTAGCTTGATGATTCAGGGCGATGAAGTCCTAGTGCAAGAAAACGCATTGGCCCATGACCATGATGTTGAGATGGAAAGTGAATTCGATTTCTACAATGCAGAAAGTACAGCAAGCTGTGGAATAGAGGACTTCATGATTCTTATCGAGCGATGGAAAGACTTTTTGAACATTTAGTGCACAGTTTTGGGTAACTTTCCTTCTGTTGCTTTAAATTTGTGAAAAGGGCGCACCGATATGGTGCGCCCTTTTTGTTTATAGATATGTAAATTGACGTTAGTTTTTATTATTCAATGACTTAAAAACTTGGCACGTAGATTGGATTATTAGAAGTGTTTCAGGATGAAAGCTTCGGAGAGAATTGAATGAAAATAATCAATGCCATTATTAAGCCGTTTAAATTAGACGATGTGCGAGAAGCATTGGCTAACGTCGGTATCGAAGGGATGACGGTATCAGAAGTTAAAGGGTTTGGTCGTCAAAAAGGCCACACGGAACTGTATCGCGGCGCTGAGTATCAGGTCGATTTCCTACCAAAAGTGAAAATTGAAATCGCTACTCACGCGGATAATGTTGAGCGAGTGGTTGAAGCGATTACAAAAGCTGCGCAAACAGGAAAGATTGGTGACGGTAAAATTTTTGTCTACGACCTGAACCAAGCGGTGCGTATCCGAACGGGCGAAATGGACGCAGAAGCACTTTAAGAATTCAAGGGATTGGAGAAACTTATTATGGAATTAACAACAACAGTAACCGAGTTACGTTACGCACTTGACACCTTTTTCTTCCTCATTTCCGGTGCGTTGGTAATGTGGATGGCAGCTGGTTTTGCGATGCTAGAAGCGGGTCTTGTGCGCTCTAAGAACACAACAGAAATTCTTACGAAGAACATCTGTTTGTACGCAATTGCATGTACGATGTTTCTAATCGTTGGTTACAACATCATGTATGTCGACAACGGAGAAGGAGGCTGGTTACCTTCATTTGGTGCGCTGATTGGTACCCAAGGAGAAGGGGCTGATCACTCTCTAGAGTCTGATTTCTTCTTCCAAGTCGTCTTCGTTGCAACCGCAATGTCCGTCGTTTCTGGTGCGGTGGCTGAACGTATGAAGCTTTGGTCTTTCTTGGTTTTCTCTGCGATTTTGACCGCATTTATCTACCCAATGGAAGGTTATTGGACATGGGGCGGTGGCTTCCTAGCAGAAGCTGGATTTAGCGACTTTGCGGGTTCAGGCATCGTACATATGGCTGGTGCTTCTGCAGCTCTCGCTGGTGTGTTATTGCTTGGTGCTCGCAAAGGTAAATATGGCAAAAACGGTGAAATCTACCCGATTCCAGGTTCAAACATGCCTTTGGCAACACTAGGTACTTTCATCCTTTGGTTTGGTTGGTTTGGGTTTAACGGTGGTTCTCAGTTGATGGTTTCAGACTTTGAGAACGCAACAGCGGTAGGTCAGATCTTCCTAAACACCAACGCAGCTGCTGCTGCAGGTGCTATTGCGGCGCTATTTGTATGTAAAACAACTTGGGGCAAAGCGGACTTAACGATGATTCTCAATGGTGCGCTAGCTGGCTTGGTTGCCATCACTGCAGATCCTCTATCACCATCGCCATTATATGCGGTTGCTATCGGTGCAGTATCTGGCGCGCTAGTCGTATTCAGCATCATTGGCCTGGATAAACTGAAAATTGATGACCCAGTCGGTGCGATTTCAGTGCACGGTGTTTGTGGCTTCTTTGGTTTGATGGTCGTACCACTAAGTAACGGCGATGCTACATTCGGTGCACAGCTTTTAGGTGCTGTCGTTATCTTTGCTTGGGTATTTGGTGCTAGCCTAGTGGTGTGGGCTATCTTGAAAGCAACCGTTGGAATTCGCGTCACGGAAGATGAAGAAATGGAAGGTATGGACATGCATGATTGTGGCGTCGGTGCGTACCCAGAATTTGTCACTGTGAAGTAATCAATAGCCTGTAATAAATAGTTACACTCTCAACATATAAAAACCTGCTCCGATGAGCAGGTTTTTTAATATTTGTCATTGTCTTCTTATTGAACATACATATAATAACGCAACTGATAAACGTTATCATTAGCATGGTAAAGGATTAAACAATGAAAAAACTGCTAACTCTTTCAGCATTAACTTGCGCAACCTTAGCTCCAACAGCAATGGCTGCTGAAGAAGTGAACGTCTACTCTTACCGTCAACCTTTCCTAGTTGAACCTATGTTCAACGAGTTCACTAAAGAAACTGGCATCAAAGTAAACGTAAAATTTGCTAAAAAAGGCTTAGCAGAAAAGCTAGCTCAAGAAGGCGAGTACAGCCCAGCTGACGTTATCCTTACGACAGACATCAGTCGTCTAGCTGAACTGACAAACAAAGGTTTAGTTCAGAAAGTAGATAGCAAAATCATTGAAGAAAACGTACCAGCTCAATACCAAGATAAAGAGAATGAGTGGTTTGCTCTAACTCTACGCTCACGTAGTGTTTACTCTTCACGTGATCGCGTAGGTAAACTAGGCGCAGATTTCAACTATGTAGATCTGGCTAAGCCAGAGTTCAAAGGTAAAATTTGTACTCGTAGCGGTAAGCACCCGTACAACGTTTCTCTAGTTTCAGCAATGATTGCTCACAATGGCGAAGCAGAAACCAAAGAGTGGTTGGAAGGCGTGAAAGCAAACCTTGCTCGCAAACCACAAGGCAACGATCGTGCACAAGTTAAAGCGATCAAAGAAGGTCTATGTGATGTTTCTCTAGGTAACAGCTACTACCTAGGTAAAATGGTTAACGACAAAGAGCAAAAAGCTTGGGCAGATGCAGTTTACATCAACTTCCCTAACCAAGAGACTACAGGTACTCACGTAAACATCTCTGGTATGGCGATGGCGAAGTACTCTCCAAACAAAGACAATGCTGTGAAGCTAATGGAATTCCTAACGGGTGACAAAGCGCAGCAGATGTACGCAGAAGTTAACTACGAGTACCCTGTTAAAGAAGGCGTGAAGCGTTCTGAACTTGTGGAATCTTGGGGTGACTTTAAAGCAGACAAGCTTTCTCTAGACGATATTGCAGCCAATCACGAAGCGGCAATTAAGCTATTAGACGAAGTGAAATTTGACCTTTAATTCCTTGTGGGGGTATAACAGTACCCCCATTTGATTAAAGGATATGAGATGTATTTGCAACAGCATTTGTATTTCATACAGCCTTGCAGTAATTAGGCGATGAAAGATAAACACTCTTTATGGAAAACCAGTAGTGGGGTAATAACTCTGTTACTGGTTTTGCCGATCTTAGCGATCTTCTACACCGCAATTGGTGAAACGGATGATTTGTTTGCCCATTTAATGGCGACAGTCATGCCGACTTATATTTTTAACACGGTTGCGCTCACTATTGGCGTAATGGTGTTGTCCTTAATTCTTGGTATACCAAGCGCTTGGATAATGGCCATGTGTAAACTGCCGACCGAAAAATGGTTGCAGTGGGCATTGGTGTTACCTCTTGCGATGCCAGGTTATATCATTGGTTATATTTTTACTGATTGGTTTGATTTTGCTGGTCCAATTCAGATCTTTTTGCGTGATGTAACCGGATGGGGACCTGGCGAGTATTGGTTCCCTGATATTCGCACCTTGCCTGGCGCGACCTTTGTGTTGGCTTTAGTGCTGTACCCTTACGTGTATTTGCTGTGTCGAGCTGCATTTATGGAGCAAAATGTCTCTTTGTTGCAAAGCGCGCGTTTGCTCAAGTGCTCTCCATGGGAAAGCTTTTGGCGCATCTCGATGCCACTAGTGCGACCTTCTATCGCTGTGGGTTTGTCGCTGGTCGCAATGGAGACCATCGGTGACTTTGGTACTGTAAGTTACTTCGCTGTGAATACGTTAACCACAGCGGTCTACGATACTTGGTTGGGGTACTCTAATCTTAATGCAGCAGCCAAGATTTCAGCCATGATGCTTGTCATTGTAGTACTGCTCCTCAGTGCCGAACGCTACAGTCGTCGTAAACAAAAGCTTTTTCAAAGCCAATTTAACAGTCACGAAGATTTTCGTTATGAGTTGATGGGCTGGAAAAAGTGGACCGCGCTGGTTTGGTGTTGGGGCTTGGTTTCGGTCGCGTTTATTTTGCCATTACTACAGCTGATTGATTATGCGATAACTTACTTTGCGCAGAGTTGGACCCCCGAGTTTCGTGAATACGCATGGAATAGTTTGGTCGTGTCGGTTATTGCCGCCATTATTGGTGTTGCTGTCGCACTGATCGTTAACTTTACCCATCGCGTCAATGGCAAGCGCGAAAGCTTGGCATTTATGCGTCTTTCTTCGATGGGGTATGCAGTGCCAGGAACCGTATTAGCGATTGGTGTGATGGTCGCAGTACTATTTATGGATCACCGCGTCAACGACCTTGCTAAAGCCATGGAGTGGGGAAGACCGGGACTTATTTTTTCTGGCTCCATGTTCGCCCTGGTTTTTGCCATGGTTGTGCGCTTTTCAGCGGTGGCGATTGGTAGTATCGAAAGTAATTTAAATAAAATTTCGCCTTCGTTAGATATGGCGTCTCGCACCATGGGTTGTAAGCCTAATGCCATGCTGTGGCGTGTGCACTTTCCGCTGGTTAAACGTGGTGCACTGATTGCGGCTCTGTTAGTGTTTATCGAGTCGATGAAAGAGCTCAATGCGGCTCTATTACTTCGTCCATTTAACTTTGAAACACTAGCCACATACGTTTATAACTTCGCCTCGGATGAGCATTTAGAATTGGCCGCTTTGCCTGCGGTTCTGTTGGTTCTTGTTGGGTTGATCCCGCTTGTTGTTGTTAACCGTTCACTGGAGCAAAATCACTGATGAGCTGCGCATTATCAATTAAAAACCTAACTTGCCAATATGATGATCAAACCGTACTCGAATCATTGTCTCTTGAGGTGGAGCAAGGGCAAATTGTCTGTTTACTAGGTGCAAGTGGTTGCGGAAAAACAACACTATTAAAAGCCGTTGCGGGATTATTGCCGTTAACGTCAGGCGAAATGAGCTTAAATTGCGTCACGATTGATGATGGGGAGAACTGGTTGCCACCAGAACAGCGTAATATCGGGATGATTTTCCAAGATTATGCGCTTTTTCCTCACCTGACGGTGGAGCAAAATATTGCCTTTGGCTTAAAGCATTACTCGACAAAAGAGAAAAATGGCAAAGTCCAAGAGATGCTCGAGCTCGTGCATTTGCAAGGCTATGGCGATCGTTATCCTCATCAATTGTCTGGAGGACAGCAGCAGCGTGTTGCGATTGCTCGCTCATTAGCTTACAGCCCAGACTTATTGTTGCTGGATGAGCCGTTCTCTAATATTGATACGCAAGTTCGCCATGAGTTGATAAGTGAGATCCGTAAGATTTTTAAGGCGCAAGGCGTGACTGCCATTTTTGTTACGCATAGCCGTGAAGAGGCTTTTGCCTTCGCTGATAAAATGGCAGTGATGAACAATGGTGTTATCGAGCAATATGGCACGGCATCTGAGCTTTACTACCAGCCCTCAAGTAAGTTTGTTGCGGATTTCTTAGGTGGTGGTAGCTACCTGGCCGCTAAACGAGTTTCGGATTCAGAATATGAAACCCACTTGGGTGTGGTTGAAGCCACAGCCCAACAAGAGATCCCAGTGCAGTCTGAATGCTCTTTGTTGCTAAGGCCGCAACATGTACAAATTCAATCCGATGAAGAGAGCTCAGTAACGGTGCTGGAGCAGCACTTTATGGGCGACCACTGCCGTTACGTGATTGATGCGAATGGCGACCGTTTGTTGGCTACAGCATCGCAGGCATTAAATATTGGTGAGTCTGTTGCTGTGAAAATTGAAACGCAGGGCGTGCTGGCATTCGCATAACGTTACTGGGTACCTTTACTATTCTCTTATGCCTGCCTACACACAATAAAAAAGCCCGGCAGTGATGCCGGGCAAGTATTCTTCCCCTTAGCGACAGCTTGAATTACATGACAAGCGTAGCCGAAGTGCTCGAAGCGGGCACAAGGTCAGTTATAAAGATAAGAAGTCTTTAAACTGTTGAAGAACACGTTCCGCAGTGTCCTTATCTTGCATTTCTGCAAAAATACGTAGTAACGGCTCAGTACCAGAGAAGCGTGCGATGATCCAACCGCCGTTCTTGAAGTAGACTTTCGCACCATCTTCATAGCTGACTTTTTCGATTTCAAACTCAAACTCAGGCAACTGCTTTTCAATATAAATTTTGTTGAACAGTACCTCTTTTTGCGCCGGTTTGAACTTGCAATCACCTTCTGCCATGTAGGCATAGCCATACTTACCGTAGATTTCATCTAGCAACTCAGACAGCTTCTTGCCGGTTACTGAAATCATTTCAACTAACAAGCTAGACGCGAAGACGCCATCTTTACCTTTGATGTGGCCGCGAATGGTTAGGCCGCCAGAGCTTTCCCCACCAATCAGTGAGTCATCCGCTTCCATTTGAGAGCTGATGTGCTTAAAGCCTACTGGTACCTCAAAGCATTTTTCACCGTGGTCTTCAGCAATTTTATCGAGAAGATGAGTCGTCGCGATGTTACGTACCACGGAACCTGTCCAACCTTTGTACTCCAATAAGTAATAATAAAGTAGAATCAGGACTTCATTCGGATGAATGAAGTTACCTTTTTCGTCAATAATACCAAGACGGTCCGCATCGCCATCGGTACCGATGCCAATATCGTAACCTTGCTCTTTTACTAGGTGCATCAAACGGTAGAGTGTTGCAGCACTTGGCGAAGGCATTAACCCACCGAAGTCTGGGTTTTTTCCATCGTTAATCACATCAACGTCACAGCGGCCATTGATTAATACGGTTTGCAGCGCATTTTTTGCAACACCGAACATCGGGTCAATCAAAACGCGTAGGTTGGCTTTTTTGATCGACTCGATATCAATAAAGTTAATGATCGAATCTACGAATTCGTTCATCGGGTTGATAATTTGAATCAGCTTATCTTCAACCGCTTGTTCAAAATCGACACTTTTTACATTTTGTGCAGTGAGCGTATCGATTTGTGATTCGATTTTTTGGGTGATGATTTCATCTGCATCACGACCGCCTTCAATGAAGACTTTAATGCCGTTGTAATCGGCCGGGTTGTGCGATGCCGTAATACATGCAGAGTAAGCGCAGCCCATTTCCTTCGCTTTAAACATTACGATAGGCGTTGGAACAAACTTATCGATAAAGCTAACGACGATGCCGTTTGCTGCTAAAACTTCGGCAAACCAACGGCCAGCTTTGTCAGACAGAAAACGTCGGTCATAGCCAATGACAAAGCCGCGATCAGCAACAGATTCGTTATTCGTAATGTTTGCAACTGCTTGAGCAACCAAACGAACATTATCTTTAGTGAATTCTTCACCGATGAATGCGCGCCAACCGCCTGTACCAAATTTGATCATGATTCGAACCTCAATAAGGGCGGCAATACACCGCGCCTTAAAATTTTGCTAGCGAGCCCAATGCACAAGCTAAAGAGCAAAAGTGCATTGGGGCATTTTTAAGCGATTAACCTAGTGTTACGATCACTTCGTTTACTGAACCTTCCGCTTGAACTGGTACAGAGGCACCATTTACTGCTTTACCGTTCACAGTAATCGACTTCACGCCTTTGCTTACTGAGTCTGGGTTAACGACTTTGATGTTGTAAGTTGCACCTAGCCATTGGCGAGTCACTTCGAAGCCCGGCCAGTCCGTTGGGATACATGGATCGATAGTCAGACCATCGAAGCCGGTACGCACACCAAGGATAAAGTTGGTAACAGCGAAGTAAGCCCAGCCAGATGTACCTGTTAACCATGGGTGGTTTGCACGACCGTGGTCTTGGTGGTCACGACCCATAATGAACTGAACGTATGAGTATGGTTCTGCAATACGTTTTTCGATGATGTCGTTCTGGTTGTATGGGTTTAGTGCATCGTAGAATTTCATTGCACGGTCACCACGACCCAGTTTCGCTTCAGCTACCCAAGCCCATGGGTTTGGATGCGAGAAGATTGCACCGTTCTCTTTTACGCCTTGGTAAACGCGAGTTACGAAGCCGATATCATCATTCGGTGTTGCAAAAGATGGTGAGTTTAGGTGAAGGCCGTACTCAGAGAAGAGGTTCTCGTCGACCGCGTCCATTGCCTTTTCACCGCGCTCTTGAGAAACCGCGCCAGACAGAACCGCTAGCGTGTTTGACTCAAGGTGTACACGACCTTCTTTTTGCTGCGCAGTACCGATCTTGTCGCCATTTTTCGTTAGACCACGGATATACCAGCCGCCTTCTTCGTCCCAAAGGTGTGTTTCACACGCTTCACGCACGTTTGCCGCCATCTCGGTGTACTTCTCAACGTCAGCGTCTTTGCCTAGGTATTTTGCAAGGTCGATGAACTCTTGTAGCGCCCAGAAGTGCAGGAAAGACACCATTGAAGACTCGCCGCCACCTAGGTTTAGACAGTCGTTCCAGTCGGCACGTAGACCTTTACAGATGCCCGTTTGACCCACGTATTCAGCAGAGAAGTCTAGCGCAGCTTTCATGTGGTCATACACGGTTGCATCACCACCATCCGCGTAAGGAATCACTTCGTCGAAGAAGCTGTGCTCACCGGTTTCCATCACGTATTTACAGATGGTTGGTACTAGCCATAGGTGATCATCAGAGCAAGTGTCTTCAATACCGTGGATCTTATCTTCATCGGACGGAGTAGGAACAACTGTTGGAGACTTAGATGGTTTAACATCTGCTTTTTCAGGATCGAACCAATCAGGATCGAATAGGTGTAGGCCGTAACCCGCTTTTACTTGGCCGCGTAGTAGGTCCACAATGCGCTTGCGTGTCATCGCTGGGTTTGCATGTGGTACGGAAATCGCATCCTGCGCGGTGTCACGGTAACCAAGACCAGTACGCCCGCCGACCTCAATGAACGAAGCAAAGCGAGACCAAACTACACACGTTTCTGCTTGGTATAGCGTCCAAGCATTGATCATGGTGTCTAGGCCTTCGTTTGGCGATTTCACTTGGAACTTGCCACAACGCTCATCCCAGTGTGCTTTGATGCCAGCAAATGCATTGTCGACTTCTGCAAGGTCTTGGTACTTAGCACGCAGACGTTCACCGTTGCCTTTACCGATACCTAGAATGTAAGCAAAGCGAACTTCTTCTCCTGGTTGGATAGTAAATTGCTTGTGCAGAGAGCCACAGTGGTTGTAACACGTTTGTGCGGTGTTAAAACACTTACCTTGTTCTACTGCTAGTGGGTTTGCTTCGTCGCGGTATAGACCTAGGAAGCTATCACGTTGACCGTCGTATGAATCTGGATCAAACGTTGATGCTAGGTAGTAGAAGCCTTCGAAATCGTTAGTGTTGTAGTACAGGTCGTATTCAATCACACCTTCGTTGTATGAAGTACCAGCAGAGTAGAGAGACATCTGGTGGTTTTGGTTATCAGATTGAATGTGGCTGAATGAGAACTCAACAAATGAGAATGCACTGATCGTACGCGGTTTGTCAGAGGTGTTCTTGATGACCACATCCCAAATTTCCGCGTCTTCGCCTTTTGGTACAAAGAGCGTTTTGGTTGCGCTAATACCGCTGTATTCACACTTGAACTTAGAGTATGACAAACCATGACGAACTTCATAGTTCGCTTCGTCTAGGCTTTTGGCGACTGGTTGCCAAGAGATTGACCAGTAATCACCCGTCTCATCATCACGTAGGTAAACGTAGTGTCCTGGGCGATCGAATGTCGCGTTTGGACGGAATTTAGTAACACGGTTGTATTCTGGAGAGTTGTAGAACGAGTAGCCCCCCGCGTTATGCGAGATAACGGTACAGAATTTTTCTGTACCTAGGTAGTTGGTCCAAGGAGCAGGTACATCAGGGCGAGTAATGACGTATTCACGATTCTCGTTATCGAAATAGCCGTATTTCATTTGTGTATTTCCTTTTTACAAAGCTGCGTCTGCAGCCAAAATTTAAAAACTCTTCAAGCGTGATGCTTCTACATCAGCTCTGTATTACTTCCACGGTTTACGGTAATTCACTCCCTGCAAATCAAGCAGCGGTAGGTGTCCTTTCAAACGTGATAAATAGTCGGTCCAGTCTCGGTGTTGTTTGTCTGTCCAACATGCTTCTGCCATTGCGGTTAAGCGCGGGAAGACCATGTAGTCCATACGAGACTGGTTGTTGATGATTTCGCACCACAATGCTGTTTGAATGCCCCAAATGCGTTTGCGTATTGGATCGTCGGCTGGCACTTCAGCGAGTGGTTCATAGTTGTAAGCTTTTTCTAGCGGCAACGGGTTGGCCCAATCCACGCCCGGTTCTTCTGGTGCGTAGTCTTGGGTCATATCTAGGTAGGTGGTTTGTGCCGGTTGTAGCACCACATCGAAACCTTGGCGCGCGCAGTTCAATGCCGCTTCTTCGCTTAACCACGAATAGATCACTGTGTCTTTGCTGACTTTGTCGCCATGTTGTGCTTCTTCCCAGCCCAGCATGCGTTTGCCCAATTTACGAAGTTTGTCTTCGGCATGACGCAAGAAGTGCCCTTGCAACTCTTTGTAGTCGCTGTAACCTTGTTGCTCCATTAGGGCTTGGCACGCTGGGCTTTTTGACCACACGCCGTTCGGTACTTCATCCGCACCGATATGAACATAAGGGGCAGGGAACAACGCGGAGACTTCTTCCAGCACTTTGTCGATAAACTCATAGCTCCCCGGCAGAGCTGGGTTAATGACGTTGTCGTTGTAATGCTGAATGCTGCGGTATTCGGTGGTATCTTCTGCTTCTACCAATAGGTGTGGTAACGACTTGATGGCAGCTCGGCAGTGGCCTGGTACATCGATTTCAGGGATAACAGTGATGCCTCGTTTAGAAGCAAATGCAACCACGTCTTTGATGTCTTCTTGAGTGTAAAAACCGCCGTAACGCTCAGCAAGGTGCGTGTACTGTGGCTCATTGGTTTCATCCAGCCCACGCCATGCACCAATATCGGTTAGTTGAGGCAATGATTTGATCTCAATTCGCCAACCTTCATCATCGGTAAGGTGCCAATGGAATGTATTGAACTTGTAGTGAGCCAACTGGTTGATCAAACGTTTGACTTGCTCAACGGAGTGAAAATGGCGAGCACAATCTAGCATCATACCGCGGTAACGAAAGCGCGGTCTGTCTTTGATTGAACAGCAAACCACTTCCATGGAATTCGGTTGATCGCCAACTTTGATCAGTTGCAATAACGTTGCACAAGCATGGGTAAAGCCAGACGAAGATCCTGCTTCAATTTTGATCGACTCTTCTGCTGCCTTCAGTTTGTAAGCGCCTTCATCCAAGGTTGGGTTGCCTTTGAAGATGATCTGACTGCCATTGTCTGATGTGAACTCAAATTGATGAATGCGCTTAAGCTCTTCAAGTAACCACTCTTTAGCTGAATTGGCTAGGTTTGAATAAACTGCAACGCCAGCGTGATGATTAAAGCTAAAGCAGTGATCGCTGACTTCTATATGATTTGGTTTTGGCAATAAAGGCTGCGCATGCGTCAAGCTGGAAGGGATCTCACTACGTTCACGGTACGGTGAAGCCAATACGATCGGCGTGACATCGACTTGAGCTCGCTGAAGGTTGCCGTTGACTTCAAAGTTGACCAAGGCTTCATTGAATCCATCAGAATAGTAACGGAATGGGTTTGAACCAATACTGAACTCGCAGTAAAAATGATGGTTAGCTGCCAGCACCAACCCTTCTGGTTTGAGGGTGCAGTAGCTGCCAATTTGCTTGAGCTGACCATTCGAAATACTATCCGGCAGAATGTAGCGATCAAAAGCAAAAATCAGGCTCCAATTGTGGAGATCTTGATCGCTCAAATTATGGAAAGTCAGTCCGAAACGGCAGTTTTGCTTTTGTTCTGATAGGACAACGAGATCAACACGATATTCCATATCTACTCCTACGCCGCACTGAGCGCGTAAAGGTTATGTTCAGGTTTACCTGCAAACATAATTGCGCCTTCAATCGCGTCAAACTGTGGCTCAACAACCCATTGCTGAACGGGGGGCGAAAGCCAACGTGAAATACGTTCAGCAATGCTGCCCATTAAACAAATACGCGTTGCGCCGCGCTTGTTTAATGCCACGAGAAACATTTCTATATCAGCTGCAGTTTGCTTCAGCATCTCAATTGCTAGTGCATCACCTTGTTCTGCATGTTGGAAAATTGCAGGAGAAAACTGCCCATAATCACGAGGAAGCGCTTGTTTAGACCAAGCCACCACGTTATCAACGTCATTTTCGAAATACGCCATGACGTGTTGTGCTAGAGGCGTTTTCTCTCTGATGCCATCTTCTGCTAACAAAACTTGTTGAACTAGGCGAAGCCCCATCACTGCGCCGCCACCTTGGTCCGAAATAGGGAATTCGCGACCACCGACAACGTGCTGCTCCAACCCTTTAAGGTAGATGCCACAAGAGCCCGTTCCTGCGATCATGATTGCGCCATCTTCGCCATTGTGTGCACCAACGCACGCGCCGTAAGCATCAGTATTAAGAGTCATACTGGCAAACGGATGAGGAAGAGACATGAAGGCTTGCCAAGATGCTTTGTGCTCAGCACCTGCAAGGGCTAAGCCGACGTGCATCGATGCGAAATCTTGTTGTGTCAGACCGCCTTGTTCGGCCGCCGAAGTGATGGATTCAAGAATCGAAGCCATTGCAATTTCAGCGCCTAGCATTATGTTGGCGCTGCCGCTTTTGGCCTCGCCAAGAAAATTACCTTGTGAATCTTTAATCCTAGCTCGACATGACGTGCCGCCACCATCGATACCAACAAAATACATCCCCATGATTATTGTTCCTTAATATTTTTAGAGGTTGCCAACTGAGAAATATGCTGAGCTTGACTCATTATCGCGAGTAAGTACCAAGCGCCATGCGGGATCCACTGTTCGCCCCAGCGCCAGTTTTGTAGCATGTCGTCTTTTTGTGCTGGTGGGTTAAATGCGATGTCTTCCTCGTCTTCAAAGCCGCCAGTGATTCCGTTACACACACCGCCTTTAGCATTGAAGAAACCATATTGAGGAAGGTAATCAGGGTTGTTACGACCGTGGCCATCAAGCATGCACATGTCATATGGGTTTAAGCCTACAATCCAGTTCAATGCATCTTGAGCGAATACGGAAAGTTGTTGCTGTATTTCTTGCGATGCTATATGCGGTTGAGCAAGATATGCCATGGTCGCGAGTGATCCCAATCGAGCATTCTCGCCTTGCCACCAATAGCCGGATTCATTGTTGTGTGCGACAAAAAATGCATCGCGTTTTGACTCATTTACGCCTTTAACATACTGGCGAGGGTAACCGAATGGGTTGGTCACTTTATTCGATATATTGATCTCAAACTCACACGCTCGGTTAACGATGCGTTTTACCGATTCTGTCTGTACGGAGTCGTCTTCAATTGATAGATATTCGCACAAGGCAATAACGGGTAGACCTGCTTCGGCAGCGTGAAAGTATGGACGACTGCCGTCTTCGTTTGTTGACCAGAAGTGTTGAATCTGCTCGTCGCTCATTTGGCGGGCAACTAAGCGTTGTGCCCACAAACGGCTCTCTTCCAAGTAGCGAGTTTCTTTGGTGGCTTTAAACAGTTCTACACTGGCTAGTAGCGCACAGTATTCGTCGATAATGTTTTCTTCACTATCATTGAGGTATTGCGTATTGTGCTCTTTTAAGTGCCAGTAACCATTTTCAGCAGCGTTGCGGTATTTCTGTTGATCGTATTCTCCGTGAACACCTAAACGCGACGCCGCGGCCAGCGCTGCGATGGCGACACCGCCACCTTGTCGAAAGCCTGCTTGGTAGTCATCAAATTTGTGACCAAGTTGCGTTTCGTAGGCACAGATTTCTCGTTGCGCAGTATCTTTGCTCCACTTATCAAAGACCGTCATGTAGAAGAAGCCTTTTTCGTTCTGCATACGAACAAGGAAGTCTGCACCGAACAGGGCTTCTTCAATAAGACGTGTACGTGTGAAGGCTGCAATGTCTTCGCTTCCTTCAAGCAATGAAAGTCCTTTTAGGATGTTCCAAACCACCATTGGGGTTTGTTGAGGGTTCAAATAATTAGCGTATGAAAGATGACTTAAATACTTGCTAACGTCTCCAGATGCGTCGTACCACCCTCCGTGTACATCAACCGTTTGGTTGGCGCTGAGCACTGGAACTTGTCGATCTTGTTGATCGAAAATTCCACCACAACGTTGTGATTTGAAGTAGTGGATCACATCCGACAAAGTTTGATCCAACAGAATATGTTCGCCAATGGTGAAAGAGGAAGAGCGCGTATCTTCCACTTGCAGGAAATAGTCGCCTGAATCTGTGAAAGATGAAAAGTCGATGAGGTAGAAATAGCCCTGATGCCAGTTCGCCACTTTACCTTGTTCTTCAACCGCAAAAGTTGCCACGGTTTGCTCGCTAGTGGCACAAATCAATTGAGCAGTGTAAGAAGACAAGTGTGGTTTTTCGGTCTGGACAATGGCTTTCTTTGGGCCCAGATGTTCATAACCAATGTGGTTAGTCAGTAGCAGCATTCAATGTCTCCGGGAAACGATAAAACAGGAATGGGTCAGGCTGAACCTGACCCTCGTTATAATTAATCTTCAAATAAGTAACAGCGAACAAAGTGGTTCTCAGAAAGCTGAGTGACGCCTGGTAGTCGTTCGCGACATTTATCGGTTGCGTGTACGCAGCGTCCTGCAAATGGGCAGCCGACTGAATCCGGTGTCCAAAGTGGGATTTCCCCTTTGTTGCCTTTCAGCTTCTCGTGGATAGACTTCGATGGATCAGGCACAGCAGATACCAAGAGTTGCGTATATGGGTGCTGAGGATCGTGAATGATTTCCTCAGTATCCCCCCATTCAACCATGTGACCTACGTACATAACCGCGAGATCTTCAGCAATGTAACGCGCCGTTGCGATGTCGTGAGTGATGTAAAGCAGAGACATTTGTTTCTCGAACTTCATCTCTTCCATCAAGTTAAGAACACCAGCACGAATTGACACGTCCAGCATTGATGTTGGCTCATCTGCCAATACCACTTCTGCACCTACAGCGATGTTACGAGCTAGGTTTACACGTTGACGCTGGCCGCCAGACAGCTGATGTGGGAACTTTTGCGCGGTTTCTTTTGGCGGAATCAGACCAACTTGTTCTAGTAGGTCGTACACACGTTCTTCCAGTTCCTTTTTGTTGCCTGGTGCAATCTTTTTATGGATCAGCAACGGGCGAGCAATGTGGTGAAAGATATTGTGTGTAGGGTTTAGTGAACCAAATGGGTCCTGCCATACCATTTGTACGCCTTCACGGTATGTCATCAAGTCATGTCGAGAGGTAATATCTTGGATATCACGACCTCTGTATTCGATTACACCCTCGGTAGGGGCGTACATTTTAGCTATCATTTTAGCGGTAGTAGATTTACCAGAGCCTGATTCACCTACTACTGACAAACCGCGGCTCTTGTACATCTTGAATGACACGTCGTTGATCGCGCGCATTTTTGACTGCTTGATTGAGTTACTATTTAAAGGGAAGTCCTTAACGACATGTTTACCCTCAATCAGCAGTTCGCCGAGTTGTTTGCTCATAATTCTCTCCAGTGTAATTTTGTTCTTAGCTAGCGTTATTTTTTGTTGTTAAACCTTAGCTTGAGCAATCGTGTCGCCGTATAAGTGGCAATTTGAAAAACGACCAGGTTCAATTTGACGCAGCTGAGTTGGTACTCGTGTACAAGCTTCGTGGACGCGGTCGCAGCGAGCTTGGAAGCGGCAGCCTTGAGGAATCTCTAATAGGTTCAAAGGGTTGCCTGGAATACCAGTTAATTTGGTTTTAGGACCAGTTAGTGGAGGGAAAGAGCTACCCAAACCTTTGGTGTAAGGGTGGTAAGGACTTTCCAGAATTTGCTTAGAAGGGGCGACTTCAATCAACTCACCGGAGTACATAATGCCGATTCGATCCGAGAACTCGACCATGAGTGACAAGTCGTGAGTGATGAAAAGGATCGAGAAGCCGAACTCTTCTTTCAGTGCATAGATCTTTTGTAAGATTTCACGCTGAACCACAACATCGAGTGCCGTCGTTGGCTCATCCATGATGATCATCTTTGGATTGAGAGCCAGAGCAATCGCAATGACTAAGCGCTGGCGCATACCACCAGAAAATTGGTGTGGGTAGTCATTCAAGCGGCTTGGATGAATATCAACGATTTCCAACAACCCTTCGGCGCGCTTTTTCGCTTGTTCACGTGTCATGTTGGTGTGGCGCATGATGACATCGCAAAACTGCTCTTCCATCGTAAGCACCGGATTTAATGCGTTCATTGCACTTTGGAACACCATCGACATCTCGCTCCAGCGGAATGATTGCATACGTTCATCGCTGTACTTAATGATGTCTTCACCGTTGAAGATGACCTCACCACCAGTGATGAATGCTGGCGGCTTATGAAGACGCATGAGCGAGAAAGCAACTGTGGATTTACCACAGCCAGATTCACCTGCCAGGCCAAAGACTTCACCTGGCGCAATGTCAAAGCTAACGTTGTTACAGGCGCGGACATCGCCCGCATCTGTGATGTAATCTACGCATAGGTTACGGATAGAAATTAGTGGTGCAGTCATGATTATTTATCTCCGCTCCATAGTGCATTTTGTGGTGCCATTTCAGGCGCGCGCTCTTTCTTGTCTTTCTCTGCCAGTTTCTTCCAACGTTTCATGCCTTTGTGAGAACGAAGCTGTGGGTTAGCAATTTCATCAACGGCAAAGTTAAGTAGAGCAAGACCAGTCACCAAAAGAGTTAAGGCGATACAAGGTGCTAATACTTCCCACCATGCGCCAATCAACATTGCTGATGAGGTTTGCACGTTGTAAAGCATGATGCCCCAACTGATGGTGTTGGCATCGCCTAGGCCCAAGAACGAGATTACAGCCTCAGTATTGATAGCGAGCATTACTGAGCCGATGAAGCTTGCACCGACAATCGGGATTAGGTTTGGTAAAATTTCAACGAAGATGATGCGGAATGAAGACTCGCCCAATACTTCAGCGGCTTTCACAAACTCTTTCTCGCGTAGAGCCATGGTTTGAGAACGGACAACACGTGCGCCCCACGCCCAAGAGGTACCAGCGATAATCAAGGCAATGGTGAGTGGACCTGCTTCGCCAATAAAGGCTGCCAGTACAAAGAGCAATGGGTATTGAGGGATTACCAGCATGATGTTCATCGCTGCACTCAATATGTCATCCACTTTGCCGCCGAAGTAACCTGCCGAGATACCAATGACCGTCGCTAGGAAACATACGATGATGCCAGCACCAAAGCCGACACCTAGCGATACGCGAGCACCGTAAGCCACTTGTGACCAAATATCACGACCCATACGTGAAGTTCCCAGAACGTGATCAGCCTTTTTCGACATAATCAGCGTACGACGATCATCTGCTAGATTTTTAGCTACCCAGCCATCAGGATTATTTTGCGCTTGTTTTACGACAAAGCTAGGGTATTCGTGTGGATTACCGGTTCGCTTGTCTGGCGCATGTTTCGTAAGTAAAGGAGCTGCGATCGCAACGAATACGAATACGGTAACAATACCAAGACCGATTCGAGCGAATGAGTTACCTAAAATAAGTTTGAATAGTTCTTTCATGATTATTTGCCTCCCGTACGTAGGCGAGGGTCTAGAATCATGTACAGCATGTCAGCCATTAAGTTGAAGCACAGCATGAACATCGTCATGATAATTAACTGACCTTGAAGTACTTGGTAGTCACGAGCGTGAATTGCGTTAAGTAGCACGGTGCCTAAACCTGGGTAGTTGAAAATCATCTCGATGATCAATTGACCACCAATGGCCATACCCAAAGACATAGATAGCGCGGTTACACTTGGAAGTAGCGCGTTACGTGCGGCGTAATTGAAGACGACACGGTTCTCGCTCAGCCCTTTGCCTTTCGCCATCGTGATGTAGTCTTCGGCGAGAAGGTTGATCATGTTGTTACGCATATTGACGAGGAAGCCGCCGATCTGAACGATGGTTGCACAGAATAGAGGGAGTACAGCGTGGTAACCCAGGTTCTTGATGAACTCCCAGCTTGTCCAATCAGGAATAGTACCTGGCGTGTAAGCATAGCCAGATGGGAACCATTTCAGGCCAATCGCAAAGGTAAACAGCGCTAACATTGCGATAACCATTTGTGGAATAGCTTGAATGATCAATGTACCAGGCGTTACGAATGCATCGTACTTACTACCGCGCTTCCAGGCGGCAAAAATACCAAGGACAGAAGCGATGGAGAAAGAAAGTACAACCGCAGTACCAGCTAGAAATAGTGACCAGCCAAATGCGCTACCTAGTAAAGAATTAACTGAAAGTGGGTAGAACTGGATTGAGGTGCCCAATTCCCAACTTAGAATGTTTTTAATGTACGAGAAGTACTGAATGTAAATCGGCCCATCAACGAAACCGAGCAGTTCTTTCATTGCTGCGATTCGTTCTGGCGTCACCTGTACTGAAGCATTAGCAAACATCATGGTAACTGGGTCACCAGGCATTGCTCGCGGAATAATAAAGTTTAACGTCGCTGCAACTAAGAGCGCGACAAGATAGAACGACAAACGTCTTAAAAAATAACCCATAACTCACACCTTACTCACCCAGATTTTTTCCCTGTTTCTGGTTTCAGGTCGCTCCTAGCGAAATTTAGAGCGAAAAATCCCCTGACGACGAGCGCCACATATTGGTTTCGTTAACAAGGGATTTTTATAGGCGGCACACGGGATGTATGCCGCTTGAAATGAACTTCTACTTATTTAACTGGTTTTAGGTCCAGCACGTGAAGTAGACGCTCTGGGATACCAGCCCAAATGTTTGGACGGCCCTTAGGATTTTCTTCGTTCCACCAACCAGTGAAGCGAGTTGTGTTGTATTGATACATGTACGCGCCAGATAGCACAGGAATGGTTACTTGGTCCTGAGCAATGATCTTCTGGATACCATGAGCGATTTCTAGCTGTTCTTGCTTATCAGCGGTTTTGTAGAAGCTGTTAAGAAGACCGTCTAACTTATCGTTCTTGTAGAAGTGCATTGCAAAGCGAGGCATACCGTCACCAGACTGTAGCTTCGAGTTGTAGCCGCTGTCCCAGTACAAGTGTGGATCCGCACCGTGGAAGTAGTTGGTGTAAGCAACGTCGTATGTACCTTCTAGCATTGCTTGGTTGTATACCGAGAAATCTGGAGTACGAGCACGTGCTTTAATGCCTACTTCTGCTAGTTGCTCAACAGCTAGTTGTACAGTGTTGTTAAAGTCAGTCCAACCGTTTGGCGATTGAATGAGAAGCTCGAAAGACTTGCCAGATGGTGTATCTACAAAGCCATCTTTGTTTACATCTTTGAAGCCTGCTTTAGCAAGAAGCTTTTTCGCACCTTCGGCGTTATATGTGTTGTAACCTTTGTACTTGTTGTGCGTCTCTTCGTCAGACCAAGCTTCGAATGCGTAGCCTAGACCTGAAGCGAAGTCATTTACTGTACCGCCACCGTAGAATGCAATGTCGATAATCGTTTGACGGTCTAGCGCCATAGAGAACGCACGACGGAAGTCAACGTTAGTAAGTGCTTCGTTTTTCGCCGCGTCTGGGTTTTTGAAGTTCACTACAAACGCTTGAGTACCCGCTGGTGGGTACCAGTAGTGGTGATTCGGACTTGCTGCAGCGTAAGTGCGGTCGATGTCTGGTACGAATGAAGACGTCCAGTCCATTTCGCCGTTAACGATTTTGCCCAAGAATTGGTCGTTGTTCGCGATTTGTGGCACTCGTAGACAGTCTACATCTAGGTTATCAGCATCCCAGTAATTCGGGTTCTCACACTGAATGTATAGTTGCGGTGTAAAAGTGTCGATTTCGGTAAATGGACCACTACCTACAGGATTTTCGTTTGTGAATGTTGCAGGATCTTTCACTTTGCTCCATACGTGCTTAGGTACAACTGGTACTTTCGCAATTTCGTAAGGAACGTTTGAGTTTGCTTCGCTTAGACGGAATTTAACTTTGTAGTCGTTAACTTTCTCTACGCCAGTAACCCAAGAGTTGATACCAGATTGGTCTAGCTCTGGCTTCTCTTTAACTAGGTTGAAAGAATAAACTACGTCATCAGCGGTAAACGCTTTGCCGTCAGACCATTTTACGCCCTTACGAATATCGAAGGTCACGCTCATTAGGTCATCAGCCATGGTAAAGTTTTCTGCTAGACGAAATACTGGCGTGTTACCGTGCATTTCGTTAAAAACAACGAGCGGCTCGTAAATAAAGTCGGTTGTTGTGTGCAGGTTAGTTGCACCCAAGAAAGGGTTAAAGTTACGAACGAAAGTTGTAAACTCTTTAGGGTGGATAGTCAGTTCACTGCGTTCAGCCGCAGTAGCTACCGATGCAAAACCTGTAGTAGCCGTTGCAATAATTGCTGTTGCTAGTGCTGTTTTTTTAATATTGGCAAGCATAGCTGTTCCTTACTATTTGCTTTCATTTCACTAAATGGAATTGAATGTCATCAATTGATAAACACTCTCCAAGACCTACCTCTTGTTTATGCATTACTCATTACAACATTGAGTTTCGCCAAGAGTGGCCTGTAGGCCTTAGGCAGGAGTAAGAAAACACCTTATCCATAAAATAATCAAACTCGATTCTCGTTAAAAACGTTAAAATATCGTCACTCTCCGTTATAAACGTTATTTTGGCTAATTTTGACTAGAGATAGACCAAAAAATAAACGTTGATATGCGTCGCAGTTTATATCCTTGTTAATAGTAAGCGTTAGTGATTGCTAACCTATAATCTATTTAAAATAAAAGCCTTCTGATTCTCTTCCTGGTTCAGAGATCTCGCTCACATGCAGAAAATGTGTTAATTAATTAGCTAAAAATTAATCTGCCGTTCTGTTGTGATTGAGTTCGCAATCTCTGTCAATTGTTGGTTAAAAACCGTTTGTTATCTGAAAAATAGTCTCTTTTATCGACAGTTTTCTCTCATTTATTGCTCTTTTTTTATTGTGAAAATGAAGTGTTTTATTCGCTCGATTCAACCTAGTTTGGGTAGGTTATATCGATAGAAGCGTATGTTTGGAATGTCTACCATGGACAACTTTGTCCAGAGGCTTATTCGGCATTTTAATGTGGTACCGGTAGAGAGTCGCTGTCTTGTTCGTCTTTAGAGAAAGAGAAGGCTTGGATAATAAAAAGCCCAGCGTATGCGCTGGGCTAGTTTTTTGATAGGTATTAGCTGGTCAACAGTCGCTGTAGTTTATCTCGTTGAGCTTCGATGTATGCACGCTCGGGACTCTGTTCTTTACAGTGTTCAAGGATGAATTCTATCGAGCTCAATACCGTTCTCCAACGTGGCGTTTTTGGCAGCGTTTCTATACGCATGTATTTATCCAAAGTGCGTGTTTGCAGAGTGCTACGGTCAAGATAAACGCGCCATAAGCCACTTTGTTCGGCAAATGCGAATTTACTTTCACCAGTGACTGACTCCCAATACTCTAAGGCATGTGTCATTGCGTCGACCAGAATTTCTCGCATTAGCTCTTGTTTGTCTTTTTTGTTACCAAGCGCTTTGTCTGCAAGGCGTGTAAACTCTCCACCGAGTTCTTTCAGCTTCTGCAGCTGGTCTTTATCGCCATCAAAAGCATAACTTGAAAGCACCTCTACTGCGGTTTCTAGGTTGTGTATGCGAGCGGCATTGGCTCCTCCGCCAACATTAAAGATATACATGACATCTAAGCCTGAGCCTTCAGGTAGTTTAAGAATGTCTGCTTCGATGTTTTGACGAATATCTTCAATATAGATATCAATCTTGCCACAGTAATGAGGTTGTTTGACGGTCAGATACTTAGGTGCAATCAACTCATCGGCAGATGAACGTTTTAATTGTTCTAAGTTACGCTTGAATAGCTTGCAAGCAGCTTCATTAGCAAACCGGATACGTTTATCTTCACGCAAACAGATAATCGCTTCAGGAGCCGATTCCAGTTGTTCCAACAATCGCCCTTGAGTTTCTAATAAGCTTGCCTCTACAGCCGCTCGTTGGCGAAGTTCAGATTCAAGTATCTTATTCTCCATATGGCGCATTTCTGCTTGGCTTGCCGTTAAGTGCGCTTGGATGCGTGCAGCTAGCTCTTGTTTATTGAATGGCTTAGACAAATAGTCGTTGGCTCCTGCTTCAAAGCCTCGTACACGATCTTCTGTTTGACTAAGCGCGGTGAGCATAATGATAGGTAGCTCGGCATGATCATAAGTTTCACGTAATTCACTGCAGACTTGATAGCCGCTCATGCCTGGCATCATGATATCCAATAATAGGAGTTCCGGTTTTTCCTGCTCAACGAGTGCTAATGTTTCTGGCCCATCAGAGACGGTACGTACGCGATAGCCCTCTATACGTAAGAAGCTCTCAAGCACACGCAGGTTTACTGGCTCATCGTCAGCGACATACAATAACGGGCCGTCTGGATTCTCTGGCAGCGATAAGTCTTCACTGTTCTCTACATCGATTTCAGGAATCTGGAAGTGTCCGTGCGCAGCAAGGGTTTGAGTTGTTTGGATCTCTTCTTCACTGGCAAGTGGTAACGTGAAACTGAAGGTGGTGCCGACCATAGGCTGGCTGCTGACGTATAACGAGCCACCCATCAACTCAATCAATTGACGGCTAATCGAAAGCCCGAGCCCCGCACCTTGACGATAGCGACTTGCGTCTTGTCCTGCTTGGATAAGTGGTTCGAAAATATGTTCAAGATGTTCTGCGGGAATACCTTGCCCAGTATCCACAACTTGCACACGAACATGATCATCAACCACATTGGCGGAGATAACGATTTTACCTTCTGAGGTGTACTTAATCGCATTACCGATCAGGTTATATAACACTTGTTCAAGGCGTTGAGGATCGGCAGACACCACTTTCAAATCCGCTGGTACTTGGTTGATGATACGGATGGTTTTATTTCCGAGTAAATGGCTGGAAAGCTCTAGTACCAGTCGCGTTGCACTGGCTAAACTCACCGCTGACTTCTGGATATCCATGCTTCCGTAACGCATTTTATGATAATCCAATAAGTCATCAACAAGGTTTGCGAGACGTTGCCCACTTTTAATGATGATATCAAGCTGATATTTTTGGCTAGCAGGAATAGCACCGTTAGCGCCGGACGCTAAAGTCTCAGCGATTCCGACCATGCCGTGCAATGGTGTGCGGAGTTCATGAGAAGTGGTGGCTAAGAACTCATCTTTAAGTTTGTCGGCCAATTGCAGTTCATCATTTTGTTTTTGAATGATCTGTATGTTGCTCTCGAGCTCTTCATTTTGCTTCTTAATGGTTTGAATTTTCTCTCGAATAGAGCGTTGCATTCGTTCAAAACTCAGCGCAAGACGGCCAATTTCATCTTTGCGAACCGTATTAAAGGTGGTGTCATCAAGATCTCCGGCAGACACTTTTTCGGCAGCCCAAGTTAACTTCAGCAACGGAGAAGTAATAAAATTTGATAAATAATGGGAAGCGATTACCACTAGAATGATGGCGATCAGCATGGCGATAACAAACAGTTTTTCGAGTTGATGAATACGAGCGAAAGCTTCGTTTTCAGGTAATTGCACGACGAGTGCCCAAATAACACCACGCGTTTCAATCGGTGCATAAGCAGCGATGATCTCTTCACCTAAACCGTTCGTGTAAGTGCCGACGCCAAATGCACCAGAGAGTGCTTTATCGATCACTTCTAAGCTGTTCTTAATGTCATCTTGCTTGGTGTTAATTGTGCGAGGTTGGTGATCATTTCCAACCAGTAAGGTGTTAATGGATGACTCTCGGTTGGCGTCAGCGGCTAACTTCGTGATGCCATTATTTGGTAAGCGGAACATAGCATAGCTGTGTAGGTAGCCTTGCTGAACAATTGGAGCACCTAACCAAGCGACTTGTTTACCACCTTCCAGTTCGAAATCAGACACAATCACAGGGGTGTAGTCTTCATTCACCTTACGGCGTTCAGTGACGTCATCAGCTAGACGCTTGAAGGTTTTGCCAAGTGCTGAGTCTTTGTAGGGGCCTGATAATAAGTTTGTTCCGTAGTTATCGTCTTTGTTGATCGAGTAGGTGACATTACCGTTGATATCGACCAGCAAAATATCATTAAAATCAGAGCGCTTGAGGAGCTCCAAGTAGGCCCAGTGGTAACGTTTATGTAAGAGTCGGTAACGTTCACTTCCGACATAGTTGGAAGACTCGGGTAACGTTGACGTTTTGATTTGATCTCCGCTGCCTTCAATGTAGCGCTGTTGGGCATTTTTACGAGATTCTTCAATGTCATTACCTAAACGACTAAAAGCATTGACGAGACCGTAGAATCGACCACCACTGGCGTAAGCCAGTTCAGAGCGCACAAAGCCCATGACTTCGGTTTCCCGCGCCTCAAAGTAGTCGATAATTTGCTGTTGTTTTGTATCTCGAACAGACAACAAATGTGAGGTGCTTTGTTCTTGCAGATCTTTACTGTGGGACTGTAGGAAAAAGATCGCAGTAATAGTAAGAGGTGTGATACTGAGCACCAGAAATGCGGTCATCAGTGTACTCTGAAGGCGCTTAAATTTCTGTTTTTTGTAGAATTTAAACATGGATAAGATTACAACTCATAAAGGGCAGTTCTAAAATGTACTTCGCTGCCGAGGTTCTCGTTAAAAACGGATAAGAAGTTCAACTAGATAGAATTAACAAAATTAACGAGTTTTTTTTCTTTGACAAGAAAGTTAGTTGTAAAGCGTGCAGGGTGACGCAGTTTTTCTTATGAGTATTGAGTTTTTGAGAAAAAATCGCGCAGGTTTGTACCTGCGCGAGGGAAGATTATGACTTTTTCGCGTAGTAGATAGAAAACTTATTGGTCTTATTTAGCGTCTCGCAATTATTAAACGCTCGCTCAATAATTGGTGGATATTTTAAGAAGCTATTCGCGACAATGATCATTTCACCATGGCTATCTAGATACTTTGGAGCCTGACCCAATAGTGTTTCTGCTGCGTTGTAGTTCGTATCCAAACCACTGTGGAAAGGTGGGTTACTGATGATAAAACGATAATCGTCGGCAGTGTCTGAGTAAATATCAGAGGCGAATACATGGCCGGTTAATCCATTGGCTTTTAGTGTGGCTTGACTCGATGTGATGGCATACGCGTTAATGTCACACATCTCAATCGCAATTTCTGGATTGGCTTTTGCCATGAAAGCACCTAATACCCCAGCACCACATCCAAAGTCGAGGACTTTACCTGATAGAGTAGGTAGGGTTTCGAGTAATAGGCGGCTACCTAAATCGAATTCGCCATGACTGAATACTCCAGGCAAACTCTTAACAGTCAGTGATTGCTCACCAAGTGTGACCGTATAGGTTTTAAACCAGTCTGCTTGATTGAACGGCTTTGGTTCATTGAGGCAAGTGCCCCAGTAAAATGAACAGCGACGAGCGGAATCGTATTTATTGACCGGGCCATACTCTTTGAACATCTTCTCGATGCTTTTAACACCTGAGCGGTTTTCGCCAACCACTACAATTTCAGTGTTCACGCCTAGTTTCGCCATCAACATCGCCAGAAGGTATTCGGCTTCGGCTTTGGCTTTAGGCCAGTACAAAAGCACCATGTCTGCTTGTGTCTCAGTATTAAACTCAGAACCAAAATGGCTTTTAACCTTGTTATGAGTGCGAATTTGACGGTAGAAGCTGTAGTTTGATGTGAAGACTTCTACAGATTCACAGTGTTTGGTCAGTTCAAGTGTAAAGAGATCTTCGACTTCACCTGCAACTAAAACATGTTTTCCGTTGAAGTACTCGAGCTGACGCTGAGCTATTTGGCTAGGAGCGATATAAGCAGACATAAATTGGGTTCATCAGAAATAATTTGGGGCAGATTTTCGCACAATCTGCCCCAAGCTTGAAGTGATTAAGCTGTGACTAGCTGTTGTCTTGCTGGTTGAGGAAGTCTTTGAATTCTTCTTCGTAGATATTAAACAGTACCATTGTCACGGCAAAAATAAGTGGACCGTAAATCAGGCCGATCAATCCGAATAGATGCAGACCACCCAGTAACGAGAAGAAAATCATTAGGGTATTCATGCCTGCGCTGCCTTGCATTAGCAGCGGACGCAATAGGTTATCAATAGAACCAACGACGACCACACTCCACACCGTCAAGAAGATAGCCCAAGTCATATCGCCTGTTAAGAACAAGTACGCCGCTGCAGGAATCCAGATTAGTGCGGTTCCGACCACAGGGATGAATGATGCAAAGCCCATCATCGTTCCCCAGAATAACCCCGGGAAGCCAGCAAGCCACATACCGATACCGCCAGCCAGACCTTGAGCAATCGCTGTCATGAATGAGCCCATCACGGCTGATTTAGAAACTTGCTCTATCTCTGTCAATATGCGGTCTTCCTGGCTACGTGAGAGTGGCAGAATATGACGAATCGCAGAGATAATTTTGTCGTGGTCACGAAGCAGAAAAAACAGCACAAACAGCATCAGGAAGAAGTTCATTAGGAAGTTGGTGGCGTCTCCTAAAATCTTGGCGCTGATAGCAACTAAGTTAGAGCCAAACGATGTAGCAAATTGACCAATTTTTTCCGCAATGGCTTTTGGCTCGATTTTATCGAAAGGTAAGTACTCATTAACTATGGATAAGCCTTTGATAACAAAAGGATGTTGGAATATATCTTGGATTCCGCCATTAGTGACCCAGTTGTACGTATTTTGTGAAAAAACAGAGCCTTGTTGAACAATGGCTGCAAACACAAATAGCAGTGGGATAACGATAATAAACGTCAAGACGACACATGACAGCAGTGCGGCCATATTGGGGTGCTTGGGAATTTTTCGCTCAAACCATTCGTGTACCGGAAACATGAGCAAAGAAATGATAAAAGCCATCACAATGGAATTGATGTATGGCTCAACCAATAAGTAGCAAGCAAAAGCAGCGGCGAGCAAAGCGACCATTAGCACTCGGTGACTCGACGTTATTTTTACATTATTTGGCATGAGATTAGTCCAACTTACAGGTGACGTTTACGGTTTGCGCCTTCAAAGGTGGCGTTGAACCTTTATTACTTTGCACTCTTAACTCTTTCAAGCTTATGACAATGCCGAATTAGAGCAGAGCAATATACCTTGTTATAATGACCACAAATCAGTCGGTTATCAATCAAGAGATGAACTATGGGTTGTTGCAACGGTGATAAAAAGTGTCAAACCGAGAAAAAAGCCAAACGAATACCGTGGTTTGGCATTGTTATTGGTGTTTTAGCAGTATTGGTTATATTGAATTGGCAATAAAAAAGGACCGTGATGGTCCTTTTTTAAATTAGTTATCGCAGCTTTTAAGCGATTATTTTGCTTCTTCTGCAAGAGTTGCAAAACAGCGGTCAGCCGCTTCTAGCGTGGCATCGATTTCTTTAGAACCGTGAGCAAGGGAAGTAAAGCTCGCTTCGAACGCTGAAGGCGCTAGGTAGACACCGTGTTTGAGCATTAAGTGGAAGAAGCGCTTGAAGCGTTCCACATCGCACTTCGTTACGTCTTCGTAGCAAGTCACTTTTTCTTGGTCAGTGAAGAAGAAGCCGAACATGCCGCCCACTTGGTTCACAACCAGAGGAATACCGTGTTTCTCTGCTAGAGACTTAAAGCCATCTGCTAGTTGTTTGGTTTTTGAAGCTAGGCGCTTTTCGTTGCCTTCTTCTTTTAGAAGGTTCAAACATGCATAGCCTGCAGCCATTGCGACAGGGTTGCCAGAAAGCGTACCCGCTTGGTAAACCGGACCCGTTGGCGCAACGTATTGCATTACTTCTTTACGACCACCGAAAGCACCCACTGGCATACCACCACCGATCACTTTACCCAGTGTCGTTAGGTCTGGCTTGATGTTGTAGTGCGCTTGTGCGCCACCAAGTGCCACGCGGAAGCCTGTCATTACTTCATCAAAAATCAGTAGGGCGCCTTCTTGATCACAGATTTCACGTAGACCTTCGTGGAAGCCTTCCACTGGTGGAATACAGTTCATGTTGCCTGCAACTGGCTCAACGATGATACAAGCGATTTCGCCTTTGTTAGCAGCGAATAGCTCGCGTACAGAATCTAGGTTGTTGAATGTTGCTGTTAGCGTGTGCTTAGCAAAATCTGCGGGAACGCCAGGAGAGCTTGGTTGACCAAGGGTCAGTGCACCAGAGCCCGCTTTTACTAGTAAGCTGTCTGCGTGACCATGGTAACAACCTTCAAACTTCATGATCTTGTCGCGACCAGTGAAGCCACGTGCAAGGCGAATCGCGCTCATAGTCGCTTCGGTACCAGAACTTACCATGCGGATTTGCTCCATTGATGGAACAAGTTCAGAAACTAACTCTGCCATCGCGATTTCAAGTTCTGTTGGCGCACCGAAGCTGAGGCCACGTTGTGCTGCGTCAATGACGGCTTCGCGGATAACCGCGTGGTTGTGGCCAAGAATCATTGGACCCCAAGAGCCAACGTAATCAATGTACGCTTTACCATCGGCATCAAAAATCAGTGGACCGTCTGCTCGTTCGATAAATAGCGGAGAGCCGCCAACGCCGTTGAATGCACGAACTGGTGAATTGACACCGCCAGGGATGGTTTGCTGAGCTTTTTGATACAGCTCTGATGATTTGGTCATGGGGTTATCCTCTTTTGATTGCTCGGACCAAGTGGAGCGCATTGTACCTAGCTATAATCAAGTTAGAAACGTTTTGCTTAATTTATGTGTTGTTTCGCAGTGTAATCTTATATATCCGCATCTGTTATAAAGAATCGGCGGTGAATACTTGAACGAGTTTGTCAGGTATTGGATAATCGTCTCAATTAGCACAAATTTGACGTCTTGCTTCAGGCTTGACGCATTACACGAGTGAGAGAGGTCTTCGTGAGCGAAGTAAACGTACCATTATCTTTTTCTGACGCAGCAGCATCTCGCGTTAAAGCATTGATTGCTGAAGAAGAAAACCCAGCATTGAAACTGCGCGTATACATTACTGGTGGCGGCTGTAGCGGCTTCCAATACGGCTTTACTTTTGATGAAAATGTAAACGAAGGCGATACGACAATCGTAAACAGTGGTGTAACACTGGTTGTAGACCCTATGAGTCTGCAATATCTCGTTGGCGGCATTGTTGACTACACAGAAGGGTTAGAAGGAGCGCGCTTCTTTGTAAACAACCCAAATGCAACGACAACATGTGGTTGTGGTGCATCGTTCAGTGTGTAATTAACACCAATCAGGCAGCCAATGGCTGCCTGAACTTTACGTAGAAGGGTGTCACGTAAAGTCGCTCTCGCAGAATATGCAGAGAAATAATAAAAAGGACTTTATATGTCTGGATCGTCTTTCGGACGTCGCATTGTCGAGCGCCCGTGGCTAGTATCTCTTATCCTCATATTGCTTCTTGTTGCATGGCTGGCAATCGGTCAACTGAAAGCACAAGATGATAATCTCAATTCTTCATCCTCTTCAACGAACACCACGCCACTTGCAAAGGTGATGTTCGACACTTTTATTGCTGAACCCACAAGTAAAACCATCGAACTGTATGGACGGACTGCCCCCAATCGTCAAGCGCGCCTTGGCGCTGAAGTCGCGGGTAAAATAGTCAGCCTCAATATAGAAAAAGGTCAAACAGTCAAGCAGGGGCAAGTGATCGCAAGCATCGACAAGCGCGATCTTGGTATTCAGCTCAAGCGGGCTCAGGCGATGCTGTTGGTTAAAGAGAAAGAGTTTAATGCAGCTAAATCGCTAAAAAGTCGCGGACTACAGGGCGAAGTTGCGTTTGCGACAGCACAAGCGGCATTGGTGGATGCTCGAGCGAATTTGAGCAACGTGCAAACGGCATTAAGAAATACCGAGGTGAAAGCACCATTCGATGGCATTGTTGATCACCACTTTGTTGAGTTAGGCGACTTTGTAGGGATTGGCGATCCTATTGCGACGGTCATTGATTTGGACACTTTGGTGATTGAAGCCGATGTCAGTGAGCGGCATATACAATACCTTAAGGAAGGCCTACAAGCCGATGTAAGAACCATTAACCAACAGCATTATCAAGGTCGGGTACGCTACATTGGGCGTGTTTCTTCTGCTTCTACTAACACCTTTCCAATTGAAATCGAAATTGATAACCAAGACGCAAGAATTCCGGCCGGTATGAGCGCTGAAGTACAGTTGCCGTTGAGTGAAGTGTTAGCGGTAAAGATTACGGCTGCAATGCTAGCACTCGATGAAGAAGGTAATTTAGGTGTTAAAACACTGCGTAATGAGCATGTGGAATTTGTTCCGATTCAGCTCGTTAAGGCCGAGGATGATGGTGTTTGGCTCTCTGGGTTAGGAGAGCGAGCCGATATTATCGTGCTGGGGCAAGGTTTTGTACGCGATGGCGATCAGGTACTGGCCAACAAAGTTGATGACGTAGTTGTTGAAGCGGCTAGTGAGCAGTAAGGAGCACTTATGTACACTCTGATTGATGCTGCGTTATCCCGCGCTCGCACCATGCTGACATTATTAGTGATGATTTTAATTGCCGGTGTCATTACTTACGTCACGATCCCCAAGGAATCGAGCCCTGATATTACCATTCCTATTATCTACGTTTCCGTTGGACATCAAGGCATTTCTCCCGTCGATGCCGAGCGTTTATTAGTTCGCCCAATAGAGCAAGAGTTGCGCTCTATTGAAGGCGTAAAAGAGATGACCTCTGTAGCATCAGAAGGTCATGCTTCGGTGACGCTGGAATTTAGTGTTGGAGTGGATCTTGATAAAGCGATGGCAGATGTCCGAGACGCCGTTGACCTTGCGAAGCCAAAATTACCAGAGGACAGTGATGAGCCAACGGTAAATGAAGTCACGTTTGCATCTGAAGAGCCTGTTTTGACTGTTGTTCTATATGGCACCGTACCAGAGCGGACCATTGTACAGATTGCCAGAACGCTACGTGATCGTTTGGAGAGTTTCCGTCAGGTTCTTGAGGTTGAAATCGCAGGGGATCGTGAAGACATCGTGGAGATAGTTGTCGATCCGCTATTGATGGAAAGCTACGGTCTCGATCAAGCGGATATTTATAATTTAATCGCCTTGAATAACCGAGTGGTT
Organism: Vibrio sp. D3; assembly: GCF_043995865.1. Classification (NCBI taxonomy): domain Bacteria; kingdom Pseudomonadati; phylum Pseudomonadota; class Gammaproteobacteria; order Vibrionales; family Vibrionaceae; genus Vibrio; species Vibrio sp. D3. The sequence continues at coordinate 2,554,358 of NZ_CP171887.1, read as the reverse complement.
GCAGCGGGATTTGTCGATACTGGGTATGGACGCTTTTCGGTAAAAGTCCCATCGGTGTTTGATTCTCTGAAAGATGTGCTTGAATTGCCTATCAAAGTGAATGGCAAAGAAGTGATCACCTTTGGCGATGTGGCGACAGTACGACGTGCATTTCGCGACCCTGAAAGTTTTGCTCGTTTAGATGGTGAGCCTGCCATTGTGCTTGACGTGAAAAAGCGTGCGGGCGAGAACATTATTGAAACCGTAGCGTTAGTCAAAGAGGTGATTGCTCAAGGACAACTGCGAGCGGAGTGGCCAAGTAATTTGCAAGTTAAATACACTTGGGATCAATCCGACGATGTCAAATTGATGCTCAGTGATCTACAAAACAATATCTTATCCGCAATTATCCTCGTAGTGATCGTCATTATCGCCATATTGGGGGTTAGGACCGCGCTTCTCGTGGGGATTTCTATTCCAGGATCGTTCTTGACTGGGTTGTTGGTGTTATCGGTATTTGGGCTGACGGTCAATATCGTCGTACTGTTTGCTTTAATTATGGCGGTAGGCATGTTGGTGGATGGTGCCATTGTGGTGACAGAGTTTGCAGATCGGCGCATGCAAGAAGGAACGCCACGTAAAGAAGCCTATCGAGATGCAGCAAAGCGAATGGCCTGGCCTATTACCGCATCCACAGCAACCACATTGGCTGCGTTTGCTCCGTTACTTTTCTGGCCAGACATTACTGGTGAGTTCATGAAGTACTTACCACTTACTTTAATTGCTACTTTGGCCGCTTCGCTGATGATGGCTCTACTGTTCGTTCCTGTCATCGGTGGGATCATTGGCAAGCCTCAAGTAGTCAATCAGAAAGCTCAGCGAGAAATGGTTGAGCTGCATAACGGCAACTTTGAAAAAGCGACAGGCATTACCAAGCTTTATTACCAGACTCTGTCGGTAGCGATTCGTCATCCATGGAAAGTCTTACTCAGCGCGATACTGCTAGCCGCAGGTGTCGGCTTCACTTACAACAAAGCTGGCTTGGGTGCAGAGTTTTTCCCTGAAGTGGACCCTGCCTTTTTTACCGTTAAAGTTCGTTCTTATGGTGACCTGTCTATTCACGAAAAAGATGTTGTTATGCGCGAAATCGAGAAGGTGATGCTCGGTCATGACGAGTTTGAAAGTGTCTACACGCGCACGGGGTCGAGCGATAATGGGGACGAGATTGGCCAGATTCAAATAACTCCTGTGGATTGGCAGTATCGACGCAAAGTGAAAACCATTATTGAGGAACTAAAAGAGACCACAGATCGCTTTTATGGTGTTGAACTTGAATATAAATTCCCGGACGCAGGACCGCCTGTCGAGCATGATCTCGTGATTGAAGTGTCATCACGAAACTTGAGTGTTAGTGCGTTAGATGAAGCGGCCAAACAAGTCCGACACTGGGCTGATGGTAATCCTGCACTGACCAATTTGAGTGATACCACTAATAAGGAAGGGATTGATTGGCAAATTGATATCCAGCGAGATGACGCTTCTCGCTTTGCAGCGGATGCTACCTTAGTCGGGAATACCGTCCAGTTTGTTACGAACGGTTTGAAAATAGGCGATTATTTGCCCGATGATGCGGATGAAGAAGTCGATATTTTGGTGCGCTATCCGCAAGATAAGCGCGACATAGGTCGATTTGATCAACTGAGAGTGAAAACGGCAGCTGGTCTGGTGCCAATCACGAACTTTGCTCAAATTAAGCCAGATCATAAGCAAGATACCATTCGTCGTGTAGACGGCCATCGAGTTATCAATATTAAAGCGGATATGGTGGAAGGTTACAATTTAGCGCTTGAATTACCTAAGATTGCCGCTGGAATGGAACAGCTCGACTTACCGGAAGGCATTGAATATAAGATTCGGGGTCAAAATGAAGAGCAGGAAAACTCATCAGCATTCTTGCAAAATGCTTTTATTGTCGCGCTTGGTGTGATGGCTCTGATTTTAATTACGCAGTTTAATAGCTTTTATCAAGCTTTCTTAATCCTCAGTGCTGTGTTGTTTTCTACCGTTGGGGTCTTTGCTGGATTGCTTATTTTCCAAAAGCCATTTGGCATCATCATGTCGGGAATAGGGGTGATTGCGCTTGCAGGTATTGTTGTGAATAACAACATCGTATTAATCGATACTTATAATCAGATGCGTAAACGTGGCTTAGAGAAATCTGAGGCTATTTTGCGCACAGGTGTGCAGCGTTTAAGACCCGTTTTACTCACGACGGTGACCACCATATTAGGCTTATTGCCAATGGTGTTAGAAATGAACATCGACTTAGTTAACCAGAAAGTGGAGTTTGGCGCACCAAGCACTCAATGGTGGTCTCAGCTTGCGACTGCTGTCGCGGGTGGTTTGGCGTTTGCGACTTTGCTAACGTTAGTTCTGACACCGTGTTTGCTTATGCTCGGGAGAGAGCATCACTCCGAAAAGTAAGCTTCATCGTGATGATATTAAAGAAACAAAAAGGGCAGCTGAGCTGCCCTTTTCAATACATCAATTTACTTCATTGCTAACAGTTTGCTGTAGCGCTCAAGTTTGTCCATGCTAATTTTTGCGTTTGCCATGAAAGTTTGTCTTGCTTTGCCTGTTAGGGATTTAGATTGTGGCAAATTCACCGTACGCGGGTTTTTGTGGACACCATTCACAAGGAACTCATAGTGCAAGTGAGGGCCTGTTACACGACCTGTTCCGCCAAGCGTACCAATGGTTTGACCTTGCTTAACGCGTTGACCAGCTCGTACTGTACGTTTAGTTAAGTGCAGGTACTTGGTAATGTAAGTATTGCTATGTTTAATGAAAACGTAGTTACCATTAAATTTGTTGTAAGACGATTTTTGAACGACACCATCGCCAGCCGCCCAAATCGGGGTGCCCACTGGTGCCGCATAGTCCGTGCCTCTATGAGGACGAACGCGTCCCGTTACAGGGTGTAAGCGGCGTGGGTTGAAGTTAGACGAAACTCGACGGAAATCCAACGGCGCGCGCAAGAACGCTTTTTTCATTGCTCGTCCATTTTCGTCGTAATACTTGCCACTTTTCTGATCCAGTATTGCGGTGAAGGTATCGCCTTGGTTTTTAAAGATCGCAGCAATGATTTTTCCACGACCGATTACTTCACCTTCTACCACTTCCTCTTGGTAAAGCACTCGGAAGCTGTCGTTTTTACGAATATCTAAAGCAAAGTCGATGTCCCAACCAAATATGCCAGCCAGTTCCATGATTTGGTTACCATTTAATCCAGAAGATATTCCCGCATTCCAAAAGTTTGATTTGATGGTGGCTTCAGCGTAGTTGTACTGGAAGTCGACTTCTTTTTTATCGACTTCTGAGACGTATTTACCGTCTTTTAACGTGATACGAAAAGTTTCGAATGCGCTTAATGTTCTTCTTAACTGTACTAAGTCGTTGTTTTCATCAAAACCGAATTGCAATCGATCGCCAGGTCGAAGTCGGGTTAATTGCTTTTCCACTTCTTTGTCTGATGAGACAAGCTCATGCAATAGGCGGGCAGAAAGCCCCACGCGACTAAACAAGATGGCGGCACTCTCACCATTTTTCACTTTGTACGTTTCCCAACGCAGTACAGCGGGGGACGCTGGAGACGAACGGTTTAGTGCACTGAGTTCTAGGGAAACTGGCACAGGATAATGTTGACCAACTTTTAATCGGCTCTGCTGTGGGTCTAGGTCTTGCGGATCAGGTAAAAAGAAGAGCGCGAAGATAATCAGCGCACTAAAAAAACCGATCAATACTTTGTGCAAGAGTGGAAGTCGGACAAAAATCGAATGCATGAGGTACTTGATTGCTAAATTAAACGGAAAAATTCACAACTACCTAGTCTAACGTGTTTCAAAATGCATCGCTATTCAAGTAATATGTTCAGCTATTATATTTTTGCCAAATCTGTGGGAGTGAACAAGAATGGCGAGCATTGAAGCTGCACTAGCCGAGATTAAGCGCGGTGTTGAAGAGCTGATTCCAGAAGAAGAGCTTATCGCAAAACTAAAAGAAGACCGTCCTCTACGTATTAAATTGGGTGCGGATCCTACGGCTCCAGATATTCACCTAGGTCATACGGTTATTTTCAATAAGCTTCGCTTGTTCCAAGAGCTAGGTCATGAGGTGACGTTCCTAATTGGTGACTTCACTGCAATGGTTGGTGACCCAACAGGTAAAAACACAACACGTCCACCGCTAAGCCGCGAAGACGTATTGCGTAATGCAGAAACTTACAAAGAGCAGGTATTCAAAATTTTAGACCCTGCAAAAACTAAGATTCAGTTCAACTCTGAGTGGTTATCTGAGCTTGGTGCAGAAGGTATGATTCGTCTTGCTGCAAACCAAACCGTTGCTCGTATGCTAGAACGTGATGACTTTAAAAAGCGTTACGCGGGTGGTCAGCCAATTGCTATTCATGAGTTCATGTACCCACTTCTACAAGGTTGGGACTCAGTAGCAATGGAAACTGACGTTGAGCTTGGTGGTACTGACCAGAAGTTCAACCTGCTAATGGGTCGTGAACTGCAAAAGTCTCACGGTCAAAAACCACAGGTTGTACTGATGATGCCTCTTCTAGTGGGCCTTGATGGCGAGAAGAAGATGTCTAAGTCAGCAAACAACTACATCGGTATCAGCGAAGCGCCAAGCGAAATGTTTGGTAAAATCATGTCTATTTCTGATGACCTAATGTGGAGCTACTATGAGCTGCTATCTTTCCGTCCTCTGGAAGAGATTGCTCAATTCAAAGCTGATGTAGAAGCGGGCAAAAACCCTCGTGACATCAAAGTATTGCTAGCAAAAGAAATTATTGCTCGTTTCCACAGTGAAGCTGATGCAGATGCGGCAGAGCAAGAATTCGTAAACCGTTTTGCGAAGAACCAAATTCCTGATGAAATGCCAGAATTTGATTTTGATGCAGGTCGCCCAGTGAGCAATCTGTTGAAAGAAGCTGGCTTATGCCCATCATCGTCAGATGCGATGCGTATGGTTAAGCAGGGCGCTGTGAAGATAGACGGTGAAAAAATTGCGGACAGCAAATTTGCTCCAGCAGCGGGTACTTACGTGTTCCAAGTAGGCAAACGTAAATTTGCACGTATTACTATTCAGTAATCAATAATCGCTGCAAATGAAAGCGCCTGATGGGCGCTTTTTTTGTATAAAAATTTAGCGAAAAAGACAAAGTAAAACTTCCAAACATGTTGAACTTTGCTACTATACTCACGCTGCCAATAATGGCAGCGTTATTGGAGATTTACATGAACAATACCGACCATCCTCCCAGTCGTTGGGTGAGTAAGAGCAAGGGAGCGAAATAACCCGCTTCGGTATTGGCGATCTCCGCCTTACCTAAGTGGTGAGGCATCTTTTCTAATTTTCTTCTCGTTATTTCCTTCATACATTCTGAATAGACAGTGCATCCGCATTGGTTTTCTCTGTGCATCTTAATTGTTGTGTGACTTTAAGTATGCAAGATTGACTTTGCGTGCCTTGTCGATGGTCGTTACCAATGCCAATCGGGAGATTCGCCATGACGGTAATGAACAACACTTTTATTGAAACAACACCAAACTTTTCTGAAGTAGAAATTGGTGCAGCTCGCAATGCATTTTTGCAGTATGAGCAAGAGCAACAAATCCATTTGCTTACGATCATGCCGATTGATGAGGCGGTAGGTATTTTGCAGCATTGCTCTGTCGGTTATGTGAATAGTCTTATTGCTCAACTTGAGCAAGCAGGCCATGACAAACGCGCACGTCATTATGCTCACCAATTGGGTTTGCATATGTCTGAAGTTGATACACCTGATGGTTATTTATCGACTAGTGTTTTGGGGCACGTGAAGCAGCGTATTGGGTGGATCATTGCACTGGCCCTTTTAGGGATTGTGTCGGGTTTGATCATTGCTCAGTATGAGGACACCCTTAGCCAGCTCGTTTTGCTTGCGGTGTACATGCCTGTGATCGCTGCGGCTGGTGGTAATACAGGAACACAAGCTGCAACTTTGGTGATTCGTGCTCTTGCAACTGGAGAGCTAAAAAAACGCCAATGGTTAGAAGTTTTGTGGAAAGAGAGCCGCGTTGCTCTATTTATTGCGTTAGCGATCGCTATCGTGATGATTGGACGCATTATGTTATTTAGTGCCGGTCAATCAACAGGGGGCTTTGAACTTACCGATATCGCATTGGCAATAGCGGTTGCGTTATTCATCCAAGTAACAATTTCTACAACATTAGGTGGACTGCTACCAATTATTGCACGAGCTTGCAAGATGGACCCAGCGGTATTGGTGAGTCCAGTGCTTGCATCTATCGTCGATATTTCAGGGATGTGGATATACTTTAATGTGGTGAACTATTTCTTGGGTATCGCCTGACTAAAGTTCACAATATCATTGTAAAAAAGCTGCTCAAAATGTGTAATAGGGGCGATGACAGGTTTGTTATCGTCCCTTTTTTCTGGGAAGTAGTCTGAAACAAACTGAACAAAAACGGTATTAGGTTGACCATTTTTATCCAAGCCATATCCGGCCATGTTGTAAGTTCCGTAGAGGGAGCCGCTTTTGGCGATCAATTGTCCTTTAATTGGCAACTTTCGCATACTTTGTCGGTACTTTAGTGTGCCTGACTCACCTGACTTCGGCATGATGGCGATCAGTTTAAGCTCGTCTTCGTGCTGCCAAATATAACGAAGAATTTCCGCCATTTTGGTGGCGGAGATACGATTGTTTCGCGAAAGTCCTGAGCCGTCTTCTAGGCGCGCATTACGAATATCAATACCAGTGTTGGCGAAAATGATCTGCTTGATCGCCTCTGTACCGTTGGCAAAGCTACCTGACTGAACAAAAAACTTAGCGCCAAGTGTTTTGGTTAATGTATCTGCAATCAAGTTATCAGAGTTTTTAAGCATCTCTTCCAGAATGTCTGGTAATGCCTCTGATTGATGCATGGCGATTAGCTTGCGCTGTTTTTCCGGAGCCGAACCGATCCTAATCTTTCCTGATAACTCAATATTGAGCTGCTTAAGCAAAGCTGCCAATCTATGGCTGGTATAAAGTTCAGGATCTTGAATGGCAAATTTAAGTGGCAATGGTTTCTCCCTCTCAACTAAGCATCCAGTTAGCTTGTAGTTGTTATCAGGGTTTGCGACTAAGCCTAAATCGCAATGACGACTTTTCTTAATCGTTTTAGAAACGGTCTCGACAGTACTTGTTACACGAATAGGTTGATGCTCAGGTACGTAGACTCGAGTCCCACCGTCTTTTTGCGTATAGATAGAAGCCTGCACACAGTTGTTATTGAGTGTGATGGTCGATGCCGGAGCGCTGTAGCAAACTCCCAAGATATCCCACGGCCAGCCCACTGCACGGTTGTAACCAGTGAATGCGCTGTTATCGAGCCATAAGTCACCGTCAATACGTTTTAAGCCATTTTTCTTGGCTAGGGTAAGAAGTGATTTTAAATCGTTGGTTTGGAGCGTTGGATCGCCGACAAAGTAAATCACTGCGTCTGAGCTTGACGCTTCTAGCTTGGTTCGAAAGCGGAAGTTATCACCCAGCTCTAACTTTGCCGCTAATGCTGTGACGATTTTTAATGTACTGGCTGGTGGGAACAGTTGTTCGGTAGGATGAACACCGTCAAGTTCAGCATTTTCACTGAGTTTTTCCGCGACTAAACTGATGCGAGAGCCTTCCGGCAACACTTCTTGATGAGGGTACGCTTGTGAAAAAGCAGAAAGTAATGAAGAGAATATGAGCAAGGGCCAACGTAAACGCATAATGATACTTTCTAAGGTGAGTTATGTGATTGAGTATACGCAAGTCCTTTCAATATGCTAGGTAACTAAAGAAATGCTTTATATGTCATCAGGAATGAGACATGAGAGAAAGGCGCGCGGCTTAAAATGGAGTATAAAAAATGCCCGCTTGAAGCGGGCATTCGATATTCTAGTCAAAGACCGGAATTAGAAGTCGTAACGTAGACCTAGAGCTAGCTCGTCTTCAGCATCGATCTTGTTCGCAACTGTCTTACCGCTAGTTGAGCCGAACTTATCGCCAGCGTCAATTAGGTTGAAGTTGTAAGAAACGTAACCGCGGAAGTTAGGTTTGAAGTAGTAAGAAGCATCAACAGCGAAGTTGTTTGCAGAAGTTTCGTTGTCAGTTTCTGCATTGTTGTACGTTGTTGTGAATACTGTTTGACCTAGCGTGTAAGCACCCGCTAGTTCGTAACCAGTGTAATCAACAGTGTTGTTGAATGTGTCAGTCATTTTTTCGCCATCTGTGAAGATACCAGCGAAGTAAAGATCAGACATTGTGTAAGATGCAGCTAGCATGTACTCGTTTGCATCGTATTGGTCTGCGTAACCAGCACCAAGCTCAAGACCAGTGTCTGCTACAGCGTAGATAGCTGATAGAGAGTAGCCGTCTTGTTTGTTATCAGAGTATTCACCGTTTTGTTCTACACGGTCAGCGAAGCGGTAGCTTGCTTTAACACTTAGGTTTTCGAATTGACCTTTGTAAGCCATCATGTTGTCTGTACGGTCTGCTACAGCTAGTTTGTCTGCTGCAGAGTTACCGTGGTAAGCCATGATATCTGTGAAGTCAGTGATAACGCCTAGTGCACCTTCAGTTTTACCGTATGCGAACTCACCGTAAGCACCGCCAAGACCAGCGTAAGCAAGACGAGTTTCTAGATCGCTCTTGTCGTCGCCGTCTACAGTACCGTTTTGAGCAGTCTCAAATTCACCTTCCCAGAAACCAACACCGTATAGGTTGTCATTGATCTCTTGTTTACCAAGGAAGTTTAGACGGATGCGAGATTTGTCTTGAGCGTCGCCATCTTTCATAGATAGACGTGCTTCAGCGCGGCCGCCCATTTCTAGAGAAGTGCCGTCTTGGTTGTAAAGTTCAGCTGCGTTTACGCCAGTTGCCATAGCTGCTGCAGATACAGAAAGAGCAATTAGAGTCTTTTTCATCTTATTTGTCCTAGTTAGCTGTCCATAATCATTGTTGTATGGGGGAGAGGTAATCTCTCACAAGTTGTTGGTCTATAATCGGCCAATGAGCGGTATAATTCGCCCTTGTAAGCCTTTGATCTAACAACTCGCTGGACATGTTTTACTGCTAAAGTTTCCGTATGAGTTAGTAAAATGATATAAATCGTATCGATGAACACTGTTCGATTGCTCTGATTTTTGGTTTAACTTTTTGTTTTAAATAAGATTTTGTGGCTATAACATTCGTCTGACATTGATTAGTTTTTATCTTTTTTGATGTTTTTTGTGTAATGAACAGTGTTGTTTTTCAACAAATTGCGACAGTGATGCACTCTAGAATCGTTCTAAAAGTGACTTATATCATTATGCCGAAAGGGCATAGTCTTACAGCCTTTCGAATTAAGATGATTTCGTCCGGGAGTTTGTTTACACTAAATGAAATACATCTTTAAGCGCACTACCCAGCCCTATGGCAGGGTGGGCTTTTTTTTGTCCAAAGACCCATTTGGGCTTGAGGTTATAAAATGGAAAAAGTTCCAATGACACTACGTGGCGAGCAAAAGCTACGTGCAGAACTCGATCGTCTACTTAAACTACGTCCTCAAATTTCAGAGGCAATCGCTGAAGCTCGTGAGTTAGGTGATTTAAAAGAGAACGCAGAATATCACGCCGCTCGAGAAGAGCAGGGTATCTGTGAAGCACAAATCCGTGACATTGAATACAAACTGTCAGTTGCTCAAGTAATTGATGTAACGAAGATGGAGAACACGGGTAAAGTTATTTTTGGTTCAACCGTAACCTTGATTGACATCGACACCGAAGAAGAAAAAACATACCAAATTGTTGGTGATGACGAAGCAGACATTAAAGCTGGCCGTATTTCAGTAAGCTCACCAATTGCTCGTGGCTTGATCGGTAAGATGGAAGGCGATGAGGTTGCTATTCAAACTCCGGGTGGCGCGAAAGACTTCGAAATCGATCGAGTAGAATACATCTAAGTCGTTGAGAGTAATTTTGTTACTCCAATAAAACGCAAAAAGGTCGCCAATGGCGACCTTTTTTCTTCAGCAACGTAAGTAGAATTACTTACGAGGGATTTCGATTTTACGCTCTTCAGACTGGCGGTACAGCACAAGCACTTTACCAATAGTCTGAACTTTTTCTGCGCCCGTCTCACGTACGATAGCGTCGATGATTAGCTGTTTTGTTTCACGATCTTCTGAAGCAACTTTTACTTTGATCAGTTCGTGATGGTTAAGAGCGATTTCAATTTCTGCTAGCACGGCTTCTGTAAGTCCATTTGCGCCCATTAGCACGACAGGTTTTAAACTGTGAGCTAGGCCTTTAAGGTGCTGCTTTTGTTTGGTGCTTAGGTTCATTACGCGGCCAATTTTCTTTAAAATAAGGGTTGAAAAAAGCTATTTTAACGCCATCTATTGCTGAAGACTATAATTTATTGAGTAATAGGTAGCGCCTATTAAAACAATAGCTCCAATTTGCGCCTTGTTGGGATTAAAATGAGTAAACAAAAACATTCGGCTAGTTCTGGTCGTTGGTTGAAAGAACACTTTGATGATAAATACGCGAATGAGGCTCGTAAAAAAGGCTATCGCTCACGTGCTTATTTCAAGATCGATGAGATTCAAACGAAAGATAAATTGTTAAAGCCTGGGATGACAGTCGTCGATTTGGGTGCGGCACCGGGCGGGTGGTCTCAATATGCTGCTAAGATAGTAGGAGACAGTGGTCAGATCATTGCGTGTGATTTGCTTCCTATGGACCCGATTGCGGGTGTCAGCTTTTTACAAGGCGACTTTCGCGATGATGCTGTATTGGAAGCTTTGCTAGAAAGAATCCAACCTTCAATGGTAGACGTAGTAATGTCTGACATGGCACCTAATATTGCGGGAAATAACTCTGTTGACCAACCTCGTGCTATGTATTTAGTTGAATTGGCTTTAGATATGTGTCGACAAGTTCTAGCGCCTAATGGTAGCTTTGTCGTAAAGGTTTTCCAGGGGGAAGGCTTCGATCAGTATGTGAAAGAAGTCCGAGACATGTTTAAAGCCGTAAAAATTAGAAAACCAGACTCATCGCGAGCTCGCTCTCGAGAAGTCTTTGTTGTAGCCACTGGTTACAAAGGTTAACCATTTTGCTCTCTTGAGAGCGTGTTAACACTATAGCTACAGTGAATGAACTGTAGTACCCTACCTTTAATTACAATTAGTTATCGAGAGGCTTACACCTTGAGTGACATGGCAAAAAATTTAATTCTGTGGCTTGTTATCGCCGTCGTATTGATGTCGGTATTCCAGAGCTTTGGCCCTGGAGAAAGCAATGGCAGAACCGTGGATTACACCACGTTTGTACAGGAAGTTGGCCAAGGCCAGATTCAAGAAGCAACTTTTAAAGACGGTGAAATTAGCTTTGTTCGTCGTGGCGGCGGTGCCAAAATGGTCACTTACATGCCAGTGTATGACCAAAAGCTTCTAGATGACCTAATTAACCAAAACGTGAAAGTACAGGGCACGCCTCCAGAAGAGCAAAGCTTGCTTGGTACTATTTTCATTTCTTGGTTCCCAATGATCTTACTGATTGGTGTATGGATTTTCTTCATGCGTCAAATGCAAGGCGGCGGCGGTAAAGGCGCTATGTCTTTTGGTAAGAGCAAAGCTCGAATGATGAGCGAAGAACAAATCAAGACAACTTTTGCTGACGTCGCTGGTTGTGACGAAGCAAAAGAAGACGTGAAAGAGCTGGTGGACTACTTGCGTGATCCAAGCCGCTTCCAAAAACTGGGCGGTAAGATTCCTACTGGTGTGTTAATGGTTGGTCCTCCTGGTACTGGTAAAACGCTTCTAGCGAAAGCCATTGCTGGTGAAGCAAAAGTACCGTTTTTTACCATCTCGGGTTCAGATTTCGTAGAAATGTTTGTGGGTGTCGGTGCATCTCGTGTACGTGACATGTTCGAACAAGCTAAGAAAGCAGCGCCTTGTATTATCTTCATCGATGAAATCGATGCGGTAGGTCGTCAGCGTGGTGCTGGTGTTGGTGGTGGTCACGATGAACGTGAGCAAACACTAAACCAAATGCTAGTAGAGATGGATGGTTTCGAAGGTAACGAAGGTATCATCGTAATCGCTGCAACTAACCGTCCAGACGTTCTTGACCCAGCGTTGCTACGTCCTGGTCGTTTTGACCGCCAAGTAGTGGTTGGATTGCCAGATGTACGTGGTCGTGAGCAGATTCTAAAAGTACACATGCGTAAAGTCCCTCTAGCAGGTGACGTAGAGCCTTCTCTAATCGCTCGTGGTACACCAGGCTTCTCTGGTGCTGATTTAGCAAACCTAGTCAACGAAGCGGCGCTATTTGCTGCGCGTGGTAACAAGCGTAACGTTTCTATGGTTGAATTCGAATTAGCGAAAGACAAAATCATGATGGGTGCCGAGCGCCGTTCAATGGTGATGTCTGAAGAGACAAAAGAGTCAACGGCTTATCACGAAGCAGGTCACGCAATTGTTGGTCGTTTAGTACCTGAGCACGATCCAGTGTACAAAGTGTCGATCATTCCACGCGGTCGCGCGTTGGGTGTGACTATGTACCTACCGGAGCAAGACCGTGTCAGCATGTCTCGCCAGCATCTAGAGTCTATGATCTCTAGCTTGTACGGTGGTCGTCTAGCGGAAGAACTCATCTACGGTGCTGATAAAGTCTCAACAGGCGCGTCAAACGATATTGAACGTGCAACTGATATTGCTCGTAAGATGGTTACTCAATGGGGTTTCTCTGAAAAGCTTGGTCCTCTACTGTATGCAGAAGATGAAGGCGAAGTGTTCTTAGGACGTAGTGTAACTCAGACTAAGCATGTATCTGACGATACGGCGAAGTTGATTGATGATGAAGTTCGTCAGATCATTGACCGCAACTATGACCGTGCGAAGAAGATTCTTCAAGAAAACATGGATATCATGCATGCGATGAAAGATGCGCTGATGAAGTATGAAACCATTGATGCTCGTCAAATTGATGATTTAATGGAGCGCAAAGCTGAAATTCGTGAGCCTGCGGGTTGGAGTGATAACTCAACTAGCAAACCTGAAGACAGCGAGAAGCCTCAAGCAAAGCCAGAAGTTAAAGAAGAAGCAACGGACGCTGCGAAAGATGCAGAAAAGTCTAGCTCTTCAGAAGCGACTTCTAGCGAAGCGCCTGAAAAGAAAGACTCTGAATAAAGAGTGTTGATAATAATAAACCCCGAGTTATCTCGGGGTTTTTGTGTTTATGATGATGATTACAGCAAATAACAAATCTTTAGATCTTTCCCGTCCACATGTTATGGCCATTCTAAATGTGACTCCGGATTCCTTTTCGGATGGTGGTAAATACAACTCGATTGAACTCGCCCTTGCTCAAGTTGATAAAATGATAAAGGCTGGTGTAAGCATTGTTGATGTTGGTGGGGAGTCGACAAGGCCTGGCGCGCCAGATGTGTCTTTAGAAGAAGAACTTCGACGTGTTGTCCCAGTAATCAAGGCCATTCGTGAAAAGTACGATGTGTGGATTTCGGTCGATACCAGTAAAGCGGAAGTTATGCGTCAAGCTATTGATGCTGGTGCAGATTTGATCAATGACATTCGATCTTTGCAAGAACCTGGTGCTCTCGAAGTCGCAGCAGAAGCAAAGCTTCCAATTTGTCTGATGCATATGAAAGGTCAACCTAGAACCATGCAAGTTGCACCTCATTATGATGATTTGATGAGCGACGTATCTGCCTTTCTAGAAGAACGTATCGCGGCATGTGAAGCAGCAGGGATTGATAAATCTCAACTGATTCTCGATCCTGGGTTTGGCTTTGGCAAAACGATAGAACACAATTATCATATGCTCGCTCATCTTGAAAAATTTCATGAATTCGGCCTGCCAATTTTGGCTGGCATGTCTCGTAAGTCAATGATTTTTAAGTTGTTGGATAAGCCTGCGGCTGAATGTACAAATGCGAGTGTCGTTTGCGCTACGATTGCAGCAATGAAAGGCGCGCAGATCATTCGTGTGCATGACTTTGAAGAGACAATCGAAGCAATGAAAGTTGTTGAGATGACGAAAAACAATATTTAAAAATAATAAAGGAAAGTTTATGTCGAATAAAAGACGTTACTTTGGTACTGACGGTGTGCGCGGTAAAGTAGGACAATACCCAATCACTCCGGACTTCGTACTTAAGCTTGGCTGGGCTGCTGGTCGTGTACTAGCAAAACAAGGCACAAAGAAAGTTATTATAGGTAAAGATACGCGTATCTCCGGTTATATGCTTGAATCTGCATTAGAAGCAGGCCTTGCTGCAGCGGGACTTAAAGCAACATTTACTGGTCCAATGCCAACCCCAGCAGTGGCATATTTAACTCAAACTTTCCGCGCAGAGGCGGGGATTGTGATTTCTGCATCGCATAACCCATATTACGACAACGGCATTAAATTCTTTTCTTCTGAAGGTACTAAGCTACCTGACGATATCGAGTTGGCGATTGAAGCTGAGCTGGATAAAGACATTGAATGTGTTGAGTCTGCAGAACTTGGTAAAGCCACTCGTCTAAATGACGCTGCAGGCCGTTACATCGAATTCTGTAAGAGTACTTTCCCATCTGAATTGAGTCTTGCAAACTTTAAAATCGTGGTAGATTGTGCGCACGGTGCAACGTACCACATTGCTCCAAATGTCTTCAAAGAGCTTGGCGCAGAAGTTATTGCAATGGGCGTAGAGCCTAACGGCATCAACATTAATGAAGAAGTGGGCGCAACAGATGTTCGTGCGCTTCAAAAGCGTGTCGTTGAAGAGCAAGCGCACCTTGGTTTAGCATTTGATGGTGATGGTGACCGTATCATTATGGTCGATCACCTTGGCAACAAAGTCGATGGCGACCAAATTGCTTACATTATTGCTCGTGATGCTCTTCGTCGTGGCGAGCTAAAGGGTGGTGTAGTTGGTACGTTGATGACTAACTTGGGCATGGAAAATGGCTTAAAGCAGCTAGGCATTCCATTCGTTCGTGCCGCTGTTGGTGACCGTTATGTCATGGAACAACTGCTAGAAAAAGGCTGGAAAATTGGTGCTGAAAACTCAGGCCATGTGATCTTATTAGATAAAGTCACCACGGGCGATGCGATTGTTGCAGCACTGCAAGTGCTTGCTTCTGTAGTTGGCAGCGATATGTCTTTGCATGAGCTATCGCAAGGCATGACGTTGTATCCTCAGGTTCTAGAAAATGTCCGCTTTGCAGGGGAAAGTAATCCTCTTGAAGCTCAAGCAGTACTAAACGCCGTCGCCGAAGTAGAAGCTACGCTGGGTGATAAAGGACGTGTATTGCTGCGTAAATCTGGCACAGAGCCTTTGATTCGCGTTATGGTGGAAGGTGAGGATGGCGAGTTAGTTCAAAGCTCTGCATTGAAAATTGCCGAAGCTGTAAAAGCAAGTTGTTAATCATTGCGTTAAAGTGTGCAGTGTATGAAAAGGGCATCTTTTGCCCTTTTTTTGAGCGCTTAGCGCATTGGCATTGATTTTTTACTAATTTTCCCTTGTCAGCGTTACCGGCTTTCGCTAGTATTGCTCCGCCTCCCGTTAGGAGGTCGCTAGCCTTGTTCAATTATGATTTATTCTCTTGAACGGCGCTGGCTCAACAATTTGGAACATAGGTGGAAAAAATGTTTTCAGTTCTACTTGTGATTTACCTGTTGGCAGCGCTTGGTGTGATTGGCCTTGTGTTGATTCAACAAGGTAAAGGCGCAGATATGGGAGCCTCGTTCGGTGCTGGTGCTTCAAACACAGTGTTTGGTGCTGGCGGCTCAGGTAATTTCTTAACCCGAACAACTGCTATTTTAGCAACCGTATTCTTTATCGTTAGCTTGTTGCTTGGTCGTATGTCTACGCACAAGATTGAATCACAATGGGTAGACCCAACATTAGGTCAACCAGTTGTTGAACAAGTTAAGGATGCAGCGAGTGAAGTTCCAGCCCCTGCGGGTGATGAAATTCCTCAATAAGCTGTAAGGTTTTGATGCCGAGATGGTGAAATTGGTAGACACGCTAGCATGAGGTGCTAGTGCCTTAGGTGTGAGGGTTCGAGTCCCTCTCTCGGCACCATGTATTTACAAACTTGTAAATCACTTGTTTGCGAGTATAATGCTCAGCAAGTCGGACGCGGGGTGGAGCAGTTTGGTAGCTCGTCGGGCTCATAACCCGAAGGTCGTCGGTTCAAATCCGGCCCCCGCAACCAATCTCTTTCTTTAAGAAGAAATCGTAGATTGGCAAGTTTGCGTAGTGCTAACCACACTACGAGTTAAGAGAAGCATTTGTTGGCTATTCTTAACGTATCAGGGTCCAGCAGCATAAAACCCCGACTATCGGGGTTTTTTGTTATCTGAGCTTTTTGAAATAGCTCAGAGACTGCTTGGTTTTTTGATTGGGCTCTGAGCCCTTTTTTTGTTTCTGGAGTGGTTAAATGACTGGTTTAGAAAGACAACTTACTGAAATGCTTGAAGCACCAGTAGAGGCATCAGGCTATGAGTTGGTTGGATTAGAATTCATTCGTGCAGGCGCGCACTCAACGTTACGCATCTACATTGACCATGAAAATGGTATTAACGTGGACGACTGTGCAGAAGTTAGCCACCAAGTTAGTGCGGTTTTAGACGTTGAAGATCCAATTTCTGTTGCTTACAGCCTAGAAGTGTCTTCTCCAGGTTTAGAAAGACCACTTTTTAAAGCAGCACATTACGAGCAATTTATTGGTCACGAGGTCAGCATCGTATTGAAAATGGCTGTAGCAAACCGTCGTAAGTGGAAAGGTATTATCCACGGCGTTGATGGCGAAACAGTGACAATTACTGTAGACGGTCAGCAAGAAGAGTTTGCTCTAAGTAACATTTCCAAAGCTAACCTGATCCCTAAATTTTAGTTCCCTAAAAAAGTTTAAGCTTAGAGGCTAAATACAATGAGTAAAGAAATTTTAGCGGTAGCAGAAGCGGTATCGAACGAAAAAGCGGTACCTCGTGAGCGTATCTTTGAGGCTCTTGAGATTGCTCTAGCAACTTCTACAAAGAAAAAATACGAAATTGAAATCGACGTACGTGTTGCCATTGACCGTAAAACTGGTGAGTTTGTGACTTACCGTCGTTGGTTAGTTGTTGATGATGTTGAGAACCCTACAAAAGAGATCTCATTAGAAGCAGCACAGTACGAAGATGACTCAATCGAACTTGGCGACTACGTAGAAGACGAAATCGAATCAGTAACGTTTGACCGTATTACGACTCAAACGGCTAAGCAAGTTATCGTACAAAAAGTTCGTGAAGCTGAACGTGCACAAATCGTTGAGCAGTTCATCGACAATGAAGGTGATCTAATCACTGGCGTTGTGAAAAAAGTAAACCGCGACACTATCGTGCTTGACCTTGGTAACAACGCTGAAGCGGTAATCCTACGTGATGACCAACTTCCTCGTGAAAACTTCCGTCCAGGCGACCGCGTTCGTGGCCTTCTTTACAAAGTCGCGCCTGAAGCACGTGGTTTCCAACTGTTCATCACTCGTTCTAAGCCTGAAATGCTGGCAGAACTATTCCGTGTTGAAGTGCCTGAAATCGCTGAAGATATTATCGAGTTGAAAGGCGCGGCACGTGATCCTGGTTCTCGTGCTAAGATCGCTGTCAAAACAAATGACAAACGTATCGACCCTGTAGGTGCGTGTGTTGGTATGCGTGGTGCACGTGTACAAGCTGTTTCTGGCGAACTTGGTGGTGAGCGTATCGATATTGTGCTTTGGGATGATAACCCAGCTCAATTCGTTATCAACGCAATGGCGCCAGCTGATGTTGCTTCTATCATCGTTGATGAGGATGCACACTCAATGGACATCGCAGTTGAAGCTGACAACCTAGCGCAAGCTATCGGTCGTAACGGTCAAAACGTGCGTCTAGCATCTCAGCTAACAGGTTGGGAACTGAATGTTATGACAGTTGCTGATCTTCAGAAGAAACACGCTGAAGAATCACAAGCATCTATTGAAAACTTCATGAAGTACCTAGATATTGAAGAAGACTTCGCTCAACTTCTTGTTGAAGAGGGTTTCTCAACGCTAGAAGAAATCGCATACGTGCCAGTTAACGAGCTACTAGAAATCGATGGTTTGAATGAAGAACTAATCGAAGAGCTTCGTGGACGTGCAAAAGATGCACTAACGACGATCGCACTAGCACAAGAAGAGTCTTTTGAAGGTCTAGAACCAGCTGAAGATCTGCTTGCACTTGAAGGTCTTGAGCGTGAGATGGCATTTAAATTGGCAGCGAAAGGTGTAGCGACACTGGAAGATCTTGCTGACCAAGGTATTGACGATTTAGAAGGTATCGAAGGCCTGACCGAAGAACGTGCAGGTGAGCTAATTATGGCCGCACGTAACATCTGTTGGTTCGGCGAAGAAGCATAATTTTCGGCAAGGAGGAAGCGGCATGACACAATTAACAGTTAAAGCACTGAGTGATGAGATTGGTACGCCAGTCGACCGCTTGATTGAACAACTTGCTGACGCTGGCATTAAAAAGGCGAGCTCTGACAATGTTACTGATGAAGAGAAGCAGAAGCTTCTCTCTCATCTAAAGAAAGAACACGGTGATAAATCAGGTGATTCAGAGCCGACTCGCCTTACGCTTCAGCGTAAAACTCGTAGTACACTTAGTGTGAACGCGGGTGGTGGTAAGAGTAAGAATGTTCAGGTTGAGGTGCGCAAAAAACGTACATACGTGAAGCGCAGCACAATTGAAGATGAAGCGAAACGTGAAGCTGAAGAAGCAGCACAACGTGAAGCAGAAGAAGCAGCAAAACGTGCAGCAGAAGAAGCTGCAAAACGTGAAGCTGAAGAAGCTGCAAAACGTGAAGCTGAAGAAGCTGCAAAACGTGAAGCGGAAGAAAAAGCGAAACGTGAAGCGGAAGAAAAAGCGAAGCGAGACGTAGATACGAATGCACAACGCAATGCTGAAGAAAAAGCAAAGCGTGATGCTGAAGAGAAAATTAAGCAAGAAGCAGCGCGAAAAGAGGCCGACGAGCTTAAACGTCGTCAGGAAGAAGAAGCTAAGCGTAAGGCTGAAGAGGAAAGTCAGCGCAAGCTTGAAGAAGCTCGCGAATTGGCTGAAAAGAATAAAGAGCGTTGGTCTGCTGCAGAAGAGAAAAAGGGTGATATGGAAGATACAGATTACCATGTAACGACTTCACAATACGCACGTGAAGCCGAAGATGAAGCAGATCGCAAAGTAGAGAGCGGTCGTCGTAAGAAGAAAAAAGCTTCAGGTAAAGACGACCAAGCTCGCGGTGGCCGTAACAACCAACGTGGCGGTAGAGGTCGTAAAGGCAAACTTGCTAAACCGACTTCAATGCAGCATGGCTTTGATAAGTCAGCAACGGTTGCTAAGCAAGACGTTGTAATTGGCGAAACGATCGTTCTATCAGAACTTGCTAACAAGATGTCGGTTAAAGCGACAGAAGTTATCAAAGTAATGATGAAGATGGGCGCTATGGCGACTATCAACCAAGTGATCGACCAAGAAACAGCACAACTTGTTGCTGAAGAAATGGGCCATAAAGTAGTTCTTCGTAAAGAGAACGAACTGGAAGAAGCGGTACTATCTGACCGTGACACTAACGCGGAAGCAGTTCCACGTGCTCCAGTTGTTACTATCATGGGTCACGTTGACCACGGTAAAACGTCAACACTTGACTACATCCGTCGCACACACGTTGCTTCTGGCGAAGCGGGTGGTATTACTCAGCACATTGGTGCGTACCACGTTGAAACAGACAACGGCATGATCACGTTCCTTGATACTCCTGGACACGCAGCGTTTACTGCAATGCGTGCTCGTGGTGCTCAAGCGACAGATATCGTTGTTCTTGTAGTTGCAGCAGACGATGGCGTAATGCCACAAACAGTAGAAGCGATTCAGCACGCGAAAGCGGCAGGCGTTCCTCTAATTGTTGCTGTGAACAAGATCGATAAAGAAGGCGCGAACCCAGATAACGTTAAGAATGAGCTTGCTCAATACGATGTTATTCCTGAGGAGTGGGGCGGTGAGAACATCTTTGTTCACATCTCTGCGAAACAGGGTACAAACGTTGACGCTCTTCTAGAAGCAATCCTTCTTCAATCTGAAGTTCTAGAACTTACAGCAGTGAAAGAAGGCATGGCGTCTGGTGTTGTTGTTGAATCTCGTCTAGATAAAGGTCGTGGTCCAGTTGCAACAGTACTTGTTCAATCAGGTACGCTAAACAAGGGCGATATCGTTCTTTGTGGTCAAGAGTACGGCCGTGTTCGTGCAATGCGTGATGAGCTAGGTAAAGAAATTACTTCGGCTGGCCCATCTATCCCTGTAGAGATCCTAGGTCTTTCAGGTGTACCATCTTCAGGTGATGAAGCAACAGTAGTTCGTGACGAGCGTAAAGCGCGTGAAGTAGCTAACTACCGTGCTGGTAAGTTCCGTGAAGTGAAGCTTGCTCGTCAGCAGAAATCTAAACTAGAGAACATGTTCT
The DNA here is from genome assembly GCF_043995865.1 of Vibrio sp. D3. Lineage (NCBI taxonomy): Bacteria > Pseudomonadati > Pseudomonadota > Gammaproteobacteria > Vibrionales > Vibrionaceae > Vibrio > Vibrio sp. D3. The sequence goes on along the minus strand of NZ_CP171887.1, from coordinate 2,533,774 downwards.
CTAACATGACTGCTGGTGAAGTTGCTGAACTTAACGTTGTACTTAAAGCAGACGTTCAAGGTTCTGTAGAAGCAATCGCAGACTCACTAGTTAAGCTATCTACTGACGAAGTTAAAGTGAACATCGTTGGTTCTGGTGTTGGTGGTATTACGGAAACTGATGTAGTACTAGCGGAAGCTTCAAACGCAATCATCCTTGGCTTTAACGTTCGTGCAGATGCTTCTGCTCGCCGTGCTGTAGAAGCCGCAGCTGTTGACTTACGTTACTACTCAATCATTTACCAATTGATTGACGAAGTGAAACAAGCAATGGGCGGTATGCTTGCTCCAGAATTCAAGCAAGAGATCATTGGTCTTGCTGAAGTTCGTGACGTGTTTAAGTCACCGAAACTGGGCGCTATCGCTGGTTGTATGGTTACAGAAGGTGTGATCAAGCGTAACAACCCAATCCGTGTACTGCGTGATAATGTTGTTATTTACGAAGGTGAACTAGAGTCACTACGTCGTTTCAAAGATGACGTTCAAGAAGTTAAGAATGGCTACGAATGTGGTATCGGCGTTAAGAACTACAATGATGTTCGCGTTGGTGACCAAATCGAAGTCTTCGAAATCGTTGAAATTAAACGTACTCTAGACTAATTGACTAAAATTACTAATATTGTCTTTGAAAGATAAGTAGTAATTGGTTGTTGAATACACCATGGGGGGCTGGCTTTGACCAACCCCCCATTCTTTCTATATAAGAGTAAAGATATGTCAAAAGAATTTAGCCGCACGCAGCGCGTTGCACAGCAGCTGCAAAAAGAACTAGCGATGATCCTTCAACGTGAAGTTCGTGACTCACGCCTTGGCATGGTAACGATCTCAGACGTAGAAGTTTCTCGTGACCTTGCTTACGCAAAAGTATTTGTAACCTTCCTATGTGTGGGTGAGCAAACACCAGAATCATGTCTAGCTGCACTACGTGAGCACGAAGTGCACATTCGCATGATGTTAGGTAAGCGCATTCGCCTGCGTCTAACACCAGAAATCCGCTTCCATTATGACAATACGCTTGTTGAAGGTATGCGTATGTCTAACCTAGTGTCTGAAGTGGTAAGCTCAGACAAGAAAAAGCAAAAAGACTCTGGTCGTGAGGACGAAGAATAATGGCTCGTCGTCGTAAAGGTCGTCCAATTAATGGCGTTATACTGTTGGACAAACCAACAGGCATCTCTTCCAATGATGCACTGCAAAAAGTAAAGCGAATCTACTTTGCTGAGAAAGCAGGCCACACTGGTGCCTTGGACCCATTAGCGACAGGCATGCTGCCAATTTGCTTGGGTGAAGCGACGAAGTTTTCTCAGTTTCTTCTAGATTCTGATAAACGCTACCGTGTGATCGCAAAGCTTGGTGAACGTACCAACACGTCTGACTCGGATGGTGAAGTCGTAGAGACACGTCCAATCGATGTTACGTTAGACAAGCTAGAAGCGTGCATTGAGAAGTTCCGTGGCGAATCTGATCAAGTACCTTCCATGTTTTCAGCGTTGAAATATCAAGGGAAACCCTTGTATGAATACGCTCGCAAAGGCATCGAAGTTCCGCGTGAATCTCGTAAGATCACGGTATACGAGATTGTTCTTCACCGTTTTGAAGGCGATGAAGTCGAGATGGAAGTTCATTGCTCAAAAGGCACCTACATTCGTACCATCGTGGATGACCTAGGCGAAATGTTAGGTTGTGGTGCGCACGTAACTATGCTTCGACGCACTGGTGTTGCGAAATACCCTTACGAGAAGATGGTGACACTTGAGCAACTGAATGAGTTACTAGAGCAAGCACACCGTGAAGAACGCGCGCCTCGAGAACTACTGGACCCATTGCTGTTACCAATGGATACAGCGGTAGAAGACTTACCAGAAGTCAACTTAGTGCCTGAACTGGCGGATATGGTTCAGCATGGGCAACCTGTTCAAGTATTTGGTGCGCCTACCGAAGGCTCACTTCGCCTTACCATGGGTGAAGAGCGTTTGTTTATTGGCGTTGGCGAAATGAACGAAGATGGCAAAATCGCTCCTAAGCGATTGGTTGTGTTCCGAGATGACGTCGCATCCAAGTAAATGATTGAAAATACCGACCTGAGTGTCGGTATTTTTATATTGCACGAGATAGGAAATTTCCCTATAATCCGCGCTTCGCGTAGCGGCTGAATCAGAGATTGGCTGCTACAACTTTAAACCTACTCTTATTAGGAGAGAATTATGTCTCTGAATGCAGAAACTAAAGCAGCAATCGTTGCAGAATACGCACAAGGCGAAGGCGACACTGGTTCACCAGAAGTTCAAGTAGCTCTACTTACAGCTTCTATCAACCACCTACAAGGTCACTTCAAAGCGCACAAAGGCGATCACCACAGCCGTCGTGGTCTTCTACGCATGGTTTCTCGTCGTCGTAAGCTTCTAGATTACCTAAAAGGTAAAAACCTAGCTCGCTACCAAGACCTAATCAAACGTCTAGGCCTACGTCGCTAATTAGCGACTGCATAGCAGTTTGTCTAAAAAGGGGCTTTATGCCCCTTTTTTGTTGCCTAAATTTAGCCAAATTAGACTTATGCCGTTATAATACTGGCGGCTAAACCTTGTAAGAGGTTTTCTCAAAAGCTCATAGCATTACAGTCAACCACGTCGACCAAAAGGTCGCGACTATTCAAAAGGAATTTCCGAGTTTCTTTTTACTAGTCGCGATTCGTAATGCCTTGAGTGTCAATTAACACATCTAAGATTTCTTTAAGCACTAAAGGAAGATTAGAAACAAGGAATAACAATGTTCGAAAAACCAGTTGTTAAAACGTTCCAGTACGGTAACCACACAGTTACTTTAGAAACTGGCGTTATTGCACGTCAAGCTACAGCAGCAGTTATGGTCACAATGGATGATACGTCTGTATTCGTATCTGTTGTAGGTAAAAAAGAAGCCGTTGCAGGTCAAGACTTCTTCCCACTAACGGTTAACTACCAAGAGCGTACTTACGCTGCGGGTAAAATCCCAGGCGGCTTCTTCAAGCGTGAAGGTCGTCCTTCTGAAGGCGAAACGCTAACCGCTCGTCTAATCGACCGTCCAATCCGTCCGCTATTCCCAGACGCATTTAAAAACGAAGTTCAGGTTATCGCGACAGTAATGTCTGTAAACCCAGATGTTCAGCCAGATATCGTTACAATGATCGGTACTTCTGCTGCTCTTGCTATCTCTGGCATTCCATTCAACGGCCCTATCGGTGCGGCGCGTGTTGGTCATATCGATGGTCAGCTTGTACTTAACCCTAGCCAAACTGAACTAGAAACTTCTAAGCTTGATCTTGTTGTTGCTGGTACAGAATCAGCCGTACTGATGGTTGAATCAGAAGCGGACAACCTAACTGAAGAAGAAATGCTAGCAGCGGTTGTTTACGGTCATGATCAACAACAAGTTGCTATCAAAGCTATCAACGAATTCAAAGCAGAAGTAGCAACTCCTGCTTGGGATTGGGTTGCTCCTGAAGAAAACACAGCACTTAAAGATAAGATTGCAGAGCTAGCAGAAGCGAAGCTTGTTGAGGCTTACAAAATCACTGAGAAGATGGCTCGTTACGACCGTATCAATGAGATCGCTGCGGAAGTAAATGAAGTTCTTCTTGCTGAAGATCCTGAAGCGGATACAAAAGAAATCCACACTATCTTCCATGATCTAGAGAAAACAGTTGTACGTCGTAGCATCATCGCGGGTAACCCTCGTATCGATGGCCGTGAAAAAGACATGGTTCGTGCACTAGATGTACGTACTGGTGTTCTTCCTCGTACTCACGGTAGCGCGCTATTCACTCGTGGTGAAACTCAGGCGATCGTTACTGCAACGCTAGGTACTCAGCGTGATGCTCAAATCATCGATGAGCTAACTGGTGAGCGTAAAGATCACTTCCTACTGCACTACAACTTCCCTCCATACTGTGTAGGTGAAACTGGTTTTGTAGGTTCTCCTAAGCGTCGTGAAATCGGCCACGGTAAACTGGCGAAGCGTGGTATTGCTGCAGTAATGCCTTCTGTTGATGAGTTCCCATACACAGTACGTGTTGTGTCGGAAATCACTGAATCTAACGGTTCATCTTCAATGGCTTCTGTATGTGGTACTTCTCTTGCTCTTATGGATGCAGGTGTGCCAATCAAGTCTTCTGTTGCGGGTATCGCAATGGGTCTTGTTAAAGAAGGCGACGACTTCGTTGTTCTTTCTGACATCCTTGGTGACGAAGACCACCTAGGTGACATGGACTTTAAAGTAGCGGGTACTAACACTGGTATCACAGCACTTCAAATGGACATCAAGATCGAAGGTATCACTAAAGAGATCATGCAAATTGCGCTTAACCAAGCTCAAGGTGCACGTAAGCACATCCTATCTGTAATGGATGAAGCTATCTCTGGTGCTCGTGAAGACATCTCTGAATTTGCTCCTCGTATTCACACAATGAAGATCAGCGCAGAGAAGATCAAAGACGTTATCGGTAAAGGTGGTGCAGTTATCCGTGCTCTAACGGAAGAGACTGGTACAACTATCGAAATCGAAGACGACGGTACTATCAAGATTGCTGCAACTGAAGGCACTGCTGCGAAAGAAGCTATCCGCCGTATCGAAGAGATCACTGCTGAAGTTGAAGTTGGCCGTATCTACACGGGTAAAGTTGCACGTCTAGCTGACTTCGGTGCATTCGTAACGGTTCTTCCAGGCAAAGATGGTCTGGTACACATTTCTCAAATCGCAGAAAAACGTGTTGAGAAAGTGTCTGACTACCTAGCTGAAGGCCAAGAAGTTCAAGTTAAAGTTCTTGAAATCGACCGCCAAGGCCGTGTACGTCTAAGCATGAAAGAAGCGGTAGAAAAGCCAGCTGAAGAAGCTGCTGCTGAAGCACCAGCTGCGAAAGACGAGTAAGACAAAATGAGACTTTCAGCCTTTTATTAGATTAAGGGCCTGAAAGCATGTTATAAAAGGGGAGCATTTTCGCTCCCCTTTTTTTGGTTTATTTCGACGCATTAACCTCAAACGAGGTTATCGCCTATATTGCATTAAGAGAAATAAATTTTGAGCGGTCCAAACAGGAGTATCAATTAGTGAAATGGTTTCAAACCGCAAGTTTATGTGTTGCTATCGCGCTGACCGGTTGTGCAAATACTTCTCAGCAATCAGCACAAAAGTGGCTATATCCACCGATGGCGGTGCCACTTCAGCCTAGCGTTCAACAAGAAGTACAAATCGCGCGTTTATCGCAGTTGCTACAACGTCCTGATCTCAGTGATGAAGTACGCGCTAAAATGCATTATGAGCGCGGTAGCTACTACGATAGCGTTGGTTTGCGTGATCTTGCCCGTTTGGACTTTAACCAGTCTTTGCAGTTGAATCCTGCTCAACCGGATATCTTCAATCTTTTGGGGGTGTATTTCACCCAAGTGGGTGAGTTTGACGCGGCTTATGAAGCGTTTGACTCGACCATAGAGTTGGCTCCGGATAATACTTATGCTGAGCGCAACCGTGCGATTGCACTGTATTATGGTGGCCGAATCGATCTCGCTTTAGAAGATATGACCAAGCACTATCAAGAAATTCCAACGGATCCTTTTCGTTCATTATGGCTGTACATCATCGAAGCTGAGCAAAATCCAGAGCAAGCAAAAGCCAATCTTCAACAGCGTTATTTACGAGATCGTAGTGAAGAGTGGGGATGGGTTCTTGTTGCTATCATGTTGCGAGACGTCTCGGACGAAGACGCTCTTAAAGCAATTATGGATGGAACGAGAGAGAACTATCGCCTAGCTGAACGATTGACGGAAACGTATTTCTACCTTGGAAAGCGTAATCAGCTTGAAGGTGATATCGCAAGTGCCATCTCACTTTATAAGCTCGCGATTTCGTTCAACGTTTACGATTATGTTGAGCATCGCTATTCTTTCTTGGAATTGGCGCAAATCTACGATCAATTACAGCAAGATAGATTGGCCAAGCTAAAGGCTGCTAAGAAGCAGGAAATTGAATGATTTAGAGCCGCTCGATGAGAGCGGCTTTTTTTATGATTGAACTTGATTAGTGACTCATTTAAAATAGTTAGCCTTGCTAACTAAGTGGCGGTGGCTTTTATGGCACTAGAAGAAAGCTTGATTGATTTAGAGCGTTTTTGCGCCAAAGCTTGGCGTGTTTATGCCAAAGAAGATCCGTTATCACATCTAAGCTTTAATGAGTTCGATTATTTACGTGTGATTCAGGTTTACCCTGAGGGTGTACGAATAACCGATCTTGCAGAAGAGTTGCAAGTGACTAAGCCTTCCGCATCGACAATGGTTGTTCGTTTGGAAAAAAAGGGTTTGGTGAAACGCATCGCATGTAATGAGGATGCCCGTGCTAAGCGTGTATTGCTGACAGAAGAAGTCGCAGAAAAAATGTCTTTGGAGCAGGTGGTTTACAAAGATATCTCTGAACAAATGATGCAACAATTAAATCAGCAAGAAGCTGAGCAGTTACAAGCTTTACTGAATAAAGCATTGAGCAATAAGTCATTTTAAATTAAACCAAAGGCCTCCGCTGTACGCATTAGCCTTTGGTGTTTCATTTTTCTTTTATTTAATTCAACCATTTAGTTAGCCTTGCTAATTAAATGGTTAGCTTTGCTAACTACTGGTGGCAGTCATGCAAAACTCAATTTATAGACAGTTTTGGAAATATACGATTCCAACCGTCGCAGCAATGCTCGTGAACGGTTTATATCAAATAGTTGATGGCATTTTTATTGGCCGTTATGTTGGTGCTGACGGATTAGCAGGGATCAATGTTGCGTGGCCGATCATCGGTTCTATCCTCGGTATAGGGATGATGATTGGGGTGGGGACTGGTGCGCTAACGTCGATTAAGCAAGGAGAAAACGATCATGAGGGCGCGAAGCGTATTTTAACGACCGGATTGGGGTTGTTAGCGATATTGATGCCGGTCGTTGCTACCATATTGTTCTATTTTTCCGATGAATTTATTCGTTGGCAGGGGGCGGAAGGGCGAGTGTTTGAACTCGCGCTACAATATCTGCATATTCTGATTGTCGCGTGCGTATTTACGCTAGGCTCTATCGCGGTTCCATTTCTTTTACGCAATGACGACAGCCCGAACTTAGCAACGATGCTGATGGTCATCGGTGCCGTCATTAATATTGTATTAGACTACGTATTTATTGCTTGGTTGGGGTGGGAGTTAACCGGAGCGGCCATTGCTACAGCGCTGGCACAATTGGTGGTAACCGTGCTTGGTATTGGTTACTTCTTTACTTCAAAAGCGACCTTACGCCTTCGAATCAGTGACTTTAAGGTTCAAGTTGATGTTGCACCAAAGATTATAATGATCGGTACATCTAGCTTCTTTATGTACGCGTACGGCTCTGTGATGGTGGCAATGCACAACGCATTATTTGCTCAGTACGGAAGTGCAATGTTGATCGGAGCGTACGCCATTTTGGGGTACATCGTGACGGTTTACTATCTAATTGCAGAGGGAATCGCGAACGGTATGCAACCTCTAGTGAGTTTCAATCACGGGGCGCGCAACCAGGCGAGCGTCAGAAAATTACTGCAAGTCGCAATGGGGACATCTGTGCTTGGTGGTGTAGCGTTTGTTGGTTTGATGAACCTTTTCCCGTACGAGTTGGTCTCGGTGTTTAACAATGCTGATCAACAGTTGATTGATAGCACGGTGATCGGGATTCGTTTACACATGTTTGCGTTGTTCCTAGATGGCTTTTTAGTCGTGGCGGCTGCGTACTACCAATCGGTAAACAAAGGCAGCAAAGCCATGTTTGTGACATTAGGCAACATGTTGGTTCAACTGCCGTTTTTATTCGTTATGCCGAAACTGTTTGGCGTGACAGGTATTTGGCTGGCTTTCCCATTGTCCAATATTGCGCTGAGTTTAGTCGTGGTCAGTATGTTGTGGCGGGACGTGAAAAAGCTGCTAAACGAAACTTCGGCTGAGCCAACAGTGCAAGCCTGTTAACAATGGCTGATAGAGAAAAGCGAGGTTGGGCCTCGCTTTTCTTTTTTGGAGAGCTAAATGTTTTTTACTTCTAAGCCAGCTAGCTGATGCCAATAGCCATTGCATTGGCGGCTTTCGAGTTTTTCAGGGTTGTCGCCATGCTCGTTTGAGCGAAAATGCTCTAACTCAGAAAGTGTACTCACACCGAGAGGGCTTAAGCGGACCACATCAACTAGCCCTTGCATGCTTGGTAAGTCATTGATCAGGTTATAACAATACCCTGATTGTGTTTGAATACCGTTAAGGTTAAAGACTTCTTGCCCTTCTTGGCTGCTGACCTGGATACCCGTAGGGTATTTGATACAGCAGGTTTCGCAATCGTCTTTCGCTCGGTTTTCAGCTCGGGCAGTGAAACAGCGAGCGGAATATGCTAAAGGCAAATAACCGTGGCTAAATACCTCAACTTCAAACTTGTTACGAATACCAAGCTCGTCACACTGAACTAAAGTATCGTTTAACCATTCGCGAGAGAGCTCGACAGGCATGCACCAACGCATCATACCTTGCTTCAAAAATAAGTTGAGCGTGTGTGCGTTATAAGTATTGATTGCAGGACCAACGACGAAAGGCACTTTATGCTCTGATGCTAATTGAACCGCCGATACGTCATTAGCCTCAATGGCGAAGTCACCGTTATTGATGTACTTCTTCATGATGTTTACTTCACTCGGTGCTTCCAGTAGCGCCATCGTAGAGATAACGACTTGCTTGCCAGAGGCAGATAAGTCTTTGGCGATTTCCAACCAGTGGGCTGGTTTCATTTCTCTGCGTTTAGAGCAAACCGATTCACCCAGGTAAATAATGTCTGCAGAGCTTTGTTTTGCTTGTTGGTAGAAGGCTTCTACATCTTGTTTTGGCCAAAAATAGAGTAGTGGGCCAAGTGCGTATTTCATTGAGTTATCCATCTTAACCTCTACTGCCATTTACGGTGGTAAGCACCTAGGGTGGTTTGCGTTCCTTCTGACACATTTGCGAGCGTCGCATCCCATGCGGCTTCAACTTGGTAAGCTTCTGGGTTGGCTTGGTAGCGATCAATCGCGGCTCGCCATGTTCGAGTGACTTGCTCTACGTAAGCTGGGCTGCGTTGGCGCCCTTCAATTTTTACAGACGCGACATTAGCGGCAAATAGTTCTGGCAGCATCGAAAGGGTGTTCAAACTGGTTGGCTCTTCCAGAGCATGATAGCGTTTTTTCTCACCATCAATTTCTGTTTCAAAACGACCTTTACAGAGCGTAGGGTAGCCTGCGTTTTCTCCTGCGCAGTAGCGGTCAATTAGGATATTGTTTAGACGAGACTCAAGACCTTGTTCAGTTTCTTGCCAACGAACGTATTTGGCAGGAGAACAGGCACCCACAGTGTTTGGTGACTCACCCGTCATGTATGATGACAAATAACAACGGCCTTCGGACATAATACAAAGGCTACCAAAAGCAAAGACTTCTAATTCGACATCGCTAGTGATGTTGCGCGAAAGCTGTTTGACCTGATGAATCGATAAGACGCGAGGCAGTACCACACGTTTTACGTTGAAGTTCTGTTTATAAAAATCAATGGCTGCGACGTTGGTCGCTGATGCTTGCACTGAAAGGTGTAGCTCCAGATCGGGATATTTGCGAGCTGCATACTCCAGCACGGCAATGTCTGCAACAATCAACGCGTCCACACCCAGTGCCGCTGCATTGTCTACCGCGTTCGTCCAGCGCTCGAAGCCATTGGGATGAGCGAAGGTATTCAACGCGACATGAATTTTTTTGTCGCGGTCGTGAACGTATTGCACCGCTTTTTCTAACTTTTTGCCGTTAAAGTTGAGGCCAGCAAAGTGACGGGCGTTGGTATCATCTTTGAAGCCAATGTAGACGGCATCGGCACCGCAATCAATCGCAGTTTTTAACGCAGGCAGGTTACCCGCGGGACACAAGAGTTCCATATGCTCACAATCATTGAGAATAAAAAGGTGTCCGCATTTTATGAAGAATTATGAATAGCGAAATTGACCTAAGTTAGGTTTAGCTCAATAAAGTCGATATTTACCCCTTGAGAGTAAGGGTATCGAGTCGGGGTTAGTTCTTGTGACGACGATTCTGTACAAACAGCTCTTCAATTTCATGTTTTGGCTGTGGGCGATAAAAATGGAATCCTTGAATCGCATTACATTGAAGGTTAGAGAGCAAAGTAGCTTGCTGGTGGGTTTCCACCCCCTCGGCAACGACCGTCAAGTCGAGTGACTTACCCAGATTAATGATGTTTTCAATCACAGTGACCTGTTTGGGTAGCGTGTCGATATCGTTAATAAACGCGCGGTCGATTTTCAGCTCGTCGATAGGGAAGCGCGCTAAGTAGGAAAGGGAAGAGTAACCAGTACCAAAGTCATCGATAGAGAGGGCGAAGCCCAGCTTCTTAATCGCATTCAGCATTTGCAGTGTATGTTCGCTATCACTCATCACGGCACTTTCGGTTAGCTCGAAGGTAATGCAGCTTGGGTCAAGCTCGGTAGTGCGAAGTAACTTTTCCATAAAGTCGATCAACTGTGGATTACCAAATTGCTCGGGAGAGAGGTTGATAGCGACACGACCTGGCAGTATGCCTTGTTGTTTCCAACGTTTTACCGTATTGAAAACATCACGCATCACGACGCGTCCAAGGTGTTCGATTAACCCTGCACGCTCGGCGACAGGAATGAATGAACCTGGGCTAATGTAACCTTCGACAGGGTGTTTCCAACGAACGAGCGCTTCGGCACCGTTAATGCTGAAGTCACGCGCGTTAACCTTTGGTTGATACCACACTTCCAAACCGTTCTGCTGCAATGCTTTTTGCAGTTCGATTTCAAGCCACAAACGCATGCGCGCTTCTTTGTTCATCTGGTCGTTAAATTTGATCAGGCGATTTCGGCCACGATCTTTGGCTTCATACATCGCAGTATCGGCATTTTGTAGCAGGATTCGCGCATCTTGCCCGTCTTCAGGGTAACGAACGCTACCAATTGAGCACGCAAGGCGTTTGCTGAAGTGGTGCAAGTCGAAAGGTTGGTTGATCAACGAGATAATGCGATCTGACAAAATTTCAGCCATGCGGGTATTTTCTGGTTCTGGCAATATGACGCCAAACTCATCGCCGCCCAAATGGCCAATAATCGCTTGGTTTGGGAGTAATCGTTTAAGGCGGGCCGATACCTCTTGAATCACTTTATCGCCAATGTGGTGACCAAGTGAATCATTAATGTTTTTGAAGTTATCGATATCCAAATAGAACACCAGAAGCGGCGTTTGCTTTTTGATCAGCTGTTCCAAACGTTTGGTAAAACCAAAGCGGTTGTAGAGTTTGGTGAGCGAATCAATATGTATGTCTTCATTCGATGCAGAAGACAAATTCTTAGGTGTATCGTCAGCGTCTTGGATCAAGATGATTTGAGACTCGCTGCCTAATATCGCCGTAGAATCTGCGTGTAACTGAACTTTTCGTTCAAAGCCACATCTCGCGCTGGTTAAGCAAACAAACGGCTTGTCAGAAATTAATGCACTCAAACGATGACTAAACACTTTCTTGCTGTTTTCATCGATGAATAAACGGCTGAGCTCTTCGCCTAACAACTCATGGGGAGAGTTCAGTCCCAGAAGGCGTGCTGATGCAGGGTTGGCAGAAATGATAATGTCATCTTCGATAAGCAGCAGACCGTCAGGCAGTAGTTGTGTTAATTTCGCAAACTTACTTTCGGACTCCTCTAAGGAGCGTACGAGGATCTGCTTTTCTGAAGTATCCACGGCGTGAAAAACGACAAAGCGAATTTCGTTACCTTCAAAAACCGGTGACAGACTAAAGTGCAGGCTGGTTTCAAGGTCGGTTTCATCGAGGGTGATTTCGGCTTCGACATGCGTTCCTTTGAATGCACGCTGATAGTAAGGGGCCAGCTTTTTATAAAACTGCTCGCCCAGTACCTGGCAATCGTTTAAGCCGATGATTTCCTCATGACTTAAACCTGCGATATCGCAGTAACGGTCACTTACCATTCGATAATTGTGTTTTTTATCAAGAATGGCAAAGAAGAAAGGGCTATTTGAGGTTAGCGTGGCAAACCAATGTTTTAATTGCTGGGAAGGCATTAGGGTATTACCGATCTCCAATGAGCCAGATTATTCGTCCGTGTATAAAAAGCGACACCCTGATAAGCCTGCGGCGGTCTACTATCAAGTCACAGTATCGCTTGCCATTAAAGGGCTCGCGGTTTTAACTTTACAGTCGACAATCACATGGATACGCTCAGATAACTATAACTTTGAAAATACGGTTGTAAAAGTGTTTATCCACCTGTTCGCATCAATAATACACGTAACTTCAAAAAAAGAAGCGTTAGTGAACAATAATTCACCAATCTAAAATAAGCACTTTATTGATACATAACAGTAATCTCATTGCCACGATTGCTTAATATAGGCAACCTAATGACAAAGTAACGGATAATGAACGTGTTAAACAAGATTCGCAGTCAACTAGTAAAGAACGCAGCTAACATTTTGCGTTCTCCAGTCCAGTTATTACCACAGCCAATTCAGCAAAAAGCATTGCTGGAGGGGCTAAAAATGGTGTTTAAAGAAGCCTTGGAAGATGGTGACTTTGAGTTCCTTGAAGACAAGTGGTTAAAAGTTGCGATTAAAGACTTGAACTTAGCATGGTACATCAGCTATCAAGACGAAAAATTAGTGGTAGCTGAAAAACCAGTTCAGGAAGATGTGAGTTTTAGTGGTAATCTAAACGACCTAGTACTGATTGCTGGTCGTAAAGAAGACCCTGACACACTGTTCTTCCAACGTCGCCTTTCAATTGAAGGCGATACTGAGCTTGGCTTAGAAGTGAAAAACTTAATGGACAGTGTCGACTTAGAGCTGTTACCGAAAGCAATGCAAGTCGCTTTGAATCAATTGGCTGATTTTGTTCAGAAAGGAGTTCAAGCGCCTGCACAACCAACCGGAGTAGCGAATGCTTATTCGAACTGAAGCCCCTGCGGACATTCTTACCATTGACCGCTTATTGAAACACGCCTTCCCGACGGAAGCTGAAGCTAAGCTTGTGATGCGTTTGCGCGAAAACAGTAAATTCACACTTTCCTTAGTCGCGTGTACAGATGAGGGAGAGGTGATAGGCCATGCTTTATTTAGCCCAGTGACCTTAAATGGTGAAGATTTGTCGTGGCAAGGGCTGGCGCCATTGGCTGTTCATGAAGATTACCGTCGCCAAGGCATCGCTGCAGAGTTGATCAAAGAAGGTTTTGATTCACTTCGTGATTTTGGCTATCCAGTGTGTGTGGTGTTGGGCGATCCTGATTATTACGCGCGCCAGGGCTTTCAATCATGCGACGAGATGGGATTCGAATGCGCTTGGGATGTTCCTAAAGGTGCATTTCGTATCGCAGAGTTGGTCGAAGGTCAATGTGCCGGACACTCCGGACGCATAGATTACGCGCCAGAGTTCTCTGAACTGTAAATGAAAGAAGCCCACTAACTCAGTGGGCTTCTTTCTTAGTTCATTGAAAACTGAGATAGGGAGGTTAAGACGACTGGTCACTTTTCTTCTTACCCCAAACCTCTATTTTTGCTTTCTTACTTAGCCCTAAAACATTGAGTTTTCTGCTGCCCCAACTGCTGTAAGTCATTTCAATCTGTTTTAGCTTCGCTTCTTTTGAGCCAGGAAGGCTCCATGCACGAGTCGATAATCCACTTGTTAGCACACCCATAGAGGTTAGCTTTTTCTCACTACCGTCCGTCATCACGACTTTTAAGTCGTTAATGTCTACCGTGCCCTGCACACATTTCAGTTTAATTTTACTGAAGCTGCGATTTCGGAATAGGCTATTTGGTGTCACGGTATCCGTTTCTGTTTGGAATTTGACGGTTTTCGTTGCAATCAGCTCCCACGCATCGCTGCTATTGGCAAAAACACTTATGCTGGTGGTGGCTACCAGTGCGCAAAGCAGCAGTGTAGGTAAGAATTTCATAATGTACCTCATATGTTATACCTACGGTGTGGCCATTGTCATAGGCAGAACAGTTCAATCATTCCAATGTATTGAGGTGTTCCTTGAAGTCCTTTAGGTATAATCACGATTATTTGTTAGGATTGCCCTCGTTCAAATAGGTGACGGAAAATGTCAATTAACGAGAAACAGTATTTACACGAAATGGGCATCAGCACATGGGAGCTGGTACACCCAGATAGATTGGCAGGTTACCAATCGCCAAAAATCGATTTGCAAAGTTCTTGCAAACTCCTGTTGATCTCTCCGGTATGTCCAGAGAATGAGACGGCAGTTTTGTTTGAAAACATCCTAAAGAGTATGAAGTTAACGCTTGACCAAGCGTTACATATTGAGCCAGAGCGATTTCCATTACTTGGCCAGCACGAGCTTGAGTGGGTTTGGTTTGCAGGGTGTGAAGTCGAAGTATTGCCTGACACTAAACCGCTGACATCGCCATTGTTGCAAGATGTGGATGGGAATACCCAACAAAAACGTGCACTTTGGCAACAGATTTGTTCTTACAACAATTCGAGCAAATAAGCATTAATCCCCGTTTTACTGCAATTGGTATTGCACATGAACCCCTAGGTAAATAATGACAACTAAAATCTTACCAATGTGCGCTGAGCACTTAGATCAAGTTTGGCAAATTGAGCAGCAAGCACACTCGCATCCGTGGGCAGAGTCTTTGGTACGTGATTTATCCAGCCGTGGAGCATGTCATCATGTGATGCTCGATGGCGAGATGGTGATTGGCTACTTCTATGCGCAGAATATTGTCGGTGAAGTTACGTTGCTGAATATTGCTATCGCGCCGCATCTTCAGGGTAAAGGCTATGGTCAAAAACTGTTGGATGCGTTCTTAGAACATTGTGAGCAATCAAAAGCGGAGAGTGCTTGGCTTGAGGTGCGAGAGAGTAATAAGCCTGCTATTTATATTTATGAACAAGCTGGATTCAATGAAGTTGATCGACGTCATAACTATTACCCTGCGAAAACTGGCACGGGAAAAGAAGATGCGATCATCATGAGTTATCTCTTCTTTCACTAACGTTAACGCATCCCATAAGGGAAGTCGCCCCTAAAGCGATCAGTTGCCCCTGAGGCAATAATAAGCGAGAATACCGCGCAATATTGAATCTAAAAAGCGTGTTTGCTTTTCGAGCAAGCATTCAGACATCAAAGAAGACCAGTTTCATGTCAAATACACCTTTTCTAAGCGAAGTGTCTAAACGTAGAACGTTCGCTATTATTTCTCACCCGGATGCGGGTAAAACCACCATTACTGAAAAAGTCCTTTTATTCGGAAACGCGATTCAAAAAGCAGGTACGGTTAAAGGTCGTGGTAATGCACAGCACGCAAAATCAGACTGGATGGAAATGGAAAAGGAACGTGGTATCTCGGTAACCACGTCTGTGATGCAGTTCCCTTACAATGATTGCCTGGTAAACCTACTTGATACTCCTGGACACGAAGACTTCTCGGAAGATACATACCGTACTCTAACGGCAGTCGACTCGTGTTTGATGGTTATCGATGCAGCGAAAGGTGTCGAGGATCGTACTCGTAAGCTGATGGAAGTAACCCGTCTACGCGATACGCCAATCGTGACCTTCATGAACAAACTTGACCGTGACGTTCGTGATCCAATGGAAGTATTGGACGAAGTAGAAAACGAATTGGGCATGATGTGTGCGCCTATCACGTGGCCAATCGGCTGTGGTAAAGAGTTTAAAGGTGTGTACCACATTCACCGTGATGAAACGATTTTATACGAATCTGGTCACGGTCATGAGATTCAAGAAGTTCGAATCATCAAAGGTCTAGATAACCCAGAGCTTGATGAAAAAGTCGGTGCAGGCCTTGCGGAAAGTGTTCGAGAAGAGCTTGAGCTTGTTATGGGTGCTTGCCCTGAGTTTGATTTGGAAATGTTCTTAACGGGTGACCTGACGCCAGTTTATTTCGGTACCGCATTAGGTAACTTCGGTGTAGACCACATGCTAGACGGTCTAACAGAGTGGGCACCAGCACCGAAAACGCGTCAAGCGGTTGAGCGTGAAGTTGAAGCGACAGAAGAGAAGTTCTCTGGTTTCGTATTCAAGATCCAAGCAAACATGGACCCGAAACACCGTGACCGTATCGCATTCATGCGTATTGTATCGGGTACTTACACGCAGGGTATGAAGATGAACCACGTTCGTATTGGCAAGCAGGTGAGTATCTCTGATGCAGTAACCTTTATGGCTGGTGACCGTTCACGTGCAGAACACGCTTACGCGGGTGACATCATTGGTCTGCATAACCACGGTACTATCCAGATTGGTGATACCTTTACTCAAGGTGAGTCACTGAAGTTCTCTGGTATTCCGAACTTTGCCCCGGAACTGTTCCGTCGTATTCGCCTGAAAGATCCACTAAAGCAGAAACAGCTACTAAAAGGCTTGGTGCAGCTATCAGAAGAAGGTGCGGTACAGGTATTCCGTCCACTACAAAACAACGACCTGATCGTTGGTGCCGTTGGTGTACTTCAGTTCGATGTTGTTGTGGCTCGTTTGAAGTCTGAATATAACGTTGAAGCGATTTATGAAGGCATTAACGTTGCAACTGCGCGTTGGGTTGAGTGTGATGATGCGAAGAAACTGGATGAGTTCCAACGTAAGAACCAAGCAAACTTAGCATTGGATGGTGGTGATAACCTAACGTATATTGCACCAACAATGGTTAACTTAAACTTGGCGAAAGAGCGTTTCCCTGATATTGATTTCCGTGCGACGCGTGAGCACTAATCAAAAAGCGGTTTGGGTAAGCTTTAACGCAAACTAGATTTTAAAACGCCCTTGGCTATAAACTTAGCCAAGGGCGTTTTTTATAAGGATGAGATATGAACTGGTTTAAACGAGGATTGAAGCGTTACGACGACTGGTGCAAGGAGATGGGGCTAACCCCCGATCAAAAACGCAGCTGCGTTCCGTATCGAAAAGATCCTGCCCATCAAAATGAAGAGAACAGTGAAGCTCTGCTATTTTCTGATTCTCAGTTTGTCGGTACAGATAAAAAGTCTCAAGATGAAGCTCTTTGATACCCATTGTCACTTTGACTTTGATGTATTCCAAGGTGACTTTGCACATCAACTTCAGCTAGCTCAAACGCAAGGCGTGACAAGAATTCTGATTCCTTCAGTGGGACCTCAAAACTGGGCTCGTATTCAAACCTTGGCAGATCAACATGCCAATTTGTATTACGCCCTTGGGTTTCATCCGTATTTTCTTGAAGATAACGTCGAGCAGCACTTTGCTGAATTGGAACATTATCTAAAACAAAATGCTCCCCAGTGCGTGGCAATAGGAGAGTGTGGGCTAGATTTTGCTATTGATGTTGACCCACAGTTGCAAGAAGAGACACTTGAAGTTCAATTTGAACTGGCTAGACGCTTCGAACTCCCAGTTATTTTACATAGCCGAAAAGCGCACAATCGCCTTATTCAAATGGTTAAAGCGGCGAAGCTCACTAGGGGCGGTGTGCTACATGCTTTCTCTGGGAGTTATCAGCAAGCAATGGAGTGGGTCAAATTAGGTTTTTTTATCGGTGTAGGAGGAACCATCACCTACCCAAGAGCGAAGAAAACGCGCGACGCAATTCAAAAATTACCACTCAAACATCTCGTGATCGAAACAGATGCACCGGATATGCCTATACTTGGGTATCAAGGGGAGTCGAATCACCCAGCCAAACTCATTCACGTCTTTAATGAGCTCGTAAAGTTGCATAACGGTCCCAAGCAATCGATTGCCTCTCAGTTATGGAAAAATAGCAATTTTGCTTTCTCGATATGTGAATAAAATCTAAAGATGTGGTTTGAAATAGAAAACGTTTTCCTTCTTATTGTGAATTAACTCACAAAGCTGGCTGAATCAATCATGAATCTTATAGGAAAGTGTGAGGCTGGCATTACTTTAATTGATTCTGCATGAGTATAATTGCTCCCGCTTTATAGCTCCATTTTGTAACACGCCAATAAATAACTTATAAGGAAGTCATAAACTATGAGCCTGTTTATGAGCCTAATCGGTATGGTAGTGCTTCTTGCGATTGCAGTGGCATTTTCTAATAACCGAAAAGCTATCAATCTAAGAACTGTGGGTGGCGCATTCGCTATCCAATTCGCATTAGGTGCATTTGTTCTGTATGTACCTTGGGGCCGTGATCTACTAAACGGTTTCTCTTCAGGTGTTTCTAACGTTATCAACTACGGTAACGATGGTTCATCATTCCTGTTCGGTGGTCTTGTTTCTGACAAGATGTTCGAAGTATTCGGCGGCGGCGGTTTCATCTTCGCATTCCGTGTTCTTCCTACACTGATCTTCTTCTCTGCACTGATTTCAGTTCTTTACTACATTGGCGTTATGCAATGGGTTATCAAGATTCTTGGTGGCGCACTACAAAAAGCGCTGGGCACTTCACGTGCGGAATCAATGTCAGCAGCAGCAAACATTTTCGTAGGTCAAACAGAAGCACCTCTAGTTGTTCGTCCATTCGTTCCAAAAATGACTCAATCAGAGCTATTCGCGGTAATGTGTGGTGGTCTAGCTTCTGTTGCTGGTGGTGTACTAGCGGGCTACGCTTCAATGGGTGTTCCACTAGAGTACCTAGTAGCAGCATCATTCATGGCGGCACCAGGTGGTCTACTATTCGCTAAAATCCTTCACCCAGAGACTGACCAGCCTCACGAAAGTATCGAAGAAGCGATGGACGGCGGCGACGACAAACCAGTAAACGTAATCGACGCAGCAGCGGGCGGTGCGGCTTCTGGTCTACAACTTGCGCTTAACGTAGGTGCAATGCTAATCGCATTCGTTGGTCTAATCGCGCTGATCAACGGTATGCTAGGTGGCATCGGTGGTTGGTTCGGCATGCCAGAACTAACGCTAGAGCTAATCCTAGGTTACGCATTCTCTCCACTAGCATTCCTAATCGGTGTTCCATGGGCTGAAGCAGTAACTGCTGGTTCATTCATCGGTCAGAAAATCGTAGTGAACGAATTCGTTGCTTACTTGAACTTCACACCATACCTAGGTGAAAACGCTCAAGTAATCGCGGCAACTGGTGAAGTAATGTCTGAGAAGACAACAGCTATCATCTCATTCGCACTATGTGGTTTCGCGAACCTTTCTTCTATCGCGATTCTACTTGGTGGTCTAGGTAGCCTTGCACCAAACCGTCGTAGTGACATCGCTCGCATGGGTGTTAAAGCTGTTCTTGCAGGTACGTTGTCTAACCTTATGGCAGCGACAATTGCAGGCTTCTGCTTAAGCCTTGCAGCACTATAATTAGAATCGGTTCTTAATATATAGACGCCGTTTTACATCATGCCCTGTAGCAAGAGATTGCTGCGGGGCATTTTTCGTTTTTCGGGCTCTAAAATCTCATCGGGTGCCGACCTCAGTCTATGAGTTACGCAGCCGATGGAATAGGGGCTAGGAAATTTTGAGATACAAACCGTTTGCGCTCTATTTGGTGCTACAGTTTTGCGGTGAAACTCTATAATGTATTAATCACAGGATAGTGGTTAAGGTTGATACTTAATCACGTAATGAATATTACATAATCGATGGGCAAATGACTTGCCCAGCAATATCAGATCTAATAGGCGTTTTGCTGTGTGATGTGATATTAAAGACACCGCAATCATAGATTGTTGTGCCATAGGCCAAACTGGTACTGTGCGGTGACAAGGATAGCAATTGGCATATGAAATTTTCGCTGTATATGCCGAGTCTTCAGGGAACCAAGTCCGTTCATTAATAGACTGTTTAGCCATTTACTCACATTGTCTCGACTTGTTGATTATAGTTAGAGACGTGATGTAAGGCTGAGTAGTGAATTTTTTGATATATTGATCGGAGATAGAAATGAGCGATTTAAAAGCAGCAGCGCTACGTGCACTTAAACTTATGGACCTAACTACGTTGAATGACGATGACACTGATGCAAAAGTGATTTCATTATGTCATGACGCGAAAACAGCAGTAGGCAACACAGCTGCAATTTGTATTTACCCTCGCTTTATTCCTATTGCTAAGAAGACACTTCGTGAGCAAGGTACGCCAGAGGTTCGCATTGCAACAGTAACGAACTTCCCACACGGTAACGACGACATCGAAATCGCTGTTGCTGAAACAAAAGCGGCGGTTGCTTACGGTGCAGACGAAGTTGACGTTGTTTTCCCATACCGCGCGCTAATGGCGGGTGATGAGAAAGTAGGCTTCGAACTAGTTAAGCAATGTAAAGAGGCTTGTGGTGATATTCTTCTTAAAGTGATCATCGAAACGGGTGAACTAAAAGAAGAAGCACTAATCAAGAAAGCATCTCAAATCTGTATTGAAGCAGGTGCTGACTTCATAAAACTTCAACTGGTAAAGTGCCAGTAAACGCAACACCAGAATACGCACGCATGATGCTTGAAGTTATTCGCGACATGGGTGTTGCAGAAACTGTTGGTTTCAAACCAGCAGGTGGTGTGCGCACTGCTGAAGACGCAGCTGCATACCTAGCAATGGCTGACGAAATCCTAGGTGACAACTGGGTTGATGCTCGTCACTACCGTTTCGGTGCGTCTAGCCTGCTAACAAACCTACTAAATACATTAGAAGTATCGGACGAAGTCGCTGATCCAACAGCGTACTAATTCCAACAATACGTCTGAACGGTAGCACCAGCTTTGGTGCTACCAAACCTCTTCTATCCTACTTATACCTGGCTCAAAATGAGCTTGGGAGGCACTAATGTATTTACCACAAGAAATTATCCGTAAAAAACGTGACGGCGAAGTTCTAACCGCCGACGAAATCAACTTCTTTATTCAAGGCGTAGCAAATAACACCGTATCTGAAGGTCAGATCGCGGCGTTTGCTATGACGATTTTCTTCAATGAAATGACCATGGATGAGCGCATCGCCCTAACGTGTGCAATGCGTGATTCGGGCATGGTTATCGACTGGAGCCACATGAACTTTGGTGGCCCAATTGTCGACAAACACTCTACCGGCGGTGTGGGTGACGTAACGTCTTTGATGCTTGGCCCTATGGTGGCAGCATGCGGCGGTTTCGTACCAATGATCTCTGGCCGTGGTCTTGGCCACACAGGCGGTACGCTAGATAAGCTTGAGTCTATTCCAGGCTACAACATCACACCAAGCAACGATGTGTTTGGGCAAGTAACTAAAGACGCTGGTGTGGCGATCATCGGTCAAACAGGTGACCTTGCTCCAGCGGATAAGCGTGTTTACGCGACTCGTGATATTACCGCAACCGTAGACAACATTTCTCTGATCACGGCTTCCATTCTTTCTAAGAAATTGGCGGCGGGTCTGGAGTCGCTAGTGATGGACGTTAAAGTCGGCTCTGGTGCATTTATGCCAACTTACGAAGCGTCTGAAGAGCTAGCAAAATCAATCGTTGCAGTAGCAAACGGTGCGGGTACTAAGACCACTGCAATCCTGACAGACATGAACCAAGTATTGGCCTCTTCGGCAGGTAATGCGGTGGAGGTTCGTGAAGCGGTTCGTTTCCTAACGGGTGAATACCGTAACCCACGCCTACTTGAAGTTACCATGGCTTCTTGTGCAGAAATGCTGGTACTTGGCAAACTGGCTGAGAACACAGAAGACGCACGTGCGAAATTGATGGAAGCGCTAGACAACGGTAAAGCAGCAGCATGCTTCGGCAAGATGGTTGCTGGTCTTGGCGGCCCAGCAGACTTCGTAGAAAACTACGATAACTACCTAGAAAAAGCGGAAATTATCAAGCCAGTTTACGCGACGGAAACGGGCATTGTTTCAGCGATGGACACGCGTGCTATTGGCATGGCTGTCGTTGCTATGGGTGGTGGTCGCCGTGTTGCTACTGATGAAATCGACTATGCCGTAGGTTTCGACGAGTTCATCCGCTTGGGTGAAGTTGCAGATAGCGATAAACCTCTTGCCGTTATCCACGCTCGCAGCGAAGAGCAGTGGGAAGAAGCGGCAAAAGCACTGCGCAGTGCAATCAAAGTAGGTGGTGAGTACACACCTACTCCAGAGGTTTACCGCCAAATTCGTGCAGAAGATATTTAATAGAACAAGTAATTACACAAGGCCTACTCAACCATAATAAAAAGCCGAGTGGGCCTAAGGAACGAGCAATGAAAAGAGCATTTATTTTAGTACTAGACTCATTCGGTATTGGTGCAACCGCTGACGCTGAGAAATTTGGTGATGTAGGTTCAGACACACTAGGCCACATCGCAGAACAATGCGAAAAAGGCTTAGCAGATAACGACCAACGTCAAGGCGCACTTCGCCTTCCAAACCTATCTAAGTTAGGTTTGGCAATGGCACATAAAGAGTCAACAGGTCGCTTCGCACCTGGCTTAGACGCTGATGCAGAAATCATTGGTGCGTACGGTCACGCAGCAGAGCTTTCTTCTGGTAAAGACACGCCGTCTGGTCACTGGGAAATCGCAGGTGTTCCTGTTCTGTTTGACTGGGGTTACTTCACAGACAAAGCAAACAGCTTCCCTAAAGAGCTGACGGATCGCATCCTTGAGCGCGCGGGTCTTGACGGTTTCCTAGGTAACTGCCACGCATCTGGTACTCAAGTTCTTGATGACTTGGGTGAAGAGCATATGAAGACTGGGCAGCCAATCTTCTACACCTCTGCGGACTCTGTATTCCAAATCGCCTGTCACGAAGAGACATTCGGCCTGGATCGTTTACTAGAGCTTTGCCAAATTGCACGTGAAGAACTAGAAGATTACAACATCGGCCGTGTAATCGCGCGCCCATTCATTGGCCCGGGTAAAGGTCAATTTGAGCGTACGGGTAACCGTCGTGACCTATCTGTAGAGCCACCATCAGCGACTATCTTACAAAAGTTAGTTGATGAGAAGGGCGGTCAGGTTCATTCCATCGGTAAGATTTCAGATATTTATGCTGGTTGCGGGATCACTAAGAAAACCAAAGCAACAGGCATTCCAGCACTATTTGAAGCAACGAAAGAAGCGATCAAAGAAGCGGGTGATAACACCATCGTATTCACTAACTTCGTTGACTTCGATTCTGCTTACGGTCACCGCCGTGATGTAGCGGGTTACGCTGCGGCGCTTGAGTACTTTGATGGTCGCATCAACGAAGTGCTTGAACTGATGGGTGAAGATGACGTGCTTATCCTAACAGCAGACCACGGCTGTGACCCAACATGGCCAGGCACTGACCATACTCGTGAGCACATCCCAGTATTGGTTTACGGCCAAAAAGTGCCAGCAGGCTCTCTTGGCCGCCGCGAAACATTCGCAGACATCGGCCAAACATTGGCGAGCTACTTTGGTACTTCTCCAATGGATTACGGTAAGAATTTCCTATAATTAGGATATTGAAAACTAGGAGCTGAATGCTCCTAGTTTTATGTTTGCAGTATGCAAGTACTGCTTGTCGGAAATGAGAATACTCTGGCTTATATCGCCTTAAGCGCGGAGCGCTAGAGAAAGGTTAAGGAAAAGAAAATGGCAACTCCACATATCAATGCTGAAATGGGTGCATTCGCAGACGTCGTACTGATGCCGGGTGACCCGCTACGTGCAAAATACATCGCAGAAACCTTCCTTGAAGACGTTGTGCAAGTGTGTGATGTGCGTAATATGTTCGGTTACACAGGCACATACAAAGGCCGTAAGATCTCGGTAATGGGCCACGGTATGGGTATCCCATCATGCTCGATTTACGCAACGGAGCTAATTAAAGACTTCGGCGTGAAGAAAATCATCCGTGTTGGTAGCTGTGGCGCAGTAAACGAAGACATCAAAGTGCGTGATGTTGTGATCGGCATGGGCGCGTGTACGGATTCTAAAGTGAACCGTATCCGTTTTAAAGGTCATGACTTTGCAGCAATCGCAGACTACAAAATGGTTCGCGCGGCAGAAGACGCAGCAAAAGCACGTGGCATTGATGTGAAAGTCGGTAACCTGTTTTCAGCGGAGCTTTTCTACACGCCTGATCCAGAAATGTTCGACGTAATGGACAAGTACGGCATTGTTGGTGTTGAAATGGAAGCGGCGGGTATTTACGGCGTAGCGGCAGAATACGGTGCAAAAGCTCTGACAATCTGTACGGTATCAGATCACATCAAAACGGGTGAGCAAACAACTTCTGATGAGCGTCAAACAACATTCAACGACATGATGCTAATCGCACTAGATTCAGTATTGCTAGGCGACGAAGAATAAGCGACAAAGAGTCATCTTAGTTTCTTGACATTAAGAACTAAAAGAACAGCCCGCACAATGCGGGCTGTTTTTGTATTAGATGTTGATTACCGACTGACTATTTGGTTAGCAGTAGGTTTTGCGCTTTTTTACGGCGGATAGGCTGTCTACGTAAAATCATAATGAATAACATGCCGCACACAAAACTCATTAGCACCATCATGTACATGTAGCGATCACTCTTACGATAGTGGTGGTCAGAAATCGCGGTTACACGACCTGTCTCAAAGGTAACGCGAACAAAACCGATGAGTGCTTCATCGGCAAATACTGGTTCAACCAACTGCTGGCGGCCAATGGAAGCTGTTGCCAAGGGCGTGTCTAAGCCTAAAACTTCGCGTACCGATAGCGCATCTTCACTAGACGCTAAACGTACGCCTTGTGCATCATATATTGTCGCATCAAACACCAAACGGTCTTGTGCTAGCTGGTTTGTCAGCTTAAGTAAGCGTTCTTGATCTTTGGTCAAAATCATTTCACTGGCAGAAAGAGACGCCTGTGAAATCAAAACTTTGGTGAGTGTTTCAAGCTGCTGTGCTTGAATTTTCTCGTTGCCCTTACTGATCACAACACTGTTTTTGATCGTGATAAACAACATCACACACAGTAGGATTAGTGCCAGAATTCTTAGGGCATTCCTTACTGAGAACAAGGATTCACTCATGCTCTTTACTCATCCATTTAAAATAAAACAAAGACTTGCCTTTTTAGTTTGTTGAGGTAACGTTTTAGCAAAGTCATAAGGGATTATATACATGGACGCGTCAAAAAGCTTGCCTATCAGAAAACATACGACACTTTTAAAACGATTACCCGAGACTCGATTTGCCTCCCAACTAGATAAAGCAAAAGCAAACTGGATAGTGTTTGCAGAATACCTTTCGCCACGTCATTTTGAAGACATTGATTTCTTCACAGGGGTCTACAACCCCGTGTTAGAAACGTGGAAAGTTGGCCAATATGAAGTCGCCTTGATGGCAGGAGAGTTGACCCCTCAACACGAAACGATCTTACAAAGCCTCAACTTGGATTACGCCTCGCTTAATGAAGTTCCAGATCTCTCAACCCAAGGTTTGATTGTATTTGACATGGACTCAACGGCAATCCAGATAGAGTGTATTGATGAAATCGCAAAATTGGCCGGAGTCGGGGATGAGGTGGCAGAAGTTACTGAACGTGCGATGCAAGGAGAACTGGGTTTTGAGCAAAGTTTGCGTCAACGCGTAGGCAAGCTCAAAGGTGCTGATGAATCAATTCTTGAACAAGTTCGTTCCCAATTGCCATTTATGCCGGACTTTGAAGCGTTAATCGCAACGTTAAAAGCACTAGGCTGGAAAACAGCGATTGCTTCCGGTGGTTTTACTTACTTCTCGGACTATATCAAAGATAAAGTCGATTTAGATTTTGCTCGCTCTAATCAGTTGGAAATCATTAATGGTAAGCTCACGGGGAACGTACTTGGCGATGTGGTTACCGCGCAGATGAAGTCAGATATCCTGGTGGAGTTGGCGGATGAATACGAAATTGAGCAGCACAACACGGTTGCTGTCGGTGATGGCGCTAACGATCTTGTGATGATGTCGGTGGCGGGCTTAGGTATCGCGTACCACGCAAAACCTAAAGTGGAAGCTCAAGCGCAATCTGCGATTCGCTTTGCAGGCTTAGGCGGTGTGCTCTGTATTTTATCTGGTGCACTGGTGAAGCAGCAAAAGGTCAGCTGGAAAGCAAAACCTTAATTTATCCATTCAAAAACACCGCCCTTCTGGCGGTGTTTTTCGTTGACTTGGTATGGCTCTAAATTTACTCGGTTAACTCCAATCTAATTACAACCTCTTCCGTAATGTCTTCAAACTCACTGTAACCGACCAAAGCGGTCAGCTCCTTTTCTAATTTGCTCGCTTGATGTACGCCAAATTGGGTTAAGTCACTTAAGTCTTGTTGCAGCAACGATGTCATCGGATCGAAAATTGGGGCTGTAGATAAGCGAATCACGTAGAAGTCACCCATCATTCGCGCTTTCTTTATAAATTGAATCCGTTCTTTTACGCTATTGAACTCTTGATGAAGCTTAGACTCAATGCCTGTAATTTTATTGCCGACTTTGGCTGCGCTAATGTAGATATCCTGATGCCTTGCTTGAGCTCCCTCTACACGCTTTATCGGCTCTGCGATTAATGTGCTTGTTCGACCTTTAAAGATAGGTTCAAGTGACAACAATTGATCGTGCCCAAGGCGTGCAAAAAGCTCAATGTGCTTAGGTAGCGGCAAATTCACTCCAATAACGGGGGTTTTGATTGAAGAGGACGCTGTTTTACTGATAAAAATGGGTGTGCTCAGAGTTCGAGAGAGCAACATGCTGTGCAGTCTTTCAAGTAACGCATTACTCGGTAGCATCTCTTTTTGCGGGATCAACTTATCTTGATTGTGCTCGATAATGCTGTTGAAAAAGGCGATCACTTTAATGGTGTGGCTGCTTTCATCAATAACTAGCTGTACGCTACAGCCATCTGGGCTAACACGAATTACCCGGTATGGCACCGACGTTAAAGGCAGCTTTTTGTCGTAGAGCTGTAACTCTCGGAAGTTGATCTGAACCTCTTGCCCAGAGCGCAACATGGTAGGTTCGTCCAGTTTAATGCCGAGCCCTCGCTTTGAAATATCGACGGTGCTGCCGATCGCTGTGACGGGCCCAGAACGCAGTTCTATTGGGGTCTTAAATCGGTAACGTGGCTCTTTACGACGAGACTTGGCATCAAAATAAATGCCTTTCGGGTTGCCTATAATTCTTCTCGGATGGCGAAATGCATTTAACGTATTTGCGGGTAAGCGCGGCTTTTCAGTGAGCAGATAATCCTGCCCTGATTTTTCGTCAGCAATTTCTTGCAAGATGCCTATGTGAGTCAATGATTGGGACGTTTCAGCTAACTCCGGAGAGAAAGCGGCTAAGTCTTCCTGTTCTTGCTCTGACAGTTCAAATATCGAAATTCTAAACGCGCGCCAACTTTCACGTTTAGCACCTAAATGCCAAAATAGCTGGCGTTGTTCACGAGTGGCCTCAGGACGAAGCATCGAATAGAAATAGGTTCGGTTTTCGTGCTCGTGAGTAAATGAATAAAGGACGTTTGTGGTGCCTTTAACGCCAGGTTTAATGAGTGACGCGACTCGCTTCTCATTAAATAAGGACCCAAACATTTGCTGGTTCCTTTCATCATGCCAGTACTGCCAAAGCTTTTGATTGTTTGGCGTCAACATAGCGAGTTTCAGCTCACTGCCATCAAAGAATAGAGGTAAGCTGCTGGTGTGCTTAAGCGCGATGTGCTCATAACCACGAGTTCGAGCTCGAATGATCTTATCTTGATTATCGTGACGAGCTCTTTTAGCTGCGCTGTTGAGCGCTTCATCGATCACTCGAGTAACGACATTGGTTTCAGTTAAACGTATGGTTCTGAGGTATCGAACTGAGTCATTCTCGTAACAGTCATCAACCGCAAGTATGCGGTACGCCAGCGGTTTCTCGATACCGGCAACCTGAGATTTGCTGGCAAATTCAGTAAACGTGACCTGAATAATCTCCCCAAGGTTATATTTAAACGCACTTGGGACTTTGAACTTTGCGCCAGAGCAGGATAAGTCAATGCTTAACCCATGCAGAAGTTGCCCTTTAGATCGGCAAATCTCGACTTGAGATTGGACTTTCAAGCGCTTTTCTTGGCGCTTTAAGTCAAAGCCGAGGTGAACAGGCTCCGCTAAGAAAGGGCTTTTAGGATCCGTTAACGATTGCGTTTTTTGTTGAGTAAGACGTTTGCTCATTACGCGAAAGTTATTCCGTGTGTTGACCAAAGCTTCCCACATTCCCTCAGTGTAGCCGCCAAACTTTTTGATGTTTTTATGGTAAGCGTTGAAAGCAACGTCATCTAACCAATGTGGAATACCATCCAAAATATACTCGCGACATTCACCTTGGACGCGACCGCGCAAATCGATGCTTTTTTTGCACGGAGCCATCAAGCGGTTAAGTTCCATTTTCACTAAGATTTTGGCCGAAGGCGGCTCTTCCTCGGTCAATTGGCCAAGGACAAAGTCAAAGTCATCCGAACCGTAAACGGGAATGAGTCGTTCTGCGATCGAGAGAATTTCAGATTGCTGCATTATTTCTGTTAGAGTATGTCGTTACTTTAAATTGTATCGGCTAAGCGAAGTAAAACTTAAGTATATCAATAGTTCATTTCAGTGAAGGTCTGACTTGGCTGTGCTTAGTCACATTTGTAGAAAAAATCGAGGCATCATGGCGAAAGCAAAACGAGCGTATGTTTGTAATGATTGTGGCGCGGATTTTCCCCGTTGGCAGGGGCAGTGTAACGCATGTGGTTCGTGGAATACGATAACAGAAGTCCGTATTGCAGCATCGCCAACGGTTGCTCGTAATGAACGTTTATCCGGCTACGCGGGTTCCGCAACAGAAGCAACAGTTCAAACGTTATCCGAAATTGATCTGCAGGAAGTGCCACGCTTCACCAGTGGGTTTAAAGAACTTGACCGCGTATTAGGTGGGGGCGTTGTACCCGGCGCCGCTATTTTGATTGGTGGTAACCCTGGCGCTGGTAAATCCACCTTGCTGCTGCAAACCATGTGTAGTTTGTCTGCGCAAATGCCAACGCTCTATGTAACCGGTGAAGAATCGTTGCAGCAGGTAGCAATGCGAGCTTCTCGACTGGGCTTGCCGAAAGAGCACTTAAAGATGTTATCGGAAACAAACGTCGACAAAATTTGCCAAATTGCCGAAAAAGAGCAACCTCGCATTATGGTGATTGACTCGATTCAGGTAATGCACGTTTCAGATGTTCAATCGTCACCGGGCAGTGTCGCTCAAGTACGTGAATCTGCAACAGCTCTGACACGATACGCAAAACAGAATAACGTCGCGGTATTTATTGTTGGTCACGTAACAAAAGATGGTACCCTTGCGGGCCCTAAAGTTCTTGAGCACATTATAGACTGTTCAGTGCTGCTTGATGGTGGTACTGATAGCCGATTTCGCACATTGCGTAGTCATAAAAACCGCTTTGGCGCTGTGAATGAGCTCGGTGTTTTTGCAATGACAGGCCAAGGGTTGAAAGAAGTGAGTAACCCATCCGCGATTTTCCTTTCTCGTGGTGAAGAAGAAACATCAGGTTCTTCTGTTATGGTGGTTTGGGAAGGTACGCGTCCTCTATTAGTAGAGATTCAAGCGTTGGTGGATTACTCCCAATTGGCAAACCCTCGCCGTGTTGCGGTCGGTTTGGAGCAGAACCGTTTATCACTTTTGCTCGCTGTGTTGCATAAGCATGGTGGCTTACAAATGGCAGACCAAGATGTCTTTGTTAATGTGGTTGGCGGTGTTAAGGTGACGGAGACGAGTGCCGATCTTGCGTTAGTTATGGCGCTTTTATCGAGTTTTCGTGACCGTCCACTTCCCAAAGATGTGGTTATTTTTGGTGAGGTCGGGCTTGCAGGCGAAATCCGTCCTGTGCCAAGTGGGCAAGAACGTTTGAATGAAGCGTTCAAACATGGTTTCAAGAAAGCCATTGTGCCTGCAGCCAACATGCCGAAAGGCGGCATTCCTGGCATGCAAATTCACGGCGTTAAGAAATTGTCGGAAGCTATAGAGGCTTTTGACGAGCTGTAATGCTCATAAGAATGGTATTTGTGGAATCACAAACTGTTCTATCCGTCCTCAATAAAATGCGAATAAAGTACATAAATTGCTGTGTTTGACTATGCTTTGGGGACGGAAATTTCACGTTAAAATTTTTTTTCTTCCATCCGCACGCAAGGGTATCAGTATTGACAGAATGTGATATACTCTGCGCGCACTTTATACCTTATTAACAGAGTAAGACAATGACTGATTTATCAAAATACAGAAACATTGGTATTTTTGCTCACGTAGACGCGGGTAAAACTACCTCTACAGAGCGTATCCTAAAGCTAACTGGTAAGATCCATAAGATCGGTGATACACACGACGGTTCAACTACAACTGACTTCATGGAGCAGGAAGCTGAACGTGGTATCACAATCCAGTCTGCAGCAACAACTTGTTTCTGGAACGATCACCGTCTAAACATCATCGATACTCCTGGACACGTTGACTTCACTATCGAAGTTTACCGTTCTCTAAAAGTACTTGACGGTGGTATCGGTGTATTCTGTGGTTCTGGTGGTGTTGAGCCTCAGTCAGAAACTAACTGGCGTTACGCTGACGAATCACACGTATCACGTCTGATCTTCGTTAACAAACTAGACCGTATGGGCGCAGATTTCTACAAAGTTGTAGATCAAGTACAAAACGTACTAGGTGCTACACCTCTAGTTATGACTCTACCTATCGGTATCGAAGAAGATTTCGTAGGTGTTGTAGACGTACTAAGCCAACAAGCTTACGTATGGGATGAGTCTGGCCAGCCAGAGAACTACGAAGTTCAAGATATTCCAGCAGACATGGTAGAAAAAGCTGCTGAATACCGTGAAATGCTAATCGAAACTGCTCTAGAGCAAGACGAAGATCTAATGATGGCTTACCTAGAAGAAGGCGAAGAGCCATCTCTAGAAGACATCAAACGTTGTATCCGTAAAGGTACTCGTGATCTAGCATTCTTCCCAACTTACTGTGGTTCAGCGTACAAGAACAAAGGTATCCAACTTATTCTTGACGCGGTAATTGATTACCTACCATCTCCAACAGAAGTTGATCCACAGCCTCTAACTGATTCAGAGACTGGTGAGCCAACTGGTGAAGTTGCGACTGTATCTGCAGACGAGCCACTACGTGCGCTTGCATTTAAGATCATGGACGACCGTTTTGGTGCTCTAACCTTTATCCGCATCTACTCTGGTAAGATGAAGAAAGGTGACACAGTACTTAACTCTGCAACTGGTAAAACAGAGCGTATCGGCCGTATGGTTGAGATGCACGCAGACGAGCGTAACGAGATCGATTCAGCACAAGCTGGTGACATCATCGCTGTAGTTGGTATGAAGAACGTTCAAACTGGTCACACTCTATGTGATCCTAAGCACGAATGTACTCTTGAGCCAATGATCTTCCCAGATCCAGTAATCTCTATCGCAGTTAAGCCTAAAGATAAAGGCGGTTCTGAGAAGATGGGTATCGCGATCGGTAAAATGGTTGCAGAAGATCCATCATTCCAAGTTGAGACTGATGAAGATTCAGGCGAAACTATCCTGAAAGGTATGGGTGAACTTCACCTAGACATCAAGGTAGATATCCTTAAGCGTACTTACGGCGTTGAGCTAGAAGTTGGTGCTCCACAGGTTGCTTACCGTGAAACTATCACTCAAGCAATCGAAGACAGCTACACGCACAAGAAACAGTCTGGTGGTTCTGGTCAGTTCGGTAAGATCGATTACCGCATCAAACCAGGTGAGCCAAACTCTGGCTTCACGTTCAAGTCAACAGTTGTTGGTGGTAACGTACCTAAAGAATTCTGGCCTGCAGTTGAGAAAGGCTTTGCGTCAATGATGGAGCACGGTGTTCTAGCTGGCTTCCCAACTCTAGACGTTGAAGTTGAACTATTCGACGGTGGTTTCCACGCAGTTGACTCTTCAGCAATCGCTTACGAAATCGCTGCTAAAGGCGCATTCCGTCAGTCTATGCCTAAAGCTGGCGCGCAACTTCTTGAACCAATCATGAAAGTTGACGTGTTCACTCCAGAAGATCACGTTGGTGACGTAATCGGTGACCTTAACCGTCGTCGTGGTATGATCAAAGACCAACAAGCTGCGTCTACTGGCGTACGTATCAAGGGTGATGTACCTCTATCAGAAATGTTTGGTTACATCGGTACTCTACGTACAATGACTTCTGGTCGTGGTCAGTTCTCTATGGAGTTCTCACACTACGCACCATGTCCAGCAAACGTTGCTGAGCAAGTAATTGCTGACGTTAAAGAGCGTAACGCTAAGAAGTAATTCTTAAGTTGACTCTATAACTTGAAAGCCCCGCTTAGTGCGGGGCTTTTTGTATCTAACCGCTTACACACAGCGCGTTTTTGTTTCGCTGATATACGCCTTTGGTATTGTTTACCGACTATTCTGAAGCTGAGCCAGTATTATTAACATTGAGGTCGATGGTTTTAAAATCTGGTATCACTGATTTTTCAAATGTTTCTATTTCTTCTCTCAACCATTGTGCAAACAATTGGGCTTTAGGTCGCTTTAAGTAGCCTTTTGGAGCGCACAGGTAATACGCAAATTTGGGTTTAATGGCTATATCACCAATTCGGACCAGTTTGCCTGAACGGAAATATTGATGAGCTAAACTGTGTTTGACGAGCGCTACGCCTTGTAGTGATAACGCGGCTTCTAACACTAAGTGTGAGCCACTGTATTTTAAAGCAGGCTTTGCCGCTGAATGACCAAGTCTCGCTAACCACATGTTCCAGTCCAGATCTGGCCAAACGTCTTCGATGAGCTCTGCTTTGCTTAAATCTTCAATGCGATAAATGCCGTGCTCTTTCTGATATACCGGGTGACAGGCAGGGTAAAAAGCTTCATCCATTAGCCATTGTGATTCTAAATTAGGGTATTTTCCTAAACCGTAACGGACACACAAATCGATCTGACTATCTTGAAAAGACACCAAATCATTGGTTGGTTCTAATAGTAAGGCGATATCAGGGTGACGCTGACGAAAAGCCGTAATTTTCGGGACTAACCAATGGTGAGCGAAAGAGGGGAGTGTTGATATCGAAAGGTGGTTAGGATTAGGATCTTGATTAACCAATCTAACCCCTTGCTGCAAATGAGCAAACCCTCTTTCAGCCTGAGTAAACAGCAGCTCTCCCTCAGGTGTGAGCACGATTTTTCTGTGCTGGCGAACAAATAAGTCCGTTCCTAAAAACTCTTCAAGATGACGAATTTGCTGACTAATGGCAGCTGGCGTAACAAACAATTCTTTTGCCGCTGTTTTAAAGCTACCTTCCTTTGCTGCAACGAAGAAGTAATACAAGCCCTGTAAAGGAGGCATTCGATCTTTCACATTAGTTTTCCTTAACTCAATGGCAGATTCTATCGTTTGAGGATATCAGCGTAGTCGCTGATTATTAAGTGGTCAACATTGTTATAGGAGTTGGTTACATGGAAAACATGACACACACTTGTGAGCGCACTTTACCAGCTGACCATCAGACCGGATTACAGTTAATTTACTCTAAACTTGCTAGTTGGAGAAGAAACTACAAGACACGTCGTCACTTGAGAGAGTTACCAGAACATCTTTGGGACGATATTGGATTAGATGAAAAGGAAATTAATAGTGAAGTGAGGAAGCCTTTTTGGAGAGAGTAGTTTATGAGTTTGATTCAAGCTCAGAATTAAACTGCACTCCCCAATGATATTGAGGAGTGCAGACAAGGCTATAAGTCTTCTTCCCACACAACCAATTCACCTTTCGGCCAGTTGTGACCAATTTCATGATACTTTTGCTCAAGCACATGACGTTTAATTTTGAGTGTTGGCGTCAATACGCCATTTTCAATGCTCCAAGGCTCTTTAATCATTAATACGCCTTTGATTTGCTCATGAGAGGCGAGTTCTTGATTCATTTTTGCAATGACTTTGCGGGTGGTTCGTGCGTACCGTTCCCGATCAAAGTTAGGAAAATCATGTGGCACAACCAAAAGAATCGGGGCTGGTAGCCCTAAACCGATGAGGCACATCATCTCTACGCGACTGTATTCGAAAAGTTTTTTCTCGATAGGAACTGGAGAGACAAACTTACCTTTGGCGGTTTTAAAGTTATCTTTTTTACGGCCTTGAATGGTTAGGTAACCATCTGAGTCGATAGAGCCGATATCGCCTGTGTGTAGCCAGCCCTCTGAATCAAAAGACTCTTGGGTGGCAATGTCATTTTTGTAGTAGCCAGAAAATAGCCCTTTGCCACGCACCATGATTTCATCATCGTCAGCGATTTTTAACTCAATACCTGGTCCAGCATTACCGACACTACCAATTTTGTCAGCTCTAAATGGGTAGTTGAGCGTGCTATAGGCAAATGATTCTGTCATGCCCCAAGCTTCAGTAATATTTAGTCCTACAGAGTGGTACCATTCCAGCAGTGCTGGTGATACCGGGGCAGAGCCACAGCCTAATACTCGAGCCTGATCCAACCCCAATCCTTCTGCGAGCTTTTTCTTGATCAGAGAATTGACGAATGGGATTTTCAATAGAATGTTGAGCTTCTTCTGTGGAAGTTTGTCTTGAATACGTTGTTGGAATAGCGTCCATAATCGCGGGACTGAGATAAACAGAGTCGGGCGGTGCATTTTTACATCTTCGATAAAGGTATCCAATGATTCTGGAAATGCTGTTGGTACACCACCCATGATGGATGAACCAAAAATGTAGACGCGCTCTGTAATATGAGCCAAAGGTAAGTAAGAAAATAGACGATCATTTTCTTGAATACCGATATGGTTTATCAGTTGTTGTACGGACCAGTTAAACGCTCCGTAGGTCAGCATCGCACCTTTCGGTAATCCTGACGTCCCAGAGGTATACACCAAAGACATTAGCTTATCGTCGTAGTGCTGTGGACGCTCTTCACTTGGCATTGCATCGGCAATGAGTGCTTGGTATTCATATTGACATTTTGGTGCAGTATCGTAGGGGAGCGAGATACTAATGAGCTCCGGCATTGCATCAATGACTTGCTGGGTTGCTTTAGGATCATCGAGTTTTCCGCCAATGAGCGCTTTACTTTCACTATGAGTCACACAGTATTCGATGGTGTCCGCGCCGGCGGTAGGAAAGATTGGCACACTGACATAATCGCCAAGCATCATCGCAAGATCGCAAATAAACCACTCTGCACAGTTTTTAGATACTAATGCTACTTTGTCACCAGGCTGTACTCCGAGGTTGCGTAGTGCACTGACGAGTTTTAAGGCTTGATCGGCAACATCAGCGAACGTGTATTCAACAAATTGTCGATTAATAATTTGTTTTAGATAGACCTCATTTGGACGCTCTTGAGCCCATTTGAGAATCATTTCATTTGGTGGTGGGAGAGCGCAACCAGCAGCGCTGTTTAGATTCGGCTGATTCATTTTTAGTGACTCCATGTCTTCTCGTTGTATTTATAATTGTTAATGCATTGTTAACTTTAGCATGTTAAATAACGACACGGGAATGCATTTTGATGAAATATGTGGGGAGGATAGCGTTAGTTACCCCTAAAGTCGGTACTAATAGCGCCTAAAACTGTTGCCGATAATTCGCTGGGGACAGGCCTGTTTTTTTCTTAAAAATTCGAGAAAAGTAAGAGACATCTCGGTATCCACACTGATAAGCGATGTAGGCAATTTTCATGGATTCATTTTCAACGAGCATTTTCTTTGCTAATGAAATACGTTTCGCAGTGACATAATCACGAAAGCACATACCAACTTTGCGATGGAATACTTTGGAAAAGTAGTTCGGTGAGTAGTGACAAAGCGCAGCAGCTTCCTCTTCTCTTAGGTCTTTATGGACGTTATTGGCGATGTAATGAACCACGTCAGAAAAATTCGACTTTCCGCTTCGAGAAAAGAGTTTATCGACCGAAATTTGTTCTTCGTCGACCTTGCTGTGCAAAAAGTATTTCAATTTTATCTGTGATAGCCAAATCGGGAGGGTGATTTCATTCAACGTATAATATTCCGCACAAATATGCTTTGGCAGTAAGTGAGGCTCGATACCAGTTGGATGTATAACGATCAGTTTTTTGTCGAGATTTTCACAGAGCGTGATGACGCCTTTCAGGTGCTCTCGATGATCGCAAGTCATGTAGTAGAAGAAATAGCTGTGTTCTTTATCGCTAAGCACAGAGATATCGTTGCTACAGTCCATAATCTCAAAGCTCTTATCAAACTCACAGCGAAGTGATTCCGGCAGCGAGCAAAGAGTCTCTCCAATCCAATAAGCTTTGGTCAGTCTATCCATATGAATCCCGCTCAGTACGTACTACACCAACGTTAGTATGTATTGAGGTCAGTCGAGCCTCATTCCTTGAGCTTCAGACCTCACCCTTTCGTTTATTAAGCTTAGGCTTATATAGTCATACTGCAAGTGTGAAATATGTCACATAGATCTTAGTGAGGTGTCTCACTATTGATACATTTTGGCTCTGAAGCACAGGTGGGCAAGAAAGTACCAACCTTTGGCAAAAAAGTCCTAACCCCCCTAATTCTCGGTGACTAATGTTTAAGCATGATTCGGGTGTATATGATACCTGCGTCATGGACAAGCGAGATATGGTTAAATAAAGGGGACTATCTTATGGATAACTTTCGCAATCTAATCAAGGACTTCATGGAAGATGAAGAGGGGCTAACACTTTTGGAGTACATCTTAGGTGCGGCACTAATTGTAGCAGCGATGTTGACCACAGACTTTTGGGGAACTCTCGCAGACAAGTTTGTAGAAGTCGCAAGCGATATTAATACTGCTGGTGAATAAGATTAATGCTTGAGACTGAGTTAATTATTTGGTCATTGCTTATTGCGATTGGAGTCTCAGACGCTCAGAAACACAAAATACCAAATAAAGCGGTGCTTATGCTTTTGGTTGCTGTTACTGCAAACGTAATTTACAACCCAGCCACAAGTGGTTTGGATCATTTATATGGTGGGCTGGTTGCGTTTGCAGTGTGTTTCGCGCTGTATCTGTTCAAAGCAATGGCTGGAGGAGACGTCAAGTTACTCGCCGTCGTAGGAACATGGCTCGGTCTGAGTAATCTTGGGGAAGCGTCTACTGGAATAATACTTGCTGGAGGCATCGTGGGCATTTTTTATCTAATGTTACACGTGTCATCGACTAGTGTTGCTCTATCACACCAGATAAAAGGGTATTGCTCAGAAAAAGTAACACCAGGCTTTAGGTCTAATAAGCCGTTAGTCATTCCTTTCGCGCCGATAATCGTAATTGGATTAGCTTATTTCTCCTACACCCACTAAATAAAAATAATAAATGGCATGCAGTACATGCAGCATCAGTTGGCTAGGCAACTTCAAGGAGGGGAAGTGTGATGGGCTCTGCGTATTGGGAAAAACTCGTGCCACAAATAAATTCACCAAAAGTGCCTTCGTCTGTCGAGGGTCTTGGCATACCGGCTTCAGTCGTCGAAAACCTCGTGTTGAAACATCTGTCTGCCTATCCGAAATGTGATTTGATTGAATTAACACAGCGGTTGTGCGTGGTTTCAAATATTGTTGAACTTGCTTTGGCGCAGTTAAGAAAGCGAAGTTGGGTAGAAGTTTATCAGCCAGCATCAGACAAGTTGAGTACATCGTATTCCAACGTACGCTACAGTTTAACCGAGCTTGGGCTTGCAGAAGCAGACATTGCGTATAGAAAAGATCCGTATATCGGTCCTGTTCCCGTCTCTTTGGAAGAATATTGGACGGTTGTTGAGGGACAAGATCTTCGCAAGCATCCTATTAATCGCAATGATGTTGAGCGAGCGCTGTCTGACGTGTTTGGTTCGGATCATTTGATACCCGTTTTAGGGCCGGCCATTAACTCGGGTCGTGCTTTGTTGCTGTATGGTCATGCGGGTACCGGTAAAAGTTACGTCGCATCAAGAGTGCTCAATGCAATGAACACTTCGGTATTCATTCCTTATGCCGTATATGCCGATGGCAACATCATCAAAGTGTTCTCAGAGCATCATCACCGTCGTTTAGACAACTCCCATTCTCAGGTTTTCGTTAAGTTGGAAACGCATTACGACAAACGCTGGGTTCTTTGTGAAAGACCAAACATTCAAGTGGGCGGTGAGCTGACATTGGATATGCTTGAGGTAAACCACAGTGAGCATAATCGTGTATGGATTGCGCCACTGCAAATGATGGCTAACAACGGAATCTTGGTTATTGATGACCTTGGTCGTCAGTCAATGCCTGTTGATGCCCTGCTAAACAGATGGATCGTTCCAATGGAATACTTATTTGACCATCTAGCTTTGCCAAATGGTCAACAAGTCACGGTGCCGTTTATGCTCACTCTGGCATTCTCCTCCAACTTTGCACCAAGCAAAATTGCAGACCCAGCTTTTTTACGTCGTTTGGGTTACAAGATCGAGTTTACACCGCTTGGTTTGACAGATTATCAAGCGCTTTGGGTTTCGCTTGCTAAAGATTACCAAATGACGCTTGTGCCTGAGTTTTTCGATACGTTAAGTCAGTTACATCGCGACAATGATGTCGCCAACTACCCTTGTTTACCAAAAGACTTACTCGGTATTAGCCGCGATATTTTGGTGTTCGAAGGGAAAGAGAAGGTCGTCTCATCAGACATTTTAACCCGTGCCTGGGGACTGTACTTCACAGTGGATGAATAGGGAGATCTAAATTATGAGTCGGACTCAAGTCATCATGTTGCTGTTGCTCTCCATTGTTTTCGGCCTTGCCGCCGTTTTGATCGCTAAACAATGGATGGATGGCAGAAACCAACCAACTGTCGAGTTAGAAGAGGTCGAAAGACACCCAGTTTTAGTTGCCGCCATGGAACTAGAGCCAGGGACCATTCTATCTGAGAAACATTTGTCTACTAAGCTCATGGAAGTGGATTGGATAGACGATGAAACGCTAAAAGTACAAGAACAGGCATTGGGAAGAATTGTTGCCAATACCATTTATGCGGGCGAGCTGGTTAACTCGAATCGTCTTGCATTGCCCGGTGAGGGCGCGACACTTGCTGCTTTAATTCCTGAAAACAAACGAGCAATCACCATTCGTGTTAATGACGTTATCGGTGTGGCCGGGTTCTTGTTGCCGGGCAATAAGGTCGATGTATTGAATACCGTGAGTTATGGACAAGGTAAAAACGCCACAACAAAAACGGTGCTTAAAAACATCAACGTTCTTGCGGTCGACCAAACAGCCAAAACCAATGATAACAAACCC
This sequence comes from Vibrio sp. D3, assembly GCF_043995865.1. Lineage (NCBI taxonomy): Bacteria > Pseudomonadati > Pseudomonadota > Gammaproteobacteria > Vibrionales > Vibrionaceae > Vibrio > Vibrio sp. D3. The sequence continues at coordinate 2,494,449 of NZ_CP171887.1, read as the reverse complement.
GTTATTGTGCGTGCGGTGACTTTAGAAGTAACACCGAAAGAGGCAGAAAAGCTCTTATCGGCGAACAGCAAAGGCGACATTCAACTTGCTCTACGCAACCCTCATGAAGTGGATAAACCTGTTGTAGCAAGAAAATACACGCCACGACCTAGTGTGACCATTATTAAGGGATCTCAGGCATCCAGTGTCCGAGTCAGCAATTAGGTGAATTATGAAAACAATAATATTACTCGTTAGCCAGTTACTTTTTGTCAGCTTGTCTGTTAACGCAGCCACGGTGCAGTCAGGAAAAGTCGTGACCGTTGCGCATCACCAATCAACCCAATTGATGATATCCGGCCAAGCGAAGAAAGTGACGTTAGGGGATCCAGAAGTCTTGGATATTTTAGTGCTCAGATCGAACGAGCTGTTTCTTATTGGTAAGAAGTTAGGTACCACGAATGTGTCGGTGTGGGATCGCCGAGGCCGGTTAATTGAGCAGTTTAACGTGGAAGTCACGCATGATCTAAACACGCTTAAGTCGAAGCTTTATCAGTTCTTGCCGGATGAAAATATCGAAGTGCACAGTGCGCAAGAAAAAGTGGTACTTAGAGGCTTGGTCAGCAGTCAGCAAAACATGGACACTGCGGTCAAAATTGCTGAAACCTTCGCTTTAGGTGAAGCGGCAGATGAAGAAGATGACAGCTCTAAAGATGATGACAGCATGGTGATCAATCTACTTTCTATTGGCGGGGCTCAACAGGTGACGCTAGAAGTGACCGTTGCCGAAGTGCAGCGCACACTAGTAAGACGCTTTGACTCAAATTTCCACTTTTTCCAAAGAAGTGGAGACTTTACCTGGGGTGGTACGACTGCTGGTGGCGGTATTGATGGAATTGGACCGATTTTGAACGTCCCAACAGTCGAAGATTTCGGTTTTCTAGGGTCGTTTATCGATAGCAATACCTTGTTTACCTTCGCGCTTGATGTGGCGAAACAAAATGGCGTGGCGAAAGTGTTGGCAGAGCCTAGCCTTACCGCATTAAGTGGTACGCAAGCCGAGTTTGTCGCTGGTGGTGAATTCCCAATTCCAGTACCAAATGAAGATGGTATTACCATCGATTATAAAGAGTACGGTGTTCAACTCGACTTCGTTCCGTTTATTTTGAGTGATAAGAGAATCAACCTCAAATTGAACGTCAATGTGAGTGAAATCTCCAACTCAGGTGTGCTGACGTTTAATCCAAACGAAGTGAATGCCACGTTCTTTATTCCACCAATCACTAAACGAAGTGCTGGTACCACGATTGAGCTGGCAGATGGTCAAACCATTGGTATTGCAGGGCTATTGAGTGAAAACGCGCGTAACGTTGCGAATGGTATACCTGGTGCGAGTGATCTACCTGTGTTAGGCCGCTTGTTTAAGAGTGAAGAATTTACCTCTGGGGAAACAGAACTAGTCATTCTGGTTACTCCTCGATTAGCAACCCCAATCGATCGACGTCGAATCACACTGCCAACGGATGGCTTTGTGGCTCCGAACGATGTGGAGTTCTATTTGCTTGGTAAAGGTGCTGAGTTGGATTTCGATAGATACCAGCTAAATGACATCAGTGAAGAAGATACTAACAACAACTTTATTCAATACGGTTCGTCAGAAGGTGGCTCTGAGGGCAAGTTTGGGCACAGTCTATAAGTGGGAGAGCAAGATGAAAAGCATAATGATAATGACCATTTGTTTCACATCATTCGGCTTGTTTGGCTGTGCGAATGACCCCGAGCTTGGTATCTCGGTTAGCCAGTTGCGCGCTGAACAAACTCTTAATCCAGATGCGTGGTATGAGAATTTGGGTTATTTACCGGAAGGTAGTGGTGAGCGTACACAAGTTAGCTTAGAGGTATATAACAACAACGGGGTAGCCAAAGAAAAATAAGTGATTTGTTCACTTATAGGAGGGGCTATGCGAATGAAAATGCAAACAGCAACAAGGCGAACCCAGAAAGGGATCACATTGGTGCTTATAAGTTTAGTTCTGTTGATTTTGCTGGGCGTTGCTGCGTTCGGTATTGATTTAAACCATCAGATCTTAAATAAAACAAGGTTACAGAACTCTGTGGATGCAGCGGCATTGGCAGCTGCTGTTGTTGCTGATGAGACTAGCAATGTTAGCGAGGCAGAAACGGCTGCCAAAACATATCTTGCTGGGTTTTCGACTAGTTCAGGTAATAGTGAGTTAACTTTTACTGACGAGAACACTTCTGTGAGGTTTTCGATGGACATGAGTCCAGAGTCATTTGTTAAGGCGGGGGATTTTAATCCACCAATATCAGGTGAATATGACATTTATGTCCGAGTGGAAGTTTCAAATTTGGAACTTGGACGATTTCTAAGTGCCATTTTTGGTATAGACAAGCAAGTATCTGCAAGTGCGGTAGCAGGACGAAGTGCAGGAATAAACTACACATGTAACATTTCACCGATAGCAATGTGTGCGGATACTTCTTCACCAGAAACAACCTGGGGGTATGTTCCGCAACCAGGATATAACCCATCAGTTGATCGCGTCTCTAGCACTCTGTATCAACTAAAACCGGCGGATCACCAGAGTGGTGGTATTGGACCTGGAAACTTCCATCTTTTAGATCTTGGGGTTTCTGGTAAGAACGCTATTCGGGATGCATTTGCAGGAGCAACAAATAATTGCATAACGGTTGGAGGAACTATTGATACAGAAACAGGTAAAGGGACAGGACCAGTTGCTCAAGGGATCAATACTCGTTTTGGTCAATTTAATGGGCCAACCCAAGAAGGGGGGGCAGTAAAAAGTGATAAGTATACAGAAGAACCTTCGCCCTTGCTTGATAGCGAGACCTATAAAAATAGCAATTTTTACTACGCCGATTATGTATCAGCTTTAGCGAACTGTAGCTCTGGTGGTACCTGTAATAACGCATACTACGATGAGGATGGCTCTAGCGGTAGAAGAATCTTAAGAATTCCAATCATTAATTGTGATGAGACTACTGGTGGTAAACAAACAGTTCAAGTCCTTGGTCTAGGTTGCTTTTTTCTCCTTCAAGAGGTTAAGCAAAAAGGGAATGAGTCAGAGATTTTTGGGCAGTTTTTAGAAGACTGCGTCATTAATAATGGTTCAACTGGTACCGATCCTTCAGACAAAGGTCTATATAAGATCCAGCTTTATAAAGACCCTTTTAGTGGGGCTTCTTAATATGTTGTATTTAAAAGGAAGAAATAAACTAATAACAGGTCGGCATCAAGACGGACTTGCCATTATCGAGTTCATACTTGTGTTACCGGTATTATTGATGCTTACCGTATTAGTTATCGATGTGAGTCGAGCATTTATCCAGTATACCGAGGTTAATAAAGCGCTTCAAAATGGAGCTCGATACGCAGTGGTTGATACTTACGGTACCTTAGACTTTGACGCTATTGCTGATGAAAACAACATCAAAAATGTCGTGGTATATGGAACACCTACCGCTTCATCAAATCCAGTTATCGATTATATTGATGTTGGAGATATTGTTATCACCCGACCAACAGCAACGAATAAAATCGTTACTTTATCAGCTACTTATAATTATGTGCCGATATTTTCTACACTACCTTTCTCGAATGCTTCCTTGCAATTTAGCATCGGAGCTTCTGCATCAATGAGGACAGGCCCATGAAACGTTTAATATGTAAACAGAGAGGGGTGACTCAACTTGAATTCTCGCTGATAGCTTTAGCAGTCATATTAGTTTTGTTCTTGATAATTGAATTTGCAATCTACTTTTTTTCAGTACAGATGGTTAACGAAGTAACGCGAAGAGCTGCGAGGCTTGCTACCGTGTGCTATATCGCTGATAGAGACGATATTCCTAATTTACCAGCTGTATCAGATCTCTATCCATCTGGTTTTTCTGCAAGTAACTTGCAAATTGATTATTTGGATGAGAACGGTGCTGCTGTCAATGTTTCAGGCTTTTTATCTACACCACCAGCAGATCAAGCAACCTTAAATTCTCAGTTTGTTCAGATAAAATATGTTCGAGCAAGAGCGGTAAATTATACTTTTCAGTTTTTTGTTTTAGCTGCTTTAATTAATGCAGTAGGGAGTACTCCAGCTTTTGAAACTATATTGCCTGCAGAGAGCTTAGGAATACTTAGGCCTGAAGGGACCAATGTCATTACGGATTGCTAATGGAGTAGCTTTATGTTGAAACCAGTCAAAATGGATAATGAAACGCATAAAAGTTTAAAAACAAACTTGATTGTTTGGATAGTTTATTCTACGTCAAATTTTAAAATTCACATTGCTGATGAATTATCAAGGTGTGTCAATCTAAATATTGATTGGATAGAGCTAGGTTCCTTTAACTTGGACTTTGTAAAAAATAAGCAAATTCCCGATCTTATTTATATTGAAACAGGAGAAAGTTGGGCGCAGAAAGTGGCTCATGTGTACTCTAGTGACAGTAGCTTACAGCATAATCACACCGCTTTGATTGTCTTTGGTGATGAAAACGATACTGCATCTCTCAAAATGGCGTTGAGGCTTGGCGCAACAGATTATTTGTCGCGTTCTGTTGATCTTGATGAACTATATCCACTATTAAAATCGACGGCGGACGAAAAGATTGCCAATAAACAAATGGGCGATTTAACTTTATTTATCAATACAAAAGGTGGTTCGGGTGCAACAACACTGGCGATCAACACCGCGATAGAACTGTCAAGTTACGCGAAGAGTAAAGTATTGCTCATTGACTTAGATATGCAGTTTAGTGATGCGGCCGATTATTTAAACTGTAAGCCAAAATACAATATTAATGATGTGATTGATTCTGTTAATGATTTGGATGAGTTATCACTAGAAGGTCTCGTATATCAACATCCTTCAGGTTTGAATTATTTATGTTTTAACCAAAATGATCCTAAAGGTAACTACAAACATGCAGTTCAAGTCAGTAAGTTATTACCTATTCTGAGACAGTTTTACTCACATATTATTGTGGATTTGTCTCATGGTGTTGAGCATGTTTATCAACAAATTGTTTCTCCGGCTACGCATATCTTTTTAATTATGCAGCAGAATGTTACTTCGGTTAAGCATGCTGTCAGCTACATACGTTCTTTAGAATTAGACTATGGTTTAAGTAGTCATCAGGTTGAACTGATTGTTAATCGTTTTGAAAAGAAATCAACAATATCTTTGAAAGACATTGAAAATGCAGTTAGTGGACATGCGATACATTTAGTACCTAATAATTTTGCTATTGCTATCGAGAGCGCTAATTTGGGTAACCCAATTGTTCAATCTAAGAAAAATAGTGCGCTGAAAGCTTCTTTGGCTGAAATATCGCACTTATTAGAAAGTCCGACCAAAGAGAATCAAAGTTGGATCAAAAAACTATTTTCTTAGTAAGGGGGAGTTATGTTTTTCAAACGGAAAGGCGTCGGGAGTTCTTTCAATTCCGTAGATGAAACAAAAGAATCCAAAGTTGTGAATGTCGAGTTGGCAAAATCTGACGAAGATACGTCAGATGAGCAAAGGGCTTTATCGCCTGTTGAAGCCAAGATGAAAGCGATCGAGGAGCAGAAAAAACAGCTAGAACAAGATCTCTCGATCAAACACTACTATCACAAAAAGCTACTGGATACCTTGGATCTCGGGCTTTTATCGCACTTGCAAGAAGATCGCGCGAAAGAGGAGTTACGCGAAGCGGTCGTTCAGCTCATTGCTGAAGATCAAACACACCCGTTGAGCTCTGAAGCTCGCAATCGCGTGATACATCAAATTGAAGATGAAGTGTTTGGTCTAGGGCCGCTGGAACCGCTGCTTGAAGACCCAACGATTTCAGATATCTTGGTCAATGGTCCGAAAAATATCTTTGTCGAACGTTTTGGTAAGCTCGAGAAAACGCCACATACCTTCTTAGATGAGCGCCATCTGCGCAACATCATTGATCGCATTGTTAGCCAGGTTGGACGAAGAATCGATGAAGCATCACCAATGGTGGATGCTCGACTCAAAGACGGTTCGCGTTTCAATGCGATTATTCCTCCTCTTGCCATTGATGGCCCTTCCGTTTCTATTCGACGTTTTGCGGTTGAACGTTTGAATATGGATAACCTATTAGAGCTTGGTTCGTTATCTCCAGAGATGGCGAAGTTTCTCAATGCTGCGGTCGTGGGGGAAATGAATATCCTGATATCTGGTGGTACAGGCTCTGGTAAAACAACCACGCTGAATATTTTGTCGGGCTTCATTCCAAGTGATCAACGTATTGTGACCATTGAGGATTCGGCAGAGTTACAACTCCAACAACCACATATTATTCGCTTAGAAACACGTCCTTCTAACATCGAGGGTAAAGGCGAAATATCTCAGCGCGATTTAGTGAAAAACTCGCTACGTATGCGTCCTGACCGGATAGTTGTTGGTGAGGTTCGTGGCTCAGAAGCGGTGGATATGTTATCGGCAATGAACACGGGTCATGATGGGTCGCTGGCCACCATTCACGCGAACACACCAAGGGATGCGTTGAGCCGTATTGAGAATATGTTCTCGATGGCGGGTTGGAATGTGTCGACCAAAAACTTGAGAGCGCAGATTGCCTCCGCCATCAATATTGTCGTGCAAATGGATCGCCAAGAAGACGGTAAACGCCGCATGGTCAGCGTACAAGAAATCAATGGCATGGAAGGCGACGTTATCACCATGTCGGAGATCTTCACCTTCCAAAGAAGAGGGGTCGATCAAGAAGGCAATGTGTTAGGTGATTACATGGCAACAGGGATTGTACCAAGCTGTCATGACCAATTAGTAAAACGAGGCTTAGACGTACCATTTGAAATATTCAATGAAAAAGCCCGTTAGGAGATTGCTATGGATAGTCAATTCCCCCTTTTTCTTGTGCTGCTTTTTTTGTCCGTATTCTTTATTAGCCAGGCGTTAATTTTGCCTTCTGCGGGTAAAAAGGTTAAGCATAAGCAGTTAATTAAGCGGATACACGAAAGCCATAAACACATCGATCAAGAGAGTATTTCCCTACTAAGGGAAAACTCGCTCAAAAACCTTTCTCCATTAGAGCGATGGCTTGTGAGGTTCAGCCTATTCGATAACTTTAAGAAGAAATTGGAATTGGCTGGGATACACATGGGGTTCAGTCGGTTTATTTTTCTCACCTTCCTCGGCGGGGTTGCGGTTGGGCTATTTCTGTTCTTATTCGGGCAAGTTTGGTACCTCTGTGCCGGTGTTGCGGTCGCTTGTTGGGTGTCGGTTTACTTCTACCTACAGAAAAGAATTGCCGATCGTTTAATGAAGTTCGAAGAGCAACTACCAGAGGCGCTCGATATCATTAAGCGAGTACTACAGGCCGGTCAGCCAATTACACAAGCGTTTGGGGAAGTAGGCAGAGAGGTCAGTGCGCCGCTTGGCCCTGAGTTCATGAATACCTTTAACTTACTCAACTATGGTTATGACCTCCGCTTGGCGATTATGCAAATGTCAGAAAGAACCCCTACGGTATCCATGCTTGCTTTCTCGAGTGCGGTGTTACTGCAAAAAGAAACGGGTGGTAACTTAGTCGAAAACATTGAAAAGCTCTCTCATATCCTACGTGCTCGTTTCAAACTCGCTCGAAAAATCAAAACCATTTCTGCGGAATCTCGAATGTCGGCATGGGTATTAGTATTGGCGCCTTTTGGGTTGTACGTCATTATTTCACTCGTTCGGCCTGAGTATATTGAGCTGCTTCATACGCACCCAATGGGGATCAAAATGGTGATTGGTGGGATGGTGGCCTTATTTATCGGCACGCTGTGGATTCGTAAAATCGTCAATATTGAGGTGTAGCTATGGAAAGCATTCAAGGATGGTTAAACGGTTTTGCTGTCGGCCAAGAGACGTTACTCATGGGGTTGATCCTCATCACCACCGTGTTAGTGGTGATGACGCTAGGATCGATAATTATTGGGGTTAATTCGCCAATTAAAAGAAAGTTAGCCGAACTGTCTGGCGACAAAAAAGAAGTCTCTCACCACAACAAAAAAATGGCTGACACATTGGAGTCGTTAGCGCCTTTAACTTCGCCAACCAGTGAAAAAGAGCGCCAAACGACACGCAATAAACTGATGCATGCTGGGTTTCATGAAAGCAATGCCTTGTCGATGTTTTATGCCATTAAATCGGTCACAACAATACTAGGTGTGATGGTGGCAGCACTGGTGTATTTCTCTATTCCGGAATCTAAATATCTGTACACCTACATGGCGTTATCCGTATTTATTGGGCTTCTGATTCCTGATTTTATTTTGCGCCGAATGGTCAACAAGCGTCAGCAAGCGATTCGTGCAGGTGTGCCCGACATGCTCGATTTGCTGGTGGTTTGTACCGAGTCAGGGCTTGGCTTTAATGCAGCTTTGCGTCGCGTTGCAGACGAGCTGGTTATATCTCACCCAGAGCTTGCCGATGAAATAGACACGGTGTGCAACAAAATTAAAGCGGGTAAACCAATGCCTGAAGCCTTAAGAGAGCTAGTATTAAGGACAGGGTTAGAAGAATTGATGGGGCTGGTGAGCATGCTTAGCCACGCCTCTCGAATAGGTGGGAGCTTAGTCAACTCCTTGCGTGAGTATACCGAAGACTATAGGGATAAGCGTCAACAAGCAGCAGAAGAAATTGCTGCAAAAATCCCAGTCAAAATGATGTTTCCAATGGTGCTGTTTATTTGGCCATGTTTTTTCATCGTGGCTATTGGACCTGCGTTAATTTCATTGGCTGAGGCATTTTCTAATTAAAAAGCAAAATAGGGATCGTTATGTGGATTAAGAAATACGTCATCATCTCGTTGTTGGTGCTTACCGCATGTTCAACAACTGAACAGTCATCAGACTTCGATTCAACGCTGTACTCAGGTAAGCCCGTTGAGTCACTCACCAATGATGAACCTCCAAAAACAGAGGAGGAGGCAATCTCTCGAGGGGATATTGCATTAAGCAATAAAAATGTCGACTTAGCGTTGTATGAATACATTCGCTCGCTCTCTTTCCCGAATGCGGTCCATAAAGACAAAACCTTATACACCGTGGGGCGTATCCATTTGGCAAGAGAGAATTCAGAACTTGCGGATAAATCATTTCGAGCATCTTTAGCAGAGAACCCTGATCACATTGGTTCCCTCACAGAACTTGGCACTCTATATACGAAACGTGGCGAAAAGGACGTCGGGAAGAGTTACTACATCCGCGCTTTGAATGCTGACCAAATTCGTATGGATGGCGATCCGATTATCACCAAAGACAACATTACAGCTGAGAGCGTTGCAACGTATCGCTATGATGATAAATCACCGGTTTCTGCTTACTCTGGTCTAGGTGTACTTTACGACATTCGTGGCGACCACGATATTGCGCAGGCATTAATTAGAAAAGCGTTGGATATTGATTCAAGAAACGTCAATGCTTTAGTCAGCCTAGGCTATTCCTACTACATGGAAAAAGCTTATTCAAAAGCGGCGCACTTTACTCAAGCTGCGCTGAGCATTAAGCCGGGGGATGAAAAGGGAATCAATAACTTGGGTCTCATTGCACTGGCAAAAGATCAACCACGACAAGCTCTGAGTATTTTTAGTCGACACATGACAGAGCCGGAAGCACTCAATAATGTTGGTTACTTCTTGATCCTTCAAGGCAAACCAGGCGAGGCGATTCCTTATCTACAACAGGCTATTGATAAGAATCCTGCCTACTATGAACTGGCAAATAAAAACTTAGAGCGAGCATTGGCAATGGTAAGAGAGCGAGGGGATACCTCTACAGCGCTTCTCCAATAACTTCACAGTCTATTTAAAAAGAAAGCCACTCAGCAAGATGGAGTGGCTTTTTCATTTCTGGGGACTTTTTCATTTATGGAGAGTAGTCCGTTGCAAGGGTGTTTGTTCAATTAGCCGTTCATTCGCTTCTTTCAGGGTAAGAAGCATAGCGCCGCAAAGCCCAACCAACTATCTTCCATAACATCACCGTCAAGAGTGTTGCGAGGTAGCCATCAATCGCATAATGCCACGCTAAATGTACTGAACCGATTTGAATGATGACGGCGAAAGCGTAAGCAAAGTAGCCGATGGTTTTGTTGAGTCTATAAATTGATAGCGCCATCAAAACAGCAATGGAGACGTGCAAACTCGGCATTGCCGAAATACCAGAACCAATACCATTGGCATTCGCGATGTACTCATCCCAAAGATATTGCTGTGTAGGCAATGCCCACAATTGCCCAGCGTCCACATTGGTAAGATATTGGCTTTGGGCTTCGAGCGTTTTCATCAGAGGAACAAACTGTTCATCTCCAGTAATAAGCTCCACGTAGCAAGGGCCTGCTGAAGAGAGTAACGTGGCGAAGAAGACACCAAGAATCATCCAAGACAATGCGAACGTGAGTAAAAATTGTTGCCTTACCAACGGGTATTTTTTGTAGATAAGGAAAAAGATGAGTATACCCCACATACAAAAAAACCATGCGTTGTAGGCAACGTTTAGCACCAGTGAGGCCCAAGCATTGGAGAATAATGCATGGGTCAATTCCCAAGGTGCAACGCCGAAGTGCAACAGCGTATCAATATTCGCAAAGGTTAGATCCCATTTAAAAGGATTGATGATTGGAATAAGCGATTTCAAAAACGTGTGGTTAGAGAAAATCAGGTTAAGTGCCATCATCGAAACAAACACTGATACAGGGCGGTGTAGTGGAAAAATAAGATGTTTCAGTTTTCGTATGAAGCGCTTTGCTGGCTGTTTTTCTTTGCGCAGTATGAGATAGAAATAATAATAGATACACCAGCTTAAACCTGTGACATACAAAGCTTGCATGAGCGTTTCAAGGTAAGTGGTAAAAGAGTAATCAATAGGGAAATCGAGGTATAAAGAACAAAGATAAATGACAGCAGTCGAGATAAAGCAATAGGTGTAGAAAATCTTATCGATCAATAACTCGTTCTTCATAGACTGGAGCCAAGTCGCTGCTTTTTGCTGCCAACTTACGTTGATCTGGTAATTGTTGTCTTGTTCCATCGACGATCCGTCATCTCTATCCTTCCAATGTCATTAAGCTTAGTTGAGAAAACGGGCACTTGTATTTAAGTGCCCGCTAAGAGTTTGTCGTTTAAGATTTTTACATCATGCCCGTGACAAGGCCTGCCGCCACAAAAAACACGATCATCCATAGCACCGAAAGGTTGAGTTTTTTATGTAGATAGAAACCCGCGATCACTAACGCCATGTCGATGGGAGCAACAACTGCGCTGCTAAATACTGGCTGGTAAAGTGCCGCGAGTAGTAACCCTACTACCGAGGCATTTACACCGTTGATGGCGCCGGAGACCAGCGGTTTGCCTGCCAGTGCTTGCCAGTTTTTAAGAACGCCAAGCAGTAAAAGAAACCCTGGGAGGAATACGCCAAGCGTTGCGATCAGAGCGCCTAAAATTGGCGTATCCGAAAGCTCATAACCGATAAAAGTCGCAAAGGTGAACATTGGCCCCGGTACAGCTTGTGCAGCGGCGTAGCCTGTTAAAAATGCATCTTGGCTGAGCTGGTCGCCAACAATGTTTTGCAGAAGCGGCAGAACCACATGACCGCCACCAAACACTAAGCTACCAGCTTGGAAAAAATCACTAAACAGCCCAAGCAAAGGCAACGTATGAGCCACTAACGGTAAGCCGAGTAAAAGCACCGCAAATAGAGCCAATGGCGCGATAGACGGTTTAAACGGCTCGGTTGATGGCGCGGAGTCTTTCTGCAGATATCGCATGCCGACAAAACCTGCTGCGAGCAACACGAACATTTGCGTCATGATGCTTGGTGCCACCAGCAACGCAATCGCAGTCGCGACGCACAAACCCGCGGTTAGTTTGCTTTGGCAGAAGTTTTTGTACATGCCCCAAGTCGCATCCGCCACGACCACGACTGCGAGCAGTTTTAGGCCGTGGACTATGTTTTGAAACACAGCGGTGTCGGTGATTTGGCTGCTCACCATCGCCAGTGCCAACATGATGATTACCGAAGGAAGCGTGAATCCGACAAATGCTGCGCATGCGCCACTTAAACCGCCGCGTTTATAGCCTAAAGCAAAGCCGACTTGGCTTGAGCCGGGTCCCGGCAAAAACTGACTGAGCGCGACGATTTGTGCGTACTCGCTGTCATCAAGCCATTTCAGTTTCTCAACAAAGGTTTGGCGAAAATAACCAATATGAGCCGCAGGGCCGCCGAAGCTGAACCAACCCAGCCAGAAAAAAGTTTTGAAGATGGTGAACATGTCGAGCCTGTTTATCTAAAAGCATTGCTGCTAATTTATCGGATGCTCTAAAATGACTCAAATTGATAGATTTAATTTCATTTATGAATGAAATGGGATGAGGGTGTTGAGGTGAAAGAGGACATTCAGTGGCGCAACATTGACTTGAACTTATTGGTGACGTTTTCCTACTTGTATCGCTATCGAAGCGTTAGCGTCGCGGCAGAGAAAAGTTACGTTAGCCAGTCGGCGATGAGTCATAGTTTATCTCGTTTAAGGTTGTTGTTTGACGACCCGCTTTTTGAGCGAAAAGGGCACAAGATGGAGCCCACCGAGCACGCTCACCACATCGCGCCAACCGTGCATCATTTGCTGGACTCTATCGCCAAAGACTTGCTCACTAAGTCTGCCTTCCAACCTGAAAATTACGCGGGTGTATGTCGCATTGGGTTAACGGATTATGCCGAGTTTATTTTTGCTCCTCGGCTTTATGACGAAATACGTCAGCGCGCACCAGAGGCGCAGATCAGTTTTATTAACGTCAATCGTAGCAACTACGTGGCATTAACTGAGCACGAAAAGCTCGATGTCATTATTGGCAGCATGCCAGTGTTGGATGACAACTTTGAGAGCTTGTACTTGTACACGGAAAAACACGTGTGTATGTGTGATAAACAGGTATTGAAAGGGGAAACACAGCTATCTCTGGAAGCGTTCGCGAACATAGAGCAAGCTCTGGTAAGTCCCGATGGGAGCTTAAAGACACAAGTAGACCAAAAGCTCGCAGAGCATGGCTTGAGCCGTAAAGTCACCGTGGCGTCGCGCAACTTTCTCACTATTCGGCATTTATTGAAAAAGCGCGATCTCATTGCCATCGTGCCAGAAAAAATGGCGTTGGCGGAGGGCTTTTCGGACGATCTCATTACTATTAAGCCGCCGATCGCCGTTGCGGATTTTGATATTGCCATGCTGTGGCATTCAAGCCGAAACAATGAAGACAAAGGCATTTGGCTACGCGAGTTGGTTTCTTCGACCATCACCTCTCACATATAAAAAAGGGCACCAAAGGGTGCCCAGAATGTTTGTCATTGAGAGTCTGTGTTATACCGCTTGCGAAGCTGGCGCGGCTTCTTTTATACGCTCTTCTTGATTCAATGATTTTTCGTATTGGTTGTACTTCCACCAAGCAAAGCCAAGGAAAATCACGATACCGCCAACGTTGTAGAAAATGATGGTCATGATGTCGGCCCCAGTAGGGAAGGTCGATGCTAAGAAACCAACCGTAAAGATAGCGATCAGTACCGATACGGTAGCGATGCCCATTTTGCGTGAGCCCATTTTGAAATCACGCTCGACGTGATCCAGTTTCAAGCGCAGATTCAGGTACGCCAGCATGATGAACAGTGGTGGCAGCATCGAGGCGGCAGCGGTCATGTTGATCACGGTATTCATCAAATCTTGAGCGGTGTTAGAACCTAATGTTGGGATGATCATCAATGGAATGACGATAAGGAACTGATACCAAGCTGCGCGAGCTGGTACGCCGTTTTCGTTCAGCTCTACGGTTTTCTTACCAAAAATGCCTTCTGGAATCTCAGAGAAGAAGATTTTCACTGGCGTTGCTGTCCACATCAGTAGAGAGCCAAACATAGCGGTAAAGGATACCAAGCCTACAAAGCGGTTCATCAATACTTCTGGCAAACCAAAGTACGCAGCCAAACCTTCAAATACTTGTACCGAGCCACCCGTGTATTTTAGGGTTTCGCTAGGAACAAACACGTTAATCAAAACAGACGCGACTGAGTAAAGCACACCGATAAAGATACCTGCGATGATGATGACTTTAACGAACGATTTCGAGCCGCCTTTCACATCGTTTACGTAAACCGCGACCGATTCCGCACCGCCTGCCGCCATAAAGATCCATGTAGTAATGCCTAAAAATGCCCAGCTGAAATCAGGGATCATCGCTTCTACAGTAATTGGGTCAGCCGGTTCTACGCCGCCGATCAACGCTGCGCCAGCCAGTAAAATGTACGACATTGTCAGTAGCAGCATGAGGGAGGAGGTCACCGACGTAATTGGCCCCAACATTTTCGCGCCGTTTGTCGATACGTAGGTCGCAAACGCAAACAAAATCATACTGAGCACGGTAGTGGTGAATGGCGTCAGAATGTATTCATAGCCTAAGAACGCGTAAGACGCATAAGCGATAACGCGCGGTAGCAAAGACGTGAAGAAGAATAGGTTAACGAACCAATAAGTGTAGGCAGAGATAAACGCCCAGCGACCGCCGAGTGAGCTTTTTACCCATGCGTAGACACCCGCTTCAGAATCTTTATTCAGAGATACGAATTCTGCGATGATCAAACAGAAAGGGATGAAATAAAAAATGGTCGCCAGAAAGAACATTGGCGCAGAAGCTAGACCGATCTCGATGTTGTTATTGATTACGTTATTAAAGCTAAATACTGCAGCAAAGGTGAGGGACAACAACCCGAATTTGCCTATCGTATTACGTTTGGATTCAGACATGTTCTATCTCCGGTGAATCACGTTGGAATTGTAGGGAGGAAGGGCTTGTAATGCTGTGACCACAGCCCTTCTCTTGTTTTATTTATTTAGGAAGTAGCCATCTTCGATGGTCACTTTGAGCACGACTTTTCTTACGCGGTTGTCTCCGTGGAAGCGGTACGCTTCACTGTTTTCAAAAATCGCCACTTGGCCTTCGCAAAGCTCACGTGTTTCACCCTGACCAGAAAAAAATTCGCGGTCGGTTTCATCACGATAAGCTTGTTCTAGTGTTAACGCGGTTTTATCCGCGAACTCAACGCTTTCTCGGCCTTCGAGGTAGTAATGCACATCGAAGTAACGACGGTTACCGATGAACATTTCGGTTTGTTTCGCGATGCCATCTTCAACCATGTAAACCAGTGAATCGCCAATCGAGTGCATCACGCCATCTTTGATGTTTCCGATGTTGCCAATGGCTTCCACACAGCGGTTCCATTTACGACCGTTGCGATATACCTGTTTGAATTGCTCTAAGCTGTCTAACACGATCATGGGTTACGCCTCGTTGACTGATTGAGTATTGGTTTGAGTGAAAAATGCGTTATCGAAATCATGGTTTGCCATCACGTGTGCGTTGCAATCGCCTGCTTGCAGTGGCATCAGCGTCAAACCGTAACGGAACTCGTCCATGTACACGCGGTAAGAGTCGAGCACTTCACTGCCCCATGAGTTCGAGCCTAACCCCATCACTTGATGGTCAAGGTTAAGGGTGATGTAGCCACTCTTTTCTAGCTCGATCGTATGTTGCGCTTCATGCAGATTTTGGTTGGTGTAGAACCACGCGCTAAAGTTGATTTCTTGCTGAGGTTTCACCAATAACCCTGTGCCATGACGGTTGGTGAGTGAGGCCCAGCGCACGTGTTGGCGGTTGCCGTTGTTTTGCGGGAACGGGTAGTTCTCGAACATGTCCTCGACGGTGCTGTGGTAAATATCAATGAGGTTGGCTTGGCAACTGTCTTGGTAGTTTTCTTCTGGGCCACGACCGTAGTAACTCACTTGATCAAAGCTGCCGTTGATGCCCAAATCCAAGCCGATGACCGGAATCACGTGAGGGTAGTCGCCGTAGCGCTCGCCACTCAGTTCCACGTTCAAATGGCCTTGAGCATTGATTTGATAGCGATAGGTACAACGCATGCCAAAATCAAAGACCGGCGGCGCAATGATGCTGGTGGTCGTAATTAAGACGGAATCATCGGTTGCTTCCACAGCAAGTGTGCGGAAGTGCTCCTGCATGATTTGCAGATGCGCTGGGTGCCACAAACCTTCATACTCTTGTTTGTGGTTATCAATCATCGGTTTGAAGAAGTTCAGTCTCGGCTCAGATTGAATGATCTCTTCGCCATTTACGCGCCAAGAAGTCAGCTTGCCGTTTACTTTGGAGAAGGTAAGCGTGAAGTTATGACCTGTGATCACGTGCTCTAGGCGGCTTTCTTCAAGCACCAAGGGTTGAATATTGTGGTTGACCAGCGCAGGCAACGTCGCGGTGTTTTCTTTCAGTTGGAACTGATACACCGCAATTTCATGGTTGGCTTCGCTGTAAAGCGTGCGACTGTCTTTGCGTACGGTGAAGTTCACAAAGGCTTCGCGCTCATCCAATTCTGGCAAGTCGATGGTCACTTCACGTTCGCTGTTGGCGACCAAAGCTTCGACTTTGAATTGCACGCTACGCAGGGTTTCACCTTCGGCACGCACGTCAGCAGTAATGGTGTAATCATCGAGGTTGGTGAACCACAATTTGTTCTCAACGATAAAGCGGTCATGACAACCTTCAACGGCGCGGATTTTCACCGGTGCAATGACTTGTTTGTATTCTTTCAGGCCAGGGCCCGGGGTTTGATCTGGGTAAATCAGACCATCCATGCAGAAGTTGTAGTTGTTTGGGTAGTCGCCATAATCGCCGCCGTATTTGTAGAACTCTTGGCCGTGCTCATCACGCGCTAGAATGCCGTGATCACACCATTCCCAAACGTAGTGACCTTGAATGTGGTCGTGCGCATAGAACACGTTTTGGTATTCGGTTAAACCACCCGGCCCGTTCCCCATCGCGTGTGCGTATTCGCAGATGATGCGTGGCTTCTCGTGTGGGTGTTCACCAAAGTAATTCATCAGTTGAGCGCGTGAGTACATAGTGGAAATCACATCCACCACTTCAGCATCGCGGTCTTCTTCGTAGTGAACCAAACGGGTGTCATCAATGGCTTTGGTCGCGGTATACATCGCACGGATGTTACAGCCATAACCCGATTCGTTACCGAGTGACCACATGATGATAGAAGGGTGGTTCTTTTGCGCATGAACATGACGCACTGCGCGATCGACAAACACCGCTTCCCAAGCAGGATCATTGGTGATGCGGCTCAGGTCGTCAACGTTGGCAAAGCCGTGGGTTTCCACATCGGTTTCTGCCATCACAAACAGGCCGTAAATATCACATAACTCGTAGAAGCGTGGGTCGTTCGGGTAGTGTGCGGTGCGAACCGAGTTGATGTTGTGTTGCTTCATCAAAATCAGATCTTTTTCCACGCGGTCCATGCCCACTGCGCGACCTTTTAGGTGGTCGTTGTCATGACGGTTTACACCATGCAGCATCACGTATTGATTGTTGATGTAGAACAGGCCATCACGCACTTTGATGTCACGGAAACCCACGCGTTGTGGGATCACTTCCACTACGTTGCCTTGGTGATCTTTTAAGGTAATGAACAAGTGGTAAAGGTAAGGATTTTCAGCCGTCCAATGCGTTGGGCTCACCATATCAATCGCAAAGCTTGTTGAGTGGTGGTTTTGGATAGTCAGTGAATCGCATTGACCACTGGCTACGACAGTGCCTTTATCATGCAGCGCGTATTCCAGCGTATAGCCAGACGCGATAGCGGTAGAAAGGTTTTCCAATTCGATTTGAGCACTGAGCGTCGCACTTTGGTAATCGTCGGCGAAATCGGTGCGAATTGTTAGGTCTTGGACGTGAATGTTCTCTTTTCCGATTAGGTAAACATCACGGAATATCCCCGCCGTCCACCACATGTCTTGGTCTTCAATGTAAGTGGAATCGGCCCACTGCATCACGCGTACAGAGAGTAAGTTTTCGCCTTGTTGGACGAACTTGGAAATGTCGAATTCCGCTGTGAGTCGGCTGCCTTTACTAAAGCCGACGTACTCGCCGTTTACGTACACTTCAAAGTAGGTTTCCACGCCATCGAACTTGATGATGGTTTGTTGGTTATCCCACTGTGGACCAAGTGTAAATGTGCGTTGATAAGCGCCCGTTGGGTTGTCGGTTGGTACAAACGGGACGTCGATCGGGAATGGGAAGCCTTCATCGGTGTATTGCAGATCGCCGTGGCCTTCCATTTGCCACATGTTTGGGACGGTAATGTGTCCCCAGTCGTTCATTGTTTGTGAATAAAACGCATCAGGTACCAACATTGGGTTGGTGAAATAACGGAATGTCCATTGGCCGCTGAGCAACATAAAGCGGCGACTCAGTTCACGTTGAAAGGTTTGTGCGCTCTGAACAGAGTCGTAGGAGAAAAAGTACGCACGCGGTGCCATACGATTCTCGTGTAAGTGTTGGAAGTTTTCCCAATTGTTCACGTTTTGATCTCCCCTCGGCTTGGTGCGCTTATGTTGGAATGCGGATTGGTTTCACCCGGCTCAACATCAGTGCAAAAACAACGGCCGATGTATTGTGAAAAATGCTTATAAATAATCTGAGAAAGATATTAGTAAAAGTTTTACTAAAATAAATTGGTGAAAACGTTTTACTTTAACTTAGTCACGTTTTAAATGACCAATTTTGAGCAAGATGTGATCAGCGTAAAGGAATGCGTTCTAGATTGTTTTGGAAAGTAAAAACAGTAAAAATTCGGTAGAAAATAAAAGAAGAAATAAAAAAGCACTGAAAATTCAGTGCTTTATTTGAACAGTATTGAAGGTGTTTTTATCGAGTTGTGCCGCGTAGTTTGAGCTTGCTTGGAACGTACACTTGAAGGGGCAGTGCGCGTCCGTCACGGTATTTTTCTACTAACAAGTTCACGCCTTGAATACCCATTATTTCAGAATGAATACGAACGGTAGATAGAGGTGGGAAGGTAAAGCGCGCGGTAGGAATGTCGTTCACGCTGATCAGCGCAATATCATCAGGAATGTTTAAACCAAATTCATGCACTGCACGTAACACACCAATCGCAATGGAGTCCGAAGCAATGAACATCGCTTTTGGGAAATCGCCTTTGGCCAGCATCTCTTTCGCTAAGTCATAACCGGACAAGCTAGAGAAATCGCCACGATAAATATCGTCTTCAGAAACCACACCTTTTAGACTGCCGTAGTCCACAAACGCATTTTCACGAATGTCTGCGGTGTTGGGCTCGTCTTGTCCACCAATAAAGCCGATGCGTTCGTAGCCTTGTTGTACAAAGAAATCAACCACTTGCTTGCTGATTCTTACAAGGTCGATATCAACGCAATCGTAAGGGCTAGTTGGATCTGAAAAGTCGATGTAACAGATGCTATCGGCTAGGCGTTTAGGTAACTTATTGACCACCTTTTGGTCGACTTTCCCGACTAAAAGGACACCCGTGATCTTTTGCGTTTCAACATCAACTTCGCTGTTGTAGCAATTGGTTAGCGTAATGCCGAGTTTGTCGCACTGAGTTTCAATCCCATGACGAATCGACAGGTAGTACGGGTCATTCACTTCTGCTTCTTGTTTGTAATTGTACAAGGCCAAAAAGTGATGTTTTTGCTTGGCTTCTTTGGTGGCTTTCTTCGAGCTGCTGGTGCGGTACTCCAGCTTTTCTGCGATTTCTAAAATGCGGCGTTTGGTCTCTTCTTTAACGCTCAACGTCGGATCGTCATTCAAAACTCGCGATACGGTTGCAAGTGAGACGCCCGCTTCAGTGGCGATATCTTTTAGTGTTGCCATGTACATTTCCCGTTGGCATTGCTCACAGTCCAAGTGAGAACTCAATAATCTGGCTATTGTAAACAGCTACTTAGGGATGCACAAACTTTTAGTAAAATCGTGCGATCCACGAAAGAGAGCGGTATCTGCTCGACTCATCTTCACTGCTCATCATCCTCCTGGTTTAATTTAACTAAAGTCAGCATCTAAAATAAGGCTTTTGTGCAATTTTGTGGAAACGTTTACACAATTTGAATTCGATCACGGATCTGGATCGAGATTGGTTGCTAGACTTTTAGCCAGTTAAGAAATGGGCGTACCGATTCGATGCAATGGCGATTGGCTTTTAGCGCATCAGAGTGAGGTATGAACAGAAAGCAGCAAACGTGGAGAAGCAAAAGTGAAAGTTCTTGTCACAGGCGGTATGGGATACATCGGTAGTCACACTTGCGTTCAGATGATTGAAGCGGGAATGGAACCTATCATCGTTGATAACTTGTGTAACGCCAAACTGGAAGTGTTAAACCGTATTGAAGCGCTGACTGGCAAACAGCCTGCGTTCCACCAAGGTGACATCCGTGACGAAGCCTTTTTGGATACGGTATTCGCGCAGCACGACATCCAAGCCGCGATCCACTTTGCTGGCCTCAAAGCGGTTGGCGAATCGGTGGCAAAACCACTTGAGTACTACGACAACAACGTCAATGGCTCATTGGTGTTGGCGCGCAGCATGCGTAAAGCGGGCGTGAAAAGCATCGTATTCAGCTCATCGGCAACGGTTTACGGTGACCCTGAAATAGTGCCGATTACGGAAGATTCACCAACAGGCGCAACCACCAATCCATACGGACGCAGCAAATATATGGTGGAGCAGTGTTTAAGCGATCTGTTCCATGCTGAAAACGACTGGAGCATCACCTTACTGCGTTACTTCAACCCAGTTGGTGCGCACCCTTCGGGCTGCATGGGGGAAGACCCACAAGGCATTCCCAATAACCTGATGCCATTTATCGCCCAAGTCGCTGTTGGTCGCCGAGAAAAACTCTCGGTATTCGGTAGCGACTACCCAACACCAGACGGCACTGGTGTACGTGATTACATCCATGTGATGGATTTGGCCGACGGCCATATTGCGGCATTGAAATCGGTGGGGGAAACATCGGGTTTGCACATTTACAACTTAGGTACAGGTAAAGGCTCGAGCGTACTTGAGATGGTGGATGCGTTCGCGACCGCTTGCGGTAAACCAGTGCCTTACGAGTTATGCCCGCGTCGTCCTGGGGATATTGCTGAATGTTGGGCAAGCACGGAAAAAGCTGAGCGTGAACTAGGCTGGAAAGCAACACGCACGGTGGCTGAAATGACCGCCGATACGTGGAACTGGCAGTCAAATAACCCTAGTGGCTATTCCCCAGAATAATTGTAGTCGCGCGTTGCCATCTGCGCTTCTCACGGTTTTGGGAAGCTGAGTTTGAAGAATTTTAAAGAGTTGAGTAAGTAACATGTCGAATGTCGAATTTAACCCAGTGGATCATCCACACCGCCGTTACAACCCTCTGACTGGGCAATGGATTTTGGTTTCACCTCACCGTGCAAAACGCCCTTGGAGCGGCGCAGATGAAAAGCCCGCATTGGATGAGCTACCAAGCTATGACGATAAATGTTTCCTTTGTCCAACCAACGAACGTATCTCTGGCGATGTTAATCCAGATTACCAAGGCACCTATGTGTTCAATAACGATTTTGCTGCGCTGATGGTGGATTCACCAGATGCACCGGAGTCAAACAACCCGCTATTCAAAACGCAAGGCGTGCGTGGTTTGAGCCGAGTGATTTGCTTCTCGCCAGATCACAGCAAAACCTTACCGGAGCTGCCTGTGGATAAAATTCGTGGCGTGATTGACACATGGAATGAGCAAATTGAAGAGCTCGGCAAGGAATACATTTGGGTTCAGGCGTTCGAGAACAAAGGCGAAACCATGGGCTGTTCTCAGCCTCATCCGCACGGTCAAATCTGGGCGAACAGCTTCTTACCAAATGAAATCGAGCGTAAAGAGCACAACCTAAAAGCCTACTACCAAGAACACGGCAGCAACTTGCTGGTGGATTACGTACAAGCGGAACTCAAAGACGGTTCACGTATTGTGGTGGAAACCGAACACTGGCTGGCGGTGGTGCCTTACTGGGCTGCTTGGCCGTTCGAAACCATGTTGTTGCCGAAAACGCACATTCGTCGCATGAGCGAACTCAGCGATGAGCAACGAGACGATTTAGCGCTAGCGATTAAGAAGCTGACCAGCCGTTACGACAATTTATTCCAATGCTCTTTCCCTTACTCGATGGGCTGGCACTACGCGCCGTTTTTTGACGAAGGCACAGACATCGACCATTGGCAGCTTCATGCACTTTTTTATCCACCACTACTGCGCAGTGCCACGGTTCGTAAGTTCATGGTGGGCTACGAAATGCTGGCAGAAAGCCAACGTGACCTCACCGCAGAGCAAGCTGCGCAGCGTCTGCGTGATGTGAGTGATGTTCACTACAAAGAATGCTAAGTCTTTAAATTGGACTGATTACGAATAACGGGATAGCGCGACTTTACAGATAGAAAGTTAGGCTCAACGCGCTATCCCACACAAATTACTATTTTAAGAGAACGTCCCTATGTCTGAACTTATCCAAAATGTGAAAGCGTCATTTGAGCAAGTGTTGGGCTACGCACCTAGCCATATTATCCAAGCGCCTGGTCGTGTGAACTTGATTGGTGAGCACACCGATTACAACGATGGTTTTGTCCTACCGTGTGCCATTAACTACCAAACGGTCGTGGCGGCGGCAAAGCGTGAAGACAATATTGTGCGTGTGGTGTCGGTCGATTACGGTAACGCAGTGGACGAATTCGATATCACGCAAGCCATTACCTTCCAGCAAGACAAAATGTGGGCGAACTACATTCGCGGCGTGGTGAAGTGTCTTCTGGCGCGTGGCTACCAGTTTACTGGGGCGGATATTTCAGTCAGCGGCAACGTGCCTCAAGGCGCGGGTTTGAGCTCATCGGCGGCGTTGGAAGTGGTGATTGGCCAGACGTTCAAAGTGCTGTTCAATCTTGAGATCAGCCAAGCCGAAATTGCGTTAAACGGTCAGCAAGCTGAGAACGAATTCGTCGGTTGCAACTGCGGCATCATGGATCAAATGATTTCAGCGGAAGGGCGTGAAAATCATGCGATGCTATTAGATTGCCGTAGCCTTGAAACTGAAGCAGTCTCTATGCCAGAAGACATGGCTGTCGTGATCATCAACTCGAATAAAAAACGTGGTTTGGTCGACAGCGAATACAACACTCGTCGTCAGCAATGTGAAGAAGCGGCGCGTATTTTCGGTGTGAAAGCTTTGCGTGATGTGACGATTGAGCAGTTCAACGAGAAAGTCGCTGAGCTGGATGAAATGGTGGCCAAGCGTGCACGTCACGTCATCACAGAAAATGATCGTACTGTGGAAGCGGCACAAGCGCTACAAGCACACGACATGAAGCGTATGGGCGAGCTGATGGCCGAGTCTCATGCCTCGATGCGCGATGATTTCGAAATTACGGTAAAAGAAATCGATACGCTGGTGGAGATAGTCAAAGAGGTGATCGGCGATCAAGGCGGCGTGCGCATGACTGGCGGTGGCTTTGGTGGTTGCATCGTGGCACTTGTACCGCCAGCACTGGTTGATGACGTGAAAGCGGTAGTTGAAGCGAAGTACCAAGCGGCTACGGGCTTAAAAGAGTCGATTTATGTTTGCCAAGCCAAAAATGGTGCGGGTTTGGTTGAAGTGCTGTAAGGAATGATGATGAAAGCCTATTTTCAACAACTAGAACAAGCGATGGCGCAAACGCCGTCGTTTGATGGCCAAACTGCGACTCTGATTCATTTGACCAACGCGAATGGTATGACAGCGTCGTTTATGGATATCGGTGCGACGTGGTTGAGTTGCACATTACCGGTAAATGGTGAAAACCGTGAAGTGTTGTTGCGCTCACCAAATATGGCTGAACACATGAAGCAAGACGCTTACTTCGGTTCCATTGTTGGCCGCTTTGCTAACCGAATTGCGAAAGGGCAGTTTGAGATAGACGGAGAGAAGTATCAACTTGGTATCAATAACGGTGAAAACTCACTGCACGGTGGGCTGGAAGGGTTTGATAAACGCCGCTGGAAGGTTGAAGAGCAAAATGATCAACAGGTCACTTTTTCACTTCGCTCCTCGGACGGTGACCAAGGCTATCCGGGAAACCTCGATGTGAAGGTGACGTACACGCTCACTGACGAGAATGAACTAGCTATCGCCTATGATGCTAAGACCGACAAAACATCGCCAGTGAATTTAACCAATCACGCCTACTTTAACTTGGCTGGTGAGGCGAGCCGCGCGAAAAGTTTGGATCATACTTTACAGCTCAATGCTGGGCATTACTTGCCAACGGATGCGGGGTTAATTCCTTCCGGTGAACAAAAGCCAGTTTCGGGTACCAGTTTCGACTTCACCGAGCCAAAATCGATTGGCCAAGAATTTCTTGCTGAGCAAGATCAGAAAACCGCTGGTGGCTACGATCACGCCTTTGTATTCATGCCTGAAGTGACCGATGGCGTATCTGTCGCTGCGGTTTTAATTGCACCAAAAGAAGATGTGGTGATGAAGGTGAAAACCACCAAGCCTGCCATCCAGTTTTATTCAGGTAATTTCTTAGCCGGTACGCCAGGTGCAAGTAAAACTTACGAACGCTATGACGGCCTAGCATTGGAAACGCAGTACTTTCCAGACGGGCCAAACAAACCAGAATGGGGACTCAACAATGGGGTGTTGAGCTCTGGGGATTGCTATCAGCATCAAACTACTTATCAGTTTGAATTTTAGATAGCACTTCTACCCTTTGAACTTGCAGCGGCAGCGATGCTGCAACTCCAACGACTTTGGGTGTTATGGTGGGCTACATGCCCACCTTTTTTGTTTTTGCCGAAGAGGTTCGAACGATGAGCTCTCCCTCTACTTTGCGTTTGTTAGAAAGCAACGGTTGCCCTTCAATCAGTGCCATCAACGATTCGATTGCGAGTTTACCCATGTCTGAGTAGGGCAGTTCAACCGACGTTAATGCTGGAAAGCTTTCAGAGGCGATTTGCTGATTATCGTAACCGACAACGGCAATATCCTGAGGAATCTTTAACCCCAACTCTGCTATCGCTTGGTAGCACCCCATTGCCATATAGTCGCTGCCACAGAAAATCGCTTCCGGCGGCTGCTCCATATTAAGTAGCGCCAGTGTTTGCTGGTGCGCTTCTTTTAGCGACCAGTTTGCATCGACTAAATACTTTGAGTTAGGAATGATGTCTGCATCAATGAGAGCCTGACGATAACCATCGGCACGTTGCTTACTGGCTAGCATCCAACTTTCACCAGACAGCATGGCGATGCGACGATAACCTTGCGTCGTGAGGTGTGAAACTGCTTTGTAAGCTCCAATCATATCGGCCGGCAAAATACTTGGCGTTTCGGTGTGTTCTTCGTTGGTGCAGTTCAGCAGCACAGTCGGTAAGGAAGTTGTGACGCGTTGCTGCTCCAACTCTCGCGTCATACTGGATGCGTAAACCAAACCTGCGTAATCACCGCCGTTGATCTCTGACTCAATCTTGCTTGCCAACACTTCATCATGGCTGTAATTGAACGTCACCAAAATGTAGTCGTGTGACCACGCTTCTTCTCTCGCTGCATTGATGGCATCGATAAATGGGTCATAACTGGTTAAGCCGTTGATCACCAATGCGATCTTTTTAGGGCGTCCCAAAGCATGGGCAACCTTTTTGTTTTTGTAGCCAAGTGATTCTGCGGTTTCGAGCACTTTACGTTTGGTCGCTTCCGCGATTTTTACGGAAGTTGAGCCGTTCAATACCAGCGATACGGTCGACTGAGAGACGCCAGCCGCCGCCGCAATGTCACTCATGGTGATTTTTTTAGCCATTCTGCTCTTTTACTTAATTTCGTTAGCTAAAGATATTAGCTAAAGATTAAGTTCGGATCATCCTTTAAAGATTAAGATCACAAAAGTAAGTCAGAGCAACTTAAAAGCTGTGATTTTCACCACGTTTATTCTTTGAGCATCTAGTCATTAAATCATTAACCAATATATTAGCTAATATTATTAGTTAATATATTAGTTTTAAGGTGAGTAAGATGAAAAGATGGTCGGAAGAGAAAGCGTGGCAATGGCAAAAAGAGCATGGCTGGCTACGTGGCTTTAACTATTTACCGCGCACAGCGGTTAACTGGAATGAGATGTGGCAAGCGGAATCCTTTGCACCTGAGGTGATGGAACAAGAGTTAGCTTGGGCGCATGATGTGGGTTACAACACTTTACGTACCAACTTACCATTTATAGTTTGGCAAGCGGATCGCGATGGTTTACATGCGCGAATTGAGCGCTTTCTGGATATTTGCGAACGCAATCAAATCAAAGTGATGCTCACGCCGATGGATGACTGCGGTTTTTCGGGCGACCATCCTTATCTTGGTGAACAAAAAGCGCCAGTACCGGATTTGCACAACAGCCAAGCAGCAGCAAGTCCTGGTCGCAATGTGGTGATGGACAAATCTATGTGGGGTGAGGTCGAAGCGTATATTCGCGACATCATCTCTACCTACAAAAATGACCCTCGAATCGTTATTTGGGATCTCTATAACGAGCCAACCAACCGCATGATTTTCACCACCACGGGTGAGATTGCTTACGACGAAGAAATGGAAACCTTTAGTCATGAGCTGATGGAACAAGCGTTTGAGTGGGCACGTGAAGAAAACCCAACTCAGCCTCTCACCGTCGGCGCTTGGCATGCGCCAAGCATTCTTGACCGAAACCTGCCGATTTATGAACACCCAACCGATCGCAAAGCGATGGAGCTGTCGGACATCATTACTTTCCACGCTTACTTACCACTCGATCTGTTCCATAAAGCCGTTGAAATTGTAGAAAGCTACAACCGACCAATGATGTGTACTGAGTGGCTTGCTCGTCATGCGCAATCGTACATGCACGAACAGCTTCCGGTCTTTAAACAGAAAAACATTGGCTGCTACCAGTGGGGATTAGTGAAAGGAAAAACACAAACGCATCTGCCTTGGCCAGAGATAAAACGTAGCGATGCAAACTATGCGAGTCAATGGTTCCACGATCTGCTTGATGAGCAAGGACAGCCGTATGACGCAAGCGAAGTGCAATTGATCAAAACACTCGCAGAAGTGGATTAATTGCCTGTGAGCCGACTCTGAGAAATGGGTCGGTTTCTTATTTACAATAAAATCAATTGAGACGTGAACAATGACTACTCTACAAAACAAACTCACTAATAAGGAGCTGATGTCTTACTTCGGCTATGGGGTAGGCCAGTGCTTTAGCTTTGGTCTAGTCGGCTCTTTTATTCTTTATTTCTATACCGATATTTTGGGCATTTCTCCAATTGCGGCGAGTACGATTTTTTTGATTGCTCGTGTGTGGGATGCGGTGAACGATCCGCTCATTGCCGGATACATGGACACGTTAGACTCTCGCTTTGGTAAATTCCGCCCTTACATGCTGTTTACGCCGGTTCTGATTGTTCTGGTCACGGTGGCCGCTTTCTATAACATCGATGCTGATACATCGACAAAAGTGATGTATGCCGGTATCACTTACATTCTTTGGGGTACGCTTTACACAATTTCTGATGTGCCGTTTTGGTCTATGTCTTCTGTTATGACGGATGAACCGCAAGAGCGAGCAAAAGCGGCAACTTGTGCCATGTTAGGGGTGAATGCAGGTATTGGTGCAACTTTGGTTGTGTTCCCGAAACTGAGCGCTTACTTCGCTGATGGCCGAGCAGATCAGGGTTACTTACCAGCTGTGATTGTGTTAATGATCGCGGGTTTGTTCTTCATGCTGAACGGTTTTTATAACACCAAAGAACGCATATCGACGAAGAGCTGTGAAAAAGTCACGCTAAAACAAACCTTTCAAGCCGTTCGTAAAAACAAGCCTTTGTTTTTTATTCTGGCAGCGTTTTTCATGA
Source organism: Vibrio sp. D3 (assembly GCF_043995865.1). Taxonomy (NCBI): domain Bacteria; kingdom Pseudomonadati; phylum Pseudomonadota; class Gammaproteobacteria; order Vibrionales; family Vibrionaceae; genus Vibrio; species Vibrio sp. D3. The sequence continues at coordinate 2,466,613 of NZ_CP171887.1, read as the reverse complement.
ATGTGTTCTTCAATCTGGTGAATGGCTTATACATTTTCTTCTTCACATACAACATGGGTGACGCAGGGTTAGTCTCTCTGATTGGTACCATCACTTTGGTAAGTGCGATTGCGTGTTTGGCTACGCCAGTGCTGACAAAGCGTTTCAAAAAACGTGACATCTTTATTGCGCTGTGTGTTTTAGAGATCATCGCTCGCATTGGGTTCTATTTTACTGGCTATGATAATCCAACGGTCGTGATGGCGTGGTTAGCGGTGATCACAGGCATCTTTATGATGACTAACCCTCTTATCTCGGCCATGATTGCAGACACAGTAGAGTACTCTTACTACCACAGCGGCAAACGTACCGCGGCGATCACGTTTTCGGGACAGACCTTTACAGGCAAACTCTCTGTCGCGGTAGCGGGCGGCTTAACGGGGGTAATCTTGACGATGATTGGCTATGTACCAAATGCGGCGCAAACGGAAACCGCGCTCAGTGGTATGTTCTTCTGTATTGCGTTGTTACCGGCATTGGGAGCTCTAGTGCGCATTTTCATTATGTCTCGCTACACATTTACCGAAGACCAACACGCGATTTTACGAGAAAAATTACAGCGTGGTGAGTTTGCGGAAGGCGTTGACGTGAAGTCTGCAAAACCGAACGAAGCCTTGAGCTAGAATCCATATCGTCTCGACAAGTGCTCAAAGAAAAAGCCCGCTCAATAACCTGAGCGGGCTTTCGTTTTCAATTTACAGGTTATCCACCATCAACAACGCTCAACAGAATTTCTTCGTACTAAAGTTGGGCTAAAAATAATGGTTTCGTCTTCAATTTTTTCGTCACGAGATAGCGCCAAAGCCAAACGGGCGGCGCGTTCTGCCATCATCTCGATTGGGTAGCGAATAGTGGTCAGGCTAGGGTGAACAAAGCGGGCGATCAAGCCATCATCGAACCCGACCATAGAAACCTTACTTGGTACATCAATGCCATTTTGATCCAACGCTGCCAGTGCGCCAGCGGCCATGTAGTCGTTGTAGGCCACCACTCCAGTAATCTCCAAAGATTTGGTTAACAGATTGGTCATCGCAACTTCGCCACCATCACTATTGGGCTCACCGTATTCGATGTAGCTTTTGGAGGGTTCAATACCATGTTCTTTCAATGCGGCTTGGTAACCTTGCAATCGCTCATCGGTATCTTCGATGTCGTGGGATGAGGCAATGCAAGCGATTTTGCGATGCCCGTGACGAATCAAATATTCTGTCGCGAGGAATGCCCCCTTGCGGTTATCAAGGGAAATACAGCGTTCGGCCAGTTCTGGGATATGACGATTGATAAGCACCATACCTTTCACCTCTTGGGCATAGCCAATTAGCTCCTCATCAGATAAGCCTTTCGAGTGGATGACTATTGCATCGCAACGGCTGTTGATCAGCAATTCTAGGGCTTGACGCTCATCATCTGGATTGTGATACCCGTTGCCAATCAAGATATGTTTGCCATTTTCGCGCGCGATATTATCGACGGATTTGACCAGCGTGCCGAAGAAAGGATCGGACACATCACTCACCAACACACCCATGGTATTTGTGCTTTGGCTCACCAGTGCACGAGCTGCGGCATTGGGTCTGTAACCCAATTTGCTCATTGCTTTGGTGACCGACTCTACCGATGATTGACTGGCTTTTGGGGACTTGTTGATCACGCGAGAAACCGTTGCGACCGAAACACCGGCTTCTTTCGCGACATCCTTGATCGTTGCCATATAGAACCTTTAGTGGCTAAAAATTTTGACTGGAAGTATTAAACACCCATTGTGTAATAAGTGCAATTTGATAGGGGATTTGCTTTCGGAAATGAGATCTTTACCACTTGTATTTATTAAGCTTACTGATAGTGTAAACGTTATCTTTTTAGTAAAACTTTACTGAGGTTTTAATTATGGAAACTATTGCTTACTCTGATTTTGCCAAACTGGAAATTCGTACCGGAAAAATCATTGAAGTGGCTCGTCATCAAAATGCAGACAAGCTGTACATTGTGCAAATTGATATTGGTGAAAAAACACTGCAAACCGTAACCAGCTTAGTACCTTATTACACCGAGGAAGAGTTGATGGGCAAACAAGTGGTCGTGTTGTGTAATCTTGCCAAAGCCAAAATGCGCGGCGAAACCTCAGAATGTATGTTGTTGTGCGCAGAAACGGATGATGAATCCGAAAGTGTGTTGCTTACGCCAGAAAGAGCGATGCCGACTGGGGTGAGAATTGTTTAATCAGTTCACTGGTCGCTCTATTGTAAAAACAGCTCTTAGTTTAGAGCTGTTTTTACAGATGGGATTGAGCTACGAATTTTGGGCAATCAGATTATCAATCAACTCGTAATGATGCTCTTGCACGCCTGCAAGGTTGCCATATTTAGGTTGGTGGCGGTCATTTTCTTTTGCGTGTTGCCAGCCAATGGTGTGACGCACAAAATGCTCTGCAAACGCATGAGATACTTCTAAGCAACCTGCTAGCACGGTATCGACATAGCTTTGCATGATTGGGCTTTTTACGCACGGTGGTAATGGCTCGTCTTTTACGTAAACCCAGATGCTATGTTCTTGGTTAAAGTTCGCGTCCGATTCGATTTGATCTGGCTGAATTTGAATACGATGATAACCATGCTCACGGCGATCGAATTCTGCGAGAGCTTCTTCATTCACTTCGAGTAAAACGCCGTTGACCTGCCCATCGCCTTGGTTCACAACCAGAGGAGACAGAGTATAGCTGTCATCAATCTTTCCCCAGTAGCGCACCAGTCCATGAGCAATGACGGGAATGGCTTCTCCCGTTTGTCCGGTTAACTTACGTGACGCAGAATTAATCAAACTGCCATAGCCAAATATGTACATTGTCGTTGCATCCCTTAACTGATGGTTGTGTCTCTCACCGTTTATACCTAACCCGCCTCTGAAGCACAACTTTACCTCTTAAGTATAATCTTAACTATTAACATGTATTTTCTATGCATGTTTATGGTAGCATCAATATTGTAGTTGAGTTAACCAGCATCAAGAGACGCTTGAGGGCAAGATAATGCTGAATATCACCGATAAAAAAGTGGAAGAAAAAATCCCCGCATGGCTGCGATTAGGCTTTCGGCCGTTTTTTCTGTTTGGGTCGATTTACGCCATTGTTGCGATCGCGTTGTGGGTGTGGATGTTCCAGAGCGGACAGCCAAACGCATTAACTGTACCGGCATTATGGTGGCACGTTCATGAAATGTTGTTCGGCTTTTCGATGGCGATTGTGGTTGGTTTTGTACTGACCGCGGTACAAAACTGGACTGGCATTAATGGCACCAAGCATTACACGCTTTTGATCTTATTTGGCTTGTGGTTGGCACCTAGAATATTGCTCTGGACGCCAGCGCCGTTATGGTTAACCAGCAGCATTGAAGCGGTATTTTTGTTGTTTGTTGCCTATGAGGTAGGCATTCGTGTTTATCGAGCCAAAGGTTGGCGTAATCTGTTTTTTGTGCCGCTGTTTCTTTTGGCCATTTTTGCTAACTTTGCAAGCTACGCAACAATAAAAGGCATGCCGCCGTTTAGCTCTTCTGCTGTATGGCAGGCGATGTTGTGGTGGTTTACGCTGTTATTGTCGGTCATGGGCGGACGTGTGATTCCATTCTTTACTGCGCGTCGATTTAATTTCGAAAAAGCGCAACCACTGGCTTGGTTAGAATGGTTCGCGAACTTGCCGTTGGTAATGCTATTTGTGCTGAGCTTTTTCCCTGTGACGTTTGCAGAATTAGGCAATCCGTTGATGCTGTTTGCAGGAGTTGCTCAGTTGGTGCGTTTTGTTCGTTGGAAACCTTGGTTAACCCTGAGCGAGCCTTTAGTGTGGTCGCTGCATACTGCGTATTTGTGTTTGCCACTAAGCTTAATTTTACGAGGTGCTTGGGGAGACGCATTTGCCAGCCATAACCTGATTCACCTGTTTGCGATAGGTGCATTAGGCGGTTTGATTTTGGCGATGATCGCACGCGTGACGATGGGACATACTGGTCGCATGATCTACAAAGGTCCGAACATGAGCCTCGCGTTTGCGGCGATTACCGCGGCAGCTTTGGTTCGCAGTTTTGCCGTGATATTTGATCCTGCCAATATGATGCTGTGGATTAACATCAGTGGCGGATTGTGGATTGTCGCATTTGGCCTGTTTGTTTGGCGCTTTGGCGTGATGCTTATTACCCCTCGCGTTGATGGTCATCCCGGATAGGGCTCTAATGTGAGTAGAGAAAAGAGGAGCCACGCGCTCCTCTTTCTCTTTTGATTTTTGTTCTTTATAGGATTAGTGCTTATTCGTCTTCGTCGTCCGCTTTATTCGTGAACCCCAAGCGTTTGAATAGCCACCACTCTAGAGCAAAAATCACAATTAAAGCGATACAGAACCAGGTGAACGCCATGGCAGATTCCACGCCTGGCATACCGCCAATGTTGATGCCAAGCAAACCTGTAAGGAAGCTGGTTGGCAAGAAAATAGTCGCCACTAAGGTAAATAGATAACTGTTTTTATTAGTTTTCTCGTCACGATGATGTTTGATTTCTTCTTGAAAGAGTGCGACTTCTCCAAGATAAAACTCAAGTGTTTCATTTATGCGCGTAATATTATTGTGGGCGAAGCGATATTGATGGGGCCTTAAAGCCACCAACTCGGACTCTGATTCAACGAGATCACGAATAGCATATTGCTGAGGGCGAATAAAACGTTTGATGGAGATAAGCGCTTTTTGAGTCGCCATATGCTTGTACGTCGATTCATCATTCACATCAAACTGGTTTAACGTCTCTTCAATCGTATCGAGGTAAACGTCTATTTTGCTATTTAATCCTTCAATAATCTGATGAAGTAAACCAGCAAGGCTTTTCGGACCTTTATGTTCCGCCAATGCTTGACGAATTTCCATGATGGCACGCGATGGGATCTTACGTGTTGAAATCAGTGCCCCTTGAAAATAGAGAATTCGAATACTGAGCATGTCTTCTGGTGAAGCATCGCCATTCATATTGACGCCTCGTAAAATCAACATGAAGTTCTCGTCATCCAAAGGGTGGAAAGACGGTCGGCTCTCGTCGGCTAACAGGTGAGCAACAGTGGCACGTGGTACTTGGTTTTGCTCTAGCCAGCCACGAATATCGGGATGCAGCCGTTCACAATGGTACCAATGTTTGGCTTGAATCTGCTCCGCCGTTGTGGATTGCTGAGTTGCTTCTGGGGTTGAAAAATCCCAATGTTCAATCATAAAACCCATTTTCTTTTCCTTGTCTGAGCCTTTCCCCAAATAACTCGGAAAGAGCCTGTTCTTCCACTGCATTTTTTCCGGGAAGTGCATCAGTGATAACGTTCTGAACCCAGCGCCATGAAGTTATTCAGGGATAATTATTTAAATGAGTATGATTGCATTTAACGCTTAATGTCTATGAATAGTTGCTCTTATTTGTAATCAAGTGAAGCAAGCCAAAGTGTGGTGTAAAAACAGCAAAATAAAAAAGCCTGCAGCGAGGCAGGCTTTCTAGTGGGGTGGAGAGGAGCAGTTAGCCAACTTGAGAAAGATTAACCACTTTCTGTTGTAGCTTTTCTTTTAAATAGTCCGATAAAGCCTGCTTTTCTTCATCGTTCATGTACAGACCAAGTTTGGTACGACGCCACAAAATGTCTTCATCGGTCATTGCCATTTCATGGTTCATTAAGTAGTCGATCTCACGTTGGTAAACACCGCCGGCTTGCGATGAGAACGCGTGTCCAAGGTCAGCTTCGCTTGCTGTGCCTTCCATTAAGTTCCACGTTTGGGTACCAAATTGTGTCACGTAACGAAGAATCAATGCTTCTGGCGCCCAAGCGTATTTAGCATGAATTTGTTTAGCTAATTGTTCACGACTACAGCTGAAGTTACCACCAGGTAGGGTTTGATTTGCCGTCCAGTCGCTTCCCATCTCTGGTAGGAAAGGAGCCAGCTTTTTCATTGCCGCTTCACCCAGCTTACGGTAGGTCGTCAGCTTACCACCAAAGACAGAAAGCAGAGGTGCATGGTCGTATTCCGCATCGAGTTCTAGCGTGTAGTCTCGTGTGATCGCTTGCGGAGAGTCAGATTCATCGTCACATAAAGGACGAACACCGCTGTATGTCCAAACCACATCTTCGCGAGTCAGCTGGTGGACAAAGTGTTGGTTTACGATGTCGATGAGGTAATCGACTTCGTCATCTGAGATTGCCACTTCGCGTGGGTCACCTTTGTATTCCACATCTGTTGTACCAATGATTGAGAACTTATCTAAGTAAGGAATCATAAATACGATGCGGTTGTCTTTGTTTTGAAGAATGTAGGCTTGCGGTTCGTTGTGGATACGAGGAACAACGATGTGCGAGCCTTTGATTAAGCGAATGTTACGAGGAGAGGCTTGCTCTAATCCATCATCAAAGAACTGTTTTACCCAAGGGCCAGCTGCGTTTACTAGTGCTTTTGCTTTGCGTTCGAAACGTTGGTCTGTCATCACGTCATGAATTGTGACATGCCAGATACCACCTTCACGGTGTGCTTTTTCTACGCGGCAGTAGTTACGTACTTCTGCATGGTTTTCACGAGCAGCCAGAACGTTAAGTAATACTAAACGCGCGTCATCAACCCAACAGTCAGAGTATTCGAAACCGGTTTTCATTTCTGGTTTTAGCAAGCCCGATTTCGCTAAGTTGACGGTTTTGCTGCCTGGCAGAGTCGTACGTTTACCCAAGTTATCGTAAAGGAACAGACCACAGCGAATCATCCAAGCTGGGCGTAGGAATGGGCGATGAGGCAAACGGAAACGCATTGGTAGGGCAACGTGAGGTGCTTTGCGAAGAATAACTTCACGTTCTGCGAGCGCTTCCGAAACCAAACGAAACTCGTAGTGTTCAAGGTAGCGTAAACCGCCGTGGATCAGTTTAGAACTTGCCGAAGAAGTAGCGGACGCGAAGTCACTTGCTTCGTATAAGCCAACACTCAAACCGCGGCCAGCTGCGTCTGCCGCAATACCAGCCCCGTTAATGCCGCCACCAATTACGATCAAGTCTAAGGTAGTGGATGAGCTAGTAGTGGAAGCATTTTTTTGTATACTCATAAATTTGACCTCTTGGTGAGCGAACGAGCATTTTAGAACATGATCTAATCCTAGCTTAGGTTTCGTTTGTGATCATCTATTATTTTCGTTTGTGAGCGTTTTGTGTGATTTAGGCACAAAAAAACCTCTGCCTAATTAAGACAGAGGTCATTTGAGAGGCAAATTAATGATTGAAACTACTCGTTTTCGAAGTTTGTCTCGTTCGCTTCAACGACTTCAAGTGGAATTGAAGCTTCTTTTAAAATCGACAAGATTTCTTCTGGTGGCTGCTTGTTGGTAAAGATCATGTTGAGCTGAGCGATATTGCCTAGCTTCACCATGGCATTGCGCCCGAACTTGGTGTGGTCGACGGCAAGAAATACACTGCGGCTGTTGTCGATGATCGCTTGTTTGACTCTTACTTCGTGATAATCAAAATCCAGCAGTGAACCATCAAAGTCGATACCACTGATGCCAAGAATGCCAAAGTCGAGACGGAACTGTTTAACGAAGTCGAGAGTGGCTTCTCCAACAATGCCGCCATCGCGACTTCGAACTTCACCGCCAGCTAAGATGACTTTGATCTCTGGGTTGGGGAAGAGAATGGTTGCCACGTTGATATTGTTGGTAACCACGCGTAGCTGTTTATGGTTTTTATTGAGCGCTCGCGCAACCGCTTCTGGTGTGGTGCCGATATCAATAAATAGAGTCGCGCCATCAGGAATGTGCTTGACCACCTCGTCTGCAATGACATCTTTTTCATTGAAGTTGAGCGCTTTACGCGTGTTGTAAGATGTGTTTTCAGAACTGAGAGGGATGGTTGCACCACCGTGATAACGACGAATTTTGTTGTCGTCGGCGAGTTCATTAAGATCGCGTCGGATGGTTTGTGGGCTGACATTGAATCTTTCTACCAACTCATCCGTGCTGACATAGCCTTGTTTTTTCACCAACTCAACAATCTGTTGGTGTCGAGGTATTTGCTTCACTTACCACTCCCTTGTGCATTGGTAACGGCCAATGCTTCAAATTCGAAGCTCTATTGTGCTCGAATTTGCGCGTTGTGAGAAGTAAGCGAGTTCAGGAATCAGGGGCAAAGCGCAAAAAGAGCGCACAAATGGCGCTCTTTTTTCGTATGGAGGTGAGATTAATCTTCTTCGTCGTGAAGCTCAGACCAGGTTTGCGCACATTTCACTGCGCGTTTCCAACCCTTGTAACGACGATTGCGCTTTTCTTCATCATCGTGCGGCTCAAACGTGCGATCAAGCACCGCTTTATTTTGCAACTCGTCAATGCTGTCCCAGTAACCCACGGCAAGGCCTGCAAGGTAGGCAGCACCAAGAGCCGTCACTTCTGTTACTTGAGGGCGGTGTACTTCTGTATTCAATACATCGGATTGGAACTGCATTAGGAAGTTGTTCGCTACCGCTCCGCCATCGACGCGAAGATTCGCAAGTTTAATACCTGAGTCGGCTTGCATCGCATCCAGTACGTCACGAGTTTGGTAAGCGATACCTTCCAAAGTCGCACGGATAATGTGGTTTGAGTTCACGCCGCGAGTAAGGCCGACAATCGTGCCACGTGCGTAGGCATCCCAGTATGGTGCGCCTAAACCAGTAAAGGCAGGCACGACATAAACGCCGTTTGAGGTATCCACTTTGGTTGCGAAGTATTCAGAGTCTTCTGCACCGTTTAGGATTTTTAATTCATCACGTAGCCATTGGATAGAAGCACCACCCATGAATACGGCACCTTCAAGTGCATAAGCAGGCTCACCTTTCGGACCACAAGCCAAAGTTGTCAGTAGGCCGTGCGTCGAAGTGACTTTTTCTTGGCCCGTATTCATTAGCAAGAAACAACCCGTGCCGTAAGTGTTTTTCGCCTGACCCGCTTCAACACACATTTGGCCGTAAAGCGCAGCTTGTTGGTCACCAGCAATACCAGAAATAGGAATACGAGTACCGCCTTTACCACCAATGTTGGTCTTACCGTAAACTTCCGATGAACGTTTTACTTCTGGCATCATAGATGCTGGGATACCAAGCTCATCTAACATTTTCTGATCCCAACATAGATCGTTGATGTTAAATAGCATGGTACGCGATGCGTTAGTGTAGTCGGTCACGTGAACGCGGCCTTGAGTCATCTTCCAAACTAACCAAGTATCGACGGTACCGAACAACAGCTTGCCTGCTTCTGCGTCTTCGCGCGCGCCTTCAACGTTGTCCAGAATCCATTTCACTTTGGTACCTGAGAAGTAAGGGTCAAGCACCAAACCTGTGTTGTCACGTACGTAGTTTTCTAGACCACGCGCTTTTAAATCTTCACAGATGTCAGCAGTACGGCGACATTGCCATACGATCGCATTGTAAACGGGTTTGCCTGTTTCTTTATTCCAGACGATGGTGGTTTCACGCTGGTTAGTAATACCGATAGCCGCCAATTGGTCGCTACGGATGCCAGACTTAGCTAGAGCTTCTACCAACGTAGAGCTTTGTGTTGCCCAGATTTCCATTGGGTCATGTTCTACCCAACCTGCCTCTGGATAAATCTGAGTAAATTCGCGCTGTGCGACGCTTACGATGTTCGCGTCATGATCAAGAATTACTGCGCGAGAGCTTGTCGTACCTTGGTCTAGGGCAACAATGTATTTTTGCTCAGTCATGGTAAGAATCCTTTTGTTTCGTTATTTATATTTTAGTAAATGTTCGAGTTGCGTCAGTTTTAAGCTCTAGCTTCTTCTGTTTCTTCTTCCGTCTCACATTGGTTTGGAATTGTACAGCCGTGGCCTTGTTGTGGAAGGTAAGCCGCAATCGCTTTTGGATACAACCAACCACCAAAACACGCACCTGCAATCGGAGCAAGTAAAGGCACGATAAAGTAAGGAATGTCTTTAGCACCTGTCAGAGCGTAATCCCAGCCTGCGAAGTAAGCGAACAGTTTCGGTCCAAAGTCGCGCGCAGGGTTCATCGCGAAGCCAGTTAGTGGACCAAGAGAACCACCGATCACGGCAATCAAAATACCGATTAACAGTGGGTTCATTGCACCTCGTGCAGCGCCGTTATTTTCATCGCCCAAAGCCAAAATCGCAAACATCAGCACGGCAGTGATAACGAATTCCACAGCAAAAGCGCCAAAGAAAGAGAGGGAAGCATGTGGATAGGTTGAGAAGATACCAGCGGTTGCTATTGCATCTTGGCTACTGCGGACGAAGTTATGTGCGATTTCGTAGTCGGTGAAAAGGTTGCTGTATAAGCTGTAAACCAACGCAGCAGAGCAGAATGCGCCAAGCATTTGGGCGATGATGTATGGCACCACTTTCGCCTTATCAAAACCATGGAACATAGCGAGTGCGATGGTTACCGCTGGGTTGATGTGCGCGCCTGAAACGCCGGCAGTACAGTAAATAGCGATGGCGACACCTAGGCCCCATACAATACTGATTTCCCATTGTCCAAATGATGCGCCTGTTAGAACTAAGGCTGCGACACAGCCTACGCCGAAGAAGATAAGTAGTCCTGTACCGATAAACTCGGCCAAACATTCTCCGAGCAGAGAGGGGTGTTTGTTCGTTGTCATGTTAAAAGTCCTTTGATCATTTTTGCCTGTCTAGCACGATACTATTGTGCACATATAAACGTTTGCGAAAACAAACGCGCGTTAAAAATGAGCGTTTGAGCATAAAATTGTTAATCAAAGTCTTCGTTTTTGTTAAATGGCGCATCTTTTAATCGAAAAAGAAAACAACGAAAAGAACTTCTTTGCTACGAAGTGTGTTTTGGAAGCGCTCAAATTACCGATGTGAAAAAGAATGCACAACTGGTAAGAGGAGTTTTGTGAAGCTGCTACGTGCTTGGGGATTTATTACTCAGATTTTGCGTAGTAATTAACCCTAAAGAGGTAAGGCGAGGTCAAGTACATCAAGGACTAGCGGTGATATAAGAAAATGCGTTGCTATGTTTATATCTCGAGAGGAACTTGTTATCCAAATTAGTGTTGATTATGAAAATGGAGAGGAAAATAAACGCGGTTTATGTCTTGTGTTCGTGAATCACCGTCTAGGTTTGAGTTCAGATAACATTAGTTTTGTTATTTCGTTTGATACTAAGCGCGAACATTTTTCATCTTTTTAGTTATTTAGTTGTGTCGCCTAACAAGGATGGATGTGAAACACCCTTTTTACGGTTAATTTGTGTTCTTATTCGAGCCTTTGTTTCATTGGTTTCGAATTGGAATGCTCAAATGAGAGGTTGAAACATCAGTTTCATATTAACTAATTATGAGTAAAGTTGAACGATGGTCTAATTAATGCGCTCTAATTTACTGTATTTACTTATATTTAATTCATGTGCAACATTTGTCACAGAAATAAAATCCTAACTCAATACAATTCATGAACTTTCGAACGAAGATTTTATTTGTTTCGTTCGCTCCTTTTGTGTTTTTTACCATCGCATACAAAATAATGAGGTTCCTATGTTTGGAATATTCAAACCTAAGGCGCACATTGATCGTCTGTCCCCAGGCAGTATCGATAGCACCTACTCTCGCCTCCGTTGGCAACTCTTTATCGGTATATTTGTTGGCTACGCCGGTTACTATCTGGTTCGTAAAAACTTCAGTTTGGCGATGCCTTATCTTATCGAGCAAGGCTTTAGCCGCGGTGACTTAGGTGTCGCGCTGGCAGCTGTTTCCATTGCATATGGTCTCTCTAAATTTCTAATGGGCAGCGTATCTGACCGTTCCAACCCTCGCTATTTCCTTAGTGGCGGCCTACTGATGTCTGCATTAGTGATGTTTTGCTTTGGCTTTATGCCATGGGCGACTGGCAGCGTCACTGCGATGTTCATTTTGCTTTTCTTGAACGGTTGGTTCCAAGGCATGGGGTGGCCCGCATGTGGACGAACCATGGTGCACTGGTGGTCACGTAAAGAGCGTGGTGAGATCGTTTCGGTTTGGAACGTGGCACACAACGTGGGTGGCGGTTTGATTGGTCCACTATTTATTCTTGGCCTGTGGGCATTTAACGATGATTGGCGCACTGCATTTTATGTTCCTGCATTTTTCGCCACGTTGGTTGCTGTGTTTGTTTGGATGACGGTTCGCGATACGCCTCAATCTTGTGGTTTGCCACCGATCGAAGAGTATAAAGACGATTATCCTGATGACTATGACAAGTCGCACGAACAAGAAATGACAGCCAAGGAAATCTTCTTTAAGTATGTATTCAACAACAAGCTGCTTTGGTCGATTGCAATTGCAAACGCATTTGTTTACCTAATTCGCTACGGCGTACTGGACTGGGCACCTGTTTATCTAAAAGAAGCGAAGGATTTCTCGGTAGATAAATCGTCATGGGCTTACTTCTTATACGAATGGGCCGGCATTCCAGGCACATTATTGTGTGGTTGGATTTCAGACAAATTGTTCAAAGGTCGTCGTGCACCTGCTGGCATCTTATTTATGGTGTTAGTGACCGTTGCAGTGATGGTTTACTGGTTTAACCCTGCTGGTAACCCAATGGTGGACATGATGGCGCTGATTGCAATTGGCTTCCTAATCTATGGTCCGGTTATGCTGATTGGCTTGTACGCACTTGAACTCGCTCCGAAGAAAGCCGCCGGTACTGCTGCTGGTCTTACTGGTTTATTTGGATACTTAGGTGGTGCGGTGGCTGCAAACGCGATTCTTGGCTACACGGTAGACCACTTTGGCTGGGATGGTGGCTTTATCATCTTAGTGGGTTCTTGTATTACTTCTATTGTGTGTTTGATGTACGCCTTCTTAGGTGAGCGTGCGCACCACGAGCAAAAAGAGCGCGAAAAGGAAGCGCTAGCGTAATATTTATTTAAAGAGGCAGTGGAATACTGCCTCTTCGCTTTATCAAGGAAATAACAATGAAAACAAAGTCAGTATGTCTTACTTTTTTAGCACTTAGCCTCTCAGCTGGTGCGATTGCGAAACCGCTTGTAATTGCACACCGTGGCGCATCGGGTTACTTGCCTGAGCACACGCTAGAGGCAAAAGCGCTTGCTTACGCAATGAAACCTGACTACATAGAGCAAGATGTGGTAATGACGAAAGACGACCAGTTGGTCGTGTTGCATGACCATTATCTAGATCGTGTAACGGATGTTGCGGAGCGTTTTCCTGATCGCGCACGCAAAGACGGTCGCTACTACGCGATTGATTTCACACTGGCGGAAATCAAATCGCTGCGAGTAACTGAAGGCTTTAATATCGATGATAAAGGTAATAAGGTCGCTGGTTATCCGACACGATTCCCAATGTGGAAATCGGATTTTACCGTGCCGACGTTTGCTGAAGAGATTGAGCTGATCCAAGGACTTAACAAGACGTTGGGTTACGACATCGGTATTTACCCAGAAATTAAAGCGCCTTGGTTCCATCGTCATGAAGGTAAGGACATTTCTAAAGCGGTGCTTAAAGTCTTGAAGCAGTACGGTTACGACTCGCAAGACGACAAAGTTTACCTGCAGTGTTTTGATGCGAACGAACTGCAACGCATTAACAGTGAGTTGATGCCCGCAATGGACATGGATTTAAAGCTCGTTCAGCTCATGGCTTACACCGATTGGAACGAAACTATGGTGTACAAAGGCGATACAGCAACGCCATACAGCTATGATTGGATGTTCGAAGCCGACGGCATGAAGAAAGTGGCGAGTTACGCCGAAGGTATTGGACCTTGGAAGCCGATGCTGGTGGATGATAAGTCAACCAAAGACAACATCATCATTAAGCCGTTGATGAAGGCTGCAAAAGACGCTGGCTTGCAAGTGCATCCATACACGTTCCGTGCCGATCCAGGACGTATTCCTGCGTACACGGACAGCTTTGAAGGCATGATGGATGTGTACTACAACCAAGTGAAAGTGGATGGTTTGTTTACTGATTTCCCAGATAAAGCAGTCAGCTTTTTAAATCAGTAATCACGCATTTTGCTGTAAGCTAAAAAATCCCCCAACAGTTTCCTGCTGGGGGATTTTTCTTAACTATTTATTAGTTGTTTTTATGCAATTCGCTGTTCAGTTCAACTGCGCTCTTGTTTGCAAGGCACTCGATTTGACCAGTTACAGAGTTACGACGGAACAGTAGGTCAGAAACACCAGCAAGGTCGCGTGCTTTCACCACTTCGACTTCTTGACCTTCAGAATCTAGCATGAGTACTTTAGAGCCAGCGGTTACGTACAGACCTGATTCGATAGTACAACGGTCACCCATTGGGAAGCCAAGACCTGCGTTTGCGCCTAGTAGAGAGTTTTCACCGATGGAAACCACCACTTTACCGCCGCCAGATAGTGTACCCATGATAGATGCACCGCCACCGATGTCTGAACCGTTACCAACAACCACACCCGCAGAGATACGACCTTCAACCATGCTCACGCCAGTAGTACCCGCGTTGAAGTTAATGAAGCCTTCGTGCATTACCGTTGTGCCTTCGCCAACGTGTGCACCAAGACGTACGCGAGAAGTATCTGCGATACGAACGCCAGTTGGAACCACGTAGTCCACCATTTTAGGGAACTTGTCTACGCAATCTACGCTTAGCGTACGGCCAGCTAGGCGAGCTTCGATTTGACGCTCAGCCAGCTCAGGTAGGTCGATTGGGCCTTCGTTAGTCCATGCGATGTTGTGTAGTAGACCGAAGATGCCATCCAGTACTGTGCCGTGTGGCTTAACTAGACGGTTAGAGATAAGTTGAAGTTTTAGGAAGCCTTCAGCAACAGATTGTGGCTGTTCATCCGTAGCTAGAATAACCAGTACAAGCGGCTGTGCTGATTCTGCTGCTTTGGTTGCGAAAGATGCGTTTGCTGCATCGCCGTTTGCTTCGAAAGCCGCCGCAAGTTCTGCGCTTTGTGCAGCAGAGATCTCGATAGCTTGGTTGCCTTGTTCGTAACCTGCTACTGCTGCTAGTGCGTTAACAAGTGTGTCGCTTGGGTTAAGAACTGGGTTTGGAAAAAACGCTTCAATGATTTTGCCATCGCGGTTTTTAGTCGCTGTACCAAAGGCTAGAGAAAAGAAAGCCATAGTTGATCTCCATGTGTTGAGTCTTGTGTCTCGTCTGTTCACTGACAAGAAATAATTAAGTTGTCAGCCATCATAATGAGAGTGCTAGGGAGTTTAAAGAGGGGAAATAGATAAAGTCTGTAGATGGATACCTTTTGTCTTTTGGGAGATATGTCTGTCTGATGAGAAATGTGGTTGTGAGGTGGTCAATTAGCAGGTGTTTGTTGAAATGAAAGAAGGCGATTTGTCGTATCTGTGCTCGAAAGAAAGGGCGATCTTTCCATGATGATGTGTGCCTTCAGATATAAAAAACGCCACATGATGCGGCGTTTCTTTAACAAATGAGAGGCTTATGCAGCGTCTTCTTGCTTGTCTTCTTCTACAGATTCAAGCTTCTTTGCTTTCTTTGGTGCCGGTTTGCGTTTTGCACCCAGTGCGTAAAGCACTTCTTCTTTGTTTTGAGCGAGGTACATCGCAAGATCTTCTTGCTTACCTTCGTCTTCTAGAAGTTCACTTTTACCTAGCAGCGTGAATAGTTCGTCTGCCATGTCTAGCATTTTATCGTATGCGTCAGCTTCCGCTTTAGAGGTAAAAGTCATTTTCTCTTCTCCATTGCGTTCTACCACGTACTTGACGATTACAGCCATGGTTGGTCCCCTAACTTGGTGTATTGATACTGGCTTTTTATACAGTTTTTGACCAGTTAAGTCTAGCGACAAGCCTAAGAATGAGAGACACGTACAACTAACTGACCAGCATTTAAACTATCTCCGTTTCACTTGGAGGGCGTATTCTCTAGATAAAGATTATTTGGTCGTTCCCAATCTTGGCAAAATTCGATAAACGTTTTGAGCAATGGGCTTTGATATTTCTCTTTATGAACCAGTAACCAGAAGCGACGTTTCATATCTAAAGGCATGTCGAGCAGTTGCACGCGACCGTCACGAATAGCAGGTTCAGCAGACAAGCGTGACAAGCAGCCCAAGCCTAACCCCGCCGATACTGAGTTGATCAACGCTTCGGTGGTATTGAGCTGAAAAGCTTCATGCCAATGTTCCAAGCGCGGCGCGACAACGCGCATAAAAAATTCGCGTGAACCAGACCCCGCCTCTCGTAATATCCATTCGCTGTTTTCTAGCTCGGTTAAGTTTACTGGCCCTTTGTTCGCGGCTGGGTAATCGGGCGTGCAAATCACGCACATTTCATCTTCGCTAAACTGGGTGGACTGCAATTCAGGGTGAAGTGTTTTGCCCTCAATGAGGGCTATATCTAACTCGTAATCGGTCAGCATGTCGCAGATTTGTGCGGAGTTAGAAATGAACAGACTTTGAGAACGATGGTTCGTTTGTTGACGAAATTCGCTAAGCAAATAGGGCGCGACTTGGTTGCCAATGGTGTCGCTGGCACCAATGCGAAGTTGGCCCGATAGCGCTTGGTCACCATCGAAAATGCTCTCGATGTCTTTGGCTCGGTTGAGTAATTCATCCGCCAGTGGCAGCAGTTTTTGACCTTCTTGGTTCAAAATTAGTCGGTTATTAACACGATCAAACAAGTGATGGCCGATCTGCTTTTCTAATTCTGAGAGTGCCATGCTCACTGCCGCTTTCGATAAAAAGAGACTATCAGAAGCTGCTGTGAGCGTTTTGTGCTGCGTGATCGTCGTAAACACTTTCAGTTGTTTAAGAGAAATGTGACTTGCCATACCCCACCGTTAAGTAATTTTGAACGTTTGTTTTAAATAATTAGATATATCAGAACGAAGTGCAAGCGTATTATACGCTCCATCAAGAGTGAGTCTGGTTGAGGTCATCATGATTCAAAGAACAAAAGCAAAAGTAATGGGAGCCCCAACTCCAATGGCGGGTTTGGCTCTTGGTATTGCAAGCTTGGGCTGGAGTTGGGAGAACTTCGCCGAATTACATGGCTACGGACAGTGGATTAGTGCGGGTATCGCGAGCGTATTGTTGGCTATATTGGCAACCAAGTTTTTGCTACATAACCATCTATTGAGAGAAGATCTTGCTCATCCGGTTGTGGGTAGCGTGGTTCCGACATTTGCGATGGGCACTATGGTGGTATCGAACTCTCTCGGCCATTTTTACCCATTGGCTGGTGATGTGCTTTGGCTGATTGCGGTGGTTCTGCACATCGTGTTCTTGGTGAGCTTTGTTTACCATCGCGCCAAAGATTTTGAATTGCACCACATGGTTCCTAGTTGGTTTGTACCGCCGGTGGGTATCATCGTTGCGGATGTGTCTTTCTCTGGCAACCCGATGTTAGCGCCAGTGGCACAAGGTGCATTAATGTTTGGTATGGTGGCGTACGCGATCATGTTGCCGATGATGATTTACCGTTTCATGTTTACCCATGAAATTCCGGATGCAGCGAAACCAACAATGGCAATCATGGCAGCGCCAGCAAGCCTATCATTAGCTGGGTACTTAACGGTCACTGCGACACCATCACCAGTGATCATCGCTATGCTATTTGGTATCGCGGTATTGATGACAGCCATCATTTACCTCGCATTCTTTAAATTGCTTAGACTGCCATTTAGCCCTGGCTATGCGGCGTTCACTTTCCCGATGGTGATCGGTGCGACGGCGCTGTTTAAAATGGCGAATTGGATGGAGTTGCAAGGATTGGCTGCGCACTATGTTCAACAAGTGCGAGGCTTAGCTGGTCTTGAGTTGATTGTGGCAACATTTGTTGTCTCTTATGTGGCCTTACAATACATCAACAACTTATTGATTCAGCCACGCTTGATGCACGCTCATCACGCTTAAATAGCAGATAGGGAAAAGCCTCTTGGTCTTACAACCAAGAGGCTTTTTTATTTCAATCGGCGTCGATGTTGGACGCTAGCCTTTTTTGTAAAATCGCGACATCTCATCCAGAGAATGACGAATGATATCGACAGGAACTTTCTGTTCTTTCTCGATTTTTAACTGGCGATTCAGTTGCTGAGAGTGCCCGCCAGGGTTGACCACAAGCATCAGTTCTTTGCCGACCAATGCATAGTTGTAGTAGCTGCCAGCAATATACCAATCGCGAGGGGCAGAACTATCAAACAAGTTATGACCAACGCTGTATGAACTCGTTGTGCCTTGAACGTCAAACAGCGTATTCATCATGGTTGGCACGACGTCAAAATGGGTCGTGCGGTAATCAATTTGCTCTGGTTGACGATTTGGCATGTACACGTAAAGAGGCACATGCACTTGTACGTCACTGTAGTTACCCGTGTGGCCCCAATAGTTCATCTTATGGTCATTAAACTCTTCACCATGATCAGATGAAATCACCACAATGGTATTGTCTAAGTCGACGTTTTTCAGCACATCACCAATCAAGCTATCGATGTAGTACAACGAGTTCTTGTATCGATTGTGGTAAAGCGAAGCGTCAAAATCGTTGTTGAGCAAAATGTGGTCAACGCGTTCCCAGTATGGTTTGAATTTCGCAAATTCAGGTTCAGGAAACACCGTGCCGTGGGCGGCATCGTAGAACAGAAAACCAAAGTACGGCTTGTCGCTGTCCTGCTTTTGGAACTCGATGAACTTGTCTGTGATCTGCTGATCGCGCTCGACGGCCGTTTCCCCACTTTGTTTCAAGGTCAAGTCCGACACTTTTTTGAATACCGTGCGAGAAAGTGGCGGGCTGGTGAGCGGTGCCGAGCCAAAAATGCCCATGCGGTAGCCTTCTGCTTGCAGCGTATCCATAAAAACAGGAGAGCGTTGGCTTGCGTAAAAGCTTTCCCAGTAGGTCGCTGGCAAGCTGTAAAACAGGCTGAAAATACCCGCTTGAGTTGAGTTGCCGCCGCTCATGTGTTGTGTGAAATTCACTGTCTTTTCGGCGAACTTGCTGACATTTGGCATGATTTCCGGCGTCGCATCACTGTAGCGCCACGCGTCAACCAAGATAAACAAAACATTGGGCTGTTTCTCTTTGCTTTGCACTTGAATCGGCGCAAGCGGGTAGTTGAGTGAGCTACGTTCAATGTTGGTTAACTCTACGCGGTTCTTCGATGCAATGTTCTCATCCACTAGGTCGTGTTTGTAAATAAATTTACGGGCCGTCAGCGGGTAGTAAAGTGGCCAGTTATTCGAAAACTGACTGACTTCATCGTCGTAAAGCGCGTTTTTGTACGCATGAATCATCTGTGTACTGAGCAATACAACAAACCAGACGCCGATCAAAACGAACTTAGCTCGGCTTTGTGCCAGTTTATTACTTACCCAAACGGTACAGGCGAGCCCGATCACCAGAACGGCAACTTCACTGACGAAGATAAGCCAACTCATCCAAGAAATATCGAAGACATCACCACCACCTTCGAAAAACATACGGATTAATAGGGCGTTGATGTGAAGTTTGTATTGCTGAAAAACGAGGATATCGACTTTAAACATGATCAATAGACAGATCGCGATAGCGATCACGATGCCTTTGAATGCTCGATTCGGTAGAAAAGAGAGCAATAAACTCAACAACATAAATGGAAGAGCGATCAAGCCCAGCCAGCCATATTGAGTCGAAACTAAATAGTAACCTTGCAACAAGGTTAGTGGTTCATTCTGATTGTTAGACAACACAAAAGGATAACAAGCGATCGACAGATACACTGCAAAGCAAGCAAAAAAAGCAATCAGCCAAGCGCTGTTGGAAGACAGTTTGCGAAACATACTTTTTGTTTGTTTATAAATTATGGGTAGTGGGAGTATAAAACAGTGTTTTTTATTATGGAATAGTTGAGACGAATGTCACATTTTGTATGGAAGTGTCAGACTTGATTGACATGTGAAAATTAAGAAGATTCATACTCTATTTGAGTGATATATAACCTTTTGTTTTTTCCGAACGCGAGATCACTGCGGGTTTAAATGGGGCTGTGCTAAGCTAGCTAACAGTTTCAATCGGCGCTCGGTATTCCCAATTTGTTTACTGTTTATCATTCCAACCAAGTTGACGTTCTCAAATCACTCCTTGTCGAACTGATTCGAATCAGTCCGCTGGAAAACCCGTTCGAAAAAGAACAAATTCTGGTTCAAAGTCCGGGCATGTCCCAGTGGCTAAAAATGGAATTGGCCAAAGAGTTTGGTGTTGCCGCGAACATTGATTTTCCGCTTCCTGCTACCTTCATTTGGGATATGTTTACGCAGGTGTTGCCAGACGTGCCAAAACGCAGTGCGTTTAACAAAGAAGCGATGACGTGGAAGTTGATGCATCTGCTTCCGGGGCTTCTCAACCAAGAGGTGTTTTCGCCGTTAGCGCAGTACCTCAAAGATGACAGTGACCACTCTAAGCTGTATCAGCTGGCTGAGAAAATTGCCGATATTTTCGATGGTTACTTGGTGTATCGTCCGGAATGGATCGCAAGTTGGGAAGCTGGGCTGAGTGTGCCAGAGCTGGAAGATGAGCATCCGTGGCAGCCGATCCTATGGCAAGCGTTGTACGATCACACTGTGTCATTAGGACAGTCTCCATATCACCGTGCCAACCTTTATGAGCACTTTATCGACACATTAGCGAGTTTTAACGGCAATTTTGACCATTTACCCAAGCGTTTGTTTGTTTTTGGTATTTCTTCGTTGCCGCCTCGCTATATGGATGCGCTAAAAGCAATTGGTGAACACATCGACGTGCATCTGATGTTCACCAACCCGTGTCGTTATTACTGGGGTGAAGTTCGAGATCGCAAATATCTGGCTCGTTTGGCGGCGAAACATCGTCAGCACGTTGTGTGGCAGGACGATCACTCGGAAGTGCAAGGTGAAACTGAGCAACTAAAAGGTTCATTGGAAGATAATGTGATCGATGAGCTGCACACCGATGTGGTCGGAAACAGTCTGTTGGCGTCCATGGGTAAACTCGGGCGTGACAATATGTATCTGTTGTCTCAGCTGGAGTCTCATGAAATTGAAGCGTTTGTTGATGTTGAGCGCGACAGTCTGCTCCATCAATTGCAAGCGGATATTCTCAATCTTGAAGAACATCAAGATGACCAACAGATTGAAAACAGTCATCACAAACAAGTGGTTCGCTTGGGTGATAAATCACTCAGCCTGCACGCTTGCCACAGCCCGATGCGTGAAGTGGAAGTGCTGCATGATCAACTATTGGCGATGTTCGATGCTGACCCAACGTTAAAACCGCGCGATATTATCGTGATGGTCGCGGACATCAACGCTTACAGCCCTGCGATTCAGGCGGTCTTTGGTAACGCACCGGGTGAGCGTTTTATTCCCTATTCGATTTCTGACCGAACCGCCGATCAAGAGAGCCCAATTCTGGCCGCATTTATGCAGTTGGTGAACTTACCCAATACGCGCTGTTTGGCATCAGAACTACTCGAACTTCTGGAAACTCCGGCGATATTAAAGCGTTTTGAACTCAGCGAAGATGATTTCTTACAAGCTAAACAATGGGTTGAGGAATCGGGAATTCGCTGGGGGTTGGATGCCAATACCGGACGCGAATTTGAACTGCCGGAAACCCGTCAAAACACATGGCAATTTGGTATTCAACGCATGTTGCTTGGCTACGCGATGCCAGAATCCGCAGGTTTGTTTGAAACCGAGCAAGGCAGTTTGTCTCCGTACAACGAAGTGCAAGGCATGGGCGCAGAGCTTGCGGGCAAGTTGGCACACTTTATCCAACAAATTAGCACTTATCGAAGCAAACTTTCTCATGTTCAGACTATTGATAGTTGGCGAGAGACATTAGTTTCACTGCTGGATGACTTCTTCTCGGTTGAGTTAGAAGGTGAAATGGCGCTCAAATCCATTCGAGATACGCTCAGCCAACTCAAAGAGCAATTAGCTGATGCCGCATTTGATGATGCGTTATCGCCGTCGATCATCAGCCAATACCTTCAAAACAAATTATCTGGCACACGAGTCAGCCAGCGCTTCCTTGCTGGTCAAGTGAACTTCTGTACCTTGATGCCGATGCGCTCTATTCCGTTTAGAACCGTTTGTCTACTGGGGATGAATGACGGCGTGTACCCACGCTCCATGCCGCCAGAAGGCTTTGACTTGATGACGGGAAGAGCCAAGCCGGGCGACCGTTCGCGCCGAGATGATGACCGTTACCTATTCCTCGAAGCAATGCTATCGGCACAGCAAACGCTGTACATCAGTTATGTTGGCCGTTCAATCCAAGACAACACCGAGCGAGTGCCCTCGGTATTGGTTTCTGAGCTGATGGAATACTGCCACCAAAACTATTGTTTAAGTGGTGATGAAGCGTTGCCCGTTGATGAGTCTGGCGACAACTTATTAAATGCGTTGGTGAATACCCACGCCATGGTGCCGTTTAGCCCAAGTGCGTTCCAAGGCACGCACGCCAGTTACGCGAAAGAGTGGATTCCAGCGGCATTGACTCAAAGTAGTCAATCGCAAGGCTATGTTCGTCGTGATTTTAATCGTGCATTAGACGACTATCTGTTAGGAGCGACGTTCCCACTTGAGCTCGACTTAGTCGAGTTGCAACGTTTCTGGCGCTTACCGGTGCAGTATTTTTTCAATCGTCGCTTAAAAGTAATCTTTGAACCACCACTACCAGTGATGGAAGACGATGAACCCTTTGTTTTAGGTGGTTTGGAAAGCTATCAAATGCGTGATGAGCTGTTAGAAACCTTACTTGAAACGACATTGACGCAGCCAGAGAAAAAAGCAGAGGTGCTTAAACACTTTATGAGTCAACAGCGCGCGCAAGGCAAACTGCCGGTGGGGGCGTTTGGTGATATCGAATTTGAAACCAACCGAGTTCAGGCGGAAGAGCTGGTGGATAAACTGGCGTTTTTATCTGGTGCGCCTCAAGACGATTTGGAAATCGACCTGACGTTTGATTCCTTGTTTGAGCGAAATGAAGGCGAAGAGAAAAACGTTCGCCTAACAGGTTGGCTAACTCAATGCTACCAATCCGGTTTGATTCGCTATCGAAGCGGTAAGATTCGATCGCAGGATTACCTTGCTGCGTGGATCGATCACCTTGCTATGTCGGCGTCGGGTCATGCTAAGAAAACCCATCTGATTGGCTACGATCGTAAAGAAGGCGCGCTGCATTTGATCTACCCAGAAATTACCGATGCGCAGTATGCCAAACAGCTACTGACTGAATTAGTTCGCTTGTTCTTCGAGGGTATGACTAAGCCTTTACCTTATTTCCCGAAAACGGCGTTGGCTTGTGTTGAAGCGGGCTTTAGCCGCGGTCAGTGGGTCGATGACGAAGAGAAATCTTTGAAGAAAATGACTGACGCATTCAATGATGGCTTCATGAGTCCGGGCGAAGGCAATAACGCGTACATCTCTCGAATTTGGCCTGCTTGGAATGATGAGTTGGCCTCAGAAGTTCGTTTGCTGACAGCATTAGTTCTGCAAGGTGCGCGTTTAGCGGTTCAAGACGCCGATGACGTAAAAGCGTAATAAAGACAGTTGGATAAAGAGAAGGAAGAGTAGGGTGGCCGCCAGAAAATCATTATTTTTTGTAGGGCGTTCGCTGTACGGCCACAAGGTCAGAGGGACCATGATACTTTTGTTTAATTCATTTGAGTTGTGCCGCCAAAAAGGTTTGGCTTATCTCGTGGGGCGCATACTAACGGTACGTCTTATGGATAACCGTGAGAAAGATCTCACAAAGCTCTAAATTATCCAACTTGTTAAACATATTAATAGAATTTTTAACTATAGATCACATTTATTAGGTGATACGTCCTAGTAAATAATCCGGAGAGATTCAGTGTTATGGATCAAATGTCAGGTGCAGAGTGTCCTCTACATATGTTAGACCGCACAGAGCAACCTCAACCAACGCCACTAGAACCGATGACGTTTCCTCTGCATGGTGCGAGGTTAATCGAGGCATCAGCAGGTACAGGTAAAACCTTCACTATTGCAGGTTTATATCTGCGCCTTTTGCTTGGTCACGGCAGCGCGGAAACTCGACATCGCGTACCGCTTACGGTCGACCAAATTCTGGTCGTAACCTTTACCGAAGCGGCAACTGCGGAATTACGCGATCGTATCAGGGCAAGAATCCATGATGCGCGAATCGCGTTTGCGCGTGGACAGAGTTCCGATCCGGTGATCCAACCTTTGCTTAATGAGTTTGACGATCACAAGCAAGCCGCAGAAATTTTATTGCAGGCAGAGCGTCAGATGGACGAGGCGGCGGTCTACACCATTCACGGTTTTTGCCAACGTATGCTAACGCAAAATGCGTTTGAATCTGGCAGCCGATTTAATAACGAGTTTGTGACCGATGAAAGTCACCTAAAAGCGCAAGTTGTAGCCGATTACTGGCGCCGCAACTTCTACCCGTTGCCATTCACCTTGGCTGGGGAAATTCGCCAGCTATGGAGCTCTCCATCTGCGTTGTTGTCTGACATCAGCAATTACTTAACTGGTGCGCCGTTAAGCCTTTCTGTTCCTGCAATGAAAGGCAGTTTGGCTGATCTTCATACTGGAAATTTGAAAAAAATTGATGAATTAAAAGCACTGTGGCGAGAAAGCCAAGATGACTTCTTCACGCTGATTTCAGATTCAGATATTAACAAACGCAGCTACACCAAAAAGTCTCTTCCGTCGTGGTTGGAGGCGGTAAACGCTTGGGCAGCAACGGAAACCACAGGTTACGATTATCCAGACAAGCTGGAGAAATTCGCGCAAAACGTCTTGTTGGAAAAAACACCGAAAGGCAGTGCGCCGCAGCATGCGGTATTTGAAGCCATTGAAACATTTCTTGCTAACCCAATCAGCTTAAAAGCGCCACTGCTTGCTCATGCGATTGAGCATTGTCGTGTGATGCTGGCCAACGCGAAAAATCAAAAACAGTGGCTCTCTTTCGATGATTTGCTGACGCAACTTTCTGCTTCTATCGATACGGACGAAAGCGAGCTTTTAGCGGCGCGTATTCGTACTTTGTATCCTGTCGCAATGATTGACGAGTTCCAAGATACCGACCCGCTTCAATACAGTATTTTCAGCCGTATTTATCTGAACAACCCGGAATGTGGTTTGTTTATGATCGGTGACCCCAAGCAGGCGATTTATGGCTTTCGTGGCGCAGACATTTTCACTTATATCAAAGCGCGTAACCAAGTAAGTGCCCACTACACGTTAGGAACCAACTGGCGTTCTAGCGCAGATATGGTGCAGGCGGTAAACCAAGTATTTGCTTTTCCAGACAGTCCATTTATCTATGATTCGGACATCCCGTTCTTACCCGTAAAATACAGTCCCAATGCCGAAAAACGCATTTGGACTATGGGTGGTCAAAAGCAACCCGCGCTGACTTATTGGTTGCAAGAAGCGGACGATAAACCGCTACCAAAAGGCGAGTATTTGACTCGAATGGCAGAGGCGACCGCAAGCCAAATCCAAACCATTTTGACGCAGGCTCAACAGGGGCAAGCGTGTCTGGTGAATGGCGAAAAACAGAAAGCGGTTCAAGCGGGCGATATCGCGGTGTTGGTTCGAACAGGTAGTGAAGGTCGAATGATCAAACAAGCGCTAGCAGACCAAGGTATTGCCAGCGTGTACCTGTCTAATCGAGACAGTGTGTTTACCAGTTCAGTGGCGCAGGATTTACAGCGTTTGCTGCAAGCGGTGCTGACTCCAGAAAATGACCGTGCGCTGCGTGCAAGTCTTGCTTCTGAGCTGTTTGCCCTCGACGCAGCAAGTTTGGATGCACTTAATAACGATGAAATTGTGTGGGAAAACGCCGTAAACGAATTCAAAGAATATCGCAAACTTTGGGTTCAACGTGGTGTGCTGCCGATGTTGCGCGCGGTGATCAGCAAACGCCATATTGCCGAGCGATTACTAGAAGAAGGTGCGAGTTCACAGGGTGAGAATGGTGAGCGAGTACTTACCGATTTAATGCACATCGGTGAACTGCTTCAACAAGCCAGTAATGAACTGGATAGCGATCACGGTCTGCTGCGTTGGCTCGCTCAGTCTATCAGTGATGCGGAAAACGGTTTGGGTGGCAGTGATGACCAAATCCAACGTTTAGAATCGGAACGTAACTTAGTGCAGATCGTAACTATTCACAAATCAAAAGGCTTGGAGTATGACCTCGTATTTCTGCCGTTTGTGTTCAGCTATCGAGAAGCCAGTGAAGCCAAATATTACGATGCAGCCAATGACCGCACGGTACTGGATATCACTGGCAACGATGCGTCCATGAAGCAAGCGGATAAAGAGCGTTTGGCGGAAGACTTACGCTTGATATACGTGGCGTTAACGCGTGCTGTGTATGCGTGTTTTATCGGTGCCTCACCTTTACGCAATGGCCGTTCGACCAAAGAGCCAACCGGTGTACACCGCAGTGCGATTGGCTATTTGATTCAAAATGGTCAAGAAGGTGGCATTAACGATTTGTACCAAGGTTTAGCAAAGCAACAAGACGAGCTTGATTGTGTCGTTGTGGCCGAACCGCCGCCGCAACTCGAAGAGAAGTACGTAGCGCCACAAGAAGAAATACACGATCTTAGCGCGAAAGAGCTGCAAAACCCTATCGACAGAAACTGGCGCATCACCAGTTATTCTGGCTTGGTCAAGCAAGGCTCTCATCACGCCGAGCATGATGCCACGATTGAGATTACGGGTTTTGATATCGACTCATCTGAAGAGCAAGACGAAGCGGATTTGGTGGAGCCAGAGCGTTCTATTTTTACCTTCCCTCGCGGTGCGCGTCCGGGTACGTTCCTGCACAGCCTGTTTGAGGAAATTGAATTTACTCAGCCAGCCACGACGGAAGAGAATACACAAATCATCCTTGGTTTGATGGAAAGCGAACAGCTCGATGAAGAGTGGTTACCCATTTTACAGCAATTGATTGATACCGTACTCGCAACGCCGTTGGATGGTAAGTCTTTGCTGCTGAATCAAAAAGCACCGTCGCAACGTTTGGTGGAGATGGAATTTTTGCTGCCGATTGAAGTGTTGTCTGCACCGGCGTTAAACCGAGTCATTCAACGTCACGATCCGTTGTCGGCGAAAGCGGGGGATTTAGGTTTCCAAACCGTGCAAGGTATGCTCAAAGGCTTTATCGACTTGGTGTTTGAACATCAAGGTAAATACTACGTGCTTGACTGGAAATCGAATCATCTTGGCGACGATGTGACGCATTATCATGGTGAGGCTCTGAAATCGGCGATGGCGGATCACCGCTACGATTTGCAGTATCAGATTTATGCGTTAGCACTGCATCGTTTTCTACGCAGCCGATTGGCGAATTATCAATATGAGCAGCACTTCGGTGGCGTGTATTACTTGTTCTTGCGCGGCATGGATGGGCAGAGTGACCACGGCATTTTTGCCGCGAAACCAACTTTCGAGTTCTTACAAGAGATGGATCGTTTGATTGATGGTCAAGCACTTGAAACGCGCTCAACTCAAGCCGGGCAGATGGAGCTACTTTAATGACGACAAATCACAATCTTCATTCTGACCAAAATAGCCTATTGGTAGTGCTAGAACGCTTGGCGCACAAAGGTGCTATTCGTCAGCTCGACTATCAATTTGCCTGTTTTATTGATTCTCAAACGCATGATGAACAGTCGGATAGCCAAGCACTGGCGTTTATCGCGGGTGTTGTCAGTAGTGAGCTTGGCAAAGGACATATCTGTCTGTCTCTGTTCGATGCGCAAGGGCAATCTACGGATTTAGCCAGTAAGCTAGGGCTGTTTGGTGAGTCGGCATTGGCGCTCAACACACAGTTGCAAGGCATAGACTGGATTGAAGTATTACAAAATTCCAGCGTGGTTGGCGCGCAAGGAGAAGCCTTGCCGCTGATGTTCGATGGTGAGCGTCTGTATCTGCACCGCTATTGGCATTATGAAGTGACACTGGCGGAAAAGCTCAATCAGTTGGGCGCTGTAGTGAACTTGCAGTCGCAAGAGTTAGCGCGATTATCGGACTTGCTCAACCATCTGTTTGCACGCCAATACCATTTTCTGTTTAACGCGTTAGGCAAAGCAGTAGAAGCGGGAAGCAGCAACCAAGTGTTGCGTCAGCAATTGGTGTGTGACCACCTTGATGTGG
This sequence comes from Vibrio sp. D3, assembly GCF_043995865.1. Taxonomy (NCBI): domain Bacteria; kingdom Pseudomonadati; phylum Pseudomonadota; class Gammaproteobacteria; order Vibrionales; family Vibrionaceae; genus Vibrio; species Vibrio sp. D3. The sequence continues at coordinate 2,438,423 of NZ_CP171887.1, read as the reverse complement.
TCGCAAGCGAATCGTTGGATTGGCACGCCATTGATTCCGTGCTTAGCAATGCGCGCAAGGTTCAAGATTTGCAAATACTGGATGAACTCGTACCACTCTCGGCTTGCGTGAACTGGCAAAAAGTCGCGGCGGCAGTTGCGTTAACCCGTCGATTTGCTGTGATTTCTGGTGGTCCAGGCACGGGTAAAACGACGACAGTAACCAAATTGCTTGCCGCTTTGATTGAACAGGCGACGCACGAGAAAAACCTAACCATCAAGCTGGTGGCCCCGACGGGGAAAGCGGCGGCGCGATTAACCGAGTCCATTGGTAAAGCGGTGCAAGAGCTGCCAGTTTCTCCGGAGCTAAAAGCCAAAATTCCGACTGAATCAAGCACCTTACATCGGTTGCTGGGCGCGATTCCTAATAGCGCAGAATTCCGTCACAACAAGCAAAATCCACTTCATTTGGATATTTTAGTTATCGACGAAGCGTCGATGGTCGATTTGCCAATGATGTACAAAGTGGTCGATGCCTTACCGAAACATGCGCGGCTGATTTTGCTAGGTGATAAAGACCAACTTGCTTCAGTTGAAGCTGGGGCTGTGTTGGGTGATATCTGTTCGTTCCATGCATTGGGCTATGGCAAAGAGCAGGCATCAGCCATCGCAAAACTGACGGGTTTCGATACTTTAGTGCATACGGGTAACAGTGCATCTAGCATTGCCGATAGTTTATGTATGCTGCAAAAGAGCTACCGATTTGATGCTCGCTCAGGCATTGGTCAGTTGGCAAAAGCGGTTAACTCAGGTTCTGCTGCGAGCGTAGATAACGTCTGGGCGCGTGACTTTTCTGATATCGAACATTTCGCGCTAAGTAGTCAGCACTACAACCAAATGATGCAGACGTTGGTGCAGGAATACGGTCGTTACCTCAAACGCATTGGACAACAGGAAACCGATCCTGAAACCGGAGAGCCAGAGTCGCTAACGCGTAAAGCCAAAGCGGTGTTAGATACCTTCAACCAATGCCGACTGCTGTGCGCGATCCGTGAAGGTGACTTCGGTGTGGCTGGGCTAAACCAACGCATCGAGAAAGCGCTCGCGGCGCGCAAGTTCATTCAAGTTCAGGATGAAATTTGGTATCACGGCAGACCCGTCATGGTTACGCGTAATGATCACGGTTTAGGTTTGTATAACGGTGATATTGGTATTTGTATGCGAGATGACAGTGAAGATGAACCGCGTTTGAAAGTCTTTTTCGAGTTACCTGACGGCAGTGTGAAATCGGTCTTGCCAAGCCGAGTACCTGAACATGAAACGGCTTACGCCATGACCATCCACAAATCGCAAGGCAGTGAATTTGATTACACCCTGATGATTTTGCCACCAGACTTTAGCCCGATATTAACTCGTGAGTTGATTTACACAGGCATTACCCGCGCGAAAAAGCGTTTAGCTCTTTACGCCGAACTCAATGTTCTGAAGCGAGGCATTAAAGTGAAAACCACTCGTGCGAGTGGTTTAGTACAGCAGCTTACTAACTAAAACAAGAAGACCGAGCTTATGGCTCGGTCTTCTTTTATGCATGTTTTGCAAACGCGTTGGTAAAAGACACGCTGCGTATTTTGTATTGCTGTTGATAAGCAAGAATAAAATCTCGGATAGCGTCATTTACGGGGAAAACACAGTGGACGTCTAGGCCTTCTAAAAACTGATTGTCAGCCATATCCCAGAAGCTTTGAAGCGAATTACAAATGATTGTTCTCATAACAGTGCTCGTCTCGGCTTATTTAAAGTCAGATTAACAACTGTCCTTGGTGTGCAATACGGAGCTAACTAGTTTTTCAATTGCCCAGTATTTTAGGGTGAAGGCTACATTACATCACCTAGATCCATTCGTATTGGTTAAAAACCAATCACTAGCGAGCAGAGTATAGCCAACCAAATGTATATTTAAAAGATAAAATTGGAACGAAAATCAAGCAATGGTTTGCGTATTTCTAAGTTGGTGTTTATATGATGACTCGCTAGCTCGAAGCAGGATTTATGTGAGGCCTTACTCCAAAACAAACTTGATGTGCAGGATTGAGCGTTAATGAGCTGAATCCCGCACCTTGAGGTTTTGGTATAGCGGAACGTTAAATTTAGCTTCGTGATTTAAGGTTAAGCTACAAATCTAGCGCTAAGATTTTTGACTTACGCTGGAAGTTATATAGCCCTTGTTTGGCTCCGGGCAAATAGTCGACACTGACTTCGTAAAAACCTTGCTCTCTGAACCAATGCAGACTGTGTGTCGTGAGGACAAAGATTTGATCAATGGTTTCGGATTTAGAACGATGTTTCATGTAGTTGAGCAGTAACAAACCTCGGTTCCCATCACGATAGTCAGGGTGAATCGCTACGCAAGCCATCTCAGCTTTACGCTCTTCTGGGTACGGATAAAGGGCAGCGCAGCCAATAATCAGACCGTCTTTTTCGATGATGGTAAATTTTCCAATCTCTTGTTCTAGCTGCTCTCGAGAACGACGAACGAGTACGCCTTGTTCTTCTAAAGGGCGAATGAGGTCTAAGATGCCACCAATATCGTCAATATTAGCTTGTCTCACTTGCTCAGCGCTCGCCATAACAACTTGGGTTCCGATACCGTCGAAAGAGAACAACTCCTGAATTAAGGCTCCATCCACTTTATAGCTGATCAAGTGGCTACGAGGTACTCCGGCACGACAAGCGGCAATAGAGCCTTTAAGAAAGCGCAGTGTCCCAGTGTTGTAATCTAGGTCAGGAGACGTATTTTCAGAGAGCGTTTTGATGACATGCTCCGCCTCAATTGGCAGCAACTCGGCGACAGCATTACCGTTGTCATCAATGACACCTTGTTCTGAACAGAAACCAATCAGTTTGTCTGCGCCTAATTTGATCGCCAGTTGTGTCGCAACTTCTTCAGAAAGTAAGTTAAAACACTCGCCAGTCACAGAGCTCGCAATGGGGCCAAGTAGCACAATAGAGCCTTGGTCGAGCGTGCGATTAATCGCGTCGGTGTCAATGCGGCGAATGCGTCCACTATGGCAATAGTCCACACCATCATCAACGCCGAGTGGCTGAGCAATGATGTAGTTTCCGCTAACGACATTGAGCTGGGTGCCTGCCATCGGAGTGTTGTTGAGGCTCATTGATAGGCGCGCAGTAATCGCAAGTTGAAGTTGTCCGGCAGCTTGCATAACAACAGATAAAGCCGATTCATCCGTAATGCGGATATTTTTGTGGTAAGGCGTAGTGAGGTCTTGTTTTTCTAGCAGCTGATTAATTTGAGGACGTGCACCATACACCACCACGACTTTAATTCCGAGGCTGTGCATGAGTGCGATATCATTAATAATATTGCCAAAATTTTTGTGTGCGACGGCTTCTCCGCCCAGCATGATCACCATGGTTTTTCCGCGGTGAGCATTGACATAAGGTGTTGATTGACGGAATCCTTTTACGAGAGCAGTACTACGAATTTTCACTACAGCCATTCCTTTGTTTAATTATGTCAAAATAATGCCTTTTTATTCACTTGGTGGCAAGGTGAAATTTTGGAATAAAGCACAAACATATTGAGGTAGGTTCTTGGTCCCGTTGAAGGGGAGAGTTACAATGAGCGCGTCTTTTCTCAATACGTGAACCTCATGTCTTCTGTTGTTAATAAGAATGCTGCGATCACTGCTTCAAATCTGTCAAAAACGTCATCTAAATCAATGCTTCGTAAGTGGCTAGAGCGTTCTCTCATGCTTATAGCGATAGTTGGAACCGTTGTCGTGTGCATGCTGTATAGTGATTTGATTACTCGAACCATTAATCCGCCCATTCCCAAATCGACTATTTATGGTCGCTGGGTTGAGCAAGATGTTGCGCCTTATGCTCGTGAAGAATTTGTGTTGAGTGAGCGCGGTGTTACCGTAAATGGTTCTACAGTGGCGACCAGTTTTGAATTCGATGGGGATTCGTTTTCGTATCGAGTGGGTTCAAATGAGCGGCACTTCAATTTTGTGGGTAAGCAGCATGCAGAAATGAAACTGGATGCCAATGCGCATTATCTACCTGTATTCCGTCTAGAGGGTCGTGCAAGGATTGCGGTAAGATAGTCGTTTTTATTGTTGTCTCTTAAGCTGAGAGTCCTTGCGTCTGTGAATCACATGGATGATCACAACTTCATCTCTCAATCAGTAAATCTTACTTTCAAACATAATCCGGACAATTCCGTAATTCTTCCGCTGCTATCATGTTGCATTAACTGAATGAATTTACAACGAGTGAACGGATTGGCTTAGCGTTGAAACATTTTGTCGTTGCTTTTCAATTGCACCGTATGCATTTGTTTGCCATCCTTTTGCTATTCTCTTTTACGGAAAAGACACGTGTTAAAAAAACTCCTTCCTATTATCTCTTTGAGCCTACTCTTTGGCTGTGCTCAACAAAATGATCGTGCTCAGCAATATCTTGATGGTGAGTTTCCTCAGATCCTCAATCAAGTGGATGTGGTTGAGTCTAACAAACCACGCGATTTTACTGAATTTAACAAGCAAGCTGAGCAAGTGGTGATAAAGTCACCATCCATGGCGAAGATGTACCAACCGCTATATCAACGATTAAGTGAGTGGGCGCAACAGAGCGGAGATACCAGTGCGTTGAGTGCGTTTGGCATTCAAGCCGCGCAATTGGGTGGTGGTGATAAAAAAGGTAATGTGTTGTTTACCGGATACTTTTCTCCCGTGATGGAACTGCGTCATACACCAAACGACATTTTTAAGTACCCAGTTTATGGCAAGCCAAACTGCTCATCAGATTGTCCGACTCGCGCGGAGATCTACAATGGAGCACTAGATGGACAAGGTTTGGTGCTAGGTTACGCGCCTAATCGTATCGACCCATTTATGATGGAAGTGCAAGGCAGTGGCTACGTGCATTTTGAAGATGATGATACGTTGGAGTACTTTGCGTACGCGGGTAAAAACAATAAAGCTTACGTCAGCATTGGCCGCATTTTGATTGAACGTGGTGAAGTCCCGCGTGAAAAAATGTCCCTCAAAGCAATCAAAGAGTGGGTGATGGACAACGACGATGCGACAGTGCGCGAGTTGTTGGAGCAAAACCCTTCTTACGTTTTCTTTGCGCCAAAAGCAGAAGCGCCAGTAACAGGCTCGGCTGGTATTCCGTTGTTGCCAATGGCCGCCGTCGCGGGTGACCGTTCTATCTTACCAATGGGTACGCCAATCTTGGCGGAAGTGCCCCTGCTGAATGCCGATGGTACGTGGAGTGGTGCGCATCAACTGCGAATGCTGATCGTTTTAGACACTGGTGGTGCGGTAAAACAGAACCATTTGGATCTGTATCATGGCATTGGTGCGAGAGCAGGAACGGAAGCAGGGCACTACAAGCATTTTGGTCGAGTGTGGAAACTTGGGTTAGAAAACTCACCAACTCAAGCGCCTTGGGCTTTACCGCCAGAAAAGCTACAATAGTCGTCCAAGAGAGAGGAACACTCTCTTATCTAGACATTTCATCAAAGAGTGCGTATAAATCGCACTCTTTGTTTTTCTATCGATCATCTGGACTTCAATATGCGTGAACTCGATACCCCAGCATCTGACAGCTACAATCAACGCTTTGGCGGCACTCGTCGTCTTTATGGCAACAGCGAAGTGGACATTCTTCGCGCTGCACACGTTTGTGTGATTGGTATTGGTGGCGTAGGTTCATGGGCGGTGGAAGCGCTGGCTCGTACTGGGATCGGTGAGTTGACTCTGATTGATATGGACGATGTTTGTGTCACGAACATTAACCGCCAAATTCATGCGATGACGGGCACCGTTGGCCAAAGCAAAATTGAAGTGATGGCCGAGCGTGTCAAATTGATCAACCCAGCGTGTAAAGTCAATCTGATTGATGATTTCATCACGCCAGACAATCAACATGAGTACTTAAGCAAAGAGTTTGATTACGTGCTAGATGCGATTGACAGCGTAAAAGCGAAGGCGTCTTTGTTGGCGTATTGCCGCAGCAACAAGATCAAAGTGATCACTACGGGGGGCGCTGGTGGTCAGGTTGACCCAACGCAGATCATGGTCGCTGATTTAACGAAAACGATCCAAGATCCTCTAGCGAAGAAAATCAAAGACACCTTGCGTCGTCATCATAACTTCCCTAAGAATCCGGCTCGTAAGTTTGGTATTGATTGCGTGTTTTCAACCGAGCAGCTGAAGTACCCTCAAGCAGACGGTTCAGTGTGTGGTGTGAAGTCGACAGCGGAAGGCCCAAAACGTATGGATTGCGCTAGCGGTTTTGGTGCGGCGACTGTCGTAACTGCAACGTTTGGCTTTGTCGCGGTATCGCGAATCGTTGAGAAGTTGATTTCAAAATATAAGAAGTAAACTAGAAGAAGAGCGCATCATGACAGATTTTCCCGTTTCTCCATTTGGTACAGATATCACCAGCGAAGACATTGTAGCGACTATGCAGCAATTTAAAGGCTGGGAAGATCGTTACCGTCAGGTTATTCAGTGGGGTAAAAAGCTGCCACAAATGCCAGAAGAGCTGAAATCAGAACAAGTTACCGTTTCGGGTTGTGAAAGCTTGGTGTGGTTAGTGAGCCAAGAGCAAGATGGCGTTTGGCATTTTTGTGCGGACTCCGATGCGCGTATCGTCCGTGGATTGATTGCCTTGGTGATGGCGGCTTATGACGGAAAAACGGCCGATCAAATTCAAGCATTTGACATCGATGCTTATTTTGATCAACTGGGGCTTATTGCACATTTAAGCCCGTCACGTGGTAATGGCTTGAAAGCTATTGTAGAGCAGATTAAGCAAACCGCCGTGTAATGAGTTATTTTCCCAATTCTTAAAAAACGCCGAATAGCCTAGCTGTTTGGCGTTTTTTGTATCTGAGTTGAGACATCTTTTGCATATGGGTAAAAAATATGCAAATGGTCGACTATTTTAGCGCTAATTAACCATTCTATTGATCCTGGTTCATTATATTGCCCACTTGGTTTTTATAAACTCAATTGTATTTAAAATTTGTCTATATTAGATAATAGACATATGCCCCATTCGCTCCTATTCCCCAATGTGGAAACACACTTGGAAGCGATTGGGTTACTTAGATACAAATGCTAGGAACCTCCCTATATGCAATTCACCTTGGAACATGCGCAAGACGTGTTATCCGGAATGCCAGACCCCACTTTTATTCTGAGTGAAGATGGTATCTATATTGATGTTTTTGGAGGAACAGATAAAAAAGCCTATCACGATGGAAGTAATTTGATAGGTGAGACGCTGCACAGCGTACTTGAGAAAGATAAAGCTGACTGGTTTATCGAACAGATAAATCGGTCACTGAAACAAGACAGTATTGTGACGATCGAGTACAAGATGTGCGCCGACAGCATTCAGGGAATAGATGCTAACAGTGGGCCAAGAGGCGACCTATACTACGAAGGCAAGATCTGCCCACTCGCTATAAAATACCGAGGTCGTCGCGTTGTCCTTATTCTTACACGCAACATCTCCAATCGCCACCGAGTTGAAACCCTTCTTCGCCATCAAAGCCAAATTGATGCTCTTACCAACATCTACAATCGACGTGTCTTTTTCGAAAAGCTCACAGAAGAAGTTATTAAATCCCAAGCTCCGGATTATCACTCCGCGTTGTTATTATTTGATTTGGATTTTTTTAAAGTCATCAATGATAAACGTGGTCATGATGCGGGGGATTATGTCTTAGAGACGTTAGCTGATTTGGTTTCTCACTTACTCGTCAAAGACGAAATTTTTGCAAGAGTCGGAGGGGAGGAGTTTGCGATTATTTTGCCAGAAACCTCTCTATCGGCGGCGAAAGAGGTAGGAGAGGAAGTTCGTTCCCACATTCAAAATTGTCAGTTCGAATTTGAAAAGATTGAAATTCCGGTCACGGTGAGTGTAGGCGTGGTGGAAATAGGCAGAAATGAAACCACCAAACGTTTGTATGCGCATGCAGATAAAGCGCTTTATGCTGCGAAAAGAAATGGCAGAAATTGCGTGGCGACTCTGGATAGGCAGATGGAGTAACCTTGTTGGTTACTCCAAATCAAACCGTTGGGGTTATAGCATGTCGACGGCTTTTTCTACGGCGGCGATGAGTCTATCCACATCTTCAGCCGTGTTATAAATACCAAAAGAAACGCGTACCGTGCCTTTAACGTTTAGCGCATCCATCAATGGGTGAGCGCAGTGGTGTCCTGCTCGTACCGCAATGCCTTGTTGATCGAGCAGCGTCGCCATGTCTTGGTGATGAACGCCGTCCATGACGAATGTCAGTACAGAGGCATTCGGTTGATAGCCTAGAATATGGATGTCATCCAACGCGCTTAGTGCTTGGTAGGCTTTATCCTGAATCGCATGGAGATGATCCTCTACTTCGTGATGGTCAAAACCTTGGTACCACTCAATGGCTTTCGCTAGAGCAATCGCGCCCGCAACGTTTGGTGTGCCCGCTTCAAATTTACCAGGAAGTGCAGAAAACGTCGTTTTCTCGAACGAAACGCGTTCAACCATTTTACCACCGCCGTGCCATGGTGGCATGGCTTCCAAAAGTTCAAGCTTGCCGTATAAAACGCCAATACCTGCTGGCGCATAAAGTTTGTGACCTGAGAAAACGTAAAAATCGATATCTGATACCGATAAATCAAGCTGCTCATGGACGATGCCTTGAGCGCCATCAATCACAACAACCGCGCCAACGCTGTGCGCTAGTTCAGTGATTTTTTCGATAGGTTGTCGTGTGCCCGTGACGTTGGTGATTTGCGCACAAGCAACAATTTTACAGCGGTCAGACAGAAGCGCCTCAAATGCACTGATGTCGAACTGGCAATCTGATGTCATTGGAACTTTTATGACTTTGGCGCCCGTTTGCTCTGCCACGATTTGCCAAGGCACGATGTTAGCGTGGTGCTCCATCTCGCTAATCAAGATCTCATCACCTGGTTGTAACGTGCTGCGGGCGTAAGTCTGAGCAATTAAGTTCAGTGCTTCGGTTGCGCCCCGTGTCCAAATGATCTCTTTAGAGCTGTTTGCACCAATAAAGTTTGCCACTCGTTCTCGTGCCGCTTCAAATTGGCTGGTGGCATTAGCCGTTAAACTATGACTGCCACGGTGAACATTGGCATTTTGCGCACTGTAGTAATGACTGATGACATCAATCACACATTGCGGTTTTTGCGTTGTCGCTGCGCTATCTAGATACACTAAGGGCGTATCGTTGACGGATTGATTTAGAGCGGGAAATTGCTCACGTACAGCATTTACGTCAAACATTATTCTTCACCAAGCTTATGGTAATGCAGAGTAGGCAGAGGGATCATTGGTTCAGCAACTGACCATGCGTGTTTTTTACCTGAGAGTTGAATGATTACTTCCATTGCGAACTCTAAAGCAGTGCCCGGACCTTGACTGGTGATCAGGTTGTGGTTGATATCAAAGGTCACGCGTTTGCTGCGCCACTTCTCTTCCGGGATATGTGACTGAAAGCTCGGGTGACAGGTCATCAGTGATTGTGGGAAAAGATCATGGTGTTGCAATACCAACGCCGGTGCTGCGCAGATAGCAGCGACCAACTTTCCCTCGTAGATGTGCTGCTTAAGGATTTCTATCATCACCGTGCTATCACGAAAAATTTCTGCACCACCAACACCACCAGAAAGCGCTATGGCGTCAAACTCATCATCAGCGATATCGACCAGCTTACAATCGGCTGTTAATGTGACTCCGCGAGAAGCTTTCATCGTCAATGAGCCATCAAAAGCAGCACTCGCTACCGTAACGTCATAACCCGCGCGAACCATCATGTCGATAACGGTGACGGCTTCCATTTCTTCGGTGCCCGGAGCGATTGGCACTAAGATTTTCTTACTCATTGTTCTGTCCAGCTTTGTTCTATTTGTTTGATGCGTTGGTTAAGTTTTAAATTCTCAGGCGTATTGATGCGATGTTTCTCGGCAGCCTTTAACAAGTATCCGGTTATAAAATCAATTTCCGTTCGACGTTGATGGAATACGTCTTGTCTCATTGAAGAATAGTTCTCAGCTGTGGCGTTCACCACTTGCATTACCGTATCGAAAAGAGAGCGAAACTCGATAGCAATACCTTCTTTACTCATTACTTCAACCAGTTCTTGAGTGATGCTTTCGAGTTGTATCTTAAACTCGGGCTGCGCAAGCTCACCATTCTTACACTGGTGAATCGCAGTCAGTGGGTTAATCGCGCAGTTGATCGCTAACTTAGTCCATAACGCAGATTGGATGTGTGGATTCCAAATGGCCTCTGGAAGGGCATGATGCATAACATCTTGCAGAAAAGCGCACTGCATTCCTTTGTCATTATAACCACCCACTTGCGTTGTTCCGTGACCGGTATGCAGTACGTGTTGGTTATCTGGTTTGTATGCGCCGTGCGTCGTTGTGGCGAGCACGATCGGATTGTTTGGCAGAGCCTTCTCCACGCCAGAGGCGGTACCCATACCATTGTGCATCAGCATGATAATCGTGTCTGCGTTGATATGAGGCAGTAAAGGCTGAATGGCGTCTTCCATTTGCCAAGCTTTTACCGTGATCAAAACGAGATCTGCTTTATTTACGGATGAAATATCTTGATTGCTGAATACGATTGCGGGTGTGTCATCCAACTGAAGTGATTGTTGTCTCTCTGAACTTCTTCCCCACAATGAAACATTGTGTCCGGCAAGCTGAAATTTTGTTGCCCAAAGTGAGCCAACGGCTCCTGGACCTAAGATGAGAATATTCACCAAACGCTCTCATTAAAAAGGTTTGCTGCAAGGATAATGAGGGAAAAAAGGAAAGCAAATAAAAATGGCGCCGAAAGGCGCCATTTTTGAGCAAACTTAGTGGTTCAATTAGAACTTGTAAGTTACAGCTAGGTAGTGGCCAAAGCCAGTTGACTTAAACCCATCAGTATCTTTGATACCGTACACGTCTTTGTAGCCTTTTAGACCGTAACCCACTGCGAAGCGGTCTGAGTGCCAGTAGATACCGTTGAACATTGCACCACCGTTTGACGCGGTTGAACCAAATTTGTTACCTGCATCATCATCCATACCGAATTGGTAATCGATGTAGCCTTGGTAAGAAATGAATGAACCGTTCTCGAAGAAGTAGAATGGTTTGAACCAGTTAGTCGAGATTTGGAAACCGTTCCAATCCTTTTTGTTGCCGTTGTAAGTACCGTATAGGTTAACACCAACTTTACCAAACCAAGGAACCATTACGTCAGAACCAATACCAATTTTTTGGTTGTTTACTGAGAATGCATTAGTTTTGTAATCTGTGCCATCCCACTCAATAAGCGTTGCTACATATAGCTCTTGTACTGGACCGAAAGATAGATCTTTACCAGTTACTGCATCTAGAGACATACGTGGTGCAAATTTCATGAAGATCTTAGGATCTCCTGCTTTATCGCTGCCTTTATCTGAAGTTAGGTTGAAGATATCAACGTAGCCGTATAGATCGAAGATACCAGAGCGGCCGCCGAATTCCATTTCTAGGTAGTCGTGCGAAGACTCACCTGGAAGTTCGTCAAATGCACCCATTAGGTTAAATTGCATCCACTTGTAATCGTTTTTGTGGATATCGCCGTCAGAGTAATCTGCCGCCATAACTGGAGCTGAAGTAGCCGCTAGAAGGCTAAGAGCTAAAAGTGATTTACGCATAAGGGGACTCTCTATGTTTGTAATGATTCAGAACACGCAATCTGTGCTGCGCTTTCCAATTGGCGGGAATAATAGCGATAAAAATCCCAAATGAAAGTGATAAAGGGTGCAAAATTGAACGTTTTTGGTGAGTTGCGTCACGAAATTATCTTTATTTACGGAACTTTTTGTTTGTTGCATTTGATTGCAATAAATATGTGATTTGGATCGTTTGCGTAAGCGATTTTATGACTTTTTAAGCCAGTCGATTAACCAACATAAATCGTTAGTGATCGGAGTGATAAGGGATTCGTATGTATCGGTGAATCAAAGAGGACGTTTGAATGAAAGAAGTCATGTTATTCCCACTCACTTCAGTTGTACTCCCTGAAGGTAAAATGAATCTGCGCATTTTTGAGCCACGATATAAGCGAATGGTAAAGGAATGCAGCCTACAAAATGTGGGTTTTGGAGTTTGCCTAGTAGGTAATGAAGGTGACCCTAAAGACGTGGGAAATGTTTCATCTATCGGAACTTTGGTCAGGATCGTTGATTTTGAAACACTCAGTGATGGTCTTCTTGGTATTACAGTCGCTGGTGAGAAACGCTTTGTTGTCAAACGAGTTCGTGCAGATGCGGACGGCTTACGCCATGCAGAGGTCGAATGGTTAGAAAATTGGCAACATCCAGACAACTCACCAGATTTCTTCTATTTAAGCAAGCAGTTATCCCATGTTTATGAAGAGTTCCCTCAACTTGGAAATCTCTACCAGCATCGTTTTTACGATGACTCAGCTTGGGTGACCCAGCGCTGGCTTGAATTACTTCCTTTAGACTGCAATCTGTTCGAACAGCTCGTTGGCGCAGAGAACTGCATTCCTGCGTTGCAATTTCTGACAGAAGCCATAGAAGCCCCGACTAACAAAGAGGCAAGGATATGAAAGGATTTAGCAGAGCTGCGCTAACTATGGTGGCGGCATTAGGACTGGCGGCGTGTGGCTCCGACAGCGACACCATCGAGTATTCCAATTTGCAAGCAGTACATGCGTCTTCTGATGCGCCGCTTGCAAATGTGTGGATAAACGATAAATCATCATTGACAGGTGTTGATTATGGTATGGGTTCTGGTTACATGAAGTTACGTGAGGGCATGAACTCCATTCAAGTTGATGTTCAACTTCCAGGCGATGAAACCGCGACCGTAATACCTAAAACAGAACTAGACCTTGATTCAGACCTCAAGTACAACGTGTTCGTTGTTGGTGATGCCAATGGTTCACCAAACCCAGTAGAACCTTTAGTTGTGACTCGCAGCGCCGATTCAATGGCTGATGCCAATAGTTTAGATGTTCAAGTTGTTCATGCAGCGTCTGGCGTTCCTGCCGTTGATCTCTACGTCACCGAGCCCGGGGCTGATCTTGCTAGCGCGACACCGCTTATGAATCTTGAATACAAAGCATCTACAGACGTATTGAACATCCCCGCTGGTGAGTACCAAGTTCGACTTGCTGTTGGGGATAGCGTTGCTTTTGACTCGGGCACAGTATCTCTTGCTGCTAATTCAAACTTGACGATTGCCGCTATCAGTACCGGAGATTCAAATAGCACGTCACCAGTTAAGTTGTTGGTATTGGATGGTTCAGGATCTTCTATAATCGAGGATATGGGCAGCCAAGCTGAAGTAAGAGTTGGACATCTTGTTGATGGAGCGCCAATCGTCGATGTCAACGTTAACGGGGCGGCCTTCGGTCCTCTTGCCGACTTAGCGTTCAAAGAGATTCGTGGTTATTTGGATCTCGATGCTGGCGCTTACGATATTGACGTTTACGTGGATGGCACAACAACCAATCCTATTATCGATGTTGACGGATTAATGGTTGCGGGCGGAATGGATTACAGTGTTTACGCAGTCGGTGTTGTTAGCCCAGCGATTGATATCGAACCTCTGGTTGTTGAAGACATGAGACGTGCAGTGGCAACTAGCGCGACGCTGAATGTGACACATGCGGCGGCGAATCCCGTAGCGGAAATGGTGGATATTTATCTCACTACAAGCGCTGGAATAGATGGAAGTGATCCAACTATTGCTAATTTTGCGTACAAAGATAGCGTTCAGGGATTATATGTCGCTGAAGGTACCTATTATGTAACCGTGACAGTGGCAGGCGATCCAAGTACGGTTGCTGTTGATTCAGCACCAGTCAATGTGATGAATGGTGTTGTGTATCAGGTGGTTGCCATTGATGATGGGAACAACGGTGGCTTCAACTTGTTGGTTGATGACGTTACCGATTAGGACGAATGGGAGGAGATGACTCCTCCCTAAAATTAAGGCCGATTATGATGAGTGATAGCCCAAAAAAACTGGGGCGCAGTGATTGGAACGATTACATGGACAAAGTGAAGGCTCGAGATAAAGACGCGTTCGCTTTTGTATTCCGTTTTTACGCACCCAAGCTGAAGCAATTCGCTTACAAACATGTTGGTAATGAGCAAGTTGCTATGGAGATGGTGCAAGAGACCATGGCGACAGTTTGGCAGAAAGCGCACCTCTATGATGGGGAAAAGAGCGCGTTATCGACTTGGATATACACCATAATCCGAAACCTATGCTTTGATCTGTTGAGAAAGCAGAAAGGTAAGGAGTTACACATTCATTCTGATGACATTTGGCCGTCAGAATATTATCCACCAGATCTTGTTGATCACTATTCACCAGAGCAAGACATGTTGAAAGAGCAGGTGGTTAAATTTTTAGATATTTTACCGAAAAATCAGAGAGACGTTTTACAAGCGGTGTATCTTGAGGAGCTACCTCATCAGCAGGTCGCTGAATTATTTGATATACCCCTCGGTACCGTAAAATCCAGGCTGAGGCTTGCAGTAGAAAAGCTAAGGCATTCAATGCATACGGAGCAACTATGAACAAACACCCAGATAACAGCTTGTTAGAAGCATACGCTTCGGGAAGCATTGATGCAGTTTCTGGTCTTGTGGTCGCAACCCATTTAGAAACATGCACCAAGTGCCGAGCTTATGTGAACCAAGTCGAAGCCAGCCAAGCGAATATCGTGAGCGACATCCCCTCTGAATATGTCCCTGAATTCGACGATATGTTCAATGATATTATCAATGCGGAGCCAGCGACAGATAACATCGTTATCCGAGATCCTGCCGCAGTGAATGTTGCAGGAAAGAGCTTTGAACTTCCCAAAACCTTAGCGCGTTTCTCTGACCTTGTAGGGTCATGGAGAAGTTACGGAGGCAAGGTTTTCAGTGCTCAGATTGATCTAGGGGAAGATGCTCGTGTTAGCTTAATGTACATCGGAGAAGATGTGCAAATCCCTCAACATACGCACAAAGGCTTAGAATCTACATTGATCCTACATGGTGGGTTTAGTGATGAGGATGGCCAATATGAAGAGGGCGATTTGATGATTAGAGACGCGTCAGTGAAGCACAGCCCTTACACTAAGGCCGGAGAAGATTGCTTGTGTTTAACCGTATTGACCGAGCCGATGATCTTTACTCAAGGTGTGGCACGTATATTTAATATGTTTGGCAAAGGGCTATACCCATAGACCTCTTATCTCATATCTCGGCAAAACAAAAACCACCGAATTCGGTGGTTTTTTGATGCGCTTCTTAGTGCTTGTGACGTGCTTTTTCCAATAGAGCATCAAAGTAATGTCGTAGCGAGTACAACATAATCAAGCTTGGCACGACCATAACAGCGGTAAGCACAAAGAACGTGCTCCAGTCATTGAGGTAGTCCACCAGTTCTCCACTGAAAGAAGCAAGAGTCGTTCGTCCGAAGTTGCCCAAAGAGGCAAGCAACGCATACTGAGTTGCCGAGAATGCTTGTCCGGTTAGAATCGTCAAAAATGAAACAAAAGCGACAGTTGAGAAAGCAGTCGTAAAGTTATCGACAATTATGGTTGCTAAGTATAGGTGCTCATTTGGGCCTACCGATGCAATCCAAGCAAACATCAAGTTGCTGGCAGACATAGCAATACCGCCGATCATTAATCCACGTACAATACCAAACCTGACGTTGAACATACTTCCGACAAAGGTAAAGAAGATAGTGGCTCCCCATCCGATCAGTTTGGAGTAATAACCAATTTGTTCGTTACTAAAACCAATATCTTTATAGAACGCGATCGACATCCTGCCCAAAAACGCTTCGCCAATTTTGAATAGGAAAACGAACAGCAAAAGAGTAATCGCGACACGGACGCCATTGCGATTAAAGAAGTCAAGGAAAGGTTCTACAACAGTCACAGTAAACCAAGCCACGACTTTTGAACCAACCACTTCTTTGTGGCGTTGTTCAGCGGCAGACTGAAGTTGTTCGCGTTGAGTCTTCGGTTCACCGACTAAAATCGTAAAGACCATTAGAATGCCGACTATCACCGCCATCCCGTAATACACGCCATTCCAACCGACGCTATCAGCATTAACAAACGCTAAATAACCCGGTAGTGAATAACCTGTCCACCAGCCAATGACCGCCATTGCAGAAGCTTGTGGCAGCTTAGATTCTTCTGATTTTGGGAAAGTATCAATACGAAAAGCATCTATCGCGATGTCTTGTGTGGCTGATGCGGTTGCAATACACAAGGCGAGTAGAGACGCGAACACCAAGTTCTCTGCTGGATTCACGCCCGCAATAAATACCGTCGCGACGAGTACGATGCTTTGACAGAAGAAAATCCAGCTACGCCTTTGTCCAAGTAGTCGATAGAGCACTGGTAGCTTCACCCGGTCTACGAGTGGCGCCCAGAGAAAGTTAATTGCATAAACCGCAAAGACACTACCAAAGTAGCCTATTGCGGATAGGGTCAAACCAGCGTCTTTTAGCCAGCCAGACATATTTGAACCGATAAGTACCCACGGAAAGCCGCTAGAGCAGCCCAACATGAAAACCCACATGAGTCGTTTATCGAGGTAACTTTTTACCGTTTCCAACCAAGTGATGGAAGGTAATGAAGACATAAATCAATCCAATAAAATGAAGCCGTTGAAAGAGAAAGCCCTTCGATTATTCAAAGGGCTTATCGTTTTGGCTATTTAAGTAGTGTTGCTTTAGTGATGACGATTTGAGTCTCGGGAACATCACGCATACCACGAGTCGTCGTAGTTGGCTGTTTTGCCATTTTTTGGATAATGTCGAATCCT
Organism: Vibrio sp. D3; assembly: GCF_043995865.1. NCBI lineage: Bacteria > Pseudomonadati > Pseudomonadota > Gammaproteobacteria > Vibrionales > Vibrionaceae > Vibrio > Vibrio sp. D3. The sequence continues at coordinate 2,421,539 of NZ_CP171887.1, read as the reverse complement.
TCCGTGACCTCGCCAAATACAGCATAACCCGGTGGACGAGCGCCGTAGTTTAGAAAATCATTGTCGACTAAATTGATAAAAAACTGACGAGTAGCAGAGTCAGGCGCGTTGGTGCGCGCCATTGCAATCGTCGCACGGTCGTTATTTAAACCGTTATTACCCTCGTTTTTGATTGGAGCGTAAGTCTTCACCATTTGCATATCTTGGTTAAAGCCACCACCTTGCGCCATAAAGCCTGGAATAACGCGGTGAAAAATAGTGCCTTCATAGCTACCATCTTCTACATATTTCAGGAAGTTCGCTACCGTAATCGGCGCTTTCTCTTCATTCAGTTCGACAGTAAATGAACCTAACGTTGTTTCAAACGCCACTTTTGGTCCAGCCCAAACGCTGCAGCTGAGTAGCGCGAGAGAAAGAATTGCCTTGCGTAACATTAGAAACGCTCCTGCATGTACTGACGAAGCTCAGGATCATTGGCAATTTCTTTAAGTGTTAATGTCACTACATCATTCAGTGTTTGCTCAATGTCGGCATCAGAGGCACTCAATGTGCCAGAACGCTTCGCAGTGCCTGTGTAAGTTTTGACCAGCTTGCCTTCTGGTGTTTCTGCGGTGATTTCAAGCACGACTTTCGCATCCATCTCATTTTCCATCACCGAATGTTTTACGTTAACTAATGCTTCTTGAACGTTTAATTCAATTGCATTGTTGCTGTTTAGATCGGCATGGAAGCCCTGAGATGAAAACTGCTTCTCTAATGCTTCTTCTAACGCAATACGTAAATTCTGTTTAGCATGAAGAGGAAGAATGTTCGAACGGCCGTTATCCACCAACGCCACGTACTGCGCTGCACGTACATCTTTGCTGGTCAAGCTGTAAGTCTTGCCTTGAACAATTGGATTGGTGCTCAGTGTGCTTTCTGGCATCAAATTCAGCTGAGGCTGTTGAGGAGCTGAACACGCAGCAAGCAACGCAACCGAAGCCGCAAGTACCAATTTTCTCATTTTATTATTCCTTTTAACTATTTTGCGCTTAATTTAGCAGGATTTTTTGTGGCCTGTAAAATCACAAACTTATTGTTGGAAGCGATAAGTTTCACATTCTTATCGCCAAACAGCCGTTTTAGTTTTGCGTCGTAACCAAGATGACGATTTCCAATCACCAGTAACTTACCACCTTCACTTAATACTTGCTTTGCATCACAGAACATTTGCCAAGCAATATGATCGGTGATGGCCTGCTGTTGGTGAAAGGGTGGGTTACACATAATCATAGCGCAGCTGTTGTGTTTAAAACCGTCCAAACAATTGTTTGCAACACACTGTATGTCTCTATCTTCACCAAGGTTATCTAGCAGGTTCTGCTTCGCGGACTCAAGCGCCATAAAGCTTTCATCAACACATGTTAATCGAGCATTCGGATTCAGCTGACCAAACTTCACAGACAGAACACCATTACCGCAACCGAGATCGATAACATTATCTACCAATGGGTCTTGAGGTAGGTGCTGCAGCATAAAACGCGCACCTAAATCTAAGCTTTCTCCTGAATAGACATTTGGCATGTTCTTGAGTTCGATATCTTCGCCATCAACGCGCCAAGTCGTGAAAGGACTTACTTCAATTGTTGGTTCAACCGTTGCTTGAGCAAATACTAATCGGTGCTTTTTCCAGGCCAGAGATGTTTTTGTCTCACCCAAATATTTTTCAAACAGTTTTAGCGTTGAAGTATGAATGTCTTTCGCTTTATTAACTGCAATGACGGGGCAGGATGCAGGCAGTGCTTTTCTTAACTGACTGAGTATCCAAACGAGGTGACGGTTACTTTTTGGCAGTTGCAGCAATACGAGATCAGTATTGGAAGATACGGGATCCATCGTGGTTGCAAACGCTACCTTATTGCACTGGTTTTGCTCAAGGTTCTGCTGCACACCTTTATGAGAAATGAATGAATCACTCATTAGCGTTACATGGTGCTTTTCTGAAAACCAGCAGGAGAGGGCACCAAAGCTGTCATTAATCACGAGGATGTTTTGATTGTTTGGCAAAGCAAGTTCTTCAACATGATTAATAAGATACTCATCACCGGCATCCCACGCTTGTAGAGTTTCATTGCTGCGTTTTGGGAAACGATGAAGTGTTAAGCTTCGCTCGTGAAGATTCAGTTCGGTTTTCATAGCTAAATGTAAGTTGATTTAGAAATTAAGTGTTATTGTCGCAAATGATGACGTGTCGAGATACAAAAAGCTGTCAAATTTTACGTGTTCAGTGGTGGTCGCTCTCTAGGCATGTTCATAGCGTCAAGCGCTTTGAAATCAGTTGAACGTAAAATGCATCAATAATGAGAGTGATGTTTGAGTGATACACGTCTGCTTTACTTAGGTATATACTTATGGAATTCGCATCAATGAGGAACGAATATGATCCAAGAAATCATAGAGAAGAAACTACACAGTGAGCTGCAACCAAGCTATCTCAAAGTGATTAATGAGAGCTACATGCATAATGTGCCACCAGGCTCGGAGAGTCACTTCAAAGTGATTGTTGTGAGTGATTCGTTCGCGGGACAGCGTTTGATTGGACGCCATCGCCAAGTTCATCAAATTTTGGCAGATGAGCTAGATAACCACATTCATGCACTAGCTATTCATACATACACTGATGAAGAGTGGAAGCGTGAACAAGATGGCGCTCCTGATAGCCCTATGTGTATGGGTGGCGGTCACTAAAGACGCAAAATATAAAGGTGCAGAGAAAAGGTGGCCAAGGCCATCTTTTTTCGTTTTACATTCTTTAGGGGCATTGATGTGGCACAAATTCTGGTTAAAAAATGTGTTAACAGTGTTTCAACAAATGAATGGAAATTGCAGGATATTTCAGGCGATGAATATGACTTTTCCATAAGATATGTATGGAATATGGCATTTGTGCGATCGGTCAAAGTTATGACTATTCTTTGACCTTTTAGACCTGATTCTACCGAAATAACCCCTCTATTCTAATGATTGGTCATGGCATCAAGTTCCTAAAAAATGCTAGACTACGGCACCTGATAAATCTCGCGTATTCCTTGTGACGAGATTTTTAATAGGATGTTGCGATTTTGATGTTTAAAACAACATCAAAACCGGACACTGATGTCGTGTCTAAAAGTTACGCAATCAAAAGAATCTTTTTCCCGATAAAAGTAGTGCAAGTGCGTATGATTACAATAAAGAAGGGCTTGGATCTTCCTATCGCAGGAACTCCATCCCAGGTGATTAATGATGGTAAGACCATCAAAAAAGTCGCCTTGCTTGGCGAAGAGTACGTTGGCATGCGTCCTACCATGCATGTCCGCGTTGGTGATGAAGTGAAAAAAGCGCAAGTTCTTTTTGAAGATAAAAAGAACCCTGGCGTGAAATTTACTGCACCAGCAGCCGGTAAAGTGATCGAAGTTAACCGTGGCGCTAAACGTGTCCTTCAATCTGTAGTGATTGAAGTGGCAGGTGAAGAGCAGGTGACATTTGATAAGTTCGAAGCCGCTCAACTTTCAGGTCTAGATCGTGAAGTGATCAAGACTCAGTTGGTTGACTCTGGCCTATGGACCGCTTTACGTACTCGTCCGTTTAGCAAGGTTCCTGCAATCGAGTCTTCTACTAAGGCTATTTTCGTAACTGCAATGGATACTAATCCATTAGCAGCTAAGCCTGAGTTGATCATTAATGAGCAACAAGAAGCATTCATTGCTGGTCTAGACATTCTTTCAGCCCTGACAGAAGGCAAGGTTTACGTATGTAAATCTGGCACTAGTTTGCCACGCTCTTCACAGTCTAACGTAGAAGAACACGTCTTCGATGGCCCTCACCCAGCAGGTCTTGCTGGCACCCACATGCATTTCCTATACCCAGTGAATGCAGAAAATGTGGCATGGAGCATCAACTACCAAGACGTTATCGCGTTCGGTAAGCTGTTCCTAACTGGTGAGCTATACACAGATCGTGTTGTGTCTCTAGCTGGTCCAGTTGTGAATAACCCTCGTCTAGTTCGTACCGTAATCGGTGCAAGCTTGGATGACCTAACAGATAACGAGCTGATGCCTGGCGAAGTTCGTGTGATTTCTGGTTCTGTACTGACAGGTACACATGCAACTGGTCCACACGCATACCTTGGCCGTTACCATCAACAGGTTTCTGTATTACGTGAAGGCCGTGAAAAAGAACTATTTGGCTGGGCAATGCCTGGTAAGAATAAGTTCTCGGTAACTCGCTCTTTCCTTGGTCACGTATTCAAAGGTCAGTTGTTCAATATGACAACGACGACCAATGGTAGTGATCGTTCAATGGTTCCAATTGGCAACTACGAACGCGTAATGCCTCTAGATATGGAGCCTACTCTGCTGCTTCGTGATCTATGTGCAGGTGATACAGACAGTGCTCAAGCACTGGGTGCGCTTGAACTGGATGAAGAAGATCTAGCATTGTGTACCTTTGTATGTCCAGGTAAGTACGAGTACGGTACGTTACTTCGTGAATGCCTAGATACTATCGAGAAGGAAGGGTAATTTTCATGGCTCTTAAAAAGTTTCTTGAAGACATCGAGCATCATTTTGAGCCTGGTGGTAAACACGAAAAATGGTTTGCCCTGTACGAAGCTGTAGCAACAGTTTTTTACACTCCAGGTATCGTAACAAATAAAAGCTCGCACGTTCGTGATAGCGTTGACCTAAAACGTATCATGATCATGGTTTGGTTTGCGGTATTCCCAGCAATGTTCTGGGGTATGTACAACGCAGGTGGCCAAGCTATTGCAGCGCTTAACCACATGTACGCTGGTGATCAACTAGCGACAGTTATCTCTGGTAACTGGCACTACTGGCTAACTGAAATGCTGGGCGGAACGATTGCCGCTGATGCAGGGGTTGGCAGTAAGATGCTACTAGGTGCGACCTACTTCCTACCTATCTACGCAACAGTATTCCTTGTTGGTGGTTTCTGGGAAGTGCTTTTCTGTATGGTGCGTAAGCACGAAGTAAACGAAGGCTTCTTTGTTACTTCTATCTTGTTCGCACTTATCGTTCCACCAACGCTACCTCTATGGCAAGCGGCACTAGGTATCACATTTGGTGTTGTTGTTGCGAAGGAGATCTTCGGTGGTACAGGTCGTAACTTCCTTAACCCTGCACTTGCAGGTCGTGCATTCCTATTCTTCGCTTACCCAGCGCAAATCTCGGGTGACGTAGTATGGACTGCAGCTGACGGCTTCTCTGGTGCAACTGCTCTTAGCCAATGGGCTCAAGGTGGTAACGGTGCTCTAGTTAACACAGTAACTGGTTCTCCTATCACTTGGATGGACGCTTTCATCGGTAACATCCCTGGCTCTATTGGTGAAGTATCGACTCTAGCTCTAATGATCGGTGCAGCGATGATCGTTTACATGCGAATCGCTTCATGGCGCATCATTGCGGGCGTAATGATCGGTATGATTGCAGTATCGACTCTGTTTAACGTGATCGGTTCTGACACTAACCCAATGTTCAACATGCCATGGCACTGGCACCTAGTTCTAGGTGGTTTTGCATTCGGTATGTTCTTCATGGCAACGGACCCAGTATCAGCGTCATTTACTAACAAAGGTAAATGGTGGTACGGCATCCTGATTGGTGCAATGTGTGTGATGATCCGTGTAGTTAACCCGGCGTACCCAGAAGGTATGATGCTGGCGATTCTATTCGCGAACCTATTCGCACCTCTGTTCGACCATGTAGTGATTGAGAAGAACATCAAGCGGAGACTAGCACGCTATGGCAAGTAATAACGACAGCATTAAAAAGACGCTGGGTGTTGTTATCGGGTTGAGCCTTGTTTGTTCAATCATCGTATCAACAGCAGCAGTAGGTCTGCGTGATAAGCAAAAAGCTAACGCTGTCCTAGATAAGCAATCAAAGATCGTTGAAGTTGCAGGCATTGACGCGAACGGTAAGAAAGTACCAGAGCTATTTGCTGAGTACATCGAACCTCGTCTGGTAGACCTTGAAACAGGTAACTTTACTGAGGGTAATGCATCTACGTACGATCAGCGTGAAGCATCAAAAGATGCAGAACGTTCAATCGCATTGACACCAGAAGAAGACGTCGCTGATATCCGTCGTCGTGCGAATACAGCAGTGGTGTACTTAGTAAAAGACCAAGATGAAGTCCAAAAAGTTATCTTGCCTATGCACGGTAAAGGACTATGGTCGATGATGTATGCCTTTGTAGCCGTTGAAACTGATGGTAACACTGTGTCTGCTATTACTTACTACGAGCAAGGTGAAACTCCTGGACTTGGTGGTGAAGTAGAGAACCCTTCATGGCGCGATCAATTCATTGGCAAGAAATTGTACAATGAAGATCATCAGCCAGCGATTAAGGTCGTGAAAGGCGGCGCACCGCAAGGTTCTGAGCACGGTGTTGATGGCCTATCAGGAGCAACGCTCACTAGTAATGGTGTTCAACACACATTTGACTTCTGGTTAGGTGACAAGGGCTTTGGTCCTTTCCTAGCAAAAGTTCGTGACGGAGAACTTAACTAATGTCTAGTGCACAAAACGTTAAAAAGAGCATTCTAGCGCCAGTATTGGATAACAACCCAATCGCGCTACAAGTTCTTGGTGTATGTTCTGCTCTTGCAGTAACAACTAAACTAGAAACAGCTTTTGTAATGACGCTAGCGGTAACATTTGTAACTGCGTTGTCTAACTTCTCTGTTTCATTGATCCGTAACCACATTCCTAACAGTGTGCGTATCATCGTTCAGATGGCAATTATCGCATCGCTAGTAATCGTGGTAGACCAGGTGCTAAAAGCTTACCTATACGATATCTCTAAACAGCTATCTGTATTCGTTGGTCTGATTATCACTAACTGTATCGTAATGGGTCGTGCTGAAGCATTCGCAATGAAGTCTGCGCCAGTACCATCTCTTATTGACGGTATTGGTAACGGTCTAGGTTACGGTTTCGTTCTTATCACTGTAGGTTTCTTCCGTGAGCTATTTGGCTCAGGCAAACTATTTGGCCTAGAAGTTCTACCTCTAGTGAGCAACGGTGGTTGGTACCAGCCTAACGGCCTAATGCTACTAGCACCATCAGCATTCTTCCTAATCGGCTTCCTTATCTGGGTAATCCGTATTCTGAAACCAGAACAAGTAGAAGCGAAGGAGTAAGGACGTCATGGAACATTACATTAGTCTGTTAGTTAAATCGATTTTCATCGAAAACATGGCTCTGTCTTTCTTCCTAGGTATGTGTACTTTCCTTGCCGTATCTAAGAAGGTTAAGACCTCTTTCGGCCTAGGTGTTGCAGTTGTGGTAGTACTGACTATCGCTGTTCCTGTGAACAACCTAGTATACAACCTAGTTCTGAGAGAGAACGCGTTAGTTGAGGGCGTGGACCTTAGCTTCCTAAACTTCATCACCTTTATCGGTGTAATTGCAGCACTTGTACAGATTCTAGAGATGGTTCTAGACCGTTTCTTCCCACCTTTGTACAACGCGCTAGGCATCTTCCTACCGCTGATCACAGTAAACTGTGCAATCTTCGGTGGTGTATCTTTCATGGTACAACGTGACTACAACTTTGCTGAATCTATCGTTTACGGTTTCGGCTCTGGTGTGGGCTGGATGCTAGCAATCGTTGCTCTTGCAGGTATCCGTGAGAAGATGAAGTACTCTGACGTACCTCCAGGTCTACGTGGTCTTGGTATCACATTTATCACTGTAGGTCTTATGGCGTTAGGCTTTATGTCTTTCTCTGGTGTTCAACTGTAAGTCGGGTAAACCGCAACAATTAAGGAATAGTCAATGGACATTATTCTTGGTGTAGTGATGTTTACTCTGATCGTACTTGCACTAGTACTAGTGATTCTTTTCGCTAAGTCTAAGCTTGTACCAACAGGTGACATTACAATTTCTGTGAACGATGACCCTTCTCTGGCGATCGTTACACAACCAGGTGGTAAGCTACTGAGTGCTCTAGCCGGTGCTGGCGTATTCGTATCTTCTGCTTGTGGTGGCGGTGGCTCATGTGGTCAGTGTCGCGTAAAAGTTAAATCAGGTGGTGGCGACATCCTACCAACCGAGCTTGACCATATTACTAAAGGTGAAGCACGTGAAGGTGAGCGTCTAGCGTGTCAGGTTGCTATGAAAACTGACATGGACATCGAGCTTCCTGAAGAAATCTTCGGCGTTAAGAAGTGGGAATGTACCGTTATCTCTAACGATAACAAAGCGACATTCATCAAAGAGCTTAAGCTACAAATTCCAGATGGCGAATCAGTACCTTTCCGTGCTGGTGGTTACATCCAGATTGAAGCACCTGCTCACCACGTGAAATACGCAGACTACGATATTCCTGAGGAATACCGTGAAGACTGGGAGAAGTTCAACCTTTTCCGTTACGAGTCTAAAGTTAACGAAGAGACCATCCGTGCATACTCAATGGCTAACTACCCAGAAGAGCACGGTATCATCATGCTTAACGTTCGTATCGCGACTCCGCCGCCGAACAACCCAGACGTACCACCAGGCATCATGTCTTCGTACATCTGGTCTCTAAAAGAAGGCGACAAGTGTACTATTTCTGGTCCATTTGGTGAGTTCTTTGCGAAAGATACAGATGCAGAAATGGTATTCGTTGGTGGTGGTGCTGGTATGGCTCCAATGCGCTCACATATCTTCGACCAACTTAAGCGTCTACACTCTAAGCGTAAGATGTCTTTCTGGTACGGCGCACGTTCTAAGCGTGAAATGTTCTACGTAGAAGACTTCGATATGCTACAAGCTGAGAATGATAACTTCGTATGGCACTGTGCACTGTCTGATCCACTTCCAGAAGATAACTGGGATGGTTACACTGGCTTTATTCACAACGTTCTTTACGAGAACTATCTACGTGATCACGAAGCGCCAGAAGACTGTGAATACTACATGTGTGGTCCACCTATGATGAATGCGGCTGTTATCGGCATGCTAAAAGATCTAGGTGTAGAGGATGAAAACATCCTACTAGATGACTTCGGTGGTTAATCCCTCCAAGTGATTGAATCTATGGCTAGCTCTCTAAGAGCTAGCCATTATTTTTTGTAGAAGTAAAAATAATATTCAACAGTTGATATAGGTAATTGGATTTAAGTAATCGGTCCCATTCCCCATATCAATTCAACAACATTGGGAGTTAACAAGTGAAAACGTGGCTTGTTGCATTCGCTTCTCTATTGATTTTGGCTGGCTGTGAGCAGCCAGCAGATCAAATTCATCTAAGTGGCCCTACCATGGGGACTTCTTATAACATCAAATATATCGAGCAAGATGGTATTCCAACGCCAAAAGCGATGCAGACGGAAATTGATCGCTTATTGGAAGAGGTTAATGACCAAATGTCGACCTACCGTGATGATTCAGAATTAAGTCGCTTTAACCAGCATCAAACGAGTGAGCCATTTACTGTATCGACACAAACAGCAACTGTAGTCAAAGAGGCGATTCGTCTCAACGGCCTTACTTTAGGCGCATTGGATGTGACAGTCGGTCCTTTAGTTAACCTGTGGGGCTTTGGCCCAGAAGCTCGCCCTGATGTCGTTCCTACAGATGAAGAGCTAGCGGCACGCAAAGCCAATACTGGCATTCATCATCTATCTATTGATGGCAATAAATTGTCCAAAGATATTCCTAACTTGTATGTCGATTTATCAACTATTGCTAAAGGTTGGGGGGTTGACGTGGTTGCTGACTACCTTCAATCTGAAGGGGTTCATAATTTCATGGTAGAAGTGGGCGGCGAAATGCGCCTCAAAGGCGTGAATCGTGAAGGCGTGCCTTGGCGCATTGCGATTGAAAAGCCGACTATTGATGAGCGCTCAATTCAAGAAATTATTGAGCCAGGGGACATGGCAATTGCAACAAGTGGTGACTATCGTAATTACTTTGAGAGTAATGGTGTGAGATACTCTCATATTATTAATCCAAGAACAGGCAAACCTATTCATCATAAAGTGGTGTCTGTAACGGTATTAGATAAATCGTCGATGACTGCTGATGGTCTTGCAACTGGTCTTATGGTGCTAGGTGAAGACAAAGGCATGGCAATTGCGAACGAAAATAATATTCCTGTTTTCATGATTGTGAAGACGGAAAATGGTTTTAAAGAGCTGGCTTCGGAAGCATACAAGCCGTTCATGAAGAAATAACAACAGAAGTGAGCATGTTCTTATGAGTACATTTCTAATTACGTTTGCAGTTTTTGTTGCGGTAATCGCAGCGATGGCTGTTGGCTACATCTTCCAGAAGAAAGTAGTGAAGGGTAGCTGTGGCGGTCTTGGTGCAGTAGGTATTGAGAAAGTATGTAACTGTCCAGAACCATGTGACGCGCGTAAGAAACGTGAAGCACGTGAAGCGGCGCGAGCTGAGAAATTGGCGGCATGGGAAAAAGATCGAATTGCTTAAGTATCGATCATCCAAATAGTAATACAAAATAACCCAGCCAAAGCTGGGTTTTTTTATATTTCTCGCTCTACTTCTCTGAGAGTTTATACTTTGCTTGCTACGTTTAATCTAGGATGACCGGAAGCTTAAGTCGGTGCAGACTTCACAGCCAAGTCATTTCCCTTTAATCACCGTACTTAACTGTTATTTGGTTATATACTCAAACTAAAGCGCGTTAACTTAGGAGGAAATATGGAAATGCATCAACACGGTATGGCTGAATTGTTTCAACAACTAGGCCTCGGCAGCTCTCCTCAAGAGATAAAGGACTTTATTAACGAACATCGGCACAAAAGAGCTTCAGCCCCTCTGCATGAAGCCAGCTTTTGGACAAGTTCGCAGGCCACATTTCTCAAACAAGCCATTGAAGAAGACGCAGACTGGGCAGAGTTGGTCGATCAGCTTGATGTGATGTTACGAGATTAAAGCACGTTTACAAACTCTCATTTCTATCAAGGCAGATTTAATTTATACTGTGTTTTTGAACAGTGTTTAATAGCTATGTCAGACCGAATCAGAAAAATCATTCACGTCGATATGGATTGTTTTTATGCTGCCGTTGAGATGAGAGATAATCCTAGTTACCGTGGCATTGCACTCGCCGTTGGCGGTCATGAAAAACAGCGTGGCGTGATTAGCACCTGTAATTATGAGGCGCGCAAATATGGCGTTCGTAGTGCAATGTCAACGGCGCGAGCATTGCAACTCTGCCCCCATTTACTAGTCGTTCCCGGTCGAATGCACGTGTACAAACAAGTCTCTCAGCAGATTCGTGCTATTTTTGAGCGTTATACGCCTATCATTGAACCTCTATCATTAGATGAAGCATACCTCGATGTCACGGACTCGACAGCTTGTCGTGGCTCCGCAACGTTGATCGCAGAGTCTATTCGACGCGACATTTGGAATGAGCTTGGGCTGACGGCATCGGCGGGCATTGCACCGATTAAGTTTCTTGCCAAAGTCGCCTCTGATATGAATAAACCCAACGGTCAGTTTGTTATCCCGCCAGATAAGGTCCAGGAAGTTATCGATACACTTCCGCTGGAAAACATTCCTGGTGTTGGGAAGGTGAGTCTTGAGAAGCTACATCAAGCGGGCTTTTATCGATGTGAGGATATTAAAAACAGCGACTATCGTGAATTGCTGAGACAGTTTGGTCGTCAGGGAGCATCTTTATGGCAGCGTAGCCATGGAATTGATAATCGAGAGGTCGTCGTTGAGCGAGAGAGAAAATCCGTCGGTGTGGAACGAACATTCAGCCAGAATATCTCGAGCTATGATGAATGTTGGCAAGTGATCGAGGATAAACTTTATCCTGAACTCGAGAAACGCTTAGAGCGTGCAAGCCCAGATAAATCGATTATTAAACAAGGTATTAAAGTTAAATTTGCCGACTTTCAACTGACAACAATTGAGCATATCCATCCGCAATTAGAGCTTGAGGACTTCAAGATCTTGTTAAGAGATATTCTTAAGCGCCAAAACGGACGGGAAATACGCCTTTTAGGCTTGAACGTGATGCTCAAGCCCGAGAACCAAGCGCGTCAATTGAGCTTTTTCTAGGCTCTTACTGCTTCTACCTGATCTAATACTTGCTCAAAGCTTGTGTTGGCCATCGCACCATAACCTGACAGTTTTGAAGCTTTTAGCTGGCTAATTAAAGGGGTACTAATGCCACACAAGAAGCGGGCGACAGCATCATTGCTGATAGTTGAAGGGGAGAGCTGAATAAATTCCTGCACCCACATTGCTACTTGAGGTGGCTCAATATCCTCATTTTGTGGTGTTGGGAACGAAGCGACTTGACCACGACACACGGAGCAGTGACCACATTGCTCTGGTGCATTGTGATCAGCAAAGTAGTTCGCCAATTTTGAGCTCAAACAGTGCTCTGACTGGAACAAGCGCAGCATGGTGTGAATTCTTTCGATATCTTTGCTTTCTTTGGATTGGAACAGTTCATACAGTTGTTGGATTAAAACATCAGAACCCTGTGTGGTTGGCAAAACAGAGTACACGTCGGTCAGTTGTTTGCTCTCTAGCTCTATCCAACCATTCTGGTGAAAATAGTCGAGGGCTGCGACAACTCGGCTGCGTTCCGATTGATAGTTCATCCATAACGCTTCTAGGTCAACTTGGCACCACACTTTGGCTTTTTGCGAGCAGGAGAAAATAGCCTCCACGAATTGACGTCGCTCGCCTTGAAATTGATTCACAATAAATTGCTGATCGTGCAAAAACTTAAAGCGATATTCCGCAAAGTAACTGTATTTTGCTTCAATGAGTTTATGTAGCTCCAAATAAACCAACAAGGTTTTGAGTGGCAATTGGCGGATATTACTTTCACGCGATAAACGCAGTGGCACTACCTCCCATTGTGGAGCATGTTCTTTCGCTTGCTCGACTACATAGTTAATCGAGGTTAGTTCAGGTGTGTCACCATAGACAAAGTTTTCCAACACCGTTAAGCCGGACGTATTGCCCAGCAGAATGCACTCAGAACGTTGCCCGTCCCTGCCTGCACGTCCAATCTCTTGTGCGTAGTTCTCGATCGATTTGGGTAAGTCGAAGTGAATGACGCGGCGGATATCAGATTTATCGACTCCCATACCAAATGCAATCGTTGCAACAATACAGTCAATTTGGCTATCCATGAACTGCTGTTGGATTTGTTCACGGATGTCGCTTTTCATGCCGGCGTGGTACGCGTGAGCATTAATGCCAATATGGATTAGTGACTGTGCTACTTGCTCTGCTGTCTGCTGTTGTGTCACGTATACGATAGTCGGAAGCTTAGGAGAAGAGGCGATGATTTCACTTAGCTTTTCTTGTTTCGTTGCTTCCTCGCATGGGATAACCGAGATATCCAGATTGGGGCGGTAGAAGCCTGTAACGGTAATATGTTCACTGGCAATATCGAACTTTTGTTTCATGTCTTCAATAACTGCGGGCGTTGCTGTTGCAGTGAGAAGCAAAGATTGTGGAATGTTCAGCTCACGTTGATATTGCGGTAGCTTGAGATAATCAGGGCGGAAGTTATGTCCCCATTCGGAAATACAGTGCGCTTCATCAACCACCATCAAAGAGATCGGTACTTGGCGAATGAACTCACGAAAACGCTCGTTTTTTAGGCGCTCAACAGAAATCATCAATATTTTGATCTGTCCATTTTTTACCCCTGCCATGACGCGTTGTGACTCTTCTCTGCTTTGACTGCTATCGATAGAAGCGGCCGGGATCCCTTTACTTTGCAAAAAGTTCAGCTGATCTTTCATTAGCGCCAACAACGGCGAGATCACCAACGTAAGATTGGGCAATACGGTTGCTGGCAATTGGTAACAGAGAGACTTACCCGAACCTGTAGGAAAGATGGCCGCAGCAGAGTAACCATTCATAACCGCTTCAATAACGGGTTGTTGACCTTGACGTAATGAGTCAAAACCAAATACGGATTGAAGTGTTTGATGCAGCGAGTCACTTTGCATAATAGGGAAACCTTTCTTTGATGGTAAACTTAGGTACATTAACACACCCTGAGTGCCAAACGCGCGTCCTAAAAGTATGAATAAAGCTGACTTAGTCCAAATTATCATCCAACATCTGGAAGAAAAACTTCAAGTGGCCCATGCATCGGCTCAGCGAGCCATTGATGCCGCGACAGATGAAGAAACTGTTCCCGAGCATAAGTACGATACGTTAGCACTTGAAGCCGCGTATCTTGCTCATGGACAAGCTATGCGAATCCAAGAGAGTGAAGACGAGCTGCGTCAATATCGCGCTCTAGTGACTCGCGACTTTAAAGGAGCACCTGTTGGTGTAGGTGCTTACGTCGTTCTCGCAGATGAGAATTGGCTTGAAAAACACTTCTTTGTAGGCCCTTGTTCTGGTGGTCTGACTGTTAAATATCAGGCTCAGGAAGTCTTTGTCTTAACAGCAAAATCTCCTCTTGGTCGAGCGTTATTCGGGAAAGAAGAAGGCGATGAGATTGATGTAAAAATAGGAGATAAAACAACTTGTTATGAAGTCGTGACGATTTGCTGACATCTCATGTATCACTCAGTGTTATGTTTAACACGAGTAATGTTAAATAAAAGAGAATGACATGAAAAAGCTTTTTACACTCTCATTGCTGATGGTCAGTGCTACTGGTTATGCAGCGCAGTGTCGTGTAGACATTAATAATGAAGTTCGTATGGATGGACAAAGCTTGGAGATTCGCCAAACGACAGGTGATAAAGCTGTCGTGGATGAGGATAACAACCTATTCATCAAAGGTGAGCTAATTGAACTCAATGCCGACCAAAAAGCGGCAATTGAAGACTATCGCGAAAAAATGAACGCGTACATTCCACAAGCAAAGCAGTTGGCGAGTGATGGTTTAGCGCTTGCAAATGACATCATCGATGATGTCGCGGAAAGCCTAGACGCACCTGGCGCGTTTGATAACGTCAAAGTCGCAGTACAGGACTTTTTCGCTGATGTTGAATCACGTTACTACAAAGATGGTGATTTCATTCTACCAGCGGAAAGCTTTGAGTCCATGACACAAGGGTGGACTGAAGACTTTGCAAAAGCACAAGAGATCTTCAATAAAGAGTTTTTAGCGAGTTCGTTGGATGCTTTATCGAAAAAAATGAAGGAAGAGGGGGGAATAAACCTCACTGCATTATCGGAGAGTATGGCTGAACTCAGCGCGAAAGTAGAAGAGCGTTTAGCTGAGCATTCGAAAGAGGTAGAGCAACAAGCAGAAGACTTGTGCGACTCGTTGGATGACATGGCAGGGCAAGAAGACGATTTGTTGAAGAAAATCCCTGAGCTAAAAGATTACCGAGTATTTACGATTTAATTACCCTTTAAAAGTAAAAAACTTGATGCGATAAAGAAAGAGAGCACTATTGTGCTCTCTTTTCGTTTTTACATACTTGAACAAGTAATGAAAGCAAGACGATGTTATTCGTTTGCTCATTAACAACTTACTGCGCGTTCATCTGAGTGAGTTTATCGCCGACAGGTTTTGAGAAGTTAAAACCATCATGCTGATCCCAGTTGATAGACCACGTCATTACCCCTGCATAATTCGGGTAAATGAACGCTGGTTTAACGGTGCCACATGAAGTGCCTTTGGTTAAACAATCTAGTGCGCTGATAATATTCTGTGTCGGAGCCTGCCCTGAGTTTGCTGAGCTAGGACCTGAAGGTAAGCCGATTGCGACTTGATCATCACGTAGTGGTGCAAACTGAGTGCCGTCGGCCAATTCAAAGCCTTCGATAAGCATTTTAGATTGCGCTACCATCATATCCACAGAGCCTTCTGGTGCACTGCCTGGCAGATATGGGTTTGGCAAACCACCGTTGTTATATAGCTGGACGTGAAGCAGGTCGAGCGTGCTGCGTGTCTCATTAATCACAGGAATGTAAGCTCCCCAAATACCGCTGTAAGCCACATAGCCGCCTTGAACATAAGGATGCTCAGGTGCCATGGTTAGGTACATATCGCCACCCATGTTTTGCTCTATTTGAAGCAAAGCACGACCAAGGCGAGCTTGAATTTGCGAGCCATGAACCAAGTTAGATCCACTCTCTAAATCCACATCAAGACCATCAAAGCCCCACTCAGCGATAAGACCTGTTAGGCTAGAGACAAAGTTGGCTTCGTCTTGATCGGTATTCAGCGTAATCGTGCCTTCTGCGCCACCAAGAGAGAGAACAAACTTTTTACCTTTAGCTTGAAGCGCTGCCATGTCTTGTTTGAACTGTGCTGGGTCGAGCGCTGGACAATCGCTGTAAATATCGCCTGAATATAGATTAAAGTGCACGGTACCATCACTGTTGCGGTCATTTTCGGCAAAGGCAATATCAATCACATCCCACGCATCAGCCATATCCGCTAGACGAATCGGACAGCCAGCCCCATTTACAAAATTGTGCCAGTAACCGATGAGTTTATGACGTTTCTCTGCTTGCTCAACCACCGTTATTGCTGCTGCGTCAGACAATGCATTGCTTCCTGACAAATCCACAGCTTGGGCGCTAACTGTAAAGTTACCAAGTGCAGTTGGTGTCCAGTTGGCTGTGTAAGGTGCCGTGGTATCGGTTGCAACAATAGAGCCGTTGATCATGAAATCAACGTGTTTAATGCCTGAGGTTAAAGATGTTGCATCGGCACTTAATGCGAGGTTTTTGCCTAAGCCGACGGTTTGACCGCTACTTGGTGAAGTCAGTGAGACGACCAAATCTTTATCGCTGACTTCCACACCAACCAAGGACTCTGACGTGTTGTTATCATTATCGGTTGCGACGGCTTTAAGCTGGTTAGCGCCAATAAGTGTGGCGTTCCAAGTAACGGAATATGGTGCTTGAGTGGTGACCCCTAAGCTGGTGTTGTTCGCAAAAAACTCAACTTGCGTGACTGTGCCATCAGCATCGCTTGCGTTAGCCGTGATTTCGTTATTGCTGCCAGCGAGCACGACTTGTCCATCCGTTGGTGCCGTAATGGTAACTTGCGGTGGCGTCGAACAAGCACCTAGGCCACTCCAAGCATCTTGCCAGTATAACCCTTCACCTGGCTCGTAAGCCCATGTCGCATCCGAGGAACACCAACCAGCAACATCACAACGATATTTTTGGTTGAAGTGAGAAACCAGGTCGCCAACTTGATAACTCGTTCCCGCCGCGTAAGGCACTGCATCTGAACATCCGCCCGTCCCTGTTTCTGAATTACTAACAACAAGCGTTACTTCTTGGCTCATGGTTGCGAGGTATGTGTCATCAGTCGCTTGTGCTTTAAACGAATGTGTACCAGCATTCGCGGTCCATTGATATTCGTAAGGTACGCTGGTATCAATCGCAACGGATTGATTGTTCACGAAGAACTCAACTTGTGTGACCACACCATCAATATCATCAGCTTGAGCGGCTACGGTTAGGTTATCGCCGACATTAAGCACTTCTGTGCCTACTGGGCTTGTCAATGAAATGCTTGGTGGCGGTAATTCGACTTGTGGTTGAACTTGGATAGAAATCGTCGTGGTGGTAACGGCTCCCTCATTATCGGTCGCAATTGCGGTCAATTGCGAGACACCTTCAATAGCGGTCCAAGATGCTTCGAATGGTGCTTGAGTTACCACAGCAACCGTTTGGTTGCCTGCAACAAACTCAACTTGTGCGATTTGGCCATCTTCGTCGGCTGCGTTGGCTAGCAAGGTGATCGCACTGCCTTCGGGAATTTGTGCGTTGTTTGTTGGAGAGGAGAATGACACTGTTGGCTCTAGGTTGTTGCTTCCACCATCACATTGCCCTAACGCTTTCCATGCCTCCCAAGCCCCTGAATTGGTAACAGGGTCATTGCCTTGCGTCCAATACGCGGCCTCGTAAGTGGCTCCTTGCGTTTTTACTAAAGTGCCCGATGTATAAGTCGCAGTGCTGTCCCAGTCGGGTAAGCTTTGGCAGTTATAGGCTTGAGCTTGGTAGCTGACGCTGAGTGCTGCAACCATCGCTCCGTGAAGTAGAGTGACCTTCATTTTCCTCTCCTTGAGTCATGGATATAAATGAGAACAGAGTAATAACTAGCTGATAAATAGACATAAGGGGGAAAAAGCGAAGCACAATATTCTGCTTTTCGACACAGTATCACGAGGAACTATTCGTTCCTTACACCAAAGCTCATTATTTTTCGGCTCACTTCACGATGGGAGAATCATAAATTCTAAGCGTGTGAAAAAGACAAAAGTCGCCAGGTCTTAGAATGATGAATGTGAGATGTACGTTAAAATTTACAAGCTGAATGACTGTGAATTGTTTCAACTGTCGAGTATTTAACCGGAGTGCTCTTGTTGAGTAGTGAATATTGCTATAGTGTACTAGTTAGCTAGTTCAATGATATTTTGTGTGAGTAGTATGACACAGCAAACCTCTTCTCAGCCTCGTGAGCATTTTGGCTCTCGTCTCGGATTCATCTTAGCAGCCGCAGGTGCCGCAGTTGGCCTTGGCAATATTTGGGGCTTTCCAACCCAAGCTGCCAGTAATGGCGGCGGTGCTTTCCTGTTGGTTTATTTGGTGATGATTCTTATCGTCGCATTTCCTATGCTGGTGGTTGAAATGGCGATTGGTCGTCATGGTCAAGCCAACCCGGTAGATAGTATGCGTTCGCTTACCAATCATCCGGTAGGTAAAAAGCTCGGCGGTATTGTGGGCTGGATAGGTTTAAGCGTACCAAGCGCTGTTTTAGCGTTTTACTCTATTGTCGGTGGTTGGTTGATCTGCTTTTTACTGGGTGCAATCACAGACCTAATGGGGTTAGAAGCCGCAACTCAATGGCTAAAGGGCTTTAGCGTTGAACGTAACTTGTTCGGAACCATTACTTTTTATGTGCTAACGATTCTCATCGTACAAGGTGGCGTAAAACAAGGTATTGAGAAGTGGTCAACACGCTTGATGCCAGCATTGTTTGTTCTGTTTGCCCTGCTGTTTGCTTACATCATGACGCAAAACGGTGCGATGGAAGGGCTAAAGCATTACTTGGTACCGGATTTCGAAAAGGTATGGGACCGCAAGTTGATTCTTGCTGCAATGGGGCAGGGCTTCTTCTCGCTTACGATCGGTGGCTGTTCAATGCTGATTTATGGCTCTTACTTGAGTAAGAAAGAGAACCTACCAAAGATGGCGATGAACGTGACCATGGTAGATACTGCCGTTGCTTTCATCGCAGGGTTAGTGGTGATGCCAGCGATGTTTGTTGCGATGCAAAAAGGCGTTCAAATCTATGCTGAAGATGGCTCTCTATTAAGCTCTGATACGTTGGTATTTACCGTATTGCCGTTGATGTTTGATAGCTTAGGTTTGCTTGGTCAATTGTTCTCTATTGTGTTCTTTTTATTGCTGACGATTGCGGCGCTAACGTCTTCAATTTCAATGTTAGAGTGTCCAGTGGCGTTAGTGAGTGAGCGTTTCAGCACCAAGCGTAGCGCAACGAGCTGGGTTTTAGGTGGTCTCATCGCCTTGCTCAGTGTGGTGATTGTTTATAACTTTGGCGCTCTGTTTGGTATGGTCGCGACGGTTGCTACTCAGTATCTACAACCAACCGCTGCGCTCTTATTCTGCTTATTTGGTGGTTGGGTATGGAATCGCAACTCAAAAATCAAAGAGCTTGAGCAAGGTTGCCCGGAGTTTACGCAAGGTTGGTTTGGTAAGTTATGGCCAGCGTATGTGAAGTTTGTATGTCCAATTCTTGTGGCTACGGTCATATGGGCTTCATTCGGCTAATCGAAACGTCTATTGGACAAAAGAGAAGGGCTTGATGAGTGATCATCAAGCCCTTTTTCATGTTGGTTATTCCCCGTTTCAGTTACCCGCGGTGATTGCTGCGGGTTAACGGAATTGTCCTGCTTCTGGAAGAAAGTCAAAACCAGCAGAAGCCAGTTTTGCTTCTAGTGCTGTGCGATCGATATCGAAGAAAGCTACCAGTTTATCTAAGTCACCACCGAAGTCGTCGCGTAGCTTCATATTTACAATACTCATGAGCATGACAGGATCCATGGATTCAAAGTTCGCTAGATTCATTACTTATCCTCAAAATCTGAAATCAGTAGGTTTGCCGCAGCAAATGCCGCTTTTTCACGCACTTCTTTAGGCAGAGACTCATCCGCCGCAACATCGTTCAGCGCTTTAACAGCACATGAAATTGCCTGAGGAATGTAAGCTTGATCGCCACTACCAATTTGAGCATAAAGCTCACGAACCAGTTCACAACAGCCGTATACTTGCATGTTTTCTTTCCACTAAATGATAACTTATCTCAATATACACACAGCAGATTTGAAACTCAAAGTGCAGAGTTGTTTTGGCTCAAGTTGAGGAGTTGCTTGAGCGAGATTTAATCACTGCATTTGTACTTCTAACTGCTGAGTGACTTCTGGTGAAAGCTGAAGCTGTTTTGCCAGTTCTTGCAAATACGCTTTTTCCATGAAGTTTTGCTCATCAGCAACAATCAAAGATGCGAGATAAATTTCTGACGCTTGTTGAGGAGAGGTCGCCTGATTAGCAATTTCAGCAGGATCGAGCGGTTTGTTTAGTTCTTGCTGAACGAGCTGACGTACGTGCTCATCTGCGCCTATATCCGCGAGGGCTTGCTCGATGTGGGCCATTTCCTCTTCATCGACATGGCCATCGGCTTTTGCGGCTCCAATCATTGCTTTTAAAATTAGTACACTGTGTTTGCTGTCATCGGGGTCAAAGGTCTCATGAACACCTTGACCGGACTGTTTGGCTTGCCAGTCGTTATAAACTTTGTAGGCTAATGCTCCAAGCGCAGCAGCGCCACCGACTTTTAATGCGCCCGAGCCTATTTTCTTGGTCATTTTTTTACTTTTCTTCGAGCCCATCAGCATGCCGATAAGGCCTCCGCCAACGGCGCCTGCTCCTAGCGTTTTCAGGCTACTTGAGTTTGATGAGGATTTGATGTTGTTAGTTTGTTTACCTAACGCATCAGCCCCTTGCTTGAGTAAGTCTGATTTGAGTGCTTGGTTTAGAAGACTTTTTAAATCCATAACTGACCTCCTTTAGATGATGAAATCAGTTTAATAGCAAGAAGCTGAACCAAAGATTAACAAAGTGAATAGATCTAAAGGGGAGTAGTAAGGTTGCCCAGTAATAAAAAAGGGCTGACCGAAGTCAACCCTTACTAATTATTTTGAAATTACTTCAAATGAGAACCGTCGAGCGCTTACTTTAGTTGAGCCTTTACGTGCTCGATAATATCAGTCATTGCGACTGGCGTTTTCTCACCAGTAGCACGGTTCTTGTATTCGAAGTTGCCTTCTTTCATTGAGCGGTCACCGATAATAATGGTATGCGGTACACCAATAAGCTCCATGTCAGAGAACATTACACCTGGGCGTTCTTTACGGTCGTCAAATAGGACTTCGATGCCCATTGCCGTTAGCTCAGCGTACAACTTCTCAGCGGCTTCTTTTACTTCTTCTGACTTGTGCATGTTCATTGGAACGATCGCAACCTGGAATGGTGCGATTGCATCTGGCCAGATGATGCCGTATTTGTCATGGTTTTGCTCAATAGCAGCCGCTACGACGCGAGTGATACCGATGCCGTAACAGCCCATTTCTAGGATGACGTTCTTACCATCAGGACCAAGTACACCACAGTTCATCGCTGCGGAGTAAGCGTTGCCAAGTTGGAAGATATGGCCAACTTCGATACCACGCTTAAGCTGGATAGTGCCTTTACCACATGGGCTTGGATCGCCTTCAACCACGTTGCGTAGGTCTTCAACTTGACCAAGCTCTGCGTCACGACCCCAGTTAATGCCGAAGTAGTGTTTGCCATCGATGTTCGCACCCGCACCGAAATCACTCATTACCGCTACGCTGCGGTCAACGATGAACGGCAGTTTAAGACCAACAGGGCCTAGAGAACCAGGACCAGCACCGATAAGCTCACGAATTTCTTCTTCAGATGCCATTTCCAGTGGAGCTGCAACCTGAGGAAGGTTCTCTGCTTTCACTTCGTTCAGCTCATGATCGCCACGAATGATAAGCGCGATGATTGGTGCATCAACTTCGTCAGACGCTTTCACAAACAAAGTTTTCACTGTTTTTTCAATTGGCAGCTCGAACAGTTCAACCAATTCAGCGATTGTTTTTGCGTTTGGCGTATCTACCAACGTCATTTCTTGCGTTGGTGCCGCTGCTTCAGAGGCTGGAGCTAGTGCTTCTGCTTTTTCGATGTTTGCCGCGTAATCTGACTCGGTAGAGAATGCGATGATGTCTTCGCCACTTTCAGCCAGTACGTGGAACTCTTGAGAGCCGCTACCACCGATAGCACCGCTATCTGCTAGTACAGGACGGTAATCCAGACCCATGCGATCGAATGCTTTGCAGTAAGCATCGTGCATTGCGTCGTATGACTTTTGTAGGCCGTCTTTATCAATGTCAAAGCTGTACGCATCCATCATTGAGAATTCACGTGAACGCATTACACCGAAGCGTGGACGACGTTCGTCACGGAATTTGGTTTGGATTTGGTACAGGTTTAGCGGAAGTTGTTTGTAAGAGCTCACTTCATTACGAACAAGGCTAGTGATCACTTCTTCAGCGGTTGGGCTAAGTACAAACGGACGAACATGACGGTCAGTAAAGCGAAGTAGCTCAGGACCCATCTTTTCGCTGCGGCCTGTCTCTTCCCATAGTTCAAACGGCTGAACAACGGGCATCAAAGTTTCGACTGCGCCTGCATTGTCGATTTCTTGACGAACGATGTTTTCGACTTTACGCAGTACACGTAGACCAGTAGGTAGCCAGGTGTATAGACCTGAAGCCAGCTTACGGATCATACCTGCACGTAGCATGAGCTGGTGGCTCACTACTTCTGCGTCGTTTGGAGTCTCCTTCAGAGTAGAAAGAAGATAATTACTGGTACGCATTAAATTTATCCGTTTATTTAAGTTAGATACTCAAGCTTGAACAAGCTGGAGTATAGGAGTTCCCGAAAGGGAAATTTATTAGCCGTCTATAATATCAGCCAATTGCGTTTGTCAAAAGCTTTCAATAGCGGTAACCGTTATTAAGTTGCTTGTTGCTGTGAACTTTACGTTCAAGTCGAACAAATTTACCGCATATTCTTTATCGTCCGGCTTGTTTTTCTTGTATGCAGGACGAGGATCTTGGGCCAGAACTTGTTCAATGACTGATCTTACATAGTCAGTATCGGATCGATTTTCTATCGTTGCTAATGCTTGAGCAGAAAAGTTGACTTGTGACTTTTCTGGTTCTTGGTCTGCGTATCCGCCTTGTGCTTCTGGAATAGAATCTGAATAGGGTATATAGGGCTTAATGTCCACAATCGGTGTGCCATCCACGAGATCAACGCTGCCTAAATCAAGATAGATTTGATCGCCTTGCTTAGTGACTCCTTTCACTTCAACGGCTGACATTCCGATTCCGTTTGGGCGGAAAGTCGAGCGTGAGGCAAAGACACCTATTCGTTCATTGCCGCCCAGTCGTGGTGGACGGACGGTTGGCTTCCAACCTGCTTCCAGATTTTGATCAAACAAAAATAACAGCCAAACGTGAGAGAACTGTTCTAGCCCACGCACTGCTTCAGGGCTATTCGCTGCGCCTAACAGTTTTACGCGTGCTTTCGCTGTTGGTACTAAGCGAGGCTGGCGCGGTACTGCAAACTTTTCTTTGTACGGTGTCTCAATGACGCCGATGGGTTCAATGGAATACATGGTGGACATCTTTAAGAATTCATTGAGATGAAAAGTATCACAAATTTCTCTTGCTTTTCTTGTTGATAATGATTATTAATTAAAACGTTATAACATAACACTTTAATTAAGAGGAAAAGTATTATGAAACCAGGAATCCACCCTGAATATCGTCCAGTGGTGTTCCACGACACCAGCGTAGATGAATGCTTCGTTGTTGGTTCTACGTTGAAAACAGAGAGAACCATCGAATGGAAAGATGGCAAAACCTATCCTTACTTTACGTTAGATGTGTCGTCAGCCTCCCATCCGTACTACACCGGTAAACAGCGAGTGGTTCAAACAGAAGGTCGTATTGCGAACTTCAACCGTCGTTTTGGTCAATTTAAGAGCGAAAAGGAATAAATCATGAAGGTAGTCAAATCATTAAAAAGTGCAAAAAGTCGTCATCCGGATTGCCAGCTCGTAAAACGAAGAGGGCGTCTATATGTCATTTGTAAGGCGAATCCGAGGTTTAAAGCAGTGCAGAAGTAATCGTTCAGCATATTTCTGGCTTATGGTTTTGTTTAATTGATAATTTTGACTTAACTGTTTTACATGGATGAAATATCTACGTTTTTGTTTGTTATTGGTTATAAAACTCTCTAATGGTCACAGTTTGTAACATTTAGGGCTTTTCTTTAACCTTCTACTCAAGTACCCTTCGCTCGCTTTTTTGACATTTTTGTCACATTTGCACAGGAATAAAAACAAGGAGGGAACAGATGAGTTCATCTGATTCAATTAAACAAAACTCGCCTAAGAAGCCGCTGTTTACGCGCTTTTTGGATACTGTCGAATATTTGGGGAACTTATTACCTCACCCGATCACACTATTTGCCATTTTCTGTTTAGCCATTCTGGTGATGTCGGGCATTGCAGGATACTTCGAAGTTTCCGTTGTAGACCCTCGTCCTGAGGGCGCAAAAGGTCGTGCCGCAGATGGCATGATTCATGTCGTCAGCTTACTTAACGCTGATGGACTCGAACTTATCGTTACTAACTTAGTGAAAAACTTTGTTGGCTTTGCACCTTTAGGCACGGTTTTGGTTGCGATGTTGGGTGTTGCTATTGCTGAGTACTCTGGTTTGCTATCTGCAGCTATGCGTGGCTTGGTCATGGGCGCATCTCAACGCATGGTAACAGTGACTGTTGTTTTCGCTGGTATCATTTCAAATACGGCATCAGAGCTGGGGTATGTGGTACTTATTCCACTGGCAGCAATGCTGTTCCATTCTCTAGGTCGTCACCCACTTGCAGGCCTCGCTGCGGCATTCGCTGGTGTATCTGGTGGTTATTCAGCAAACCTACTTATCGGTACGGTTGACCCGCTACTGTCAGGTATTACTGAAACAGCAGCGCAAATGATTGACCCAACTTACACTGTTGGTCCAGAAGTTAACTGGTACTTCATGTTTGTTTCGACGTTCTTCATTGCAATCACTGGTGCGTTTGTTACTGAAAAAATTGTTGAGCCAAAGCTTGGCAAATACAGTGAAGAAGAAGCCTCAGAAGATTTGTCGAACGACAAAATGGGCGGCTTAACAGACATTGAGAAGAAAGGTCTAAAACTAGCAGGTGTTGCTGTACTGGTTGTTTCCGCGTTGCTTGCTTGGACGGTTGTTCCAGCAGACGGCATTCTACGTTCTGATGCAGGTACAATTGCAGGTTCTCCATTCCTGAAAAGTATCGTGGCATTCATCTTTGTGTTCTTTGCTATCCCAGGCTTTGTGTTTGGTAAAGTTGTTGGCACGATGAAGACGGATCGCGATGTGATTGATGCAATGGCGAAATCTATGTCTTCTATGGGCATGTACATTGTATTGGTTTTCTTTGCTGCTCAGTTCGTTGCTTTCTTTAAATGGACTAACTTCGGTCAGGTATTTGCGGTTGCTGGTGCAAGCTTCCTGCAAGAAATTGGTTTAACTGGCCCGATGTTGTTCTTTGCCTTCATCCTCATGTGTGGCTTTATCAACCTAATGATTGGTTCGGCATCGGCACAGTGGGCAGTGACGGCACCGATTTTTGTTCCTATGTTGATGCTTGTTGGTTATGCACCGGAAACGATTCAGGCTGCTTACCGAATTGGTGACTCGACGACAAACATCATTACTCCAATGATGAGCTACTTTGGTTTGATTCTTGCTGTAGCGACTCGTTACATGAAGAACTTAGGTATCGGTACGCTGATCGCGACCATGCTACCCTACTCAATCTGCTTCATTGTAGGTTGGAGTGTGCTGTTCTACCTATGGGTATTCGTATTTGGTTTACCAGTAGGCCCTGGCGCAGCAACATACTACACACCGTAAAAAACGGTTACCTCACACAGCTCCATTATAAAAAGCCTGCGAACGTCGCAGGCTTTTTTATCGATTGAGACTGTGCACGCAGGCTTACCTGATTATAGATGTCGGTTTATAGCTGAAAACGCATCAACAAAGGGCGATAAAAGTGCTGAGTGAGCCAGCACAAGCTTTTCCAAATTACGCGTTTGTACCAAGGTAAGTGCGCAATATAAACATAGCTAAATTCAATTTCTGGCTGGGCTTTTCGGTTGCGTTTAAAAGCTGGAGCCCCTGAGCTCATATTAAAGCGACGCTGGCATATCATTGCATGGCGGATGGTATAAGCAGATATTCTTCTATACAGCGCAAAACTCTGCGGCTTATTGGTATCGTAGCCAAAAATTGGGCAAGTCATGTCGTTATCAATTTCTACTATGCCTAACGTAGCCAGCATCTCTCCTTGATAAAACAGTCCCACTAAATGCACTAAGTTATTCTGGCTAGCCTGTTTTAAATATTGGGTTGAAAACTGGATGTTATTCCGGCTGTATTTATCAAGGTAAAGCATGTCATATAACACTTTGGCGCACTGAAACTCTTCATCAGTAGCCAGAGGCTTAAACTGCCAATCTTTATCATTAAACAGCTTGAAGTCTTTTGTTAAATCTCGGTTGAAGCTGAATGCTTGCCAATCCTCAAGTAAATACACTTGTCGTGTTACCAAGCTTTGCCATTGTTGCTGTTCTAATCGCTGAATTAAGTGTGAGTACTGAAGTTGGTTGAGGGAGCGAAGCACCAAGGGAAAGGTGGGGTATTGATCGAGTGCCACGCGACGCAGTTCATCAAGGTTTAAGGATTCCCATTGTTCACTATACATATTGGTGGACAAGCACTGATTGTTGAGCGTTTGGACTTGATCCAACCCAGCCAATGATAAGATTGGTTTAGTCATATTAATAAGTAGCTTACATACCCATCGAACAGCCACATTTTTGACTTTGTAAAGCTCTTCTTCGGCGTAGCCACTAAGCAGTGTCATAGGGGACACGGCATAACAGTTGTTTGGTATTTTTGGTGTTACGGAGTAGGGAATGGCAACATCATCGATATAGTAGCAACCAAAGCTTGCTGTGCATTCATCAATAGGATTCGATTGCATAAGAGTGATAAAGGTTTGATGCCATTCTTGAGAGGAAAGTGTCATGATCGCAACGCTTCTCCATTCCACTCAATATCAACGGTAGAAGCGGCGCTCCATTTTGCCTTGTTCTGCCTAGCTAGCCGGAGTAATTCAAACACACTCCGGATTTGGCTCCCTACTGGCAAGTTATGCTGTTGCATTACATTCACTCCAGACCACCAATCTTGCCAAGTTCGAGCCTTAAATAGGGATAACCCACCTTCAGCGATGAGTGTTATTGGCCCTAAATGATGCAATCGCTGCTTGGAAGGACTGGTAAACTCCATATAAGGAAGCAGTTGATTGCATCGAGACGAGAGTAGGTGCAAACCACTGGTGGCTCTTGGGTTACATTCAATCACGTAGAGTTCATCTTGTGATTTGATGAAGTCAAACGACACTTGCCCATGATAAGTATGACGTTTACCAAAAGCTGCGATAAATGTATCTAGTCGTTCGCATGAGAGTGGCTGAAAAGCACTGGCGGCCGAGCCGTTTACACAGTATTTTGGCACATAAGCTTGGTGTGCTTTAAGGTCACCATGTTCAAAAATCGCATAGTTACACACCGGAGTCCCATGGATTTTTTGTTGCTGAACCCAAGGATAAAGTGGCGATATCGTGACGGCAGAAATAGACTGAGTAGTCACATCTCGTATGACTTGCCCGCCAAATCGAGAGTAAACTGGTTTTAGAACGGTTCTTTCATTAATTTCAACCTCACTTTTATCAGCGACCAAACGAGTTTTTGGAAGTGTAATTTCTGGCAAGCCTTGAAGCTGTTCAAAGACGGTTAACTTGTTGTGTAGGGCATTGAGCAGCGCCACATCGGGTAGAAAAAAATCTACTTCTGGACATTGCTTGGCAACATGAGCCAAGTAATACACTTCTTCACAAGTGGGTATCACCATATCAATGTGCATCTGAGTAATGATTTTTAGGATCTGCTGTTGATAGCTGGGAAACGCAAATCGAGGTGAAGCGGTGGGGATATAAGACTCGATGCCTCGCAAAAATGATCCCAGAGGCTTTTTTAGCGAATCGGTGAGAATTACTTCATGCCCATGATGCATACACATGGTTGCCCACTCTAGTGCAACTGGTGCTCGGGCTCCGGTGATTAAGACCCGCATATGTTCACCACACGTCGTTGTTTATTCATTGGCGTCCAAATAGGCGCAGGGCGGTAACTAAATCTGACAGGATCAAGCAGTAATTGGTCAAACAACTTTATCAAGGCTTGATGTATAACCCTATGGTGGTGAACATCCGCTTCAATTTGAATGGTTTGTGACCCTGTTTGGGTGATTCGGTAATCCACGCGACCTTGGGCAGATAGTGTTATAGCGCGGTAGATGAGATCTGGTAACACCGTCACTGGGACGTGGTTTGCGTTTAGTGTGAGGCGATCACCACATCGTCCGGCAATTGCGCCAAGAGGTTCAAATACACCATTATCCTGTTTATTCTCAATAATATCGTCGAGCTGATAACGAATAATTGGCTGAGTTTTACGACGAAAATCGGTAATGATTGGGCTGTAATGAGTACGTTCGGTATTCAGCCAATGTTTTTCGATGTAAACAACATCTTGATTCCAGCGCATTTGTCCATGCTGATCAGTACATGCAAGAAAACCTTCAGTACATTGATAGACTTCATGGAGTTCGCTGTCGAACCGTTGAGAAATATAGTGACGGTCACTCTCGGTTAGAACCTCTGCCCCAGAAATGATCCGCTGTGGTTGAATTGCGGGTTGACCAAATTGACCGCTGAACTGGGCGCAGAGCTGAAGAGCTTGCGCACTACCAACCAAAAGCGTGGGTTGGAACTCATCCAGCTCTTTTATCCATTCTTGGTAAGGTTTGGTTAAATCGGCATAAAAGAATGTGACAGGCCCTTTCGCGACGGATTTATACAGTGGGCTGTTGGCTCGCAAGGCTAGTGCAATTCGGTGCTTTTGCCATAGGTTGGGCAAAAGGCGAGCCAATATATTGCCGGCCCACAGTTGTGTTTCCTGCTTGTCAGCAAGAAACAGCCCGCGCATGCCTGATGTGCCCGAAGAAAGCCCAACCGTAACATCACCAACTTTCGAAGCGGCAAAGTTGCGTGACTGCTCTGCTTTGAGTGCCTGCTGCATTAACTGTTCAGCATCTAAGCCCTTCGTATTTAACTCTGAAAGGTTCTCCATCATGGTTTGCTTATTCATGATAGGGAAATCACTGAGTGGTGCACCTTGAAAAGAGCGGTAATACGGTGAATGACGGCATACCCAATCCAAGTGTTGCGTTAAGTGTTGTTGCTGCCATGTTTCGACTTGTTCCCTTGAGCCGAAAGGGCGGTAGCGGGTTCGCCAGAATTCTGAGATAAGCGTTCTCACTTCATCCATCCTTCTTTGATTAGCTGCTGGATAGTTTCCTGACAGTGTGAAGGTACGAAGCGAACAACGTGGTGGGTTCGTTGGTAGCAACTTCTCAACTCGGAGAGGGTGTTTTTATAGGCTTTTGTGTCATCGCAAAGCATGTTCGCCAGCCAATGCTGATCGATATTTTCACTCAAGCTCTCGATTAACCAGCATGCATCGGCGAGTAAGAACAGCCAACTTTGGTCTCTTTTAACCAGCAAGCCCACTTGGCCAGCTGCATGGCCTGGCAAGCTAACCATATAAATAAGTCCATCGTCGAACATGTCTTTACAGAGCAAGTTAACCCCTTGGCACTGAGGAAGAATTTGGCTGATTGGCACAGAAAAATCACCATGAATGATGAAGTTAGATTCAAGCTGTGGAGGGAGTAGAGCTTTTAGGTAGCCTTTTCTTACGCCTCCAATTCGACCACTTTTAGTAATTGCATCCACCCCTTTTTGTTGGCAATGCAATTGAGAGTGGGAAAACTCAGACACGGCAGCAATGTGATCGGCATGGAAGTGGGAGAGCACTAAATGCTCAATATCATGAGGTTTGAGATTTTCTTTTGCTAACTGCGCAATAATCCCATGTTCTTGTTGATAGCGGCAAGGTGTTGTCCAAGCATAAAAGCGTTCAGGGAAGGGACGAGTCGCGCTAAAAAAGTGCTCGTGATATCCCGTATCAAACAGGATGTTGCCTTGTGTTGGGTGCTGAATTAACGCAACGGCTGCCGGAAATGCTCTAGGCTTGATACCAGAACCTGGTTTGACAACAAAGCCTGGGTGTACGCAGTGTCCAGCCTCAAAGATTTTTATTTTTAGACCAGTTTGCATACTGCTGTATTCCTTCTTGAATTGAAAAAAGCGGTTGGTAATTCAGTGTTTGTTTCGCCTTGCTGATATCCAGAGTTTGATGATAGTTAAACAATCCTGCGCTGTATGAGGTGAGCCTTGGTTCTGGCTGATGTGGTAAGTGCCTTCGTATTTGCTCACTGAGCTTTAATAATGGTGATACCACACCGTATGGTAATGATTGTAAAGTTACTTTTAGGTTTAACCCCTCACATAAAGCTTGCAGAACAGTCTCAATTGGCATTGGTTCGTTGTTGGAAATGTTGAACACATCACCATGCTGAAGTCGGTCTGCCTGAGTGCAAGCGAGCATCGCCGCATGGGCAACGTTGTCGACATAAGTTAGATCAACCACTGGGTTTCTACCCGATGGCAGAAGCAGAGTGTTGTTTTTTATCGCCTTAAGCACTCTTGGGATAATCGCGCGATCGTTGGGACCAAAAATGCCACGCGGTCTTAAAATGATCGCTTTGCTTTGGCCTTTTACGGCTTCAAGTTCAGATAGGTATTTGGTGTGTGCGTAATCATTACACCAGTGTGAAGCAATGGCGTCGGTTTCTCTAATATTCCAACGGTCTTGGTGGTCAAAATAGACGCTGGTGGAGGAAATATGAATAAAACGCGATATTTGATGCGAATTAGCCGCACTGACGAGGTTTTTGGTGGCATCTACATTGGCTTGATAAAACGCCTGCCACTTTCCCCATGGGCTTGAGAGAGCGGCACAATGGATGATTGCATCCATACCTTGGCATACCGCATGAACTGCTGAGTGGTCTCTTAAATCGACTATATGTGGGATAACATCGAATTGCTCGGCGAGTTGTTTAGCGATGACTGTGTTTCGTGCTGTAAAATGCAGTTCATGCTGCTGGTGAAACATTCTTAGAATTGCGCTACCCAACATCCCACTGCCGCCAGTGACTAATATCTTCA
Organism: Vibrio sp. D3; assembly: GCF_043995865.1. Classification (NCBI taxonomy): domain Bacteria; kingdom Pseudomonadati; phylum Pseudomonadota; class Gammaproteobacteria; order Vibrionales; family Vibrionaceae; genus Vibrio; species Vibrio sp. D3. The sequence continues at coordinate 2,390,114 of NZ_CP171887.1, read as the reverse complement.
TAGTTTTAGCACTCCCATCCCTAGTGACAACCCTGCGGCGGTGCCAGCTAATAACACATGTTTTCCTGCTGTTTCTGGTTGATTACGCAGCCAGTGTAAGTTAATCGGGAGTGAGGCTGCGACTTGGTTTCCCAAAGTCGAAAAGTGATTAACTGTTTTCTCGGTTGGTAACCCGGTGAGTGAGGGCAGTTTTTTTAATCCGTGCGCACTGGCTTGATGCGGAAGAAAATAATCAATATCGCCGAGTGTTACCGGAGAGGCGTCAAAGCCTTTTTTTAGAAACGCTGGTAAGGTTTTACGCACATGTTTAAACAGTGCTTTGCCTTCCATCTCAAACTGGCAGCTTTTTAAATAGGTTTGATGCTCTGAGGTATGAGGGTTGACATGGCTACCTCCGCCCTTTATTTGACAAAATGAATATCCGGTATGATGCGTTTCAAAGTGACTGGTGAGTAATCCATCACCGTTTTGTTCTTCGAGCAAAAACGCGGCGGCACCGTCGGCGAATAAGGTTGCAACTTCTGGTCTGAGCGTGAGATTTCGATTCAGTGTGATGCCAGTGGCGAGCTCACTGGTAACAATGAGAATCCGACGGTATCGTTTTGCGAAGAATAGACTCTGAGCAAGATCAAGCGCAGAAAGAAATGATAAACAGGTGCTGTTCAAATCAAAGCTTTCTAGCCATGTTGGAGCGTCTAACGCGGCGAGAACCGCTGAGGCATCGTAGGGCAGAGACTGGTGGTGAGTGCCGCTGGCGTAGATAAGGAGATCAATGGAGCCCAAGGTATATATGTTTCCTAAACACTGCTCTATCGCCTGCACCGCCATATAAATAGCGGTCTCTTTTATATTGGCTACATGACGATATTCAACGTCGAATTTATTTCGGCAGGTCCCTGGCGCCAATTTTAGGAAGCGATCCATCTCTCGATCTGACCATTGATTCGTTGGCAGGTAGCTTCCACTAGAAACGATGTTAAAGCCCATTATTCTCTATACAGTTATTAAAAACGTCGTTCAAAATAAACCACGTTGCATATTGAAGCTATGGCGAGCGAGATGAAAAATAAACAGAACAAAACAAATGGGAGTAAGAGCACGCTTTGGGTGCAATGCTGAAAATGAATTTTCAGGAATGAGCCAGGCTTTGATTTGCTGGCTCAATATGAATAGAGTGAGGATTACTTCCTAAATTTAGCCAAAATACGATCTAAATGGTTCGCAAATTCGCGGCGATCGGTTTGGGAAAGCGCAGCGGGACCACCAGTCTGAATTCCGCTTGAACGCATGGTTTCCATGAAGTCGCGGATATTTAGACGCGCTTTGATGGTGTCTTTCGTATAAAGCTCGCCACGTGAACTGAGGGCTTGAGCGCCTTTAGAGATGACCTCATCTGCAAGCGGAATGTCTGATGTGATCACCAAATCGTTGGCCTCCACACGCTTAACGATTTCGTTGTCAGCGATGTCAAATCCAGCTGGAACTTGCAGCGAGTGGATGTTGTCTCTTTTGGGCACCGGGACAACGTGGTTGGCGACAAACGTACATTCAATCCCTGTGCGTTCGGCGGCACGCACAATGGTTTCGCGGATGACTTTCGGACATGCGTCTGCATCTACCCATAACTTCATAATGACTTCTCACTTAGCTTGGCTTCTAGCTCTTCAATGCGAGCGACTAGTTTTTTCACCGTGCTTTCTAGCGCTGCAAGACGATCATTATCGGTATGCGCTTGCGCTGCGACTTCAACCTTGGGAACACGCTGAGCACTTTTCCAACTTTTTATTGCGGTGATTAATGCAGGCATTGGGACGGGCGTTTTCAAGCGTGCTTTCACTAACGCTACGGTTGGTTCTTTTCCTTGTTGTTGCAGTTGTTCCATTACCGCTTCTAATTCTTTAGTAACGTCTTGAGTTAACATTTTTAATCCTTAACAACGATATATCTATCATCATACGTTGAGTCCCCTAATTTGGCGAATAGCAATTTGGAATGTGTGGTGTGAGAGATCTCTTACATGGGTTGTGAGAGAAAACGATTTCGTGAGCGGAAAAATAGAAATTACAAACATCAAGTTATTGATAAATAATGATTTAACAACTATTTAACCAATGTGGCGTATAAATATTTATCTAGTATAGATTGTCAATTTTTAGGAAAGGCGTAAATTGAGAGTTGTCAGCAGGAAGCAGACATGGAACAGGAAAGCACCAAGGATTTGGTTATCGTCAGGAAGACGATTTGGTTGGTCAGGATGATTAATCAAGCATGGAGCGTAGGACATTGTAAGGACACTATCATCAATAGGATGTTGATGACTAAGGATAGACAATGGACCCCTCTAGGATAGAGGTTATGGACAGCGTCAGGAAGATGCAAGGGACACCGCTCAAGGAACAAGTGATGTGTGCTAACGGGGAATGTTAGCTATCAGGATGATAAGGACACCGCTAGGACGGCGACGTAAGGAATAAGCTGACGGAATCAGCCACTATTATGGATGATGCATGGAGCACTTTTAGTAGCCGGACTGCTGCGAGTAAGACCATGACCCCGATACTTATGTGTCGGGGTCTTTCTTATATAAAAAGATACCTAGTCGTTCTCGTTGAATTAAGCACCTAGAGGTGGCTTGGGTATATCAATATCACAAAATTTATAAATTCCTAATAACACTTAATAAAAAACAATCCAGATCAATATCCTTTCCAATCAGTTGGTTTAACTTTCGGCTTCTCTACAAGGTGTTATGCCCCGCAGCTATTGAGCATATTCAAGCTCATCGAGTTTGTGATCTGCGGATAAATAAAGTTTGTTGTAATCAAGGAACAGATGTGGCCATAGTAACCAGAAGAATGCTTCTTCTACCCTACAATGAGTCGTTGCAACTAGAGTTCGTCATGCTGAATTGCTGTGCGAAAAACCGTGCTGAAATGAACGGTCCGTATACTGTCGCGTCTGCCAAACAGATGTTTGAGAAAATACTGGATGATGAAAATATTTATAGTATGGCGGTGCTAGAAAGCACCAGTCGTGACTATATGGGGCACGTGTTCATTTCCCATCTCGATTCCGAGCCTGAGTTAGGGTTTATTTTTGATAAATCTTATTGGGGTAAAGGGTTAGCGACAGAAGCTCTAAAAGCGTTTTTCCCCAAGGCGTGCCGTGAACTGGGGCTACATAAGGTGAAAGCTAACGTGAATAGCAACCATCAAGCTTCTATGGCGGTGCTGAAAAAACTGGGATTTGTTGAAACAAAAGAAAGTAAGGATCTATATGGTCCTTACTTTGAAATGGAATTTACAAGCGATGCGGTGGTAGGTGAAAGTTCTGCGGCCTGAAACCGACCATGGTTAACTCCCCTTGGTAGCAATCGTCACCAAGAGATGAAAACTCAAATTGATACACCGTATGCCAACGCCAGACTCCGTCTGGCGTTTTTAGTTTATGGGCACCAAAGGCGATGCTGATTAATTGGAGATCCAATTGCTCACATTTACGCGTGATTGCCACTTTTGCGAGTTCGGCTTGACGACGTTGTTGCCAAAACAGATAACAGAAAAAGCATAGCCCTAAAATTGCTAAAAGATCACCAATCATCCCTGAACCTTTATTATCCCTTTGTTGCTTGTTGTAAGCTGACTAGCGCCTTTGCTAGTTCTTCAGATGGATTTGAATGTAACAGGGGCAATAGCACCATTCTTAACTCTGGTAGCATCACTAAATCGGCAAATAACTGATTAAATAGGGCTTGATTACCGGTTTGAGCTAAACGCAGCAAAAACTGTTCTGCTACCTTTTCATTGGCTAGTAAGTGCCAAGCTCGGCCTGCCACGCCAATCAGTACTTCCTGATGGCTTAAACGAGGGCTTTTTAATATCGCTTCTAACACTGGCGAGGCAATGGCTGCTGGTGCGCCAGCCAAAGCTCGAATAAGCGCTGAAAGTAGGAAGAGATCCGGTTCGCTACTTGCGATTTCTTGTTGTGCTTTGTCGGCGATACGCTCAGCTAAACGCTCTTGTAACTCTACATGCTCAAGCGCCCCCAACAGAGCATAAAGTGGTTCATTCGGTAGGTGGTTCAACGCCTTGCGTATCATTACCCCGTTTTGCTCTTTGTCCAAACGAGCGGCCATGTCGGTGATCCCTTGCAGACCTACGGTTTGCCAATTATCCCAGCCTAAACCACCAGAAAAGTAATGCTGAGTGTGCTCATAATATTGGCTGGTAGGAAGATCGAGGTTCGCGCGGACCTGGCTATGAAACACGGCCATTTTGTCTTCGGAAGGTTTGAAAGTGTATGGGTTATTAGACAGCTTTTGCTGTTGCTCTTCAGTGATATCATCATTGAGGCGTGTTCCCATGGCTTCCACTACGTATTTAATGAAATTGCCGATATCCGCTTGCTTTAACAAACCGCGCTCGTCCAATTCAAACTTTAGAAACCAAATCCAAGGTTGCTTTTGTTCATTCCAATAAGCGATGGCAAGGTGTGCTTTACGCTGCATTGGGAATGGGTACGGTGCTTGACCTTTTTCTACATCGGCAAACTCTTTCTTAGCGATGGTTTTGATACGACGACCAAGATCGAAGATTTGATAATCACAGCGGCTGTTGTTCAACAGTTGAGTGAGGGTTTGAATGTTTTCCATTAAATACGACGTCCTAACGTTCTTTTCACAAGAAATGGTATCATTCTCGGCTAATTCAAGGTTCGAGATAGAATTAATGGTAACAAATACTCAATTGGTCGACTTACTTCACCAACTTGAAACGCAGCTTAAAGAACATAAGTTGTGGCAACACACTAGGCCTTCAGAGCAAGCCTTACAAAGCGTGGAGCCATTTGCGATTGATACATTGCATCCTCATGAGTGGTTGCAGTGGATCTTTATAGACAGAATGCACGTGCTAGTGGAAAACATCCAACCATTGCCAAGAGGGTTTTCTCTCGAGCCCTATTTTTCAGAAGCGTGGAAGCAGGAACCGCAGTTCGCAGAGCTGCTTGTTACAATCCGAACCATTGACGAACTGTGTAAGTAAACGAATGCTAGAACAAGAAATAGCGCGATCTTCAGAACCAGTGGAACTGGAGATCGTTTATCAGGATGAATATTTTGTAGCGGTCAACAAGCCTGCCGGCATGTTAGTGCATCGCAGTTGGTTAGATAAACACGAAACTCAATTTGTCATGCAAACTTTGCGCGACCAAATTGGTCAGCATGTGTTCCCATTGCATCGTCTGGATCGTCCAACATCTGGTGTGCTCGTGTTTGCTTTGTCGAGTGAAGTCGCATCACAAGTCATGCCGATGTTTGCTGAACATAAAATGGAAAAGACATACCACGCGATAGTACGCGGTTGGATTGAGGAAGAGGGCGTCTTGGATTACGCACTCAAAGTGGAGTTAGACAAGATTGCTGATAAGTTCGCTTCACAAGAAAAAGAAGCGCAAGAAGCGGTGACGGAATATAAGCCGTTGGCTAAAGTGGAGGTTCCCTATTCGACGGGTAAATTTCCTACAACGCGTTATTGCTTAGTTGAGATGAAACCTAAAACGGGGCGTAAGCACCAACTTCGTCGTCATATGGCACATCTACGCCATCCGATCGTGGGTGATACAACGCACGGGGATGGAAAGCACAACAAGCTGTATCGCACAGAGTTTGATTCTCATCGTTTGCTACTGCATGCTTCAGAGTTACGGTTTGTCCATCCATTTACCGATCAAGAGATTGTCATGACGGCCAATCTTGATGAAACTTGGCAGCAATTGTTTACTCGATTTGAGTGGGATGAACCGATAATCGGCGCAGTTAGATCTAGATAATGATTGAGTACAAATAAAAAGGGTTAGCATCAATGCTAACCCTTTTTAATATTTAAGACTTAACGTTTTACTTTAGTTTTTCAAGATCTGCTTCGATCTCTGCGATCTTGCTCGAAACGACTTTTTCTAAATGACGAAGGTCTGAAAGAATTTTCTCTTTTACATCAACCTCAGGTTGTTTCGTTGGCTTAGTGATTTTATTCAGCTCATCAATGACTAATGTGAGGTTACGGTTGATTTCCGTTACTTCTTTATATTTGTGACTGCCACTATCAACAAGAACATTTTTGATTTGGCGTGGGTATTTGAATTTAACGCTTTTAGCGAACAGTTCGCCTTTTTGCTTGTGGAAATAGATCTTGAGTACGTCTTTGTGTGCTTCTTGGCGTAGGGAATAACGTTCAATCTGCTTAGGGTCGTGAATGCCCAAACCAGTGAGGTGGGGATACATAGGCTACCTCTATTACATCGAATTGATATTGATATAACTGTAGCAGCCTATGTATGAGCTAGATAGCTGATATTTAGCCAAAATGCTTAACTTGTGGGCAAGATCGCTCTCGCCCTGAACCGAAAAGATTGGCAGGTTTGATCTAAGCTGCGACCTCATCAGATAACTTTTCGATCAATCTCTCTCTTAGCTCATCTTGCTGTTCTTCACTTAATCTTCCCCCTGCATCACTGGTTAAAATAAACAAGTCTTCTGCTCGCTCACCAATGGTGGTGATTTTGGCACCGTGAAGGTTGATATTTAAATCAGCAAACGTACGGCCTACTTTGGCCAACAGCCCTGGTGTGTCTAGCGCGACAAACTCCATTAAAGTGTGTTTTTTACCTTTGGTTGGTAAGAAGTCGACTTTGGTTTTCACATTAAAGTGCTGAAGTTTGTTCGGAGTACGGCGCGTTTTAATCTTGGTTGGTCGGCCCGCCTCCAGTACATGGGTGAGGTGCTTAATCACCGCGGCATGACGGGACTCATCAATCGCTTCGCCATGTTGATCGAGCACCATAAAGGTATCAATCACGTGCCCATCTTTGCTGGTCATGATTTGCGCGTCGTGTACATTAAAATTACGCCTATCTAACTCCGCCACGACCGTCGCAAATAAAGCTGGCTGGTCTTTCGTATATACAAACACCTCAGTGCCGCCGCGAGTGGCTTTTTTGCTGATCAAGACCAAAGGCTTAGTTGGATCTTCCATGCGAAGTAAGTGTTCGCAGTGCCACGCGATTTGCGTATGGGTATGACGAAGGAAATAGTCAGCTTTGAAGCGTTGCCACAATACTTCAATTTCGCGCGCGGCAAACCCCTCTTTGCGCAGCATTGCAGAGGCCATTTGTTGGTTGTGGCGAATTCGCTCACGCACATCGACAGGATTCTCTAGCCCTCTACGTAAAGCACGTTGTGTAGAGTAATACAGCTCTGCGAGTAAGGTTCGTTTCCAAGCATTCCAAAGTTCTGGGTTGGTTGCACAAATATCTGCAACTGTCAGGCACACAAGATAATCGAGAGATTCTTCGTCTCTGACTTTTTTGGCAAATTCGGTAATCACATCGGGATCATAAATGTCTCGGCGCTGTGCGGTGACGGACATTAATAGATGATGCCTTACCAACCAAGCGACAAGTTTGGCCTCGGGCTTTGATAAGCCATGCTCAATACAGAAGTCGTAAGCCTCACCTTCGCCTATAACAGAGTGATCGCCGCCACGTCCTTTACCGATATCGTGGAAAATAGCGGCAATAATCAGCAGCTCTTTCTTTTGCATCCGTGGGTAGACGTCACAGCAAATAGGGTGCTTCGCATGATTTTCTGGGTCACTAAAAGTGTTGATATGTTTAAGTAAGCGAATACTGTGTTCATCAACGGTGTAGGCATGGAATAAGTCAAACTGCATTTGACCAACAATTTGGCTCCATTGCGGTAAATAGGCCGCCATAACCCCTAATCGGTGCATCAGGCTGAATGCTTTATGCAGAGCATTAGGGTGACGACATAACGCCATGAACTTTTCACGCGCAGCAGGAATGGTGTGCAAAAATTTGTTGAGCCGACGGCGAGCGGTGCGCAGCTGACGTAGTGTTGGTGGGCTCACCCCTTCAATGGTTGAGTCGTTCGCGATATGTAAGAACATATCCAGAATAGTTTCTGGGCGAGCTTGAAACAATGCGGGTTTCCGCGCTTCAATCAAAGAGCCACGACGTTGGAAGTCGGCATCGAGAATCTCGGCACTTTCTGTCGCACCACCATTAATGATCGCTTGATCAAAAAGTTTGAGTAGCATTTTATTGAGCTCTGCCACACGACGAAGTGTGCGATAGAACTCTTTCATCATCATTTCTACGCCTCGGTTGCCTTCACCGACGTAGCCTAGATTTTCCGCAACTTGTGCTTGATGGGCAAAGGTCAAGCGGTTGTCATAGCGGCGAAGCTCCATGTGCAGAGCGAAACGCACTCGCCAAAGGAAGTCCTGACATTCAACCAATTCTCGGTATTCTGCGTCAGTTAAAAATCCGTATCGGCTCATTTCCAGCAATGATGTGGCACCAAAGTGACGTCGGGCGACCCAGCTTAATGTATGAATATCGCGCAGCCCGCCAGGGGTCGACTTAATGTCTGGTTCTAAGTTGTAGGTCGTATCGTGGTAACGGGCATGGCGTTCTCGCTGCTCTTGAATTTTAGCGCGATAAAACGTTTCACTTGGCCAAAAGGAGTCTGATAATACAACTTTCTTCAGTGCCTGAAAGGTATCCTCGCTGCCACACAGTAGACGCGCTTCTTGAAGATTTGTCGCGACGGTCAGATCGGCTTTACCAATTTCCGCACATTCGTTAACGGTGCGAACTGCGTGTCCGACCTCGAGTTTTAAATCCCACAACAGCGTAATGAATTCGCTGATTTTTGCTTCTAGCGCGGTCGGTAGCTTATTGTTCGACAGAATCAAAATATCGATATCGGAGAGCGGATGCAGCTCGCCACGCCCATAGCCACCCACGGCAACTAGGGAAATGTTGTAAATATCTTTGAAGCCAAAATGTTGCCACAAACGATTCAGAAGCAGATCCATGTATTCTGCTCTGGCTAAAACCAAGCTTGTTACCGGATGATGATTGAGAAACTCTTGGTTTTGATCGGAGCTAAATTTCTCTAACTCTTGTTTGAGTTCTCCGATATTGATTTGTTCATCGGAAAAGGTAAGAGGGGACTGAAGTGTCATATTTGCCATCCGTGCAAGCTAATCTAGTTACAATCTAACAAATTTGTGGCAGATAAAAAATATCCCCGCCGAAGCAGGGATATAGTAAACAACGAGTGGTCGTAAGCTTTACGCGTTTTTCATTAGGCGAGGAATCGTATCGTCGCTACGAAGCGTCAGTACTTCACAACCTTCTTTTGTTACAACAATGGTATGTTCCCATTGCGCAGAGTTCTTGCCGTCGCCTGTGTAAACGGTCCAATCGTCTTGAGCGTCAACAGAGCAACCAAATTTACCTGCGTTAATCATCGGCTCAATAGTAAAGCACATGCCTTCTTTTAGTACGCGGCGGTCTTTGTTCTTGTAATGAACCACTTGTGGTTCTTCATGGAACTCATCGCCGATACCGTGGCCACAGAAGTCTTTCACAATAGAAAACTTGTTGCGAGGGTTGTTTTTGTTGTTCTCTTTGATGTATTTCTCGATAGCTGTACCGATGTCACCAACTGTTGAACCTGGCTTAACGGTACGCATACCAACATACAGTGCTTCTTGAGCAACCATACATAGACGTTTGTTTGCAGGTGAAACATCACCGACTAGGAACATCTTAGAAGTGTCACCATGGTAACCTTGAGGACGCACGCTCAGATCCGCATTTTCGTCATTTGGAACGATTACGGTAATATCAACGTTTAAGATGTCGCCATCTTTTAGTACCGCTGGCTTCATTTGACCGTTGCTACCGATTTCGTCTTTTTCTGCTGGAATACCGTGGCATACGATATGGTTGATTGAAGTACAAATCGACTTAGGGAAACCATGGTAATCAAGCGGAGCAGAGTATGCGCCTTTTTCTAGAGCGTACTCATGACAGATTTTGTTCAACTCTTCTGTCGTCACACCAACTTTGATGTGTGGTTCGATCATTTCTAGAATCTCTGCGGCCAGCTTGCCCGCAATGCGCATGCGTTCTATTTCTTCAGCAGTTTTAATCTTGATTGACATTGGCTTTCTCTACTTATTCCTAAGCACGTAAACGTGCGAATGGCCGCATTCTATCAGACATCGGGGCGTTAACCCAAGTTAGATAGGAATATGCATCATTCTTAATTCGATCGTATGTTTAAAGTTTTGCTTATAAATAGGAGAAAGTGGCACGGTGAAGAAATAATTTTTACTAGCCACAGTGAGCTAAAATATGGTATAAAGCGCGCCGGAATAGAGGACTGTTCTCTTCGTTTAGCAAAGCTAAGCGGCGAAGCAAGCTTCATCCGAATAACCTTTTATCTTTAAATCACACACATTCCGTCACATATTCCGGGGTGCTGAGCAGAAGCTTGGTCGGAGTTATGGGGAATGTGGAGGCCTAACCCCATAGAGGAATTTAAAATGGCAACTGTATCAATGCGCGATATGCTAAAAGCTGGTGTTCACTTTGGTCACCAGACTCGTTACTGGAACCCAAAAATGAAGCCATTCATCTTTGGCGCTCGTAACAAAGTTCATATCATCAACCTAGAAAAAACTGTACCAATGTTCAACGACGCTCTAGCTGAACTAGCTAAAGTTGGCGAGAAGAAAGGTAAAGTTCTATTCGTAGGTACTAAGCGCGCTGCATCTGAAGCTGTTAAAGAAGCTGCAATCGCAAGCAACCAGTTTTACGTAAACAACCGCTGGTTAGGCGGTATGCTTACAAACTACAAAACAGTTCGTCAGTCTATCAAGCGTCTAAAAGATCTAGAGACTCAATCTCAAGACGGTACTTTTGACAAACTAACTAAGAAAGAAGCTCTAATGCGTACTCGCGAAATGGAGAAGCTAGAGAAATCTCTTGGTGGTATCAAAGACATGGGCGGCCTACCAGACGCTCTATTCGTAATCGACGCTGATCACGAACACATTGCAATTAAAGAAGCTAACAACCTAGGTATTCCAGTATACGCTGTGGTAGATACTAACTCTAACCCAGACGGCGTTGACTACGTAATCCCAGGTAACGACGACGCGATCCGCGCTGTACAGCTATACCTGAACGCTGCTGCTTCAGCAGTATCTGAAGGTCGTAACAAAGACGTAGCTGCAGTTGCTGAAAAAGACGGTTTCGTAGAAGCTGAATAATAGCGGCTCTGTGTCACACTTGGTCTATGTGAAACCTTTGTGTAGCATAAACTAAGTTATAGTTAGCAATGGGGGCCGACAATGTTAGGCCCCTGTTTTTTACCTTATTTCGAATCAAACGAGGAATACAGAATGGCAACTGTAACTGCTGCTCTAGTTAAAGAACTTCGCGAGCGTACTGGCGCTGGCATGATGGAATGTAAGAAAGCGCTTGTAGAAGCAAACGCTGACATCGAACTAGCAATTGAAAACATGCGTAAATCTGGCGCAGCGAAAGCAGCTAAGAAAGCTGGTAACGTTGCAGCTGAAGGCGCAATCATCATCAAAGAAGAAAACGGCGTTGCTGTTCTTCTTGAAGTTAACTGCCAAACTGACTTCGTTGCTAAAGACGGTAACTTCACTGCATTCGCAGAAGAAGTTGCAGCTGCAGCTCTAGCTTCAAAAGCTTCTGTTGAAGAACTACAAGCACAATTCGAAGACGCACGTGTAGCTCTAGTAGCTAAAATCGGTGAAAACATCACTATCCGTCGCGTAGAATACGTTCAAGGCACTGCAATCGCTTCTTACCGTCACGGTGAGAAAATCGGTGTTGTTGTTGCTGGTGAAGGCGACGCAGAAACTCTTAAGCACGTTGCAATGCACGTTGCTGCTTCTAAGCCAGAGTTCGTTAACCCAGAAGACGTACCAGCTGACGTAGTAGAAAAAGAGAAAGCGGTTCAAGTTGAAATCGCAATGAACGAAGGCAAGCCTGCTGAAATCGCTGAGAAGATGGTTGTTGGCCGAATGAAGAAATTCACTGGCGAGATCTCTCTAACAGGTCAAGCTTTCATCATGGAGCCTAAGAAAACTGTAGGCGAAATGCTGAAAGAAAAAGGCGCTTCAGTTTCTACGTTCGTTCGCCTAGAAGTAGGTGAAGGTATCGAGAAGAAAGAAGAAATGAGCTTCGCTGAAGAAGTTGCAGCAGCTCAAAAAGGTTAATCCTTAGAGACTGTATAAAGATTAGACCGTAGCCAAGGCTGCGGTCTTTTTATGAGCAGTGAACGATTAGCCGTGATGAATAGCCATAACTGAAGTTGTGTCTATTCATGACTGTTAATCAACAACTCTCTTTGGAAGGTAAACTCCATGACTACGAACCCTAAACCAGCGTATCAACGTATTCTATTAAAACTGAGTGGTGAAGCTCTTCAAGGTGAAGACGGTTTTGGTATTGATCCTGCGGTCCTTGATCGTATGGCACAAGAAGTGAAAGAACTGGTTGAACTGGGTGTTCAGGTTGGTGTAGTTATCGGTGGCGGTAACTTGTTCCGTGGTGCAGGCCTAGCTGAAGCTGGTATGAACCGCGTAGTTGGTGACCACATGGGTATGCTTGCTACAGTAATGAATGGCCTAGCGATGCGTGATGCTCTTCACCGTGCATACGTAAATGCGCGCGTTATGTCTGCAATCCCTCTAAAAGGCGTATGTGACGACTATAATTGGGCTGATGCGATCCGTGAGCTTCGCCAAGGCCGAGTTGTCATCTTCTCTGCTGGTACTGGTAACCCGTTCTTTACAACGGATTCTGCTGCTTGTTTACGTGGTATCGAAATTGAAGCGGATGTCGTACTAAAAGCGACGAAAGTTGATGGTGTATTTACTGCTGACCCTGTAGCAAACCCAGACGCAGAGCTGTATGATAAGCTATCTTATGCAGAAGTTCTGGATAAAGAGCTGAAAGTTATGGACTTGGCGGCGTTTACGCTAGCTCGTGACCACAAAATGCCAATCCGCGTATTTAATATGAACAAGCCAGGCGCACTACGTCGCGTGGTAATGGGCGAAGCAGAAGGCACGCTCATCAACGAATAAGCTTGGCTTAAGGTGCCACTCCAAAGCGTTAGGGTGGTGCTTGCTTTGCTCAACCGTTTTAGGCTTTCTTCAGGAAAGATGACATTTTTAAGGTGAAACTGTGATTAACGAAATCAAAAAAGACGCGCAAGAGCGCATGGATAAAAGCGTTGAAGCGCTTAAGAACAACCTTTCTAAAATTCGTACAGGTCGTGCACACCCAAGCCTACTATCTGGTATTTCTGTAGAATACTACGGTGCAGCAACACCTCTAAACCAAGTAGCAAACGTTGTTGCTGAAGATGCACGTACACTTGCAATCACGGTTTTTGATAAAGAGCTGACCCCGAAAGTAGAAAAAGCGATCATGACGTCTGACCTTGGTCTAAACCCTATGTCTGCTGGTACTATCATCCGTGTTCCACTTCCACCGCTAACGGAAGAGCGTCGTAAAGACCTAGTTAAGATCGTTCGTGGTGAAGCTGAAGGTGGTCGTGTTGCTGTTCGTAACATCCGTCGTGACGCAAACAACGATCTTAAAGCGCTTCTAAAAGATAAAGAAATCTCTGAAGATGAAGACCGTAAAGCACAAGACGAAATTCAAAAGCTAACTGACGTTGCAGTTAAGAAGATCGATGAAGTTCTTGCTGCAAAAGAAAAAGAGTTGATGGAAGTTTAATACTCCCACACACATCACTGTTGGAAAACGCTGTGCTCACAGCTCAGCGTTTTTTTATGTTAGTCTATCCAACTGATGGAACTCAATTAACTCCCTATGCAAAATTCTCAAGCCTTCTCTGATTCCCTTCCTAAGCATATTGCCATCATTATGGACGGTAATGGCCGTTGGGCTAAGTCCAAAGGAAAACCTCGCGTATTTGGTCATAAAAAAGGCGTTAGTGCCGTTCGTAAGACCGTGGCTGCTGCTTCAAAACTAGGCATTAGAGCCATGACGCTGTTTGCTTTTAGTAGTGAAAACTGGCGTCGTCCGGAGGAAGAAGTGGGTCTTTTGATGGAACTGTTTATCACGGTCCTGTCTAGTGAAGTAAAAAAACTACACAAAAATAACTTACGGTTGCGCGTGATCGGTGATACCAGTCGATTTAGTGAGCGTCTACAAAAGAAGATTGTAGAAGCTGAAAATCTAACGGCAGGTAACACGGGGATGGTGATCAACATTGCAGCCAATTATGGCGGTAAGTGGGACATCACAGAAGCGGCCAAAACGTTAGCGTTAAAAGCACGTAACGGTGAGATTCGTGTAGAGGATATCAATGAGCAGCTAATCACTGAGCATTTGACCATGGCAGACTTACCTGAAGTGGATCTTTTGATTCGTACCAGTGGAGAGTGTCGCATCAGCAACTTTATGTTGTGGCAAATGGCTTATGCAGAAATGTACTTTACACCCGAGTATTGGCCGGAATTCGACGAAGACAGCTTAGTTGAAGCTGTAACTTGGTTTATCAATCGAGAACGTCGTTTTGGCTGTACAGGTGAACAAATAAAGGCATTGATGGCAGCTCAATAAGGACTAGTTAGTTTGAAACAGAGAATAATAACAGCACTAATTTTAGCTCCCCTGGTTATTTTAGGCATTTTTAAATTACCCCTAATGGGCTTTATTGCCGCTTTAACTGCAATTACCCTATTAGGTTTTTGGGAGTGGACTCAATTTACAGGAAGCAACTCTCGCTTTGCTGCCCTCGTTCCGGCAGTCATTGTTACCGGACTTAGTTTTCTATATATTTCGCCTGACGCACATAGCCTCAACCATTTAGCAACGCCTCATTATGTTGTGCTGGGCCTTGGTTTTGTTTGGTGGATTATTGCTAGCTTAATGGCGATTACTTATCCCAAAACGACGAAATCTTGGCAAAATAATTTTGTTTTACGCCATGTGTTTGGTTTTCTGACATTAATTCCATTCCTTTGGAGTGTAGTTATTCTTAGAGCTCATGACATTACGGTAGATCCATACCACGGAGCAAAGCTCGTGTTATACGTTTGTTTCTTGGTATGGGCTGCAGATAGTGGTGCTTACTTTGCAGGCAAAAGCTTAGGCAAACGTAAAATGGCGCCACATGTCAGTCCGAATAAAACCATTGAAGGGCTTATTGGCGGCATTATCACGGCATTGATCGTGGCGTGGGCATTTGCTGATTGGTTTGATATTCAGTTCTCCAGTCCTGTCCATATGGTGCTGATTACGCTAGTGACTGTCGTTATTTCAGTGCTTGGTGATCTGGTTGAAAGTATGTTCAAACGTGTCTCAGGCATTAAAGACAGCAGTAACATTATCCCAGGGCACGGTGGTGTGCTAGATCGTATCGACAGCCTAACCGCAGCATTCCCAGTTTTTGCTCTTCTTTACTACGTATTCTAATTTATCAGGAGCGGCGTCGTCGCTCCTGAGCTTTCTAACGGTCTTACAACATGCAAAAGTTAACGATTCTTGGTGCTACTGGATCAATTGGTGCAAGCACGCTTAAAGTGGTCGAACAAAACCCAGATCTGTTTTCTGTCGTTGCCTTAGCGGCAAGCACTAACGTTGAAAAGATGATCGGTCTATGTCGTCAGTGGCAACCTAAGTATGCGGTCATGGCAGATAAAGCTGCGGCATCTCAACTTCAAGCTGAGCTACACTCGGTTTCACCAAGTACCGAAGTGCTAGGTGGTGTTGATGCGCTATGCCATATTGCTTCGCTGGACGAGGTCGACAGTGTAATGGCTGCTATTGTAGGAGCAGCCGGCTTATTGCCTACTATGGCCGCCGTGAAAGCAGGTAAGCGAGTCTTGTTGGCAAATAAAGAAGCACTTGTAATGTCAGGCCAGCTATTTATTGATGCTGTAGAAGAATTTGGCGCAGAGCTACTTCCCGTCGACAGTGAACACAACGCCATTTTCCAATGTTTACCACAGCAAGTACAAACCAATCTAGGTCGTTGCAATTTACAAGAACATGGCATTTCTCATATTTTGTTGACTGGATCTGGTGGTCCTTTCCGTTACACTGACATCGCAGAACTGGAGCAGGTGACACCCGCGCAGGCGATTGCTCATCCAAACTGGTCGATGGGGCCAAAAATTTCTGTTGATTCTGCCACGATGATGAACAAAGGCCTTGAGTATATCGAAGCTAAGTGGCTATTTAATGCTGCTCGCGAACAACTGAAGGTGGTTATTCATCCTCAATCGGTAATTCATTCTATGGTTCAGTATCGTGATGGTTCGGTCTTGGCACAAATGGGAGAAGCGGATATGGCGACGCCAATTGCGCTCACCATGTCATACCCGTCAAGAGTGGAAGCTGGGGTTAAGCCGCTAGACTTCACGAAAGTTGGTGAGCTGACGTTTTTGCAGCCTGATTTTGCTCGTTACCCATGTTTAAAACTCGCAATTGATGCCTGTTATGAAGGTCAACACGCAACAACAGCATTGAATGCAGCTAATGAAGTCGCTGTTGATGCATTTTTAAATAACAGACTAGGTTTTACCGATATTGCTCGCATCAATGAGTCTGTGTTGAATAAAATCAACGCAAGCTGCAAAGCTGAGAATGCGAATAGCTTGGAAAGCTTGCTCGAGCTAGATAGAATGGCACGAACTATTGCCCTAGAAACCATACGCGAGCGTAGCTGATGACTGGTATATTGTGGAATCTCATTTCTTTTATCGTCGCACTGGGCATTCTTGTTGCCGTGCACGAATTTGGGCATTTTTGGGTTGCTCGCCGTTGCGGCGTTAAAGTTGAAAAGTTTTCAATCGGTTTCGGCAAGTCTATTTGGAGTAAAGTAGGCAAAGACGGAACGGAGTACAGCATCTCAATGATCCCTCTCGGCGGCTATGTGAAAATGGTTGATAGCCGTGTCGATGAGGTGCCAGAACATGAGAAGCACCTAGCGTTTGATAAGAAGCCGTTATGGAAGCGAACCTCTATTGTTGCGGCTGGCCCCATCTTTAATTTTCTTTTCGCAATTTTTGCCTATTGGCTGGTATTTCTAATTGGTATCCCGGCTGTTAAGCCTGTAATTGGTGAAGTTACGCCCAATTCGATTGTTGCGGAAGCTGGAATTGAATCTGGAATGGAACTTAAATCGATATCTGGTATCAAAACTCCGGATTGGGAATCAGTAAATATGGGATTGATTTCTCATATTGGCGATGATTTGATGACGGTAACACTAACGTCAGCGAATGAAGTTGGTTCAGAAGTAACGAAAACGCTCGATTTACGTGAGTGGAAGTTCGACCCAGAAACTCAGTCAGCGATGCAGTCGTTAGGTTTTACTCCGTATACACCGGAGGTGTATCGAGTTATCGAGCAGGTCTCGCAAGGTGGAGCGGCGGAAAAAGCTGGTGTGCTTCCAGGTGATGAGGTTGTCGCAATTGGTCAACAACGCGTAACCGAATGGAAGCAAGTGGTTGAAGCGGTTCGTTCTAATCCTGATACACCGCTTGAATTGACGGTGTTACGTCAGGGTTATGAGCAAACATTGACGCTGACGCCCGGTAGCCGTGAGCTAGCTAACAAAGAAGTCGTTGGTTTTGCAGGTATTGCACCTAAAGTCGCAGAATGGCCAGAAAGTTATCGCTTCGATCTTCAGTTTGGTGTATTCGAGTCAATAGGTAAAGCAGTAGACAAAACTGGCCAAGTCATTGGTTTGACAATCAGCATGCTTAAGAAGCTGATTGTTGGAGACGTTGGTCTGAATAATCTGAGTGGACCAATATCAATAGCCAAAGGCGCAGGCGCGACAGCAGATTATGGTTTGGTCTACTTTTTAGGTTTTCTCGCTCTAATTAGTGTTAACCTAGGTATTATTAATCTCGTTCCTTTACCAATGTTGGATGGCGGTCATTTGTTGTTTTTTGCAATTGAAGCAGTCATTCGACGTCCTGTTCCTGAGAAAGTGCAGGAAATGGGCTTTAGAATTGGTGGTGCGATCATCTTCTCGCTCATGGCGTTAGCGCTATTTAATGATTTTACTCGTCTGTGATAGTTCAGAGACAAAAGCAGTAGCAAGGAATAATTAGAACAAGTATGGCGATTAAGCGAATTCTATTTGCAAGTTTACTGGCGACCAGTGTATCTGCAAATGGAGCAGAGAACTTCGTAGTTCAAGATATTGAAATCGATGGATTGCAGCGTGTAGCACTGGGTGCTGCATTGTTGAAAATGCCTGTACGTGTCGGTGATACCATTGGCCAAGGCGATGTTGCAGAGATTATCCGTGCACTGTATGCATCTGGTAACTTTGAAGATGTGAAAGTGTTGCGTGACGGTGGTGTTCTGATGGTTCAAGTCAAAGAACGTCCTACCATTGCAAGCATCTCTTTTTCAGGTAACAAAGCAATCAAGGACGAGCAGCTACAAGAAAACCTGAACGCGTCTGGCGTTCGTGAAGGTGAAGCGCTTGACCGCACCACGCTAAGCAACATTGAAAAAGGCTTAGAAGACTTTTATTACAGCGTAGGTAAATACAACGCCACAGTAAAAGCGGTGGTGACTCCACTGCCACGTAACCGTTCTGACCTAAAGTTTGTCTTTACTGAAGGCGTGTCGGCAAAAATTCAGCAAATCAATTTTATCGGCAATGAAGTTTTCAGCGATGAGGACCTTCTTTCTCGTTTTAACTTGAATGTTGATGTGCCGTGGTGGAATTTCCTTTCTGATGAAAAGTATCAAAAGCAAGTCCTTGCAGGTGATATTGAAGCACTCAAATCATTCTACCTGGATCGTGGTTACTTAAAATTTAACGTTGATTCGACACAAGTTGCAATCTCTCCTGACAAGAAAGGGGTATACATTACTCTTGGTCTAGAAGAGGGCGAGGTTTACACCGTTAAGGACGTGAAGTTCCGTGGTGACTTGATCGGTGAGGAAGCGACGTTCGAAAGACTTGTGCCATTTGAAGACAATGAGACATACAACGGCTCGTTGGTCACTTCAATGGAAGAGGGTATTAAACGTGTGCTTGGTGAGTCCGGCTACGCTTATCCACAAGTGAATACCATTCCTGAGTTTGACGACGAGAATCAAGAAGTTTCTTTGGTCGTTAACGTCGATCCAGGTAACCGTATTTACGTACGTGATATCCGCTTCACGGGTAACAACTCAACCAAAGATGAAGTCCTTCGTCGTGAAATGCGTCAGATGGAAGGCAGTTGGTTGAACTCGAAATCGATTGAAACGGGTAAAACTCGTCTAAATCGTTTGGGCTACTTTGAAAATGTTGAAGTACAGACGGTTCGAGTTCCTGGTAGTGATGATCAAGTTGACCTAGTTTACTCTGTCAAAGAAGCGAACTCTGGTAGCGTTAACTTCGGTGTTGGCTACGGTACAGAATCGGGTGTGAGCTTCCAGGTTGGCCTGCAACAAGATAACTTTATTGGTAGCGGTAACCGTGTTGGTATCAACGCGATGATGAATGACTACCAGAAAAACATCAGTCTAGATTACCGAGACCCGTACTGGAACTTAGACGGTGTAAGCTTGGGTGGTAAGGTCTTCTATAACGAATTTGAAGCGAAAGAAGCCAATATCGTTGACTATACCAACGAAAGCTATGGCGCGAGCTTAACGTGGGGCTTCCCATTCGATGAGTTGAACCGTTTTGAATTCGGTGTCGGTTATACGCACAACAAGATCGGTAACTTATCGCCTTACTTGCAGGTAGAGCAGTTCTTAGAAGCGCAAAAAGATAATATAGATTCAAGTGGGGCATTGAATACGAACGACTTCGACTTCAATATCTCTTGGACACGTAATAACTTAAACCGTGGTTACTTCCCAACGGCAGGTAACCACCAACGTGCATTCTATAAAATGACCGTACCTGGCTCTGACGTTCAATACTTTAAACTGCAGTACGATGTTCGCCAGTATGTACCATTAACTAAAAAGCATGAGTTTACCCTCTTGTTCCGTGGCCGCTTGGGTTACGGTAATGGTTACGGTCAAACGGATGGTAACGATAACTTGTTCCCATTCTACGAAAACTACTACGCAGGTGGCTTTACATCGCTTCGTGGCTTTGGCTCAAACTCTGTTGGCCCTAAAGCGGTTTACCGCGATACATCCGGCTCTAACAATGGTACAGATATTGCGACAGATGATTCAGTGGGTGGTAACGCAGTCGCATTAGCAAGTATTGAGTTGATCGTTCCAACGCCGTTCGCATCAGAGGAAGTACAAAACCAAATTCGTACCAGTATCTTCTTTGATATGGCAAGTGTTTGGGATACCGAGTTTGATTATCGAGAAAATAGCAACATTTCGGGTGCTAACTACTACTACGATTACTCAGATCCAACCAACTACCGCTCTTCTTACGGTGCGGCGTTGCAGTGGATGTCTCCAATGGGGCCACTAGTATTCTCACTAGCGAAACCAATTAAGAAATTTGATGGCGATGATGAAGAGTTCTTCACATTCACTATCGGTAGAACTTTCTAAAGAGGAAAATATTTTGAATAAAATGATCAAAGCGGCTGGGATTGGCCTTCTTGTACTGAGCTCTTCAATGTTTGCAAATGCGGCAGAAGCTGCACAGAAAATTGCTTATGTAAATACAGCTCAAGTTTTCCAAGCTCTTCCTCAACGTGAAGTTGTACTACAAAAAATGCAGAAAGACTTCAAAAGCAAAGCTGATGAACTGAAGTCAATCCAAGCACAAGCTAAAACAAAGATCGAAAAGCTACAACGTGACGGCGAGCTTTTGGGTCAAGACGAAGTTGAAAAGCTACGTATCGATATCGCGAAGCTAGACAGCGAGTACAAAGTGAAAGCACAAGCACTTGAAAAAGCAAGTGCGCGTCGTGAAGCTGAAGAAAAAGCGAAGCTTTTCAAAACGATTCAAGATGCAGTTAAGAAAGTCGCAGACAAAAATGGTTACGATCTTGTGATTGATATCTCTGCTTTGCAGTACGGCAAGCCAGAATACAATATCTCTGAAGACGTAATTAAAGCTCTAAAATAAGAAGTTATGAAGACATTAACATTAGCCGAATTGGCGATAATTACCGGGGGTGAGCTGTTTGGTGACGAGTCTCTCGTTGTAAGCCGTGTTGCCCCAATGGATAAAGCACAAGAAGGTGATGTAACCTTCTTGTCTAACCCAAAATATGCAAAACACCTTTCTGAGTGCCAAGCTACCGTTGTTATGGTAAAGGCTGAGCATAAAGAGCAATGCGTTGGAAACGCGCTAGTGGTTTCGGACCCTTATGTCGCATTTGCTCGTGTGGTCCAAGCGATGGATACCACACCAAAACCGGCAGACGATATTGCACCAAGTGCTGTGATTGCCGCTGACGTTAAGATGGGTGAGAACGTTACAATCGGCGCTAACGCCGTGATTGAAACGGGCGTGGAACTCGGCGACAACGTAAGCGTTGGCGCTGGTTGTTTTATCGGTAAGAACGCCAAGCTAGGGAATAACACCAAGCTTTGGGCTAATGTCACTATCTATCATGAAGTGTCATTGGGTGATGACTGTCTTGTTCAATCGGGCACCGTCATTGGCTCTGATGGCTTCGGTTATGCGAATGACAAAGGCGAGTGGATTAAAATTCCTCAGCTTGGTTCAGTGCGTATCGGTAACCGCGTTGAGATTGGTGCTTGTACTACGATTGACCGCGGTGCACTCGAAGATACTATCATTGAAGACAATGTCATTCTGGATAACCAACTTCAAATCGCGCACAACGTGCAGATCGGATATGGTACCGTGATGCCTGGTGGTACTATTGTCGCGGGCAGTACAAAAATTGGTAAGTACTGCCAGATTGGCGGCGCGTCTGTTCTGAATGGCCATATCACTATCGCAGATGGTGTGGCGATTACAGGTATGGGCATGGTAATGCGCAGTATCGAAGAAAAAGGCCTTTACTCATCAGGTATTCCACTACAAACGAACAGAGAGTGGCGTAAAACTGCAACTCGAGTTCACCGTATTGATGAGATGAATAAGCGCCTGAAAGCGGTTGAAAAACAGCTGGAACAGAAAGAAGAAATTTAGAACAAGTTATCTTTCGCTCTGTATTTAACGTGAAAGCTAACAGGCTCTAGTTCCATATTCTGTACGAAGACTCGCGAAATGCGGGTCTTTTTCTTCTATAATGACGCGCTCTAAGTAGATTTAACTCCAAGATGGTGCGTATTTTGCTAGTATATTGCAAAGCGATTCGGCTTTACGACCTGTTGCCACGTTTGCCATCTTGGCGGCAAAAAATTGATATAGGAAGACGACTTTGACTACTGAAAAGAAAACGATGAACATCTCTGAAATTCAAGAGCTACTACCTCATCGCTACCCATTCTTATTGATCGACCGAGTGATAGACTTCCAAGAAGAGAAGTACCTTCACGCGATTAAAAACGTGTCGGTTAACGAACCTCAGTTCACAGGTCACTTTCCTCAACTACCAGTATTCCCAGGTGTTTTGATTTTAGAAGCAATGGCTCAGGCAACAGGCTTACTTGCATTTAAATCATTTGGTGCACCAACAGAAAATGAACTGTACTACTTTGCAAGCGTAGACGGCGCGAAATTCCGAAAACCAGTGGTTCCGGGCGACCAATTGGTTATTGAGGTAGAATTTCTAAAAGAACGTCGCGGCATTGCTGCATTTAGCGGTGTGGCAAAAGTTGACGGCGAAGTGGTATGTTCTGCAGAACTGAAGTGTGCTCGTCGAGAGTTTTAATATGATTCATGATACCGCTAAAATCCACCCGGCAGCGGTGGTAGAAGAGGGTGCCAAAATTGGTGCTAACGTAACGGTAGGTCCTTTTACGTACATCACCTCTACGGTTGAAATTGGTGAAGGCACAGAAGTGATGTCTCACGTTGTGATCAAAGGTCACACGACTATTGGCAAAGATAACCGTATTTTCCCGCATGCTGTTATTGGTGAAGAAAACCAAGATAAAAAATACGGTGGTGAAGATACAACCGTGGTTATCGGTGATCGTAACGTCATTCGTGAAGCGGTCCAAGTTCACCGTGGCACAGTGCAAGACAAAGCAACCACGATCATTGGTGATGACAACTTATTGTGTGTGAATGCACACGTTGCGCATGATGTTGTTATTGGTAACCACACTCACATCGGTAATAACTCGATTCTTGGTGGTCACGTTACTGTTGATGATTATGCCGGTGTGATGGCACTGTCTGCGATTCACCCGTTTTGTACAGTGGGCGCTTACGCCTACATTGGCGGCTGCTCAGCAGTGGTGCAAGATGTCCCTGCTTACGTACTCGCGCAAGGCAACCACGCGACTCCTTTCGGCTTGAACCTTGTTGGCTTGAAGCGTAACGGCTTTGAGAAACCAGAGATTCGTGCGCTGCAAAAAGCGTATAAAGAAATCTATCGTTCAGGTAAGACGCTAGAAGAAGTGAAGCCTATTCTGGCTGAAATGGCTCAAGAGTGGCCGGCTGTGAAGCGTTTCTCAGATATTCTGGAAACGACGGAACGTGGCATTATTCGTTAATTGGCGAATGAACCAATAAATAAAAAGATCGTGACCAAATTTGAGGTTACGATCTTTTTGTGTTTTATGGATAAGGCAAACCGTTATCCATAGCGCACAGGAAAAATAGCGAAGTAGATATGGAAAGACCATTACGTATTGGCATCATTGCCGGAGAATTGTCTGGCGATACGCTAGGTGAAGGCTTTATCAAAGCAGTAAAGCAGCAATATCCAGACGCAGAGTTCGTAGGCATTGGCGGTCCGAAAATGATAGCCCAAGGTTGCGAGTCTCTGTTTGATATGGAAGAGCTTGCGGTGATGGGATTAGTCGAGGTTTTAGGCCGCTTACCGAGACTTCTTAAAGTGAAAGCTGAGCTCGTTCAGTATTTTACTCAGAATCCGCCTGATGTTTTCATCGGGATCGATGCTCCTGACTTCAACTTACGCCTAGAGCTTGACCTCAAGCAAGCGGGCATTAAAACCGTTCATTACGTGAGCCCGTCTGTTTGGGCTTGGCGTCAGAAGCGCATCTTTAAAATAGAAGCGGCAACGAACTTGGTGCTAGCATTTCTTCCGTTTGAGAAAGCGTTCTACGACAAATTTAATGTACCTTGCGAGTTCATTGGTCATACCTTGGCTGATTCCATCCCACTAGAATCAGAACAAGCGCCTGCACGTGAGTTGCTTGGTTTAGAACAAGATAAAAAGTGGCTTGCTGTCCTGCCAGGCAGTCGTGGTAGCGAGTTAAAAATGCTCTCTGAGCCATTTATTGAAACCTGCAAGTTACTCCATAAAAAATTTCCAGAACTGGGGTTTGTTGTCGCGCTTGTTAATCAAAAACGCCGTGAGCAGTTTGAACAAGCCTGGAAAGAACTCGCACCAGAGTTGGACTTCAAGTTAGTTGATGACACCGCACGCAACGTCATCACCGCATCCGATGCCGTGATGCTGGCCTCTGGTACCGTAGCGTTGGAGTGTATGCTTCTCAAGCGTCCAATGGTGGTGGGTTATCGTGTGAATGCATTTACTGCTTTCTTAGCTAAACGTCTATTGAAAACGAAGTATGTGTCATTGCCGAATATCTTAGCGGATGATGAGCTCGTCAAAGAATATCTACAAGATGAGTGCACACCAGACAATTTGTTTACTGAGGTTTCTCGCTTATTGGAAAGCGACAATAAACTGATGTTAGATAAGTTTACGGAAATGCATCATTGGATTCGTAAAGATGCGGACCAACAAGCCGCAAACGCGGTTCTAAAACTGATTGAAAAATAGAGATTTATCATGGCTGTTAAACCAAAAGCGACCAAAACCAAAGTTGAACTCCCTCCGTTTGAATATCCACAAGGTTATCAGTTTGTGGCCGGAGTCGACGAGGTAGGACGTGGCCCTTTGGTGGGAGACGTCGTCACCGCTGCGGTTATCCTTGATCCTAACAATCCTATTGAAGGTTTGAACGATTCGAAAAAATTGACCGAAAAGAAACGCATGGCGCTGCTTCCTGAAATTAAAGAAAAAGCATTGGCTTGGGCGGTCGGGCGCTGTTCTCCTGAAGAAATCGATCAACTGAATATTTTGCAGGCGACTATGGTTGCGATGCAGCGTGCAGTGGCGGGGTTAAAGGTTCAACCTGATTTGGTGTTGATTGATGGTAACCGTTGTCCAGACCTGCCAATGGATGCTCAAGCTGTAGTAAAAGGCGATCTACGCGTTGCCGAAATCAGTGCGGCTTCCATTATTGCCAAAGTCGTGCGTGACCAAGAGATGGAAGAGTTGGATAAACTTCATCCACAATTTGGCTTCGCGAAGCACAAAGGTTATCCAACTAAAGCGCACTTTGAAGCGATTGAGCAATACGGAGTGATCAGTGAACACCGCAAGAGTTTCAAGCCAGTAAAAAAAGCTTTAGGCATAGAATAATCAAACGATCTAATTGGTGTTATAAACCCAACCTCTTTAGGTTAGAATCCCCAACAAAATAGAGTTACACGGTACCTGTTAATGTCAGATCCCAAATTCATCCACCTGCGTGTTCATAGTGACTTCTCGATGGTGGATGGCCTCAACAAAGTTCCGCCAATCGTAAAGAAAGTTGCTGAACTCGGTATGCCCGCAATGGCGTTGACCGACTTTACCAACCTATGTGGTTTGGTGAAGTTTTACGGTACAGCACATGGCAGTGGTGTTAAACCGATCATTGGTGCTGACTTTAAAATGCAGTCGGACGAGTTTGGTGAAGAGCTGACTCAAGTGACTTTGCTTGCGGCGGATAATGTGGGTTATAAGAACCTGACGTTATTGATATCAAAAGCGTACTTACGTGGACATGTTCAACACCACCCTGTGATTGATAAAGCCTGGTTGGCTGAAATGTCTGAAGGCCTGATTGTATTATCCGGCGGTAAAAGCGGGGAAATTGGTCGCGGCCTTTTGAAAGGCAACCGTCAAATAGTGCAAGGGTGTGTTGATTTTTATAAACAGCATTTTCCAGATCGCTTTTATCTTGAGTTACTTCGTACCGGTCGTCCAGATGAAGAAACTTATCTTCACTTTGCAGTTGAATTGGCAGAGCAGCAAGACTTGCCAGTAGTGGCGACCAATGAAGTTGTATTCCTGAGTCCTGACCTATTTGATGCTCATGAAATACGCGTAGCGATTCACAATGGTTACACATTAGAAGATCCGCGCAGGCCAAAAAACTACAGTCCGCAGCAATATCTTCGTACAGAAGAAGAAATGTGCGAGCTGTTTGCTGATATTCCTGAAGCGTTAGAAAACAGTGTCGAGATAGCGAAGCGTTGTAACGTGACTGTGCGCTTAGGGGAGTACTTCCTACCAGCCTTCCCAACTGAAGGGATGAAAGAGACTGAGTTCTTAGTCATGAAATCCCGAGAGGGGTTGGAAGAGCGTTTAGAGTTCCTGTTTCCAGATGAGGAAGAGAGAAAACGTCGCCGCCCTGAATATGATGAACGTCTTCAGATAGAGCTAGATGTTATCAACCAAATGGGATTTCCTGGTTACTTCTTGATCGTAATGGAGTTCATCCAGTGGTCAAAAGATAATGGAATTCCTGTAGGTCCTGGACGTGGTTCCGGTGCAGGTTCTTTGGTGGCTTACGCACTAAAAATCACCGATCTGGATCCACTAGAATACGACTTGCTGTTCGAACGTTTCTTGAACCCAGAACGTGTTTCGATGCCCGATTTCGACGTCGATTTCTGTATGGATAAACGTGACCAGGTTATTGACCACGTTGCAGAAATGTATGGTCGCGACGCAGTGTCTCAGATCATCACGTTTGGTACCATGGCGGCAAAAGCGGTAATCCGTGACGTTGGCCGCGTATTGGGCCATCCATTTGGTTTTGTTGATCGTATTTCAAAGCTGATCCCACCCGATCCAGGCATGACGCTAGATAAGGCGTTTAAAGCTGAACCTGCACTACCTGAATTGTATGAGGCCGATGAGGAAGTTAAAGAACTCATCGACATGTGTCATATTTTGGAAGGTTGTACGCGAAACGCCGGTAAACACGCTGGTGGCGTTGTAATTTCACCTACAACAATTACCGATTTTGCGCCAATTTATGCAGATGCTGAAGGTCACTTTCCGGTTACTCAATTTGATAAAAACGATGTTGAGACCGCTGGCCTAGTTAAGTTTGACTTCTTGGGTTTACGTACCTTAACCATTATTGACTGGGCGTTAGGGCTGATTAACCCACGTCTAGAGCGAGAAGGTAAAGAACCGGTTCAAATTGAATCCATACCGTTAGAAGACCCTGCCTCTTTCCGTTTGTTGCAAAACTCTGAAACGACAGCAGTATTCCAGCTTGAATCTCGGGGCATGAAAGAGCTGATCAAACGACTTCAGCCAGACTGTTTCGAAGACATTATCGCATTGGTAGCACTCTTCCGTCCGGGTCCTTTGCAATCGGGCATGGTAGATAACTTTATCGACCGTAAACATGGTCGAGAAGCGATCTCTTATCCAGATGAAAAGTGGCAACACGAGTCGCTAAAAGAGACGCTTGATCCAACCTACGGCATCATCCTGTACCAAGAGCAGGTAATGCAGATTGCGCAGATCTTAGCGGGTTACACGCTAGGTGGTGCGGACATGCTCCGTCGTGCAATGGGTAAGAAAAAGCCAGAAGAGATGGCAAAACAACGTGCTATCTTTGAAGAAGGTGCGATAAAGAACGGTATCGATGGCGAGTTGGCGATGAAAATCTTCGACTTGGTAGAGAAGTTCGCCGGTTATGGTTTTAACAAATCGCACTCTGCTGCTTATGCATTGGTTTCTTATCAGACTCTTTGGCTGAAAACCCATTATCCTGCCGAATTTATGGCCGCGGTAATGACAGCTGATATGGATAACACGGAAAAAGTCGTTGGCTTGGTCGATGAGTGTTTCCGTATGAAGCTCACCGTGCTGCCACCAGACATCAACTCTGGCCTATATCGCTTTAATGTTGATGAAAATGGCGCAATTGTTTACGGTATTGGTGCGATAAAAGGGGTAGGTGAAGGCCCTATCGATGCGATTCTTGAGGCGAGAAATAAAGGTGGTCACTTTAAAGACCTATTTGATTTCTGTGCTCGAGTTGATCTAAAACGCGTCAATAAACGAGTGATAGAGAAGCTGATTTACGCGGGCGCGTTGGATCGACTGGGCCCACACCGCGCGGCGATGATGGCGTCACTCAATGATGCGGTAAAAGCAGCAAGTCAACATCACCAAGCTGAGGCGTTTGGTCAAACGGATATGTTTGGTGTGTTAACGGATGCGCCTGAAGAAGTAGAGCATAAGTATACGCAGGTTCCGCCTTGGCCAGAAAAAGTGTGGTTAGAGGGCGAGCGTGATACCCTAGGTCTATATTTGACAGGGCACCCAATTAACGCCTACGTAAAGGAACTAAACAAATACACCAGTTGTCGACTAAAAGACGCAACGCCAACGCGTCGCGACCAATCTGTCACGGTGGCAGGTCTGGTCATTGCAGCTCGTGTAATGACGACTAAGCGTGGTACACGAATTGGCATTATGACACTGGATGACCGAAGTGGTCGCATGGAAGTGATGTTGTTCTCAGATGCACTGGATCGATACGCTGAACTTCTCGAAAAAGACAGAATTTTGGTCGTTTCTGGACAGGTCAGCTTTGATGACTTCAACGGTGGCCTTAAAATGTCGGCGCGTGAAGTTATGGATCTCGGCAGTGCGCGCGAGAAATACGCTCGTGGTTTGTCGGTATCGATAGATGAAACTCAGATCAACGATCAGTTTTTTGAGCAGTTCAGCCGTATTTTAGAACCGCACAAAGCCGGAACCGTACCCGTCAATGTATACTACCAGCGTGCCGACGCCAGAGCGCGGTTAACATTGGGCACCGAGTGGCGAGTAACGCCAAGTGATACATTACTCGACGATTTAAAACAGTTACTTGGCAAAAGCCAGGTAGAACTCGAATTTAACTAAAAATTCAGCGCAATATGTTAGACGCTGAGTAAACAAGGATTCATAGATGAGCCTAAACTTTCTTGAATTTGAAAAGCCAATTGCAGAACTAGAAGCGAAAATTGAAGCACTACGTGATGTCTCTCGTCATGGTGGTGATTCTGCGATTGACCTGGATAAAGAAATCGAACAGCTTGAGAAGAAAAGCTTAGAGCTGAAGAAAAAAACCTTCAGCGACCTAGGCGCATGGGAAACAGCTCAACTGGCTCGTCACCCACTACGTCCTTACACGCTGGATTACATCCAACACGCTTTTGAGGAGTTTGATGAATTAGCGGGTGACCGCGCGTTTGCAGACGACAAAGCGATTGTGGGTGGCATGGCTCGCCTTGAAGGCCGCCCTGTGATGATCATTGGTCACCAAAAAGGTCGTGAAACCAAAGAAAAGGTGAAACGTAACTTTGGTATGCCAAAACCAGAAGGTTACCGTAAAGCGCTACGTTTGATGGAAATGGCTGAGCGTTTCAACATGCCGATCATCACATTTATCGATACGGCTGGCGCGTACCCAGGTGTGGGCGCAGAAGAGCGTGGTCAATCTGAAGCTATCGCGAAAAACCTAAAAGTGATGTCTGGTCTTAAAGTGCCAGTAATCTGTAACGTTGTTGGTGAAGGTGGTTCAGGCGGCGCACTAGCAATTGGTGTAGGCGACTACGTGAACATGCTTCAGTACTCTACATACTCAGTAATCTCTCCTGAAGGTTGTGCTTCAATCTTATGGCGTGATTCTGACAAAGCACCGCAAGCTGCAGAAGCGATGGGTCTAACTGCTCCTCGTCTTAAAGAGCTTGAACTGATCGACGAAATCATTGAAGAGCCACTAGGCGGCGCTCATCGCGATCATGTTCAAATGGCAGCGAATATGAAAGCGACACTACTTCGTCAACTAGAAGATCTAGAGCAATTGGATGAAGAGACGCTACGTGAACGTCGTTACCAGCGCCTAATGAGCTACGGTTACTGTTAATTTCGGTGATTGCTATTAAGCGTTAGCTGATATCTCAAGTGATAACAGTTAAAATAGAAAGGGTTGGATGAGAGTCCAGCCCTTTTTTGTACCTATCGGATCGCTTATGGAATCGCTTTACCCGCATTTTGCTCAAGTTCTCGGCCGCTACTATCAATCAGGCACTAAGGTTGTCTTGGCGTTTAGCGGAGGAGTGGATTCACGTCTTTTACTCGAATTACTCAGTCGCTATCAACAAGCGCATTCGATAGAGTGTCACGCTGTGTATGTGCACCATGGTTTGAGCTCGAATGCCGATGATTGGGCCGATAAATGCTTACTTTGGGCAAAACAAGTGGGCATATCATGCTCGATTGAGCGAGTGAGCTTAGACATCAGCAATGGTGAAAGTATTGAACTTCTTGCTCGTGAAGCTCGCTATCAAGCCTTAACTAAGTACATTCAAGAAGGCGATATACTGTTGACCGGCCAACATGCTGATGATCAACTAGAGACATTTCTCCTTGCTCTTAAGCGAGGCAGCGGGCCAAAAGGGTTATCTTCGATGGCGGAGAGTATGCCGTTTTCTGGTGGATCCCTAGTTCGACCATTGCTTACTATCAAGCGGAAGACCATCGAAGACGCGGCTACTAAATTAGGTTTGGAGTGGGTGGAAGACGAAAGCAACCAAGATACTCGTTATGATCGTAACTTTCTTCGTCATTGTGTTATCCCTGAATTGTCTGGTCGCTGGCCTAGTATCCATCAAGCGGTTCAGCGCAGTGCAAGCTTATGTGCTCAACAAGAAGCGCTATTGGATGAACTATTGAGCGCGGTGTTTGAACGCGCTTTACAAACGGATCTAAGTTTAAGTATTAAAGAACTGGCTAAGCACAGTGAATTAGCGCGTGCGCGCTTGATTCGTATGTGGCTGGCTAAGCTTAATACTAGTATGCCGACTCAGGTACAACTCAATCTTATCTGGAATGAAGTCGCATTAGCTCAGCAAGATGCCAACCCCAAACTACAACTTAAACAAGGTGAAGTGCGCCGTTTTCGAAATCGTCTCTACTGGGTAACAGAAATCGCTGACGTCACTGAGTGGCAAAGTACGATTCAAGTCGATACCGTTTTATCGCTTCCAGAGCGGCTAGGGGAACTGACCTTAACGACGAGTTCTAGTAACGCAACGATTGCGCTTCCGAGTCAGCCAGAATTGCTTCGCGTGACCTTCAATCCGGAAGGCTTATCAGCGCATCCAACCACGCGTAATCACAGTCGAAAACTGAAGAAATTATTCCAAGAATACAATGTGCCAAGCTGGCTGCGTCGTCAAATTCCGATTTTGATGTATCAAGACCGAGTCGTTGCTGTGGCAGATCTGTTCGTTGATCAGGCGTTTAATGGTCAAGATTGTGAACTTATTTGGCGCAGGTAATGAAAATTCATGCCACAATGTCGATTATAAAATATAAAAATCCTTAAATAATAATTGATTAGGTGAAGCAATGAAGAAAACAATCATGGGCGCAATGGTGGCGCTAACCATGTTCAGTGGGCAGGCTCTAGCAGCGGGAGATGCCACAGCAGGTCAAGCAAAGGCAGGAGTATGCGCTGCGTGTCATGGCGCCGACGGCATTGCTGTCATTCCGGGTTACCCAAACCTGAAAGGGCAAAACGAGCAATACATTATCAGCTCAATTAAAGCCTATAAAAACAAAGAGCGAACAGGTGGTCTTGCTGCTGTTATGCAAGCTCAAGCTTCACTGTTGTCTGATGAAGATATCGCAAATCTAGCGGCTTACTACGCAAGTTTGAAGTAAACGCGAGTCTGAAAAAGCTTGGACGATTGGGCATTGAGCTGTCCTCATTGGGGTTTTATCAACTCACGATATTCGCCATGTTAATTTGCTCAATCTGGATTTTCGCTGGTGGATCAGAGACAAACATTGAATGTTGCGAAACGCTAAACGATAATAAGCGCAATCGATTGAAGCTTAAGGGATGAACATGAAAAAAATTGAAGCGATTATCAAGCCATTTAAATTGGATGATGTTCGAGAAGCGCTAGCTGAAGTTGGCATTACAGGGATGACCGTCTCTGAAGTGAAAGGCTTTGGTCGCCAAAAAGGTCACACCGAGCTTTACCGTGGTGCAGAGTACATGGTGGACTTTCTGCCTAAAGTGAAGCTCGAAATCGTTGTGACGGAAGATGTGGCTGATAAATGCGTAGAGACGATCATTGAAACCGCGCAAACCGGCAAAATTGGTGATGGTAAAATCTTTGTTACTGATGTTGAGCGTGTGGTTCGTATCCGTACTGGTGAAGAAGACGAAGACGCGATCTAAGGTTTCTTGTTACCTGTCTCGTATTTATTATGCTAAAAGGGAGCCAAGTGGCTCCTTTTTTGTTTTTTACTTTCAGTGAAATCAAATAACCCGAGGTTGGTTGTTCCAGTTTTAGGGTGCGTATATTCAGGTTTGTCGTATGTTTAAGCGTTTTTTTCTGGCGTTAGCTTTTCTTATTATGGCGGTATTGGTCGGCTTCCAGGTTATTTTCACCGTACCAGATCAGCCGCAAATCATTACTCAAACAGGTTCAGAGCTGACGCAGGATATTAGGTGCATCGAATTTAGCGGCTCAAAAGCTCTGGATCAGGGCGGTGAAATCAATGTACTTGTCTGGAATATCTACAAACAGAACCGAACTAATTGGCAAAGCGCACTCAATGAATTCTCTGCTGAGAAACAACTGCTGTTATTGCAAGAGGCCAGCATGACACCATCTTTTAAGCAATGGTTGGTGGATGGCAACTGGGTCAGCAATCAAGTGAGTGCCTTTAAGGCATTGGGCAGCGGTGCCGGTGTGATTAGTATCGCTCAAGGGCAACCAGAAAAAGCCTGTGCTTATACGTCTAAAGAGCCTTGGCTGCGTTTACCCAAGTCTGCACTATACAGTCAGTATCACTTAAGCAATGGCGAGAGACTCGCTGTGGTGAATGTACATGCGATTAACTTCACGGTTGGCACGCAAGAGTATGTCTCTCAGTTAACGGCTCTTGAAATGCTTTTAAAGCATCATACAGGGCCGCTCCTATTCGCTGGAGACTTCAATAGTTGGAGTGAATCTCGCGTTAATGCGATGCGACAGGCCTTAAAAGCCGCGGACTTGCAAGAAGTGACGTTCTCGCCTGATCATCGAGTCCAATTTATAACGGGATTACCGTTGGATCACGTATTTTACCGAGGATTGACCCTCAAATACGCGAAAGCGCCGCAGAGCGACGCTTCCGATCATAACCCATTGTTACTGTCATTTACGTTAGATGACTAGCTTAGGTCACTACAATATAAAGCGCCCAAATAACGTAGAAGAATACCCATGGCAGGCTTGCAATCACCAAGGCTTGCCCACGTTCAAACTCAGTCCAAGTAAGCACAACACCGTAGCCGAGTACAATGTACCAAGGTAGAAGCAAAGGCAATGAGCTAGCGAACTGAGACCACTCGCTGGTAAGCGGCAGTTTTAATAGACCATTGAGGCTGTTTAAATCTGCTGCGTAAGTCATCACCTGGCCATGCTTGAGTAACAGGCTCGCGTAGCTTGCGATATCGCCTAGTACTGCTGGGAATAAGATTGCACACGACGCGGCAAACCACTTCCAGTAACCATATTGTTGCTTGCTTGCCTTCGTTGCAAGAAAGAACCAAAACGCAAGCAACAGTAAGGTGGCAAAGCGGTTGAATACATCATTGATGATCGCACTGGCCATTAGCGTGTTTGGCTCTAATAGCTCAATCTGCTTTGGGTCGATTTGCTGAAACTGCTCGGCAAGTTGGTCACTGAGCCACGTGAAATCGACATTCGAAAAGTAAGCGCCCCAGAATAAAAACGGACTAAGCATCAAGAAGATGAACGGTTGCCATCCCCATCCGCCGCGTTGGTAAAGCGCTAGAAAGCAAGATGTTGGAGAACGAAAAATGTCCAACAGCATCACAAGTGGGTTGCTTGATGGGTTCATACACTTACCTTCGTTACGTCAACGTACAACTTAAGTTTTTGACCTGGTTGTAAGTATTTTTTCTTGTGTAGCGAGTTCCATTTCACGATGTCGTTCGTTTTTACTTTGAACTTGCTTGCAATGCCGCTAATGGTGTCACCAGAGCGAACGTTGTAGAAAACGGTACGAATCACAGCACCTTTGTCTGAGTCCTTCCAAATCACGAGCTTTTGACCAACGCGCAATGGATCTTTAGGGCCCATGCCATTCCATTTTGCTAACGATTTATACGACACTTTATTTTCACGTGCGATTGACCACAAACTTTCTCCAGACTGAACGACATGAGTGAGCTTGAGTTGTCCACGAACACGTGATTGAGTCTTGCTTAATCGATTTTGTGCCGTTAGTGCGTATTTCGCATCGTCTTTTGTTGACGTCGGAATCAGTAGGTATTGGCCAATACGAATATTGTTATTCGACAGGCCGTTTGCACGTCGAATCACTTTTGTGGTTGTGCCGTATTTATTAGCTAGCACACTTAAAGAGTCACCAGACTTCACCTTGTAGCGAGCGACCTTCATCCCTTTACCACGGTTTTTCTCCACCTTAGTGAGAAAAGTCTCTTTTTTCTCTACCGGAATCAAAAGTTGGTGCGGACCTTCAGGCGCAGTCGACCATTGGTTGTATGCAGGGTTGTAACTTTGTAACTCTTTCACACCAATGCCGGCATAATCTGCTGCAATGGCCAGGTCAAGCTGTTCTTTCGGATCGACAAGCGTTAGAACAGGCTTGTTTGGAATCGCAGGAATATTAAGTCCGTACTTGTCTTGGTTTGCGATGACATCAGCCAAAGCTAGCAGCTTAGGTACGTAACTGCTGGTCTCTTTTGGTAAGTCCAATGAGAAGAAATCGGTAGGTTTACCGAGCTTTTTATTCTTACGAATTGCGCTAGAAA
Source organism: Vibrio sp. D3 (assembly GCF_043995865.1). Taxonomy (NCBI): domain Bacteria; kingdom Pseudomonadati; phylum Pseudomonadota; class Gammaproteobacteria; order Vibrionales; family Vibrionaceae; genus Vibrio; species Vibrio sp. D3. Next base: position 2,355,233 of record NZ_CP171887.1, on the reverse strand, counting down.
CACGGCCACCACCACTGTTGTAAGCAGCAATTGCATGCTCCCAGCTACCATCAAAACGCTCGTTTAGTTGTACAAGGTAGTCCAGTGCGGCATCCGTTGCTGCTGCCACATCTCGGCGACCGTCATACCAGTAGTTTTGCTCTAGTCCCATCATCTTTCCGGTGCCAGGGACAAATTGCCACAATCCAGCTGCACTACCATGTGAGTAGGCAAAGGCATCGAATGAGCTTTCCACCACCGGAAGCAAAGCAAGCTCCATTGGAAGTCCACGCTCTTCGATACGTTTTGTGATCATGTATAGAAAAGGAGTCGCACGCTTAGACACCGTGTAAAGGTGATTCGGGTGCTTTAGATACCACGTACGGTAGTAGTCCACTTTCTTATGGTTTGGAATATCCATTTCAAGTTGCATGGCGATACGTTGCCATACATCTTCTTGTTCCTGAGGGGAAAGAACTTTAGGCGCGTCGTTAGCGGATTTTTTTGCTAAAGACGATGTGTTGCCCGGTTGAGCCTTCGCTGCATTTTGTTTTGCAGTCTGCTCAGATTTATTGGTTTCTGGTGTAGAAGACGTTGAGTCTGACTGAGTCAATTGACAGCCAGATAATAACAACGCCAACGCCCAGGTATACTTCAAACGCATGGATTCAGCCTATTTAGGGCCTTTTTATCTTCACCTGCCTGTCGCGCAACACAATGTGCGTGGCAGTCGCAAGATAATAGACATCTTTTAAACACTAACTAATTAATAGAGGCAAAGAGCTTCTAAATTATGCAATGGGGAGAAATTCAAATAGATTTATATCAACCCCAAACGTAAGAGAAGCGCCAGTGGCGCTTCTCGAAAAATCAGCCCCTGATAATACTGGGGTCTTGCAAACTTACAAGCAGAAAATGGTTAAAATTCGTTCTTCCACTCACGCAAAGCAGTAAAAACCGAGCATGGATCGCTATTTTTAATACGACTAGCAACAGATTGAACCACGTCAGGATTGGTGGTTCGCAAGAACGGATTAATCCACTTTTCTTTGCGTATTGTTGTTGGAAGTGTCGGAATGTTTAGGGCTCGCAGTCGGTTTACATCATCGCGATATTGACGGAGCTGCTCATTATCAGGCTCAACCGCTAAAGCAAACGCCACGTTACTCGCGGTGTATTCATGCGCGCAGAAGACTTGAGTTTCTTCTGGTAGAGACGTTAGCTTGTTTAGTGACTCAAACATTTGCTCTGGCGTACCCTCAAAAATACGACCGCAGCCTGCGGAAAACAACACGTCACCGCAAAACAGTTTTCCGTCTCCAACGTAACCGATATGACCTAAGGTATGGCCTGGTAAACCCAGCACCAAAAAGATTTCGCCAAATAACTCCAGTTTGTCGCCTTCTTCCATGGGGGTGGTTAGGGTTGGAATTGGCTCAGATTTCGGGCCTACAACGGCGACTTCAGGAAAGGTACGCACTAAGTCTGGAACGCCACCAATGTGATCGTTGTGGTGGTGCGTAATTAAAATCGCTTCTAAAGTTAATTCGTTAGCCTGCAAGTATTCTAACACTGGCTTCGCATCGCCCGGATCAACGACTGCGCAACGTTTATCGCTATTTTGTATCAGCCAGATGTAATTATCATTAAATGCGGGTATGCTTTTGATCTCTAACACGATTCGTTCTCCGTCACCCATTTTAGTCAGGTGGTTAATGAAACCAGCACTCAGCAACAAAACTATACCACACCCGTCGACTTGGTCAGCAATGAACAACGGTCCGTGGGTGCTTGAGTCAATCCAGACCCGACTTGATGAATGGTGTCCGAAACTCTTCGGTTACCATATGCTCAAACTGGGCGGGTTGAGCTGTGAGCTAACCAGCTGTAATTGTAACATTCAACACCAAGTCAACGTAGATATCCAGAACCCGTTGCATAATGTGATTGCAGATGGTTACGAATTGCCCTTTTTGGAAAAAAGCTTTGATGTTGTGATACTCGCTCATCAGCTCGACTATGCAAGCGATCCACACCGTTTGCTACGGGAAGTCGATAGAGTGATGATGGATGATGGTTATTTGATAATCACTGGATTTAACCCACTAAGTTTGACTGGATTAGCGAGTTTGCTTCCATGGCGTAAACATAATTTGCCTTGGAGTGGACGAATGTTTACGTCGAACCGCATCAACGACTGGTTAGGGTTACTTAATTATCAAGTGATTCATTGCGATCGTTACGCGCTGTTTCCGATGAAGCGCTACCGCACGATGTGGACATGGTTGGAAAACAGTCTCGGTGATTGGGCGTCACCTGCAGGGAGTTTGTATTACATTGTGGCACGGAAACGAACATACCCTCTCAAGCCTATCAAACCGCATTGGCGTTTGAAGAAAAAGCTCACACCACTAGGGGTGATGAATCGAGAGGGCAATACTATGAGGAAAGAATCTCGTTAAGAGGGTTGGTAACCAGTATCTTCCTCGGTTGGGTTTTCTGCGGCGGTACGGGCTAGCTCATCACAAATTTCGTTCTCACGATGGCCCGCGTGGCCTTTTACCCAATGCCATTCAACTTGATGGCGTGCGGTTTCTTTGTCTAGAGCTTGCCATAAATCGGCATTCTTAACGGGTTTTTTATCCGCTGTTTTCCAACCACGCTTCTTCCAGTTATGGATCCACTGAGTAATACCTTGGCGCACATATTGACTGTCAGTCGTTAAAGTGACTTTGCAAGGTTGTTTTAACGTCTGCAGCGCGACGACAGCCGCCAACATTTCCATGCGGTTGTTGGTGGTTAACGTGTAGCCTTTGGAAAGCGTCTTTTCTACGTCTTTGTAACGCAATACAATGCCGTAACCACCTGGTCCTGGGTTACCTAAACAAGAACCGTCAGTGAAAATCTCAACGTGTTTGGTCATATTTTTTGGTACTATTAGCCGAAACATTTAATAAAGCATAGTCTGACATACATAACCTTATGAATACCAGCAGCAATTCTGAATATAACCGCATTGTCGTTCTCGATACCGAAACCACAGGTATGAACCGCGAGGGTGGTCCTCACTACATGGGACACCGCATTATTGAAATCGGTGCCGTGGAGATCATCAACCGTAAGCTGACTGGTCGTCACTTCCACGTCTATTTAAAACCCGATCGTGAAATCCAACCAGAAGCGGTTGAAGTTCACGGTATTACGGATGAATTCTTGGTTGATAAACCGGAATACGCGAGCGTGCACCAAGAGTTTCTTGAGTTTATTAAAGGTGCAGAACTTGTTGCCCATAACGCGCCCTTCGATACCGGCTTTATGGATTACGAGTTTGGCATGCTCGATCCCAACATCGGCAAAACGGACGACTACTGCAAGGTGACCGACACCCTTGCTATGGCGAAGAAAATCTTCCCAGGTAAGCGAAACAACCTTGATATCTTATGTGAACGTTACGGTATTGATAACTCGCACCGTACACTCCACGGAGCTTTGCTCGATGCGGAGATTCTAGCCGACGTTTACCTCTTTATGACGGGTGGTCAAACGAGTCTAGAATTTAACGCGAATAAACAAGAGGGTGGGGTAGAAACCATTCGCCGTATTGAAGGAAGAAAAGCGCTAAAGGTTTTGCGCGCAAGTGCCGATGAACTAGAAGCTCACCAAAAAAGATTAGAGTTGGTGAACGACTGTATTTGGCATCAATAGGAGAAGCTATGCTGAGGGCTTTGTTGGTCGCGTTTTTAGCGATATGGAGTAGTCTCTCGAGTGCATCGAGTGAATCTGCTATGTCTTTGTTAGACAATCGCTTTCGAGTGGATCCAACCATCGAGCAGATCACTTTTTTAGTTTATCGTGAGCAAAGTTCTCAGCCAGTTGTTTTAGTCCGCCCTGACGGTAAAAAGTACTATGCTTGGGACGCCTACGACAATGTACGTTGGTACCAAGAAGCCTCACTCGATATTATCTCCGTTGACAACCCTATGCCAGGCCCATGGCAGGCTGTGGGGAAAGTCACTCCTAAAAATAACATCCGCTTAATTTCTCACTTAAAGCTCAGCACGGATGTGTTCCCAAACCGATTATATAATGGGGAAGCGCTTAAGTTTACAGCTCTCCTAACCTCCGACGACAAACCTCTTGTTCTGCGCGACTTCCTTGACCGCGTGAATTTGCGCGTGACATTTACCAAGTTTGTCGAAAATGAAGATGAGTTGATCAAAGAAGCACGTCCAGTGCCGATGGTTGTGGGTGAGTTTGCTGATGATGGCCGCGGCTTGGATGAAAAAGCAGGGGATGGTGTGTTCACTGTCCAACTACCAATAGACGTTGAGCCCGGTAAGTACCGTGCGCGAATCACCTCTGGTAATGGCGTATTCTTACGAGCGCAAGAGCAAGTCATCTTGGTTTATCCGAACCCAATTTCTCGTACTTTTATTCAGGCGCGCAATCCTGACAAACCACACCAATTGGTGGTGAGTGGTGAGCAAGGTATGATCGCGCCAGGCTCAATCGCAGTCACGGTGGAACAAGATGCACCCGATGGCTTTGTTAGCTACAGCCAAGGCCAGGTTTCTAAAGATGGAATGAGAACCACGCTGAACCTCAATAACGACGCTGAGCTTGGTAAATACGCATGGCGCGGCGAGATCTTTGCCACTGATTTTGCGACGCAACGTCCACTGGTGTTTCCTATTCCAGAGCAAACTTTCAGTGTTGTTGATGACGTTGATCTAGAAGCCGCTCGAATTGCAAAAGAAGCTGAATTAGCCGAGCAGCGCCGTATTGAAATGGAAAAGCAAATTATCGCTGAGCGGGAGGCTGAGCGTAAGCGCAGCATGATTATTATCGCGGTGGGTAATGTGATAATGCTGCTGATTGTGATCCTTGCATGGATAGTCTGGCGCAAAATTAAAGCGAAACGCGATGCCATGCCAGAGATGCAGTTAGAGGTGCCAAAGAAATAGTAGTAACACATAAAGCGAGAAACGGAGCCAATCGGCTCCGTTTTTTTTTCAGTTTAAGTTTGAGACAGAATTTGATGTTTCTCATGGTCATTAATCATTTTATTTTAAAGTAACACCATGATTTAACGTTGATTAATCATAATAAAGCTCGCATGATACTCTTTACGTTTCGACTTGATTTTAGTGCGTATCGACGGAGTGAGTTATGACAATTGGAGCGTTAGAACTAGAACATCTACCACGACAAAAGGCCTTGGTTGAGTCTGCTTATGATGCCTTTTATTCTGAAAAAGACGTTGTTGCTGCGGTATTGCTTGGTTCATTGTCATCAGGAAAAGGTGACCGTATTTCGGACGCTGATGTTGTTGTCTTTACTCAAAACAACTTCCATAAAGCCTCAGAGCCTTGCTTTACCCACTTTGAAGCAAATAAAGACATTTTTTATCGTCTTGAGGGAGAGCACAGCGAAAATGCGTGCTTCAAAAAATATATTTTTAATGACCTAACCAGTGCGGAGATTCATTGTTTAGATATCTGTGAGCCTTTCAAACTTTCTAAGCCATTTAAGGTTTTATTTGATAAAGCTGATGTGACTGCTGGCATGGTTACTGATGAACCTGCGCCAAAACATGAAGATTTCCCAGTTTATACCAGTGGTGATCAAGGCCTGATTTGGGAACTCTTTGATTGTATTAAGTGGTTGAGCAGAGATAACCATGATCTTGCAAAGTCCTACTTGAAAAAACTCTCTGAGAAACTCTAATTTGAGAGTTATCCCCGTTCCTCCCACTCAAGTTAGTTAGGCGGTTAGGTTATGAAATACAAAAAGCGTCAGAAGTATAAATACACTCTCCATTCTGAAGAAAAGATTGAGACTCACATTTCAGTGAGTAACGCGTATGACAGCCCTTTTCTTAGTTTGTCCAAACAAGGCGTGTTAACGATTAAAAAGGGCTACGCATGGGATGGAGCGAGTGGGCCGGCGTTAGACACAAAAAACATTATGAAAGCTTCTTTAGTTCATGATGCTGTTTACCAACTCATGAGGGAAGAGGTGTTGCCACAAAGTGCTCGAAAGCATGCGGATATGTTGCTGAGAGAAATATGTTTAGAAAAAGGAATGTCTAGCTTCAGAGCGACTTATATCTACTATGGCGTCAGAGTTGTCGGTGGCTTCTTTTCCAGACCCGACACTTTGTGTGCTTAATGGGAACATCTTTCCAATTTTAACTGTTTATTTATACAGTTTGGTTATGTAAGCTCCAAGGTGATACAAAGGAGTCGTACATAATGACAATAAGATATGAAGAGCACGTGCCAAGCCCGAAAGAATACTGTGATATGCGCGTCAAAGCCGGGCTATCACCCAAATCGTTGAAAGCTGCTGAAATTGGTCTACCCAATTCGTTGTATGGCGTATCTGTCCGGGATGAAGGAAAGCTCATTGCAATGGGCCGGATTGTTGGTGACGGGGCGTGTAACTTCGAAATTGTCGACGTTGCCGTTGATTCTGATTATCAAGGTAACGGTTTAGGTAGAAAAGTCATGGAATACATCGACGGTTATCTTTCTTCTGTTGCACTTGAAGGCTCTTACGTTTCTATGATTGCTGATGAACCGGTCTTTTACGAAAAGCTTGGTTATAGGCTGGTGGCTCCTAAAAGCCAAGGGATGACAAAAAAGTTTAAGCCGAAGGCGTAATACGTATTCAGCTGTGAAGATAAGTACTTGAAAACAGGAGTTTAATCTCCTTTTTTCTATATTAAATTTCCATTTAAGCCACTTCTGGAATTGGTTTGGGTGGCTGCTCTAAATCAGGCTCTTTTTGAACAGTAGGAATTTGTCCCTCACCCACAGCACTGATGTAACAGCCACTAAGTTTAATGGCAAGGTACATATCGGCTCGCAGTAAGATGCCTCCTTCACTGGTGCTGATACCAGTAAGCTCACACCATTGACGTAAGCGTCGTTTCCTTCCTGCGAGGATTAAGCGTACGCCTCTCTTTTTTAAAGTATTGTGAATATCTGCCAGTGTTGCCATCACACTGAGATCTAAGTGAGTAAAGCTCGATACGGCGTCGATGACAACGCAACTTGCGTCTTTGTGATGTTCTACTTGCTCTAACACTCGGCGTTTAAAGTAAGGTGCGTTGAAGTAAGTCAGCGGCGAGTTAAAGCGGTAAATCACCATTCCAGGAATAGGCGAAGCTTTTCCTGAGTCGTCGATGGTTCGAATGGTGCCTTTTTCATCCAAGCCAAGTAGCTGATCACTCGGTCGCATGACAATACGTAAAAATTGAAATAGCCCTAGCAGTACCGCTAAAGTGATCCCCGGTATTACGCCTACGATCAAAACAGAAATAAAAGTGATGATTGCTAGATAGAACGCATCTTTGTCACGAGATTTTAATTTCCAAATGGCTTTGAGATCGAGCAGAGACAAGGATGCGATGATCAACACGACACCAAGTGATGCGATGGGAATAAACTGTAAAGGCTCATAAATAAATACCGCAATAATGGCAATGGTGATTGCGGCAACAATCGAAACTAATTGAGATTTACCGCCATTTGCATCATTTACCGCTGTGCGTGAGTCAGCTCCGCTTATCGCGAAACCTTGCGAAAACGCTGAGGCAATGTTGGCAAAGCCCAACGCCTGAAACTCTTTATTTGCATCAATATCATAACCGTTTTTAGCGGCGAAACTGCGCGCGGTGAGCATCATGCTAACAAAGCTGACAATCGCAAGGTTGAGCGCCGGGACCACTAGCTCACGAACTTCACCTAGCTCAAACTCCGGCGTTTGAAACTGAGGGAAACCACCTTGAGTGAGCCCAACTACGGATACGCCCATCTCTTGTAAATGGAAAAACCAAACTGACGCGGTAGTCACGAGTATCGCCAGCATGGCAGCAGGCCAAGTTGGTCGGTAGCGTTTGGTGAGTAAATAAACAACAACCGTCACGATACTCAGAGTTACGGTAGGCCAATGAAGCTCGGTTAATCGTTGTGGAGCCTCCCATAAGCGTTCCAGCAAATAACGTTGTTCGTATTTCAAACCGACCACTTTGGCAAACTGACCAACGATAATTGTGAGAGCGACACCGTTGAGTAGACCCAAAAGAATCGGGCGAGAAAGGAAGTCTGCAAACACCCCTAACTTGAAACGACTGGCCAGTACACACCAAATACCAGTCATCGCTGTCATGGTCATGACTAACTGCCAATGTTTTGTAGGATCACCCGCGGCAAGCGGCGTAACAACGGCGGCAATCACTGCACAGGTTGCTGCATCAGGTCCGACAATGAGTTGTCGAGATGTGCCCATCATGGCGTATACCAACATTGGCAGTACACACGAGTACAGACCGACAATTGCAGATACACCGGTTAGCTGTGCATAAGCTATGGCAACTGGCAGGGCAACCGCGACAACAGAAAAGGCGGCTCTAAAGTCGTTAACAAACCATTCTTTTTGATAATGCTTAAGCTGAACAAGCCCAGGGAACCACTGTGCGAATAATATTTTAGCCAACGGATTTACCATATATGTGAGTGAGTTACTTAAAAGTATACACCGCTTGCTTGGAACGTCTGTGAGTTAGTTATCACTGGAAATCGGGGGGAAGGGTCGGAGTGCGTGGATTTTATTGCGCTTGCGCAGAGGTTCTTCGTGGTGTGAGGTGTTATGAAGGCTATTCTGGTAGCAATAAAAAACGGGAGTTGTCACTCCCGTTTTATGGTTTCAGATTAGAGAGTTAGGCAACGCTATCCATCTGAGGGTATAGCGGCTTTGCTGCGAGCAATTCCGGCTCAAAGTCGTCAACGTTGATTGTATCCAGACGATGCTGTTCAGCTTCTCTTAGTAGGTCGGCTTCTTCTTGCGTGATCAAGCCTTGCTCTAGCCCTTCCTGAGCAATCACATCCAAACGTAGGAATGGACGACGTTTGCCTTGCGCTTTACATACTTTGTCGAACACTGGCTCAGCTTGAAGAATGACTGACAGGGCAAGCTCAATCTTACCTGCTGCGTTGTGCTCGGTTGGTTCAAGGTACTGACCGCGACCAATGCGTGAGCGCGTTGCACTAGGCGTTTGTAGAATGCGCGCCACTTTGCTGTCTAGTTTATCGCTTGGCGCTTTGCGTACACGACCGAATGGCATGATTAACACGCGCAGTGCACGACCAATCACTTTGTTCGGGAAGTTTGCTAAGAATTCGTCTACCGCCACTTCCGCTTGTTTCAAACTGTCTTGTAGACCCCAGTGTACTAATGGTAAATCTTCGACTGGGCGGCCATCTTGCTCAAAACGTTTCAACGCCGCAGAGCTTAAATATAGCTGGCTTAGAATGTCACCAAGACGCGCTGATAGACGCTCTTTACGCTTCAAAGAGCCACCTAGCACTGCCATTGAGATATCCGATAGCAGAGCAAGGTTTGCACTGTAACGGTTCAATTGTTGGTAGTAACGCTTGGTTGCATCTTTGGTTGGTGATGAAGAACCTAAACCGTCGCTCAAACCAAACCAGATACTGCGTACGAGGTTACTCATGGTAAAGCTCACGTGACCCGCAAGCGCTTTATCGAACTTCTCAACTGCATCGCCAGCGTCAGAATATGCTGCGTTCATTTCTTCAAGAACGTAAGGGTGACAACGAATCGCACCTTGACCAAAGATGATCATTGAGCGTGTTAAAATGTTTGCACCCTCAACCGTTACCGCGATTGGCGCACCTTGGTAACCACGCGCTAGGAAGTTAGAAGGTCCCATACAGATACCTTTACCGCCTACGATGTCCATTGCGTCGATGATGCTTTGCTGACCGCGATGAGTACAGTGGTACTTCACGATAGCTGAGATTACTGATGGCTTTTCACCTAAGTCGATACCTGCCACGGTTAAGTTGCTTGCTGCATCCATCACGTAAGCATTACCACCAAGACGTGCCAATGGCTCTTCTACGCCTTCCATGTGACCGATAGGTTGTTTGAACTGGCGACGAATGCGTGAGTAAGCGCCCGTTGCCATTGCCGCAGTTTTGATGCCACCTGTTGAGTTTGAAGGTAGCGTGATACCACGACCAACCGATAGACACTCAACCAGCATACGCCAACCTTGGCCCGCCATTTTTTCACCACCGATAATGAAATCGATAGGAACAAAGATGTCTTTACCGCGCGTTGGACCATTTTGGAATGGCACATTGAGCGGGAAGTGTCGGTTACCAATCTCAACACCTTTGACATCAGTTGGGATAAGCGCACAAGTGATGCCAAGATCTTCTTTGTCGCCTAGCAAACCTTCAGGATCGCGAAGTTTAAATGCTAAGCCTAGTACCGTTGCGACTGGCGCTAGAGTGATGTAGCGCTTGTTCCAAGTCAGGCGCATACCCAGTACTTCTTTTCCTTCCCATTCGCCTTTACAAACCACACCGTAATCTGGAATAGAGCCAGCGTCAGAGCCTGCTTCTGGACTCGTTAAGGCGAAACAAGGGATTTCCTTACCTTCAGCTAGGCGCGGTAAGTAATGATTTTTCTGATCTTCAGTACCGTAGTGTTGCAGTAGCTCACCAGGGCCCAAAGAGTTAGGAACACCAACGGTAGACGATAGAACGCCAGAAACACCCGTTAGTTTTTGTAGTACTAGTGATTGAGCGTATGCTGAGAACTCAAGACCACCGTACTTTTTCTTAATGATCATGGCGAAGAATTTGTGATCTTTCAGGTATTGCCATACTTCTGGCGGTAAGTCTGCGAGTTCGTGAGTCACTTGGAAATCGCTCACCATGGCACACACTTCATTCACTGGACCGTCTAAAAAGGCTTGTTCTTCTGCACTTAATTTAGGTGCTTGAATTGCGTGAAGCTTTTGCCACTCTGGTTTGCCTTTAAATAGCTCGGCTTCCCACCAGACGGTACCTGCGTCTAACGCTTCTTTTTCGGTTTGAGACATAGCTGGCAGCACTTTCTTGAAAAGCGCTAATGCTTTGCGGCTTATCAAAGACTGACGTACGCCAGGAACCGCGAATACAGCGGCAGCAAGAACGTAAATAGCCCAACCAGTAACGTCAACCGCGCCTATTACTGTGAGAGCTAACATAGCTGCTGTGAGTAAACTAATAGATTTCACGAGAGACATGCGGTGGTAGAGCGTAATGCCTAGCACGACCGTCATCGTGATGATTGAGAGCAAGATGTCCATATGTATTTTCCTTTTCAGACTTTATAAGTGTTGTACGTCTGTATGTTAGGTAAGAGGTCTAACCAGTTGGTTTAAGTGTAATCAAAATATTAAGGAAATGTAAAACATAAGATTGGATAAAAAGTGATCTAAGTAGAGTTAAAGTTCTAAAGTTGCGATTTGAGTGATGGTTTCATGAGCAAGTTGACAAGTTTATTACCATCACCAATCTAAATCTGTTGGTTCACTATCGACACTAATTCTCGTTTGTGGGTAAACTCAGAGTAATCAAACCCGAGTTCAGGTTTATGAAATGTCCGATACCAAATTGGTATCAGAACAATTTGCTCAGTGAATCTAGGACTGACTGAAGCCGAAATAATAAAGAGAACGTCTTATGTACCATGATCTGATTAGAAGTGAATTAAACGAAGCTGCTGAAGTGCTCAACAAATTTTTAAGCGATGACCATAACATTGCGCAAATCGAAGCAGCGGCGAAAATGATTGCTGACTCATTCAAGCAAGATGGTAAAGTACTGTCATGTGGTAACGGTGGTTCTCACTGTGATTCGATGCACTTTGCCGAAGAGTTAACAGGCCGTTACCGAGAAAACCGTCCTGGCTATGCTGGTATTGCTATTTCAGATCCAAGCCACCTTTCTTGCGTGAGTAATGACTTTGGTTATGACTTCGTGTTTTCCCGTTATGTAGAAGCCGTTGGTCGAAAAGGTGACGTACTGTTTGGTCTGTCGACTTCAGGTAACTCAGGTAACATCCTGAAAGCGATTGAAGCGGCGCAAGCGAAAGGCATGAAGACGATTGCGCTAACAGGCAAAGATGGCGGCAAAATGGCAGGGCTTGCCGATATTGAAATCCGCGTGCCACACTTTGGTTATGCGGACCGTATTCAGGAAATTCATATTAAGATTATTCATATCATCATTCAGTTGATTGAAAAAGAGATGGAATAGTCGTTTCACAGCCACCTTTTCGAGCTGTGTTGTTAGGGAGTTTTTTAAATCATGTGTGAATTGCTCGGTATGAGCGCTAATGTTCCGACGGATATTTGTTTCAGTTTTACCGGGCTCATGCAGCGTGGAGGTCGAACTGGCCCACACCGTGACGGATGGGGAATTACCTTCTACGAAGGGAAAGGTTTTCGAACTTTCAAAGATCCCAAGCCAAGTTGTGAGTCGCAAATTGCAGAGTTAGTGCAAAATTATCCTATCAAGAGTCGTGCTGTCGTTAGTCATATCCGACAGGCGAATCGTGGTGGTGTTAATTTAGAAAATACTCATCCCTTTACACGTGAGTTATGGGGTAGGTATTGGACGTTTGCGCACAACGGTCAGCTCTCAGGCTATCAAGACTTACATACGGGTCGACACCGACCTGTCGGCGAGACAGATAGCGAACTGGCCTTTTGTTGGTTACTGAAGCAAATGGAAGATCGATATCCTGAGCCGCCAAAGGACATGGAATCGGTATTCTTATATGTTGCTAAATGTTGTGATGAGCTAAGAGAGAAGGGTGTATTTAACATGCTTCTGAGTGATGGTGAGTATGTAATGACGTATTGCACCAATCACTTGTATTGGATCACGAGACGCGCACCGTTTGGTAAAGCCGCTTTGCTTGATGAAGATGTGGAAATTAACTTCCAAGAAGAAACAACGCCACACGACATTGTGTCTGTGATCGCGACTCAACCTTTAACGGGCAACGAAGCTTGGCAGCGGATGAAGCCTGGCGAATACGGCTTGTTTCACCTAGGTGAACTTGTGAAAAACAATGCCTCTGAACTGGTGAATGTGCCGTTTGCAGCGGCGAAACCGGGCAATCAGGCGCCAACTGAGCCGTTAGAATAGCGGTTAATTCGGAACAACTCGTAAAGCTCGCTTAATCGCGAGCTTTATTTTTATGCGTTTAAACCGAGGGCAGATACTGGTGAACTCTCATACTTTCTAGCCTCCAAGTCTCGCTGAGGCTTGCTGGAAAGACGTAACTGATAGAAATTTCTCATGAAACACCACGTTATTCTGAACGGTGAGGAACGAACCAGATTCAGAATCTACTTTCCGAGCGTTGTGTTACTCAAGTGGTTATGGGATTTTTTAGAATGTTGGGTTTCTAGTCGCACTGCGGCTTTCTTGAATCAAGTTTATAAGTTTCAAAACAACAAAAGGCAGCTTTCAGGCTGCTCTTTTGTGTTTGGAATTTGGTATTCAGGACTACTCATCGGAGGCGTAGCCGTGTGCGCCAAGTTTTGCGCCATCTAAATAGGCTTTACCATCCTTCATGAGCAACCGCTCGTCTACCAGCCACTTGGCCACCATAGGGTAGATTCGGTGCTCCTGAGCCTGAACACGTGCTGCAAGTACACTAGCATCATCGTCTTCGAACACCGGAACTTTTGCTTGCAGTATGACAGGGCCACCATCAAGCTCTTCCGTTACAAAGTGCACACTCGTACCATGTTCTTTGTCGCCAGCATCAATTGCTCTCTGGTGTGTGTGTAGCCCAGGATATTTTGGTAGAAGAGAAGGGTGGATATTGATCATCTTACCCATGTAATGAGAAACAAACTCGCTGCTCAGAATACGCATGTAGCCCGCCAGAATAATCACGTCTGGTTGGTATTCATCGATTTGACTCATTAGCTCTGCATCAAAGCTTTCACGCGAGTCGAATGCTTTAGGGTCGACAAAGTGACCGTCTACATCAAACTTTTTTGCACGTTCTAAACCAAAAGCATCTGCTTTGTTAGAGAACACGGCTGCCACTCGTGCGTTTGGCATGCTGTCTTCGCAAGCTTCCAAGATAGCTTGCAGGTTACTTCCGTTACCCGAGATGAGGACCACAATGTTTTTTAGGGTATGGTTTTTCATGATGTCGAGAGCGCCTTGGTATGGTAGGTTGGAGTTATGTAGCTTCTAAACTACCTATTAATAGAATGGTTTTTAGTGTTCTAGATAGCAAAATGAGGACCTAGTCACCTAGTGTCCTCATTCTTCTTATCTTTTGAGCTCGATTTGCAAATTATTGGATTTCAACTTGCTCTTCGTTCGCTTCAGCTTGTGCGATTTGACCAATCACCCATGCGCTTTCACCTTCTTCTTGAAGAAGAGCAACCGCGGCTTCCGCTTGGTCTTTAGGTAGTGCAACGATTAGACCCACACCACAGTTGAATGTACGGTACATTTCGTGTGTGTCGACGTTGCCTTTCTCTTGTAGCCACTTGAAGATCACTGGCCACTCCCAGCTGTTACCATCGATAACTGCTTTTGTGCCTTCAGGCAGAACACGTGGGATGTTTTCCCAGAAACCACCACCAGTGATATGAGAAATCGCATGGATGTCGTGTTTCTCAATCATCTTAAGTGCTGATTTGATGTAAATCTTAGTTGGTTCTAGTAGGTGCTCACCGATAGTGCGACCTGCTAGTTCTTCGTTCTTATCTGCGCCAGATACTTCTAGGATTTTACGGATAAGGGAGTAACCGTTTGAGTGTGGGCCGCTTGAGCCAACAGCGATAAGTGCATCACCAGCAGCGACTTTCGTGCCGTCGATCACGTCTTCTTTTTCGACGACGCCAACACAGAAACCAGCTACGTCGTAGTCTTCGCCTTCATACATGCCAGGCATCTCCGCAGTTTCGCCACCAATTAGGGCACAACCTGCTTGAACACAGCCTTCCGCGATACCTGAAACAACATCCGCTGCGGTATCAACGTCTAGTTTGCCTGTTGCGTAATAATCTAGGAAGAACAGTGGCTCTGCGCCTTGCACGATAAGATCATTTACACACATCGCAACAAGGTCGATGCCGATAGTGTCGTGCTTGTTCATATCCAGTGCTAGGCGAAGCTTAGTACCTACGCCATCAGTACCAGAAACCAGTACAGGTTGTTTGTATTTGGTTGGCAATTCGCATAGCGCGCCAAAACCACCGATACCACCCATAACTTCAGGGCGACGAGTACGTTTTACCGCACCCTTAATACGATCCACAAGCGCGTTGCCTGCATCAATATCTACACCAGCGTCTTTATAGCTAAGAGAAGAGTTGTTACCACTCACAGGGAAGTCCTCGGTATTAAGTTGGATATGAAAACGGCGCTATTCTAACAGTGCTTAAACATAGATAGCAAACGTTTGCGTCTGTTTTTTTCTTTAGTGATTTATCCTGATATCCCTGTAAAAATCATGTATAATCTGAAGGTTTGTTTAAATATTGCCAACTATAGCCGGAGATGGACATGAAAGTTGTTGAAGTAAAGCACCCTCTAGTAAAACATAAAATTGGTCTAATGAGAGAAGGTGACATCAGCACAAAACGTTTTCGTGAGTTAGCGACTGAGGTCGGTAGCCTACTTACTTACGAAGCAACGTCAGACTTTGAAACAGAAAAAGTGACCATTGATGGTTGGAACGGTCCGGTAGAAGTAGACCAAATTAAAGGTAAAAAAGTAACCGTAGTACCAATCCTACGTGCAGGTCTAGGTATGATGGACGGTGTTCTTGAGCACATGCCAAGCGCACGTATCAGTGTTGTTGGTATTTACCGTGATGAAGAAACACTTGAGCCAGTTCCTTACTTCAACAAGCTTGCTTCTAACATCGATGAGCGTATTGCGCTTGTTGTTGACCCAATGCTTGCAACGGGTGGTTCTATGATTGCTACGATTGATCTTCTAAAAGAGAAAGGTTGTAACCAAATCAAAGTGTTGGTACTTGTTGCTGCACCAGAAGGTATTGAAGCGCTAGAAAAAGCACACCCAGATGTGGAGCTATACACTGCGGCCATCGATGAGAAGCTAAATGACAAAGGCTACATCGTACCGGGTCTAGGTGATGCAGGTGATAAGATCTTCGGTACTAAGTAATTCTTTAATGTATTACTACGACTGAACAGAAAAAACAAAGGCTTGGTGAAAACCAAGCCTTTTTTATATCTATAATACGAGAAGAATAAAATGCGCCACTCAGTAAAGCAGCGCAGACGCACTATTTCGCGTTCTCTTCTTCCATTTGTGCGTTATCTACAACGTGGTTTTCACCTAAATCGTTTGGTAGCACAAGGTTAAGAATAATTGCCACGATACCGCATAGGCTCACACCTTGTAGGCTGAACTCGCCAATACCGAAAGCCATACCGCCAATACCAAATACAAGTGTTACGGCAACGATCACTAGGTTACGAGACTTATGTAAATCAACGTTATTCTTGATCAGTGTATTAAGTCCTACCGTGGCGATAGAGCCGAACAGCAGAATCATGATGCCACCCATGACAGGAACTGGAATCGTTTGAAGAATCGCGCCTAGCTTACCTACCAATGCAAGTACGATTGCAGTGATCGCAGCCCAAGTCATGATCACAGGGTTAAATGCTTTGGTTAGCATTACCGCTCCTGTAACTTCACTGTAAGTGGTGTTTGGTGGAGCACCCACCATCGAGGCTGCGATAGTTGCCACCCCGTCACCTGCGATTGTGCGATGAAGGCCAGGTTTTTTCAGGTAGTTTTTACCTGTAACGTTTGAGATAGCAAGCATGTCACCTACGTGCTCTACCGCAGGTGCGATAGCGACAGGAATCATGAACAAGATTGCGTTTATGTTGAACTCTGGCGCGGTGAAGTTTGGCATAGCTAGCCAAGCCGCTTGTGTTACTGGAGTGAAATCAACCACCCCATAGAATAGAGAAACAGAGTAACCAGCAAGAATACCACCAACAATAGGAACGAGCTTCAAGAAGCCTTTTGCAAACACGCTTAGTACAATGGTTGTGAGCAGTGAGACCGCCGAGATGATGATCGCAGCATCACCATTAACAAGCTGTGCAGCACCATCACCGGTTTTACCTACCGCCATGTTCACTGCTGTTGGAGCAAGGCCAAGACCAATCACCATGATCACAGGGCCAACGACAACAGGCGGGAGAATTTTATGGATAAATCCAACACCACGCACTTTGATCATCGCCCCTAGAGCCACATAAACCAGGCCCGCTGCCATTAAGCCGCCCATCGTTGCGCCGATACCCCAAGTTTGGATACCGAACATAATAGGAGCAATAAACGCAAAAGAAGAGGCAAGGAAGATGGGAACAGAACGTTTAGTCATTAATTGGAAGAGGAGAGTACCGACACCGGCACCAAAGAGGGCGACATTTGGATCAAGGCCAGTTAGAAGCGGCACAAGCACCAAAGCACCAAAAGCGACAAAGAGCATTTGAGCGCCTTGTAACGCGTTTTTCATAATAATTCCCTATTTTCAAGATACGCAGACAAATCCGGCGAATACTATCATCCTGCAATCGTTTGCAACGTTGCATGGATCAAACTTTCGATTGAATCTTTCCCATAAATAGCGTTTTTGAGAGTTAGTTGCTTGCAAATTGGCCTCTTTTACGAGTCTTGCGTGACGATGAAAAATGAACTGTCTAACTTGTTGAGATAGCTGGATAAGCAATGAGTTTATTATGAAAAAAAACACTAGAGTGCTCGTTGAGACCCGAGTTAACAAAGCTGGTCATAATACAGACAATTTACTCAGTACTTACCTTGCTCAAGGTTTGATAGTTGCTTATTATTCGGGTTCTTGTTCAGAGGATTATAAAAACTATGCGCTATTTAGCTCTCTTACTGATAGGTTGGTTGTCCCTACCAGTATATGCATTAACTCAGGTGGATATCTATCGTGCCGAAGTGGTTATCGACAGTGAGCAGAACGACGGTGAGTCTCTGGCTCGTCAACAAGGTATGCAGGATGTGATTGTTCGAGCGACCGGTTCTCAATCCTCTTTAAGCAATCCAGTGATTAAAAAGGCACTTGGTTCAAGTGCGCGTTACATTTCCCAACTGAGTTATGGGCAGGTTGATGGAAAAGCGAGCTTAAAAATGTTGTTTAACAGCGACCAAATCAGCTCGCTTTTAACACAAGCACAATTGCCATCTTGGTCGCCAAATCGCGCCAATATTTTGGTTTGGATGGTGGAAGAGCAGGGCTACGATCGTAATATTGCTTGGGAGCATTCCGACTCTTCAAACGTTGTAGCACTTCGCAGTGCTGCGAAATCGAGAGGCTTGCCGATCACGATCCCGGTTGGTGATTTTGATGATGTAACTGGTGTGAATGTTTCTGATCTTTGGGGCGGCTTTATTGAGCCTATTGGCCAAGCCAGCCAGCGATACCCAGCGGATGCTGTTTTAGTTGTGCGCGCTCAAGGTGAACAAATTCGCTGGACGTTATACGATCAATCACCAATGAGAATTGTTGAAGCACAGCGCTCTCCGCGTAACGGTTCCGCATCAGGCGCCAATGCCATTGCTGAGATGGTTGATGGCATCGCTGACTACTACGCGAGTAAGAGCGCAGTGGTAGTATCTGGAAAATCTTCAAAAGCGTTGGCGGTGAAAGTCCTTAATGTAACGTCTGCCACGGACTTCTTCCGTTTAGAGAATGCGTTAAAACAACTTAATTCGGTTGCGGGTACGGAAATTAAGCGTGTCCAAGGTGATGAGCTGACGCTCAACATCCATCTTTTGGCATCTCAACAAGCTTTTGAGAAGGAAGCTTCTTCTATTTCTCAATTAATGGTTTTTGAAGATCCTTTGGGTGAAGTTGATGCCCCAGCTTTAACTCAAGAAGCAGAGCCAATTGCTCCGATGAATGAAGCTAAAGATACAGCTATGGTAGAAAAAGAGCAGTCTGAAGTGCCTACGGATATCGCGGCGGAAGCAAAGGACGAAACGCACCCAACTCAGCCGATGATTGTGGAGCCTGCCCGAGAACAGTATGACTTGATCTACGAGTGGCGCTCGGCATCGTAATTGCGTTGATAGCGTTCTAGGCGTCAAGCGCAAGGATCAAACACCAATGTGGTAAGCGTAAAAAAGAGTCGCAATAGCGACTCTTTTGGTTTTCTAAATTCGTATTCGAACCAATGCTCAGTGATTGACTGAGATTGGCGTTATTTATTGAATTTCGCTTTTTCTTCTTTTTCTACTTGAGAGAGGCGCTTCAACTTAAGACCTAGCTCTTTGCCTCTCGCTCTAGCAAACAAAATATTGCCAGCGAAACCGAGTGAAGTCAGGAGCAACTCTACTGCCGCAAGCCAACGTTCTCCACCATCCACATAAAGGATGGTCAGCGCATGCAAGAAATACAGCATAAGAACAAAGTTAGCCCAAGCATGAGTGTAAGGCTTACCAGCCAAAATACCAGGCAACGGAAGTAATAGCGGAATACACCAAGCAATAGCAAGTGTTGTGCTGCTAAGGTGAGGGTGAGGGGACAACGCAAGCTGCCAAATTGCGACCCAGGCTAATAAGGCTAAGTTGCCAAATAAAGCTAGGTAACGATAGGTTTTAGCCTGTGTACCGAGTGGTGTTTGGTCTAAAGAGTCAGACATCGATTAACTATCCTTGATTTTACTAACAGACTTTTAGTTTTAACGCTGCAGTTGCCAGCCTTTTGCCTAATTGTTGTGCCAGACGAATCTCTTCACTGCTGAGGGTTGCCTCATGGCCTACACTGCTGGCGCCATACGGAGTGCCTCCGGACTGCGTAGTGTGTAGCTCTGGTTCGGCATAAGGAATGCCCAAAACCATCATCCCGTGATGCAATAAAGGGGTCATCATGCTTTGTAACGTTGTTTCTTGACCACCATGCATCGAAGAGGAAGAGGTAAAGACACAAGCTGGCTTATCGATTAAGTCACCACTGACCCATAAAGATGTAGTCTGATCCCAGAAGTGCTTTAAAGGCGCTGCCATGTTGCCAAACCAGACGGGACTGCCAAACGCTAGACCGTCGCACGTTTTCAGTTCCTCTAGAGTAACAATTGGATCAGAAGGGGAGTGTGAGTGAGGTGACAATTCTTCAACTGTACGCAAAATTGCTTGGCATTGAGGAGTCGATTCGACTCCTCTTGCTATCTGTCTTGCCAGTTGTTTTGTCGAGCCGTGACGGCTGAAATACAAAATAAGGATCTGGCAATCCATTTATAGAATATCCAACACTTGCTCTGGTGGTCGACCAATTTTCGCTTTGCCGTTGGCAACTACCACCGGACGCTCAAATAATTTTGGATTTTTCGCCATTGCTTCGAACAATTGCTCATCGCTAACAGAGTCTTCGCCTAGGCCAAGTTCTTTGTATTCGCTTTCTTTGGTGCGCATCATTTCACGTACAGATGAAAAGCCAAGTTGTGCGTACAGCGCTTTTAGCTCATCTACGTTAAGTGGTGTGTCTAGGTATTTGACGACTTCCGGTGTAACACCATTTTGCTCAAGCAGTTCAAGTGTTTGACGGCTCTTTGAGCAACGAGGGTTGTGATAAATCACGACTGACATGGTTTTCTCCATTTCGTTATTGTAATGCCATGAATCGATCTCTTTGGATCATGAGTTGGTCAATACGGGCATCGTATCGAGCTTGCTCTAAGCTGCCCAACTTGGCCATTTTACTTGCTTCACTATAATATTGAATCGCTTTATTCCAGTTTGCTCGCAACGCCAAAATTTCCGCTCGCGCAGCCAACTCTTCATCACTACGTCCTAGCGCGTGGTAGCTCTTCGATATTAGGTGCCAGCCATTTGTATCTTCAGGATAATCATGAGTGTATCTTTGAAGAACTCGCGTGGCTTGATCGTTTTTATTGTCCTCAAGTAGTGCATTGGCATAGTTAATGGTCAATACTTTATTTTGAGGGTTCCGAGATAACGCTTTACGGAGCATCTCGGTTGCTTTTTCTGGCTGCTTCTTCTCGATATATAAATCCGTCATAGCATCCAGGTAGAACGGGTTACTTGGGTCCTGCTCCAGCAACTTTTTCAAAATAGGTTCCGCTTGAGACAAGCGTTTGCTGTCTAAATGTACGAGTGCTCGCCCATAGTCAAAAGCAGGTGTGATGTCCGCAGAGGCTTTCTTTTGAGTTCGTTCAAACCAGCCCAAAGCAGCTTGTCCATCAATGCCAGCGTAACGAGCCACAATGCGCGCACGCGCTAGGTGATAGTCTATTGAAGGCACAACACGCATTGGTGGATAGGTCCTTGCTCGTGCACGGCTATCGGTAATTCGATCTTCAGGTAGTGGGTGAGTCAGTAGCATTGGCGGCGGTTTACTCGCATAACGATATTCATCTGCAAGACGGCCAAAAAAACGTGGCATTGCTTGAACATCAAAACCAGCTTTTGCCAGTGTCGAAATACCAAAGCGGTCCGCTTCTTTCTCATTTGCGCGAGTGTAGTTGATTTGGCTTTGCATGTTACCTGCGGTTGCCGCCGTAATTGCAGCCATCCCCGCTTCTGGTGAGGCAATCGAAAGCAGCAATGCGCCAGCGAGTGCAGCTAATGTGGCCGGAGAGCGACGTGCTTGCTCTTCCATGCTGCGCGCAAGGTGGCGTTGTGTGACGTGCGCAATCTCGTGAGCAACAACAGAGGCCAACTCACTTTCTGAACGCGCATGAAGAAACAACCCAGAGTGCAACGCTACGTAACCACCAAAAAACGCGAACGCGTTAATATTGCGGTCGCGAATCATAAAGAAGTGAAACGGCGTTTTTACATCGTTCGCATTGGCTACTAATCTGTGCCCGAGAGCGTCAATATACTCATTGATAACAGGATCATTAACGATAGGTTTACTGGCTCTGAGCATACGCATATAGGCGTCGCCGTAAATCAACTCTTGGTCTATTGAGAGCGTGCCACCAGCAGCCGTGCCAATGTCTGGCAAGTCAATGCTATTGGCATAAGTTGTCGGCGAACTGATTGCAGCTGCAAGACATAAGCAAACTAGCGAGCGAGTGCGTTTTAACATACGTTTAAAAGGTTCTCCAAAATACATAAGCATGTGGTTAGAGGCTGAGAACCTCTCAACAGCGCCACATGCGTTTTGGTTATCCGCGAGGATATAAGCTAGCAATAAGACCGGAAATAAATGAATTGGTTTCGTAAATTATTTTATATCCGAGTCATTTCAGCATGTGGTTAAATCATGTCAGAAGTGCTAGCACCAGCTCAAAAAGCCGTTACAATACAACCCTATCATAAGTGCAGAGCAATACAATGGAATCCATGTTACTTGATTTGCGTGAACAACGTTGCCCTATGGCACTGTTACTTGCAAAGCGTCACGCTGCTGAAGTCTTTCAAGGAGAAACGCAGCAGTATCATCAACTTGTTATTCAAGTGGTGGATAACAGCTCTAAACGAGACATTGTGAACTATCTCAGTGCCCAAGGGTACTCAGTTGATTGCCAATCTACATCAGAGCACTACACATTGACTGTATTCAATAAGGAATCCGCATAAGATGTTTGAAATGGTTAGTCGTTGGTATAAACGACGTTTCTCAGACCCTCATGCAGTAAGTCTCGTCGCGATCTTGCTGTTTGGTTTTATCACCATTTACTTCTTTGGGCATTTGATTGCGCCATTGCTTGTCGCGATCGTTTTGGCTTATTTACTTGAATGGCCAGTCGTAAAAATGTGTCGCATGGGCGTGCCGCGCACTTTGTCGGTCATCATCGTGATCTTAATGTTCGTTGGATTGATGTTGATCGCTTTGTTTGGTTTGGTTCCGACGATTTGGACTCAGGTCGGTAATCTAATTAACGATATTCCAAACATGTACAACGGGTTACAAAAGTTTATTGTCACGCTACCAGAGCGTCATCCTGAGTTAGCAAACTTAGAAATTGTAGAAACCGTGGTGACAAATGCCAAAAACCAAGCGTTGGGACTTGGTGAGAGTGTAGTAAAAGGCTCACTTGCGTCATTAGTCAGTATTGCGACGCTAGCGGTATACCTGATTTTAGTGCCACTACTTATCTTCTTTTTGCTTAAAGACAAAGAAGAGATGCTAAGAATCGCGAGTGGTGTTTTGCCGAAAAACCGTAAACTCGCGAATAAAGTTTGGCATGAAATGAACGAGCAGATCTCTAATTACATTCGCGGTAAAGTGCTCGAGATTTTAATCGTGGGTGGCGTGAGCTACGTGACTTTTGCCATTTTAGATCTTCGCTATTCGGCGCTGCTTGCCGTAGCTGTCGGTCTATCGGTGTTAATTCCTTATATCGGCGCGGCAGCTGTAACTGTGCCTGTCGCCATCGTTGGTCTGTTCCAATGGGGTCTTGCGCCTCCGTTTTATTGGTTGCTGCTTGCTTACGGTATTATCCAAGCGCTGGATGGTAATGTGTTGGTTCCTGTTCTGTTTTCTGAGGCGGTAAATCTACACCCCGTTGCCATCATTGTGGCAGTGTTAGTCTTCGGTGGCTTGTGGGGTTTTTGGGGCGTATTCTTCGCCATTCCGTTGGCGACACTAGTTAAAGCCGTATGGCATGCTTTACCAAGTACGGAAGAAAACGAACCAGTCGAACAAGAGTAGGCGTTACCAAAGTACAATGCTCAAAAGAAAGCCCAGCAGTTTGCTGGGCTTTTTGTTATTTGAAGAACGGATCGCGCTTATGCGTTTTCGTTGAGGTAATTTAATACGACTTCGTGGTGATCTTTGGTTTTGAACTTGTTGAACACGTGTTCGATCACGCCTTCTTCATTGATCAGGAAGCTAATGCGGTGAAGACCATCGTATACTTTACCCATGAATTTCTTTTCGCCCCAAACGCCAAATTGGTCTGCAACGGCATGATCTTCGTCAGAAAGCAGGGTGAAGTTTAAATCATCACGCTCGATGAATTTGCCTAGGCGTTTTACAGGGTCGATGCTTACGCCAAGTACCACCACGTTGTGTGCATCGAGTTCAGCTTTGATGTCACGAAGACCTTTTGCTTGTGTAGTACAACCCGGAGTCATCGCCTTAGGGTAAAAGTAGAAAAGTACTTTCTTGCCTTTAAAGTCTTCAAGAGAAACGGTATTTCCGTCTTGGTCGAGCAAAGAGAAGGCTGGCGCTGGCGAGCCTGCTGTCAGCGTATTCATGGTGATTTCCTTTACTTTATAGTGTGTTTTTAATGAAATTCAGAGAACCTTGTACGTTGAGCGACTGACAAAGTTCATCGAAATCTTCTTGTAATTGCATTAAGTTACAATCCGCACTTACTGATGCGGTAATCGCAATGTGGAATTGGTCGGCATCAAGTTGAATTTTCGACTTACTGATAGTTTGCGCGCTGAGTGAGTCCAAACCAATCTGTTGATCCGCGAAGAACTTAGTAAACTTTTCAGTCAGACCTGGGCGGTCTTCAGACTCAATAAACACTTCCATTGTGTAGCTGTTGTCGAGCAATTCGTGCGCCGACGTACGCTTCATAATCGTAATCAGGTCATGCTCTTGGCCAAGTAGAGGCAATTGCGTTTCTACTCGAGTCACGCTACTGGCGTTCCCAGTTAGGAGCATGATCAGCGTAAATTCACTTCCAAAGATAGCGATACGGCTATCGACTATGTTACAACCGGCTTGAGTAACGAGGTGTACTACTTGGTTACAAATGCCTGGACGGTCCGTTCCAACTGCTGTAAGTACCAGATGTTGCTTCATAAATGAGCTTCTTGTCCTTTCTTCAATAGAGAGATGTTAGCACAGATATTGCGGAGAAATATCGAGTCAGTTCTTTTTTTAGTTTACAAAAAAGCAGGTTGGCTCTTGAGGTGAACGATTGGAGGCAAGCAGTAAACGAGGGAGTTGGGGGAATAAAACGTTTGCATGATGTGCTTGCGTATTGTTTGGTCTTTTTATTCACTCAGGTCTGACTTGGCGAGCGCAACCCAAGAGTATATTTTCCTGGCTTGTGCACTTCAGTATTTTCCAAATCACTGATAGATTCTAAAGTCACTCGAAAGCCCAACACGATTATCAATATTGCCGCTAATCAAACCAAATAGAGCAATTAAGTTGCTAGACCTCTAACAACTGATAATTATTCATTCATTTGTACTTTGTAAGCGAGTTTACGCTCTTGTGTTTTTCAATCGCATTACAGTACCATGCAGAAAGAGTTAAATGAGGGAGATAAACATGTTTTCAGGAAGTATCGTAGCGCTGATTACGCCATTCAAAGCAGATGGCGAAGTAGACTTTGACAGTCTGCAAAAGCTAGTAGAGTACCACGTTGAAGCGGGTACAGACGGTATTGTGGCAGTAGGCACAACAGGTGAGTCAGCGACACTGACCATTGAAGAGCATGTAAAGGTCGTTAATAAAACTGTTGAGTTTGCCGACGGTCGCATCCCTGTGATTGCTGGCACGGGTGCAAATGCAACCCACGAGGCAGTAACATTTAGCAAATTACTGGCTGATTCTGGTATTGCTGGCTTCCTGAGTGTGACACCGTATTACAACAAACCAACTCAAGAAGGTTTGTTCTTGCACTACAAGGCAATTGCTGAAGCGAGTGATGTGCCTCTAATTTTATACAACGTACCAGGCCGTACTGCTGTTGATATGCAGCCAGAAACAGTGGCACGCTTGTCAAAGCTTGATAATATCGTGGCTTTAAAAGATGCAACGGGCGATTTGGACCGAATTGCAATTCACCGTGAACTTTGTGGCGAAGATTTTATCTTACTAAGTGGCGATGATGCGACGGGTCTCGATTTTGTGAAACTTGGCGGCAATGGTGTTATCTCGGTAACGAACAATATTGCAGCTAAAGACATGGCAGACATGTTCCATTTGGCAAGTGAAGGTAAGTACGAAGAAGCAGAAGCGATTAACCAACGCTTGATGACTCTACACAAAAACCTTTTCATTGAAGCAAGCCCTATCCCAGTAAAATGGGCAGCGCAAAAGCTTGGTTTAATTGAAGAAGGTGGTTTGCGTCTTCCTTTAACCACACTTTCTGAAAAATCGCAGCCGATCGTCGAACAGGCGTTAACCGACGCCGGTATTTATTAAAATTGAGCTATTAAGATTGAGTTACTAGGATTGAAGTTCATACTGGGGGCCAAAGCGCCCTCGGTGTTTTAGGAGTATAGATGAAGCTTTCAAGCCAGTTAGTGTTAAGTTCATTAGCTGTATTCGTATTGACTGCCTGTTCAGGTGGTGCCAATCAACGTCGTCAAGCAAAAGATGACTTCGAGTATTTGAACTCCCCCAATTTGGGTGAGTGGAATGTCCCACAGGGTGCACAGCCTCAGTTTTACCCTAACTATGAGATCCCTCAGGGTAACTATGCTGGTGGTGTAGGTAAAGATGTCGACATTCGTCCACCTCAACAAGTCCTAGAGCTTATTCCTGGTGCACGTCTGGACCGCAGTAGTGATGGTGAAGTGACACTTTGGCTACTTCGTAAAGATGAACTAGACAAGGTTTGGCAAACCGTACAAAACATGGTTTCTGCCAACGAAATACCAGTTGAAAGCCAAACAGATTCTCGCATCGAGACGGGTTGGGTGACGTGGGATTCGCCAGATGAAGAGCTAGAAATTGGCAGCCGATATGAAATCGTACGCGCTGAAGCAAATGGTCGACACGGCTTTAAGGTGAGCCTTATTGACTGGCGTGAAGGCAATCAAGTGAAAGAAGTAACGGCGACCAACCGTGAGCGCTACAATGTATTCATGACGAACTTGGTCACCGCTCGCTACGACCAAGAAGTGCGTGAAGAAGCACAGCGTAAAGCGCAAGAGTTGGTTAAACAGATCCCAATCACAATGGGTAAAGACCGCAGCGGACTTCCTGTGATTATCGCGCGTGCGCAATACAACATGCTTTGGCAACGTCTGCCTAATATTCTACCTAAGATGGGCTTTAAGATTGAAGAGCGTAGCCAGTCTCAGGGCACAATCACTGCGAAATATGCGTCTCCGGATGATGAATTCTGGAACGATATCGGCGTTAAACCAGTGGAGTTAGACGCTGGTAAGTACACATTCTTACTTGGCGATTTAGGCAATCGTACGTCTATCAATATTACGGATTCCTCTGGTAAGCCAGTAGAAGAAGAGTTTTTGAAATCACTAGCGCCTGTATTGGCTGCGACGGTGAAGCAGTAACCAAGCGAACTTAACGCGATACGTTTACACAATAATTGAAAAGGGACCCAGTGGTCCCTTTTTTGATGCTTATATTCGGCGTGTCGGGATAAAGTAGGTGTTTAACTAACGAGGCTCGTCTTTGTTGCTCTCCTCGTCAGCGGAGCGCTGTTTATCCAACGTGTTCAGCTTATCTAAATCGTTCTTACGGCTTTTATCCATCTGACCAAACTTCATTTTTGCGGTGTATTTGAGTGCGGCAATGTTACCAATGACCACGCTCAACACTACAATGATAATGACCCAAGGACTGGTGAGTATTTCTATCATAGAGCCTCCGGCGGCGTGATATTGTGAATAAATTTGGCAACGACGTTATCCAAATTATTCAGTATGACGTCAACCCCTGCAATGTTGTCGGTCTGATTTTGCTGAATCAGCTGGTTTCTGAGCACATCAGGCGTCAATTGCGCGAGGCACTGTTGCCCGACAGTGCGGTGGCTAATGTGCCAAGGCTCAATCGAAACGCCACCTAAATCTTGCTGATAAGGGAAGAAGAAGCCGAATCGACCAAGGTTGGCTTTTAACCATTGGTAGAACGCTTGCTGGTGGCCTTCAAGGTACTCCCAAGGCTCCAGCTTGAGTTTGGTGTCAGTAGGCAATAAATTGCGCGCATAGACATCAAAATCACAACCCCAATGATGACGACTTCCTCCAGGCAGTGCCGACCAGCGTAAAATGGCCATCAATTTTTCTTCGTCATTTAACTCTGCTTTATTTAAAGGGCGGGAGTTGATGTCGAGAATTGGCAACTCACCAGAAAACTTCCCGTTCCAGATCGCTTTTTGGCGGTTGAAGTCACGAAAACCACTGGCGATTTCCATTTTAAAACCTGCTTCTGTTGCCGCTTCAGTCATCTTTAGCAGATCGTCAGCTACTTCAGGGTGGAGTAGAAACGCTTTTTGACCCACTAAAGTGGATTCCAGATGAGAATCTGTGGTGCCGGTGAGTTGCTCTGGTGTCATGGTGTTCTCGCTGATTACTTCGCTAACAGGTGTTTCAACGTGTTCTCGTACATGTCAGTCAACTTTTCTAGATCGTCCACTTTCACGCATTCGTTCACTTTATGAATCGTAGCATTAACAGGGCCTAACTCTACGACTTGACCACCCATTCGAGCGATAAAGCGACCATCAGACGTACCGCCAGTTGTAAGTAGTGCTGGCTTCGTATCATTCACTTCGACAACAGCAGCGACAACTGCATCTAGCAGCGCGCCTGTATCGGTCAGGAATGGGTCGCCGTTGAATGTCCATTTTAGGTCGTAGTCCAGCTCATGCTTGTCTAGTGTTTCGGTAACACGTTGAACAATTGCGTCATTGTTAAGCTCAGTACTAAAACGTAGGTTGAACTGAACATGGAACTCGCCAGGAATGACGTTCGACGCACCAGTGCCAGCCGATACGTTCGGGATCTGGAAGCTGGTTGGTGGGAAATAATCATTCCCTTTGTCCCACTCGGTTGTTGCGAGTTCATGAATCGCGAGTAGAGACTCGTGCACTGGGTTATTGGCTAGGTGAGGGTAGGCCACGTGGCCTTGTGTTCCTTTTACTGTTAAATCGCCCGTGATAGAACCGCGACGTCCATTTTTCACCACATCGCCAACCACTTCGGTGCTGGATGGTTCACCGACGATACACATGTCGATATTCTCGCCACGTGCCATCAACGTTTCTACAACACGAACGGTACCATTGATAAATGGTCCTTCTTCATCCGACGTAATTAGAAAGCCGATTGAGCCTTTGTGGTCTGGGTTTTCAGCGATAAAGCGTTCAACTGCAACAACCATAGCGGCGAGTGATCCTTTCATGTCAGCTGCGCCGCGGCCATGCAAGTAATCATCAATGATAGTTGGTTCAAACGGATGTGTATCCCAGTGCTCCAGTTTGCCAGCAGGTACCACATCGGTGTGGCCAGCAAACGCAAATAGCGGCGCTTCTGAACCACGTCGAGCCCAGAAGTTTGTGGTGTCTTCAAATACCATCACTTCAATTTCAAACCCGAGTGCTTTTAAGCGCTCGATCATCAAATCCTGACAACCTGCGTCTTCCGGCGTTACGGACTGTCTACTGATCAGATCTTTAGCAAGTGCCAATACTGGACTGTCTGTCATCCTTGAGTATTCCTTTATTTAAGAGTTGAAAATGCTAGCGTATTGATCAGCTTTAAAACCGATATGAAGTTGATCATTCACTTTTAAAATTGGGCGTTTAATCATCGCAGGGTTTTCTACCAAAAGAGCGATCGCGTTTTCTTCGTTAAGCGTGTCTTTCTGCTCTTGCGCTAATTGGCGGTAGGTTGTGCCACGTTTGTTGAGCACCTGTTCCCAACCTAAAGCGCGACAAAATTCACTTACCATTTCTGCATCAATGCCTTGCTTGCGGTAGTCATGGAAGTCGTAAGCAATATCCTCGGCTTCTAACCATTTCTTGGCTTTTTTGATCGTATCGCAGTTGGGAATACCAAACATGGTAATCGACATAGTGTTTCCTTTTTCTTTGTTCTATTTTTCACTGGCGCGGTTAAGACGCACTTAAGTGATTTGGCAGCTATAGCATCCTATCAAGAAGCAATCAAACTGACAAAATGCGGTGGAAAATATTTTCAGATAGATTGAGATAACTGATGTTACGTAACTTATTTACGATGAATGCACTATAAATCGAATAAAAAATCGTCTAAATCAAATGGAAAAGTCGAGTTATTGATCAAACGCAACATCTCGCTGAGCAAAAACGAAATAATGAATCAGCACAATTTTAGGAGGTGTCAATGGAATTGAGTCCTGTTTTTGCAAGGCGGCTATATTTGGCCTTGTTGGTGGAAAACCTAGAAAGGCCGAATGTGCCAAAGTTGATCGAAAAAACGGGGTGGCCTCGTCGTACAATTCAAGATGTACTCAAGGCGTTACCTGGGATCGGCATTGAACTCATATTCGTTCAAGATGGCCGACGTCATAATGACGGCTATTATCAACTTTCAGATTGGGGGCCTTTTGATAGCCAATGGGTTCTAGAGCGGGAGAGAGATATCGCTAGCAGTCTTGGATTTCGTGCATAAGCCAGCAATTGCTGGCTTTTTTCATATTCAGGCGTCATCCATTGCAGCGGTAAGCGGAGCCCAGCACGCTAAATGAGGTGATAAAATCTTGTGGGGAGACCATAAAAACGGTGTCCGCATCGATAGCCGCGGCATTGTTTTTTAAATCATTCATTGCGCCTTGCATCATCGCGTCATTGGTCATGAAAATGTAGTTATACCAATGACCCTCGCTTCCGGTGACTTCGCCTTTGTATTCGCATCGATCAGGGTTGAACTGAGCGTCAATGCGAATATGAACATCTTGGCTTTGAGCATGAGTAAGGTGAGAAGGCATCGTGCAACCAGAGAGAAGTACGACAAAAAGTCCAAGTAACAGGCGTCTCATCAGCTATTTCCCCAATACTATGTAAGCAGCAAAGCCAATCCAGCTCAGAGCGAGCAGTATCCAAGGCAGTTTGCTTGATGCATGGTTTGGTGCATCGTCGGTGATGTTGTCTTGTTCGATAACTTCTTCATGCTGACGTTGCTTTTCACGTTGCTGTTTTTTCTTCGCTTTATCGGCTTGACGATTGCGCTCTTTTTGCTGCTTCTTATATTGAGCGATGCCTTTTTCGATACCTTGAGCGATCAGCTTGGTTTGCTCTTTGGTTTGCCCCGGTTTCTGTGTGGATTTGGCAATTCTCATCGCTTCGGCTTGAGTTTCTTGAGAAGGTGCTGGGGTAGCTGGAGTTCTTTTTTTCATGTTTCTCATCAACGTCATTGTAAATCTTTGTTTAGTTTACCTGTGTAAGATGATGAAATGAACTTTAGTTCTCATCTTTGCTGGCTTGCAACTCTGAAATGATAGGTTAAAGTGGCGTTTTATCACATTAAGAAGAAGATGTTGTGCGCTACTCGTTTGACCAATATGACGCCCATGGATTTTTAAAAGCGCCGATTATTTTATGGTTTGGATGGATGTTTCTTGTGCGTTCATGGGTTGTGTTTGCGATGGCAGGCGTAAGTCGTGATAGTGGCAGTAAGCTACTCGCTATTGTTTACCCAGACTCAAGTACGCTGTATTTGGGTTTGGCTATGGGCATTCCAAGCCTGCTTCTCATGTGGTTGATGGGGCTCCGTCACCCCGATAGAGGATGGGTAAACAGAATTACTCGCTATGGTCGAGAGATCACTTTGATCTTGTGCGGTATCCAACTGGCTCAGACCATGTATCATGTGTATCTGGAACATGGTGTATTCAACTGGGCAAACGCCCTTACCATTACCTTATTAGCTTGGTTTATGATCTATCTTCTAAATGGAAGATGGGTAAAAGACTGTTTTCATGTGCCACAATTGGAGCGCAATGAAGAGCAGCCTTCGAAGAATTAAAAACAATAACTTCCCACACCGGGGCAAAGTATAGAGGAAACCTCAATGTCACAAGCTCAAACGGCGATCGTGCCAGAAGCAGGGCCATTTGCACTGTACACTCAACTTAAAGTGAACCAAAACCGTGAAAACGTATTGGATAAGCTGAAAGCACTACCAAAGTTAGTGGAAGAGTTAAATATTACCCAGCCAGGCGCGGCGCTGACCCTTTCTATCGCATTCACAAAATCGTTTTGGCAACACCTCAATGTAGACGCGCCAGAAGAGCTTATTGATTTTACTCAACTTGGCGAAGGAGACATCGTAGCGCCTGCAACGGATGTTGATGTGCTGATTCACTGTCACTCTACTCGTCACGACTTGCACTTTTATGTTCTGCGTAAGTTTCTAGAAGAGACGGCAGAAGATGTCACCATTGTGGACGAAACGTATGGGTACCGTTACCTTGATGCTCGTGATATGACAGACTTTATTGATGGGACAGAAAACCCGAAAGGGGAGGCTCGCGCTGATGTGGCTCTAGTAAAAGAGGGCCCATTTGCTGGAGGTAGTTATGTCATGGCTCAACGCTTCGAACATAACCTTGCCGCTTGGAATCGCTTGAATGTCAAAGCGCAAGAAAAAGTGATTGGTCGTACCAAACCAGACTCTATCGAGCTAGAAGACGTTCCTGCTGCATCACACGTTGGTCGAGTTGATATTAAAGAAGAAGGAAAAGGTCTCAAGATTGTTCGTCATAGCTTGCCATACGGGACGGTGACAGGGCCTCATGGCCTGCTGTTTATCTCTTACTGTAATACACTTCATAACATTAAAGTGATGCTAGAAAGTATGTACGGCGTGACAGATGGTAAAACAGACCAAATGCTTCGTTTCACAAAAGCGGTAACTGGTGCGTACTTCTTCGCTCCTTCACAAGAAATGCTCGCAGAGCTAGCCATCAAGTAAGTTCTCAGACTTTATTTCTTAAGCCCTCCAATTGGAGGGCTTTTGTTTTCTATTTCTATTCCAATCTCTTTTCAAAAAACACTAAACTTTTCTGTTACTTGGTCGATAAGTACTCAAAGCCTTAATTTTAGGACCCTTTATTCGTGGCGATCACCGTTAATACCAATGTTGCAGCACTTGTCGCACAACGTCATTTGACCAGTGCAACGGATATGCTGAATCAATCCATGGAGCGTTTGTCTTCAGGGAAGCGTATTAACAGCGCAAAGGATGACGCTGCGGGTCTGCAAATCTCCAACCGTCTGCAATCGCAAATGCGTGGTTTGGATGTTGCGGTTCGCAACGCGAATGACGGCATTTCCATCATGCAAACTGCGGAAGGCGCGATGAATGAGGTGACCAATATCATGCAACGTATGCGTGATTTGTCGCTACAGTCAGCCAATGGTTCAAACAGCA
The DNA here is from genome assembly GCF_043995865.1 of Vibrio sp. D3. Lineage (NCBI taxonomy): Bacteria > Pseudomonadati > Pseudomonadota > Gammaproteobacteria > Vibrionales > Vibrionaceae > Vibrio > Vibrio sp. D3. The sequence continues at coordinate 2,322,282 of NZ_CP171887.1, read as the reverse complement.
AAGCGGAACGCACTGCACTGCAAGAAGAAGTGACGGCACTTAACGATGAGCTAAACCGCATTGCCGAAACGACCTCCTTTGGTGGGCGTAAACTGCTCAATGGCAGCTTTGGTAAGTCGGCATTTCAAATCGGTGCAGCGTCAGGTGAAGCTGTGCAAGTTGAATTAAAGTCGATGCGCAGTGATGGCATTGATATGGGCGGCTTTAGTTACATTGCAAACGGACGTGCAAGCTCTGATTGGAAAGTAAAAGACGGTGCGAATGATCTTAGCATGTCATTTACGAATCGTTTTGGTGAGACGGAAACCATTCAAATTAATGCCAAAGCTGGCGATGATATCGAAGAGCTTGCGACTTATATCAATGGTCAAACTGACAAAGTCACGGCATCGGTGAATGAAGAAGGTCAGTTACAGCTATTTATGGCTGGAGAAGAAACTTCAGGCACTTTATCGTTTTCAGGTGACTTAGCGAGTGAACTGGGGTTACAGCTAAAAGGTTACGATGCGGTTGATAACATCGACATTACGTCTGTCGGTGGTGCGCAACAAGCCGTGGCCGTCCTAGATACTGCGATGAAGTACGTTGATAGCCATCGTGCTGAGTTAGGCGCGTATCAAAACCGCTTTAATCACGCGATCAATAATCTCGATAACATCCACGAAAACTTAGCCGCTTCCAACAGTCGTATCCAAGACACTGACTACGCGAAAGAAACCACGCAAATGGTGAAGCAGCAGATTTTGCAGCAGGTCAGTACTTCTATTCTTGCACAAGCAAAACAAGCGCCCAACCTAGCATTAACCTTACTTGGCTAATGATCGATCTCGCTCGAATTTAACGTAAAACCTGCCTGTATCGACAACTCGAAAAGAAGCTTTAGCGAAAATTTGACGTTTTTTTGCTTTTTTATCTGCTTCATCACGATTCCTTCTCCAAATGAACTTTTTCCAAAAAAAATCCAAAAAATTCCCTAAAGAAATCAGTTTGAGCGCCGTTAATAAAAGTAACTTTGAGAGAACTACTTGGTTTTCCGAGACGTCGGAAACCGCTATACCGGAAAATCAATTGGAGAAATCACCATGGCAGTGAATGTAAACACTAACGTATCAGCGATGACCGCTCAGCGTTACCTAAACAACGCAAACTCAGCTCAACAAACTTCTATGGAGCGTTTGTCTTCGGGGTTCAAAATCAACAGCGCAAAAGATGACGCTGCGGGTCTGCAAATCTCGAATCGTTTGAACGTACAAAGCCGTGGCCTGGATGTGGCGGTTCGCAACGCGAACGACGGTATCTCAATTGCACAAACCGCTGAAGGTGCAATGAACGAGACCACTAACATTCTTCAACGTATGCGTGACTTGTCTCTACAATCAGCAAACGGCTCAAACTCGAAATCAGAGCGTGTGGCGATTCAAGAAGAAGTGACCGCGCTAAACGACGAACTAAACCGTATCGCAGAAACCACTTCTTTCGGTGGTAACAAGCTACTAAACGGCACACACGGCGCGAAATCGTTCCAAATCGGTGCGGATAACGGTGAAGCCGTGATGCTTGAGCTAAAAGACATGCGTTCAGACAACAAAATGATGGGCGGTGTGAGCTACCAAGCTGAAAGTGGTAAAGGTAAAGACTGGAACGTTGCTGAAGGTAAGAACGACCTAAAAATCAACCTAACGGACAGCTACGGTCAAGAGCAAGAAATCAACATCAGCGCAAAAGCAGGTGACGATATCGAAGAGCTTGCGACTTACATTAACGGTCAAACTGACCTAGTGAAAGCCTCAGTAGACCAAGACGGTAAACTGCAAATCTTTGCTGGCAACAACAAAGTCGAAGGCGAAGTCGAGTTTTCAGGCGGCCTATCTGGCGAGCTAGGTTTGGGCGAAGGTAAAAAAGTAACAGTAGATACTATCGACGTAACCTCAGTTGGTGGCGCACAAGAATCTGTGGCTATCATCGATGCGGCACTGAAATACGTAGACAGCCACCGCGCAGAGCTGGGTGCATTCCAGAACCGTTTCAACCATGCAATCAGCAACTTGGACAACATTAACGAGAACGTGAACGCGTCGAAGAGCCGTATCAAAGATACTGACTTCGCGAAAGAAACGACTCAAATGACCAAGTCACAAATTCTATCGCAAGCGTCAAGCTCAATCCTTGCGCAAGCGAAACAAGCGCCAAACTCAGCGCTAAGTCTGCTAGGTTAATTTCAAACCTAAGGCGAGAACCTCATTGGCTCGTGGTGAGAGATGAGCGAGTAAACCCAGCTTCGGCTGGGTTTTTTTCTGTTTGTTTGGGACTCAGGATTTCTGCGAATCACGACATTAGAGCTTCATCACATTTCAGTAAGCCAAAGAAAATAATCGCAAAAAATTGAAAATTTCTTCTAAAGGATATTCATCGGTCGCCGTTAAAGGGACTGAGAGAAATGAGATGTACCTAAGTGAGGTGAGAGACACGACGGTACATTCACTAAAGCCTTAAGGAGATCAATTATGGCGATTAACGTTAATACTAACGTTTCTGCGATGACTGCACAGCGTTACCTAAACCAGGCAGCTGACGGTCAACAAAAATCAATGGAGCGTTTGTCTTCGGGTTATAAAATCAATAGCGCGAAAGACGATGCTGCAGGTCTACAGATTTCAAACCGCTTGAATGCACAAAGCCGTGGCCTAGACATGGCGGTGAAAAACGCAAACGACGGTATTTCTATTGCACAGGTTGCTGAAGGTGCAATGAATGAATCTACCAACATCCTACAACGTATGCGTGACCTATCGCTTCAATCTGCAAACGGTTCTAACTCAAAAGCAGAACGTGTTGCGATCCAAGAAGAAGTAACAGCGCTAAATGACGAGCTAAACCGTATTGCTGAAACTACCTCTTTCGGTGGTAACAAGTTGCTGAACGGTACATACGGTACGCAATCTTTCCAAATCGGTGCAGACTCAGGTGAAGCAGTGATGCTTTCTATGGGTAGCTTGCGCTCAGACACTTCTGCAATGGGTGGCAAGAGCTACGCAGCAGAAGAGGGTAAAGATGCATCTTGGACTGTTGGTGAGAAAACTGAGTTCAAAATGAGCTACACCAACAAACAAGGTGAAGAGAAAGAGCTATCGATCAGCGCAAAACAAGGCGACGACATTGAGCAGCTAGCAACGTACATCAACGGTCAAAACGATGATGTAAAAGCGTCTGTTGGTGAAGATGGTAAACTACAAGTATTTGCTTCTTCTCAAAAAGTTCAAGGTGATGTTGAGTTCTCTGGCAACCTAGCGGACGAGATCGGCTTTGGCGGCCCGAAAGACGTAACAGTGAAAGACATCGACGTAACAACAGTAGCAGGCTCTCAAGAAGCCGTGGCTGTTATCGACGGTGCCCTGAAGTCAGTAGACAGCCAACGTGCGTCACTTGGTGCTTTCCAAAACCGCTTCAACCACGCAATCAGCAACCTAGACAACATTAACGAGAACGTTAATGCGTCTAACAGCCGTATTAAAGATACTGATTACGCGAAAGAAACCACTGCGATGACTAAGTCGCAAATTCTTCAGCAAGCAAGTACTTCAATCCTGGCTCAAGCGAAGCAGTCTCCATCTGCAGCGCTAAGCTTGTTGGGCTAAGTGGTAGACCCAGCCTGAGGTAAACACCTTAGTGCTGGGGCACCAAAGCGATAGGTTCTATCGTTAGCCCATAAGGTGGAAGGGAGATTGTAATGGATATATCCTCCTACGCATCGAACATCCAGCCTTACGGCACGCCAAGTGGCACAAAGTTTGCAAATAAAAATGGCAATGATATAGGCACGTCTAGCCTAGCAAATTCAAATGGTGAGGTTTCGCCGCAAAAAGCGAAAGACACCGAATACGACTTCTCTGTTCAAGCAGCGATCGAGATGGCAGAAAGCCGTCAAGAGCTGAACAAAGAAGAACGTGAAAAATTGGTCGCGCAAATGAATGAGTTTGTGACGTCCATAAACAAAGGAGTCGCGTTTCGAGTGGATGAGGAATCCGGGAGAGATGTGGTGACGATTTACGAAGCCAAAACGGGCGACGTGATTCGTCAAATTCCTGATGAAGAAATGCTAGTGGTATTGCGTCGCCTAGCTGAGCACACAGCCAACAGCGGGTTGTTGACTGAAAAAGTGTAAGTCGTTTTTAGAGGTGATTTGATGAGTTTAGGCCCTTTGGGGATGTCTGGCGGCATGGATATCAATTCCATGGTCAGCAAAATTGTGGATGCCGAACGCGTACCAAAGCAGCAACGCATTGACAACGAGCGCACGACAATTAATGCCAGTATCAGTGCCTACGGGCGACTCAGAGAATCACTGGATACGATGAAAAATCTTATGGCGAACTTTCGTCAAGAGAAAGCGTTTGCCGTTCGTACTGTTGAAACGACAGACGACAATATCGTATCTGCTACTGCAACTACAGATGCTATCGCTGGCAAATATGCTATCGATGTGTTGCAGCTTGCCCAGAGCCACAAAGTCGCTTCTGACGTACTGCCAGAAGACGCAAAGTTTGGCCCTGGTAAGCTGCAGATTTCGCTTGGTGATGACACCTTCAACGTGAACGTTCGTTCGAGCTCCAAGCTCGCAGATGTCGTACGCGGCATCAATGGCTCAAAAGACAACCCCGGTGTTCGAGCATCTCTCATTAACGACGTTGAAGGACCACGCCTTATCCTTGCCTCAAATCTCTCTGGTAAGGATCATCAAATCAGAGTCAGTGTGGAGGCCGACAAAGGCAACCCTCTAAAGTATCTCGAATATCAAACACTTGAAGACCGTGTTAACGCGCTTGAAGAAGCTCGTTCAGCGGCGGAAGAAGTGTTAGGTCCTCTTCAATTCCCAGAGCAACCAGTGGAACTGGATGCAAACGGCAATCCTCTACCTCCAGAAGAGCAAAAAGCGGCAGAAAATGGACAAGATGATGGCTCCCAAGAGCCAATCTCTGCTGTGGGTGCAGAAGCTGCTAAAGCTGGGCAGGAAGCGATTGATGAAGCCAACCGACGTGCGAGTTTGCGCCCTGAAGACCGAATTCCAGGGTGGACAGAAACTGCGTCAGGCACTTTGCTGGATTCTTATGAAGAGCCAGAGCTTGAACTCGACGAGAAAGCAATAGAGAAGGCACCAGATGTACCGGGTTGGAGCAATGCGGCATCAGGTACATTAACCGACTCTTACGTTACGACGAAAGAGGCCAAGCAGCTTCTTGAGCAAGAAAAAGCTGAAATTGAGCAAAAAATTGCGAGTGAAAAACAAGCGCTAGACGCAAAAGTTGAACGTGGTGAATTGACCGAAGAGCAAGCGAAACAAATTCATCGCGCTAAGCTGGATCCTCAAGAGCGTGAACGTTTAGAAAAAATTGATGAAGCAGAAGCGAAAATCGCAAAAGCGCAATCTGCTTTTGAAGAATACCTTGGTATGACAGAGGTACAAGCAGGGCAAGATTCAGAAGTTCTGCTTGATGGAGTAGCAAAGCTATCTAGTCACAACAATGTGATTGAAGATGCCATAGAAGGTGTTGATTTAACACTTAAAGGCAAATCAGAACCGAACAAGCCACCTGCTGAAATTGGCGTCGAATACGACCGTCAGAGTGTGCGTAACGACATCGAAAACTTTGTTGCGGCGTACAACTCGTTTTATCAAACGTCTCAAGCGTTGGCGAGTGTGGATCCGGTCACTGGTCAAAAAGGACCGTTGTCGGGGGACAGTACCGTACGCAGCGCAGACTCACGATTAAAATCGGTATTTTCCACTCAAATTGATAAAGCGCCTGAAAACCTAAAGTCATTAACTGAATTTGGCATTACTACCACGCGTCAAGGTACCTTAGAAATCAACTATGACATGTTGGATCGTCAGTTGAACAACAACTTCAACGAGCTAGAAAAGTTCTTCGGTGGCAACACAGGTTTTGCTAAACGAGTCGAAGATGCGATTCATGGTATTACAGGCATTACAGGCAGCATTCGTACTCGAGAAAAAAGTCTCACAGAACAAAATTATCGTTTGAGTGATGATCAAGCGGCATTAGATCGCCGCATGGAAAGCCTAGAAAAGCGCACTCACGCGAAGTTTACCGCCATGCAAGATGCGACTGGCAAAATGCAAGGTCAGTTAGGTGCCTTAATGAGTGCGTTGGGTTAATAAATGCAAAAAGAACTCATAGATATTAGTGATATAGATCAACTAATTACGCAAGAATTGGAAAAAGTCGACTTTAGTACTGAAGAAATTCTTCGCTTGGTCGATATCAGGGAACGGTTATTGCAAAACCTGTTACCAATTATTCATCAAAATCCTTTGGTTAAGCAGGATGCAGAGTGGCAAGCGTTGCTTACTCGTACCAAAAGAATTGTCGAGCTGATGCAATCGGAAACGTCAAAGGTCGGAAAAGAACTTCATAAGTTTCGTTATGGCCAGCGTTCGCTTCAGCAGTACAAAAAATTTATTTAAAAGAGGATTACTATGCGCGGTTCTTTGCAAGCATACAAAAAGGTATCAGTCGACAGCCAGCTAAGCGCGGCTTCTCCGCACAAAGTCATTCAAATGCTTATGGCTGGTGCGATTGAGCGCCTTATTCAAGGTAAAGCGGCCATGCAAGCAGGCAACATTCCAGCAAAAGGTGAGCGTTTAGGTAAAGCGCTAGACATCATCATTGCTCTACGTAGCTGTCTATCGATGGATGACGGTGGTGATATTGCTTCAAACTTAGATTCACTCTATGAGTTTATGATCACGCAAATTTCAGCTGCTAACCATCAAAATGATCCTCAACTGATCGACGACGTTATCGACATTATCCGTGAGATCAAATCCGCTTGGGACCAAATCCCGACAGAGTTTCATAATCTTACAGCAGCTGAAGTCGGTATTTAATAACCAAAACAACGCGTTAAGATATTAGAGGAATATATTTGTCAATTGCGCAACGAGTTGTGTAGCAAAGTTTCTATCAAGCTCACACCTCTTTATTGCTTGGTTGCCTTATTTTTATATTCAAATAAAATAGAAGCCATTAGTAGCCCTAATGGCTTTTTTTGTTGCTGATTTTCCTATTTTGTCTATCGTAAATTGAGTGTGGTGGTTCTGCCTTCTTTTAGCACCCAATTGCGCAAATCAAGGTTTGGCCGCAACGCACCTAAAATAAAGGCAATCATTCTTACTTATGCAAGGTTTGGCAAAGCTGCTTGTAATTGATGATGACGCATCAAGTCGTTTAAATTTAAGCAATATATTGGAATTTGTTGGAGAAAATTGCGAAGCGGTCAGTTCTGATCAGCTCAGCGATGTTGATTGGTCTAGCGTATGGTCGTGCTGTATTGTTGGTAACATTCCAGCAGGTCAAGCGGCGAATACGGTTATCTCTCATTTAAACAGCGCCTACCACATCCCACTTTTAGTCATGGGCCGATTTCCGTTGCCCGTGGATGATCTTCCAAATTTTGTAGGTGAGCTAGAACTACCTCTTAATTACCCACAGCTTAGTGAGGCGTTACGCCACTGCAAAGATTTTCTGGGTCGAAAAGGGGTCAATGTCGTTGCCAGTGCACGAAAAAACACGCTTTTTCGCAGCTTAGTTGGTCAAAGCAGAGGTATTCAAGAAGTTCGTCACCTGATCGAGCAAGTCTCAGACACTGAGGCAAACGTGTTGATCTTGGGTGAATCTGGTACCGGTAAAGAAGTCGTTGCGCGTAACATTCACTATCATTCGTCGTACAGCAGTGGTGCCTTTGTGCCCATTAACTGTGGTGCCATTCCACCGGAGCTTCTAGAAAGTGAATTGTTTGGCCACGAAAAAGGCGCGTTTACTGGTGCGTTAACGGCACGTAAAGGTCGATTTGAGCTCGCAGACGGTGGCACGATCTTTCTTGATGAGATTGGCGATATGCCGATGTCGATGCAAGTGAAGCTACTTCGCGTATTACAAGAGCGCTGTTTCGAACGTGTGGGTGGCAATAGCACCATCAAGGTCAATGTTCGAGTTGTCGCGGCAACACACCGTAATCTAGAAAGTATGATTGAAGAAGGCACGTTCCGAGAAGACTTGTTCTATCGTTTGAACGTGTTTCCAATCGAGATGCCTGCGCTGAAAGAGCGCAAACAAGATATTCCATTGCTGCTGCAAGAGTTGATGACGCGTCTGGAAGCGGAGGGTGGCCAGCCTATCTGTTTTACCCCTCGTGCGATCAATTCATTGATGGAGCACAACTGGCCGGGTAACGTGCGTGAGTTAGCCAACCTTGTTGAGCGAATGATCATTCTGTACCCAAATAGCTTGGTCGATGTAAACCACTTACCAACCAAATATCGCTACAGTGATATCCCGGAGTTCCAACCAGAAAGTAATCCGTTTATTTCGGTTGAAGAACAAGAGCGTGATGTGTTCCAAGACATCTTCTCAGAAGACTTTAGCTTTGATGAGCAAGACGATCTTGACCACAGCATGAACGCTCCGCAAGCGCTGCCGCCTGAAGGTGTAAATCTGAAAGAGCTGTTGGCTGATTTAGAAGTTAATATGATCAGCCAAGCGTTAGAAGCACAAGGTGGAGTCGTGGCACGAGCCGCTGATATGCTGGGTATGCGACGCACAACGTTGGTGGAAAAAATGCGTAAGTACAACTTACAACGCTAGGCAACGTTGAGATTTAAGACGATATCTAAATCATTTGGGCTATTTAGCATCGTTTTTCTGACACCAAAAACCGTTATCTGAGGGTGTCAACTTATTGTCGATGACTTAACGTCATGATAAATATAAAAAATAGCTTGGTACGCTAATTGCTTGCCAAGCTATTTTAGTTTTAGCGGCGATATTTCGACAGGCAGTAATGGATAACAACACCAACCAATCCCATTTAGATTCCGTAGAAAATCAGGTTGAGCGCTATAAGCAGGTGCTTGATGTGATGCCTGCCGGAGTGATTCTGCTCGACACGTTCGGCATAGTGCGTGAAGCAAACCCAGAGGCGCACCGAATTCTTGAGATTCCACTGGTTAATGAAAAATGGTTCAACATTATTCAGGCGGTGTTTGATCCTCGTGAGGATGATGGTCACGAAGTTTCCCTGCGGAATGGTCGTAAAGTTCGATTAGCCATTTCGGCTTCTACGACAGGTCAATTGATCCTGATTACCGATTTAACCGAAACTCGCTTACTTCAAGCTCGTGTGAGTGATTTACAACGCTTGTCGTCGTTAGGGCGTATGGTAGCGTCACTTGCTCATCAGGTAAGAACGCCGCTATCGAGCGCCATGCTATATGCATCCAATTTGGGAGCGCCAAACCTTCCACCAGCGACAAGGGATCGCTTTCAAACCAAATTAATGGATCGACTGCACGATTTGGAAAAGCAGGTTAATGATATGCTGCTTTTTGCTAAAGGTGGTGATAATAAAGTCATTAAGCCATTTACGATTGCTCAGTTGGTGGCGGAATATCAGCCGATGGTCGAAACCGCGCTAAAAAATAACGGTATTGATTACTGCCTAGAAGTGGAAGAAGAACAAACTGAGTTGCTAGGCAATGCGAATGCGATTGCATCCGCGTTGAGCAACCTTGTCATGAATGCGATTCAGATGTCTGGTAAAGAGTCGCAAGTCGATATATTTTTCCGCCCGGTAAATGGCGAGTTGCGCATTTCAGTGCAAGACAGCGGACCGGGTGTACCTGAAGAACTACAAGCCAAAATTATGGAGCCATTTTTTACCACGCGTTCTCAAGGAACCGGGTTAGGGCTGGCTGTTGTTCAAATGGTTTGCCGTGCCCATGACGGTCGATTGGAACTTATTTCAGAGCAGGGTGATGGAGCCTGCTTTACCATGTGCATTCCGCTAGAGCGAGTGCAACCAGAAGCGCAGTAAGCAGCTTCTGGTAATAACAATTACTGGAGAATCAGAATGGCGCAAAGCAAAGTGCTGATCGTAGAAGACGATGAAGGTCTTCGTGAAGCCCTAGTGGATACTCTGGCTCTGGCAGGGTATGAGTGGTTAGAAGCTGACTGTGCGGAAGACGCACTACTAAAACTCAAATCGAATACTGTCGATATCGTCGTTTCTGACGTGCAAATGGCAGGTATGGGCGGGTTGGCTCTGCTCAAAAACATCAAGCAGAATTGGCCTAACTTACCAGTACTGTTAATGACGGCGTACGCCAACATTGAGGATGCCGTGTCGGCAATGAAAGACGGCGCGATTGACTACATGGCGAAACCATTTGCACCAGAAGTATTGCTGAACATGGTCAGTCGATATGCACCGATCAAAAGCGATGACAATGGTGACGCGGTCGTGGCTGATGAAAAAAGTCTGCGACTACTTGCTTTGGCCGATAAAGTGGCACGTACAGATGCGAATGTTATGGTGCTAGGTCCGAGTGGCTCAGGTAAAGAAGTGATGTCGCGTTATATTCACAACGCATCAAACCGTAAAGATGGTCCATTCGTTGCGATCAACTGTGCGGCGATTCCAGACAACATGCTGGAAGCGACACTATTTGGTTATGAGAAAGGCGCGTTCACTGGCGCGGTTCAAGCGTGTCCGGGTAAGTTTGAACAAGCGCAAGGCGGCACAATCTTGCTGGATGAAATCAGCGAAATGGACTTAAACCTGCAAGCGAAACTATTACGTGTTTTGCAAGAGCGTGAAGTGGAGCGCCTTGGCAGTCGTAAGAGCATCAAGCTGGATGTACGCGTGCTCGCGACCAGTAACCGTGATCTCAAGCAGTACGTCTCAGAAGGCAACTTCCGTGAAGATTTATACTACCGCCTGAATGTGTTCCCAATTGCGTGGCCAGCACTGAACGAACGCAAAGGCGATATTGCGCCACTTGCCAAGCATCTTGCTGAGCGTCATTGCAGCAAGATGGGGATGCCAGTGCCTCAATTTTCAGCCGTTGCGGTAGAAAAACTGCTGCAATACCCTTGGCCAGGTAACGTTCGTGAGCTGGATAACGTGGTGCAACGAGCTCTTATCTTAAGTGAGAATGGTGATATCGACGCTGAGCACATCTTACTAGAAGGGGTGGATTGGCAAGATGCCAACAGCTTGCAGCATGTGGTTCAAAATGCAGAGATGGTTGTACCTAATGTTAAGCCAGTCGCTCAACCTGAGAGTGTGAACCGTCCGGTATCTGGCGGGGAGGGCTTGGGTAGCGAGCTGCGTGACCAAGAATACGCCATTATTTTGGAAACCTTGGTGGAGTGTAACGGCCGACGCAAAGAAATGGCGGAGAAACTGGGCATAAGCCCACGAACCTTGCGCTACAAACTTGCCAAAATGCGTGATGCTGGTATAGATATCCCAAATTAATATGTGCAATCGCCATAAGACAAAAAGTGTAAGCAAACCGCTAACTAATGTCTTATGGCACGTTAATTGCTGTGTTAATAATCAGTTTTGTTAATAGTCAATCTTTTGGCTTAGAGGTGCTAATGAAAGTTGATGGTATTCAGGCAGAAATGCGCGCCATGATGGTAGAAGCAACCAATACTGCTCCTACTGCAAGTGGGGCGAAAGTTGGAGCAGATTTTAAGGATCTCCTAACTAAAGCCATCAATAACGTGAACACACTTCAAAAAGCATCCGGTGACTTACAAACCCGTTTTGATCGTGGTGATGCCGATGTTTCCCTTTCTGACGTTATGATTGCTCGTAACAAGTCTAGTGTCGCTTTTGATGCGACGGTTCAAATTCGCAATAAACTCGTTGAGGCGTATAAAGACCTCATGAACATGCCAGTGTAATTTAGGTAATAAGTGTGGCAGACAAGTCTACAGATTTAACCGTCACTGAAGGCGGCTCAGATGGTGCACTGGTAGCAAGTTCCGACGTAGATGTGGAGAGTCAAAATCCAGATCTAGAGGAGCGCAGTGCGTCAAAATTTGATATGGCAGTGGGTGACCTTGATTTACTTCGTCAAGTTGTACTTGTGCTGTCAATCTCCATCTGTGTTGCATTGATCGTGATGCTGTTCTTTTGGGTCAAAGAGCCGGAGATGCGCCCGCTTGGAGCGTATGAGACCGAAGAGTTGATCCCCGTTTTGGATTATCTGGACCAGCAAAAAATCAATTACAAGCTTGATGGTAATACCATTTCTGTTGAATCGAGCGAATACAACTCGATCAAACTTGGCATGGTTCGCTCGGGCGTAAACCAAGCCACAGAGGCGGGCGATGATATTTTGCTGCAAGATATGGGCTTTGGCGTATCACAACGTTTAGAGCAAGAGCGCCTTAAACTCAGTCGAGAACGTCAATTGGCTCAAGCGATTGAGGAAATGAAGCAAGTTCGTAAAGCGCGAGTCTTATTGGCGCTACCAAAGCACAGTGTGTTTGTACGTCACAATCAAGAAGCATCAGCGTCCGTATTTTTGACACTGTCGACTGGTACGAACCTCAAACAGCAAGAAGTTGATTCTATCGTAGACATGGTGGCGAGTGCCGTTCCGGGAATGAAAACTTCCCGCATTACCGTCACAGATCAGCATGGCCGTTTGCTCAGTTCAGGCTCTCAAGACCCTGCTTCTGCCGCGCGACGCAAAGAGCAAGAATTAGAGCGTAGCCAGGAACAAGCGCTGCGTGAAAAAATTGATTCAGTGCTATTACCTATTTTAGGTTATGGCAACTACACGGCGCAGGTCGATATCCAAATGGATTTCAGCGCGGTTGAACAAACTCGCAAACGCTTTGATCCCAATACCCCTGCAACCCGCAGTGAGTACGCATTAGAAGATTACAATAACGGCAATATGGTAGCGGGTATTCCAGGGGCGTTAAGTAATCAGCCTCCAGCGGATGCCTCTATTCCGCAAGATGTGGCTCAGATGAAAGACGGTTCTGTCATGGGGCAGGGTTCGGTGCGTAAAGAATCCACGCGTAACTTTGAGCTTGATACCACTATCAGCCATGAGCGTAAGCAGACGGGGACGGTTGCTCGTCAGACAGTTTCTGTTGCGATTAAGGACCGTCGTCAGGTCAACCCAGATACGGGAGAAGTGACCTATACCCCTATGTCCGAATCGGAAATTAATGCTATTCGCCAAGTCTTAATTGGTACGGTCGGTTTTGACCAAGGCCGTGGTGATTTGTTGAATGTACTGAGTGTGAAGTTTGCAGAGCCTGAGGCTGAACAGCTGGAAGAACCACCAATTTGGGAGCACCCTAACTTCAGTGACTGGGTTCGTTGGTTCGCAAGTGCATTGGTGATCATCGTTGTCGTATTGGTATTGGTTCGCCCAGCAATGAAGAAATTGCTTAACCCTACCAGTGATGACGAAGATGAAATGTACGGACCAGACGGCTTGCCGATTGGTGCGGATGGTGAAACTAGCCTGATTGGCAGCGACATTGAAAGCAGCGAACTGTTTGAGTTTGGTTCAAGTATTGATTTGCCAAACCTTCATAAAGATGAAGATGTATTGAAAGCGGTGCGCGCTCTGGTTGCGAATGAACCTGAACTTGCTGCTCAAGTAGTGAAAAACTGGATGAATGACAATGGCTAACGATATCGTACCTCAAGATGACAACGCCGCGGGAATGCCAGTTGAGCTGGATGTCTCAACCATTACTGGCGAAGAAAAAGCAGCAATTTTGCTACTGAGTCTCAATGAACAAGATGCCGCTGGCATTATTCGTCACCTAGAGCCAAAACAGGTCCAGCGTGTGGGTAGTGCGATGGCTAAGGCGAAAGATCTCAGCCAAGACAAGGTGTCAGCCGTTCACCGTGCGTTTTTGGAGGACATCCAGAAATACACCAACATCGGAATGGGCAGCGAAGACTTCATGCGTAATGCGCTGGTGGCGGCTCTTGGTGAAGACAAAGCCAACAACTTGGTTGACCAGATCCTACTTGGTACGGGTTCAAAAGGCTTGGATTCGCTGAAATGGATGGACCCACGACAAGTGGCGAGCATCATTGTCAACGAACACCCGCAGATCCAAACCATCGTCTTGTCTTATTTAGAAGCAGACCAATCCGCAGAGATTTTGTCTCAGTTCCCTGAGCGCGTGCGTTTGGATCTGATGATGCGTATTGCCAACCTTGAAGAAGTTCAGCCATCGGCACTGGCAGAGCTGAACGAAATCATGGAGAAACAGTTCGCGGGTCAAGCTGGCGCTCAAGCAGCCAAGATTGGTGGCCTGAAAGCGGCAGCGGAGATCATGAACTATCTAGACAACAACGTCGAAGGTTTGTTGATGGAACAGATTCGCGATCAAGACGAAGACATGGCGACGCAAATTCAAGACTTGATGTTTGTCTTCGAAAACTTAGTCGAAGTGGACGATCAAGGTATTCAGAAATTGCTGCGTGATGTACCACAAGACGTGTTGCAAAAAGCACTTAAAGGTGCCGACGATTCTCTGCGTGAGAAGGTATTTAAGAACATGTCGAAACGAGCGGCTGAGATGATGCGTGATGACATCGAAGCGATGCCGCCAGTTCGCGTGGCGGATGTCGAAGCGGCACAGAAAGAAATCCTGGCGATCGCTCGTCGCATGGCCGATGCAGGCGAACTCATGTTGTCTGGCGGTGCGGACGAATTCTTATAATCTCTATTGCTCCGCGATTATCCTATTGCGGAGCGCCCTCACTTCTTAATCGAATACATAATAGGTAACCCATGGCTGGCGAAAGAAAACGTGGATTTATCCGTCCTGATGAAGATGATTCGATGATCGAACCACAACGTTGGGGGTTGCCTGATTACGGCGAGCCCAAAGCCAAGCAAGCAAAACAAACCGCGTTTAACTATGACCCGGGTTGGGTACCGAATCTTGAAGAGCCAGAAGAAGAGCAAGCACTTGAGCTAACCGAAGAGCAGATAGAGCTGATCAAGCAAGGCGCTTATCAGGAAGGTTTGTATCAAGGTCAAGAAGCCGGCTTTAAGCAAGGTTACGACAAAGGCAAAGAAGAAGGCCTGCAAGCGGGCCATACTGAAGGGCTGGAGCTTGGAAAAGCCGAAGGCGTGAACGCAGGTCAAGAATATATTCAGCAGCAAGTCGAAACCTTTATGAACTTAGCGAATCAGTTTGCTCAGCCGTTAGAGCTAATGAATGCTCAGGTTGAAAAGCAACTGGTGGACATGGTGCTCTGTTTAGTTAAAGAAGTCGTGCATGTCGAAGTACAAACCAACCCTCAGATTATTTTGGACACGGTTAAGCAGTCGGTTGAAGCGCTGCCAATATCAGGTCATCCCATTACCTTGCACCTGAATCCAGAAGACGTTGCGATTATTCGCTCAGCTTACGGCGAAGAAGACCTTGATTGCCGCAACTGGACGTTGGTTGCTGAGCCATCACTCAATCGAGGCGACGTCCAAATTGAAGCGGGTGAATCAAGCATTAACTACCGTATGGAAGAGCGCGTCAAAAGCGTGTTGCACAGTTTTTGTGGTGCAAACCGTCATCAAGAGGGTGAGTAATCCATGCAAGCATTGGCTGACCGTTTAAAAAACTACAAAGTTGAAGGCTTAACGACGCGCCCAGTTGCCTCAGGCAAACTGGTTCGAGTGGTTGGGTTAACGTTGGAAGCGACAGGCTGTCGCGCGCCAATTGGCAGTTTATGCTTAGTGGAAACCATGTCCGGTCAGATGGAAGCCGAGGTCGTCGGTTTTTCAGGTGATAACCTATTTTTGATGCCAAGCGAGCAAATTACGGGCATTTTGCCTGGCGCTAGAGTGACGCCATTAACCAGTGACGCTGGCTTGCCTGTTGGCATGGAGTTACTTGGTCGAGTGATTGACGGGGTTGGTAATCCGCTTGATGGACTTGGCCCGTTGTATACCGATCATCGCGCCTCTTTTAATGCTGAGCCAATCAACCCGCTGGCTCGAAAGCCAATTTCAGAGCCACTTGATGTGGGCTTGAAAGCGATTAACGGATTATTGACGGTAGGTAAAGGTCAGCGTATCGGTCTGTTTGCCGGCTCTGGTGTGGGTAAATCGGTCACACTTGGCATGATGACGCGAGGTACAACCGCACAAGTTGTTGTAGTTGGTCTGATAGGTGAGCGTGGACGCGAAGTTAAAGAGTTTATCGAAGAGATTTTAGGTGAGGATGGACGACGTCGCTCTGTCGTGGTGGCTGCGCCTGCCGATGCTTCACCATTGATGCGTTTGAAAGGCTGTCAAACCGCTTTAACCATTGCCGAGTACTTTCGCGATCAAGGTTTGGACGTTCTGTTATTGATGGATTCCTTGACGCGTTTTGCGCAAGCACAGCGTGAAATCGCCCTTTCTGTTGGTGAGCCGCCAGCGACAAAAGGCTATCCGCCATCTGTGTTCGCCAAGCTACCTGCTTTGGTTGAGCGTGCGGGTAACGGAAGCGACGAACAAGGCTCAATTACGGCGTTCTTTACCGTGTTGACCGAGGGCGATGATTTACAAGACCCGATTGCGGATGCATCGCGGGCAATTCTTGATGGTCACATTGTGCTGTCCCGTGAAATGGCGGATGCAGGTCATTATCCTGCGATTGACGTCGAAAAGTCGGTTAGCCGTGTTATGCCGCAAATCACCACTGAAGAACATGTTCTGATGTCGAAAGCGGTACGTCAGGTCTTGTCGATTTGCCGCAAGAACCAAGATTTGGTCTCGATTGGGGCGTACAAGCCGGGCACCGATCCTGCTATCGATGGCGCGTTTACATTGAAGCCAAAGTTAGACGAATACTTACAGCAGAGCATGAAAGAATCGGTGCCATACGATATGTGCGTCAACATGCTTAGAAACATTTTAGGCGGGTGATAGCGCATGAACAATGCGATGGAGTTCCTACTTGAGCAGACTAAAGAGCGTGAAGATCAAGCCGTACTTGCGCTGAACAAAGCGCGCTCTGAACTTGAAGATTATTACCGTCAGGTTGAGCAAATCGAAAAGTATCGCCTTGATTATTGCCAACAGCTTATCGACCGTGGGCAGGCGGGCTTAACGGCAAGCGAATATGGGCATTTAAATCGCTTTCTCACTCAGCTAGACGAAACGTTATCTAAGCAGAAACAAGCAGAAAGTCATTTCAAAGAACAGGTAGAAAACTGTCAAGAATACTGGTTAACAGTACGCAAAGAACGCAAATCCTATGAGTGGATGATCGAAAAGCGAGAGAAAGAGAAACAGCTTGCTGAAGCCAAACGGGAACAAAAGCAAATGGATGAGTTTTCAACGTTGCTTTACAGCCGTCGAGCGAAGCCTTTTTAATGTTTAAAAATTGACGTTGCTTCCACTTATGGCGCTCGATTTGTCACTGCGGCAATGAGCTTGTTATTGGCGTAATTTTTGCAGATAGCTCTGTAGATTATCATCCCAATAACCTAAATTTGCCACCGTGTGCAATTTAGCAGCGGCCTAGCGCTCGAAGCTGCTGATAATGAGAATTTCTATATGAATGTGAATTTGTCCAATGTTTCTGCGACGAGCAAGACGTCAGTGTCTGACTCTGCCGCACAAGCACCTACAGAAAACGCGGAGAACAAGGGTTTTTTGGAAACCTTGACGGATGCATTTTCAGGTTCACAAAAGTCAGAAAAAGTAGCAACGAAATCACTAAACGGTGAAGAACAAAACAGTGCCGAGATTAACAAGCTTTCGTCTGGCAAAGCTGATAGTCAAGAAGCGGTCACAGACGTGGCTCAAGCGAGCAGTAACGATGCCAAGGAGTTGCTGGCGCAAGAAAGCCAAGAAACTGCTATTCAAGAGCAAAGCCGCTCTGGCGACATGCTGACAGAGCATGCGAACACCATTCAAAGTGATGAAGCAAGCCTACTGGAAGCCAAACAAGGCGCGCACTCGCAAAATGATGCTGATGTCACTGAGAAAGTCGGTTCACTCTCGAACGCCCCTTCAGCTGCTAATGGCGCAAAAAGCGCGATGGGTGAAGGACAACAGCTGCTTGGTCGTATTGAACAAGCGAATCAAACCTTGAAAGTGAATAATGCATCCATCGATAGTGGCAAAGTTTTGCCTCAACGAGCGGGTTTAGAGCACTCGTTCAACGGGCAAACAACAGACATTGATGAACTTGCTTTGAATGACATGCCATTAGCTCAATCGCTTGAACAAGTGCAGGCAATGGCTGGGCAAGGCTTAGAGCCAATTTTAGATAAGAATGGTCAACCTATCGATGTCGATAAGCTCTCGTCTGAGTTTGCTACTTGGCAAGGTCTGGCTAAACAAGTCAGTCACCCAACCGAGAAGGGCATGGTCAGTGGTGACGTTGCCAATGAACTATCGCCACTGGAGGTGGGTTTGGATGGCTCTAAAATTGATGCGCTTCAGCGTGTTTCTTTGGATGAGCTCGAACTCATAGATACCAAACTGGCGCAGGGAAAACCACTGACTCAGCAAGAAGCTGAGATCATAGAAGGGTTGAAAAAAGGGACGGTCATTGCCGATATTCCTGAGCAAGACCTTGCCCAGTTTGTTGCGCTTCCTACTGACGTTAAACAGGTTCTCGCCGAGCAGCAAGTACAACATCATTTGGCTCGCCAGGCTGCGCCTATGGAGATGTCTCAGCAAGCCCTTAATTTGGTGACTCAATCAGCTCAGCCGCAAGCTGTTCAGAGTGCAGATAAAGTCGCATTGTCTCCGATGCCAGATGCGTTGGCCGCAACTCATGTGCCGACAGCGCTTCAAGGCGTAAAGGATGGAGAGGTTAACCAGAAAGTCATGCATGCCGCACTGGCTGCTGGTGCACTTAAAGCGACAGCAGACAAGCAAGATAAACCGGAACTTCAACATGGTTTAGCAGGGCAGCTTCAGGCGATGGCGGGTCAACAAGGAACAAACGTGCAGCAACAAGCGCGTATTGATGCCGCGCAGCAAGCTCAGCTTCCGTTGCAACTGACCAAAGAGCTAGCCAATGAGCAAGTGGCGGAAAAAGTGCAAATGATGATGTCGAAGAACCTAAAAAACCTCGATATTCGTCTTGACCCACCAGAATTAGGTCGTATGCAAATTCGTATGACGATGAACAACGATGTAGCTAATGTGCATTTTACGGTGAACAACCCGCAAGCGCGTGACATCATTGAACAGACGCTTCCTCGCTTGAGAGAGATGTTGGCGCAGCAGGGCATGCAATTGGCTGATTCTTCTGTTCAGCAACAAAACAGCGGGCAGCAGCAAGGTAGGTATACTGCTGAGCAACATGGTCAAAGCGCTCAAGGCAGAGGTTTTTCTGGACAACCAGAAGAGAGCTTTGATGCTGACGTCAATCTGGATTTGAATGTGGCTTCAAAGCGTGATGGAATTAGCTTTTACGCATAACAGGCCGTTTAAAGGCAATAATACAAGGTTACCAAACGACTTCCTTAGGCATCTCGGTAACCTAAAAGAACAATAAGAGACAACAATGGCAGAAGAACAGCTACAAGGGGCCGATGCGCCGAAAGGAAAAGGTAAGTTACTTATCATCATAATCGCTGTTGTGGTATTGCTACTTGGCGGTGGTGCTGCAGCGTTCTTTCTCATGGGCTCTGATGAACCAGCTCAGGCTGAAGCGTCTCAACAGGTTCAAGCGAAGGCATCAGATGCCTCGCCCATTGCCTACGTGAATCTTCCTCAGGCATTTGTATTTAACGTTACTGGGGACCGTCGCGACAGACTGGTACAAATTAAAGCGCAGTTAATGGTTCGCGGCGCAGAGAATGAAGAGTTGGCGCGGTACCATTCGCCACTGATTGAGAGCTCTTTGTTATCAACGTTTGCTTCGGCGACGGTTGATCAGTTGCGTTCTCCAACGGGACGAGTGGAATTGCGCGATCGTGCTTCCGAAGATATCAAAGCAGCGCTAAACGCTGCGGTCGGTAAGCCAGTGATTGAAAAAGTACTGTTTACAGATTTTGTTATTCAATAGGTAAAACGTGACCGATCTATTAAGCCAAGACGAAATTGATGCGCTATTGCACGGGGTTGACGATGTTGATGACGTCGATGAACCGATAGAAAACGACAACGAAGGTGCCGTCAATTTTGATTTCTCGTCGCAAGACAGGATTGTACGTGGTCGAATGCCGACGCTCGAACTTATCAACGAGCGCTTTGCACGACACATGCGTATTAGTCTGTTTAATATGCTGCGTAAAACGGCAGAAGTGTCGATCAATGGCGTGCAGATGATGAAGTTTGGCGAATACCAAAACACATTGTACGTGCCAACCAGTTTGAACATGGTGCGTTTTCGTCCGTTAAAAGGTACAGCGTTGATCACCATGGAGGCTCGCTTAGTCTTTATTCTGGTAGAAAACTTCTTTGGTGGGGATGGTCGATTCCATGCCAAAATCGAAGGGCGCGAATTTACCCCAACGGAACGCCGCATCATTCAGCTGCTGCTGAAGATTGTATTTGAAGACTACAAAGAAGCGTGGTCGCCAGTGATGGGGGTGGAGTTCGAATATCTCGACTCTGAAGTTAACCCAAGTATGGCTAACATTGTCAGCCCGACAGAAGTGATTGTTGTGAGTTCATTCCATATAGAAGTTGACGGCGGTGGCGGCGATTTTCATGTCGTTATGCCTTACTCCATGGTTGAGCCGATCCGTGAACTGTTGGATGCAGGTGTTCAGTCCGACAAGATGGAGACAGACGTCCGTTGGAGCTCAGCATTACGTGAAGAGATTATGGATTGTCCGGTTAACTTCCGCGTTAACTTGCTTGAAAAAGACATCTCTTTGCGTGACCTCATGGAATTGCAACCGGGTGACATCATCCCGATTGAAATGCCAGAACATGCGACAATGTTTGTGGAAGACCTGCCGACCTATCGCGTAAAAATGGGCCGTTCGGAAGACAAATTAGCGGTGCAAATTTCTGAGGAAATTGAGCGCCCCCATGTAGTCAAAACAGATTTAGCTTTCTTGGGCAAAGACATCATGTCTGAGCTTGAGAATGAAGACGATATAGACGATTAAGATACCTTATTGAACAGACATGCTTTGGCATTAAATAAGGCTTAACACAGGATAGAAAAATGGAACCAAGTGACGATCAAAAGCTAGCAGATGAATGGGCAGCCGCTCTTGGCGAAGACCCGTCTGCACCTTCTGTTGACGTAGATGAAGTATTGGCCGCGCCACTGGAAGAGCTAAAAGACACTTCAAGCCCAATTACCGAAGATGAGCGTCGTAAACTCGACACCATCATGGATATTCCGGTGACGATTTCGATGGAAGTCGGTCGTTCACAAATCAGCATTCGGAACTTATTGCAGTTGAACCAAGGTTCGGTTGTTGAGTTGGATCGTCTAGCGGGCGAGTCATTGGACGTATTAGTCAACGGTACACTGATTGCGCATGGCGAAGTCGTGGTCGTGAACGATAAGTTTGGTATCCGTTTGACGGATGTGATCAGCCAAACTGAACGAATTAAGAAGCTACGTTAAGATGAGTTGCTCAATCAAAACGCGATTGAAGCAAATCACTGGAGCACTGAGCTTAATGCTGAGTGCTCCTTATGCATTTGCTGCCGCACCAAATAATCTGGATCTTGCGACGACCCTGGGCTCGCTTGTGCTTGTGATCGGTGTGATTCTTTTGTTGGCTTGGCTACTTAAACGTATGCAAGTGCCTGCGATGGGACAACAAAAAGGCTTGCGTATTGTGAGTCAGTTGCCAGTGGGCACCAAAGAAAGAATCGCCGTAGTTCAAGTTGGTGAAGAGCAGTTTTTGGTTGGAATTACCAGCCAATCAATCCAAACGTTAGCCAAGTTAAATAAGCCACTGAAAGAGGAAGAGTTGGCGACCAATGCTTTTGCGACTCAATTTAGCCAACTGATCAAAAAACATGACAAAGGGTAACCCGATTCGTTTGCTCCTGAGCACGTTGTTGCTTTTCGTCGGCGTGCTGTTTTCTTCATTTTCGTTTGCTGAGGCAGAGGAGTCAGCCCTGCCAGGTAACTTAGCCGATGGAAGTAGCGTCACTGTTCAGGCGATGCAAAGTGATACTGGCGCCAGTCGTGCTATGTCCGTTTCTAGTGGTGGTGGCATCCCTGCGTTTACCATGACCACGAACCCAGATGGCAGTGAAGATTACTCGGTTACACTGCAAATTTTAGCGTTAATGACCATGCTTGGCTTCTTGCCAGCCATGGTGATTTTAATGACGTCGTTTACTCGAATTGTTGTGGTGATGTCGATATTGCGTCAGGCAATGGGTTTGCAACAAACGCCGTCTAATCAGGTCATCATTGGTATAGCGCTGTTTTTGACCTTCTTTGTTATGTCTCCCGTCCTGAACGAAATCAACGATAAAGCCGTTCAGCCTTATTTGAACGAGCAAGTCACGGCTCGAGAAGCATTTGATGCTGCACAAGCGCCAATGAAAGCGTTCATGCTTAAACAGACCCGAATCAAAGACTTGGAGACGTTCGTAACCATGTCAGGAGAGCAAGTTGAGAACCCAGAAGATGTGTCGATGGCGGTGTTGATTCCGGCTTTCATCACCTCGGAGTTAAAAACTGCATTCCAAATTGGTTTTATGCTCTTCTTGCCGTTTTTGATTATTGACCTCGTGGTAGCGTCGGTACTGATGGCAATGGGTATGATGATGTTGTCACCAATGATTGTTTCGTTGCCGTTCAAGTTGATGCTGTTCGTATTGGTCGATGGTTGGAACTTGATACTTTCGACACTCGCGGGCAGTTTCGCCCTTTAGATAAGCGCAGATAGAGGATAAGACATGACACCAGAAATGTTTGTCGAGCTTTTCCGTGAAGCACTTTGGATGGTGCTTATCATGGTCTGCGCCATTATCATCCCAAGTTTGCTTATCGGCCTTATTGTTGCGATTTTCCAAGCTGCGACTTCCATCAACGAGCAAACATTGAGCTTCTTGCCGCGTTTGATAGTCACTCTTTTGGCTCTAATGCTATTTGGTCACTGGATGACGCAAATGTTGATGGAATATTTCTATGGCTTGATTGAGCGCTTACCTCAGGTGCTTTATTAGAGGCGCCTATGGAGTACCCCACTAGCGTTGTCTTAGATTGGATCGCAAACTATTTCTGGCCCTACGTTCGTATCTCTTCCATGCTGATGGTGATGACGGTAACTGGGGCTCGATTTGTCTCACCACGAATCCGCCTTTACCTCGGGTTAGCCATCACTTTTGCCGTCATGCCAGCGATCCCTGCAGTGCCTCAAGACATTGAGTTGCTCTCGTTTCGGGGTTTTATGACCATTGCCGAGCAAATGATCATCGGTATTGCGATGGGTATGGTCACTCAATTTATGATTCAAACCTTTGTCTTGTTGGGACAAATATTGGGTATGCAGTCAAGTTTGGGTTTCGCTTCTATGGTTGATCCCGCAAATGGTCAGAACACGCCATTGCTTGGTCAGCTATTCATGTTTTTGACGACAATGTTTTTCCTTGCCACCGATGGGCACTTGAAAATGCTGCAACTGGTAGTGTTCAGCTTTAAAACCTTGCCAATTGGGTCCGGGACGCTTACTGCGGTCGATTTTCGTGAAATGGCAGGCTGGCTTGGTATTATGTTCCAAACGGCACTGAGTATGTCGCTATCTGGCATTATTGCGCTACTTACCATTAACTTGTCGTTTGGTGTAATGACCCGTGCTGCACCACAGCTGAATATCTTTTCGCTTGGTTTTGCGTTTGCGTTGATGGTGGGTCTATTACTGTGTTGGTACATACTGGCTGGCCTTTATAGTCATTATGAAATGTTCTGGACAGTGGGTGAGGCGCAGATTTGTCGACTCATTCGCTTGGAGTGCTAAGAATTGGCAGAATCAGACGGTCAGGAACGCACCGAAGAAGCCACGCCCCGGCGGTTACAACAAGCCAGAGAAAAGGGGCAGGTTGCTCGGTCTAAAGAACTCGCATCAGCATCTGTACTGATCGTTGGCGCCATTTCACTGATGTGGTTTGGCGAGGCGTTAGCACGCTCACTGTTTTCCATCATGAGCCGTTTATTTGATCTTCAACGAGAAGAGATTTTCGATACGGCAAAGCTATTTGACATTGCTTTAGGGGCGATGACCGATTTGTTGTTCCCTCTATTTTTGGTGCTAGCTACGTTATTTACTGCCGCCATGATTGGTGCTGCGGGTGTGGGAGGAATCAGTTTTTCTGCTCAAGCGGCTATGCCAAAGCTGTCAAAAATGAATCCGCTTAGCGGTTTAAAGCGGATGGTCGGAATGCAAAGCTGGGTAGAGTTGATCAAATCAATTCTTAAAGTGGTTTTGGTTACTGGTGTCGCGATCTATTTGATCCAAGCATCGCAGGCGGATCTGATTCAATTAAGTATGGATGTGTATCCGCAAAACATCTTCCATGCTTTAGATATTCTGCTGAACTTTATCTTGTTGATCAGCTGTTCGCTGTTGATCGTGGTTGCCATCGATATTCCATTTCAAATCTGGCAGCACGCTGATCAGTTAAAAATGACCAAGCAAGAAGTCAAAGACGAATATAAAGAAACCGAGGGTAAGCCAGAGGTCAAAGGACGCATTCGTATGCTGCAAAGAGAAGCGGCTCAACGTCGTATGATGGCAGACGTTCCTCAGGCTGATGTTATTGTTACCAACCCAGAGCACTTTTCGGTTGCGCTTCGTTATAAACAGAAGACAGACCGTGCGCCGGTAGTGATCGCTAAAGGCACCGATCACATGGCAATGAAGATTCGAGAAGTCGCCCGAGAGCATGACATCACAATTGTACCTGCTCCGCCACTTGCTCGTGCGCTGTACCATACTACCGAGCTTGAACAAGAGATCCCCGATGGATTATTTACTGCGGTGGCTCAGGTTTTGGCATTTGTATTCCAGTTGAAACAATACCGAAAACGAGGTGGACAGCGCCCCAAAATTCAGGATTACGATTTGCCAATCCCGCCAGAACACCGGCACTAATACTAAAAGAAGCCTAATTCTAAAAAGGCTAATTTAATCAGATATTAAGCTCTACTTGAGTGTTTAGTCATTATTTTGGCGTTAATTATGGTACATAGCTTGCTTAAAACGCCTTAATTATCAACCATACCTAAACTTTTAGGCCAAAGCGGTCGCGTATTAATAGTAAGAGCTAACGTGACGCTTCAATCGATTGAGATCTCTCGTAGTATGAAGTTAAGCCTGCCATTTGCAGATAAATTGCCACGAATCCCTCAGCGTGAAATGCCAGCTATTGGCGCGCCGGTGATGGTTTTGGCCACCTTAGCGATGGTGGTGCTGCCTATTCCAGCCTTTTTGCTGGATATGTTCTTCACCTTTAACATCGCGTTGTCGATGGTGGTGTTGTTAGTGACCGTTTACACACGTCGTCCGTTGGACTTTGCCGCTTTTCCGACGGTACTGCTGATCGCGACCTTGTTGCGCTTAGCGCTGAACGTTGCTTCGACACGTGTCGTCTTACTGCATGGTCACGAAGGCGGCAACGCGGCAGGTAACGTAATTGAAGCGTTTGGTAATGTCGTTATTGGTGGTAACTACGCGGTCGGCTTAGTGGTTTTCCTTATCTTAATGATCATCAACTTTATGGTGGTGACCAAAGGTGCGGGTCGTATCTCTGAGGTAAGTGCTCGCTTCACCCTTGATGCGTTGCCAGGTAAGCAGATGGCGATTGATGCGGACTTAAATGCCGGATTGATAGACCAAGAACAGGCAAGAGTTCGTCGTTTTGAAGTGACCAAAGAAGCGGATTTCTACGGCTCGATGGATGGTGCCTCGAAGTTCGTAAAAGGTGACGCGATTGCCGGTATTTTGATTCTGTTTATCAACATCATCGGCGGTCTGTCGATCGGTATGGCGCAGTATGGATTGGGTTTCGGTGAGGCAATTGAAATCTATACTTTGCTGACGATTGGTGACGGCCTAGTTGCACAGATTCCATCGCTATTGCTGTCGATTGCAGCGGCGATGATGGTGACACGTCAAAACACCGATGAAGACATGGGTGAACAGCTGGTCTTCCAGATGTTCGACAACCCAAAAGCACTGATGATTACCGCAGCTATTCTCGGTGTGATGGGCATCGTACCGGGCATGCCACACTTTGCGTTTTTGAGTCTGGCGGTCGCGGCTGGCGCGGCGGCGTATTTCATCGATAAACGCCAAAAGCAGAAAGCGAAAGAACCGGCTTTACCAGCGAAAGCCGACGAAGGTGCAGAGCCTTCATCACAACGCGAACTATCTTGGGACGACGTCCAGCCAGTCGATATTATTGGCCTAGAAGTGGGTTACCGCTTGATTCCGCTAGTGGACCGAGACCAAGGTGGAGAACTGTTAGAGCGCGTAAAAGGTGTGCGTAAAAAGCTATCGCAAGATTTTGGGTTCTTAATCCCTGCGGTTCACATACGTGACAACCTTGAACTGACGCCAAACAGCTATCGAATCACATTAATGGGGGTTGCGGTGGGCGAAGCTGAGATTCGTCCGGATCAGGAGCTAGCGATTAACCCAGGTCAGGTGTATGGCATGATTGATGGCGAGCCAACCATTGACCCTGCATTTGGACTGGAAGCCGTATGGATTCGCGAAGATCAGCGTGAGCATGCTCAGGCGCTAGGGTATACGGTTGTTGACTCATCGACAGTATTAGCGACGCACCTGAGCCAGTTATTGACTAATAACGCATCGCAGTTGATTGGTCATGAAGAAGTAGAGAATTTATTAGAAATGTTAGGACGCAGCGCGCCTAAGTTGGTTGAGAACTTTGTTCCTGATCAGTTGCCTTTAGGTGTGGTGGTGAAAGTCCTACAAAACTTGTTAAACGAGGCCATTCCAATCCGCGATATTCGCACGATTGTTCAAACTTTGGCTGAGTACTCAAGTAAGAGTCAAGAAGCTGACATATTGACGGCAGCAGTTCGAATTAGTCTGAAACGTCTAATTGTTCAAGAAATCAATGGTATAGAGCCTGAGCTGCCAGTGATTACTTTGATACCTGAACTGGAACAAATATTGCATCAAACTATGCAAGCATCAGGAGGCGAATCCGCGGGGATTGAACCGGGGCTCGCTGAACGATTGCAGTCTTCACTAAGCCAAGCGACACAGGAACAAGAATTGAAAGGCGAACCTGCCGTTCTGCTTACTTCCGGTGTATTACGCTCGACGTTGGCGAAATTTGTGAAGAACACAATACCTAATCTCCGGGTACTGTCTTACCAAGAAATCCCGGATGAAAAACAGATCAGAATTGTGCAAGCCGTGGGTAACTGATCTCACGCATCATTAATGGATTCATAGTTTGAAAATAAAGCGATTTTTTGCCAAAGACATGAGAACGGCGCTGCTCCAAGTGAAAGAGGAGTTAGGCGCGGAAGCGGTGATCATGTCAAACAAGAAAGTGGCTGGTGGGGTGGCGATTGTTGCGGCGATAGATAGTGAATCTAACCCGTCTCAAGCAAGCGCAGCGTCACAACAAAATCGCGGTGCTTCTCAATCGAATCGCTATAACGAACATCGTCAAATGTCATCGTCTTCTACAGATCGTTATCAAGATCGTCATTTAGATGAAGATAAAATTAGCCTGAACAGTAATAACAGTAACAACGAAAAAACAGGCTCGATGACGCAGCGATTCGCTAACATGCTTAAGCAATATAGTGGTGGTGCAGCAGATGCTGACGATCATGTAGCGGAAAATGAAGATTCGCTCTCTGCTTTATTGCAACGCCAGAATAAGCATCGCGACGGCTACAACCAAGAAAAGCCAGCGCCATATCAACCAGATTCACCTTTGGCGAAGTTAATCGCACAAGATAATCGATTTGAGCGTCCAACGCCGAAGTTGGATCCGACACGCTATGATCGCCGCCGTCCAAGTGATGAGCGAGAAGAGTCTGCAGATGAGCTGGAGAGTATGCGCGAAGAGATGACGTCAATTCGTCGTCTTCTAGAGCATCAAGTCTCTGGCCTAATGTGGCAGGAAGTGGAACGTCGTGAGCCGCTCAGAGCAATGCTGATTAAGCGCTTAGAGCGTATGGGCGTTTCTCCGGAGTTAGCAGACCAAATGGCGTGCTATATCCCGGAAGATACAAAACCAGCGCGAGCGTGGAAAGCGTTATTGTCGCTGGTGGCGGATCAAATCAATATTCCTAAACAGGACATTTTAAAACGTGGTGGTGTGGTCGCACTGTTAGGTCCGACGGGGGTGGGGAAAACAACCACCGTTGCGAAGCTCGCAGCACGTGCCGCCATGGAATACGGTGCCGACAATGTAGCTCTTGTGACAACAGATACATATCGCATAGGTGCACATGAGCAGCTCTCAATTTACGGAAGAATCATGGGTTGTCCCGTAAGAGTTGCTAAAGATTCTAACGAGTTAGCCGATGTTATATATCAGCTAAGAAACAGAAGACTGATTTTGGTCGATACGGCAGGGATGGGGCAACGAGATGTCAGGCTTTCTGAGCAGCTCGATACTCTAATGCAAGAGAGCGGAGAAGTGATTCACAGCTACCTTGTTTTGCCAGCTACCGCACAACGTCGCGTTCTACAAGAAACGCTGGATCACTTCCGACGCATACCACTTTCGGGTTGTATTATGACGAAGCTTGATGAGTCATTAAGTCTAGGCGAATTCATCAGTGTAGTGATTCAAAACGCAATGCCAGTGGCTTACATCGCTAATGGTCAGCGCGTGCCAGAAGACATTGTGATAGCGCAACCAAAATATATGCTTGCGAAAGCAAATGAACTGTTAGAGAAGTCGACAGAGAACGAACCTCACTTTTGGAACAGTGACAGTGAAGGACTCTAAGGCGGCGGACTACTATGACTGAGAATATGATACACGATCAAGCAAGCGGCCTCCGTCGCTTAACACAACCATCGTTGACCAAAGTGATTGCTGTTACTGGCGGTAAAGGTGGTGTGGGGAAATCAAACGTAACACTGGGTCTGGCGATTTGTATGGCTCGCCAAGGCAAGAAGGTGATGGTTCTCGACGCTGATTTAGGTCTGGCCAATGTGGACGTGATGCTCGGAATTCGTGCAAAACGTAATCTAGGACATGTCTTAGCGGGTGAATGTGAGCTAAAAGATGCGATTGTCGAAGGGCCTTATGGTATAAAGATAATCCCTGCAACTTCTGGCACACAGAGCATGACTGAGCTTTCTCACGCTCAACATGCTGGACTCATTCGAGCATTTGGTAGTCTTGAAGACGAAATGGACGTCCTGCTGATAGATACCGCCGCAGGCATTTCTGACATGGTAATCAGTTTTTCGCGAGCAGCTCAAGATGTCGTTGTGGTTGTGTGTGATGAACCAACTTCAATCACAGATGCATATGCGTTAATTAAGCTGTTAAGTAAAGAACACCAGGTCCAACGCTTTAAAGTTGTAGCAAATATGGTCAGAAGCTACCGTGAAGGGCGAGAATTGTTTGCAAAGTTGACGCTAGTCACAGAGCGATTCTTGAATGTCAGCCTTGAACTCGTAGCATGTATTCCATTAGATGATAAAGTACGACAGGCTGTAAAAAGACAAAAAATTGTCGTTGATGCGTTCCCTCGCTCACCTGCCGCTTTAGCTATCAGCTCACTAGCAAACAAAGCGTTAACGTGGCCACTACCGAAAACACCAAGTGGACACTTGGAATTTTTTGTGGAAAGGTTGCTAAATCGTACCGAATTCGCAGAGGACCCTTTTGGTGAATAAAGCGATAACCTATGACCAACATGGCAAATTTAATAGCCAGCAAGCGTTTATAGAGCGCTACTCAGTGTTGGTTAAGCGCATTGCTCACCACCTATTAGGCCGTTTACCGCCGAGTGTTCAGGTAGAGGATTTAATTCAGGCCGGCATGATCGGTCTTATCGAAGCTCAGCAGAATTATGATGGTTCTAAAGGTGCGAGCTTTGAAACTTATGCAGGTATCCGTATTCGCGGTGCAATGTTAGATGACATGCGCAAAGGCGATTGGGTACCGCGTTCTGTTCATAAAAATAATCGAGAGATTAACCAAGCGATTGCGGAGCTGGAAGGCGAATTAAATCGAGATCCTACTGATTCTGAAGTAGCCACGCATCTCGGTATGACACTGGATCAATATCATAGTGCTCTGACCGATATCAACTGCTCAAAATTAGTCGGTATTGAAGATTTAGGCGTTTCTGATGATGTGATTTCACCTGCAGATGAAACTGATGACAGTAACCCGTTCAAAGGGGTTGCCGATGAATCATTTCGAAAAGCACTGGTTGAATCAATAAAACAGCTTCCAGAGCGTGAAGCTTTGGTACTTTCGCTTTATTATGATGAAGAACTCAATTTGAAAGAAATTGGCGATGTGTTAGGCGTAAGCGAATCTCGCGTAAGTCAAATACTGAGTCAAGCGATGCAACGTTTGCGCACCAAGCTCAGTGCGTGGACACAAAATGACTAAAAACACTGATTTTACGATTCAGTGGAGGCAATTTTGAATAAAAACATGAAGATCCTTATTGTTGATGATTTCTCAACAATGCGCCGTATTGTTAAAAACCTGCTTCGTGACTTGGGTTTCAATAACACTCAAGAAGCGGACGATGGTTTAACCGCATTACCAATGCTGAAAAAAGGTGACTTCGATTTTGTTGTAACTGACTGGAACATGCCAGGTATGCAAGGCATCGATTTGCTTAAACACATCCGCGCGGATGCAGAACTTAAGCATTTGCCAGTTCTAATGATCACGGCTGAAGCGAAGCGTGAGCAGATCATTGAAGCTGCTCAAGCAGGCGTAAACGGCTACATTGTTAAGCCATTTACTGCTGCAACATTAAAAGAAAAATTAGATAAAATTTTCGAGCGTTTATAACTCTCTCTTTTTCTCTTTGTTATTCGAGTCATTCATACCAATTATTAAATATCTATTAAATGACTCGTTTAGCGTTTTTAAAGTGATAAGAAGAACTAAACGTAAAAGGGTCTATTCAGAATGATCTCACTAGAGCAGGCGAAGTCACTCGTTCAAATGCTAGAAAACGGGGAACAAGACCAAGCCAATATGCTTGTTGCCTCGATCTACGAAGGTGCCGAGAATCCAATGCTGCAAGAAATTGGAGCCTTAACTCGAGACCTTCACGAATCACTCAAGCAGTTCAGTCTCGATCAGCGCATGACCGAAATTGCGAAAGACGAAATCCCTAACGCAAGGGATCGTCTTAATTATGTGATCGAGAAGACAGAGCTAGCAGCCAACAAAACGATGGATGCAGTCGACTGCTGCCTTCCTATCGCTGACAACCTGCATGATTGCCTTCAGAAAGTTCGTCCTCAATGGAATGAACTCATGCACGGGCGCATCGAATTAAGCGAATTCAAAGCACTTTGTCACCGAATCGACGAGCTATTAGTTCAAGTCGAAGGTGACAGCACTGAGTTGCGTGGTCAATTGACCGAAATTCTCATGGCGCAAGACTTCCAAGACCTAACTGGCCAAATTATTCGCCGCGTAATTACGTTGGTAAATGAAGTAGAAGGCCGCTTAGTGGAAATCCTAACCGTATTCTCTGGAAATAAACCTGAAGAACACATTCAAGTTTTGTCAGAACCGGCAGATAAAAAGAATACACAAACAAGCGAAGCCGAAGGCCCGATTCTTCATCCAGAACTGAGAGAAGATGCGGTTTCATCGCAGGACGAAGTCGATGACTTGTTGTCCAGTCTTGGATTTTAAAGGTAACGTATGAGCTACGATTTAGACGAAGATATTCTTCAGGACTTTCTCATTGAGGCTGGGGAAATTCTCGAACTGCTTTCTGAGCAGTTGGTTGAATTGGAAAATAACCCAGAAGACAAAGACTTACTTAATGCAATTTTCCGCGGGTTTCACACCGTAAAAGGCGGTGCTGGCTTCCTGTCTTTGGCAGAGCTAGTCGATACTTGTCATGGTGCGGAGAACGTGTTCGACGTTTTACGAAACGGCCAACGCACGGTCACGCAAAACTTAATGGATACGATGCTAAAAGCGTTGGATACGGTCAATACCCAGTTCCAAGCTGTTCAAGATCGTGAACCATTGGAAGCTGCGGATCCTGCCCTTCTTGAAGAACTTCATCGTCTATGTAAACCTGAATCAGAAGATGAAGTCGCTGCAACCGTGGTTGAAGAGCCAGTGGTTACTCCTGAACCTGTCAGTCCTGAGCCTGTTATTGAAGAACCTGCCGCGCCAGCGTCAAGTGTCGGCTCTGTTGATGAAATTACCCAAGACGAATTCGAAAAGCTGCTGGATGAACTTCATGGTAAAGGCTCAGCTCCAGGCGCTTCAGAACCTGCGACACCAACAACGCCATCAGAGCCCCCTCAATCAAGTGCGCCATCAGTTGAAAGTGGTGATATCACTGACGATGAATTTGAACGTCTACTTGACGAACTTCACGGCGTTGGCAAAAGTCCATCAGCGGCAGAGGCTGCAGCATCTGCACCAGTAGAACCTCCTAAAGCGGTAGAACCAGCTGCGCCAGTTGCATCGTCAGCAAATCAAGATAGTGACTTAATGACGGACGAAGAGTTCGAAAAGTTACTCGACGAGCTACATGGTGCGGGCAAAGGTCCTACGTTAGAAGAACTGGATATGGCAACGAAGCCGGCATCAGCAAACGTAGAGGAAAGCCCTGCGAAACCTGAGCCTGCGGTTAAGCCAGCACCAGCAGCTCCAACTCCGGCTCCAGCACCAAAACCAGAATCTAAACCTGTCGCGGTGAAAGAAGAGGCGAAATCGCCAGCGGTTAAAAAGCCTCAGGCCGAGGCAACCGTTCGTGTCGATACCTCGACGCTTGATACCATCATGAACATGGTTGGTGAGCTTGTATTGGTCCGAAACCGTCTATTAAGCCTTGGTTTGAACAGCGACAATGAAGAAATGTCCAAAGCGGTCGCCAACCTTGATGTCGTAACGGCGGATCTGCAAGGCGCGGTAATGAAAACGCGTATGCAGCCAATCAAGAAAGTATTTGGCCGTTTCCCACGCGTTGTCCGTGACTTGGCGCGCAACTTAAATAAAGACATCGTGTTGGAAATGCGCGGTGAAGAAACCGATCTCGATAAAAACCTTGTAGAAGCATTGGCTGATCCATTGATTCACTTGGTTCGTAACTCGGTTGACCACGGTATTGAAATGCCAGACGACCGCGCGAAAGCAGGTAAATCACGCACAG
Organism: Vibrio sp. D3; assembly: GCF_043995865.1. Classification (NCBI taxonomy): domain Bacteria; kingdom Pseudomonadati; phylum Pseudomonadota; class Gammaproteobacteria; order Vibrionales; family Vibrionaceae; genus Vibrio; species Vibrio sp. D3. The sequence continues at coordinate 2,289,151 of NZ_CP171887.1, read as the reverse complement.
GTAAAGTGATTTTGTCTGCATCACAAGAAGGGGATCACATTGAGCTATCCATCGTAGATGATGGCGGCGGTATGGACCCGAACAAACTGCGTGGTATCGCGGTTAAGCGCGGCATGATGGACGAAGATGCAGCGGCCCGTTTAACAGACAAAGAGTGCTTCAACCTTATCTTTGCGCCAGGTTTCTCAAGTAAAGATAAAATTTCTGACATCTCTGGCCGTGGCGTTGGCATGGATGTGGTTAAGACGGCGATCAACACCTTAAATGGTTCAATCGATATTGATTCTGAGCTAGGTAAAGGCACTAAGATCACCATCAAAGTACCACTGACGCTTGCGATCCTACCAACACTGATGGTTGGTGTTGGCGGTCATCCGTTTGCACTACCACTGGCTTCGGTGAGCGAAATCTTCCACTTGGATCTGAGTCGCACAAACGTGGTAGATGGTCAGTTGACGATCATTGTGCGTGAAAAATCTATCCCGCTATTTTACTTACAGAACTGGTTAGCATCCAAATCACAAAACGTCGAAGAGCGTACTGGTCACGGTCATGTGGTTATTGTACAGATCGGTAACCAGCGCGTTGGTTTTGTTGTGGATACGCTTATTGGTCAAGAAGAAGTGGTTATTAAGCCACTCGATAATCTATTGCAAGGCACTCCGGGCATGGCTGGTGCAACAATCACTAGCGATGGCCATATTGCATTAATTCTAGATGTGCCTGATTTACTTAAGCGATATGCTGCGGCTTCACGCCTTTAAGCAAAGCTGACGTTATTAAAAGGAATAAGATGGCGATTAAAGTACTAGTCGTTGATGATTCGAGTTTTTTTCGACGTCGCGTGAGCGAAATCATCAATTCAGAATCGCGCCTAGAAGTGATTGACGTTGCGGTAAATGGCAGAGAGGCGGTTGAGAAAGCCAAATCTCTTAAACCGGACGTCATCACGATGGATATTGAAATGCCAGTGATGGATGGCATTACCGCTGTGCGTGAAATCATGGCAGCGGCTCCAACGCCAATCCTAATGTTTTCGTCCCTGACTCATGACGGGGCGAAAGCCACGCTTGATGCGCTTGATGCGGGCGCATTGGATTTCTTACCGAAAAAGTTTGAAGACATCGCACGTAACCGCGAAGAAGCGGTGTCACTGCTTCAGCAACGTGTTATTCAGATTGCTTCGAAGCGCGCTTTTATGCGTCGACCAATCACTCGTGCTGCTGCGAGTACCAATGCGGCAGCTCGTCCACTAGGTTCAAGAACGGCTTCGCCAGCGACTCCAGCTCCTGCTCGACCGGCTGCGGCAAAGTTCCGAGCCTCTGGTAAGAAGTATCAACTGACCGCAATTGGCACGTCGACTGGTGGTCCGGTTGCTTTGCAAAAAATTCTGACGCGTTTACCGATGAACTACCCGCATCCGATCGTGTTGATCCAACATATGCCAGCAACCTTTACTGCTGCATTTGCTAGCCGTTTGAATACCTTGTGTAAGATTCAAGTGAAAGAAGCCCAAGACGGCGATGTCTTACAGCCTGGTGTGGCATACCTTGCTCCAGGTGGTAAGCAAATGATGGTGGATGGTCGAGCGGGGGCTGCTCGTCTTCGTATCATTGATGGCGGCGACCGCATGAACTACAAACCATGTGTGGATGTGACTTTTGGTTCTGCAGCCAAAGTATACGGTGACAAAGTACTCTCTTTAGTGCTGACTGGCATGGGTGCAGACGGTCGTGAAGGTGCTCGTATGTTGAAGTCTGCAGGCTCAACTATTTGGGCTCAAGATGAAGAAAGTTGTGTTGTTTATGGTATGCCCCAAGCTGTTGCTAAAGCAGGCATTTCTTCAGAAGATTTACCGCTTGACCGCATTGCAGAACGCATGTTGGTGGAAGTTGGCCTAGCGTAGGATTCATCATGATTGTTTGGAGTGTAGCTAACCAGAAAGGTGGCGTGGGTAAAACCACCTCAACAGTGACATTAGCGGGTTTGCTGAGTCAAAAAGGTCATCGCGTACTGATGGTCGATACTGACCCTCACGCATCACTGACTACCTATCTTGGTTATGATCCTGACGCAGTAACTTCGAGCCTGTTTGATTTATTCCAGTTGAAGACATTCTCTCGTGAAACGGTGAGGCCGTTAATCCTAGAGACAAAACTGGAAGGGATGGATATCATTCCCGCGCATATGTCCCTTGCGACGCTTGATCGTGTCATGGGGAATCGCAGTGGGATGGGGCTGATCTTAAAACGAGCTCTACAAGCGGTCTCACAAGACTATGATTATGTGTTGATTGACTGCCCGCCAATTCTTGGTGTGATGATGGTGAACGCACTGGCCGCCAGTGACCGAATTTTGATTCCCGTTCAAACCGAGTTTTTGGCGATGAAAGGCTTGGAACGCATGATGCGCACGTTAACCATTATGCAAAAGTCTCGTCCGGGTGGTTTCAAAGTGACTATCGTTCCAACGATGTATGACAAGCGCACCAAAGCGTCTTTGCAGACATTGATGCAACTGAAGAAAGATTACCCAAATCAAGTATGGACCTCTGCGGTGCCGATTGATACCAAGTTCCGTGATGCTAGTTTAAAGCATTTGCCAGCATCACATTTTGCATCTGGTAGTCGTGGTGTGTTTGCGTATAAACAGTTACTGATTTACCTGGAGAGGTTAGCGTTCGATGAGCAGTAACGACGTGCTTTCCAGTGAACAAGCGCTTGATGACTACTTTAATGCGCTACTGGGTGATGAGGCTGAAGCAACGACTCTTGAGGAAGAGCTTGACTTGCTGGCTCAAGAAATATCATCTGCAGAGCCAGAGCCAGAGCCAGAGCCAGAGCCAGAGCCAGAGCCAGAGCCAGAGCCAGAGCCAGAGCCAGAGCCAGAGCCAGAGCCAGAGCCAGAGCCAGAGCCAGAGCCAGAGCCAGAGCCAGAGCCAGAGCCAGAGCCAGAGCCAGAGCCAGAATTGCAGTTTCAATACTCGGAGCCGGAAACTTACCAGTTTCAAGAAGCGTACCCGCCAGAATTGGAAGCCCCAAATCTGGAAGATGTGCAAAGGTTATTAAGTCAGCTTGAAGCAAGCAACCCTGTAGCCGAGTTAGATATTGATAGTATTCTTGAACAAAATACGATTGATATTGCAGCAGAAATAAAAGCGGCTGAGCCAGACGTACAAACCGTTAGTGAGGCGCCCGAGTTACAAACAGTTGAAGAGATACAAGACTGGGTGATTGATGCGCCAGTTTTTGAGGAAACTCAGCCAGAACTGGTTGAACCTCAATCGGTGATTGAGCATGATGTCAATATAGAATCGAACGTTGATACCGAGTTCGAGGCACAAACAGGTTCCGAAATACCAACTGACTGGGAAAGCACGAAGCGAAGTGAAGATTTTCAAGTGCTTTACTTTGATGTGAATGATGTCACGTTTGCCGTACCGCTTGATGAGTTAGGTGGTATTCATCGCATCAGCGAGCTTAACCATTTGATAGGAAAGCCCGCCTGGTATTTGGGGCTACAAACAAATCGTGAGCAACAGTTTGATGTCGTCGATACCGCGAAATGGGTGATGGCAGATAAGCTTCGCGATGACAGTTACAAAGATAATTACCAATACGTTGTCATGCTTGGAGAGAGCATGTGGGGGCTGGCCAGTAACCAACTAATGGGGACGGAAACGCTCAATATCGACAAGGTTCGCTGGCGTGAACAGGCGGGTAAGCGCCCTTGGCTAGCGGGCATGGTAAAAGAAAAAATGTGCGCCTTAATTCATGTCCAGGCGCTCATTGACATGCTAAACGCCGGTTTAGATGTCAAATCACTGAATTAGATTTAAGTCGGGAACGACATTAACGAGGATTAACTATGTCTCAAGCTTTTGAAGTAGAAGTGAAGAAAGATGCATCGAATGACGAAGTTCTTCAGTGGGTGACGTTCCAGCTAGAAGAAGAAACGTACGGCATCAACGTAATGCAAGTTCGTGAAGTACTTCGTTATACTGAAATTGCACCCGTTCCAGGTGCGCCAGATTATGTTCTGGGTATCATCAACCTGCGTGGTAACGTGGTTACTGTTATCGACACGCGTTCGCGTTTCGGCCTGATGGAAGGCGAAGTTACAGATAATACTCGTATTATTGTGATCGAGTCAGAGCGTCAAGTGATTGGTATTTTGGTAGATAGTGTGGCAGAAGTGGTTTACCTACGTTCTTCTGAAATTGACACGACGCCTTCTGTTGGTACTGATGAAAGCGCGAAGTTCATCCAAGGTGTGAGCAACCGTGACGGCAAGCTTCTTATCCTTGTGGATTTGAACAAGCTCCTAACGGATGACGAATGGGACGAGATGGCTCACCTATAATGGGCTGAATAATGATGGCTGAAGAGACTCTTTTATCTGTTCCATTCCTTGCGGGTGGCGTCGCTTTTATCGTGTTGGTGTTGGTTGTTTTGCAACTGCGCATTCGTTCGGGGTTGCAAAAGCAAGTAGACCAGCAACGAGCACAGTCTCGACATGTAGATAAAGAAGTACAAAAGTTGAGTAAGCAGTTACTCGAAGTGCGTTCGGTTGTCGTTGGTCTTGGACAAAAAGTAACGGAACAACAAGACATTATTCAGCACCTAAACGAGAGAATTCGTGAACTCGAGCACGCTGATACTGATGGTCGCTTGTACAGTCGAGCTTCTAAAATGGTACAGCTTGGTGCAGATATCAATGAGCTCATTGAAGAGTGTGAACTGCCAAAAGCTGAAGCGGAATTGATGCTTTCACTACAGAAAAAACTGGCGGGAAAAGAGAAAATTCCACCACTAAGCGGTCAGCCATCAGATGATGCAGAATACCCGACGCGTGGACGTCGTCGACGCTAAAGGTTTTAAAGCGATAAAAAGAGGCGATAAGCCTCTTTTTTTGTGTTCGGTTACTAATTATCTTTTTGCAATACAGCCCTAGATTACCTTAAGCTCTTTTCACTCTTAGCACTCGCTCCCCAAGTTAAAATGAGAGCTTATAACTACTTATAGTTAATTTTATTAAAGTGTGACGATTAATTAACAAAAATACATGAACTTACATACATCCCAGCCCTCTTATCCTGTTTTGTCATAACTAAGCTGTGCTAATATAGCGCTTCGTTCATTTTTTAGTTGAAGCTCTATGTTAGAAGTATCTAACCTGACAGCGATCCGTGATGAGAGGGTCCTGTTTGAAAACCTGCAGTTTGAAATTAAGCCTGGTGAATTGGTCCAGATAGAAGGACGCAATGGTACTGGCAAAACTACGTTACTACGTATTGTGACAGGTTTAGGTGATAGAGAAGAAGGCGTCATTAAGTGGAAAGGAGAAGAGGTTGAAAAATCTCGTGATGTTTTCCATCAAGATCTGCTGTTCTTAGGGCATCAAACTGGAGTGAAACGAGAGCTTACCGCACTAGAAAACTTACGTTTTTACCAATCTATTCAAAATAACCGCTCTTCTGACGAAGAAATCTTCACTGCTTTAACTCAAGTTGGTTTAGCTGGTCGAGAAGATGTGCCTGTAGCACAGCTTTCCGCAGGTCAGCAACGACGAGTGGCACTAGCAAGGTTATGGCTCAGTAAGCAAATTTTATGGATTTTAGATGAACCGTTGACCGCCATCGATAAGCAAGGCGTCAAAGTGCTTGAATCTTTGTTCGCAAGTCACGCTGATAATGGCGGTATTGTCGTGTTGACTACGCATCAAGATATGTTTTCGGACAGCCCGAAACTTAGAAAAATAAAGTTGGGTGATTGATATGATTCCATCTATGACCACCATCATTCGCCGCGAGCTATTGATAGCATTTCGCCGTCAGGCAGACATTCTGAACCCGCTTTGGTTCTTTATTATTGTTATTACTCTGTTTCCTCTTAGTATCGGGCCTGAACCAAATTTGTTAGCACGTATTGCAGCGGGCATTGTTTGGGTTGCCGCATTGCTATCCGCCTTATTATCATTAGAGCGTCTATTTCGTGATGATTTTCAAGACGGTGCATTGGAACAAATGATGCTAATGCCGATTCCATTGCAACTTGTAGTGGTTTCAAAGGTCATAGCACATTGGTTGTTAACAGGGTTACCTCTGATCCTAATTAGCCCATTATTGGCGGTTTTACTTTCGCTTGATTTCAATACTTGGTTATCTGTTGTACTAACCTTGATGATCGGTACACCGACACTAAGTTTTATTGGAGCTATTGGCGTGGCTTTGACGGTTGGGTTGCAAAAGGGTGGCGTTCTTTTGAGTTTGCTTATTCTTCCGCTCTACATCCCAATTTTGATTTTCGCAACATCAGCAATTGATGCCGCCGCGCTTGGTATGGCGTATAACGGTCAACTAGCAATTTTAGGTGCGATGCTAATGGGAGCAATGACGTTAACGCCTTTTGCCATTAGTGCCGCATTGAGAGTTAGTGTTAACTAACTCAATAAAGTGCCAATGAAGCGGCGCTTGATCAAAGAATTATTATTAAAGCACTGCTACGGTCTCAGCCCTTTAGACAGTGTCCCTGAAGTAAGAGTGAGAACAAAACATGTGGAAATGGCTACATCCTTATGCCAAGCCAGAAACCGCTTACCGTTTGAGTGGTAAGTTTCTGCCTTGGTTTTCTGTATTGGCCCTCGTATGCTTATCGGTTGGTACGGTTTGGGGGCTTGCATTTGCGCCTTCAGATTACCAACAAGGTGACAGTTTCCGAATCATCTATATTCACGTCCCATCAGCTATTTGGTCTATGGGCGTTTATATGTCGATGGCGATTGCGGCATTTATTGGCTTAGTATGGCAAGTACGTCTATCTGATATGGCGGCGCTTGCGATGGCGCCGATTGGTGCGGTATTTACCTTCATTGCTCTACTTACTGGTGCCGTTTGGGGTAAGCCAATGTGGGGCACTTGGTGGGTATGGGACGCCCGTCTTACTTCAGAATTGATTCTTCTATTTCTCTACCTTGGTGTTATTGCGCTTTATCACGCGTTTGACGATCAGAAAACAGCCGCAAAAGCGGCGGGTATTTTAGCGATCGTAGGCGTCGTGAACCTACCTATCATTCACTTTTCCGTAGAATGGTGGAACACGCTTCACCAAGGCGCGACGATCACGAAATTTGAACAACCTTCTATTTCATCCGACATGCTTTGGCCGTTATTGCTAAACATCTTTGGCTTTGCGTTCTTCTTTGGTGCAGTGACGATGGTACGTTTTCGTAACGAAATCATCAGTAAAGAAAGTCACCGCCCTTGGGTGCGCAAACTCGCAACAGAACAAACTCAGTGAGGTAATTGATTATGCATTTTGAATCTCTGAGCGACTTTTTTGCCATGGGTGGCTACGCATCATACGTATGGAGTGCGTTTGGTATTACTTTCTTATCCATGCTGATTCTTCTGATCACTAGCCTTCGCCGCGGTGATGCATTATTGAAAGAAGTGAAAGCAAAAATTGACCGTCAAGCTCGTATCGACGCAGCGAAGAACATGGAGAACACCTTATGAACCCGAGACGTAAAAAGAGGCTAGGTATCGTACTAGCGATCTTTATCGGTATTAGTGCCACCATTGGTTTGATACTTTATGCGCTTAACCAAAATATGGACCTTTTCTACACTCCAACGGAATTGGTTAATGGTAAGCCAGATGGCACCAAGCCAGAAGTAGGCCAGCGTCTGCGTATTGGTGGTATGGTGGTTGTGGGCTCGGTTCGTCGAGATCCTAATTCTTTGAAAGTGAGTTTTGACCTGCACGATGTCGGTCCTAAAGTGACGATTACTTATGACGGTATTCTTCCTGACTTGTTCCGTGAAGGGCAGGGTATTGTGGCTCAAGGTGTACTGAAAGATGCCACGACAGTTGAGGCATTTGAGGTCCTAGCGAAGCACGATGAAGAATACATGCCACCAGAAATTGCGGAAGCGATGAAGAAAACGCATGAACCGCTTCAATACAGCACAGAACAGAAACAAGGAAGCGGCCAATGATTGCTGAAATCGGTCACTTTGCTCTCATTCTTTCGCTTGCAATGGCTGTGCTGCTGAGCGTATTGCCATTGTGGGGAGCATCGAATAATAACACCATGCTCATGAACACAGCGCGACCGCTATCTTGGTCTATGTTCCTAATGCTGTTGTTCTCTTTCGCCATTTTATGTTGGGGATTTTATACCAACGACTTCACGTTACAGTATGTAGCGAGCAACTCGAATAGTCAGCTTCCTTGGTACTACCGTTTAACCGCAGTATGGGGTGCACACGAAGGTTCACTGTTGCTATGGGTGTTAATCCAAGCTGCTTGGACTGTCGCTGTAGCGACATTCAGTCGTGGTATGCCGCAAGAGTCGGTTGCACGTGTACTTGCCGTAATGGGCATGATCTCAGTGGGTTTCCTACTGTTTATCATCCTAACGTCAAACCCATTCCTACGTACGTTACCGTTCTTCCCGGTTGACGGACGTGATTTGAACCCTCTGCTTCAAGACCCTGGTTTGATTGTTCATCCGCCAATGCTTTACATGGGCTACGTTGGTTTCTCGGTTGCCTTCTCCTTTGCGATCGCATCCCTAATGACCGGACGCCTTGATACGGCTTGGGCCCGTTGGTCTCGTCCTTGGACAACCGCTGCATGGGTATTTTTAACACTCGGTATCGCACTAGGCTCTTGGTGGGCTTACTACGAACTTGGCTGGGGTGGCTGGTGGTTCTGGGATCCAGTAGAAAACGCATCATTCATGCCTTGGTTAGCGGGTACCGCATTAATGCACTCTCTTGCCGTGACAGAAAAACGCGGCACATTTAAAGCGTGGACGGTACTATTGGCAATCTCTGCATTTTCGTTGAGTTTGTTGGGCACATTCTTAGTCCGTTCCGGTATTTTAGTATCGGTGCACGCGTTCGCGTCTGACCCGTCGCGCGGTATGTTTATTCTAGGCTTCCTCGTTTTCGTTATCGGCGGCTCTTTATTGCTGTTTGCCGTAAAAGGGGCAGCAGTACGTGTACGTGGTAACTTCGACTTAGTCTCTCGTGAAAACGCGCTCTTAGCCAATAACGTATTACTTATCGCAGCACTTGTTGTGGTGTTAGTGGGGACACTGTTGCCGCTCGTACATAAGCAGCTTGGTTTGGGGTCGGTTTCTATCGGTGCGCCATTCTTCGATATGCTGTTTGCGTGGTTGATGATGCCATTTGCTTTCCTACTTGGTATTGGTCCACTTATCCGTTGGAAGCGAGACAATTTATCTAAACTTGTGAAACCAATGCTCATTTCAGGTGTGCTTGCTTTCGCCTTGGCTGCGGTATGCGTGTTCCTGTTTGCCGACTTCTTCTCAACCATGGCTTACATTGGCTGGGTAATGGCGATTTGGATTATTGCAATGCATGGCTTTGAACTATATGAGCGTGCAACGCACCGTCATAGCTTTAGTGAAGGCGTTCGCAAGCTGCAACGTAGCCACTGGGCAATGATGTTGGGTCATGTTGGTCTGGCGGTATCTGTTATCGGTATTGCGATGGTACAGAACTACAGCATCGAGCGTGATGTGCGTTTAGCACCTGGCGAACACTTCCAAATTCAAGGTTATGATTTCTACTTCTCAGGCCTGCGTGATAAAGATGGTCCAAACTACGATGGCTACATCGCGGATTTTGAGATCACACATGATGGCAAATACGTGAATACGCTTCACGCTGAGAAGCGCTTCTACCGTACGGCTAAGTCTATGATGACCGAAGCTGCCATTGACCGTGGAATTAGTCGTGACTTATACATTGCAATGGGTGAACGTTTAGACGACAACCGATCTTGGGCTGTTCGTATTTACTATAAACCGTTCGTTCGTTGGATTTGGGCTGGCTCTTTGATTATGGCGTTAGGCGGTGCACTAGCGATTTCAGATAAGCGTTATCGCTTCCGTAAATCTTCAAAGAAAAACGCGAAGTCAAAAGAGCAGGAGGCATAACATGAATAAGAAAATCTTATTTATTCCGCTCGTCGCTTTCATGATTTTGGCGGGCATTTTCGCAACCCAGTTAATGCGCAACCAAGAGGGCGATGATCCAACGAAATTGGAGTCGGTTTTGGTTGGTAAGCCAGTTCCTGAGTTTCACTTAGAAGACTTAGCTGAACCTGGAAAACAATACGACCAGTCAATTTTTAAAGGTGAGCCGTTGCTCTTGAACGTTTGGGCTACGTGGTGTCCAACGTGTTATGCAGAGCATAAATACCTAAACGAATTGGCGGGTAAGGGCGTTAAGATTATCGGTATGAATTACAAAGATGATCGTAACAAAGCGGTAGGCTGGTTGAATGATCTCGGCAACCCTTACTTAATTAGCCTATTTGATGGTAGCGGTATGCTTGGTCTTGACCTTGGCGTTTATGGAGCACCAGAAACATTCATTATTGATGCAAATGGTGTGATTCGTTATCGCCATGTGGGGGATGTAAACCCACGTAATTGGTCAGAAACACTGGAGCCGCTTTACAACAAATTGGTTGAGGAGGCGAAGCAATGAGAAAGCTGATCCTTGCAGTTTTTGCTGCCATGACATTATCTCTTGCTGCTCACGCTGCCATTGAAGTATACGAGTTCGATAACTTGGAACAAGAACAGCAGTTCAAAGAGCTAAGCCATACGCTCCGTTGCCCTAAATGTCAGAACAACACGATCTCGGATTCTAACGCTGAACTTGCTCAAGACTTACGCCATAAGGTGTATGAAATGACCAAAGAAGGTAAGTCCAAAGATGAGATTGTTGATTACATGATCGCCCGTTACGGTAACTTCGTGACTTACAACCCACCATTTACGGTCGCGACTGCGATTTTGTGGCTAGGGCCACTCGCTGTAGTGCTGGGTGGTTTTGGTTTGATTGTGCTGCGCAGCCGTAAATCTAAAGTTAAGGTAAAAGCGAGCAGTGACGAGCAATGGGATGAGCAAAAAGAAGCTCGTTTAAAAGCATTGCTTGAAGAAGAGAACAACGGAGATAAGAAGTAATGACACTATTTTGGATTTCCACCGTTGCTCTTACGCTTATTGCTTGTGCGCTGGTGGCTTTGCCGCTGCTTAAACAAAAAGCGAACAATGATGATGTGTTACGCGATGAGCTCAACAAGGCATTTTATAAAGACCGACTATCTGAGCTTGCAGAAGAAACCGACGAAGGGCTGGTTGAAAGCGAAGACGAACTGATTTCTGATCTAAAGCAGTCTCTCCTTGACGATATTCCTGGTGATAAAGCGCAAAAAGAAACCAAGGTTTCACCAATCGCGGTTTTAGTTCCATCGGTAATTCTGACGGTGGCGTTGAGCTATGGCTTGTATTACAAATTTGGCGCGTCAGACGATATTGTTCAATGGCAAGAAGTGTCTGCAAATCTACCTGAGTTATCGAAAAAGCTGATGTCGGCTTCTTCTGAGCCGTTGAGCGACGACGAAATGGCGGATTTGACCCTTGCCCTCCGAACTCGCTTACATTACCAGCCGGAAGACTCGACAGGTTGGTTACTGCTAGGTCGTATTGCGTTAGCAAATCGTGATGTCACGACTGCTATCGATGCGATGGAAAAGTCATATCGCCTAGAGCCCAAAGATCCTGATGTGATGTTGGGTTATGCACAAGCTCTGATGCTGTCTCAAGAGGAAATGGATCAAGCGACGGCTCGCTCATTACTTGGCAAGCTGATGCAGCAAGACTATGTCGATCTGCGTGTGTTTTCTTTGTTAGCGTTCGATGCGTTTGAGCGTCAAGACTTTCCGGCAGCGATCAAGTACTGGGGAATCATGCAGCAAATGATTGGTCCAGAAGATAGCCGCTACGAGATGTTGTCACGCAGTATTGAGAGTGCTCGTAAGCAAATGGGCGAAGCGGTTTCACCGGATAAGAGTGTAGCTGTGACAATTAATGTGGCACCAAATGCTCAGTTGGATCCAAACGCAGTTCTGATTGTATCGGTACATCGTGCAGATGGCTCACCAATGCCTGTTGCGGCAGCTCGCTATCCGCTGGGTACTTTCCCTCGTACAGTCGTATTAGATGATGGTAATGCCATGATGCAGGGGCAAAAACTATCTTCACTCGACAAGCTCATTGTGCGTGTGCGTGTAGACTCTGACGGTAACGTAGCAACGCGTGACCAAGATTGGCACGGAGAGAGTGACGTCGTTGAATTTGGCACGCCGGTTGAAGTGACCATTGACCAGCAATATTAATCGTTAGCGTCTGTCTCTGAAATATGACAACGGGGTAGAGTCTGTTGCCTTTAGTGGTATGACTTTAAACGATCGAGTAGAATACCGAAGGCCAGCGACTGCTGGCCTTTATTTATTCCCATATCTGAGTCATCTTTACTACGTATACTGCTCAACATACGTACAACAGTTCATTGGGTGACTTAGGTACATTAATAGTCGTTATGGAAAATAAAATGTATAACAAGGGTAAATCTACCTTCTTGTTACTGCTTGCAGTTGGACTGGTTGGCTGTTCAAGTGCGCCTGATGAAGCAGTAACAGGACAAGAAACAAATCAAACGACTTCTGATGTGTATGACCCGTTGGAAGGCTTTAACCGAACCATGTGGGAAATCAACTACGAATATTTAGATCCGTATTTGGTTCGTCCTGTATCACTTGCGTATGTGGAATACACGCCAGTTCCTATTCGTTCCGGTATCGCTAACTTCTTGTCGAACTTAGATGAGCCAGCCAGCATGGTTAATAACTTAGTCATGGGTAACGGCACGAAAGCCGTGGACCACTTTAACCGTTTTTGGATTAACTCGACGTTTGGTATTTTCGGTTTATTCGATATTGCAAGTGCCGCGGGTATTACGAAATACGACGAGAAAGCGTTCAGTGATGCAGTAGGCCACTATGGTGTTGGAAATGGCCCTTACTTCATGATTCCAGGTTATGGCCCGTATACCTTACGTGAAGTGACGGATACCGTAGATAGTACGTATTTACCCCTCTCTTACCTCAACTTCTGGGCGAGTTTGGGTAAGTGGGCGTTTGAAGGCATGGAGAAGCGTGCTTTATTAGTACCGCAAGAAGCACAGTTAGACTCGTCGCCGGATCCATATATTCTTACTCGCGATGTTTATATTCAGCGTCAAAACTTTAAAGCAGAAGTTGAAACGGTGGAAGAAGTTAACATCGAAGAAGAACAGTATTTAGACGAATACCTAGAAGACTTTTAAGCGCTGTTCTTTACAATATACAAATAAAAAAGGCTTAGCTGATGCTAAGCCTTTTTTGTATTTTTGCTGTTTGGTTAGAAACGGTAGTTTGCTTGAACACCGATTAGCCAAACATTACCCGTAGTTTCTCCTACGAATTGGCCGCCGACTTGTTCTGCAGCGTCGTCTGACTTGTAACCACGAGACTCAACGATTGGTGCGTCTTTCGCGAAAATATAGGTGAAGCCAGCGTCTAGGCTGAAGTCTTTTGTCCAATCGTACGTTGCACCAATACTTAGCCAAGTACGGTCAGTTTCTGGAATAGTGATCGTACGGTTTTTGTCGCTTACCGCTGAAGTATCGTACGCAATACCAGCACGTAGCGCTATCTTAGGATCAAGCTGGTAAGTAGCACCAACAGCAAAGCGGTAGTTATCTTCCCAGTTTTCTACTTTAACCATATGTGTGCCAGCAGTATCTAAACGTGCTTCCAATTTCTCGAAAGAGCTCCAATCCGTCCAGTTAAAGCTTGCGTGTAACGCAAGTTGGTCTGTTACTTGGTGGAAGCTTGCCAACTCAGCCGTTGCAGGCAGGTTTAGGTACATGTAGCCGTTGTCACGTAGTTGTGAAAGCTTAGTACCGAAGCCAAAACCTAGACCTTCAGCATGGCCTTCAAGCTTCAGTTCAACTTCAGATTTGTACGCGAAGCCGATACGGTTATTTTCATTGATCTGCCATGCAGTACCAACTTGCCAGCCCCAAGCGGTATCGTCACCTTCCATGTATTTTAGAGCGGTACCTTGAGGAACACTGATAGGATCGCCAGTGACAGGGTGCTTTCCTACAACGTTATTCTTAGGAGCTGCTGCGCCAAAGCTGCCTTCGCCGATGATGTAACGGATACCACCACCAACGCTGATTGATTCATTGACTTTGTAAGCTGCGTTTAAGTTCGCTTCCATTGTCGTTACGCTTGCTTCGTTACCGAAGTGCGATGCACCAAAGCCTTTACCTAAATCGGTTTCCATGCCGTAGTTGGTGCCAAATGCCAAACCAATCGCGAATTTCTCATTGTATTGGTGTGATAGGTAGAAGTTTGGAATGATTGCATCATGGGCGAAATCATCTGAAGATGCAGAAGAAGTGCTACCGTGGAAGTTTACATCACCTTCAATATCAATATTTGGGTTCACATAGATTGCACCAACGGACACTTGAGTGCCTTCCAAATAAGTTAGCATTGCTGGGTTACGCCATTGTGCACTTGCGTTGTCAGCCATTGCTGCTTCACCAGCATATGCTCGACCTAGGCCTGTTGCAGAATATTCAGCAAGTTGGAAACCTGCTGCGTTAGCCATGCCCGTTGTGCCAAGTAGGCTTAATGCCACTGCTGTTGATAGAAGAGTCTTGTTGGTTTTCATTCGAATGTTCGCTGATTTGTTTATAACGTGGGACGAAAGTTTAAAGGTAGAGTTTTTACTTTAGAAATGAAAATCCAGCACAAGCAGTCATTTGGAATATTATGCTTTCAAGTGTTGTTTGGGTGGTTTAATAATCTAACTGTGAAGGGCTTGTAAATGGAATTCAGCGAACAGCTGTGCGTCCTAATTGTGAGATTTAGATACACGTGTTCACTCAAATTGAGTGAGCAATAAATTGTAGATATGAAAAAAGGCTGGAAATCCAGCCTTTTATATAAAGTATTTTTCTACTAACTAACAGCGAAGCGCTTAGAAGCTACGGCTGTATTGTAAGCCGAATAGAATTGCGTCAGCATGAGTTGTTGCTGTTACACCGGTAGAAAGACTAGGAGCTAATTGAGTATTCTCATTAACTTTTACATCTTCACCTAACAAGTACGTGAAGCCAAAATCGATGTTTGAGCTATTATCAATATGGTAAGAGAAACCTGTGGAGAACCACTGGCGATCTGAGTCTGGTACCGAGATAGACGTTACTTTATCTTGAGCGCTTGTGTCGTACATGTAACCAGCACGAAGTGTCCAGTTGTTGTTTAGGTAGTAAGTACCACCAATTGCGTAGTGCCAGCCATCTTGCCATTGATAGTCTTTCGAGTAACCACCTTTAAGTAAACCCTGATTTAGGTTCTCAAAATCAATTTGGTCAAAATCTTTCCAACCGATGTATTGGATGCTGTAGTGTACAGCAAACTTAGTGTCTTGGATTTTGTGGAAACCAGAAAACTCGGCCATATCTGGTAGAGGTAGCGTGATTTCCTGACCTTTGTCGTCTTTCGCTGTAAATTCAGGGCTGTAACGATACGCTAGACCAAAACGGTTGTTTTCATCTAGTTCGTACACAGTACCAACGTTGAAACCAACAGCCCAACCATCAGCTTTATCTACGTCCAGAATTTTTTGACCGCCAACCCCTGGGACTGAAGAGCTAGTTGTACGCTTCATTGTGCCTTGGCCGTAGATTAAATCTAAACCAGCACCAAAGCTCCATTGTTCGTTTAAACGGTAAGAACCCGCAAAGCCAAAGTTGAAGCTTTTTACATCCGTAAGACCACCGTACTCGGTTGCGGTGTAGTTATCTGAAAATTCAGTTTTAGTGCCGAAATTAGAGTATGCGTTTACGCCCCATGCAAACTTGTCATTTACTGGAACGATTAGGTGAATGTTTGGAGCTATTGACGTATCACCCACATCATCAGTGTCAGCAACATTTACAGTACTGGAACCCAAAGGAGTATTAACGTTATATTTCGCATCTTTCACTTCAATCATTGAAGTAATGCTTTCGAAACCTAGCGAAAGCTCCATTTTATCAAATAGAGCCATTGCTGCTGGGTTACGAGCCATTACTGCGGCGTTATCTGCGATTACTGCATCACCAGCAAATGCACGGCCGATGCCAGTTGCTGATTGAGCGTTGATTTGGAAACCCGCTGCCATCGATTGACCTGAGGCAAAAGCTACCGTTACTGCTAGGAGAGTCTTTTTAAACAGACACGTGTTCTGAGTCATTTGTTTTTCCTTATTAGATTCGTCTCTTTGGACGATAAATTGAGCTTTTGCTCAGTGGCGCAGATAGTAGTATCAATAGTTGCTTGGACAAATCCGACCATTGGATAAAATTGAATAAAAATTGCAGAAATGATGTCTAAAAGACGGGAAATTGCACTTAAAATGCATAATTTAGAGTTTAAGCTCTAAATGCTATAGCGATGGTGAATGTTTTGTGTTCTATTTATACAAAAATGCCGCTAAATAAGATCATTTAGCGGCATTTAACCTTTTGAAGGCTGGAAATCGTCGAAGTTATTACATCGGTTTAATCATTGATGCAAGAGTCGTAGCGATAGCATCAATATTTTCACCTTCTTCTCCGACTAAAATCAGGCTTGAACTCCCGACGGGCTGAACGATTCCGGTCATGCCATCCTTATTAAAGTCGGTACTTTGTTCGCTAGGAATACCAGTAATAAATAACGTTACTTTACCTTTTGGACCTTGGAATACCATATGCACCGCATTGGATTCGCCAAAACCGCAGTGGTTTAGGTAGTAAACGTGATATGGAAAGTTTTCACTAAACTGGTAATGAAATGGCGACATTTTCGCATTAATTTGCGAGCTCGGTACATCCTCATCAAGATGACGAACAAAAGGTTCTTCATGAGTAACGTGTTTCATCGCGGTATCAGCTAAACTGGCTTGTGCTGGAGATACCAAAACATTTCCCCAGTTTACTTGACCAACTAATAATCCTGCGGTGAACGCAATAGAAGCGGCAAGTGCCATTGCTTTGCGCACAAAGTTTGGTCTGACGACCTTCTCTTCATCAAGTGCACTCGACGTCTGACTAAATAAAATCTTATCAGCGAGATCTTCAGGTACATCCACATTCATGGCTTGTTTAATTTTTACGTCGAGATCCAAAACGTCATCAACAAACTTATTGTTGGCGTCGCTACCAGCTAAAGCTTGCAGAATCTCTTCATCCTTTTGTTTTGGATCCGACAAAATACGACGACGAAATTCTAAATCATCCATTCTTTTGTCCTCTCTTAGTATCTTGAGAATCCAACATCTCTTTGAGTTGATTACGAGCGCGAAATAATCGAGTCATCACTGTATTTTTATTTAAATCAAGAATGTCGCCAATCTCTTCTCCGCTGAAACCACCGACAACTTGGAGAAATAAAGGTTCGCGGTATTCAACGTCGAGTTTCATGATCTGTGCTTGCAGCCATTCTTGCTGATGATGTGGGTCATCGCTGACTTTAGCATCATTGCCGTAATCATCGATATCAACTAAATCAAATTGTTTACGTTCGAAGCGGCGCGCATTTTCTCGTCTCAATATGGTGATGAGCCAAGACTTGGCTGCTTTTTCATCCTGGAGACTATCGAGTGACTTCCAGGCTCTAAGACAGGTTTCCTGAACTAGATCTTCCGCTATCGCTTTATCTTTGCACAACCAGTATGCGTAGCGATATAAGTCACGATGGTACCCTCGGACGAGCGCTTCGTATTTTCTTTGCTTGTCCATATCAGAGTTGACCGGACTGTTGGAATTTTTCTTTCCAAACATTTTTAATATGGCCACAGGAGCCTCCATCCTCGCTCTGTGAGTTTCTTATTTGTTCTGAGCATGACTTTACTTTTCAATAGCCTCGCGGTTTCGGTTGAGCGTGTGTCGTAGATAACCTCTGACACAATAAGCTATGTGGTTACTTAAAAGTGTATACGCAAATGCCAAATATCATCGAACATGAATTGGTAAAGATTGTTAACAATATCATCATTAGTAATCAATGGTTTGGATAAGTTCATTCGATGGGACATAAAAAGAGACTGTTAGCGGTGAATTTTTGAATAGGTTTGCATCGCTGAGCCTTTTAGATGTGCTTAAAGCTCGTAAAATCACTATAAAATTGATCTATTTCAAAATATCAAGCAGTGAAGGGGTTATAGTACATCTTGTCATCTCGTTAGTCATTGCGACTAACATGTTGAGCAAGATGACACTTCCTTTTGAAGGCTGACTTTACTTTCTCCTAATCAGGAAACTGATTAATTTTCAATTGGCGTAAGTTAATTGTTTTATAGATATTCCGACCACACAGTTATGTGTGGTTTTTTTTTGCTTCGATTTTACCTTCCGTATACCTCTTACCGTTTTAACTCTCTATAGTTAATCATTATTAATCGCATAAGAATCAAAGAAGTAGAGTAATTGATCTACTTGCTTCACGTTTATTTAAACGCACGTTTGATAAATTTAACAAATTCATTACAATGCATCAGGTCAGACCTCTTGTATTTAAGGAGAAACAATGGGCAAGCAGGAAGTAAAAACACGCAATGGTGAGCGTGTCGCTATTGTCGCGGGGCTTCGAACTCCCTTTGCTCGTCAAAGCACGGAATTTAGCCAAGTGCCAGCGGTCGATTTAGGGAAAATGGTAGTAAGCGAAATGCTTGCTCGAACAGATATTGATCCGAAGTTAATCGAACAAGTGGTATTTGGACAAGTAGTACAAATGCCTGAAGCGCCAAACATCGCACGAGAAATTGTGTTAGGCACCGGTATGAACATCCATACTGATGCTTACAGTGTGACTCGTGCGTGTGCAACGAGTTTTCAAGCGGCGGTCAATGTCGCAGAAAGCATCATGGCCGGAACCATCGATATCGGTATTGCTGGTGGTGCAGACTCTTCTTCCGTCCTGCCTATTGGCGTATCTAAGAAACTGGCCGCTAATCTGCTTGCTCTAAGTAAGACAAAAACAATGGGTCAGAAGCTTAGCATCCTCAAAAACTTGAGCTTTAAAGACCTTATGCCAGTGCCTCCTGCAGTAGCCGAATACTCGACGGGCTTGTCGATGGGACAAACTGCGGAGCAAATGGCAAAGACGCATGGTATTTCTCGTGCAGAGCAGGATGCGCTTGCACATCGCTCTCATACGCTGGCTTCCCAAGCTTGGAAAGAAGGTAAGATCCAAGGTGAAGTGATGACGGCTTTTCCAGAACCATACAAAAAATGGATTTCGGAAGACAACAATGTCCGTCACGACTCAACCGTAGAAGGGTACGCGAAACTTCGACCTGCCTTTGATCGCCAGTATGGCAGTGTTACGGCAGCTAACAGTACGCCACTGACTGATGGTGGTGCGGCAGTGATGTTGATGCGCGAAGGTAAAGCGAAAGAGCTTGGCATGGAGATTCTTGGCTACATACGTGGCTACGCATTTTCAGCGATCGGTGTGGAAAAGGACATGCTGATGGGACCGACTTATGCCACAGCAAAAGTGCTAGAAAATACAGGCTTGGAATTGTCTGATCTGACGTTGATCGACATGCACGAAGCGTTTGCTGCGCAAGCATTGGCGAATGTGAAGATGTTTGCTTCAGATAAGTTTGCTCAAGAAAATCTAGGTCGTTCGAAAGCGATCGGTGAAATCGACATGGATAAGTTTAACGTGCTTGGTGGCTCAATCGCTTACGGTCACCCATTCGCGGCGACAGGTGCACGAATGATGACGCAAACCCTACGTGAACTGAAACGCCGTGGTGGCGGTATTGCATTGAATACCGCATGTGCAGCTGGCGGTCTTGGTGCAGCAATGATTCTGGAGGTTGAGTAATGAGCGAGCAAAAAGCATTTAGTCTAAAAGTTGATGAGCAGAATATTGCTTGGTTAGCGATTGACGTACCTAATGAAAAAATGAATACGCTACAGGCGGCTTTTGCTGATGAAATGAAAGAAATCTTTGCTCAGCTAAAAGACGCCAGTGGCATCAAAGGGATGATCATTCATTCCCTAAAACCGGACAACTTTGTCGCGGGGGCCGATGTTCGTATGCTAGAAGCGTGCACGACCGCAAGTGAAGCAGAAGCATTAGCGAGGCAAGGTCAAGAGCTATTCCAGCAGCTATCGGACTTACCATATCCTGTGGTTGCCGCTATTCACGGTCCATGTTTGGGCGGTGGTTTAGAGCTTGCTCTTGCATGTGATTATCGTGTTTGTACGGATTCAGATAAAACGCGTTTAGGCCTACCAGAAGTACAGCTTGGATTGCTGCCAGGTTCCGGCGGTACGCAGCGTCTGCCGCGTTTGATTGGCCTGTTACCTTCACTGGACTTGATCCTGACGGGTAAACAGCTTCGCGCAAAGAAAGCTAAAAAGCTGGGCGTTGTGGACGCCTGTGTCCCTGACACCATTTTGCTCGACGTAGCAAAACAGTTTATCGACAAAGGTAAAAACAAGGGTACGAAAAAGCTATCGACGAAAGAAAAAGTGATGTCGGGTAGCGGGTTAGGGCGCAAGTTTGTGTTTGAACAGGCAGCGAAGAAAACCAATCAGAAAACCCGTGGTAACTATCCTGCAACGGTCGCGATTTTAGACGTTATTCAGCATGGTTTAGAGAAAGGTTTCGCCCAAGGACAAGAGCTTGAAGCGAAACGCTTCGGTGAGCTTGTGATGAGCTCTGAATCAAAAGCGCTCCGTTCTATCTTCTTTGCGACAACGGAAATGAAGAAAGAAAATGGTACGGATGCGAAACCCGCGCCAGTTCATAAAGTTGGCGTGCTTGGCGGTGGCTTGATGGGCGCAGGAATCAGCCATGTGTCTGTTGCAAAAGCGAAGGTGCCTGTCCGCATCAAAGACGTCAGCAACGATGGCGTTCTAAACGCACTCAACTACAACTACAAGTTATTCGAGAAACAGCGTAAACGTCGCATTCTATCAAAAGCCGATCTGCAAGCGAAAATGTTGCAATTGTCTGGCGGTGTCGACTTTACCAGCTTTAATCATATTGATGTCGTAATTGAAGCCGTTTTTGAAGACTTAGATCTTAAGCAAAAAATGGTGGCGGATATTGAAGCTAATGCTAAGCCGGAAACCATCTTTGCGACTAATACTTCTTCGTTACCAATCCACAAAATTGCAGAAAAAGCGGAGCGTCCAGAAAACGTAGTTGGTTTGCATTACTTCAGCCCGGTAGAAAAAATGCCGTTGGTGGAAGTGATTCCGCATGAAACGACGTCAGATGAAACCATTTCAACAGTCGTTGCACTTGCTAAAAAGCAAGGTAAAACCCCGATCGTAGTGAAAGACAAAGCGGGCTTTTACGTGAACCGCATTCTTGCGCCATACATGAACGAAGCGGCGCATATTCTGCTGGCTAACGAACCAATCGAAAAGATTGATACGGCGTTGCTTGATTTTGGTTTCCCTGTCGGCCCGATTACCTTACTGGATGAAGTCGGTGTCGACATTGGCGCGAAGATCATGCCGATTCTGGTCAACGAGTTAGGCGAGCGATTCAAAGGACCTGACGTGTTCGATATCTTATTGAATGACGGTCGCAAAGGACGTAAGAGCGGGAAAGGTTTCTACACTTACAAAGGTAAGAAGAAAGATGTCGATAAATCCATCTACAAGCTGCTTAAGCTCGATCCTGAATCTAAGTTGAGTGATAACGATATTGCGTTGCGCTGTGTACTACCAATGCTGAATGAAGCGGTACGTTGTTTGGATGACGGCATCATTCGCTCGCCACGTGATGGTGATATTGGTGCAATATTTGGCATTGGTTTCCCTCCATTCTTGGGCGGTCCATTCCGTTATATGGATCAGTTTGGCATTAAAGAACTGGTTGAGAAAATGAATGAGTTTGCATCGAAGTACGGCGATCGTTACGCACCGTGTGATGGTTTGCTTACTCGAGCTGGAGAAGGAACCACATTCTATTAAACGTTGCTTCGATAAAGAAAAAGGCTTGCCAGTGGCAAGCCTTTTTCATAAATAAGAAATAGTTACTTCTTCTTGTCTTTCTTATCTTTATTGTGGCCTTTACCTGGGTTGTCGTCCCCGTGAACGCTGCTGTTGCCTTTGTGGTCTTTATCTTTCCACTGTTTTGAAGAGCAATCATCTGATTTGATAGAAACATTGTCTCCGCTTAGGCGGACACAGTCGTTACTTAGCTCAAAGCCATCACCTTTCACCGAGATTTCAGCGTGTGCAGATGCCAGTGGCAGTAAAATAGCCGCAAGTAGTAGTGCTTTTTTCATGATTACCTCATTAATTTATTTTTAGTGTGGTAATTAGAGCATAAGCCGCAATGGCGTAATTTCAATTTTCTGCCAATTATGGTGTCGATTCTATTTATGAGACCCACAACCTCATTGGTTTGTAGGTATATACTTACTAATCGATAATTTTATTACTGCGCAATTAGATCATCCTAAGCCGCAATCTTTTGGCCTAAGTTGGAACTCTTCAATCGATCCAATTTCTTGCCCTAAGTGGATGCGCGGAGCGTCCGAATGCGATTGCCCTTGAGAGTGCATGACCAATCGGTTTGCCGTGCGAGGTTTCAACTCATTAACGACAAAGCGAATCATGTCTGCTCGGGTCAATTTCTTCAGTTCAGCAAGTACCTTGTCACGTTGGTTAAACTCGGTGTCTTTGTTTCCTATTGCAACCCAAAGACGCTGAGCACGACCTCGCAGTGTGGTGTCCGGCGTCGCTATTTGATTCCACAAGCCGCGCTTACTGCTATGCCACTGGTAATCGTTCAGTTCTAACAGCACCATATAAAAGGCATTTAAGAACTCATCGATGGAGGTAACCAGCTCGGCAGGCGCAGCATTGGGTGACTGCACATAAAGCACAATACCTGGATGACGATTAAGTGGCATATTGCCAGTGCCCACCATGTAACCTAATTGCTGTTTTGTGCGGATCTCGTGGAAAAATGTTGCCGACATGAGATGGTTCGCCAATGAGTATAGAGCAATGCTACGAGGCTCAATATCCTCACACTGGTGGTAAATAACGACCGCCGAATCTTGCTGGTTACAATGTACTTCACGTTGAAAACTGCCGTTTTTTCCCAGCATGATGAGTGGGCGGAGCGCCTCTTCATAACGCTGCTCTTTTACTCTTAGGGCATCCTTTAAGGTCGTCGCCATGTCATGCGCTTGTTGACGCTGCCAATCTCCGTAAACAAACATTTCAACGTGCAGCTCTGCAAGAATTGATTCTACGAATACCGAGAGTTCATCGACTTCGATTTCTTCTAGCGCTTCGACTAAGGTTGCGAAAGGCGGGTTATTAGGTTGAAGTAGCCCTGTAAGTGCGTTAAACAGCTGCGAAATAGGACGATCTTGTGAAGCATTTCTCCAGTTACGTAACAGTTGCTGCTTGATGGTTTCAAAGCGTGCAGGGCTGAAATCTCGAGAAGCAAAACGGTGCAGGATCATTTCCAACAATTGAGGCAGTTTTTGGCTGAACCCTGAGAGGGTTAAGGTAACCCCGCCTTGGTGAGCATACATGTTGTAACCCATCCCTGCGATTTCAGCTTGATAGGTTTCTTTTGCTAGCGAGTCGAGGAACATCTCGACACATAGGCGAGTTTTGACAATGTTCTTCGGTGATGCAACAGCATGAGAGCTGTCGATAGCGACATATACAACGCCTTTTGGCACGCGAAATTCATCATCTTGTAAATGCCAAAGTCGGAAGCCTTCGAGATCTTCAATTAACTCTGGTAGTGGACCACCATTTTCGAACGGCATGGGATCGAGATCGTAGCAAATATAAGGGTTCTTTTCTGGTAAGACGAACTGCCAGCTTGGATCGATTTGTTGATAGAAGCGGCGTTGCTCATCACTAAAAGGCGTGACGGAATATGGAGTAAAGTACCATTCGGCAGTACGGTTGTATTCCAGTCCTTTTGCAATCAGGGTTACGCGGACATTATCGATGGTTAAGTATTGCAGCAACGAACGCTGCAGTTGTTCATCATAGCCCGCCATTTTGTAGTCGCCATAAATGGTATCGTCTGGCTGATAATGCTGCATATTGATAACAAGATGGCTAACCAAATCCATTGGTCGAGATGGTTCCTGGAAACGAAACGCCGACTCAAGCACCGCTTGTTTTTCGAGATAACGCCATTCATCTAGCCCGTCTTGTTTGATCATCGAGAGGTATTGAAAAACCGCTTGGATGATGTCGTCAACGTGGTTGAGACCCAGCGGGGTGAGTGTGCAGCTAACCGTAAAATCTCGATAGTTGCTACCACTAGCGCCGCCTCCCGCAGAAAGCGACGTAATCCAGCCTTCATTTTTTAGCTGGAGCATTAAGCTGCCTTCGCCTTCATAGCCGAGTAAATGCGCGAAGTAAGAGAGTGGTTTCAAGCCGTAGTGCTTATCCATCCCTGGCATTGGGAAGGTGAGAATGAGTTTTCGAAATTCTTTGATGGGTTCAACTTGAACTAAAATCCCGGTACTTTCTTTGGTGCTAATGGGGACATCAATCGATTTTCCACGAAGGTGGTGATTTGGGATATTGGCAAACATGGCTTCTACCCACGCTTGCTGTGCATCGAGCGACTGCGGCCCAAAGAGCGTCAACGTCATGAGATCGGCAGAGTATTGAGAGTGGTGAAACTCGACAATTTCGTCGCGGATGGATTTACCATCTCGGTCACCTAATGTATCTAGGTTGCCGACTGAGAACTTAGAGAAAGGGTGATCTGGATTGATGACTTCTTTGTTGACTTGATACAGGCGGCGAGAATCGTCATTAAGTTTGAGTTTGTATTCGGAGTCGACAGCCTGGCGTTCTTTGTCTAAAGCTTCTTCGTTAAACAATGGTGCGGTAAAGAATTGGCTAAATCGATCTAAGGCATTTTCAAAGGCATTCGGAGTAACATCAAAAAAGAAACAAGTGTGCTCAGTACCCGTCCAAGCGTTATTTGTTCCTCCATGCTGGCTAATATAACTTTGAAACTCGCCCACTTTAGGGTATTTTTCCGTACCCAAAAAAAGCATATGTTCTAAATAGTGTGCCAGACCTTGGCGATCGTTTGGATCGTCGAAGTGTCCAACGTTCACTGCTAGAGCAGCTGCTGACTGTTGAGCTGTCTCGGAATGAATCAGCAGTACACGCAGATCATTGCTCAAGGTAATGTAGCGGTATTGATTTGAATCGTTAGGACTTAGATGCACGATGCGTCTCCAGATTTCGCATTACAGTAATTATGAACCCCTAGCTAGGGGGCGCAAAGTTTGCGTTTCGACAAATACTGCTTGCCGTATTTTTGTTATTCGTAGACTTCTGCACAGGCCCATCGCGTTTGCGTATGGGGAAGAACTGTTTGAATGAATGCTCTGAACTCATAGCACAGTTAAATACTGTGATGAACTGAGTACATTCTTTTTAATAGATTGTTAAGAAAGTCGCTATCTTTAGCAAGCGAATTGGTATAATGAACAGATAATTATATCAGTATTTTTGTTTCGTCATTATTAAAGTTAGCCCCGTCTATCTAATAAAGATAGCAGTCAACCTTTTGGTAGCGTTAGCTATCCCTAGGAAATAACATGAAAATATTCATCATGCGTCACGGCGAAGCCGAGCATTTTGCAGATTCAGACGCAGCACGACAATTGACCCCAAGAGGCAGAGTCGAATCAGAAGCGGTTGCGAGAGCCTGTAAAGAACAAGGTTTTGCGCAATTCGATAAAGTGTTGGTGAGTCCGTACATTAGAGCTCAACAAACTTGGCAAGAGATCAGCGAGTATTTTGCTGCAAAAAGCATCGAAACTTGTGAAGATATTACACCTTACGGCCAATCTGAGCATGTATTTGATTTTGCAAGTGCATTGATTGAAGTGGAAAAACTAGACTCGCTTCTGCTTGTCTCTCACTTGCCTTTGGTTGGTTATCTCACTTCAGAGTTTGTAAAAGACATGGCACCACCGATGTTTCCTACATCAGGTCTAGTGTGTATTGAATACGATCTACAAACGCAAAACGGTGAAGTGCTGTGGCATATTACGCCATAAGCGTCGAAACCAAATAAGCATTTAAACATTAGATATAGAATGAAGAAAGGCAGGAAATTTCCTGCCTTTTTGTTTAATTGCTTCTACAGTGAGCTAGTTACTTTTCTGGAATCGAGAGCAAAACTAACAGCGCACCATCACCGCCGAATTCTAGTGGTGCTTGGTGGAAAGCCATTACGTCTGGGTGTTGTGCTAACCAAAGTGGCGCTTTCTGTTTCAGGATGTGTTTACCAATGCCATGTTGCACACACGCACAGTGAATCTCGTTTTTGATGCAGTAGGCGATCATCGCACCAAGTTCGCGTTTAGCTTCTTGTTTTGTCATGCCGTGCATATCGAGGAATACGTCCGGTACATACACGCCGCGACGTAGACGTTTAACTTCATAAGTGGAGACGTCGTCACGTGCATAACGAGTTGGGCCATCTTCATTTAAGAGAGGGACAAACTCGTCGGAGAAGTAAAACTCAGAATCACTCGCTTCACGGTTGGAGCGCTTGATTTCTTTTTGCTTAGTATTTTTTTTTGGTTGCTGGATTATGGTATCCTGTCGCAACTTTTTTACGCCCTGTACTGCTTCCTGAAACAAGGCGAAATCGTCATCGTGTTCGGTGTCTTTTTTGCTCATTAGGTAAACAATTTCATTAATAAACTTTTATTGGCAGTATTGTAGCGCTTTTCGGAGGCAATTTTGGATAAGATTTTTGTAGAAGAAGCGGTATCGGAGCTGCATACCCTTCAAGATATGATTCGTTGGACGGTAAGCCGCTTTAACGCAGCGAACCTGTTTTACGGTCATGGTACTGATAATGCGTGGGATGAAGCGGTTCAGCTTATCCTGCCAACCTTATACTTGCCGATTGATGTGCCTCCGCACGTATTAAACTCTCGCCTAACGACCAGCGAGCGTCTGCGTATTGTTGAGCGTGTAGTAAAACGTATCAATGAACGTACACCAACTGCATACCTAACCAACAAAGCTTGGTTCTGCGGTCTTGAATTCTTCGTTGATGAGCGCGTACTTGTGCCACGTTCTCCAATCGGTGAGTTGATTCAAGCAGAATTCCAACCTTGGTTGGTGGAAGAGCCAGCGCGCATCATGGACTTATGCACAGGCAGCGGCTGTATCGCAATTGCATGTGCTCACGCGTTCCCTGAAGCTGAAGTGGATGCGATTGATATCTCTACAGACGCTCTACAAGTGGCTGAGCAAAACGTACAAGATCATGGCATGGAGCAACAAGTGTTCCCAATTCGCTCTGACTTGTTCCGCGACCTACCAAAAGAGAAGTACAACCTGATCGTGTCTAACCCACCATATGTGGATGAAGAAGACATGAACAGCCTGCCAGACGAGTTCACACACGAACCTGAGCTTGGTTTAGCAGCAGGTACGGATGGCCTAAAACTTGTGCGTCGTATTCTTGCAAATGCACCAGACTACCTAACAGATAACGGCATTCTTATCTGTGAAGTCGGCAACTCAATGATTCATATGATGGAACAGTATCCACAGATTCCGTTCACTTGGATTGAGTTCGAGAACGGCGGTCACGGCGTATTCATGCTAACGCGTGACCAGCTGGTTGAGTGTGCAGAAGAGTTTAAACTGTACAAAGACTAATAGGGTCTTGCACTAAATGTCAAAACACCGAGCTTTATGCTCGGTGTTTTTTTATGCATACCTCGCCGATATTAACTCTTTACATCAAAACGTAATAAAGCCACTATGAATCCACGAAGAATTGGAAAGCAGTTGCGCTCTGGTTTGAGAGGGCGTAGCGATAAAAACTTGAGGAAGTAATGGCAGGAAACAGTATCGGACAACATTTCCGAGTGACGACATTCGGGGAAAGTCACGGTATCGCACTGGGATGTATCGTAGACGGATGTCCTCCGGGGTTAGAAATTACAGAAGCAGATCTGCAAATCGATCTCGACCGCCGTCGTCCAGGCACATCACGTTACACCACACAACGTCGTGAACCGGATGAAGTTAAAATTCTTTCTGGTGTTTTTGAAGGCAAAACCACAGGCACATCGATCGGTTTGCTAATTGAAAACACCGATCAGCGCTCAAAAGATTACTCGGACATCAAAGATAAATTCCGTCCGGGTCATGCTGATTATACTTACCACCAAAAGTATGGCATCCGTGACTATCGAGGTGGCGGCCGTTCGTCTGCTCGTGAAACCGCAATGCGTGTGGCGGCGGGTGCAATCGCGAAGAAATACTTGAAAGATGAATTTGGTGTTGAGATTCGCGCGTATTTATCACAAATGGGTGATGTCTCTATCGACAAGGTAGATTGGAACGAAATCGAAAACAATGCGTTCTTTTGCCCAGATGTGGACAAAGTAGAAGCGTTTGACCAACTTATCCGTGATCTGAAAAAAGAAGGCGACTCAATTGGCGCGAAAATTCAGGTTGTGGCAACTAACGTGCCTGTTGGTCTTGGTGAACCTGTATTTGACCGTCTGGATGCTGACATCGCGCACGCGCTAATGAGCATTAATGCGGTGAAAGGCGTTGAGATCGGTGATGGCTTTGATGTGGTAAACCAAAAAGGCAGTCAACACCGTGATACGCTTGCTCCTGAAGGTTTTGGCAGTAATCACGCGGGCGGTATTCTTGGCGGTATCTCAACTGGTCAAGACATTGTGGCTAACATTGCGCTTAAGCCAACATCAAGCATCACCGTTCCGGGTGAGACCATCACAAAAGAAGGTGAGCCAACTCAGTTGATCACCAAAGGCCGTCATGATCCTTGTGTGGGTATTCGTGCCGTACCAATTGCTGAAGCGATGCTAGCGATTGTGGTGATGGATCATTTGCTGCGTCATCGTGGTCAAAACCATGGCGTAACAACTGAAACACCGAAGATTTAAGAGCTTTGTGTCATTCCAGCGAGCTATAGCGAGACTAGGAATCTAATTTCAGCGCGATGAAAAGAGAAAGAAACATCTCTGACAACAGAGTGCTCGGATAATAGATCCTGAATCATGCTCCTTCGTCGCTGTTCAGGATGACTGAATATAAAATTATGCCACTCATTTAATCGCGGGTGGCACAATTTTATCAGGCAACCTTTTTTGTTTAAGTAGTTTTTGCTTAATGGAGTGAGCCTTCCGTTTCCAAATTGAAAGAAGGGAGACGCCACTTAAAACGTACCGCGGCCATACGCAGCATATAACCGGTGATCAGTGTAATGATAGTGGCTGTTACATCGGGAACATTAAATTCTAATAGCGCTAAGTACATTCCTGATGCGATAAGAGCGACAGAAGCGTAAAGTTCTTCATGCAGTACCAACGGTGTTTGGCGACAGATTAAGTCGCGGAGTAGCCCACCGAATACACCCGTTACTAGCGCTGAAACCATACAGATCCCAGGGTGTAAGCCCATGCCCATCGCAATCTTAGTTCCGATGATGCTGAACACGATCAAACCTAACGCATCAAGGCGGATGAATAGACCTTTTAGCTTAATCACCCATTTCGCTAAGCCTGTGGTAAGTACACCCGCAACACACGTGATTGCTAGGAACTCTGGGTTTTTTACCCAACCAAGAGGGTAGTGTCCCAGTAAAATGTCACGTACGGTGCCACCACCAATGGCCGTTGCACTGGCCACCAACATAACACCAAACCAGTCCATTTTTCTTCTACCAGCACTCAACGCACCTGTCATGGCTTCAGCCGTGATACCAATGATATACAACACACTTAGCAACATAGGGAGACACTCAACGTAAAAAGTCACTACGTTCTACATGAATCATCGTAGGCGCAGCAACAACACTTACAAAAGGTTTTATCATTCTTAAAAAGAGATTAAAACCAGCAACATGCCTGTAATCAAACCGCTTAAAAAACAGCAGTTTGAGCAGCATCAAAATAAGGCGAGAGTGTAGTAGCAAATGAGTACGCTGACGAATGAGAAATTATATGGAGAAAGCGATGTTCAGATAAATTCAACTAATAACCAAAACTGTGGGAGCACCTTTACCTTATAGATAAAAACAGCGACAATACGCAGCGCATGTCAAACTGAAGTACAAACTCGACGATGACCCACGAATACCAAGACCTTATCACCATTTTCAATGACACCTTTTTAGACCAATTTAATACGAAATTGGAGTTAGGTGGTGATGAGCCTATTTATCTTCCTGCTGATGATGAGCATCCTCATCATCGGATTATTTTTGCTCGGGGTTTTTATGCCTCCGCATTACACGAAATCTCGCATTGGTGTGTGGCAGGGCCAGAGCGTCGTTTGCTGGAAGATTTTGGCTATTGGTATGAACCCGATGGGCGCACGGCAGAAGTTCAAGCGGAGTTTGAGAAAGTTGAAGTGCGACCGCAAGCTTATGAATGGATTCTGGCACAAAGTGCTAGCTTCCCTTTTACGGTGAGTTGTGACAATCTACACGGCGATTTTGAACCAGATAGGCTCGGCTTTATGCAGAAAGTGCATAAAGAAGTGTTGGGTATTTTGGAAGCTGGCTTTCCTTTGCGAGTGAAAATGCTTTCGGATGCTCTGCGTGCGTTTTACCAAACCAAGCCGCTGGAAGCGTCAGACTTTTGCGTTAAATAACCTCAAATAACCTCAGAGATACACCATGATTATTGAATTTGAAGAAAAACTACTGGAACTGATTGATGCTCGAATTGAAACAGCATCTGACGATGAATTGTTTGCTGGTGGTTATCTACGTGGTCACATCTCTTTGTCTGCGGCATCTTGTGAAGAAGAAGGCATTAGCGATATTACTGAGCTGAAGTCACGCATTGAGAGCAGTTTGGAAGACGCTCGTACCGAATTAAGCCCAGCTGATCGCGCGATCGTCAGTGACTTGTGGCAAGAACTGCAGGCTCAGGCTTAATCTCCGAACGTCGTTCTCCGTTTATTAGTCCAAGTCATTTACTACTTCGAAAAATTCGAACCTCTCCATAAAATTTTTGTGGTTGTAGCGAAACTGTTCAACTTTTATTCTGGTTAGCATAAAACGTGAACAAAGGATTACAACCATGAAAATTGTCGCATTTGGTGCTTCTACCAGCTCTACCTCAATCAATAAACTACTTGCTACTTACGCAGCAAACCAAGTCGAAGACGCTCAAGTGAACGTTTTAGACTTAAACAATTATCAAGTACCGATGTTTAGCGAAGACAAAGAGAAAGAAATTGGTCAAGCTGAAGGTGCTGTCGCATTTTTACGTGATTTGGCTGAGGCTGACGCTATTGTTGTTTCCTTCGCAGAGCATAACGGCTCATACCCAGCAGCGTATAAAAACCTGTTTGATTGGGCGACGCGCATTGAGCGCAACGTATTTCAAAACAAGCCGGTCGTTTACTTAGCAACTTCTCCTGGCCCGGGTGGCGCACAGAGCGTTCTTGCGGCGGCAACAGGTTCCGCGCAATTTTTCGGAGCAGATGTGAAAGCATCGCTATCTGTGCCGAGCTTCTACGAGAACTTTGACGTGGAGTCTGGTGAGGCGGTAAATCCGGAAGTGGCAGAACAAGTGAAACAGGCAATTGCACGGCTAAAGTAATTTCAACACGAGTGACTTAATGAGTTAGTGATTCCCGACACATATTTGCGTCGGGAATGTAAACGAGAGGATACTCTTACAGCTCAGTAATGGCTTTGCCTTTTCTTAGTTTACGAACCCACATTCGACTTGGATGAAGTTCGGTCAATACATCAACAGGTAATGGCAGCGGGTCCCCACAGATTTGCGAGGCCAACACTTCAGCTAACAATGGTGCAGAGCTCAGCCCACGAGATCCTAAACCTAAGAAGCAGAATAAGTTAGTGAACTGATGAACGGTTTCTACCTCTTCTGCTTTTTGATTTTGTAAGTTGGCGTATTGCGTTTTTATCGTCTCAAAGTCACCCACATTTCCGACAAATGGTAAGTGATCTCGGCTCACGCAGCGAATACCTTGGCGAGATCGATTGCCCCTGATATCTACCTCTTTTGGCCATTCTTGGTTCGGTACGCACTTAACTAATTTTTCTGCGTTATCCTTCTGAGCGTTTTCATCAAATTCGTAGTCTAGGTGACTGCGATCGTAGCTCGCGCCTATGCACAGGTGCTGATTGTTTGGGTTAACAGGCGTCATGTAGCCGTCGTAACACAATACCGTTTTCAATTGACTCAGCATTTCGGTCGCCGGAGCATGACTGACTTGCCCTTTCACCTGTCCCATCGGCAGGGAAGCGGTTTGGCTCAATATCTGGAACTCATGGCCATTCGCAATCACAACGGTTGAGTGCTCAAATGTTTGACCATTGACGGTTAGTGTCCAAAGCTGATGCTCTTCATCCCAATTTAATGCTTCAACGTGATGTTCAAACTTCGTTGAGAGTAACGATGTCTGTTCTAATTGTCTGATTAACCCACGCGTTAGCTCGGCAGGGCACAACCATCCTCCCATAGGGTAGTGCACAGACGACATATCGATAGGTAATCCGATAGTATTCGCAGTTTCCTCGGCGGACAGTTTTTGAATCAATTCAGAAGGAAAATTACCCGCAAGCATCTTTTCCAGCTTATCAGCAGATTTTTCATCCCACATTAGCTGAGTTACACCACACCAATCGTGATCGAATGTAACTGACTCCGCAGCTTGTTCAATAAATTGTCTTGCAAACAAAAATGCAGGCGCAAACACACGCGAAACACCAGTATGAGGACCGTTCAACAATGGATACACGGCCCCTTGACGATTCCCCGACGCTCCTTCGGCTGGTTGAGTGTCTTTGCAGTAAAGCGTGACGTTTTGGCCACGACGAACCAACGTTTTTGCCAACGCTGCACTGGCAATACCACCTCCGATTATGGCAATCGAATCAAGATTGCTGGACGCCGTGCGATTGAACCACGGAAGATGGTTCGACTGCTTTTCGCGTTGTTCCATCGAACCTGCGATCATTTCACGCTTGGTGCCAAAGCCTTTGACTTTTTTCATTGCAAAGCCTGCTTCGTTCAATCCTCGACGCACAAAGCCCGCTGCGGTAAAAGTGGCAACTGTACAGTCTTGCTTGGCTAACTTAGCCATGTTGTTGAACAGATTTTGGTTCCACATCTCTGGGTTTTTGCTTGGCGCGAATCCATCTAAGAACCAAGCGTCAATCAGTCCTTGTTCGCCATAAGGCACTTGCGGCATGCAGTCTTTGATGTCACCAAACCAAAGGTCGAGTGTGATTGCGCCGTCTTCTAAAATAATGCGATGACATTCCGGCACGGCGGCAGGGTAGTGCTTTTGTAACTTTTCCGCGTACTCAGCTAACTCAGGCCAAGCTTCATGCGCCTTCTTTAAATCCGCTTGGCTTAGCGGGTATTTTTCAAAGCTAATAAAATGCAGCTCTTTCAATGCTGCGTCTGGATGCTGACGACGAAACTCACTAAACCACTGGCATACTGCTAAGAAGTTTAATCCCGTGCCAAATCCTGTTTCACCAATGACAAAACGTCTTTGGTCAAATTCCTGCCATCTTTCTGGGAGATGATTTTGTTTTAAGAAAACGTAGCGTGTCTCTTCAAGACCGTTTACGTTAGAGAAGTAAACATCATCAAATTGGTCTGAAACCGGAGTACCAGCTTCGTTCCAACCAAGTTCTGCGTTTTTTATTGAAGTCATAATGGTGCAAATTTGTGATTTGGCGCGGTAAGAATGGGGCGATTGTACGAATTTATGGGAAAGCTGACCACTTTTGTTGACTATCTTAGTTATCATCTAGCGGATTTTTGAATTATAGGAATGTCATAATGAAACGAGTCGTAATCACCGGTATGGGTATTGTTTCAAGTATCGGTAACAACGTCGAAGAAGTTCTAGCGTCTCTTAAAGCGGGCAAATCTGGCATCACTGCATCTGAGCAGTTCAAAGAACACGGTCTTCGTTCGCAAGTATGGGGTGACCTAAAAATCAACCCGGCGGAACACATCGACCGTAAGCAGATGCGCTTTATGGGTGATGCGGCTGCTTATGCATACCTATCAATGGAGCAGGCAATCGCAGACGCTGGTCTTACAGAGGATCAGGTTTCAAACGATCGTACCGGTATCGTTGCGGGTTCTGGCGGTGCTTCTGCATATAACCAAACGGTAGCGACAGACACGATGCGCGCAAAAGGCGTAAAACGAGTTGGCCCTTACATGGTTCCTCGTACTATGTCTTCTACGGTTTCCGCTTGTCTTGCTACGCCATTTAAGATTCGTGGTGTGAACTACTCAATGAGCTCTGCATGTGCTACTTCTGCACACTGTATCGGTCACGCGATGGAGCTTATTCAACTTGGTAAACAAGACATTGTTTTTGCTGGTGGCGGTGAAGAGCTTGATTGGTCTCAAACCATGATGTTTGACGCTATGGGTGCGCTGTCAACGAAATACAACGACACTCCAGACAAAGCATCTCGTACGTATGATGCGGACCGTGATGGTTTCGTTATCTCTGGCGGTGGCGGCATGCTGGTTATCGAAGAGCTTGAGCATGCTCTAGCACGTGGCGCGAAAATCTACGGTGAGATCGTAGGTTACGGTGCGACTTCAGATGGCTACGACATGGTAGCACCATCAGGTGAAGGCGCGATCCGTTGTATGAAGATGGCGATGCAAGACGTTGACGGTGTGGATTACATCAACACGCACGGCACGTCGACACCAGTTGGTGACGTGAAAGAGCTTGGTGCGATCCAACAATTGTTTGGTGAGAACAGCCCAGCAATCTCTGCAACAAAAGCAATGACTGGTCACGCACTAGGCGCCGCTGGTGTGCACGAAGCGATTTACTCAACACTTATGCTAGACAAAAACTTCATTGCTCCAAGCATCAATATTGAAAACTTGGACGAAGCAGCTCAAGGTCTGGACATTGTGACAGAAGCACGTGATGCAGAGTTAACAACCGTAATGTCAAACAGCTTTGGCTTTGGCGGCACAAACGCAACTTTGGTTATTAAAAAGTACCAAGGTTAACTGAATTTGTTGGCGTGCCACGTGAGTGAGTACAGCGTCAACAATCCAGTTTCCAGAGCTTGATCAGTCACACTGATCGAACAGACGCAGACTCTATCCCATGGAGAGCGGGATAGGATCCTTTTGTTCTGGAACTTTGCCCGGCTATTTAGCCGGGCTTTTTCTTTTCTCAATTTCTGCTTTTTACATTGCTTCCCGTTAAACGATTTCTTTGGAACTAATCTCCTTGAGGTTTATTAGGGTTATTTCTTGAGATTTTTCGGGAAAAGGGCACAATCGCTTTAGTTTCGCATCTTGCGAATAAACGAACTCATACAAATGGATGTTAAAACGCTGGCGCTATGAAAATTATTGTTGATGAAAATATGCCGTACGCTGAAGAGCTATTCAGCCAACTCGGTAACGTAATTCTAAAACCAGGTCGTACACTGACGGCTGATGATTTAGTGGATGTTGATGCCCTAATGATTCGCTCAGTCACCAAAGTGAATGCTGACCTGATCAGCAAAGCAAACAAGCTGAAGTTTGTTGGTACGGCAACAGCAGGTATGGATCATGTTGACCAAGCACTTTTAAAAGAGAAAGGCATTTTCTTCACTGCGGCGCCAGGGTGTAACAAAGTGGGGGTGGCGGAATACGCGTTCAGCGTGATGATGGTGCTCGCTCAGCAACAAGGCTTCTCGGTATTTGACAAGACGGTAGGTATTATTGGTGCAGGCCAAGTAGGTAGCTACCTAGAGAAATGTTTGAAAGGCATGGGGATTAAAGTTCTCATCAATGACCCATTCAAACAAGAGGCTGGTGATCCTCGTAGCTTTACTCCGTTGACAGAACTGATTGAAAGCTCAGACATCATTACACTACATACGCCAATCACCAAAGATGGCCCATATCCAACTCATCACTTAATTGATGAAACGGTTTTAAACTCGCTTCGTGGTGATCAGATTTTGATTAACGCTGCGCGAGGTCCAATCGTTGATAACGAGGCATTGAAGCAACGCCTTTTGAAAAACGATGGTTTTACAGCGGCACTCGACGTATTTGAATTTGAACCAGAGGTTGATATGGAGCTTCTGCCTCTGCTAGCATTCGCAACCCCTCACGTTGCAGGCTATGGCTTGGAAGGGAAAGCTCGCGGTACGACGATGATTTTCAACAGCTACTGTGAGTTCTTAAATAACGAATTACGTGCGCATGCCAGCGATTTACTGCCAACCGCGCCTGTTCCTACTATGGTATTGGACAGAGCTTGGGATGAAGCAACACTGCATAACATCACGCAGTTAATCTATGATGTGCGTAGAGATGACGCTCTTTTCCGTCGTGAGAGCAGTAAGCCAGGTGCTTTTGACCTGATGCGTAAAAACTACTGGGATCGCCGTGAATACAGCGCTGTCACGCTAGTGGGTAACAAAACATGTAACCTTGCTCCATTAGCAGAACTAGGTTTTCAGATTGAGGTAAGTCAATGAGCCAGCAATATAATGTTGCCATTTTAGGTGCGACCGGTGCGGTCGGTGAAACAATTTTAGAAGTGCTTCAAGAACGTAAATTCCCAGTGGGTGACATTCACTTATTGGCAAGTGAGCGTAGCGAAGGCAAGACTTATCGCTTTAATGGCAAAACGGTTCGTGTACAGAACGTTGAAGAGTTTGATTGGTCTCAAGCTCATATTGCGTTGTTCTCTGCTGGTGGTGAGCTATCTGAAAAATGGGCGCCAATCGCGGCAGATGAAGGTGTTATCGTTATCGACAACACTTCACACTTCCGTTACGAGTACGACATTCCTCTTGTTGTGCCAGAAGTAAACCCAGAAGCGATTGCAGAGTTTCGTAACCGTAACATTATTGCGAACCCAAACTGTTCGACCATTCAAATGCTGGTGGCACTAAAACCAATTCACGATGCAGTGGGTATTGAGCGTATTAACGTATCTACATACCAATCCGTATCTGGTGCGGGTAAAGCGGGCATTGACGAACTAGCAGGTCAAACGGCTAAGCTTCTAAACGGTCTGCCTGCGGATAAGAAGCAATTCTCTCAACAGATTGCGTTTAACTGTATTCCGCAAATCGATCAGATGATGGAAAATGGCTACACCAAAGAAGAAATGAAAATGGTGTGGGAAACACAGAAGATCTTTAACGATCCATCAATCACAGTAAACCCAACGTGTGTGCGTGTGCCGGTATTCTATGGTCATGCTGAAGCGCTTCACATTGAGACTCGCTCTCCAATCGATGCACAAGAAGTTGTTAACTTACTTGAGCAAACAGAAGGCATTGAAGTCTTCCACGGTGATGACTTCCCGACACAAGTGCGTGATGCGGGCGGTAAAGATCATGTTATGGTTGGTCGAATCCGCAACGATATCAGCCACCACAGTGGTGTAAACTTGTGGGTTGTGGCGGATAACGTGCGTAAAGGCGCAGCAACTAACGCGGTACAAATCGCTGAAGTTCTGATCCGCGATTACTACTAAGTCACTTACCATTTCATTTCAAAGCCTCGCACTGTGCGAGGCTTTTTTGTACGAACGGAACAAAATAGTGTGAGATTAGTACGAATATGGCGAGAGCCACACATTTTTTATTCTCAACGCTATAGTTTTGCATGTGATATCCGATATATTTAACCGATCACCATTTCAAATTGTATTTAGCACAAAACTGAGCCTTCTATGCGTCAAAATTATAAGCGTTTGTTAGCAGCCCTTGTGTTGATGAGCGCGACTCAGACATTATCAGTGGTTCAAGCCGAAGGAATTCGTCTTGTTGGACCGTCTGGTGAAGTGCAATCATCTCCGAGCTATGCTGAAGATATTGAGCGAGCATTACCTGCTCCTCCTGCAAATACTCAGCCGTCACGTTTCTTTGGTCCGACTGGTGAAAATCAAACACTATGGTCGATCGCTTCAGAGTTACGACCTTCACGCGGTGTTACCGTTCAACAAACGCTTCTTGCCATTTATCGAATTAACCCTCAAGCGTTTGAGAACCAAAACATTCATGAGTTGATCCCAGGGAGTCGACTACGAGTACCGTCTCTAGAGCAAGTGCAAAGCGCGACTACAGAGCAAGCTGTTGCGATTATGAAGGCGCACGAGGCTAAGTTAAAACAGCCGAAGCCGACAAATAGAGCCACGCCAGCGCAACGAGTCACCGAGCAACCAAAGCCACAAATAAAAGTAGAACCCAAGCCTGTTGCTCCTAAACCAGAAACCACTGTAGCTGCGGAACCAAAACCGGTTCAAAAAACAATACCAGTTATTCCTGCGCCACCTGTGAACACCTCTCCGCAGGGTGAAAAGCAGGTCAGTGCGTTAAAAGACAAACTTCAAGGCTCACAAAGTGAATTAGAGTCATTGGAAGAGAAGAACCATCGTCTTCGCTTAATGTTGTCAGAAGTGCAAAGCGAAGTTGAAACCTTGAAAAATGAGCTGAATGACGAAGAACGCATTCGCTCGGAAGTCGAGAAACTGCTTGCTGAAGAGCGCCAGCGCCTTGCTGAGCAACAACGCATGCAGCCAAGTACGATTGACAAGATTTTGTCTAATGGTTGGCTTGTCGGCTTAGCGGCGCTTATTCCAGGTGCATTGCTGGCACTGTTGGTTGTGATGTTGCTTGGTCGCCGTTCTAAAAACAAAGAGGAAGAGCCTGCTGCGCAATCGCCGCAGGAAACCGATCCATTAGCTGCGCCAATTGGTTTAGCGGCGACGGACGAGCTGGATGAAGAACTTGATTTCAACCTAGAAGGGGACGATGACCCATTTGCGGGTATCGGTGATGACGGCGACCTGGATGTTGGTCTGGATGAGTTTGAGTCATCGAACAATGGTATCCAAGTTAACGGCGAAGAAAAAGCGCTTGGTTTAGAAGAGATGGAGCGAGCCTTAGATGAGGTTGCTCCAGAACTAGAAGTGCTCGATGACGATGAGGCTGGCTTCGATCTTTCAGATGATACGAACGAGAAAGCAGACTCGCTTTCAGACGACGCGTTTGCGGAACTACTTGCAGCAGATGAGCCGTCAGAAGAGTTACCAAGTGACACTGTCGATCAGGATATGCTTGATGACTTGTTTGCGGAACTTGGCAATGACGACTTCGACCTAGATACCGATGAACCTGAACTAAAACAGCCCGTATCGGATGATGATTTCAGCGCAGGAGAGGCATCTGATGACGATATCGATAAGCTATTAGCTCAATACGAGCAGCCTGTTACTGAGCCGACAGAAGTTGAAGGTGACGCCAGCGAAGACGCCGTTCTAGATGAAAACAGTACGGACTTACTCGATGAACTGATCGATTTTGACGAAGATGAAACAGACGACGAGTTTGACCCACTGAATGAGCTAGAAGCACTCTCTGGTTTTGAAGGTGATGACTCGATTGAAGAGTTAGATGCAGATAGCACAGATTTACTGGATGAACTCATTGATGACGTCACATCCGAACTTGATGAAGAGACAGAAACTGAGACTGAGTTAGATCCGTTTGATGATCTGATTCGAGAGGACGAAAGCCCTGCACAGAATAAATCGGAGGAGGAAGAGTTACTCGCTTCACTTGGTTTTGGCGAACCAGACGGCGACGAAAAACCATCTTCAATAGCCGAGTCAGAGCCCGCTCATGAAGAGCCGGAAATTGAGTCTGGTTTGGACATCGACGCTTTATTAAGTGACAGTCAACCAGACCCACAACAAACAGCGCCAGAGCAACCATTAACCGAGCCAGAAACTGCTTCAGAGCCATTTAGCAGCGATGAGTTTCTTGGTGATTTAGAGGACCTCTCACCAGAGAACGATCCTTTAATGAGCGAGCTAGACGACTTGTTTGAGTCAGACAGTGAAGAGCTTCAGCCTACAGAGCAAGAAAAAGCGGACTTTTCTGCTGAACTGGATGCGCTATTTGATACTGAAGATGATTTAGCGCAACAACAAGTTGAAGAGTCGCAAGCTGAGATAGAGGAACCTTCGCCACAACAAGAAGAGGATGCCAATTCTAAGTCAACGCAAGATGCATCCGTAGAGCCTGATGCTAAAGTGCCGCCTCAAGTTGAGACAGAAGAAGACGCTCCAGCGTTCACTCCGACACCAAATACAGTAGAAAATGAATTTGGTGTTCCACAAGAAGAAGATTGGCTACTGGATGAGCCTGAACTAGAAAGTGACACTCAACCAGAACAAGAACAAAACTCGGGTAACAAAAGTGAGCCAGAAAGTTCAGAACTAGCATCAGAAACTGATTCGGCCACCAATGCAGAAGAAGAGTTCGATTTTGATGAACTCGATCTACCAGAGTTCAGTGAAGAAGACGCACTGGCGTCCATGGCGGACGAACCTGCGTTTGATGAACCAGAGCCTGTCGAGCCTGAGCGCTCTGAAGCTGATTCGGCCACTGAAGCAGAAGATGAATTCAATTTTGATGAACTCGATCTACCAGAGTTTAGCGAAGAGGACGCATTGGCGTCTATGGCGGGCGAACCTGCGTTAGATGACCCAGAATCTATCGAGCCTGAGCGCTCTGAAGCTGAGTCGGCGACTGAAGCAGAAGAAGAGTTCGATTTCGATGAACTCGAACTGCCAGAGTTTAGCGAAGAGGATGCATTGGCGTCCATGGCAGGCGAACCTACGTTAGATGAACCAGAATCTATCGAGCCTGAGCGCTCTGAAGCTGAGTCGGCGACTGAAGCAGAAGAAGAGTTCGATTTCGACGAACTCGAACTGCCAGAGTTCAGCGAAGAGGACGCATTGGCGTCCATGGCAGGCGAACCTACGTTAGATGAACCAGAATCTATCGAGCCTGAGCGCTCTGAAGTTGAGTCGGCGACTGAAGCAGAAGAAGAGTTCGATTTCGATGAACTCGATCTACCAGAGTTCAGCGAAGAGGACGCATTGGCGTCTATGGCGGGCGAACCTACGTTAGATGAACCAGAATTTATCGAGCCTGAGCGCTCTGAAGCTGAGTCTGCTACTGAAGCAGAAGAGTTCGATTTTGATGAACTCGAACTGCCAGAATTCAGTGAAGAAGATGCATTGGCGTCTATGGAAGAAGAGCCAGAATTACCGAGTTCTGAAACCGCAGATATAGAACCAATCTCCGGTGAGGATGAAGAGCTAAGTTTTGACGACCAAGATCTTCCTGAGTTCAATGAGGAAGATGTTCTCGCATCAATGAATGAGAGTGCGCCAGAGACTCCTAATGTTGAAGCTGAGACATCGAGACCAACTCTTCAAGCCGATAACGATCATGATGCTTTGTTTGAAGTTTTTGCGCAGCAAAACGGTTTTGATACTGAACCAGAAGTGCAGCCAACGGCGGCAGAGGGTGAGCCGCTAAGTGACTTAGATGATGAATCTTCAATGGCTAACCTTCTTGCTGAAGACGCAAGTTCAGAGGTATTTGAAGGTCAGTTAGACAGTGACACCATCGCAAGCGCAGGTATGGATTTTGAAACCATGCTTGATGTTGGAGATGATTGGGATGGCTTTAAACCCACTGCCGATAGCGTAAGTTCTGCGGATGAAGTGCCCGAGGACCAGCGTGATGTCTGGAATTCAAGTGATGCACTAAGTCAGCCAGAGATCGCGCAAGAAAACTGGGCAGAGCAAAGCGACTTGGATGACTTCGACCCGAAGAAAAATCAATTTATGACGATTGATGAATTGATGGCTCAGGTCGATAAAGAAGGTGGTGAGTTCGAAGAGGAAGATCTGAAGCTTGATGTCGGATTGAACGAGTTTCCAGATGTTATCGGTGAGATCGGCGATGTTGACGTAGATAGCAACGCTGAAGCTGCTGGAAAACTGGACCTTGCTAAAATCTATCTCGAGATGAACGATTCTCAAGGGGCGATAAAACTACTAGAAGAGGCGATTGTTTACGGTGAAGATGATATTCGCCGCGAAGCAAAGAGCCTGATTGATGCCATTAATGGCCGATAAATTGAAAAGGGTAGCGTTAGCTACCCTTTTTGTGTCCCGCTAGTATGATGCTACCTTTACGTCATCCTTGTTGAAACTGGCAACTTGAGGTGACTTGAGTATATACTTCCCGCCCCATTTTAGAGTTCGAAGGTTAAGATGAGAATCGCATTAGGTATCGAGTACAACGGTACAAACTACTTTGGTTGGCAGCGTCAAAGAGAAGTGAAAAGTGTCCAAGAAGAGCTAGAGAAAGCATTGTCCGTTGTCGCTAATCACCCAGTTGAAGTGCAGTGTGCTGGTCGGACAGACGCTGGCGTACATGGCACAGGACAAGTTGTGCACTTTGATACCAACGTTACTCGAAAAATGGTAGCTTGGACCATGGGCGCAAACGCGAACATGCCGAGTGATATAGCGGTTCGTTGGGCTAAGGAAGTCCCAGATGATTTCCATGCACGATTCTCAGCGACAGCGCGCCGTTATCGTTACATTATTTTCAATCATGCTTTACGACCTGGCATCTTAAACTCTGGTGTGAGCCACTATCATGGTGAGCTCGACGAGAAAAAAATGCATGAGGCAGGGCAGTATCTGCTTGGAGAAAATGATTTTACGTCGTTTCGTGCGGCGCATTGTCAGTCTCGTAGCCCATTTCGAAACTTGATGCATCTGAACGTTACGCGCCATGGGAACTATGTGGTTATTGATATTAAAGCCAATGCGTTCGTGCATCATATGGTTCGTAACATCACGGGTAGCTTGATAAAGGTTGGACGTGGTGAAGAGAGTCCTGAATGGATCAAATGGTTGCTAGAGGCTAAAGATCGCAAACTAGCGGGTGCGACAGCGAAAGCGGAAGGTCTGTACCTGGTAGATGTAGACTATCCAGAAGAATTTGGGTTACCTGAAGTGCCGATCGGTCCACTGTTTTTGCCAGATAATTTGAACTAATTTTACAAACTTATTTCAAAATATCGGTAGTGTTTACATTGAATGTGAGCGGAAAACATACGCTATTTATGATATCAAAAATAGGTACAACCAGTTTTTTATCTACAGTAGCTGCAAGATATGGTTTAATCCGTCGGTATTATGTCGAATTTATATCTTTCGCAATGAAGCGGAAGAGTTGAGAGAAAAGGTCTTCCATGAGTTGGCTTGAAAAGATTTTAGAGAAAAGCAACCTAGTAAGTTCACGCAAAGCTTCTATCCCAGAAGGTGTGTGGACTAAATGTACCTCTTGTGAACAGGTTTTATACCATGCTGAACTAGAGCGTAACCTAGAAGTTTGTCCAAAGTGTAACCATCACATGCGCATGAAAGCGCGTCGTCGTTTGGAAACGTTTTTAGATGAAGGCAATCGAGTTGAATTAGGTACCGAACTTGAGCCACAGGATAAACTGAAATTTAAAGATTCTAAGCGATACAAAGAGCGTATCTCTGCAGCACAAAAAAACAGCGGAGAGAAAGATGCGCTAGTTGTGATGCAAGGTGAACTGCTTGGTCTACCCCTTGTGGCGTGTGCGTTTGAATTCTCCTTTATGGGCGGTTCAATGGGTTCAGTTGTTGGTGCTCGCTTCGTAAAAGCGGTGGATGCAGCAATTGAAAACAACTGTGCACTTGTTTGTTTCTCAGCAAGTGGTGGCGCTCGTATGCAAGAGGCATTGATGTCTCTTATGCAAATGGCAAAAACCAGTGCTGCGCTTGAGCGTCTATCAGAAAAAGGTCTGCCGTTTATTTCGGTTCTAACTGACCCTACAATGGGTGGTGTATCAGCAAGTTTGGCTATGTTGGGTGATATCAACATCGGTGAACCTAAGG
The DNA here is from genome assembly GCF_043995865.1 of Vibrio sp. D3. Lineage (NCBI taxonomy): Bacteria > Pseudomonadati > Pseudomonadota > Gammaproteobacteria > Vibrionales > Vibrionaceae > Vibrio > Vibrio sp. D3. The sequence goes on along the minus strand of NZ_CP171887.1, from coordinate 2,245,387 downwards.
CGCTGATTGGCTTTGCTGGTCGTCGTGTTATCGAGCAAACAGTACGTGAAGATCTTCCTGAAGGTTTCCAGCGTAGTGAGTTCCTGCTTGATCATGGTGCGATTGATATGATCGTTGACCGTCGTGAAATGCGTCAGCGTGTGGGTGGTCTAATCGCTAAGATGACTAACCACAAGTCTCCTTTGGTGGTTTCGGTTAACGAATCTCCAAATGAAGAACCATATTCTGTACCAGAAGCGGACGAAAAAGGGTAAAGTATCAACTAACATAAAAACCAAAGAATTTAATGGTTAAAGTTAGATGACCCAAAACCCAATTCCTCAAGCCACATCTTCATTAGAGATGTGGCTTGATTATTTAGCAAATATTCATTCCTCAGCAATTGATCTAGGCTTAGACCGTGTCCAAGCGGTAGCAAACAAAGCCAATCTTACCAAACCAGCTCCAACCGTAATCACCGTTGCCGGCACCAATGGCAAAGGTTCAACGTGTGCGTTAATGGAAGCTATTTTACTCGATGCTGGCTATTCAGTCGGTGTTTACAGCTCTCCGCACCTGATTCGTTACAACGAGCGTGTACGCATTAATGGCGTCGACGTTGTAGATGCAAAGCATTGTGAAGCATTCGACTATGTAGAAAAGCAGCGTGGTGATATCAGCCTTAGCCTCTTTGAATTCGGTACGCTTGCTGCGCTACGTATTTTCCAAGCAGAGAAAGTCGACGTTGTGTTGCTTGAAGTAGGACTTGGCGGCCGTCTAGATGCCACCAACGTTGTTGACCATGATGTTTCTGTTATTACGAGCTTAGCGATCGATCATGTGGATTGGCTTGGTGATGACATCAATGTCATTGGTTTTGAAAAGGCAGGCATTTACCGTTCAGGGAAGCCAGCAATTTGTGGTCAACCAACGCCACCGGCGACCGTGGCGGCTCATGCTGACGATATTGGTTCTGAGTTCTTCCAAGTTGGTATTCAGTATGATTACCAACTAACTAATAATGGTTGGAAGTGGAGCAGTGGTGCATTTGCGCTAGAGGATTTACCTGTTCCATCGTTACCGCTACAAAATGCGGCAACAGCATTGATGGCGTTAGGAGCATCGGAATTGCAAATCACTGACATAAACATTGTCAATGGCTTGAATAATGCTCGCCTGGCAGGGCGTATGCAGGTACTGCATCACGAACCTGAAATAGTCCTTGATGTCGCTCATAACCCGCACTCTGCTGAGTATTTGGTAGAGAGAGTGAAGCAACAATATCTGGGTAAGAATATCCATATTGTGGTTGCAATGCTGCATGACAAAGACATTAAAGCAACCATTGAAGCGCTAACTCCAGTTGCAACACAATGGTATCCAGCGTCGCTTACTGGACCGAGAGCGGCGACAGCTGATGAATTGTGCCAATACTTACCTGATGGGCAAGTTCATTTTGAAAACCCTGTTGACGCCTTCGAGAGTGCGAGAAGCCACGCAAAGACAGGAGACGTTATTCTGGTGGTTGGCTCATTCCATACCGTCGGAGAGGTATTGGAACATTGGCAATCAAATAATAAATAAGTAAAGGTATTTTGATGGCAAGTAAATTCCAAAGTCGTTTAGTCGGCACCATCATTCTAGTCGCAGTCGGAGTGATTGTTCTTCCCGATGTGCTAGATGGTAAGAAACTGCACTACAAAGAAGAATTTGCCAGTATTCCTATCAAACCTGAACTTGATAGTGATGTGGAAAACTTCGAAATATTAGAGCCAGTGGAAGACGACATAGCGTTACCGGACTCTCCAGTTGAAGCGGTGGTGCAGGAGCAAGAGGGCGCCCAAGTGGCTGCTTCTGAGCCCGACCCAACGCCGACGCCTAAACCAGAGGTCATCAAACAGCCAGAGCAAGTTGAGGTGGCCACTCGTCCTGTGCAAGAAAAAAATCAATATGAAGATTCTGCTTGGATCATTCAGTTGATGGCGCTTAAGAATCACGAAAATGCGGTCGCGCTTGTCGCTGATTTGCAAAAGCGTGGCTATCAAGCTCATACAAAGAAAGAAAACGAGTTTACGAGAGTGATTGTTGGTCCTGATGTGTCAAAAAGTAAACTTGAACGACAAGTCAAGGAATTACAAAAAATTACAGGCTCAAAAGGTCAATTGCTTAAATTTAAGCCATTAAATCCATAAGAAAACGTTTGCGTCAGCATTTTTTCTGTTAAAATGCGCGCCAACTTAAGATGAAGAAAACATGAATTGGATAGATTTTATCATTTTAGGTGTGATCGGATTTTCAGCTCTGATCAGTTTAGTTCGCGGTTTTGCTAAAGAAGCTTTGTCTTTGGTGATTTGGTTTGGAGCGTTTTTTATCTCCAGCAACTACTACGCCAAATTGGCGGTGTACTTCACCAACATCGAAGATGACATGTTTCGTAACGGAGCGGCGATTGCGGCTTTATTTGTCGCGACCTTGGTAGTTGGTGCAGTGGTGAATTACGTCATTGGTCAACTGGTACAAAAAACAGGGCTATCAGGTACGGACCGAATTCTTGGGATTGTATTTGGTGGTCTACGCGGAGTCTTAATTGTTTCTGCGGTGCTGTTTTTTATGGATGCGTTTACTGCATTCCCAAGCTCGGATTGGTGGAAAGATTCACAGTTGATCCCTGAGTTCAGCCGTATCATCGCCCCATTCTTCGAGCATTTACAAGCAACATCAAGTTTTCTGTCTGGCACTATCTAGTAGTGCCAGCTACTGTCGCAAATCGAGGATTAGGACATGTGTGGTATTGTTGGAATCGTGGGCACAACGCCTGTAAACCAGTCTATTTATGACGCGTTAACGGTGTTACAGCATCGTGGCCAAGATGCCGCTGGTATTTGTACCATAGAAAGCAATCGTTTTCGTCTGCGCAAGGCGAACGGTTTAGTCAAGGATGTATTTGAAGCAAGACATATGCAGCGCCTGCAAGGCGAGGTCGGAATTGGTCATGTTCGTTACCCAACAGCAGGCAGCTCAAGCGCTTCAGAAGCTCAACCTTTCTACGTAAACTCTCCTTTCGGTATTACACTTGCCCACAATGGCAACTTGACCAACGCTAACGAAGTTCGTCAAAAGCTGTTTGAAAAAGATCGCCGTCATATCAATACCACTTCAGACTCCGAAGTATTACTAAATGTACTGGCACACGAAATTGACTCAGTAAAAGGAAATGTAACGACAGAAGACGTATTCCGCGCAGTCACCAATGTGCATCGCACAATTCGTGGTGCTTACGCTGTGACTGCCATGATCATTGGTCATGGTATGATTGCGTTTCGTGACCCACACGGTATTCGCCCGCTGTGTTTAGGTAAGCGTGAAGTTAATGGCAGAGCGGAGTACATGGTTGCGTCTGAATCGGTAGCATTGGATGCCGTCGGTTTTGATTTTGTCCGTGATGTTGCACCTGGTGAGGCAATCTACGCAACGTTTGATGGTGAACTGTACACGAAGCAGTGTGCAGATAATCCTAAGCTGAACCCTTGTATTTTCGAGTTCGTGTACTTTGCTCGTCCAGACTCGTTCATCGATAAAATTTCGGTATACAGCGCTCGCGTTGAAATGGGTAAAAAGTTAGGCGAACGTATTCGTGAAGACTACGCAAATCTTGATATTGATGTCGTTATTCCTATCCCTGAAACATCGTGCGACATCGCACTTCAAATCGCTCAAGCGATCGATATCCCTTACCGCCAAGGCTTCGTGAAAAACCGTTACGTGGGGCGTACGTTTATCATGCCTGGTCAGCAACAACGTAAGAAATCAGTACGTCGAAAGTTGAATGCAATTCGTTCGGAGTTCAAAGATAAGAATGTGTTGCTGGTGGATGACTCTATCGTTCGTGGTACTACGTCAGAACAAATCATCGAAATGGCACGTGATTCTGGTGCGAAGAAAGTGTACATGGTATCAGCAGCACCAGAAGTTCGATTCCCGAACGTGTACGGCATTGATATGCCAAGTGCTACCGAGCTTATTGCTCATGGCCGTGACAACGATACAATTTGTAAGCAGATTGGTGCTGATGCATTGATTTATCAACGTCTAGAAGATTTGGTTGAGGCTGTCGGCCTTGGAAACCAAGATATTACTCAGTTCGATACATCCGTGTTTAACGGCGAATACGTAACGGGTGATATTGACCAACAATACCTAGACTTCTTAGATGGTCTTCGTAACGATGATGCGAAAACACAACTTGAAATCCAACAGGATTTAGCAAACCTAGAGCTGCATAACGAAGGCGCATAATAGGCGTTTTCTTGAGGCGTAAAAAAACCAGAGCTCCGGCTCTGGTTTTTTGTATTCGCTATCGAATTAGTGGATGTTATAAGCGATCACAAAGTCGATAAAGAGACGAACTTTCTCTGGCAGGTGATCTTTGTGGTTGTAAAGCATATAAATGTCGCGCGGGTTTGCACTCCAATCTGGCAGTATGCGTACCAAATCGCCGCTTTCGATGTATTCTTTGATCATGACATCTGGCATTAGCGTGATGCCTAAACCTTCGGAACAAGCACTGCGTACTACATTTAGTGCATTCGCCTGAAAGCGACCACGATCAACGTTTACGACAGACTCGCCTTTGCTATTAATTAAGGTCCACTTGATAAGAGGGTAGCCTTTTAGCAATGAATGGTTAGAGAGCTCTTCTGCGTGGTTTGGTGCCGGATTCGAGGCAAGGTAGTCAGGACTTGCGACAAGAATATCCTTCACTTCGCCAATCTTGCGTGCGATCAGGCTAGAATCACGTTGGGGCCCCACTCGAAAAATGACATCCCATTCAGTCGGGTCAAGCTTGTCTGCATTATTTTCTGTTGTTAGTTCGATATTGATGTCCGGATACTGCTTCATAAAGCTGTTGAACATCGGCATCATCATGCGCTTAGTTAAGTTATAAGGCGCCGATATCTTAATCTTGCCTGATGCTCCTCGGCAGTCGTCAGTGATTTCCTCTGCTGCCGTGGTTAGCCTTTGTAGCAAAGGGGAGCACTCATGGTAAAAACGTTCCCCGGCTTCTGTAAGCGAGAGTTTGCGAGCGTGACGGTTCAATAGTCGAAGATTGACAGAGTCTTCTAGCGCTTGAATGCGTCGGGTGATGGTCGCAACCGGGATCATGGTTTTTCGCGAAGTTGCGGTGTAGCTCCCATTTTCGACAACCAGTCGAAACAGGTTTAAGTCATCTAATTTCATATTTCCAGACACATTAAATTACCGATTACGGCTAATTTATAATTAACTTTGTGATCAAAGCTTGCTTTAAGTCAACATGTTGCATCATTTGAACACAGCAACCCTGTTTGAGTAAATACTGTTATACCCCGTAATATTTGTATAAACGCCGTTTTCAAGCTACGTTTTATAACAAGGCGGAACGGCCTCAAGTCTTGCTGCGCAACGTTTCGCCGGATGTAAACACAACAAAAATAATGACTTAATAATAAATCTGTTTTTTGACTTAGCTTTGTGAGGTGTAAAGGTATGTTTAAGACTCACAGTCAAACGGCAATGGTCTCGGCACAGGAAGTGGTTAATCAAAAACTAATTATGTTGGTGGATGATGATCCAATATTTCGTAAAGTAACCAATGCTTATTTAGAAAGTCAGGGTTTTAAAGTAGTAGAAGCTGAAAACGGCCTAGAGGCGCTTCAACAACTCAGGGAATGCCAACCCGATCTTATCTTGTGTGATTTATCGATGCCGGTATTAGATGGCATTGAATTCGTCGAAGAAGTCAGTCTTGAATATCCATACTTGCCGCTTATCGTGGTGTCCGGCACGGATGAAATGTCCGATGTCGCGAAAGCGTTGCGATTTGGTATTAAAGACTTTCTTCCTAAACCGATAGGTAATTATGAGCACCTATCTCAGGCGATAGACAATACGCTCGAAGATACCGATAGCCATTTCTCAGAACAGCGAGACTTTTCGAGTCAGTGGTTCCGAGTCGATGACGGTGGCGAAATCCCAGATGAGCAAGAGCTTCACTGGCATCTAGAGTATTTGCAGCAGAACCCGAGTGCTGCAAGAGATTTACTGCATGCTCTATTGCCAGAGAAAGATGCTTCTCAAGGTGATTGGCGCTGCTCATACCGTTTATTACAATCGACGGACGTTATGCCACTGGTGTTCGATTATCGTTGGTTAATGAATGGGCAATTTGCGTTCTATCTCGTTGACTCTGCTTCCCAGAGTAATGATGGTGTCGCGACGACATTGCTTGTTAGGGCTTTGTTTGACGATTACCTGCGTAATTTGAAGAGTTTCAGTGCTGATCTGAAGGATATGGTAGGGATCATTGAAAAAGGAATCGAGTGTTCAGAGTGCGCTGGTGCGGTTAATGCTGTATTTGGTGTCGCTGATCTGGCTTCATCCTCCGTTTCTATCCTGCCTGCGGGTTTAGATAGCCATTGGTCTGACGGAAATACTAATCAACATATCGCGGCAGGTAACTGTTTAGGGGCAGGAAGTATGAAAAACTTCATAACCCGAGATTTACCGCTAGGTGTTGCTGGTCAGTTATCCATCGGTTGTTTAGGCTCTTCAAGTTTTAGCTTAAATATTGCCCGGAAATCAAGACTGGTATAATTCTGACTTCATAACACAATAAGCAGCGTCTTGGCGCTGCTTATTGTCTTTTTAGAACCACAAAAAACAACAAATGCTTGAACAATAACCTTACTTTTTGCTGGTGTTTAGATTTGGCTGTTTAAGGTATAGTCAACGCCTAAAACAATAATGACCCATTTGTGCAACGATAATTTAACGCTGTGCCTTGGGAGAAGCAAAGTCAACTAGTGAGAAGATACATCATGGCAGACAAAGATTTTAAAGAGCCTTATAATATTTTTTACTTTTTAGGTTTCATTGCAGTACTTTTAATTCCAACACTACCTGCAACGCTAACCTGGCTTCGTGTAATGAATGGTTACGCAGGCTTTTAATCTAGCTATTTTGTACCGGAGTTCACCATTCGTATTAAGCGTTACTTTTTCAATACCGTTGGTGGACTCTGTATTGTGCTCGGCATTGCCGGCATAGCCCTTCCGCTTTTACCCACCACTCCTTTCATTCTACTTGCTAGTGCATGTTTTATGCGTGGTAGCCCCGCATTTCATCATTGGCTACATAACCACAAAACGTTTGGACCGATTCTCGATAATTGGCATAAGCACCGGGCTGTTACTTCAAAAGTAAAACAGCGTGGCGCCATTTTTATTGCACTTAGTTTCATGGTTTCAATCGTTGTTGTTCCCCTTGTTTGGGTGAAAATTGGTCTTTTAGTGATGCTAATCGTTTTACTCGGCTGGTTTATGCGTCTGCCTGTGATTGAGTTGGTTGCTGACAGAGAAGAAAATCACTAAGATTGTAGAGAATAGTGTGCCCGCTCTTCGAGTGGGCGTTTGTATTTTCAGCGCCTGTGACTGTTACGAAAATAAGCACATAGTGGTGAAAACCTATTGTTCGTTGCCCTCGTGATACTGCGATTAGAGAGGGCGATGAGCCAATCTAAGTAAATCGGTATTATGACTACAGAAACAATTTCACTGATCAAATCTAGCATCAAAAGCATCCAAGACTACCCAAAGCCAGGCATTCTATTTCGTGATGTGACGAGCCTTCTTGAAGACGCAAAAGCATACCAAGCGACGATCAACCTTCTTGTTGAACGTTACAAAGATATGGGCTTTACCAAGGTTGTGGGTACGGAAGCTCGTGGCTTTTTATTTGGTGCGCCTTTAGCGCTTGAGCTAGGTGTTGGTTTTGTACCAGTGCGTAAACCAGGCAAGCTACCACGTCCTACTGTTGCTCAATCTTATGAGCTTGAATACGGCGTTGATACACTAGAAATCCATACAGATGCCATCGTTGAAGGCGACAAAGTACTGGTTGTCGACGATTTATTGGCAACGGGCGGTACTATTGAAGCGACGACTAAGCTGATTCGCCAACTGGGCGGTGAAGTTGAGCACGCTGCGTTCGTTATCAACCTACCAGAAATCGGTGGTGATAAACGTTTAGAAGCACTAGGTCTAAACGTATACAGCATTTGCGATTTTGAAGGACATTAATACATTCAATGAGTTATTTAGCTTTAGCGCGAAAGTGGCGTCCTAATCAGTTTGACCAAGTTGTCGGACAAAAACATGTCCTGACGGCGTTGGAAAACGCACTGGCGCAAAACCGTTTACACCATGCTTATCTGTTCAGCGGGACTCGTGGTGTGGGTAAAACGAGTATCGGTAGGTTGTTTGCCAAAGGCTTGAACTGCGAAACCGGTATTACCGCGACACCTTGTGGTAAGTGCGATACTTGTCGTGAAATTGATGAAGGTCGCTTTGTCGATCTTCTTGAAATCGACGCGGCATCACGTACTAAAGTTGAAGACACTCGCGAACTGTTAGACAACGTTCAATACAAACCTGCTCGTGGACGGTTTAAAGTGTACCTCATCGATGAGGTACACATGCTATCGCGTCACTCTTTCAATGCGTTGTTGAAAACCCTGGAAGAGCCGCCAGAGTATGTGAAGTTCTTACTCGCGACAACCGATCCACAAAAGCTGCCAGTTACTATATTGTCGCGTTGTCTACAGTTCCATCTCAAACCGATCAGCGTTGATGATATTCATCAGCAACTTGACTACATTTTGGGTCAAGAGCAAGTATCGGCAGAACCAAAAGCACTGGGTATGATTTCACATGCTGCAGATGGCAGTATGCGTGATGCTCTCAGCTTGACCGATCAAGCAATTGCTTTAGGTAACGGTGCGGTGCAAACTGATATTGTCAGCCACATGTTGGGGACGATTGATACCGACCAAGCGATTCACTTACTGGAATCAATCAGCAGCAAGCAACCTCAACAAGCCATGGATAAAATCCAGCAATTAGCAGCAAATGGTGTTGAGTGGGATGGTTTGTTGCAGCAAGTCGCAACACAGCTTCATCGAATTGCGATGTATCAAGCGCTGCCAGCGTCGCTAGACCGAGCGCAGCCAGATGCAGAAAAAATCGAGTTGTTGAGTAAAACACTAAGTCCGCAAGACGTTCAGCTTTACTACCAAATTGCATTGAAAGGTCGTGAAGATTTGACTCTCTCGCCAAATGGGCGAGTCGGTCTGGAAATGATTGTGCTGCGTATGATGGCGTTCCGCCCATCAAATAACAGTGGGGCAAATGTTGTTTCCAGTAACTGCGAACCAGCTTCAGCACCAGTTCAAAGTGCCAGTCAGCCAAAGACTGCGCCAGCTCAGACAATCGCTGCTCCTCAAGCTCAGCAGCCGAATCCAGCACAAAGCACACCACAAGTGGCGCCTCAACCTTCATCCAATTCGCAACCTGAGTATCACGCGAGTGGATATGAGACGGTTCCGCCACAGTATGATATGGCGCCGCCGATGAGCGAAAACCCAGCGCCGCAGCATGAAACGCCACCTCAACAAGTGCAAGAGAGCGTTTCAACATCGGCGCGCGGTGGTCTAAGCGGTTTACGTCACCAATTACGCTCTCAGCGTCAAGGCCTACAACAGAACACTCCTCAAAATGGTGGCTCAAAAAAGCCTAAAGCGGCATCTGCACAACCAGAATCGGTTATCGACCGAGTAGCGCAATTGCATGGCAATTCCGCGCAGGTGTCGCCAAACTCAGCTCCGAAGTCGACGGAGCCACAAGTTGAGGAAGCGTATCGCTGGCGTCCAAGCAAGCCTGTTGAGACAAAAGTGAATACAAAACTGACACCTACGCAGCTCAAGCAGGCACTTGAGCATGAGAAAACGCCTGAAATGGCACAAAAGCTCATCGATGAATCGTTAGAACATAATGAATGGGCGAAGCTAATCAGCTTAATGGAGATCCCTAAGCTGGTAGAGCAACTTGCGCTAAACTCTCATTATAGTAAGGAAGGAACAACCGTTTCGTTACTATTGAGAAGCAGCCAAGCTCATTTGAATACTGATAGAGCTCAAGCCGAATTGCTTAAAGCACTTAATACCGTGTTAGGTGAAGAGTGCCACATGAGCATCGAAATAGGGGAGAGTGGAGAAACACCACTTGAACTTAGAGATAGGCTCTATCAAGAGAAATTACAGCAAGCTCTGAATAGTTTAGAAAACGATCCAAATGTTCAATTTATTGAACGTCGTTTTGCTGCAGAGCTTGATAAAGATAGTGTGCGCCCTATCTAATAATCGAATGGAATGGGGTTGAAAACCCAAAGGTATAACCCCATTAATTGATGCAACACCTCATTAAACCAGAGAGATAAACATGTTTGGTAAAGGCGGTATGGGCAACCTAATGAAGCAAGCCCAGCAAATGCAAGATCGCATGCAAAAGCTTCAAGAAGAAATCGCGAATATGGAAGTAACTGGCGAGTCTGGTGCTGGCCTAGTTAAAGTTACTATCACTGGTAGTCACAGCGTACGTCGTGTTGACATCGATGAAAGTTTGATGGAAGACGACAAAGAAATGCTTGAAGATTTGATCGCTGCGGCGTTCAACGATGCGGCCCGTCGTGTTGAAGAAACTCAAAAAGAGAAAATGGCTTCTGTAACTGGCGGTATGCAACTACCACCAGGTATGAAAATGCCATTCTAATCTGCTGATATTTAATTAAGCGGACTTTTAATGCGTACCAGTCATATGCTGGAGCAATTGATGGAGGCCTTACGTTGTCTACCTGGGGTTGGCCCCAAGTCGGCGCAGCGTATGGCCTTTCATTTGTTACAGCGCGATAGAAAAGGCGGTTTGCAACTTGCAGATGCGCTTAGCCAGGCAATGACAGAAATCGGTCATTGTACTGAGTGTCGAACCTTCACCGAAGAAGAAGTCTGTCATATTTGTACTAACCCAAAACGCCAAGAAAATGGTCAAATTTGTGTGGTAGAAAGCCCGGCAGACATTGCTGCAGTCGAAGCAACGGGCCAGTATTCTGGTCGATACTTTGTTCTTATGGGACATTTGTCACCACTAGACGGTATTGGTCCAAGTGATATTGGGCTGGATGTGCTGGATTACCGCTTACGTCGCGGTGATATAGCCGAAGTGATTTTGGCAACAAACCCGACGGTTGAAGGCGAAGCCACTGCACATTACATCGCAGAGCTATGTAAAGAACACCAAGTTGATGCCAGCCGCATCGCGCATGGTGTGCCTGTCGGTGGAGAACTTGAGCTTGTTGATGGCACGACGTTGTCACACTCGCTGTTAGGTCGACACAGAATTTAATAAAAAGCCGCTGAATTCAGCGGCTTTTTTGATCTTGTGAGTTGGGAACGATTAATCCTTCGATTCTTTACCAAGAAGGTTTTTGTAGATGACTGCACCAAGTACACCACCCAAAATAGGCGCAACCCAGAACAGCCATAATTGAGAAACTGCCCAGTCACCCACATACATTGCGACTGCTGTACTACGAGCCGGGTTTACTGAGGTATTTGTCACAGGAATGCTGATCAGGTGAATAAGAGTCAGACACAAACCAATCGCGATAGGTGCAAAACCTTGAGGTGCACGTTTGTCTGTCGCCCCCATGATTACGATAAGGAACATCATCGTCATTACAACTTCAGAAACTAGCGCAGCAAGCATGGAGTACTGACCCGGCGAGTGTTCACCATAACCATTGGCGGCAAAGCCAGAACCCACAACATCGAATCCAGCTTGTCCTGTCGCGATGACATAAAGAATGCCACCAGCGATCAGCCCGCCGAGCACTTGTGCGATGATGTAAGGCGCAACGTCTTTTGTCTCAAAACGACCGCCAGCCCAAAGACCAACCGTCACTGCCGGGTTCAAGTGACAACCTGAAATATGACCGATTGCAAATGCCATGGTTAAAACGGTTAAACCAAAGGCCAGAGCAACGCCCAGCAGACCAATACCCACGTCTGGGAAACCTGCAGCCAACACTGCGCTACCGCAACCGCCTAATACTAGTCAGAACGTACCAAAAGCCTCTGCTAAATACTTGTTCATGTTATTTCCCAATTTCTACTTAAATGACCCGCTGAACATAGTCGAGAATTGTCAATTAAGTGTGAGGGAGGTCTCGTAAAGACTGCAAATAGGACGGTATGTGGCAAGAGTTCTCAAGGATGAGAGAAAAGCAAGGAGAGGAGAGGTTGAATTTTAAGTTTGCCTTGGCCATCACTACCTGAGTAACAGCCAAGGCAAAGTAGGTTTTAGCTAAATGCGACGAAAGGTGATACGCACAACAAAATACCAGTCGCAATAATCAAGTAAAGCGACGCGCCTTTGTATTTGTGTAAAGAAGGCACTTGGTAGACAAGGTAAGCTGGAATCAAACAGCCAATCAAACCAAAGATAGGGCTACATACTGATGTGAAGCTCAGAACTGGTAGATTCAATACAATTGCACCCCACGCTATGAGAATCGCAAAGAGAATGATTCCCTTGGTGACTAAGTCTTTATTGATCTTATCTTCAGGCATGACCTTTTTTAGAGCCAGCATCGCTAGACCTTGGCAAGAATCGCGGAAACCTAAGTACACGCCAAAAAACGCAGTCATTACTGAGAAAATATTCAGCATCAAACTCATTAGTTTTAGCGTCGTGCCGTCCATACCTTGCGCAACCATCGCAAGAGCAGAGATGTTCTCTTCTGCTGCTTTAACCGCTTGTTCATGTGACATCGCAAGCGTAAAGGAAATCGCGTAGAAGAAGACGGTCACAAACAAGATACCGAAAGCAATTTTCATTGCGCGCATGGCTTTAAAGCGAGCAACCTCAATCGATTTTTCTTTTGATCGGTATGAGATCACCATTGGGCTCAAGCTTTGAATAAAGAGAATAGACGTTAGAGTAAACGGCAGTAGCTCAATTGCATCTTTCAAACCAGCGCCTGTTTCTGGAATTGCACCGACATTCGCTACATCCCATTTTTCGATCATCATGACGCCAAGTAATGCAACGGTACAAAGTTTAATCAGTACAAGACCAGTACTGACCTTAAACAAAATCTTTTCACCACGAGATGCAATAGCGACCAGCGCACACACTAAAGCCAGACCATATAGCGGGTTTTCAGACAATAAACCTTCCGTGATGCCAAAACTATGTAGGAAAGATGCCGAGTCATTGTTGATAGCTGTTGAGTAAACAAAGACCCAAATCACCAACATGATGAAGTAGAGCACACCTAATAACGCCCCCCATTTGTTATCAAGGTAACCGGAAATGACGCCAGCGTAATCTTGGCACTTTGGTGAACTTGAGAGAGTGTTGATGAAAAGGCGTTGGAACAAGTACATCGCTGGGTAGCCGATCACGGCAGAGGCCAAGAATACCCAAAGGCCCAGTACGCCTACTTTTACTGGTAAAAAGACAATACCGGCACCGATTGCCATGCCGATACTCATGATCACCCATCCCCAGTCTGTGCTATCAAACTTGATGGCGGCTTTCCACTCGTCTAGGGCCATGCCTGCTTTTACGTGCGGTGGCTCTTTACCGATAGGTAAGGTTTGTGTAGGTGCTGTCACGCTCATTTTATTGTTTCTCTTGTTAGTATGAATTTTTCTCAAATTTAATTGAGAAAATGTATATCACCAATTTTTTTGTGGAAAATTCAGATAAATTTGAGATCTTGGCGATGAAGTTCAAATAAATTGGAGTTTTTAACGAGTTTTGTGATCTGATCTAGTTGTTTGATTCATATTTAATTGAAAAAATAACGCTAATACGGAAGTTGAATTAGAAACTTCTTAATAAAAAATAAAATTTATGTGAGGATTTAAAAATGAAAAAATTGATTTCATCTGAACACGCGCCTGCTGCTATCGGACCTTATTCACATGGCACTAGCTATGGCGATTTGATTTTTACTTCTGGCCAATTACCCGTTGATAAGGCAACGGGAAAAGTAGTTGAAGGCGGCATCAGTGCACAAAGTCATCAATCTCTTACTAACTTGAAGCACGTTTTAGAGGCTGGTGGTGGCAGTATCGATACTGTTTTAAAAACAACGTGTTACCTATCGAATATTAATGACTTTGCCAAGTTTAACAAGGTCTACGCAGAGTTTTTCCAACAAGATTGTCCGGCACGCAGTTGCTTCGCAGTGAAAGATTTGCCTCTTGGCGTGTTAATTGAAGTCGAAGCGATTGCTCATAAAAAGTAATACGGAGAACAGAGCATGAACCAGCAATGGACACAATATATCCAAATCATTAAGCAAGTTGTGAAACCTGCATTAGGATGTACAGAACCCATTGCTGCTGCGTACGCGGCAGCAGTTGCTAGAAAAGAGTTAGGCACATCCGATATTGATGCGATAGAGGTGCGTGTTTCAGACAACCTATTTAAAAACTCGATGGGTGTTTTCGTACCCGGAACGGGCAAGATAGGCCTCAAAATTGCCGCCTCAGTTGGTGCATTAGCCGGTGACCCAACAGCAGAACTGGAAGTGTTGGCTCGGATTAATGAGCAGGATGTCGCTGCTGCGCAACAATTGATAGATGAAGAGCGAGTAACCATAGCGCGTATGGATACGCAAGAATTCATTTATTGCAACGTAACGCTCACCTCTGGTGACGATGTTGTTTCGGTCACGATCAGTGGCGGTCACACCAACATTCTTCAGATCATGCGTAATGACGACGTGATTTTTGATGCCCCATCACAGCAACGCGTTGCGACCGCTTCCGTTTGTGAAGGTGTAGATATTTCGATCAAACAAATCTATGAGTTTGCCACTCAAGCGCCTTTTGAAGAGATCAAATTCATTCTCCAAGCTGCAGAGCTTAATACCTTGCTGGCTCAAGAGGGTATCGACCGAGGTTACGGCCTAGAAATTGGACGCACGCTAAAAGGTAACATCGAGCAAGGCTTATTGGGTAATGACTTAATGAGTCGCATACAGATGATGACATCCGCGGCGTCTGATGCTCGCATGGGAGGGGCGACGTTGCCAGCCATGAGCAATTTCGGCAGTGGGAACCAAGGTATTGCCGCTACAATGCCAGTTGTAGTTGCCGCAGAAGCATTTCAAAACGACGAAGAACAGCTGGCTCGCGCGTTGATCATGAGTCATTTAGGGGCTATTTACATCAAATCTTATTACCCACCGTTATCCGCATTTTGTGGCAACACTGTTACCAGTGCGGCGGCATCTATGGCGCTGGTGTATTTAGCTGGTGGTACATTCGAGCAATCATGCTACGCCATTCAAAACGTCATCAGCGACAGTTCAGGTATGGTGTGCGATGGTGCGAAGTCCTCTTGTGCGATGAAAGTGTGTACTTCATCGACAACGGCGGTGCGCTCATATTTGATGGCGATGGGTAACCACAGTGTTAAGAATCAAGGTATAGTAGGCGAAGAAGTTGAGCAAACGATAAGAAATGTTGGCTCAATGGTTCGTTTCGGTATGCCGTATACTGATAAATCTATTATCGATATTATGTCGGCCTAACCTCCAGTTTTTGCTAAGGGAAGTAACATTGCTACTAAAGAAACTCACCAAGAGTGATCTCGATATTTTGAACTCTATGAAAAACGTCGTGGATGGCATTGCACGTATGTATGGTGAACACACTGAAGTGGTTCTCCACAGCTTAGATGCCGAAGCGCCGGAAATCATCAAAATCGCAAATGGGCACGTGACGGAACGCAGTGAAGGTGCCCCAATTACCAACTTAGCGAGAATGAAGTTAAGAGAGGGCAAGGACGTTTCTGATTCGTACCTGACGAAAACGTCGAACGGAAAGACCTTGCACTCCATTACGACAATTGTCAGAAATCCAAAAAACAAACCGATTGGTTTGCTGTGTATCAACGTGGATATGGATGCACCGATGCAGGCATTTTTAAAGGCAATGCTGCCTCAGCAACACACCGAGTGTTGTGTTGGTGGTGCTCGCTCACCAGAAACGTTTGCGCGTAATATCGATGAAACCATCATCAGCACGATAGAAACCGTACAAACAGAAGTGTGGGAAAATGAAGCCATTGCGCCTTCTAAACGTAACCGTGAACTGGTGACGCGACTGCACGGCTTAGGCATTTTTAAATACAAAGATGCTGTTTTAATGGTTGCAAACCATCTTGGCATCTCGCGCGATACCATCTACTTGTACTTACGAGAGCTTGGTAACGACTAAACGGGGGCTCTGAATAGATTAAGTAAGTTGCTCTAGCTCAGTGATGTTGTCGAGCGCTTCTTGGTTGGTTTTGCCACACACAACCGGACACGGTTTAAAATCGTGACAAACGTTGGGGCGCTCAGGCTTACCAAACAGCTTACACAAATTATCATCGTTGAGTTGTACGCAACGAACACCTGCTGGTTTGCCCTTGGGCATTCCAGGTATCGGTGAAGAGATACTTGGCGCAATACAGCAAGCTCCGCATCCTAATCGACAATCCATAATGTAAACCTCTTAAAAATTGAGGGGCAATTATGGTCATTTTGACGTGGATTGGAAGAGTCGCCTAAGAAAAAATAAAAAGGAGCACTCAATAGAGTGCTCCTTTTGGCTTTTAAACCGTTGTGATCATCTCAAGAAGCGGTTGTAAACAAACAGCAGAATAAATGCGCCTAGCGTTGCGGTGATGATGCTACCGATATTTACGCCAGTTGCCCCGCCGAAACCCAGAATACCGCCAAGAAAGCCGCCGACAAAGGCACCGGCAATACCGAGTAGCATTGTTGCAATCCAGCCACCCCCATCTTTTCCTGGCATGAGCCATTTTGCGAGTGCACCGGCGATTAAGCCCAAAATAATCCAAGAAATAATACCCATGAAAACTCCTTAATGCCTTCTTGATCAATTGAGTAATAGAAACTCGTTTAAGGATAGAACAGTAAAGCGAAAGTAGTTGAATATCTCTACTGTTATGTGTGAATGATTCGAGATCTTCTCAAAACTTGAACTTTTGCGTCGAGAGGGGTATAAATCGCCCCCTAAATTCCCTTGGTGAGACCTGAAGTATGAGCACTCCATTTTGGCAAAGTAAATCGTTAGAACAGATGACAGAAGAGGAATGGGAATCTCTCTGTGATGGTTGTGGTAAATGTTGCCTGCATAAGCTAATGGACGAAGATACCGACGAAATCTATTACACCAATGTGGCCTGTAGCTGGCTAAATAGCAAAACGTGCTCTTGTAAGGATTACCCAAATCGTTTTACTTCGGGTGAAGAGTGCACCAAGCTGACGCGCGAAGACATTGACGATTTTACTTGGCTGCCGCATACGTGCGCTTACCGCCTGTTGGCTGAAAAGCAGCCTTTACCAGAATGGCATCCGTTGATTACGGGCTCGAAATCTGCGATGCACGCGGCGGGCGAAAGTGTCCGCAATAAAGTGGTATACGAGATTGATGTGGTGGATTGGGAAGACCACATTCTGAATCACCCCAATCGCCCGTAGTTAAATGTACACAAGCCTTTCATCTAATAATGAAAGGCTTGTTTGTTATTGGGTTTCTCAACTTTGACGCCCAACTAACGAAATGCTGCTCAGTTTATTATTTAGTGTTGTAAACTTAGGTATATAATTTCAAGGCTTTACACTTCTATTCTTGGTCGTTTTGATCAGAACTGTTCCCTAAGAGGTAAACATGACGTTTCATTTCCCCCAGAAAATACGCCTGACATCTTGGGTGGCATTATTCGCGCTCATCCTCGGTATGATGGCCCCGATGGTCATCAATGCAAAAGATATTCAGGATACGCCAGAGCCCTCTGCTGCCGAAACTTCTATTGATAACTTGAATCGAGAAATTGTGGATTTATCCCAAGGCCTCTCGCAAGCGAGTGGTGATGAGCGCGACGCGCTTCAACTGCAGCTGTTCCAAAAAAATGAAGAGTTAAGAAGTCAGTTAGCATCAGCGATTGAACGTGAAACTATCCCTCGTGACAAATTGATCTCCTTGGTTAAAAAGCAGGAAAAATACTCCGAGGACGCCACGAACTATCTGTCGGAAAAAATAAAGAAAGTCGTTGAAGATTTAAATAAAGCCAAGGATGAAGAGAAACTTGCTCTTGTAAATGATTACCGAGAGTTACAGCATTACCTCGATGTCAGCTTCGATTCAAGTTGGCAAAACCTTGCTTGGCTGAAAGAGTTAGGGGCTCAAAATGAGCGCGCAGAAGCGGAACTAAAGGATAAAGTTGATAAACGCATGCGTTTGCTGTCTGCCTCAATTGAGTACTTGAGTCAGCAAAGTGAGATCATCGGCTCTCAACTTTCGTCAAGCCCTGAATCGGAAAAAGCGTCACTGCAGCTAAGTCAGCTTATTACTAAGCAAAGACTGAATATTGCGACGGAAAGCCTACGCAACTTAATTTCGATTGGCGATAAAGTCGGTTTAGAAACGTCCGAATATAAACGCCAAATTTTCGAAGTGACAGGGAATATCACCCACGATTTACTGAATACTAAAGTAGTGTGGTCAATACTGAGCCATTGGTCCAACTCGGCACTAGACTGGTTTGCCGAAAATGCGCCACAGCACATTTTCCAGTTGTTTGTATTTGCGTTGATTTTATTGATAGCTCGTGGGCTTGCGAAGTTAACGCGCAAAGTGGTCAGCAAGGCGGTTTCATCGAAAAACTTAAAACTCTCACACTTGATGCAGGACTTCTTTATCTCAATGTCCGGCAAATTCGTGTGGGTGATTGGTATCATGGTGGGCCTATCTCAGCTCGGATTGAACCTAGCACCGATCCTAACCGGTTTTGGTATTGCTGGTGTGATTATCGGCTTCGCCTTACAAGACACCTTGTCCAACTTCGCGGCGGGTATGATGTTGCTTATTTATCGCCCATTTGATGTTGGTGACTTTGTGTATGCTGGTGGTGTGGATGGTAAGGTAAGCCATATGAGTTTGGTGAACACCACAATCCGTACGTTTGATAACCAAATTATTATTGTACCTAACAGTAAAATTTGGGGAGATGTCATTAAGAACGTCACACACGAGCGCATTCGCCGTGTGGATATGGTGTTTGGCATTGGCTATGCGGATGACTTGCTGAAAGCCGAGTCAGTGCTGTCTGATATCATTACTTCTCACCCTGCAGTACTTCGTACACCAGAGCCGATGATCAAAGTGCATACGTTAAACACATCATCTGTAGACTTTATTGTTCGTCCTTGGGTAAAAACTGATGATTATTGGGACGTGTATTGGGATGTGACAAAAGAAGTGAAACTGCGCTTTGACCGAGAAGGCATTTCGATTCCTTTCCCACAACAAGATGTGCATTTGCACATGGTAGAGAAGCAAGACGCGTAATCACAGCCACAAAAGTACGAAAAGGCACTCTAGTAAAGAGTGCCTTTTTATTTGCATTAAGCGGTGTTTTTACAGTTCGTTAAAGAACGCCAATTTCGGTTCGCATTCTAACAAGTTGTCGATTTGGCTAATCAAAAGAGAAAAGTGTTCTGTTTTACCATGAAGATCGAACGCTTGTTGGTCTTTAAATTGCTCTTGAAAAACGAAGTGGCACGTATTGTCTTTATCTTGGAATAACTGATAACGAACACAACCTTCCTCATTGCGAGTGGGTTCAAGTGCTCGGGTGAGCACTGCTTTCAGTTCCTGTTCTTTTCCCGGTTGTGCGTGAAAGGTAGCAGTCAAGTGAATCATGATGTTTACTCTTTTTGTTATAGGTAACGCCCTTGGCGTTGTAAGAACTCAATTTTGTAACCATCAGGATCAGTCACAAAAAAGAACGTTGCCAAATGCTTTTGTTGGTGATCAAAGGCTTTGATGTCACCCGCTTCAATACCGAGAGATTTAATGCGTTTGTGAGTTTGTTCGATGTCCTCTACGCTGACAGCAAGGTGACCGTAGCCTGAGCCGTGAGTGTAAGGCTCCGTTTGATCGTGATTGTGTGTTAGCTCTAATTCAAAGCCAGTTTCTTCGTTAGCTAGATAGGTCAGAGAAAAACCATCAAAGATGTATTGGTCTTTGATTTCTAGCTCAAGTACGTCGCGGTAAAATTGTAGAGAACGGTGCAGATCGCTGACTCGGATCATGGTGTGAATCATTTTTGTCATGGGTACTCCTTGATAGTCCGCATAGGTTAGCGAGTTCAAAAGGAGTCTGGGTAGTACTCTAGTACGACAAATTAGAACATGCTCAATGGCTTACAACTCTGTTGCATAGCCTATGAGGGTTATTGGTAGGTTGGTCAGTGGTTGGTTGTTATTAAGTGTTTAGTTGTGTCAGTGCTTGACGAATCGTCTCTTTAGGCTGGCGAGCGTAAGTGAGACAGGCGCAGCGGAGTAGGGAGGCAAAGTTGTTTACTTCACCATTGTATTCGAGCGCTTCTTGATAGACCGTACTAATAAACTTAGGAACAGTCATGTTTTGAGCGTTAGCAATTTCCTCAAGAATCGTCCAAAAGCTCGCTTCAAGTTTTACACTTGTGGCGTGACCATCAATACGGATAGAGCGGGTGATGAACTGATAGTTGTCTTGGGGCTGCTTAGCAAATATTTCGCACATTTTCTTCATTCATATAATCAAAGACCTATAATTATTGAGGTTTATTGTTTAAAACGTCAACTATTTTCATGCATAAAAAAACGCTCCCTTACGAGAGCGTTTGAACATCACGAGTAGTGAAGTAAGTGCAAGCCGATTATTTGATTTGTTGCTTTAAGTACTCGCCTAACTGAGAGTGGTGCATGATTTTTGACACCGGAAGGATCGTTTCTACAGGTCCCCAAGCAAATACGTTGACTGGGGTATGCGTATGAGTACCCGTTCCCCATACTGTGTTTTGCTTTGTTGCATGTTCACGCGCTAGCAAGTTGCCACGGTCGTTGTAAGGAAAGAACGCATCAAAGTCATTGATTGTAGGAACGTTCTCTTCGCTTAAGTATTTGTGTCCTGCGAGTCGGTATGGATTTGGTTTACTTGCTAATACGCGTTCTGCTTGCTCAGGCGTAATCGAAAAATCGCTATTTGCGTTCACGACTTCTGCAAACTTCGTTGGGGTTTGCTCTTTCTTATCAAGCGCTTGGAACTCGCTGATCATGCCGTAGTAACTTTTCTTTTGGTTGTATAAACCATCAAGGATTTCGAACTGACCAAAGTTGAAGTTTGGCGCGTAATCTTGATTTTTGAATGCTTCGCCATCGCGTTTTTGCGGTTTAGGCAAGTTTGCTGATGAGTAACTAAAGCCGAAAGAACCGGTCTCGTGGTCAGCGGTAACAATGATCAGTGTGTCATCACGGCCTTTTGCCCACTCATAAACCGAGTCTACCGCTTCGTCGAACTTGATCATTTCATGCAGCATCGTACCCGCATCGTTACTGTGGCCAGCCCAGTCAATTTGACCGCCTTCAACCATCAAGAAAAAGCCGTCTTTGTCTTTTGAAAGAATGTCGATTGCTTTGGTGGTCATTTCTTCCAGTGATGGCTGCGTACGTTTTGGATCGTTTTTGCTTTGACTGTAGGCAATACCATCGTTCATGCCCGAGTAAGCAAAAAGTCCAAGTAATTTGTCACCTTTAGCTTGTGTGAGCATATCGCGGCTGAAAGCCAGGTTGTAACCTTGGTCTTGCGCCTCAGTTAGCAAGTTGCGCTCATCTTTACGTTTCGACTTTAGGTAGACATTACCTTCAGTGAGCTTTTCAAGTTGCTCGTATGTCTCTCCCTTGTCGTTTGTCGACTTTGGAATCCAATGACGAAGTCCGCCAGACATCATCACGTCAACGCCAGTTTCTAGCATGTCCGCCGCAATACTGTTTTCTAGAGAACGGTGTGGTTGATGAGCGGCAAATGCGGCTGGCGTTGCATGAGTCATACGTGTATCAGAGACGAGACCCGTAGCCTTACCTTTGCTTTTGGCTTTTTCCAAAATGGTTTCAACGTGGTTGCCTTGGCTATCAATGCCAATGACTTCAGAAGCGGTAGGTATTCCTGTTGCTAGCATCGTTGCGGAGCACGCAGAGTCGACGACAATCGCGTCTTCTGGATTGGTCAGCGATGATCCAATCACACCTTCTTGAGCGAGTTTATACAAAGCGGTAGTTTCGCCTTTGTAAATCGAGTTAGGTGCGTGTTTGGCGTAGGTCTCTAGTAGACCA
Source organism: Vibrio sp. D3 (assembly GCF_043995865.1). Lineage (NCBI taxonomy): Bacteria > Pseudomonadati > Pseudomonadota > Gammaproteobacteria > Vibrionales > Vibrionaceae > Vibrio > Vibrio sp. D3. The sequence continues at coordinate 2,223,292 of NZ_CP171887.1, read as the reverse complement.
ACTTGTTGAGGCCCCATGCCATCGCCGATCATCAGAATAACGTTTTTGATTTCGGCCGAGAGTGCATTAAAAGAGAGGGTTGATGCTGCCACTGCGGTAACGATTGGAGATACTAAGCGCTTCATTATATTTTCCTTGTTTATTGAAAGCGCTGGCATTAAAACAATGATTTATGACGATTTTGTGTCGGTAATAAAAGTTTAACTAAATTGTCGTCTTTGCTTGGGTTTGTAGAAAAAGTGAGTCAACCTCTAACGTTTGTGAATTTAGAAAGAAGAAAGCCCACAAACGTGGGCTTGGATTACGCTTAGGAGTTGAAAGCATGGACTAAAGTTATCCATTCAGTGCCTTCACAAGAAACCTAGTTTAGGGAGCAATAAACGAGTATGCGTTCTAAGGTCATAAGAGCGGTCGAATTGAGGAGTATATAACCTACGTTTACGACATATCGTTCTTTGACGTATCAAATTATGGGCTGCAGTTAGTGATTTATTCAAATAGGATTTATTGTCGTAACGATTATTAGACCAACGCTAATATGATGCCACCGACAGTGAGGGCTGCAGAAAGGTATTGACCCGCAGAGTATGAGCCGTCTTCTTCTTCCTCGATTTTGTTAGGGTGATCCATGCCAAGTGCGCCATGTGTAAAGGACTCCACTTTTTCACCAACAGATTTATCTTCTGCTTCTACTTTCTTACTGTCGTGCTCGATTTGCTGCAGAGCGGCAAGGAGCGCTTTGCCCTCCGTAGACAGTGTCACCTTATTGTGTTCGACTTTTAGCGGTGAAGCGTTGCCTTCCTCTTGTGCAATACTTGTTTGCTTAGAGGCGACAGATTGTTTGGCATAGCTATTAACAGAAGTGCTTCCTACTGGATTCATCGAATACTCCTTGGAACATCGACACTCGGTCACTGAGTGCGGGTAAAAAGCAGTTATATTACTATCGGCGGCAAAGTCTATTTCTGAAGCTATTGGGATAAAAACAGGTCTGCTTTTGCCGCTTCTGGTTTATATTCGTGATCATTAGCAAAAAATAGACCAGCAGGAAGCAGACCGTTGTCATTCTATGAACTCGGAGCAGTGTGATGCTACGCGCAACTAAAAGGCAGTAACTTAAATTGAAGACCAGCTACTTACATTGAAGGTCGCTATTGCGCTTAGTGAGGTGTTGATATGCCGCCATGCGGTGAGCATCTTGTACATACCGTACTGGTGGTGCAAGAACCTCTAACTGATAATCAGTATTATCAGCAAGCACATTATCTGTTGGGCTAATTACAACCACTTTTAAGCTTGGATTGCGGCTTAAGATGGATGCAGCCGTACCTAATCCTTGCTCGGTATGAAACTTGCCCGCGACATGAACAACCTGAGCTCCTGGTGTGGCGGTTAGGTAGTTAACGATAGACTCTGCCATGGTTTCATCCCAAGTTACTTGAGCTGCAAACTGTTTCTCGGTTTGTTCTGGTTTCCCATGATGCATGGATACCATAAACTTCTCTTTGTATGGACTACTGGCCGTGTTGATGGATTCTGCAATAAACGCTCGCTGCTCATCATCGAGCTTGTTAACGTAGTCTATCCCCTGACGACCAATACATCGGACAATGCCCTTTGGTGCATTCGCTGCAATCACCGGGAGATTTTTCTGCTTAGCAAACTCAACGAGAGGGCGATAGTCGCTCTCATAATTGGGCCAAGCATTGGCTTGTTTCATCAAGTACTGTTCACCGATTTCCCCACGCAGGTAAGCGTCAACAACAGGTTGTTTGTCGCGGGTAAATTGTTCCATTGATAACGCGAGTGGGCGGTCATAAGATGAAAGTTGTTTGAGCATATCGGTTTGAAAGCGATGAACGCCGGCATGTGTGTGCCATTCACCAATAAGAATAACATCTGCTTGTCGCAGCTCTTTTGGTAGTTCGCTTAGAGCGATGTGCTCGCCAGAAGGGGTGTAAAGTTGGTAGTCGTAAAAAGTAGTGACTTCCGCAGAGGTAGGGTGAGAGTTGGTTGATGGAACAGAAGAACAACCAGTAAGTAAGCCAGCAAAGAGCAAGCTTAAAATAGAAAAGCGCATTGAAAAGCCTCCAAAAATGTCCGGATGATATTAATGGAGGCTGAGCAATGAATCAATATAAATGATAACTATTTACGTTTATTGGCTGCCACTATTATTACTGAGTGGACTTTTTGCGATATACGCGCAGCATAAAATCAGCCTCACACTGATAGAGTGTAGCGGACTTCAACTCTTCACGAAGTGCATCGGTTGCTTTCCATGCGAATGGCGTCATTTGCAATAAATCGAATGCGGCCCCGTTCTTCAAATTCATAACATAGTTAAGATGTTGTTGATGCTCTAATTCATATCCTTCAATGTGTTCTGGCTCTTCACTGTGAAGACGAACATCTTGATAAATGCGTTCACGTAGTTGGTATAAGTGACGGCTTGCAGGTGTCACCGTGATGACCACACCGTTCTCTTTTACAACGCGCTGAAGCTCTTCTGCCTTGCAAGGGGCATAAATGCGCAAAATAGCATCTAAGGATTCATTCGCGAAAGGAAGCCGATGGCTAGAAGCGACGCTAAAGTGACACTGTGTGTAGCGCTTCGCCGCATAACGAATCGCAACTTTTGAAATGTCCAATCCATATATCGTCGCATCGTCCGTTTGCGTTTGTATCGTTTTCTGCACTTGATCCGTGTAGTAACCCTCGCCGCAACCAATATCTAATAATTGATGATCGGTTCCCTCTGTGTATTTCGCACACAGCTGCGCAACCTCTTGGCGCATTGGGTTGTAGTAATTCCCCTCAAGGAATCGACGACGAGCTTGCATCATCTCTTTATTGTCACCAGGATCTTTAGAACGTTTGTGGTGCGCTGGCATCAAGTTAACGTAGCCTTCTTTTGCTAAGTCAAACTGATGATTGTTTTCGCACTTAAACGTTTTTTCATTTAACGCTAGAGCTTGGTGGCATAAAGGGCATTGATAGTTCATGACGATCTCGAACAGAAAGTAGGGCGGCAAATTCTATCAAAAAGCGTGGTCTCAAGTGAAACAAAAAGAGCCGATGGAATCGGCTCATATTCAGTATTAGTGGAAGAAGTCGACTTGCTCTTTCAAGTTCCGAGCTTGTTGTTGCAGTTCAATGGCACTTTGCGAGGTTTTCGCGCTGGTGTCGCGGCTTTCTCGGTTTAGCTCACTGATAGAATGGGCATTTGCAGCAATTTCTTGGGATACTTGCGCTTGCTCTTCTGAGGTCGCAGCAATGGCGTCGGCTTGAGACGCTATCGACTGGACTTGTACTGCAATAGCTTCTAATGCTGTACCCGCGTCTTGTGCTTTGTCTAAGACCTGATTGGCACTGCGTTGGCTGTCAGTCATCATATTAACTGCATTATGAGTAGAGCCTTTTAGCTTCTCAATAATTTCAACTACATCCTGAACTGAGCTTTGTGTACGGTGCGCAAGTGTACGCACTTCATCTGCTACAACTGCGAAGCCACGACCTTGCTCACCTGCTCGTGCGGCTTCAATGGCTGCATTCAACGCAAGTAGGTTGGTTTGCTCTGCAATCTCATCAATCATCTTAGTGACGGTTTGAATACTCTCACTATCGCGATTGACTTGCTCGATAGCCGCTGCTGATTGATCCAACTGATCGTTAAGTTGAGCAACATCGATACATACGCCTTCCACAATCGCGAGACCAGATTGACTATCGGTATTCGCTGAGCGTACGTTTTCCGCAATACTTTCGACTTGTTGGGCAACCGATTGAGCAGAAGAGGCCATCTCTTCGATTGCTGTTACCACTTGTTCTACTTCTTCTTGTTGGCGGTCAGCTTGGGTTAAATTGCTATGGGCATCATTGGCAACGCTGTTGGAGTTGCTCTCTACTAAGTCGCTTGTGGAACGGATCTTACCAACAAGTTCATTGAGTTGACTTGCCATACTGGCGACACCCGTATTCAGGTTCGTAATTTCATTTTTTGATGCCTTACGAGACGATGGGACGTTCAAGCTGACCTCGCCGCCCGCCAAGCGAGTCATATATGAGTTTAGAACGGTCAGAGGTTTTAAGCTGCGATTCAAGAAAAGTGTCAGTACAACAAAAGTAATGATTGCTGCTACCGAAGAAATGATGGCGATAAGTTTAAGTAGTGTATCACTGCCTTTGGTCACTTCTTTGATAAACGTACCACCCAGTAGTTTCCAGTTCCAGCCTGGTACTTCGGTAAACACTAAGTACTTTTCGCCGACTGTTGAGCCGAATTGGTAAGGGTATAGAATTAATCCGCTCTTTTGTTCAAAAATTTTATGGAAAGGCTTATTACCCTCGTAGTCACGAACTTCTGTGATTGAAGGGTCGGTTGCACTTTTGGTCGGATGGAGTAGGTACTTACCAAGATTGTTGTCGTCGTTGTCGACAATGATGGTATAGCCAGTATCGCCCCATTTAATCTCTTCTAGCGCATCGAATAGCGTTTGTGTTGCTTGATCTACGGGTAAACCAATAAACGATAACCCTGCAACTTTTCCTGTTGCATCTTTAATTGGAGAGTAATAGGTAATGTAGCGTTCGCCGTACAACTTTATTTGAGCGTAATATGGCTGACCAGCTTTTAGTTGCTGATAACCTGGGTGGTCGAGACCTAGTGTGGTTCCCACTGCTCGTTGACCTTGAGGATCTTTTAGTGAGGTAGATACACGGATAAAGTCATCTCCCAAAGGCGCGAATAAAGTCGCGATAGCACCGGTATCACGTGTGAAGCTATCGACCAGCTTTGTGTCGTTAATTAAGCTTTCACTGTATTGAGTGATGTTTGGTATTTCATGCCCCATGAAATCAACCGTATAGTTTTCGACATAAACACCGGCAAGGTAGCCATTACGAAAAGTGGACTCGAGCACTTTAGCGGTATGCAGATAAGCATCGAATTGGCCAGCAATGGTTTTAGCCATCGACTCTACTTTAGATTGGTGCTCTTTAAGGGTGCTTTCCAATAGAACATCGGAAGCGTTACGGTAAACAAGCGCAGCAATACTGCTGAAAGCAATGAATAGACACAAAGTGATAACCAGCTTTAACTGGAATCCGACACTTTGATTTCGGTATCTCTCTAACATAGATCAGTTCCTGATATTTTTATTATTTATGAGTTTTGTATCGGCATGCTATCGGTTTATATGATCGAATTTTTTGATATTTATTAATGAAATAGTCAAAAGTGACTGATAACCAATAAGTTAGTTGAGAGAGGACCATCTAAGTGGGGCTTTTATTACAAAAAAGGTCGGGTATTCCCGACCTTTGAGCTGGTTATAACTACTGCACTGAAATTACAGTGACAAGTTCATGAGTCTCACCTGGCTGGAGCGTTTTACCTCGCTCGATACTTGGAGCGTGAACAGTAGATTCAACACACAGCATGGTTTGGTAACCATCGTCAGCCATATCTGCCATACCTTGTGCACCTTCTGCCCAAGGGTTCCAAAGTACCGCGGAGTTATGACCATGGTTTTCCACGCTTAATGTACGATTCAGTTCCGGATCTTTTACCAAAATTTTCGCTTCTGGTTGCGTGTAAACGCGATCAATGGTGTCAGTGAGTTGCAGAACATCACCACCTTGGCATACCGAATCAGCTTTCAAGCTATCAATGTACTCGGCACCCATGCCTGTCGTTTGTGCTTGCTTAATGTCTCCAACGTTTAGGTAAGTATGTAACGCGCCAGAGAAGGTCCAAGCTTCGTCATCGATGTTCATGACTTTGAGTGTCACTTTTAGCTCATCGCCAACTTCAACCACCAAACGAGCGTCAAACATATGTGGCCAAATATCGTGGATTTCTTCTGTCGGGAACAGAGCAAGTTCAACAATCACGCCGTTATCGTTCTCGCGATGTTCAACCAGCTCCCATTCAGCAGTACGTGCGAAACCATGAGCCGGTGCTGCAATACGCCCAAACCATGGCCAGCAAACGGGAATGCCGCCTCGCAGAGCTTTTTTCCCGTCGAAAATTGCCTTCTCGCTCATCCAAATCAAATCTTCATGACCAGCAGGAGTGAACGAAACAACGTGACCACCATGTAAGGAGATGCCTGCTGTCGCTTTCTCATGAATAACACGTACTACTTTGACCTGATCAATTTCAACGACAGTAACGTTATCAGATAACACGGTTAGAGCTGGGAGAGTTTTTAAATCCATGTGCTGTTTCCTATCATTGGGGAAAGTAGGGTTTCGACATCCGTCGCAAATACAATGCAACAGCGCCGAGGTATTCTCTCAAATTCCAGATACAAAAAAGGCGACTCTAGAGCCGCCTTTTCTTTAACGAAGTTATTCGCTAATTGCTAACTATCTAATTACTTAGAGATGTGAGCGATTAGGTCTAGAACTTTGTTTGAGTAACCGATTTCGTTGTCGTACCAAGATACAACTTTAACGAAGTTATCAGTTAGAGCGATACCAGCTTTAGCATCGAATACAGAAGTTTGAACTTCACCGATGAAGTCTTGAGATACTACTGCATCTTCAGTGTAACCTAGAACACCTTTTAGCTCGCCTTCAGAAGCTTCTTTCATTGCTGCACAGATAGCTTCGTAAGATGCGCCTTCTTTTAGGTTAACTGTTAGGTCAACTACAGAAACGTTAGCTGTTGGTACGCGGAAAGCCATACCAGTTAGTTTGCCGTTTAGTTCTGGAAGAACAACGCCTACAGCTTTAGCAGCACCAGTTGAAGATGGGATGATGTTTTGAGAAGCACCACGACCACCGCGCCAGTCTTTAGCAGAAGGACCGTCTACAGTTTTTTGAGTTGCTGTAGTAGCGTGAACTGTAGTCATAAGACCAGATTCGATACCGAACTTGTCGTTAAGAACTTTAGCGATAGGCGCTAGACAGTTAGTAGTACAAGAAGCGTTAGAAACGATGTCTTGACCAGCGTAAGTAGCGTGGTTAACGCCCATTACGAACATTGGAGTAGCGTCTTTTGAAGGACCAGTTAGAACAACTTTCTTCGCGCCAGCTTCGATGTGCTTACGTGCAGTCTCGTCAGTTAGGAAAAGACCAGTTGCTTCTGCAACAACGTCAACACCGATTTCGTCCCACTTAAGGTCCGCTGGGTTGCGCTCTGCAGTAACACGTACAGTTTTACCGTTAACGATTAGGTTACCGCCTTCAACTTCAACAGTACCGTTGAAACGGCCGTGAGTTGAGTCGTACTTAAGCATGTATGCCATGTAATCTACGTCGATAAGGTCGTTGATACCTACAACTTCGATGTCAGCACGCTCTTGCGCTGCACGGAATACGAAACGACCGATACGGCCAAAACCGTTAATACCTACTTTGATAGTCATTATAGTTGCTCCACAACTTAATTTCTGATTAAAGATAACTGGTAGTAAAATTACAGAATCCAGTAAACATCTGCAAGTGATAATCGGACTTAACTTGTTTAAAGTCAAAAAAAAGCGACGCTTTTTTTAACAATTCTTCGCAAATGTTCGTTTTTTAAACTTTTAACTGATTCTTCTGTAGTCCAGTTGGCGTAATATAACTGGTGAGATAAGTGCTCTTATCAAATTAATTACGCATGGTGTCCTGGTGAGAAAGTATGTGCTACAACTGTTAAGAGAAGCAAGTTTTTTGCTAAAAAAGTCAATACCAAAAACAGTAAAGAAGGAGCAGAAAGTCGTGGAACAAAACGGGAAAAAAGTGGCGAAGTCAGATGAGCAGTGGCGTGAGCAACTTTCTGAAGAAGAGTTTCGTGTCTGCCGAGAGCAAGGTACAGAACCGCCTTTCAGCGGTAAACTACTGCATAATAAAGAGACGGGTGTTTATGCTTGTACCTGTTGCAATGCCCCTCTCTTTGTCTCTGATAACAAGTATGACTCTGGCTGTGGTTGGCCAAGTTTTGATGCGCCCATCAATGATCAAGCGGTGCGCTATTTAGAAGATCTGAGTCACGGAATGGTACGTACAGAGATTCGTTGTGCCGCATGTGATAGCCATCTAGGGCACGTTTTTGAAGATGGCCCACAGACCACGGGTGAGCGTTTTTGTGTTAATTCAGTGTCGTTAATTTTCAACAAATCAGAACAATAACGACAAAATTGTGCTCGATAGTGTTTTATCCTTTCAATACGATTTGTTGTAAGTAGAAAACAGAGTGTAGTTTGACCCAACGAAAAACTCCCGCCAATTGCGGGAGTTTTTTCGTTTATATCTCTTTGGGTATCATTGCTGGAGAGTAGTTCCCTCTCTCTATGGCTTTTGCCACCGATTCAGCTAATTCATCTAGCTGCTGATATTGCTCTGCATGACTAAAATTAAACATACGCTTGAGCTGCTTTTCATCGGCAAGCGGGACGTCGAATCTTTTTGCAACCATTGCCCACAGATACGCGCGCTCTTTTTCTCCAAGCCCTTGATGAATGCTTGCCATTGATTTGAGAATGATCGGATTAAGGTTGTCTTCATCCGATAAAGACAACGCTTTATTCAGCAGTACTAACGTTTTCTTGGCATCTCGATTAGTATAGAAAGTAGCTAATGCATATTGCATCTCAGCAGTATTTAACTTGGGTGAGCCTTCCATTTGTAAAAATGCGCGACGAGCTTGGATGTCACCCGTTTGAGACCACAAAAAATACAAAGTAGCCGGGTCTTCTGAGCCTTTTAACTCGTTTACGATGCGTTCTAGCTCATCAATACTGTGTACCAAAGCGTTAAAACGCTGTCTCTTGAGAGCACTTTGATCAATAGGTGTGATCTGAGAGGCGAGTTCTAAGCATTTTCTATATTCAGCGACCAGACCGTATTCGATGATTTGGTTGGCTTCTGATGGTTTTTTCAATTGCTCAAACCGATGCCATACTAAGTTTGTTCTGGGAACTCGACATTGCCCGTCATCCATATTGAGCTGTTTGCAGCGCAGCTCTGGTGTTTTTTGGCACAACTCTTCGGTTGTCACGTTACCTTCGAAACAGCCCGTTAGTGCGAGACTTGTGAGGCTGAGAAGTAACCAGTGTGTTCTTTTCATGGCTTTGCTTGTGATCCGTTACACCAATTCATTTTCGTATTCTTGACTCAGTTTCTTAACCCGTTATGTTCTGTAAATAGAATGTAATAAGAAGGTACATTATGGACGCAGAACAACTATTACAAGCGATGACTCCAGAAGTTTATGATCGCTTAGTCTATGCAGTAGAAACGGGAAGATGGCCTGAGGGTACAACACTTTCTAAAGAGCAGCGAGATTCGTGTATGCAAGCTGTGATGTTGTATCAATCAAAACATAATACTGATGCGCAGCATATGACGGTTGCAGCCGGCGGTGAAATCAGCTTTAAATCGAAGCAAGAACTTAAAAAACAATTTAGCGGAGAAGAGAGCGACATTGTTCGTGTCAATCCAAACATTGATTAAGTGAACCTTTGATTTTTACAGGGTGTCGTTTACCGCTACTACTTTGACTTTAAAAGAAAAAAGCCCAATCTCTATTGGGCTTTTTAGATCGTAGTAAGCTTGAATTTACAGGCTCATCTCACCACGCAGTACTTGCTGCATTCTCTCTTTCACTTCTTCGTAAGAAAGGTTTTGGCTTAGAAGGTAATGCAGTTTTGCTAGTGCCGCTTCTGGCGTCATGTCAAAGCCGCTGATAACTCCAGAGTCTGCCAGTGCACAACCCGTGGCGTAGCCGCCCATATTCACCTTACCTGCCAAACATTGAGTTAGGTTCACGACAATAACGCCGCGCTCAGAGGCTTCTTTTAGGTGGTCCAGTAGCTCAGGGTTTTGAGGCGCGTTGCCCACACCAAAAGTCAGAAGAATCATCGCATTCACGGGCTGACGAAGCGTGTTTCGGATAACTTCGTGTGAAATGCCTGGGTACATGGTGATCACACCGATTGGTTGTGGTGTGATGTTGTGAACCTTAAATTCACCTTCTGGTTGTGCACCAACGGTTACGCTGTTGCTTACTTGAATATTGATCCCGGCTTCCAGTAGTGGAGGAAGGTTTGGTGAAGTAAAGGCATTAAAACCGTCCGCATGAGATTTTGTGCTGCGGTTACCACGCATCAACTGATTATTGAAGAACAAAGTAACTTCGTTGATCGGGTAGTTTGCGGCAATATGCAGAGCATTCAATAGGTTTGCTTGACCGTCAGAACGCAGCTCTGCGAGAGGGATCTGTGAACCCGTAACAATCACTGGCTTGCCAAGGTTTTCAAGCATGAAAGACAATGCAGATGCTGTGTATGCCATGGTGTCAGTACCATGTAGGATGACGAAACCATCGTATTTGTCATAGTTGTCACGAATATCATCCGCAATCTGCTGCCAGTCGGCAGGCGTCATATCTGATGAGTCAATCAGAGGATCGTATTCGTGGATAGTGTAATCCGGCATTTCAGGACGGTGAAACTCTGGCATGCTTGCTAGTTGCTTTTCCATAAAGCCAGCAACAGGCACATAGCCGTGATCCGATTTTTGCATTCCGATGGTGCCACCGGTGTAAGCGATGTAGATGTGTTTTCTAGTCATCGTTTTTTTCTTTCATGTAGGGGAACAGAGGCGGAGATTATATACCTAAATAACCTTGAGATGCGAGGCTATGCGTACAGCATCAGAAAGTCATCTGAGGAGATGTTGAGCGTAATAAAAAGGGCACCTCAAGTAGAGGTACCCTTTGTAATATTAATGAAAAAGCTACTGCACTTGGCAGTTCAAACAAAATGCGTATTGACCTTTAGGATCGTTAAAGCTTTGTAGCAAGCTTGCGTCTTGTTCAAACTGTTGAGCTACGGGTTGAAGACTTTTTGGTAGCAAGCTGGTTGCATCAATACCTAGAGAGACTTTCACCTGTTTCATGAACTCTTGTAAAAATAGTTCAGTGGGAGAAAGCGGTTCTTCTACCCAGTAAATGCCGTAATCGGTCACATTCGCCAGTTTCGCCGCTAGTTCTACGGCATCATCAAAGTCACCCATTTGGTCAACAAGACCAAAGGATAGGGCGTCTTGTCCTGTCCAAACTCGACCTTGAGCGACGTTGTCGACTTCCTCTAGAGACATATCGCGATTCTCGCCAACCAAAGAAATAAAGCGCTTATAACCGTGCTCGATACCTAATTGGAATACTTGAGACGCGCCGTCAGAGAGGCCAGTGGTAATGCCGTCACCAGAGAACGGCGATGTGCCAACGCCATCAGTATTAATGCCTAACTTACTAAAGCCTTTTTCAAACGTGGTGATGACACTAAAAATACCAATGGAGCCCGTCAGGGTTGTTGGCTGAGCAACGATCTTGTCTGCGCTCATTGAAATCCAATAACCACCAGAGGCAGCCAAACTCGACATGGATACAACAACTGGCTTGCCTGCTTGTTTTAGTGCTTCTACTTCGTTGCGAATCACTTCAGAGGCAAAGGCACTACCCCCAGGGCTATCTACTCGCAACACGACCGCTTTCACCTTTTCATCATTGCGTGCTTGACGCAACAAGCTTGCGACGGTGTCACCTCCGACAGTACCACGAGGTTGTTGACCATCCATAATCGCGCCACTTGCTAGAACAACGGCGATATCGTGCTGAGGTAGTGTGTAATCAGGACGAATCGTTGCAAGGTAGTCGTAGTAACCAATCGCGTTGTAGCTGTCTTTGCCGTCACTACCAAACTGTTTGGCAAATAGAGTGCGAATGTCTTGGCGTGTCGCGAGTTCATCAACCAAGCCCATTTTAACCGCGAGCTGAGCAAGATCACCGTCCACTGACTTCATTTCGTCAATCAGCTCATCCATGTTTGGGTTAAGCACTTTCGCATCAATATTTCGGTTTGTCGTTACGTCATCAACAAAAGCACTCCACAATTGAGTAACCCAACGTGTTGCAGACTCTTTCGCCGCATCGGACATGTCATCACGAATAAAAGGTTCGATAGCGGATTTATAAGTACCTACGCGAAAAACATGAGTAGAAACATCAAGCTTTTCCAATAACGTTTTGTAGTACATTGAATAGGCACTGTAACCTTTAATCAATACGCCGCCATCCGGTGCCAGGTAAACTTTATCAGCGTAACTTGCCAAGTAATATTGGCTTTGGTTGTAGAAATCACCTACAGCGTAAACTGGTTTACCTGACGCTTTAAATTCGTTCAACGCTTTCGCGATGTAACGTAATTTCGTGAGATTTGTTTCTGGCATGTCTCGCAGTGTTAGCACTAATCCAGACACTTTAGGATCGTCTTTCGCGTAGCGAATAGTATCAACGATATCGAAAAGGACGTTTTCTTTCGGTAACTCATTGCCCAAAAGGGAGCCAGCAAAAGAGTCCATTGGATTTACATAGCGTCTTTGTTCGACAATCGGACCTGAAAGGTTCATCACCAATGCCGACTCTTTTTCGACGACGGGTTGACCGTCTCCGGTATAAGTAAAGGCAAAGTAGAAAACGGCAATCATCAGCAAGAAAATTAGGTTTGCCAGTGCGAGTCTGATGAAAGTGATACTTTTCCATATCCCTTTAAATATCAAACCAATAAATTTGAAGAGTTTTTTCATCTTGTCTCCATAACGAGATAGTTACGCCGAGTCTAACAAAGTATGGGTTCTTATCTCTAAGATCTCAAAAGATAACATTTTTTTAGCTTATCACGACCACTCAACAATTGGCATATTTTCACACGAGATTGATCGGTGTTACAAAAATGTAAACGCTTGTTTGATTTTTTGGTTGAGCAGGCTTAATCTGGTCAGACCATGATAATAACAATGGATGTTAAGTGATGTCTGCCATGTACCCAAACCTATTAAAGCCACTGGATCTCGGTTTTACACAATTACGAAACCGAGTCCTGATGGGATCAATGCACACGGGCTTAGAAGAGCACAAAGAAGGATTACAGACGCTCGCGGCTTTCTATGAAGAACGCGTGAAAGGCGGTGTTGGACTGATTGTAACCGGAGGTTTTTCTCCTAACTTACGCGGTCGTTTGCACCCATTGAGTGCTGAGTTCAGCAAGCCAAAGCATGCCAAGGCCCACAAAGTTGTGACAGAAGCGGTGCACAAGCACGGTGGCAAAATTGCCCTACAAATTCTCCATGCTGGGCGTTATGCCATGCATCCATTCTCGCAAAGTGCGTCTGGCATTAAAGCGCCAATTGCAAAGTTTGCTCCGAGTGAAATGAGCGACCGCCAGATTAAGAAAACCATTGATGCCTTTGCAAACAGCGCTGAGTTAGCCCAGCTTGCTGGTTATGATGGCGTCGAGTTAATGGGCTCGGAAGGTTACCTGATAAACCAATTCTTATGTAAGCGCACGAACATGCGTTACGACGAATGGGGTGGCAGTTACAAAAAACGTATGCGTTTTCCGCTAGAAATTGTCAAAGCGGTTCGTAAGGCGGTGGGTGACAAGTTCATCATCATTTTCCGTCTCTCTATGCTGGATCTTGTCGAGCAGGGCAGCACATTTGAAGACGTTATCGCATTGGCGAAAGCGCTTGAAGAGGCTGGCGTCACGATTATTAACACTGGCATTGGTTGGCACGAGGCTCGAATTCCGACCATTGCGACTCAAGTACCACGCGGTGCGTTTACGTGGGTTACGGAAAAAGTTAAACCTCACGTTTCGGTTCCTATCATCACTTGTAACCGAATAAATACGCCAGACGAAGCAGAACGTATTCTATCTTCTGGGCATGCCGATATGGTTTCGATGGCGCGCCCATTCTTGGCTGATCCTTACTTTGTTGCTAAAGCCGAACAGGAAAAAGCGCAGCTTATCAATACGTGTATTGGTTGTAATCAGGCGTGTCTAGATAACGTGTTTAAAGGTAAGCGCGCCAGTTGCTTAGTGAATCCACTTGCGTGCTATGAAACCGAAATTGTTGTTGAACCAGCCTTTAAGAAGAAAAACATTGCCGTTGTCGGAGCAGGTCCGGCGGGCTTGGCTTGTGCGACTACACTGGCTGAACGTGGCCATAAGGTTGATTTGTTCGAAAAGAACGACCGCATCGGCGGTCAGTTCCGTCTTGCTATGCAGATCCCTGGTAAGGAAGAGTTTCGAGAGACGATACGATATTTCGCTAATCGTATTGATGAAACAGGCGTGAATCTGCACTTATCGACGGAAGCGAACTATGACCTACTAACAGAATACGATGAGATCGTGATGGCGTCGGGTGTCGAGCCACGTAAAGTCAATATTGATGGAATTGAGAACCCAGAAAAAGTCGTCGACTATCAAACACTCATTCGAGACAAAACGCCAGTCGGTGAGAAAGTGGCTATCGTTGGTGCAGGTGGTATTGGCGTAGATGTCGCGACCATGCTCACAGAGCCAGTTGGACAAACGTTGGATGACTGGTTGCATGAATGGGGAATCGACAAAGAGATGTCTCAACCGGGTGGTTTATACCCTTACCCTGATGCGGTCAGCGATAAAGAAGTCTGGGTGCTTCAGCGTCGTAAAGGTCGCGTAGGTAAAGGTCCGGGTAAAACGACAGGTTGGATCCATAAACGTACCCTTGAAAAAAGGGGCGTACATTTAGTCGGTGGCGTGTCTTACGATAAAATTGATGATCAAGGTTTGCACATTCATGTAGATGGAAAAGAACAATTATTGAACGCGGACAAAGTCGTCATTTGTGCGGGGCAAGAGTCTGTTCGTCCATTTGAAGATAAATGGTCTGAACTCGGAGAGAAGATTCATATCATTGGCGGAGCTGACCATGCGGGTGAACTTGATGCTGTGCGTGCGATTCGTCAAGGTGTTAAATTGGCGGTAAAACTCTAGCTTTTTAATGTGTGTTTACCATGAAAGCTGCGCTTTGAGCGCAGCTTTTTTTGTATAGAACTAGTCACTGATATCTGGCAGTTGTTTGGCCATTACTACGCCAGCAAGAGTAATAAAAGAGAACACTAACACCACTGCTGAAAGGCTCAAAAAGTTCGACATAACACCAAGAGAACTCATTAGAAGCAGCATTATTCCAACCACCGTGTTACTCACGGCTACATAGCTTGTCCGCTTGTCACCTTCTGCGATATCAACTAAGTAGGTTTTTCGTCCGACTCGTATTCCGTCGTGGGCAATACACACACAAAAGTAGAGCAGAGGAATCACGAATAGCAAGCTTTGGCTAGCGGTGACCCACGTATCGTAAACAAATAAAACAACGCCAAGTAGCGCGCTCATCGTTGCGCCGATGACCATAACACTGCGGCTAGAGCGATCGGACATTCTTCCCCAGAAAGGACCTGACACAAAGGAAGCCAAGCCACTCGCAAACATAAAGAGAGCTAGAACCCAGAGCTGTCCACCGAGAGATTGCTGTGCCAGCACAACGTAGTACGGTGCACTCAGCGCAGAACATAAAAATAGTGTCCGCGTGATAACGAATCGACGAAAGGTCACGTCTGTTTTAAGTAACGCGAGTTGTTTAAATGCCTCAAGGACGCCATTTCGACCACCGTCTACCTCACCGGCATACTCATTAATTCGTGCATAAACTAATGCCGCAATAAGCCATATGGCGCCCGCTAACCCTAAACTCAGACTGTAAAAGCGCTCCGTCGGCTCTACGTCCCATAACCAGGCTAGTGCCAGAAGGCTAGCGAAAAGCAGCGTAACAAGGCCAGCAGCGCTTGAAGACCAGCCGTTGACTTGACCTCGTTGGTTTTTAGGGATGGTTTTGCCCAATACATCTTTTGATGCGACGGAATTTAAACCGCGTGAGAGGCTGAAGATCACAAGACATGCAATTACACCATAACCCGCAGCAGCTCCTGTCAGAGTTAATGCGACCACTCCGATTGCAAATATGGAAAGAGCCTGCAAGATGCTGCCAATTACCCAGACCCATTTTCTTACTGGGAGGCGACGAATATAGTGCGCAATACTAAGTTGTGGGATAAGGGAACCTGACTCACGAATAGGAACGAGCCAACCAATTAAGTAAACTGGTGCCCCGAGGCTTTGTAGTATCCACGGCAACGTGACTTTGGGGTTGATTAACGCATCGCCGACCTTCGTTAAAAACTGAGCAAGAATGATTTTAAGAAAGTTGCCGGGAACTTGATGACAAGCTGATTCAGGAATCGCCTTACAGGCACGGGCATCTTCGTCATTAACGATCTTTTCGTAAATGCTGTTTTGTTTATCCTTGTTCATCAACCTGCCTATGTTCAACTTATTCATTTCGCGAATAAATTAACATTAAATCCAGCTTGATGTTAAGTGAAGCACGTTATCAAGCCCACAGAAAACCGGTTGTTATTCGTAGGAAGAGATTGTGCTAAAGTAGCGTAAACAAAATAACAACGATATTCGATAAGGACTCTTTCATGGACGCTCTCGATCTTTTGCTCAATCGCCGATCTATCGCGAAGTTATCTGCGCCTGCACCAGAAGGTAAAGCGCTTGAGAACATCATTCGTGCAGGCCTTCGTGCGCCTGACCATGCGGGATTAACCCCTTGGCGTTTCGTTATCGCACAGGGCGATGGTTTGAAAAAACTGTCAGATATCTTGATAAAAGCGGCAGAAGCTGAAAATAGTGATGAAGCGGTGGTCGAAAAGGTAAAGAATGCACCATTTCGCGCACCAATGGTGATCACGGTGATTGCTAAAGTAACGGAACATGAGAAAGTGCCAGCACTAGAGCAACACTTATCTGCGGGATGCGCTGTACAAGCGATGCAAATGGCAGCCGTAGCACAAGGCTTTCAAGGTTTTTGGCGCTCAGGTAAGTGGATGTTCCATCCAGAAGTTCATCAAGCGTTTGGTTTAGAAGGCGACGATGAGATTGTTGGTTTCTTGTACCTAGGTACGCCTGGTTGTACACCGATGAAAGTTCCTGAGCGTGACCTCTCTCAGTTTGTTGAATTTCTATAACTGAAAACTTAAACAAACTTGACTGTTTATTTATACAGTTTTTCTTGATTTATTAGGGCTACATTCGTTAATGTGGCCCTAATTATATTTATTTCCAAAACGTTATGTCTCGTCTGTTTATTGCTGAAAAACCAAGCTTAGGCCGTGCGATTGCCGCTGCACTGCCAAACCCTCAAAAGAAAGATCAAGGATTCATCCGCTGTGGGAACGGGGATATCGTTACTTGGTGTATCGGCCATTTGCTCGAACAAGTCGAACCTGACGCTTATGATGAGCGTTATAAAAAGTGGAATATGGCAGATTTACCAATTGTTCCGCAGCAATGGCAGCTCAGACCGAGGAAAAGCGCAAGTAAGCAATTAACAGTGATTCGTAAATTGCTCAAAGAAGCTAACGAAGTCATTCATGCAGGAGACCCAGACCGAGAGGGTCAGCTGTTAGTTGATGAAGTTCTCGACTATTGCAAGTTATCTAAAACCAAGAAGGAATCCACACAGCGTTTGCTGATTTCCGACTTGAACTTACCTGCGGTGAAACGCGCACTCAGTTCTATGCGCAGTAATCGCGAGTTTATCCCACTTTCAGTTTCTGCATTGGCTCGCTCTCGGGCTGATTGGTTGTATGGCATGAACATGTCTCGTGCTTATACCTTGCTTGGTCAAAAAGCAGGGTATCAAGGTGTTCTCTCGGTAGGGCGAGTGCAAACGCCAGTTCTTGGCTTAGTGGTGCGTCGTGATGAGGAAATCGAAAACTTTGTCTCGAAGGACTATTTTACCCTACATGCTCTGATCCCATATCAAGATGCCAATGGTACTTTTGATATTCGTGCTCGTTGGAAGCCAAGTGAGGCATGCAAGCCTTGGCAGGATGAAGAAGGGCGAGTGTTAAACCGTAAGTTAGTGGAAAACGTTGCAAACCGTATTGCAAATCAACCCGCGAAAGTGACGGAGTCGGAACAAAAGCAAACCAAGCAATCAGCACCATTACCTTATTCATTATCTGCTTTACAGATCGATGCAGCGAAGCGCTATGGTATGAGTGCGCAACAAGTACTAGATACTTGTCAGGCATTGTATGAAAAGCACAAGCTGATCACTTATCCACGTTCAGATTGTCGCTATTTACCGATGGAACACTACTCACAAGCAGAGATGGTGACAACAGCTATTGCGAATAACGCAAAAGAGCTGCAAGGTGCCGTTCAGGGAGCAGACTTAACATTAAAGTCCAAAGCCTGGAACGATAAAAAAGTGGATGCGCACCATGCGATTATCCCTACACCAAAACAAGCTAATGTGAATGAGCTTTCGGGCAATGAGATGAAAGTGTATCAATTGATTGCGCGCCAGTATCTCATGCAGTTTTATCCGGCGGCGGTTTACGCAGAAGCGAAATTAGTTTTCGATATCGCTGGTGGTACGTTTATCGCGAAAGGTCGTCAGTTAGTTTCGCCGGGTTGGAAAGCGCTAATGGGCAAAACTGACAAGGAAGATGAAGGTATTGATGCCGTGCCACCGTTACCAGAAGGCACCGTGTTAACTTGTCGTGAAGGGGAAATAAAAGACCGAAAAACCGAGCCACCAAAGCACTTTACCGAAGCATCGCTGTTGCAAGCGATGACCGGGATCGCCCGTTACGTTGCGGATAAAGAACTGAAAAAAATCCTTCGTGATACTGATGGGCTAGGTACGGAAGCGACTCGCGCTGGTATTTTGGACACGCTGTTCAAACGCCAACTGCTCAAGCGTCAAGGTAAATCAATTCTCAGCTCTCCTGCGGGAAGAGGTCTCATTCATGCCTTGCCACAGGATTCAACGTACCCAGATATGACGGCTCATTGGGAGCACCAGTTACAAGGTATGGCAGAGAGAAATCAGGCATATCAGCCGTTTATGCAAGCACTAGAGCAACGCATTGATGGCTTGATGGCACAAGTAAAAGCAGGGCCGATCCCTGATTCATTGCGTCATCTACCCAAAGTGGAACGTCCTGCGTTTAAACGTAAAAAGCGCAGTTATTCAAAGAGTGGTGGCGCAACTAAATCTGGTGCAGCCAAAGGTAAGCGGGCATAGGACAAGCGCGGCGTAATTAAACACCGCGCATGCTTGAAAATAGATTACTCGAACAGGTCACCGTGGTTTTGGATCGCGCCTCTTACTTCACCTTGAGTTAACACGCGTTTGTCCAGTACCTCTTTCACCTGGTTGCCCAAGTCAACTAATGTATCTCGATTCGCTTGAGTTTGGCGTTTACCTGCACTTCTCAAGCAGTAGTTTAGCTCGTGCTCTTCGCTAAAATTAACCAAATCCCTATCTGCTGCCATCGTGCCTTCTCCTTAATTGTTCTACTTTTTCATAAGTCTGGATTGGATATAGATAAATTCAAGTTAGATTGCGCGAATTATGCTGGTGGATCACCGGTGAACATTATGTTTGCCAACCAAGTCACGATTACGAAGCCTAGCTTAGATGTTATTTGGTCTATTGATGGTTGTTTCTTAACGCCGCTACCAAGGCAGCTCAGTACCATCGTAGTTAATAAATCGACCTGAAAGTTGCGGTGTACTCAGCTCTATCACGTTCGCGAGGCCCTGTGCGGAGATTTGCGTATCTATCAATGCATTTGGTCCGCCCATTGCCGTTTTTACCCAACCAGGATGAAGCGCTAAAACGGTAAATCCTTCAGGTGTTAAATCATTACTCAAGCTTTTAACAACCGAGTTTAGCGCCGCTTTCGATGAACGATAAATATAACCGCCACCGGACGTATTTTCCGTCATGCTCCCCACTTTTGATGAGAGACAAGCAATCTTTTTTATCTTGCCTTGTTGTAAACGTGGGTAACAGTGCTCAACCAGTTTTAACGGTGCAATGGTGTTCACTTCGAGGACTTTACGCCATTCTTCTACGTCAGTGTTTCCAAAGCCGTATCCCTTGGGGCCGTAATATCCCGCATTGTTAATGAGTAAGTCGATGGCGGGGAGCTTATCTGCAAGCAGAGCGACTTGTTCGTAGTGAGTAACATCCAGTTCGTGCAAAACTAGATTGCTGAATTGTGAGGCTAGAGTTTGTAGTTCTGAACTGTTCTCCAAGGAACGACTGGTAGCATGTACTTGGTGGCCTTGCTTCAGGTACAGCTCAGTTAAGCTAAGGCCAATGCCGCGATTTGCTCCGGTAATAAAGACGGTTTGACTCATACAAACACCTATATTTTTTTGATTTCAGTTGGAAGTCATTGTGTTAGCTAAGAGCAATAAAATCAACCAGCCACCACGTACCAACAACGAGAGATGAAAATAGGGACAGAGCACAAAGAGAGCCAAACAGTGCGCCGAGAATAGCAAAGAAAGTAGAATTCATATGTATATTAAATTTAATTGATATTGAAAATCATTATCAATTAAATTGCGTTTTATTCAACCCTTGAAGTTGATACTATTTCGTTACCATTGTTATTAAGAATTTCTCATGCTGCCATTTATCTACCACCCGATTTATTCTCAACTTGAGTTGCCAGAGGGGCATCGTTACCCAATTATGAAATACCAGTACCTCTATGAATCGATATTGGTACATATGGAGAAAGATGACTGGAAAGAGCATGTGCAGTTTTTCCAGCCAGAAGCACTGACTGTTGAGGAAGTAAAACGTGTTCATGACCAGGAATACGTCGACTTGCTAGTGAATGGAAACATGCCAGCTGCGAAGATGCGCCGAATAGGTTTTCCTTGGAGTGAGTCTCTCATTACCAGAACGCTAACTTCAGCAGCGGGCACGGCTTTGACCGCAAATAAAGCACTTGAGTATGGTGTTGCCATTCATTTGAGTGGCGGGTATCACCACGCACACAAAGAGTTTGGCAGTGGTTTTTGTTTATTTAATGACTTAGTGATCGCGGCCAGGCAAGCGCTCGAAGTAGAGCATGTCGATAAAGTATTGATCATTGATAGTGATGTTCATCATGGGGATGGAACAGCAACTTTATGTGACGATGAGCCAGATATAATCACGCTTTCCTTCCACTGTGATAAAAATTTCCCAGCGAGGAAGCCTCAGTCTGATCTAGATGTGCCTTTGGTGCGAGGAACAGGTGATGAGGATTTTTTAATGGCGTTTAAGGAAGTGGTTGAAATGGCACTTAATCTTCATCGTCCTGATTTGGTTATCTACGATGCTGGTGTTGATATACATCAAGACGATGAGCTTGGATATTTTGATGTGTCGACGCAAGGGATTTTAGAGCGTGATAGATTTTTAATGCAAACAATGAAATCGCGAGGTATCCCTGTCGCAGCTGTCGTCGGAGGTGGATATCGAACGAATCATGCAGACCTTGTCCCAATTCATTTGCAGCTCATTAGTGCCGCTAAAGAAGTCTTTGTTGGTAAGTAAATACAACTAGACGTAAGTATCAACCTGATTCAAAACGGGACACTGAAACGAAAAGGTCGTTAATTTCTAAGCGTGCTCTTTCTGAATGTGGCGATTGCTGGGCTTGTATTCAAGGAGGGATTTGTACAAATCTTTTCAAATCTGGATATACGAAAAAGCCCGCTAATTTCTTAGCGGGCTTTTTCTAAATGTGGCGGAGAGATAGGGATTTGAACCCTAGATACGCTATTAACGTATGCCGGTTTTCAAGACCGGTGCTTTCAACCACTCAGCCATCTCTCCGTTGTTGAGGCGCATAATATAAGGCTTTGAAAATGTTGTAAACCCCTAGTTGAACTGATTGGATGTTTACTGCGCAAATTTGTGGTTTGTGTTGTTTAAATAAACAAAAACTCCCCAAAAAGGGGAGTTTGAATAGTATATGGATTGCTAGGTATTAATCGTTTTTAGAATAAAAACGCTGTAACTCAGTTAAACCTTGCATCAAAACTGGCAACTTCGGTGCATCATCTCGAAGTCGTTTGTAATTTCTGTCATACAACTTGTAGTTGCCAAACTTATCGATCACTGTGGTTTGTGAGCTAGTAATTAAGGCAAGCTCACGAGTGTCACCCGCTAGGATCCAACGGCGACGACTTTCGTCAAATAGGTTACGACCACTACTGTAATCATATGGGTTGGAAGATACACCGAGCATATCCTGCAACAACGTGACCGAAAGGTCCAAGTGGCTTGTGCTGTGATTAAATTCACCAGCCAACATTCCTGGCCATTGGATTACCATAGGAACTTGTAACTGATAACGGCTGTAGTTGCTGTTTGCGCCCCAGCTGTTCGTGTTTGTTTCATTAAACTCACTACCGTGATTAGAAGTGATAATCACGATGGTGTTTGTCAATAGTCCATTTTTTTCAAGCTCACCAATAATGCTAGCGATGGTTTTATCCGCTGATTTTACCGCATATTCATAAGCTTTTTGGAAGCGATCACTTGCGGACATTTCTTCGTCATTATTGGAAGGGATCGATTCAAAATTATCAACGGTGGTGACTTCGATGTAACTAAACCATGGTTGACTCGCTTTCTCTGTTAACCATGTATTCCAGTTCGCGATAGATTGCTTATCGGTATGAGCTTGTGTGCCATCGAGGTCTTCCGCTAGTTTTAAGTCGCGGAAAATAATCTCTGAGTAGAGATCATCTTCAAACCCGCTGCCACTGAATAAGCCGAAGTTGTAACCCTGATCTTTCAGTACATCGAGTAACACCGGCGAAGCACCTTGCGCCTTGATGCTTGAGGCGTAACTGGTTGGTAAGCCGTAGAACAAACCGAAAGCCCCGTAAGTATCATTACTTGAACTGTAATGATTACGGAAGTTCTGATTGTTTTCGGCAAACTCATAGAGGTTAGGCATCTCTTCTGGATTCAGCGCGTCTGCACGCAGGTTATTTACGCTGATCATCAACACGTTGAGCTTATTGACTCGACGGTTAAACTCTAGCTTTTCTAGAGGGTAATTGACTAACTCTACGTTGCCTTCATTTTCCGCTAAGCGTTTTAGGTATTCCTCACGGTCAAGTAGACCATGTTTTTCCATAAAACTCTTTGCCGTCATCGGGTAAGACAATGGGAAGTTTGAACGCTGACTGGTAATTGGGTTGTAGAAGTATGCATCTGCCCAAATATAAACCAAATGGCTGGTCATAAAACTGAGGAAAAATACAGCTGCTAGAGGACGTCCTACGTGCTTATGAGAAAGTTTGCGCTGTTTTCGCCATACCCATTCGGATAGAGCGAGCTGAATAAGGAAGATCAGCGGCATTACAACAAACAGATGTTGAAGATCAGTGCTGAGTGCACTTTTATCTTCGCTGAATAGTAACTCCCAAACGACAGGAGTTAAGTGCAAATTGATCGACTGATACGCTTGGGTATCAATCAATAATATGGTTTGCCCAACGGTCGCGAAAATCACTGCCACCAAACGGAACAATTTCCGCGATGGCAGGATAAACGTTAACGGGAATAGAACGAGCAAGTAAAGCGCGAAAACTAGAAAGCCAAAGTGACCAACCCAAGAAACCGCCAGATAAAACTGACCAAGTAACGTCTCGGGCCAAGGAGACTGAACAATGTAGCGTGTGCCTATCAACATCGATGCAACGATATTGAAGAATGCAAACCAGTGACCCCAACCAACCAGTCGAGATACACGTTCGCCGTATGAGTTTCCGCTGTCTACCATGTATGTGTTCTATTGTCCGTTATTAGTGTGTTTTTGGTGTTTCTAAAGAAGACATCAGCGCCTGAGCAAATTTTTCAGCAATCGCTTTGCGTTGTGAAGCAGCAACACGTTGATTTAAGACATTGGTTGCGATATTTCCGGCAATCATTAGCGTCAACTCAGGAGAAGCAGCGTGTTTTTCAAGAACTGTTGCTACTTCAGCAAGAATTTTCTCTACTTGCTCGTCAGTATATTTAGATGTAATCGGCATAAAGACTCTAATAATGATAGTAAAAGCGGCTTATGATAACCTACAATGCCCATCAACTAAAACCTTGTAGCAAGATAAAATCACTATGAGCCTTCATCTTTCAAACGTTATTCTGCATCAACTGTGCAAAAACGATCAGGACGAGCTAGTTGTAAACTTTCGTCCAGCATCATTAGAGAACGATGCATCTACTGAAAACTTAGTCGCTGAGCTTCACCGAGTATTCCATTCTAAAGCTGGTAAAGGTTTTGGCTCTTTCCAGTCAGACAGCGAATTTCAATTTTGGCTTCAAGAAATGCGCAAAGGAGAGCGAGATTTTTACGACTTCTCACAAATTAGTGCAAATCGCTTGAAAGAAGAGTTGATTAAGTACCCATTTGCGGATGAAGGTATTTTGGTTTTCGCTGAGTATCAGAGTTTAGCAACGGACTACTTGTTCATCGGTATCTTACCAATGAACCAAAGTTTAAAAGTGACCGAAGGTTTGGACATCAGTGCGACGGATTACCTAGATATCACCAAAATGGATATTGCGGCCCGCATTGACTTGTCGAGCTACGACACTGACAAGGAATCTAATCGTTACTTGCAATACATCAAGGGACGCGTCGGCCGTAAAGTGGCGGATTTCTTCCTAGATTTCCTGCAAGCGGACATCGGCTTAGATACTAAACAACAAAACTTAGTGTTGATGCAGGCAGTGGATGATTTTTGTGCTGACTCGAAGCTAGAAAAGCAAGAAGTGAACGAGTACAAGAAACAAGTTTACGATTACTGCAATGAGCAAATTAAATCCGGTGATGAGGTTCAAATCTCAGAGCTTTCTGGAGAGCTTCCTCCAAGCCAAGATGGCACAAGCTTTATGGATTTCACCAAAGAGCAAGGGTACGAACTTGAAGAATCTTTCCCAGGTGACCGTGCGACGGTTCGCAAACTGACTAAATTTGTTGGCGCTGGCGGTGGCTTGAATATTAGCTTTGATAGCCTATTGCTTGGCGAGCGTATTTTTTATGACCCAGAGACGGATACCTTAACGATTAAAGGTACGCCACCAAATCTAAAAGATCAGTTGAGTCGCAACTAAAACCATATCGTCAAATTAAGAGAGCCAATGGCTCTCTTTTTTTATGTGAATAAGAAACATCCATAGTATATGCTTGTAATTAATGGAGATATGCGAGGGGCGAGTGTTGCTGAAGCTAAAAGAAGGAATGAGGCGGTTTGTTTGGTTCTGGTTCGTTTTATGGTGTGTTTTAGCGCTAGGGATTTGGTTGCAAGCCAAACAAACGATTCAAACCATTTCAACAGTGAATGAGCTAGGAAGCAAAGTCGAAGAAGTCAGACATTTTTTTAACTTCGATCTGCCTTATCGTGTTAAGCACGTCGACCAAGTTTCACTAAAACTTCAGTTAGCCTATGCAGTTCGCTTACAGCTTGAAAGTGAGTTTTCTGAAGGAAAAATCACACCAGATATTACTCAATTGCTTTATGCGACCGATCGATTTTTAGAAAGTGCTCGAGCCTTTGTAGGAAGTGACAGTGAGCTAGTCTCATTAGCCGAGCAGTTGCGAAGAAGCCGCGCCCGAGATGAAAACTCTGAGCAAATTCAATCAATGTACTATCGCTTAGGCGCACTTGTTTTGGAGTCTATTTTTAGTGACTCAGCAACGAATAGCGATACTTATCGTGATTTAGACCGACTCTTTATCGAGTCGGACACGCTTTCTCCTCAAGAGCGAAGTGCTTTTCAGCGTCAACTAGCCCAGACTTCAAGCGCGCTATCTGCCAAGGCGCAAGGCAGCTATCTAGTTAATCAACTGCTTAATCCTGATTTCCCGAACCAGTTAACTTCGATAAATGACCAGTTGGAACAAAAGTTGATGACCTTTGTTACTTGGTTGTCAGTAATCAGTGGTTTATTTCTTTCTCTTATTTCATGGGGGCTTTTCTCCCAAAGAACCGTTCAGCCGCTAATACCATCAAGAGCAGAGGATAAAGAGTCTGAGAAAGTTGGTGGGTCTTACGTTGTTTTTTCTGCTCAGTCCGAAATCTCTCAAAGCAGCCAAGTTAACGAACAGAGCCCTAATGAGCCGAACACATCGCAAGTGGAAGTCGTGGAACGTGAGCCGTATATAGATATCAATAAGATGCTGGACTCGCTATCGGGAGATGAAAGCGCGGTGCGAATGTTACTTGAAGTCTTTATTCAGGATCACTCTGGCGATGGTTCAAAAATGCATCGGCTATTAGAAGAGGATAAAGAGCAAGCGCAAAGAGCGGCTCATAGTCTTAAAGGGGTCTCGGGAAGTTTAGGGGCAATGCCATTGCACTGCATTTCGGGTGATATTGAACTGTTGATTAAACAAGGGCAAAAAGTGCCGGAAGAGAAACTGACACGTTTAGATGATGTCCTAAAGCAAACCATACTTTTCGCTAACCACGTTCTCAATAGTGAAAAGATACAAGAAGCGCTAACAGATTGATATTGCTCTGACTTACAATCATCAGAGTTGGGGTATTAAAGGCCCGAACTATATGACTTAGTTCGCTTTATTCCTGTTCCATACAATTTGTTAAAGGTACTTTCATGTCCGTTCGTCGATTGTCTTCAATGATGTTGATAGGGTTGGTTGTGATGCTTTCAGGGTGCTCCCTGTTAGAAGTGAAAATCGAGAGTCAAACCGTCCCTCTTACCAAACAAGAGCTTAATATGCGTCTCCTGACTCGTGAGTATGCGCAACAGTTTTTTGCTCAGGTAGAGCAAGCTGCTGATGCATTGCACGATCAATATGAGCCGCATGATAAAGTCCATCAATCTTATATTTTGCTTTGGAAGATAAATGCTGAAGAAGGTCTTCAAGCAGCAGCATACCAAGTCTCGCCAATGGCAGCACTGATTGATACTTGGACTTTTACGCTACAGATGGATCAATTCTTTACGACTGGCCCTGGTAATGAACTGTTTGCGACAGATGAGGCAAAGTTAGTTTCTGCTCACTTAGCGAAAGAGGTGGATAAACTGGCTCAATCTCTGTTGAAACAAGAAGCGTACATCAAGACACAAGCGTTTGTTGCAGAGTTCGTTAAGCAACATCCATTCGCGGACTTAAGTATGATCAGGACGCCAGCTTACCGTGGGTGGTTAGATGCGAATCAAATTAGCGAGGAAGAGGCAGTGACTACGCTAGGTACAATGCCAGAAGCATTAGGGGATGTCTCGGATCGTCTAAGCCTTGTATCAGAACAGACCCCCAAAATTATGACTTGGAAGGCGCAGTTATTAGCATTAAATAGCTCTGCCAGCATCGAAAAAGTTAATGCTGCGCTAAATAGCCTACAAGTTACGGCTGATTCGATGAAGGACTTTATTGATAACAATCCAGAGTACATGCGCTATTTGGCAGAGCAAATGGCGGTGGAGTTACAACCTTTGGTTGACGATATTGACCAAAAAACGCAAGCGCGTTTATCTCAATTGGGTGAGGAGCGCCAAGCTTTAGAGCTGATGGTAGCCAGAGAGCGCCAAGAAATCGCGCAGATCATTACCCATGAGCGTGAGAAGTTTGCTCAAGATATGGACCGAGTCTCGCAGGAAGTGGTCAGTTTAGCGATGACCAAGCTGATTGAGCTCGTTAAAAGTACCATTATCTACTTCATCTTGTTCATTGCCGTTATATTCTTTGCACCACTTGGCTTGGGCTATTGGTTTGGTAAGCGTGCAGCAGTGAAAACGCAAGTCAAACAAAGTTAACGTTTGGTTGAGATATAAAAAAGAGCGCTAATGCGCTCTTTTTCTTTGTCTTTCACTCGGAAGAGAGATTCTTCCTATCTATGCGAACTCAAGCGGTTTGCTGCTTCAGTTCACCTTCTGCTTGTTCAACTGCTTCCGCTGTTGGTTCGCATTTATCAACAAACCAACCCATGTAGGAGCTGATGATAGTCACGATGATACATACAAAGCTTAGCCACATGAACGGTGCGTAAGATAGTGTCGCAACACCCAGAATACTTGCCATGTAGATACCATTGTCACTCCATGGAACCATACCAGATGTTAATGTGCCGCCGAACTCTGCGTTACGAGACAAGTTCTTACGTTTGTAGCCTAGGCGATCGTAGTTCTTCGCACAGATTTTTGGTGTCAGGATAAGTGAAACGTACATCGCTGAACCAAATACGTTCCCCATAAAGGCTGTACCGATTGTACTTGTTGCCAGTGAACCTGCACTTTGAACGCGTTTTTCAAACAGCTTAGCGATAGTTTCTAACACACCCACTTTATCTAGTAGACCACCAAAACCAAGGCCGAATACGATAACTGCTACCGAGCCAAGCATTGAAGACATGCCGCCACGGTTAAGAATGGAGTCAATGAAATCTACGCCTGAAGAAATCGCAAACGGAGCCCAAGCGGTGTTGAACGCGGTTAGGAAGTCCACATCTTGAATCATTACTGCCCAAATAATACCGAGCAGAGAACCAAAACTGATCACTGGGAATGAAGGCATACGCATTGCTAGAAGTGACAATACGATGATCACAGGAACAAATGAGTAAGGCGTGATGTAGAATTGCTGCTCCATCGCTTTAATTACAGAGTCTACCTGGCTCATGTCAACTTGACCTGCGTAGTGGAAACCAAATGCAGTAAACATAATGCCTGTAATAATGTAGCTAATGAGTGCGATCGGCAGCATGCCTTTAATATGTTCCATTACTTCAACGTTAGACATAGATGAAGCAAGGATGACGGAATCCGATAGAGGCGACATTTTGTCACCAAAGTAACAACCTGAAAGCACCGCACCAGCTGTAATTGGTGCAGGAACGCCAAGGCCTTGGCCAATACCCATCATCGCAATACCAGCAGTACCAGCAGCGCCCCAAGAGGTGCCAGTCGCTAGCGCAGTCAATGAACAGATGATCATGGTTGCGAGCAAAAAGATAGAAGGGTGAATTGCTTTAAGGCCGTAGTAAATGATGGTTGGAACAATACCACCAGAGATCCACGTACCAACAAGCGCGCCAACGGCAAGAAGAATTAAGACGGCTCCAAGTCCATTGGAAATGCCATTTAGTGCAGCTTTTTCCAGATCTTTGTACTGATGACCAAGCTTAATGCCTAATATCATGATAATGAACCAACCGATGTACAGCGCTAGCTGGATCGGTAGGTCTAGCTTGGCAGTGAACGAAAATGCCAGCAGTAGAAATAAACCGAGCGAGATAAATACCTGTATCAAGCTTGGTAGGCGTGGTGTAACTTGCTTCATATGTGCCTCTGTCAATCTTGGAGCAATAGAGGAAGGCGCTCCTTGTTGTAATCGCGCATAACATACATTAACAAAAATTATATTTCGAATATTTGGTGTTTTATCTTGATGTTCGTCGGCAAAAACGTTTGCTTGTGAAATTAACTGTTAGTTTGTTTTAACTTTTTTGGTTTTAAATGTTGTGTAATGTGAAATTATTGTGCTTCATGTGTTATTTTATCACTGAGTGGTAAGACCAATTTGGAGTAACAGGGCTTTCCCTACTTGAAAAATGGCCGAAATCGCAAACCAAACACTAAAAAATCTCGTTTAACACGAATTTTCATAGGAAAAGGTTAAAAAATAGGCTTATTTACAAAATAGGGGTTGAGATTTTGATGCGAAAAATTAACTATGGGGTAGGTTTTTTAATACATGGAGAGTTAATACGATGAGAGTTGGTTTAGTTGGTTGGCGCGGTATGGTTGGTTCAGTCCTTATGCAGCGTATGGTTGAAGAGAAAGACTTCGACCTAATCGAACCAGTATTCTACAGTACTTCTCAAGTTGGTATTCCTGCTCCTAACTTAGGAAAAGACGCAGGCTTACTGCAAGACGCGTATGATATTGAAAGCTTAAAACAGCTTGATGCGGTAATTACATGTCAAGGTGGTAGCTACACAGAAAAAGTTTACCCAGCACTTCGACAAGCCGGTTGGAAAGGCTACTGGATTGACGCAGCATCTACGTTACGTATGGCGGAAGATTCCATCATCACGCTTGATCCTGTGAACTTAAAGCAAATCCAACAAGGCATCCACGGTGGCACGAACACATTTGTTGGTGGTAACTGTACGGTTAGTTTAATGCTAATGGGTCTAGGTGGCTTATTCGAGAAAGGCCTTGTTGAGTGGACAAGCGCAATGACGTACCAAGCCGCTTCTGGTGCTGGCGCGCAAAACATGCGTGAACTGATCTCGCAAATGGGCGTTATCAATGACTCTGTAAGTTCCGAACTTGCAAACCCATCAAGCTCTATCCTAGATATTGATAAAAAAGTTGCAGACACAATGCGCAGCGGTTCTTTCCCTACCGATAAATTCGGTGTACCATTAGCTGGCTCGCTTATTCCGTGGATCGATGTGAAACGTGATAACGGTCAGAGTAAAGAAGAGTGGAAAGCGGGCGCAGAGGCAAACAAAATCTTGGGCTCACAAAGCTCGCCTGTGCCAATTGATGGTACTTGTGTCCGTATTGGTGCGATGCGCTGTCACTCTCAAGCTCTCACTATCAAGCTTAAGCAAAATGTCCCAATGGATGAAATCGAAGAAATCATCGCCACTCATAACGACTGGGTTAAAGTGATTCCTAACGATCGTGACATTACTGCGCAAGAACTTACACCTGCAAAAGTAACAGGCACTATGTCCGTACCAGTAGGTCGTCTACGTA
Source organism: Vibrio sp. D3 (assembly GCF_043995865.1). Lineage (NCBI taxonomy): Bacteria > Pseudomonadati > Pseudomonadota > Gammaproteobacteria > Vibrionales > Vibrionaceae > Vibrio > Vibrio sp. D3. The sequence continues at coordinate 2,192,785 of NZ_CP171887.1, read as the reverse complement.
AGATGGCAATGGGTGATGACTTCCTAAATGCTTTCACTGTTGGTGACCAACTACTATGGGGCGCAGCAGAACCATTGCGTCGTACGTTACGCATTATTCTTTCTGAGAAAGCATAATCACATCAATCTTTGTTTGATGACAAAATAAAAGAGCTCCCTAGGGAGCTCTTTTTTATGCTTCGTCTTCTCCACGAACAACGCGTTTATCAGGATCGGCCAGTTCACTACCACAGTGTTTACAGTAAGTCGCATCAGAGTCGTGCCCGGCGTGAGAACAGTTCGGACACTTCACTAATACTTTGTGCGATTGCATTTCTTGGTGAAGCTCTGCTGTGAAAATACCAGTAGGGACCGCCAAAATTGAATAACCCAACAACATGGTGAGTGAGGCAAGTCCTTTTCCGAGATCTGTTTGAGGTACCAAGTCACCATATCCAACCGTTGTGATGGTCACAATAGCCCAATAAATACTTTTCGGAATGCTAGTAAATCCGTTTTCAGGCCCCTCAATGACAAAAATCAGTGACCCAAAGATCGTGACCATAATGGCGACAGAGCTAAAGAAGATAAAAATCTTTCTGCGCGCCATCAGTAGAGAGCGTAAGAGGATGTTGGACTCTTGAAGATAGCGGACCAACTTGAGTATGCGGAATATTCGCATGACTCGTAGTGCTCTTATTACGCCCATAAAGGAGGCAGAAGGGAAAAACAGTGCTAAGTAAGTAGGTAAAATCGCGAGTAAATCAACGACGCCATAAAAGCTTTTCGCATAGGCGGCTGGTTTTGGAGAGCAATAAAGCCGGAGAAAATACTCAATAGTGAATAAACCGGTAAAAGTGTACTCCAAGTATTTCAGCTCTTTTGCCCACTCGGCGCGTACGGATGGTATTGAGTCTAATACCAGCACGATTAGAGAACTGATAATCGCGATAATGAGTGCAATATCGAAGGTTCGACCAGCTTTGGTATGAGTACCAAAAATGGTGACATAAAGAGTATGTTTGAGAGAGTCAGTCGTCATGACAAAGCGATCCATTGTTGAATCGCTCTATCATACAATTTTATAGAAACTCAGGCTAATCCTGGAAATAAGTTGCGTAAACCATTGGCGATAAACTCAATACCCAATGCGCCTAATATCAAACCCATGATACGGGTAATGACGTTGATACCAGTTTGGCCCAAAAATCGCACGATCAGTGGGGCAGAGCGGAACAACAGCCACGAGCATAGACAGAACAAGCCAATTGTAATGCTGATGCCTACCGTATCAAACATGCTTGGGTAGCGTGCACCGTAAACAATAGTCGAACTGATTGCGCCTGGTCCTGCCATTAGCGGCATCGCAAGAGGAACAACACCGATCTGCTCGCGACTCACGTATTCTGATTTTTCTTGTTTGTTTTGTTTATCTTCCCCCAGTTTACCGCTCATCATCGAGAACGCGATGCTAAGCAGCAGTAGCCCACCTGCAACACGAAACGAATCCAGAGAAATGCTGAACATATCTAATAGTAACTGGCCAGCAAAGAGCGAAATGATCAGGATGATCGCAACAGCCACGTTCGCTGTGGTTGCCGTATTGCGCTTTTCGTCTGGTGTCATATGTCCGGTTAGTGACACAAACACAGGCATGATACCAACAGGGTTTACTGCGGCGACCAAACCAAGAAAAAACTGCAAGAAGATAGCAAGTTCAAAAGTTTGCATGTTGCGTACTCATTAAAGTTCACATTAGTGAAAAGGAGAAGGGGTATTTGGGCGTAATGTAAGGCAAAAGTTGGGTTGGAAGAAATGAAAAAAACTAACGCATTTCCTACTGTTTTAGTGAGAAAAACTAATTCTTTAATAAACTGTATCTAATCTGGAAAAGAATTGTTGCGTATAAAGTTGCTGTCAAAGCGTGCTGTTTTACATAAACGTTAACATTCGCACACTTTTGATAAAAACTAAGGTGGTTTGTAGAGAGATGTATTCGGTTCGATATACTCTCAGTAGCACAAGGAATTGGGCCTACATGTAATTTTGTTGGCTAAAAATGAAACTTTTTTACAGGTTGTTGTAGTTTCTTTTATTTATTTGTCTATTTGCTTCTTTTTTGTTCAATAAAAAGTGAAGATTAATTTATTTGTTTATCAGTGAGTTATGTCGTTTTAGTGTGATGGGGCACCACTTTGGTGGTATTTAGGTCGTGAGAACTGATCCAAGTCAATTTTTTTCACACTCTGAAATATTATACTCAGTCCTGAAAGCAATTTACTAAGACGTTTGTTTTCTAAGTGACTGATAAACAGTAAAAACGATAAGTAATAGCCTTAGTAAAAAGTTTTTAATATTTGTTAATTTTAGGAGATTCCCTATGCCTGTAACTAATATGGCTGAACTAGATGCAATGATTGCTCGCGTTAAGAAAGCGCAAGAAGAGTTCGCTACTTACTCTCAAGAGCAAGTAGACAAAATCTTCCGTGCAGCATCGCTTGCAGCTAACCAAGCCCGTATCCCGCTAGCTCAACAAGCGGTTGAAGAATCTGGTATGGGTATTGTTGAAGATAAAGTAATCAAGAACCACTTCGCTTCTGAGTTTATCTACAACAAATACAAAGACGAACAAACGTGTGGCATCCTAGAAGAGGATGACAACCTAGGCACTATGACTATCGCTGAGCCTGTAGGTATCATCTGCGGTATCGTACCAACGACTAACCCTACATCTACAGCGATCTTCAAATCTCTAATCTCTCTGAAGACTCGTAACGGTATCATCTTCTCACCACACCCACGTGCGAAAAACTCGACTAACGACGCAGCGAAACTGGTTCTAGACGCAGCAGTAGCAGCGGGTGCACCAAAAGACATCATCGGTTGGATCGACCAACCTTCTGTTGAGCTTTCTAACGCTCTTATGAAACACGATGACATTGCTCTTATCCTTGCAACTGGTGGCCCAGGCATGGTTAAAGCAGCTTACTCTTCTGGTAAACCAGCAATCGGTGTAGGTGCAGGTAACGTTCCTGTTGTTATCGACGAAACTGCTGACATCAAACGTGCAGTGGCTTCTATCCTGATGTCTAAGACTTTCGACAACGGCGTAGTATGTGCTTCTGAGCAGGCTGCAATCGTCGTTGATGAAGTGTACGACGAAGTAAAAGAGCGTTTTGCTTCTCACAAAGCTTACGTACTAAGCAAAGCAGAAGCAGAAAAAGTTCGTAAAGTTCTTCTTATCGATGGCGCGCTAAACGCGAAAATCGTAGGTCAGCCAGCAGCGGCAATCGCTGAAATGGCAGGCGTTAAAGTTCCAGCAGACACGAAAGTCCTTGTTGGTGAAGGTCTAGGTAAAGTGTCTCACGATGACGCATTCGCTCACGAGAAACTATCTCCAACTCTAGGTCTATTCCGTGCTGACAACTTCGAAGACGCGGTTGCTCAAGCGGTAACTATGGTTGAGATTGGTGGTATCGGCCACACATCTGGTCTTTACACTAACCAAGATACTAACGCTGACCGTATCCGTTACTTCGGTGACAAGATGAAGACAGCTCGTATCCTAATCAACATCCCGACTACTCACGGTGGTATCGGTGACTTGTACAACTTCAACGTTGCGCCTTCTCTAACTCTAGGTTGTGGTTCATGGGGTGGTAACTCTATCTCTGAGAACGTAGGTCCTAAACACCTAATCAACAAGAAAACTGTAGCGAAGCGAGCTGAAAACATGTTGTGGCATAAACTACCTAAGTCAATCTACTTCCGTCGTGGTAGCCTTCCAATTGCTCTAGGCGACCTAGAAGGTAAGAAGCGCGCATTCTTAGTAACTGACCGTTTCCTATTCAACAATGGTTACGCAGATGACGTAGTAAGCCTACTTAAGGCTCAAGGCATGGAAGTTCAAACATTCTTCGATGTTGAAGCTGACCCAACGCTTTCTGTAGTAGAGAAAGGTGCGGCTCAAATGGCTAGCTACCAACCAGACGTTATCCTAGCGCTAGGTGGTGGTTCACCAATGGATGCTGCGAAGATCATGTGGGTAATGTACGAGCACCCAGAAACTCACTTCGAAGAACTAGCAATGCGCTTTATGGACATCCGTAAACGTATTTACAAGTTCCCTAAAATGGGTCAAAAAGCTGAGCTTGTATGTATCACTACAACTTCAGGTACTGGTTCAGAAGTTACACCATTTGCGGTTGTTACTGACGACAAGACTGGTGCTAAATACCCACTAGCTGACTACGAAATCACGCCAAACATGGCTATCGTTGATGCTAACCTAGTGATGAACATGCCTAAGTCTCTAACAGCATTTGGTGGTTACGATGCAGTAACTCACGCTCTAGAAGCTTACGTATCTGTTCTTGCGAACGAATACTCAGATGGTCAGGCTCTACAAGCACTTAAGATGCTAAAAGAATACTTACCTTCAAGCTACGCGAACGGCGCTAACGACCCAATCGCTCGTGAGAAAGTACACAACGCCGCAACTATCGCTGGTGTGGCATTTGCTAACGCATTCCTAGGTGTTTGTCACTCAATGGCGCACAAACTAGGTGCTGAGTTCCACATTCCACATGGCCTAGCAAACGCACTACTTATCTCTAACGTTGTACGTTACAACGCGAACGATAACCCAACTAAACAAACAGCGTTCTCTCAATACGACCGCCCACAAGCACGTCGTCGTTACGCTGAAGTTGCTGACCACTTAGGTCTAAGCCAAGCTGGTGACCGTACTGCTCAGAAAATTGAACGTCTACTAGCATGGTTGGATGAGCTAAAAGTGAACCTAGACATCCCAATGTCTATCCAAGCGGCAGGCGTAGCTGAAGCAGACTTTATCGCGAAACTTGATGAGCTAGCAGTTGAAGCGTTCGATGACCAATGTACTGGTGCGAACCCTCGCTACCCACTAATTAGCGAACTTAAAGATGTGTTAATGGCTTCTTACTACGGTAAAGCATTCGTTGAAGGTGAAACTTTCGAAGGTACAACAGTTATCAAGAAGAAAGCAGACCAAGAAGCAGCGAAAGCGGCGCCTAAAGCAAAGAAAGAAAAAGCTGACGCGTAATTAAGAGTCGTGTGAGTAAGGTTTTCGCTAGCACGAAACCTTAACCGGGAAAAGTAAAAGCCCCAGTCATTTGACTGGGGCTTTTTTTGTTGAAAGAGTCGAGTCATAGCGATCCGTTGACGCAACAAACACGTTGTCCATTCATACTTCAGTAGCAACCACTCTGCCACTAAAATACTCATTTGATACGATATATGCGGTATTGCGAACCAATTCATCTTGGATCTCGGCCCAGTGTCTTTCGTTAAGTTCTTCTCTTGTATGGTTTACCGAAGGAATGACGCCACCCACCCGAATATTAAATGGAGTGAGCTCTTTTGCCCAGCTGTGAGTAAAACCTGACACCAAAGCAGCCATGCTTTCGACTCCCGTTAAATCTTCATGGCTGTCATGGGAAATGACGTTAACAATTACCCCTTTCTTATTTCTAGCGCGAAATCGTTCGGCTCCCACCTGGCCATAGGTGTAGAGGAAACGTGCTGCAGAAGACAAGTGATCAATGTAAGTACTCATAGGTTCGGGAGCCATCAAGCCTGGCATGGGAGAGCTCGTCCAGCAGTTGACTATTACGTCTGGTGTCGCACGCAGCTGCGATTCTATTTGATCAAACAGTAAGTTAATGGACGTTGTGTTATCACTGCACACATTCATCGCATAGACTTTATCTGTGAAGGCACTAATCTGCTCATAGCTCGCTTTTAGAGCGCTAGAGTTTTGGTCACAAAGAATCAACGTCGCTCCAAGGTGAGCAAAGTGACTAGCACAAGTCCTTCCTATAACAGAACCTGCAGACGTGACGAGAATAATTGATTCTTTAATATCCATAACACCTTCACTGTATCCCTGTGTGAAAAAAATACACCAGTGGTTTGTGCTATTAGCATGGTTGAAATTAGAAAGGCTCAGTGTGAAAGACTTCAAACTAACGCTTTTGGATGAGGACTATTGTGCGGTAATTTGTAAGGCGTCACATTTCTGACTGTGGATACTGCAAGCTGTTGGTTGAACAATGATCTCTATACTTGCAGTTGAATTTGATACTGACGTTGAGCCGTCACTAGTTGATTGTATAGCCCTGCATCTGGGATGAGGTTTTTGTTGCGCTCGCCCAATTTGCGTCGCTCATGACCGGATAGGTTGTGATAAACGTCTTCAGGAAGGTTAAACGTATCTTCCGGCAAGTAGGTCAGGGCGTCTGGTTTCAAGTAGTGACTCAGTTTCGCTGAGGGTAGACCTGCACCGTGGAATTGTTTTGCTTGTTGTGCTGCTAGCTCATAGCTGCTGCTATCAGAACGAAGAGCTTGAGGCGTTGACAATTCAAGTTGTTGACGGAGTATATCTTCGCTGGTGGCTACTTCTTTGATTTCCTCTACAGGTACAACGTCGCGTACATCGTTAGAAAACATCGACAAAATCAGTGCAAAATCGGCACGACGTCCTTCGTGGACAGCATGGTTGATACCATTGCCGAACTGAAGTTCGTTAATAATTGCCGCTTTGTCTAAAGTATGAATTTGCATGATGTTCCTCGCTCGATGCCATTTTAACGGCGTGTCTGAGAAGAACTTTAGGAAAAAGAAGAGATTAAATTGGAGTATTTAAGCGAAAAATAAAAAGCTCGCTGGTTCAGCGAGCTTTTAAAATAAGACTAAATTGAACTTAGGGGGAAGTAAAATTACTTCGCTAGGTTCTCAGCTACGAAGTCCCAGTTTACAAGTGCCCAGAAGCCGTTCATGTAATCAGGACGTACGTTGCGGTAATCGATGTAGTATGCGTGTTCCCACAGGTCAACAGTTAGAAGTGGTGTTGTACCTTCTTCTGTTAGAGGAGTAGCAGCGTTAGAAGTGTTAACGATCTCTAGAGAGCCGTCAGCTTTCTTAACAAGCCAAGTCCATGAAGAACCGAAGTTGTTGATTGCTGAATCAGTAAACTTCGCTTTGAATTCTTCGAAAGAACCGAATGCTGCGTTGATTGCGTCAGCAACTGCGCCAGTTGGTTCGCCGCCCGCGTTTGGAGCAAGACAGTGCCAGTAGAACGTGTGGTTCCAGATTTGCGCTGCGTTGTTGAATACGCCACCAGTAGAAGTCTTGATGATCTCTTCTAGAGTTTTGCCTTCGAACTCAGTGCCAGGGATAAGACCATTTAGCTTAACAACGTATGTGTTGTGGTGCTTACCGTGGTGGTAGTCTAGAGTCTCTGCTGAGATGTGTGGTTCTAGTGCGTCTTTCGCGTAAGGAAGAGCTGGTAGTTCAAATGCCATTACTCGATTCTCCATTGATTTGAAAGGATGACCTTTCGATTGCTTCCAGTGTTTTTTATAGCTATGTAGCCTTTAAGGCTGACTTGCTAAGTATTTTAGCAAGTTTTTACTTTATTAAAACCCCGATATGAAAATATTTTAAGGGGTTAGCGGCTGTGAAGTGCTGAATTGTTCGCCATCAAGCAACCTGAATTTAAGCCTTATTAATTATATGGTTTTTATTCTGTCGTTATTGAGTAGAATGTGGCAAATAAACAAAGTTCAAACCCATGAATGAGGAAGCGATGGAAACTATCGACAAAATCAAACAGCAGATCTCTGAAAACTCAATCCTGCTGTACATGAAAGGATCACCGAAACTGCCAAGCTGTGGTTTCTCTTCTCAAGCGTCACAGGCTCTAATGGCATGTGGTGAGAAGTTCGCTTACGTAGACATTCTGCAAAACCCAGATATCCGTGCTGAGCTACCAAAGTACGCACAATGGCCAACATTCCCTCAACTATGGGTTGAAGGTGAGCTTATCGGCGGTTGCGACATCATTCTAGAAATGTTCCAAAAAGGTGAACTTCAGCCTCTAATCAAAGAAGCTGCAGCGCGCGCTGAAGATCAAGCTGAGTAATTCGTAAATACTCACATTTAGCGATAGAATACGAAGGAGCCGTACTGGCTCCTTTTTCTTTTTAGGTTAGTGGAATGAACATAAAGCTTTACTACGTGCATGACCCAATGTGCAGTTGGTGTTGGGGTTACAAACCGACGCTTGATAAATTGAAACAGCAACTGCCAGGCGTTATTCAGTTTGAGTATGTGGTGGGTGGTCTTGCGCCAGATACTAGTTTGCCGATGCCACCAGAGATGCAACAAAAACTCGAAGGTATTTGGAAGCAGATTGAGCGTCAGTTGGGCACCAAGTTTAACTACGATTTCTGGAAGCTTTGTACGCCAGTAAGAAGCACTTACCAATCTTGTCGCGCAGTTATCGCTGCGGGCTTTCAAGATTCTTATGAGCAGATGCTAGAAGCGATTCAACATGCGTATTACTTACGTGCGATGCCTCCTCATGAAGAAGCGACTCACTTGCAGCTAGCTAAAGAAATTGGTTTGAATGTTCAGCAGTTCAAGAACGATATGGACGGCTCTTTCTTAGAAGGTGTGTTCCAAGATCAACTGAGTCTTGCAAAGAGCCTAGGCGTGGATTCTTACCCTAGCTTGGTTCTTCAAATTAACGACGCTTATTTCCCGATTGCCGTGGATTATCTGTCAACAGAGCCTACCTTGAAACTGATACGTGAGCGTATTATTGACAATATGCCAGCGCAATAATCGCGATTTCAAATAACAAAAAGCCGCTCAATGAGCGGCTTTTTCGTAACTAAGTATATCCATCAAACAACGGTACTAAAGCACCATTGCAGCAATCCAACCAAAGATGATCAGTGGAATGTTGTAGTGGATAAAGGTTGGAACAACCGTTTCCCAAATGTGCTCATGCTGACCGTCGGCATTTAGACCAGATGTAGGGCCTAATGTCGAGTCGGACGCTGGAGAACCAGCATCACCCAAAGCGGCAGCAGTACCAACTAGCGCGATTGTTGCCATTGGCGAAAAACCAAATGCCAACGCGAGTGGAACGTAGATTGTCGCCAAGATTGGAATGGTTGAAAACGATGAACCGATACCCATTGTTACCAACAGACCAACAATTAGCATTAATAGCGCAGCAAGCGGCTTATTATCACCAATGCTGGTAGAGAGAGACTGTACTAATGTCTCAACGCCACCTGTTTGCTTCATTACCGCAGCAAAACCTGCGGCAGCGATCATGATGAAACCAATCATAGCCATCATATGCACGCCTTTTGTGAAGACATCGTGTGTTTCTTTCCAAGCAATCACACCGCCAAAAGTAAACACCATAAAGCCAGCTAGAGCACCAATAATCATTGAGCCAGTGTAAAGCTGAACACCCAATGCGGCGACAATACCAAGAGCGGCCACCAAGATGTGCTTTTTATTGATAGCATGATCTGTCTCGTGAACGACAGTCAACTCCGTTTCTTCGTAGATGCGTGGTTTACGGTAGCTAACAAAGATTGCCAGCAATAGACCAAACAACATACCAGCACCTGGCAGTAACATTGCAGTTGGAACTTGGCTTGCAACCACGTTTTCCAAACCGTTGTCATGTAGGTTCTTTAATAGAATGTTGTTTAAGAAAATACCGCCGAAACCAACAGGTAAGATCATGTAAGGTGTGATCAAACCAAAGGTAAGAACACACGCAACCAAACGTCGATCGAGCTTAAGTTTCGCAAATACGCCCAAAAGAGGTGGAATCAAAATTGGAATAAAGGCGATATGGACCGGAATTACGTTCTGAGATGACATAGTGACAAGAACGAGCGCGACTAACACCGCGTACTTTAACCCGGTAGTTGACGCCGAGTTTTCTTTACCATTTAAGCGCTTGATAACACTTTTTGCCAGTAGGTCCGTGATGCCAGATTTAGAGATGGCAACGGCGAAAGTACCTAACATTGCGTAGCTTAGAGCGATAGTCGCACCGCCACCTAAACCACTTTCGAACGCGGCAACTGTGTCTCCAAGGCTCATGCCTGCGACAAGGCCACCAACGATGGCACTAAACGTGAGGGCAACCACCACGTTTACGCGCATCAATGCTAACACGAGCATGACGCACACTGATATAACGACAGGATTCATACTTTTCCTAATATGTTGTGTTTACTTATTATTCTTCGTCAGCAAGCGGCCAACCGCCGAGGGCCTTCCATTTGTTGACAATACCGCAGAATAATTCTGCTGTTTTTTGTGTATCGTAAAGCGCTGAGTGTGCTTCACGATTATCGAATTCCATCCCGGCCGTTTTGCATGCTTTCGCGAGAACCGTTTGACCATAAGCAAGGCCACTCAATGTTGCCGTGTCAAAAGTAGCAAAGGGATGAAAAGGGACTCTTTTTAGTTTACAGCGCTCATTGGCTGCATTTACAAAACCTAAGTCGAATGCTGCGTTATGGGCAACCATAATTGCGCGCGAGCAATCTGCGGCTTTTTGTTCTTTGCGAATAAGTTTATAAATCTCTTTTAACGCTTCTTGCTCAGAAACTGCACCACGAAGAGGGCTATATGGGTCACGAATACCATTGAATTCTAGCGCTTCTTTTTCTAAGTTAGCGCCCTCAAATGGCTCAACATGAAAATGAATGGTGGAGGCCGGATGCAACACGCCATCTTCGTCCATTTTTAACGTAACGGCGCAAATTTCTAAAAGTGCATCAGTTTGAGCATTGAAACCTGCGGTCTCAACGTCTACTACCACAGGGAAATAACCACGAAAGCGTTTTTTCAAGGTCAGAGCTTCATTTTCTATTGTCATGTCGGCTTATTTTTGTGTGACGAAGGCTGCATTATTGCAGATTATACCGACGAGAAAAACCGCAATTTAGGAGAAAAACGGAATTCTATTTTGCATCTCATCAATACGCTCGATCGCATTTCGGGTGATTGAGTTACCATGATTAACGTTAATCGTAATATCACGACATTTCGCACGTTGGCGAGGTTTTTGCATGCCAGATGAAGTGGTTTTATTGATTCAAATTGACGGCAACAGACTGCCGTTTAAGAGACAGTACTTAGATGAAGAAATGGCTGATTACTAGTGGCGTTGTATTTTCGTTGTTTAGCACAAGCAGTTTTGCTGTGATGGGTAAACGTTATGTTGCCACTCCACAGCAATCTCAATGGGAAATGGTGGTCAACACACCGTTAGAATGCCAACTTGTTCACCCTATTCCAAGTTTTGGAGATGCGGTATTTTCGTCTCGTGCGAATAAAAAAATCAATTTAGACTTTGAGTTAAAAATGCGTCGTCCGATGGGAGAAACACGTAACGTCAGTCTCATCTCTATGCCGCCACCTTGGCGACCAGGTGAACACGCCGATCGAATTACAAACCTAAAGTTTTTTAAACAGTTTGATGGTTATGTCGGAGGGCAAACAGCATGGGGCATTTTGTCTGAGCTGGAAAAAGGGCGTTATCCGACCTTTAGTTATCAGGATTGGCAGAGCCGAGATCAGAGAATTGAAGTCGCATTGTCATCCGTGCTGTTTCAAAATAAGTACAACGCGTTTAGCGACTGTATTTCCAATTTATTGAAATACAGTTTTGAAGACATTGCCTTTACGATTTTGCACTACGAAAGACAAGGTGATCAGTTAACCAAGGCTTCCAAAAAGCGTTTATCACAAATTGCAGATTATATCCGACATAATCAAGATATCGATCTCGTGCTGGTGGCGACGTACACCGATTCAACCGATGGCAAAAGTGCGAGCCAAAGTTTATCTGAGCGACGTGCAGAGTCACTTCGTGATTATTTTCAGTCTCTAGGGCTACCGGAAGATCGAATTCAAGTGCAAGGGTACGGCAAGCGTCGTCCTATTGCAGATAATGGCTCGCCAATAGGAAAAGACAAAAACCGCCGAGTCGTAATATCACTCGGGCGAACCCAAGTGTAACGAATATAAAAACGCCGAAGCTGAAAGCTTCGGCGTTTTTAATTTACTGACGTTGTTAATAATATTTTAATGGGATTTTGCTAAGTACCTTTCGGTGATTCCGGCTGTATAATTTGAATGTTAGTTTAAGCGGAATTTGGCAATGACTTCGCAATTTGTTGCGGTATCGATTTTTTCAACCTGTTTGGCAATAGCCGGATTAGGGTGACGTTTCATGAAGTCTATTAATGCTTTAGTGCAACATCCTATTGAGTCGATAAAGCTTGCACATTCTTTATTTGGGCATTGTGGGATGAGTGTTAAGACTTTCTCTGAAGCCAGCTGAAGGTATTTGAGTTCATAGTCAGTGTCTCCGGCCCAACGCCAGAACTGAGCTAAGTTATGACAAGAAATCACAGAAATTAATAATCGCTCGTCTGCTTCAATTTCCACACATTCGCTAATATCTTCACTCAGGCTTAGGGCTTGCTGGTAATGAAGAATGCTGCGAACAGGGTCATCTAGTTGAAGTGCCGTATCGGCTAGAAGTGTGTGTTTTTCCCATTCACTGATCATTATCGTAATCCCGCATATCGAAGTTGCGAATAAATCTAAACGATAATTATTATCAAGTAAAGTGTTTTGTTTATAAAAGAACAGGCAGATCGCAGACCTGCCTGTAATCGATGTTCAACTTGCAGTACAAGTGATTATTAGAAGTGCCGCTTAGCCTTCAAGACCTGCTGAAGCTTGCTTGTTTTGGATAAGCTCAATCATATAACCATCTGGGTCTTTTACGAATGCAATGTGCGTGCTTCCGCCTTTTACTGGACCTGGTTCACGCGTCACATTACCGCCCGCCGCTTTGATAGCGTCGCAAGTTGTGTAGATATCATCAACACCAATGGCGATATGACCAAAAGCAGTACCTAGGTCATATTCAGTTTTACCCCAGTTGTAAGTTAGCTCGATCACAGCACCTTGGGATTCGTCACCGTAGCCAAGAAACGCCAGTGTGTATTCGTACTCTTTATTCTCGTTCGTACGAAGCAACTGCATGCCCATAACTTCAGTGTAAAACTTGATGGATTTGTCTAGATCACCTACGCGAAGCATAGTGTGGAGAATTCGACCATTTGACATTTTTTGCTCCTAGCTTTGATTTTCAAATAGCGTTAGCTATCTGGATATACTTTCTCTTTATATTCGCACAAATCTTCAATAATGCAGCTACCGCAGCGAGGCTTTCTCGCCAAGCACGTGTAGCGGCCATGAAGAATGAGCCAGTGGTGCACATCGAGTTTGAACTCTTTTGGCACAACTTTTAATAGCTTTTGCTCGACATCATCAACCGTTTTGCCCATTGCAAACTTAGTACGATTCGACACGCGATAAATGTGCGTATCGACGGCAATGGTTGGCCAACCAAAAGCGGTGTTGAGCACGACGTTTGCGGTCTTGCGACCTACGCCTGGTAGCGCTTCTAACGCTGCACGATCTTCAGGAACTTCACCATTGTGTTTTTCCAACAAGATCTTACAAGTCTTGATAGTGTTTTCTGCCTTTGAGTTAAACAAACCGATGGTCTTTATGTATTCTTTTAAGCCATCAACTCCCAAATCGAGAATACTTTGCGGTGTATTAGCGACAGGGAAAAGTTTGTCGGTGGCTTTATTGACACTTACATCGGTTGCTTGCGCTGATAATAATACCGCGATTAGCAGCTCAAAAGGGGAGCTCCAGTTAAGCTCAGTTTGAGGATTCGGATTGTTTTCTCGTAATCGCTCAAGAATTTCGATTCTTTTTATTTTGTTCATTGCTGACTTCCAATACCGTCTCTGCGGTTTATGAAAAAGGCTCCTATGACAGAGCCTTATTTTGTTATGCGTTGGTGACGCGAGCACGTTCTATGGTTGGTTTTTCTTCTTTTGGTTGACGTGCCTGGACTGAATTATCGATGACATTTTTAAGCGCTATCAACAGACCAACACCGATAAATGCACCGGGTGGAAGAAGCGCTAGCAAAAAGCTGTTGTCAAATTGGAAAACTTGGATGCGGAGAGCGGATGCCCAGTCTCCTAATAGCAGATCTGCCCCGTCGAATAGCGTACCATTACCAATTAACTCACGCATGGCACCTAGCACGACCAAAACGCTTGTCATACCAAGACCCATCCATAAACCGTCTAATGCTGCAGGCGCAACATCATTTTTTGAAGCGTATGCTTCAGCTCGACCAATAATGATGCAGTTGGTTACAATCAGAGGAATAAAGATACCAAGAGACAGGTATAAACCATACGCATAGGCATTCATCAATAACTGAACGCAGGTAACAAGTGAGGCAATAATCATCACGAATACAGGAATGCGGATCTCTTTTGGTACGTAATTACGAATAAGAGAAACCGTGACGTTTGAGCCGACCAGCACTAGTAAGGTTGCAATACCAAGACCTAAGGCATTGGTTATTGTGGAAGAAACCGCTAGTAGTGGACACAGACCCAGCAGCTGTACGAGAGCAGGATTATTGCTCCACATACCGTTTTTCATCAGCAATTTATTCTCATTCATTACTGCTCTCCTTCACAGCCCAAAGGCTGGCTAAGAATGTCTTCACGAGATTGGTTTACGTAGTTAACGGTATTTCGCACCACTTTTACGACGGCTCTAGGCGTGATCGTTGCACCAGTAAATTGATCGAAATCACCACCATCTTTACGAACTTTCCATGAGTTCCAGTTACTTTCCGTGACTTGTTTGCCCGTAAAGCTCAGGATCCAGTCGGTGACACGAAGATCAATTTTATCGCCCAGGCCAGGGGTTTCTTGATGGCTTAAGACGCGTGTCCCCAAAATATTGCCCTGATTGTCAATCCCAGTAATAACTTTTATCTCACCATTGTAGCCATCTGGCGCGATGGATTCTATTGCGATTGCTGTCGGTTCACCATTCTTCGTGGCGAGGTAGGCTGGCATCGCACGTAATGTCCCCAGTTCTGGTGACGTGACCATAGTGCAGGCTTGCGTGAGTGCGTTGTCATGCATGTTTTCTGGAATGACTTGATTCAAAACAGAAAGCAATTGTTGTTGTTCTTGTATCTTGATTTGGTCTTTTGTTAGGTACTGAGTAAAGGCGACTAATCCGGTTGTTGCACAGGCAAAGATCGCAAGTGTCAGACCATTTTTTCTAATAGCGGTTAACATGTTTACCTCAGTGACCGTAAGTTCTAGGTTTGGTGTAGTAATCGATCAGTGGCACACACATATTTGCAAGTAACACTGCGAATGCAACACCATCAGGGAAGCCTCCCCAACTGCGAATGATAAAGACCAAAGCACCAATAAGCGCGCCAAAGATCAAACGTCCTTTAACGGTTGTCGACGCCGACACGGGATCGGTTGCAATAAAGAATGCGCCAAGCATGGTTGCACCTGATAGCAAGTGGAAGATTGGCGACGCAGTTTCCCCTGGGGTCAGTAAGCTGAACACGAGGCTAAATAGCGTCAGGCTCACTAGGAAACCTACGGGGATATACCATTGGATGATGCGTTTTTTGATCATCACTAAACCACCAAGTAAGTAGGCAAGATTTACCCATTGCCAACCAATGCCAGCTAAGCCATCGAATATTGGCTGCGACAGTACTTCGCTTGGGGTTGCGCCTGTATGAATACCAGTTTTAAATGCATCAAGTGGCGTCGCCATTGTCACGCCGTCAACCCCCGTTCGAACTTGCTGAAGCGATAAGCCGTCGTAATCATAGCCCGTAAAAATTAAAGAGAGTGTATCTGCAAAATTTACGTGATCAGGTATGAGTGACGTCGGGGCACTCCAACTCGTCATTTGCACTGGGAATGAGATCAACAAGACCACATAAGCGACCATGGCAGGGTTGAATAAGTTTTGACCAAGGCCACCATATAGGTGTTTAGCGATTACGATCGCGAAAATAAGTCCGATCACCATAATCCACCACGGAGACCATGGTGGGATAGCCACGGCTAATAACCAAGCGGTAACGATCGCACTGTTATCACGTAGTGCTCGCATCGGCGAACGTTTACGGAAGACCATAACTAAGGCTTCAAGTGATACAGCGACTGCGATGGCAAAAATCAGCTGAATAAGCGTTCCCCACCCAAAGAAGTAGGTCTGAGCCGCTAAACCTGGGAGAGCACAAAGTGCCACCCATTTCATTAAGTCAGGTGTACTACGACGGCTGTGGGTATGCGGTGAACTGGCAATAAAAAACGACACTACTCGTTCTCCTCAGTATTATTTTTATTAGCTTCTTGCTGCGCTTTGCGAGCCTTCGCGCGCGCAATAGCAGCAGCGACAGCCGCTTTTTTCGGATCTTCAGTTTGTTCAGCAGGCGTTTCAGCTTCTAACGTTTCGGCTGGTTCTTCTTGCTTAGCTTTACGCGCTTTGGCACGCGCAATAGCCGCAGCGACAGCCGCTTTTTTCGGATCTTCAGCTTGTTCAGCAGGCGTTTCAGCTTCTACCGTTTCGGCTGGTTCTTCTTGCTTAGCTTTACGCGCTTTGGCACGCGCAATGGCAGCAGCAACCGCGGCTTTTTTCGGGTCTGCAGCTTGCTCAGTAGGCGCTTCAGCTTCTTCGGTTTCAGTTGAGTCTGCTTGTTTCGCTTTTCGGGCCTTAGCGCGTGCAATGGCAGCAGCAACCGCGGCTTTTTTCGGATCTTCAGCTTGCTCAGCGGGCGCTTCAGCTTCTTCGGTTTCAGTTGAGTCTGCTTGTTTCGCTTTTCGGGCCTTAGCGCGTGCAATGGCAGCAGCAACCGCGGCTTTTTTCGGATCTTCAGCTTGCTCAGCGGGCGCTTCAGCTTCTTCGGTTTCAGTTGAGTCTGCTTGTTTCGCTTTTCGGGCCTTTGCGCGTGCAATGGCAGCAGCAACGGCGGCTTTCTTCGGATCGTCGGTTTGCTCAGTAGGCGTTTCAGCTTCTTCGGTTTCAGTTGAGTCTGCTTGTTTCGCTTTACGCGCTTTGGCACGCGCAATAGCAGCCGCAACCGCGGCTTTCTTCGGATCTTCGGTTTTCTCAGCAGATGCTTGAGCTTCTATTGTTTCGGTTGATTCTTCTTGTTGAGCTTTTTTCGCTTTAGCTCGGGCGATGGCTGCTGCAACTGCCGATTTCTTATCATCAGCGTTGTTGTCTGGCGTTTCGCCTTGTTCTTTTTGTGCTTTACGTTCGCGGGCTAGACGTTTGCGTTCTTCGCGCAGTTTTGCCATTTCTGAGTTATCAGGTTCACTAGAGCCTGCTTTAGCGGCTGCGGCCTGTTTTGCCTTCGCTTTGGCAATGGCTGCAGCGACGGCAGGTTTCACGGCTGGCTCTGCTTTTTCTGTTGTTTCTGTCTTCTGAGCTTTCACTCGTGCGATCGCTGCTGCTATCGCATCATCACCACCAGAAGATTTCATGTCTTTACGGCGCTGATCGGCTGCTTTCTTAAAGCGATTTTCACGTTCTGCTTTTTCGCGTTCCATACGCGCTTTCTTCTCTTCAAAACGCAGCTTCGCTCGCTCCGCAGCTTCCGCTTCTTGTGTTCTGGTGCGAATTTCCGCTTTTGCTTGGCGGTAGTACTGTACGAGAGGAATTTCACTTGGACACACAAACGCACAAGCACCGCACTCGATACAATCCTTTAAGTTTAGTTCTTCGAGTTTGTCATACTCTTCAGCTTTTGCATGCCATTGCAGTTGCTGAGGTAGCAGTGAAGCAGGGCAAGCTTCAGCACATTGGCTACAGCGAATACATTCCATCTCATGTTGGTGTGGAGAGATCTCACGACGAGTCGGGGCAAGGATACAGTTTGCTGTCTTGGTAATCGGCACTTGAGAGTGGGGAAGGGTGAAGCCCATCATTGGTCCACCCATGATTAAACGTTGTAACTTCTTATCGGCTTTATAGCCAAACTCATCCAATAACGCCTGTACTGGTGTACCTAATAATGCCCAAACATTGCGTGGTTGTTTGAATGTTTTACCGGTGAGAGTCACCACGCGTTTTATCATCGGTTCACCATCGATGATTGCGCGTTTGATTGAGTAAAGAGAACCGACATTTTGAACCAAAATACCAATATCGGCTGGAATTGCGCCGCTTGGTACTTCTTTATTGGTCAAAATTTTGATCAGCTGTTTTTCACCACCAGAAGGGTATTTAGTCGGGATAACGCGAATGACGATATCTTTGTTTAGAGCCGCAGCTTCTAACGCTTTAATTGCCTCTGGTTTGTTATCTTCAATACCAATAATCGTGAGCTTTGGTGTCAGGATATGTTCGACAATCTCGATACCTTGGATGAGCTCTTCGGCATGCTCTTGCATGAGCTTGTCATCTGATGTGATGTATGGCTCACACTCAGCTGCGTTGACGATAAGAATCTCTGTGCGAGCAAAACCTGATTGGATTTTTTTTGCGGTAGGGAAACCTGCGCCACCCATACCTGAAATGCCTGCGAGACGAATAATATCGATCAGTGCGTCAGGTGTTTCTTGTTTGTAATCCGCGACGGGTTTTCTGTCACACCATGTATCGTTACCATCAGGTGTAATGACCGCACAGAGTTCACTCAGACCTGAAGGGTGAGCAACGGTTCTAGGCTCAATTGCGGTGATCGTACCCGATGTAGGAGCATGCACTGGAACGGTAAAACCAGTTTCGGATTGCGTTAATGGCTGACCTTTTAATACGTGGTCACCTTCGGCAACCAATAAGTTACCAGCCTTACCAATGTGCTGTTTTAGCGGTAATACAATTTCTGATGGGATAGCCGCGTGAACGAGCTCAGTTTTGTTGGACTGCTTTTTGTTTTCTGCCGGATGCACACCACCAGGGAAATCCCAAAGCGAGCCTGTACGAATTTGTTCAATCAAAGACAACATGCGAAACCTTACTTAATTGAATCTTTCACGTTCGCTGCATCGTCGGCAGCATCCGTAATGTTGAGTACTGGAATGGAGTTAAGTTGCCACTTCCAGCTTTCCGTGGTGGTTGCCACAGGAATCATTTCAATACAATCAGTTGGACATGGTGCAACACATAAGTCACACCCCGTACATTCGTCTTTAATTACGGTATGGACCGCTTTTGTACCGCCTACAATTGCATCCACTGGACACGCTTGAATACACTTAGTACAGCCAATGCACATATCTTCGTGGATAAATGCAACGGTTGGAATTTTGCTGTCGAGATCGTGCGCAGATTCTTCTGGCTCAACACCCATTAAGTCGGCGAGCTTTTCGATTGTTGCCTGACCGCCTGGCGGACATTTGTTGATGTGGTCGCCATTTGCAATCGCTTCAGCATAAGGGCGGCAACCAGGGTAGCCACATTGACCGCATTGAGTTTGAGGTAAGATTGCGTCGATTTGATCCACAATTGGGTCTGCCTCGACTTTGAAGCGAATAGAAGCAAAACCAAGTATCGCGCCGAAAATCGCAGCAAGAACCGCTAACGCGATGATCGCAATTAAAATCGTACTCATTGTTTACTTCACCAAACCTGTAAAGCCCATAAAGGCTAGTGACATTAAACCCGCTGTAATCATTGCAATCGATGCACCTTTAAAAGGCACTGGTACGTCGGCGGCAGCTATGCGCTCACGCATGGATGCAAAAAGTATCAACACCAATGAGAAACCAACAGCGGCGCCGAAGCCGTAGATAATCGATTCGATAAAGTTATGGTTCTCATTAATATTAAGAAGCGCGACGCCTAATACCGCGCAGTTTGTAGTGATCAGCGGTAAGAAAATACCAAGCAAGCGATAAAGTGTTGGACTTGTTTTGTGCACAACCATTTCGGTGAACTGCACCACAACGGCTATCACCAAAATAAAACTCATGGTTCGAAGGTACTCAATACCCAGTGGACGAAGAATGTAGCTTTCCACTAAATACGCACACACTGACGCGAGCGTTAGCACAAAAGTTGTCGCTAAGCCCATACCTATTGCTGTTTCCAGTTTTTTGGACACACCCATGAAAGGACATAGGCCCAAAAACTTCACCAGTACAAAGTTGTTCACCAGCACAGTGCCGACCAACAACAAAACATATTCGGTCATAGTTATTACGTTCTTAAAATCCGATCTTGATATTATCGTGTTTTGTGACACCAATAACAACCAGTGAACGATGTGGTTTTACATACACGATGGAAAAATAGTCGTCTATGTGAGGTATTTTGATGAATCAATAAGAAATTGAACAGCTTGCTGAATGGATTTTACAAAGACGCTGGTGCTGTCTTTCCTCAAAGAATCTTTTGCTCAGAAGGTGGGAATTACACTTAGCGAGTAATTTTAAGTCGTCACTTGAGATATTGATGGTGAAAGAAGTTTTTGATTTCAAAACGAAAAAAGCCGTGTCTTGCGACACGACTTTTCTGGAATTTGGCTCCTCCTGCTGGGCTCGAACCAGCGACCTGCGGATTAACAGTCCGTCGCTCTACCAACTGAGCTAAGGAGGAATTGCTTTGCTTGAAAGCGGAACGAATCTTACCGAGCAGCCAAACTACTGTCAACAGTAAAAAAATACATTTTTAGCAAAAAATATTGGGGGAAGGGCTTTACTTTTCTGTACTGCTTGTCAGTAAAGGGGTGAGGTTAGTTATCCACTAATTTTGTGGATAACTATGTTGATGAGATCTGAGTAAAGATCTTTTATATGCAACCTGGTTTTTATTTAGTGAATTTTTAATCAGAGCTATACAGAGAATATGCAATTAAAACATAGATTTATTGATGTTAAGCAAAATGTATTCAAGGTGGATAAAAATCTAGCTTTTGGGGATAAAGAGTGTTTAGGTCAATTTTTGGGGAAAAGTTGTGGAAACTGCAATGTGAAGAATGGGTGTGGCTCTTCAACTAGGGCGAAGTACTATATCAGAGTAGGTTTTGTATGGCTATAGCATTCTAGACAAACAAGAAAATTTATTAACAATGGTGGGTAAATTTTCAATAGACGTAGATTTCATTGGCTAAGGTGTATATATATACAGCCAAAGCGCAGTAAAGTTGAGGAAGGGTATGAGTAAAGTCTATGAATTGGTCTCCGATTATCAGCCATCGGGTGACCAGCCGGGAGCGATCAAGCAGCTGCTTGAGGGGCTCGATGCTGGACTGGCACATCAAACACTATTGGGGGTAACGGGATCGGGTAAAACGTTCACACTAGCGAATGTTATCGCTCAAGCCCAGCGACCTGCAATATTACTTGCGCCAAACAAAACGCTCGCAGCGCAATTATATGGCGAGATGAAATCATTCTTTCCCAATAATGCGGTGGAATACTTTGTTTCCTACTACGATTACTACCAGCCTGAAGCTTATGTCCCGACGACGGATACTTTCATTGAAAAAGACGCATCAGTTAACGCTCACATAGAGCAAATGCGCCTTTCCGCAACGAAAGCACTATTGGAACGTAAAGACGCGATTATCGTTGCGTCTGTTTCTGCTATCTATGGTTTGGGTGACCCAGAATCTTACTTGCAAATGATGTTGCATTTACGTCGTGGTGACGTGATTGATCAACGGGACATGCTACGACGTTTGGCAGAGCTACAATATTCAAGAAATGACGTGGCATTTGAGCGAGGACAGTTTCGGGTTCGTGGCGAAGTGATTGATATCTTTCCAGCGGAATCTGACCAAGACGCAGTTCGTGTCGAAATGTTTGATGATGAAATTGACTGCATCAGTGTTTTTGATCCATTGACTGGTGTGGTGAAACAGCGAGATTTACCACGCTACACCATTTATCCTAAGACGCACTACGTGACACCAAGAGATCGTATTCTTGAAGCGATTGAAAATATTAAGGTTGAATTAGAAGTACGCAAAAAACAGCTTCTAGACAACAACAAGCTACTGGAAGAACAGCGTATTAGCCAGCGGACTCAATTCGATATCGAGATGATGAATGAGTTAGGTTTTTGCTCAGGTATCGAAAACTATTCTCGCTATCTCAGCGGACGATCGGAAGGCGAGCCGCCACCGACATTGTTTGATTACTTGCCTCATGACGGTTTGTTGATCATCGATGAATCCCACGTGACTGTGCCGCAGATTGGTGCCATGTATAAAGGTGACCGCTCTCGTAAAGAAACGCTAGTGGAGTTTGGTTTTCGCTTACCTTCTGCGTTAGATAATCGTCCGCTCAAGTTTGAAGAGTTTGAAGCGTTAGCACCGCAGACGATTTTTGTCTCTGCGACGCCAGGAAATTATGAACTAGAAAAATCTTCAGGCGATGTAGCGGATCAAGTTGTTCGTCCAACAGGCTTGCTTGACCCAGAATTGGAAGTTCGCCCAGTAGCGACCCAAGTAGACGACTTGTTGTCTGAAATTCGCCTCCGTTCTGCTAAAGATGAGCGAGTTCTAGTGACAACATTGACCAAACGGATGGCCGAAGATCTCACCGAGTACTTGCACGAACATGATGTTAGGGTCCGTTACTTACACTCAGATATTGACACCGTAGAACGTGTGGAGATCATCCGTGATCTTCGTCTTGGCGAGTTTGACGTGCTGGTGGGAATTAACTTGCTACGAGAAGGCTTGGACATGCCTGAAGTCTCGCTGGTTGCAATATTGGATGCAGATAAAGAGGGCTTCTTGCGCTCCGAGCGTTCACTGATTCAGACCATTGGTCGTGCTGCGCGAAATCTTGAAGGTAAGGCGATCTTGTATGCTGACCGAATCACCAACTCCATGAAAAAGGCGATGGATGAAACCAACCGCCGCCGCGAGAAGCAGAAAGCGTACAACGAAGAAATGGGCATTTCGCCGCAAGCGCTCAAACGAAATATCAAAGATATTATGGAATTGGGCGATATTACCAAGTCTAAACGTCAGCGTAATACTAAACAGGTACCGTTGTCGAAAGTGGCGGAGCCTTCGCAAACATACGAGGTCATGTCTCCTCAACAGTTGGAAAAAGAAATCAGTCGACTTGAGGCGGCAATGTATCAGCACGCGCAAGATTTAGAGTTTGAATTGGCGGCGCAAAAGCGTGACGAGATTGAAAAACTAAGAGCGCAGTTCATCGCAAATAGTTAAAAGTAAGCTTAATGATCTAGCTTAGCCAAGTGTTTTAGATTGCTTGCAAAAAAAGAAGCCAATAGGCAGTCGGGTCTATTGGCTTGTTTTGTGAACATCTCGTTCACTAACAACGTCAGTTGGCTAGGTGACCCGAGGGGTCACTAAACTATCAGCATGGTTTATGCCATTTTTTAAATAATTGATATTATTTTTGAATCCTTTCTCTTACCCATAATTTAGCTAATGTTATTTGCAAAATGCAAAGCGTAATGCGATTATTGTTTAAAACACAACAAAATATTAGCTAGGTTATGCAACAAAAATCTGAAGGTCCTAAATCTCGTTACCTTTTAATGGTTGAGGATACCGCATCTGTTGCGGCACTGTACCGCTCATACCTGACACCGCTTGGTATAGATATCAATATTGTCGGTACAGGTAGGGATGCCATTGAAAGTCTCAACCATAGAATTCCAGATCTTATTCTGCTCGATCTTCGTCTGCCAGATATGACGGGGATGGACGTTTTACACGCTGTAAAAAAGAGTCATCCAGACGTACCTATTATTTTTATGACCGCTCACGGTTCTATCGATACCGCGGTAGAAGCAATGCGTCATGGCTCTCAAGACTTTTTGATCAAACCGTGTGAAGCAGACCGTTTACGTGTCACGGTTAACAATGCGATTCGTAAAGCGACTAAGTTAAAAAACGAGGCTGATAACCCGGGAAATCAGAGTTATCAAGGCTTTATTGGCAGCAGCCAAACTATGCAACAGGTTTACCGCACGATTGATTCAGCAGCGAACAGTAAAGCGAGTATCTTCATCACTGGTGAAAGTGGTACGGGTAAAGAGGTATGTGCCGAGGCAATCCATGCGGCAAGCAAGCGTGGTGACAAGCCTTTTATTGCGATTAACTGTGCTGCAATTCCAAAAGATTTGATTGAGAGTGAACTGTTTGGTCACGTGAAAGGTGCTTTTACCGGTGCAGCAAATGATCGTCAGGGTGCAGCGGAATTAGCGGATGGTGGCACACTTTTCCTTGATGAACTGTGTGAGATGGACTTAGATTTGCAAACCAAATTGCTACGATTTATTCAAACCGGCACGTTCCAAAAAGTGGGCTCATCAAAAATGAAGAGCGTGGATGTTCGCTTTGTTTGTGCAACTAACCGTGACCCATGGAAAGAGGTACAAGAAGGTCGATTCCGTGAAGATTTGTACTATCGTTTGTATGTCATTCCTTTGCATTTGCCACCTTTACGTGAACGAGGTGAAGATGTCATTGAAATTGCATACTCACTGTTAGGCTATATGTCGCACGAAGAAGGAAAAAGCTTCGTGCGTTTTGCGCCTGATGTAATCGACCGATTTAATAGCTATGAGTGGCCAGGCAACGTTCGTCAGTTACAAAACGTGCTGCGCAATATCGTTGTTCTAAACAACGGTAAAGAAATCACGTTGGATATGTTACCGCCACCGCTGAATCAACCGCTTGACCGTCCGTCTTCTGTGGCGAAATTCATTGAGCCGAAAGTGATGACTGCGTCTGAGATTATGCCGTTGTGGATGACAGAAAAAATGGCGATAGAGCAAGCGATTGAAGCGTGTGATGGCAATATCCCCCGAGCGGCGGGATACCTTGATGTCAGTCCGTCGACGATTTACCGCAAGTTACAGGCTTGGAATGGCAAGGAAGAGCGGCAAAAAGTATGAGTGTGAATGTATTAAATCAGCAAAAAATCGATGAACTGTCGATGGAGATTGGCAGTGATAATGTTCCTGTTTTACTCGATATTTTCTTAGGGGAGATGGATACCTACATCGAGAATTTATCTCAGTTTCAAGGGACAGAGCGATTGCGTTACCTAAAAGAAATCAGTCACGCGTTAAAAAGCAGTGCAGCGAGCTTTGGAGCAGACCGTCTTTGTCAATTGGCGATGTCGATAGATAAAAAAGCCAAAGCAGGTGAGTTAGCTGAAGAGTCAGACGAGTTAAAAACGATGTTCGATCTTTTGCACGAAACACGCGACGCTTATCGTGATTGGCAGCAGTAATGCATTGTTCTGATGAGACTCTTACACAAAACCCTTCACGTACGTGAAGGGTTTTTTCATTGTTGACAGCGAGATAAACTTGAAGCTATCCCCTAGCTTTAGAGGGCGTTTTTTTAAATTGAAAGCCTTAGCTGGCTTTCAATAGCGAGCTTGAGTTTATCTCGGTCGTGACGCCAATCTCGGTTCGACGAAGCTAACGACTCGGTCACTACATTCCACTGGCTCAAGACTTCTTGCTCGGTTTCCTCTGCTAGAACCACGTCTATCTTCCTACCTTGGCAGGCACGCTCACACCATTCTAATTTTTGTGCCATGGTCATTCGTCCGGCTGGGCCGTACTCTGGACTCAAGTTGGCAACGAAAATGACTTTTGCTTTCTCATTGGCGGCAATGGCTTTGCCGAGCTCAGGCAACAGCAAAGGAGGCATGATGCTGGTTAAAAAGCTGCCAGGACCAAGAATAATAGCGTCTGCCTCTGCCAGTGCAGTTACTGCTTCTTTAGTTGCAGGAACTTCTGGTGATAGATCGAGACGGCGTAAATCGGTGTCCATCTCGTCTACATTCGTTTCTCCCGTGACCCACTTCCCATCCACGGATAACGCGGAAAGATCGGAAGGGTGTTCAGACATAGGAAGAATGTTAACGTCGACTTTTAACATGTTTCGAATCAGATTGATGGCATCTAACGGTCTGACCGATAAGTTATCGAGCGCCGTAAGCATCAAGTTACCGAGGTTATGACCATCAAGCTCACCTGTACCTTTGAAGCGATATTCAAACATCATTGAACTGATCGACGGTTCTGTGATCAGCTGATTAATGCAGTTCCGTGTGTCGCCCCAGGCGATTCCACCTTGGCAGTGACGAATTCTTCCTGTTGAGCCACCATTGTCTGTTGTGGCGACAATGCCAGTTGCATTGCCGCCAAAATCCCGTAGTGCGGCCAACATTCGACCTAAGCCATGACCACCGCCAACAGCGACCACTTTTTTATCCGTGTAGATATTCATTACGTTCTTCTAATAATCTTGTAAAAAACGGCTACAATTTATCTTAAGGAGTGCTCGAAAGGTACTCACTTAGCGGTAAATTGTGTCTCTAGAGAGTTTTTTATCACTCAAGTCTGGATTCCAGTACAAATATTAAGTATTTTACACCGCAAAGCTATCAGAGGTTTCATATCTCTGGTTGCCATAACTCCGAGCTCACTATTGCTAAGTCCGAGGATAAGCGTTTTGAGCCAGTGGCGTACTGTCACAAGGGCATGATTGGAAATGGCCATGCCTCCCGTGTTTGGAAAGGTGTTCCGTGGCGCAACAATTCGAAGACAAATTTCATCGTAAGTTCTATTACTTGCGTCTGTCTGTGACCGACGTATGTAATTTCAAATGTACCTATTGCCTTCCTGATGGCTATAAGCCTTCGGGCAATAAAAACTCGTCTTTTTTATCTCTTCCTGAAATCAAACGGGTCGTAAAAGCGTTTGCTGATTGTGGCACGTCAAAAGTGCGCATTACTGGCGGTGAACCAAGTTTACGCAAAGATTTTACCGACATTATCCACTCAGTGGCGACGACGCCCGGTATCCAAAAAGTTGCAACGACGACCAATGGTTACCGCATGGCGAAGCAAGTCGCAGACTGGCGTGAAGCGGGCTTAACTCACATCAACGTTAGCGTGGACAGCCTTGATCCGCGTATGTTCCATCAAATCACGGGTGAAAATAAGTTCACTGAGGTGATGAATGGTATCGAGCGTGCGTTTGAAGTTGGTTATGAGCAAGTCAAAGTTAATGTGGTTTTGATGAAAGATCTTAACCATCAAGAACTGCCAGCGTTTCTCAACTGGATAAAAGATCGTCCAATCCAACTGCGCTTCATCGAATTGATGCAAACGGGTGAGATGGATGATTTATTCAATAAGCATCATGTGTCAGGCGTAGCAATTCGTAATCAGTTGATTGCAAACGGTTGGCTGCTTAAAGTGCGCTCTCATAATGACGGCCCCGCGCAAGTGTTTGTTCATCCAGATTACAAGGGTGAAATTGGCCTGATCATGCCGTATGAAAAAGACTTTTGTGAGAGCTGCAACCGACTACGCGTCTCTGCGATGGGTAAGCTGCATCTGTGTTTGTTTGGAGACCACGGTGTAGAACTACGTGATCTATTGGAACGTGATGAGCAAGAAAGCGAGCTTATTGAACGCATCCAAGCGCAGTTACAAACTAAGTCGGTGAGCCACTTCTTGCACGATGGTAATACGGGTATGACGCCACATCTGGCGTCTATCGGCGGCTAAATCAACTCAAATTTTGTAGGGAAAGCTTATTTATAGGCTAGCTTTCCCTCGCTTTTCTAGAATCGATACCAAACGTATCAAAGTTAAAAGAGAATAGGTGAACACATGGGTCACGCTGAAAGCAAATTTCAACCTGCAAATATTGCCGTTCTAACGGTATCTGACACTCGTACCGAAGAAAACGATACCTCTGGTCGCTACCTTGTTGAACACGCTCAAGAAGCGGGTCACAATGTTGTCGATAAGCAAATTGTTATTGATGACATGTACAAAATTCGCGCAATTGTTTCTCAGTGGATTGCGGACGACAATGTTCAAGCGATCATGATTACTGGTGGTACAGGGTTCACGTCACGTGACAGCACACCAGAAGCGCTGAAGCCTCTGTTTGATAAAGAAGTAGAAGGTTTTGGTGAGTTATTCCGCATGGTGTCTTACGAAGAAATTGGTACGTCAACCATCCAATCGCGTGCAATTGCAGGCTTTGCTAATCATACAGTTATCTTCGCAATGCCTGGTTCAACAGGCGCGTGCCGCACTGGCTGGACGAAGATCATCAAGCAGCAGTTAGATGCAAGCCATCGCCCTTGTAACTTCATGCCGCACCTATCTGTATAACCTTTCCTAAAAGCGAAGGAAAAACAATGACTCAATTTACCCATATCAACGCGTCTGGCGAAGCTAACATGGTCGACGTGTCTGCAAAAGCTGAAACGGTTCGTGAAGCACGTGCAGAAGCATTTGTTCACATGGCCCCAGAAACCTTGCAACTGATTGTTTCCGGTCAGCATCATAAAGGTGATGTGTTCGCGACGGCTCGAATTGCTGGTATCCAAGCTGCAAAGAAAACGTGGGATTTGATTCCACTTTGTCATCCTCTGTTGCTTTCTAAAGTCGAAGTTCAGTTGGAGGCTATTGAGTCAGAAAACAAAGTTCGTATTGAATCTGTTTGTAAGCTTGCAGGTAAAACGGGCGTAGAAATGGAAGCGCTAACGGCGGCTTCTGTTGCTGCACTGACGATTTACGATATGTGTAAAGCGGTGCAAAAAGACATGGTTATCGGTCAAGTTCGTCTCCTAGAAAAGACGGGTGGAAAATCTGGACACTTCAAGGCGGAATCATGATTAAAGTACTTTTTTTTGCTCAGACTCGTGAGCTGATTGGTATCGACAGTGTCGAATTAGATGATCAATTTGAAACGGTTGAAGCGATTCGCGCACATCTCGTGGAAGAGGGCGCTGATAAAAATGGTAAGTGGGATTTGGCTTTAGAGCCAGGAAAGCTACTTGCTGCTGTTAATCAATCTATTGTCCCACTTGATACCGAAGTAAAAGCGGGGGATGAAGTTGCATTTTTCCCACCGGTAACCGGAGGTTAAGATGGACCCACGCGTCTCTGTACAAGTTGAAGACTTTTCCGTTGATCACGAATATCAACGTTTATCCGAAGGTACGGCTGCTGGTGCTGTCGTAACATTCATTGGTAAAGTTCGAGATATGAACCTTGGCGATAATGTTGTTGGTTTGCACTTGGAACACTACCCAGGCATGACTGAGAAGAGCTTGAGCGACATTTGCGATCAAGCTGAATCACGTTGGCCATTATTGGGCGTACGCGTGATTCATCGCGTTGGTGATATGGATAGCGGTGATCAAATCGTCTTTGTTGGTGTTTCAAGTGCACACCGTGGAGCAGCATTTGATGCTTGCGAGTTCATTATGGACTACTTGAAAACCAAAGCACCATTTTGGAAGAAAGAACGCACGACGAGTGAAGATCGTTGGATTGAGTCGCGCGATACTGATCACCAAGCTGCGCAGCGTTGGGAAAAATAGAACCCACTCCTCATTCTAGTGAAAAAAGCTAAGTGTCAATGGCACTTAGCTTTTTTTGTACTTATCTTCATAATTCTGCTCATTTGACTTCAACACAACCCGTGCTCGCTCTGGTGATATTCTTCACAATAAAAGTTTTTAGCCCAATATATAAACAATTATTTGTTAGACTTCATTTGTCATAAATGTTAAATAATATGTAAATATCTAGCATAAGATGCTATCAAACGGTTTAAATGTAGATTAATCGAAAGTTTTGTCTGTGGAATGTCGCTTCTGGTCTCCATTTGGCTGGTGAATACTTTTTGATTAGAGTTTACTGCTAGATATGTGTGGTTTAGTCAGGATTATTGGTTTTTTTGCTACATTTTTATGGCAAATTACTTCAATGATTGCTAATGTGTGCCGCAGTCTTTGTAAGGTTTTAGGCTTTTGTGCTCAGAAAATGCACTAAAAAAATCTAAAACTCTGACCGTTCCAGGCCCTTACAAAGAAGTCATGGATGCTAACGAAAAAATTTGGAGTTTTACGCATGTATAAGAATAAAATCACGCGCGCTTTATTTATTGGTGCTGGTCTTTCTCTCGCTTTAGCTGGTTGTGGCGAAAAGCCTGCAGAGAAACAAGCTGCTGAGCCTGCTCCGGCTCCAGCCCCTGAAGCTAAATCTGATTCTAAAGAGCCAAAACTTGCTGCTGTTCAAGAATTGGTGCGTGGTAACGGTACAGAAGTTGCGACAATAGACCCTCATAAATCTCAAGGTGTTCCAGAATCCCACGTGATTCGCGATCTTCTTGAAGGCCTAGTAAACCAAGATGCGGACGGTAACACTATCCCTGGTGTTGCAGAATCTTGGGAAACTGAAGACAACAAAACATACACTTTCCACCTACGTGAAGACGCAAAATGGTCTAACGGTGATCCTGTTACTGCAGGTGATTTTGTATACAGCTTCCAACGCGCAGTCGACCCAGCAACCGCTTCTCCATACGCTTGGTACATGGAATACACCAAGATGAAGAACGCAAAAGACATTGTTGCGGGTAAAAAAGACAAGAGTGAGTTGGGTGTTAAAGCAGTTGACGACCACACTTTGGTGGTTGAGCTAGACACTGCTGTACCATACTTTGTGATGATGATGGGCCACACAACAGTGAAACCTGTTCACCAAGCAACCGTTGAAAAGTTCGGCGATCAATGGACGAAGCCTGAGAACTTTGTAGGTAACGGTGCTTATGTTGTTGACAACTGGGTTGTAAACGAGCGTTTAGTTCTAAAACGTAACGAACAATACTGGGACAACGAAAACACGACGCTTGATCAAGTTACTTTCCTACCAATCGAAAACCAAGTAGCGGAAATGAACCGCTTCCTAGCTGGTGAAATCGACTTCACGAATGAACTGCCTACAGAGCACTTCAAGCGTTTGAAGCAAGAGCATCCAGAAGACGTGTCTGTATCGGGTAACTTGTGTACTTACTACTACATCTTCAACACGAAGAAAAAGCCGTTTGATGATGTTCGCGTACGTAAAGCGATTTCTTATGCGATTGACCGTAATATCGTGACTGATGCGATCCTAGCACAGGGTCAAAAGCCAGCTTATTTCCTAACGCCTGAAATCACGGCGGGTTTCAACCCAGAAATCCCTGCATACGGCAAAATGACGCAAGAAGAGCGTAATGCTGAAGCGGCGCGTCTACTGGAAGAGGCGGGTTACGGTGCAGACAACCCTCTTGAATTTAACCTTCTATACAACACGTCAGAGAACCACAAGAAACTTGCGGTTGCACTGGGTTCAATGTGGAAGAAGACGCTTGGTCTAGACGTTACGCTAGAAAACCAAGAGTGGAAAACTTACCTATCTACCAAAGATTCTGGCAACTTTGAGGTTGCTCGTGCAGGTTGGTGTGGCGACTACAACGAAGCTTCATCTTTCCTAACGCTGATGATGAGTAATAACACTACTGGTGGTATTCACTACGACAGCAAAGAGTACGATGCAATCATGAACAAAGCATTTGCTTCAACTTCTGACGAAGAGCGTCAAGCGCTTTACCTAGAAGCAGAGAAGTTGATGGCAAAAGATATGCCAATCGCACCTATCTACCAGTACGTGAAATCACGTCTACTATCACCGAAAGTTGGTGGCTTCCCTGTCAATAACGCGGAAGACAAGATTTACTCTAAAGATCTCTACATCACAGAGTAATTCGTAACTCGATAGAACTATAAAAATGAGGCTCTACATGTGAGAAATTGCATGTAGCGCCTATCTTTAGTCCAAAAGAATTGGACGACTTCTTTAATTTAACTGTCACAGACTGAAAGAGTGAGTTTATGCTTAAATTCATCGCAAAAAGGATATTTGAGGCGATCCCAACAATGTTGGTTTTGATCACCGTATCTTTCTTTCTTATGCGCTTTGCACCGGGAAACCCTTTCTCGACAGAGCGTCCATTGCCACCCGAAGTAATGGCAAATATCGAAGCTAAATATGGCTTAGATAAACCTGTATTTGAACAATACACCACGTATTTGACCAATGTTATCCAAGGGGATTTCGGACCGTCATTTAAATACCTTGATTACTCGGTTAACGAGCTGATCGCGGTTGCCTTACCGGTTTCGGCTAAAGTGGGCTTCATCGCCTTTATCTTTACCCTGATTATGGGGGTTACCGTCGGTACCATTGCTGCGCTCAAGCAGAATACTTGGATTGATTACACCATCATGTCGACAGCGATGCTCGGCGTGGTAATGCCTTCTTTTGTATTGGCACCTGCGCTTATCTATCTATTCTCGCTTCACTGGAATATCTTCCCTGCGGGCGGTTGGCAAGATGGTAGCTGGCAGTATTTAGTGCTTCCTGTCATTGGTATGTCACTACTCTATGTTGCAACCTTCGCTCGTATTACGCGTGGTTCGATGATCGAGACACTGAACAGTAACTTTATTCGTACGGCTCGTGCTAAAGGTCTAAGTTACCGTTACATCATCATCAAGCACGCTCTTAAGCCGGCACTTCTCCCTGTTGTTTCTTACATGGGTCCTGCTTTCGTAGGTATCATCACTGGTTCTGTTGTTATCGAAACCATTTTTGGTCTACCAGGTATTGGTAAGCTATTCGTTAACGCTGCGTTTAACCGTGACTACTCGCTAGTAATGGGTGTAACCATCCTGATTGGTTTCCTATTCATTTTATTCAACGCGATTGTAGATATTCTACTTGCAATGATTGACCCGAAAATTCGCTACTAACAGGGACGTTTGGTTATGTTAACGAAAAAAGAAAACCTAGAAGCGATTGAGAAGTTCTCCGAAAACTTGGAGATTGAAGGTCGCAGTCTTTGGCAAGATGCTCGTATCCGTTTTATGCGCAACAAAGCGGCAATGGTGAGCTTATTCCTTCTTGTTCTAATGACGTTGGCGGTGATTATTCTGCCAATGATCGCACCGCACACCTTTGATGATACTGACTGGTACGCGATGCACGTTGCACCGAATGCTGACCATTGGTTTGGTACCGACAGCTTAGGTCGTGACTTATACGTACGCACGCTAATCGGCGGTCGTATTTCGTTGATGGTGGGGGTCATGGGTGCATTTGTAGCCGTACTGATTGGTACGCTCTATGGCGCAGCATCTGGTTTTATCGGCGGTAAAGTTGACCGTGTGATGATGCGTATTCTAGAGATTTTGTACGCGGTACCGTTTATGTTCCTAGTTATCGTACTTGTGACATTCTTCGGTCGTAACATTATGCTGATCTTTGTCGCGATTGGTGCTATCGCATGGCTAGATATGGCGCGTATCGTACGTGGTCAGACACTCAGCTTACGTAGCAAAGAGTTCATCGAAGCTGCACATGTGTGTGGTGTTAGCAACTGGAAAATTATCACTCGTCATATCGTGCCGAACGTACTGGGTATTGTAGCGGTATACTCCACGCTGCTTATCCCAAGTATGATTCTAACTGAATCATTCCTATCATTCCTTGGTCTTGGTGTTCAGGAACCAATGACAAGTTGGGGCGCTCTTCTACAAGAAGGTGCACAGACAATGGAAGTAGCAATCTGGCAGCTGGCATTCCCAGCAGTGTTCATGGTTGTGACGCTATTCTGCTTCAACTACGTTGGTGACGGCCTGCGCGATGCGCTGGATCCAAAAGACAGATAATTAAAAGATAAGATTAAGGAAGCAATGATGAGCTTATTAGATGTCAAAGATCTGCGCGTCGAATTCACCACGCAAGATGGTATCGTAACCGCAGTAAACGATTTGAACTTCTCTCTCAACCAAGGCGAAACCTTAGGTATCGTTGGAGAATCGGGATCAGGTAAATCTCAAACCGTATTCGCAATCATGGGCCTGTTGGCTAAGAACGGTATTATTTCTGGTAGCGCAAAGTTTGAAGGCAAAGAAATCCTAAACTTACCAGAAAAAGAACTGAACAAAGTGCGTGCGGAACAGATCGCAATGATCTTCCAAGACCCAATGACATCACTGAACCCTTACATGAAAGTAAGTGATCAGTTGATGGAAGTGCTTATGCTGCACAAAGGCATGGGCAAAGCGGAAGCATTTGAAGAATCAGTACGCATGCTGGAAGCGGTGAAAATCCCTGAAGCGCGTAAGCGTATCACGATGTACCCGCATGAGTTTTCAGGCGGTATGCGTCAGCGTGTAATGATCGCGATGGCGTTGTTATGTCGTCCTAAACTGCTTATTGCCGATGAGCCAACAACAGCACTTGATGTGACGGTTCAAGCACAGATAATGGACCTGCTTAATGAGCTTAAAGACGAGTTCAACACGGCGATCATCATGATCACGCACGACCTTGGTGTTGTTGCAGGTTCGTGTGACAAAGTGCTGGTGATGTATGCAGGTCGTACGATGGAGTACGGCAACGTAAACGAAATCTTCTATAATCCAAGCCACCCTTATGCAGAGGGTCTGCTGAAGGCGATTCCTCGCCTTGATACGGAAGGTGAAATTCTGCCAACCATTCCTGGTAATCCACCAAACTTGCTTCGTCTACCACCGGGCTGCCCTTATCAAGAGCGTTGTCACCGAGTGATGGATCGTTGTAAGCGTGAAGCGCCAATTCTGACTCCATTTGGTGATGGCCGTCAGCGCGCATGTTTTTCTGAATGGGAGGCTTGGAACAAATGAACGCAGTAGATAAAAAGCTAATTCTGGACATTTCAGAGCTGAAAGTTCACTTCAGCATTGCGTCAAAATCGGCATGGCCTTGGTCAAAGCCTTCAAGCCTAAAAGCGGTTGATGGGGTGAACGTTCGACTATACGAAGGGGAAACACTTGGTGTAGTAGGCGAGTCAGGTTGTGGTAAATCGACGTTTGCGCGCGCCATCATCGGTCTTGTTGAAGCGACGGATGGCGAAGTAGTTTGGTTGGGTCAAGATCTAACTAAGATGAAAGACGTCCAACGTCGTGAAACGCGTAAAGAAATCCAAATGATTTTCCAAGATCCTTTGGCTTCTCTTAACCCACGTATGACGGTTGGCGACATTATTGCTGAGCCTCTTGAAACGTTCTATCCAGAACTGTCTAAGCAGGAAGTGAAAGACCGCGTTAAAGAGATGATGGCGAAAGTTGGCCTATTACCTAACGTTATTAACCGTTACCCACACGAGTTCTCAGGTGGTCAGTGTCAGCGTATCGGGATTGCGCGTGCGCTTATCCTTAAGCCTAAGATGATCATTTGTGACGAGCCAGTATCGGCGCTTGATGTATCTATTCAAGCTCAGGTTGTTAACCTGCTTAAAGAGATTCAAAAAGAACTAGGCCTTTCTCTGGTATTCATTGCGCATGATTTGTCAGTGGTTAAACACATCTCAGACCGTGTTTTGGTCATGTACTTGGGTAATGCTGTCGAGCTCGGTGAGGCGGAGGCGCTGTTTGCTGATCCTAAGCACCCATATACACGCGCATTGATGTCAGCGGTTCCGATTCCGGACCCGAACATTGAACGCAGTAAGAAAATCCA
The DNA here is from genome assembly GCF_043995865.1 of Vibrio sp. D3. Classification (NCBI taxonomy): domain Bacteria; kingdom Pseudomonadati; phylum Pseudomonadota; class Gammaproteobacteria; order Vibrionales; family Vibrionaceae; genus Vibrio; species Vibrio sp. D3. The sequence goes on along the minus strand of NZ_CP171887.1, from coordinate 2,157,681 downwards.
AATGCTGGAAGGCGACCTTCCTTCGCCGATCAGTCCACCATCGGGTTGTGTGTTCCGCACTCGTTGCCCACAAGCAACCGAAGAGTGTGCGAAGACGAAGCCAACGATTCAAGGCAACGACGTTCACGCGGTATCTTGTTTGCACGTTAGTGTATAAATTCAGCCTGTGACGGGCTTAAGCGCGACACCTTCATCGGGTCGCGCTTTTTTTATGCATCTGATTTATACATTCGAATTTCTTGAACATGATGTCCTAAGTTCAGTGATTTTCTGTTTGATAGGAAACGCTAATATAGACATAAACAGAATGAGAGGAGCGCAATCATGGGTAAGTTGGTCGAAGGTGTTTGGCATGACGTCTGGTATGACACAAAATCAAATGGTGGCAAATTTGTGCGTGAAGATGCCGGATTCCGTAACTGGATTAAAAACGAACCTGATGCGGAGTTTAAACCAGAGTCTGGTCGATACCATTTGTATGTCTCTCTTGCTTGTCCTTGGGCACACCGAACGCTCATCTTCCGCAAGCTGAAAGGCTTAGAGCCCCATATTGATGTCACGGTTGTTTGCCCTGATATGTTAAGCCAAGGCTGGCAAATGGGGCTTCCTGAGCCACTATTTGGTCACACTCGTATGCACCAAATCTACACGCAGGCCAAACCAGATTACACCGGCCGTGTAACTGTGCCTGTGCTTTGGGATAAAAAGACCAATACGATTGTGTCGAATGAGTCGTCAGAAATTATTCGTATGTTTAACTCGGAGTTCAATGAGTTAACAGGAAACCACGATGACTATTATCCAGAACAGCTAAAGCATGTTATTGACGAGTGGAACGATTTTGTTTATCCAAACGTCAACAATGGAGTGTATCGCTGTGGTTTTGCGACCACGCAAGAGGCATATGAAGAAGCATTCGATTCTTTATTCGCTGCGCTAGATAAAATCGATTCGCACCTAGCGACGCATCGTTATTTAGCGGGGAATATTATTAGCGAGGCTGATTGGCGTTTGTTTACGACTCTGATCCGTTTCGATGTCGTGTATGTGGGTCACTTCAAATGTAACAAGCAGCGCATCGCAGACTACGAAAATATTCAAGGATACTTAAAAGAGTTGTATCAAGTCGAAGGCGTCGAAGAAACCACGGATTTCTACCATATTAAACGTCACTATTATTTCAGCCACACTGGTATTAACCCGACGCAAGTCGTACCCAAAGGGCCTGATTTAGACTTAACCTCTCCTCATGGAAGAGAAATAATTAGCTAGTTTGCTGCCTCTATCAGAAATGAAAAAGTACTTAACGGTTAGCAATGTCGTTAAGTACTTTTATGCCAACTAAATACTAGGAGTAGGAGAGTGACTTTTAAGTGTGCGTACGTCTTACTTAGCGCGTACGACGTCCATCACTAGTTTTCCGTCGACTTTTACAGGGCCATCTTCTTTGGCTCCGAGTGTATATTCAAATACGCCAGTCTTCATTCCCCCTTTTTCTCCGTGGACCATTAGCATCAGCATGTCCCCAGACTCAACCGGTTCCATCAAAATTGCATTCACGTTCTCATTCTGTCCCACCTTTAGTGGGGCATAGCCGATAACAGGGCCAGGCTTCATTGATTCGTCTGTTCGGTGGACTACCATCCATCCGTTGTCGTCAGCATGAGCCATTTTTGCGGTTACCGTTCCTCCGGACATATCTTGATCAACGCCTTTAATGATTGGGGCAGAAAAGCTGAATGAAGAAAAACTGAACAGAATTGCAGCTAAACCAAGCTTTAGCAGTGAGTTGTTGATGGAGTTGTTCATATGTATTCCTTACTTATGTGTGAGTTTGCTTAATAGCAGTCCATCTTCGTTACGTAGTTCGAGTAAGAAAGTTCAGTTGAAATGTAAATAATGCTGATAAATTGAACAGGGAGGGCCGCTTCGTTCTATTACGTTTTGGTGGTAGATAAAAGAATAATGAAATTATAAGACGCAATGGTAAGCAGGGAGCCGGGGCCATTTTCTGATTATCCTCTCATCGTCACAGCTTCTTAGCCATATTCAAATAAACTAATGATATAACAACCGCTTTTTGACGGAGTGATGTATGGATATCAATGAGTTTGTCAGTGGCGAGCATCTAATTTGGAATCTGCTTATTGCTCTATTACTGGGGGCAATTGTTGGCACCCAACGTGGCTGGGTGATGCGCAATAGCGTAGAAGGCAGTCGTGTAGCAGGCATTCGTACTTTTTCTTTAGTCGGTTTACTCGGTGGTTTAGTTGGCATTCTCGCCAACATTTATACACCTTTACTCATTGGTTTTGCGCTTATCGCTTTAGTCATCCTCACTTGCATCGCTTTTGTTATACAGCAGAAAAAGAGCGGAGATGTGAGCATCACTGGCGTGGTTAGTATCATGGTGGTGTTTGTTCTGGGTAACCTTGCCGTGTCGGGTGAGGCTGTTTTGGCTGCAGCAGCGGCCGTCATAACCGCTGTGGTGCTCGATAACAAAAGAGAGCTACATCAAGCGCTACAAAAACTGCAAGAGTATGAGTTAGACGCAGCACTGCGTTTATTACTTATCTCGATAGTCATGTTACCACTGTTACCAAATCAATCTTACGGCCCTTGGAATGCACTTAACCCGTATGAGATTTGGTGGATGGTTGTGCTGATCGCTAGTATCTCGTTTGTCGGTTATTTTGCGATAAAGATCGGCGGGGCGAAGCGAGGTATTTTGTTTACGTCTATATTTGCTGGTCTTAGCTCTTCGACAGCATTAACGTTGCAGTTTTCCCATCTTTCTCGTGAGCAAGCGAGCATCAGCCCGTTACTCGCTAGTGGTATTCTTTTGAGCTGCGGAACCATGTTCCCTCGTTTACTTATCGTACTGTCCGTTATCAATCCGCAATTAGTGAAACTGCTTTGGCCAATTGTGATGGCGATGATGGTTGCGCTGTACATTCCGGCATGGTGGATTTGGCGCAGAAGTGAAGTTGAGCAGATTGAGCAATCAAATAAGCAAACGAACCCTCTTGCTTTGCAGTCGGCACTGTTCTTTGGCCTCGTGTTGGCGTTGATTATGCTGCTTGCTCACGCTTTGTCTGACTGGTTTGGCAATGCGGGGGTGTTGATCCTTTCTGCTTTATCAGGGATTACTGACGTTGATGCGATCTCGTTAACCCTCGGACGTCAAAGTACGCAAACATTAAGCGTGACCACTGCTGCGTTAGGCATTTTGATTGCCGCTTCGGTTAATACCATTGTGAAAATGGGGATGGTTATCGCGATAGGGGATAAGAAGCTTTGGCGCCGAATCGCACCCGTGATGACAGGTTGTGTTGTGGTTGGGGCTGGGGTATTTATGGCGCTATATTCATAAGAGCGTATTAGTGCTATTGCTCATAGCCTCTTTGCTGTGTGGCCAACAATAGAAAAAGCCCTCGACGAATCGAGGGCTTTGGATAGTTGTCCAACTAGATGTCAGAAGCGATTATTTAGCTTCTTGGTCTGCTTGGATTGCTGTTAGAGCGATTGTGTACACGATATCGTCTACTAGCGCGCCACGAGACAAGTCGTTTACAGGCTTGCGCATACCTTGCAGCATTGGACCGATAGAAACTAGGTCAGCTGAACGTTGTACCGCTTTGTAAGTCGTGTTACCCGTGTTTAGGTCTGGGAATACGAATACTGTCGCTTTACCTGCTACTGGAGAGTTAGGCGCTTTAGACGCTGCCACGTTTTCCATGATAGCTGCGTCGTACTGCAGAGGACCGTCGATCACTAGATCAGGACGCTTCTCTTTCGCGATGCGAGTTGCCTCACGTACTTTATCAACGTCTGCACCCTTACCAGATTCACCAGTAGAGTAAGAGATCATAGCAACGCGAGGGTCGATACCGAATGCTGCTGCAGAGTCAGCAGATTGGATAGCGATTTCAGCAAGCTGTTCAGCGGTTGGATCTGGGTTGATCGCACAGTCACCGTAAACCAGTACTTGATCAGGCAGAAGCATGAAGAATACTGAAGATACGATAGACGCATTTGGTGCAGTCTTGATGATTTGGAACGGAGGAACGATAGTGTTCGCCGTAGTATGAACAGCACCAGAAACTAGGCCGTCAACTTCGTCGTTCTCAAGCATCATTGTGCCTAGGAATACTGAATCTTGTAGCTTCTCACGAGCCACAACTTCAGTCATGCCTTTCGCACCGCGCAGCTCAACTAGACGAGCAACGTAGTTTTCACGAACAGCATCGGCATCGATGATGGTTACGCCAGTACCTAGCTCAACGCCTTGTTGAGCTGCTACGCGACGGATTTCATCTGGGTTACCTAGAAGCACACAGTCTGCAATACCGCGTTCAGCACAGATTGCTGCCGCTTTAACAGTACGAGGTTCGTCACCTTCTGGAAGAACGATACGCTTGCCTGCTTTACGAGCAAGTTCAGTTAGCTGGTAACGGAACGCTGGTGGGCTTAGACGACGAGACTTCTGAGTACCTTCAGTCATTGACTCGATCCAGTTACCGTCGATGTGACCAGCAACGTGCTCGTTGATGAACTCGATACGCTCTTTATCGTCTGCAGGCACTTCGATGCTGAAGCTCTGTAGGTTTAGAGATGTCTGCCAAGTGTTACCTTGTGCTTTGAAGATAGGTAGACCAGTGTCGAACGCTGGTTTACATAGACCTTCGATTTCGCGAGGGATGTCGTAACCGCCAGTTAGCAGTACAGCACCAATATCCACACCGTTCATTGCAGCAAGAGAAGCAGCAACTATAACATCAGGACGGTCTGCAGAAGTAACAAGTAGAGAGCCAGGTTTGAAATGCTCAATCATGTTTGGCAGAGAACGTGCACAGAAAGTGATGCTCTTGATGCGACGAGTGTTGATGTCACCTTCGTTGATGATATCTGCTTTCAGGTGCTTAGCCATGTCGATTGCACGAGTCGCAATCAGATCAATGCTCCATGGCACGCAACCTAGTACACGAATTGGAGAAGTGTTGAAGATTTCCATCACTTTCAATTCGTTTTGTTTCGCGCTATCTGCATCGTCAAAGATTTCAGATAGGTCAGGGCGAGTACGGCCAGCTTCGTCAACAGGAGCGTTTAGCTTGTTGATGATAACGCCAGAGATGTTTTTGTTCTTAGTGCCGCCGAAGTTAGAACATGCTACTTCGATACGCTCTTTCAGTTGCGCTGGGTTATCAGTACCTGGAGTCGCAACTAGCACGATTTCTGCACCAAGTGTTGCCGCGATTTCCGCGTTTACTTGGTTTGCAAATGGGTGCTTACGAGTAGGTACAAGACCTTCGATTAGCGTAACGTCTGCGTCTTTGTTGATTTGGTTGTAACGTTCAACAACGGTTTCTAGCAGCTCGTCCATGTTGTCGTTACCGATTAGGCTTTCAGCAACAGACATCGCCATTGGTTCACCGATCTTCATATCGCTGTTGTGGCCAACGATAGTTGAAGTCAGATCTGGCTGATCACCACCTGAACGTGGCTGACAGATTGGCTTGTAGAAAGAAACTTTAACGCCTTTACGCTCCATAGCGCGAAGAACACCCATGCTAACGCTTGTTAGGCCAACGCCTGCGCTAGTAGGGATAAGCATAATAGTACGAGACATTCGTAGAGTACCTTTAGCTATTTGGGGGATAAAAGCTCAACTCTTATTCCATGAAGCTCGAAGAATAGGAGTTGAGCCCCTAAGAAATTCGTTTGAATGAAAATCTGGCTAGCCGAGTGGCTAGCCAGTAATTCAATTAAAGACCTGTCAGGCGTGCAGTGTCTTCAGCGATGACTAGCTCTTCGTTAGTAGAGATAACCATTGCAGGGATACGGCTGTTTTCAGTCGTGATAACGCCTTCGCCGCCGAAGCGAGCTTTAAGGTTAGCTTCGCTATCTACTTCGATACCGAAGATGCCAAGACGGTTTAGAACCATTTCACGGATAGGGCCAGAGTTCTCGCCGATACCACCAGTGAAAGTGATTGCGTCTAGACGGCCGTCCATTGAAGCAGTGTAGCCAGCTACGTACTTAGCTAGACGGTGGCAGAACACGTCCATTGCGCGTGTTGCTTCTTCTTTCTCACCGTAGTTGTCTTCAACGAAACGACAATCAGAAGTCACTTCAGTTAGACCTTGAAGACCAGACTCTTTAGTTAGCATCGTGTTGATTTGATCAACAGAGTAACCTAGAGCGTCGTGTAGGTGGAAGATGATCGCAGGGTCGATGTCGCCACAGCGAGTACCCATTACTAGACCTTCAAGTGGAGTAAGACCCATAGAAGTGTCTACAGATTGACCGTTCTTGATTGCACATACAGACGCGCCGTTACCTAGGTGACAGTTGATGATGTTTACTTCTTCAACTGGTTTGTTTAGTAGGCCAGCAACTTCACGAGTGATGAACAAGTGAGAAGTACCGTGCATACCGTAACGACGGATACCGTGTTCTTTGTATAGGTTGTATGGAAGAGCGTATAGGTAAGACTCTTCAGGCATAGTTTGGTGGAACGCAGTGTCAAATACAGCAACGTTTTTCAGCTCTGGGAAGTTTTTCTTAGCCGCTTCGATACCGATGATGTGAGCAGGGTTATGAAGAGGTGCAAATGTTGCAGCGTCTTGAATACCTTTTAGAACTTCATCAGTGATTAGTGCAGATTGAGTGAACTGCTCGCCGCCGTGAACGATACGGTGACCGATTGCGCCTAGGTTAGCTTTAAGCTCTGGCTTAGAAGCAAGAATAGTTTCTACCATAAACGCTAGTGCTTCTTCGTGAGCTGCACCATTGCCTAGTTGAGCTTCGTGCTTGCCATCAAGTTTCCACTTGATGCGAGCTTCAGGAAGGTGAAGACACTCAGCAAGACCTGATAAGTGCTCGTCGCCGTTCTCGGCATCAACAACGGCAAATTTAAGAGAAGAACTACCGCAGTTTAAAACTAAAACTAGCTTAGACATGTATGACTACCTGTTATTCGTCTGATAAAAAATCAGTTAAAGAATGAAAAATTAATCACAAGAATAGCCGATACCCAGAAGGCTGCGTACTAATCCTGGTCAAAAATTGTTCTAATTCCATATAAAGAAATAGTGATGAACCCATCCATCACTATGATGCGATCCGTGCAGATAGATATCTCGGAGTTGCTTAAATTGTAAATAACAGCAACAATGAGATTGAGGGTCTGCAAAGGATAGCGATAATAAGCAATGATAACAAAAAAAATTTGAAAGAATATTAACTTTCATCAATTTTTTGTACCTTCAGTTGAAATGTTCAACTATTTTTTAGTGAGAGAGCGGTATGAGTAATAAAGTCGGATTGATCCATAGCCTGAAAGATGGCCAGAATTACATGGAGATCTGGCCGGTTCGTAAAGAGCTAAGCGCCATATTTCCGGAACAGCGTATCATTAAGGCGACTCGCTTTGGCATTAAAGTCATGCCGGCCGTTGCTGCGATCAGCGTACTCACTCAAATGGCATTCAACAATTACCACGCGTTACCTCAATCCATTGTTGTTGCCTTGTTTGCGATTAGCTTGCCACTTCAAGGCATTTGGTGGCTTGGTGCTCGATCCAACACGAAATTGCCGCCTTCTCTGGCGTCTTGGTATCGGGAGCTACATCAAAAGATTGTGGAAACAGGTTTTGCACTAGAGCCTGTTAAAGCTCACCCTCGTTATAAAGAGCTTGCGATAATACTGAATCGAGCGTTTCGTCAGCTTGATAAGTCCTCACTAGAGCGTTGGTTCTAATCTAAGTTTTTTGAAATGGAGTGTGCATTAGCCACTCCATTTTTGATCCTGCCTGTGATTACCTTGCGCTTCAGCCACTCCTACCATCTTTGATGGTGCGTACATTACTTGGTTTACCAAGGATTCTTATCGAGATGAAGAGACCTCTCGATCACAAATGTTGCTTTAGTGTTAAATCTTTCTTTTCTTTACTAAGACTTAGTAGTAATAATAAAAACAAGATGCGCAATAAGTGCACAGTTATACGAACACAACATTACCCCCTTCAAACATTTGAGTTCACGAGTCGATATTCATGTTGAATGCTCGCGAAACAAGGACGAAATCACATCAAGGAGTTATGATGAAAACGAAACGTTTATTAGCCACTGCCGTTCTATCTGCTACTGCTATTTTCTCTTCTGCCAATGTACTGGCCGCCACTGCAACCGTTGCAGTTTCACAAATTGTCGAACACCCCGCGTTAGACGCGACGCGTCAAGGACTGCTTGATGGTTTAAAAGCGAAAGGCTACGAAGAAGGCAAAAATCTAGAATTTGATTATAAGACCGCACAGGGTAACCCTGCGATTGCAGTGCAAATTGCCCGTCAGTACGTCGGCGAAAATCCTGATGTGTTAGTGGGTATCGCGACGCCTTCGGCACAAGCCTTGGTGTCGGCAACGCGCTCTATTCCTGTTGTCTTTACTGCGGTAACAGACCCGGTCGGTGCGAAATTGGTTAAGTCGATGGAACAACCAGGCAAAAACGTAACTGGCCTGTCTGATCTTTCACCCGTTGCTCAGCATGTCGACCTCATCCAAGAAATTCTCCCTCAGGTGAAAAGCATCGGGGTTGTATTTAATCCCGGTGAAGCTAATGCCGTGACTTTGGTTGAACTGCTAAAAGAAAGCGCAGAAGCAAAAGGCATACAAGTGGTTGAAGCGACCGCACTAAAAAGTGCTGATGTTCAGTCTGCGACTCAAGCGATTGCAGCGAAATCAGACATTCTTTACGCCCCAACAGACAATACAGTTGCAAGTGCGATTGAAGGGATGATTGTGGCAGCGAATCAAGCGAAAAAACCTGTCTTTGGTGGTGCGACGTCATATGTCGAAAAAGGTGCGATCGCCGGTCTAGGTTTTGACTACTACCAGGTTGGTGTACAAACCGCGGATTATGTGGCGGCGATTCTGGATGGTCAAGAACCAGGCAAGCTGGATGTAAAAGTTGCGACGGGCTCTGACCTCGTAATTAATGAAAGCGCAGCATCTAAGCTCGGTATCAAGCTGCCAAGTTCTGTGGTTGAACGTGCGACAAGCATGCAATAAGTAACGCTCTTTTGGGGTTAAGATCGTAACGTCTGTTGATAGACGTTTGCCCCAAAGTTGATACTCGCCGGATTTCTCGCGCAGAGCACTCTGCTAAAGAAGAAGGGAGTATACGTTAGAAGTCTTAAGTTCAGGTTGGTATTAGCCAGCCTGAACATGCAGAAAGGAGCAGTTATGTCTGCATTTGCTTTTTTTGGCGCACTCGAAATTGGCTTAATTTATGGCCTAGTTGCCTTGGGTGTGTATCTTACGTTTCGTGTTCTCGATTTCCCCGATTTGAGTGTGGATGGCAGCTTTCCAATGGGCGCGGCGGTGGCTGCAACGGCGATTGTCGCAGGTATTAATCCTTGGCTTGCGACAATAATGGCGATGGTAGCCGGTAGTATGACGGGGTGGGTAACCGCTTTTCTGGCTGTTCGATGTGGTATTTTGCACCTGTTAGCTTCCATTCTTACCATGATCGCGGCATTTTCAATCAATATTCGTATTATGGGCAAACCTAATATGGCGTTGCTTGGAGAGGATACGATTCTCACTCCGTTTGAAGCATTGGGCGATGCGATGTTTATTCGCCCTCTGGTTGTTGGGGTCTTAGTTCTTCTGTCCGCTTTCTTTGTCATTCGCCTGCTGAACAGCGACTTTGGTCTTGGTTTACGAGCCACGGGCGTTAATGCGCGTATGGTTTCTGCGCAAGGGGCGAGCACTGGTTTTTATACCTACTTTGGGTTGGCTTTATCTAACGGTTTTGTCGGATTCGCAGGCGCGTTGTTTGCACAAACGAACAGCTTTGCAGATGTGACCTCTGGCGTGGGCACCATTGTGGTTGGTTTGGCTGCTGTGATTTTGGGCCAGACCCTCATTCCGGGGCGAAAAATTTGGGTTGCGGTATTTGCTGTCATCATCGGTTCGGTGCTTTATCGTCTTGCTGTAGCTTTCGCTTTGAGCTCTGGCATGTTTGGTTTGCAAGCATCAGACCTCAACCTTGTCACCGCAGTATTGGTGGCTGTCGCGCTTATTGCTCCAAAATTAAAACAGAGCATGAGAGCGAAACAACGCGTTACTGATGCTAAACAAGCGGCATCAAAAAATGGTTCGGGGGAGGCGTTATGATTGAACTTAATAATATTCAGGTCACGTTCAACCCAGGGACGATTTTAGAAAATCGTGCATTGAAAGGCGTCTCTTTAGAGGTTCCAGAGCATCAATTTCTTACCGTGATTGGTTCTAATGGCGCAGGAAAATCGACGTTGCTTGGTGCGGTGACAGGTGAGACGCCGATGATAGGTGGTCAGGTGATCATTGATGGCAAAGACGTCACCAAGCAGACGGTTGCCCAACGTGCGACGCAATGCGCACGAGTGTTTCAAGATCCATTGGCCGGAACCTGTGGAGAGCTAACGATAGAAGAGAACATGGCTTTAGCGTACATGCGTGGTAAAAAACGCAGTTGGGGTTTGGCGCTTTCAGCTAAACGTCGCAAGCTGTTCCAAGAGCGAATTAGCATCCTAGGGCTTGGCTTAGAAGATCGTCTGGGCGATAGCATTGGCTTACTGTCCGGTGGACAACGACAAGCCGTTAGCCTTGTGATGGCGACGTTATCGGAGAGTAAGTTGTTATTGCTTGATGAACACACGGCTGCGCTTGATCCTCGTATGGCGGCGTTTGTTATCGACTTAACTAAACGTATTGTCGATGAGTTCGATTTAACCGTGATGATGGTGACGCATTCGATGAAAGACGCATTAGCATGTGGCGATAGGACCGTAATGCTTCACCAAGGTGAAATTGTGCTAGATGTGGCTGGAGAGCAGCGCGCTAACATGCAAGTACCAGACTTGTTGGATATGTTCTCCAAAGTACGTGGTGAAGAGCTTGCAGATGACAGTCTCTTGTTGAACTAAGCAGTATCCTACCAGTCACTACGCCTACTAAGTGTGATCCTCCTTGAGAAAATTGGCTGATTTGTCAACTCGCAAGGAGGATTTCTTGTCTCTAATTCTTCAATAACATAGTGGCATATCCGATGACGAGGAGTGCCCATAATGAACCTGCCATTTATTTTTCATAGTCAAACCATTGATGGTTTAGCTTTTAATCAAGAGCAAGTCACAGTCAGACTGAAAACCGAGACATTGGATTTTGACTCCGTATATGTGCGTCTTGAGCCGGACAATGAAGAATATCTGGTCGACATGGCTCAAATTGGAACAGCTGGGGAATTGTTACTATGGGAAGCATCGTTCCGACCAAATCGAGATCGAGATGTCACACATTATGTGTTTAAGCTTCTCAAAGACGGACAACAATACTGGCTCGATGCACGAGGCGTACAAAAGCGTATTCCACCCAAAGAGTTCCACTTTAAGTTGAATGTAAACCATCAACCACCAAGCTGGGTCCAAGAGCAAGTGTTCTATCAAATCTTTCCTGACCGTTTTTCTGCTAGTAAAAGTGAATCTGAGATTCGTAAAGCTTATGCTCAGCATGATTCAGAAGCGATCATTAAATCGTGGGGAGAAGCGGTGGGGTCTCACCAAAATACCGGGGCAAGAGAGTTTTTTGGCGGCGATCTCAAAGGTGTGGAGCAGAAGTTGGATTATCTTGAGCAGCTCGGTGTAACAGCGCTTTACTTCAATCCGATTTTTTCTTCACCAAGTAACCACAAATACGACACCACTGATTACTTCACTGTTGATCCTATGTTTGGCACCAATGCTCAGTTTGCGGAACTGTGTGAGAAGATTCGTGATAAGAATATGAAGATTGTCTTAGACGCGGTGTTTAACCACACGTCAGTCCATCATCCTTGGTTTGATATCCAACAAAAAGGAGAAGGGGCGTATAGCAACCCGCAGTCAAAGTTCCGCGATTACTACTTTTTCGAAGGCGAAACCAATCATTATATCGGTTGGAAAGGCATTGGTAACTTACCGGTTCTGAACTTCGAAAATGAACAAGTGCGTGACTATATCTATCAAAGCGAAGCATCTGTCATTAAGCACTGGCTTAAGCCTCCATACTCAGTCGATGGTTGGCGATTTGATGTTATTCATATGCTTGGCGAAGGAGAGGGAGCGAAAAACAATGCTCATTATGTTGAAGCGTTTCGCCATGCGACGAAGTCAGTCAATCCGAATGCCTATGTGCTAGGTGAGCACTTTTTTGAAGCAACACAGTGGCTGCAAGGTGACCAAGAGGATGGGGCGATGAACTACTACGGTTTCGCTCATCCAGTTCGAGCTTTTATCGCGCAGCAAGATATTATGTATGAACCAATCAACATTGATGGTTTGGTGTTTAAAGCATGGTTGGACGAAGCCAGAGCAAAAATTCCATTTTCGAATCAGCTATCGCAGCTAAATCAACTCGACAGTCACGATACTGCTCGTTTTATCACACTGGTTGATGGTGATAAGCGTAAAATGAACACCGCACTTGCTCTGCTCATGACATACGTCGGTACACCTTGTATTTACTATGGGAGTGAAGTCGGACTAGAGGGAGGGCTGGACCCGGATAATCGCCGTTGCTTCCCTTGGAATGAAATCGAAAAATCAGCATGGCTGTCGATTTACAAGCAATGGATTTCGATACGTAAACAGTACAAGTCTTTACAGTCTGGTAGTATTCAATGGCTGCATTGCGATACCAACGAGCTGGCTTATGCGCGCGTACTTGGAAGTGAAGCGATCGTTGTTGTGATGAATCTAAGTGGCGATGAGGGTTCAATTGACTTGCCTCTGTGGCAACTTGGTTTGGAGGCAACCCATCTTTCGTCACTGCTGGATGGAAGCGAACTTATTGATTATAAGGGTCATCTTTCTGTCAATATGCCTGCGCAGAGCTTCAAATTGTGGCAACTAAAGTGACACTACGTTCTATATTGATTAAACTTCTTTAATATATAAACAGTCTCCTACAATGCGTACACATTTGTTGGTTATCTGATTATCTGGCGATGCGGACTGCGCATTGCCAGTTGATAAGACAGCGTAATCCCATTGTTTGATAAGAGACGATCTACCTTTCACATACATGGTACTCAATGGTTAACCCAAGGCGATTTAGTCTCTCATTTGTCATCTTTTTTCCCCTCGCATTATTTGTAGTGGTTTTTCTTGTTACGACAAAAAACTACTACGATGCGGTCAATCGCTATATTGATTCTGAGTATGCACGTATTGATCGTGCCATGTCCCGTGGTATTAAAGTCCTCACCGCCTTAGATTATAGTTTTACTAACTATACGAATTACGCTAACCCATTGTCTGAAGAGCACAATTCTTTAGTCAAAAAGGGGCTTTGTTATATTTGGCCGATAGACGTCTTGTTGCTAGAGAGTGTCTACAGTGAGGGGTTACCTGCGGTTGATCTTGATTACATGATTGTGGGCGATGAAAGCTTATGTCAGCAAGGTTCAACGATTAACCAATTAGCTGAACAAAAGGCGGGTTTTGCGCCGTCATTGTCTTTTCTGCACGATATTGAATCCCATATCGTTGGTATTCATTACATCGATAAACGTGGTTACGTCATTTCGTCTCCTGACACGTACGCGAAAAACTTCACTAGAGAGCTTTGGTCAACGCTAAAAGCGCGCCCATTTTGGCAAAAAACCGCACAAGATAAAGTGAACATCACCTTGGCCGGACCTGGGCCGATGTTGGATTCGATGGAAGGTCAAATCATTAGTATGACGGTGCCTGTTTACGAAAAAGGGAGTCATCAAGGTGTGCTGTCCATTGATTTTGATGTCAATGCGTTGATGGCTTCGTCGCTAGGTCTTGTTGGTAAGTTTCATTTGGTTTCCAATTTACAATCCATTCCTTCAAACAGTACACGAATCAAACCAGTCGAGTTAGAGCGATTGAGTGCGAATCACAGCATGTATTACGAGTACAACCTTTGGGATGAAGCTAAGAACCTAGCGGTGTTCGAAAAATACAGCCTTATTGTTGCGATCTCTATTTACGTTTTGAGCACAGTTGTATTGTTCTATGTGAATATGCATAGTGAGCGACGTTATTTTAAAGATCTCGCCGCCAGAGATCCGATGACGAGCTTGTTGAACCGTCGAGGAATGCAAACCGTGTGGCGCAATAAGATGACGAAAAAACAGGTTGCATTAGCAGTGTTCGATATTGATAACTTCAAGAAGATCAATGATACCTATGGTCATGATGTCGGCGATTCTGCGATTCAGCTAGTTGCAAAATGTATACGTGAAAATATTCGCCACACAGATGTCGCCTCAAGATTTGGTGGCGAAGAGTTTGTGTTGGCGATTTACGACGAAGACTCGGAAGGCATTAAGCTAATTTTAGAGCGGGTAAAAAAAGCCATAGACGAACGCTCGACACGCGTGACTAAAGAAGGCTTTACGATCTCTGGCGGTGTGGTGTTCAGTAAAGAGAACCGAGTGGAAAGCTTTGATGAGTTATTTAAAGCGGCGGATGAAAAGTTATATCAAGCCAAGAGTACAGGCAAAAATAAGATTTGCTACGAAGATCTAAGCGCTTAAAGGGCGAGCAGTTCGCCCTTTGCAATGCTCAGATTTTATGCAACCTGAGAATTTAACTCATCACGATAACGTTGAATATGCTCAACAATCGGCGCGGCTTTGTTAAACGTTCGGATTTCTCTGAATAGATCTTTTGCTTCAGGATAGGCCTGACGTAAGTAAGAGAACCATTGTTTTACACGGTTTGGATAGTACAAGCCTTTGTCGCCTTTCATCTCAAACTTGGAGTAGTAGATCAGTAGCTCAACCACCTCGGGCCATGACATTGGCTGGTGGTTGTGTTTTACCATGTTGCCCAAGTTAGGGATATTGAAAGCGCCGCGGCACACCATCAAAGAGTCAACGCCAGTCGTTTCAATGCAACGTTGACCATCTTCATAATTCCAAATTTCGCCATTCGCAATAAGCGGAATATCAAAACGTTCGCGAATTTGGTTGATGTAATCCCATTTTATCTCAGACGCTTTGTAACCACCCTGCTTAGTCCGAGCGTGAACGGTGAGTTCATTTGCACCAGCAGATTGAATGGCATCAACAATTTCAAAGCAATCTTCAGGGTTTTCCCAGCCAAGACGAATTTTTGCGGTCACAGGAATAGCCTCTGGAACAGCTTCTCGACAAGCTTTAACCACACGGTGAATTAGCTCAGGATGCTGAAGTAGAGCAGCACCACCCTTACTTTTATTGACCATTTTGGCTGGGCAACCAAAATTTATGTCGATGCCTCTGGCGCCTAGGCTCGCCGCTTTAATTGCGTTCTCAGCCATCCAGTTTGGTTCTTGTCCTAACAATTGCACATGTACTGGCACACCTGATGCGGTTTGAGAACCTTGCAACAGCTCCGGGCATAAACGGTGAAATACATGATCGGGCAATAACTGGTCGATGACTCGAACAAATTCCGTAACACATAGGTCATAGTCGTTTATCTCGGTCAGGATTTGGCGCATCAAATGGTCTAAAACGCCTTCCATTGGGCCTAGTACAACTCGCATAGTTTGCCTAATACAGTTTGGTGATAAAAAGGAGGGCGATTGTAGCGATGTAAGCTAAGTTTGTCATTAAAAGACTCAAAGCACTCAATACAGTCAAACTCGAAACTCCCGGTTACGTGCTTTTATGCTCTGAGGTATAATGCCGCCAAATTTATGGGAAACCAGATGTCATGCAATACACATTGATTGAGAAAGGCGAAATTCACATCGATGAATCTTGCCTATTTATCGAAGGCGCAGTGCTCGCTGCTAATCTGACGACAAAACCACTCGCTCCTGAAAAGTGGTTAGAGCCGCTATTAGGTGAAGGATTCAAAGCGATTCAACCGGCAGTAGAAGAGCAAATTCACAAGCAGCACAACCGAATTCAACGAAACGAATATTCCGTGCTAGAGCTAACAGGCAAAGAACCTGAACAACTTGCTGATTTTGCCGAAGGCTTTATGTCTGTTTGGCCAATGATTGAAGAACAATGGCAAGACGTTGAGCTCAATGATGGATTGCAACGTATGCTACAAGCATTACTGACCACTTTGATGCTGGCTATCGATGAGTCGGCAACGCAGCAACAGATGCGCGACGCCGGTATTGAAACGCCTCCAGCTCTTGCAGACTTGGTCGACCAGCTTGATTTGATGGTTGGTGAAGTGGCGTTAGGAGCGGATGAGTTGATGGTAGGCAATAAGGCTCAAAGCCTAAACCCATTCAAAGGTATCGGGCGCAATGATCCTTGTCCTTGTGAGAGCGGCAAAAAGTTCAAGCAGTGTTGTGGTCAATCACGTGGTTGAGTTAACGTGGTTAAGTTAAATAGCCGCGATGTTTACTCAGTAAAAAGCCGACCATCTGGTCGGCTTTTTTCGTTATCATTTCTCTGAAGGATTAACGAATCGGATTAGTGCGTCTTGCTGGGAAGAATTGTGCGATCACAATTAATGCTAAAGCAATTAAATTGCTCGCGAAAATAACTACTAACCATTGTGGCATTGATAAATCGAGGAATTGCCAAACAATCTTCGAGCAATCGCCGTATGCCTCGAACATCCAAGGAACCCACTGATTAAGCGGAGCCCAACTAGGGAATGTTACGAATAAATCACAAGTCGCGAATGGTGATGGGTTAAACTGATAATCAACGTGCTGCTGAGCAAGCAGCAGTCCTTTGTAAGAGCTTAATCCCCAGCCAATCAAACCTAGCCAACGGAAAACTGGGTTATTTGGTGCCATAAGACCAACGATTGCAGCGACACCCACTCCCATCATCGCGACTCGTTCGTAGATACACATGACACATGGTGCAAGCATCATGACGTGCTGAAAATAGAGGGCACATGCTTCAAAGAAAACGACGAATAGCAGAAGCAGCAGCCACGATAAGCGTCCCTTCGAAAACTGGTTAAGTGAATTTAAAATAGTCACGTTTTTGTTCCTGTCTGAAATAGAAAAAGCTCTGAATACTCAGAGCTTTTTAACGTGGATAAGTTTCCTAATCAACTCAAATTTTAGTGACCGCCGGAGACTACGGGAGTCAGATCACCACTATGAGGTAAAATCCAGCCTGCATCGTAGAAAGAAGCCGTTGCAGGCTCTAGGAAGAACATAATGCCCATTAGACCGACAATCGCAAGAACGATGGTGTAAGGCAGCGCCATGATAACCATTCGACCGTAAGACAGACGAATTAATGGAGCGAGAGCCGAGGTGAGTAGGAATAGGAATGCCGCTTGACCGTTTGGCGTAGCAACAGATGGTAGGTTAGTACCAGTGTTGATAGCAACTGCCAGTAAGTCGAACTGCTCGCGAGTAATGAGACCTTCAATGAGTGCTGTTTTTACTTCATTGATGTAAACCGTACCGACGAATACGTTATCCGACACCATTGATAGTAAGCCATTCGCGACATAGAACAGAGCTAACTGAGTGCCTTTATCTTCAACGGCAAGCACCGCATCGATAACTGGTTTAAACAACTCTTGGTCGATGATTACCGCAACGATCGAGAAAAATACCGCAAGTAGTGCAGTGAAAGGCAGAGCCTCTTCAAACGCTTTACCCATGGAATGCTCTTCAATGACGCCAGTGAAAGCTGTCGCTAAGATGATCACTGAAAGACCAATTAAGCCTACCGCCGCCAGGTGCAAGGCTAATGCCACGATCAACCAAACAGCAATAAGCCCTTGAACCCATAGTTTTGCAACGTCTTGATTGGTACGCGTTTTGCGCTCTTCATTGTCAAAGTCAACGAGGATTTGACGAACGTTGTTAGGAAGTTTTGCACCGTAGCCAAACACTTTAAGCTTTTCGACTAGAGCACAAGTGATGAGACCGCAGAAAAATACGGGTAGCGTCACTGGAGACATACGGATTAGGAATTCACCAAATAACCAACCCGCTTGGTCTGCAATAATTAAGTTCTGAGGTTCACCCACCATAGTGGTTACGCCACCTAACGCAGTACCTACACCAGCGTGCATCAACAATGAGCGTAAAAAGGCGCGGTAGTTTTCTAAGTCATCACGCGTTAGCTCAGTGATCGTGTCATCTTGTGTGTGGTCATGGTCACCAATCGGGTTGCCTGACGCCACTTTGTGGTAGATAGAGTAGAAACCGATCGCCACACTGATAACAACGGCGATAACCGTCAAAGCATCCAAAAACGCAGATAAAAATGCAGCGGCAAAGCAAAACGCAAGTGATAGAAGGGTTTTGGAGCGAATGCCAAGTAAAATTTTGGTAAAAATGAACAGCAATAAATGCTTCATGAAGTAGATGCCCGCAACCATAAATACCAGAAGCAGTAATACTTCAATATTTGCCACCAACTCGTGCTTAACTTGCGCAGGGCTAGTCATGCCGATAGCGATGGCTTCAATAGCAAGTAAACCACCAGGTTGTAATGGGTAGCATTTTAATGCCATTGCAAGCGTGAAAATAAATTCAGCAACCAGCAACCACCCAGCAACAAATGGGTTTATTAGGAAGAATACAATCGGGTTAATTATTAAGAAGGCTATAATGGCAACTTTGTACCAATCAGGCGCTTTACCAAGAAAGTTCTTGATAAAAGCGTTTCCGAGCGATATCGGCATGATAATTCTCTTTATAACAAAATTATGAATAGACACTACAATAGTGCTTAAGTATCTGTTTGTTAGACTTATTAACTAGTCTTTTAAAACAATAACTTAGTAAAACAACAATCCTTTGTTTATTGCAGTCTTGCCAAGTTACTTCCCCTGAACTCAAGCACCGCTCACTTTCGACCGCAAACTCTACACTCAGGCATTTATTAGTCAATAACAAAACGTGATGCTACCGACTAAAATGACTTTTTAAATGTAATAACGCGATCAAAACGGCGTTACTATATCATGAAAGGCTCAAAAAAATCCTCTTGGATTTTAAATGACGGTCAGTGACGAGAAAAGGCAAATTAAGAAAGAATATTAACTGTGATATACAAAGTAATTTTTCATATTTTGAATATAAAATTGTGACGCAGTAGTCTTTATTTCTCCGCAATTTGTGAGCTGTTTAATTAAACGAAAAATCAGATTTTACCGCTTTCACTCGCACGTCAGACCATCCTAAATTGACATAACATATAGAGTATTAACTCTATATTGTAGAATCGTTTCAATTATTGATCGTAAATTTTCTCAAACCGTTAAGTAGTGGTATGATGAGTAGTATCGACCCTCAGAAATCAATATTGGATAAAAAGTAGAATGGTCATAAAGGCGAAAAGCCCTGCGGGATTCGCAGAAAAATATATTATCGAGAGCATTTGGAACGGCCGTTTTCCTCCTGGCTCTATTTTACCTGCTGAACGCGAGCTGTCTGAGCTAATTGGTGTTACTCGAACGACTTTACGAGAGGTTCTTCAACGACTAGCCCGTGATGGTTGGTTAACAATCCAACACGGTAAACCAACGAAGGTAAACCAATTTATGGAGACCTCTGGTCTGCATATTTTGGATACGTTGATGACGTTGGACGTAGATAACGCAACAAACATTGTAGAAGATTTGCTTGCAGCACGTACCAACATCAGCCCTATCTTTATGCGTTATGCATTTAAAGCAAATAAAGAGAACTCTGAGCGCACGATCAAGAATGTAATTGAATCTTGTGAAGCTTTAATGAATGCTGCTTCTTGGGACGATTTCATCGCTTCTTCACCTTATGCTGAGAAAGTCTTACAGAACGTGAAAGAAGACAACGAGAAAGATGAAGCGAAGCGTCAAGAAATCTTGATTGCTAAAACGTTCAACTTTTACGACTACATGTTGTTCCAACGCCTAGCATTCCATTCAGGGAATCAGATTTACGGTTTGATTTTTAATGGCTTGAAGAAGCTCTATGATCGCGTTGGTAGCTATTACTTCTCAAACCCAGCCTCTCGTGAGCTAGCGCTGAAGTTTTACCATCAGTTGCTAGAAACTTGTGAAAGTGGTCAGCGTGAACAACTGCCAGTTGTGATTCGTCACTATGGTATGGAAAGCGCGCTAATTTGGAACGAGATGAAAAAGCAATTACCAACGAACTTCACAGAAGATGACAGCTAAGCGCTGAGAAGTTAGATGAATGAAAAACCGCAGAACCTAAGGTCTGCGGTTTTTTTGTTTTTACCATAGATACCAGTTACGTTCCTGTTGTGACAATTGGCACGGCACTGTATAGAGCTTATCTTGCTACAGAGAGTTTGGGCAACGGTAGATACAATGCTTCAACGATGTCTGAAAGGACGTGGTCGTAAGTATTGAAGATGGTCAACGATAAGTCTGATGTGACTCCATAAAGCTCTGCTTCTGTTAAATCGACATGACTTCCTGTCACATAGTTATTTAATGTCTGTATTGAGCGTGTGGAAGCAGGAGAAACGATACTAAGCGGAGCGATAACTGCTAATTGATTTAGCTTACGTGTCATAACCGATGCGTAATTTTTGAAACGCTCATTCCCCCCTTGCCCTCCCAAGTCTTGAATGCTAATTCTCAATTGAGTCAGGGTTTCTAAGCTATCCATGATGTTTTGCCAGTTCATGTGGTACTCATTATGTAGATCATCTCGTTGTTCTACCGCTAACCAAGCAATCGTGACTTCATCCATCAAGAACAAGCAATGACGAATTAACTTACCATGCTCCATCTGGTTCCTTGCAACACTGTGATCGTTCCATTGTTCAAGCAGTTTTCCTACTTTGATCTGCAGCACGCGATACATGGGTTTATTTTCAAAGCGTGAGGTTTCGACCAAAAGATGCAGTTTGTTGGTGAGATCGTTATGAAGGACTTCTAATTCTTGTTCGTTATTTTGTTGAAATTGAAGTGAGTAGTGTGTCGCAGCTCGATGGCGTCTCAGCAGATGAACAACATCTCGCAATAATGTTAACAGCTGATATTTACGCGCGTGTTGCTGCTCTCGTTTAGAAGATAAGTGATATATTCCGGCTAAAATAGCGATGGACAATAGTGTTGAAATCAAAACAAACATAACCCACTCCTTGTTAGTGTTTGGACCTAACAAGGAAGGTTTGCAGTTTTGATGCCAAACAAAAATTAAATTAAAACAATTAGTTATATTAAATGTTCTTTTGGGACGGTCGTTATTGGTGCATGGATTCACCAAAGTTGTGAATATGATCAAAAAATCCCTGCCAAATTGGCAGGGATTTTATAGTGTTATATTTGGAATGCGACTTACATTACGCGCATGCCAGGCTGAGCGCCTTCGTGCGGTTCAAGAATCCATAGGTCGCTACCACCAGGGCCAGCGGCTAGGATCATGCCTTCTGACATACCAAACTTCATCTTACGAGGTTTTAGGTTTGCTACCATTACCGTTAGTTTGCCTTCTAGCTCTTCAGGTTTGTACGCTGACTTGATGCCAGAGAACACTTGACGAGTTTCACCACCGATGTCCAGTTGGAACTTAAGCAGTTTGTTTGCTTTTGGCACTTCTTCACAAGAGATGATACGAGCGATACGCATATCTACTGCTGCAAAAGCGTCGAACTCAATCTCTTCAGCGATTGGCTCTTTGTCTAGCTCAGTTTGGCTAGCCTTGTTCTTTTCCGCTTCTGCTTTCTCTTTCGCCGCCATTTCTGCCGCCGCATCTTCTTTAGACGCTTCGATCATCGCTTCAACATTCTTCGGATCGATACGGTTGAACAGTGCTTTGAACTTAGTGATCTCGTGGCCTGTTAGTGGAGCAGCGATGTTTTCCCAAGTTAGCTCTTGGTTTAGGAACGCTTCAGTACGCGCAGCTAGCGATGGCATTACTGGTTTCAGGTAAGTCATCAGTACGCGGAACAGGTTGATACCGACAGAACAGATGTCTTGTAGTTCCTGATCTTTGCCTTCTTCTTTTGCTACAACCCACGGTGCTTTTTCATCAACGTATTGGTTAGCTTTGTCTGCCAATGCCGTGATTTCACGGATTGCACGACCAAACTCACGCGTTTCGTACAGCTCAGCAATACGGTCAGCAGCAGCAACAAATTCGTTGTAAAGTTCAGGCTCTGCAAAGTTGTCAGATAGTTTGCCTTCAAAACGTTTCGCGATGAAACCTGCGTTACGAGATGCCAGGTTAACGATCTTGTTAACAACGTCAGCGTTTACGCGCTGAGTGAAGTCTTCAAGGTTAAGATCTAGATCGTCGATACGGCTGTTTAGCTTCGCAGCGTAGTAGTAACGTAGACACTCAGGGTCTAGGTGCTCTAGGTAAGTGCTTGCTTTTACGAAAGTACCTTTAGACTTCGACATTTTCGCGCCGTTTACCGTTACGTAGCCATGTACGAATACGTTGTTTGGTTTACGGAAGCCGGAACCTTCTAGCATTGCTGGCCAGAATAGGCTGTGGAAGTAAACGATGTCTTTACCGATGAAGTGGTACAGTTCTGCTGAGCTGTCTTTCTTCCAGTACTCGTCGAAATCTAGGTCGTCGCGCTTGTCACATAGGTTTTTGAAAGAGCCCATGTAGCCGATAGGTGCGTCTAGCCATACGTAGAAGAATTTGTTCTTCTCTCCTGGGATTTCGAAGCCAAAGTATGGCGCATCACGTGAGATATCCCATTGCTGCAAACCAGATTCGAACCATTCTTGCATTTTGTTCGCTGTTTCAGCTTGTAGCGAGCCAGAGCGAGTCCACTCTTTTAGCATGCTTTCAAACTGAGGTAGGTCGAAGAAGAAGTGCTCAGAATCTTTCATTACTGGCGTCGCACCAGAAACCGCAGATTTAGGATTGATCAGTTCTGTTGGGCTGTAAGTCTCACCACAGTTGTCACAGTTGTCACCGTACTGGTCTTCTGACTTACATTTTGGACACGTACCTTTTACGAAACGGTCCGGTAGGAACATCTCTTTTTCTGGGTCGAACAGCTGAGAGATAGTGCGGCTAGAGATAAAGCCGTTTTTCTTCAGCTCAAGATAAATGTGTGACGCTAGCTCACGGTTCTCATCTGAGTGTGTGCTGTGGTAGTTATCAAAGCTGATATCAAATCCAGCGAAGTCTTTCTGGTGCTCTTCGCTAACTGCGGCAATCATTTCTTCAGGAGTAATACCCATCTGTTGCGCTTTAAGCATGATTGGCGTGCCGTGAGCATCGTCAGCACAGATGAAGTTTACAGTGTTGCCGCGTAGGCGTTGGTAACGAACCCAAATGTCCGCTTGGATATGCTCAAGCATATGACCAAGGTGGATCGAACCGTTAGCGTACGGAAGGGCACAAGTTACCAGCATTTTCCTTGACGGAAAGTTTCTTGGATCGTTTGCCATACTTAATATTCGCTTTTCTTGATAGGTATAAATAAATTTTGATGGATAATACTACCCCATGAACTCACTAACTCCAAGGTGTCAAACTGCGGAATGCCTTAGTTTTTTTGGGGTTCTGGTTGAGGCAGGACGGTGTTAGCATGACATCTAAAAGGAGGACTTATGCATCAGTTCACTTCAAAACAAGATTTTTGTCACTGGTTTAACCAATTCCAGCATCCACAGTTGGTGGAAAATTGGGCAGATATTCATGGCGCAATTTCGATTACGGCACAAGGTTCTGTTGAGATAACGTTGCCATTCGCAAGTAATGAGCTTCAAACCATATTGCATGACTGGATTAAACAGCAACAAACCGCAGGTAAAGTGGCTGAATTCCCATTCAATATTCGCCTTGGAGTTAAAGCATTAGAAACTCAAGTGGCCAATCCGGTTAAAGGTGTAAAGAACATCATTGCCGTTAGTTCTGCGAAAGGTGGGGTCGGTAAATCAACGACTGCGGTTAACTTAGCGTTGGCGATTGCTCAATCTGGGGCGAAAGTGGGATTGTTGGATGCGGATATCTATGGACCTTCCGTCCCTATGATGTTAGGGCAAGAAGATGCAAAACCAGAAGTTCGTGATGGTAAGTGGATGGAGCCCATTTTCGCTCACGGCATCTATACTCACTCTATCGGCTATTTAGTGGACAAATCAGAAGCGGCAATATGGCGCGGTCCAATGGCTTCAAAAGCGTTGTCGCAGTTATTAACGGAAACAGACTGGCCCGATTTAGATTATTTGGTGATTGATATGCCGCCAGGCACGGGTGATATACAGTTAACGTTGTCACAACAGATTCCGGTAACAGGTAGTGTGCTAGTCACTACACCGCAAGACTTGGCGCTTGCCGATGCAAGAAAGGGAGCGGCAATGTTTAACAAAGTCAATGTTCCGGTTATTGGTGTTGTGGAAAACATGAGTTATCACATTTGTAGCCAATGTGGCGCGAAAGAGCATATTTTTGGCATGGGTGGTGCAGAAAAAATGTCGCAAGAGTTTGGCTTAGCACTGCTAGGACAAATTCCGCTTCATATTTCTATGCGAGAAGATATTGACGCTGGCGTGCCAACAGTAGCAAGGCGCCCAGAAAGTGAGCATGCAGGGTATTACAAGCAGCTTGCCGATCGCGTATGTAGCACTATGTTTTGGCAAGGCAAAGCAAAACCAGATGTGATTAGCTTTACAATGGTGAACTAAGTTTACTATGCCTGTTGGTTGATAATTGCACATTTTAACGTTTGCTCGGAGGTTAATCCTCTGAGCAGGCAGAAACTTATGACTAAACCCTAATTCCAGCTAGTAACTATGGGGTGAACTCCCTATAATCAGGCAGTTTATCTTTTTATGTGACTAGAAATCATCATCGGGTGCAAACTAATGTCTGATAATAATCAATGCGTCATCGTAGGTATTGCTGGCGCTTCTGCTTCTGGAAAAAGTCTGATCGCGAGCACTATTTATAATGAGCTTCGCGCGAAAGTAGGCGATCATCAAATCGGTGTCATCACGGAAGATTGCTACTACAACGACCAAAGCCACCTAAGCATGGAAGAGCGAGTAAAGACGAACTACGATCACCCGAGTGCGTTGGACCACGACCTACTGTGTGAGCACCTTGAAAAATTGGTACGTGGTGAAGCAGTAGAAGTACCTGAGTACAGCTACACTGAACACACAAGAACAAGTAACACGACTACAATGACGCCTAAAAAGGTGATCATTCTAGAGGGCATCCTTCTTCTTACTGACCCTCGTCTTCGTGATTTGATGCACGCGACAGTATTTATGGATACACCGTTAGATATTTGTTTGCTTCGTCGTGTTAAGCGTGACGTGGAAGAACGAGGCCGAACTATGGAATCTGTTCTCAAGCAGTACCAACAAACAGTACGTCCGATGTTCATGCAGTTTATCGAACCTTCTAAGCAATATGCGGACATTATTGTTCCTCGAGGTGGCAAAAACCGTATCGCAATCGATGTATTAAAAGCTCACATTGCAAGACTTTTGAAAGCTTAAGCCTTTAGACGGCTATATCGCTTTATTTTTAAGAGAAGAAGTGGCACCTTAAGTGCCACTTCTTTTTTTGTTTTTAAATTAGTCAGTTGCAGGTTAAAACCAGACATTTTTCACGCTTTTGTGGAACTGTCAGCGGTAAATGGAGTCTGCGCTTATAATTGTAAAAACACTCGAGCAAGGAAAAACAAATGAAGAAACTGCTCTTAATTCTAGCAATACCGATTGTGGTCATTTTGGTCGCAATTTTAGCGTTAACCATCTTCGTCAATCCTAACCAGTTTAAGCCCCTTATTGTTGAGCAAGCGCAAAAGCAAACCGGTTTAGAACTAGTGATTGAAGGAGATATCAGTTGGCAATTTTTCCCATCGATCGGCTTTGAGTTGGGACATACAGAATTGCGAAACCCACAAGGCTTTAGTAAACCCAATTTATTCAAAGTTGATACCGTTGGTGTAGATATCTCTGTCATGCCACTTTTTAGTCAACAGCTTGAAATTGGAAACGTCACGCTTGATGGGGCTGAGTTCTATATCGAAACCAAGAAAGATGGCAGCAAGAATATTGATGCATTGACGAAAGCCCAAACACAACAAGCAGAGCAAGCGAGCGATACTGCGCCTACGCAAAATGGTGAAACGCAGCCTTCTGGCTCTGATTGGAGCATTAATCTTGCTGGTGTTACGGTTTCTAATGGCTCATTAGAAATGCAGGATAAGCAAGCCGGTAGTTACACCAAACTTTATGATATCTCATTAAACCTTTCCGAATTCGCTTTTGACAACTGGACAACGGCTGATTTTGGCGTGAAGGGCGAAATGAATGACCAAAAGTTCACAGCGAAAGGTCAGGCCGACTTTAAGCTAGAAAAAGGTTTGGCAAACTACGCGCTAAAGAACATCAACTTTGATGCGACATACTCTGACCCTGCCAATAAGATTGAATCGGCAACGATCGGTTTAGATACTTTTGAATTCGATAAAGTAAATAACCTGACTTATGCCATGAAAGGCGACGCTGGTGGTATGAAGTTAGATATGCAGGGTGCTGGTCAACTTAGCGTGGACAAGGCTATCAGCAAAGTGCAGTTGGATAAGTTAACTCTTAAATCGACTGTTGAGGGGGATGCTTTACCTCAGTCACCGATGAAAGTCGACATGGTGTCTGATCTGTCTTTCGACCTAACGAAAAACCACCTGAGTTTTGTCCTAGAGAAGTTAACAGCGAATGCTATCGCCTTAGATGGTAAGGCAGATGTGACACTTGGCGATATTCCTAAAGTACGATTTGCTCTCCACAGCCCAAATATCGATCTTGATGAATTCTTAGGATTAGATGATTCCGAAGGTAATAAGCCTGCTTCTGGTGGCGAGAGTGCTCCAGCTGGGTCTGAGGTTGAGCCTGATTTGTCTGCGTTGAAAACGTTAGATGTAAAGGGTGACATTACCATCGACAAATTCAAAGCGGCAAATGCGAAGATGGAAGCGGTAAAAACGAGCTTCACTGTAAATCGTGGCGTATTTGAGCTTACTTCATTTAGTTCGAAGCTGTACCAAGGCACAATCTCAGCGACAGCGAAGTTAGATGCACGCAAGTCACCAGCGACTTACAGTGTGAAAAAGTCAATCAAAGGCGTGAAAGTTAAACCGTTACTTATTGATGTCGCTGATAACGACAAGCTTGAAGGGACGGGTAACATTGATGTGAATGTTACCGGTAAGAGTCTAACGCCTACCGGTATCAAGAAGAATCTTTCTGGTACGGTTGTTATCAATTTTGCTGACGGTGCGGTAAATGGCATCAACGTTGCTCAATTGATTCGTGAAAACTACGCGAAATTTAAAGGGCAAAAAGTCGAAGGCACCAATGAAGTTAAGAAAACAGATTTTAGTGCGATGACGGCGACATTGAAGCTCAATAAAGGTGTCGTATCAACGGATAATATGCAAGCTCAGTCTCCATTGCTCCGTGTTCGTGGTAAAGGCACCGCAAACTACATCAATGAAACTGTTAACTTTACTATCAGCACATCAGTCGTAGGTAGCCTAGAAGGCCAAGGCGGCAAAGATATAGATGAGCTGAAAGATATCACGATTCCAATCAATGTGTCTGGTAAGTGGGCGGATCCTAAATTCAAGCTCGTATTTGATGATGTTCTGAAGCAGAAAGCTCAGAAAGAAATCGATCGTGGCGTAGAGAAGCTAACGGACAAGATCAAAGACGAAAAAACCAAAGAAGCAGTCGATGGTTTGATAAAGAATCTATTCAATTAGATTCGAGCCAAAGCAAAAAGGGTTGGCATTAGCCAACCCTTTTTTAATTCTGCTGGTGAGCTTTACCAGTCGACACCTTTCAGCGCTTTGACGCCTGACTCAAATGCATGCTTTACATTCTTCACTTCAGAAACGGTATCAGCCATTTCAATCAGAGTGCGATGAGCGCCACGACCAGTAATGACAACCGACTGCATTTTAGGGCGGTTGTTCAGCGCTTCAACGACCTCGTCTAAATCAATGTAGCCGTAGCTCACCATGTACGTCAGCTCGTCAAAAAGAACCACATCGATAGATTCATCTTTGAGCATGCGCTTACATTCTTGCCATACGCCTTGCGCTGCTTCGGTATCAGCGGCTTTGTTTTGAGTTTCCCATGTAAAGCCGGTCGCCATTACTTGGAATTCAACGCCGAGTTTCTCAAGTAGGTTGCGCTCACCATTATCCCAAGTACCTTTAATAAACTGCGCGACAGCACAATTCAAACCATGACCTACTGCGCGTGCTATCGTACCGAACCCTGATGTCGATTTACCTTTACCATTTCCGGTAATGATCAGTAGCAGACCTTTTTCCTCTTGAGCAGCAGCAATTTTTGCGTCTACCTGTTCTTTGACTTTTTGTTGGCGAGCCTTATGGCGTGCTTCTTTATTTTCTTCGATAGACATAATACTTCCTCAATTCCTTTTTGTGCTGTGCCCAAGCTAATTTGGGTTCATTGATTTATCTCGCTATGATAGACCAACATATCGTGAAGAAAAACCACCGATAATTCAGGGAATAAAATGAAGAAAATACTTGTTGTTTGTATGGGAAACATTTGTCGGTCACCAACCGGAGAAGCAGTGTTAAGAGCGAAAGCTCAAGAGTTGGGTATTGCCGTGGAGGTTGATTCGGCAGGTACGATTGGCTACCACGCAGGAAACCCACCGGATTCAAGGGCAATGGCCGCAGGAAAGCAGCGAGGTTACTCTTTTAAAGGAATGCGTGCGCGTCAAGTTACCATTGATGACTTTGAAAAGTTTGACCTGATATTAGCCGCAGATAAAGCAAATTTAGCCGATTTATTGGATATTTGTCCGTTGAAGTATCGACACAAAGTATCGTTATTTTTAAGTCATTCTGGGTCAGATTACGATGAAGTCCCAGACCCATATTACGGTGGAAAAGACGGCTTTGAACTGGTGCTTGATTTAATCGAAGAGGCATCAGAGGAGATTTTGAAGAAGCTATAATCGCCGGGCTTAAAGACAATAGGAAAAGGGATGAGCTGAGCCCATCCCTTTTTATTTGTATTAACCCGCTAAAATGTCGGTTGCCACTTTGTAGCTTGGGTCTTCCTTCACATTGATTTCAACCAAGCTGCCCGCTTTATCTAAAAGCTTGCGGCAATCTGGACTTAGGTGGCGAAGGTGTAGTGTTTTACCTTGAGAGTTGTAACGCTCTGCTAGTGTTTCAATCGCTTCAATTGCGGAGTGATCCGTCACGCGAGAGTCTGCAAAATCGACAATCACATCTTTTGGATCTTCAGGCGCGTTAAACAACTCCAAGAAGTTAGCGGCAGAACCAAAGAAAATAGGACCGTGAATCTTGTACTCTTTTGAACCTTCCTCGTTTAAGCACGTGTCGGCATAGATATGCTTAGCGTGTTGCCATGCAAACATTAATGCAGAAACAATAACACCAACCGCTACGGCAACGGCTAGGTCAGTAAGAACAGTAACAACGGTCACAAGAACAATAACGAAGAAGTCTTGCTTCGGTACGCGACGCGCTAGTTTAAATGTTGCCCATTCGAATGTACCAATGACAACCATGAACATCACACCAACCAGAGCAGCGAGTGGGATCATTTCAATTAACGAAGAAGCGAATAAGATAAACATCAATAGAGCGATAGCAGCAACGATACCAGATAGACGACCGCGACCACCTGAGTTTACGTTGATCATCGACTGACCAATCATTGCACAACCACCCATAGCACCAAACACAGAACAAGTCATGTTTGCCATACCTTGACCGATACATTCGCGGTTAGATTGACCACGAGTGTTCGTCATCTCATCTAAAACTGTCAGCGTTAGCAGAGATTCAATTAGACCAATGGCCGCTAGAATGATCGCGTATGGAAGAATGATTTGTAGAGTTTCTAGGGTAAATGGCACCGCCGGAATAGAGAAGGTCGGCAGTGAACCTGCGAGTGTTGCCGCTTCATCACCAGACATTGTACGCAAGAAGTCAACAACAGTGCGAGTTTCCAGATCCAAACCAACCACTAAAGCAGTCACCGTTACGATTGCAACAAGTGAAGAGGGTACAGCCGTTGTGATTTTTGGTAGAAAGTGAATGATTGCCATAGTTAGCGCAACCAAACCAAGCATTAGTAGCATTTGGTCTTGTGGTAGCCAAGTAAGCATGCCGTTGATATCTGGCGCTTTAAACTGACCCAACTGAGCTAGGAAGATAACAATAGCCAGACCGTTCACAAAACCAATCATCACAGGGTGAGGCACGATACGGATGAACTTACCCAATTTAAACATACCAGCGGCAATTTGAAGTATACCAGCGAGCATGATGGCTGCGAATAGGTACTGGACACCGTGAGTCGCGACAAGCGAAACCATTACGACTGCCATGGCACCTGTTGCACCAGAGATCATGCCGGGACGACCACCGAAAATGGAAGTAATAAGACCAACGATGAATGCAGCGTAAAGACCGACCATCGGATCTACGCCTGCGACGAACGCAAATGCGACAGCTTCAGGAACCAATGCTAGCGCAACGGTTAAGCCTGATAGCACATCATTTTTTACGGAGTGCTTAGAAAATTGGGGAAATTCGAACATGTTTGTTTTTAAGTTCTCTTTGCAATGAGTTAAACCCGACACATATTCGTATTTGCACAAGCCACTGAGTGGTTGATTTCTAATCAAACATTGCAGTGTAAACCGTAGTATTAAAAGAGCAGCATCAGAATGGTGTCGAAAACTTGAGTCGGCGCATGCTACCGAAAAGTGTGATTAAGTTCAAGAATGATACGAATAATGGCGTACAAATGTGATCACGAATTGGTATTTATATGAACAATTTATTGGGCAAATATGAAGATAAAAAAGGCTACCAGATGGTAGCCTTTAATTTATTTATGCCGTTAAGCAGTTGAACGTAATGATTTAGCCTAGTTAAAGTTAGGCTTTGTCATCTCTGCTGATGCGCGGTTTTTAGCCACTTGGCTACCCGCACCTTTAGCTTGGTAACGTTCGGTTTTGAACGGTGCTGCTGCAACAGTGATTTCGCGTAGCTCTTGAGGGCCAGGTGCTTTCGTCATCGGTGCGCTAGCGTTTAGCTTAGCTGCAACTTTGATGGCTTCGACTTGAGGCTCTGGTTTAGCTACTGGCGCTTCGGCTGTAATCTCTTTTGCTGCTTCAACCACAGGCTCTTCAGCTGGTGCCGTTTCTACAATGGCATCAACCAGTTCAGCATGTTCAGTTGCAGGAGTTTCAACGATAGGCTCTACCGAAGCTGTTTCTACTACTGCCGATTCAGCTTTTTCTGCGATTACTGCTTCCACAACAGGTGCTACTGGAGCTTCCACTCTCGCTTCAACTGTTTCTTGAACCTTTGATTCAACTACTGGCGCTTCTGTTACAACAGGTTGCTCGCGGCGAATAATCACTTTACCCATAGCCATCTCAGGAGAAGCTACACCACCTTGCATTGTAGGTACTGCGGCTACTGCATCTTCCTTAACTTGCTCTTCTTTCTTAGGTGCTGGTTTCGGAATGTAGCGTGGCATTACTTTACCCATAGCCATCTCAGGAGAAGCTACACCACCTTTACGCAGGCGGAACGGGTTAGGACGGCGATCGCGACCACGGCGACGGCGCTGGCCACTTGCACGCAGGTGACGTGGCGAACGACGGTTACGACGTTGCTTAGACTCTGCTTGCTTGTTGTCTTGTTGTGCTTCTACCGCTGCTTCTGTTGGCTTCTCAACTTTGGTTTCAACCGTTTCTTGAGTCTTAACCGCCGTTTCTTCAGCTTTCTTCTCAACCGCTTCTTGGTCTTTAACGCGTACAGACTTGTTCAGTTTGCGACGTTGGCGACGCTCCTTCACTTTTTCTGCTTTCGCGTTTTGTTGCTTTGGTTTGCTCTCTTCTGGTTTTGTTTCAGTTCGAGCTTCCGCTGCTAGCTGCAGGCCTTTTTCCGCTACTTTTGCATTTGCTTTTTGCTCTTGGGCTTTGTCTGCTTGTTGAGCTTTAGGCTTACGCTTTTGGTTGCGGTTTTGCTGTTTATTGGTTTGTTGTTGAGCTTCGTTTTGCTCATTCGCTTGCTCATCACGAGGCTTACGACGACGTCGGTTATCACGGTTATCACGATTGTCGCGGTTCTCACGATTATCGCGTTGGTTGTTATTGCGACGACGATCATTGCGATCACGTTTGTTGCGTCGATTATCGCGATTTGGCTTTTTCTCTTCCTGAGGTTTCGGTTCTTCTTTTACTTCTTCAGAACCGCCGAATAGGAAACTACCAAGTGCTTTAAACAAACGGCTGAACAGTCCAGGTTTTTCTTCTTGTTCAACTTTCTGTTCTTTCTTCTTCGCCTCAGGGGCAGGTTTAGCTGCTGGTGCAGGTGCCGTTTGAGAAGGAGCCGCAAAGCCTTTAAGAACAGGCTCTTCGATTCGTTTAGGTTTTACGTCAACTTCAGCTGGCTCTTTACCTTCCGCTTCTTTCATTGCTTCCAGTTTTTTAGGAAGTAGGTAAGAAATCAGATCGAACTCTTCACCTTCACGAACACGGATAACTTCGAAGTGCGGCGTTTCCATGTCAGAGTTTGGAACAACCGTAATCTTCACTTCTTGAATGCGTTCGATATGGTTAACTGAACGACGTTTTTCGTTCAACAAGTAAGAAGCGATTGGCACAGGTACAACTGCGAGAA
Source organism: Vibrio sp. D3 (assembly GCF_043995865.1). Taxonomy (NCBI): domain Bacteria; kingdom Pseudomonadati; phylum Pseudomonadota; class Gammaproteobacteria; order Vibrionales; family Vibrionaceae; genus Vibrio; species Vibrio sp. D3. Next base: position 2,125,036 of record NZ_CP171887.1, on the reverse strand, counting down.
CTTGCGCTGTATTGTCTTTCAGTGCTTCCTCTTCGATTAAACGAAGCACAGAAAGTGCTAGAGATTCGTTGTCGCGAACGACTCCAGTACCGCTACAGCGAGGACAGATGTGGTGGCTTGCTTCTGCTAGAGAAGGGCTTAAACGTTGACGTGACATCTCCAACAAACCAAAGCGAGAAATACGACCAATTTGTACACGAGCGCGATCAAGACGAACGGCTTCACGTAGACGGTTTTCTACTTCTCGTTGGTGGCGAACAGGTGTCATATCGATAAAGTCGATAACCACTAAGCCACCCAAGTCACGTAGACGTAACTGGCGAGCAATTTCGTCGGCTGCTTCTAGGTTCGTGTTTAGAGCTGTTTCTTCAATATCGCCGCCCTTGGTTGCACGAGCAGAGTTGATATCGATAGACGTTAGTGCTTCGGTTGGGTCAATAACAATAGAACCACCAGATGGCAGACGCACTTCACGTTGGAAAGCTGATTCAATTTGGCTTTCGATTTGGTAGTGGCTGAATAGTGGAACTTCGCCTTCATATTTCTTAACGCGGTTAAGGAAATCAGGGCGCACCAATTGAATGTGCTCTTTTGCACGTTCGTAGATGGTGTTGCTGTCAATTAAGATTTCGCCAATATCACGACGTAAATAGTCACGGATTGCACGAACGATAACGTTACTTTCTTGGTGGATTAAGAATGGAGCAGGGTTAGAGTCCGCTGCACCTTTGATTGCACCCCAGTGGTTAAGTAGTACATTCAAATCCCACTCAAGTTCTTCAGCACTCTTGCCAACGCCAGCAGTACGTACGATTAGGCCCATGCCCTGAGGCAGTTCCAAAGTACTTAATGCGGCTTTTAGTTGAGTACGCTCGTCACCTTCGATTCGGCGAGAAATACCGCCAGCACGAGGGTTGTTAGGCATAAGAACAAGGTAACTACCAGCAAGAGAAATGAAAGTAGTAAGAGCTGCGCCCTTGCTTCCACGTTCTTCTTTTTCCACTTGAACGATAACTTCTTGGCCTTCCGTTAGCACTTCTTTGATGCTTGGACGACCTTGGTAGGTGTAACCTTCAGGGAAATATTCGCGGGCAATTTCTTTGAGAGGGAGGAAACCGTGACGCTCGGCGCCGTAATCAACAAATGCGGCTTCTAAGCTTGGTTCGATACGTGTGATACGTCCTTTGTAGATATTCGCTTTTTTAGATTCATGACCTGGACTCTCGATATCAAGATCGAAAAGTCGCTGGCCATCAACCAGAGCGACACGCAACTCTTCTTTTTGAGTTGCGTTAATTAACATTCTTTTCATTGAAAATTCTCGTTGTCTTTTCTTTTATATCTTTCTTGTCGACTTGCCACTGTTTTTTCGCTCTTTCACGGTGCCTGATCCCATGGCTTGTATTTTGCAGCCTCCCGGCTGGAAGGGGATGCTCTCGGGCACTTCAGTCATCACAAGCCTCTTGTGGTTTCTGTTGGAAACGTAGACTTGTGACCCGCTATTTGGGCGGTAGGTACTCAACGTGAATATGCGAGGAGTAGGGTGGCAAGAGTGTTGAATTCGATGTGTCTCACGCCAATGCTGCACTCGACCTTCAACGATCTACTCACATTGCTTGAGGATAAATGATTGGTAATGAATAAAATGTAACCAAACCTTCCTTAGCAGCTGTGAACTATAGCAGTGCGCGTGGCTATCAGCAATCTGCTTTCACGCAAACGATAGAAAATTTGCCGCTAAACTCAAAATTTCTAATTTATAACTGGCTGTTTCATAAGCAATTGAGATGTGCAAACTGTTCAAGACAGAAAACAAATTGAGAACTTGATTGAGAGTTTTAATAATTTAAACAAAATCTTGGCGAAATTTAGACCAGTATGTGCCACCAAGCGTTTCTTTTACGACAAGAATAATGTGAAGTCGCACGAAATTGAGTTTACAATACGGCCCATGAACGAAATAAGAACAAAAGTCCAGTTCGTCGACATTGACGAAGATATGGCGGGTCAGCGCATTGATAATTTTTTGCGCAACCAATTAAAAGACATCCCTAAAAGCATGATTTACCGAATCGTGCGTAAGGGTGAAGTACGTGTAAATAAAAAGCGTATAAAAGCAGAGTACAAGTTAAAAGCAGGCGATCTCGTTCGTATTCCACCGGTGACAGTCGAGAAAAAAGATGACGATGTCGCGCCAAGTACGAAACTAAACAAAGTCGCAGAGTTGGAAGATATGATCATCTTCGAAGATGATCATATGTTAATTCTAAACAAACCATCTGGCACCGCTGTGCATGGTGGCAGTGGCTTAAAGTTTGGCGCTATTGAAGCGCTTAGAGCTCTGCGTCCTCAAGCTCGCTTTCTTGAACTTGTGCATCGTATTGACCGTGATACTTCAGGTATCTTGCTGGTTGCTAAGAAGCGTTCTGCACTTCGTCACTTGCAAGCCCAGTTTCGTGAAAAGACAGTGAAGAAGTTTTACTTAGCTCTTGTCATGGGACAATGGAAAAGCAGTTGTAAGGTTGTGAACGCGCCACTGCTTAAAAACGAAGTGAACAGTATTGTTCGTGTTAACCCTAACGGTAAGCCGTCTGAAACGCGTTTTAAGATTTTGGAAAAGTTTGAACAAGCAACATTGATTCAAGCGAGTCCGATTACTGGTCGAACTCACCAAATCCGAGTTCATACACAATACAAGGGCCACCCAATCGCTTGGGATGATCGCTACGGTGACCGCCGCTTTGATGCTTACACAGGTCAAGTTGGTTTAGATCGTTTGTTCCTACACGCGGCAAACATCAAATTCCAACACCCATCAAATGATGAGTGGATGGAAATCAACGCACCGATGGAACCGAAGCTAGAAAAAGTGTTGGCGGGTTTAAGAAACGCGTAACCATGTTTTCCTCGCGGATGCAAGAAGGGAGCCTGTGGCTCCCTTTTATCATATTTTGATCAAAGGACATCGAGTCCTTGAACATGCAACATATCAATCAAATCAATCAATGGTAGTCCGACAAGTGTGTTCGGGTCTTTCCCCACTAATTTGTTAAACAAACAAATTCCCATTCCTTCGCTTTTAAAGCTGCCTGCGCAGTAAAAAGGTTCTTCCCTGTCGACGTAGCGCTCGATTTGTTCAAGCGTCAAATCTCTAAAGTGTACTTCGAAAGAATCAAAGCCGACTTCTGTATGGTTTGTGACAGTGTTATGTACCGCAAGACCGGTATAGAAAGTGATGACTTTTCCACTTTGAGACAAAAGTTGATTTATTGCGTTGTCTCTATTTAAAGGTTTGCCAACGATTTCACCATTAATGACACAAACCTGGTCACTGCCGATAACTAAACTTGCTTTATCCGTCTGGCAAGATGTTGCTTTCTCTTGGGCCAATCTTTGCACCAGTTCAAGAGGCGTTTCCTGGTCAAACGGTGTTTCATCGCAATCAGGTGATAAACAAATGAACGGTAGTGAAAGCTTTTCAAGCAGTTGTTTACGAAAAGGGGAGGTTGAGGCTAAAACCAGTTGGTAATTTTTCATTTTGAATTACAATTCGTGGGAGCATTTCCGATAGGATAATCGATCAAAAATGATTCTGGCTAATGCTCTGTATGTTAAGCGTAAAAAAGTACAACTTTTTTGCCTTTTTCTTTGACTAATTTTGATTTGGAAGATAATATTCGCGCCCTATGCAAAAGGTAAAAATACCGCGAACGGTTGACCCAGCAAAAGCTGCACAGAAACGATTGGATTACGATGGCATCATCCAAGCTAGTCTTTTCAAGCGCTTAGCGGAAACAACTGAAGGCGTAAAACGCGACGCAGAAGTCTCATTGTCATTTGGGATGGATGAACAGCGACTCGTTGTTATCTCTGGTAAAGCTAACATCGAAGTCGATTTAGAGTGTCAGCGTTGTAATGAGGTATTCGCACATGAGTGCGAAGTTGAATTCCTTTCTACTCCTTACTACGGTGAGAAAACAGAACAGGAAGCACCAGAAATTTATGATTTGGTAGATCTAAATGAATATGGTGAATTAGACCTTATACAACTGGTTGAAGACGAGTTCATCTTAGCATTACCTCAAATTGCGATGCACGATGAAGCGGATTGTAGCGTTGATTCAAATAACATGGTTTTTGGTGAGATTCCTGAAGAAATTGAGGAAGAAAAACCGAATCCATTCGACGTTTTGAAAAGTCTGAAAAAGTAATAGGTGTGGTAACCGATTCTTCTTCAGGTTTTTAACCCAATAGTATAGGAGTAGGGTCAATGGCCGTACAGAAAAACCGTAAAACTCGTTCTAAGCGCGGTATGCGTCGTTCACACGATGCGCTAACTACAGCTGCTCTATCTGTAGACGCGACTTCTGGTGAAACTCACCTACGCCACAACGTAACTGCTGAAGGTTACTACCGTGGTCAAAAGGTTATCAACAAGTAAGGTTGAACCTTTGCAAAGTATTACCGTTGCACTTGATGCAATGGGCGGGGATTTCGGTCCACGCGTAACAGTGCCTGCCGCCGTGCAGGCACTGTCTCATTTCCCAGAGCTAAAAGTGATTCTTATAGGTGATCAATCTCTGATCACGTCTCAATTATCTCAACTCGGTACCTCGACCAGTTCCCGCTTGACTATTCTTCATAGTGAGAAAGTTATCTCGAACTCAGAAAAACCTTCATTGGCACTACGTAATAGCCAAAATAGTTCCATGCGTATGGCTATCGATTTGGTTTCTGAGCAGAAGGCGGATGCTTGTGTTAGTGGTGGCAACACCGGTGCATTAATGGCACTATCGCGTTTCATTCTTAAGTTACTTCCTGGTATTGAACGTCCTGCTTTAGTCTCAGCTTTACCGACGATTACTGGAAAGCGTACTTGGATGCTAGATCTAGGTGCGAATGTATCGTGCGATGCTGATAGTTTGTTCCAATTTGCTGTAATGGGCAGTGCATTAGCAGAAGAACACTTAGGTTGTCCTCCTCGCGTTGCTGTACTCAATATTGGCGCAGAAGAGATTAAAGGCAACGATTTAGTCAAACGTTGCGCAGAAATGCTTTCTCAGACCGACGCGATTAACTTTGTTGGTTATATTGAAGGTAATCAAATTTTGCATGATGTTGCAGACGTCATTGTATGTGATGGGTTTGTCGGCAACGTATGCTTAAAAGCCAGTGAGGGAACAGCTCAACTTTTTATCGAAAAAATTAAAACCAGTATGATGGCGTCAACGATAAAGGGTTGGATTGCTAGAAAGTTGTTTTCTCGGCTATTTAATGAACTAAAAACACTGAACCCCGACCAGTATAACGGCGCAAGTTTGCTAGGATTGCGCGGCATTGTCATAAAAAGCCATGGAAGTGCGGATGTATCTGCGATTGTCAATGCACTTGGCGAGGCAGTACACGAGGTCAAACGACAAGTACCAAGCCGTATTAGCGATCGTTTGGAAGCGGTTTTACTCGAGAGGCATTATTAGTCTTCATGTATAGCAAAATTTTAGGTACTGGCAGCTACCTGCCATCTCAGGTGCGTACAAACGCAGATCTAGAGAAAATGGTAGATACAAGTGATGAGTGGATCGTTGCTCGCACGGGTATTAAAGAGCGTCGAATTGCTGCAGAAAATGAGACTGTAGCGGACATGGCATTCTACGCAGCTGAAAACGCTATCGATATGGCGGGTATTGATAAAAACGATATCGACCTGATTATCGTAGCCACAACGAGCAGTAGCCATACTTTCCCTTCATCTGCGTGTCAGGTGCAGGCAAAGCTTGGCATTAAAGGTTGTCCAGCTTTTGACTTAGCCGCTGCTTGTTCTGGTTTTGTGTACGCATTATCTGTTGCAGACCAACATATTAAATCGGGTATGTGTAAAAACGTACTTGTTATTGGTTCAGATGCTTTGTCTAAAACGTGTGATCCGACAGACCGTTCAACCATTATCCTATTTGGTGATGGTGCTGGAGCCGTTGTCGTAGGCGCTAGCCAAGAGCCAGGTATTATTTCTACCCACATATACTCGGATGGTCAATTCGGTGAGCTACTAAGCCTACCTGTACCTGAGCGTGGTCAAGATGCTGACAAATGGCTTCATATGGCAGGTAACGAAGTATTCAAAGTTGCGGTAACTCAACTGTCTAAACTCGTTAAAGATACGCTTGAAGCCAACAACATGCATAAGTCTGAACTAGACTGGCTAGTACCGCATCAAGCGAACTATCGAATTATTTCGGCAACAGCGAAAAAGCTTTCAATGTCTTTAGACCAAGTCGTAGTGACATTAGACCGACACGGGAACACTTCTGCGGCGACAGTACCGTCTGCGCTGGATGAAGCTGTGCGCGATGGTCGCATTAAACGTGGGCAGACTTTATTGCTAGAGGCGTTTGGTGGCGGTTTCACTTGGGGCTCTGCTCTGGTGAAGTTCTAAGTTTCACGAGAATTCAAAATTTAAGGTGCACTTGTTGCATCTTATTTCTTTTTACTTTGCTTAAAGGAAAACAACATGAGCAAGTTTGCTATCGTATTTCCAGGTCAAGGTTCTCAAGCTGTAGGTATGCTTGCAGAACTAGGCGAACAATATGACGTAGTAAAACAAACATTTGCAGAAGCATCTGACGCACTAGGTTACGATCTATGGGCGCTTGTTCAAAATGGACCTGCAGAAGATTTAAACGAGACTTTCCGCACTCAACCAGCTTTGCTAGCTTCATCTGTTGCAATCTGGCGTGTATGGCAGGAGCTCGGTTTAGAGCAACCAGCAAACCTAGCCGGTCACAGCCTAGGTGAGTACTCAGCACTTGTATGTGCGGGTGTGATTGACTTTAAAGAAGCAATCAAGCTGGTTGAATTACGCGGTAAGCTAATGCAAGAGGCGGTACCAGCAGGTACTGGCGCTATGTACGCGATTATCGGTTTGGCTGATGATGCGATTGCAAAAGCGTGTGAAGACGCAGCGCAAGGTGAAGTGGTCTCTCCAGTAAACTTTAACTCGCCTGGTCAGGTAGTTATCGCGGGTAGCAAAGACGCAGTAGAGCGTGCGGGAGCGCTATGTAAAGAAGCTGGTGCGAAACGTGCGCTTCCTCTTCCTGTTTCAGTTCCATCACACTGTGCGCTTATGAAGCCAGCAGCGGAAAAACTTGCAGTAGCTCTTGAGTCTATCGAATTTAACTCACCACAGCTTCCAGTTATCAACAACGTTGATGTGGTCGCTGAGACAGATCCTGCAAAAATCAAAGATGCGCTTGTTCGTCAGCTACATAGCCCAGTTCGCTGGACTGAAACAGTCGAGCTTATGCACGAGCAAGGGGTAGAACAGCTTCTTGAGCTTGGTCCTGGTAAGGTTTTAACAGGTCTAACAAAACGTATCGTGAAAACGCTAACTGCAGCAGCAGTGAATGATGTTGCGTCGCTAGACGCGGCGAAGTAATCCATCAAGCGATAAAACTTGCGATAAGAAAAGGAAACACAACATGATGAATCTAGAAGGTAAGATCGCGCTAGTTACAGGCGCAAGCCGTGGTATTGGCCGCGCGATCGCGGAACTTCTTGTAGAGCGCGGTGCGACGGTTATCGGTACGGCTACTTCTGAAAGTGGCGCTGCAGCTATCAGCGAGTATCTTGGTGATAACGGTAAAGGCCTAGCTCTTAACGTGACTGATGTCGAGTCTATCGAAGCGACACTAAAAACGATCAACGAAGAATTTGGTGTGATCGATATTCTGGTGAATAACGCTGGTATTACTCGTGATAACCTATTGATGCGTATGAAAGATGATGAGTGGAACGACATCATCGATACCAACCTAACGCCTATCTACCGTATGTCTAAAGCGGTTTTACGCGGCATGATGAAAAAACGTGCGGGTCGTATCATCAACGTAGGCTCTGTTGTTGGTACCATGGGTAACGCAGGTCAAACTAACTACGCAGCAGCGAAAGCGGGCGTGATTGGTTTTACTAAATCAATGGCTCGTGAAGTTGCGTCTCGTGGTGTAACAGTGAACACTGTTGCCCCTGGTTTCATCGAAACTGACATGACGAAGGCACTAAATGATGAGCAACGTGCGGCAACGTTGTCGAACGTGCCAGCTGGTCGTTTAGGTGACCCACGTGAAATTGCATCAGCAGTAGTTTTCCTTGCTTCGCCTGAAGCAGCGTACATTACTGGTGAAACTTTGCATGTAAATGGTGGCATGTACATGGTTTAATGAGACAGTTTGTGCAAAATAAGCTATTTTACATTGTGAAAAATAGCCTATAGTTGCAGTTAACTGTCATGAACTTGTCATGCTTATGCGCAAGATTTGTGCATGATTTAAGTCAAAAATGTATTGAAATTCGGTTAAATTCGCTAATTTTGTGGTTTGACCAGCAAGGACCCCCTTGCAACTTTCAATAGTTCGAATAAACTACGGAATCATCGCATTAGGCGAAATCTGTAAAGGAAAAGAAAAATGAGCAACATCGAAGAACGCGTAAAGAAAATCATTGTTGAACAGCTAGGTGTAGACGAAGCAGAAGTTAAAAACGAAGCTTCTTTCGTTGACGATCTAGGTGCTGATTCTCTAGACACTGTAGAACTAGTTATGGCTCTAGAAGAGGAATTCGACACTGAGATTCCTGACGAAGAAGCTGAGAAGATCACTACTGTTCAAGCTGCAATCGACTACGTAAACAGCGCTCAGTAATTAGCTCTCCCAGGCGGTCTCCTAGACCGCCTGTGTTCTTTCTAACTTCTTCTATCCTCTCATAGAAATATTCAATTCCCGGAGAATTATATCGTGTCCAAGCGTCGTGTAGTTGTCACTGGCATGGGTATGTTGTCACCGGTAGGCAACACAGTAGAATCATCTTGGAAAGCCCTGCTAGAAGGTCAAAGTGGTATCGTGAATATCGAGCACTTTGATGCTACGAACTTCTCAACTCGTTTTGCAGGTCTTGTTAAAGATTTCGATTGCACAGAGTACATGTCTAAAAAAGATGCTCGTAAGATGGATCTTTTCATCCAGTACGGCATTGCCGCGGGTATTCAAGCTCTTGATAACTCTGGCTTACAAATTACCGAAGAAAATGCGGCTCGAGTTGGTGTTGCTATCGGCTCAGGCATTGGCGGTCTAGATCTGATCGAAACAGGTCACACTGCATTAGTAGAAAAAGGCCCTCGCAAAGTTAGCCCATTTTTTGTTCCTTCGACCATCGTAAATATGGTTGCAGGTAACCTATCTATCATGCGTGGTCTTCGTGGTCCAAATATCGCGATTTCTACAGCATGTACTACTGGCCTACATAACATCGGTCATGCTGCACGAATGATTGCGTACGGCGATGCAGATGCGATGGTTGCTGGTGGCGCAGAAAAAGCGTCTACGCCTCTTGGCATGGCTGGCTTCGGTGCAGCTAAAGCGCTATCTACTCGTAATGACGAACCTCAAAAAGCGTCTCGTCCATGGGATAAAGGCCGTGATGGCTTTGTTCTAGGTGATGGTGCTGGCATGATGGTGCTTGAAGAGTACGAACACGCGAAAGCACGTGGCGCGAAGATTTACGCAGAACTGGTTGGTTTTGGTATGTCTGGTGATGCTTACCACATGACTTCTCCAAGCGAAGATGGCTCTGGTGGTGCACTTGCGATGGAAGCGGCAATGCGTGACGCGAACATCACAGGTACCCAAGTAGGTTATGTGAATGCTCACGGTACATCTACTCCTGCTGGCGACGTTGCAGAAATCAAGGGCGTGAAACGTGCTCTTGGTGAAGAAGGTGCGAAGCAAGTACTTGTATCATCAACTAAGTCTATGACTGGTCACCTATTAGGTGCAGCAGGGTCTGTTGAAGCAATTATCACGGTTATGTCTTTGGTTGACCAAATCGTTCCACCAACGATTAACCTTGATGATCCAGAAGAAGGTCTAGACATTGACCTTGTGCCGCACACTGCGCGCAAAGTTGAAGGTATGGAATACGCTATCTGTAACTCGTTTGGCTTTGGTGGTACAAACGGTTCTTTGATCTTCAAAAAGTTCGCTGAGTAACACTATCTAACCTTATTTAGATAAGCGAAACTTGTATTCTAACGGCTCGATGCTTAGCATTGAGCCGTTTTGTTTTATTTGTTGTCTGCTAATTTGAAGGTAAGCGAATGTTTTGGGTAAATGGAGTTCCACAAACGCATGTAGAACTGGGTGATCGCTCATTCCAATACGGTGATGGAGGTTTTACCACCATTCTGACCCAAAACGGAGAGTTGGTTTACTGGCAAGAACACATTGAGCGTATGAAGTCCTGCCTTGACGTATTGAAGATCTCTTCCCCTGACTGGCAAGTTGTGCGTGATTGGGCAAGCAAAGCGGCTTTATCTGATGCACAAGCTGGGGTGAAAATTCACGTTAGCCGTGGTATTGGTGGGCGAGGGTATAGTCCTAATGGGATTGAAGGCCCTATCGTGACTATCTCCAATTTTGCGTTTCCTTCTCATTACTCTTCTTGGCAAGAAAAAGGCGTGGATTTGGGCGTTTGTGAGACTCGTCTCGGGATCCAACCTTTACTTGCTGGACACAAGCACAACAACCGTTTAGAGCAGATTCTCGCCAAGGCTGAAATCGACGATACCGAGTTTGCAGATGCAATAACGTTAAATGTGCAAAACCATGTCATTGAAACTACAATGGCCAACCTTTTTTGGGTTAAAGGTAATAAAGTATTTACACCGGAGCTGACCTTATCTGGCGTTGCGGGCGTAATGCGTCGTAAGGTGCTTGAGTTACTAAAAGTAAGTCATATTGAAGTCATCGAGGGGCGTTTTATACTTCCAGATTTGCTGAGCGCAGACGAGGCTTTCATGTGTAACTCAATATTAGGTGTCGCACCAATTCGCAGCATAGTGGCATCTAACTCTAAGACTATATTTCCGATAGGAAAATTGACTCAACGACTGCAAGGGAATTTAACTACGTGATTAAAAAACTGTTGGCTTTTGTTGTGCTGATAGCAGTGATAGGCGCAGCAGCTGTTTTTTATATAATTTCACAGGCTAAACAATACGTTGAAAAGCCTATTCTATTGGAACAACCTCAGCTGTTTACTGTAGAAAGTGGTACAAGCTTTCATCATGTCATGCGCGCCTTAGTTGAAGATGAGGTAATTGAAACGTCGGAGTACATCCGTTTAATACCTCACTTATATCCAGAACTGTTGCAAGTACGAGCGGGCACTTATCAACTAGAGCCTGGTATGTCGCTTTCGCAAGCATTGGAGCACCTGAACACCGGAAAAGAATACCAGTTTGCGATCACTTTTGTTGAAGGCAGCCGCTTTTCTGAGTGGGTAGAGCAATTGAAAAGTGCTCCTTATTTAGAGCATGACTTAACCGATCTATCAGAAAAAGACATGGCAGCAAAGTTGGGTATTGAGCGAGAAAAGCTTGAAGGACTGTTTTTAGCAGAAACCTACCATTATACGGCGGGTGCAAGTGAAAGCCAGTTATTAAAACGAGCGCATCGAAAACTCAATAAGATTCTGGATGCTAACTGGGAAGCTCGTCAAGGAAAGCTGCCATTGCAAGACAAATATGAAGCCTTGATTCTGGCGTCTATCATCGAGAAAGAGACGGCCATTGACTCTGAGCGTGAGCGCGTCGCTTCTGTGTTTATCAACCGATTGAACAAACGCATGCGTTTACAAACGGATCCGACGGTTATTTATGGTATGGGTGATGCTTACGACGGAAATATTCGTAAGAAAGATTTGCGCACGCCGACACCATATAACACCTATACCATCAATGGCTTACCTCCAACCCCAATCGCGATGGCAGGTGAAGCCTCTATTGAAGCGGCTTTGAATCCAGAAAGCAGCAACTATTTATATTTCGTAGCAAGTGGAAAGGGCGGACACGTATTTTCGAAATCCCTTGCAGAGCACAATCGTGCTGTTCGAGCCTATTTAAGAGAACTAAGAAAGAACAAATGATGAAAGCAAACTTTATTGTCGTTGAAGGCCTAGAAGGCGCGGGTAAAAGCACTGCGATTAAAACCGTTTTAGATACGCTAAAAGCGGCAGGTATTGAAAATATCGTAAATACTCGTGAGCCAGGAGGCACGCCGCTAGCAGAAAAGATGCGCGCTCTGGTGAAAGAAGAGCATGAAGGCGAAGAACTTAAAGACATGACGGAGTTGCTTCTTCTATATGCTGCACGTGTCCAGTTGGTTGAGAACGTGATCAAACCAGCTTTGGCGAACGGTCAGTGGGTGGTGGGTGACCGCCACGATATGTCGTCGCAGGCTTATCAAGGTGGTGGCCGTCAGATTGACGCGTCGCTAATGAAAAACCTTCGAGACACAACGCTTGGTGATTTTAAACCTGCTTTCACTCTCTATATGGATATCGACCCTCGCGTTGGGCTTGAGCGTGCGCGTGGGCGTGGTGAGCTCGATCGTATCGAGAAGATGGATATTAGCTTCTTTGAACGTACACGAGAGCGTTATTTGGAGATTGCTCATGCTGATCCTTCTATCATTATCATTAACGCTGAGCAGGCGATCGAAGACGTGTCGCGTGATATTCGGGACGCTCTTAACGAGTGGTTAGCTCGTCAATAATAAGTGAAACTTAAATTTAGGTGACTCATGTTAAATGATTATCCATGGTTGCAGCCAGTATGGGATAACCTCAAAGTAGGGCTAGAGTCGGACAGAGTACCAGGTGCGCTTTTATTGCAAAGCGAGCAAGGCTTAGGCATCGAAAAACTTATCGAGTTTTTTAGCCAAGCACTTCTTTGCCAAAATTACGCCAGTGAAGCGTGCGGTTTTTGTCATAGCTGTCAATTAAATCAATCACACAACCACCCAGATTTACACTGGATCAAACCAGAAAAAGAAGGAAAAGCGATAACGGTGGACCAAGTTCGAGCTTGCAACCGTCTTGCTCAGGAATCATCACAGCTTAATGGTTATCGCCTATTTGTTATAGAGCCAGCGGACTCTATGAATGAATCGGCATCGAATGCATTGTTAAAAACGCTAGAAGAGCCTGGGGCAAAGTGCTTGTTTTTGCTCGTTACCCACAATCAGGAGCGCCTGCTTCCAACGATTCGTAGCCGTTGCCAACACTGGGTTGTTGCGCCGCCGTCAACGGAACAAGCGATGCAATGGATGCGCGAACAAGGGGCGCAGCAAGTTCCTGCTTACGCCTTAAAACTGAATATGGGCTCTCCTATAAAAACATTGGATGCGTTAAATAATGGCGATCTCGATGCTTACTTGGCTTTTGAGCGCACTTTTATTAAGGCGATGTCTTCTCCTGCCTCAGACATTTCTGAGTGTGCTTCTTTAATGGCTAAACACTCGGAGCAATCACTAGACTGGGCGTGGTATTTACTGACAGACGCTCAGAAAGCGCAGTTTGGTGTATCAGAAGCACAAATGCTTCCTGGCGCTATAAAGTTTCAGCCGAACAACTACAACAGTTTGTACTCATCAGCGAAGGCGCTGATGGACCTCAAAGCTCAGGTGCAAGCCTTTCCTGGTCTAAACCTTGAGCTACTATCAATGAACTGGTTAATTGAATCACGAGAGGCATTATGTTCGTAGATTCTCATTGTCATTTAGACAAATTGAATTACGACGATCTCCACATCAATGTGGAAGACGTTATTAACAAAGCTAAACAAGCAAAGGTAACCGAGCTGCTTTCTGTGGGAGTTACTCTGGATTCTTTCCCTAAAATGATGGAAATGATTGAGCCTTATGAGAATGTTTATGCTTCGTGCGGTGTACACCCACTTGATGTTGAAAGCGACTTTTCGATGGACGTGCTACGTCACCACGCATCGAATGAAAAAGTCGTTGCCATTGGTGAAACAGGCTTGGATTATCATTATAAGCCAGAAACGGCAGCGTTACAGAAAGAGCGTTTTGAGCAACACGTTGATCTTGCGGTGGAGCTTAACAAACCTTTAATTATCCATACCAGAAACGCACGTGCGGAGACTCTAGATATTTTGCGTAAGGGTGGGGCGGAGAAATGTGGTGGTGTTATCCACTGTTTTACAGAAGATCTTCCATTTGCTGAAGCTGCACTTGAGCTGGGGTTTTATATTTCTATCTCGGGGATTGTCACTTTCCGTCAAGCTACAGAGTTGAAAGAAGTGGTGAAGACTCTACCTCTAGAGAAGCTTCTCATTGAGACAGATTCTCCTTACTTGGCTCCAGTCCCTCACCGAGGTAAAGAGAATCAACCTGCTTATGTTGTCGAGGTGGCTTCTTATATTGCGCAACTCAAATCGTGCTCTCTTTCTGAAGTGGCACAAAAAACCACCGAAAATTTCCGAAATCTTTTTTTGCGATGAAAAATCAATAAGAGCATAAAAAAGGAGCGTATGCTCCTTTTTTGTTGATAAAAACAACAGATATACTCATGAGTTTAATGTTTACTAAAAATGTTGATTTAATAACATTCAAAAATCACAAATGTAATTTTGTTACTAAAAATAACATTGGGGCGTATTTTATTTACGCCTTAAAATTAATTATATAAATAATAAACTCTTTATAAAACAGTAATATAACTGCAATGCAAACCTTTTCATTAGCTGTTTTTGGGTGTGATCCAAGACTTGTTTTGAAACTAAATTTCGTAACTGTGTGGAAAGTTTGAGGGTCATCAATATATATTTAGAGCCGGAAAATATAATGCAGTTGTGGTTACATTTTCATTGGGTGCTAACCTTTAGGCTACGGGGGTGTGCCGTTAGTGCCCAAATAATACTTATAAATTTATCAGGAGCATAAACATGTTTAAGAACCTTTTTGCTAACCTGCAAAAAGTTGGTAAGGCGCTGATGCTTCCAGTATCAGTTTTACCAGTTGCAGGTATTTTATTAGGTGTGGGTGCTGCCCATCTAAGCTTTATTCCAGAGATCGTTTCTAATCTTATGGAACAAGCCGGTGGTTCAGTATTCGGCCAAATGGCACTTCTATTTGCAGTAGGTGTAGCTCTAGGCTTCACTAATAACGACGGTGTTGCTGGTCTTGCAGCAATCGTTGGTTACGGCATCATGACGGCAACGCTAGGTGTAATGGCGGGTGTTATGGGTGTTGAGAAAATCGATACAGGTGTACTAGGTGGTATCCTTGTCGGTGGTGTGGCTGCTTGGGCATTCAACCGTTTCTTCAAAATTCAACTTCCAGAGTATCTTGGCTTCTTCGCTGGTAAGCGTGCAGTGCCTATCATCACTGGTTTTGCAGCGATCATCCTTGGTGTTATCCTTTCTGTAATTTGGCCACCAATTGGCGGTGCAATCTCTGCATTCTCTGATTGGGCTGCGCACCAAAACCCACAACTAGCATTCGGTATCTACGGTGTTGTAGAGCGTTCTCTAATCCCATTCGGCCTACACCACGTATGGAACGTACCGTTCTTCTTCGAAGCTGGTTCTTGTGTTAACGCTGCTGGTGAAGCTCAAAACGGCGTACTAACTTGTTACCTAGTTGCTGATGAAGCATCTCGTGCTGCTGGTAATGGCTTCGGTCAGCTAGCGGGTGGTTACATGTTCAAGATGTTTGGTCTACCAGCTGCAGCAATCGCAATTGCTCACTGTGCTAAACCAGAAAACCGCGCAAAAGTAATGGGTATCATGGCGTCAGCTGCACTGACTTCATTCCTAACTGGTATTACTGAGCCTATCGAATTCTCATTCCTATTCGTTGCTCCACTACTATACGGTATCCACGCTCTACTAGCTGGTTCTGCATACATTGTTTCTAACACTCTAGGCTTTGTACACGGTACTTCTTTCTCTCACGGTCTGATCGACTTCCTAGTTCTATCTGGTAACGCTCAGAAGATGGGTCTAATGATTGCTGTTGGTCTAGTATACGCAGTGATTTACTACGTAGTGTTCCGTGGCGTAATCACAGCACTTGACCTAAAAACTCCTGGTCGTGAAGATGAAACAGAAAGTGCGGCAGCAACTTCTGGCTCTGACATGGGTGGTGAACTGGTTGCAGCGTTCGGTGGTAAAGCTAACATTACTGGTCTAGACGCATGTATCACTCGCCTACGTGTAGCGGTTGCAGATACAGCAGCTGTTGACCAAGACAAACTGAAACAACTTGGCGCTGCTGGTGTTGTAGTTGTTGCAGGTGGTGTACAAGCTATCTTCGGTACTAAGTCTGACAACCTAAAAACTGAAATGGATGAGTGGATCCGTAACCACGGCTAATCACCGTCATTCATAACAATGAATAAAAGGAGGCTTCGGCCTCCTTTTTTAGTTCCTCTCCCATTGCTAAAAGTGCTTTCTGAGTGTGATCCTAAACTCATCTTTACTTTTGCCAGTCTTTTCATACATCGCGCTTACTCATCGTTGACATATTGAAACACCACTATGTTTGAATAACGCATGATGTTTTTTTAATAATTGATAACGTGTATGAAGAGCAAATTAATTTTATTAGCAGGACTAGTTTCTAGTACCGCAATGGCGGCAAATGAGCCAACAAACTTGTCTGTTGGTATGGCTGTCGATCAACAGTTGAGTGTTGTTGTTGAGTTAGATAATAAGTATCGCGGTATTATCGGTAACGATGGTATGGCGTTTGATTACATCGCTAAACGTGGAACATTCGATCAAAACATGCCTGTGACTTGGTATGTTGGCGTTGGTGGTTGGTATGAATGGGATGATGAGTTTGGCGTGCGTGTACCTCTCGGTGTGAACTGGGATTTATCACGCGGCTGGGATCTTTATGGTCAAATACACCCAGAGCTAGATCTTTACAAAGGTGCTGACTTACAACTTGGTGGTGCCGTTGGCATCAAATACAGTTTCTAGAATAAAAGAAACATAAAAAAACGCCGGTAAATACCGGCGTTTTTTATGTTTGGAATGCAATACTGCTATTGCTTATCCATGGCTCGCTTGATACAAACGGCCGCGCCGCCCCAAGTGATACCTAAACCAATAACCATCATAATAATTGCGCTGATTGTCATTTCGCTGTCTCCTTGCGATTTACTGCGTTAATCACTAGACCAAAGATAAATAGTGCGGCGATAAGTGCCCAGCCTACAGTTAGATCATAACCACCGTAGCCTTCAGTAAATAAAGCATAAAGCTTAGTTGCTAAGATAATGGCGAGCATAATCGGTGTTACGAAGCGTAAACAGATCTCAAACCATTGACCAATAGAGAAATCAGAGCGCTCATTTACGTAATTACGCACTTCAGGCACGCGTTTCAATAGCCACGCCATCAATACAATCTCAACCAAGCCGCCTACCATAATGCCAACGTTGTTTGCGAAGTGGTCTACTAGGTCTAGCAGCAATAGACCGCCATTTGTTGCGAACGCCATAGAAACCACAAAACCAGTTCCGATTACAACGTTTGCAGCTTTTTTTCGGCTCCACTTTAGCTTATCGATGATGGCGGATGTTACGGCTTCCATGATAGAAATGTGCGAACTTAGACCAGCAACCACCAGTGCAAAGAAGAACAGAGGACCAAGAATATATGGTGCGGGTAATAAGTTAATTGCCGCAGGTAAAGTAACAAAAGCAAGGCCAACGCCTGCAGATACCACTTCTGTTAGCGGTTTACCTTGTTCTTGAGCCATGTAACCCAAGACAGAGAAGATCATAATACCAGCTAGGATGGAGAAGCCACAGTTGATCAACACGGTCATAAACGCGTTATTCGTGATGTCTGACTTTTCTGGCAGATAACTAGAGTAAGCCAGCATGATCGCGAAGCCGATGCTTAGGGTAAAGAAGATCTGACCGTACGCAGCTGCCCATACTTTCACATCCCAAATTTTGCTGAAATCGGGTTCAAACATGTAGTTAACGCCATCCAAAGCTCCTGGCAAGAAAACCATACGTCCGATTAAAAAAATCACCATCAAAAATAGTATTGGCATCATGATTTTAGATGCGCGCTCAATCCCTGATTTCACGCCTTTGGCAATGGCGGTGTAAGTAATAGCCCAAGCAATCACCATAGATAAGGCAATTTTCCATTGAATACTGCCTAAGTCTGTTGGTGAGTTATCACCTAACTTTAGGTACTCACTAAAGAAAAATGCGTTTGTATCGGTTCCCCAACCTTGAGTGAACGACAACCCAAAGTAAGAAATTGACCAACCGATAACTGCAACATAGTAAACGGCGATAACTGCTGCAACACCAACTTGGAACCAGCCAAGCCATTCAAATTTAGAATGAATTTTCGCTAGCGTTTTTGGTGCTGAGCCTCGGTACTTTTGTCCCATACTGAACTCAAGGATCATAAATGGAATACCGGCCGTGATCATGGCGAAAATGTAAGGAATAAAAAATGCGCCGCCACCGTTTTCATAGGCCATGTATGGAAAACGCCAAATGTTTCCCAAACCGATAGCAGACCCGACTGCTGCTAAGATGAATCCCGCTCGGGATCCCCATTGTTCTCGCTTCATATTTGACTCCTATACGACTCCCTGAGGAATGAAGCTCTCTCCGTAACACAGTAATATTTGCGCAAACTGTTGGAAGAAAGGACCGCTGTTATCTATCAGCTTTTCTATCCTTAATTCTAGCTTATTATAATTTTCTAGAGCTATATTCTGGTTACTGTGAGAGAAAGTAGATTATTAATCTTAAAGTTTTGATGTGTGTTTGATAAAACTGAAATATTTATCTGTTTTCACTAATCAGACTAACTTCTAATAATACTTAGCGCAATAGAATCTAAATGTTAACTCAGATGCGTTGTCTGGTTTTAATCTTGTTAAATTTGAGTTTGATTATGGTTTTGTGTGGGGGATTGGTTGATTGCATGGAACAAATGACTAGAATCCAATAATCGACTTGGTGTTTAAAACTATTTTGATGAACTAGGGCGTACGGCTATCTTTTGCGCACCCCGCTAGAGAATGCTTCGTTACTTTTCTAAGCGATGATGTTTAGATGATATTCTCTATCTGCTTTGTGTAGGACTCGCCCAGCACTCTTTGTGGCGAGTCCTACGAAGTGAAGTGTACAAAAAATTAGAAACGGAAACTAAAACCAATATTTGATTGGAATTGGTTCATCCAATCGGTATCGAACTTAATGATGCAGTTTGAGCCGTCATTAGGTAGGGTGCAGGCTCCAGAGGTATCGTTATCAACGACCGTTCCCAACCATCTTAATTGGGCTGTCAACGCAAAGCTCTTTGAAAACTCATATTCCAGCCCTGCAAAAGCGCTCGCCGAAAATCCGTATTTTTTGTCTACCCAATCAACATCGGTGTAAGAGGCTCCCAAGCCAACACCAATATAGGTTTGCCAGTTTTCTGCAACAGGGTAGTACATGCTGCTTTGAAATTGCAGGTAATGGATATCTGCCGAATTTGATAACTTTTCAAGTTCTGTTGATTGGTTGGAGTAAAATAATCCAATTCTTCCTTTCTCAAAAGGCGTCTCGATTGAAAGTGCGTAGTTCACTGCGGGATCGAGGTCGTATGTATTGCCACCTTCGTCTTCTACTTGACCGCCACCTGTATAGCCTATGAATGGAGTAACGATAATATTGGCTTGTGCACTTACCGCGGTGCTGAGCAGTATGCTTCCTACCAGCCAGCTGAGTTTTTGGTTCATGTCCTATCTCCTTATTATGACTAAGCTAATTGTGATGGGTTAGTCAAAATTGCGCGACTAAATTAAGCAAATCTTGAACATATTTCACACTGGTGTTATTAATTTGTTACATATTAAGGAGGTGTTTATGGAACACGATCTAAAATCCGCATTAATCATCGTGGTGACTGTTTTTGCAGTACTTTTGTCGTTTGGTATCATTGCGATTACAACGGCTTAAGATAACTACTTTTACCAAACGTTTTAACAAAATGGCGTGAGCCTATGATACGTAACAGCGGTATAATCACAGAAAGCCACACTGAGCTTGATGTCAAAGTTTATGAGCATTTCAGGCATGGAAAAACTGCTTTAGTCACGCAAGGTGGAGGGCAGAGAGGGATTTTTACCGCTGGCGTATTAGACGCATTTTTACTTTCCAACTTTGATCCTTTCGATGAATTCTACGGTACCTCTGCTGGGGCACTCAATTTATGCTCTTACTTATGTCGTCAACACGGTATGGGCAAAGCTTTTATTACCGAACTGACAACGTCTCCTGAGTTTTTTAATCTGTTTCGTTATATTCGAAAGCAGCAGTACCTGGGTTTAGAGTGGGCGTTAGAGCGGATTCAAGATCTCCCTTACAAGCTTGATCTTGATTTAGGCCGCAGTGCACTAGGAGGGCGAGGTGCGTTTGCAGCGGTAACAAATGTAGAGACGCTATCGGATCAATATTTACCAATCTTGGGTGACACGTGGTTTAACACCATGTTAGCAACATGCGCGATTCCTAAGTTGTACCACGGACCTGTCGACGTTAATGGCAATAAGTTTGTTGATGGTGGTGTGTCGGCTTCTATCCCTGTTCAAGAAGCGTGGCGTCAGAATGCTCGCAACATTATTGTCATCCGAACAGAACCGTTCTCGGAGATTGAAGCGAGAGCTCAAAGTGAAGTAGGGGATGTGCCTGTCGAGTGGTATCGAGAGTCTATCAATTCGGTGCAGCAATCATGGCAGCAAAAAGTGAATCGATGGAAGTTGGATTGGGCTTCGTTCTTCCAACAAAAAATTAATGCCGCCCATCAGTCGAAGCTTGCCGGAAAAATGCTATTGAATGGAGGCCGTTGGTTGTTCGGTGCTGATAATTTGTATCGTTTAAGCCATTTAATCGGTGAGAATTTTGACTCAGGTTTAGCCGACATGCTGATGATTCACTATCAAACATTTGAGCTCACTCAAGCCTTTATATCTGCTCCACCTGACGACACTTTCATTTTACAAATCGCGCCTAAAGAGGGGCTTCGTTCTTCTTCTTTGTTAAGTGACCAAGAATCACTAGAGCATGATTATCAACTCGGACTTCAGGCGGGGTTTAATCTGGTTCAACTCTATGACCAACTGAATATTGAAATTGATGGCAGAGAGAGTGCATAACCTTTTGTATTGACGACATACGCTAAATACAAAGTGAAGTGTAAATAAATGAGGCTCCGTTTTCGGAGCCTCATTCGTGTGCGTACCTAATCTCTATGGTTAATAGGGTTAGGTATAAAGGTTATGCTTGCAGAATTCGCATGCAGTTGGTTGAACCAACGACATCCATTACATCGCCTTGAGTGATCATGACTAAATCACCCTTGTGCAAGAACCCTTGTTCTTTAAGGCTAGCAATCGCAGCTTGAGCTGTCGGTAAACCTGCATCACTTTTTGACTCGAAATATACCGGTGTCACGCCTCGGTATAATGCAGCTCGATTGAGCGTGGATTCATTACGTGATAAGGCAAATATTGGTAAGCCAGAGCTTAAGCGAGACATCATCAACGCTGTTCTGCCAGATTCTGTTAACGAGATCATCGCTTTAATTCCTTCCATGTGATTCGCAGAGTACATGGTTGCCATTGCGATGGTTTCTTCAGCGGTTTCGAAGGTGCGATCTAAGCGATAAGTGGATAGGCTTGCCTCAGACATCTTTTCTGCGCCCACACACACCTCGGCCATGGATTTGACCGTTTCTACAGGGTATTTACCTGCTGCGGTCTCTCCAGATAGCATCACTGCGTCAGTGCCGTCTAGAACCGCATTGGCCACGTCCATCACTTCAGCACGCGTCGGCATCGGGCTAGCAATCATGGACTCCATCATTTGTGTCGCAGTAATTACGATACGGTTTAAGCTGCGTGCGCGGCGAATCAGTTTTTTCTGGACGCCAATAAGTTCAGGATCGCCGATTTCTACACCCAAATCGCCACGCGCTACCATCACTACATCGGATGCGAGAATAATATCGTCAATAGACTCATTGGTCGCGACGGTTTCTGCTCGTTCGACTTTAGCCACCAACATGGCTTCAAGGCCTGCATCTCTGGCTAGACGTCGAGCGTAATGCATGTCTTCGCCGTTACGTGGGAACGAAATAGCAAGGTAGTCCACTTGAATTTCTGCGGCGGTAAGAATGTCGGCTTTATCTTTCTCTGTGAGCGCATCGGCTGACAATCCGCCGCCTTTTTTGTTGATCCCTTTATTATTAGATAGTGGACCACCAACAATCACACGGGTATGAACTTTATTGCCTTCGACGCTGGTGACTTGCAGTTGAACGCGTCCATCATCGAGTAACAGAATGTCGTTTGGTGACACATCTTGCGGCAGTTCTTTATAATCTAGCCCTACGGACTCTTGGTTGCCTTCACCTTTTGGTAAATCACTGTCTAATGTGAATTTATCGCCCACATTTAACATGACTTGGCCGTCTTTAAAGGTCGATACGCGGATTTTAGGGCCTTGCAAGTCGCCGAGGATAGCAACTTGACGCCCAAGCTTTGCCGCAATAGTACGGACTTTTTTGGCGCGTTGAATGTGGTCTTCACTGGTTCCATGTGAGAAATTCATACGGACAACGTTTGCACCGGCTTTGATGATCTCCTCAAGTACATTGTCCTTATCCGTTGAAGGACCAAGCGTGGTGACAATTTTTGTTCGTCTTAGTTTGGAAGTCATAGATTCTCCGATGAATGTATGTGTAAAGGTAACTTGAACTCTATCCTTACTTTCCTCAATCGCTCTCAAGGTCTGCCTCGTTGCTGAGCCCACACCTTAAAGCTGCTTGAGTATAAGTATATGCACAGAATGTTTACATTAAGAGTAATCCCGGTAAAACAGACAGATAATCCATAGGTTTCAGCCCCTATTGATGAGAATGCGCTGGTGTAACAGGAGTTACTTCATAATTTAGTGAATAAAAATAAGTTATTTTTCAAACAATTTAACAGGAGTAGATTCTTCGTTATTTGATTGAATACACAAACAAACAGGTTTATACGTGATGCTTGTCACGGGGATTTATTAATTCACTTCACAATTAGTTCGCAAAGTAAAAAAATTGTCTCGTTATAGAATTTCGGAGTGCAAGATGTACATGGCTCAACCGGGCCATATTGATCATATCAAACAGGTCAATGCTGGTCGTGTATATAAACTAATTGACCTAAAAGGTCCTATTTCTCGAATTGATTTGTCCAAGCAGAGTGAGCTTGCTCCTGCCAGTATCACCAAAATCACTCGAGAATTAATTGAAGCGCACTTGATTCATGAAACCACAGTACAAGAAGCGACGAGTCGTGGTCGACCTGCCGTCGGTTTGCAAGTCAACAACGAAGGGTGGCAATTTCTGTCAATGCGTTTGGGGCGAGGTTATTTAACTATTGCTCTGCATGAGCTAGGTGGCGATGTGTTGATCGATACTAAAATCGAGATACACGAACGTGACCAAGACGATGTGCTTGAGCGTCTGCTCTACGAAATTGATGAATTCTTCCAAACTTACGCGGATCAACTTGACCGTGTTACCAGTATTGCAATTACGCTGCCTGGCCTTGTGAATTCAGAGCAAGGTGTCGTGCTGCAAATGCCTCATTACAATGTCGAAAATCTTGCTCTTGGACCAGAGATATATAAAGCAACAGGCTTGCCAGTTTTCATTGCCAATGACACGCGAGCTTGGGCATTAGCAGAAAAGCTTTTCGGCCATTCTCAAGACAATGACAACTCTGTTCTTATCTCTATTCACCATGGTTTAGGTGCCGGCATCATTCTGGATGGGCGCGTTTTGCAAGGCCGTCACGGCAACATTGGTGAGCTTGGGCATATTCAAATCGATCCAAATGGAAAACGTTGTCATTGTGGCAACATTGGTTGTTTGGAAACCGTTGCCAGTTCTCAAGCGATTCGTGAAGAAGTCGTAAGACGAATTGCTGATGGCGAAGACTCTATTCTTGCTGAACAAGAAGAAATGAGTATTGAGAGCATTTGTGAAGCGGCAGCGAACGGTGATCCGTTGGCAGTTGATGTGATTGAAAAGCTTGGACGCTACTTAGGTTCCGCAATTGCTATTGTGATCAACTTATTTAACCCTGAGAAGATCTTGATCGGTGGTGTGATTAACCAAGCAAAAGATGTACTTTATCCTGCGGTGCGTCGCTGTATCGAAGAGCAGAGTTTACCAGTTTATCACCAAGATCTTGAGCTGGTGGAATCTCGTTTCTATAAGCAAGCCACAATGCCTGGTGCCGCGTTGATCAAGCAAGCGTTGTACGATGGTCAGTTATTGATGAAGGTTGTGGAAGGCTAATTGCTTCAAATATGATTAAGTCTTTAGGTGTCGAGCCTATACATTTTTAGATGATTTAGGGTGAGGCTTAACAGCTCACCCTTTTTGATCGCCTATTACTAGAAGGTGAATTTGAGTTGTGCTGCATTGCTATATCTGCGCCATTCATGTAATTTCCTAAAAAGCTCAAGTAAATAAACCCAAATGGCTTTCAATGTGTAGAGTGACTTTGTGTCTGATGCAAATAGAAGGGAAGTAATACGCTGAAACCGTTGTACTTTCAAGCCATGCTCGAAAAACAAATATCTTAAGGTTATTTGGGTTTAGAACCTTGATGTGTCTGTATTGATTTCGAGTAAAAATAAGAATTATCCATAATTTAGGTAGTAGTATGTCCGGAGTGTTAAATACGGTTGACCAGCGTACGAACTTGGTTGGTGAAAACCGACTAGAGCTTCTGCTGTTCACTTTAAATAGTCGCCAATTGTTTGCGATTAATGTGTTCAAAGTGAAAGAGGTCATCAAGCTGCCACCGTTAACCAAGCTTCCTGGCTCACACTACAACATTCGTGGGGTCGCTTCTTTACGAGGTGAAGCGGTGCCAGTGATTGATTTGCGTGGCGCAATAGGTTTCCCTGCTTTGCGTGGTGAAGCGGAAGAAGAAAATTTGATCGTGACAGAGTACAACCGTACGGTGCAGGGCTTCTTAGTCGGTCCGGTTAAAAACATTATTAATACGGCATGGACTGAAATTCAGCCGCCTCCTTCCACGTCTGGTCGCTCGAATTACCTCACGGCGATCACGCAAATCAAAGAGGGGGATGCCTCTCAAATTGTCGAAATAATTGACGTAGAAAAAGTTTTAGCAGAGATCGTGCATTACGATGTCACGATTTCAGCGGACATTCTGGATCAAGAACTTGCCCAAGCAATGGTCGGGCGTAATGTTCTGATTGTGGATGATTCATCTACAGCTCGTAATCAAGTTCGCGATACGCTTTCTCAATTGGGTATGAATATCATCGAGTGTCGTGACGGACTAGAAGCGCTAACAGTTTTAAAGCGCTGGTGTGATGAAGGGAAAGACGTAGAAAAAGAGCTGTTGATGATGATTACGGATGCTGAAATGCCTGAAATGGACGGTTATAAACTGACTCATGAAGTGCGCCAAGATCCACGTATGTCTAAGTTGTTTATTACGTTGAACACCTCTCTGAGCGGCAGCTTTAATGAAGCCATGGTACAAAAAGTAGGTTGTGATCGTTTTATCTCTAAATTCCAACCAGATCTGTTGGTTGAAGTTGCTCAAGACCGGTTACGCCAGATGCTTTCTAAAAGTGCATGATTAGATATAGTGAAATCAGAGGGGGAGCAGCTCTCCCTCTGATTTTTTAACGCCTCGCTTATTAATATCTCTGTACTAATGAAAGTCGCGAGATTTACTTTGTAGATTATTCAAATAGTGCGTGCAATCAATCAACTTGCCAGCAATAACGTGCGTGACTTCTCCCTCTCTTTCAAGAATGCCTTTCACCATTAATACTTTAGCGCCTAAATACGCTTGCTTTTGGGCTCGTGCTGTCGCTTGCCAAACGACCACATTAATGTTGCCTGTGTCATCTTCTAACGTAAAAAATGTCACGCCAGTGGCGGTGCCTGGAGATTGTCTTCCCGTTACCACGCCTACCACTGTGACCAATGACCTATGCGGTTTCTCTGCCAGTTGCCTCATGCGGGTAAAATGAGGGAGTTTGCCCGTTTCTTCTAATAATTTAATCGGGTGGCGGCTAAGAGATAGTCCCGTGCTCGCGTAATCCTCAATTAAATTTTCATATTCTGAGGGCTGAGTTTGGTAGCTAACACTGGGTTCTTCGGCCTTGTGAAACAATGGTAGGTCAGATAAGGAATCCATTGCTGCCCAGCGTGCGTTATAACGATTCCCCGATAGGATCTGAAATGCATTGGCTGAAGCCAATAATTCAATGTCACTTCGGCTTCTTAATATCTGCTTTACTTCTTGAATCGAGCGGTAACCATTAAGTGGTTTGCGCTCAATAAGCCTTTGCGCACTTTCTGCGTTAAAGCCTTTCACCAAGCGAAAACCAAGTTGCACGCCGAGCCTGCCATTCGGGCGTGAGACGAGATGATGCTGATATTTTGAATGATTGACGCACACCGGCAATACTTCGACTCCATGTCGGCGAGCATCTTGTACTAATTGCGATGGGCTATAAAATCCCATTGGTTGGCTGTTCAACAGTGCAGTGTAAAATTCTGCTGGGTAATAATATTTTAACCATGCAGAACAATATGCCAGCACTGCGAAAGACGCTGAATGACTTTCAGGGAAGCCGTACTCACCAAAGCCGCAAATCTGATCGAAAATGCGCTCAGCAAACGCTAAGTCATAACCTCTCTCTTGCATACCATTGATCAGTTTTGGCCTGAATTTAGCCAGATCGCCATTCTTTTTCCATGATGCCATTGCTCGACGGAGTTGATCGGCCTCGCCGCCGCTAAACCCAGCTGCTACCATGGCTAACTTGATTACTTGCTCTTGGAAAATTGGGACGCCCATAGTCCGCTCAAGAACGCTTTTTACTTCTTCCGATGGATAACTGACAGGCTCTTTGTGATCACGCCGTTTTAAAAAAGGATGCACCATATCACCCTGAATAGGGCCTGGACGAACAATCGCAATTTGAATCACTAAATCGTAATAACAAGCGGGCTTTAAGCGAGGGAGCATGCTCATTTGTGCACGAGATTCAATTTGGAATACGCCTATCGTGTCGGCCTTTTGAATCATGCGGTACACGTGTGGATCATCTTGTCGGCGAGTGATCTCGGAAATAGAGAGGGAGCGCTGGTGGTGTTTCTCGACCAGTTGAAAGCACTTTTTGATGGCGTTTAACATGCCGAGTGCGAGCACATCGACTTTTAATAGCTTCAAGCTTTCTAAATCGTCTTTGTCCCATTGAATGATAGTGCGATCTTCCATCGAGGCATTTTCAACAGGTACTAACTCATATAAAGGGCCAGATGAAATTACAAAACCACCCACGTGCTGAGATAAGTGGCGTGGGAAGCCAATTATCTCGTTGACCAATTGGATAAACTGCTGCCCTTTGAGAGATTCTGGTTGTAAGCCAAGTTCAATAATTTGAGCTTGCCAGCCTTGGCTGCGATCTCGGCGATTAACGTTCTTAATGAAAAAATCTAATTGGGTCTCTTCAATCCCTAGCGCTTTACCGACTTCACGCACGGCACTTTTAAAGCGATAGCTGATCACTGTTGCAGCAAGTGCTGCACGCTCACGGCCATATTTTTTGTAAATATATTGGATAACCTCTTCACGGCGCTCGTGTTCAAAGTCCACATCAATATCCGGCGGTTCCTTACGTTCTTTACTGATAAATCGTTCGAATAAGACTGCGATTTGTCGAGGGTCGACGGCGGTAATTTCCAGGCAATAGCACACCACAGAGTTTGCGGCGGAACCTCGACCTTGGTAAAGAATGCCTTGTTGTTTCGCGAACATTACGATGTCATGGATGGTAAGGAAGTAGTAGTGGTATTTCAGCTCTTGAATAAGCGCAAGTTCATTCTCGATGGTTTGATTGACTTCTGCTGGCACGCCTTCAGGAAAACGCAGCTTTTTACCACGCTCGACTAACATACGTAAGTAAGAGTCGGGTGTATAACCATCTGGGATTAGCTCGGTAGGATATTCGTATTTTAAATCGGAGAGCTTAAACTCGCATAAATCGGCGATGTAAGTACTTTCTTCCAGCCATTCTGGTTTGTAAATCCGAACCAGTTTTTTAAAAGGACGAAGCGCTCGTTCTGTATTCGAAATACGATCAAAACCGAGTTTATCGACGCTACACCCATGTTTTATAGCGGTAAGTACATGCTGTAATGGCAAGCGTTCAACATCATGCATGAGAACGCCTCCGCAGGCAGTTATAGGTAATTGAAATTCATGTGCTAACTGCTCGCAGTGCGCAATGTACTCAGTATCGTTGTTACTCAAATGGCGCTGAATCGCTACCCACAAACGATTAGCGTGGTGTTGATTGAGCCAGCGTCCCCAATAGTGATCACTCTCTTGATGTGTGGGCAGCCACAATACCAAGCAATGTCGAATCGACATCAAATCCCATTCGAACAGTTGATAGTTGCCTTTTTCACTTCGTCTTCTTGCGTTTGTGATGATACGACACAACTCGGCATAAGCCTTGCGACAAGGGCAAAGCAGTACGATTTGGCATTCATCATTTAACCAAAACATACTTCCAACGATTTGTTTGATATCGAGTTTATGTTGTTCGATTGTCGCATGGGCTTTGACAACGCCCGCGACCGAACATTCATCCGTTATGGCTAGAGCTTGATAGCGATAGAAAGCAGCTTGGAGTACTAGCTCTTCTGCATGAGAAGCCCCAGTCAAAAAAGAGAAGTTAGACTGACAAAATAGTTCCGCGTAACTCATAATGACCCAACAAAAATAACTGTCGATTTAACAAAAATAGCCATGAAGAAACCAGTGCTTGTGCTGATCACGAAATATCCATAACCAGCGGCCTTGCTTGGTGTGTGCAATGTAGTAATCACGCATGATCTCATCACCATCCCACCACCCAGAAACTATTCGCTCAGGTCCGTGGACCAAAGAAACTTGCTCTTGCAATACAATGGGAGTGGGTAATTGCATTGCGGGGCGTAGTATGGATGGTATGGCGTGCCCCTTTTCATCCGGAGCATCAGCAGGGCGATACTGACTGGCCTTTTCTGGTCTAGGATCGCAAGCAATATTGGGTTTTAAAACGGCACTTTTTCCCAATTTAGCTTGCAGTAAAGAGAGCAGCTCTAAAGCATTCATGTTTCCTTTCTGCCCAGCAAAGAGATCGCGTGATGCACTAAGAGGCTCACCTTGACGGACGACTTTTAACGTTAGCCCTGTGATTGGGCCATTAAGCGAGAGTGATTCTAAGCTTAAACTCGCTAACTGTTGCCAACGCTGACATAGGTAATCACCTTGCGCAGAAGTGAGTTGAAGGTGTTGCTCTTGTTTCTCACGCTGGTGGAGTGTTAAACACAGTTCAAAAGCGACCTTATCTCTTAATTTAAGAAAGGTTTCGAGTTGACGAAGTAATTTGGCCAACGGCTTTTCAATCCACTGAACGTTTTCGATCTCAAACAACAGCTCTAAATAAACTTGGAAGGATTCGGTAGGGTGATAAAAGTCGACAGGGTGTTTAAATTGCCCAGTCAGTCGACCAACGTAGTTCACCAAATCGATATCAAAGCGTCGTGCGATGTCTTGCAATGGCAGTTCAAGCAGGTTTTGCAATGTGGTGACGCCTACACGTTGTAACTTCTCTACGGTAGCGATTGATAAATCTGTCAGTGTTAACGGTAGTGGTGATAAGGCTTTTTGTATGGCAGATTTGTCTTCGCTGATGACGTTCGCTCCTGATAATGCCATCAATTTGGCAGCAAAAGGCGAAAAACCACATCCGAATTGAAAACTCAGTTTCAGCTCCGATAAGTGAGCTCTGACTTTATTCCAATAGTTTTCAAGCCCTTCATACAGAGAGAGCATTGGAGTAGTACGCAGTAAAATACCTTGGTTTGGCATCAACACAATGTCAGATGTGATCAAATACAGCCATTGAGCAATTTCTTGTAACTTGCTCAATTCGGTGTGCGGATGATAAGGATGCACTTGTAAATCTCGACACAAGGACGCAGCACTGCCTAAGCCCATACCAGGCTTAATACCTTGTTGCTCGGCAATCTCGTTGTATTGAAGAATCTGGCAACGTTGGCTTTCTACAATCACCACGGGTTGATTTTGGTTATCACCAAAGAGTGCATCTAGCTGTAGGCGAGGGAAGTGCAAGTAAATCCATAAAGCCATATTACTAACCTTGGTTCACCAATGGGAAATTGACCACCGTTGATGGAATGTGAGTCGTGCTTGGCATTACCAGTTGTGGGTAGTGGTGTTGGAAACTGATATCGACACTGCCTTTGCTCCAACCGCCTTTTCGCTTGAGAACTTCCACTCTGACGCCTTGTACATTACCTTGCAGCTTTAGGCTTAATGACACAGGTAAAGACAAGCGGTTGGTCATATTAGGCTTGAGCATAAATAGAGGACAAGTGCCTTGTTCACTCGCTACCTGTAAGCGTTTCACTTGATGTATTTCAAGCTCTTCTTGCCATAATAAAACATTACTGCATACCCCACTTTTCAGACATTGTTCTGCAGCCCAAAGAGCATCTTTGGGGTGAGCTGGATTAACGACCCACACTTGGTTTATATCCAAACCGATGTAGTGTAAGAACAGAGAATTCACTAACGCGGGAGGTTGAATAAATGCAGTCACACCATTGGTCTGGGTGGCTTTTAAATAAGGAGCGAGCAAACGCAATTCACCAATACTACCAATAGATTCCATCTCCACTACGCCATGAGGTGGAAAGCCTCCGCCGAGCAAATCATCTAATTCAGAAAACCCGGAACTAGTCCGCAATTGCTGAGGATCTGTTTTCGTTAAATTTGCTTGCCAAACAAGGTGCTGGCTTTTTAAGTGCTGAATAATATCGTGCATAATAAATACCTGTATATATGTACAGTATATTTCTATGGCAGAAAGTCGCAAGATTTTTATGAAGAGAGAAATGAAAAAAGGCAGCGTTTGCTGCCTTTTCAATCGATTATGTGAGGTCACCTGAATTCGTTATTTACGCTTCGGTTGAGCGTCGATGCACTGACCATTCACATCGGTAATCGCTGGATCCATTAAGTGCAAATATAGCGGCATGAGATCCAATGGCGTTTTGAGAGTATTTGCATCTTCACCCGGGTATGCTTTTTCACGCATGCGAGTACGAGTTGCACCAGGGTTAATTGCGTTAACACGGATCGGCGTATCACTCAGCTCGTCAGCCAAAACTTGCATCATGCCTTCTACGGCAAATTTAGAGATAGCGTATGGCCCCCAGAAAGCGCGACCAGAGTGGCCGACGGTCGAAGAGGTAAAGATAATACGCCCAGCTTCTGATTTACGCATCACAGGCAGTAGTGCTTGAGTCATTAACACTTCTGCTTTCACGTTGATCTGCATGATATCGTCGAAATCTTCCTCTTTGATTTGATCAAATGGACACAGCGAACTCAAGACACCTGCGTTGTGTAATAGGCCATCCAAACGACCAAACTGTCCTTCGATTGTCTCTGCCATATCAATGTAATTTTGCTTAGTTGCGCCCTTGAGATCCAGAGGAATGATAGCAGCTTGTGGGTAGCCAGCGGCTTCAATCTCATCATAGATAGATTCAAGGTTTTGCACATTTCTACCCAAGAGAATAACAGTTGCACCGTGCTCGGCATAAGAAAGCGCGGCTTGACGGCCGATGCCATTACCAGCGCCAGTAACAAGAATGACTTTACCTTTTAGAGCATCAGCTGAAACGGAGTAGTTCACGGCGATAAATCCTTATTATTGTAAGAGGGTCCATGATAGTTAATTGACGCTAAAAAACGCCTGTTTCTCAATGGAAAATCTTGGTAATCGTGACAAGATGGTTACAATACACCAATTCATGTGTTATACCAATTCCAGAACTTTCGTTAGGTATGCTATCAATCAGAACAAGTGGTTACAAACCGCGCTGCCTTCTCGCTGATGTTTCTGCGTAACATACTAACGTCATCTGAAATGAGATAAAGGAGCTCTCGTTGGAATTTTTATTAGATTATGGTCTGTTTCTGGCCAAAATTATCACAGTGGTTGCTGCGATAATTGTTCTGCTCATTATTGCAAAATCGGCTGGTGGCAAATCGGGTGCGGCGAAAGGGGAGTTAGAGATTACCAACCTTTCAGAGCAACACAAACAATCTGTTGAGCAGTTAGAACATCATTTACATGACGATGCTTTCATCAAGGCTCGAGATAAAGCGGTCAAGAAAGAAGAGAAAGAGAAAAACAAATCTCGTGAAAAAGAGATCAAACAAGCGAGCAAAGACGGTTCATTAGATAGCAAGCGTGAACCACACCTATTCGTTCTTGATTTCAACGGCAGCATAGACGCAAAAGAAGTCGCGTCTCTACGTGAAGAAATCACCGCTATTTTGGCTGTCGCACGTGAAGGTGATGAAGTATTACTTCGTTTAGAATCTGGCGGTGGTATGGTTCATGGTTACGGCCTTGCCTCTTCTCAACTGGACCGAATCAAAGCTGCGGGTCTTCCTCTGACCATCTCTGTTGACAAAGTTGCGGCAAGTGGCGGTTACATGATGGCATGTGTCGCAGATAAGATTGTTTCTGCACCGTTTGCAATTGTGGGCTCTATTGGCGTTATCGCGCAAATTCCTAACTTCAACAAACTGTTGAAGAAACATGACATTGAGTACGAACAACTAACCGCGGGTGAATATAAACGCACGCTAACGATGTTTGGTGAGAATACCGATAAAGCGCGCGATAAGTTTAAGCAAGAGCTTGAAGAAACACATGTCTTGTTTAAAGACTTTATTCGCGAGCGTCGTCCTAGTTTGGACCTAGACAAAGTAGCCACAGGTGAGCACTGGTTCGGTACACAAGCGAAAGAGCTTGGTTTGGTGGATGATATTAGTACATCTGATGATATCGTTGTTGCGGCATGCAAAGATAAAACCGTACTTTCTGTGCATTATGTGCAGAAGAAAAAACTGGCAGACAAGCTAGCAGGTGTCGCGGGCAAAGTTGCTGATAGTGTGATCTTAAAGTTAGCTGAGCGTGGCCAAAAACCGATTGTTTAATCGAACCTAAGATCATGACATTTAAAACGGCGAGGGTGGAAGCTCTCGCCGTTTTTGTTGAACCTTATGTTTATTGATGAATCCAATTGGGCATTAGGTGTAATGCTTTACACGACATTTTTCCTCGCTCCAAAAGGCGATTACCCGTATAATGCGCGCCTCGAAAACCGAGCAAATTGCTGAAAAGAAACTATAGGTGGAGAAGAACATGTCCTCTCAAACTCCGGTTGTAACCGTAGATGGACCTAGTGGTGCAGGTAAAGGCACTTTATGTATGTTGCTGGCGAAAAAGTTGGGTTTCCAACTCTTAGATTCTGGCGCAATTTATCGTGTACTTGCACTCGCTGCGATTCACCACGGTGTCGACACAGAGTCAGAAGACGCACTTGTCCCACTGGCAACACACCTAGACGTTCAATTTATCGCAGAGGGCGACTTAGTTAAGGTCGTTCTAGAAGGCGAAGATGTGTCAGGGGAGCTTCGCAAAGAAGAAACGGGTATGGCAGCATCTAAAGTTGCGGCTCTGCCACGTGTTCGTGAAGCATTATTACGTCGTCAGCGTGCATTTGAAGCCGCTCCGGGCCTAGTGGCTGATGGTCGTGATATGGGCACAATTGTATTCCCAAGTGCACAAGCGAAAATCTTCCTTGATGCGAGCGCAGAAGAGCGTGCAAATCGACGCCTTAAACAGTTGCAAGAGAAAGGGTTAGATGTTAAATTTGCTGACCTTTTAAGCGAGATCCAAGAGCGTGACGACCGAGATCGTAACCGCCCAGTGGCGCCACTACGCCCTGCTGAGGATGCGCTTGTGCTAGATTCTACGTCGATGACTATCGACGAAGTAGTAGAAAAGGCACTACAATATATCGAATCGAAGCTAGCTGAGTAATGATACTCGGCTAGACTAAGAGCGTTGGTCGCAAGGATGATGACTGGCGAATTTAATAACCCCATGCGGTAGGATACCCGTGGAAGTTTAATTTATTGAAGATTAACTAAATGACTGAATCTTTTGCTCAACTCTTTGAAGAGTTTCTAAACGAAACAGAATTCCAACAAGGCAGCATCGTTAAAGGTACTGTAGTAGCTATCGAGAACGGTTTCGTTCTTGTTGACGCTGGTCTTAAGTCTGAATCTGCTATCCCTGCTGAACAGTTCAAGAACGCTGCTGGCGAACTTGAAGTTGAAGTTGGCGCTGAAGTAGACGTGGCTCTAGACGCTGTTGAAGATGGTTTCGGTGAAACTCAACTTTCTCGTGAGAAAGCTAAGCGTCACGAAGCTTGGATCGTACTTGAGAAAGCTTACGAAGAAGCTGAAACTGTTGTTGGTATCATCAACGGTAAAGTTAAAGGCGGTTTCACTGTTGAACTAAACGGTATCCGTGCTTTCCTTCCTGGCTCTCTAGTAGACGTACGCCCAATCCGCGACACTGCTCACCTAGAAAACAAAGAGCTAGAGTTCAAAGTTATCAAACTTGACCAAAAACGTAACAACGTAGTTGTTTCACGTCGTGCTGTTATCGAATCTGAAAACAGCGTTGAGCGTGACGAGCTTCTAGAAACTCTACAAGAAGGTTCTGAAGTTAAAGGTATCGTTAAGAACCTTACTGACTACGGTGCGTTCGTTGACCTAGGTGGCGTTGACGGTCTTCTACATATCACTGATATGGCTTGGAAGCGCGTTAAGCACCCATCTGAAATCGTTAACGTTGGTGACGAGATCCAAGTTAAAGTTCTTAAGTTCGACCGTGAGCGTACTCGCGTATCACTAGGTCTTAAGCAACTAGGCGAAGATCCATGGGTAGCAATCGCTAAGCGTTACCCAGAAGGTCACAAACTAACTGGTCGCGTAACTAACCTAACTGACTACGGCTGCTTCGTTGAAATCGAAGAAGGCGTTGAAGGTCTAGTTCACGTTTCAGAAATGGATTGGACTAACAAGAACATCCACCCTTCTAAAGTTGTTAATGTTGGCGACGAAGTTGAGGTTATGGTTCTTGAAATCGACGAAGAACGTCGTCGTATCTCTCTAGGTCTGAAACAGTGTAAAGCTAACCCATGGCAGTCATTCGCTGAAGCACAAGCTAAAGGCGACAAAGTTACTGGTAAGATCAAGTCTATTACTGACTTCGGTATCTTCATCGGTCTAGAAGGCGGCATCGACGGTCTAGTTCACCTATCTGACATTTCTTGGAATGTTGCTGGCGAAGAAGCTGTACGTGAGTACAAGAAAGGCGACGAGATCTCTGCAGTTGTTCTAGCAGTAGACGCTGAGCGTGAGCGCATCTCTCTAGGCATCAAGCAAATGGAAAACGACCCATTCAATGCTTACGTTGCTGACAACAAGAAAGGTGTTCTAGTTAACGCTACTGTAACTGCTGTTGACGCTAAAGGCGCTACTGTTGAAATCGCAGAAGGCGTTGAAGGTTACATCCGTGCTTCTGAAGTATCTCGCGATCGCGTAGAAGATGCTTCTCTAATCCTAAGCGCTGGTGATGTTGTTGAAGCGAAGTTCACAGGTGTAGACCGTAAGAACCGCGTAATCAACCTATCTATCAAAGCTAAAGACGAAGCTGACGAGCAAGAAGCAATGGCATCTATCAACAAGCAAGATGACAATGCATTCGGTAACGCAATGGCTGACGCTTTCAAAGCTGCTAAAGGCGAATAATATACTCGCTTAAGCAAAAAAGGAGCCGCAAGGCTCCTTTTTTATATTTGAGCATATTTAAGTAGTAATACTAATGACGGTAAACTATCTTAATAAAAGGCATTTCTTCATTGCGCATTTTGCATAAAATTTGTCTAGAATTGTCAGCAAGTGTTTGTTGGAATTAGTATTACTTACTATAATAAGTGATAAAGATACTCAAAGAGGGCAACTATGACTAAGTCTGAACTGATTGAAAGACTCTGCGCTGAGCAAACACACTTATCAGCGAAAGAGGTAGAGGATGCTGTAAAAGATATTTTAGAGCACATGGCCTCTACGCTAGAGAGCGGTGACCGTATCGAGATCCGCGGCTTTGGTAGTTTTTCTCTTCATTACCGCGAGCCTCGCGTAGGTCGTAACCCTAAAACGGGCGATAAAGTGGAATTGGAAGGTAAATACGTTCCACATTTCAAACCTGGTAAAGAGCTTCGTGAGCGTGTAAATATTGGCTAACGCACTCTTATTAGTTTGAAAAAAGCGGCATACGTTTGTGTATGCCGCTTTTTTGTAATGTATCCAAGCAGTTTACGAAGCGAGCTGTTGATTCTGGCTGTTTTCTTTGCAGCTTTCTACACCCAAGTAACTTTAACTTCTAGGCGTGTCTACAAACTAAGCATCTTGAGGTTACTTGGGTATAGATTATTGCTAATATACGTAGTCTGAAGAAGCATTTTCCTGCATAATCTTACCGACTTACTCCTAGAAGGGTGATGTAAATGAAAATTATAAAAATCGTTGCTGTTTTAGCTCTCTTTTTAATTGCATTGGCGTTAGGTTCCCAAAACCAAGAGCTCGTGACTTTTAACTATCTTCTAGCCAAAGGAGAGTTCCACTTATCTACACTATTAGGTGTGGTATTTGTGGTTGGCTTTGCTTTAGCGTGGGTTATCTTTGGTAGTATCCAGCTGAAAACTCAGCTACAAGTTCGTCGTTTAAAGAAAAAACTGAAAAAGTACGAACCTACAGATGCAAACAAACCTGCTGATAAGCCAGCCATCGAAAAACAGGCATAAGGATAAGGCTTAACTTTAATGCTTGAACTACTCTTCTTGTTATTGCCTATAGCTGCTGCGTATGGCTGGTATATGGGGCATCGCAGCGCTCAGCAAGACAAGCAGAAGCAATCTCATCAAATCTCTCGTCAGTATATGACGGGTCTTAATCTGCTGCTCTCTGACCAATCAGATAAGGCTGTTGATCACTTTATTGAATTGCTCCAAGTTGATAACGAGACAATCGATACTCACCTTGCGTTGGGTAACCTATTCCGGTCTCGTGGCGAAGTCGACCGTGCAATCCGAATTCACCAAAATCTCATTTCTCGCTCTGGCTTAACACTGGATCAAAAGAATCTTGCACTTCAACAGTTGGCGAAAGATTACATGGTCTCTGGTTTTCTCGATCGTGCAGAGAAAATCTTCGAACAGTTAGTCGAAGAGCCAGACTACAAAGAAGCGGCCCTTCAGCAATTGGTAACCATTTACCAACAAACACGTGAATGGGAAAAAGCAATTTATTACGCCAATCAATTGGCTAAGTTGGGTAATAAACGCTCCAGAATGCGTGCGAATATTGCTCATTTTTGGTGTGAAATTGCCATGCTCGACCAAGCCGATGGTAATACTAATAAGGCAATACAGCACTTTAAAAAAGCCCTAGCAGAAGACCCAAAGTGTGTTCGAGCGAGTATTGCTTTGGGACGAATTTATCTAGAGTCTGAAGATTATAAACACACGATAAAATACCTGACGGGTGTGCTTGAGCAAGACAAAGACTTTATCAGCGATGTCTTACCAACCATTGCAGAGTGCTACCATCATCTGGGCCAGGAAGATGAACTTGTCGAGTTTCTGCGAGCTTGTATTGATAAGAAAGCAGGCGTATCAGCCGAGTTAATGTTGGCTCAGTTGGTTGCTCACCACGAGAACGTCGGGGCTGCACAAGAGCTGCTGACCAAACAGCTGCTGAAAAATCCAACCATGAAGGGCTTTTATCGATTAATTGACTACCACATTGCTGAAGCAGAAGACGGTCGCGCGAAGGACAGTCTATCGACGCTACAAGCGATGGTGGGGGAACAGTTAAAAGTGAAACCACACTACCGATGCCGGAAGTGTGGGTTTTCTACTCATTCCCTTTATTGGCACTGCCCATCCTGTAAAGGGTGGGGGACGATCAAGCCAATCCGCGGATTGGATGGTGAATAATTTTAATGCAGCTGACAGAGTTTCTGTCCGCTGCATTTTTTTAACTTTTTATTTAATAAGAACCAAAATAGTTAGGAGATGAAATGATCGACCAAAAAGTTATTGTCGCACTGGATTATGATAACCAAGCAGACGCACTTGCGTTTGTAGATAGAATTGATCCTGCGTCATGTCGCCTAAAAGTTGGCAAGGAAATGTTTACGCTATTTGGTCCTGATTTCGTACGTGAACTCCACAAACGTGGTTTTTCAGTCTTCCTGGATTTGAAATTTCACGATATTCCAAATACGTGTTCTAAGGCGGTCCGCGCAGCCGCAGAATTAGGGGTTTGGATGGTGAATGTGCATGCGAGCGGTGGTGAGCGCATGATGACGGCATCACGTGAAATTCTTGAGCCATACGGTAAAGATCGCCCACTTCTGATTGGAGTAACGGTACTAACCAGTATGGAACAAAGTGATTTAGCGGGTATTGGTTTGAACATTGCGCCTCAGGATCAAGTTATTCGTCTGGCGACATTGACCAAAAACGCTGGTTTAGATGGTGTTGTATGTTCAGCTCAAGAGTCTTCATTGCTTAAGAGCGAACTGGGTCAAGACTTTAAGTTAGTTACACCAGGAATCCGACCTGCCGGCTCTGAGCAAGGTGACCAGCGCCGTATCATGACACCAGTAGAGGCTATTCAGTCAGGCTCTGACTATCTTGTTATTGGGCGTCCAATTACTCAAGCTGTGGATCCTGCTGCAGTGTTAAAATCGATCAATGATAGCTTGTCTAGTATGTAAGCACAGTCTTGTATTGTATAAAGAAAGGTGAGGCTGTGATGCCTCACCTTTTTTGTATCTAATAAAAATACCAACCGTAGTAAGCAACTGCTCATTTTTACCAGTTGTATCTGCTCGCTTACTTGCTTGCTTTAATTGGTGTAGGGGGGATCTTATTCGGATAAAGGTTCTACGGTTTATTATGAGGAAAGTAGGGCTTGGTACTATATCGATCACACTTTTGTAACATAACTCACTGTGATGTATAGAAAATGCGACCATGTATTATTGATGACTTGCGTTACAAAAGCCTAAAGAATACTATGGCGAAGATGCATTCACTGCGTTGTAAGGTCTAGGATGACCTAGTGAAACTCTTTGAAATTAATATAGAAGCTGGCAGGAAGTCACTTCATATTACGCTCCTATTATTTCCTATCTGCGTATTTTCTATTTGCAGCTTTCACACTCCGTCTTCCTTGCTACGACCTTAATCGCAAACACAACAAGGAAGAAACATGACTAAAAAACTGCCATTTTCAGTACTTGCAACACTGACCGCTGCCAGTTTTCAACTGAGTGCGGCAGAGCTACCTGCTGATATAGAATGGATTTCAAATAACAATGAACCTCTGTTCGCCTCTGAAGAAGCGGTACGAGGTGGTACTTATCGTACTTACATTCAGAGCTTTCCTCAGACATTACGAAGTGTTGGTCCAGATGCGAACTCCGGCTTGCGCCAATATTTAATGGATGGTTCACCAAAGCTTGCTCAGCGTCATCCAAATACTGGTAAATGGATCCCCCAACTTGCTAAGTCATGGGCATTTGGAGAGGACAACAAAACCGTATTCTTTAAGCTTGATGAAACGGCCGAGTGGTCAGATGGTGAAAAAATTACGGCAGATGATTACGTCTTTATGATGAAGTACTACACGTCAAAAGACATTATCGACCCGTGGTACAACGACTTCTTCACGAACAGCGTTGTTGGTGTTGAAAAAATTGACGACTACACGATCAAAGTCAATCTTGCTGTAGCTCAAAGTCATGACTCGCTCATGGTTATGATTAACATGCCGAGCAATGGTTTTCAGCCTCGTCCGGAACACTTCTTTGAAGGAGAAAAGGACGCAAATAACGATGGCATGCCTGATAACTTCGTCAGGAAGTTCAACTTTAAATCTGAGCCAACTGCGGCGCCTTACTACATTGATAAAGTGAAGAAAGGTAAGAGCGTGACATTCAAACACGTGGGCGAAGATTGGTGGGGGTATAACAACCGCTACTATAAAAACCGTTACAACGTAGAAAAAGTCCGCATTAAGGTGATTCGCGATCCTGATATTGCCATGAAGCACTTTGAGAAAGGCAACTTGGACTACTTTGAGATGGTGCTACCAAGCTTTTGGCATGACAAAACCGATAGTGATGTGTACAAAAAAGGCTATATCCAAAAGTACTGGGGCTTTAACGAAGCACCACAAGGCGCTGGTGGCCTTTGGATGAACACCGCGATGCCGATGTTGGATAACCTAGAAGTGCGCAAAGGCGTTATGGCAGCCACTGACTATGACGGCATGATTGAAAATATCATGCGTGGAGATTATTCACGTAAACCACATGGACTCGGCTTTGGTCATGGCGAATACGATGATCCTAACAATACACCGCCTAAGTTTGATGCCGATGCGGCGGTTAAACATTTCGAAAAAGCGGGCTTTGACAAAGTTGGCGCAGATGGTATTCGTGTCAATGACAAGGGCCAACGCTTGAGCTTTGCTATCACCTACGGATACAACTCTTGGACACCGCGTATTGCGTACTTAAAAGAGCAAGCGAAACTGGCAGGTCTTGAGTTCACGTTAAACTTGGTTGATGGTTCATCTGCGTTTAAATACATTCTTGAGAAAAAGCATCAGTTAGCGTTCTTGAATATGGGTTCTGGTGAGATTCCTGCGTATTGGGAATATCTACACTCGGATAATGCGAATCGACCACAAACGAATGCCCACACCAACTACAGCAGCCCTGAGCTGGACCAGTTGATTGAAGCTTATGACTCTGAGTTTGATCAGGAGAAGCGTTACGATTTATCGCATCAAATCCAAAACTATGTCAGCAAAGCGAATATCATCGTTCCTGGATACATGGTGCCTTATTCTCGAGTTGCACATTGGCGCTGGGTTAAAATTCCTAAAGATGGCATGACAAAAGCGACAGAATGGGTGCTTCATCCAATGGATATTGGTAATTTCTGGATCGATAGCAAAGTAAAAGAAGAGACTGAGGAAGCGATGGACGAGGGTAAAACCTTCCCAGAGACAACGGTTATTGATGATCGCTACAAGTTGTAACTCCACAACTTAGCGGCGATAAAAATGAAAGCCCCGGTAATTAAGTTACAGGGGCTTTTTTATTTTTACTTAACTAAGTAAGACGCTTCTAAAAGGTAGGTTTTCACATCACCAAGCAAAGAGAAGGCCTTGTCGATGGTTTTAAATCGCTCATCAAGTGAGTCACTAGATATTAGTTGGCTGAACGTTTTTACCGAGAAAGCTTCGTTTGCTTTAAAGAACTGATGCACATTTTCAAGCTGAACTTTATGAATATGCTCCACCTTATTTAGGGCGGTGGTTAAATCGGAAATGTTAATCGACATTGCTACTCAAGAACCTTATCAACAAGACCTCTACATAAGGTCATAGGATGGGGCTTTATATTTTGCCGTAGAGTAGCACCAAAGAACGGATTGCAGTCTGACTAAGATCAATTTGTCTCGCTTGATTATCTACATCTATTTCGATCGAAAAAACTTCTTGCAGTACAAAAAAGGGAAGCGACTTGCTTCCCCGTAATTAACATCGATCTTAGATTTTTTTGGCAATGTCCGAAGTCAGTTCTTCCAACCCGACGGATAGTGCGTCGACAAGTGCTCCATAGCCTTCGTCCTTTAGAGGCTGAGAGATTTGTATTGGTGCACTGTTTTCTACCTTACCTTCAGCATTGATGAGTAACCATTCACCCTCAATTTCGATATTGCCTTTGTAGCTACCATTAAATTTATTTAACGTCAGCTGTAGTTTGGCTTCACCATTTTGATCCAACAGGTTGTTCATTTCAGTCGGCCAGTAATGAGTCTGTTTGTGGCGTAGTTCTGTGACGACTCTCTGAGTGATTTGCTCGGAAATACTATGCGCCCATTGATTGTTTCTTGCCTGGATAACTTGAGTCTCAGAGGTTCGGTAAACGATACCACTGTCGTTTAAATAACTTGCCAGTTTTACTGGACGAACAACTAAAGTAGGGCGCTGTGAGATATCAGAAGAGCTCAGCGTCACTGGTTCCGCCTTAGGTAGAAGGTACAAAGCCCCTTTAGTTTCTGGAGCACTACTGCAACCCGTTAGACCGACAAATAGCGCGATAGACAAAAAGAATACTCGTTTCATTAGTTTTGGCCTTTAACTGGGATTGGGTCACTGATTTCATCTTCTCCAAACACGAGAGAGTTTGGCTTTTCGTTTAGCTGTTTAAGTACGGGTTTAAACTCTGTCATCACACTTTCTAGTTCTTTGAGCGTGGCTTCCATTTCATTGTACATGGTTGAGTTTGGTCCATAACCATCGAGTGTTTTTTGCAACTGCTGCAAGCTTTGGCGAATATCTGTTGGGATCTCTTGCGTCTCTTTTTGATTTAAAAGTTTATCAATACTGTCCGCGACACGTTCTGCTGACGCCAACGTCTTTTCCGACGTTTTTAACGTTGAATTGAGAGAGTTAAGCGTTTCTTCCATTGGTAAGCTATTAATCTTATTTAGGAAGTCGTTAACTTGGCGCTGAACTTGGGCAAAACCACCACGCATGGTTGGAAATACATCTAAACCTTCATATTCACTTGGAACGTACTGATCATCATTAGGATAAAAGTCTGCATCAATATAAAGCGCGCCAGTTAACAAGTTACCAGTCTTTAAGGTGCCACGGAGACCGCGAGCAAACTCTTCCTTCAACTTCTCTTTGAACATAGATAAAGATTGGGATTCTAAATCTCCGTACACTCGACCGAGCTCAACGCGCACCAAAACAGGAATTTTTTTCGCAGAGAAGTTTTCTTCTGGTGTTGGTAAACGCATCGGTACTCTCGTCACGGTACCGATACGAAGACCGCGGTACTCAACAGGCGCATTCGCTTTTAAGCCACGTACTGATTCATCAAATAACATGACGAACTCAATGTAGTCATCGTACATGCCTTCTCTCAGCTGCTTAATATCATCGTACAAGCGGAAGTTAACCATGTCTTCTGTGAGTGGTTCACCGGACTCAAGACCTGGAACAGTATCGAAGGTAACGCCACCCGTTAGCATGCTCTCTAGCGAGCCAAACTTAACTTCAAACCCTTCGGCATTGAGCTGTAAATCAATACCAGAATTCAGCCAAAACTTAGTACGAGTGCGCACTAAACTGTCATAAGGTTTGAAAATAAAGAGTTGATACAGCGCCTTGCGAGTATCAACATCAAAGCTGGTTTTCTCTACACGACCAACGGTAAAGCCTTTATAAATAACCGGATCACCAATACCTAGTTTACCGGCTTCGCGGTGTGTTAACACAAGGCGCAGGCCTTCTGCATCAGGAGAAGCGACTGGTGGAACATCTAATACCGTAAAGTGCTCCTTTTCTACTTTAGATTTACCCGGCTGAAGTTGGATATAAGCGCCAGACAGCAAGGTCTCTAAACCTGAAACACCATCACGACCAATACGCGGCTTCACCACCCAGAACATGGTATCGTCACGCAGCATGCGTTCAGCATCTTTGTTCATCTGCGCCTTAGCGATGATGTGATCGTAGTTTTCACTGAGAGTGACTTCGGTAATCAGACCGACTTTAACATTCAGTGCTCGGATCTCGGTTTTACCAACCTCAATCCCATCTGCGGTTGGCAGTTGGAGAGTAATTTGTGGGCCTGTACTGTTGATGTATTGGAACAGCATCCACGCTCCCATGGCTAGCGCAAGGATCGGGACAATCCAGATAGCAGAAATCTGCTTTTGCGGTTTTATTTGAGCGGTTACGTTGTTCTCATCACTCATATTTGGCTTTCTCGTTTAAGTTGTCAGAAATCGGCTCCTGCACTTCGTTTTGTGGCAACTGCCACAACAAACGTGAGTCAAATATCATTGCAGAAAGCATAGTGAAAATGACCACTGCCGCGAAAGAGAGCGCAGCAGGGCCTGGATAAATCGCCATTAAGTTTTGCAACTGAACCAGTGCAACTAAGATGGCAACGACAAAGATATCGATCATGGACCAACGACCAATAAACTCAGTTAAGCGGTATATCTTTAAGCGTGAAATACTTTCTTTGGGAGGAAGATATCGCGCTTTTTGCGCATTGTAATACAGCCACGCGAGTGCCAGCATTTTCGCCATTGGAATGAATACGCTAGCAAAGAAAATTACCATCGCAATAGGGTAAGAACCTAAATGCCAA
The DNA here is from genome assembly GCF_043995865.1 of Vibrio sp. D3. Classification (NCBI taxonomy): domain Bacteria; kingdom Pseudomonadati; phylum Pseudomonadota; class Gammaproteobacteria; order Vibrionales; family Vibrionaceae; genus Vibrio; species Vibrio sp. D3. The sequence goes on along the minus strand of NZ_CP171887.1, from coordinate 2,080,831 downwards.
AGCAGTATTACCCCTTCCATGATAGTTGAACCTTCTGAATGTCCAAGGCTTACGGTATACATCATTGGATAAAGGTTCGCGGGTATATAGAAAATGACTGACGCAAACAAAAGCGCCCAAGCTTTTTGTAAATTATCTGCTGGGTTGTATTTATGAATAGGGCTTTTACAACGAATGCAGTATTGGTGCTTTTTCGCTTCAATTGGGTTGAGTTGGTGACACGTATGGCAACCAATATGGTTGTGGTTATGGTGCGTATCGCCCTCATTTACATCGGGCAGCACGATGGCTGGAATGAAGTGTCCCCAGAGCCAGCTTTTGTCAACCATAGAAATACATTTGACTACCAGCACGGTATAAACGCAGAACGCCCAGAATGAAGTCCCCATTCCAATGTCTGCCAGAGAAGCGATTTTAATTAAGCTGACTAATACGCCAATCAAGAATACATCGACCATCAGCCAGGGTTCGACTCGAAACAGAAGGCGACATAAAACTTTCGCCATTCGTTGCTGTTTTTTGGATGGCGTATGTTTACGCGCTTTTAATGCTTCGAGATGAAGAAAGAGAATGAGACCGACATAGATAGCAGGCAATACGACGACCGTTGCGAGAAGCAACACACCTAAAAGTACATTTTGAAATTCAGCCAGCATTTTGGCCGCATGCAATAAGGTGATTTCTTGCGATAGCCCTTGCACACTGAACGACATAAAAGGGAAAGAAATGCTTAACACCAACATGATCAAACATGCCGATGAAATGGCGATCACGCTTTGATAGGGTTTAGCATTCACTTTTGTCAGAGAATGCGCGCATCGAGGACATTGAGCTTTTTGCCCTTGATCGATATCGGGAATACGAACAACAAGGCCGCACTCTTCGCATGAAATTAACTGACGGGAATTAGGTTGAATACTCATCGGGTAGGTTTTGGATTCATTTGTCCTAAGAATACTCTTTTTTCATTAGGCACGCTTGTTTTGATTCAGGAGTTTACGAGTTTCTTACTTTTGGCATCATAGTATATGGAAGCTCTAAGATATAAACAAAGTCGCGCTTGGCGCATTATTTTACTGCGAAGATTGGTATGTTGGAAGCCGAAAACCACTTAACGTTGCTGGTTTGGAGAGGGTAAGTGAATTGCTTCAGGAGAGTAAAACACCCCTGCTCAGAGAACCTGAGCAGGGAGGTGGGAGCACTGGTATTTAAGATGAACGGTTGTTTTTACTCGATGGTTCCGCTCTTGAAAGCATTCGATCCGACTTGCTTTCCACTAATTGTTTTTCCGTAATAGCCTTGATGTTGGTGATATCTCTCTGCGTTTGCGGCCACGTTGCCTTTAAATCGTGGATCTTGTGGACGCTCGTGGCTATTGACGTATGCCGCGACATCCCACGCTTCTTGTTTGCTTAACTGGACACTTTTCCCAAGCGGCATGTTTTCGTAAATAAAATAGGCCGCGGTGTTAATCCGGTGCATACCTGCACCCCAGTTATACGCAAATTCGCCCCAAAGCGGAGGAATGTATGAATGGCCGTCGGTGCCTTTGATACCCGAGCCGTCGGCGCGATGGCAAGTTTCGCAGTTCTTTTCGTAGACTAATGCCCCTCGCTCTGGTGATGGTTCTTGCTCAGGGGCGGCGATTTTTGGGTAGCCACGTCCAGAGAGATTACCTCGTTCTTCAATTGGTAATGCTTGCGCGATGGCTTCTGGCAGCGGGAAGTCTTTTGCTTTTCCACCAACTTGCAACGCTTTTGCGTCTAGCTCCGGAATTGGTTCATCCGTCATACCATGTTTGTCGAGCAAGCCGCCCATCGCCAACCAGTAGGCGTAAGCGCTGAGGGCAACAATTTCGGGTGAGTCGTAAGCGGGGGCTTTGCCGTTCATGGAGTATTCGAAGCAACCTTGAATACGGTCTGCGTAGCTGTTTACGCGATCGTTTTTCTTGCGATAAGCCGGGTAGGCCATGTAAGCCGCCCACAGCGGTGCTGCATTGGCTTTTCGTCCTGCTTCCATATGGCAATTCACACAGTTTTGTTCGTTACCAACGTATTTTCCGCGCATTTGTTGCGAGTTAACAAATAGGGAATAACCATGTTTTACTTGCTCACCAAATGCGGTGTTTGGAATTTTGCTGAGATCACGCGGTTTTAAGTATTCACCGTGATTTTCTTTTTCTATCGCAGGTAGCTCTTTCTGGCGGTCCGGTAACAGATCGTTAGCTAATACGAGCGTAGAAATGAAAGGCAGTGCGAACAAAGAATAGAAACGTTTCATGACTGCTCCTAGTAACGTAATGAGGCAAAGTAGTAAGCAAGATTTTCGATCTCTTTGTCAGTGAGATTTTTTGCGATGGTCCCCATCATATTGAGCGGGTCACCACTGCGAGTGCCGTTTTTCCATGCCATCAATTGCGTTTTTAAGTAATCAGCATGTTGGCTTGCGAGGCGAGGGAACTTGTCGACGCCCATACCGCTGGCTCCATGACAAGTCGCGCAAGCTGGAATGTTTCTATCCCAATCACCTTGGAAGATTAATTTACGATACGGGTTACGAATGTCGGCTTGATCGCCGCGTTGCTCTGGGTTAGTGAACTCGTAGCTTGGAAGATTAGCAAAGTAATCCATGACTTCTTTACGAACAGCAGGATCGCTAAGCTCTTTCGCCATGCCTTGCATGACCACATTTTGGCGTTCGCCACTAAGGAATAGTTCGATTTGAGTGTTGAGATAATTCGCGTTTAAACCAGCGATCATCGGCGCGATATTTGGCTGTCCCATGCCATCTTGGCCGTGACAACCGCTACATACACTGGCTTTTTCCGGAATAGACGAGGCGCTTGCGCCCATAGTGGTTGCTAAAAAACAGGCCACCACTGGAAGAATTTTTGACATGCTGACTCACTTTAATTGTTATTAATATCTCCAAATGTCTACTGTGATAGTGACTTGGATGCTGTATTGTCGGCTTTGTCAATAAGGAAAGGTATTGTGGATTTCCACATATTTAGAGGATGTGAAGAGCTGCTAAATGGCAGCTCTTCAGGTTTGGTTGTCTACTAAGCTTTGCGGATTTTGGCTGGTAATGATTGGCGAGCCGCGGCTCCTACCACCCAATCTAACAAGACGCCTTTGCCTTCTCGGGTTGGGTCAATTAATCCAATGTCATTAATGTTGACGCCATCTTGGCTGCGCTTTTTTACGGGTTGCTGTTTATCGCCGATCCAGTGCGAGCGTTGTCCTAACTCAGTATGGCCAAACCCATGTTCAAATCCGAGTGTGCCAGGGCGAATTCCGCTGACTATCATCGCAAGTGCTTTGGTGCTTGCTGATGGAGTCTCGATAACAAACTCATCACCCGTTTTAATGCCCGCACGCTCGGCATCGATTGGATGAATGTACACCGGGTTCACACCTTTAATCGAGTTCAACCTTGGCGATAGGTTGGACACCGCGCTGTGAATGTTGGATTTAAAGTTCGTCAGGCTGAAAGGCCATTCTGAGCTTGGGTACTGGTCTTCCATTGGTGTGCCATCGGCCAGCTTTTGTGGATGCCATGTTGGGCAACCCGTGTAGAAATCACCGGTCATGGTGTTTCTTGCGCTGCCGACTCGCTCGTTCCAAATCGCGACAGGGCGTGTCCATTTGTGTTTCATCTGCTCACCTTGATAGGTTTCGCTGGCATTTTCAAAGCGTCCACCGCGAGCAAAAATAAACGCCACACGTTTCATCTCATCCGCTGTTAGCGTGCTTTGCATCGCTGGCATTAAACGCTCTAAGCCTGACCACGCAATATCTTCTGCCGAAACTTCAGGCACGCCACCTTTCACATAAGCCAAGTTTGCCGCAGCTCGCAAATAGAAATCTTCGGCGCGATGGAGAGCGTGCCAGTTGCCTTGTGCATCTTGAATTGCGTTGTCACCGAAACCGCCCAGTTGCATTTTTTTAGCGACATCAATCAGAAAGTTCTCTAAGCAAATCGAGCGACCGTCGGCGGTTTTTTCTGTTCGCGCTTCCACTATCGGCCAACGAGCGGTGACGGTTTTCACTGGAACATCGTGCCAAGGCGTTGCCATGCCCCAGCTTTCGTAAGTCACGGTGTCCGGCACAATGTAATCCGACAACGCGGTGGTTTCGTTAATGAATGCATCAACAGACACAATCAAACCGAGCTGCTTTGGATCTTTAAGCTTGTCTTCCAGCAGCGTTTTTAAACCGGGTACACCATACATTGGGTTCGCCATATGGTTGATCCACGCTTTAACGCGGTATGGATACCCATCAATAGCCGCAGATAGGTGCTCTGTCAGCAGTGGCGCGGCAAACGGATACCAAGGGGCGCGAGTTGGGTAAGGGGATTCACCTGCCTCAACGCGATGTTTGTATTCGCTGGTTTTGTGGTAGGGGAATTTACTGCGCGACAGAAAGACGCCTTTCGGGCCGACTTTGCCAGCAAATTTGGTGAAGTCGTAACGAGGACCCGCAGCGGAAGTTGGGTAGCCACCCGCTTTGGCCATCGCGCCGCCTTTCATGTTTATATTACCAATCAACGCATTGAGCATCATGATGGTAAACGAGTTATAGAACCCATTGGTGTGCATGTTGCCACCGTGGGTATCGACCACCGCTTTTGTTCCGTGACTGGTAAAGCGCTTTGCTAGCTCGACGATTTGCTCTACAGGGATGCCACATTGCTGGCTGTAGAACTCAAGGCTGTATTTAAACGCCTCTTCTTTGAGTCTTTGTAGAGACGATTTTACGCGCACTTCGCCTGATGCAAGCGAAACCGTTTTATCGACAAACAGTGCCGCTTCCTCAGCTTGAGTATGAACACCAAATTGGCCACTTTGCTCATCCACGATGACGTACGGATCGGAGTCAGACAACGCTTCGCCCTCGAATGGCAGATTCAGATCCGACGCGCGTAAAAACGTGCCGTTTCTCGGGTGCTGCTCATCGCTTATCACGAGATGCGTAGCATTACACCAGTGCGCTGTGCCTGCACGTTTCATCGCATTCGCCCCCGGCTGCGCCAAGAAGGTTTTGTTGTAGCGTTGGTTTTCGATGATCCATTGGATCATGCCAAGCACGAGGGCAGAATCGGTGCCCGGTTTGATTGGTATCCAGCGGTTATTGTCACCTGCCGCCAAGCTCGATGAACCCGCAGGCAAACTTGGTGTGATGATGGTGTATTCCAAGCTGCCTTCTGTTCGCGCATTGGCGAGTTGGCGCGCCTGACGCTTAAAAGGGTTGCCAGCTTGAGCAGGCGACATACCAATAAAGATGATGTATTCGGCATTATCGAAGTCTGGTTTTAAATGGGCAAATTTATCCAAATCATTCATAAATGCGCCGCTGCCAGCACGAAATGCGTAGCCGCAGTAAGAGCCATGATGCCCAAAGTTACGTGTACCATAGCTGTTGAACGCGAAGCGTTTGAATATGTCGTCTCGGCCTTCGTTACCGGCGTTGGTCATTAACAATTGGTTGGCTTTCGGGCCATATTCTGGGTTTTCAGGATCAACGGGCGTTGTTAAATCGCGAATGTCGCGTAAGCCCTCAACATGGCCTTCACCAAATAAATCACCACCTTCTACGACTTCTTCTATCAATTGCTCGTAGCTGATCGGAATCCATTTTCCTTCACCACGTTTACCCACACGTTTTAGCGGTTGAGTGATGCGGTACGGGCTGTTGCGAATTTCTAACATCCCATTGCCACGTGCGCATGCTGTTGAACGACCTTCAAGGCCCGCTTCTCCTGCCAAACTTAAATAAGCATCTTTGACGGGCGTTTCGAATGGAATGTGTTGTTGATGAGAGAGTGGGTGATATGGGTTGCCAGTGATGCGCAAAATCTCGTCGTTACGGTTATCAATGCGCACACGCAACCCGCACAGTGACCAACAACCAAAGCACATCGATGGTGCAACACGCTGGTTTGGATTAGGGATCAGGTTGCCTTTGCTGTTGACCGTGTACTCTGGTTCAAGCGAGTTACCGTGGTGAATATCACGCGTTTTTTCTCCTGCGGTGCCTTCAAGCGCACCTTCGACCATATGTTTGGTTGTGGTAGCGTAACCCACAGCGAATGCGCCAAGCCCACCCACTGCAATGCCTGATTTCAAAAACTGACGGCGTTTGTTATCCATGATGAAATCCTCTTTGATTAGCGTTCAGTTAAGGTGAGTGATGTTGGTGTCACTTCGGAGTGTTGCTTTGGCTGGATTAACTCTGATCCGAGCAATGCCAGTGCAAGCCATAATCCGAGCATGCCGATAATGCCTATCCAGCCATTTCCATCCATAGTGAGTTGGTATAGATACAGCCCTGCATCGAACTTGGCGATGGTTTGTACTTCCATGATGGTAAACCAGCGAATCAACCATGCACTTACCAGTGCGGCAGCAGATACAAAACCGAGCCCTATGACGTGACGAAATCTGGCTGATGCGGACTTGTGGGTATCGCGCAAGAAGATGAAGGCGAGCAAAATACAACCTAAAACGACAAAAGTGAGCAAGGCAATGTTGTGCATCCATTGTTCGCTAGAATAGAGCGAAAATGCGGAATTGTTGGATGTCCAAATGGGTAGGAGAATCAGCGTCAGAACGCCGCTCGTTACCACCGATTTTTTCAGTAAATTAGTATCGCCAGATGTCAGCGTCTTTGACTGACTAGGCAGCAAGAGCCAAATCAGCAGAGCGAAGCCGACTGCGCCCATAAAAGCAGTAACAAACCAAAGAATCGGTGACGCTGGTTGGTGCCATAACGAGCGTGATTTTACGACCGCAATTTCAGCGCCTGTGTAGACTGCAATGGTTATGCCTGATAGCACAGTGATGGCAGATACCATAAGCATGGCTCTACGAGAGAGCACCCATTCACCCAGTGACAGCTTTGAAATTAGAGGCAGTACTTTCCCTGGCTGATTACGTAAGTTGAACAGATCCTGGCGGAGATACAGCCATGCAGTCACTACCGCTAAACCTGAGAAAACAGGCAAGAAAAGCGATCCTAAAGACATCCATGACCACGGCGTGATGTGCGCGTAAAAATGCCATGCGCGTCCCGGTTGGTGTAAATCACCAGTTAACGCTAATGGCCCCACGATGGCGCCGATGGCCAGCGTCAGCACAAGCGCAGCGCGCAGTCTGTGGCTGGTGTGTTTTTCAAATAATAGGGCGATTAGGAATAAAATAGCAGCCGCATAAGCCGAACCGATGTAGAAGAAATACTGTACCGCCCACGGGAGCCAAGCCATCGCTTGAGGTTGGACTAACACTTCGGTGATGTTCATGCGTGCTCTCCTTGTGGGTCGTAAATAGCTGGCTGCCCGTCGATATGGCTGGTAAAGCGTTCATCCATGCCGATGTAAAACACGTGTGGCTTGGTCTCTTCATTGGGCTTTAGCACTTTGATGTCGTCTTGGTGCTTCGCAATTAAGCGGCGGACTTCACTTGATGGATTATTCAAATCACCAATCACACGAGCGCCGCCCACGCAGGTTTCCACACAAGCGGGTAACAAACCTTGTTCTAAGCGGTGTGCACAGAAGGTGCATTTGTCAGCGGTGAGCGTGTCTTCATTGATAAAACGCGCATCGTAAGGGCAGGCTTGTACACAATACGCACACGCTACGCAGCGACTGTTGTCCACCATGACGATGCCATCTTCTCGCTGAAAGGTTGCTTGAACGGGACAAACGGCTACGCACGGCGGGTTATCGCAGTGATTACAAAGCCGAGGCAGCATAAAGGCCTTTGCTTCTTGTGTGGTTGTGGAACCGTCATTGAGCGTGACTTCGTATTGTTTCACTGTGGTTCGAAACTGACCGATTGGCGCTTGGTTTTCAATACTGCAACCTACGGTGCACGCTTGGCAGCCGACGCATTTACGTAAATCGATCACCATGGCGTAACGTTTTCCGACTTGTCCTTTTCGGTCGGCGGATTGGTTATTGCGAATAACATTGCCCGCGGTTGCGGTGCCAATCCCTGCAATGGGGATCAACGCGGCACCAGCTGTAATGGCGCTAAGAAAGCGACGTTTGGTGGAATCCATAACTCACCTGCTGTTAGTTGAATTTGAACTGACTGATTCCATTGTGAGAAATGCGCTGCGACGTCGATATAGTGGATTTCCACATACCCAGATCAAAGTTGATCTAAAACAAATGTGGTTTACGGAAGGTAGCTGTTATTCTTGCTTCATTATTTTCGAAGGAACGATTCGACTCATCATGAACAAAACGCCACGGTTGCTTCAGTTTTGGATTCTTTGCTTGGTTGTCTTTGCATCTTTAGCTCAGGGCGCTGTTTCTGAACAAGAATATCTGCAAGAAATGCAACAGCAAAAGGCAGTGCAGCCAGAGGCCAAGCAGAAAGTCGAAGTGGGCGTGTTAGCGATACGTGGTCACCTTTATGCTGAGCAGAGATGGCAACCGACCATTGATTGGCTCAATCAGCAAATTTCCGATGTGCATTTTGTTCTTCATCCCCTTAACTTGGATGAAATGGGCGAAGCGGTGAAGTTTCAGACCGTGGATTTCATCTTAACTAACCCAGGTCAGGCAGTGCGATTGGGTAGGCAATACGCGCTATCGTGGATGGCAACGCTAACCAGCCGAGCGCCGCAAAATTCGAACTACGGCATTGGTTCGGCGCTGGTGGTTCGAGCCAGTTCAAGCTATCAAACATTGCAAGATGTCTCAGGGCTTCCCGTTGCGGCGGTATCAGAAAAAGCCTTTGGTGGTTACTTAACGTTGCGCTATCAAATCGTGGAAATGGGTCTTAATCCGAACGATTTCTTTGCTGATGTCCGTTACCTCGGCTTTCCTATTGATGCCAACCTGTATCAATTGCGTGATGGCAATGTGGAAGCCGCTGTCGTCCCTGCTTGTTTATTGGAACAGATGCAAAATGAAGGTCTGTTACAGCAAGGGGATTTTCTAGTGCTAAATCAACAGCTAAATGAACACTCTTCGTGCGCTGTTTCTACGCCGTTATATCCAAACTGGTCATTTGCCAAAACAGAGCGTGGCTCAGCTCAGCTCGCCAAACAGATTGCGCAAGTCTTGCTTGCTATGCCGCCAGATCACCCCGCCATTATTGCCGCTGGCGCGTCAGGTTGGACGTCACCCGTCAGCTTGCTGAGCATCGACAAACTCTATCAGGCTCTAGACCTCCATCCGTTGCAACAACCTTGGTGGAGTGAGGCACTGCGCTGGCTGCGTAGTCATCAGGAATGGGCGTGGGCGCTGTTCATTTTTGTGATTGTATTGAACGCTTACCACTTTTGGCTTGAGTATCGATTTAGCAAGAGCAAGCAAGCGTTGGAGCAGACATCGTTACGTTTAAAAGAGAAAAGTGAACAGTTAGAGCATTCACAAAGAGTCGCGATTGTCGGTGAAATCGGCACCAGTCTTGCCCATGAACTCAATCAGCCATTGGCGGCCATTCGCAATTACAGTGAAGGCGGTTTACTTCGCTTGGCCAAAAAACGCCCTCATGAAGATATTGTCCCTGTGCTTGAGAAAATTCAGGGGCAAGTTGAACGAGCCGATGCAATTATTCAGCGCTTAAGAACGTTGATCCGCAAGCGCAGTGTCGACAAAGCGCCGTGCGATCTTCAAGTTCTTATTGATGACACGATTGAGTTGCTCCATTTTCGAATGCAGAAGCAAAATATTTCGATTGTGACCAGTATAGAAGGGAACGTCCGTCCGGTACTTGTCGACGCTGTGGGCGTTCAACAGGTTTTAGTTAATGTGATCAGTAACGCGATTGATGCGTGTACTTTGTTCCAAGAGAAATATCACTCATCAGGTTATCAAGGTAAAATTGCCCTGCATTGCGATTACCAAATCAATCAACTCTCCATTCGAGTATTGGACAACGGTACAGGGTTGCAGCAAGAGAATCCGACTCAAGCGTTTGTGAGTAGCAAAGAAGAGGGGCTCGGGCTGGGGTTAGCCATTTGTCGTGATGTAATGGAAATGCATGGTGGCGAGTTTCTCATCAGCTCGACAGCGCCACATGGCTGTTTGGTTGAGCTCGTGTTTCCATATCAAAACTAATCTGAACTAGGCATAGGAGCATTCAATGAGCAGCGGTGAAAAGCAGCTACCTGTTTTTGTAGTCGATGATGATGAATCGGTGCGTGACTCGCTCGCTTTTATGTTGGAAGAACATGACTTCAACGTCACCACTTTTGCTGATGGGCAGTCTTTCCTCGATGAGGTGGACGTTCAGCAAGCGGGGTGTATCATTCTTGATAGTCGAATGCCAAATCTTCGTGGTCAGCAAGTCCATCAAATTTTAAATCAAGCCAACAGTCCCTTGGCTGTTATTTACCTGACGGGGCATGGTGATGTCCCGATGGCGGTCGATGCATTGCAAGCTGGCGCGGTCAATTTTTTCCAAAAGCCAGTCAAAGGAGATGAGTTGGCACAAGCCATTTTGCAGGGACAAGCGCAGTCGGCTGCAAACCTTGATATGGCGGCGGCAAAATCGGCGTATGAATCGCTCACTCCCAGAGAAAAAGACATTTTACGTTTGATCATTGCAGGCAAGCGCAACATTCGAATTGCCGACGAACTTTGCATTGCAATGCGCACGGTTGAAGTACACCGCGCCAACCTATTGAAAAAGTTCTCAGCGAAAACCGTCGCAGAGTTGGCATATATTTATGGCAAGCTAGATTAGAGCTTAGTGAGTGAAGCTTCTTAATGTTATTTGTGGATACAACTTGAGCTTTATGACGACTCGCGTATTATCTTCTTCGTTCCTACTTTATCTGAATTCTTATGAGTTTATTGACTAAACGACATCACACACCACATAAACGGGTGAAATGGCTACTAGCGATTATTGGCTGGGTGGTTATCGTGTGTCTGATGCAAAATTCAGGTTTTGCATCGTCATGCTCTATGAAGTACGAGACGGTATCGCCTGCTGTTTCACTTACTGATGAGGGGTCGAGCGTCAAGTCGATTGATGCTAAAGAAACCAGCAAATGCGAATTGTCTGAAAAATTAATTCAATTTTCTCAACATCAACTCGATGCATTTATTGTTGTTCTGTTTGTCGGTCTTTTGGCGTCGGCTATTTGGTTGTGCAGTGCCTATATTGGTGCGCAACATTGGACGGAACCGATAGGCCGTAAGTATCGAGTCCATCTGACTTTCTGTGTATTCCAAGAATAAAAACGTGCTTTCTGACCAATAAAGTCAGCGATTTAGCACATTTGTTTTTATTATTAGGAATTACTATGAATCAAATTACCAAACTGACTCAGTTCGCGTCTATGTTCTTTATGACGCTGGCGTTGAGTTTGTTCTCTCTGAATATTTCAGCACAAACTACCGATACCGGTTGGATGACTAACCCGCAACATCCTCCAGTGCAAACGCGCTTTGTACTAACGGGTCAACAAGATCCGCAAGCCAAAACACTTACAGGTTATTTGGATGTTAAGTTGAGCGGAGACTGGAAAACTTATTGGCGATCGCCGGGCGAGGGTGGTGTCGCGCCATCGATAGATTGGCAAAACTCGCAAAACCTGAGCAAGGTTGATTGGCAATGGCCATATCCGCAAAAGTTCGAGTTATTGGGCATTGAGACTCTCGGTTACAAAGGCGACACTTTGTTCCCAATGACGCTGCATATCGACGATATGTCGAAACCCGTCACGATTGATGCAGTGCTCACGCTTTCTTCCTGTACGACGATTTGTGTGCTGACGGACTACCAAATTCAATTGACGTTCTTACCTTCTGATCTGAAAGTGGACGAAGACGTGATGTTCAGTTACGCCCAAGCGGTGAGTAATGTTCCTCAATCTTCGCCTTTTGTTGAGGTCACGCAAACAAATTGGGATGCGACTCAATCCAAATTACAAATCAAACTAAAGAACACGCAAGGTTGGCAAAATCCTCAAGTGTTGGTAGATGGTGTTGGTGATGCGATTCGTGACTACAGCTTCAAGTTGGATGGACTTCAGCAAGAAGGTGATATCGTCACAGCAAATTACTCGGTTGATACCTGGCTGGGTGAGGTAGAGCTTAATGAACAATCGTTATATGTTTCTATTAAAGATGATAATTTGCTGGTCGAAGAGGTAACACAAGCACAAGCAGGAGCGGTTACATCGTCACTACCAACTATCTCTTTAGCGAGTATTTTCTTATTTGCATTGTTAGGCGGTTTGATTTTGAACATCATGCCGTGTGTGCTGCCTGTATTGGGGATGAAGCTCAGCAGTATTGTGGCTGCGCATGGTGTAGAGCGCCGTCAAATTCGTACCCAGTTTATCGCTTCTTCTCTGGGGATTCTCACTTCGTTCTGGCTGATAGCTGGATTCATTTTGGTGTTGAAGCTTACAGGTAACGCGATCGGTTGGGGCGTGCAGTTCCAAAGCCCTTGGTTCCTAGGATTGATGGTACTAGTCACTGCTTTATTCGGTGCCAATATGTTGGGGTTATTTGAAATCCGTCTGTCATCGGGTACCAATACATGGCTGGCATCGAAAGGTGATAACTCTCTAGTGGGTCACTACGTTCAAGGTATGTTCGCCACTTTGCTTGCGACACCTTGTTCCGCACCGTTTTTAGGCACTGCCGTTGCTTTTGCCTTGGGCGCGGACGTATTAACGTTATTTGCAACCTTTACAGCATTAGCATTGGGTATGGCACTGCCTTGGATCTTAGTCGCTGTGTTTCCAAGTATCGCGCTAAAACTACCAAAGCCCGGTCCATGGATGAATGTCGTTAAGATCGTGTTTGGCATAATGATGTTGGCAACCAGCGTTTGGCTGCTTTCATTAATGGCAAATCATGTTCCGATGTTATGGATTGCACTCATCGCTGTGGTTGCTTTTGTCGTCATGATGGCAAGAGTTAAGCGTGTGTATGGTGAGAAAGCACTTGCTGTATCGGGGACCGCATCGTTAGTGTTAATAGCTGGCGGCTTACTACTTGGCAGTGTCACTGCTGACCAATGGGCAACGCCACTTCCGGATGATCTAGCTTGGCAAAAGCTTTCTAATTCAGCGATTGAAGAGCACGTTAATAATGGGCGAGTGGTGTTTGTGGATGTGACTGCGGATTGGTGTGTCACGTGTAAAGCGAACAAGATCGGAGTGATCTGGCAAGATCCTGTCTACTCATTGCTGCAAAGCCCTAATGTGGCGACGTTAAAAGGAGATTGGACACATCCGGACGGCTCGGTAACGGACTTTTTACGAGCTCATGGGCGTTACGGCGTGCCGTTTAACATCGTCTATGGCCCGGCGGTGCCACAAGGTATCCCGTTACCTGTGATTCTGACTGATGATGTTGTTTTAAGCGCGGTGAAACAAGCGAGTGGGGGAACTATTCAATGAGTTCGACAAAGCAGCGTAGAACATTCCGATATTGGCTCATTCAAATCGTACAGATGGTGCTCATTGTCACCGTTATTTCTATCGCGATGGATTGGTATCGCACCAAAGATATTCCTAAACAAGAGACACCACCATTGAGCTCCGTATTGAGCGATGGTGAATACTTCGATGCAATCGCGCAAAGTCATGAACAACCTGTCGTTGTTTATTTTTGGGCGACTTGGTGTCCCGCTTGTAAATTTGTAAGCCCAAGCGTGAGCTGGCTGAGTGATGACTATGCCGTAGTTGGCGTTTCTGGCTCATCGGGGCCGAATGAGCGCGTGGCGCAGTTTATGCGGGCAAAAGAATATCGTTTTGAAAACATAAACGATCCTTCAAGCGATATTATGCGTGAATGGAAAATTAGCGTGACTCCAACCATTTATATTTTAAGAAATGGTGAAGTGACCTCTATTACGACAGGCATCACAACGCCGATAGGGATATTGGCGAGAATTTGGTTGGCTCAATAACGAAATAAAAATCCGATATTCAAAATACTGAATATCGGATTTTTTTTATTTTCTCGCTCCAACGGGAATCATAATGTGTGCGTATGGGGTGCCTTTCCACATTACGTATGGGCCACCATAACTTGGGTCGGTTGGTAGAGAGTCGAGCAACGCTTGGTCTGGGGTAATAATCATCAAGTGTGGTCCTTCCACAATCCATTGATTATCGTCCGTCATCCCTTCTGCAAATGGGTCGGTGTTACTGGCACCTCCATCACCCGCTAACATGTAAGAAATGCCTAATGCTTTGGCTTGGAAAGGTTTTTTGTTCATCCAAGCGTCTGCCCATTCCATCCAAGGACCATCCATACACATTGGAGCAATGCCTTCCAATTGAGGTGGCGTTGGGAAGCAAGTGTATTGGCTAGAACCTTCTTGCAGAACATTATTGTTCCAGTCCATCACCGTTACTTTATCGCGAATAGTCGGTGGTGCAGCACTCAGTGCATCCTCTAAAAGTGCTTTTGAATCATCGGCTGCGAATGCGCCAAAAGCGCAGCTGACCGAAACAACAGCAGTTAAATAAGGAGTTAGTTTCATAAATTAAACCTCAAGTTAATACAACATGAGAATTTGAGCACTTTAATTATAGAGTGATATTAACAATAAGAATCATTATTTAAATGAAAAATAATAAGCGATAGGTTTGTTATGTTAATTTAAATATTGTTTTTATATACAGCGAATAGAATGATGGAAATAAGATTAGCTGAATAATCGAAGCAGATTATCAGGACATATTTTTTCTTTATGCACTTAAAAATTCCATCGGAATCACGGGCTAGTACTTTTCAAAATTTCATCTATTTCTACTGGTTATCGCTGAATAACCAGTCGGTTACGTTTCATAGAAAATTAGCTATTTAATAAGTGCCTAGGTGCGTATTGCGTGTTACATTCGAGCATCGTTCTGGTTATCAAGGAGGAAACGATGGATGTTTCAATACCACGATCCGGATGGACAAGATTTGCCCCGAAATACTTATAGTAGATCGGTGGAGCATACGGCATATACCGAAAGTGAAGTTGAACAACTCTGTCAGCAGGCGGGGTTGGAAGTGGTTTCCTTAGAAAATGTGATTGGTTACGTATCTGGTGTTGGTTATGTGTGTCGATACTTGATGCTAGAGCTGAAAAAGTCACACCGCTGAAATAAGTAACAAACAAGGACTGTTTTTGAAAACACAAGATTTAACCGAGTTCGGGTCGGGCATTGAATACGATGCCCAATACGACCAGCATTACCATCACGACATTGCTTTCATCACAAGGTTAATCGAAGAAACCAATGCTCGAAGTGTACTAGATGTCTGTTGTGGTTCCGGTATTGTCACGATTCCAGTCTCTGAGCCGCTCAACGAAGCCATTGGCATTGATATTTCTGAAGGGATGCTCAAACACGCAAAGGACAAAGCCAAAAGCAGGAGTAACTTGCGTTTTCTTCATCTAGACGCAACCCAGTTTTCGTTGGGTAAGAAGTTTGACCTAGCCATAATGACAGGGAATGCATTTCAGGCCTTTTTAAGTGACGACATGCTGGTAGGCGCACTGAGCTCAATATCGAAGCACCTCGAAAAAGGTGGGCGATTTGTCTTCGATACTCGGTTACCAACGCCAGAGAATCTAGAACTGGATAATGAGCTGGCACTGTGGCAAACCTATGTTTCTCCAACTTATGGTGAAGTGAATTATTTAGGTATGAAGGCCGAGTATGACTTGCAAACATCCATCATGTATTTGAAGAAAGAGCGCCATTTTGAAGGTGGAACGATTGAGTATTCCTGCATTGATTTAAAATATCGTCCGCTGGAAGACATAGAGGTTTTCCTTGAACAAGCGGGATTCAGAATCATAGAGAAGTACCAGTCTTGGTCAGCGCAAGCATTTGAGGCGAATGCCAACTCGCTTGTCTGTGTGGCTGAGAAAATATAAATCAATGTTGAGGGATACAATGCAAGGATTTCAAATTACTACGTCGTTAGATGACATGGATTTAGACGTTATCTACGAGTTCATTTCAAACAGTTACTGGGGAAAGGGCATTCCAAGAGAACGCCTTGAGAAGTCATTGCGAAATTCGTTCTGTTTCGCGGTTTTGGATGACGAAAATCAACTCGTTGCTTTTGCTCGGTTAATTACCGATCGTACTACGTTTGCGTACCTTGCCGATGTGTTTGTTGTGGAGGCACATCGTGGTAAAGGCATCAGTAAGTGGTTGATCTCAGAAATTGTTGCTCATCCAGAACTACAAGGCTTACGCCGTATGATGCTTGCAACCCGCGATGCTCATGGGTTGTACGAACAGTTTGGGTTCACCCCTATTGCTCCAGTAGAAAACTTTATGCAAATCTGGAAACCGAATGTTTATCAGAGCTAAATCATGATGATAGTTGAATCTCAACAAGTGGCAATCAGATACCTCAAAACAACAGACGCTGCTCCTCTGTTTGAAAACTATTTAGGCGATGAACAAGCATGCCGCTTCCTCAATCGCCAAGCCCACCAAAATGTTAATCAAACCCTTGAAGCCATCGAAAGATGGCGTGCTCAATATGATCAAAAGTCTCCCAATCTATTAGTCTTCGCTATTGAAGAACTTACTTCTCAAACTCCTATAGGCTGTCTGGTGCTGATACCTGAGCAAGACAGCAGTGAAATCCATTTTGGTATTTCTGCTCGCTATCGGGGAAAAGGCTATGCAACCCAAGCCTGCAAACTTGGCGTTGTCTACCTGCAAAGCTTGGGTATACCGCGCATTCGCACCGCCCCGCATATTAGCAACCACGCGAGTATCCGTGTGTTGGAGAAATGTGGCTTTATCAGCCAAGGCATTTTAAAAGCGCATGCAGTTTTTCCTGCTCTAGGACGTGAGGCGCAAGACTGTATGGATATGCGATTGGAAGATACAGAACTGTGCTATTTTGCACATTGTTCAGAATGAAATGGATAGCGGTTGAAACGAGCGGTTACAGAGCTTGTTAGTCGCCATCGTAGACAGCGTCTTTGCTGAATGATTCGTCGAGGTTTTTTAGTCTTTGATTGTCAGAGGTGACTGACAAAACCATACCAACTGTGACAACCAAACCGCTATTAAAGCAGGATATTATTCCTTCAACTTTGTGTTTTAGGAGTAGTCATTAGACTACCCAATAATTGTTGGAATAAATAATGACGAAACGTTGGCTTGTCTCCGCTGTGAGCATTGCGCTGCTCGGCGGTGGAACGTATTTCTATCTCCAATCTGCCGCTCAACCAGAATTACTGCCTACATTGATTGTGGAAAAAGGCACGATTGAAAAACAAGCGGTGGCTGTTGGTAAAATTGTCCCTGCACACTCTGTGTCTATCAAGTCACAAATCGACGGTATCGTCGGTGAAATTTACGCGAAAGTTGGTGAAAAGGTGAAGCAAGGCCAGCCGCTGATCAAAGTACGTCCAAACCCAACCCCCCAAGCATTAACGGATGCATCGGCAGAGCTCATGCGTAGCGAAGCCGATCTGGAATCCGCCAAACAAAAACTGTCTAACCTAGAAAGCTTGGTCAAGCAGGACATTATTCCAAGTAACTACGACGAATACGTAAGTGCGCGCTCGGCAGTCAAATCTGCGCAAGCGGACGTATTGCAAAAGCGCCAGAATCTCGAACTCATCCGCAGTGGTGAGGCGTCTATCGGTGATGCACGTTTAACGTCGACGATCTACGCGCCAATTGATGGCACGGTACTCAACCAGAAAGTTGAGGTCGGAGAGCCGATCATCTCGACTCAATCAAGCCAAGCAGCGACTGAAATGATGTCATTGGCCGACATGAACAGTCTGATTTTTAAAGGTAGCGTCAGTGAGCATGATGCTGCGCAGTTGTCTCCGGGAATGCCCGTTATGTTGACGGTGGCGCCTTATCCTGATGTGGCGATTTCTGGTGTGCTAACCAAAGTGGCGATTCAATCTGAGAACCTCAACTCACCAGAGGGCAATGCTTCGGCAAAAAGTTTTGATAACGGTTTTGAGGTTGAAGTGGGAGAACTCAAGATCCCACAAGATGTGTTGCTTCGTTCTGGTTTTTCATCGACGGCTCAAATCATTCTGAAGAAGTCTGAAAATGTGCTCACTCTACCGGAGCGCGCTCTGCAATTTGATGGTGACGCACCGAATGTTCTGATCCCCGACAGCTCAGAACAAGGGTTTCATAAACAACCTGTGAAACTCGGTCTGTCAGATGGCATCAATGTCGAAGTGCTTGATGGCGTGGAGCTTGATGAAGAGGTCATCGACAACAGCATGATGGGAGCGACGCATGGTTAAGCTGCAACGATCAAAAATCGCCTTTGCATTGTTGGCTGCCACGCTCAGTTTGCCGACCTACGCAATTTCTATTGAACAAGCTTGGCAACAAGCAAAGCAGAACGATCCAAATTACGAAAAAGCGAAAATCGGCGTCCAGCTTGGCGAGGTTGGCGTACAGAGTAGCCGCAGTGCGTTATTGCCGGGTTTAAGTGCCAGTGCGTCAGCGGATTGGAATGAGTCCTCAAGCCATTCCAACAGTTACGGCGCTACCTTATCTCAAACTATTTGGGATAGCAGTTTGTGGTCGGAACTGGATCAAGCGAATGCCAATTATCTCAAAGCACAGTTAGAGCTATCTCAATCGCATAACGAGCTTGCGCAGAAGTTGCTCACCGCTTACCTAGATGTGGCAAGCGCACAGGGCGACCTCAAATTGGCGCAGTCCAAGCTGGAGGAGGGGAAGGAACTTCTCAACATCATCGAGAAACGCTATCGAGCAGGCAAAGTGAAGTCGGTTGATGTCGAAGAGATGCGAGCGAATCAAGTCTCTGAGCAAGCAAGTATCCTCAATGCAAAAGCCGATCTCGAAGTGAAAAAAGCAGAGCTTGCGGCGTTAATTAATCAAATGCCGGAGAGTGTCGACCAAATTCGAACGGATTCTTTAATTCAGCCTCCGATGCTGGTGGACTCTCAGGAGCAATGGCTAAAGCTGGCGAAAGACAGTAGTCCAGAGCTGTTGGTGGCGGCGCAGATGGTGAAAGCGAGCGAGTTCGCGAAAGATTCAGCTAAAGGTGGATACTACCCGACCGTCAAAGGCCGTGTGGGCTACAGCGATGGTGACAATCGTTCAAACGGCGAGTTTAACGCTGGGATTAGTTTGAGTTTGCCGATTGACCTCAATGGTGCAGTGCGAGCGAAAGTGGACGAAGCATCGTTGAACATTTTAAGCGCCAAGCAAGATATGCGTAGAGTGGAAATTGATATTCAGAAACGAGTTATTCAGCAGTTTACGCAGGTCGATATCAACTGGAATCAAGTTTTGATAGCGAACGAGCTGGTTGAGTCGCGCGCCAGAGTGTTGCAAAGCAAAGAGAAACTTTACGACGCTGGCCTGCTTGAAGTGTCGGAAGTTATCAGCGCACACAACAGCTTGTTTGAGGCGAAAAACAGTCTGCAAACCAACTTGTACAGCTACTGGCGCAAGAGAATCGGCTTACTGCAAACCGCAGGGAAACTCGATGACGATACCATGGCGTTGATCTCTCGAGCTTTTCATTCATGAGCAGTCTATTGCAACAAACTTGGCAAACGTTGATGGCGCACCGCATGAAGAGCGTGCTGGCCATTATCGCGATTGCTTGGGGCGTGATCTCTGTGGTGGTGTTAATCGCACTTGGCGAAGGCTTTTATCGCCATCAGACCCAGTCGTTTTCATTTATGATCAACAATGTGCAAGTGGTGTTTCCGTCGAGTACCAGTAAACCGTGGCAAGGGTTAGCTTCAAGACGACAAATTGATATTCCACAAGAAAAAGTCGACATGATCAAACAGTCAGGCTTCGTGCAACAGGCGTCAAGCGTTTACGCCAAATGGGATGCGAATATCACCAATCTCAAAGGACAGAACTTATCGAGAACGGTCAGCGGTATTGATACGTCTTACTTTCCTTTAATACAACGCAAGCTGCAATCCGGTTCGAGAAACCTGTCACCAAGTGATATGAAAAACCACACTCGCGTGGCAGTGTTAGGCGATCAAATTGCGCAAATGGGCGGAATCCAAATCGGGGATAGGCTTAAAGTCAACGGCATTCCGTTTTTGGTGATTGGGACAACCGTTGGTGAGGACACTGGCATTTCATTCGGCGATAGCCGCACGGTTTTCATTCCTCAAACAACGTACCGCGATTTGTGGGATGCGAAACCTTGGATGGTATTGATGAAGCCGAGAGACGGGATGGGTGCACCGTCGTTTCGACAAAATATCGTGAACTTTTTCGCCAAGCAGCTTCATTTTGACCCAAGTGATAAAGATGCGGTCGAATTACCCGATTTTAGTGAAGGTGCGGCGGTCATCAGTGGAATTTTGCGTGGCATTCAGATTTTTCTCGGAGCGAGCGGCGCGATGACCATGGCGGTCGGTGCGCTTGGCGTTGCCAACATCATGTTTTTATCTGTCACGGAGCGCACGCGTGAAATCGGTGTGCGTTTGGCGATCGGGGCGACTCAAAAATCCATACTCAGTCAGTTTATTCTTGAAGGGCTTATTTTGGTAGCCGTGGGCACGGCATTAGGTCTGATGTTTTCGTATGCAGTGGTATCTGTCTTAAGCAGCATGGCATTACCGGAATGGATTGGTTTACCTGTGATCACGCCAGATTCCATTGCTTGGTCTTTACTTGTGACGCTTATCTTGGCATTGATGGCGGCGTATTTCCCAGCAAGGCGAGCATCGCGTCTCACGCCAGTCATTGCTTTGAGTGCGAGGGCTTAGTCATGTTGTTACCGATGAGACAAATTTTCCAAGAAATGGCCGCAGAAAAGCTGAGATTGGGTTTGACCATTCTGGCTGTAGCGTGGGCGACCCTCTGTATCGCTGCTATGTTGGCGGTAGGTGAGGGCATTCGTCAGGGCGTATTGAAAACCGCACAAAATGGTAACGGCAACTTGATCTATTTGACCGGAGGGATGGCCACCGTCGACCATGGTGCTTTTCACCAAGGTAAATTTCTGACATTAAAAATGGACGATTCAGAGATCGTTCGAGCGTTACCCGATGTAAAAAGCGTTGCGCCAACTGCGAAGTGGAAAGAGCGCATCACCGTTGGTGACAGAAGCTCATGGCAAGAGCCGTTAGCAGTCACGAGCGAGTTTCAATCCATGACCAATTTGGTGCCGATGGCGGGAGGGCGATGGTTAAATCCACTCGATCAAAAAGAGACGCGCAAAGTCGTTGTACTGGGTTATGAACTGGCAGCCGACTTATTCAACCCGAATGAGGACTTTAGTTGGTTTGCGACAGTCACATTGCAAGTCAACCCTGTGGGGCAAAAGGTAAAAATCGGCAATGAGGAGTTCACCGTTGTGGGCGTATTGGAGAAAAACAGCGCTCAAATAGAACTGGGGGATCTTATCAACTATTCCAGCTTTGTGCCGTTAGCGACGTGGAAGCGATTTCATGTCAACGGTGAAATTAGTGGCATCAATGTGCAGCCACAAGCGGATGTAGACCGAGAAGCCTTAGCAAAGACGATCAGGCAAGTGATTGCCCGTAAACACGGGGCAAGTGTCAGTGATGAACAGGTCGTCCAAGTTGACGATATGTTCCTTAAACAAAAGAGTATGCAGCAGTTTCTGATAGGTTTGCAGAGTTTCCTTGGCATTATCGGCTTCGTGACGTTAGCTGTTGCTGGCGTCGGCATTGCCAATGTGATGTATGCCACCGTAAAGCAATCTACGCGTGATATCGGTGTGCGCATGGCAGTCGGTGCAACCCCAACAGCAATTCGCATGCACTATTTAGTGCAGTCTTTATTGACAATGATGATGGGGGGCGCGCTTGGGTTAGCCGTGACGTACGCGCTGGTGTCTGCCATCAGTTCCATTCCTTTAGAGGGCAGTACCTTTTATGAACAATTGGGTAAACCTGTCCCTGAGTTGTCGTGGGTCGTTGTCGCGATTGTCATCCTCACCTTAGTGATCATTGGTGTGGCATCTGCATGGTTACCTGCAAACCGAGCCGCAAAAGTCAGTCCGTTGGAGGCGCTACAAAGTGAATAACAACAATAACTCTGGAGAGAACATGTCGAACAAGCCGCTTGTTGAGCTGACCAACATCTGTAAATACTACTCTAGTGGGGAGGCGGAAGTTCGCGCGTTAGACGGCGTTGACTTAACCATTAATCAAGGCGAGTTTCTTTCCATTCTTGGCCCGTCCGGTTCGGGTAAATCAACGTTGATGAACATGCTCGGCTGTTTAGATAAGCCCACCGATGGCGAGTACCAACTTGGCGGCCAAAACGTCGCAAGTTTAAGTGCGAATGAGCTGGCTGGCATTCGTAACCAAAAGATCGGATTTGTCTTCCAAAGCTTTAACTTATTGGAATACGCGACGGCGCTTGATAACGTGGCACTGCCGTTGGTTTACTCTGGTATCAAAGCCAAAGAACGTCGCCAGCGCGCCGCTAAATTGCTAGAGCAAGTCGGGCTAGGGGATCGTTTAGATCATAAACCAAACCAGCTTTCTGGTGGTCAAAAGCAAAGAGTTGCGATTGCAAGAGCCTTGGTCAACGATCCGCAAATCATCTTAGCGGATGAACCAACGGGTGCATTGGATTCAAAATCCGGCGCAGAGATTGAAGCCTTGTTCAATCAACTTCACTCCGAAGGTAGAACGCTGATCATCGTTACCCATGATAATGCGTTAGCAGAGCGCACCAAACGCATCATCACCATCAAAGATGGCAAGGTGATTTCGGATAGGGCTCCGGAGGGAAGATAAATGAATTTTTCTTGATTGAGACTGGAGTTACTTTAAGGAAGATAGCCATGGAATAGGAGAAGCTATCTTCCTTTATTTTTATTCGCGATGTTCGCTTTGTCTCTCTTTTATCAAGTCATGCTTTTGTTCTTTCAGTAGAGTGATTGCGAGCTTAGTGTCCTCAATCAATTTACTGTTATCGTTGAGATCTTTGCTCTTCAAAGGCAAAACCAGATAATGAATGCTGCCATCCTCATTCTGTACTCCGGTAGCAATGATGACATCACCTTCAGACGCCGTACCAAAATACTCTGAAACCACTTTGGTTTCGCTGACACCGTAGCTATCCAAATAGGATGATTCCGTGTTGTCAAACAAGATAGGAACCCCTTGCTTAGCTAATGTTCGCAATTGTTCTTGCTTTTGCTCGTCGAATGGATAGTCGGTTGTACTGATATAACTTACCTGTTCAGCTTCAATAAAATCGTACAGTTCATTGCTCAATTCATTTAATGGGGCAGATATCCAAGGTGTAGCTGGAATGACATCGGAAGTAGCGTCATTGTCATTCTGTGGTGTTGGCGCGGTAACCACCTCTTGAGCTGCATCGCTCTCAGGAGGCGTTACACTTCTTGTTTCAGTTTTCTCTGTCTTGATTTGCTCGTCAAAGCTTGCAACAGAATCGCTCTGGGAATTCTTGTTATTTGAATTAATTAGAAATATGGCGAGTACTGCACCAAGTGCTAGCGCCGATCCAGTCAAGAGTTTTTTATTACTTGTCATGTCTTACCGTTTATTTCATTAGTAAATACGGCGGCCACTTATTCATTCCGTGGCCGCAGGCTAATAAGTTAGTGGTAGAGCGCGTCATTCCAAGAGATAGTTACGGCTCGGCTAGTCTCTGTCCATTGACTGCTATCACGATTTTTCTTCCAGGTATTTTCTGGGGTGGTATACCAGCTACACCAGTCACGACCAAAGTAGTAATTGGTTTTTCGCCAACCTGCAAACAGCTTGACTTCTGACGTATCTAGGCCATCTTGAATATCATTTTTTCGATATACAACACCGACTTGCGGTTTAAAGTCAGAGCGCATCACGACAGGTAATTCGCTATAGTCAATTAGGTTGCCCATGTCACAGCTGGTCCAACGGTACAATAACCAGTCTTTAGGTGGAGTATTGTGGCGGATAGTCTGGTTTTCGATAAGCCAATTAATGCTCTCATTGGTCTGATCAAAATCAGCCACCGTCTGAAATTCTGGTTGATCGTAAGTTACACGGTTGCTCCAGGAGATCCCACCGCTAATATTTGGAGAATCAGAAGCACTGAAGCCAAGATTAAAGTCCAGAGACTCACTTACGGATGCTGTTGCAATAGTGTTTTCTGGAGCATGGCTCATATGACGTAAAGGGGCACCATTTAAATAACTCAGTGCCAGTTTAAAGGCTGTTGGGATTGTGTAACGGTAGTCTCCACCGGTAGCAAAACCATAGATCTGCTCTTTATTCGGTACATTAGTCATGTCGAAACCAGAACCTCCGTTTAGAAGCAACTTGGCTTCCTTAGCTCCATTCGGCAGCAAAGATTGGTTCCAGACATTTTCTAAGGAGTAAATTAAGCGGATCTTCTTCGAGCGTGCATCGCTATCATCGAGCTGTAGCAAGGTCGAAGTGTAAGCTTTTAATGTATCTTCAGCATGTGCTGGAGCTAGAGAACCAAGTAATGCGAGCGCGATAATACTCGCGGAAAGATGCTGTTTTTCCATTGTTGTTTCCTATTAGTCAGCCCATAAAGGTTATTATTGGTTTTTAACAATAACTCTATGGGTGTTTTATAATTATGGACAGGTTATTAATTGGTGCTCAATAATTGAGCGGTGAAATATTGCATCTTGTTTTTTAATAAAAAAAGGAAAAGTATAGATTCGTGGGATTAATGTCTCATAGTTTTTAAATTCATTACTCA
Source organism: Vibrio sp. D3 (assembly GCF_043995865.1). Classification (NCBI taxonomy): domain Bacteria; kingdom Pseudomonadati; phylum Pseudomonadota; class Gammaproteobacteria; order Vibrionales; family Vibrionaceae; genus Vibrio; species Vibrio sp. D3. Next base: position 2,056,163 of record NZ_CP171887.1, on the reverse strand, counting down.
ACTATAATAAATAAGAATGTGGTTATTAAGTCTTACCTTTTTAAGTTATTACTTAATTTTTATTTTCTAATGTTATGTTTAAGTTCATTATTGATAGAAGTGAAGTTTATAAATTTTAACCATGTTATTGCTGAGGTTTTTGTTATGCCAAACTAAGTAAAGTGTCGTTATGTGGTCATTACGGCTTCCTGAATTTAATTTAAATTAAAACAGTGGTTTATGTTTATTTTATTATTGGTTGTTTCGAGCTTAATGTAATGGTTGGGTGACAAAGTCCGTCAATGAATTTGTCATATTCGTGTATGAGGATATATGTTCTTTTAAAACAGAAAAATTAAACTTTACGTTTGAGATGGTAAATATAGGAAAAGAAATAAATAAGATAATTAAATAATCATGTTTCCGAGGATATAAAGTATAAGGTACTTTTAATTATACGAATGCTTGAATAATTGATGGAGTGTAAAAAGTGCTATTTAAGCTACGCTGTCCTATATTCCAGGTAGCGTCTTGTTTATACAATGCGTTTTCTAGGCTTAAAACTGGTTTACGTACTGTTAATCCCTTATCAGTTTCTTAATTACACATATTAGCAATATGCTCGCCAAGTTACGTGTATTGGTGTCAATGAAAAACAGTATCTACGATAGCTCCCTCAGGGTCGGAACTCCCACTATGAATTTCTTTCATGTTCAATGTGAAACAATACCAATACTATTCAACTCGTGAAGCAAGTATAAAAAACGGACAGCTCTGGTGTTAGGCACTGCGACCACCGTTTTTAGTACGAACTGTTCGTCGTAAGTGCTGTGCAACCTAACGATTGGGAAAACCAAAAAACAAAAATGTCCCCATGCACAGAGTTAGGAAAAGTCTGCTTTATCTAAGGAAATAGGATACCAACTCACGATGAATAACGATTTCACATTTGCTATCAAAAGCATTCGCTTTGATGAGAATTACCAACCATCAGACAACACGCGAATCACTACCAACTTTGCTAATCTGGCTCGCGGAAACTACCGCCGAGAGAATCTGCGCAATGCACTCCGAATGATCGACAATCGTTTTAATGCGTTGGCATATTGGGATAACGCGCAAGGTGACCGCTACTCAGTAGAGCTTGAAATCATCTCTGTTGATATGGGTATCCAAGGCAGTGGAGAAGCCTTCCCAACGATTGAAGTGCTCAAAACTAACATTGTTGACCACAACACTAACGAGCGCATCGAAGGCATTGTGGGTAACAACTTCTCTTCATACGTGCGTGATTACGACTTTAGCGTTTTGCTGTTGGACCACAACAAAAACCAGCCACAGTTCAGCATCCCAGCGAACTTTGGTGATTTGCATGGCAAACTGTTCAAAGCTTTCGTTAATTCTGAGTCTTACAAACAGCATTTCAAAAAGCTGCCTGTGATTTGTTTGAGCGTATCGGACAACAAAGTATACCGACGCACCGAAAATCAACATCCTGTTTTGGGCTTTGAATATCAGCCGAACGAATCTTCGTTGACGGAGCAGTACTTCAAAAAGATGGGCTTACAGGTGCGCTACTTTATGCCACCAAACAGTGTCGCACCATTGGCATTCTATTTCTTCGGTGACTTGCTGAACGACTACTCAAACCTAGAGCTTATCAGTACGATCAGCACGATGGAGACATTCCAGAAGATTTACCGACCTGAGATTTACAATGCCAACGCGGTTGCCGGTAATTGCTACCAGCCAAACCTAAAAAACCTAGACCACTCGCTAACTCAAATCGTTTACGACCGAGAAGAGCGCAGCCAACTGGCGATTGAACAAGGGAAATTTGCCGAGGAGCATTTCATCAAACCTTATCAATCTGTGCTTGAACAATGGTCTGCAAACTACGCGTAATCGACAACGAGAATCTAGAAAGGAATGACGATGAAAACACTATTACCGACTTCAACGGCTGGCAGCTTACCGAAACCTTCTTGGCTGGCCGAACCAGAAAAACTTTGGTCACCGTGGAAACTGCAAGGTGAAGAACTGATTGATGGCAAACGCGATGCGCTACGTATCGCTTTGCAAGAACAAGAACTGGCAGGCGTTGATATCGTCAGTGATGGCGAGCAAACTCGCCAACATTTTGTGACGACCTTTATTGAGCATTTAAGCGGCGTAGATTTTGAAAACCGTAAAACGGTGACCATTCGCAACCGTTATGAAGCAAGTGTTCCGACTGTGGTTGGCCCAGTAAGCCGCACAAAGCCCGTGTTTGTTGAAGATGCCAAGTTCTTGCGTCAGCAAACTAAGCAACCTATCAAGTGGGCGCTGCCAGGCCCTATGACGATGATCGACACGCTTTATGATGATCATTACGGTAGCCGTGAAAAGCTGGCTTGGGAATTTGCAAAGATCCTCAATCAAGAAGCGAAAGAGCTTGAAGCGGCAGGTGTCGACATCATTCAGTTTGATGAGCCTGCGTTCAATGTGTTTTTCGATGATGTGAACGAGTGGGGCATTGCATGTTTAGAGCGTGCGATTGAAGGGCTGAAATGTGAAACGGCGGTGCATATCTGCTATGGCTACGGCATCAAAGCGAACACGGATTGGAAGCAAACGCTAGGCACTGAATGGCGACAATACGAAGAAGTATTCCCTAAATTGCAGCAGTCGAATATCGATATTATCTCGCTCGAATGTCATAACTCACGAGTGCCTATTGAGTTACTTGAGTTGATTCGCGGTAAGAAAGTGATGGTTGGTGCGATTGACGTTGCAACCAACGAAATTGAAACGCCAGAAGAAGTGGCGAATACACTGCGAGAGGCATTGAAATACGTTGATGCCGACAAGCTTTACCCATGTACCAACTGTGGTATGGCGCCTTTGTCTCGTGAAGTATCAACCGCTAAGCTCAATGCGCTAAGTGCGGGAGCGGAGATCATTCGTAAAGAGTTGGTGGGTTGATATTAATACTTAGGCTCCGCACCATGAACTAAAGTTAGGGTCATTCCAGCGAGTTTAAACGAGACTAGGAATCTGATTACAGCTCGCTGGGAAATAGCGATAACTTTCGCATTTCAAAGCACTCTGTGGGTAGATCCTGAATCACGCTCGTTCCTCGCTGTTCAGGATGACGGTTGTTGAGATATACGTTACTCATGTACACAACTATTTGGTTTGTATCCAAAGTTGGGTCATTCCAGCGAGTCTAAACGAGACTAGGAATCTACTAACAACTCACTGGAAAATGGCGACAACCTTAGAACTTCACAGTACTCGGTGGGTAGCTCCTGAATCACCTCGTCCCTCGTTGTTCAGGATGACGGATGTTGGGAGATACGTTACTCACATACCCAATTATTTGGTTTGTATCCAAGATTGGGTCATTCCAGCGAGTCTAAACGAGACTAGGAATCTGATTACAACTCACTGGAAAATGGCTATAACCTTAGAACTTCACAGCACTCGGTGGGTAGATCCTGAATCACCTCGTCCCTCGTTGTTCAGTATGACGGTTGTTAAGAGATACGTTACTCACGTACCCAACTATTTGGCTTGTATTCAAAGTTGGGTCATTCCAGCGAGTCTAGACGAGACTAGGAATCTGCTAACAACTCGCTGGGAGATGGCGATAAGCTAGGAACTTCAAAGCTCTCGGTGGGTAGATCCTGAATCACGCTCGTTCCTCGATGTTTAGGATGACCGTTTTAAATAAAAATGCCGCTCGCACTCGGCCAAGGCTTAATTCAACTCCACATTCCTCATCTCAGGATGCTTTAGCAACATCACACGAATCCAGTGATGCACCACCCACATCACCATCGCGGTGAGCAGAACCGCAACGAAAATCGAGCTGAAACGGTACAAGATCGAAAAGAACGCGTCTTTTTGTTCTGGCACCAACGAGGTCGTCAGCGGAACCGATAGGGCAGACATGGCAGAAAACGCGATAGCCGCTTTAATTTGCCCCTTGGTGAGCCACAAGCAGAATGGCCCCATCGCAATGGTAAAGGCGAGCCAAAAGAGTAGCCCATGCCCATACCAACTGCCCAATATGAGCTGAACAGCCATCCCTGCGATGCAGCCTAGTGCGGTGCCGATGATGCGAATTTTTGCCATGGCGAGCGAGCCCGCTAAAGTCATTGGGGTTAGGATGATCAAAGTGGAAGCTTGTGCGGATAACGAGTCATATAAGTCCGCTACTTGGAATACGATAAACGCTGCCATCGCGACTACCCAACCCATGGCAACTTGGCTGATGTAGTCAATATCGCTTTTCACTGGGGTCGACATCTCAATGTGCTCGGCGGGGGATTTTGGCTCCGGGAACAACCAATACGCGAATGCGCAAACAAAAATATTGCTGAACGCCATCACCCACATGTTGACGTTGAACTCTTCAATATCCATGAAATTATAGCTGGCAAAATTCAACACAATTGAACCCACCAACAGCCCCATGTAACCAAACAAATAGGTTTTCTGGTTCATCATTGCAATGCACTTGAACAGCATCATGATTCCGACGGCAACGGTCATTAATGTTGGATGAAACTGCAAGTATTCCAGCAAAAATGTGGCTTGTATGGTTGTCCACACCGCAGAGAAAAACACGATCAATAAAGCCGCTAGGTTAAAGTGGTCCATTCTGCCCAAAATAAACAGCGGCATCATGATGGCAAAAAATCCGTAAGACCAACCGAAGATCATGCTTAGCGCGAGCCCTAAAGAGCAGCCGAACCAAATTCGTAAGGTTTTCATTGTCGCCGCCTAGTAAATGAAGTGGAACCAGCTTGCGAGGTGAATCTGTGCTTGCGCCATCAACTGCCAGAAAATGCTGTTGTCTGGGTACAAAACAATGGTAGCGCGAGAGCCGACAAACAGTGCTGGTGGTAACTCTTCGCTGCTGGTTAGGTTCACTCGTGTACGCTGCGCATCACGTACCCAGCGGTTGTTCACTTCCACTTTGGTTAGTGCGCCATTAGGCGTTTGTTGTGCGGCTGCTACACCGTAATCGCGGCTAGCTAAATCAAAGTCGTACACCGAACCTGGGTTGGCATCAAATGTGACCAAGGCGTGGAAAGTCTTGTCTACGTTTGCGACGGATTTTTCACGAAAATCAGCGGCTACCCAGAGTGATCCTGTTGGTACAAATGTCAGCAATGGCATGTTGGTGTTTGCCATCGTGCCAACTTCTAGTTGCAGGTTGGTCACAACACCATCACTGGGAGCGAGTACCGCGGTATTTGCCAAATCAAGTTGCGCCTTTTCGATGCCGTTTTTGGCAATTCGAACGGCGGTGCTTTGACCTTTTTGATCGCCTAATTGCGCCTCAATGACTTTTAAGTTTTGTCGTTCCGCTTTAAGCGCTGCACGTGATACCTGATTTTGGGCAAAGGCATTATCGAGTGTCGATTGAGAGATGACTTTCTGCTTCGATAACGTCAGTAAGCGGTTGTATTCGCGGTGTGCATTATCAAATGTTGCTTGTGCGCGGGCAATATTGGCAAGAGCGGCTTCGCGTTGAGAATACAGCGTTGCTTCTTTTTCATAAGCGGATTGCAGAGACAGCTCCGCCTGTTCAAGTGCTATTTTGTATTTACGATCATCAATCGTAAACAACACATCGCCTTTTTGAACGGACTGGTTATTCTCGATGAGAACGTCGGTCACTTTACCAGATACCTCGGGCGCGACTTGGACAACGTATCCTTGCACTCGTCCTTCGGTCGTTAAGGGGGCGTGGCGGTCAGCAATGATAATGTACAAAAATAGTACGATGAACAGGACAATCAAAGTTCGCATCCAGTGTTTGAATTTTTGGTCAGCCGTCATTACAAGTTCCGTTAAACATATTGGATAGCGGATTATAGAGAAGTCACTCACAATTCAGTAGAATGATAATACGAACATAAATGACCTAAAAATAGGACAATGAACGTTAGTTTTGATGATATTTACCTATTCACTCAGACGGTGGTTCACGGCGGTATAAGTGCAGCGGCAGAGGCGAATCAACTACAACGCTCAAAAGTGAGTCGTCGCCTGCAAGAATTAGAGAAATCGCTCGGGGTACAGCTTTTGATCCGCACAACACGCAGCATTGAGTTGACGGAGCACGGGAAACGCTTGTTTGAGTTGGTGGGGCAGCCTATTGACCATATTCAGCAAGGTTTAAATGCCATGCACGAATATCAACAAGAGCTGACGGGCAAGGTGCGTTTAGCCATTCCTTCCGCATTGATGAGCTCTGCCGCGTTTAACGCGATCATCACCGAGTACACAACGCGGTATCCGGAGATTTCGGTCGAGATTGAAAACCATCAAGAGAGTGTCGATCTTAAGCGTCAATCGTTTGATTTACAGCTTCTTCCGAGCGTGGTCAAAGTCACCGATGACAGCTATGTGCAGTTCAGTCTTTTGCCTTATCGTAGTCACTTTGTTGCGTCAAAAGCCTATCTAGAATCGCATCCGCCAGTAAAAACGGTGGAAGATCTTAAGCAGCATCGCCTTTTAACTAATCGTTACAATGCCGATTTGCTCGATTCAGATCTGCATGTGGCGTTGCGCTCGGATGACCTCAACTTGCTGCGCTCGATGGCGATAGCAGGAAACGGCATCGCGTTTATTCCTCAAATTCATTCCAAGCCAGCACTGAGAGACGGTTTGTTGGTCGAGGTGCTGCCTCAATTCGCGCATCCGAAGCAGCATCTTACTCTGATTTATCCCTCGGCCTTATTTCTGCCCAATAAAGTCAAAGCCTTGATTGAACTAATTCGAGAGAAATTTAAATAGTCAGTTCAAACCACCCTTACCTAAGGGCAAATGTGTGAGCGAAGGTCATCTTTCTAGGTTTTATTGCTCTAACATGAAAGGGTTCTGATACATTAACTTTTACTCAACTTGTTGAGTATGATTTGTGGTCGCACAAGATAGGAGATGGAAATGTTATCGAAAGGAAACACGGGCCTGATTGTGGTGGATGTTCAGGGCAAACTCGCTACATTAATGCATGAAAGCGACGCTCTGATTGAAAATATCACGAAACTGGTAAAGGGTGCCAAAGCACTAGATTTGCCTATTCTGTGGCTAGAACAGAATCCAGAAAGGTTGGGCCCAACCGCGGAGCCGATTCGTGAAGTGCTTGAAAGCACGCATTTACCTATTACCAAGTACACGTTTGATGGCTGCAAAGAGGCGACGTTTAAGGTCGCGGTGGAGAACGCAAAAGTGGATACCTGGTTGGTTTGCGGTATTGAATCCCACATTTGCGTCTATCAAACCGCGGTTTCTCTGCGCCAGTCCGGTTATCGCGTTGAATTAGTCACGGATTGTGTATCTTCCCGAACCGCTGCCAATAAAGCGCTCGCTCTTGCGAAGTTAACCGCTAACGGTGTGGTGCTCACTGGGCTAGAAATGTGTTTGTATGAAATGGTCGAAGATTGCCGAGCACCTGAATTCAAAGAAATTCTGGCGCTCATCAAATAGTGTAATCACTGGAATCAACAACAACTTTATCTGAACACGCTATTCAAATTCTCGTTGATATCTTGGCAACATCGACTCGTTGCCAAGTAACCCGCCTTGGTGAATGTAAATCACCGTTTTATCTGTGTTCTCTTCCAACCAAGGGGTGAGGCATTGCCACATATACGGGTCGTATAACAGGTCAAATTCGAGGTCGGTTTGCTCAAAGAGTGCTTTCCATGTGATGTAATCTTCTTCGTACAAGCGGCCAAAATGGTGTTTGTTGCGCACGGTTAAAATGGTTGGGTGGCTGTTTTCACCGAGCTGGTTGAACTGCTCAGTTAAGTAATCTGCATCGCCTACGCAAGGGCAAGTTAGCACTTCTATGCCGTGTGGGCTTAAATGTTTATGAAGATATAAAGCCGTCGTGCCGGTGCCTGATGGCAGGGCGACGGTAAAATGCTCTTTACCTCTCAATCGCGTCCAATCAAGAATTTCTCGTGCTAACTGTTTGATGCCAGCTTCAGCGAGGTGGGAACGTCCACCCTCTGGAATCAGCAATGTCGACTCATCTAATCTTCGTACCTGGTGGATGTATTCACTAGGGTGGAGTTCGCTACCGATGTCTTGCATGGCGGTGATTTTCATACCCAAATCGAGAGCGCCGCGATAGTTTCCGATGGGGGAGCTTTTTAGCCAAGATGGAATGTGATGAACATAAAACTCAAATGCCCAACCTTTAATCTGGGCGAGAGCCGCTAGCGAGTACATGGCATTAGATTGAGCGGAGCCAAAGCTTATTAACGTGGTGATGTCGGGATTTTGCTCTTCCATTAACGTCATAAACTTACGTGCTTTGTTCCCAGAAAAGTGGGAGTGGAGCATGTCGTCACGTTTAAGGAAAAATTTGCGCCCATTAAAGCTATGTTGGGTGATAGGACTTTCTGAGAGTTTCATGTCGATGCTGACGGAATAAACCGTGTCACCTTTGCCATTTAAAAAGGTGGCACAGTGTACCCGTTATTGAATGAAGATCAAAAGTATCGAGATCTTGTGTTCTACATTTCTTCGTTTTGCGACTCGCCATCAGTTACCTCGGTTGAAAGATCGATAGTAGCCACGCAGCCGTCATTTGGATGTGTATCAATAGTGAATTGCCAGCCATAGCGTCGGCATAAGTCGTCCACAATCATGAGCCCCAAACCATGGCCTTCGGCATCTGGCACGGAAGAGAAGCCTTCGCCTTCATCTCTCACCGACAGTGTGGTATCGGTCATGGTGATATGAATCGTTCCCGCTGACGTGGCTGCAATGCCGTTGCGAATTAAGTTACTCAACGTAATGTTAAGCACTGCAGTAGTCGCTTTGGTTTGCGGATGCCCCAATATTTGTACATTAAATTCCAGCGATTTTTCATCGGCTTGCGCTTGGCTAAGAGCCACGATGTTGTGGAGCTCTTGCTCTGAGATGGTTCGAACGGGGCTGTCGTCGGTGTTGCGTTCATATCGAACCAAACCCAACAAAGCATCAACCATGGTCGACATCTGCAAAGTGGCATCTTGAATACGGCCAATCTGACGTTCTTGAAATGACGTACTTGGGCTTCTTGCTAGCAAGCTGCTTGAACCTTTCATCACTGTGAGCGGAGTTCTCAGTTCATGACTGGCATATCGTGCAAAAGCTTGTTCACGTTTAATCACTTGATTGATTTGATGTCGATATTCATTAAGCTGATTTGCGAGCGTTTGGAATTCATTTGCAGAGCCTTCAGGGACAACAAATTTTTGTGTAGTGTCACCTTGATGGCGGTCCAGCTGTGTTTTTAGGGCACTAACAGGTTCAATGAGACGCAGAGAAAGTCTCGATAATAGGCTGCCAAAAATCAAAAGTAACCCGATGACAACCGCCAGCACCATAACGAGAACAAACATAAACTCGTTAGATGTAATTTCTATCTCATCAATCAGAGAGATCAGAATAATAGGATGCTCCTCTCCATCTTGCGTGTAGGTGCTCATGTAAATCATGCGAGTGTCTGGTTCGTCAGCAACTTCAGCGAGAAAATATTTTTTATTTTGAATAAAGGGTTGATAGAGCTCAGGAACGAGATTGATGTTGTTGTATGCCGTTGTTAGTAAATCGAGTTTGATGATTCCGCTATCAGGATGGTTTCGAAAGTGCTCAATCGCCTCTTTTTTATCGATCATAATGCGTCGCTCACCGACGCGATCTTCCGACCATAATAGCGCTCCGCTAACCAATGCGAAGCATAGCAAGCCAATCACAACCGACACTAGAAGGAAGAAGAGTTCAAGGCGTCCGGTTAAGCTTTGTGTATTGTTAAATAAGCGGCGAATCATGCCCCGGGCTCCAATCGGAAGCCGACTTTTGGAATGGTTTTCAAAACGTGCTCTTTGAATGGTTTGTCGAGCTGCCCACGCAATTGATAAATATGGCTACGCAACACATCGTTATTCGGCTCGTCTTCTTGCCATAATCGGAAAGCAATCTCCTCACGTGTGACCACTTCTGGCGCGTTTTTCACCAGCATTTCTAGAATCGTGTACGTGGTTGGATTCAACGCCAACAGCTTATCTTGACGGTAGGCTTGATGCGTTTTTTGATCGATAGACACTTCGCCATACTGGAGTTTGGTTGATGCAACCGTACCGCGGTAGCGTTTAATCAATGCAGTCATGCGTGCTTCAAGAATATCGAGATCAAACGGTTTGGTGAGGTAGTCGTCGGCGCCGTGTTGGAAGCCTTTGAGCATGTCGTCTCGGCTATCAAGTGCTGTCAGCATCAACACCGGAGTGTTATTACCTGCATCGCGTAGCTTGTTGCACAGTGTTAGGCCATCCATGCGCGGCAGCATGAGGTCGAGCAAAATGATGTCAAACGCATTATCCATCGCCAGTTTTAAGCCTAGCTCACCGTTGTCGGCATAATCCAGCTGCATGCCAGCACACTCAAAATAATCAAACAACATTCCCGCTATTTCACGATTATCTTCTACCAAAAGTACACGCTTCATTTATTCTTATCCAATCTCGATAAATTCGAATGTTGATCTTAACGAACATTATTCACTATAGGTGTGAAAAAGTTGTCGACGATGATTTTCTCACCTTTGTGTCGGTTTTCAATGTCTAGCTTGAATACCGTCTTATTATCCAAGTAAATCTACGATCTTTTGTTCATATCTATCAATTTCTCTTGATGTATAAATAGGGTGGATTATTTGATTCTGTTAACTCTATATAAAACATGTAGATACTAAATTATTAATGTGACCTTGAGCACATTGTTAGTAATTACTGATTTTTACTGACTCACTCATAGAAAAAGTTCTTACTTCTCTTAAGTCCCTTTTTTAATTATGGCTATTGCTTTTAAATACAAACGCTTAGATTCTCCTTTTTGAGATAATTCAATTAAATCAATGGCTTCATGTATAAGCGAAAATCTGCATTATTTTATTTTTATTAATAAAACTACATTTTCTGTTCTTGCTCTGTTCATAAATGAAAGCCTTCCATTAACTTTACTTGTTTAAAATCCATGATCCTTCCAATGCTTAATGCCAGATAAAAATCAATTTGTGAGGCGATCATGTTTAACAGTATACGCACTCGAATTGCTGTCAGTGCGGGTGGGGCAATGGCCTTCACTCTATTGATTGCAATGGGTATGACAACCAATGCGTTCACGCAAGTGAATGAACAAATCACTACAAAAGTAAAATCTCAACTGACCGAAGCCACCACGACCGACCTGAGCAATACGGCGATTCAGCAAGGGCTGAATATTTCCAACCAGTTAGAACCAGTGTTGGCGAACCTAAAGCAAGCGCGTTCAATTATCGAATTAAGCGCAGAGACGGCCGCAACGCCAGACATTATTGTTGAACAGTTTATTGCGTCGCTAGAAGCTCAGAACAAAGCTGTGTTTGCCGGTTACATGGTGTGGGAAAAGCCATCGTGGGTTGAGCCAACGATTCAAGACAAAAGCCTTGGCTTTAATAGCGAAGGCTACTTAGCGCCATTCTTTTCGCCAAATTCGCACAACAGTTTTGATGTCGTGGCGATGGATAGCTTTAGCAATACTGAATTAAACAACAACGGTGAGCGTAAAGACGATTGGCACTTGATGCCTTACGAAACGGGCAAAACGTTCGTGATGGAACCGTACATGTATCCGGTTCGCGGCAAACAAGAACTGATCACGACCATTAGCCAACCAATCAAGTTACGTGGCGAGATCATTGGTTCTCTCGGTTTTGATTTGTCATTGAACGAGTTACAAAGCCAAAGTGAAGATTACGCGAGCGACTTATTTGATGGACAAGGCCGTATTCTGATTTCCTCGTGGAAAGGCATCACGCTGGCGAATAGCAGCCAAGCGGATCAAGTGGGTAAGAAAGTCTCTCATGAGTTGGCGTCTCAATGGGCGCGTATTCAATCCATTGCGAAACAAAAAGGCGCAGGCCTTGTGACGTTTGGCGGGGATGAGTATGCGATTACTGCAATTGAAACCAGCGATGCGCCTTGGATCGTTATGGTGTCGGTTCCCAGTAGCTTCCTTAAAAAGAACGTGGATGACTACGAGCGATGGAGTGAAGAACAAAGTGCAGAAGCTCTTGAAAAGGGAGTGTGGGCAGGGATTATTGCGGCTCTGATTGGTATTGTTGCGATGACGATGATCGCGACCTCGTTGGGTAAAGTGTTAACTAACTTAGTGGAGCGTTTTAAAGACGCAGCGCAAGGCGAGGGCGACCTAACTTACCGCATTGAGGTGAAAGGTAAGGACGAAACTGCCCAACTGGCGCACTGGTTTAATACCTTCCTCGCTCGCATTCAGGAAATGCTTTTAACCGTAATGGCGACGGCAGACCAAGTTGATAAAAACGCAAGTGAAGGCCAAGCTCGCGCAGCGGCTTCGAGAGATCAACTGAACGTTCAAGTGAACGAAGTCAACTCGCTAGCAACGGCGATTAATGAGATGAGCGCAACCGCACAAGAAGTGGCAAATTCTGCGGTACAAGCAGCAGCGGCGGCAAGCCAAGTTCAAAGCAATAGTGCGAATGGCATGTCGCGTATGGACAATGCTGCAAGCGCGGTGGATAACCTCGCTTCGCAAGTGAATGATGCACAGCACCAGACGCAGAATTTGGTGGCTTCAAGCACGGCTATTCAGGGTATTCTGAGTGAGATTGGTGGCATTGCCGATCAAACCAACTTGTTGGCTCTGAACGCTGCGATTGAAGCTGCGCGTGCTGGTGAAGCGGGTCGTGGTTTTGCTGTGGTAGCCGATGAAGTCCGCAACCTTGCAACGCGGACACAAGGCTCGACAGAAGAAATTCGTGCAATGTTGGCTCGTTTGGAGCAAGAAACGCAATCAATCGTCGTGTTAATGGAGCAAAGCCAGAAGCAAGCGGTGGATACCAAAGAAGAAACACAAGCAGCGCAGTTGGCGTTGGCCGAAATCAACCAAGCTATTGAAGTGATTAATGATATGAACAATCAAATCGCTTCAGCGGCAGAAGAGCAAAGTTCGGTGTCAGAAGAGATCAACCGTAATGTGGTTGTGATTAATGATACGGCGATGGAAGTGATGGATACTATGTCATCTTCGGTAGCGATCAGCAATGAACTGACAGTAAAATCGAGAGATCTTCACGGTGAGTTGAGCAAGTTCAAGTTGTCTTAATCAAGTAAGTGAAAGAGTTTAACCCAACTTAAAACGTTTATTTCTCACAAAACAAAAGGCTCCAGAGTTGTCTTTGGAGCCCTTTTTAATGCTTGCTGCAAACTATGAAGCGGGAGTTGCTTGCTGTTCACCAGCCGCTTTTAAGCGTTCGATTTCTGATTCGGTTTGCCACTTACCGTTGTAAATACGTCGCCATTCAGGAAGCGGGGCGTTTTGAGCTCTCAGGTCAAAGGTATCGGCTACCGGAAATTCAAGACTGCGAGAAGGGATATCTTCAATTCGAGGTTCAGGTCTTCCTTCAAAAAATGTTTTATGGTCTGGAAAATCAATACATTCAATGCCGTACTTGTTTGAAAGGGTTTCTAGCATTGCATCTAAGTCTTGAACAGTCTTAAAGAATATGTAGCTATAACCACGAGTTTGAGCTCTGAAGACGGTGTGCTTATCTAGGTTCCATTTAGAACACTCGTCATACTTGTGGTAGAAGCGAATCACTTTTCTTTTCTTGTTGTAGTAAGCAAACAACCAATCTTCACGCTCGCCGACTTTAATTTCGGCGACTTCATCTGGTTGGCGTTTTAGCATTTTAAAGGAGACCAATATAAAAGCACCTGCGCCAGCTAAAGCCATTGGACCAACAAGAATTACCATTAATATACATGTGGTAGCGCCCACCCAGCCTGTTACTTGACTCGCATTGTTCATCCATTTTGGAATGGTACTACTAGACTTTGCAACAAGTCCTTTTTCTGAAAAAACATAATGGTACTGCTTTAAAAGCCCCCATCTCATTAGGAAATAAAAAAGTGCCACGCAAAATGAGAGTACACATGCTAAGAAAATGGTGTCATCGTTTTGATCAAAGTTTGCTAAGGCAAAAAATATCGCAATACAGACAAACAAGGTTACGAGAGTAAAATAGAGGTGAATGTATCGAGAAGGCATCTCGACGTTTACAACACTCCAACGTAAAACATTGCTACCTGAGCTGACTTCTTGCTCTTGAGCCTCTTGATAAGCAGAAAGCTCTTCAGGTGTTAAATAAAACGGTAAGTATGCCAATGGTTACTCCTGTATGCTTAATATACCAACGACAGGCGTTAGGGACTTCTTAATAGTGTTTTGTTTCTCATTGTCTGAGATCGCGGCGTAGGATGCACGTTGTTTTATACTATTTTGGAAGCAGTACTCACGACTATTTGATGTGTTTTCGTTTAACTCATATCCAACTTTAAGAGCAAAGTACTGTTTCGCTTCTTCGATCGGTAACTCTAATTTGTATGTCACTTGATCTTTCGAACTCTCTTTTATCGGTTGAAGTGTTTCTAAATCGGCATTTATATACCAAGAGCCTGACATTAGATCCTCTTCAGACGCGTGAGTATTGGTTTGCAGATTTATTCCTTCATATGCGACGATTTTTGGTATTTGAATTTGTACCTCTAATCCTACTAACTCACGATGAGTATATTGAGGAAAAGCCTGAATTCGTTCTATAGGTTTATGGAATATTATCGGTTGTTGAATAATGGACTCTAGTTCAAACAAAGAATTTTGGACTAATAGACTGTTTTCTTGTGCTCTTTTGAGCATGCTTGGTGAATTACTCCATTGCGCTCTGTTAGAGTCGTACCCCCACGGTAATTTATTTAACCACTTTTGATAGTCGTCTTTTTTTACTTTATCTTTGAGATAGTTTGCAGAAAGATAAACGACAGTTGCGACTGCAATTATAAACATCATAGGACCACCCATTGTAAAATTAACTGTTAGTAGCCCGGTTGCCCCTATTGCTTGTGCTGTACCTGCAAGTGTCAATACTGACAGCGCTGAGAAATTTATATATTCGAGTACTTTTTCTTTACCTGATAGCGTAGAGAGCATTTGAAAGGAGCGATAGCTTTCAATTCCTGACGCCAATGCTCCTAATGCGCCTGTTATGGCGAGCCATTTATTGAATACTTTTAAGTCATCAAGTACCAAGTTTTCAAAGCCATCGACTTGACCCGAGACTAAAGACTTTAGTGTTTTGAAAGAATGGACTCTTAGTCTGTCATCTCCTCTTACTTTATCCCATAATTTACCCGTACGAATACCCGTCCAAGCGTTTGCTGTATAAAAAAGCTTTTGCTGAACATCTAAGAAATCATCTTGCGACATTAACCCTGTTTCTTGAATACTGTTCATTGCATCAGCAAGTGCGAGACAGTTGAAAATCAGAGCTAAGAAGCCTAGACCACCCACATCTTCAAACAGTTTATTAAGGTTGTTTAATCTGTTATCCCATATATCTTTACGCATTTGAATTGTTGCCTCAAGTACGTCATCTGGAAACTCGATGTATTGTGGGTATTCTAATGTTGCCACTGCTAGACTTTTTTGGAGGTGACGTTGTTGTTTTAAGGCTTGTTTATATTGTTGTTTTGATACTGTCTTATCGCCTTTATTAAAAGCAGCTATAATGGCCTTGTTTTGGTTTGAGGCAACCACTCTTTTATCATGGTTAGACTTCCAATCACCAAAACCTTGCGCATAGTTTTTATTGATTTTGACAGCAGTATTGGTAGCTAAACGTTCAGCGAACACTGCTCGCCAATAAAAGCTATTTCGAGTTAAAGGCTTTGAGAAAACGGGCATGATTAGAAGTGAAGCTTGAGAAGTAAAGCTAACTCCTAATTTTAGTGCACTCTTCATTATTGCGCTGTTTGCGGCTTTGAAGATTATATCTAGTTCCTTAAATCCTTTCGCGATGTCTTTTAAAAACTCGGTTTCTGCAGTATTTGGGTTAGAAATAAAGTCCATTACTTTTGCATACATACCGATACGGTTACTTGCTGCCGAAACGTAGTCCATAAATTGTTTGTCTGAGCTTTCAGTGTCTGGAACAATTTTGGCGACGTCTACTTCACCTACCTGATTTGAAACTTGTTCAGGAATTAACTTCTCCACTTGTTTAAAGAGGCTACGACTAAACCCGGAAGTGTAGAGTGCGAGTAAGCTGGTTGGTTTCTCCCATTGGCTTTCTGCCCATTGGCGGTCTTCTTCTTGCACCACCAAAGTAAATGACTCAACGGCTTGTTTATGGAGTTGGTACAAGCTGTACTGCGTATCTTCGCTGTATAGGTCGAAGGTTCTCTCGAGATGATGCGGCGTCAAAGATTCCATTACAGCAATAAAGTCCCTTTTTACCGAGACAACTTGGGCTAGCATGGTTTCTTTTTGTTCTGACAGCTCTTGCATTTCGCTCAGCATTTGCTTCCAGTTGAGCTGCTTGCGCCAGCGCTCAGTCGCTATCCATTGTTCGTATTTACCAAATCGGCTCGCAGAAATTCGATATTTGTCCTGTATTGCTTTGGCAATGTCACTTTGGGTATGTTGGTGTGATTCAATCGCTCCAGCGGAAAATTTGGCAGGATAGCCGGACTGGACTGAGCTTTTGTTCTGCTCTGCCAAATCGAGTTGACTCGAGGAGTCATAATAGTCAGCCATGTCGGTATAAAACGACAGCTCTTCGCCGTTACGCTTAACGCTAGCTGGCATGTCTATCTCGTCACTTGCACCAAACATACACAGTTGCATGGCGGTCTGCATCAAGTTCCACTGGTTTGAAAACTGGTCAGTGAAAAGGCGGTAAGGGCTTGCGGCACCAACAAAATGCAGTGACATATCTTGAATGTCTGCGGCGTAATCTTTTATCGCGACGAAGTAGCCTGATTCTTCTTCTGGAATCGCAGAGGTTAAATCGCTTTCGACTGCGACAGGTTTAAAGACAGAACCATCTTCATCTGCTTTGGTGGCGATGCCAGAATCCGCAAAGCGACCATCATCGAAGGCAGAAGATTCAATATCAGCGACTTGGGTTAACTTATCGATTGGTGCAATGTTGTGCTGATTCTCGTTTGAGGACAGAACAATGGTTTGCATGCGATCGATATGATTACTCGGATTGTTAAGTACGCGCATGAACGTGTGCCATGTCCAGCGGTGCTCAGAGAAGCAAATCGATAGTACGCTTCCGTTGACGTAAGTAAGGAAGGGCTTTGCATCTTGTGGTGTCCCACGCTGTTCTGATTTTGGGCTTTCCGATTCTCCCAACTTATAGAGCGTGAATTGCGTTCCTTTGATTTCGTATTCGTCTAAGCTTTTGTTGATTGCATCATAGACATACAGCCAACCGTCGCGCAGTTGACGCAGGGTGTAACCAACGGTATTGAGTTTGGCTGGGCCTTGGCCTTTCCATTCTTCTGGCAAACCAAAAGGTTGTGTTTCTTCCGTTTCTAGCTGATCGATGGCGTAGCGAACAGGGATGAAGTGTGCCGGTAAAGCCTCTGTTGGTTCTTTCTCGGTTTTTAAATTGAGAGGCTCTGGTGCAGACGGCGGTGGCGGATCGATTTTTTTTGTTTCTCCCTCCCAAAACATACTGCGCTCTGGGGGTGAGCCAGCAAGATCATCGGATTCCGTGGTTGGAACGATATTCAGCGATTTCAGCGTACCATCGCTTTCAAATGCCTGAACGGCCTCCTCATAGGTATAGCTGTTGTCGTGCCAGAACATCGAAGTTTTTGGAGGAAGTGGATTACTCATCGTTAGCCCATGTTTAAGAGTTTTACTCTATTACGCAAATATCGCACCAAAATAAAGTAATTAAAAATCAATGATTTAGTTTTCTATCATTTTTCTTCAATCAAATAATTGTTTGTTTTTCCAATAAGTTGGTTGGTGTTTACCATTTTTTGTATTGATTGAATCAAAGTTTGAGTTGTGAGTGATACCTCAATGAGCCGACAAAACAAAAGGGCTCCAGAGTTACCTCTGGAGCCCTTTCTAGTATTTAAGTGCTAAAGAATTAGCGACGCTTTGGTTTACGTTGACCAGCTGGTTTGCCTTGTCCTTGTGGGCGACCTTGACCTTGCGGCTTGCTACCTGCCGGGCGGTTTGCACCGTTGCCGCTAGGACGTTGGCCGTTGCTTGCAGGGCGTTGACCACCTTTTGCTTTGTCAGAGCCGTTACGGTTGCCAGATGGTTTACCATCTTTTGAACCGCCTTCAGAGCGTTTGTTCAAATGACCACCGAAGCCCGGTTGGTTTTTGGTATGTTTCGTAGCAAAGCGGTTTGCCCCGTGACGACCAGATTTACGACGTTGTGCAGGTGTTTGTGCTTCAATGTCTTCCGCAGGAACGAGACAGCCTTGTTTGTCACCAATCAGATGTTTTTTACCCATGCTGATTAGGGCTTCACGGATCATTGGCCAGTTTGCTGGATCGTGGTAACGCAACAGCGCTTTATGTAGGCGACGTTGACGCTCACCTTTTGCTACAGGTACATCTTCACGTTTTTTATACTTCACTCGTTTCAGAGGGTTTGTCTCTGAGTAGTACATCGACGTTGCGTTACACATTGGCGAAGGGTAGAAGTTTTGTACTTGGTCACACTCGAAGTTGTTTTTCTTCAGCCACAGAGCAAGGTTCAGCATGTCTTCGTCTTCTGTGCCTGGGTGCGCAGAGATAAAGTAAGGGATTAAGTACTGCTTCTTACCCGCTTCTGCGCTGTACTTCTCGAACATCTCTTTAAAGCGATCATACGTGCCCATGCCAGGTTTCATCATCAGATCAAGAGGGCCTTTCTCTGTATGTTCCGGTGCAATTTTCAAGTAACCACCTACGTGATGAGTTACGAGCTCTTTCACGTATTCTGGTGATTCAATTGCAAGGTCATAGCGTACGCCAGATGCGACCATCACTTTCTTCACGCCTTCTACTTTACGCGCCTCGCGGTATAGGTCGATGGTGTGTTTATGGTCTGTATTTAACTTGTTACAGATGCCCGGGAATACACAGGATGGACGACGACAGTTCGCTTCCGCTTTTGGATCTTTACAGCCCAGACGGTACATGTTTGCAGTCGGGCCACCAAGATCGGAAATTGTGCCGGTAAAGCCCGGAACTTTGTCGCGAATTTCTTCAATCTCGTTAATGATTGACTCTTTCGAGCGGTTTTGAATGATTCGTCCTTCATGCTCGGTAATTGAACAGAAAGAACAGCCACCAAAACAACCACGCATGATGTTCACAGACGTTTTGATCATGTCATACGCTGGAATTTTTGCTTTGCCGTACATAGGATGAGGAACACGCGCGTAAGGCAAGCCAAACACAAAATCCATCTCTTCGGTCGTCAATGGGATTGGGGCTTGGTTTACCCAAAGTTCACGATCACCATGGCTTTGAAGTAACGCTCGACCTGAGTACGGGTTCGTTTCTAAATGCAATACACGACTTGCATGAGCATAAAGAATGCGATCGTTTCTTAGTTTTTCAAACGAAGGTAAGCGAACCGCAGTTGTTGCAGCATCGTGGCGTGATGGGCGAATCGTGATTGGTTGTGCAACTGGCTCATCTTTTTTAGTTTCACACTGAGTTTCTACTTCGTATGGGTTCTTTGGTACGAACGCCTCTTTACGAGGTTTTTCAATGCGAGAAGAATCGATAACCGTGTAGCCTTCTGGCGCGGCTGGCAGGTTCACGGCTGTACCACGAATATTAGTCATGGTGCTGATGTCTTCGCCGTTTGCGATGCGATGCGCTACTTCTACAAGTGCACGCTCTGCGTTACCAAAAAGTAGGATATCTGCTTTTGCATCAAACAGTACCGAACGGCGAACTTTGTCTGACCAGTAATCGTAGTGCGCAACACGGCGTAGGCTGGCTTCGATACCACCTAAAACAATAGGCACTTCTTTATAGGCTTCACGACAACGCTGAGAGTAAACCAAAGTCGCGCGGTCTGGGCGTTTGCCACCTTCGTTATGGGGGGTGTACGCGTCATCGTGACGAAGTTTTTTATCCGCGGTGTAACGGTTGATCATGGAGTCCATGTTACCCGCAGTGATCCCGAAGAACAGATTTGGCTTACCAAGCTGCATGAATGCATCTTTGTTTTGCCATTCTGGTTGAGCAATGATACCGACACGGAAACCTTGTGCTTCTAGCAGACGGCCAATGATAGCCATACCAAAGCTTGGGTGATCCACGTATGCATCACCGGTTACGATGATAATGTCACAGCTATCCCACCCTAGGGCGTCCATTTCTTTGCGACTGGTCGGCAAGAAAGGTGCCGTACCAAAACACTCTGCCCAGTATTTTTTGTACTCATGAATAGGAGTGATGTTATTGGTCATATTTTGCTCTCTGTTCCAGGGAGCGCGAATTATAGCGATTTGAGGATCAGGTATCTATACCAAACTCATCTATTCAAGCTTAGTTCATCGAGTTTTATTTGGTTTGCAAAAATATCAAGGCTATATCGGCGATTTTATGTCTAATATCACCTTGAAAGCCTCATGGTTATAGGTCGAGTCGTGAAAAATGTCGCAATGTTAATACAACCAATAAGCAATGGTGTGCTTATTAAAAACAACGCCTATAATCAAATTAATGCATAGGAAAATGCAAAAAGCCGAACAAGCTCTGAAAAGGTTCTAAGTCGATTGGCTTACGTTGCCAGAATCTATTTTACAAGAGGATCAGCAGGTCCCAAATGGAATAAGGCACGTTGACTACGAACCCTGAGCATGAGGCTAATTAAAAAGGGGGCTAGGGAATGAGTGACTCAACAACAATAGCACATGAAAAAGTGCAACCGACATCCAATCCGACTCCAGTGATTGAATGGTCTTACAAGATTGATACTCGCGAGTTCGAATGCGACCAGCTAGGAATGGCAAATGCTTTTGGGTTAAATACGCCAGTCACCTGCTTAGATGATTTGTTTGAGCACATGCTGATGGGGCAACAGGAAACACTAAGGCAACTAATTTTAGAAGTGGAGATCCTAGGTGGGCAAGGTCGTTTTTCTTGTTGCATGATGCTTAATGAAGCTCGCTTAATACATGTCACAATTAGCTTTGAAAAGCTCAATGAGCGTATTGTTCAAGGCTCTATCATCCCGCAATTGACGATCACTGGCTGCGAAGAGTTAGCGAAAATTCTCGAAACGATTTTTGATTTACCGAATGTAGGGGTTTTAGTCGCGGACGAAGACACCCGAATCTTAGGTTGTAACCGTGCCTTTGAATTGCAAATGGGTTATCAAAACCGTGATTTGGTTGGACTTAAAACCTATATCTTTAGCACATCTCACCATAGTCAGGCGTTTTACGACCAACTCTGGCAACATATTGATGATGAAGGATACTGGAGCGGTAATTTATTGAGTAGAACTGCAAATGGTAGTAATCAGGCACATCATCTTTGTATCTATCGGCTAACGTTTCATTCTGGACGGATTCTTTATCTCGGCTTTTCTACTGACATTTCGGCTTCCTTGTTGTGGATGAAAAATCGCTGTGAACAACAACATGATTGGTCAGCTTTTTTGCCTTCTAGAGAAGAGTTCGAACTGCAATTAGCTAATTTGGCGAACGAAAGTGGGAGTAAAGAACTCAATATCGTCATGACTCTCAGACCTAATTTTTCTGAAAAATGCTTACTTGAACAGCAACTAGGCTTCGCCGATTTTATTATGCGAAGCCGCTACACCAGTATCGCGGGTCAACTTTCTAGGGATGTGTTTGTTGTCTGTTTACAAACTCCTCACTGTCAATGGCTAAGTCCTTTACGTTTGATTCAAATTGCGATGAAAGGGTTCTTCACTGAGCTTAGGAATGAAATGGGAACAAAAATGCATACCACTATCGTCGAGGGACAAACGGGTGTGTCAATCCTCGGCTATGATACAAACAGGCCAAAGCAAGCGTTAGCGCATGCAGCCCAGGCGATGTTGTCCTCACTTTCTGGAGAAGGTGGCTATTTTAATTTTTATAATAGTGAGCTTCATTCTGAGTTAGTAAAACGCCAGCATTTAGAGGCGTTTTTGGAAGCGCAAATAGACAGTGGGCTGGTGGATGTTCATTTTCAACCAATAATTGACAGCCGAACTGGTAAAGTCGTTAAGTTCGAGGCCTTAGCGCGCTTTTATCATGAAAGTGATGCCTATAGCACTCAAGAGATGATTACTGTTATTGAAGATTTAGAGTTGATTGCGGCTCTGGATGATGAGGTTTGTCAAGCCGTGCTCAAACACTTTCCGCGCTTGCAAGACATATATGGCGAGGAAATAGGGTTAACCATCAATCGCTCACTGAATACTAAATTGGATTCGCTCCAGGTTCTTCAGCGTTCGCATGACCTAATTAAAGCCAGTGGTGTTGATCCTAAACGAGTCACGATTGAGCTGACGGAAACAGCGTATTTTGAGCAAGACGAAGAGCATACGCAAGCGCTAGAGCAAGTGCGCAAAGAGGGCATTAAAATTGCGATTGATGACTTCGGTACAGGGTATTCTTCTTTTTCTTACCTAGAGAAAGGGCAGTTTGATTTACTGAAAATCGACCGAAAATTCGTTAAGAACATTCAGCATGGCAATACCAGTTATAACATTGTCAAAATGGTCACTGATCTTGCTCAGCAAATGAATGTAAAAGTGGTTGCCGAGGGCGTGGAGTCAGAACAGGAGCTTCAAACATTGGCTGAAATAGGTGTGGATTACATGCAAGGCTTTTTGTTCTCTCGTGCTCGGCCTGTCGATTTGATGGAGAAAGCGGAAAGTTACGAACATTTGTTTTCGGATGTTACTGTTAAACCAAAACAAGATGATGTATTGCAATCACTGAGCCATGAAGAGGTCAGGCACCTTGAGCCCGGGGAACCATTATCGTTGGCGGTGGAATATATGAATTTAAGTCCAAGTTCGCCGTTGGTTGTCATTAACGAAAAGCGCTGTGTTGGCTTAGTTACCAAAGAGCAAGTTAACTTACACCTAACGCCTTCCATGGGGACAGAATTAGAGACTGAGCGAGAAAATTGGATTTGGAAACGCCCAGTGAACCAGGTAATGAGCACGGAGTTTGTGCTCGTCAATGCGCACTTATCTGTTGCTGCTATTCGAGAACTAATCAAAACAGGCATTCGCTTCCCGTGGGTTTTATGTGATGAAAAAGAAGAATACAGAGGCGTGTTAACTCAAGAAGATGCGTTGAAGTATCTCGCTTCTTGTTGAATAAAAAGTCTCGCTGTTCTAGTACATTTGGGGATAGACTTTCGGTGGTTTGACGATCGGTGATTTGATATTATCGCCACCCCAAAATGACTTTTGAGCGTGCATTTAACATGATTCAACAATTGCTGGTTACTTTTCCTCCGATGCTATTTGGCGCGCAAGCGCTACTGACTTTACTTCTCATCAAGGGCGATATTTGTCCGGGTCAGAGAGGCCGTCTTCATAAAATGTTGCCAGCAGTGGCGTTATTGTGGCTTGCGGTTGCTTCTCTTCGCATTGAAGCATTTATGATCGTGTTCGCTATTTTCTATTTCTACTCTCAGGTTCAAACCAAGAAAACGCGTGAAAAAGGCCCTCTTTGGGCGATGCATTTAGCGAATGGTTTGGCTTTTGCGTATGTAAGTATTCAAGCATTTGAACAGCCAAGCTGGCCTGCGTCTATTGCGATGGCAATAATGATATTTTTCCTTGGGGCGTCATTTTCTCAATTGCTTCTGACTATCGCTCGTAGCAGATTGCAGGCATTTCACCGCATTTTGCCCGTTACGGGCATTGTGTCTGGAATGCTGCTGGTAATCGCAACGCTATTTGCTTCTTACCAGTTAAATGAAGCGACATTGAGCGCCGCAACACAACCAATTTTATTGTCTTTAGCCATGCTCATTTCTTCAATCATTGTTTGGTGCTGGCATATCTTCACACATAAAAAACCGGAAAAGGTTCAACTGAGCGTCGCTCTGTTGCTCGCGCTTGCGTCAATGACGAGCCTACAAGGTTTATTCTCTCTGGCGGCTTAATCGCGAGTCGAGAAACAGAGCAATACTGCTTGTACTCAAGTCCTTTCTAGGTTGCTTGAGTATAAGGCACTCACGTTTTGGAGCGCGCTCACTTTAAATTCACGTGATTACGTCTACGCTTGTTTATATACCTTGTCGAAGAGGAGAGTCGCGATGGATTTAAGCAATGTAGGTAATTTGGACAGCATTATTTTGCTAGGTATCGTCAATGAAAAGCTACGTTTAGAGTGCGACAGTTTTGACGAGTTAGTATCGGTGTATGAAATGGATGTAGAGTCCGTTGTAGGCAAGCTTGATATGCTTGGTTATCAGTACGATCCATTGACCAACCAATTTAAAGCATATCAACGCTAAACCTTTCTTAATCCATATCCCTAAGCCATCTTGATTCCGTCAAGGTGGCTTTTACATTGTAGCCTTGCGGTTGCGAAAAAGGCTTGTAAGTAACGTTTATCTTTCTCTGAGTGACGCGTTGCAGCAAATAAGCGACGCCATAAGCCTTGGCCAAAAGGTTTACTGGTAATAAGGCCTTGGCGAGAAAATTCAGAAATCGCCCAATTTGGCAGTGCTGCAACCCCTAATCCTGCGGAGACCATTTGCACTAACATCAGAGTATTGTCGGCTTGCTTCCATTTGGCGGGTTCTACCCCCGCTGGCTGCAAGAAGTGTTTTACGACGTCTAGCCTTTGTTTTTGAACCGGATAAGAGAGCATGGTTTGATCTGCGAGATCTTGCGGATCAATAACTTCTTTTTCCGCCAGTGGGTGGTTGGTCGCGGTAATTAAGCGCATTTCAAAGTCGAACAAAGGTTCATAATGTACTTCAGAACGAGGTTGAATATCTGACGTGATAACGAGATCTAACTCGCCAGCCAACAATGCGGGTAGGGGCTCAAACCCAAAGCCGGACGAAAAATCCAACGTGACGCTTGGCCACGCTAATTGATATTCCCTTAGAGCAGGCATGAGCCATTGGAAACATGAGTGACATTCAATCGCCATATGCAACCGACCATTGACGTCTTCTTTCAAGCTTGCCAAATCATTTTCTGCTCTTGCGAGTTTGGGAAGAATATCTTCTGCAAGACGCAATAGGATTTCTCCCTCTGAAGTGAACTTCACCGGACGAGTTTTTCTAAGGAATAATTGTCCCCCAATCCGCGCCTCTAAATCTTTGATCTGGTGAGACAAGGCTGATTGAGTGAGATGCAACGCGGTCGCCGTCGCGGTTAGAGAGCCGGTGTCTCGAAGCGAAGTGAGTGTCCGCAAATGTTTTAGCTCTATCATGAATTCCTTTCATCCTTTGTTGCTCGCTATGAACAGAATAGCAATCGTATAAATAACTTAACGACAAAAAATGGATATGTAAACGTCTAGACGTCTATTTGTTGTGTTTATTTGCGAATCATGTCTCCTCATGATGAATTTTTTTAATAAACAAGTTGAATAAATGGACGTTGTTCAAACCGCAGATGAGAGCGATAGTTTAGCCATCCAGACATCTTTTATGACGAAAGATACTCTGACCCAAACAAATTGAACAAGATTGAAAAAGGAATAGGGACATGGCTACAACAACGCACGTACTAGGTTATCCACGCATCGGTGAAAAACGAGAATTAAAATTCGCTCAGGAAAAATACTGGCGCGGAGAAATTGATCAAGCAGAGCTTAAAAAGGTTGGAGCAGATCTGCGCGCTAAAAACTGGCAAACGCAAACAGATGCTGGCTTGAGTTTTACCACCGCTGGCGATTTTGCTTGGTACGATCATGTACTGACGACCACGTTGTTACTGGGTCACGTGCCAAAACGTCACGCAGACGGTTTCCCTGATTTGGATACGCTATTCAAAGTGGGTCGCGGTCAATCTCAAGCGGGTTGCGGCTGCGCAGGAGCAGCAGCATCGGATATGACTAAATGGTTCAACACAAACTACCACTACATCGTACCTGAATTTAGCAAGGACGATACATTTGAAGTGAGCTGGCCTCAACTGTTTGAAGAAGTCAACGAAGCAACCCAAGCTGGGCATAAAGTGAAGCCAGTTTTGCTTGGCCCAGTCAGTTATCTTTACTTAGGTAAAGAGGTAGAAGAAGGGTTCGATCGCCTGACGCTATTGCCTCGATTGCTTACGGCTTACCAAGCTATTTTGGCAAAGCTCGCGAGTCAAGGTGTTGAGTGGGTTCAGATTGATGAGCCAATTTTGTCACTAGAGCTTGAAAGTCAGTGGGCTGATGCGTTCAAGCTAGCGTACCAAGTGATTCGAAGCGATGTAAAAGTGCTGCTAACGACGTACTTTGACTCTATAAGCGATACGCTAGACAAAATTGTAAAGCTACCAGTGGATGGTTTACATATTGATTTATCTGCCGCGCCTCAGCAGCTTGACGACGTGGTTGCCAAACTACCGGAGGGTTGGGTGCTGTCTGCTGGCGTGGTCAACGGTCGTAACGTGTGGCGCTCGGATTTGAGTGCGCAACTTGAACGTCTACAGCCAGTAAAAGAAAAACTGGGCGACAACCTTTGGGTGGCGAGCTCATGCTCTTTGCTACATAGCCCGGTTGATCTGGAACTGGAAACAGAACTCAGTGAGGAAGTGAAAAGCTGGTTTGCGTTCGCAAAACAAAAAGTAACAGAAGTCGCCTTGCTTGGACGCGCACTCGATGGTGATCAAGATGCGATTCTCGCTTGTGATACCTACAGCCAGCCAATCAAAGCACGTAAAACGGCAACGCATGTGAATAAGCCACAAGTTCAAGCACGTTTAAACAGTATTACTGCGTCACTTGCCGAGCGCAGCGCACCTTACGCGGAGCGTGCTGCGCATCAAGCTGAAGTATTGGGCTTGCCTCTGTTGCCAACCACGACAATCGGTTCTTTCCCTCAAACGGGTGAAATTCGTGTTCAGCGCAGCGCTTATCGCACTGGCCAGTTATCTGAGTCCGACTATATCCAAGCACTAAAAGGACATATTGCGGATGCCGTAAAACGCCAAGAAGCCCTTGACCTAGATGTGCTTGTGCATGGTGAAGCTGAGCGTAACGACATGGTGGAATACTTCGCGGAGAACTTGGCGGGCTTCCAAACGACGAAATTTGGTTGGGTACAGAGTTATGGCTCTCGCTGTGTGAAACCAGCCATTGTGGTTGCCGACATTGAGCGTGAAAAGCCGATTACGGTGGAATGGTCGACGTACGCACAATCGCTAACCAGCAAGCAGATGAAAGGTATGCTGACGGGCCCGGTAACTATTTTATGTTGGACATTCCCGCGTGAAGACATTACTCGTCAAGAAATCGCCCAGCAACTGGCACTGGCACTGCGTGATGAGGTTTCTGATTTGCAAGATGCTGGCATCAATATCATTCAAATCGATGAGCCTGCGATTCGTGAAGGTCTACCGTTGAAAAAGCGCGATCACAAAGCGTATTTAGAATGGGCGGTGGATGCATTTAAGATCTCGGCAGCGAGTGCAAAACCAGAGACTCAGATTCACACTCACATGTGTTACAGCGAGTTCAATGAAATTATTGATTCAGTCACGGCGCTCGATGCGGATGTGATTACCATTGAAACGTCACGCTCAAATATGGAACTGCTTAAAGCGTTTGAAGAGTTCAATTACCCGAATGAAATCGGTCCAGGTGTTTATGACATTCACTCACCAAATATTCCGACGGAAGAGTGGATTGAAGGCTTAATCAAGAAAGCGGCAGAAAAGATTCCGGTACAACGTTTGTGGGTGAACCCAGACTGTGGTCTGAAAACACGTAACTGGGCAGAGACAGAAGCGGCATTGGCGAACCTCGTGTCAGCGGCGAAGAAACTTCGTGCTGAGCTGGCGTAAGGCACCTTTTTAGCAAATAAAAACGGAGACCGTTGTCTCCGTTTTTCTATTCTTAGCCGTTCATTTTCGTCGTTATACTATCCCGCAATAGCGGATGAATTGCTCGTATCGAAAACAACGTACTCACTGTGACTATTTCATTTGAGTACAAGTTTGCGCGGAAACCAACTCATCTGCCATCAACTGACCGCGAGAGTTACGCACTTTAATACGGTACATTAAGCCCATATCAATTTGCTTACGAACTTCCGGGTTATTGCAATAGGTGTAGATACTGGTATTCAGTACTTGATTTAACGGCTTTGCACCGAGTGCGTCATCGTTATAAATCATCATCATTTCAACAACATTTTTGTTGGATGAGACACGCATTATCTGCAGTGGACCGTATTCCAAAGGGAGACCTGCGGACAAGACTCCCGCTCGGTTTGATGCCAATAGCTCAAGCTGGCGTTGATTATCATCGGTAGATGAACAGCCCGCTAACGCACCAAATGCCAAGAAAAGACACAGTAATTTTTTCATAAATTAAAACACTTTTTTGAACGGTTTCACGATTACATTATCGTAAACACCAGCCGCTATGTAAGGATCGGCTTCTGCCCACGCTTTAGCGTCTTCTAGAGAGGCGAACTCAGCGATGACAGTCGAGCCCGTAAATCCAGCTTCTCCTGGGTTGTCAGAGTCTATCGCAGGCATAGGGCCAGCAGTAAGAAGGCGACCTTCGTCTTGAAGCTTTTGTAAGCGCTCCAAGTGTTGCGGGCGAACGCTCATGCGTTTTTCCAGCGAGTTCTCGACGTCCTGAGAAAAGATGACATACCACATAGCATAGTTCCTTAATTGGTAGGGTAAAGTGTTAATTTAACGCCTTTTTTGTGTCTCTCACAAGTGAACAACAGAAAATGTGAGATCCTTTCTAACAGTTAGCGCTGTAGGTTGACTAATTCTGAACCGGGCGTGGTTTGCCTTCACTGTCAATGGCTACGTAGTTGAAAGTCGCATCACAAACCATGAAGCGCTCGCCGACACCGTGTGCTTTTACCGGCTTGACCCATACTTCCAGATCGACACTCATTGAGGTGCGACCAATCTTAGTGCATTCGCCATAGCAGCAAACGACATCGCCAACACCTACAGGCTTCTTGAAGGTAATGCTGGACACTGAAACGGTAACAACGCGACCAGAAGAGATCTCTTTGGCCAGAATCGCACCTGCTAGGTCGAGCTGAGACATAATCCAACCACCAAAAATATCGCCATTGGCATTAGTATCGGCAGGCATTGCAAGGGTACGAAGCAGCAGTTGACCTCTCGGAGAGCTAATTTCTTGACTCATTGTGACATCCTAAATCTTAAAGGCGCTCAAACTAAGCGCCAACATAGTAAATACCTAGAACCAAAGGTCCTTAAAAAAAACGCAGACACCGGACCAGAGAAAGTTGGTTTACAGCAGCAAGAATGGTCTGAATCCGGTATGTCGTTTGATCGGTTTAGTGATACATGGAGCAAAACAGCGACCCGAAGGTCGCTGCAAAGTGCGCGGATTATAGCAAAACTGAGTTTTTAATCATCAGTCGACACATCGGATGAGTTATTTTTTTGTTCTTTTGGCATGTGTTTGTAAATGTAGAAGCCAGTCGCAATCATGTAGGCAAATGTCGCAATCAACATTCCGAATACTTTGAAGTTGACCCAAACATCCAGTGGTAGCTCGTAAGCGATATAAATGTTCAGACCAGCAAAGAATGAGAAGAAGCCGACCCAAGCCCAGTTGATCTTCGCCCAAATAGCATCAGGTAGTGAAATTTCTTTGCCCAACATGCCTTTAATGGCCGATTTCCCCATTGCGTGACTCGCTGCTAAACCGATAGCTAGAATCACATAAATGATGGTGACTTTCCATTTTATGAAATTGTCGTCGTGGAAGAAAAGGGTCATGCTGCCAAATATCGTCACGATAACGAACGTAATTAGCTGCATTTTCTCGACTTTTTTATACAGAGCATAGGTGACGACAAGCTGAATTGCCGTTGCAACGATCAGCGCTCCTGTTGCTGCGTAGATGTCGTACATCTTGTACAAAGCGAAGAAGACGATGAGTGGGATAAAATCTAGGATTTGCTTCATGGTGGCAAAATCTACCTAATTAGTGAATTGAAGACAGTCTAACGGAATCTGACAAGATGTGAATACCGTCAAGGTTAGAGGTAAGAGAAGTAATCCCCTGACTGAATGATACAACAAGCAACATTTCGCAAAGATGAAGTAGCAAATTGAAGGCATAAAAATTGCCGCGATAAAGCGGCAATTGAGTTGATAGAATTTAAGATTCAAGCAACACGTTGATATTGAGAAATAAGCGTTTTGACATCTTCTAAATAGCCTTCACGTAACAGGTTA
Source organism: Vibrio sp. D3 (assembly GCF_043995865.1). Taxonomy (NCBI): domain Bacteria; kingdom Pseudomonadati; phylum Pseudomonadota; class Gammaproteobacteria; order Vibrionales; family Vibrionaceae; genus Vibrio; species Vibrio sp. D3. Next base: position 2,025,905 of record NZ_CP171887.1, on the reverse strand, counting down.
TCAACGGTTGCTTCAAGCTCTTCGAGAGACATCGTAAAGCAAGTGGATTTGCCGGTCATTAGGCTCAAATACTGATGGTATTCTTCTTCTGTATAGTGGCCTAAGCGATCGAGTAGTAGTGCTTTGATTCCATGATGAATCAAGCCGTAGTATGTGTGTCGATGAAGTAACATGGCGATCTCCTTATCAAGCTCATCCGCTAACCATTTGCAGCTTGCTTGACCCTCTGGATAATTCGATTTACTTCAGTAATGCACATCTAGTGCCAGTTTTATCTTCGCAAATTAGAAAGTGTTGGAAGTAGCAAAACTCTCATGTTGCAACCAGCGCTTGATGACGGTTTGGAGCGCATTTAACGTGGTTGGCTTTTCAAGTCTGTCATCCATGAGTTTCGCAATGAGCTCCAGCTCTTTAGCTCCAGACTCTCCAGATAGTGCGATGATAGGAACGGAAGACGCAATTTGCTTAATTCGTTGGCTTGCGTCAAATCCATTCATCACTGGCATCTGTACATCCATAAGCACCAAATCAATCTTGTGCGACTGAAATAGCTCAACAGCAGAAGCGCCATTATTTGCTTGTAAGCTGTTGACTCCCAGCCTTTTTAAGTACATTTGAACCAAAGTACGCTGCACCTCTTTGTCATCAACAATGAGCACTGTTGGTGCATCGTTACTTACTTGTACGTGTTGGTCTTTGCGAGGTTCAGAATGTGGTGCATTTACTTTCCAGCCATTGAAGTCCGGTGTTCTCAACGTCTCTGGTTTGGGTGCGTTTGGGACGACCGGGAAATACAAGTAGAACTCAGTAAATTCGTCCAATTCAGACTGGCACTCAATTCGTCCGCCAAAAGAGCGCATCACGCGTTGACAGTAGCCCAAGCCAAGGCCGCTGCCGCCACTTTTTTGATACGAGAAGAAGTCGTCAAATATCTTGTGTAAGATACTGCTATCTATGCCAGGGCCACTATCTCGGAAGACCAGAATGTTTTCGTAGGCCCCCGTTTGGCTACGAATCTCAATTTGACTATCGGGATAAGAATCAAAATAGTAGATAGCATTGCGAATCAAATTGAAAATGACAAAGTTAAACAGAGTTTCGTTTAATTTCGCGACAAAATCGTGCTCTTGGGGCAGATTGATCCTTTCAATTATTTGATCGTTTTCAAAGCCATAACGGCTGACCGCTTGATCGACAGCTTTATGTATAGACGTAATAGTTAAGGGTTCGTGCTCAGGTGAGCTGTCGCTGACTTCTCGCAAAATAATGTCGATGAGTTGGCGACCACGCTGAATCGCTGCTTCTCCTTTATCAATCTCACTCTTTAACGTCTCAAGTGAAGCGTTTGATTCGATATGCTGTTTTAAAGCTTCAAATCGTAATTGAACTTGAGCGAGAGGGTTACGCATTTCATGCGCAATAGAGTTAGCGAGCGCACGGCTTTGGCGTACTTTTCTATCGGCCTCGATGGTGCTCTGGATGCGAACTAATAAGGTTTGCAATGCTGAAATTTCTTCATTAGAAAACAGCTTATTATCCATTTTGTGTGAAGAAATCAGTAAGTGCGTAACGGACTTTCCACGACCAAAAAGAGGCATTACGAGCGCCGTATTGCTGGATCGCATACGTTCGTAGAGCTTGCGCATTGAGCCTTTAGACGAGGAGGCATAATCAATTTCTTCAGACAGTTCATCAAGCACGAGAACAGACTTGCTTGACGGTAGATAATCTTCATAAAACGTTTCGGTGTAACTGCTGGTGACGAGCTGCAATTTATTATTTGGTATATTCAGTAACGCTGCTAACTGGCGCATAGCATCATCTATTGAGCGTTTAAACTCTTCTTCTAATCCAAGAATTTGTTGAACGGGTGTATGTCGTTTCCCATAAATAAAATAGGACGCGAAACGACTGACGCGTTTGTAAAGCAAGTGCCAAGTGATACCGATGAGTGCGCATAAAGGCACCGCTACAAGCCATTGGTTATCTTCCGAGATAGGAATAAATATTGCGCCCAGCGGGAGGACGAAAATGGCACAGACAAACAGTGCGCTAACGGTTAAGTATGTGAGGTATTTAGCGCTATAAAAGCGAGAGGTAAGCAGGGCATAGCCTACAAACAACATTTCACTAATTGAAAGTGCTGGTGGTAACCAGGTTAAGGAAAAGTCACCAAGGAAGTAAGTCATTCCAAGGTGTATCACTGCAGTTGATAACATGAAGACCAAAATGCCAGCGATCATATAGTTACTTTTTGCCAGCGTGAGTTTGCTGCTGTTCGCTCGCATGGTAATCAAGTTCAGCAGGGTTAATACCACAAATGTCAGCAAACTAATAAAGAAATATGAGGTGTGGGGACCAAACTCGATCACGAACTGGCTTGGACCGCTAATGGTGACATTTTCGACAGTAAGGTTTGGTACTAAGTTGATGTAAAGCGAGTACGTTGCTAGTGCCACAAAGACGATTTTTTGCCAGGCTTTGACCGCAGTTTTTTTGATATCAGCCGCTAGCTGGCAAGAAAAATAGAACGCGAATGCAAAGGCAAAGAATGACGCCAAGTTCGCCAACTTAGCCATAAAAATACCGCCAGCGGACCCCAACTCCGGCAATAAATCGGTATGGAAGTATGCGTTGCTGCTGATCCAAACGATGATGCAACTAGAATAAGCAATGTACGGCGCATGATGCGAGCCTAAAATCGTTTCACTCTTCTGTTTTAGGCGATAGCAGTAATATAACAACCAAGCGAACACCACCAGTACAGTGGCGTATAGCGTCATTGCTTTTGGATAAAAAAGGCCGTGAAGATGAATATCAAGCATGTACATTCACCTTTTCATCAATTCTTTTTGTTCGTACGCGGTGTTTGTAGTCGCGAAACTGTATGTCTTGAAATGCTTCAACCATCATACCTAAATTCCAGAAACCGCGGTATGTCTTGGTACCGTCACCGTTAATGTCGCGGTATCCTGAGTGAAAGTAGGCCTCTAAATCAATAGATTGATAGAAATTTAACATAAATATTTGTTCAATAATGGTAAAGCTGAGCTTATAGCCTGCTTTATATAGCTCACTCATCAATGCTTTTTGTGCCAAATACAAAAAGTACAGTTTTTGTTGGATGTTGCCACCCACTGTCAGACGCAGCACTTCGCAAACCGCTTCAGTGTTTTTCAAGTGAGATTGGAACTGCGCATCAAATTCAATAAGAGTCCGTTGGCGAGTTAGAGCGTTACCTTCCCAAAGGCCTAATTGATTAAGAGTAATGTAGCCATAATCAGGAAGGCAAAACTGCCATTGCTCACTACTAAATGGTGATGAATAGCTGAGCCAGGTATTTCTTTGGTGCCAGTTTTGCACCAAAGCGGAGGAGACCATGATTGGTGTAGATGACTGCTTGAACAATAGCACAAAGTGTTGACCTTTCTGCGAGAGTGATAATAGAGGCAATATCTCAAACCATTGTTCAGTTTGGACGAAGAGCTCAAGATTGCTCAGTGTGATTGCTGCGGAAATCGGCATTAATGCAGCGTGATTTGGCAGTGTTACCTTTAGGTCGCATTCGGCAATATCTTCGATCAATATGCTTGAATAGTCGCGGTCGTCAAACGAGAGCTGAGTTGGTCTTGTCGCTTCATTTAAAGGGTGCTTTTGCTTGATCGCAGCAATCTCACATTCACACCAGAAAACCATCCAATGCGGGTAACAATCTGCGGCAACTTGTTCAAGTAAGAGCGCCTCTTCGGAGAAAGGCGTTGGATACTGCTGTACTAAATTTCGATAATCCATTAATTCAAACAGTACGGACAGACTCTTAGATGCGTATTTAGGAAAGAGGGACTTGAGAAGCTTTATTCTATACAAAGCAACTTGTTGAAAAAGAGAAGACCTTTCTTGCGGTGTAAGAGTAAGAAGAACCGTGTCAACCAGCGCCTGTTGTTTTGACTCGATCGGCAAATCTGTACTGGCGAGGGGCTCCAAAGACAGCTTAAGACTCATGATATAACCTAGTTCTGACGTTTTTTATATTTTGTAATGGTTTATATCATTTTGATAAATTTATGCTATTGGTTTCTATTTATATAGTTACGTAATGCAAGAAAAGACAAAAAAACCGCTCATAGTGAGCGGTTTTTAGTTCATTCGAGAAAGGACTAAGCTTCTTGCTTTTTAAGCTCAGCTTCTGCCGCTTCCTCTTCTATTAGCGCATCAACGATAACTGCACATGCTGCATCACCAGTGATGTTTAGTGCTGTACGAATCATATCGAAAATACGGTCAAGAGCGAATAGCAGTGGTAGACCTTCAATTGGAATGCCAGCGGCAAGAAGTACGGCAACCACTAGGAAAGAAGGACCAGGAACACCCGCTTGACCAACCGCACCCAATGTAGACGTTACGATAATTGCAATGTAAGCGCCCATACCTAGGTCGATATTGAACAGTTGAGCAAAGAAGATAGCAACCAAGCCATAGTAAATCGCATTACCTGACATGTTGATCGTTGCGCCTAGAGGCAGAACAAATGACGCGGTTGAATTTTTTACGCCCAGTTCTTTTTCACAGGTGTCCATTGTGACAGGCAGTGTTGCCATAGAAGAGGCCGTTGAAAGCGCAACAGCTTGTGGTTTTTTCATTGAAGACAGGAACTTCTTCGCTGATGTCTTGGTGAAAATATGCACCATTGCTGGGTAAACAACGAAACCGAAGATTAGGATTGCGGCAACGTAAACAACGAACAGTTTGAATACCACCATTAGTGCGCCAAAACCGAATGTACCGACTGCTTCTGCCATCAGGCCGAACACACCGATAGGGGCAATGATCATCACTTTGTTGATCATCCAAACCATTGCGTCAACGATGCAGTTAACACCATTAATGATTGGCTCACGACGCTCTTTTGCTTGCTTAGAAATTGCAATACCAAAGAACATACAGAAAACGAGGATCTGTAGGATGTTTGCTTCATTTAGTGATTGGAAAACGTTGGTTGGGATCATACCAGTGATGGTTGCCCAGAAAGTAGGTAGCTCACCTTTTGAAGCGTATTCTGCTGAGAACATGCCTTCAACGCCAGAGACGTCGATCCCCATGCCTGGTTGGAATACTTCACCCATAAATAGTGCAAGCGCAACGGCTAGGGCGGATGTTAAACCGAAATAACCTAGAGTGACGATGCCAACTTTGCCTGCTGACTGGCTGTTCCCAAGACCTGCTGCGCCAGAAATCAAGGCTACAGCGACCAAAGGAATAACCAACATTTTGATTAAGTTGATAAAGATAGCACCTAAAGGAGCGAACACCGTCGCATCATGACCCATCATGGCACCAACGGCTGTGCCCACGATCATGGCGATTACGACTTGTACGCCAATGTTGTTTAGCAAACTCTTTTCTTTTAACACTTCCATAACCTCTGTGCTAATAAAATGTAAAATCCTAAAATTACCCACTAACCAAAAATGGTTTTATGGATAATTATCTCGCCTTGCTTTTTACACTTATCGTTTACAATTGGCAATATGCAGCAAGGTATTATTGATGGATTAATCGATATTTTATTGACGAACGATAAAGTTTTGTTCAATAGCAAACGTTTGCTATTGATTTTTGTTATGCCTATTAGCTGTGTAATTGTTTTTGTTTATTTCTTTTTCTTGTTTATTTTTTGTTAACTGAGATGAGTTTTGTGTTTGCGAGCGTAGTCTGTGTCTTGCGTGACTTGGATTGATATTTATAACAATTAAGTTCTTTCAAGCTCACACTTTTACCAATTAGCTTTGTGAAATGTTAATTGTTTTACATTCTTAGTTTTGATTGCATTGTAAACATAATGTTAATCAGAAATGGGCGAGACAAATATTAAGTGCCAACATTTTAGTGTAGGGGAGTGCTCTCTCTGTTAATGCTCCCGAGCCGATAAAACGAAAATCAACAAGTAAGAGGTGAAGCGATTATGATGAATCTTGCTGCTGCATTACAAAGAAATGCTGCGAGTAAACCAGATAAGACGGCGTTGATATGTGGTGATGTCGAGATAACTTATGCGCAGTTTGATGCGATTACCGGAAAGATCGCGGCTTCTTTAATCAACAAAGGGGTCGTTCCGGGCGATCGTATTGCGCTCTCATGCCCAAACATTCCTTTTTTCGCGTTTGTTTATTATGCGATACAAAAAGCTGGCGCGGTTGCTGTCCCATTAAATGTGCTTTTGAAAGCGCGAGAAATTAAGTATCACTTAGAAGATTCAAAAGCGAAGTTTTACTTCTGTTTTGAAGGGACAGCAGAACTGCCAATGGCAAAAGAGGGGGTTAAAGCGTTTGAGCAGGCTGATATATGTGAAAGTATGATCGTGATGACTCAATCTCAAGTTGAAAACGAATGGAATGGTGTGCCAACTCTCAATGCGTTTATAGCGGATGCAGAACCATTGTCAGATTATGTACCGCGTAATGCGGATGATACTTGTGTTATTTTGTATACATCAGGGACGACAGGCTTACCAAAAGGAGCTGAACTGACGCAGCAGAACATCATAATGAATGCTCTGGTGGCACAAAACATTATGGGTAGCCAGGCCGACGATATTCACTTAGTAACTTTGCCTTTATTTCATACCTTTGGTCAAACCGTCCACTTAAATGCTAGTGTTTTGGGCGGGGCAACCTTGGTGTTAGTGCCTAGGTTTGAGCCTAAACATGTTCTTGAGCTGATGGAAAAACACAAAGTGACGTTGTTTGCTGGAGTGCCAACGATGTATATCGGCTTGCTTCATGTCCAGCACCAATTTGATACATCCTCACTACGTGTTGCTATCAGCGGTGGAGCCCCGTTGCCAACCGAAATCTTTAGATCCTTTGAGGAACAATTTAATGTCCCAATTCTTGAAGGATACGGGTTATCAGAAACAAGTCCTATTGCATGTTTTAATCATTTAGATCAGGAACGTATACCAGGATCGGTAGGTCAAGCGATTCAAGGCGTTGAAGTAAAAGTTGTCGACATTGAAGGCAATGCGCTACCGATCGGTGAAGAAGGTGAGATTGTTGTGCGTGGGCATAATGTTATGAAGGGATACCTTGACCGCCCGGAAGTTACTGAATCCGCGCTACAAAATGGCTGGTTCCATACTGGTGATGTTGGCCGTTTTGACAGTTCAGGTAATCTATTTATCGTCGATAGAATGAAAGATCTGATCATTCGAGGTGGATTTAACGTTTACCCTAGAGAAATTGAAGAAGTGTTTATGACTCATCCTGCAATCTCAATGGTAGCGGTGATAGGGATTCCAAATGAAGAGTATGGCGAAGAGATAAAGGCTTACGTTGTGCTTAAACCGGGAGAGTACATTGACGCGGAAACATTACAAAAGTGGGGCAAAGAGCAGTTAGCCTCTTTTAAATATCCTCGTTATGTTGAAATTCGTGAGCATCTCCCGATGAGTGCAACAGGAAAGATTTTGAAACGTGAGTTGAAATCTGAATTGAATGTGGCTTAGTCAATTCAATGAACTTTGGGTCACAGCGCCACTTGCCTAGAGCGAATGGTGTTGTGCGCCTGGTTACTAAGGAACAGAAGATGGCAATCTCTCGCTAGCGTGTACACATGAACTATCTGTTTACTCTATTGTTCGAGTTGTTTTATGTGCGCTTCTAAGCGTTTTGGATTGGTAATGGTCACTGAACCATATTTCAGTTCTAGCATCCCAATACTCTCTAAGTTTTTTAGTACTTTATGAACACTTTGACGAGTTAGCCCCATCATGTTGGCGATATGCTCTCTAGTCACTCTCACGACACACGGCTGAGTATTGATAGCTTGGTTGTGTTGGTATTCAGCAAGCAACAGCAACCTTCTTGCAATCCGCTCTTCGATTCCTCTAATCGCATCATCTTCGATAACAGAAATTGCAGACCATAAGCGGCGGCTAAGTAAGTCGAGAATCGTAGGGTAACTTTGAGGATATTTGGCGAGTAATTGGCGAAACTTATCACCAGGTAGTTCCAGTAAGGTCACGCCCGAATGCGCGGTTGCGCCAAAAATACGGGGCATGCCGGGAGAAAAAACATTGTCTCCAAACCAGCCTCCTGCCTCGAAAATCATTAATGTGACTTCTTTGCCTTTTGAACTCATCGAATTAATTCGTACGGCACCCTGTGCAATGACCATAAGAGAAGATTGAGGTTCCCCTTTATTGCAAATCAGTGCTTTTTCGTCGAAACAGCGAACTTTAGCTATTTGTGCTGCTTCACTAAGTCCTTTCTCGGGCAGCCCTGATAATACAGGACATTTGGCTAATAATGCTTTGACTTCTTCCATGTGCAACCTTACTGCATCCTGCTCTAGCTATTATTTGTGCTGGTTAAGTGGCAAAGTTTATCACTCTTTGATTGCTCTGCTTTAGATTGGTTTGGAAAGTGCGGGCGTTGAATAAAAAATGATATGGTATAAACGCCATACAAGAAAACGCCCGCTAAACAGAATGTTAAGCGGGCGCTATAGCGTTACATCAAATGGAAATTATTTCTGAGTGGCAGCTTTCATCGCTGACACAAAATCACCAAGTTTATCGAGCATAATTTGTGGCTGCTCGACATTCGCTTCAATGATTTTCACCACAGCTGAGCCGGAGATGGCCCCTGCTGCGCCAGACTCTATTGCTTGTTTCACCTGTGCTGGTTCAGAAATACCGAAGCCAAGCAGCGCTGGTGGTGCATCGAACTGGTTTAATCTATCTAACATGTGACCAACTGGCATATTTGCTTTTGTCTCTGCGCCTGTCACGCCAGCACGAGAAAGCAAGTAAGTGTAGCCACCACCCAGTTCTGATACTTGCTTCAGTGTTTCGTCACTGGCTGTAGGTGGTGCGATGAAGATTGGGTGAATACCAAACTTCTCTGCTGCTGCAACAAACTCTGCACTTTCATTGGTTGGTACGTCTGCAATCAAAACAGAATCGATGCCTGCTTTTGCACAGCGATCGTAGAAGTTTTCGACACCGCGTGAGTAAACTAGGTTCGCGTACATCAGAAGGCCAATAGGCAGATCTGGGTATTTAGCACGAATCTTACCAATTTGTTCAAAGCAGATATCTGGTGTAGCGCCTGAATCCAGCGCACGAATGTTAGCGCCTTGGATGGTTGGGCCATCTGCAAGCGGATCTGAAAATGGAATACCAAGTTCAAGGGCGTCTGCGCCAGACTCAACGAGGGTTTCCATGATCTTGTAAGATTGTTCTGCGTCTGGATCGCAAACCGTTACGAACGGTACAAATGCGCCTTGGTTTTTTTCGTTTAGACGCGCAAACATCTTCTCATAACGGCTCATTAAATCACTCCTTTTTCTTCTAGGATGGCGTGTACGGTGAAGATGTCTTTGTCACCACGACCAGATAGGTTTACGACCAATAGTTGTTCTTTCTCAGGATTCTCACGAGCCATGCGCAATGCATGAGCTAGAGCGTGAGAAGACTCTAGAGCTGGGATGATCCCTTCGCTGCGAGCCAGTTCTTGGAATGCCTCGAGCGCTTCGTCGTCAGTTACGTTGTCGTATTCTGCACGGCCAATTGCGTTTAGGTGTGCGTGCTGTGGACCTACTGAAGGGAAATCAAGGCCAGCGGATACCGAGTAAGACTCTTCTACTTGGCCGTTTGGATCTTGCATCAATGGCGCTTTCATACCAAAGAAGATACCCGTTTTACCATGTTTAAGCGGTGCGCCGTGTTGGTCGGTATCGATACCTTTACCTGCTGGCTCAACACCAATGAGGCGAACGCTTTCTTCTTCGATGAAGTCAGCAAACATACCAATCGCGTTTGAACCACCGCCCACACACGCGATAACGGCGTCAGGAAGACGACCTTCACGTGCCAAAATCTGATTCTTCGTTTCTTCACCAATCATGCGTTGGAAGTCACGCACGATGGTTGGGAATGGGTGAGGGCCTGCCGCTGTACCTAGTAGGTAGTGCGCATCTTCATAAGTTGCAGACCAGTCGCGCAGCGCTTCGTTACATGCGTCTTTAAGTGTCGCTGAACCTGAGTGAACCGGAATGACTTCTGCGCCCATTAGCTTCATACGGAATACGTTCGGGCTTTGACGCTCAACGTCTTTTGCTCCCATGTAAACGCGACACTTAAGGCCAAGTAGTGCACACGCTAGTGCGGTTGCAACACCGTGTTGACCTGCGCCAGTTTCAGCGATGATTTCGTTTTTACCCATGCGTTTCGCAAGCAGAGCTTGACCTAACACTTGGTTGGTCTTGTGGGCGCCACCGTGAAGCAGGTCTTCACGTTTTAGGTACAGTTTGGTTTTCGTACCTTTGGTTAGGTTACGAGTTAGAGTCAAAGCCGTTGGGCGGCCCGCATACTCTTGAAGAAGTGTCATGAATTCGCTGCGGAATTCTGGATCTTCTTGCGCGTCGATAAACGCTTGCTCTAGTTGCTCCAATGCAGGAACTAGAATTTGCGGAACGTACTGACCGCCGTATTCGCCAAAGTAGGCATTCAGTTTTGCCATCGTTATATTCCTTCTCGTATTTTTCGCTACGAATAGCTTTAAATTTTTTAGCTGAAATACAGCTTTAGTAGTTGCGAATGGCGGTGAATGCCGCGAGCAACTTCTGTGAATCTTTTTTGCCTGGTGCACTTTCTACACCAGAGTTTAAATCTAATCCCAAGCAACCTAGTGTCGCTGCTTGTTGAGCATTTTCTGGCGACAGTCCGCCTGCTAGCATAATTTGACTTGGGTCACCGATCAGTGACCAGTCGAACACTTGACCAGTTCCGCCAGTTTGGGTGCCAACTTGAGCATCTAATAGATGGCGGTCAATGTGGTCTGCAAGTAGTTCTGGCTTCGCATCAGTCACGCCATAAGCTTTCCAAATTTCTACCGCTGCTGGCAGTTCGGCTTTGAGTTGGTTTACGTAAGCTTGGTCTTCTTGACCGTGCAGTTGCACCGCTTTTAAACCCAAAGAGGTCACGACAGAAGCAACAAAATCGATATCGTGATTTTGGAAAACGCCAACGTAATTCAGTGGAGCACCGCTCATGGTTAAGCGAGCACCTTCAAGGTCGACCGCACGCTTCGACTTCTCGACAAAAATCAGGCCACCAAATACTGCACCAGCTTGATATGCTTTTGCTGCGTCATCTGGATGCGTTAAGCCACACACTTTGTTTTCGCCTAACGTCACTTTACGTACAGCAAGTTCTAAGTTGTCTTCCGCCATCAGTGAACTACCAATCAAGAAGCCGTCTGCGTATTCCGCTAAATCACGAACTTGTTGATGCGTATAAATGCCAGACTCTGAAATTACCGTCGCGTTTGGTGCCAGTTCGCGAATGGTCGGTGCCAATTCTTTAGTACGATTCAAATTGGTACTTAGGTCGCGCAAGTTACGGTTATTGATGCCGATAACGCGTGCTCCTAGATTAACGGCACGATGAAGCTCGTCTTCGTTGCTGACTTCGGTCAGAATGCCCATATTCAGGCTGTGAGCTGCTTCTTCTAGCGCTTTGTACTCTTCGTCATTCAGGACAGAAAGCATCAGAAGTACGGCATCAGCACTGTAATGACGTGCTAGGTAAACTTGGTAGGTGTCTACCATGAAGTCTTTGCACAAAACTGGTTGTTTGACTTGACCACGCACTTGAGGAAGAAAGTCAAAGTTACCTTGGAAGTACTTCTCGTCAGTTAGGACTGAAATTGCATCAGCATGGTTGTTGTAAACCGATGCAATGTAATCCAAGTTAAAGTGATCACGAATCAAACCTTTAGAAGGAGATGCCTTCTTACATTCGGTGATGAATGCTGTCTTTTCGCCACTCAGTGCATCGTAGAAGCTGCGATCCGATGGCAGTAAATCAGACTGAAATGTGCTTAGCGGTTGAGATACCTTACGGTCTGCTACCCATTGATATTTGTCGCGGACAATTTTCGCCAGTACTTCTGCCATTTCTGCTTCTTTCTTAGAAACGTGTTCAGACAGATTGTCAGCTTGCTGAGTGTTGAAGTCAGTCATCTTCTTCAATTCCTTAAGCGTGTGCGGCAAGTTGTTGTACCAATTGGTACGCCTTGCCTGAATTCATTGCCTCAATCGCTTGTTGCGTGTTGGCTTTTAAATCTTCGTGGCCGAATAGACGCATTAGCAGAGCTACGTTCACTGCCACTGCGCCCAATTGTGCGTCTGTACCTTTACCCGTCAGAATATTGGTAATGATCGCTTTGTTTTCTTCAGGATCGCCACCTTTGATCGCTTCTAGTGGGTGCGCTTCTAGACCGAAGTCTGCAGGCGTTAGTTTGTATTCTGTGATCTTACCGTCTTTGATTTCGGCAACGGTTGTTTCACCGTGAATTGCCACTTCATCCAAGCCACTGCCGTGTACTACAGCGGCGCGCTTCATACCCATTTGTAGCATGGTTTCTGCGATAGGACGAACCAGTTCTTCACTGTAAACGCCCATCAATTCGATGTTAGGACGAGCAGGGTTAATCAGTGGGCCAAGAATGTTAAAGATAGTGCGTGTTTTCATAGTTTGACGCACAGGCATCGCATGGCGCACACCACCGTGGTATTGAGGTGCAAATAGGAAAGCAACACCGATATCGTCGACCGCTTTGCGCGTATCTTCTGCGCTCATGGCTAGGTTGATACCAAATGAATCAAGAAGGTCAGAAGAACCCGATTTGCTTGAAACGCTGCGGTTGCCGTGCTTTGCCACTTTTAGACCACATGCTGCAGCAACAAATGCCGCGGTGGTTGAAATATTGATGGTGTTGTGACCGTCTCCACCAGTACCTACGATATCTGCGAAATCGTAATCTGGGCGAGGAAATGGGTTTGCGTTTGCCAGCAGTGCTTTTGCCGCACCCGCAATTTCATCCGGTGTTTCGCCTTTGATTTTTAGTGCAGTCAGTGCTGATGCCATCAAAATCGGATCGAGTTCACCACGGATGATGATGTCGAACAGTTGTTGGCTCTCTTCCTGAGTCAGTGACTCTTGCTCGTACAACTTGGTAATAATAGGGTTGATGATTGCTTCCATATTTCCTCTCCTAAATTTCTTATGTGCCAAGCGCTTTTTTAAGCAGTGAGGGAATTCACTGAAGTTTGTGCTTCGAGTGCCCATTCAATGGCATTGGCCAACAGTGTCGCTCCGTAGGTCGTCATAATAGATTCCGGGTGGAACTGGAACCCGCAAACTTTATCTTCTTCATGTACAACAGACATGACCAAATCATCCACTTCTGCTGTGATGGTTAGGCTCTCAGGAACCTTGGTTGCAACTAACGAGTGGTAACGTGCAATTGCAAGTGGTGATGGTAGGTTTTGGTAAATCGCATGGTTTTGGTGCTCCATCATAGAGACCTTACCGTGAATGATTTCGCCTGCACCAGCAACGGTACCGCCGTAAGCTTCAACAATTGCTTGGTGACCAAGACAAATACCAATCATAGGAACTTTGCCTTTCAGCAATTGAATTAGCTCTGGCATTGAGCCTGCTTCAGACGGCGCACCAGGACCTGGCGATAGCAGTACCACAGGGTTCTCAAGCTCATTCACTGCTTGTTCAATGGTTTTTGCTGGAATGTTGTTTCGGTAAATCTTGACTGAGTGACCTAGCGAGCGGAATTGATCCACAAGGTTGTAGGTGAACGAGTCAAAGTTATCGATGAATACGATGTTCGCCATGTCTGCTACTCCTTGTTCGTAGGTTGAGAATGCGCTGCTTGGATAGCAGAGATTACCGCTTGCGCTTTACCGCGCGTTTCGTCTGCTTCCGCTTGCGGATCAGAGTCGAACACCACGCCAGCACCAGCTTGAACTTGAGCAATGCCGTTCTCAACGTAAGCTGAGCGAATTACGATACATGTGTCGAGTGTACCTTCGCCGGTAAGGTAACCCACAGCACCGCCGTAGCTACCGCGTCGTGCGCCTTCTACATCGCGAATCAACTGCATTGCACGAATCTTTGGTGCACCAGTGAGCGTGCCCATGTTCATACATGCTTGGTATGCGTGCAGCGCGTCTAGGTCTTCACGCAGTTGACCAACCACACGAGATACTAAGTGCATTACGTGGCTGTAGCGGTCGACTTTTAGTAGGTCTGCTACGTGGCGTGTGCCAGCTTGAGCAATACGAGCAACGTCGTTACGTGCTAAGTCAACCAGCATCATGTGCTCTGCGTTTTCTTTCATGTCGGTACGCAGTTCAAGTTCGATGCGGCTATCTAGGTCGAAATCGATCTCTCCATTCGGGCGTTTACCACGGCGACGTGTACCTGCAATTGGGTAGATTTCAATTTGGTTGGTGTCGGTTTCGTACTTAAGCGCGCTTTCTGGTGATGCGCCAAACAAAGTGAACAGCTCATCTTGCATGTAGAACATGTAAGGGCTTGGGTTACTTTGTTTCAGTTCTTTATAAGCAGCGAGTGGAGAAGGGCAAGGTAGAGTGAATCGGCGAGATGGTACGACTTGGAACACATCGCCCTTAACTACGAACTCTTTTAAGTCGCGAACGATTTGGCAGAAGTCATCGTCAGATACGCTAGGTTCTACCGTTACGTCGGCGATTTTCTCTGCACTTGGAAGTAACTTTGGCGCCGCACATTGAGCGCTGATTTCTGCGATGCGAGTCTCTAGCGCTAGTTTTTCTGAATCATCCACAAACAATGTAGCTTGAAGCTGGCAAGATTCCGTTTGATGGTCGACAACAAGCAATGTTTCCGCTACGTAGAAAACGTAATCTGGACATTGATTGGTTGCTTCTGCATTACCAAGCGGCTCGAAGTTTGCGACTAAGTCGTAGGCAAACAGACCGCCAAGGAAAATAGCGTGTTTGTCTTGCTGTGAAATATCGAAGCTGTGTTGCACTAAACGTAGCGCGTCAAAAGAAGAAGCTTCACGTAGTCGAGAGTCTTCATCTAACGTGTCGCATGGCTGGCTAAACTCCAAAGTCAGCGTTTCGCCATCGAACTTACTCTCAACGTCACCACGGATGTTCTGGTTTAGGTGAGACAGTAGGTTTTTACCGTTGTTGGTTAACGCCTGCATGTTTACAGTGTAGCCGTAACAAACGATGCGCACCGCTGAATCGACGATTAAAAGTGATTTTAGATTCTGTTTCGAATCAATTTCAGCGGATTCGAGAAGCAAGCTATCTCTTTTGTTCTCACAAATGGTATGGAACAAACGTGTTGGGTCTTGAGTGTAAGGAACCGAAGTCTTTAATACTTCTAGGCATCCAAGTTTCTTGATTTCTATGGCCTTATTCACAAGACCTCCTTGTAGCTGTCTAAATCTTCCTGCCGTACATAGTCGCATAAAGCAAACGTTCTCCCAATCTAGAGTTAGCCATATTCGATTAATGTTTAGGCAGTTGAATGTGAAATGAGCAACAAAACAAAAAGCCCGCTTAAGTAGCGGGCTTTACAACGTTTGGTTCTATAAACTAGAAGTATACGTTTGCCCACCAAGAACCAGTCCAAGTGCGCCACCAAGCAAGATCTGATGAGTTTGTCTTATTAAGACAAACCGCAACTTTCGCTTTTTGGTTTTGGTTAAATTCTTGTAACATGGTGAACCTTAAATTACGTACTTTGTATTTGTGTACTAGTTAACTAGTGCGAGAGTAAAAAGTCAACCCCAAAACAGCATTAAAACGATAAAAATATGAGAATTGATTTACATAGTCACACCACTGCATCGGACGGTCGGTTAGAGCCTAAAGATTTAGTGGAAAGGGCGCTGAGTTTTGATATCGAGGTTTTGGCGATCACTGATCACGATACGGTTGACGGTTTGGCGTTAGCCAAGCAACACGTTCAAGACAATAATTTGCCGATCAAAATCATCAACGGCATTGAGATATCGACTGTCTGGCAAAACAAAGACATTCATATTGTCGGCTTGAATATCGATCCGGAAAATGAACAATTATCCGTCCTCATCGAGCAGCAGAAGCAGCACCGCATAACAAGGTCAGAGTTGATTGCAGAGCGACTACAAAAAGCAACTCGGGAAGGTGTGCTCGAAGAAGTAAGGCAGATCGCCGGTGATGCGCCTATTACGAGAGCGCACTTCGCGAAATGGTTGGTGGATAATGGTTACGCAAAAACCATGCAAATGGTGTTTAAAAAATACCTAACGCGTAATAACCCAGGTTATGTACCACCGAATTGGTGCTCGATGAAAGATGCGGTTGATGCTATCCATGCTGCTGGTGGTTTGGCGGTATTAGCGCATCCTGGAAGATATAAGTTGACAGCGAAGTGGATTAAGCGTCTTCTAGCAGCGTTTGTAGAAGCAAACGGCGATGCGATGGAAGTTGCACAGCCACAGCAAGCGCAACAAGAAAGGCGCAACTTGGCTGATTATGCTATACAATACAAACTATTAGCGTCTCAAGGCAGTGATTTTCACTACCCATCCCCTTGGATGGAGCTAGGAAGGAACCTTTGGTTGCCCGCAGGCGTCGAACCAGTTTGGAAAGATTGGGGTATTGATCCTTCGTTGGATATATCAAAGTAACCTCAAAGCGTGGGTTTCAGTATCAAATAACTGGAAAGTGTATATTGGGTATTAATGTGGCTTTCCTTGTCGTTGCAACTGAACAACACTTTGAATCTTGAAGTCACTTGATAAAGCACAACAAGGCGGCATTCAAGCTCCACATAAGAATATAGAGCCGAGAGGCTCGATAATGAGGAATTACAATGAGCCAGTTTTTTTACGTTCACCCAGAAAACCCACAGGCTCGCTTGATTAATCAAGCAGTAGCAATCATTCGTAACGGCGGCGTTGTGGTGTACCCTACCGATTCAGGGTACGCACTTGGCTGTCAGTTAGAGAACAAACAGGCACTGGAACGAATCTGTCAGATCCGTCGTCTGGATGATAAGCATAACTTTACATTACTGTGTCGTGATTTGTCGGAACTTTCTCTATATGCGCGAGTGGATAACTCTGCATTCCGACTACTGAAAAACAACACACCAGGTCCTTACACCTTCATCTTCAAAGGCACGAAAGAAGTGCCGCGTCGTTTGATGAACGCGAAACGTAAGACCATCGGTATCCGTGTTCCAGACAATCAAATTGCCTTGGACTTGTTGGAAGCATTAGGTGAACCGATGATGTCTACGTCGTTGATTCTACCTGGCAGTGACGTAACAGAGTCTGATCCGGAAGATATTCGCGATAAACTAGAACATGCGGTTGATGTGATTCTTAATGGCGGTTACTTAGGTGAACAGCCTACGACCGTCATTGATTTTAGCGAAGGTGAACCTGTTGTGGTGCGTTTGGGATCAGGTGACCCGGCACCATTCGAATAATTCGACTAATAGACGCACACCACAGTCAAACAAAATAGGAGGCATCGCGCCTCCTATTTTAGTTGTCATATCGAATATCTCATTGAACTTAACTGTTTTAGATTAAGCGAAATCGAAAATATCGATACCATTTTGTTCAGCATAGTTGATGTATGCAGAGCTCACGCCGTTTAGTGTCACTTCAACATTGTATTCATCACTAGAGAATACCGCCCAACCACACTCGTTGTAAGATAAAGTAAGATCATCCGCTGAATCTAAGAACGTATCGCGAATGCCATCATTGTCGGTGTCTCTGCCCATATCGAAGACAAGTTTGTCATGAAAAATATTAAAATCGACAATATCGGCTTTAATATCAATATCATTGGAAGATACAGGTTGATCCGGTACACCAATAGCCAGGCGGTTTGTAAGCACGAAAGTGTCGTCTCCACAGCCGCCGCTCAGTACTGATTCACCATCGCCAACGACGAGCGTGTCGTTACCCCAACCCCCACTCAAGTAGTTGTTGCCTGAGTAATCAAAAATTGTATCATCGCCACAACCACCAAAGAGCTTGTCATTTCCTAATCCGCCCGATAGGAAGTCGTTGCCAAAGCCGCCAGAAACAAAGTCGTTCCCTCGGCCACCGAGCAAGGTATCGTCTCCCCAGCCCCCGAAGACAACATCATTGCCTCCGTATCCTACGAACTTATCATCACCACAGAAGCCGAAGAAAATATCGGTTGTTTCAGACCCTTTTGTACCGGTCATATCGTCATCTTGAGATGTCCCAAAAATCCAATTTAGGTCTAGATTTAGCATAGACATTGTTCTATTCCTTTTTGTCTGATTTATGCCAATCGCCGAAAATGCAGAGCTAATCTAGCTAGTTAAAATACACGATAACGTTAGTGTCATTTTTAATAGTAAATAGTGACTTACCGATGCTTCTTGTCTTGCTATGAGTGCTCATTTATCCACGATGATTGGTATTACTTAGCAGCAAACTGGGACTGTTTATTTTTCGTTGTTTTTAAAGCAACACGAACAGTAAACACACCCCAAGTGGTTATCGTTGTAACCCTGACAATTTTATCAGGTACTGCACGGTTAAAGTGGCTCGGGAAGACCGATATTAGTGGGATTCTCGCTGGGCAATATCAGCATTAAGTAGGAAAAAAGTTGCAGAATAGAGTAAATATTTTCGATGTTTTAAAGTGAATTTTTGGTGTGGAGAATGGCGCCGATTTAGCTTACATTAACTGAGAAAGTTACGTATAATGTCGGACCGAAAAATCCCACTGAAATGGGTAATTAGCAAAATACAGACCAATCCTGGTCTAGACGTCTGTGAAGACGACACATAGGTAGATAAATGAGCGAAAAGTTACAAAAAGTATTAGCACGTGCTGGTCACGGTTCTCGTCGTGAGATTGAATCGTTAATTAAATCTGGTCGCGTTAGCGTGAACGGTGTAGTCGCTAAGCTTGGTGAAAGACTTGAAGACGAGAGCAGCGTAGTTCGTATCGATGGTCACATTGTCTCTGCAAAGATTCAAGAAGAAGTGATTTGTCGTGTACTTGCGTACTACAAACCCGAGGGTGAACTGTGTACTCGTCACGATCCAGAAGGTCGTCGTACTGTTTTTGATCGTCTGCCAAAAATTCGTGGCTCTCGTTGGATTTCAGTTGGTCGTCTGGATGCGAACACTTCTGGTCTTCTGCTTTTCACAACGGATGGTGAACTGGCGAACCGCTTAATGCACCCAAGCCGCCAAGTTGAACGTGAATACCTAGTACGTGTGTTCGGTGAAGTAACTGAACAGAAAGTTCGTAATCTAGTAAAAGGTGTTGAACTGGAAGACGGTTTAGCTCGCTTTGAAGATGTTGTTTACGCGGGTGGTGAAGGCATGAACCACACGTTTTACGTTGTTATCAACGAAGGTCGTAACCGCGAAGTTCGTCGACTATGGGAATCGCAAGAGTGTACCGTTAGTCGTCTGAAACGTGTTCGTTACGGCGACATCTTCCTAGACAAGAAACTGCCTCGTGGTGGTTGGATGGAGCTTGACCTGAAAGAAGTAAACTACTTGCGTGAGCTTGTAGAGCTTCGTCCAGAAAAAGAAACCATGCTTGATCTGAACAAAGACAACACGTCACGCAAACGTGAGCGTGCACGCAGCCAAAAAATTCGTCGCGCAGTTAAGCGCCATGAAGAGCGTGTTAACACGCCAAAAGGCCGCAGCAACAACCCTTCTCGTCGCAAGCCGAAGAAGACTGCTGGTGACCAAGGCGCACGTAACAAGCATCGTTAATCGATAGCAAAACATCAGAAAGGCTTGCCAATTCAGCAAGCCTTTTTCTTATCTGTTACATAACAAAAGGATCTAAAGCCGATATAGAGAAGGGTGTTTGGATAAACAAATATCGCAGCTAAACAAAACAGCAGATAAAAAAATACCAGCACTAGGCTGGTATTTTTGTTCATGATGAAGAAACGTTAATCGCGTTTCCAAAGCATATGGCAGAACTTATGTTCAGGGTCTCTGCTGATTAGCATACGAGCAAATACGTCATCAAGAACGTCATTTTCCTCATTTACTAGGCCGATACGAACCTCTGCATATACTTCTTTGTCGATCTCGAAGCCAACATGTTCAACCCAGTCATCGCCAGTTTCAACAAGTTCTGCGGCACCACGATCTTCAAATTGCGCAGTAAACAGAATCACGTCAGCAGGCTCTAGATTATCTGGAGCCATCTCAAGGAAAATGTCGTACGCTGCGTCGATGACGTCGTCGTAAGAAATCAAATCAGACATGCTTATGCTCGGCTCATGTATTTACGTTCAGCTGTGTTAATGATAACACGGTCACCAGTTGCAATGTACTCAGGAACCTGGATGACAAGACCTGAAGCGAAGCGTGCTGGTTTAGTACGAGCAGATGCAGAAGCACCTTTGATTGAAGGGTCAGTTTCTTCAATCACTAGCTCAACAGAAGATGGTAGTTCAATACCCACAGCAGCACCGTTAACAAGGATAATGTGGATACCTTGTGTATCTTCGTTGATGAACAGCATGTCGTCTTCAACTTCATTGTGCTTGAATGTGTATTGTGAGTAGTCTTCGTTATCCATGAAGATGTGCTCATCGCCGTCAGCGTATGAGTACACAACTGCACGTTTGTTCATTTCTACCGTTTCAACAACGTCATCAGACTTGTAACGCTCATCTACACGTGCGCCCGTGTTTAGATCTGTACAACGCATTTTGTAGATTTTAGCGCCGCCACGACCGCCAGGAGTCGTTACTTCGATGTCTTTAACTAGAAGAGTTTTACCATTAGACTCGATTGCGAAGCCTTTTTTGATTTCACTTGCCTTTGGCATTGTATATTCCTATTCATACTTATTAAGCAAAACTCGGTGATTATAGCGCTAAGTTAGCCGCCTAGCATTAAAATTCATTGCAGAAATTTGTTGTTACTCCCATGACTAAACACCTGAATGGACTTGATTCAGTGAGTCGGCTAAGAGAACATATAGTCCAATTTCTTGAACCATCTGAGAACACGTTTTAAGCCATGTCTCTGCCTGTTATCGATCCTAAACAACCATTTCAACCAGAGTTTGCGCCTTTAATTAGGGAAGTTACCGCTTGTCTCAAAGGTGGACTGGGGCAAAACTTACACAGCGTTTATGTGTACGGCAGTGTTGCTCGAAAAACAGCGATCGCAGGAAGGTCGAACTTAGACCTGGTTGTCGTTACTAAATCGTCTTTTGAGCACAATCGCGCGACTTTACTCAACACGATTAAGTGGCGCGCGCAGCAAAGTCATCCTCAAGTTAGTGGCGTATCGGTCCGCACAGCGCTAGTGAGTGAAGTGGCTAACTTAGATAGCATTTTTACTTGGGGCTTTATGCTTAAGCATTGCTGTGTCTGTGTCTATGGTGATGATCTGGCAGATTGTTTTGGTGATTACGTTCCTAGTTGGGAAATTGCTAAGCACTGGAATATGGATGTGGAAGATTGGATTACGGTGTATCGCAAAAAAATCGTCCAAGCGAAGACGATAGAAGAGCAGGTGGCCGCTCAACGCGTGATTGCTAAAAAGTTACTAAGAGCGTCATACTCTTTGGTGATGTATCGAGATAAACGTTGGTTTGATGACCCCGTAGAGTGTGGCAAGGTATTCTTAACTTATCATCCTGAAAAGCAGCTTGAGATCGAGCGGCTAGAAATCTTACTTTCTGGCCGGGGTATTCCCAAGCGTTCTGTTATCGGGCTAATTGATGCGTTTGGTGATTGGTTAGTCAAACAGTACCAGAAAACAGAGTTTCGTATCGGCTAAAACAACCCCATTTGTGGTGCTGAAAGCCTGTCAAAATCCGTCCCAATGAAAGGGAGAATCGCATCTGCAACGGGTTTGAGTTGTTTATCAATGTAATGTTGATAATCAATCGGGCTATTGAGGTACTCATAAGGTTCAGGACCGTTCACGGTAATAATGTATTCAATTCGTCCTTTGTTTTGATACTGTAATGGGCGGCCAAGCTTGGCATTTATCTCATCCGCTAAACGAGCTGCACGCACTTGTGGTGGGACGTTCTTCTGATACTCATGCAGTTTTCTGCGCAGTCGCTTTTGATACACCAACTGTTCATCAAATTCACCGTTGTTAGTTTTCTCAACCATCTCTCGGACATAGTCGCTTGGATCTTCACCATGGAAAATCATGCTATAGAGTGTATTTTGAAATTTCTGTGCTAACGAGGTCCAGTCAGTACGGGCACTTTCTAACCCTTTAAATACAATCCGTTCTTGCTCTCCTTCACCGATTAAACCCGCATAGCGCTTTTTCGAGCCAGTTTCTGCGCCACGAATCGTTGGCATAAGGAATCTGCGATAATGGGTTTCATACTCGATTTCCAACATAGATGTTAGGTTGTACTCAGAACGCAGGTGTTCTTGCCACCAAGAGTTGATGTAATCAACTAATTGATTTCCAACAGCGTCGGCTTCTACTTGACTGTATGGTCGATTCAACGACACGAATGTGGAATCCGTATCGCCGTAAATCACTTGATATCCTTGCTCCTCAATCAGCACCTTAGTTTGCTTCATGATTTCATGTCCGCGCATGGTAATACTAGAAGCTAACCGAGTATCAAAGAAACGACATCCCGATGAACCCAGTACGCCATAAAAGGAGTTCATGATGATTTTGATTGCCTGAGAAAAAGCTTTTTCATTGTTCTTCTTTGCAACATCACGTGCTGCCCAAAGCTTTTCAATCATTTCTGGTAAAAAGTGTTTCGTACGATGGAACTGCCCACCGCGAAAGCCAGGTACTGCTTTATCATCTTCTTTACCAATATCGAGTAATAACCCCTCAACCAAACCCATAGGATCAATCAAGAAAGAGCGAATAATCGATGGGTATAGACTCTTAAAGTCCAACACTAAAACAGAATCATATAGGTTAGGGATGGAGTCCATCACGTAACCGCCGGGGCTCGCAATCCAATTTTCTGGGTGTAGGTTCGGGGCAACATAGCCTGCGCGGTGTATTTGCGGCATGTATAAGTTAGTGAATGCCGCTACCGAGCCACCGACACGATCCAGTTCTACACCAGTGAGGCGAGAGCGTTCAATTGCAAAGTCGAGCAGGTGAGTGTGATTGAAAATCTTGTTCACCAACACGCAGTCTTGTAAGTTATATTTAGCCAGCGATGGTTTGTCGGAGCGGTACATACGATTGATTTCATCCATACGGTCATGAACGTTGTGGATTTCTTTCCCTTCCCCCAAGAGTTCTTGAGATACAGACTCTAATGACCAAGACCGAAAGTGATAAGTCGCCGTTTTTAACGTATCGATACCGTCCATTACAACTCGCCCGGGAATGGAAATAAACCCTTGTTGGCTTTGAGATGAACTTCTGAAAAAGCTGGCTTGGTCTGCTCTGCCAAGCATTAGCTTCATGTTGTGCCATTCTGCTCGTTTGTGTAGCAGGCGAAAGTCAAAATCAATGACGTTCCAACCGACAATGACATCGGGGTCGAATTGTTTAAACCAATCGATGAGTGCTTCTAGAAGCGCCTTTTCATCCTGGACCCATTGTATCGGTGTATCCGAAGGCTCTGGTTCTCCGATCATGATAACGCGGGAATCCATGACGCTGTCTAATCCGATGGAGTAAAGAATGCCTTTCTCAGAGCATTCTAGATCTAACGAGACAACGTTTAACTTCGGCTCATATTGCCCCGTACGGCATTTTGCGTTCTGGACGCGTTGGTAGCCATTGGTACGAGTCACATTGCCTGTAAATTCAATACTACCTTTAATAAAACGCTCCATGAGGTAGCGATCGGCGAGGCGAATATCACTTTCGTAAGTGGTGATATCATTTTGAGCGAACGTGTCTTTAAGTGTGAGAGCGTCTCTGGTTACGTTGGTATAGCATGCAGAAAGAGGCGTATGTTCAAACGTTTTGAGATCCAAAAGGCGGATGTCGACGGGTATGTTTTTTTCTCGCGCGAGTGTTTTTGCTTGCTCTGAGTGTTTCTGAGCGATGAAAAATACTGGCTTCTCACCATTAATAATTAACTGAGTAGGACCTGCTTCTGTCGAAAGCCACAGCTCGATTTGAGTTTGACCTTTGATGTCTCGTGCCTGTCGAGTAAGCAGAAAGCCTTGTTGGATATTCAAATGTGAGAAACCTTAGAAAACTTGAAGAACGCTAGTTTAACATTAAGAACTGTAAAAATAACCAGTAAAGAAAGCGGTTCAAATTTTTGCTGGAATTAGTGATTACAAGTTAGCCTCTGGTGCAAGAGGGACAGTGTCATTTTAAGTTATAGCGTGTTTCTCTGGGCAATATGAAACCTAGTTACTTGATTTATTGTACTTAATGTTGTTAATTGTCTTTTCTTAGATTTCGGTTCTGCTCATCACGCTCTAAAATAATAGAGTGGTTTATGAATAAGTTCTTGCTAAAGTTTGCGTTTCAGCACATATTCATAGAAAGCAATTTTTTGTCGATTACGTTAGTATATAGGCAGTCATACTGATATCCACATTTAACAAATAATGGTTATGTGGGTGCAGAACCAATACAAAGTGTGGAGATACAAGTTTGATAAATGTTTTCCTTGTAGATGATCACGAGCTGGTTCGCACAGGGATACGACGTATTATTGAAGACGTCCGTGGAATGAACGTAGCAGGAGAAGCTGACAGCGGTGAAGATGCAGTAAAATGGTGTCGCAGTAATCATGCTGACGTCGTTTTAATGGACATGAACATGCCAGGAATTGGTGGCTTGGAAGCCACTAAAAAAATTCTTCGCGTGAATCCTGATGTGAAAATCATCGTACTTACCGTTCATACAGAAAACCCGTTTCCAACCAAGGTGATGCAGGCAGGTGCGTCTGGTTATTTAACCAAAGGTGCTGGCCCTGATGAAATGGTGAATGCGATTCGTGTAGTTAATAGTGGGCAGCGTTACATCTCACCAGAGATTGCGCAGCAGATGGCATTGAGTCAATTTTCTCCAGCCTCTGAGAACCCTTTTAAAGACTTATCCGAACGTGAATTGCAGATCATGCTTATGATCACTAAAGGTCAAAAGGTAACGGATATTTCTGAGCAACTTAATTTAAGTCCAAAGACAGTCAACAGCTATCGCTACCGACTCTTTAGTAAATTGGACATTAATGGTGACGTTGAGTTAACTCACTTAGCGATTCGCCACGGAATGCTGGACACCGAGACCCTTTAGTGTGAATCCTCCCTTCGATTCGGCTTCCTTTCTCAAGACAGTAACTCATCAGCCCGGCGTTTACAGAATGTACAACGCCGAAGCTGTTGTCATCTATGTAGGTAAAGCCAAAGACCTAAAAAAGCGCCTTTCAAGCTACTTTCGGAAAAAAGTAGACAGTGAGAAAACTCGCGCGCTTGTCAGTAATATCGCCAAAATTGACGTCACAGTGACTCACACTGAGACAGAAGCGCTCATCTTAGAGCATAACTACATCAAGCAGTATTTACCGAAATACAATGTTTTGCTGCGAGATGATAAGTCTTACCCTTATATCTTTATTAGCGGTCATAAGCACCCACGGCTTTCTATCCACCGTGGCGCCAAGAAGCGCAAAGGTGAATATTTTGGCCCCTACCCAGATTCTGGTGCAGTAAGAGAAACATTGCATTTGCTGCAAAAGATATTTCCTGTGCGCCAGTGTGAAGACACTGTCTATTCCAACCGAACGCGCCCATGTTTGATGTACCAAATTGGCCGTTGTGCAGGGCCATGCGTTGATACCATCATTTCTGATGAAGAATACGCAGAGTTGGTTGGCTTTGTGCGCATGTTTTTGCAAGGCAAAGACCAGCAAGTACTCAAACAACTGATCGAGAAAATGGAAGTTGCCAGTCAGCAATTGCGCTTTGAAGATGCCGCTAAATTTCGCGATCAAATCCAAGCGATTAGACGTGTTCAAGAGCAGCAGTACGTCTCAGAAGACAGCATGGATGATATGGATGTACTAGGGTTTGCTCAGGAGAATGGTATCGCGTGTATCCATATCCTGATGATACGCCAAGGCAAAGTGCTTGGTAGCCGTAGCCATTTTCCGAAAATCCCACAAAATACAAGCCAGCAGGAAGTGTTCGATAGTTTTCTGACTCAATACTATTTGAGCCATAACGAAGCACGTACAATTCCTTCTCGTATTATTTTGAATCAAGAGTTGGCAGAAGATATTGCGCCAATACAGAAAGCGTTAAGTGAAGTGGCAGGCCGTAAGGTTCATTTCCATACGTCGCCAACTGGCTCTCGAGCAAGGTATCTCAAGCTTTCGAACACGAATGCACTAACAGCGATTACCACCAAAATCAATCACAAGATGACGATTAATCAGCGTTTTCATGCGCTTCGCGAAACATTGAAGTTGGAGTCTATAGCTCGAATGGAGTGTTTTGATATCTCCCATACTATGGGGGAAAGTACGATTGCATCGTGTGTGGTGTTCAACAATGAAGGCCCCGTTAAGCAGGAGTATCGTCGCTATAACATCACTGGCATTACCGGTGGTGACGATTACGCTGCAATGGGACAAGCGTTGGAGCGCCGTTATTCGAAGCAATTGGACGTAGAGAAAATTCCCGACATCATCTTTATCGATGGTGGTAAAGGTCAGTTAAATCGTGCGCATGACATCATTTCGCAGTACTGGGGGGATTGGCCAAAGCGTCCTATCATGATTGGTATTGCAAAAGGCGTTACTCGCAAACCAGGTTTAGAAACGCTGATTACAGTCGATGGGGACGAGTTTCATTTACCAAGCGATGCTCCTGCGTTGCACCTTATTCAACATATTCGTGATGAAAGCCATAACCATGCTATAGCGGGGCACCGTGCTAAGCGAGGTAAAACCAGACGTACGAGTGCACTTGAAGGGATTGAGGGAATTGGCCCTAAACGACGTCAGGCGTTACTCAAGTACATGGGTGGGTTACAAGAACTTAAACGTGCAAGTGTCGAAGAAATCGCCAAAGTACCGGGAATAAGTCACTCTTTAGCAGAAATTATTTTCCAAGCATTGAAACAATAAGGAAAATCGCGCAACATTAAGCCGCAATGTGTAAGAGAATAATAAAATGCGTTTGAATATCCCGAACATTCTGTCTCTTCTTAGACTGTTCCTAATCCCTGTTTTTGTGGTTGTCTTTTATCTACCTTATTCATGGGCACCGTTTGCAGCAGCAATGGTGTTTTGGGTAGCGGGTTTTACTGACTGGCTTGACGGTATGTTGGCCCGTAAACTTGGCCAAACTTCTCGTTTTGGTGCGTTTATTGATCCTGTTGCTGATAAAGTGCTAGTGGCAACGGCATTGATTTTAATCACGGAACATTACCATTCAATTTGGGTGACCATTCCTGCGGTAACGATGATCGCGCGAGAAATCATTATCTCAGCATTGCGAGAATGGATGGCTGAAATCGGTAAGCGAGCCAGTGTTGCGGTATCTTGGGTTGGCAAAGTAAAAACTGTTTCGCAAATGTTCGCCTTATGGGTGTTGATATGGCGTTACGATGAATGGATGGTTTGGCTAGGCTTTGCAGCATTGTATGTGGCAACTTTCTTGACGTACTGGTCAATGATTCAATATTTAGCAGCTGCGAAAGACGATCTGTTGAATGAAGAGCATCATTAAATTCTGATATTAGAAAGCAGGCTTAATAGCCTGCTTTTTTGTATCTAAGATAATCTACAGCATTTCTTTGCTTCTCACGTTTTTCAATGCTTGCTAACAGTCATGCTTGAAATTTGTATCTGGGGCTTTTGCTTCGATAGAGTTCCATATGTGATCTAAGTCTTGTTTTCGCCCTTGGAGAGTCTCAGAGAAGCGAGCCTCCTGATTATTAACGCTTCAATACACGTAACGCACGGCCATCAGTGTAAGGCGTAGCCAAAGTTTTATGATAAACAAGTGTATTTAAGCGATTTTTAGTATTAAAACTAAGCAATCCACCGTCTTTCGCACAAATTCTAGTCAAACGATTTAAAAAAATAAAAATAGTATTGACTCGATCGCTCGAATCCGTAGAATGCATCCCGTACCCAAGAGAGCACAGCTCAGTAGGGTGGTGAAAAAAGCTTAGCTTTATTCACAGATTAGGCGCCTTGGCAGAGTGGCTATGCAGCGGATTGCAAATCCGTGGACCTCGGTTCGACTCCGGGAGGCGCCTCCATTATTCTTTTGAGAGTGAATAGCTTTCGAGAATAAATGCGACACTAGCTCAGTTGGTAGAGCGCAACCTTGCCAAGGTTGAGGTCACGAGTTCGAACCTCGTGTGTCGCTCCAAATTTTATTGATATGGCGTTAGCGGTATCAGATGGTGTTTTACTTTTCTGTAAAGGCATCACAAAGAATATTTGTGTGCCCTGGTGGTGGAATTGGTAGACACAAGGGATTTAAAATCCCTCGACGTTCGCGTTGTGCCGGTTCAAGTCCGGCCCGGGGCACCATCTCATATTAAATGCGACACTAGCTCAGTTGGTAGAGCGCAACCTTGCCAAGGTTGAGGTCACGAGTTCGAACCTCGTGTGTCGCTCCAGGTTTAAGGCCCAGCATAAAAATGCTGGGCCTTTTTTGTATTTCTTAAAATCTTAAATTTCTTCTTCGCGATGTATTTCTTTAAGCACTGAGCTCCTTCAGCTTACTAACTTAACTCCTTGTTAATTTTAGCCATAGAAACGTCACTTCATGGCCATACCTATCCGACTAGTTTAAGTTTAGTCAATCAAAGTTCTGTGAATAAAGACTCATCGATTTAGGCTGAGCAGTAACGTAAATACTAGCTCTGTTAAATGCCTTGGATACTGAAAATAATGTTCTACGATTAAAGAGTGGTATGTTCATAAACCGTTTTGGTTCATGGCGCTGATATTGT
Source organism: Vibrio sp. D3 (assembly GCF_043995865.1). Classification (NCBI taxonomy): domain Bacteria; kingdom Pseudomonadati; phylum Pseudomonadota; class Gammaproteobacteria; order Vibrionales; family Vibrionaceae; genus Vibrio; species Vibrio sp. D3. The sequence continues at coordinate 1,997,118 of NZ_CP171887.1, read as the reverse complement.
AAGGATATTTGTTTAATTAACAGGTATTTGAGAAAAGAAGAAAAGCGTTGTAGATGAGTATGAATGTACAAATATCACTAGGGGGAACTTTGTTGTGATTTGCGTCACTGTTACTAATATGAAAAATCGTTGCCAGAAGATTTTATTTTGTGATAAATTCGCGCGCAATCTCGGAGCGTAATTAACAACGTTTGATCTCTGGGGGATACGCGTAGTGACCATTCAAGCTGATTGTGACACTGCGTAGGGTAGGTATCGGCAAAGCCTTTTGTCGATAGACGGGATACTAATGCTGTAAAAGCGGCATATTAATGGGAAACCCAACATTGAAACCTTTGAATAAACACACACTAATCAGCTTCATACTGCCGAAATGTCCTGTTTTACAAAACGGGTGCATTACAGAACCTTGATTAATCCCTTTTACATATAAAGTCACGAATATCGTGGCAGATGATCTGTATTTGTCATTTTGCACTGACAAATGCGGAGGGGTATACACACCTCCTGTAACTTCATTCCAATGATTATTAATACAGGATATAGAATTATTATAATTCAAGGGATTATGTAGTATGAGCACTGCCTTTGAAGTCGATAGCAATATCGCAAACATTTTTTCGTCTCAGGTTCCTATCGTTGAGGGAACGTATGACTTAACGCCAGATCAAGTATTGATTGATCAGGCTGAGCATGAATCTGAAGTGCGTTCTTATCCACGTCGCTTGCCAATCGCAATCAAACAAGCTTTTGGTTGCTTGGTTGAAGATACACGTGGACAGATCTTTTTAGACTGCCTTGCGGGGGCGGGCACTCTAGCTTTGGGGTATAACCATCCTGAAATAAACCAAGCTCTGAAAGAGCAATTAGATTCGGGTCTGCCATATCAGACGCTAGATATTGCAACATCAGCAAAAACGACGTTTATTCAATCTGTTAAATCTTTTCTTCCTCAAGAGTTAAGTGAGAACAGCGTTATCCAATTTTGTGGTCCGTCTGGAGCCGATGCAGTTGAAGCCGCGATCAAGCTCGCGAAGCAGACTACTGGTCGCAACACCATGTTTGCTTTTCGTGGCGCATATCATGGTATGACTAACGGCACAATGGGAATGATGGGCAACCTAGGTACGAAAGCGCGTCGAACTGGTTTAATGTCAGACGTGCACTTTATGCCTTTCCCATACAATCTGCGTTGTCCATTTGGGCTTGGCGGTGATGAAGGTGCGAAAGCAAGTATTCGCTATATCGATCGTCTTTTAAACGATGATGAATCGGGCATTATGAAGCCTGCTGCGATCATCGTTGAGCCAGTGCAAGGTGAGGGTGGTGTTGTTCCTGCGCCAGCATTCTGGCTGCGAGAGTTACGTCGTATTTGTGATGAACACGGTATCTTACTGATCTTCGATGAGATCCAGTGTGGTGTTGGTAAAACTGGCTACAATTTCGCATTTGAAGAGTCGGGCATTGTTCCAGATATCCTGTGTTTATCAAAAGCTATTGGCGGTGGCTTACCAATGTCGCTATTGGTTATCAACAAGCAGCATGATACTTGGAAGCCGGGCGAACACACAGGTACGTTTCGTGGCAATCAGTTAGCCATGGTCTCTGGTGCGAAAGCATTAGAAATCATCCAGCGTGACAATCTGGTTGAGCATGCCAATATTGCGGGCCAGTATTTGCGCTATGGTCTTGAAAGCATTCAAAAGCGCGTGAACTGTATCGCAGAAGTACGTGGCAAAGGTTTGATGCTTGGTGTGGAGATTAAAAATCCAAACGGTGAGCTCAATAAATTTGGCGAACCTCAAGCGGATAGTGAACTCACTCTTTCCATTCAACGCGCAGCACTTGAGCGTGGCTTGATCGTTGAGAAAGGCGGACGTGAAGGTGCAGTAATTCGCTTCCTTCCTCCTCTTATCATCTCGTTTGAGCAAATCGACTTTGCTTTACGTGTATTTGAAGACGCGATTTTAGCAGCAGGCGGTAGTCACATCGAAACTCAGCCACAAGATGAATGGAAGAAGCATTTCATCCACACTGGAGAGTTGGGCAGCAATGAGTTTGCTTCGGTGATGAATCACACTACGACAGCAATGAAATCAGTGTTTGAACAGGTTGCTGCACCATACTCAGGTATGGATCCAAAAGCATTGGAAGCAGCGATCCATGCTGTTGATCTTGACAATAAAAATGCGCCTCTCAAAACGGTTATTGATGATGCAGCCGAGTTGGTCGCGAAAAACGCGATTTTTACTCAACATCCAGATTGTATCGCTCACCTTCATACTCCACCGTTGATGCCTGCTATTGCCGCAGAGGCAATGATTGCGGCTTTGAACCAATCAATGGACTCATGGGATCAAGCTTCATCAGCGACTTATGTTGAACAGAAAGTTGTGAACTGGCTATGCGATAAATACGAGTTAGGTGAAAAAGCGGACGGTATCTTCACGAGCGGCGGCACGCAAAGTAATCAAATGGGTTTGATGCTTGCGCGTGATTGGATTGCTGACAAACTCAGTGCGCACTCAATTCAAAAGCTTGGCCTTCCTGAATACGCAGACAAGCTGCGTATAGTGTGTTCGAAAAAATCCCACTTCACGGTTCAAAAATCAGCGTCTTGGATGGGATTGGGTGAAAAAGCGGTCATGGCCGTCGATGCGAATGCCGATGGAACGATGGATGTCACTAAGTTAGACGAAGTTCTAAATCAGGCAAAAGCAGAAGGTTTGATCCCATTTGCAATTGTCGGCACAGCGGGCACAACGGATCACGGCGCTATTGATGACCTAGACTTTATCGCCGATATGGCAGCGAAACATGACATGTGGATGCACGTCGACGGTGCATACGGTGGAGCTCTGATTCTAAGTAGCCAAAAAGCCCGTCTGAAAGGTTGTGAGCGTGCACACTCCATCAGCGTAGACTTCCACAAGTTATTTTACCAAACCATCAGTTGTGGTGTGCTGTTGGTGAATGACAAGTCTAACTTTAAGTTCCTGCTTCATCATGCAGACTATTTGAACCGCGAACACGACGAACTACCGAACTTGGTGGATAAGTCCATCGCTACAACTAAGCGTTTTGATGCGCTAAAAGTGTTTATGACGATGCAAAGCGTGGGGCCAAAAGCCCTAGGCGATATGTACGATCATTTACTTGATCAGACGCTTGAAGTTGCGGATATGATTCGAGATAACAAACACTTTGAGTTGTTGGCTGAACCATCGCTATCTACGGTTCTGTTCCGCGCGACACATGAATCAGCGGATCTTGATGAACTGAATAAAACGTTGCGCTTAGAAGCGTTAACACGTGGTATCGCGGTATTGGGTGAAACCATTGTCGACGATAAAACTGCATTGAAATTTACGATTTTGAACCCGTGTCTGACGACGGCGGACTTTGAATCTTTGCTCTCAAAAATCAATACGCTAGCGGCAGAGCTAGTTTAACAAAGGTAACGGAAAACTATGGCAATTCTACAGATTGGTGCAGGCGGCGTTGGCTGGGTAGTTGCACATAAAGCAGCACAAAACAACGACGTTCTGGGTGATATCACAATCGCATCACGTACCGTAGGTAAGTGTGAGAAAATCATCGAATCGATTCAGAAGAAAAACAATCTGAAAGATTCAACTAAGAAACTAGAAGCTCGTGCGGTAAACGCGGACGACGTAGATTCTTTAGTTGCTTTAATTAAAGAAGTGCAGCCTGACTTAGTGATCAACGCGGGTCCTCCTTGGGTGAACATGGCTATTATGGAAGCATGTTACCAAGCTAAAGTGTCATACCTTGATACATCTGTTGCGGTTGATTTGTGCTCTGAAGGCCAACAAGTACCTCAAGCTTACGATTGGCAGTGGGGCTACCGTGAGAAGTTTGAAGAGGCGGGCATCACAGGTATTCTTGGTGCCGGTTTCGATCCGGGCGTAGTATCGGTGTTTGCTGCATACGCGGTGAAACATCTGTTCGATGAAATCGATACTATCGACGTAATGGATGTAAACGCAGGTGACCACGGTAAGAAGTTCGCAACTAACTTTGACCCAGAAACGAACATGCTTGAGATTCAAGGTGATTCCTTCTACTGGGAAAACGGCGAGTGGAAACAAGTACCTTGTCACTCACGTATGCTTGAGTTTGAATTCCCGAACTGTGGTTCACATAAAGTGTACTCAATGGCGCACGACGAAGTTCGATCTATGCAAGAGTTCATCCCGGCGAAACGTATCGAATTCTGGATGGGCTTTGGTGATCGTTACCTAAATTACTTCAATGTAATGCGTGACATCGGTCTACTCAGCCCAGATCCACTAACGCTTCACGACGGCACGGTTGTTCAACCTTTGCACGTGCTTAAAGCGTTGCTGCCAGATCCAACATCACTAGCTCCTGGTTACACTGGCCTAACGTGTATCGGTACTTGGGTTCAAGGTAAGAAAGATGGCAAAGAGCGCAGTGTATTTATTTACAACAACGCTGATCACGAAGTCGCATACGAAGATGTTGAACACCAAGCTATCTCATACACCACTGGCGTACCTGCGATCACTGCTGCTTTGCAGTTCTTCCGTGGCAAATGGGCAGACAAAGGCGTGTTCAACATGGAGCAGCTAGATCCTGACCCATTCCTAGAAACCATGCCATCTATTGGTCTAGATTGGCATGTTCAAGAACTGGAGCCAGGACAACCTGTTATCCATAAATTGAAGTAAGAATTTAGCGACTCTTATTTGTACGTTTAAGCCGATGCACTTGCGTCGGCTTTGTTCGATTTTATAGTGCCTTTGCTAAGGCGAAGGGACGTAAGGTATCAAAATGCAACAAAACGAACTAAAAACGCCATACTTCATGATTAATGAAGACAAGCTGATTGAGAACCTAGAGAAAGCAAAACAGCTAAAAGACATCTCTGGTGTGAAGCTTGTATTAGCACTGAAGTGCTTCTCAACATGGGGTGTATTCGACATCATCAAGCCTTACCTAGACGGAACAACAAGTTCTGGCCCGTTTGAAGTGAAGCTTGGCTACGAAACGTTCGGTGGTGAGACACACGCATACAGTGTGGGTTATAGCGAAGATGACGTTCGCGATGTGGCGAACATCTGTGACAAGATGATCTTTAACTCTCAGTCACAGTTAGCGGCTTATCGTCATATTGTCGAAGGTAAAGCATCGATTGGCTTGCGCCTAAACCCAGGTGTGAGCTACGCAGGGCAAGACTTAGCAAACCCAGCTCGTCAATTCTCTCGTCTTGGTGTTCAGGCTGATCACATCAAACCGGAAATTTTTGATGGTATTGATGGCGTGATGTTCCACATGAACTGTGAGAACAAAGATGTGGATGCGTTTATCGGCTTACTCGGTGCTATTTCAGAGCAGTTTGGCGAGTACCTAGATAAGCTGGACTGGGTAAGCATGGGTGGCGGCGTGTTCTTCACATGGCCGGGGTACGACATCGAGAAGTTGGGTTTAGCGCTTAAAGCATTCTCAGAGAAACACGGCGTACAAATGTATCTAGAGCCGGGTGAAGCGATCATCACTAAGACAACCGATCTTGTCGTAACAGTGGTTGATATCGTGGAGAACGTGAAGAAGACGGCGATTGTCGATTCAGCAACAGAAGCTCACCGTTTGGATACGCTTATCTACAACGAGCCAGCGTCAATTCTTGAAGCATCTGAAAACGGTGAACATGAATACGTGATTGGATCGTGCTCTTGTTTAGCTGGTGACCAGTTTTGCGTGGCGAACTTCGAACAGCCTCTCGAGATCGGACAGCGTCTTCACATTCTAGATAGTGCAGGTTACACCATGGTGAAACTGAACTGGTTTAACGGTCTACGTATGCCTTCGGTTTACTGTGAACGCTCGAATGGTGACATTCAAAAACTGAATGAATTTGACTACTCTGATTTCAAACGTTCACTATCTCAGTGGTCGGTGAAATAAAACGTATTGAGTATTAGAACGACAAAGAGCAGCTGAATTGCTGCTCTTTTTTATTGGGGAAGCGTTAAAGGTATGCAGTTAGCTTTCTACAATTACACGAGTGTCTTCACTCAGAGATTCTAACTCATTAGCCACGTCCTCTATCTCTAGCTCGCTAGGCAATTTAATCGCCATTTTTGCGCTGAATAAGCTGGAGCTTACCCCACCGCCGCCTGCAATGAATACGCGTTGGCAATCCATATCTAGAATTGAAATGCCTTGATTATCGAGAACGTGAGTAATTTCATTCACAATACCTGCTCTATCGTTGGCATCTAAGCGAAGCTGAAAGATAGTGTCTTCACGATGCGAGTGAGGATCCGAGTCAACGAACCTAACCACAAGAGTTTGACATGAAGAGAACGCCTCTTTAACGATGTCGGCATTTTCTCTTGGAAGCTCTACTTTGATGACACCTGCAACTTGATCTTCAATAAAGTTTACTTTGCTTATCAGCCATTTACCGCCATTTTCATGAGTGATTGCTGCGAGTTCTTTGATAGTTGCGGGTGACGCTTGTCCGACAAAATTAACAATAAATACGGTGTTCATAATGTCCCCTCCTGGAATAAGGTTTGGACGCAGTACGAATAAACGTGCTACTTAAGTTATTGGAATAAATCCTTTTATTTAGTGTAGGTGCTAGGAGAGGGTTATGTTTGATGAAAGTCAATTTTTGACACTAATTCGTGAAGCAAATAATTAAAACGATGTTTAGGGCACAAAAAAGCAGCCATCATAAGGCTGCTTTTCTACTGAGTATCAACTCAAGTCAAGGCTAAAATGTTACTTTTAGTTCGACACCGTAAAATTGGCTGTCGTAGTTGGCGCCTGCGTCCATTGCGAATTTTGCGACGTCTTGATTACCAAACCAAGGTGATGAATTAAATTGTAGCTCTGCACTACCGCCCCATGCATCGGTTACCCAATAATGGATATGCCCAACAGGGTTTAGGAAGAAGAGTGATACATCACCGACGGTTTCAGAGCCCATGACTTCGCCGCCGTTTGCTACAATATCTTGCTCAGCAGTGAGCATCATTTCGCCAACCACAGCACCAAAGAATGGTGTGATAAAAATATCCTGCCAAGATGGCACTTCTGCAAATGCCTCTACTCCGTACTCCCAAAAGAACGTTGACATGGTTGCGGAGTACAAGAATGACTGAAACTCGTTATAGCCAGCGTGGCGTGCGGCTGTGTAGTAAACGCCGCCAAAATAAGGATGCATGATGTAGTTGAGGACATGTTCATCACGATCCCAAACAGGCCCGTCAGAGACATTATCTTTCCATTTTTGACCCAGCTTACTCATGTCTCGGTCTTCTTCGTCCCATTTAGTGATACTTTCTGGAAGGAAAGTCATCATACCAACGGTTGCGATACTCAGGCCAAGAATGGTGTATGTTTGACCCATGAGGTAATCCCAGTCTTTATCTTGAGGGATAATGAGATGTTTAGGCTGAAGCCCTGCATCAAGATTTAATGAATCATCATTATTCTGTTCAAACATAAGACCGCGATTTTGAGACTCGAAGGTGTACAGAGTCGTCGTTTCGCAGTAACCTGACAAGCAATCAGGTGTGTAAGAAAACTCCGTATGACTGGTCATATCGTACTGACTTGCGTGCGCAAGCGCTGACGAAGTCAAGCAAAGGCCAGTTAGAGTTTTCTTGAACATGGATGATTTTGACACAAAGGTCTCCGAGTTGATGGTGTGATGATCGGGCTCGCAATTATCCCTCAAAACATCAACCATTTAAATACTTGATCCTTATTTAGTCCCAATATATCTCGTCGAGATTCGTCCAAATAAAAAGAAAAATAAGCACTATAACGAATAATAGGATTGTGCTTATGTTCAGGAGTCAGTTGTGAAAATAGCAATGCTTAGTACCGGTGAGGAAGTGCTCCACGGTGATATTGTTGATACTAATGCGGCATGGTTATCTAGCCTGTTTTATCAACATGGATTTGGCTTAACAAAGCGCTCAACGGTTGGTGATAGCCTGTCGAGCTTGGTTGAAGAGTTTTTAATGTTGAGCTTCAACAATGACGTGGTGATCGTGAATGGTGGTTTAGGGCCAACGACCGATGATATGAGTGCCGCCGCCGCCGCGAGAGCTGCTGAGTGTAAACTCGTGCTTTTCAAAGAGTGGTTGCAGCATCTAGAAAGTTTGTATGCTCGACGTGGCATCCCAATGCCAGACAGTAATTTAAAACAAGCCATGCTACCAGAAACGGCTGAGATTCTGGATAACCCGATAGGCACAGCCTGTGGTTTCAAGATGCTGATTAATGATGCCATTTTTTATTTTACGCCGGGTGTGCCAAGTGAATTTAAGCTTATGGCAGAGACGCAAATTTTGCCTGATCTGAGAAGAGCTTTTCCGGAGGTGCAAGGTTCATGTTGTAGTCGAATCTATACGTTCGGCCTTTCCGAATCCGGCATCTCGGACAAGCTTGATCAGCTAAAACTTCCTCAAGGGTATGAGCTTGGTTATCGCTCTTACTTACCTTTTATTGAAGTGAAACTCTTTGGCCCTTCTGAACAGTTTGAACAACGTTTGAAGTTGGTACAGATGATCAATAAGCATCTTGAAAGCAATACCGTTAGTATTGATATACCTATGGTTGAAAATGTCGGCCAGCTGTTGATGGATAAAGAGTTAACCGTGTCGGTTTCCGAAAAAAGCAGTGGTGGATACTTAACTTATTGGTTAAATAGTGATGAAAACGCTGAAAGGCAACTTGGACATGGTTGGGTACTACCAAGCCAGACTCAAGCGATGAGCAACAGCGGAGACCCATTAGCAGAAACGTTTGCTCTGGCAGGAGCGACGCGAGAGAAGTGTGGGACGGATTTATCACTCGTCACTGGCCATATTGAAGAGGGTGTTTTTTCCGTCGCTTTATCGACACCGTCAGGCGAGTGGGGAGCATTATATAAACTCTCGAAAAAGTATCCGCGTAATGACCAAGTTAAAGTGATCAGTACGGCAGCACTAGACTTGTTGCGTCGCTACCTAGAACGTAAACCGATGTTTGCACATTATGCATTTTTAGAGAAAGTTAAAGAGATGCATCTCCCAGGTAGTGCTTTATAACCAGAGACCTATAACAGCCTGAGAGATAAAACACGTAGATACAAAAAAGCCAAGGTAATCACCTTGGCTTTTGCGTTTTATACCGTCGAGTCACGTTATGCGCGCTGCTTTTCTTTCATCGCGTAGTTAACGCCACTGAGTGACAAATCCGATTTTGCTTTACAAATACAAGGTAATATCTCATCACTTTGCGTGTAAGCCATGGCAAAACCAACATACTCCACTTCACCAGATTCCAACTTGCAGCGACAAGCACCACAGTGTCCATCACGACAGTTGTATTCTGGTAGTAAGCCAGCTTGCTCCATTGTTTCCAAAATTGTATTGGAAGGGTTGGATTCAATACTGATGAGTTTGTTGATTTTGAGTGTTGCCATTACAGCTCGAATCCTTCGAAGTCGTCTGCGCGAACTTCATTGTCAATTTGACCCACAAGGTAAGAAGAAATTTCCGCTTCTTGAGGTGCAACTTGAACGTTATCTGAAGACAACCAAGCGTTAATCCACGGGATTGGGTTGGTTGTTGCTTCTGGATAAGCTGCAGGTAGACCTACTGCTTGCATACGGATGTTGGTGATGTATTCAACATATTGGCTTAGGATGTCTTTGTTTAGACCGATCATAGAGCCATCTTTGAATAGATACTCTGCCCACTCTTTTTCTTGCTCAGCCGCTTCTTTGAATAGGTCAAAACAGTCTTGTTTTGCTTCTTCTGCGATTTGCATGAAAGTGAAATCATCCTGACCGTTACGTAGCAGGTTGATCATGTGTTGCGTACCGTTCAGGTGAAGCGCTTCATCACGTGCAATCAGTTTGATGATTTTCGCGTTACCTTCCATTAGTTCGCGTTCTGCGAAAGCGAAAGAACATGCGAAACTTACGTAAAAACGAATCGCTTCTAGAGCGTTCACAGACATCAGACAGATGTACAGTTTCTTCTTAAGGTCGTACAGACTAACCTTAACTGTTTCACCGTTAAGGACATGCTCACCTTCACCGTAGCGATGGTAATCATTCGTCGCTTGAATCAAATCGTCGTAGTAGTGCGCGATGTCTTTTGCACGCTTCAGGATGTGCTCGTTCTCAACGATATCATCAAATACCACAGCAGGGTCGTTCACGATGTTACGAATAATGTGCGTGTAAGAACGAGAGTGAATCGTTTCAGAGAAAGACCAAGTCTCAATCCAAGTCTCTAGTTCCGGCAGAGACACAAGCGGCAGCAGTGCCACGTTAGGGCTACGACCTTGGATAGAGTCTAGAAGCGTTTGGTACTTCAAGTTAGAGATGAAGATGTGCTTCTCGTGATCTGGCAGTTTGTTGTAATCGATACGGTCGCTAGATACGTCTACTTCTTCTGGACGCCAGAAGAAAGAAAGTTGTTTCTCGATAAGCTTTTCGAAAATCTCAAATTTTTGTTGGTCGTAGCGTGCAACGTTTACTGATTGACCTAGGAACATTGGTTCCTTCAACTGGTCATTCTTTTTTTGGTTAAAAGTACTGTAAGCCATAATGCCTCAATTCCTTTTAAACCTCCCCATAAGGGGAGGTTATCGATAGTCTGTCTTTACGGAGTGTTAGGTGCGGGTAGATTAAATCTTACAACCGCCGCCAGCACAATCGTCATCTTGTGGTTGAACAGCGTCTTTCTGTTCATCTTTTGCGCCATCACGAGTGTTATGGTAGTAAAGCGTTTTCACACCAAACTTGTACGCTGTTAGCAGGTCTTGAAGCAGTTTCTTCATTGGTACCTTGCCAGTCTCGTAACGTGACGGATCGTAGTTAGTATTAGCAGAGATAGCTTGGTCAACAAACTTCTGCATAATACCCACAAGATGTAGGTAACCGTCGTTCGAACCGATGTTCCAAAGCAGTTCATAGTTGTCTTTAAGTTCAGTGAACTCAGGTACAACTTGCTTCAGAATACCGTCTTTCGAAGCTTTTACTGAAACATAACCACGTGGTGGCTCAATACCGTTAGTGGCGTTTGAAATCTGAGAAGACGTCTCAGAAGGCATTAGCGCAGTCAGTGTTGAGTTACGTAGGCCGTGCTCCATAATTTCTTTACGTAGGCTGTCCCAGTCGTAGTGCAGCGCTTCGTCACAAATTAGGTCGATATCTTTCTTGTACGTATCAATCGGCAGTAAGCCTTTCGCGTAGTTCGTTTCGTCGAATGAAGGGCACTTGCCTTGCTCTTTCGCCAGTTCTACCGATGCTTTTAGTAGGTAGTACTGCATTGCTTCGAACGTACGGTGAGTCAGGCCGTTTGCGCTACCGTCAGAGTATTTCACGCCATGCTTCGCTAAGTAATAAGCGAAGTTGATCACACCAACACCTAGCGTACGACGGTTCATCGTCGATTTGTATGCCGCTGGTAGAGGGTAATCTTGATAATCAAGCAGTGCATCTAGCGCACGAACAACAAGATCAGATAGCTCTTCGAAATCATCTAGAGACTTGATAGCACCAAGGTTGAAGGCAGAAAGCGTACATAGTGCGATCTCGCCCGAGTCATCTTCAACGTTAGTTAATGGCTTCGTTGGCAGTGCGATTTCTAGACATAGGTTCGATTGACGAACTGGCGCTACTTCAGAATCGAATGGGCTGTGAGTATTACAGTGGTCCACGTTCTGAATGTAGATACGACCTGTTGATGCACGCTCTTGCATTAGCAGAGTGAACATTTCAATCGCTTTAACCGTTTCTTTCTTGATTGAAGGATCGTTCTCGTACTTCACGTATAGACGCTCAAACTCTTCTTGGTTTTCGAAGAATGCGTCGTATAGACCTGGTACGTCTGAAGGTGAGAATAGTGTGATGTTGCCACCCTCAACCAAACGTTGGTACATCAGTTTGTTCAGCTGTACACCGTAGTCCATGTGACGAACACGGTTCTCTTCAACACCACGGTTGTTTTTAAGCACCATTAGGGAGCGAGCTTCGCCGTGCCACATTGGGTAGAATACAGTCGCTGCGCCACCACGAACACCACCTTGCGAACAACATTTGACTGCGGTTTGGAAGTATTTGTAGAACGGGATACAGCCAGTGTGGAACGCTTCACCACCGCGAATCTCTGAGCCTAATGCACGGATACGACCAGCGTTGATACCAATACCAGCGCGCTGAGATACGTAACGAACAATCGAGCTTGCTGTTGCGTTGATAGAATCAAGACTGTCGCCACACTCGATCAGAACACATGAGCTGAACTGGCGAGTAGGGGTACGTACGCCAGACATAATTGGCGTAGGTAGAGAAATCTTAAATGTCGATGTCGCATCGTAGAAACGCTTGATGTAATCAAGACGCGTTGCTTTTGGATATTTCGCAAATAGGCACGCTGCTACAAGGATATATAAGAACTGAGCACTTTCGTAAATTTGGCCCGTTACACGGTTTTGTACGAAGTACTTGCCCTCTAGCTGCTTAACTGCCGCGTATGAGAAGTTTAGGTCGCGTTTATGGTCGATGTACGCATCAAGTTCGTCGAGTTCTGCTTTTGTGTAGTCTTCTAGAATATGTTGATCGTACTTACCCATATCGACGAGGCGAGACACGTGATCATAAAGCGTTGGTGGCTCGTATTGGCCATACGCTTTTTTACGCAGATGGAATACCGCTAGGCGAGCAGCTAGGTATTGGTAATCCGGAGTCTCTTCAGAGATCAGGTCTGCCGCAGACTTGATAATTGTCTCGTGAATATCTGTCGTTGTGATGCCGTCGTAAAACTGGATGTGAGCGCGAAGTTCTACTTGAGAAACCGAAACATTATCTAGACCTTCTGCAGCCCAAGTGATAACGCGGTGGATTTTATCCAGATCGATACTTTCTTTACGGCCATCACGCTTGGTGACGGTAAGTTGTTGGTTCATTCTGCTTTATTTCCCTAAGAAAACTGATAAAAGCCGTATTTTTGTTTGTTTATGTGCAATATGAGTAAAGCTTGCGGCGGCTTTGTGATCAAAGTCTATCTATATATTGTCGCTTAAACACAACATATAGGGGTTCATTTGTTTGCGGGTTACAAGATAGTGCTATTACACTGATTTATCAAGGTACAGATCGGGGATGACTTGTGGATAACTGACAAAATGAAAAAAATCAGTAAGTGAACACTAACCGATGAGAAAAGGGCAGACTTGAATGGTTAAAAGCACGGTTTTGAGATCGGTTTAGAAATAACCGCATGCAAAAATATTTTCCTTGATCTTTGGCCGTTTTTATCTACGAAAAATAGGTTGGTTAAAATGGAATCTAGAGCACGAATTTTAGGCATAAAAAGACAAAAAAAGCGGCAACTTTGTGCTACCGCTTTCGATTCATTTTCTACAAAAAATGTCAATCACAAAACGCATTTTTTAACATAACGGCGTTCAGTATTTTTTAGTATGAACGATGTAGTTTACATCTACATTACGGCCGAGTTTGTAACTGTCATTAAGAGGGTTGTAATGCAGGCCCGTAATGCCCATTTCCGTTAGGTCTGTTTGGTCTATCATCTTCATCATTTCGGCAGGCTTGATAAACTTCTCGTGCTCGTGAGTCCCCTCAGGAACAATCTTAAGAAGCTTCTCTGCACCGACAATAGCAAACAAGTATGACTTGATGTTTCGGTTCAAGGTTGAGAAAAACACGTGACCACCGGGTTTGACTAGCGCAGCACAAGAGCGGATAACGGAGAGAGGATCTGGAACGTGTTCAAGCATCTCCATACAAGTCACAACATCGTAAGTTCCAGCGTTTTCTATAGCGTGGTCTTCTATTGTGCTCTGAATGTAGGTCAGTTGAGTACCGGTTTCTAGTGCGTGGAGTCGCGCGACTTCTAAAGGTTCTTTGCCCATATCAAGTCCAGTCACAATAGCGCCTTCTTTCGCCATGCTTTCAGCAAGAATGCCACCACCACAGCCGACATCAAGTGTGCGCTTGCCAAACAAGCCATTTGCTTTTTCAAGTACATAGTTCAAACGAAGGGGGTTAATTTGATGAAGTGGCTTAAACTCGCCTTCTAAATCCCACCATCGAGAAGCCATGTCCTCGAATTTCTTAATTTCACTTGGGTCGACGTTTTGTGCTTTAGTCATAATTGGTTTTATTGCATTCAATCTGAGTCCTTTAGAGGGCGTCAGTATACTCCAACGTTTTATAACCAAACAACCTCGACGTGCTTAGTGAAGGGACAATGACAGAGTTCACTGGTGCGGCAACAACAGGCTCCTGTAACTTTGAAAGGGCTTGCATGTTTTTGGTTCATCCTTGAACTAGTGCCAGTGACAATACTCTAAAACCGGCATTTTTGACGTTGTGTGGATATATTGGGATTAACGATTTCAACTAAGTTCCATACGTACAGAGTCCGATTTTGCTCAATATTGACCGAAATATAACCACTAATCAGAAAGATATGGGATGAGTGTGCAAATTCTCGACATTTGATTCATAACCAAGCTCACAACCTGATAAAAGGAGAGGGAAAGTGATGCCGAAGTGATGAATTGTGTGTTATATTTTTGCACCTTACACGTATCGTAATTACGATCAGATAATAGAGGGATAATGGCTCTATGAGCGATTTAGCTAAAGAGATCACGCCCGTAAACATTGAAGATGAGCTTAGAGGTTCATATCTAGACTATGCGATGTCAGTCATCGTGGGTCGTGCTCTTCCAGATGTGCGTGATGGCCTAAAACCAGTACACCGCCGCGTTTTATTCGCGATGAACGTACTAGGCAACGATTGGAACAAACCATATAAAAAATCAGCCCGTGTTGTCGGCGACGTAATCGGTAAATATCACCCACACGGTGATAGTGCTGTGTACGACACAATCGTACGTATGGCTCAACCGTTCTCGCTTCGTTACATGCTGGTCGATGGTCAAGGTAACTTTGGCTCTATCGATGGCGACTCTGCTGCGGCAATGCGTTACACCGAAGTTCGAATGGCAAAAATTGCCCATGAACTATTGGCTGACCTAGACAAAGAGACCGTAGACTACGTACCAAACTACGACGGTACTGAGCAGATCCCAGCGGTTCTTCCAACTAAAATTCCAAACCTATTGGTTAACGGTGCTTCTGGTATCGCAGTAGGTATGGCAACCAACATCCCGCCTCATAACCTTGGCGAAGTGATCGATGGCTGTCTTGCATACATCAATAATGAAGAAATCACTATTGATGAACTAATGGATTACATTCCTGGTCCTGATTTCCCAACGGCGGCGCTGATCAGTGGTCGTAAAGGCATTGTAGACGCGTACAAAACAGGTCGCGGCAAAATCTACATGCGTTCGAAAGCGGACATCGAAGTGGAGAAGAATGGTAAAGAAACCATCATCGTCACTGAGATCCCATACCAGGTAAACAAAGCTCGCTTGATCGAAAAGATCGCTGAGCTAGTTAAAGATAAGAAAGTTGAAGGCATCAGTGCACTACGCGACGAGTCAGATAAAGACGGTATGCGTATTGTTATTGAATGTAAGCGCGACGCTGTGGGCGAAGTTGTTCTAAACAACCTATACGCTCAGACTCAGTTGCAAACCACTTTCGGTATCAACATGGTGGCCCTAAACAATGGCCAACCACAGCTATTCAACCTGAAAGATATGTTGAAGTGCTTCGTTGATCACCGTCGTGAAGTTGTGACTCGTCGTACTATTTTCGAACTACGTAAAGCGCGTGAACGTGCCCACATCCTTGAAGGTTTAGCGCTAGCGCTTGCCAACATTGATGAAATCATTGAGCTTATCCGTAAGGCGCCAACACCGGCTGAAGCAAAAGCGGGCCTTATCGCTCGTGGTTGGGATTTAGGCAACGTTTCAGCAATGCTAGAGCGTGCTGGTACAGATGCTGCGCGCCCTGAATGGCTAGAACCTCAATACGGCATCCGCGATGGTCAGTACTTCCTGACAGAGCAACAAGCACAAGCAATTCTAGATCTACGTTTACATAAACTAACAGGTCTAGAACACGAGAAGATTCTTGGCGAATACAAAACACTTCTAGAAGAAATCGCTGAACTCATGCATATCCTTGCAAGCACTGAGCGTTTGATGGAAGTGATCCGCGAAGAACTTGAAGCGGTTCGTGACGGCTTTGGTGATGCTCGTCGTACAGAAATTACAGCTGCGAGCCATGATATCGACATGGAAGAGCTGATCGCACGTGAAGACGTTGTGGTTACTCTATCGCACGGTGGTTACGTTAAGTACCAAGTACTGAGCGACTACGAGTCACAGCGCCGTGGTGGTAAAGGTAAGAGTGCGACCAAGATGAAAGATGAAGACCATATCGAGCGTCTTCTAGTGGCGAATACCCACGATAACATCTTGTGTTTCTCTACTCGCGGTAAAACATACCGTCTGAAAGTTTACCAATTGCCTCTAGCGAGCCGCACTGCTCGTGGTAAGCCAATTGTGAACATCCTTCCACTAGAAGAAGGTGAGCGTATTACTGCGATTCTGCGTGTTGATGAATTCTCTGAAGACAAATTCATCTTCATGGCAACAGGTGACGGTACGGTTAAGAAAACGCCGTTGAACCAATTTGCAAATGTTCGTTCAAATGGTCTGATTGCGGTAAACCTACGTGAAGACGATTCGTTAATCGGTGTGGATATCACTAACGGCGAAAACGAAATCATGCTGTTCTCTAAAGCGGGTAAAGTGGTTCGCTTTAAAGAAGCAGAAGAAATTCCAGTACTTGACGAAAATGGTAAGCCAGTTCTTGATGAGAATGGTCAGCCAGAGATCAAGTTTAAAGGTGTTCGTCCTATGGGTCGTACTGCCTCTGGTGTTCGTGGTATGAAACTGGCTGAAAATGACCAAGTTGTATCACTTATCGTTCCTTCGCACGAAGGCGACATCCTAACGGTTACAGAAAACGGTTATGGTAAACGTACAGCGCTGAGCGAGTACCCGACAAAAGGTCGAGGCACTCAAGGTGTCGTTTCTATCAAAGTTTCTGAGCGAAACGGCCCGGTAGTTGGTGCTATCCAGGTTGTTGAAGGTGATGAAATGATGATGATCACCGACGCTGGTACACTAGTACGTACTCGTGTGGGTGAAGTTAGCCAGGTTGGTCGTAACACGCAAGGTGTAACGCTTATCCGTACTGCGGAAGACGAATCTGTTGTTGGCTTGCAACGTATTGAAGAAGTTGATGACGAAGAGCTGCCTGCTGGTGAAGAAGCAGAAGCGTTAGAGTCAACAGACGAAAATACGCAGCAAGATACTCCAGAAGCACCAGCCGCTGATGATGCAGAGGAAGGTAACGAAGAGTAATCTTTCGTCACTATTCTAATGTAAAAAGCCGAGCCTCAGTTGCTCGGCTTTTTTGTACCTCTATCAACGCAATACAAGCATTAAACCAGTACACTAATACTCAGTTTGTCTAGGGAGCGCGTTATGTCTGTTTGGTTTTTCATTGCCATCACTTTGATGGGATTATTCGTCGTCGTATTATCGCTCAGCGCTTCAAGAGTAAGAGCGGCACAATGGTTCGGTTTTTGTGCTTTGGTATTAGTGTTAACCAGCGCTAGCTTCTTATTGTTGCGTCAATCTCCTCCACAACCTATTCAAGCTGAAGTCTCTCGAATGATGACTGCTCGCGATATCATGCAGGAAATTCAAGACCAATTGCGTGAAGATCCAAACAATGCAGAATTGTGGTTTCAGTTAGGGCAGGGCTACCTGCTAGAGGGAGAACTGGATGGCGCGCTGATTTGTTTTGATTACGCCATCCAACTGACTGAGCCAGTCGGTGCCACGCAACTTGCTGCGAAAGCGACGACCTTATACTACATTCACCAGCAATCAATGACGCAAGAAGTCAGTTTGCTTCTAGAACAAGCTTTGCAGATAGAACCGCACAATGAAGCGGCTTTGTCTTTGATTGCCAATGATCATTTTTTGTCATTCCGCTTTCAGGAAGCCATTGATACTTGGGTGCTATTGCTCGACTCGAACGATCCAAGCTTGGATCGAGTACAAATTATTAACTCGATCAATAAAGCGAAAGAGCTGTTGTAGGAGTAGACTCTAATAAGTAGAAGAAAGGTGGGGGGACGAATGAAGAATAAAGCGTTCGGAATATTGGTGGCGCTGTGCGGCTCCGTGTTAGTGGGTTGTAGCTCTTCCGAACATTCTGGCACCTCATCTGCGGTTTATTACTCTTCCGGTTATTACGACCCTTGGTGGTACGATCATGACGACTACTGGATTTACTACTATCCGGGTTGTTGCGACAACGACGATGAATACAAAGAGAAACTAGAAGAGTGGTGGAATGGCTTGGATGAAGAGCAACAGCAATCCATCAAAGACAAAGTCGAAGATTGGAAAGACGATGATATGTCCGCCAATATCGATAACATGAAGCGACAGCTTGACGATCATTGGCAATCGCTGCCTGACGAGCAAAAGCAGGAGATTCAAACCAAGTGGGAGAACCGCCCCAAGCGCATCGAGCCTATGGCTTTACAAGATAAAGCGGTGAAAGAAAAGGTTCAACAAAGAAAAGCATTGCCGGAAACGAAGATCCAGCGCCCAGTTACACGCCCAAATGTGCAGATGCCTAAAACACGTCCACATATTCAGCCTAGGCCGAGACTTCCTCGTCGCTAATCTGTTTTCCTCTGCCTTCTATCAAACAAAAAGGGCGCAACGTGCGCCCTTCGTTTTATCTATTTAACCTTGTGTAATCGATACTGTTCAGTACGTTGCTTCGCGCTCAGCAGCTGCTTTATCCCATTCTGGTGCCACCGTTTCTAAGAAGTGCTTCTTATCTGCGTTCATCTTTTCCATATCCATACCTAGTGCTTGTTGCGCTTTTGCTTTGGTCGAGATATCTGGAATTTGAACTGGGTCAGTAATACCTTTTGTTGCCAGTAAACGAACTAACTTGGTACGGGCGTCAGCGGTGCGATCAACTGCGGTACCGAGTACTTCAAGTGCTACCTCAGGAGCATGCATGTGAACACCGTGAGAAGCAATCGCGTAGTCCCAACGCCATTGTGCATGGCGAATATCTTGTAGGATAGGTTGCATCTCTGCTTCTGTTGCACCCGCTTTCCACGCTGCTCCTGCTTCAAAGTGCGCCGCTACGATTTGCTTCTCGGCGGTTAGCTTCATGTTTAGTACTTGCGCTTTGCGAGTCGAAACGATGCCTTGTAGCTGCTCTTTGGTTTGAGTATGGCATTGCGCACAGGTGTCTTCAAAACGATCAAACGGGTTACCCACTTTGTGGTCGGTGTATACCGTACCGTCTTCTTTGGTTACTTTAGGCATGTGACAGTCCACACACACCACTTTGTTTTTGCCATGAATACCCGCTCTCCAAGTTTCGAAACCTGGGTGTTGCGCCTTAAGCATTGGTGCTTTAGAAACGGCGTGCGTCCAATCTTTAAAGTTCAACGCGTCGTAGTATTTCTCCATATCAGCGACGTTGGTCCCCATGTCCCATGGGAATTTGACTGCTTTAGTCGGACCTGTGAAGTAGTACTCGACATGACATTGAGCACAGACCGATGCTTGCTTATCTAGGCGAGACTGTTCATCAAAGTTTTTACCGATGGTGTCAAAAGCACGCTCGACGTATGGGCGAGTCAGTGCCAGTGCGGGTTCGCCCTTCTTGAAGGCTTCAGAACCCGTATTGTGACAGTCGGAACAACCGATAGGGTTGACGATTTCTGAGCCCAAGCGCGCCCATTTACCTTCAAAATAGCCGTCTTCACCGCGCTCTTCAATTACGCGGGCGACATCTGGGCTTTTACAACTCCAACAAGCCATCGGCATTGGCCCGGAGTTTTCGTCTGCTGGTGCGCCAGTTCTGAGGGTTTGCCTCACATCATCAAGCGCGTAAAAGTGACCGCGCGCTTTGTTGTAGTCTTTAGCAAAACCATAACCAGCCCACAAGATCACCATGTTTGGGTCTTCACTTAAGGCATCTTCAATATGCTCGCTTTCCGATGTGGCTTTCCAAGAGTGATATTGGTCAGGATGGTTTTGTTCAAAGGTATCATTGCGAGGCTCTATGAGACCAGTATCCTCTGCCGCCAAAGGAGCACCAACCAAAAATAATTGGCTGGCGAATAAGGTCGCAACCGCGATAGGTGCGTTCATCCAGTGTTTTATGCTCACGGTGTTATCTCCATATTCGTTTTTATTAGCAGCGTTGTGAGGAGCTATTCCAAATAAGAATCGGAGATCTATCGTTAATATTAATAGTGAATTGAATAGATGAAATAGTGACCGAAATTGGCCTTGTTTTAGATCAATTTATGCTAGTGATCTTAATCATGTTTAAGTTCATATACCCCTAAAGTGGTATGTTGTAATCCCCTTTAATCACAGCGTGTTATGAGTATAACCATTCTAAAAGCAAGGTGATTAAGGTCGCTTTTTGAACATGTGATTCTACCTCTTAGGAATTATAGAGGTATTATAAATACAGGTTTAGCGTTGTGGCTTTCCAAAATAAGAATTGATGTCATTTGAAGGTGTAAAAATATCTTCAGAGGAAATTAATTGTTGCTCAAATAATAGTTGATAAGAGTTATCAATTATTATCGAGCTAAGGAAAGAAAAATATGGGCAATATAAAATTGACCATAGAGACAATGCTGAAATTTCTCTTCATCTTTGCCATCTATGGTTTTTTCACCGCCGCCCATGCGACTTCTTCAGAGCCAGTTGAAGGTGCTCAAGCTGAGCGTCATCAAGTCGAGTTGATCCGTGACCGAGACTATAAATGTCTTCAATGTCATAAGGATGCTAAAGATACTCTGAATCTATCGCATGATTCGCAAGCGTTATTGAGTCAAGGTAAGCAGCTCAATTGCACTAACTGTCACAGCAACATCGGCCCTGATCACCGTGAAGGTGCACCCGATGTGATTAAGTTTTCTGCTGCGCAATCGAAAGCGGTGCACGACAAAGTGTCCCTTGACCCAAGCTTGATTCTCAAAGCTAATAGCCAGTGTGTGGATTGTCACGCGCCACTTAAGTTAAGAGAAAAGCATTGGACGCACGATGTGCACGCCAAGAATCTCACTTGTTCAAACTGTCATGATGTTCATGCCGCAAAAACCAAAGCTTTGTCTTATGACAGAAAACAGCTGATTACGCAGTGTGTGGATTGTCACTCTGAATTTGCCGTCGAACCTGAACTTGCCAAAGAAGAGGAGAGATAGCATGAAATGTTCGAGAAGAAACTTTTTAGCTAGCAGCGGTGCGTTGATTTTAACTACAGGCGTTGCGGGCACTTCCGTTGTTAGCTCCTCTCTTTATGCCAGCAACAGTGAACAAGCGAAGCGCATGGGTATGGTTCATGATGAAAATGCCTGCATTGGCTGTACCGCTTGTACCGATGCTTGTCGCGAAGTAAATAAAGTCCCTGAAGGCGTGACGCGACTTAAAATTCATCGCAGTGAACCGATTGGCGAATTCCCAGATGTGGAATACCAGTTTACTCGCGAATCCTGTCAGCACTGTGATAATCCACCATGTGTCTATGTGTGCCCAACAGGCGCAGCATACAAAGATGAAGCGACGGGCATTGTGGATGTACACAAAGAGAAATGTGTCGGATGTGGTTATTGCCTTGCTGCTTGTCCTTATCAAGTGCGCTTCTTTAATCCAGTCGATCACTCTGCGGATAAATGTAACTTCTGCCGCGATACCAACCTGGCGCAAGGTAAGCAGCCAGCTTGCGTGGAATCTTGCCCAACAAAAGCACTCATCTTTGGTGATTTAAATGACCCAGCTAGCGAGGTGAGCAAAGCTATCGAAAGCCATGTTGTCTATCGCGATAAATCGCATTTAGGTACGCAGCCTAAACTGTACAAAATTCCGCATAGTAAAGGGGAGGTGTCATCATGAACGGCTTCGAAAGTGCATTCCACTTTGACTCGTTAGTCTGGGATTGGATTATTGCGATTTACTTATTCCTCGCTGGGATGTCAGCAGGTGCGGTGATGATTTCTATCTATTTAAAACGCAAAGTGATTGAAGGTGATCCCGCAAACAATGGCATTATAAAAGCAATGGCTTGGCTAGCGCCATTTGGCATTATTTCTGGCTTAGTGATTTTGATTTTCCACTTAACTAAACCGCTTGAGTTTTGGAAGATCATGATTTACTACAACCCGACTTCCGTGATGTCGATGGGCGTTGTCTTGTTCCAAGTGTACATGCTAGTGCTGTTTGTTTGGATCGGCGTTATCTTCCGTCATCAAATCATCAGCTTCTGCGAAGGAAAGTTGCCGAGTAAATTATTGGATTTTGCCGATGGCATCTTGATTAAAGCAGGGAAAGCCAACAACGCAATTGAATTATTCTTGGGCTTCTTAGCCATCGTGCTTGCGGCATACACCGGCTTTTTATTGTCTGCATTGAAGACTTACCCAATGCTAAACAATCCAGTACTGCCAATCTTGTTCCTGTTCTCTAGTCTGTCATCTGGCGCAGCAGCATGCTTGATGTTCGGCATCTTGGTATTTAAAGAGTCGACCAGCAGCCCAAGTGTGTCTTGGGTACACGGATTTGAACGCCCAGTAGTATTGTTTGAGCTGTTTGTCCTAGTGACATTCTTTACTGGGCTTATCTTTAGTGGCGGGCAAAATGAAGCCGCGGCTTGGAATGCCATTTCGAGTGGGTTCTGGGCTCAGTGGTTCTGGGTTGGGGTGGTGCTCATCGGAATGATCACACCGTTGACACTAAACTGGCTAACGCCTTCAGAAGTTCGTCATAGGGGAAGTTACGTTTTTGCGGTCACAACGTTGAGCTTGGTTGGCGTACTCATGCTGCGTACTTTCATTCTCTATGCTGGTCAAATGACCATCGTGTAAGGAGGCAAAATGGAGGCTGAGCTCGGTTTCTTTTTGTTGATATTGGTGGCTGTCGCATCGACATGTGCGACGCTGCTGCATTGGGTTTGCTTTACGCTGAGGAAGAAGGGAGTGTTGCCACACCAAACCGCAACGTCTCATATTATCAGCTTAGCCTCCTTAGTTTGTTTGGCGCTTTTGATAGTCTGTTTTATTCAGGATAATTTTGCGCTTGAGTATGTGGTTACACACTCGAACAGCCAGTTACCTATCGCGTTTAAGATTGCAGCTGCTTGGGGCGGCCATCAAGGGTCTATGTTGTTTTGGGTGGTTACGTTGAGCTTATGGGCGTCTTTTATTGCTATCAAGTCGCCAGTTTGCACTCAATATACAGGCGATTGCTTGGGTATCATGAACTTACTTATTGCTATTTTCGCTTGGTTTACCCTCACCACGTCCAATCCTTTTGAGTATGCTCAGACACTAGCGTTGGAGGGACGAGATCTCAATCCGATGTTGCAAGATATCGGGCTTATTATTCATCCGCCGCTGTTGTATTTGGGTTACGTTGGTTATGCCGCGATACTGGCGTTTGCTTTAGCTGCGTTATTAGCGAAACGACCTATAAATGAATGGTATGGTGTTGCCCGTAGTGCCGCTTTCTTTGCTTGGGGTACGCTAACAATTGGAATTTTGATCGGTGCTTGGTGGGCATACAATGAATTAGGTTGGGGCGGGTGGTGGTTTTGGGACCCGGTAGAAAACGCGTCTTTGCTGCCTTGGTTAATGGGTACTGCATTACTGCATAGTGGTGTGTTGTCGAAGCGTAATAAAGGAGCAATTTGGAGCACCTACGCATTGGCTTTTGCGACGTTCAGTTTGAGTATTCTCGGCACATTTGTGGTGAGATCAGGTGTATTAACCTCAGTACACGCGTTTGCGGTTGATCCAACCAAAGGTGTAGTACTTCTTGCTGTTCTCAGCGTTTTGGTGGTTGTCACCTTTGGTATGCTTATTATGCGAGGGCTACATATTCCTCGTTTTACGCTCGATTCGTTAATAAGTCGTGCCTACATGGTATACATCGCTATTGGACTTCTCGTTGTTTGTATGGCGATTGTTTTCCTCGGTACCTTTTACCCAATGCTTTATCAACTGCTTGGCCTGGGTAATATATCCGTTGGGGCACCTTACTTTAACAGCCTCGTTTTTCCCCTTACATTACTTGCTCTGACCTTTCTCGCCTTTATGCCCGTGTTGAAGTGGACGAAAGGAGCCAATCCTCATGCCGTTAAAACTATTGGGTTTGTCGGTATTCATGTTATTGCGGTTAGCGCTATTTTCGTTGTTGCTACTAAAGAGCTTCATATAACGACTTTGATTACTCTGGAATTAGCGACGTGGGTAGTGGTTTCTCATGTGCTATTGTTGTTTTGTGCAGAAAACAAGAGCAAATTAATGCCTATGTTTCTTGCTCATGTTGGCTTTGCGTTGGCTGCAAGCGGGGCAGTATTTAATAGTGACTATTCGTATGAATACAACTTACGGGCAGAGCCTGGTAGCTCGTATCAAAAAGCGGGTATCACCGTTGATTACCATGGGATTGAATGGTTAGTTGGGCCGAACTACACCGCAGAACAGGGGAGTGTTGATCTTTATTTGGAGAGCGGTAAGGCGCTGAACTTTCACCCCGAGAAACGGCATTACCCTGTACGCGTGATGAATATGACCGAGCCCGCTATTCGATCACTGTGGCATGGAGACTACTACATCACTTTGGGTGACAAGCTCGACAACAGCGCCTACGCAATTAAAGTGCAATATCGGGCGGGTATCTGGTGGATATGGTTTGGTGGCGCTTTAATCGTAATAAGTGCTTTGGGGAGTATGATGAATCTAAGGGGAAAGGGTAATGAGATCGAAAAATACGCTTAAACTGATCGTTCTCATATTGCTAGTTGCGATTTTTGTTGTCACCGCGACAATGGCATTATCCGATAGACCAAACGTAGAAATACAACAAAATCGTGTGTTATCTATCCCGGATTTTACCGCTTACTCACTCATTTCAGGCAATCGAATCACCGATGCAGTACTAGAAAATCAAGGTTATGTGCTATTGAATGTTTGGGCGTCTTGGTGTGGGGTTTGTAAACAAGAACATGATGATTTGCTCAAATTAGCTCGACGAGGTGTGCCCATCGTTGGCCTTAACTATCGAGATAAAGAGAGCGCGGCTAAGCGCTATTTGAGCTCCTCACACAATCCATATACCGAAGTTATATCCGATCCTAATGGGCAACTGGCGGTTGAACTTGGTGTAATAGGAACGCCTGAAACTTACTTAATTGATCAAAATGGCAATGTTTTGATCAAATATAGAGGTAAGTTAACAATAGACAAATGGAACTCGTTATTTTCAGGGTATTTTAATGTCTCACTTTAAATATGCTTACTTCATTATTGTTTTGTTTTCTTTGTGTTCTTCTTGGGTCAAAGCAGAGCAAATTACGCAGCATGTTGATCTGTTTGAATTTCATTCCGTTGAACTGCAACAAAGAGCAAATACATTAGCTAAGGCTTTACGATGCCCGCAATGTCAAAACCAAAACCTTGTTGAATCTAATGCACAAGCCGCTAAAGATTTAAGATTGAAAGTGTACTCGATGGTAAACGAAGGAAGCACGGATCAAGAGGTAAAAGATTATTTGGTTCAGAGATATGGGAATATCGTTTTGTATCAGCCACCATTTAATTATTCGACAGCGGCGTTGTGGATCTTTCCTCTATTACTTTTGATCTTTTTTATCCTATTTTCGATCAAAATGATAAAGCGTCAATAATGTGACCACTATTCCACTATGGGAAATAAATCGTGCAGATAACAAACAGAATGTTATCATTTTTCCGAATTTATGAAGATTCCAGTATAAAGAAAATCAACGATTTGAGCTGGAGAAGTAATAAAAGAACTAAGTAGGTGCACGCAGTGGATTCAGTTATATTACAGTTAAAAAAAGACTTTTATTCGCAGATTCGTGCATTGCAAACCTCGAAACTGCCTCAAGTTACATCGTCTCTTGCCGTATTAACCGAAGAAGAAATTCAAGAACTCGAAGCGGTATGGATAGAGCTTACGGTTTGGAAACGTAGCCAAACACATTAAATCATCACCCCTACATACAACTCATTATCAACCCCAGACAAAATTTGTCTGGGGTTTTTTATTGTAGTTTTTCAAAATTGTTATACTATAACAATTCGTCAGCGCGGGGAGTTGTTCTCTTTGGCTGTCTTTAGGGGATAACTGCTCTCAATTGTGATCTCTATATTGAAAAATGCGGTATCAATCCCCATAGTTGAAGAGCAATGAGTGAATCCCATGAATGCAATAACGAAAACGCATCAAGCGCATCAAGCAATAAATCGAGTGAGTATAGATATGGCGGAAGTACGTGCCAGAGTAGATTTTAAAGTCGGGGCTAAAAGTAATATCGATGCTGAAATCCTGTCTTTTCGTGGCCTGAAGACAGATAAAGAGCATGTGGCAGTTATCTTTAGGCAAGCGGATCAAACGCAAGAAACGCCTTTGGTGCGTATGCATTCAGAATG
Organism: Vibrio sp. D3; assembly: GCF_043995865.1. Classification (NCBI taxonomy): domain Bacteria; kingdom Pseudomonadati; phylum Pseudomonadota; class Gammaproteobacteria; order Vibrionales; family Vibrionaceae; genus Vibrio; species Vibrio sp. D3. The sequence continues at coordinate 1,970,581 of NZ_CP171887.1, read as the reverse complement.
TCTTACTGGTGATGTTTTTCACTCATCCCGCTGTGATTGCGGCGAGCAATTAGAAGAAACCATTCAACGCATGGGCGAATCTGGCGGTATTATTTTATACCTACGTCAGGAAGGTCGTGGTATTGGTCTATACAACAAGATTGATGCGTACCGTTTGCAAAGCCAAGGTATGAACACCTATGAAGCAAACAACCATTTGGGTTTTGACGATGACCTTCGTGATTTCACTGAAGCAGCGCAAATGCTCGAAGCATTAGGTGTAAGTAAAATTCGCCTTGTGACCAACAACCCTAAGAAAATCCGTGAATTAGCAGAATACGGCATCGAGATTGTTGAGGTTGTCAATACCTCTGCACATATTAAAGATGGTAATGAAAGCTACCTAAAAGCAAAAGTTTCTCATGGTAAGCACAATCTAAAATTCTGATTTTATTTATTAAATTATCAGTTTTGCATGTTAAAAGCCTCACAATGATGAGGCTTTTTTTGTATCTAGAGTTGAAAATAAATTGTAAATTTGTATTATCTCGTGACTAATAGTGCAAATAAGAATAATTAGCACTACGAATAAAACAAATAAATTGCTCAACAAGGATGCTTCAGATGAATGCAAAAACAGTTTTAGTCCAATCTATTGCTGCATCACTCCTCATTGCCAGTGGTTCTACCGTTGCTGCCCAAGTAACGAAACAACAAGTCGTTGAACATTATGCAGACGTTGCACATGCAGTCTTTGCTGACTCAGTGACAACGGCGAAAACGCTCGACGTAAAAATCGACGAATTTCTAAAATCGCCATCAGCGGATAAGCTTGAAGAAGTAAAACAAGCGTGGCTAGACTCTCGCGTTCCGTACCAACAATCTGAAGTATTCCGTTTTGGTAACGCGATTGTTGATGACTGGGAAGGGCAGTTAAATGCCTGGCCACTTGATGAAGGCCTAATTGACTACGTAGCGACAGATTACCAATATGAACTCGGTAACGAAGGCGCAGCTGCAAACATCATCGCAAACACCAGTTTACAGATTGGTGCTTCTAAACTAGACGTTGCAAAAATTACTCCAGAATTGCTAGCGGATCTCAACGAAGTAGGTGGTTCTGAGGCAAACGTTGCGTCAGGTTACCACGCGATTGAATTCTTACTTTGGGGTCAAGACCTAAACGGCACAAACGCAGGCGCAGGTCAGCGCGCTTACACAGACTTCGTTGTCGGTCCTGAGTGTACGAATGGTCACTGTGACCGTCGTGGTGAGTACCTAAAAGCGGCAGCCGATCTACTGGTTCAAGATCTTGAGTGGATGGAAAAACAGTGGTCTGCGGAAGTGAAAGGCAACTACCGTGAAACGCTTCTTAATGATTCTGCGGATAATGGCCTACGTAAAATGTTGTTCGGTATGGGGTCATTGTCTTTAGGTGAGCTTGCTGGTGAGCGCATGAAGGTGGCGTTGGAAGCAAACTCGACAGAAGATGAGCACGATTGTTTCTCAGACAATACGCACAACTCTCATTACTACAACGAGCAGGGCATCTATAACGTTTACACAGGTCTTTACAAGCGTGAAGACGGCACATTGCTTTCTGGTCCGAGTATTGCTGACCTAGTGGCTCAAAAAGACAAACAAGCAGCTAAAGAGATCCAGAAGCAGTTTGATGTTACGCGTAATCAAGTTGGTAAATTGGTTACGTCTGCGGAGAAGAACAACCAACACTTCGACCAGTTAATTGCAGCGGGTAATGCACAAGGCAACACGTTAGTGAATGACACCATCATGTCATTGGTTGCTCAAACCGGTTCAATTGAACGTGCTGCGGGTATCATTGGCATTGATAGCCTAAGCCCTGATACTGCAGACCACGAGTTTTAATCAAAGTACAAAAAATAATTGAAAGGGCTCGTTTGAGCCCTTTACCGTTTTAACTCGCTGTTATCCCACCCCTCTTGTTGTGTTTTAGAGCAATGATATGAAGCCTTACTTAATTTCGGCCTTGGCCGTGATCTTTTCTTCTACTGCTATCGCGTATGATGTGAAATCTGGTGGACAAACGAGCGTCAAAAAAGAAGGCGCCAACGCGTATTCTCTTCCTGCCGCGAACCTTCCTATGAGTAAACGTCTTGATTTTAGCGTGGGCAATAGTTTTTTCCGCAACCCTTGGGTACAAGCGCCAGCGTCTACCGATGCCAGAGATGGTTTGGGACCTCTTTTCAATACAAATGGTTGTCAAAACTGCCACATCAAAGATGGTCGTGGTCATCCTCCAGAGCAAAATGATTTGCATGCGGTGTCCATGTTAGTGCGTTTGAGCATCCCTGCGATGACGTCAGAACAAAAAACAGCGTACATCAGAGACGGCGTTATACCTGAGCCGACTTATGGCGGCCAGCTCCAAGACTTTGCCCTGCAAGATCAAACGCCAGAAGGAAAAATCGAAATCACGTACACCGATGTGCCAGTGAAGTTTAAAGACGGCGCGACGGTGACACTAAGAAAACCTCATTTGAATATTACCGATCTAGGTTACGGCGATATGCACCCTGATACGGAATTTTCAGCGCGTGTTGCACCGCCAATGATCGGCCTTGGTTTGTTAGAGAGTATTCCTGACGAAACGCTACTTGCATGGGCTGATGCACAAGATGCAAATAAAGACGGTATCTCAGGTAAAGTAAACAAGGTTTGGGATATTGAGAAGGACGACTTCTCGATTGGTCGTTTTGGCTGGAAAGCCGGACAACCGACGTTAATGCAGCAAAATGCAGCAGCATTCAATGGTGATGTGGGTCTGACGAGCCATTTATTCCCCAATGAAAACTGTACCTCGAAACAAAGTATTTGTGACGACATGCCAAATGGCGGCAAACCCGAAGTGAGTGAAAATATTCTCGACTTCGTTGAGTTTTACAGCCAGCACTTAGCCGTACCTATTCGCCGAAATATGAACGATCCTAGCGTGAAACTCGGTCAGAAAATCTTTGCGGCTTCTGGCTGTGAAAGCTGCCATAAGACCAGTGTCAAAACGGCGAAGCGACCAGAGTTACCAGCGCTTTCTGAGCAGCTTATCCATCCATATACAGACATGCTTCTGCATGACATGGGTGAAGGTTTAGCCGATAACCGTCCTGAGTACTTAGCAAACGGCCGTGAATGGCGAACGGCACCCCTATGGGGCATTGGTTATACCGAAGAAGTAAACGGGCATAGTTACTTCTTACATGATGGCCGCGCCCGTAATCTGATGGAAGCGGTATTGTGGCACGGCGGTGAAGCGGAAACGGCCAAACAAAACGTGCTAGCACTGAACAAAAAAGAACGTGATGCATTGATTGCGTTTCTGAATTCTCTATAAGGAAGCAACCATGAAAAAAACACTGTTAGTGAGTGCGATTGCCGCAACGTTAAGTTTGGTTGGTTGCCAATCGACAGTCGGTTCAAGCTCTGCCAAGCCTGAGAGTACAAGTCATATTTCTCAAGCGGTCTACGAAGTTGAGTTTCAATCTGCGCAGACGTTTTTAGCGCAAACCACAGAACTTGAACAAAGCTTCGCGGATTACTGCTCATCAGAGACGAAAGATGATGCGCAAGTAAAACAGCAATGGCACCAAACTATGCTGACGTGGATGGCATTACAAGGTCAAGAGCGTGGCCCTGCTACGGCGTTGGAGCAAAGTTGGAATGTCCAGTTTTGGCCAGATAAAAAGAACACCACCGGCCGAAAAATGTCTGTGCTGACGAAATCTGACCAAGTTTGGAGTGCGGAAAAGATCTCCACGCAAAGTGTTACTGTACAAGGCCTAGGTGCACTAGAATGGCTGCTTTACGATAAAGCGTCGACCTTATCTAGCAACAGCAATACCTGTGCGACAGGTGTTGCAATTGCTGAAAACCTAGAGAACAAAGCGCAGATCATCGCAGATTCTTGGGCACAAAATCCTTGGAAGTCGTTAGAGATGACGGAATGGAAATCCGAATACATTTCGCTGCTCTCTAATCAGCTTGACTACAGTATGAAAAAGCTGAGCAGACCGTTAGCTAAAATTGGTCAGCCTCGTCCTTACTTTTCTGAATCTTGGCGTTCAGAGACGTCGCTTTCAAACTTAAAAGCAAACCTTGAAGCAATGGAAGCGCTGTATCTTGCCAACGGTAATGGTCTAGATACTCTACTAAGAGAGCAAGGCCATGCAGGTCTCGCAGACCGTGTTGTTCACCAGTTTGAAATGGCGTTGGAAACATGGCCGGAAGATAAGAGTTTGTTCACGGCTTTACAAAGTAAAGAAGGCTACCGCATGGTACTCGCTCAATACAATAAGCTAGAGCAATTGAAGTACTTGATCCATGAAGAGGTGGCGATCGAGCTTGGCGTGGTTATAGGATTTAATGCAACCGATGGTGACTGATCAAACCCGCCGAACCTTACTGAAAGCCGCTCTATTCGGGGCGGCTACACCTATGTTGCCATTTGGTTGTGCTTCAACAAGCTCACGTGAGCCTGCGTTGATCGGCTGCTCTATCATTGGCCGAGATAAATATGCAGCGGTGGTGGCGGATGAGCATGGTATGCCGCTATCTTCATTGCCGATTCCTGAACGTGGTCACGGTGTGGCAACAAACCCACAAGGCCACGCCGTAGTTTTTGGTCGTCGACCAGGTACTTTCTTCATGGTGTTTGATTATCGCTCAGAGCAGATGATCAAACTGCGGCTAGCAAAGCCAAATCGCCATTTTTATGGTCATGGTGTTTACTCCCGTGACGGCACGTTGCTATTTGCGACAGAAGGAGAAAGGGGCACAAGCCGTGGGATCATCGGTGTTTATGATGTGCAAAAGCAATATCAAAAGATCGATGAGTTAACAGGTTTTGGCCTTGGCCCTCATGAAGTGATCATGATGCCTGATGGCGCATTAGCGATTGGCGTCGGTGGCGTACACACCAACGGCCGTGAACCGCTCAATCTTAATAGCATGAGACCAAGCCTGAGTTACCTTTCACAAGAAGGTGAGCTGTTGGATCAAGTCTCTTTACCAGATCATAAGTTGAGCATCCGTCATTTAGCGCATGATGGTGCAGAGACGGTACTGTGTGGTCAGCAATATCGTGGAGAGCCGGATGAATACCCAGCTTTACTTGCGATGCACACTCGTGGAGGCGTGATGCAATCTTTACATGCGGAACCCGAAGAGTGGGCGAGATTTAATCACTATGTCGCGAGTATCGCGGCGACGGATGAATGGATCCTTGCGACTTCTCCTCCGGGCAGTTGTTATGGGATATGGTCCAAAGCTACAGGGAAGTTGGTTGAGTTAAGTGCTTTGCCAGATGCATCGGGAGTGGTGACATATGGAAAGGAATTCAGGGTCAGCTCTGGTGCTGGCAAAGTGGTTGAGCAAAGGCCAACAACACATAAAAGCGCTTCTTTTAGTGGTGTTCAATGGGATAACCATTGGTCAAAGATTGTTTGAACCCAAATAGATAAAGAAACTTGATGTTAATTTCAACATCAGATTCTTAATTTTAAACCTGCAAGCTGTGAGATATTTGCCATACTTTTCATTATGGCAAGTAGCGCAAGGATCGTTTCAGTGTTTGCTAGGGTTTTAATCATGACGGCACTTATGGTGCCGTTTTTCAGCTTTTCTACCGTCGTTTCTCTCGAAGCTTCTGCACAAACAGAGCAAGAGGGAGCGGTACAAAAGCTGTCTGTCGAAAAAATGATCCATTATCCAGAGGTGATTGACCAGCTTTATCAAAGTACCAATTACCGTTTGAACTGGGAAAATGAAAGCGATATTGAGCAGTTTCTTTTTCAAGTAAACCTGGTTGCTCTTGCAGGCGTCACGGACGAATTCGAGAATCAACTCCATCGTATAAACCAAGTTCGATGGCAGGGAGATAACCTCGACTTTGATTTGGTGATGACAGATTCACTGTTGATGTATCTCAGTTATCTCGAGCAGCTCCCTGAAGAAGGCATCAACTGGTTATTTGCTAACAAAGCCCACGTGATTTTACCTGCTCCTAGCATCGATACTTTGTCCGTACTGAGTAACGAAATTACGGTTGGCAAACTTGGTCAATTCTTAGCAAGCCTTCGCTCTCCTTTACAAACGGACGAAGCTTTTTATTCCGCTTACTCCTCTTTATCCGAGCACGCTCAGTATCAATATCCAATCTATGAACAAGCGGGCCTTGCCCGTGTCGGTGACCAATTAGAAAATAAACCGCTTCTGATTGAGCGTATGGAAGTGGTCGGTGTGGATGTATCGTATTTAGATATCACGACCCAACAGTATGATGAAGAATTAGAGTTAGCTGTGAAAGAGTTTCAGCGTATTCATGGCTTGAAAGAGGATGGGGTGATTGGCCCGAATACCATTCGGTGGATCAACTTTTCTCCTCAAGAACGATTGCATCTATTGGCGCTGAACTCAGAACGTTCAAGGATTTGGTCCAAAGACAGAGATAATGTTGTCTTTGTAAATGTACCTGGATACGAAGTAACGTATTGGCACGATGGTCAACCGCTGTTCGAGTCTAAAGTTGTGGTTGGCAGAGCCTCAAGAAAAACACCAATCATGTCGGGGACTCTTGACTCCGTCATTCTCAACCCCACATGGAATGTGCCATGGACCATAATGGTGAAAGACATCATTCCTAAAGTGAAACGTAATCCGATGTATTTGATTAACCACAATATTCAAATCATCCGGTCTTGGACTTCAAACGAAATTATTGACCCTACAACCATCAATTGGGCGACAGTGAATCCGAGAACATTTCCTTATCGTATGCGACAGGCATCGGGCTTACACAATGCATTGGGATTGTATAAGTTTAATATGCCAAACCCCCAAGCTATCTATTTGCATGATACGCCAAGTAAAAACTTGTTCGAACGAGATAGACGCGCATTCAGTTCCGGGTGTGTCCGCGTTGAACATGCCGACCAACTGGCGGAGCTCTTATTCAAAACTCAGGGATTAGAAGAACGCCTAGCGAAAAAACGGGAAAGTACGCGTCGCTCTAACACGTCGGTCCCTTTAGGAGAACGCATCCAAGTGCACATTATTTATCAAACCGCATGGCTAGAAGAGGGAACACTTTACTACCGAGATGATATCTATAAATACGATCACCGTAGTTGAAATCTTTAAGTAAAATTTACAAAACTAAGAATCTTCTGTTTGTTCAATAATTAAGCGTTAATCGCCACGTCTTAAAATTAGGGTGGAGCGATTTATGCGTTTGACGTGACAAATGTGTTTGGGTAATGTCCGCGACTTGTTTAGTTGTTGAGCATTGTTTTTTGAAATGGTAAGTCGTAATTTTTCCCGCCGAGATTTCCTTAAAATGACCGCTGGTGGCGTGGTTTTGGCATCTGCCTTGCCATCGATTTCATGGGCTTCATTCCCTGACGAGCCACGTGAGTTGGCGATGAACAACCTTAATACTGGAGAGCTCCTCGAAACATGCTATTTCGATGGTAAACGCTATCTTGATGATGAACTAGAAAAGCTGAATGAGTTTTGTCGTGATTACCGTCGAAACGAAGTTCATCCGATGGATCGACGCTTGTTCGATCAAATCAGCCAGATTCAAAAGCTGATCGGTACAGATGCAGAAGTCATTGTAATTTCTGGTTACCGTTCGCCTTTGACCAATGCGTCCCTGCGCAAAGGGGCTAGCGGAGTGGCAAAGAAAAGTCTTCACATGGAAGGTAAGGCCATAGACTTCCGTCTTGATGGAGTGAAATTGTCTACTGTACGCGATGCAGCAATTAGCTTGAAAGCTGGTGGTGTTGGGTATTATCCAAGTAGTAACTTTGTCCATATCGATACAGGTGCTGTGCGTTCTTGGTAAGTCAATAGCAAGCCTCAGCAGGTCTTGAAGTCGCATGGGGTTAGTGTCATAGTTGCGCCAGTTTTAACGCAAATTTGTTTGGTAATAGGTTTTCTATGGCTCTGAAATACCAAGTTGTCCCAGTGACATCTTTTTCTCAAAACTGTTCTATCGTGTGGTGTGATGAAACGATGAAAGGCATCGTTATTGACCCAGGCGGTGACGAAAAGCAACTTGCTATGCTCATTAAAGAGCTTGGCATCGAGATCGTCAACTTGGTGCTAACTCATGGTCATCTAGATCATGTTGGCGGAACAGAGCCGCTGGCTGCAATGCTTGGTGGTATTGAGATCATTGGTCCTCATAAAGCGGATAATTTTTGGCTACAAGGTCTAGAAGGTCAAAGCCAAATGTTTGGTTTCCCATTGACTGAAGCCTTTGAACCGCATCAATGGTTAAATGAGGGTGACGCTGTCACGTTTGGTAATCAAGTATTAAAGGTATTCCACACACCAGGTCATACTCCTGGCCACGTTGTTCTTTACAGTGAAGAAGCGCGCTTGGCGTTTGTGGGTGACGTATTGTTTAACGGTAGCATTGGCCGAACTGACTTCCCACAAGGTGATTTCAATACCTTGATTAGCTCTATCAAAGAGAAATTGTGGCCTTTAGGCAATGATGTCACGTTTGTCCCAGGTCACGGCCCTCAATCGACTTTCGGCCACGAGCGTAAAACTAACCCGTTCGTTGCTGACGAGATGCCGCTTTACTAAAAGCGCGTGTACTAAGCATTATTCTGGCTCGGCGGCAGCTAAGTATCGCCGAGTCAGTCCCACAAAATCCTCTGCTTCACGATCTAGGTCACTGGCTGATATAAACAGATCGTAGCCGTAAAATCTTCTTTGATATTTCATACGGTTGGCGAGCATCGCCAGCAAGCCTTTATACTCAACCCCGTTGCTGTTTATGTATGGCTTAGGATCAAGCACCATATCTTCAAACTTTTCTTCACACTGATTCTGCTTCGCACCTAAATAAAGTAGTGCGCGTTGGCTAAGGAGAATTTCTGTCGCTATACGAGGGCAGATCGAATCCAAATAAGGTGAGTAGTGTTTTAGACGAATACCAATCCAAGGTAGCGGCTGATGCCACCCTTCCTGCTGGTAGCTACAAATCCCTATTGACTCAATATTTCGCCATCGGACGACCCATCCGCCTTTAAAAAGATGTTGTTGGAAGTGAGAAGCTGTCAGCGTAAAAGTGACTTGGCTTTTTTTGATCATCAAGATGGCGAAACCAACAATTGCAGACATCAAAATGACCGACAACATGGCTTGCTTCCATCCCGGCGAAATGACAACCAAAAACAGGGTTATCAGTGCAACGAGCAACAAAAGTATTCTGTTGATAGGGGAGTCGGGTTTGAAATGTGAATTTGTTAGGTGCAGCGTTTCCATGCTTATAACCTCATCGAATACTTGATCAAAAATGCGTGGATGACTAAATGTGCATTGACTTGCATTTGAAATAAAAGAAACCTCTGTTTTTATACCCAGTATTCAATAAATCCGTTCATAAAATATCTGATTAAATAGTAGACGTTCTATGCTTTGAGCGCATTTTTCATCGCGTTTCGCCGCTAAAACCTACAAATTGCTTGTGAATTTTGGTATAAAACGCGCTTCAAATTTTCATCCCTGCTGAGATGCAGTGAACTGGAGAAATATTCAATGAGACTTGCTCATAAGCGTAAAGTGCAGATGAAACTGCAAAAACGCATTAAAGCGACAGTAGCAAACTTAGCTGCAGCACCTAAAGCAGTGAAGCCTGTTGCCGAAAAAGCAGTAGCACCTTCTGTTGCTGAAAAAGCTGTTGCGGAGAAAGTAGTAGCTGAGAAAAAAGTAGCTGCAGTGAAAACAGTTGATGTTGCCCTTACTCCTAAGCAACAACAAGTATTAGACATCGTTGTAGCAAATGCTGAAGGTATTAACCCTAAAGGCATTGGTCTAGCTGCAGGTCAAGAAGATACTAAAGCGGCATCATGGGCTACTGGCGCACTGAAGAAGCTTCTTGAAGAAAACCTAGTTCAAAAAGAGCAGTTAGCAGGTAACAAAGTTATCTACAAAGCAGTTTAATTACCGCTACCGTTCTAGATTGAATACCTCGGCCAATGCCGGGGTATTTTTTTATCTTCGTATTGAAAGTAATCCATTAGGTATTGATTTTAACGCTGCCAATAAGTGCTTTGTCACATTTTCTTAAATACTATGTAAATTTTTTGGCAGAGAAGTACGTACGTATCATTTTTCTTTTTACATCGTTAAGGGAAAAGTAACTCATTAATTTTATGATGGTTAAACTTGTTGTATAACAGCTGTCCTACGTAGTTATACGTAATACCTAAGGCTAATGTCTTATTGATGAATTACTCGCTTCCGTGTTCATGCCCATTTCGCATTCGACAACATTGTTACATCTTTTATACCGAATACAGCCAATCCTAATGAAATGGATGACAACAATAACCTTGGTGATAAAGGACGTGAACGATGAGTCTAATCCAAAAATCTTTAAAACGCGTGCTCAAAACAACCGCTGTCGTTGCCGCGATGACATTCGTTGTGACTTCTGCAAATGCTGCTGAAAAAGTCTATCGTTTAAAGCTTGCTGAAACTTGGGGACCTAACTTCCCGATTTTTGGTGATGCGACAAAAAACATGGCAAAAATGGCAGAGGAGATGTCCAACGGGCGTCTGCAAATCCGTATTGATTCCGCAAACAAGCACAAAGCGCCTTTTGGGGTGTTTGATATGGTTAAGTCTGGCCAATACGACATGGGCCACTCGGCGTCTTACTACTGGAAGGGCAAGGTTCCAAACACACTTTACTTCACTTCTATGCCTTTCGGTATGTTACCAACTGAGCAGTATGCGTGGTTTTACTACGGCGGTGGTATGGAGCTGATGGAGAAGGTGTACTCTCCACATAATTTGATGTCTTTCCCTGGCGGTAATACCGATACTCAGATGGGCGGGTGGTTCCAGAAAGAGATCAAGTCCGTCGAGGATTTGCAGGGTTTGAAAATGCGTATCCCAGGTTTTGCTGGTGAGATCTTGGCAGAGCTAGGTGCAAAACCAACGAATATCGCCCCTGGTGAACTATATACCTCTCTAGAGCGTCGCACAATTGATGCCTTGGAGTGGGTTGGTCCATCATTGGACTTGCGCATGGGCTTCCACAAAATCGCGCCATACTACTACACAGGTTGGCATGAGCCAGCAACTGAGCTTCAGTTCCTTGTTAATAAGCGTACTTGGAACCGTCTACCTGATGATCTAAAAGCGATTTTACAAGTAGCAATGAAAACCGCCGCTTACGATATGTACACGCAATCGAAACACGAAAGTGGCAAAAACTGGGCATCTATCAAATCTGAATACCCAAATGTTGAAGTCAAAGACTTCCCGCCTGAAGTAGTGGCTGCGTTGCGAGAAGCAAACGATCGTTTGTTGAAAGAGCACGCAGAAAAAGATGCTTTGGCGAAAGAGATTCAAGAGTCGCAAGCGAACTACATGAATCAAGTTCGACCTTGGTCAGACATTTCACACCGAGCTTACTTAAACAGTCAAGCTCAACAATAACGTTATGACGCAGGCGACGCCGAGAGGTTTAGCCTGCGAACGAAGCCCAAGAAAACTTCATAATGAATGCTCCGCACCATAGCGGAGCGTATCCAAACGTTCCACGGAGTTCGGAATGAGAAGTCTTATTTATATTGAGCGATTATTTAACCGCTTTAGCGATTTTCTCGGATGGTTGTCCAGCATCCTGTTTATTTTATTGTTGGTGAATGTGGTTTACGACGTTGTGATGCGATATGTATTCAACGATGTATCCATTGCATTCCAAGAAATGGAATGGCATCTATTCTCCGCCGTATTTCTGCTTGGTGTGCCTTACGCGATTAAGTCTGGTGGCCATGTTCGCGTCGACATTTTTTATGAACGCTTATCTTACAAAGCACAATCCATCATCGACATCATAGGCACGCTATTTTTCTTATTCCCTTTTTGCCTAGTGGTGGCTTGGTTTGGTATCGATTTCGCCAAAGAAAGTTACGCGCTAGGCGAGACGTCTGGTGATCCAGGCGGATTGCCATATCGTTGGATCATCAAAGCGATGATTCCGCTGTCATTTTTCTTTATGGCAGTTAGTGGCATTGGACTGCTGCTGCATTCGATCAACAAGATTGTTAACCCTCATCTTATCTATGCCGGTAATAACGGTAAGTCGTAAAAGGAAGTCATTATGATCGGTATAGTGATGTTTTTTGTCGCGCTCTTTGCGCTTTTATTGGGATTCCCCGTTGCCTTTACTTTTGGCGGTATTGCACTGATTTTTGGTGTTTGGGCTGAAGGCATCGAGATGTTTGCTTTCATGCCATATCGTATTCAATCCATTATGGAAAATACGGTGCTAATGGCCGTACCATTGTTTGTCTTCATGGGACTAGTACTTCAGAAGACGAAGCTTGCAGAGCAACTGCTTGAGTCAATGGGACGTCTGTTTGGCGGCGTCCGTGGTGGTATTGCTATTTCGACAGTCTTAGTTGGCGCATTACTTGCCGCGTCAACGGGCGTAGTCGGCGCATCGGTTGTTGCTATGGGGTTGATCTCATTGCCTGTGATGCTTAAATACAATTACGACAAAGGCTTGGCGTGCGGGACTATTTGTGCGTCTGGTACCTTGGGACAAATTATCCCGCCTTCTATCGTGTTGATCTTGTTAGGGGATGTACTCGGCGTTCCGGTCGGGGACTTATTCCAAGCTGCGATTTGGCCCGGTATTACACTTGTTGGCGCCTATGTGATCTACATTCTTATTTACGCAAAGTTGAACCCTCAAGCCGCACAGGCGATAGAGCGTGATGAGTCGATCAGTCGAAAGCAAGAAGTGTTCACCGCGCTGAAAGCCGTTTTACCGCCACTAGCACTGATCATTGTGGTATTGGGCTCAATCTTTGCTGGGATTGCAACGCCAACAGAGTCAGCGGCTCTGGGCGGCGCTGGTGCGATAGTTCTGTCGTTACTGTATAAGCAGTTTAGTTGGTCGATGATTTATGATGCATCGAAAGAAACCGTTAAAGTAACCGCAATGGTCTTTGCTATTTTGCTAGGGGCAACCGCCTTCTCAATGGCATTTACCTACACCGGCGGTGATTATCTAGTCGAAGAGTGGATGTTAGAATTGCCTGGAGAAAAGTGGGGCTTTCTCATCATTACCATGGTGGTGATTCTGATTTTAGGCTTCTTTATCGACTTCGTTGAAATCTGTTTTATCATCGTGCCAATTATTGCGCCGGTCGCTGAGTTGATGGGTATCAACATGACGTGGTTTGCGATTCTTATCGCAATGAACTTACAGACATCATTCCTAACACCGCCATTTGGTTTTAGTTTGTTCTATCTAAAAGGCGTCGCACCAGCAGGTGTCACTACGCGAGATATTTACAAAGGTGTGATGCCGTTTATCGCGATTCAAATTGTCGTGTTGGCTTCTTTGCTGTTCTTCCCTAGCTTTTATGGCATGAGTTGATCACTCGATAATAAAAGAGATTTTGTGAACTGAGAGTTTTTACCTTTTGAGGCAAGTTGTTAAGCTGCTATTTATGTCTAGGCGGACGAAGTCGAGTTATTTGTGCTGCTAAGATAGTGAGCTGTAAAGCAGCGTTTCATGGAGGAAAGGGATGCCTCTCAAAGCAAAGTTAATTCTGCTGACATTGATACCCGTGGTATTGGTGTCAGCGAGTATCAGTTGGATTTCTATCTATCAAACCAAGACTCTTGGCAAAAGAGAGGTAGAGATCTTTCATCAAAACCTGATCCAATCAAAAGAGGCGGCGCTCAAAGACACGGTCGACGTCGCCTTTGACTCCATTTCTTATATCTACAACGATCCAACCTTAGAAGAGAGCGTTGCTAAAACACGCGTGAAAGCGATTCTAAACCGTTTAAGCTACGGAGCAGACGGCTACTTTTTTGCTTACGATAAATACGGCACCAACCTTGTACATCCTGTTCTTCCAGAGCTAGTCGGGGAGAACTTACTCTATCTTGAAGACGAGAATGGCGATCGTCTAATTGAAGCTTTGTTGTATCAAGCTCAATCAGGTGGCGGATTTCATCAGTACCTGTGGCAAAAGCCATCTACGGGTGAAGTCGTCCCAAAGCTTAGCTACGCCGCATGGCTCGATAAGTGGGAATGGATGATAGGGACAGGGCTCTATATTGAGGACGTCAGCCAAGAAGTTGCCAATATGCGTGCTGCGGTGAACAAAAATATCGAAACGACTTTTTTCTCGGTCGTCGTGATCTTAGCGGTGACCGTTGCTGTAATTATCGTTCTCACTTTAGCGATCAATTTGCATGAACACCGTCTTGCCGATAAAAACCTTAAAGAGTTGGCACATAAAACCGTCATGTTTCAAGAGGATGAGAAAAAGCATCTAGCGAGAGAGTTGCATGATGGAATCAACCAGTTGTTAGTTTCTAGTAAATGTCATTTGGATTTAATGAGTCATAGACTGGAAGACGAAAAACTCAAGTCCCACTTAGACAAATCGCAACGCTCATTAGTCACCGCGATAAATGAAGTAAGGCATATTTCTCATCAACTTCGCCCTAGCGCCCTTGATGATATCGGCTTAGAGGCGGCACTGACCACTTTACTGCAAGACTTTCACTCTCACTCTGGGATTGATATAGAAAGTAATTTTGATACTCAGCAGTACAAACTGACGTCGGAAGTCGCGACGACCTTGTATCGTGTTGCTCAAGAGTCTTTGAACAACATCGAAAAACACGCAAGAGCGAAAAAAGTGACGGTTACTTTGCAAAAAATGGGCAATATGCTGCAATTACTCATACGTGACGACGGTGTTGGCTTTGTGGTTAACCAAGCAGTGCACCAACAAGGGATTGGGTTAAGGAACATGCAAGAGCGTGTAGAGTTCATTGGTGGTGAGTTTGAACTGATGAGTGAGCTTGGTTTAGGAACAGAGATTACCGTGCTGCTTAATTTGGATGAATTAGTTTATGGATAAACCGATTAGTGTGGTGATTGTTGATGATCATCAAGTGGTCTTAGATGGCTTCATGGCTCGCTTGGAGTTAGAGCCTGACATTGAAGTGGTCGGTACGGCAAGCAATGGGCTGGAAGCGATTGAAGTCGCAAAGCACCTTCAGCCTGATGTCATCTTGATGGACATTAGCATGCCGATAATGAACGGTATTGAAGCGACAGGGGTAATTAAAGAAGAGCGACCAGAGAGCAAAATACTTATGCTGACCATGCACGATAACCGTGAATACATCATGAAGGTCATGCAAGCTGGCGCAGTAGGGTACATGCTCAAGGAAATCTCGGCCGAGAAAATGGTGCAAGCAATAAAAACGGTGAATCAAGGTTCAACGTATTTCTGCGAGTCTGTCACACAAACGCTTTTTACCCAAGAGGTGGTGCCAGTCACTCAAAAAACGAATCCACTTAGCCGCAGGGAAGAAGCGGTGCTTAAATTAGTCGCTCAAGGAAACAGCAGTAAGAAAATCGCCACACTACTTAACATTAGCTACCGAACGGTAGAGACGCATCGCCACAACATTAAGCACAAGTTGGATTTACATTCGACGGCGGAGCTAGCGAAATATGCGTTTGAAACAGGGTTAACGGAGTAGGAGAGTAGTGCCCGCAAAAAGCGAGCACGTGAGAGCGAAATTAATCGACTTTTGTAATGCTGCCAAGCTCGAGCATTGGAGCGACATCGATATCCTCTGCATTCATCATTGTTGAGATGCGTTGAACGGAAGATAGCAGCAGAGACTGCTCCCATTCTTCCAATTTTTGGAATCGATTAATGAAGTGTTCCTGCAATGGCGTTGGTGCTTGCTTTAGGGCTTCTTGGCCTTTGCTCGTAAGTACAGCATGCACTTTACGCTTGTCTTGAACACTGCGTTGACGCTCAACAAACTGGCCTCGTTCTAGTCTATCTAGAATGGTCGTTGCGGTCGCTTGGCTCATGTTAGTGTGGCTAGACAACTGTTTAATCGTTACGTTATCTAACTCATTGATAGCACGCATCAAAATCAACTGTGGAGCGGTCAATCCAGACTCTTTGCTCAGCTTTTTAGAATGTAAATCAATAGCGCGGATGATCTGACGAATCGAGACCAATACTTCTTCGTACTTTTCCAATTTATTCATCCAGTCTGTAGGGAACATTTATCGAGGCGACACTAACTTAAATGCGCCCTTATTTAAAGGGGTGGAATCAAAAATTACCACTACAATTTTAAGTAGTGTCTCCAATTTCATTTTGTCGCGTCGTGTAGACAAAATAAGAAGACCTAAAATTATTATAGCAATAAATGTTTGTGGTCTAACTATTGCGGTAGTGGTTTATCCTTTTAAAGGCGGAAATTGCTGAGTGAAAAGTAAGTTATTGGATTTTTTCATAGCAAAAAGATAGACAAAAACGTGTCAAATGATAGGATCTTGCGCCTTCACGGAATGTAAAACGTATCGTGTTCGAAAGATTTTTTTGTTTGGTACGTAAAAACAGTACAAAAATAGAGAGGAACGATGACAAAGGGTATAGATAAGTACAGTATCGATAGTACCGACTATACGGTAGGTCAAGACAACGTTCAAAAATGGGGTTTTGATGTTCATAACCCAGTTTTTGGTATTAGTGCAGGTTTAATTGCGCTGTTTCTTGTCGCTGCATTAGTTCTAGATGCACATACCGCAAAGACGGCACTTGATGGGCTGAAATGGAAGATCATTGGTTCATTCGATTGGTTGTTCATTATTGCAGGTAATATTTTCGTTATTTTCTGTTTGGCACTTATCGTTTCGCCAATGGGTAAAATCCGCTTAGGTGGTAAAGACGCTGTTGCCGATTACTCGTTCATGTCATGGCTTGCAATGCTATTTGCGGCTGGTATGGGTATCGGTTTAATGTTCTGGAGTGTCGCAGAGCCTGTCGCTTACTTCACTGGTTGGTATGAGACGCCACTCGGTGTTGAAGCAAATACACCAGAAGCAGCGAGATTGGCACTGGGTGCGACGATGTTCCACTGGGGTCTTCACCCATGGGCAATTTACGGTGTTGTAGCACTTTCTTTAGCATTCTTTGCCTACAACAAAGGTTTACCGCTGTCTATGCGCTCGATCTTCTACCCGCTTCTGGGTGATCGCGCGTGGGGCTGGGCTGGTCATATCGTGGATATCTTGGCCGTTCTTGCGACTTTGTTTGGTCTTGCAACGTCACTGGGCTTAGGTGCACAACAAGCGGCAAGTGGTATTCATCACGTATTTGGTGTTGAGCCAGGCCTTGGCCTACAAATCGTCGTCATTACCGTTGTAACTTTGCTTGCTGTTGTTTCAGTGGTACGTGGTATTGATGGTGGCGTTAAAGTCATTAGTAACATCAACATGGTTGTGGCGTTCTTGCTACTGATTCTTGTTGGTCTTATCGGTTGGGCGGCGAGTTTAGGCTCGATTCCAACCACACTTATGGCATACGTAGAGAATATTATTCCGCTAAGTAACCCGTTTGGTCGTACAGATGAAGCATGGTTCCAAGGCTGGACAGTATTCTACTGGGCTTGGTGGATTTCATGGTCACCATTCGTAGGTATGTTCATTGCGCGTGTTTCTCGCGGTCGTACCGTTCGTGAATTCATTACAGCCGTTCTACTGGTTCCAACCGCTGTTACGGTTGTTTGGATGTCAGTATTTGGTGGTCTAGCGATCGAGCAAGTTGTTGATAAAGTAGGTGAGTTGGGCACGAATGGTTTGACTGACGTTTCACTTGCTATGTTCCAAATGTTCGATGTTCTTCCATTTGGTAGCATGCTTTCAATCATTGCTGTTGTGTTGGTACTTGTGTTCTTTATCACGTCTTCTGACTCTGGTTCACTTGTTATCGACAGCATCACAGCGGGCGGTAAAGTCGACGCTCCTGTACTTCAACGTGTTTTCTGGGCATTTATGGAAGGTGCAATTGCGGTTGCTCTACTGTGGATTGGTGGCTCAGAAGCGGTTCAAGCGCTTCAGGCAGGTGCAATTTCTACAGCACTACCGTTTACCTTCATTCTTCTTGCAATGTGTGTGAGCTTATTGATGGGTATGAGAACAGAACGTCAATAACTCAGGCATTTTATAAATCTGTCTGAGTAACAAGTAATCAAAAGGCCAGCATTTTGCTGGCTTTTTTTGTGCGGTTTTTATGACGGTGAGACAAAAAAATGACACATGAAAGTTCATATTTTACAAAGAGTTAATGTGCTATTTTGTTTTTTAAAAATTAGTGAATAGTCGTGAAAAAGTGTGTAATATTCACACACCTTAACTGTTCTCCCAACTCAAAAACTATAAATATGAAATTATCATTAAAACAAAAGCTTATTGGCGCAAGCCTTTCTGCTGTTGTTGTGATGGCAACAGCACTTACTTGGTTGTCGGCTGGTCAATTATTTGATCAGACTCGTTCAGGTGTCTATTCACGTGCGCAAAGTCTAAGTACTACTGCGTCAGAAGGAATTTCTGATTGGGTCAATATCCGTAAAGATATTGCTACCGCATTCAACGACTACTCGACAGAGCAAGACGTTGTCCCTTTCCTACAACAAGCTCGCAAGGCTGGTGGCTTTGATGACATCTTCCTTGGTACACCAAACGGTGATATGTATCGCTCTCACCCTGAGCGTAACCGTGCTGATTACGACCCTCGTACTCGTCCTTGGTACAAAGATGCTAACGCCGCAGGTAAGCAGATCATCACAGCTGCATATCAAGATGCAATCACTAACGCGCTGCTTGTAACCATTGCTGAGCCAGTAATGAAAAATGGTCAGTTTGTTGGTGTTGTTGGTGCAGATGTACTGATCGATCAGCTTATCAGCGACGTGATTAACCTAGATGCAGGTGAAAATGCGCATGCGATGTTAATCGATATGAACGAAGGTACGTTCCTAGCGCATCCAGATAAAAGCTTAACGCTTAAGCCTATCACCAGTGTTCTAAAAGACTTTTCAGAAGATGCAATCGAGCGCGCTGCAGATGAAGGTCGTATCGAAGATACGGTAATCAAAGGCAAAGAGAAGCTTTACTACTTTAATAAAGTACCTGGCACGCATTGGATGTTCGCGATTGAAATGGATCGCGCAACGGAAGAAGCTGGGCATGCGGTATTGTTACGTGACCTATTGATCACTGCAGTGATGATCACCATTGTGGTTATTCTTGCGGTATCTTGGTTGGTTGGTTTCTTGTTCCGTGACTTGAGCCGCGTATCAAATGCACTTGAGGAAATTGCATCTGGTGAAGGTGACTTAACGCAACGACTAGAACCACGCAGTGATGATGAAGTCGGTAAACTGGCTGAAAACTTCAACCGCTTTGTTGGCAACATGCACACGATGGTGACCAAGCTTAGCCACGTATCATCTGCGCTTTCAGAGCAAGCACGCACGACGGCACAGCAAGCTGAAGAGCGTAGTCAGCGTATCTCTTACCAGCAAGATGAGATCAACATGGTGGCGACGGCTGTGAACGAAATGGCAGCAGCGACACAAGAAATTGCAGGTAATGCAGATAGCACGGCAAGTAACTCAGAGGAAGCGGTTCAAGCTTGTTCACACGGTTCTAGCCAAGTGACTCAGACGCAAGGTTCTATCCAGAACTTGGCGCAAGAAGTTCAAGTCGCCACTGATGTGATTCAAGAGCTAGAAGCACACGGAAATAGCATCAATACGATTCTATCAACGATTCAAGGTATTGCTGAGCAAACTAATCTACTTGCACTTAACGCGGCAATTGAAGCGGCACGTGCAGGTGAACAAGGTCGTGGCTTTGCTGTGGTTGCGGATGAAGTTCGCGTATTGAGCCAACGTACTCATGCTTCAACGCAAGAGATTCAAGAAACTATCGAGATGCTACAGGGCACAACAGCGAAAGCGGTTGGCATCATGGGTGATAGCCGTCGTCTGGCTGACACCAGTGTTGATGATGCAAACGCGGCAGCAGCGAGCTTGACGCAAATCCATACTGCTGTTGAGCGCATCAGTGACATGGCAACGCAGATTGCATCGGCGGCAGAAGAGCAAGCATCGGTAACAACCGAGATCACGCGTAATACTGAAGGCATTCGTGACGTTTCTAACGAGCTGTCGGTAGAAGCTCATCAAGCAGCAGAACAAGCTGCCCACCTATCTGAGCTTTCACACGAATTAGAGCAAGAGATTCAACGCTTTAAGCTGTAATCGGGTACCGACCTAAATAAAAAGGAGCCATTTGGCTCCTTTTTTGATCGCTTATTAAGCTAGAAAGACGTTATAGCCAGAACTCACTGATCGGTTGCTCTTCGCTATAATGATGGGCGATTTGCGCTTGTAGCAGTTCTGCCGTAGCAATTGCATCGGTTAATGCATGGTGAGGGGTATAGTCTGGCAGACCATAACGGCGTCGAGATTGCGCTAGCCGAACCGATTCTGGCTTTTTCCCTTTTAAACGCTCCCAGAGTGAGCCAGAGCGTTTCTGTTGAATGGTTTCTTCAAGATGCAGCGTATCTATCACTGGAAATTCAATTCCTTCCCCTAAACGGCTTTTGAGTGCTTTATCCAGAAATTCTCTCTCGATACGACGATAATGCACAACAATGATTTTTCCGCTTAAGCATGGTAGTAGCTCGCTTAAGATGTCACCCAAGTCAGGTGCATCGATCAATTCACTGTGAGTAATACCATGTATGATTACTGAGTCTTCATCGAGTGCTCGCTGCGGGCGAACTTTCCAATGACGCGAATTGCGCAAAAAAATCCGCTTCAAGTTAAACGGCACTAAACCAATGGTAATGATGTCATGTTTTTCGGGGTTCAACCCCGTCGTTTCGAAATCTAGCGCGACGAACTCCACCTCAGACAGGGGGGTCTCTGGTGCAGGTGGTTTATTGCTATAAAACGCAATTAAATTCTCATCTTTAGCCATCTCCAACTTTTGTTCAAATTTCGTTGGCCACTGAATGGTTGGCTTCTGAAAGAGCTTTTTGATCATGTTCAACCTCACTTAAAGCTCTTATTCGCTTGGTAGCGGAACTTAAGGAAGTTCTGCCCATTGCTTAGGATTTGGAAAGCATCTTTTAGGTTGCGACGTTCAAATTCAGAGAGATTTTCTGGTTCGATATTGTTATCTGGGTCAATGCCTAATTCCACGTCCGTCGCTTGGTGACGAATACGCACCATGGAAATAAACTCTAGTGCGTCTTTTAAGTCTTGTGCACGACCTTTTGGCAAAATGCCAGCATCAATGATGTCGTCGAGACGCTCAAACGAATTCTGTGCGCGTGAGCCAACCGCCAGAGAGTGAACGCGAATTAAGTCGACCAGAGGAGCCGTACCACGACGTTTGAGGTTGATGGAGTTGTTGTGTCTGCCATCTTTCTCCATCACAAAGTCTTTAAAGAAGCCAAGTGGCGGCGTTCGGTTAAGTGCGTTGCGAGCCAGACAGGCTAAGAAGCGATTGTTTTTACGCGCACGACGAACAATAAAGCTGGTTAATTGTTCTGCCCATTTTAAGCGACCGTAAACGCCATCCAAATCGAAAAAGATGGACGCGTTGAGTAGCGCTTTCGGGTTCGGGTTATCAATCCAGTCAGCGAAGCACTCTTCCCACTCTGAACGAGTCATGCGCCATAATGGGTTGGTTGCCATAATATCGCCCGTACAATACTTGTAGCCACAGGCATCTAATCCATCACTGACGTATTTTGCTAAAGCTTCGAAGTACTTACCATGTTTCTCTTCTTGGTAGGTCTCATCTAGAATGATGGCGTTATCTTGGTCAGTCACCAACAGTTGCTCATCACGTCCCATTGAGCCAAGTGCAAGGAAACAATAAGGAATTGGTGGTGGGCCAAGCTCTTCTTCAGCCATTTCTAACAGACGCTGTTTGAAGCTTCGACCAATCACGGACATCGCACTGCCCACCATGTGTGAGTTGGCATCTTCGTTGACCAGGCGTACAAAGCTGCTTTTTACTTCTTCAGCAACAACTGCCAAATCTTCGATAGTCTGTTGTTGGAAAATGCTACTCACCAATAAGAGCGAGTTTTGTGATTCATAACGAACAATGTCGGTTGTTTCGATAATACCAATAGGCAATTGGTTTTTAACCACAGGCAGATGGTGCACGTTGTAACGCAGCATGGTTAACATTGCTTCATAGATGTAGGCATTGTGATCAAGAGACATGACTTCAGTGGTCATCACACTTGATACATCGTCCTGTGGAGACAAGCCTTCGGCTAACACACGGGTACACAAGTCACGGTCAGTAATAATACCAAGTACCGGAGACTGTGGGTCATCTTCGTCACGAACGAAATCTGGATCGACGATAAGTAGAGCAGATACGTTGTCATTCGCCATCTGCTGCGCGGCTTGCTGGATTGTTTGACCACGATCAATCGTATGAGCATCGCCAGTCAGCAAGGTTTTCACTTTCGATGTCGTCAGGTCATTGGCATCTTTGTTTTCTGAAATGGCTTGGCGTAAACGAGCACTATTTTCCACTTCGACAAAGTCTGCAAAGGAATCAAAGTTGTCGTATATCTCTTGGAAAACGTCACCAGGAATACAATAGAGCAGAGTATCTTCAATGGCTTTTACTGGAAAGCGTACTTTGTTGTTGGTTAGCATTCCCATTTGACCAAAGAGGTCACCTTCATCAAGACGGTTATAAAGCTCTCCTTTACGTCGATAAACTTCTACGACACCGCTTCGCACCACGTAGAGATCTTGGATATAGTCTCCAAAATGGATGATTGGGGTATCTTCTCGGTAGTACGAGATCTCGACGCTCTCTGTCACCTTGTTTAGTGTTTCTTCAGGGAGTTCATTGAACGGGGGGTACTTGGCGAGAAAGTTATAAATCTCGAGAAGTTCTGCATCCATCGAAGGTGCCTTTTAGTTCGCAAATAATAAAGTAATCTTAACTTAGTTTTAAAACAGAGTCTTATCTGAACCGTGATTTTCGTACTCAGTCATAAGATTCTGACATATCGCACGATAAGGAATCGGCATTTCTACTACTATATAGTCACTTAAAAGGTGAGCGGACGTGGTCGATATATTTTGGGCCAATGCTTGATTTAGAGGCATAGCAGATTTCAAATCGTTACCGCGTCTGTAAACTAAGTTATTTTTGTTGAACTAAGCCACTCAAGGTGATTTGGGGGCAGTGTTTAAATAATTCTCATGAAAGGAAGTCGAATGGTGAGAAGTTTATTGCTTGCGTCTTTAGCTGCTTTGCCAGCAGTAACTAGCGCGGCGGTCATGGACCAAGCAGAAAAATTTGGGTATGAACACATTCACTTGGATGTGGGTGCCGGAACCACAAATGAAGAGTGGTTAGATAATTCGAACGCGACCACAATTGGACTCGGTGGTAATTACTTATTTACTGAGAACTGGTTGTTTAATGTCGATTACTCGGCGCAGTTTTTCCATCCGGACGACTTTACTCTTCGCATTGACCGTTTGTTGTTTGGTGGTGGTTATCGTTATGGGATTACGGATCAAATCGATATCTACGGTAAATATGGAATAGGTGCAATCAAAGCGAAAGCGACGGACGATAAAACGGATAATACGTTATCTTCAGATAGTGAACTGCTTCAAGCCGTCACCGTTGGGGTGAATTACTTATTCAGTGAAAAACTTATTGCGACGGCCGAGGTGGAAGTTAACCGCAGTGATATCGTAGATGAGAACAATTTTAAGATAGGTTTTAACTACCAATGGCATGATGTTATTGGTACTGGTCTTTTTTATCAGTTTAGAGATACCGATTACAGCGGTGAGAGCTCTGATTATGTCAATGAAGTGGGGCTGAGTTTGAAGTTTGTCTACTAGCGGACTGGTTCATTTATTGGCAATAAATAAAAAAGGTCAGCTTATGCTGACCTTTCCTTTTAATAAAGTATGCGACTATCGATTATAAAACCGCTGCAATGCCTTTACATAGAGGACCCATATTTGACTTCGTCATACCAGCAACACTGATTCGGCCTGAACCGACGATGTAAATACCGAACTCTTCTTTCAGACGGTTTACTTGCTCTTTAGATAGGCCAGAGAAAGAGAACATACCATTTTGACGTTCGATGAAGCTAAAGTCTGCGTCCACACCTTCTGATTTTAGTGTCGCTACAAATAGTTCACGCATCTCTTGGATACGGTCACGCATTTCTGCTACTTCAGCTTCCCATTCCGCACGCATTTCGGCGTTGCCAAGAATGTGAGTCACGACAGCGCTGCCGTGCGCAGGTGGGTTAGAGTAGATAGAGCGAATAATGGCTTTAACTTGCGAAAATGCGGTTGTTGCGACTTCTTCTGATTCCGCTACTAACGTGAAGGCACCAACGCGTTCGTTGTAAAGGCCAAAGTTTTTCGAGAACGAGCTCGCGACTAGGATTTCTTTGTTGTACTTAGCAAAAGTACGAAGACCCGCCGCATCCTCTTCCACGCCTTTAGCAAAGCCTTGGTATGCGAAGTCAAATAGAGGAAGCAATTTCTTCTCTGCGACAAGTTTCGCCAATGTTTCCCATTCTTCAGCAGTTGGATCGATACCAGTAGGGTTGTGGCAGCAGCCGTGTAGAAGCACGATGTCACCTTCAGATGCAGATTGCAGATCGTTTAGCATTGCATCGAAGTCTTTGTCTTTTGTTTCTGCGTTGTAGTAGCTGTATTGTGCCGTTTCGATACCAGCGGCAGTAAATACGCCGTTGTGGTTTGCCCAAGTAGGGTTGCTGATCCAGATTTTTACATCGCCAAGTTGGCGTTTAATGAACTCACCAGCAACACGTAATGCACCAGTACCACCGGGAGCTTGAGCTGTTTTAGCGCGTTTTTCGTTTACAATTTCTGCATCAGAGCCGAAAAGCAGTTTTTGTACTGCAATGCCGTACTCAGCTGTGCCTTCGATAGTTAGGTAAGATTTGGTTTTTTCAGTTTCAACAAGCGCTGCTTCAGCTTTCTTTACTGTTGCAAGAACGGGGGTTTCGCCTTGCTCGTTTTTGTAAATACCTACGCCAAGGTTAATTTTGTCTGCGCGAGTATCTTTTTTAAACTCTTCAGTAAGGCCAAGAATAGGGTCAGCCGGAGCGGCAACTACTTTTTCAAACATAATCTTCATCCATGTTAATCGAAGGGGTGTGCTAACATTTATACCTTTCAGCAATATTGGTTACAACCGTTACTGAAAAGAAAACCTAAAAAAGTTGCGATTTGAAACAGAATTCTAACATAACTAAAGTTTTTGCCATGAAAACGTTTGGTAGGCACAGAGTTTGAAGGGGATTTATACCATGGTTGATGAAGTTTTGTTCACGTGCCAATCGTTTGACTTTAGTGCTTTGCGTTAGTGATTTACGTGGAGTGGCGATTACTAGTTGAGACAAAAACGCCCCACTAAAGGTGGAGCGTTTGCTTGTAAGACGTATAGAGGCCGATTGATGTTATTTCTTCAGATCGATTTCAGACTCAACCGCATTGGTTTCGATGTCTGGATTAGAAGAAAGTTTCTCAGTCGCCCAGTCGTTCATATGCTTTAAGATTGCTTTTAACGCGTGCTTCTCTGTTGGGACTTCCGCTTTTTCGACGTCGAGCTTTTGTTTCGGGTGTGTACCCGTCGCATCTTCCGCTACGTGTAGCCAATCTGGGTGCCAGTAATAAGGTTGGCCGGAAGGTGAACTCCAAGAATGTACGCCGTTGGATTCACCTTTGTATTTAATGTCTTCTTCGTTGTATTTCGCCATTATTGTTTTCTCTCATAATCCATGAGTTGAGGTGTGCATCACCATTACTATCTAAATGTAACAGATGTAATGAAAATTAATGTGATAACTATCGACTTATTTTGTCATTCGATAGCTACAGACGATGCGTACTTCTCATTCAGAAGAATTTATTATTTGGCAGGTTTTGGCTTTATCTGCGTTTAAAGCATACGACGATGGATTCGCCTACCTAACGCTATTCTTGAACGGTGATAGAGCCTAAACTACTCGTCATTCAAGTGTTTGAGAATCGCCGCTTTTGCATGCTCTTCTGTTGCGGCCTCTCCGTCAGGGACTTCAAGGTCAGCCTTTTTGTGCTCACCCAAAGCATCTTCAGCGATATGCAACCAATCAGGATGCCAGTAATAAGGGGTTGTGCCGCCAGGATGATCCCAGCTATGTACACCTTTATGTTTCCCGCGATAAGAGAGATCGTCCATTGTAAATACTTTCATCGCTTCCTCCCGGCTTAAAAGATAGATGTCTAAGTGGACTTAACACTCTCAGCTCTGTGGAATGCCTTGCTTTTCGGACAAGGCAAAGATTTAAGACCACTCGGACGTATCAGTAAAAGTATGGAACATAAATTCTCACTTCGTCGTCGAAATTGCTATTAACAAGCTTGATAAATTACGTTGCTAAATTGACTACTGCCATATCAGAATGCTGGCGCGAAGTATGCTATGGTGCGGCTGCAAGTGAAATGAGGGATACATGAATCGATACCGTCAATTGGCCGAATTGTTTAAGGCACAAATTCAGCAAGATACTTGGAGAGCAGGGGAGAAGCTGCCTTCAATACGCGTCACCAGCCGCAATCATTCCGTAAGTGCAGGTACGGTATTACAAGCCTATCAATTGCTAGAGGCGCAAGGTTGGGTGATAGCAAAGCCTCAATCTGGTTACTATGTGACTGCCGATCTTGAACGTCTCACCAATACGAATGGAATTAAAAGCAACAATACGCCATGCACTAAGTTGAATGATGAGTTGTATTCGTTTTTGAAGCACCAAGCAACATCGGATGTTGTTCATTTAGGCTCGGCGTTTCCGGATCCGTGTTTGTTTCCTTTGGAGTCGCTTAACCGTAATTTGGCCAGCTCGGGACGAAAAATGGGGCCGGATAAGTTGCTAGACAACCTACCTCCTGGTGCTGAGTCGTTAAGGCGACTCGTCGCTCAGAGGTATATTCATCATGGGATATCACTAACCCATGATGATGTGGTTATTACTTCCGGTGCGCTAGAAGCATTAAACTTGAGTTTGCAAGCGGTCACCCGACCAGGTGATACCGTCGTTGTCGAATCCCCAACGTTTTATGGCGCACTTCAAGCAGTAGAACGGTTGGGGCTCAAGGCTATAGAAATCAGTGTCGATGATGAGAGTGGGCATTCGCTTGAGCAAATCGAAGCAGCCTTTGCCAATGAAGACGTTCGGGCTTGTTGGTTAATGACGAACTTTCATAATCCAACCGGAGCTTCTTTGTCTGATGAACACAAACGATACATTGTTGAGTTAGCCAATCGATATGATGTGTATCTCATCGAAGACGATGTGTACTCTGAGCTGTATTTTTCTGACAAAAGGCCGAACTCATTGAAGACCTTTGATGAGCAAGAGCGTGTCCTTCATTGTGGTTCTTTTTCTAAGAGTTTATGCCCTGGATATCGCTTGGGTTGGGTGGTGAATAAGCGTTTTAACGAGACTATTCAAAAGCTCCAGTTAATATCGACATTGTCTGGGAGTGCCCCTATTCAGCAGGGGGTTGCACATTACTTACAAAACGACAGTTACGACAACCACCTGAGAAAGCTGCGTAAGACACTGCAACAACGTCAAGCTGACTTCGTGGATTTACTTGCAAAGCACATACCTAAAGAGGTTACCTATCAACGTCCTGATGGTGGTTACTTTCTTTGGCTGAAATTGCCAGATGGAATATCAAGTAAAGCGGTATATCAAGCACTATTGTCTGAGCAGGTTACTGTCGCTTATGGCAAACTCTTTTCGATAAGTGATCAATACGAAAACTATTTAAGACTGAATACATCGCTTCCTTTAGAAACGAGTTTAGAACGTGCTATCAAAAGGTTAGGTGATTTGCTTCGCGAATTACTCAGAATTGAAACTCATTAAACTGCTTAGTGTTTTTTTGCTCCAACTGTATCAGCGCCATTTTTGAAAATTATGCTTCAATCATTATTCAGGTCGACAGACCTTGGACGATTAAGCAGGATTTAAGATGAAAAAGCAGTTGGTTAAACATGAGTTAAGGTTAATCGCCGTTGCTATTTTTAGTGCGTTTTTACTGGTATTTGCGCATCTCATTTTGGCGAAGTCTTTCTCTCATATGGCATGGACAGAGTACACCGCGGCCGTGATCCCTTTCGTAATGTTTGGCTTATGTATTGTGGGCGTAAAGTATGCTGAAAAAGCGGACAGAGACAAGGAAGAAGACTAACTCAAGCTTGAGTTACTTAGCAGATGGTATTGACGGTTGAGCACAAAATAAAAGACCTCCACTAGGGAGGTCTTTTCTAATTCTGTCTCACTAAAAAGTGATTAGAAGTTCGCAGAGCGAGGCGTACGTGGGAATGGAATCACGTCACGAACGTTGCCCATGCCTGTTACGTAAGATACTAGACGCTCAAAGCCTAGACCAAAGCCTGCGTGTGGCACTGTGCCGTAACGACGCAAGTCGCGGTACCAGCTCATGTGCTCAGGGTCGATACCCATTTCGCGCATACGTGCATCAAGTACGTCTAGACGCTCTTCACGCTGAGAACCACCGATGATTTCACCGATGCCAGGTGCTAGAACGTCCATTGCCGCTACCGTCTTACCATCATCGTTCATACGCATGTAGAATGCTTTGATGTCTTTCGGGTAGTTCTTAACGATTACCGGCGCTTTGAAGTGCTCTTCCGCTAGGAAACGCTCGTGCTCAGATGACATATCGATACCCCACTCAACTGGGAATTCGAACTCACGGCCAGAATCCAACAGGATTTGGATCGCGTCAGTGTAGTCAACTTGTGCGAAGTCAGAAGAAACAAAGTTCTCTAGACGGCTAACGGCTTCTTTGTCGATGCGCTGAGCAAAGAACTCAAGGTCATCGCGACGCTCTTCAAGTACTGCTTTGAATACGTACTTAAGCATGTCTTCAGCCAGTTTCGCAACGTCGTCCAGTTCTGCAAACGCAACTTCAGGCTCAACCATCCAGAACTCTGCTAGGTGGCGGCTTGTGTTTGAGTTTTCAGCACGGAAAGTAGGGCCGAAAGTGTAAACCTTGCTTAGTGCACAAGCGTAAGCTTCCGCGTTTAGCTGACCAGATACCGTAAGGAAAGTTTCTTTACCGAAGAAGTCTTCGTTGTAGTCTACTTTGCCAGCGTCTGTACGAGGCAGGTTTTCCATATCTAGCGTAGATACACGGAACATTTCACCAGCGCCTTCAGCATCTGAGGCAGTGATCAACGGCGCAGATACCCAGAAGTAACCTTGCTCGTGGTAGAAGCGGTGGATCGCTTGAGATAGGCAGTTACGTACACGTGCTACCGCACCGATTACGTTTGTGCGCGGACGTAGGTGCGCAACTTCACGTAGGTACTCAATAGAGTGACGAGTTTTTGCCATCGGGTAAGTTTCTGCGTCTTCAACCCAACCAACCACTTTAACGCCAGTGGCAGCAAGTTCGAAGTCTTGGCCCTTTGCAGGAGATTCAACAATCTTACCAGTTACTTCAACAGAGCAGCCAGTCGTTAGCTTTAGTACTTCGTCTTCGTAATTATTAAGATTATTTGGGACCACGGCCTGAATCGGGTCGAAACAAGAGCCGTCATATATGGCAAGGAAAGAGATTCCAGCTTTGGAATCACGACGTGAACGGATCCAGCCACGAACAGTCACTTCGCTGTCTACTGCTAGCTGACCTTTCAATACGTCTGATACAGGCGCGTAAGTCATGTTTTCAATATTCTCCATTGAGGTAAAAATTCAACCCAACACTTATTAAAGTACTTGTCTAATAACATTTTTGTTCAAAAAACAAGCTAAGTGCTGAGTTGGGTAGCATTTTACAGATTCAACGAGACATATTACCTGTCAATTCGCTCGCATCAACCTTTATATTCATTTTGATGGGGAGAATCTCTCTATTTATTCACTCTTTGATGCTCTGAAAGTGTGAATTGGTTAAGTAATTGCTCTAAACGTTCGGATAGATGCTCTAAATCAACACTAATATCACGCGTGTGCGATGCTGATTGCGATGTGTCGTCAGCATGCAGTGTGATCACATCAATTTTGGATAGAATACGCTGACTGACGTCGGATGTGGTTTGCGTCTGGCTTTGAATGTTTTCCGCATGTTTCAGAACTTGATGCATTTCATCGACAACGTTATGCATCGTGACTGAAAGTGTCTCGACATCGACTGAACGTTGGTGAGCAAATTGGCAGACAGTATCCACAGAGGCTAAGGACTCTTCACTCCCTTGCTGGAATTGAGAAATGATATGCTCAATGTTGCCCGTGGCTTCGGCGGTCCGAGAAGCTAGGTTACGCACTTCCTCCGCGACGACGGCAAAACCACGTCCTTGTTCTCCGGCTCGGGCGGCTTCAATTGCAGCATTCAACGCGAGCAGGTTGGTTTGTTCTGCAATGCCTTTAATGACCCCAAGAATGGACGACACTTCCTCGGTTCTTTGGTTTAACGAACTGATTTTCTCCCGCACGCCGTCAATATTGCTCACCAAGTGTTTGATGTCTTCGCTCACGCTGTGTGCTTGGCTTGCGCTGTGAGTGGCAACTTCAACGGTGTGGTTGACTAGAGCTGTGGCGTTATTGGTCGAGTCTTCAACGGCGGTTTGTTGTTGCAACATGTCGGTGATGTTGCTTTGTACGTCACTGGTTTCCAATTGTTGATTATTGGCCGCTTTGTCTGTTGATTGTGCAACATCCGTTAACTGACTGGCTGAATTGGCAAGAGAATGGGAGGTGTCTTGTACACGCTCTAAACTCTCGGATACCGTATCCATAAACGAATTAATCGCGGTAGAAAGTTGGCCTACCTCATCTTTTTGGTGATGAACAAGTCGTTGAGATAGATCTTTACTATGGCTCACATTCGCCATGAATTGAGACGTTTTTTGTATTGGGCGAACAATGATCTTACGAATCAAACTCATCGTTATAATAAAACCAACAAACGCGATAACGGCCATTATTCCCATCGCAAACATTGCCTGTTTATTGATCATTGAATTGACGTGGTTCATGTTGTATTCCAAACGAATCGCGCCCAATACTTCGCCTTCTGGTGCTACATGGCAAGAAACGCAGTTGGTGCCACGATAATTTTCGCTTGATTTCATTGGTAGCGCGACAACCAGTCCGTTCCCCCAATTGGCTGAAATTGGCTCAATGACCAGTTCGCCATTTAAAGCTCGTTGGTCAATATCATCGACCGGTTGTTGGTTTGCTTGTCCTGGTCCGTAAAGCTTGGTTACGGTATCGGCCCGCAACACGCGAACTTCTTCAATCCCTTCTTGAGCGAGTGCTTTTTTTCGCAAAGTTTCTTTTTGCGACATGGTGCCTGTTAGCATCATCATGTTTAGGCTATCGAAGTAATTACTAGCCTTATCATGAAGCTGTTCACTGAGAACATCATTGATTAAGGTTTTTTGTTGATGGTATTGATAAGCCGTAGAGGCTGCCAGAACACAGCTGAAGACGGCAATTAACGCGAGCAAGAGCTTAAAAGTGATAGTTGAGCGCATAAATTTATAAGTGTAATTGGAACGAACTGCACAATCTTAATGTGCACAAATGCGCACTGCGAACAACGAAATGAATGATTGTGACCCCACTCATGTTGGGGATATGTAATTGTGATGTGAGTGCTGTGTAATCAAATGTTTGGCGCATGACAGAAATACGACGTTCAGGACAAAGGTTTAATTATTTTCGCTGAGAACAAACGGCGTTTTGCTACGCTTGTATTGAGTAGCACTTGTCTGTTGGCAGTGAATTCCTTAGTATTGCGTGTCTTTTTAAAGCCTGAGAATCAAGATGAAAACAGAATTGTACAAAGAGTTTATGTTCGAAGCGGCACATCACTTGCCACATGTACCTGAAGGCCATAAGTGTGGTCGTTTGCATGGACACTCTTTCTTAGTTCGTCTTTATGTAGAAGGTGAGGTAGACCCGCATACTGGTTGGGTAGTGGATTTCGCTGAAATCAAAGCGGCATTCAAACCAATTTACAATCGTTTAGACCATTATTACCTGAACGACATTGAAGGGTTGGAGAATCCGACGAGCGAAGTGCTAGCAAAATGGATTTGGCAACAGCTTAAGCCAAGTTTACCGTTGCTAAGCAAAGTAGAAATCAAAGAAACGTGCACAGCCGGTTGTATTTACAAAGGTGAATAAGTCACTTTTTATTGAGCATTGAAGACAAAGGCAAGCCATGAGCTTGCCTTTGTTGTATCTGGATATTCCCTATTTTTTATAATTTTCTTGCTAGCTCAGTGGATGACGTAAAATCCACTCTTTTTCGTTCTCACCAAACGTAGTTTTCTCTGTATTGATGAATCCACACGCATCAAGAAAACTGATAGCGTATTGCTGACTCTGTGGCACAGTGACGCAAAGAGAGGTGCTTTCGGGGTCAATGGTATACGCATAAACGAACAGTTTACGTAACGCTTCACTCCCAACCCCTTGGCGTTGGAAGCGTCGATCAACCATCAAGTACTTGAGCCCCAGTTCGTGCCTTTTGGCAAAGGGCGCATGTTGGGAGAAGCCTTTATCGATAACAAGATAGCCAACTAATAGATCGTCAGAATAAATCGTAAAGAACGCTTCAGACTTATTGCGTTTTTGATAAGCCACTTCAAACGGCGTAGAAAATCCTTTCTGCTCTTCCTGCACATCCAATTGCATCAAACTCGAAAAATCTTTCAGTTTGGTGGGTTTAATAGCAATCATCGTTCAACCACAAATTGGCGGCATATCCTCATGCCGCCACGAACTTTAATAGAGTATTCCCTCTAGTTTAAGTAACTCACGAGGTTAAGAAAAGCTAGAAATGCAGAGGATAATAATAACCTTGGTGAATATAGGCACCTAATGTTGTGAGTAAGTGAGCGCTATCGGCGGTTTCTACGCCTTCAACAATGACGGTACACCGATACGTATTTCCCATGGCGATTAACTGACGCAACGTTTCCACTTTCTTATCGTCCGACTTTAAACCAATCACAAACTCCCGATCTATTTTCAAATAATCTGGATTGATTTTACTGATGAGCGACACGTTGTTGTTGCCGGTGCCAAAATCATCGATACTGATTTTACAATCCAGTGCTTTTAGTTTCGCGACATTGCCATAAATCTCGGAGGTATAGTACATCGATGCATTTTCCGTGATTTCAATCGTCAGCAAACGACAATCTCGGTTAGATAGTTCTCTGTGTAGGATTGAAAAGTTGCGTCCTCGCAGCAAAGAAGGACAAATATTGATGCTGATAGGAATAGGCAGCGCTTTGTGCTTAGTATAGATGGACTCTATCACCAGTAAGGTATGAGTAAGAAGCAGTCCATTGCGGATCAGTGTTTCAATAAACCGTTGCGTATTTTTTACCTTAAACCGCGAGAGCGCTTCGTAATGCACAATCTTTTGCGCTGAAGTGTCATAAATCGGCTCCAGTTTGATTTTAAATTGTCGAATTGCACACAAATAAGTCATAAAGGCTTGTAGGGAGCGATGACGCAGTATTATGAGAAACAGCAAGCTTAATAAAATGATGCTTTGAAACGGGCCAGAGATGTAATACACCTCTTTATAGCCGCTGTTCTTCACGTGATAGTTGAAAAAGCGTTCATTGGTGTTACCAATTTCTAAAGAGGTCCCTGTATTGGTTGATAGCTTCATGCCGGAAAGAAAAAAACGCGAAATATGATTTTCAACGTTGTCGGATAAGTTAATGTTTTTGACACGAACCAAAACGGTCGCGTTATTCAAGTCAAATGATTGGGTCGTATAATTGCTATTATTACTCCACTCTTCAAATGCTTTTTTGCTGACAGGGACAACGGTTTCGGGGGTGACTAAACACCGGATATTGAAACGGTCTAGCATCATGCTCGATTCGACCAGCTTTACATTATCAAAGAGCGACTTCAATTCTCTTTCATCAGCAAAGCAGCTCTTTTGGGAAAGATTCTCTGCAATTTCGAAGGCGTTATCCAGATAATTATGTTTCACAATGCTGTTTATCGCGTAGTAACAGATGGCAAAGAAAATGATCGCTGTGAGCAACACGACCCACAGTGTATCTGAATAGATCTTTTTATTACGCAGACAAATACGAAGGGCTTTGCCAAGGCTGTTTGTTGTGTATTGATTGATCTTGTGTTGATGGTCGATGCCATTCTGATGGTTGTTTTGCATAGTAAAAGGGATGAAGTATCCGGTCCGGTGAATATTTTCGATAATATTTTTTTTTGTGGTTACGTGTTCTTCCGTGAGCTTGCGAAATTTCTTTCTTAGAGCGGCCACCGCGTTTTTAAAGCCATTTTCAGGCAGTGTCATTTTGTATTGTTGAGTGATTTTGCTTTCTATCAATCGCTGGCTAATTGGCGTATTTAAGCTGCCGTATTTGGCGATGGTTGACAGAATGGCGTACTCATTTGGGTTGACAGGAATGGAGTGGTGGAGTGATTGATTGAGCTCTAAAGATATTTCGTTTTCGGACAAGCAAACGCAGATTTGGTTTCCAATTTCAAACCTAATCATGTGTTGGTGTGCTCCAAGTTTAATTTTTGGCTACGTTATCAATAAAGCTAGGAGAGGGATGTGATTTTTTACGGGGATATCCATAATAATTGGATATATTCAAGGTTTTAGGTTTTTTTATGCTGGGCGTAGCAACCCATTATTCATGGTTAATGAAGTATAAAAAACCCGAGCAGCGGCTCGGGTTTCGTCGATATTCAGCAAGGCTTATTAACAGATAACTTTTACTGCTAGGCCGCCTTGAGAAGTCTCACGGTATTTCGCGTTCATGTCTTTACCTGTCTCTAGCATGGTTTCGATAACTTTATCTAGAGAAACAGTAGGAGCAGAAGAACGACGCAGTGCCATACGAGTTGAGTTGATTGCTTTTACAGCTGCAATACCATTACGCTCGATACATGGAACCTGAACCTGACCTGCAACCGGGTCACAAGTTAGACCTAGGTTGTGCTCCATCGCGATTTCTGCCGCCATACATACTTGCTCTGGGCTACCACCCATAAGCTCAGCAAGGCCAGCTGCTGCCATAGAACATGCCACGCCAACTTCGCCCTGACAGCCAACTTCTGCACCAGAGATAGACGCGTTACGCTTGTAAAGGCCGCCAATTGCACCAGAAGCTGCGAAGTAACGGATGTAGTCTTTCTCAGTTACGGTTTGAATAAACTTGTCATAGTAAGCCAGTACCGCAGGGATGATGCCACATGCACCGTTAGTCGGCGCAGTTACAACACGACCACCTGCTGCGTTCTCTTCGTTTACTGCAAAAGCAAACATGTTTACCCAGTCAACAACAGACATTGGATCGTTCGTTGTTTTTTCAGAAGTAAGCAGTTGCTGACGAAGTGCTGCCGCACGACGAGGTACGCGTAGTGGACCAGGTAGAATGCCTTCTTCGTTCATACCGCGATCCATACATTCGCGCATTGTGCGCCAGATGTTTGCGAAGTAAGTACGAGTTTCTTCGTCAGAATGAAGCGCATGTTCATTTTTCATGGTTAGCGCACTGATAGATAGGCCGCTTTCATGACATTGTTTTACAAGCTCTTCTGCCGTTGTAAACGGGTAAGGAACTTTTACTGGGTTCTCAACTTCTTTACCGAAGTTTTCTTCATCAACGATGAAACCACCGCCGATGGAGTAGTAAGTTTTTGAGTACGCTTTTTCGTCATCAATCCAAGCGTGGATTTGCATGCCGTTTTCGTGTAACTCAAGGTTTGTTTTGTGGAAGTTCATTCCACCTTCACGTGGGAACGATACTGTGTGACAGTGCATGCCAACAGGAAGGCGTTCAGTTTCTTCTACGCGAGCGATAAAGCCCGGGATAGAATCGATATCAACTTTCTCAGGAGTGTTGCCTGCAAGACCCATGATGATAGCAATATCTGTGTGGTGACCTTTCCCTGTCAGTGATAGTGATCCATAAACGTCAACGGTGATTTTAGTGATGTCGCGCAGTTTTCCCATTGCACGAAGGTCATCAATAAACTCTTTACCCGCTTTCATTGGGCCTACAGTGTGTGAGCTTGAAGGTCCAACACCGATTTTATAGATATCAAAAACACTAATCATATCGATTACCTCAGAAGAAAGCCTCCCAAGGGGAGTTGGGAGGCTTAATTTTATCGTTATATTTTTGGATTAATCATACCGTGCTAGGGCTGGGATGATTAAAGAGCGCCGTAGATTACAGAACTAATGGCAGCAAGACCACAGATTGCTGTGAAAATTTGCACAGGTGCTGAAGTTTTGTACTTAGCCATTGCTGGAACTTTTTGCATTGCGAAGATAGGCATCAAGAATAGGATTGCCGCAATCATCGGTGCGCCCATTGTTTCAATCATACCTAGGATGCTTGGGTTAACGATAGCAACGATCCAAGTTGTGATTACGATGAAGATAAGAGACATCTTCTCGATCTTGCTTACTGGTGATTTTGAACGAGATTTCACTAGACCAACTAGACCTTCATGCGCACCTAGGAAGTGGCCGAAGTAGCTAGAAGTGATAGCCGCGAAAGCAACCAGTGGACCTAAGTAAGAGATCAGTGGAGACTCATGAACGTTTGCTAGGTAAGAAAGAACAGAGATGTTTTGCTCTTGTGCTGTTGCTAGTTGCTCTGGAGACAGAGAAAGTACAACAGAGAAAACGAAGAACATTACAAAGCCCATTAGCATCATCGCTGCGCCACCAGTGATAGCGTCAGTTTTCTTAACTGCGTCATCACCGTATACACGACGTTGTTCTTTAGAGAACTGAGAAATGATTGGGCTGTGGTTGAAAGAGAACACGATAACAGGGATTGCTAGCCATACGATAGCTGGCATTGCACCCCAGTCAGGTGATACTTCCATCATTGAAGTGTTCCAACCAGGAATTAGGTACACAGACAGCGCTAGTAGGATGAACACTAGAGGGTAAACCATCGCTGAAGTTGCTTTCAGCATAAGCTCTTTACCGAACACTACACCCGCTGTCATTGCAGCGATAAGTGCACCAGAAAGTAGCCAGCGAGGAATAGATTCCATACCCATTTGGTTAACTAGGAAAGAGTCAACCGTGTTTGTGATACCAACACCGTAGATAAGTACGATTGGGTAGATAGCGAAGAAGTAAGCGAACGTAATAAGGTTTGCGCCAGTCTTACCAAAGTGCTCTTCTACTGTGTCAGTGATGTCCGCTTCTGGGTTTTTCGCAGAAAGAACGAAGCGAGCTAAAGATTTGTGTGCGAACCAAGTCATTGGTGCTGCGATTAGGGCTAGGATTACTAATGGCCAAAAGCCACCTGCACCTGCTTTAATAGGAAGGAATAGTACACCGGCACCTACTGCCGTACCAAAAAGGGACAGACACCAGGTAAAGTCTTTGTAAGAAAACTTACTAGACGATTGTGCGGTAGAAACCGCAGAAGTAGTTGTATTCATTTTTTAGTTACTCATTTTGGGAACAGGAAATAAGTCGGGAGTAATTTTGCAAGATTTTACACTAGGAAAATTAGATCTAAATCATTTATTGCTTACGCTTATTGAATGATATGTCAAAAACCTGCTTTTTATCACGAAAATGATGTGCTACTCGTGATTTCTGCTAATGAGTAAAATTAGAAAAACTTATCGATAGGGCTGTTTGTATAAATTTATTTCACCGCAAGCGTTTGCGGTGAAAACGGCAAATTAATCTAATGTGAATGAATGTTTATGAAGCAACGTTTTATTAATATTGATGCGCATGATGATCGCATCCATAAAAATACCGATATCAGAAGTTTTTAATGTGAAATGATATGTTTTTGCATTGATTCGATGATTTGTGCGGTCATGCCCCAGATGAAATGCTGTCTATATGGGATAGCAAATACACGATGACTGCTGTTTTTTAGGTCAAACTTGGTGCTGTACAACTTTTTCGGATTCAGAATGTGGTTAGCAGGAACTTCAAAAACAGACTCCACCTCATTTGGGTCAATATGCGTTTTATACTCAGGAGAAATAAAGGCCAAAAACGGTGTCACATTAAACTGACTAATCGTTGGCAATGTTGGAAGCTGGCCAAATACATGAATATGTTCATCTTCTATGCCGATCTCTTCTTTGGTTTCTCTTAATGCCGTATTGATTAGATGATGATCTTCCTGCTCAAACTTACCGCCGGGGAAACTGATTTGTCCCGGATGATGACGCAAGTGTGCTGCTCGCTTTGTCAAAATGACCTGTAGCCCCTCCGGGCGTTCTACAAAACCAATTAAGACCGCTGCGTCTCGCAGTGATTTTCCTTTCATCCATTTCAGTCGCGCGAGGGACTCTTTGTGGTAACCCGTTGGAAGCCGAAATTGAAAGTTTTGCAGTAATTGAGTTTTGTCGATAACCAAACCAAATCCTTATTTATTGTGCCTAACCATTATTTATTATACTCAATGGCCGCAAGAGGCGTGGTGCTATCGCCGTTGGTACGGTATTAAAGTATTAGTGCGGCAATACCAAAGCACGTCCATTGGTTCTTTCCCTGCTTTGTGTCGTGTGCCTCACTCTGCTTGGGTATAATAATTTGAAACTTATAAGGTTATAAACCATTCTTTATTTTAAGACGTCACTATGGGGCAAGTATTGACTAATGAAAGGGATTATTTTCACCGAGTTCATGGAGTTAGTGGAAGAGAAGTTTGGTCTCGATGTGTTAGACCAAGTGCTCGACCTTTCTAATGACGAAGGGATTTATACGGCAGTTGGCAGTTACGATCATAAAGACTTGGTTAAATTGATTGTGAATCTCAGCAAAGTATCTGGCATTCCGCCTGAACAACTGCAAGAAGTATTTGGAGAGTGCGTTTTTTTGAATTTACTTCGCTCGATTCCTAGTCATGCCAGTTTGCAGCAGTGTGAAACGACATTTCAATTTGTTCGCCATGTTGAAGATTTTATTCATGTCGAGGTCAGAAAGCTCTACCCAGATGCTAATCCTCCTCAGTTTGATTTTATCAGCGAGACTCAATCAAACATGGTGTTTGATTATCGAAGTGCGCGGTGCATGTCTCACGTATGTTTAGGTCTAATAAAAGGTTGCGCAGCGCACTTTGGTGAAGTTATTCATATCAAACACCAAAACCAGTCAGAAGATGGTAGCCAGGTTCGCTTTTGGTTAGAGGCACAATAAGAACGATATGACAGGAAGTTCCTCGCTAGAAAGGAAACTCAAACGAGAAATCGAATCAAGAAAAGCAGCTGAGCGGTTATTGGAGCAGAAGAGCTTCGAACTTTATGAATCTACTCAACAGCTAAGTGTTGCTTTGAAAAAGCTTGAGTTGAAATCAAAAAAGGATTTACGCAAGTTTGAGTTCGAAGAGAAAGTTGACGCGACGCTGATTAAGTTTGGTCGAACTTTTTTGTCGAGCACCTTTGATGAAGCTATGATTGCCAGTTTTATTGAGCAGCTCACTTCGAACTCAATCATTTCTGCGGCTTACTTACATCTTGATTCCACAAAACTTTCTTCTTTGCGCCGACATCATTTTGGTCATTTACAGCTTCGCCATGAGAATACGATTAAGACTGTCCCCAATTGGCAGGGGGAGAACTTGCATTTGCCTATCATCATTGACAAGCAAACAGTAGGGGAGTTGATCTTCTCTGTTCAGTTGGATCAAATCGATCAGTCGTTTATTTCCAAACAGATGGAGCTGGTATCGGATTTGGTTCATGGGGTCATTGGCCGGCATTTGAGTTTAGAGCGAGAAGTGGAGCTGCGAAAGCGGGCAGAGGAATCGGAAAAAGCGACGAAAGAGTTTGTCGCCATGATTAACCACGAGTTGCGTACACCTCTTAATGGCGTGTTAGGTAGTGCTGAACTACTAAGTCGAACACAGTTAGGTGAAGAGCAACGCCATTACCTAAACAACTTGACTCAATCGGGAGACTTGTTGAGGGTCATCATTAACGATCTTCTCGACTTCAGCAAGATGAATGCCGGTATGATGGAAATCATCGATAAGGTCTTTGCTTGGGAAGAGCTTGAAAAAGCCATCATGGGCGTATTTTCAGCTAAAGCAGCAGAAAAGCGAATTCATTTCTCCATCGATAAAAAGCTCGGTATTCCCGAGTTTTTAGTTGGTGACTTAGAGCGAATTACACAGATCTTGGTCAACTTGGTGGGAAATGCTATTAAGTTTACTCATTTGGGTGGGGTGGTGCTGCGAGTGGAGTGGATAAACGGTATTGCGCATTTTGAGGTTGAAGACACGGGTATTGGCATCCCGATAGAAGCGCAGCCCTCATTATTTGACCCATTTGTGCAAGTAGATCGCTCGGCGAAGCGCAGTTTTGAAGGCTCAGGTTTGGGCCTTGCGATTTGTAAAAATCTAGTGGATTTGATGCAGGGCGAGATTAGCTTTGAAAGTGAAGAACGCAAAGGTACCACCTTTAAAGTCTCTATTCCTCTAAAGGAGGGGCAAGCCCCAGGCGCAGCAGAGGGGGAATTAGCTACCATAGAGCGAAGTGATTTGGCAGGACGCTCAATATTGGTGGTTGATGACATCAGAATGAACCAAGTGATAGTTACTCAAATGCTGAAAAAACTCGACATTACACCTGATTTAAAAGCCAATGGGAAAGAAGCTTTAGAAGCGGTGAAAAACAAAGATTACGAACTAATATTTATGGATTGCCGAATGCCGGAAATGGATGGTTATGAGGCGACGATGTATCTGAGAGAGCGTGGCTTTACTCATCCTATTATCGCATTAACCGCTGGCACTACTATCGAAGAGCGTCAAAAGTGTATTGATTCAGGCATGGACGACATCCTCACTAAGCCGTACACCGCAACCGATATTGAACAGATCATGTGTAAGTGGCTTGAGCAGTAGACGCTGCCTCTTAAAAAAACGGACTCTTGTTAGCCAGCGGCTAAAAGCCAAAGTACCTGTAAATAAAACACACAAAAAACGCTCCATACTGGAGATAATGCCGATCATTTTAGGTCATTCTAGCGAGCCTTGGCGAGACTAAGAATCTATTAGCAGCACGCTGAGCGGATAATGAAACAAATTTGACCATAAAGTGCTTGAATAGAAGAACCTGTATCACGCTTCTTCTTCGTCGCTGTGCAGGGTGATGAGATACAGAAATATGCCACTCGCTGTTAAACGAGCGGCATTATCCGTTCTGGAGGCGTTTTAGATTGTTTTCGTCAATAGCATGAAAGCGACGTTGTCCGCTGTTGAAATCTACTATTGCAGCGCTGGTAAAATCTTTGAGAGCTTATCCAACGTTTCTTGATATTCAGAAGCGCAATCGCTATCTGCAACGACGCCGCCGCCAGCCCAAGCGTACAGTTTGTGATTCTCCGCTACGAGAGTACGGATGGTGATGCTGGTATCCATACGACCATGGCGAGAAATGTAGCCAATACTGCCGCAATACGCGCTGCGTCGATGTGGCTCTAACTCTTCAATGATCTGCATTGCGCGAACTTTAGGTGCGCCCGTAATTGAACCGCCCGGGAAGCACGCTCGTAGCAAATCTGCAGGAGAATATTGCTCGTCCAAATTCGCACGAATGGTGCTCACCAAATGATGCACGGCAGGGAAGCTTTCAATATCAAACAGCTTTGGCACGTGAACGCTACCCGGTGATGCAACTCGACCAATGTCATTACGCAGCAAATCGACAATCATTAGGTTTTCTGCCTGATCTTTTTCCGCTGTCTGCAAGTCATGGGCATTAGCGTTATCTTGCCTTGGATCTTCGCTGCGTGGTCGAGTACCTTTGATTGGTTTCGTTTCAATGACGCGATCTTTGAGTTCTAAAAAGCGCTCTGGAGAGATACTCAAAATCGAAGACTCTGGCATACGGATAAAAGCGGAAAATGGCGCTTGGTTGGCGGACTCCAATTTCAGATACGCTTGCCACTCACTGCCTTGATACGGTGCGTTAAAGCGTTGCGCCAAATTGATCTGATAGCAGTCACCGCTCAACAAGTATTCTTGCACCTTGTCAAAGCGAGTAGCGTAGCTCTCTTTCGTCATGTTTGACTGCCAATCACCAGACAGAGCGAAGTCTACGCTTTGCTCAGCTTCTTGCTCGTCTAACCATTGCCAAGCTTGCTCGATATTCTGACCGACTAGGCAGGCTTTTTTAAGCTTGTGGTCAACAACGACGGCCCATTCATACAGACCTACTGCCATATCAGGCGTATTGAGATCCTTTTCGGCCAGTTCTGGCATCGTTTCTACGCGTCGACCTAAATCGTAACTGAAGTAACCGAGCGCTCCGCCGACAAAAGGCAAATCCAATTCTTTATTTAACTCAACGTGAGGAAGCCACTGTTCTTGCAACTGATGAAGCAGCGCGAATGGGTCATCTTGAGTTGAATAGGCATTCGATGGCGTTTCAACTTGTGTAATTTTGGCAGTGGTTTCTAACGTTGCAATTGGGTTGGCAACCAACACATCAAAGCGACTATCGATATGCGTTTCTGATGCAGAACGCAGCAACATCGCCCAAGGTCGGTGTTGAATGCGAGAAAAGAGGTGAAGAGCAAACTCTGGTGCGTATTCCAGCGCTTTAAAATCAATGAATTGATTGTCCATGTTGTTCATTTGTGTAATTTGTGACAAAGAGATCGTTCACTGCATGGCATGTCATGGGCAGCAAGAGTATCATATTCCTCTGTATAGCCAAACTCCCTCTATTCATAGGGTTTTGAGATGGTTTACAAGTAGGCGACTTCAGCGTTTCGTGTGTCGATATCAGCCGTTCGACAATTGTTTATAAAAAACGAAGCTCAAAAGAGCAATAAGCTCAACAAACACGATTGAAGCCAAGCCAATAATGGAAGCATAACTATAACGAGGCATGTAATGACGGTAATACGCAAGCAGGATGTGATCAGCAGTGTCGCTGATGCGCTACAGTATATTTCTTACTACCACCCGCTAGACTTTGTTCAAGCTCTTGAAAAAGCCTACCACCGTGAAGAGAGCCAAGCCGCTAAAGACGCGATTGCTCAGATCCTAATTAACTCCCGAATGTCAGCAGAAGGTCACCGACCAATTTGTCAGGATACTGGTATCGTGACGTGTTTCGTCAACATCGGTATGGGCGTGCAATGGGACTCAACCGACATGACGGTTCAGCAGATGGTAGATGAAGGTGTTCGACAAGCGTATACGAACCCAGACAACCCGTTGCGTGCGTCAGTACTTATGGATCCTGCCGGTAAACGTATTAATACCAAAGACAACACGCCTGCTGTCGTACACATCAACATGGTTCCGGGCGATAAAGTTGAAATTCAGATCGCAGCAAAGGGCGGCGGTAGTGAAAACAAAACTAAGATGGTGATGCTAAACCCATCTGACGATATTGCAGAATGGGTAGAGAAAACGCTACCAACAATGGGCGCGGGCTGGTGTCCTCCTGGCATGCTTGGCATTGGTATCGGCGGTACGGCTGAAAAAGCAGCGGTATTGGCAAAAGAATCTCTAATGGAACACATCGATATTCAAGAGCTTATTGACCGTGGCCCGCAAAACGCAGAAGAAGAGCTTCGTCTTGATATCTTCAATCGCGTGAACAAACTTGGTATCGGCGCGCAAGGCCTTGGTGGTTTGACAACTGTTGTCGACGTTAAGATCAAAACGGCGCCAACGCACGCGGCTTCTAAGCCTGTTTGTTTGATCCCGAACTGTGCGGCGACTCGTCACGTACACTTCACGCTTGATGGCAGCGGCCCAGCAGAGCTCACGCCACCTAAACTAGAAGATTGGCCAGACATTACTTGGGAAGCGGGAGAAAACACGCGTCGCGTAAACTTAGACACGATTACTAAAGAAGAAGTACAAGAGTGGAAGACAGGCGAAACCGTTCTTCTATCAGGTAAAATTCTGACTGGCCGTGATGCAGCGCATAAACGTATTCAAGGCATGCTAGATAATGGCGAAGGTCTACCAGAAGGTGTAGATCTAAACGGTAAGTTCATTTACTACGTAGGTCCTGTCGATGCAGTTGGTGATGAAGTCGTTGGTCCTGCTGGTCCAACAACATCAACGCGTATGGATAAATTCACCGATATGATGCTAGAAAAAACAGGCATCATGGGCATGATCGGTAAAGCTGAGCGTGGTCCTGCAACGGTTGAATCTATCAAGAATCACAAAGCGGTTTACCTAATGGCTGTTGGTGGCGCGGCGTACCTTGTAGCGAAAGCGATCAAGAAAGCTCGCGTTGTCGCATTTGAAGATTTAGGTATGGAAGCGATTTACGAGTTTGAAGTTGAAGATATGCCAGTAACAGTGGCTGTCGACTCAAATGGCGTTAACGCGCACCAAATCGGTCCTGACACTTGGAAAGTGAAAATCCAAGAGATGGAAGCATAAGGCAAACGGTAATCTTACATTGTCTCAGTAGAGAGAATGTGACAAGGTGCTGATTTACCTAGCAAACATTTGACAAAAGTGCAGCGAAAACTGCAC
Organism: Vibrio sp. D3; assembly: GCF_043995865.1. Taxonomy (NCBI): domain Bacteria; kingdom Pseudomonadati; phylum Pseudomonadota; class Gammaproteobacteria; order Vibrionales; family Vibrionaceae; genus Vibrio; species Vibrio sp. D3. The sequence goes on along the minus strand of NZ_CP171887.1, from coordinate 1,926,084 downwards.
TTTTTGTCTATATAATGTAGATATAAACCTCAGGGCATAGCAATCAAACGTTATGCGAACAATAATTAGGAGACGGCATGCCTCGTTTTATTCAGATTCTACAAATTATTCTTGCTGTAGTGGTAGGTGGCTTTGTTGGCTACGACTTGATCCTTCACGGCATCAGCATTTTTGATGAGAAGTACGTGACCATCACATGTGTGTTGTGGCTGATTTTAGAAATCGCTCTATTTGTTATCTATAAATTAATCGAAGACGACTAGACTCAAAGAAAGCAGGTTTCTGTTCAACACAGTAATCAGCATAAATAGGGTCACTAATGCTTTAGTGTTGATTAAGTAAGCCTCTGAACCACTCAGGGGCTTTTCTTTTTTCATCCTGCTTTAAGCGAATGTTTTGTTCATCTTTTATTAAGGTATATAAAGTTAGACTCATAGAGTTCAGTATTGAAAGGTAAGTATTCATAGATTAATACCCGAAGTGGCTGATAACGTTGTTTTAGAGCGGAGCAAGATAAAGAAGCGCAATGAAAAGAATAAAGAAAGAAGTCAATGACTTTATCAACAGAGGTATGGACTCCAATGTTCGAATTGCCGTCACCGGGCTTTCTCGTGCCGGTAAGACGGCATTCATCACGTCATTAGTGAATCAGCTTCTTCATACTGCAACCCATGACAATTTGCCTCTTTTGACTGCGGCTAGAGATAAGCGCCTTATTGGGGCGAAGCGTGAGCCTCAATCGAATATGATGGTGCCACGTTTTGCTTACGATGAAGCGATGAGCCAGATCCATGCGACCCCACCTCAATGGCCAGTACCAACACGGGATGTGAGTGAGATTCGCTTAGCGCTCAAGTACAAACCAAATAAAACCACGAAAAAGCTGTTGAGTAAAACCGCAATTTTAAATGTTGATATTATCGACTATCCAGGAGAGTGGCTGCTCGACCTGCCGTTATTGGACATGGACTTTGCGACGTGGTCGCAAACTCAGTTTGATGCACTTAAAGGCCAGCGTGGCGATTTAGCCAAAGCTTGGCTGTCTGAATTAGAAAAGGTGGATCTTTCTGCTGAAGTGAACGAGAAACTACTCGAGAAAGTTGCGCATACATACACCGAGTACCTTCATGCCTGTAAAGACGCAGGTCTTCATTGGGTACAGCCTGGCCGCTTCGTATTACCTGGTGAGCTCGCAGGCGCGCCAGTGCTACAGTTTTTCCCGTGTCGTGCTGATTCGGAAAGCAAGGCGCTTAAGGGCAGCAACTTTGCGATGCTCGAAGCGCGTTTTCAGGAATACCAACAGAAAGTAGTGAAAGCGTTTTATAAGCATCACTTTGCGACCTTCGATCGACAGATTGTGCTGGTGGATTGCTTGCAGCCTCTCAATGCCGGCGATGAAGCGTTTTACGACATGCGCCAAGCGCTAGAGCAGATCATGCATAGCTTTCGTTATGGTCGCAGTAGCTTTTTACGTCGTTTGTTCTCGCCAAAAATAGACAAAGTGCTATTTGCTGCCACAAAAGCGGATCACATAACGCCCGATCAGCATCCCAATTTAGTGTCTTTGCTACAACAAATGGTGCATCCAGCGTGGCAAACCGCAGCCTACGAGAATATCGAGATGAGTTGCATGAGTATCGCTTCTATCCAATCAACCACGACGGGATTTATTTCTTCTGGAGATAAGACGATTCCGGCGTTACAGGGTACGACGTTGGATGGTGAGCCGATGACGATGTTTCCGGGAGAAGTACCGAAAAAGCTACCAAATGCGGCTTATTGGCAAAACAACGGGTTTGATTTTACGTCATTCCGTCCAATGCCCTCACCGAATGATGAGCCAGTGAAGCACATACGCTTAGACAAAGCACTGGATTACCTGATTGGAGATAAATTGAAATGAGTGAGTTGAAGCAAAAACAAGTTTTCTCTGAAAAGGCAATGGAAAAAGAGCAGCAATCGAATCAACCGGAGTTGACGGCGCAGCAAACATTCGGCGAAAAAGAAACATTCGTACCTGTTGAAGTTAAAGAAGAGCGCCAGGAGACCGAACAGGAATTGCAACTCGAGCATGTCATTCGTCCAAAACCGGGCAGAAAGTGGCTCGCGACTGGCGCATTTGCCACCTTCGCTGGTTTGGTTGGCTGGCAAGCGGTGGACTCGGTTATAACCGCAATTCAAACTTCTGATTGGTTGGCTTTAAGCTGGACGGGGTTTATTGCTGCGATCGCTTCGCTTGGTTTAGGGGCGATGGGTAAAGAGCTTTGGAAACTGCGCAAACTACGAAATCATTTTAGTGTTCAAGAAGAAGCAGAAGCGCTTGTTAATAGTGAGAGTGTGGGGAAAGGGAAAGCCTTTTGCGAAAATGTGGCAGAACAAAGTGGTGTGATGGCAGAGAACCCGGGCTTTGATCGTTGGCAGAACAGCATTAACCCAGCTCATAGTGATGCTGAAATCCTTGATATGTATGACTCGATGGTTGTGAGCCAACAAGACAAATTGGCAACGAAAATCGTATCGCAGCACGCAACCGAGTGTGCGGCCCTAGTCGCGGTGAGCCCTCTGGCTGCCGCTGATATGTTGCTGGTGGCGTGGCGAAATTTCAAAATGATCGACAACCTCTCCAAAGTATATGGGGTAGAGCTAGGTTACGCCTCTCGCATCAAGCTACTAAAAGCGGTATTTGTCAATATGGCGGCGGCTGGTGCCAGTGAGCTGGCTATTGATGCTAGTATGGACTTGATGTCGATGGACCTTGCAGGCAAAGTTTCTGCTCGTGCGGGGCAGGGGCTAGGCGTTGGTATTCTCACTGCACGTTTGGGCTTGAAAGCGATGACCTTATTGCGTCCACTACCTTGGTATCCTGACCGTCAGGTTAAATTGGGCACCATACGCAAGGCTGTGGCGGCGAAAGTTGCATCAATTACGATGAAACCGTAACGAATATCAACTTTGATGGATAGGATTGCTTGACGCCATTCCAAGCATGATAGAAACTACTGTCAACTTTTCCTGACAGTCGTGAATTGGGATATTTTCAGTGCGTCTTGAAGTCTTATGTGAAGATCGACTCGGCTTGACCCGAGAACTGCTCGATATTTTAGCGTCTAAAAGCATCGACTTGCGTGGTATCGAAATCGATATTAGCGGTATTATCTATTTGAATTGCCCAGATATTGATTTTGATACGTTTAGTGAGCTGATGGCTGAAATCCGCCGTATTCCGGGGGTGAAAGACGTACGTAAAATCCAGTTTATGCCGATGGAGCGCCACAATACGGAGCTGCTTTCGCTAGTTGATAACTTGCCCGATCCGGTTTTTGCCATCGACCTTAAAGGTGCCGTAGACATGGCAAACATGTCTGCACTTTCACTGCTTGGTCTTCACAAGCAAGAAGTAATTGGCACGCAGATCGGAGTTTTGCTGCCAAGTGTTCGTTTTTCTCGCTGGTCTGAAGGTGTGAATGGCAGAACGCGGGAAAACCTTGTGATTGATGGCTTGGACTATGTTCTTGAGTTGATGCCAGTTTATATCCGAGACGAAGCGCAAAACTCCACTCTAGCGAGTACACTGATGACGATTCGCTCTAGTCAGCAAGTTGCCAGAATTGAAGAATCGCTACCGCTGCATAATCCTCTGGGTTTTGAGCACTTTGTTGGAATATCGAACCGCCATAAAGCACTAATGAATCAAGCTAAGAAGCTGTCTGTGCTTGACCAGCCACTGTTGATTGAAGGCGAAACGGGGACCGGTAAAGAAATGCTTGCTAAAGCTTGCCACAGCCGTTCTAGCCGTGCGAGTAAGCCATTCTTAGTTTTGAGTTGTGCCTCGATGCCTGACGATGTAGCAGAAACCGAACTTTTTGGTCACGCGCCGGGTTCATTTAATCATGAACAAGGTCACAAAGGCATCTTTGAGCAAGCAAATGGCGGGACGGTATTTCTTGATGAAATCGGTGAAATGAGTTCGCATCTTCAAATCAAGCTGTTACGTTTTCTACAGGATGGTAATTTCCGTCGTGTCGGTGCAGAAGATGAGATGCATGTCGATGTTCGTATCATCGCTTCAACAAAACATAACCTTGCCGAACTTTCTGAGGCAGGAATGTTCCGTGAAGATTTGTATTATCGTCTCAACGTACTTACGCTCAGCATTCCTCCGTTACGTAAGCGCTCAAATGACGTTGCGCCATTGCTTGAGTTATTTGTGGCGAAACATGCTCAACAGCTTGGGATTGATAAGCCAGAGTTTGATGATGGTCTAGTTGATGCCCTTGCAAATTATCAGTGGCCAGGAAACATGCGCCAGCTGGATAATATGGTTCTTCGAGCGCTCACAGAAATGGATGGTGGTATACTAAACGCGGAGCACTTCAATTTACCTCAGCCTCAATCAGTCGGCGCAGGTAGTGCAACGCTTAACATCGACGGTTCATTGGATGAGATCATGCGTGACTATGAATCTCAGGTTCTGGAGCGTTTGTATCAGTCATTCCCATCAAGCCGCAAGCTTGCTAAGCGCTTAAATGTATCGCATACCTCAATCGCTAATAAACTGCGTGATTACGGTATCCGCAAGAATTAATCGAATTGAACGAAAAGACGGAATTAATCATTTGTAATGGAAGATAACAGCTCATCTATCGCCGTTCATAAGTTGGACGGTGACTTGCTTCTTCGTACCGCTGAAATCGGTGACGCAGATATGATTGCCGAGTATTTTCAAGTGAACCGAGAATACCTGAAACCGTTTGAGCCGAAACGTGAAGAGGCTTTTTTCTCAGTTAACGGTTGGTTGCAAAAGCTTATCAAGCTCAATGAGATGCATCGAATGGGGTTGGGGTATTATTGCCTCTTGGTCAGAGCCTCTTCGGGTGAAATGCTAGGTACGATATCCTTTAGTAATTTGAGTCGTTTCCCTTTTTATTCTTGTAACGTCGGATACTCTCTCGCTGAAAAAGCGCAAGGGCATGGTTATATGCGTCGTGGATTAACCATGGCTTGCGACTACATGTTTAACGTGCAGAAGTTACATCGTATTCAAGCCGGCTACATGCCTCACAACAAACGTAGTGAAGCTGTGCTAGAGCATGTAGGGTTCAACCAAGAAGGGTATGCAAAAGATTACCTTTTGATTAATGGTGAATGGCAAGACCACGTTCTAACGTCACTTATTAATCCGAATTGGCAACCAGAAGGGCGATAGTATGGAGCGATTGGAAAAGCAATTAGCACTTGTAATCGAGCTCGATAAACTCAAAAGTATTTTGCGCCGAACCCGAGTTAAAAGTGCTGAAGGGCGTCTCGAAAATAGTGGTGAGCATAGTTGGCATGTCACACTGATGGCAATATTGATGGAAGAGCATGCGAATGCACCAGTAGATATTTGCCGAGTGATGAAAATGTTATTGATACATGACGTAGTAGAGATCGACGCGGGGGATACCTTTGTTTATGATACTGCCGCGTCTCAAGAGCAAGTAGAAAAAGAAATTAGAGCGGCAGAACGCTTGTTTGGTATGTTACCCAGCGATCAGGAGCAAGAGTTATTGGCGCTTTGGCATGAATTTGAAGCCGCGCAGACCGATGATGCTAAGTATGCAAAAGCACTCGATCGGTTAATTCCAATGCTCTTGAACTACCATAATAATGGTCAGAGTTGGAAGGAGCATGGCGTCTCTCGTGAACAAGCACTTACCATTAATAAACGAATTGAATTTGGCTCTGTTACCTTATGGGACAAAGCGAAAGAGTTGATAGAAGAAGCCACAGAGAAAGGTTGGCTGAAATCGTAATAAAGGAGACTGAATGTCTTATTTGCCTTTGGATGAATACCAAAGAAAATGGATTTTTACGCATCAGTCGATGCCTGTGCCAGAAGAAGATTTGGCTTTTATTAAGCCGATGAGCCAAGCCCGCTCAGCACAATTTTGGAAAGAAAATATTAGTGCTCAAAGCCCCGATATGGATCGACTTAGCTCCCAAGATTGGCCAATGAATGAGGCGAACTGGTCTGAAGTCGTTGATTGGATGGCTGCGTGGGAGTTGGATGATCCGGACATGCCAGCGGAAGTAGAAGCACATATCGATTGGCAAGACGATGTGACCGTTTACTTTTGCTACGAGAAGTACAATGTCATCGAAACTAAGTGGTCGATTTTTAAAAAGCATTGGAAGAACTTTCTCTTTTATGATGATGGTCCAATATTGATTGGACGCCGTCGTTCACAAGCGCTTTGGTTTGACTCAAAAGGCAATGTGAAACTCGGTGTTCGTCAATAATGAGTTATACAGCAAAGCCACCTTTTCGAGGTGGCTTTGTTTTTCTAAAGGCTGGATAATGGACTCAACACGCCGCCAGCCCCGCGCTCGATAACGTGAGTATAAATCTGGGTGGTTTTTACATCGGTGTGACCAAGCTGCTCTTGTACTGTTCTAATGTCAGCACCAGACTCCAATAAATGTGTGGCAAAGCTGTGCCTGAGTGTATGGCATGTTACTGTTTTCTCGATACACGCATTCGTTGCAGCGCGCTTTACCGCTCTTTGTATTGCACTTTCATTGATATGATGCCTTCTGAGCTCTCCGGTGTCCCGATCTGTACTTAACTTTGTTGATGGGAATAAAAAGTGCCAGTTAAAATCTAGCTCCGCTTTTGGGTATTTACGTCGTAAACCTTCAGAGATGTATACACCCGCATAACCAGGCATGTGTCTATCTTTAAAATAGTAATCTCTTGCTAAATTAACCTGAGCTTTAAGCGGCTCATGTAGCTCTTTTGCTAACGTTACGGTACGATTTTTACCTCCTTTTCCTTGCCAAACACGAACTGCGCCATAATCATAATCGATGTCCTGAACTCTTAAGCGCAAACACTCCATGACTCGAAGCCCTGAGCCATAAAGCAACTGAATATGGAGTTTATACCTCGGGTCGATATGTTGAACGAATCGTCGGATCTCCTCCCTAGTTAATACAACGGGAAGTTTCTTTTCGGTCAGGGATTTCTGAAATCTCATATCAAGTGATAGTGGAGTTTTGAAATAATCACGATATAAAAATGATATTGAGTTCAGTGCCAAAGCTTGCGTTTTTACCGCAACTTTTTCTTTTACCGCTAAGTAACTCAGGAACTGAACTACATCATCTTCTGCTAGTGTTGAAGGGTGGGCAAGCTGGTGGAAAGTGATAAAGCGTTTTATCCAAAATAGATAACTTTCGATGGTTTTATTCGCATAATGACGAGTAAGCATGTGCTCTTTTACACTAAGTAAAAACTGACTTTTCATGATAAAATTGACCTGTTTATTTATACAGCCCCTTCAGTCTATCAGCTCTTTTGTAATTAGCGTGCATTGCGCCGTCTAATTGCGCGCGCGACCACACATATTCATACTGTTTTTCTATTTGTTTCATGTATATAGATGCTACGATTTATAGCGCTTTTGATCAGAAAGAGGGCGGTAGCTTGCCAGAAAGGAGGCAAATTGCCGTATAGAAAGCGTTAGTACGGGGGTGGCATCAACGGTTAAAAATTTCGGTGTTTATCAGTTCCGTTTTCCAGCTTTTCACTGGATCAAATGTGCCTTTCACGTTCTTTCCGGTGGCACTATGTGCGGAGTGTTCGCGTCGATTTCACCGTTTACGGTTTCTAACTTTTGGGCTATTTCGTTGGCGCGGTTTCTTTTGTGTTGTTGGCTGTTTAGTCTTCAATTCGGTACTTTGGTGTGGTTGGTTAAGTCTGGTGACCGAATCCTTTGCTAATTTGAAACTGGTTAAAATAGGGGAGTTTGCGTGTTTTTCTTCTAGCCAACTTACGTTTTGAGGTTGATTTCTAGTTTAGCAGTTGTCCCTTTAGCTTCAGCGTTTTAAGCCAACAGTTTCGTGCTATATTTCAATATCTTGGTGCAAACCAAAAGGTTTAGGAACAGCGTACTAACAAACAATTTAAGAGTGATTCGGCACGCGTGGCATTTTTACTATGCGTCGGTATTAGTGTTTAAGGTGGTATGCGGTAGCATCGGTATTGCGTGCCTCACACCTTAATTGGGCGTTAGCTTTTTATCGTAAAACTATCCAGTATAATAGCGGCATCTAAAGAAAAATAGAGATTAGATTGAATGAGTGATGGTAGTAATTTTCAAGAGTACAAGCGTAATGCTGCTGACGAAATGGATTGGGTTGAAGTTGATCAACTTCATGAAGCGACCTTGAAAATTAGTCAAAACTGTTTCGAATTTAAAAAACTATGTGTTGCGGTAATCGGTATAGCAGCTGTCGCACTTGGTAAACTAACATCTGATACTCTAGACCCTTCATACTTTGTAGTTCCCTTTCTTGTAGCGTTCGGCTTTTGGATTGCTGATTTTACTGCATATTATTATCAACGAGTTACCCGAAAGCGCATGAATACAAGGCTTCAGGCAATAGCATCAAGGAACCAACTTTCAACCGATAACATCTCAATGGTAAATGTTAGTTGGCGTAACGCTATGTTTAATCTATCTATGTCGCTTTACTTTGTTCTAATGTCTTTGTCTGTAGTTGGATTTTTCTTGTTTTCTCAAGGTCGCATTGCGTAATGAATATTTTTATTAGCTATACCCTTCGAGATGAGGTAATCACGGTTGATCATCTTAAGTCTATATCGGAGGTTGTCTCTGACTATGGCAAGCCGTTTGTAGACATCATAGATAATGATGCAAAAGACAAACAAAAATTTGTCATTGAGCAACTAGATAATTCTGATCTGGTCGTGCTACTTAACACTGATTCAGTCTCAAAATCTAAGTGGGTTAGGTTGGAAATCGACCGAGCAAATAAAAATAATACGCCAGTAATTAGTATTCCGTTAAACGGAAACAAGTCAATCAGCTTAAATGACATAAACAAGTACTTACGTGCTGAACTAAAAAAAGCTAACAAAGCATTTAAGAGTGATTCGCAACGCTTGCCATTTTCGCTTCGCTCAAAGTATAGGCAAGCGGTGCTCACACCTTAATGCGGCGTTAGTTTGCTAAAAGCTAGCGGTTAACTAGCCTAAGCTTGCTCTCACATCTGCAATGGTGATGAAGAGTTTGTTTTCAGCGTCTTCAAATGCTTGAAAACCATAGCGTTCATAGAAGTGTTTCGCACCGTCTTTGGCATCAACGATAACAACTGGAAATGCAACGCTATCACTAGCGGCTAATAGTTTTCTGAGTGCGTCGATAAGCAGCCACTCACCAAATCCTTTCCCTTTGTATCGGTCATCGACAGCAAGGCGGGCAATCAGACCACCAGAGGTGGATGATTGGTGCTTTTTTTGTAACTTATCAGGCAATGCCTTTAAGTCAATTGGTGTCATTGTTAGCGTGTAAAAGCCGATAACATGTGAGCTGTCGCTATCATCTTCCAAAACAAAAGTTCTGGTGTTGTCCTTCTTTGCTTGCTGACTCGCCATTACTTTTAAGTAATTATTGAGAGCTTCGATGCCACAGTTGAATCGGTTTCTATCGTGTTTGGCTTTATCTAGAAGTACCGTATTCATCATTGAGTTTTGCTCTCGTATCGATCAGCAGCAGCTTTTAGTTTTGAGTTCTGTGTTGCAGGACGATCTAAAGCTTCCATGAGCAACATCGCATCTGCTTGGCTCAGTTTTAAAGCCTGTTCACGTTCGATGACTTGTTTAGCTTTTTCGATTGCAGCGCTTAGAACAAACGAGTTGATGCTAGACATGCCGGCGATCGCGGCAGCCTTAGTAAGTAAGTCTTGTGTATCGACATCAACTCTAGCGGTGATGCGAGGCAAAGTAGTAGCCATAATGTTATCTCCTGTTGTGTCAAAATGTCACATGTGTATTATGGTCTTAAAGTGTGTAATAAGCAATATCTGTGTCACTTTGGCACGCAAACTAACAAACAATTTAAGAGTGATTCGGCACGCTTGCCATTTTTACTATGCGTTAATTTTAGTGATTAAGGTGGTATGCGGTGGCATCGGTATTGCGTGCCTCACACCTTAATTGGGCGTTAGTCGCCAGAAAAAGCTAGCAATCAAAATCATGTTTCTAAGCTCAAAATTTGGCTGCTGATTGTTCGGTTCACAGGTTCATCGTCGTTGGTCAAAACTAAGTTTCAACTGTTTCAAGTCCAAAGTTTTGTAACTGCCCTAGCGGTTGTTTCGTTCTCTGATGCTGACAGAGCAGGGCAATCGAGAGTCTGTTTTCGGTTGCAACTCAGCTCGTTGAGTTTATTGGGTACAAAAGCAGATTTACTCGCTGAAATGACTTTTTCTCTGGTGTTGTAAGTTCCACGTGGTTTCAGCGACTTTGTTGAAAGTCCGCACTGTGAGATTGGTTTTCCAAAAGCGCTTTTTGGTGTTGTCAGTCTGTTTTCTACGGCGTTGTTTGTTCCAAGTGGTTTCATTGAGTAGCCGCTTTGAGACTACGCCTGACTTAAATGCATCAAAGCACATAAAGTTTGTTGTTCGCAAAGTTTAGTTCGGCTTAAAATTGTCGCTCGGTGCCTCGCGACTAACAAACTGCTCAAGAGGGATTCGCAACGCGTGGCATTTTTACTATGCGTTGAATTTAGTGATTAAGGTGGTTTGCGGCGGCTTTTGTATTGCGTTGCTCACCCCTTAGCAGGGCGTTATGTTTACTTGAAATTCAAAGGCTTAAAGGTCTTAGGCTTTAGTTCTTTGTCCCACTGGCAATTCGTCTCTAGTAGACTCAGCAAATCCGCATTGCCGGCCTAAGTTCTTGAATCTCTCAGCCCGTAAAACATGCCAATGTTCGTGGGTTGCTTCATTGTCAGGTCGTGGCGGTCGGCTTATTGTTTAACTGGCTTTAAGTCGCTTTTAGGTTCTTAGTCAATTGGCATTTTGGCTTGGCAGTTGCCTCGGCAATTCAGCATTGCTTTGCGCTTTGGTTGGAAAGACAGGGAGTTTGTTGAAAGTTAGTTGGGTTGCCTCATTGGGCAGGGAAGTGGAATTACTGGTTTTGGGTTAGTCGCTTTTGGCGGCCAAGTTGGTTCTTGCCTTGTGGTTTGGTTCAGAAAACTGGCTTGAAATAGCAGTTCTTTCTCAATTAAGTCAGTAACTTGTGGTAAAACATAACAAACAATTCAACAGTGATTCGCAACGCTTGGCGCTCTCACTTCGGGTTGAGTTTAGTGTTTACGGCGCAGTGTTCAAGTTCAGTGTATGCGCTGCTCACACGTTAATTGGGCGTTATGGTCACTTTTTGGAATCTTGAAGTGTTTCCAAATTCAAAGGGCAGTATTTGTGTATCCTTTACCTCAAAATAGGAGGTAGAAAATGAGTTACGAGAACAAGCTTGTGCGGGCGTTTAAAGAGTTAGAAGCTGCCAAAATATGGAAGTGCAATTATAATCCACCGTTGCATAGATGGCTCAGGAAAGCTGGCCTAAAACTGCGACCGCCATATTATGTTTCTTTCATGCGCAATTTGTGGATACGCTTCTTTGAGTTTTTCGTATTTTTCCTACCAATACTCTCATTGCTCAAGTCCGACCCAACAATCTCAAGTTTGTTATATGAATCCATTTTAACAAGTGTATTTTATTCAGTTGTAATGTGTCTTTACTATCACTGGACTTTCAGGCGGTGTGAGTTCACAGGCTGGGAAAAGCTTTAGATAAATCGTGAACATAACAAGGCGTTTAAGGCGGATTCACAACGCTTGGTGATTTCGGTTCCAGTCAGGTTAAGTGTTTAAGGCACAATGGTTTAGGCTGGGTGGTTGGCGTTGTTCACCACTTAACGCAGCGTTATGTGCCACCAGAGTTTTGAGGCAATAAATTGAAGTATAAAGACTTGTCGAAAATTGCACTAGATCCATATAGCACAGATAAGAGTATCGATTTACTCAAGCTGCATGGGGTTAGTGCGCCTGATTCTGTGATTGAACAGTTTTATATTGATCATAATGCCAACAGTCGCTTTTTAGCTCTCTACGGTGATCTATCACTTCCTGATCTAAAGTGGGAGCTAGTTGATTTTGATACGACGAAGTTTTTGCAGATAGGTAGCAATGCTTCATTTCCTGATTTTCTTGAGGAGGTATCTGAAGATGCAGCGCATTTCAACGACGTCGGAGAGGCAGTGATTGATTGCCGAGAGGAAGTACTCAATCATTGGAAAAAGCATGGTACTTGGTTAACTCCACCGATATTTCTAGATGCAAATGTTCTTGGTGGTAAATCTGGCATACCTCATTTAGTTGAGGGGCATTCAAGGGTTGGGTGCCTGCTTGGTATTCAAAAATATAAAATCATTCCTTTGGCTGACAGGCACAAAGTGTATTGGGGCTCTCTTCGCAAAGGCACATAACAAATTGTTCAAGAGTGATTCGGCACGCGTGGCATTTTTGCTATGCGTCAGGTTTAGCGGTTAAGGTGGTATGCAGAGGCTTCTGTATTGCGTGCCTCACACCTTAACAAGGCGTTATATGCTTTCATCATTTGGATAATTATGAGTAGAAAAAAGAGTGATTTTTTAGTTAAAACTAAAAATATTTTAGCTGGTCGTGCAGGGTACCAATGTTGTCACCCTAGTTGTAATGTTATTACAATTGGTCCCGGTGAATCTTCGGATACAACCTCATCCATTGGAGAAGCTGCCCATATTTTCAGTGCATCTTTGAATGGACCTAGAGGGCAAGGAGGCTTGTCTAATGATGAATTGAGATCTGTTGATAATGGTTTTTGGGCGTGTAAAAACCATGCTAGGCTAATTGATACAAACAGTGGTGAAGGTTTTACTGCTGAACAGCTTAAAGCATGGCGAGCTTTGCATGAAACAAAAATTAAGTTGTTTCAAGGTCGTATTCAACGACCATTATTTTGGCTGCATTCTTTAAAAATTAATAAGATGGATTTGTTTGCAGACGAACAAAAAATCTATTTTGGTAAAGTTACGTTTATCTATGGTTCACAAAATGCGTCAGGAAAGTCTACTATATTAGATTTAATTAACTCAATTTCTAGCTTTAAGCGTTTGGAAAATAGAGTTGAAAATAATGAGTGTTTTAATTATGAGTTTGAGTTGTTTAACCCTGATTCAAATAAGCTAGAGATTACATCTGGCAATAGGCAGATATTGTCTCAACTAAACAATCATGATGTTCACTTTAACCCGATGCCTATTGCTATATTTCGATATGACTTTAAGTTTCTTCAGAGATTCAATCAAGATGAGCGTGATGACCTTGATAAGTTCACTGAATATCTGGGTGTGGATAAGCTAAGACTAGAAAATATATTGTCCGCTTTAGGTCAATCACAGTATTCAAGAGTCGACAGTGCCTATTTTGAGTACCAAACGGCAGATGAGGATGATGAAGATTTTCTAGATGGCTATTACCTGCGTGTGGTACTTAAGAGTCATGGTTTTCCTCTAAACTTTTCAAACCTATCCGGAGGTGAGAGAAGTATGGTGTTACTTGAATTGATTAGTGAACTGGTTCAAGTGCATGCTAAGTACAAGCAAAGTATATTATTGTTTAATTTGCAAACTACCTCTTTCTACGATACTACGCTTGCGAATTATCTGAAATTTTTCATGTCTAGTGATATAGATTATCAAACAGTTATAACGAGTGTAAGAGCTCCCAACTGCGAAGAAGTTAAGCTGTTGAACTACTACTCATTACATGGTGCTTTGACCGATGTGGAAATTAGACCAGTAAAATTCTAACACGCATATAACAAAGCATTTAAGAGTGATTCGCAACGCTTGGCAGTTTCGCTTCGCTCAAGTATAGCCAAGCGTCGCTCACACCTTAATGCGGCGTTAGTTGCCAACGAGAAAAACGCAGCTAAAACAAAATATTTAGGGCTAAGATTCGTGTGTTTTTGGCTCGGTTTTCGTATTTCAATTTCTAGTTTTCTGGGTTTGCGAAACTTGTAGTTCATTTTGTTGCGTTTTGGATTTACTGTTTTAGAAACCGATTCACTTGTTGAGAGTCAGCTTTGTGACATTATCATTTTCAAATGAGCGTTTTGGTGTTGTTAGTCCGTTTTCTACGGCGCTTTGAGTTCCAAGTGGTTTCAGTGACAGGCGCTTTGAAACTGCGCCTGATTTGAGTTCTTTAAACCACGAAACTTGGGTGCTGGCAAAGCGGTAATAAACTTCAAATCAAAGCGTTAAGTTTGGCAACTAACAAAGTATTCAAGAGGGATTCACAACGCTTGGCAGTTTTGGTTTGAATTAGCTTAAGTGTTTACGGCACAATGGTTTAGGCTGGGTGGAATGCGTTGTTCACCCCTTAATGCGGCGTTAGGGGCTTTGTCTGAAAATTTGATGATAATCACATGGTTGCATTTGAAAGTGATGCTTCTAGACCTCATATTGAGTGTGGATTCTATGGATGCAATATATGAATAAGCCACACTTAGCTAATAAATTTCAAATGCACTACTATTTCGGCGATGACTCTCACACAATGGATGCATTGGTGCGCAATCGTTGTGAAGCCGAAGTTATTGCGATACTCACAGAGATCGCCAAAACACTTGATGAAAGCATCTTAATCGAATGCGAAGCACACAGAGAGGGTGGGCTTCGTGACATATGGCAGCTAGCGAACGCAAACGCTGGTGTTCTTTCTGTTATTGTTGGCATTGCAGCTATAGCTGTCCCTTTGCTACCCAAATCAGATTCGGAATTGGAGCGCCTTCAAAAAGAAGACCTTCGTTTGAGTATCGAAGAGCGAAAATTGAGGATTCAAGCTTTAAAAGCAGAGATAGCAGAAGATAAAGTCCAATCTGAAACAGTCACAAAAGTTGCCGAAGTAGTAAATGAAAACTACAAGGTTATCACTCGACGCTCTAATCTATTCAAGCATTTAAACACATACAGTAAAGTCACTAAGTTAGGTGTAAATGGTCTCACATCTGACGGTAGTGAGGTTAGCCCTGAAACTGAGGTGGTACGCGGTAGCTTTAAGCACTTTATCTTAAGTTCTAACGTACTACCAGTCGAAACGGTTGACGAAGCAATTATTGAAATTGTTTCTCCAGTGTTGAAGCAGGGTAACTACAAATGGAAAGGTGTTTTTGATGGCGAAACTATTAGTTTCACAATGAAAGACCAAGTGTTTAAACAAGATGTACTAGACGAAAGAATTAGTTTTCAACATGGGTCTGCAATCAAGTGTGCTTTAAACATTCATAGCAAATTAGACGAAGTCGGTGAAATTGCTATAACAGGGTATTCGGTCGAAACTGTATTAGACAATATCAATGGTCAGCAAATAAGCCAAACGCCTCAAGGCTTAGCTTACAGACACAAAAGAACTTTGGAAAAAGGGCAAGGAGACTTGTTCGCAAGCTGAAGCTCGCCCCTAACAAAGCATTTAAGAGTGATTCGCAACGCTTGGCAGTTTCGCTTCACTCAAGTATAGCCAAGCGTCGCTCACACCTTAATGCGGCGTTAGGCAAAAGAGAATGCGTTTAGCTGCTTATAGAGTATAATGGCAGGATGCAGTAAACAGTGAAGAATTATGATCTACATAACAATTGATGGCGATGATATCGGACAAATGATTACATCATCGTATTTGAAAAATGACATAGACGAACTCTCTCGAATCAATCACTTAGTGAACAATAAGACAACTTTAATCGCTGATTTTTTGAGAAAGCAAGGCTTCAGTATCATATTTTGCGCCGCTGATGGCGTTGCCGGGTATATTGAGTCAGATGAAATAAATGAAATGTTAATCTTTCAATCAATCAAGGATATAGCAAACCCCGAGTTGACTTTTTCTGCTGGTCTTGGGTCTACATTACAAGAGTCATACATAGCTCTTATATCAGCTAAGAGTAATGGTAAACGCTGTTTACATAAATTTTCTGATTTGAATTAATATGTTTAGGATTGTAAATTTCAAGTTCCTTTTTAGAGTTGTTGCAGTATTAACAACTATTTTGAGCTTAACTACATATGACCTCATTAGTAGCCATTTCGATAATAGCTTAACTATTATGAGTATTTCTGGTGGTATAGCCATTCTTCTAATACTGATCATCACGTCTAACTTTACAGCACGACCAATATGGAAAATATTAAAATTTTTCATCCCTTCATTGTACCCAGACTTAAACGGTACTTGGGAAGGGGAGATTACAACTGAAAATAAACAGGTAATCCCAGTAAAGGTATTGATTAAACAATCACTACTTGAGACCCAAATTAATATACATACAGAGACTTCAAAGTCTTTAACTCTTGAAAGTACACCAATAGTAGAGGGTGGGGAACCTAAGCTATATTATATGTATCGTTCTTTGCCTAAAGATCCTAATTGGAGTTCATACTTAGGAACAACGATATTTGACGTTAGGAAAGTTGAAGAAAATAAAAAAGCTAAGTTTGAGCTTTCTGGTTACTATTACACTGACCGTAAAACGGTCGGCAGAATTAGATTTCGCCAAATTGGAAAAGATACTGAAAAGGATGTGTCTTTCTATTGAGTTAGATTTTGCCTAACAAACTGTTTAAGAGTGATTCGCAACGCGTGGCATTTTTACTATGCGTTGGTTTTAGTGTTTAAGGTGGTATGCGGGAGCTTCGGTATTGCGTTGCTCACACCTTAACAGGGCGTTAGTCGCCAGAAAAAGCTAGCAATCAAAATCATGTCTCTGAGCTTAAAATTTAGCAGTTGTTTGCTTGGTACACCGATTAATCGTCGATCATCAGAGCTTAGTTCTAACTGTTTTAAGTCCAAAGTTTTATACCTGTCCTAGCGGTTGTTTTGTTCTTTGGTGCTTACAGAGTAAGGCAATCGAGAGTCTATTTTTGGTTGCAACTCCGCTCGGTGAGTTTGTAGTTACAAAAGCCGATTTACTCGCTGAAATGACGTTTTCTCTGGTGTTGTAAATTCCACGTGGTTTCAGTGACTTCGTTGAAAGTCCGCACTGTGAGATTAGCTTTCCAAAGCGCCTTTTTGGTGTTGTCAGTTCGTTTTCTGCGGCGTTGTTTGTTCCAAGTGGTTTCATTGAGTAGCCGCTTTGAAACTACGCCTGACTTAAGTGCATCAAAGCACATAAAGTCTGTTGTTCGCAAAGTTTAGTTTGGCTTAAAATTGTCGCTCGGTGCCTCGCGACTAACAAACTGCTCAAGAGGGATTCGCAACGCGTGGCATTTTTACTATGCGTTGAATTTAGTGATTAAGGTGGTTTGCGGCGGCTTTTGTATTGCGTTGCTCACCCCTTAGCAGGGCGTTAGCACTGGGTTGGAATCAAAGGGCAAAAGTCTTGATGTTTATTGGTTTCTTTTCCCAGATTTACACCTGATCAAATGTGCCTCTTTCGTTCGCTCCGGTGGCACTAGATGTATAGTTTTCGCTTGGATTTCACCGTTTACGGTTTCTAACTTTCGGGCTATTTCTCTGGCGTGGTTTCTTTGGCGCTGAGAAATTTTCGGCAAAACAAGCGTTTCTTTGTTTCTGTTGTTCAAGTTTGAAGCCCGTATTCTTTGTTAATTTGAAAGCGGTGAAAAAGGGCAGTTAACCATGTTTTTCTTCTAGCCAACTTACGTCTTGAAGTTTGTTTTTAATTTGGCAGCTGTCCGTTTGGTTTTCGTGTTTTAAGTCATAACTTTCGTGCTATATTTCAATATCTTGGCGTGTACCAAAGGCTTAAAGGGCTGCGTGCTAACAAACAGTTCAAGTGGGATTCAGCACGCGTGGCATTTTTGGTATGCGGTGGTTTTGGTGTTGAAGTGCCATGCAGCGACTTGGTCATTGGGTGCTTCACCCCTTAACTGGGCGTTATGCGACAAGGCTAAATTTTAATATATCTTCAATTTCGTTGTCTTTGGCCATTCGTTTTTCAGTGTCGGCAAATCAGCATTGTCGATTCAAATTCTTGAATCACTGAAACCGTAATGCATGCCAAGGTTCGTGAAATTGCCTCATTAATAATCGCATTTGGTTGCGGAAAATTTTTCGGGCGCAAAGTGTGGAAAGTGCAAGCTTATGGAAAGTCCGCATTCGCTGAAATTTCTGCTCGTTAAGTTTCTTGCAAGCAAAAGCTAATTCTTCGCTTTAAGGCCGCGTTCAGCGCTTGTGGCAGCTTTTTCGTGAAATGTTGAGTTCGTTGGTTCTTGAATCACAAAAAGTTATCTGCGCGTTTGTAGTTTTTCGTGTTTAAGGTAATGTTTTCGTTAGTCAATTTAGCTCTTGCGACAAAATCGCATAACAAACAATTTAAGAGTGATTCAGCACGCTTGGCATTTTTAGTTTGGGTTTAGCTCAGCGTTTACGGTGGTCAAATGAAGTGTCGTGGTTGCGTGCTTCACACCTTAATTGGGCGTTATGTGTCAAAGGATAGTATTTTGAGATATCAATGGAATGAACTAAATAAAATGCAGGTCGGGACATTCAGTGAGTACTTTGTGAAAATGGAGCTTACAATGTTCGGTTTTGAAGTCTATACGACAGAGATCGACGATCGCGGGATAGATTTTGTTGCAAGGCTGCCCGGAGAAAACTTTTTAACTATTCAGGTTAAATCAATTCGTGACGCTAACTACGTATTCGTGCGAAAAGATAAGTTTCAGCTAAGTGAGACCAACTTACTTGCTCTTGCAGTACTGAAAGAGGGCATTGCTCCTAAATTGTATTTAATCCCTTCAACTGTATGGAATGAACCTAATTCCCTGTTTGTAAGTCGAGATTATGAGGGCAGACAAAGTAAACCTGAATGGGGGTTAAATTTATCTGGACGTACTTTACCCATGCTAGAAGACTATGAAATAGAAAAAACAATACGTGCTTTTAAAACACATAACAAAGCGTTTAAGAGTGATTCGTAACGCGTGACATTTTTACCATGCGTTGGTTTTAGTGTTTACGGTGAAATGCAGAAACTTCGGTATTGCGTTACTCACACCTTAACGCGGCGTTAGGCAAATTTCAGGAGTTTCTGATGAAGTTAACTTGTCATTGTGGAAATGTAAGTCTCGAATTATCTACAGTTCCAACTGAGGTAGGTGAATGTAATTGTTCAATCTGTCGTCGCTACGCAGCATCTTGGGCATATTTCTCTCCAGAGCAAGTTCTAATTCGCTTCCAAAAGCAAACTGTTTTCTATTGCTGGGGCGACAAAGAAGTCGAGTTTCATCGCTGCAATGAATGTGGTTGTATAACTCACTACATCACTACTGAAAAATGCGCGGAAGAGATTTTAGCGGTAAATATGAGAATGGCTGAAAATGAAGTGCTATCTGGTATTTCTGTTAGAAGAATAGACGGAGCATCATACTAATTAGCCTAACAAAGCGTTTAAGAAGGACTCCCAACGCTTGGCGGTTTTAGTTCAAAGTTTGGCTTATGTGTTTATGGCACAATGTTTAAGTTTGGGTGGAAATGCGTTGTCGCCCCTTAACGTGGCGTTAACTGGCGCAGAAAATACGAAAGCACATTGATACGGTTTCTAGGTCCAGAGGTCTAGCGTGTTCGGTTGGTTTCCTTAATTTAGCTAATGCGACTAATTTAAATTTGGTACTTAAGTTTACTGATGTGAAAGGCGGCACAAAGCCTTCTAATAATATAAGGCATTCGCGATTAGTTCGGCGAACTTACATCGCCGAAGTATGGTGTTGTGAGACACATTTCAAACTAAAGATAAACTGTAATCTTTTGGTTAAACACATATTTGAGTTAGCTTTACTAATCATTAATTAGTGAAACCAGCTTTGGCTACAGTGGCTGTAAGCTCGGCGAAAACTGAAGGGCGCTCAGTTAACAAACTGTTCAAGAGGGATTCGCAACGCGTGGCATTTTTACTATGCGTTGATTTTAGTGTTTAAGGTGGTTTGCGGCGGCTTCGGTATTGCGTTGCTCACCCCTTAACAGGGCGTTAGTTGCCAACGAGAAAAACGCAGCTAAAACAAAATATTTAGGGCTAAGGTCCGTGTGTTTTTGGCTCGGTTTTCGTATTTCAGTTTCTAGTTATTTGGGTTTGTAAAATCGTGCGTTGGTTTCTTTTGTGGTTGTATTCTCTATTTCAGAAACCGATTTATATGTTGAAAGTTAGCTCTGTAACATTGTTTGTCCAAAGGCGCTTTTTGGTGTTGTTAGCTCGTTTTCTACGGCGTTGTATGTTCCAAGTGGTTTCAGTGACAGGCGCTTGGAAACTGCGCCTGATTTGAGTTTTCCAAAATACGCAAAGACAGTGTTGGCAAAGCGGCAATTAACATCAAATCAAAGCGTTAGGTTTGGCAACTAACAAAGCATTCAAGAGGGATTCACAACGCGTGGCATTTTTACTATGCGTTGAATTTAGTGATTAAGGTGGTTTGCGGCGGCTTTTGTATTGCGTTGCTCACCCCTTAGCAGGGCGTTATATCCTCACGCATTCAATTTTAAAGTAGATAGATGATAGAGAGAGCAAATGACGTTAATAAGTTTTGCTGACATGGAAGATAAGTTCAAAAAAGAAGTTTTAGAGCAGGAAGCTTCTTGGCACCCAGATGCAGAGTTAAGTACTTTTTCAATGGCTGCTGGGTATGCGATGAGACATGGTTATAAGCAAGGTAAGGCTTATATGTTTGCTATGGATTTAATGGACAAAGGTTTGGTATTCGATGACTAAAGAACAAGATTTGGTAAGTAAAGAGAAGTTTTTAGCATTAAAGAAGTCGTTTATTGAAAATGTAGAAAGCAAAAGTGGTGGATTTGAGCCTCATGACAATTATTGCTGGAGGTCGGTGATAACAGGTTACGCACTAGCGAATGGTTTTTCACATGATGAGGCGTATCAATTTGCGCGCGAAATGTCTCTCTAAAAAAGGTTCTGAAAGCCAATTAAGAACGGATATAACAAATTGTTCAAGAGGGATTCGCAACGCGTGGCATTTTTACTATGCGTTGGTGTTAGTGATTAGGGTGGTATGCGGCAACTTCGGTATTGCGTTGCTCACCCCTTAACAAGGCGTTAGCCCTTTTTTAGGAAATGATATGGAAATCGTACAAGAAATAGATGTTTCAGAATTGCATCATAAGGCAATCGAAGCATTAAGAAATCAAGCTTTTCCAGACCACCAAGTAAGTCGTTCTTACTTTAAGCAGTTACCTCATATGCGTGCCCTTCATTTTCAAGGTGAACAGTTGGTTGGCTATCTTGGACTGGATTATCGCGTTGTTAGCGTCAGTGGGGAAATACATAAGGTTCTGGGCGTAATCGACTTCTGTGTTGATGAACGTTATCGAGGGCAAGGTATTGGCTCTTTCATGTTGTCAGAAGTATCGGCATTTGCCGAAACTAAAGACGTTGATTTCATAATCCTCATATCTGAGTTACATGATTTCTACTCATCAAATGGCTTTAACAAAGTTCAGTGTATGCAGTCTTGGTTAAGGCTTCACGAGCACACCAACTTTGGAGTTGCTGTAGAGCATATTGATGAACTGTATGTGAAACCACTCAGAGATAAGCAGTGGGGTGTTGGACATTTTGATTGGCTAGGTTATATGTACTAGTCAACCACAGGGCTAACAAAGCATTTAAGAGTGATTCGCAACGCTTGGCAGTTTCGCTTCGCTCAAGTATAGCCAAGCGCCGCTCACACCTTAATGCGGCGTTAGTCGCCAGAAAAACTAGTAATCAAAATCATGTTTCTAAGCTCAGAATTTGGCGGATGATCGTTTGATACGCAGACGCGTCGTCGATGGTCAAAACTCTGTTTCAACTGTTTCAAGTCCCAAGTTTTGTAAATGTCCTAGCGGTTGTTTTGTTCTTTGGTGCTGACAGGGCAGGGCAATCGAGAGTCTATTTTTGCTTGCAACTCCGCTCGGTGAGTTTGTTGGTTCAAAAGCAAATTTACTCGCTGAAAAGACGTTTTCTCTGGTGTGGTAAGTTTCACGTGGTTTCAGTGACTTTGTTGAAAGTCCGCACTGTGAGATTGGTTTTGCAAAAGCGTTTTTTGGTGTTGTCAGTCCGTTTTCTACGGCGCTGTTTGTTCCAAGTGGTTTCATTGAGTAGCCGCTTTGAAACTACGCCTGACTTAAGTGCATCAAAGCACATAAAGTTTGTTGTTCGCAAAGTTTAGTTTGGCTTAAAATTGTCGCTCGGTGCCTCGCGACTAACAAACTGCTCAAGAGGGATTCGCAACGCGTGGCATTTTTACTATGCGTTGGTTTAAGTGATTAAGGTGGTATGCAGCGGCTTTTGTATTGCGTTGCTCACCCCTTAGCAGGGCGTTAGGAGGGATTATTTTGAAGCGATTTTTACTAGCAGCTTTATCCATAGTGTTTTTGACAAGTGATTCAAGTTCTTGCAAAAGCAGAAACGACCCTAGTAGTCCTATAAATATCGCAATTTATCAGATGATTGAGGGAAAAAGCAGCTCGTATGCTCAACGTTTGTTGAAGAAGGGAATGGACGTTAATACAGTCAATTCATGTGGAGCGTCACTATTACTCATGGCGTCATTTCTTGGTGACCATGAACTGGTAAAAACTTTACTATCAAGTGGTGCGCTCCCCAACATACAGAATTATGAAGGGAATAGCCCAGTTTTTGCATCTGCTAACTTCTCCAATAACAAAATATTAAAGCTACTTCTTGATAATGGAGGTGATCCCAATTTACTTCTTACTCAGGAGTATGTTTACAACTCACCATTAATGATTGCTGCAATCAATGAGAATATTGAAGGTGTTAGGTTATTATTAGAGGCGGGAGCCGATTGTAATTACCGCAATCAATTGGGAAATTCAGCAAGAAAAATTGGTGAGGCTTCATTGAATTTAGAGCTGAAAGCATTGCTTATGGCGTGCGAAAATCCCACCTAACAAACTGTTCAAGAGGGATTCGCAACGCGTGGCATTTTTACTATGCGTTGGTCTTAGCGATTAAGGTGGTTTGCAGAGGCATCGGTATTGCGTTGCTCACCCCTTAACAGGGCGTTATGAGTAAAGGCGAGTTCACGTTGATTGATAAATTAGTAAATGCTCCCAATTGGGTAAAGTATCTAGTCGGTTTTGTCGTGTTTTGTTTACTGGACGGTTTCTCTCAAGCGTGGGGGGAGAAAAACTATTTTTCTGGTGTTGTGGAAGCTTCATTAGCTGTTGCCTTATTTTGGGGGACTGCTCTAGCAACATTTGGCATGGCTGTGTACGGTGGAACTAAAGTGGCAAGCCGGTCTAGCTCCAACTTTTGGGGCTGGATTGTAGGTCTTGTAATTTTTACTTTGTTTGCAGTGGTTTCAGGTTTAGTTATAGCAGAGATCCCCGGAGTTGGTTGGCGATATAAAGCTCTTATGGGAAGTTAAGCTATGTCGTCAATTACTCATAACAAATTGTTCAAGAGTGATTCGGCACGCGTGGCATTTTTACTATGCGTTAGGTTTAGTGGTTAAGGTAGTATGCGGAAGCATCGGTATTGCGTGCCTCACACCTTAACAAGGCGTTATGTACTTGGAGAAAAATATGGATTTTCTCGTAGGTGTAGACCTTCAGGATTCATTTGTTTTGGGTTGGCACTACAATGATCAAACTCTTGAAATTGAACTAGAGTTTAGCATCTGGCCTGAGTCTAAATATTATGAAGCTCCAAAAATAGGTGAGCATACTTGCTATCGTTTGGGGTCTCTTCTTTTTGAGGGTGTCTTGAGTATTAATGGGCTCTTGAATCAAAATGATATACAGCCGACCATAGACCTTGACGGTTCAAAAGACTACGGAAACATCGACTACTTTGAAAAGAACCAATCATATTTCAAGGTTGCAGGTGGCTTTGGGAACATAGAATTTGAAAGCTCAGGTGTTCATTTTAAACTACGTACATAACAAACGCTTTAAGACGGATTCGCAACGCGTGGCATTTTCATCATGCGTTGATTTTAGTGATTTAGGTGGTGTGCGGAAACACTGTATTGCGTTGCTCACCACTTAAGCGGGCGTTATGTGCTTATGAGGAGAATTGACATGGAAGTGGTAGAGGCCAACCCTAATTTGGCCCCAATATTAGTGAGTTATGCGAAAGAATGCCTAGAATCTGGTATTTCAAAATATTCGGGTGTGGAGCAAGACCCGACAACTTATTTGTCAGGTTTGGTCGAACGTTCTAAGGCAATCTCCGAGTTACCAAAGGGATATTTACCTAGCACAACTTACTACTGTGTATCGAACTACGAAATTTTAGGTGCAATCCGAGTTCGCAAAGGTACTAATGCCAACGTAGAAAATGTCATTGGTCATGTTGGCTACGAAACTAGACCGTCAGCTCGTGGTAAGGGTGTAGCCTCATTTCTGCTTGCTTGGGTGCGAGACCATGTTGTCACTGATTCAGTTATTGTTACTTGCTCAATTGACAATCCCGCGTCTCAAAAAGTCATAGAAAACTGTGGTGGTGAATACCTCGGTAACTACACAGATGACAGTGAAGGCACGGTAAGGCGCTACCGTTTAGCACGCACATAACAAAGCATTCAAGAGTGATTCGCAACGCTTGGCAGTTTCGCTTCGCTCAAGTATAGCCAAGCGCCGCTCACACCTTAATGCGGCGTTATACCTATCCTAATTCTGTTCAATTCAATTCAATTTTTTAGCTTTATAATTAAAACGATTATGAGACATAAGGTATGGTGTCCTTTAATAAAATGCTTTAATGTCTGGTTCAAAAGTTTATATTTTTTCTTGCGAGGGTAAAAAATGGATTGGTTGATTTGGATTGTAGTCATATTAGTTGTTGGTGGGCTTATAAATAATTATCTTGAGAAAAAGAAACGAGCAAGATTAATGAAAAAATATGGTAACTCTAACCTTGTTAATAAATTGATGAAAAAGTCCATATGGCAAGGACAGACTGAAGGTCAACTGATTGATTCAATAGGAAAACCACTAGATGTTGATCAGCGAGTTCTGAAAACCAAAGTTAAAGAAACTTGGAAGTACGACAAAGCTGGTAAGAATCGATATAACTTAAAAGTTATTATCGAAAATGGACTAGTGGTCGGCTGGGACAAAAAATAGGTATAACAAAGCATTTAAGAGGGATTCACAACGCTTGGCATTTTTCATTCTATCGTCGAGTTCAGTGTTTACGGTGGTAAGATTTGGTTTTGTGGTCGCGTTGTTCACCCCTTAATGCGGCGTTATGTTCTTGGAGGAAATGTTGAAGTATCAAAGGGATGTGGTAACTTTCAGTGTATTCCGAAAACTTACAGTAAATATTTATAAAGCCATTAAATTCAAGCTTCTAGGTGAAAAAGATAAGCTAGAGTGGCAGCAAATATTGATAGCCGATGGTTTACGTATTGCAGGTTTTTGTAAGCAGGCTTATTGGCTAGCTTCAAAAGTACAAACGTTGACTTCTAGTGAGAAGCACAGGTTTTGGTCTAATCATGTTTCAGGTATTGCTTTGCAATATGCTGGTGACATGGAAGGTGCTGAAAGGGTTTTTCTACAAAGTCAGGATTATGGTTGTGAACTTTCTTTGAGTTTCAGTCTGCAACACTTGGGTAAATTACATGTAGAGCTTGGTAACTATGAGCTTGCTGAAAAGCAGTTCACTGAAGCATTGATTATTCGGAAAAAACTGAAGCGAATTGACTTAGTTGATTCGACCAACCGAGCAATGCAAGGGCTACAAAAGCTACGAACATAACAAACAATTTAAGAGTGATTCGGCACGCGTGGCATTTTTGCTATGCGTTGATTTTAGTGATTAAGGCTGTATGCGGGAGCATTAGTATTACGTGCCTCACACCTTAATTGGGCGTTATAACTAGCAGTTAAAATGAGAGAAAAATGAAAGGACTAGCTTTAATCGTTTGGGTACTTTTTAGCTCAATATATTTGCATTACCTAAGTGCGAATGTCCCTAAAGAGTACTCATTAGAAAGTTATGCTTTATTTACATTTTTACTGATCGGTGGTGGACTATCATATGATATTGCTCAAAAAATTTACCATTTGCCTAAGAACAGTAAGGGGTGGCTTGAGCTGGCCCTATATATGCTGATTGTGTTTTTGGGTCACATAGGTGTTATATCAGGCTTATTTGTAACTGCTATTTTATTGAATGATTATTCAAAAACTGTTGCATTATTAGTGGGTATGTCTATTTCATTGTCCTATTTAGCAGCTTCTTGCGTGGCTGCATACAAAAGTGAAAAGGTGTTTAAGAAATTGGCTCAAGCAATCAGCTAGATATAACAAGCAATTCAAGCTGATTCGCAACGCTCGGCGCTTTCGGTTTCAATAGGTTTGGTGTTTACGGTGCAGTGTTTGAGTAAGGTGGCAGTGTTGCTCACAACTTAATTGGGCGTTATGTTTTCGGAGGGAATATGAGCAGCTATAAGAAGCTATTTGAGTGTGTGAGACCTGACTTTATTTGTAGTCTCACAGCGACTCGGACCGAAGAACAAGGAGTTCTGAAGCTTACTCTTCGAAGTGAAAACGAAAATGTTGAACTCTATGGGTTTGAAGATTTGGCTGATTCAGTTAGTGATTTATTATCGTCTGAACGTATAACAATCTCAGAAGAACTAGGTACTTATAAAGAGTTTGGCACAATACGAATTGAGTGTTGGGTAAACGAAAGTTACTCAGAGTATTGGTGTGATCGCGCGAATGTAGAACAAACATAACAAATTGCTTAAGAGCGATTCGCAACGCGTGGCATTTTTACCATGCGTCGGTTTTTGTGTTTAAGGTGGTCTGCAGAGGCTTGGGCATTGCGTTGCTCACACCTTAGCAAGGCGTTAGCACTGGGTTGGCATCAAAGGTTAAAAGTTTTGATGTTTATTGGTTTCTTTTCCTAACTATACACCTGATCAAATGTGCCTCTCACGTTCGCTCCGGTGGCACTAGATGTATATTTTTCTCTTGGATTTCACCGTTTACGGTTTCTAACTTTTTAGCAATTTCGCTGGCGCGGTTTCTTTTGCGTGGTTGATCATTCACCTTAAATTAGGTTCTTTGATGTGGTTGTTCAAGTTCGGTGAGCGAATCCTTTTCTAATTTTAAAGCAGTGAAAATGGCGCAGTTTTGCACGTCTTTCTTCTAGCCAACTTGCGTTTTGTGGTTGAGTTCTAGTTTAGTAGTTGTCCATTTGGCTTTGGTGTTTTAAGCCATAAGTTTTGTGCTATATTTCAATATCTTGGCGTGTACCAAAAGCCAAAAGGGCAGTGTGCTAACAAACAGTTCAAGAGGGATTCAGCACGCGTGGCATTTTTGGTATGCGTTGGTTTCGGTGTTGAAGTGCTATGCAGAGGCTTATTCATTGCGTGCTTCACCCCTTAACTGGGCGTTAGCCCTTTTTTAGGAAATGATATGGAAATCGTACAAGAAATAGATGTTTCAGAATTGCATCATAAGGCAATCGAAGCATTAAGAAATCAAGCTTTTCCAGACCACCAAGTAAGTCGTTCTTACTTTAAGCAGTTACCTCATATGCGTGCCCTTCATTTTCAAGGTGAACAGTTGGTTGGCTATCTTGGACTGGATTATCGCGTTGTTAGCGTCAGTGGGGAAATACATAAGGTTCTGGGCGTAATCGACTTCTGTGTTGATGAACGTTATCGAGGGCAAGGTATTGGCTCTTTCATGTTGTCAGAAGTATCGGCATTTGCCGAAACTAAAGACGTTGATTTCATAATCCTCATATCTGAGTTACATGATTTCTACTCATCAAATGGCTTTAACAAAGTTCAGTGTATGCAGTCTTGGTTAAGGCTTCACGAGCACACCAACTTTGGAGTTGCTGTAGAGCATATTGATGAACTGTATGTGAAACCACTCAGAGATAAGCAGTGGGGTGTTGGACATTTTGATTGGCTAGGTTATATGTACTAATCAACCACAGGGCTAACAAAGCATTTAAGAGTGATTCGCAACGCTTGGCAGTTTCGCTTCGCTCAAGTATAGCCAAGCGCCGCTCACACCTTAATGCGGCGTTAGCTGTTTGTGCAATGTGGTATTGGAGAGTGAAACTAAATGGAAGCAAGATTTAATAAGTTATTAGCGTTCAGTATTGTTTTAGTCCATTTTTTTGCTTTCTCTGGGCTACTATATAAATCTCAAATTTATGGGCATATTGCGGTCTCACCAGGAGAACCTTATGGGTTAGGTGACGTTATAGATTTATTGTTTGCTAGTTTAGTTGTCTTGATGTGGTGTTGTGCGATGGTATCTTCAATTGTGGTGACTTTACTTAATATTAAAAGTAACTGGCTAGCTTCTCTGAAGGCACTTTTATACGGCACGGTTGGTCTGGTTGGTTATTTTTACGTTAATAGTTCAGTCTCCTAATACGAAACAGCTAACAAACTGTTTAAGAGGGATTCGCAACGCGTGGCATTTTTAGTATGCGTTGGTTTAAGTGTTTAAGGTTGTATGCGGCGGCTTTGGTATTGCGTTGCTCACCCCTTAACAGGGCGTTAGTTTACAAGAGGAAAAACGCAGCTATAAAGCAAGCTCTAGTGGTAAAAGCTCAAAGTCGAAATTGTCGTATCGGCGTTCAATTTCAGTGTTAATTAGCGTGATGAAAATCCAAAATTGGCATCGTTTCAACGGTTGATTTGTTCTTTGGTGCGGCGACTTTTGGGTTAACTGAGTTGAACTTTTTTGCTGAAACTCTGCTCGTTGAGTTTGTTGGTACAAAAGCCGATTTACTCGCTGAAATGGCGTTTTCTCTGGTGTGGTAAGTTCATGTGGTTTCAGTGGCTTTGTTGAAAGTCCGCATTGTGAGATTGGTTTTCCAAAAGCGCTTTTTGGTGTTGTGAGTTCGTTTTCTGCGGCGTTGTTTGTTCCACATGGTTTCATTGACTAGCCTCTTTTAGACTATGCCTGACTTAAGTGCATCAAAACACATAAAGTTTATTGTTTACAAAGTTTAAAATGACTTAAAATCAACGCTTTGGGTTTGCAAACTAACAAACTGTTCAAGAGGGATTCGCAACGCGTGGCATTTTCACTATGCGTTGGTTTTAGTGTTTAAGGTGGTATGCGGCGGCATCGGTATTGCGTTGCTCACCCCTTAACAGGGCGTTATGTACTTTAAGGAAATTGAAACCAACTCTAAAGGACTGAGAGTGATAGATCATTTTGAAATTAAGGTAGTTGCATTCGAAGAGTGTCGTGTGTTTTACCTGAATGTGTTAGAACCATTGGGTATTGAGCTTAAGTGGTCCGATGAAAATGCAGCTGGCTTTGGGCTTTTGAGCGAGCCAAATGTAAGATTTCTAATTGAAAAAGGCGTCAGTAATTCTAAGTGCCATATTGCTTTTTCTGCATCAAACAAATTACAAGTTTCAGCGTTTCATCAAGCGGGACTATCTTTAGGTGGTAAATGCAACGGTAAGCCGGGTTTACGGGAGCACTATGCTCCAAATTACTACGCAGCATTTTTGATTGATCCCGAGGGCAATAATGTGGAGTCAGTCGTTTACCTTTAGCACGTACATAACAAATTGTTCAAGAGTGATTCGGCACGCGTGGCATTTTTACTATGCGTTAGGTTTAGTGATTAAGGTAGTATGCGGAAGCATAGGTATTGCGTGCCTCACACCTTAACAAGGCGTTAGATTGGATTAGTAACATTTGTGAGTACAATAAAATGATTATTCCAAATAAAGATTGGTGGCAAGAAGAGGTTAGTAAGAGAAACTCTTTAAATTCATGTCCCTATGCAAATTCACATACTTGCCCTAGGTATTACGAAAGTGTTTTCTTGCTATCCAAAATCAATATGATTGCAGGGCTGACAAAAACCAAAAGTGATGAATTAGATCAGATTTGGGCAAATACCAGTTTTTCAGCGTTATGCGCCGAGGAAGTGCCGTCAATTGGTCAAAATCAAAATGGAAGCTTGAGTTCTGTAAGTAATTTTTGTCCTGAAGTCTCCTATAAGTACCTTGGCTATTACGCTGATTATATGTGTAAACACGTTGATGAAATTGATCAGGCTGCGGGTGAACGAAGTGCCGATAGAGATAGATTAGCTGACGATTGGAGATATTCTTGGATGTCAGTTAGCGCAAAGTTCTATCTAGATTGTGAGGTTTACGAGCGGGTCAAGTATTACAACGAGGAGTTAGGGCAAAGTTATTTAAATCGCCTTCACCCTAATATAGTTCAGTTAGTTAGTCGAATGGATCGTTGTTTAGATAACCAGGATCCTGCAGGAGCAGCTCATGCTGCTGCGAATATTCTAGAAACTATGGCAAAAGATGTTACTAATAACCCTAAAGTTGCCAATGAAACACTAGGTGGCTTCTTTAGTCAGTTTGAAAAGCGCTCAAAATTACCGCAGCCATTAATAGATGCTGTATTAGAAATATATAAAGTCAGAAATACCATACCAACAGCAGGACATGGTAGTTTGGTGACACCAACATTGACTATGATAGAGGGCATAAGTATTGCGGCTCTAACTAAAGCAATCTTGGAAATTGAATACCGATCTAAATCCATCTAACAAAGCATTTAAGAGTGATTCGCAACGCTTGGCGTTTTCGCTTCGCTCAAGTATAACCAAGCGTCGCTCACACCTTAATGCGGCGTTATGGCTTAGGAGATAAAAATGGCATTTGTATTAGCAAATACAGCAACTAAAAATCAGGCGCTCTATGCATTTGAACCAAGTCTTTCATTAGAAAGTGTCGAGTTTAAGACTGTTCGTCTTGAACATGTACATTATGATCATGATGGCAATATATTGGTTGACTCGGATACCCTAAAGGAGTTTGAAGCTTTAGGCATTCCGGTATTCGAAAGGAAGTCATCTGCTAAACAGTTTTTGGTGGGTTTAAATTTGGTAGGTAAGGCAAAGTATGTTGGTGTGCGTTACAAGCGTGCCTTTGAGCATCAATATACAGATCTTGGCTTATTCTCAAGTTGGACGGAACTAAATCGCTAAACGTGAGCTTCGCCATAACAAAGCGTTTAAGACGGATTCCCAACGCTCGGCATTTTTGCTTCTACTTCAAATTTAGTGTTTACGGTACAATGCTTTAAGTGTAGTGGTAGCGTTGCTCACCACTTAACGCGGCGTTATACGTATTAGTTCAGAGGAAGTATTATGCAGTTATTTTTCCATGATGTTGGCTTAAAAGGAGCTAATGCAGATTTCCCCAAAACTGTCTTTGGTGAAGTCGCTGCTTCCGACATCGTCGAACATTGTCCACCTCATCTACAAGCAGAAATAGAAGATAAGCTTCTAGCTGAGTTTCCCGATGGCTGGTGTAACGTCTGGGGAGTTCCTGATGGCGCCAAGAGTGTTATTCGTCAACTTAAAGTTGACGATGTCATGCTTCTAATCAAGACCACTGGTGGTGATGGTGAAATGCCTGCTCTTTGTCATGTAAAAGGCTTTTGGAAAGAGCAGCTTTTAGACCTTTCAAACTTTTTGTGGGGAAGTAGTCATTTCCCCTACGTGTTCTTTTTCAAAACTCAGCATATCGAACTGACTTGGACCCAGTTCAAGAAAGATGTTCAATATATGCCTAACTTTCGACCGTCAGGAAATGTTTATCGTGTGAAAAGCGATCGACTTGAACACTTTGGTGGTTCAGGAGGCTATGTCAGTCACCTTTTACAAAAAACATATGTAATCGATGATTTAGGTGACTATGAAATTCGAGAAAACTCACCAGAGCAGGAGTATGCTGAGGGCGAAAGGCAGGTACGTGAAGCTTCGTATTTCAAGCGTAACTCTAAGTTGGTAAAAGACGCAAAAGCCGGGTTTGGTTTTATATGCCAGGTTTGTGATTTTGATTTCGAGTCAGTGTACGGAAAAGAATTAGGCGCTGGGTTTATCGAGTGCCATCATAAGAACCCTCTACACGAAAAAGATGAAAACTACATCAGTACATTAAATGACGTTTGTGTGGTTTGTTCAAATTGTCACCGTATGCTTCACCGCACTAAGCCAGCAATGAAACCAGAAATTCTAAAAGCAAAGCTGCTCAAAAAATACGTATAACAAGCAATTTAAGAGGGATTCACAACGCTTGGCACTTTTGCTTCTACTTCAGTTTTAGTGTTTATGGCACAATGCTTTAGGTTTGGGTGGAGGCGTTGTTCACCCCTTAATTGGGCGTTAAATTACAAGAGGAAAATATGAACTTAACGGATAGTTGTTTCTCTAGTGGTACTGATGGGCAGAAAAATCTACGTGTTCATCTTATCAACCCTCCAATCAATGAACCTTGGCGTACCAAAAAAGACTATATCGAAGATCGAGATGCTTTTTCTGAGTTACAGAAACAAGCCCTCGAAGCGCATGAAAGAAGTGTTGAGGCTCATGAAATACTAAAGAAAAGTTATAGAAATCAAACAATTTCTCTGGCCGTCGTAACTCTCACTCTTGTGGCAACAATAATTGCGACTGCTATTGGAGTTATAGAATTTGTGGTATCACAGAACTAACTGTATCGAGTACGTGGTGGAGTTATAATTTAACAAAGCGTTTAAGACGGATTCCCAACGCTTGGCATTTTCGGTCTGATTTAGCTTTAGTGTTTAAGGCATAATGGTTTAGGTAGGGTGGTCTGCGTTGCTCACCACTTAACGCGGCGTTAGGCGACGGGCAGGAAAGTTCTTTGTTCTCATCTTCTTAGTTCTTTTTGACCATTCGCTTTTCTATGTCGGCAACTCAGCATTGTCGGCTTAAATTCTTGAATCTCTCTAGCCGTAAAACATGCCAAAATTCGTGGGTTGCCTCATTGGTTTTTGGAGTTGGTTGGTGGTGAGTTTAACTGGCTCAAAGTGTGGCAAGGGCAAGTCAATTGAAGCTTTCGAATTTGCTGTTAGTTTGCAGCTTTGGGTTTTTCGGGCTCAAAACCTACTTTGTTGCTAAAGGTCTGCATTTCGTGGTCGTTGGAATCTTGGCTGAAACATAGTGATATTTGTGGTTCTTGAATCACAAAAAGTTAGTGGGTGTTTGGTTGCTTATTCGGTTTCGGGTAATCTGCTTTCAAACAATCTTAAACACTGGTGGGAAACTTCGCCTAACAAGGCGTTTAAGACGGATTCACAACGCGTGGCGACTTCAGTTCAAGTTAGCTTAAGTGTTTAAGGTACAATGGGTTAGGTTTGGTGGTTAGCGTTGTTCACCACTTAACGCGGCGTTAGTTTGCCCACTGACGACAATCAGTCGGTAGGGAATTTCTGCTTTTGGTGTAAAACGCGCATTACGCGAATAATTGCACCATCAACCCAATAGGAAACGATCATTGAGATTTCGGGGATAATCAGCAATCGTCCTCGGATACCGTCACGTTGAACACCCATCAATGGTTGCTCGAGTAAATTTTCTACTTTGGCTTCAATGATTTCGTCAGTTTTTTCGGCTGCGTCAGGGTTAAAGTCATAAAGAAACTCAAAGATCTTCTCACGATCATTCAGCGATTCTTCTTCCCATAAAATCATTGTTGACCTCGGCTACGAATCTTAGCTTTTCGTTCAGCCATTCGTGCTTTTGCTGAGTCATGGTCAACAAATGAAGCTTTTCCTGAGTCAAACTTCTCAAATGCTAGGTTTACTTGTTCAGTTAACCAAGCGTCGTGAGATAATACTTTTCGTTGTTGCTCAGCCATTTGCTCGGTTAGCTCACGGCAAGCATCGCTAAGTGTGCGCCCTTGGCTCTCAGCCATTTGCTGAGCTAAGCGTTTAATTTCGTCATCAACACGAAATTGAATTCTAGTGTCCATGAGTTGCTCCTAAATTTGCGTGTGTACAAATGTTAGCACTTGCGTTAGGTAAGGGCAACTAACAAGCAATTTAAGAGGGATTCTCAACGCTTGGCACTTTGGCTTCTACTTCAAATTTAGTGTCTACGGTACAATGTGTTAGGTTGGGTGGTAGCGTTGTTCACCCCTTAATTGGGCGTTATTGCGCAGAGGCAAAAATGAAGCATAAACAAAGAGAGCTGTTAGCATATATTGAGTTGGAAAGTGGTACTGTTTTAATTGATATCGTCAAACTGACTCGAAACGGTCGCTCTTATTATTTTCAAGGTGAAAGATGGTTACGCAATCAATATGGATTAGGTTGCGATGATTGCACATCAGAATCTGGGGATAAGCTAAATATTTCCATTTTGAGTCGAAGATATGCTCCTAAGTGGATTGAAGGCAAAGTGTTGCGTGTATCTGAAAGGGCAAAAGAACGGTATGAATTTTGGCTATCAAATGGACGCTGACAGTGGCGCCGTTAGCTCAGCGCAATAACAAACTGTTCAAGGGGATTCACAACGCGTGGCATTTTTACTATGCGTTGGTTTTAGTGATTAAGGTGGTTTGTGGCGGCTTTGGTATTGCGTTGTTCACCCCTTAACAGGGCGTTATAAATCAAGATTGAGATTCGTGTCTGAAAAGTGAATATAAATATGATTTTATTGTTATGTAATTTGTATCATATTGATTTTGGTGGAGGGGATAAGACATGAACGACATACCTGTTCTGAATAAGTCAGCGGATAGAAAGTTAAGCATTATTGATGACACACCTGCAATATTTACTATCGCTGATAGCGAGAGCGCAGTTGGTAGAAAGCCATTGTATGAAATAGATAGCTTCAGTGAAGTTGGCAAGTGGTGCGGTTTAATAGTTCAGCAGTCAAAAAAGCATGGTGTAGACCCGCGTCTAGTAGCAGCAATAATGTATATGGAAACCACTCATGGTTGGTATGATAAAGTTTATCCTTTGAGAAAAACAATATTGCCTATGAATCTACATTATTCATATTGGAAAGACATTGGCGTAACTAAAGAAGCGCTAGGTTGTCCTTACTACAATATTGAGTTCGGGATTATTCTATTATCTAGAATACAGGCACGTATCGAAAATCCGACAATAAGAAAAATAGCTACGATCTATAATTTCTTGGGGGCCGAAGTAGTTAGCGATTACGGTGCACGTGTAGCCAAGTTATATCTAGAGCAGCCATGGAGCCCAGCCAAATGCGCCGTTTAAAACTGCTTGTCGCGTCTATTGTTGTTTCTGGTATTCTTGCTTGCGTTCCCCTGTATGTTGCAGTCAAACATAACTCAATGGGAGAGTTTTGTACTGCCAAGTCTCTAGCTCTAAGCACTTGTAGATATGATTTGGGTTATATCTTTATGGTGTGGGGTAGCTGGTTTTTATTTGTCTTTGTTTGCTTAATTGTGCTCGCTTTTTTAATGCTAGTCGTCAAAAGACTCGTACAAAAACACTGGTAATGATTTATAACAAACTGTTTAAGAGTGATTCGCAACGCGTGGCATTTGTACTATGCGTTGCGTTTTGTGGTTAAGGTGGTATGCAGTGGCTTCGGTATTGCGTTGCTCACACCTTAACAGAGCGTTAGTTTGCAAGAGGAAAAACGTGGCTATATCGCAAGATCTAGCGGTAAAAGTTCATGTCGTATCGGCATTTAACTTCAGTGTTAATCTGCGTGGTAAAGAACCAAAATTGGCATCGTTTCAGCGGTTGATTTGTTCTTTGGTGCTGTGACTTTTTGGGTAACTGAGTCGAACTTTTTTGCTGAAACTCTGCTCTGTGAGTTTGTTGGTACAAAAGCCGATTTACTCGCTGCAAGGACGTTTTCTCTGGTGTGGTAAGTTCACGTGGTTTCAGTGACTTTGTTGAAAGTCCGCATTGTGAGATTGGTTTTCCAAAAGTGCTTTTTGGTGTTGTGAGTTCGTTTTCTGCGGCGTTGTTTGTTCCAAGTGGTTTCATTGACTAGCCGCTTTGAGACTACGCCTGACTTAAGTGCATCAAAGTACATAAGGTTTGTTGTTCGCAAAGTTTAAAATAACGTAAAATCAACACTTTGGGTTTGAAAACTAACAAACTGCTCAAGAGGGATTCACAACGCGTGGCATTTTTACTATGCGTTGAATTTAGTGATTGAGGTGGTTTGCAGCGGCTTCGGTATTGCGTTGTTCACCCCTTAGCAGGGCGTTAGCTGTTTGTGCAATGTGGTATTGGAGAGTGAAACTAAATGGAAGCAAGATTTAATAAGTTATTAGCGTTCAGTATTGTTTTAGTCCATTTTTTTGCTTTCTCTGGGCTACTATATAAATCTCAAATTTATGGGCATATTGCGGTCTCACCAGGAGAACCTTATGGGTTAGGTGACGTTATAGATTTATTGTTTGCTAGTTTAGTTGTCTTGATGTGGTGTTGTGCGATGGTATCTTCAATTGTGGTGACTTTACTTAATATTAAAAGTAACTGGCTAGCTTCTCTGAAGGCACTTTTATACGGCACGGTTGGTCTGGTTGGTTATTTTTACGTT
Source organism: Vibrio sp. D3 (assembly GCF_043995865.1). NCBI lineage: Bacteria > Pseudomonadati > Pseudomonadota > Gammaproteobacteria > Vibrionales > Vibrionaceae > Vibrio > Vibrio sp. D3. Next base: position 1,889,846 of record NZ_CP171887.1, on the reverse strand, counting down.
AATAGTTCAGTCTCCTAATACGAAACAGCTAACAAACTGTTTAAGAGGGATTCGCAACGCGTGGCATTTTTAGTATGCGTTGGTTTAAGTGTTTAAGGTTGTATGCGGCGGCTTTGGTATTGCGTTGCTCACCCCTTAACAGGGCGTTATAGGGATAAGGAAATTCAGTGGAAATCAAACAAGTTAGAAAAAATAATTGCCTAGATCTTCTGCCAATCTTTAATGAGCTTGAAAGGTACTATTTCGGAGAGAAAGCGGCTTCAGAAAGTGAGTTGGCGAGTTACTTAAAACAACAAGTATTTTCTGAGTATTCGGGTGTTAAAGTTGTTGCTGCTTATGATGGGCAAAGGATTATTGGCTTTGCTACGTATACAATGATGTTTCCCGCACCAAGGCTGTCAGGTCAAATGTATATGAAAGATCTATTTGTATCGTCGTTAACTCGCGGTAAGGGTGTTGGCCTAGAGCTGATGAGGCACTTAGCTTCAATTGCAGTTAAAAATAACTGTCAGCGTTTGGATTGGACAGCTGAGAGTACAAACCCAATCGCTGGCAAGTTTTACCAATCAATTGGAGCAAGTTTGATCAAAGAAAAAGACTATTACCGATTTGAAAGTAATACCCTGAAAGTTATGGCAAAATCCCTATAACAAACTGTTTAAGAGTGATTCGCAACGCGTGGCATTTTTACTGTGCGTTGATTTTTGTGGTTAAGGTGGTTTGCAGAGGCTTGGGCATTGCGTTGCTCACACCTTAACAGGGCGTTATACGTTTTAAAAAATGGAGCCAACATGGCATTTGAAATTGAGACAAAAAAACAAATCCAAAACTATATTGAAGGTCATTTAGCTGACTGGGATTGGCATCAAGCTAGATTTAATATCATCAGTGACGAAACATTAAGAGATAGGTTAGCTGACGAATTTATGTCCGCTAGATACATATATAAGTTACTAGAGGGTATGGCTGCTGATGATTGGTTACTTAGAGCGCAAATAAGAATTCAAGTGCTTTCATACGCATCAATTTACGAAGCCGTTATTCATCATATTTTGTTTGAGGACTTTAAAAATCACCCAGAAGTAATTGCCTTAACAGAGTTCCAAGCCAAAAAAGTCATCAGTATTCCTGCCAATAAGTTGGTAACCTTAGAAAAAGAGCTTGAGCACGATGGTAAGAAGATCATCCCAACTTATATCGGAATCGGTCGTACTGATATTACAAAGGTAAGATTTGACAGCAAAGCGGAATGTGCTTTCAAGCTTGGTTTAATTGATGAGTGGTTAAGGGATGAGATTATTGAGTTTTATGAAGCTAGAAATGCTATTCATATACACGCCGAAATTAGAAAAAGTTTGGAGTATCAGTTAGATCTTTCTAAGCGTGCATACAGACGAATGGAGCCGTTTATAGAACAGATTACTAACAACCACGCTAGTGTAGCGGCAAGCAACGTATAACAATCTGTTTAAGAGTGATTCGCAACGCTTGGCATTTTTGCTATGCGTTGCGTTTGGTGTTTAAGGTGGTATGCGGGAGCTTCGGTATTGCGTTGCTCACACCTTAACAGGGCGTTAGCCCTCACGAAAAGGTACATGTAGTCATGAAAGGACGTTGCCCTAACTGTAATGCAGAGTCTGAGTCGATTCCTCTTAGCCAAAAGTGTTCTCAATGTGGAGAATTCTCAAATGACTGGGTTATTTATGATTGGGAAGGATACTGCTGATCCAATTCAGTGGCTATTCTGTTTGCTCATTATTCCAGCAATAGTGAGTTTAACTAGGTCTTATCATGCAATCGCTAACTCTAAACACTATAAAGGACATCGCTTAAAGGATATAAGCCCATGGTTTCCTTTGTTGTAAAGGGCTAACAAACAATTTAAGAGTGATTCAGCACGCATGGCATTTTTGCTATGCGTTGGTTTTAGTGATTAAGGTGGTATGCGGTAGCTTCGGTATTGCGTGCCTCACACCTTAATTGGGCGTTATAGCTCAGGTCAGATTTACTGCTCCAAAAATTATAGCTACGTTAATCACGTATAGTTTTGCTATCTGTACGTTACTTGCGTATACTTTGCGTATGAAAAGTGTATTTGTCGAATCAACCATATTTGAAAAGTACCGTAATGAATATCTCAGCGATGATGAGTTTAGGCTTTTTCAAGCAGAGTTAATGTCTAACCCGAAGCAGGGTGACGTGATTCAAGGTACAGGTGGTTTGCGAAAGATTCGAGTTGCAAGTAAAGGTAAGGGCAAGCGTGGCGACTCTCGCGTTATCTATTACTTCCTCGATGAGAAGCGTCGTTTCTACTTGCTGACGATTTACGGCAAGAATGAAATGTCCGACTTAACCGCAGACCAAAAGAAACAACTAAAGGCTTTTATGGAGGCGTGGCGTAATGAGCAATCGTGATCTATTTGCGGAGTTAAGTTCAGCACTTGTTGAGGCTAAAGAGCATTCAGAGGGCAAGCTTACCCTTAAAACTCATCAAGTTAACGACATCAGTGAGTTAAATATCTCACCAGATGAAATCGTGAGTATTCGAGAACAGTTTAATATGTCTCGTGGTGTATTTGCTCGTTTGTTGCACACATCATCTCGTACGTTAGAAAACTGGGAACAAGGTCGTAGCGCACCAAATGGACAAGCAGTAACCCTTCTAAAGCTGGTTCAGCGTCATCCAGAGACCCTGTCGCACATCGCTGAGCTATAACAAACTGTTCAAGAGTGATTCGCAACGCGTGGCATTTTTACTATGCGTTGCGTTTAGTGTTTAAGGTGGTATGCGGCGGCATCGGTATAGCGTTGCTCACACCTTAACAGGGCGTTAGCACTGGGTAGGCATCAAAGGTTAAAAGTTTCTGTGTTTATTGGTTTCTTTTCCTAGCTTTACACCTGATCAAATATGCCTTTCACGTTCGCTCCGGTGGCACTAGATGTGAAGTTTTCGCTTTGAGTTCATCGTTTACGGTCTCTAACTTTCGGGCTATTTCTCTGGTGTTGTTTCTTTATTGCTGCGGAACTTTAGGTAAAAAGCGTTTCTTTGTCGCCGTTGTTCAAGTTCGAAGCCCGTATCCTTTGCTAATTTGAAAGCGGTGAAAAAGGGCACTTTGGCATATTTTTCTTCTATCCAACTTGCATCTTGAAGTTAGCTTTTGGTTTGGCAGCTACCCGTTTTGTTTCAGTGTTTTTAGTTATAAATTTCGTGCTATATTTCAATATCTTGGTGTGTGCCAAAGGCTTAAAGGGCAGCGTGCTAACAAACAGTTCAAGAGGGATTCAGCACGCGTGGCATTTTTGATATGCGGTGGTTTCGGTGTTGAAGTGCTATGCGGTAGCATCGGTATTGCGTGCTTCACCCCTTAACTGGGCGTTAGCACTCAGGTAATAATAGGAGTTTTGGTGAGTAGGACAAAAAATTTAATTAAGTATGGTTATTTCCCGGTTCAATTACCCCCTGCATTCAACACCAGTTCATTTGCAGAGAAGTACACCAAGTTTGAGCCTAAATGGAACTCACAAAAAGGAACACCTAGAACTAGGTCGGAGAAGTACTCCGTCGCAAGATCATCATATTACCGAAGAGCCACAAGTATACTAAACCCAATTGGTTATTATTTTATTTCAAAGGAAATCGACGAGCATTGGGCAAAAATAGAAAGGCACTATAGAAAAAGCAGCCTTTCCTTGAGTAAGCCTAAAATAAATCCAGGTTTAAGGGCAATCGAAATTAGCAAGTTTAACGCACTTTACGAAGCGAAACTTGAGAAATCGTCAGGTTATCAGTTTTCATTAGTGACTGATATTACGAGTTATTTTCCAACAATATACACGCACTCTATACCTTGGGCTCTTCACTCAAAATCTGTTGCAAAGAAAAATACATCCCATACTGATGAATTCTTTGGGAATATAATTGATGCTAAGTCGATGGCACTTCAAGAAGGCCAAACAATGGGAATCCCAATTGGACCGGATACATCACATATAGTTTCCGAAATTATTGGTACATCAATTGACAGAGACTTATATGAATTACTCGGTTATTGGCCCGCAGGTTTTCGGTATGTTGACGACTTCTTTTTGTTTTTTAATACCCGAGAGGAAACGGAAAGAGCGCTAGGGTTGTTGAACAAAGTCGTTAGTAACTACGAGCTACAGCTTAATCCTTCAAAAACTAAAATAGTAGAGGTTAAGGAACTAGTTGAAGAGTCTTGGAAGTATAGTGTTCGAAAGTTAAAAATATCCGAAAGTAGAAAACAGCAAAGAGATGATATACATAATTATTTTGAATGTGTCTTTGGGTTGGAAAGTAAGTTCAACGATGAAAGCTTGGTAAAATACGCTCTTAAACAGATATCGTCATCAATCATCAAGAAGCCAAATTGGTCTGTTTTTGAATCGTACTTGCTGAAATGTGGTTATGGTTTTCCGAACACATTACAAACTATCGTAACAATATTAAGTACTTATAACCATTTCGGTTATGAAATCAACAAAATGGCATTAGCTAGGTTCTGTGGCAATTTGATTAAGTCACATGCAATATCGGATCATCACGGTGAAGTATCTTGGCTCTTATGGCTTTGCAAAGAAGTTGGCATCTCACTTAGCCGGGATGTGGTACGAGAAATCGAAAGCATGTCTAGTGGGGTCTGTAAGCTTTTGATTATTGACCTTTATGAGTCTGGTGTAATAAAACACAACTTAAAAGTTGCTACTTTAAGGCAGTTTGCTTCAACAGATGCGCTGTACAGCAGTGATTGGCTGATTGCCTATGAAGCTGGTAGACGTTGCTGGCTAAAAAATGCGGATACCCAGTTTATAAAAGATGATTACTACTTTAGCGCTCTTTTGAAAAATTCAGTTTCTTTTTATGACGAGACTGCGAAGTGTAAACCTATCTTCGATTTTAAAAATACTATACTACCGGGAGATTTTATGGACCAAATATTCGATAGTGATCATGAGGTTCATAGTTATTTCGAATTTGATGAAATGGATGAAGAGTATTTTGATAATAATATTCATGATGATGATGAATTTGAACTGTGGTGATATCTAAGTGCTAACAAAGCATTTAAGAGTGATTCCCAACGCTTGGCATTTTTGATTCCATCGTTGGGTTTTGTGTTTACGGTGGTATGGTTAGGTTTTGTGGTAGCGTTGCTCACACCTTAATGCGGCGTTAGTTGCCAGCGAGAAAAACGCAGCTAAAGCAGAATATTTAGGGCTAATGTTCGTGCATTTTTGGCTCGGTTTCGTATTCCAAATTTTAGTCTTTTAGGTTTGAGCAAATCAGCTTTGGTTTTTTGTGGTCGGACTTTCTGTTTCAGAAGCCAATTCATTTGTTGAGAGTCAGCTCTGTGATATTGTCTTTTCAAATGAGCTTTTTGGTGTTGTTAGGCTGTATTCAAAGGCGTTGTATGTTCCAAGTGGTTCCAGTGACAGGCGCTTTGAAACTGCGCCTGATTTTAGTTTTTCAACGTACGTAAAGTTAGTGTTGGCAAAGCGGAAATTAACTTCAAATCAAAGGTTTAAGTTTGGCAACTAACAAAGCATTCAAGAGGGATTCACAACGCTTGGCAGTTTTGGTTTTAATCGGCTTTAGTGTTTACGGCACAATGGTTTAGTTTGGGTGGAATGCGTTGTTCACCCCTTAATGCGGCGTTAGCCGTCATGGAGCTTGCTATACTCAAAGTGATAGAATAGTATCACTTTAGTATTCCTTTGGAGCAGCTCTCATGAAAGTAGAACTAGTTACATCACTTAAACGTCAAGCAACTAAGATCCTCGCCGATCTCCACGACACCAAAGAACCCGTGTTAATTACTGAGCATGGTAAGCCATCTGCGTATCTAGTTGATGTTGATGACTACGAATTTATGCAAAATCGTTTAGCTATTCTTGAGGGTATTGCAAGAGGTGAGCGTGCGCTAGCTGACGGTAAAGTGGTAAGTCATGATGAAGCCAAGGACAGAATGTCAAAATGGCTGAAGTAATCTGGACTGAACCAGCGTTATCTGACCTCAATGATATCGCTGAATATATCGCTCTTGAAAATATCGTAGCTGCAAAGCAGTTAGTACAAACGATCTTCTCCAAAGTCGAACGCCTACAAACTTTCCCGGAGTCAGGTCGTATTCCACCTGAACTAGAATATTTAAGTTATCGTGAAGTTGTCGTTAATCCATGTCGCGTTTTCTATAAACAAGACGGTGACAAAGTGTTTATTCTGTTTGTTATGCGTGCAGAGAGAGATTTGCGTAAGTTCTTGTTGAGTAAGCAGTAACCTTTGAGAATGAGCGGCTAACAAACTGTTCAAGAGGGATTCGCAACGCGTGGCATTTTCACTATGCGTTGTTTTTAGTGTTTAAGGTGGTGTGCGGAAGCATCGGTATTGCGCTGCTCACCCCTTAACAGGGCGTTATACGAATAGAGGGAATTTATGTACAAGAGTACTGATTTTAGCTTGGATTCAAAAGAGTTCAGGTTTAAGAAAGACTCATATCCTTTGTCTAAGATAAACAATGCTAGGGTTAAAAAGTTAAGTTTTCTTGATAATTTAGGTCAAGTGTTATTCTGGGTGTTTATTTTTTCAGGGGCTGTTTGGTTAGCCATTCCAAGCTTTGAAGAGGCACCGCAATGGCTACAAGTTTTAGTCCTTAGTTTGACGGCTGTAGGTTTCGTTTTTGCTCTTCTTCGTTGTTCTAAATATGCGCTTCAAGTCGAGTTTCGCCACATAGATGAAACGGGCGTTCAATGGGTTAATGTCGCCAAGTCATACTCAAAGTCAGATTGTGAGTTATTTGAACAGCAAGTGTTGGCACTGAAGAAATTCGTATAACAAATTGTTCAAGAGTGATTCGGCACGCGTGGCATTTTTACTATGCGTTAGTTTTAGTGGTTAAGGTGTTATGCGGAAGCTTAGGTATTGCGTGCCTCACACCTTAACAAGGCGTTAGTTGCCAATGAGAAAAGCGCAGCTAAATCAGAATGTTTAGGGCTAATGTCCGTGTGTTTTTGGCTAGGTTTTCTTATTTCAATTTCTAGTTATTTGGGCTTGTGAAAATCGTTCTTCGTTTTTTGTGCGGCTCGGTCTTTCTATTTCGGAAACCGATTTACTTGTTGAAAGTCAGCTTTGCAATATTGTCATTCTCAAATGAGCTTTTTGGTGTTGTTAGGCTGTATTCTACGGCGCTGTTTGTTCCAAGTGGTTTCAGTGACAAGCGCTTTGAAACTGCGCCTGATTTGAGTTTTTCAAACCACACAAAGACAGTGTTGGCAAAGTGGTAATCAACTTCAAACCAAAGCTTTAGGTTTGGCAACTAACAAAGCATTCAAGAGGGATTCACAACGCTTGGCAGTTTTGGTTTGAATAAGCTTAAGTGTTTACGGCACAATGGTTTAGGTTAGGTGGTGGCGTTGTTCACCCCTTAATGCGGCGTTATGACAACATAGTTAGGAGAGACAATGGAACTTCGAGTTTCGCACAAAAACAGGGTTAAAGTTGTATAGCAACCTTATATCGATCGATACTGTTTATCATGAAGAGCTTCGTATCAAGCATCCTGCAGATATCTTAAAAAATTCGATTGAAAAACTAGAATTTGCTTTGAATGAGTTTATAGATGGAAGGTCAAGGCATGTCCTTGATGAGTCAAAGGAGAAGTCTATACGCAATTATATCTGTGAGCTCGATTCCTTTTATGACCGTTTACTTCTGGTTATGAAGGCTTTGACGAAACCATCTCATGAAGATAATAAAAATGCAGATATATGGTTAAAAGAAAACAACTCTGAAAAATATACGCTATTTAAAGATAGTGTAAGTCAAACACACAAGATGATTCGTGATATGTCTAATGTCATTAAGCATGATGCTCACAGTGTTGGATATCTTACAGTAACCGATCATGAAGGAAAATTGGTTGATGGTTTTTACTTTTCAAATGTTGTTGGAGAAAAAGAGTTGCTGGGGCCTTGTCCAAGAATCCATGAAGAGTATCGAGGTGCTTCTACTGCTATATCGTATGACTTTTTTTTACGTTACTCCCTTGGCTTCGTGGTGTCGTGCCTATACCAAGTCAATCGTATTTTCTTTAAAGGGTCGAAACCCAAGCCAACGGCGTTCCAGTCATTTATACAATACGTCGAAAAACACTTAGAAGTTGGTACTCATATGTTCCCTAATGAGTATGGAAAAGCAGTTGCTAATCTTTCTCAAGATAAGATGTGCGTGGTTGTCAAATATCCATATAGGGAGAAAAAAAGTGATGACGTCGACAGGATTTTAAGTGTACAGCCATTTTTCAGATTTAACCAAAGAACAAATTCTGCGAATGACAAATTTCCATATTTTCAATTGTTGTCATAACAAACAATTTAAGAGTGATTCAGCACGCTTGGCATTTTTGGTTTGAGTTAAGTTTAGTGGTTAAGGTGGTCAAATTAGGTTTTGTGGTCGCGTGCTTCACACCTTAATTGGGCGTTAAATTTCATGGAGGGTACAGTGGATAAAATTGCGATAATAGTATCGATATTCTCAGCTGCGATTGCTTTTGTCGCTCTTTTGACAGCTGTTCTAAATAAGAAGCAGGACATTAGACCATGGATTGCTATTGAGCACGTGGAGTTTGAGCCAACGGATGAAAACTTTAGAGTGAATGCTAAGGTAAAGAACGTATCTGGTGGGCCAGCATTGAATTTAAAGTATCATACAGTAATACGTGGTAAATCTGATTCTCAGAGCATGGGAACACCTACGATTTTACCTGGGCAATTACTAGAAATGCGTTCGTCAAATATCTCTGGGGTGAGTTCGGAAGACTTGAAACGACTAGATGTTCAAATTGAGTTCAACATCGAATTTGATGATGCGCATGGTCACCCATACAGCATTACTCAAAAAATTACTCCATCTGGTAAGTTATTTGACTATACACCCAAAATAGGGCGTTCATTCAGGACGTTGTGGTTGAAAATTTAACAAACGCTTTAAGACGGATTCGCAACGCGTGGCATTTTTACCATGCGTTGATTTTAGTGATTTAGGTGGTGTGCGGCAGCATCGCATTGCGTTGCTCACCACTTAAGCGGGCGTTATGTGTAAAAGAGGATTATTATGTACTACCTTCCCAAGTTGTTGGCTGAGAAGTTTGCCTACTTTAACAAGTTTTCAATATTGAGTATTTGGGCAATATCCTTCATCTCGATGGTTTTATTTGCATTTATCGCGTCGGTGATAGCTTCATTGAACGAACTATTAGTTGCTCCGGCATTTAGCATTTACTTGTTGTTTGTCTTGGGTATGATTTCGGCGAAGTTTTTCTCAAGAAAGAAAGTCATCTTAACCGGCCCAGTTGCAGTAAAAATTGCTGCAACGGACGCAGGCGAGTCGGTCGCCAAAGTTGGAAAAACTCTTTCAGAAATAGTTTTCCTGTTATTCTTTTACTTTTTTTTGTTTGGGTGCGTATTTTTTGTATTGTCACCTTTACTACTTTTGGCAAACACATAACAAAGCATTTAAGAGTGATTCGCAACGCTTGGCAGTTTCGCTTCGCTCAAGTATAGCCAAGCGTCGCTCACACCTTAATGCGGCGTTATACCACTTCGGAGATAAAATGCGTGAGCAATTAAAAAATCTGACAGAGAATGACTACTGGGTTTATGGTGTAACCGAATCCGACTTCGATCATGCAGTATCAATTGTGCGTGAAATGATAGAAGCGCGAAATCATCAGTATGAATCTGAAGCCGCAAGGGTTCGTAGTGAAAGCTCTGAAATTGCGGATGATATCCTTGATGACGTTGCTTACTATCGTTATACCGATAATCAGTATCTTTGGCAGTTTGCTCTCTGGAGGCTTCAGGGATTAATTGAAGCAGTTATCACTTATCAGCTTGTAGATAAAAATGCCAAGAAGCTGTTCGGGCTTAAGTCAAAACTAGAAGCTTTAGTTAACAGTGGCTATCAAATCGAGCAGCATGAGATCGACGAATTGCTACTTTGGGCAAACCTAAGGAACGCAATTTCTCATGCTCCCCCGGAACAGTTTCGACCTATTCCATTATGTGAAGACGATATTGTTGAATACCAGATGTTTGTAAAAAGGCTGTTTGTGAGATGGCATTCAGTGAAAAACGTTGAGACAGTGGTATAACAAACTGTTTAAGAGTGATTCGCAACGCGTGGCATTTTTACTATGCGTTGGTTTTAGTGTTTAAGGTGGTATGCGGGAGCTTCGGTATTGCGTTGCTCACACCTTAACAGGGCGTTATAAGCTATCCTTAGTTGTAGGTTTGGAGAGTTAGGTGTACGAAACCCGTAAAGCTGAAAATAGTGATTATGAGTTCCTATTCGAACTTAAGAAATCAGCAGAATTTGAACCAATCAAAGCTGTATTTGGTTGGGACGAAAGTGTTCAAAGAGAAATTCATCACAATGAGTGGGTCGAAGAAAAGCCAACCATCATCGAAGTCGATGGAGTCGCAGTGGGCAGTTACTTGGTGCAGTGCCATTCTGAGCATCTGTACTTTGGTCGCTTTTTCCTATTACCAGAACATCAGGGTAAAGGAATTGGTAGCCAAGTATTAAAAGCTGTCATTGAGCTGGCTGAACAAAAGTCGTTACCGATAAAGCTTTGCTACTTACAAGGAAACCGAGTAGGGCAACTTTACAAAAGGTTTGGCTTTGAGGTTACAGGGCAGGACGAACAGTTCGTGCACATGCTCAAACCACGCTTATAACAAATTGTTCAAGAGTGATTCGGCACGCATGGCATTTTTACTATGCGTTGGTTTTAGTGGTTAAGGTGGCATGCGCAAGCTTAAGTATTGCGTGCCTCACACCTTAACAAGGCGTTATGCTGCTGAAATAGATTAATTTAGCAACTTACTTCTAGAGGTATAAATGGAAAGTAGTTATAAAAAGTATTATGCAGGAGTATTAATGTTGAATGCATTTGTACTTTTTCTTATGGTCTCTACTTATTTTATTTTAAGTGATATGGGTTGGATAGATGTTATTCCTTATTCTTGGTTGCCATTCCTAATGATTGTATTCTTTGTGTTGGCTAGGATATTTAAAAAACCATTTATTAAAATAGATCAAACTAGATTTTACAAACAGTTTAGAGAAGGTGAGCTAATTTGGGTTACTCATCTTGCAAGTAAAGATGATATGACTCAAAAGATAAATAACAAGAAATTATCTCCTTATGGTTTGAAAGAGAGAAATGATTGTTGGTTCAAAATTCAAACCTTTTTAAGATACTTTGGATGGGCAGACCATAAGAATCCAGTGACGTGGGTTAGTGCTGGTGCTGTAATTAAAGGGAGTGGAACAAAGCAAGGTAATCCAGGAAAGTACTCAATGGGTATTGTCTTTCAAGTCGAGAGAAGCAAATTGAAGTTTCCAAGCGGATTTGCTCAATCAGTTTACTTTGGAAGTTTACACATGGTAATTGAAGATGAGATAACGCTGGATGGCGATAAGCATTTTTACGAATTACAAAATGGATCTTGGGTTGAAATCCATCCTATTAAAACAGAGTAGATTCGTGGTTATTGTGACGTGCACGCTAAAACAGCATAACAAATTGTTCAAGAGTGATTCGGCACGCGTGGCATTTTTACTATGCGGTGGTTTTAGTGGTTCAGGTGTCATGCGGAAGCATCGATATTGCGTGCCTCACACCTTAACAAGGCGTTATGTACTTTTACGGAAAATAAGAGATTTATGGATAAAAATACTGAAAATTGGCGTCAGTACTACGAAAAGGCACTGTCTCGCCCACACTCAAAACGTACTGAATTTGCTGTCAGACTTAATGAATCAAACCTCAAAGTAGCCACTGACTGTGGTTGTGGAACCGGCAGTGATATCGATTATCTATCGGGTCAAAATTACAAGGTGTTTGGGTTTGACGTTAATCCTGATTCAATAACTATTTGTAATGATAGATTTGGTTCAAATCCACAAATTAACATTGAGCAATCTTCGTTTGAATCGTTTCGGTACCCAAAATCGGGGGTAGTAATTGCAAATAACAGTTTGTTTTTTGCAGTCCCAACTGTGTTTTCGACGATTTGGCATAACATTGAATCCTCATTAGTTGTCGGTGGGGTATTTGCTGGCGACTTTATGGGTTATAAAGATAGTTGGGCTTCAGGTTTTCGCGTTCCAACTTCACCTTTCACAGAATCAGAGATTCGAGCAATGCTAACTAATTTTGACATAGTTAGTTGGTCTGAACGAGATGAAGTAGGTCAAACAACAATAGGTGCAACGAAACATTGGCACATATATTCAGTGGTCGCCGTGAAACGTACATAACAAAGCGTTTAAGACGGATTCCCAACGCTTGGCATTTTCGGTTTGATTCAGCTTTAGTGTTTACGGCACAAAGGGTTAGGTAAGGTGGTAGCGTTGCTCACCACTTAACGCGGCGTTAGTTTTACAATCGAATTTGAGAGGTACATTTGAGTAGCGATGTTCAATTAATAGTTTCAGCTATCGAGGGGTTACATTCCACTTATGTAAAAGACTATATTTTACCTATCGGAAGTGTTTTGGTGTCTGGTGGACTAGGTGCAGGCGTAGCTTACTATACTGTCAATAAGCAGGAGTATACTAAAATTGAGTTAGATAAGATAAAAGCAGTAAATAAAACGCTATTATCTGCATTAACTATTCGCTCAAGCCTAATTGGTATTAAGTCTAACTATTTCGGTATGATTACCGAAGAACCCATAAATCGGATGTTGGGTGTTCCTCCTGTACTTCTTAAAGAAACCAGAGCTGACTTTGATTTACCTTCGTTATCTTTTATTACAGAGAACAAGGAAAAGCCATTTAATAAATGGTCTGCCCTAGATTTTATATCCACAATAATTTCTAACTTTAATACAGTTATAAAAGTATGGGAAAAACGTAATCAACAAATTGAAGCTTTGATGCCAAAGCTTGCAGATACGTTTGGTAAACCACTAAATTTTGAGCAAATTCAGGGGTTACTAGGTGTAGGTAATATGGCGTTACTTAGCGACCTAACGGAAAGGTGTCTGCATATGACCGACGATCTGTTGGTGGAAATCAGTTGCTTCCTTGTTGGTTTTTCTCAAGCTGTCAAAGGAAAAATTGACTCAAAAATATTAAAGAAATTTGGTGGTTTAATAACTACGTCTCTACCAACGTACGATGCGTACCCTCAGGCAGTAGACATTTTAACTAAAGTGCCATCGGTTAATTACAACTTGCTCAGTAAAATCCAAGGGCGCCCAGTGCAAGAACTTCAAGAGCGTTATAGATCAATATACAAGTAAAACTAACAAACGCTTTAAGACGGATTCGCAACGCGTGGCATTTTTATCATGCGTTTAAATTTAGTGATTTAGGTGGTATGCGGCAACACCAGTATTGCGTTGCTCACCACTTAAGCGGGCGTTAGTTGCCAACGAGGAAAACGCAGCTAAAGCAGAGTATTTAAGGTTAATGCTCGTGTGTTTTCGGCTCGGTTTCGCAAGGCAATTTTGAGTCCTTTTGGTTTGTGAAGCTCGAACTTTGGTTTCTTTTGCTGTTAACTTTTCTGTTTCAGAGCCAATTCACTTGTTGAAAGTCAGTACTGTTACATTGTCGGTTAAAAAGGGCTTTTGGGTGTGGTTAATCCGTTTTCTACGGCACTGTTTCTTCCAAGTGGTTTCAGTGACAGGCGCTTTGAAACTGCGCCTGATTTGAGTTTCTCAAAACACGTAAAGACAGTGTTGGCAAAGCGGCAATAGACTTCAAATCAACGCTTTAGGTTTGGCAACTAACAAAGCATTCAAGAGGGATTTACAACGCTTGGCAGTTTTGGTTTGAATTGGCTTAAGTGTTTACGGCACAATGGTTTAGGTTAGGTGGTGGCGTTGTTCACCCCTTAATGCGGCGTTATGCAATAGAGGACTTCAATGGATTTAGAGTACCAAAAAGCTTGCAAGAAATACTCTGTAAGATATATGAGTAATTCGAAGTGGTTTAAGTTGTTTTCAGCTTGGGCTGATGCTGGAATTGAGGTGGAAGTATCATATTGGAGGTTTATCGACTCTGAGCATGAAGAAGTTCACAGTTTACCCAGAAGCCATGACTTACTGCCACATAGGTTTGCAGACGGTAGGTTTCAACCTTTCGAATACAAGTGGATATTGTCAGTAGCTATCCCACAGAATTATAGACCGAAATCGAATGTGGCATTTGAACGTAGCCAAGATGTAGATCTGCTTAAATCAATAGCTAAAGAATTGGGTCACTTTCCTATCTTTGATCTCGAGAATGGTATCGAAGTTAGAGGCTACGAAGAATAATGCATAACAAATTGTTCAAGAGTGATTCGGCACGCGTGGCACTTTTACTATACGTTGGTTTTAGTGGTTAAGGTGTTATGCGGCGGCTTCGGTATTGCGTGCCTCACACCTTAACAAGGCGTTAGTACTGGATTGGCATCAAAGGTAATAGTTTTCGGTGTTTATCGGTTTCTTTTCCTTGTTTTACACCTGACCAAATGTGCCTTTCACGTTCTTTCCGGTGGCACTATATGCGGAGTTTTCGCTTTGACTTCACCGTTTACGGTTTCTAACTTTAGGGCTATTTCTTTGGTGTGGCTTCTTTGGTGCTGGGAGATTCTCGTCAAACACTGAGTTTCTTTGGCGCTGCCGTTTAGTTCTGCAGCCTGTATCCTTTGCAAATTTGAAAACGGGGACAATAGGGCAGTTAAGCATATTTTTCTTCTCGCCAACTTGCGTTTTGAGAGTGAGTTCTAGTTTGGCAGTTGTCCCTTTAGCTTCAGCATTATAAGCCAGAAGTTTCGTGCTATATTTCAATATCTTGGCATGTGCCAAATGTTCACGGGCAGCGTACTAACAAGTTGCTTAAGAGTGATTCGTAACGCGTGGCATTTTTTGTTATGCGGTGTCTTCAGTGATTAAGGCGTCGTGCGGTAGCTTTTGTATTGCGTTACTCACACCTTAGCAAAGCGTTAGTTGCCAACGAGGAAAACGCAGCCAAAACAGAATGTTCAGGGTTAATGCCCGTGTATTTTTGGTTAGGTTTACGTATTTCAATTCTTAGTAATTTAGGTTTTGGAAATCGTGCTTTGTTTCTTGTGTGGTTTGTTTTTCTGTTTCAAAAACTGATTTATATGTTGAAAATCAGCTCTGTAACATTGTCTGTCCAAAAGGTCTTTTTGGCGTTGTCAGTTCGTTTTCTACGGCGTTGCGTGTTCCAAGCGGTTTCAGTGACAAACGCTTTGAAACTGCGCCTGATTTGAGTTTTTCAAAGTATATAAAGCTAGCGTTGGCAAAGCGATAATAAACTCCAAACCTAAGCCTAGGGTTTGGCAACTAACAAAGCATTCAAGAGGGATTCACAACGCTTGGCAGTTTTGGTTTGAATTAGCTTAAGTGTTTACGGCACAATGGTTTAGGTCGGGTGGTTTGCGTTGTTCACCCCTTAATGCGGCGTTAGGCTTACTTGGAGGAATAGTGGAAATTTCATTGAGACAAGCATTAGATTCAGATATCGACTTTCTTCTTAATCTACGTGATATCACGATGGGTCAGTACCTTAAAGATTGTGGTATGCCTATAACGAAAGATGCATATTTAAGTCGAATATTATACGAATTTAAACATGCGAAAATTATTGAAGTTGATGGCTCTTCGGCTGGTTTGTTCAAAGCAAAATTTAACGAAGAATCCAACGAATGGTATCTTGTCCAAATTCATCAAAACTATCAAAATCAAAAAATAGCGAGTTCTCTAATTTCAATGCTAATTGGTAAAGCTAACGTTACAAACAGTGCGGTTGGGCTTAGTGTAGTCAAAACAAATCCAGCTAAACATTTGTATTCAAGGCTAGGCTTTGAAACAGTTAGTGAAAATGAGTTTGAGTATCTTATGCAGCAAAAGCCTAACAAAGCGTTTAAGAGGGACTCCTAACGCTTGGCTGCTTTAGCTTAAAAGTCAGCCCTAGTGTTTATGGCACAATGGTTAAGTTTAAGTGGTATCGCGTTATCGCCCCTTAACGCGGCGTTAGTTTTAAGGAGATAAAATGGAAATCAGTATCAAATTTAAAACCCCAGGTTCATATCTTTCGATGAACTCAATGTACGGGGTTATTTCAGATCTGAAAAGAGAAATAGAAAAAGGAATTTTCGATGCTATGGTGGAAGAGTATCCATACATTAGTAAATCTTCCTTAAAAAAGAGCATTAGAAAAAATGTGGACTTGTATCTAACTGATGCTCAGAAAGGTTCTTGGGAAATATTTCTCGGTACGGTTGTCGCTGGGGCTATCGGTGGTGTAATTGCAAACCTTTCAAATGACCTTATTGTTAACTCTGAACCATGGAAAAACCTGAAGTCCAAAATTTATTCTACCTCAGAACGTTCGGCTGAGAATGTCAAAGATAGACTAGACAAAAAGCAAAAAGTTGGACCATTTACCGTCAAGAATAAAGACAATGTTGTCATACGCCGTAATGACGGAACAACGAAATTAGAATTAGATCTAGAACTACAAAACAAAGGCACTGATTCAGTTTCTTTCGACGTGGAAGGAGAAGTAGACTCTTTGATCGAGCAGTTGAAAAATCGCAACAAATAAAACTAACAAAGCATTTAAGAGTGATTCGCAACGCTTGGCAGTTTCGCTTCGCTCAAGTATAGCCAAGCGCCGCTCACACCTTAATGTGGCGTTATGCCTTCGAGTCTCCCATGTTTAGTAGACACTTTATTAAGTTAGAGCTAGGGTCTATCTAAAAGTGATATATGGAAAGTGGGGGAGATTATGAAAGGAATAATTGTTCGCTGGGTTGATGACAGAGGTTTTGGGTTCATAAATTCCGAAGAACTTGATGGAGATATCTTTATTCATGTCTCCAAGTTCAAAAAGGGTTATCGACGTCCACAAATAGGTGACCAAGTCGAGTTTCAATTGGTAAACAATGCTCCAAAATTAAGTGCATCGACGGCACAGTTGCTCGGTGTAGAGCCCAACAAAGTCAATCCATTTTCAATGTTATTGTCCGCAGTGTTTATTGGTATTGTTGGTGCGGGATTCTATCTATTCGGAATAGAGCCGACATTAAATCCGGAATATGAAAACATGGGTTTTAGTTGCCAAGGTAAAACTTACTGTAGTGAGATGGTATCGTGCAACGAAGCTAAGTTTTATCTATCAAACTGTCCTAATGTCAAAATAGACGGTGACAACGATGGTATACCGTGTGAAAGCCAGTTTTGTGGCAACTGGTAGTATCGGCATAACAAACTGTTCAAGAGGGATTCGCAACGCATGGCATTTTCGCTATGCGTTGGTTTAAGTGATTAAGGTGGTATGCGGCAGCTTCGGTATTGCGTTGCTCACCCCTTAACAGGGCGTTAAGCATCAGGAGGTAATATTGAGTTACGAGATAAATGATTGGTCGGATCTTGAAGGGCGTTATAAGCATTCAATATTGTTAGGCAATGGTGCTTCAATTAGCATCAATAGATCATTTTCCTACGCTTCTTTAAAAGAACATGCGATTGAGCATGGGTTACTTTCTGAGGAAGTCGAAAAACTCTTTGAGCATTTCGAAACCGACGATTTTGAACTGATATTACGGTTGGTTTGGCAAGCCAATAAAGTTAATGCGGCGCTCAGTATAAAAGATAAAGCAACAAAAAAAGCGTATGAGCATGTAAGGCAGTGTCTGATCGAAGCAGTCCGAAGCATACATCCTGAATACAGTGAAGTTGAAGATGACTTAGATGCAATAGGTTCTTTCCTTAGTCGCTTTAAAACGGTCTTATCTCTTAATTACGACCTAACACTTTACTGGGTAATTATGAAGTCTAATCGTGCTGACGATGGACACCGATTTAAAGATTGCTTTATAAGCGGTGAGTTTGACGAGGATTGGTCAAGGTTTAGAGAGTCTCTGAATCAAAGAGATAGGCGTACCACACTTGTATTTTATCCTCATGGAAATTTGGCACTTGCCCGCAATGTCGTGGAGGAGGAAATTAAATTAGATAGTCGTTCTAGTATCGATCTTCTCAGAAGCATTCTTAGTAAGTGGGAAACTGGCAACTATATACCTCTATTTGTAAGTGAAGGGGTAACTACTCAAAAAGTTAGAGCGATACAAAATAGTCATTATCTATACACGACATACAGAGAAGTATTGCCAGATCTCGGAAAAAG
Source organism: Vibrio sp. D3 (assembly GCF_043995865.1). Lineage (NCBI taxonomy): Bacteria > Pseudomonadati > Pseudomonadota > Gammaproteobacteria > Vibrionales > Vibrionaceae > Vibrio > Vibrio sp. D3. Next base: position 1,871,617 of record NZ_CP171887.1, on the reverse strand, counting down.
TTTGGTGATATATGGGTGGGGCTTAGGTGAACATGATGTGCATATCATCGAGAGAATTAAAGTTTCAAAAGTTAAGCGAATTGCAGTGTCTGTTTATGGCAATGATCAAGCATATTGCCGTAGAGTTTCGGAAATAATACTCGATACATTTGGTAGAGATTTTGAAATAGACTTCTTTGATAGCCAAAGTTCGGGGTGTTGGAATAATGATGCTTAACAAAGCATTTAAGAGTGATTCACAACGCTTGCCGTTTTCGCTTCGCTCAAAGTATAGGCAAGCGCTGCTCACACCTTAATGCGGCGTTAGCCCTTTTTTAGGAAATGATATGGAAATCGTACAAGAAATAGATGTTTCAGAATTGCATCATAAGGCAATCGAAGCATTAAGAAATCAAGCTTTTCCAGACCACCAAGTAAGTCGTTCTTACTTTAAGCAGTTACCTCATATGCGTGCCCTTCATTTTCAAGGTGAACAGTTGGTTGGCTATCTTGGACTGGATTATCGCGTTGTTAGCGTCAGTGGGGAAATACATAAGGTTCTGGGCGTAATCGACTTCTGTGTTGATGAACGTTATCGAGGGCAAGGTATTGGCTCTTTCATGTTGTCAGAAGTATCGGCATTTGCCGAAACTAAAGACGTTGATTTCATAATCCTCATATCTGAGTTACATGATTTCTACTCATCAAATGGCTTTAACAAAGTTCAGTGTATGCAGTCTTGGTTAAGGCTTCACGAGCACACCAACTTTGGAGTTGCTGTAGAGCATATTGATGAACTGTATGTGAAACCACTCAGAGATAAGCAGTGGGGTGTTGGACATTTTGATTGGCTAGGTTATATGTACTAGTCAACCACAGGGCTAACAAAGCATTTAAGAGTGATTCGCAACGCTTGGCAGTTTCGCTTCGCTCAAGTATAGCCAAGCGCCGCTCACACCTTAATGCGGCGTTAGGAGGGATTATTTTGAAGCGATTTTTACTAGCAGCTTTATCCATAGTGTTTTTGACAAGTGATTCAAGTTCTTGCAAAAGCAGAAACGACCCTAGTAGTCCTATAAATATCGCAATTTATCAGATGATTGAGGGAAAAAGCAGCTCGTATGCTCAACGTTTGTTGAAGAAGGGAATGGACGTTAATACAGTCAATTCATGTGGAGCGTCACTATTACTCATGGCGTCATTTCTTGGTGACCATGAACTGGTAAAAACTTTACTATCAAGTGGTGCGCTCCCCAACATACAGAATTATGAAGGGAATAGCCCAGTTTTTGCATCTGCTAACTTCTCCAATAACAAAATATTAAAGCTACTTCTTGATAATGGAGGTGATCCCAATTTACTTCTTACTCAGGAGTATGTTTACAACTCACCATTAATGATTGCTGCAATCAATGAGAATATTGAAGGTGTTAGGTTATTATTAGAGGCGGGAGCCGATTGTAATTACCGCAATCAATTGGGAAATTCAGCAAGAAAAATTGGTGAGGCTTCATTGAATTTAGAGCTGAAAGCATTGCTTATGGCGTGCGAAAATCCCACCTAACAAACTGTTCAAGAGGGATTCGCAACGCGTGGCATTTTTACTATGCGTTGGTCTTAGCGATTAAGGTGGTTTGCAGAGGCATCGGTATTGCGTTGCTCACCCCTTAACAGGGCGTTAACTGGCGCAGAAAATACGAAAGAACAATGATACAGTTTCTAGGTTCAGAGGTTTAGCGTGTTCGGTCGGTTTCCTTAGCTGAGCTAATGCGAATAATTTCAGTTTTATACTTAAGTTTACTGATGTGAAAGGCGGCACAAAGCCTTCTAATAAAATAAGGCATTCGCGATTAGTTCGGCGCACTTACATCGCCGAAGTATGGTGTTGTGAGACGCATTTCAAACTAAAGATAAACGGTAATCTTTTGGTTAAATGCATATTTGGGTTAGCTTTTCTAATCATTAATTAGCAAAACGAGCTTTGGCGAAAGTGGCTGAAAGAACGGCGAAAACTGAAAGGCGCTCAGTTAACAAACTGTTCAAGAGGGATTCGCAACGCGTGGCATTTTTACTATGCGTTAGTTTTAGTGTTTAAGGTGGTATGCGGCGGCTTCGGTATTGCGTTGCTCACCCCTTAACAGGGCGTTAGTTGGCAAGAGGAAAAACGCAGCTATATCGCAAGATCTAGCGGTAAAAGCTCAAAGCTAAAATGGTCGTATCGGCGTTCGAACTCACTATTAATTAGTTTGATAAAAATCCAAAATTGGCATCGTTGCACTAGTTGACTTGTTCTTTGGCGCCGGGACTTTTGGTGCAACTGAGCCGTACTTTCTTGCTGAAACTTTGCTCTTTGAATTTGTCGTTTTAAAAGCTGGTTTACTTGCTGAAAGGACGTTTTCTCTGGTGTGGTAAGTTCACGTGGTTTCAGTGACTTTGTTGAAAGTCCACATTGTGAGATTGGTTTTCCAAAAGCGCTTTTTGGTGTTGTGAGTCCGTTTTCTACGGCGTTGGTTGTTCCAAGTGGTTTCATTGAGTAGTCGCTTTGAGACTACGCCTGACTTGCGGGTATAGATGCACATAAAGTTTGGTGTTTTTAAAGTTTAAAATAACCTAAAATCAACCGTTTGGGTTTGCCAACTAACAAACTGCTCAAGAGGGATTCACAACGCGTGGCATTTTTACTATGCGTTGAATTTAGTGATTAAGGTGGTTTGCGGCGGCTTTTGTATTGCGTTGCTCACCCCTTAGCAGGGCGTTATATCCTCACGCATTCAATTTTAAAGTAGATAGATGATAGAGAGAGCAAATGACGTTAATAAGTTTTGCTGACATGGAAGATAAGTTCAAAAAAGAAGTTTTAGAGCAGGAAGCTTCTTGGCACCCAGATGCAGAGTTAAGTACTTTTTCAATGGCTGCTGGGTATGCGATGAGACATGGTTATAAGCAAGGTAAGGCTTATATGTTTGCTATGGATTTAATGGACAAAGGTTTGGTATTCGATGACTAAAGAACAAGATTTGGTAAGTAAAGAGAAGTTTTTAGCATTAAAGAAGTCGTTTATTGAAAATGTAGAAAGCAAAAGTGGTGGATTTGAGCCTCATGACAATTATTGCTGGAGGTCGGTGATAACAGGTTACGCACTAGCGAATGGTTTTTCACATGATGAGGCGTATCAATTTGCGCGCGAAATGTCTCTCTAAAAAAGGTTCTGAAAGCCAATTAAGAACGGATATAACAAATTGTTCAAGAGGGATTCGCAACGCGTGGCATTTTTACTATGCGTTGGTGTTAGTGATTAGGGTGGTATGCGGCAACTTCGGTATTGCGTTGCTCACCCCTTAACAAGGCGTTAGCTTGCTATCGAAATTTCCAACCAAGAAAACCACAACCGGTGAACTTAACATAAGCCTTTTTGCAAAGAGGACGGGATGCCACTTCTTCAACTACTTCTGCTAAGTAACTTTCTATTGAATGTATCAATAGACCTTTTTGAAGTAGATCCGCTTCGAATAGTTTGCGTGTTTGTTGCGTTTTTTGTGTCTTTGACCTTTATATTGGACGAACAGGTATGGCTTAAATCGAATACTGAAAAGCTTTTAGAATGGCTAAAAACATTATTTGTTAGTTACGTAGCATGTGAATTAACCTTGTTTATTAATTTTTTACACCTTTTGGTCAACAAGTACAATGACCCTTCGATGTCTTGGTATTTACCTAGTTTAGTGTTGCTAGGTTTATGGCTGTATGGAAGGTATCAAAGAGCCGGTTAATATCAAGCTAACAAATTGTTCAAGAGGGATTCGCAACGCGTGGCATTTTTACTATGCGTTGGTTTTAGTGTTTAAGGTGGTATGCGGCGGCTTTTGTATTGCGTTGCTCACCCCTTAACAAGGCGTTATAACACAGAATCAACTTCTTGCTCAAAAGGGTCAGTTGAACTATTATTTGTACGTTATTTTGTACTAACTGGAGTTCAATATGAGTCGTATTCATTTCGATCAAGATATTCAGCCTTTGTCTGAGTTTCGTGCCGGTGTAGCTTCATACATCAAACAAATCAATGAGACTCGTCGCCCATTGGTTATTACGCAACGTGGCAAAGGTGTTGCTGTTGTTCTCGATGTTGCTGAGTATGAAGCAATGCAAGAGAAAATCGAATTACTGGAAGAAATGCGCACAGCAGAAGCTCAGTTAGCTTCTGGTCTCGGTGTTTCCAATGATGATGCGCGTGCTCAAGTACTTGGGCGCATTAAAAAATGAAAGTAGTCTGGTCTCCATTAGCACTTCAGAAACTAGGTGATGCAGCGGAGTTTATTTCTTTGGATAATCCACCTGCAGCAGAGAGGTGGGTAAACGAAGTTTTTGATAAAACTGAACTACTTGGAAGTATGCCTGAAATGGGGCGGTTTGTTCCTGAAATGCCCCACACGAGCTATCGCGAAATCATCTTTGGTCACTATCGTATTATCTACAGTTTAAGTCACGAAATCCGCGTACTAACAGTTCGTAATTGTCGTCAAATTTTATCGGAAGATGACGTGTAAAACTGTGTTATAACAAACTGTTTAAGAGTGATTCACAACGCTTGCCGTTTTCGCTTCGCTCAAAGTATAGGCAAGCGCTGCTCACACCTTAATGCGGCGTTATGTATTTTTAGCTAGGTCATTAATATATATGAAGGTTGTATGACAGATAATTATAAAGCTTTGTGTAAATCGCAGTTAGATGCTGTATTTTTACTCCTTATTGTTGTTATTTCTTATGTGCTAGCTACAGCATGGAGTGTTTTGGGGGAATTGAGTGATGTTGGGTTTGCAAATTACTTAACGTTTGTTATTGTGCTTTCAATATTGTTGGCACTGTATCATAATCAACGAGATTTTGGTTCCCAATATTATGAACGATCGCTAGAAAAAACTCTTCAAGTAACAAAGCATTATATCTCTAATGAATCGTTATTTAAAAAGCATACGATACAGTTGAAAATTGCTGTTTGGGCTACTATCGTTTTGTATCCATTAGGCTATTATTACGAAGGAGTGTACAAGTTCTCAACGGTGATGCTACCTGTAATCGTCTCAATTATCGCGTCAAGAGGTGTGGATGAGTATCGAATGTACAAAAACTCTGTAGGAAATAATTTTATTATTTCAACATTGGGTTTTGCAGTTGTTATTTTTATCTATACGTTTTTTCACGATGTTTCAGAAGCTGATAGATATAAGCTAGATGAATATGCCATGATGTTTGTCTTTTTAATGTTTTGTGGCTTCTTCGGTGCATATTTTATAGCTTGGTTCGAAGTTCTAACAACTAAAGTATTAGACAAATTGAAAAAAAATACATAACAAAGCATTTAAGAGTGATTCCCAACGCTTGGCATTTTTCATTCCATCGTTGGGTTTCGTGTTTATGGTGGCCGGTTTGAATTTAGTGGGGTACACCAATGCCAAAATTAATTGAAGTACGGAAATTAGGAAGTTTTGATGGTTAAATACGTTTCGGTAAAAGTACTAGCAGAAGAAATCGGTACACCTGTAGAACGATTGCTAGATCAGTTATCTTCAGCTGGTCTGAATCACTCGTCGGAAAATGATGAAGTTACCGATGAAGATAAGAGGGTCTTGCTGGCTTTTTTACGTTCTGAATTTGATAGTTCATCAGAACCACCGACAAGACTCAAGCTGCAAAGAAAGAAACGATCTACACTCACATTCAATAATCCGAATGACAACTCAGTTCAAGTTGAAGTACGGAAGAAACGTACTTATGTGAAGCGAGGACGCATTGACGAAGATGTTGAAAAAACTGATAAAATCACACATCGACCACCAAAGGTCTTCATCTCATACTCTTGGGATAATGAAGCTCATAAAAAGTGGGTTGCTCAATTTGCAACGGAGCTAAGACAAAGTGGTGTTGATGCTTTTATTGATGATTGGTATCTACGACCTGGAGATCCAATTACGGAATTTATGGAGAAGTCGATTTCAACCTCAGACTTTGTTCTTATCGTATGCACTGAAAAGTACAAAGAAAAGTCAGATAGTCGTTCTGGTGGAGTGGGTTATGAAGAGTCAATTATAAGTAGTGATTTGTTTCAAAATACAAATCATAGAAAGTATATTCCTATAATTGCAAAGAACTCGAACGGAAAAAATATCCCCCTAGCTCTTCACTCAAAAGTCTATATCGATTTATCATCTGAAGAGCACTACTTACAATCTTTCCAAAAATTATTGTTGGCACTATTTGGGAAAATGCCAGAGTTACCCCCTATCGGTAATCCGCCAACTCATTTACTGTAATATTTAGACGTGCGTGTGAGCATATAACAAACTGTTTAAGAGTGATTCGCAACGCGTGGCATTTTTACTATGCGTTGATTTTAGTGTTTAAGGCGGTATGCGGCAGCATCGGTAATGCGTTGCTCACACCTTAACAGGGCGTTAGTTTGCTACAAAGAATCTGGAAGTATTGAGGAAGATATGAAAGTAGATATTAGGCCAGCAAAGGAAGGCGAACTGGAATCTCTCCATTCTTTGGTTATTTCAAATGATGAATGGATGAAGTTCAATGGTCCTTACTTTCCGTATTCTCACCCAACATTAGAACAGTTTGAAAGTTCATCATTTCAGCGTTTACTAGCAGGCTCAGACTTACAATTAATTACTGTTGACGATATTCCTGTTGGAACGGTTAGTTGCTACTGGGAATGTGAAGAAACGCGTTGGCTTGAAGCTGGTGTAGTTATTTATGATGCACAGTCTTGGGGTAATGGAATTGCTGCGCGTGCTCTACCTTTATGGGTATCGTACTTGTTCGAAACCAAAGAAATCGAGAGGGTTGGTTTAACTACTTGGTCGGGTAATCCTCGAATGATGTCTTTGGCTTTGAAACTGGGTTTTCAGCAAGAAGCAAGACTTAGAAAGGTTCGTTACTACAAGGGTGAGTACTATGACTCCGTCAAATATGGGGTGCTACGGTCGGAATGGTCAGAACGCAACTAACAAGCAATTTAAGAGGGATTCCCAACGCTTGGCATTTTTGCTTCTACTTCAAATTTAGTGGTTACGGTACAATGCTTTAGGTTGGGTGGTAGCGTTGCTCACCCCTTAATTGGGCGTTATATGCCTATTGAGATTTAACGGCTTTGATACACATATTATCAAGCTGGTTTCTTGCTCCACACTCCCAAGAATTTCCCTCAATGGTCACGGTTTTTGGCGCATTTTCTAGATTAAATATGCAGTGAAGTGGAACAGTGTCGCCGTCGCATATTGCTTCGAGTTTAGTAGGGTTAACTAGCGCTACTGAAGCGCACGTACCGTCGTCATTATAATTTGAGCAGTACCACTCTTCGTTTTTCCACATTATGGTTTCGGGGTTCCACGTTCGGTTTTTATTGAAAACACATGTACAAGGAACTTCATCGACGTTGTCGCCGATTTTAAAAGTACGTTTCTTTTCATCAGAAGCACATGCGATAGAAGAGAAAATAAGTGCAGCAGTGGTAATGATAGTCGCGTATTTCATGATTAGTGTTCTCAATTGTTGAGTTCTTAAATTGTCGTGGTTTGTCTGGCTTACGACATTGATCTGCGGCACATAACAAGCAATTTAAGAGGGATTCACAACGCTTGGCACTTTTGCTTCTACTTCAAATTTAGTGTTTATGGCACAATGCTTTAGTCGGGTGGAGGCGTTGTTCACCCCTTAATTGGGCGTTAGTTGCCAACGAGGAAAACGTAGCTAAAGCAGAATGTTTAGAGCTAATGGATTGTGCAACTTTGTGCTGTTTGTGTCTTGGTATGGTTTGCTGAAATTGTGTTCGATTTTTAATGTTGTGGTTTTGTTTTGCCGTTTCAGACGCTAATTTACTCGTTGAAAGTTAGCTTGGTGACATTGCTTGTCCAAAAGGTCTTTTTGGTGTTATCAGTTCGTTTTCTACGGCGTTGCGTATTCCAAGTGGTTTCAGTAACAGGCGCTTTGAATCTGCGCCTGACTTGAGTTTTCCAAAACACGTAAAATTAGTGTTGGCACAGTGGTAATCAACTTCAACTCAAAGCTTTAAGTTTGGCAACTAACAAAGCATTCAAGAGGGATTCACAACGCGTGGCAATTTTGGTTTGAATTAGCTTTAGTGTTTACGGCACAATGGTTTAATTCGGATGGAATGCGTTGTTCACCCCTTAATGCGGCGTTATGTAGCCGCGAGAGGACGGTAAGTTAAAAGGATTTATATATGTTAAATATTCGGCAAGCTCGCATTGAAGATATCAGTGTTATCAAGAAACTACAGTTTCAGCTTAATGAGTATCATCATGCAAATTTACCTGATGACTTTTTATCACCGGAAGAAATTGAACAAAAAATAGACCTACACAAGATAATCAAAAGTGAAAGCTCGATTTTTCTGGTAGCCGAAAGTAATGGGCAGTTAGTAGGTTTTGTTTTTGGTGAGCTATGGGTTCGTAAGTCTTGGACACTCAAACAGCGAAAGATCGCAAGCGTTGAACAGATTGTTGTGGATTCATGCTTTAGGAGTCAGGGTGTTGGACGGGCGCTAATAGAGGCATTTGAGGAAAGGGCTATTTCTAACGGCGGAGAAGAGCTGTGGTTAGAAGTATATTCTTTCAATGAATCTGCTCTAGCTTTGTATCGCAAAGCTGGTATTGCGCCCAAAATCCAAATTGGACAGAAAGCACTACCCTGAAAGTCGGCTACATAACAAATTGTTCAAGAGTGATTCGGCACGCGTGGCATTTTTACTATGCATTGGTTTTAGTGGTTAAGGTGGTATGCGGAAGCTTCGGTATTGCGTGCCTCACACCTTAACAAGGCGTTATATACCTAGGGAGAATAAAGGTGAAAAATAAAATAAAGTTAGTTTACTCATTGTTATTGTTAGTAGTTCTTACAGGCTGTGCATCTACGTTGAAACCGCAAGATCTTAAGGAAGTTGAAACCGTCGGGGTAGTTAACGAGTTTCCTGAATATCCTAACTTTGTAACGACTGGAACAACGATATTTAACAACGATTATGATGCAGTTAAAGATAGTTCTTTCTCTGATTTACTTGTTAAAACGGTCAAAGACTATGTCGAGGCAAAAGGGATGGCGGTTAAGCTTATCTCGGAGTCAGAAATCGGTGATGTTGATATGGCTATAAAGCTTGTACCTAGAGATATTTATGGTGTATCGAATACTTTCGGCTATGGTGTCCATCAACAATCAATCTTTGGTAAACGAATGGGTGCAATAACATATGTATCGTTAAATGTTGTTCCATATATTGATGGCGACAGCAAATGCAGTACGTGTTACTTAAAAGGGGTTAAGGTTCTCGACATCGAAGAACTTCCCGCGCAATTCTCACTTTTATCTCAAGATGAACAAGTGCATGTAAAAGATAGTCTTGATAACAATATCCAAGAAACACTGACTAAAATTTTAGTCGATAGCGGTATATAACAAACTGTTTAAGAGTGATTCGCAACGCGTGGCATTTTTACTATGCGTTGGTTTTAGTGTTTAAGGTGGTATGCGGGAGCTTCGGTATTGCGTTGCTCACACCTTAACAGGGCGTTATGTTTATTAGGAGAGTGTATTGAATCTATGCATAACTATAAGTGAAATAGACTGGTCATTAACCAAGGATGTATTTTCAATATTAGGTACCATCGGTGCACTTATTATTGGCACATTTGGTTTATTCACTTGGAGACGGCAGCTGCGAGGTACAAGCGAATATGAGCTCGCTAAAAAAGCAGTTTTCAAGACTTATGAAGTTCAGCAAGCCCTTCAAGCTGTCAGAAATCCAATGTTGTATCTGAGTAAAGAAGAGGTCGAGGCCGGACGTCGTCTTGAAGAGGAGCAGCGAATATATAATGAACGTATGACTTTGCTTTATGAGAAGTGGGCAGAACTACAAACAATACGTCTTGAAACAAAAGCAATATGGTCAGATAGCGCTCATAACTGTTTTAACGAAATTCAACAACGTATTGGAGATTTAAGAGGTGCTATTTGGCTACATTTCTGGATGAAAGGCGCTTATGCTGGTCCAGGGGCAACAGTTGATAATAATCCTGAGCGAGTTATTGAAAATGATAAGGTTGTGTATTTCGTTTCAGATGATGACGAATTCAGCCAAAAGATATTCAAGTCGGTAGAGAAAGTAGAATTATTCTTTGGCCCAAAAATTCGCGGTAAATAAACATAACAAACTGCTCAAGAGGGATTCACAACGCGTGGCATTTTTACTATGCGTTGATTTTAGTGATTAAGGTGGTATGCAGCGGCTTCGGTATTGCGTTGCTCACCCCTTAGCAGGGCGTTATATTTATTTTCAAATCATGAAGTTACTCGAAATTTAGTCTTTCTACCTTTGTTATCGTTTCCGATTTGAGGGGGATTTATGAGTTATCAAGATAAGTTAGAAAGAGCTGACAACCACCTAAAAGACTTGGGGCTTTCTTGCAATACAGATAAGACTATCTTGTATAGGTTTTTGCGAAGCCGAGGCGTTCAGTTAAAACCCGTATATTGGGAATCACTTCATATGAACATAGTCTTGAAATTCATTGAATTTTTCATCGTATATCTTTTTATAACGTATCTGTTTAGCTTGGCTCAAGAAAATTCTAAGTTTATAGATACGTTAACAAATGCACTCATAATGAGTTCTGTATTCTCTATTGCAATCAGTGTTTACTATCTAATAGTGGCTAGAAGAAAATCTCTCATAAAGTGGGACAAAATATAGAGATATCATAAATATAACAAACAATTTAAGAGTGATTCCCCACGCTTGGCATTTTTGGTTTGGGTTTAGTTTAGTGTTTACGGCGTCCAAATTGAGTGTTGTGGTAGCGTGGCTCACACCTTAATTGGGCGTTATGAAGTTCAGTACATATTCGAGCGTTGCTGGTCTACTATTATTACAATTAATTATTGCTCTAATGGAATTTCCGTATGCGCTTGAACAAATGCATTTCATTCTTAATTGTAATTTACCTAGGATTTCCAGTAAGTGCGGATGATTTTAGTAAAGATGGTTTAGATCGAGCTCAAGATTACGCTATTAAAGTTGTCGAATCATGTAAGCAGTATGGTCTAGAGAGCGCAAAAAAATTAATGCAAGCAATGCCACCGGCAATGCAACAGCAGAACAAAGCAGTTTTAGAAGATTATTATGATGGTCAAATAAAAATATGCTTACAATTATATGCGCTCAAGTTACAGCAAGCTGCAGATTCAATCGAATAGACCTTCATAACAAAGCGTTCAAGACAGATTCCCAACGCATAGCATTTTTCATTCCATCGTTGGTTTTTGTGTTTAAGGTGGCATGGTTAGGAACAGTGGTGGCGTTGCTCACTACTTAACGCGGCGTTAGTTGCCAACGAGAATAAACGTACCTAAAGCAGAATGTTTAGGGCTAATGTCCGTGTGTTTTTGGCTAGGTTTTCGTCTTTCAATTTCTAGTTATTTGGACTTGTGAAAATCATGCTTTGGCTTTTTGTTCGGTTTGGGTTTTCTGTTTCAGAAGCCGCTTTGTTAGTTGAAAGTCAGCTCTGAGGCATTGTCTTTCCAAAAGGTTTGTTCGGTGTTCAAAGTCCGTTTTCTACGGCGTTGTAAATTCCAAATGGTTTCAGTGACAGGCGCTTTGAAACTGCGCCTGATTGGATTTTCTTAAAACACGTAAAACTAGTGTTGGCAAAGCGGCAATTAACATCAAATCAAAGCGTTAGGTTTGGCAACTAACAAAGCATTCAAGAGTGATTCCCAACGCTTGGCATTTTTCATTCCATCGTTGGGTTTTGTGTTTACGGTGGTATGGTTTAGTTTAGTGGTTGCGTTGCTCACACCTTAATGCGGCGTTAGCACTGGATTGGTATTTAAGGCTAAAAGTTTATGTTTTTATTGGCTTCTTTTCCTCGCTTTACACCTGATCAAATGTGCCTTTCACGTTCGCTCCGGTGGCACTAGATGTGAAGTTTTCGCTTTGAGTTCATCGTTTACGGTTTCTAACTTTCGGGCTATTTCTCTGGTGTTATTTCTTTAGTGCTGCGGAATTTTAGGTAAAAAAGCGTTTCTTTGTCGCCGTTGTTCAAGTTCGAAGTCCGTATCCTTTGCTAATTTGAAAGCGGTGAAAAAGGGCTGTTAAGCATGTTTTTCTTCTAGCCAACTTATGTTTTGAGGTTAGTTTTAAGTTTGGCAGCTGCCCGTTTGGTTTCAGTGTTTTAAGCAATAAGTTTCGTGTTATATTTCAATGTCTTGGCATGCACCAAAGGCTTTGAGGGCAGCGTGCTAACAAACAATTCAAGAGGGATTCGTAACGCGTGGCATTTTTGCTATGCGTTAATTTTAGTTATTAAGGCGGCTTGCAGCGGCATCTGTGCTGCGTTACTCACCCCTTAATTGGGCGTTAACTGGCGCAGAAAATACGAAAGCACATTGATACGGTTTCTAGGTCCAGAGGTCTAGCGTGTTCGGTTGGTTTCCTTAATTTAGCTAATGCGACTAATTTAAATTTGGTACTTAAGTTTACTGATGTGAAAGGCGGCACAAAGCCTTCTAATAATATAAGGCATTCGCGATTAGTTCGGCGAACTTACATCGCCGAAGTATGGTGTTGTGAGACACATTTCAAACTAAAGATAAACTGTAATCTTTTGGTTAAACACATATTTGAGTTAGCTTTACTAATCATTAATTAGTGAAACCAGCTTTGGCTACAGTGGCTGTAAGCTCGGCGAAAACTGAAGGGCGCTCAGTTAACAAACTGTTCAAGAGGGATTCGCAACGCGTGGCATTTTTACTATGCGTTGATTTTAGTGTTTAAGGTGGTTTGCGGCGGCTTCGGTATTGCGTTGCTCACCCCTTAACAGGGCGTTAGTTGCCAACGAGAAAAACGCAGCTAAAACAAAATATTTAGGGCTAAGGTCCGTGTGTTTTTGGCTCGGTTTTCGTATTTCAGTTTCTAGTTATTTGGGTTTGTAAAATCGTGCGTTGGTTTCTTTTGTGGTTGTATTCTCTATTTCAGAAACCGATTTATATGTTGAAAGTTAGCTCTGTAACATTGTTTGTCCAAAGGCGCTTTTTGGTGTTGTTAGCTCGTTTTCTACGGCGTTGTATGTTCCAAGTGGTTTCAGTGACAGGCGCTTGGAAACTGCGCCTGATTTGAGTTTTCCAAAATACGCAAAGACAGTGTTGGCAAAGCGGCAATTAACATCAAATCAAAGCGTTAGGTTTGGCAACTAACAAAGCATTCAAGAGGGATTCACAACGCTTGGCAGTTTTGGTTTGAATCAACTTTAGTGTTTACGGCACAATAGCTTAGGTTGGGTGGTGGCGTTGTTCACCCCTTAATGCGGCGTTAGTCGCCAGAAAAACTAGTAATCAAAATCATGTTTCTAAGCTCAGAATTTGGCGGATGATCGTTTGATACGCAGACGCGTCGTCGATGGTCAAAACTCTGTTTCAACTGTTTCAAGTCCCAAGTTTTGTAAATGTCCTAGCGGTTGTTTTGTTCTTTGGTGCTGACAGGGCAGGGCAATCGAGAGTCTATTTTTGCTTGCAACTCCGCTCGGTGAGTTTGTTGGTTCAAAAGCAAATTTACTCGCTGAAAAGACGTTTTCTCTGGTGTGGTAAGTTTCACGTGGTTTCAGTGACTTTGTTGAAAGTCCGCACTGTGAGATTGGTTTTGCAAAAGCGTTTTTTGGTGTTGTCAGTCCGTTTTCTACGGCGCTGTTTGTTCCAAGTGGTTTCATTGAGTAGCCGCTTTGAAACTACGCCTGACTTAAGTGCATCAAAGCACATAAAGTTTGTTGTTCGCAAAGTTTAGTTTGGCTTAAAATTGTCGCTCGGTGCCTCGCGACTAACAAACTGCTCAAGAGGGATTCGCAACGCGTGGCATTTTTACTATGCGTTGGTTTAAGTGATTAAGGTGGTATGCAGCGGCTTTTGTATTGCGTTGCTCACCCCTTAGCAGGGCGTTATATGCTAATGAGGAAATTCGAATGGATGTAACTTTGGCGACAGGCGTAACACTAATTGACTTTCTTAATAAGTCACTAGAAACGCTCAAGTTAGTACAAAAAGATAAACCTGACTCATTGGAGTTACAGTTGCACCTAGCAACGTTAACACAACAATTATCGTTGACTATGGTTGAAGCATCACAGCTCCAAGGCCTTTTGGCTCAAAAGAATGAGGAAATCAGGCAGCTTAAGATAAAGTTGAGTGAGCGAGACTTAATCAAATACGACTCAAAATCTGAAATGTATTGGTCTGAAGGTGATGATTCTCCGTTTTGTACTAAGTGTTACGAAAATGATGAGAAGTATATCCATCTCTCGTTTATTCCAAAGCAACCATCCCAGTATATAGATGGCATGCACTTCCCTGGCAGTGATGCGTACTATTCCTGTAAGGCTTGTTCTAGCGTTTATACCAAAGTCGATCGCACAAATTAGTACGCATATAACAAAGCGTTTAAGGCGGATTCACAACGCATGGCGATTTTACTTCCAGTTGAATTAAGTGTTTAAGGCACAATGGGTTAGGTTTGGTGGTTAGCGTTGCTCACCACTTAACGCGGCGTTATGTGCTTTCGGAGAAAACGATGAATAAGTGTCTAATCATCATATTAGCTAGTCTTTCGTTTGGTGCTCTTGCTGAAGAAGAGTCCATTGACTGTAATAACGCGATGACCACAATCGAGATAAACCAATGTGCCGCTATTGAACTAGAGTCAGCACAAGTTAAATTAGACAAATATCTAAGCACTAGCTTTGAGCATAACTCTCATGACCCAGAACTGATCGCAGCAATTAAGCTTGCGCAACAGGATTGGCAAGCATATATGTCCTCTCACTGTGATTCGGTTTATACGCAATGGCGTGATGGAACTATTCGTGGAATTATGGCGATATCGTGCAAAATTAAGTTAACTAAGCAAAGAACGCACGAGTTATGGGAAAACTTTTTAACTTATATGGACAGTACACCACCAGTTTTACCGGAGCCAAGTGTAGAATAGGTTTCAACCACGCACATAACAAACTGTTCAAGAGGGATTCGCAACGCGTGGCATTTTCACTGTGCGTTGGTTTTAGTGTTTAAGGTGGTATGCGGCGGTTTTGGTATTGCGTTGCTCACCCCTTAACAGGGCGTTATGTACTTTCTCGAAAATTAACCTAGCCAACGTATGAAATTAGGTCGTAAACTTAGCTTAATTAGAGGGTTAGGTGATAGATATGGCATTTTCAGAAATAGAGCAACAGCGTTACAGAAAGGCAGTGGAGAAGTACCTTGATTCTTGTCGGCCGCCAGAAGAGATCCGCAACCAACTTGATATTGGGTATCGGTTAGAGGGGCAAGTCATCGAAATCTTCGAGATACGTCCTAAGTGGAATGATCCATCCGAAAAAATGGAGTGCCCAGTTGCCAAAGTCAAATATTATAAGTCGCGTGACGCGTGGAAAATTTACTGGATGAAATCCGACCAAAAATGGCATTCGTATGAGCCAATTCCAGAGATTCAACTTCTAGAAGCTTTCTTGGAAATATTGGAAGACGATACTTATGGGTGTTTCTGGGGATAGAACCAACCACGTACATAACAAACTGTTCAAGAGGGATTCGCAACGCGTGGCATTTTCATTATGCGTTGGTTTTAGTGTTTAAGGCGGTTTGCGGCGGCTTCGGTATTGTGTTGCTCACCCCTTAACAGGGCGTTAGTTGCTTTCATAAATAATAGGTAAGTACATGAAAGAGAAGCTGGTATCATTTGATCTCGAAACAGATCTAGTCATGCCATTGCGGTGCTTACTTGACGCTTTGTCTCAAATTGAAAGCGGGCAAAACACGTATTTCAAATGGGCAGTGATCTACGGGCATAACTCTGTTCAATCGGCAATGTGTTTAGCTCTCATTACATCGGACTCACGCCTAGTTCGGAAAAAAGATAGTTATCACTCGGAGTATGGTGATTTAGATAATATCGAATGGCTTTACGAAAAACTGCGGAAAGAAGACTTTCTTCCTTACATGGGTAGCCAAGTAATTGATAGTCAGCGATTTGAAAAAGAAAAAGTTAGCCGTTTGCAGACAGTTAGGAATACATTTATCCATCAGCACCCATCACTCTATGTCTTTACGTTTAATGAATTAGTAGAGTTAATCAGTATCTCTGTTGATCTAGTTGGTTTCTTAGTCAATGAAAGTGAGCGTCTAGCTATAAATGGGTATACACAATCTCAAATAAAGGGTTTGGTGGACGAGTTGAGCACGCAACTAACAAACTGTTTAAGAGGGATTCGCAACGCGTAGCATTTTTACTATGCGTTGGTTTAAGTGATTAAGGTGGTCTGCGGCGGCTTCGGTATTGCGTTGCTCACCCCTTAACAGGGCGTTAGCTTAAATCATTAAAAAGGATGTGTAATGAGAAATAGAAAATGGATATTTGCAGCTATTTTGCTCATTGGTGGACCTTCACTATTGCCATTTAGCTTGGAAGTGATATCCCTAATTGAGTTACTAGGCTTTTTGGGGTTATGGACAATTTATTCATCCTACGCTGAATACTTGGTGAATCATCCTAGATTCAAAAGAGGTCTGCGTTTAGCTACTAGTTGGGATTTTCAGCCGCAAATGCTGTTCTCTCCTAGTGAACTTAAGGCATGTCCCCAGTTAGTTTTTCATATGCTTCCAGTTCAGAGTGTAATGGTCTGGACTTTGAATATTCTGTTTTGGGGTGGTCTGGTTTGGTGCTACATAATTTAAGCTAACAAATTGTTCAAGAGGGATTCGCAACGCGTGGCATTTTTACTATGCGTTGCTTTTAGTGATTAAGGTGGCATGCGGCGGCATCGGTATTGCGTTGCTCACCCCTTAACAAGGCGTTATGAGTATCCGCAATTTTAGAGACAAGGAGTCAATTTTGTTCAAGCTTTATTACTATCCAAACAATGCGAGTCTAGCTCCTCATTTTTTGCTTCATCATTTAAAAGCAGGCTATGAGCTATTGTTAGTTGATAAAAAATCGAACTCTCAAAAATCAGCGGATTATCTTAGGCTCAACCCAGCAGGGCGCATACCGACCTTAGTTGTTAATGAACAGCCCATTTTCGAAAGTCCAGCTATCTGTATGTACATCTGCGAGTTGCACCCTGAATCCGATTTAATGCCATCGTTAGGTGAGCCGACTCGTCCTTTGTTTTATCAATGGCTCGCGTTTCTCAATAATACGCTGCAAGCTGAACTTATGGTTCGCTATTACCCTCATCGCCACACTAACGATGAAGCTACCATTCCAAATGTAATAGCGGCGCAGGACGAAAGAATTGCTGATGCACTGTCAATCATCAACGACCAGTTAGAGCATCATGAATACTTGTTGGGTGACACCTTAACCGCATGCGACTACTTCTTGTTTATGCTTGCAGAATGGTCGTTACCAATTGAAAAGTCACCACTTAATTTCAAACACCTAGCAGCGTATTTAAAGCGTCTTTGTTTGAACCCAACGATTAAAGCGGTTTGCGACATCGAGGGTATAGACCTCACACCATTTGAGTCATACTCATAACAAACTGTTTAAGAGTGATTCGCAACGCGTGGCATTTTTACTATGCGTTGGTTTAAGTGATTAAGGTGGTATGCGGCGGCTTTTGTATTGCGTTGCTCACCCCTTAACAGGGCGTTAGTTTCATAACATTTCCTATACACCACTGAGTGCATATGTTATTCTTTTTATTTCATAAAATAAGCCCTAAAATTATACATGGATGAGTGATGAGTAACGTAATTTCAGTTAGCAGTTTACCGTATAATTTGCCAAGTAATGAGCAAGAACAATTAAGAATATTAGCTAAAATAATCGGTTTTAAACCAGAACTACTTGTTGGGGCTGGAAAAGTAGAAGTAGATGCGATTTGTTCGATGATCTTGTATAGACATCTCAGTCAGAAGCAACGAGTAGATGCTATGAAACTGATACGAAGTGTTTCGAATAGAGCCTTAATGGGAAAACTAGTAACAGGAGCGCTAGACACTACTTTTGTTAACCCACAATATGGCATGTGGTCAATGACTGAGAAAGAGTTACAGTCTGATAAAGATTTTCATAGCTTTTTAGACAATTTCGCTAGTTATATAGGTATTGGTGCTTCAAGCCTTGGACTCAAAGACCTATACAAGGAATCTAAAGCTAGAGGTAAACTTGGCAGAGGTGGTTTAGCTATGCTTGTCATTTGGGGAGCTGTTGCGTTTAATAAGTCTGAATTAAAAAAAGTTAATACAGAGTTAGAAAATCGAAGTGTACGATTGGTTTCGGGGCTTCATCAATGATTTCAAATATTATTTCTTATGTGCTTGTCACTGTCTTCGCTATATGGTTGTGGAATGATGCTCCAGCTCAACATAGAGATAACCTGTTCTATGTGGCCGTAGTATGTTCTCAAATCGGTTTCTTTATTTATTCTCGAAAGTTAGAGAAACTTAAAAATAAGGTAGAAGACTTGGAAAATAAGCACTCTCTAGAAACAAAAAACTAACAAGGCATTTAAGAGTGATTCCCAACGCTTGGCATTTTTTATGTCATCGTTGGGTTTCGTGTTTAAGGCGTACAGGTTTCGTCTGGTGGTAGCGTTGCTCACACCTTAATGCGGCGTTATGGCGCAGGGCAAATTCAGCTAAGGGAACTAGATGTGTGACAAAGTTAAAGTAGCCTTGCAGTGGCTCAAACAGATCTTGGATGCAGAGGCTGTGGAGTATCAAATAGTAGGTGGATTAGCGGCAACTATTCATGGTGGAAGTCGGGAAATCGCAGATATAGATCTTTATATTCGAAACTCAGACGCAGACAAAGTGTTATCGCATGTAGCAAAATACATATCCAAACCGTTAACTCATTATGCCGAATATGGTTGGGATCTAGAGTATTTCCAATTGATTTACCAAAATCAAAAAATTGAAATCGGTTTGTCTGAACATACTAAGATACAATCACATCAAGATGGCTCTTGGCACCAGCTTGAAATCTATTTTTCAGAATCAGTTATTAAAGATTATCAAGGTATCGAGTTGCCAGTTATCCCAGTTCATCGTTTAGTCGAGTACAAGCGGATATTGGGTAGGGAAGTAGACCAAATTGACATACAAGAGCTAATGTTGAGTGGAGCGCCATAACAAACAATTTAAGAGTGATTCAGCACGCGTGGCATTTTTGCCATGCGTTGGCTTTCGGTGTTGAAGTGCTATGCGGCGGCTTGGTCAATGCGTGCTTCACACCTTAATTGGGCGTTATATGAAAGGAGATAGGTTATGACTCAGAATCAATCATCAGGAGCAGCTGCGAATGACTGGGGTAGGCAGACTGCTCGTATTATTGCAGAAAAGCTCGGCACTTCTATCTCGTCCAAAATCAGTAACGAATGCATCTATAAAGACAGTCATGTTGTCATTAAGTGTGCAAAGGTCGATACAGACAGTGTTGGTGTTACCTACAAAATGCTAGAACGACTGGATTTTGTAGTTGGTGCATTTCAACAAGAAAGTGGTAAATTCGAGTTGTTTCAGTTGCCAGTATCTATCTTCGACCGCCACATGCGAGCAACGGCTTCTAAGGGGGCTGCAAAAGGTAAAGTGGGCATCGTTCGCCAAACCGTGTTCGAAGAACAAGGTAAATATATAGGTTCAGTTACCATTTGAAGTTTCATATAACAAAGCATTTAAGAGTGATTCGCAACGCTTGGCGCTTTCGCTTCGCTCAAGTATAGCCAAGCGTCGCTCACACCTTAATGCGGCGTTAGTACGGGTTTGACATCAAAGGTCATAAGTTTTGGTGTTTATCTGTTTTATCGCTTGTATTTACACCTTTCAGTTAGTGGCTTTCACGTTCTTTCCGGTGGCACTATATGTGGAGTGTTCACTTTGATTTCACCGTTTAACGGCTTCTAACTCTTAGCCTATTTCTTTGGCGCTTCTTCATTTTCGTGTTGGCTTTTAAGAGAGCCTTGATTGCTTTTGGTGTGGCTGTTGAAGTACGAGGATAGAATCCTTTTCTAATTTGAAGCCAGTAAAAGTAGGGGAGTTCAGTGTGTTTTTCTTCTAGCCAACTTGCGTCTTTCAATCGGGGTAAAGTTTTGTAGCTGCCCGTCTCACTTCAGTGTTCAAAGCCTTTCATATCATGCCACTTTTCAATATCTTGGAGCGCATAAATAGAAGTAGCGCATGTACTAACAAATTGCTTAAGAGTGATTCGTAACGCGTGGCATTTTTACTTTGCGGTGGCTTATGATGATTAAGGCGCTGTGCGGTAGCTTTTGTATTGCGTTACTCACACCTTAGCAAGGCGTTATGTTTATTAGGAGAGTGTATTGAATCTATGCATAACTATAAGTGAAATAGACTGGTCATTAACCAAGGATGTATTTTCAATATTAGGTACCATCGGTGCACTTATTATTGGCACATTTGGTTTATTCACTTGGAGACGGCAGCTGCGAGGTACAAGCGAATATGAGCTCGCTAAAAAAGCAGTTTTCAAGACTTATGAAGTTCAGCAAGCCCTTCAAGCTGTCAGAAATCCAATGTTGTATCTGAGTAAAGAAGAGGTCGAGGCCGGACGTCGTCTTGAAGAGGAGCAGCGAATATATAATGAACGTATGACTTTGCTTTATGAGAAGTGGGCAGAACTACAAACAATACGTCTTGAAACAAAAGCAATATGGTCAGATAGCGCTCATAACTGTTTTAACGAAATTCAACAACGTATTGGAGATTTAAGAGGTGCTATTTGGCTACATTTCTGGATGAAAGGCGCTTATGCTGGTCCAGGGGCAACAGTTGATAATAATCCTGAGCGAGTTATTGAAAATGATAAGGTTGTGTATTTCGTTTCAGATGATGACGAATTCAGCCAAAAGATATTCAAGTCGGTAGAGAAAGTAGAATTATTCTTTGGCCCAAAAATTCGCGGTAAATAAACATAACAAACTGCTCAAGAGGGATTCACAACGCGTGGCATTTTTACTATGCGTTGATTTTAGTGATTAAGGTGGTATGCAGCGGCTTCGGTATTGCGTTGCTCACCCCTTAGCAGGGCGTTATGTGGCCGAGTACCCCACGTTTAGTAGACACTTTACTAAGTTAGATCTAGGGTCTAATTGAGAGGTGATTTATGGCTAAACATCGTAATCCAGCGTACACCGAAGAGTTCCGCAAAGAAGCAGTGCGCCTGGCCAGTCTTCCTGGCCGAACAGCAGTCTCCGTTGCTAAGGAGCTGGGCATCAGTGCCCAGCAGATCCGTAACTGGAAGCGCCAGTTCACACGCCTATCTGATAAACAGTTTAACACCTTCGACGGTGTCGATTATTCGAAGAAAGAGTCCGAAGAACTTCGAGCGCTAAGACGCGAGAACAAGCGTCTACGTGATGAGATGGAATTCCTAAAAAAGGTGTCGGCGTACTTCGCGAAGAACCAAGAGTGAAGTACGAGTATATCGAGAGCTATGTTGGGGAATACAAAATCACTCATATGTGCCACGCCTTGGACGTTTCGCCGAGTGGTTATTACAAATGGTTAAATCGAGAGCCGAGTGAGCGTTCAAAGCGGCGATGCCGCTTTGAACAGTTAGTCATGTGTACCTTTGCGAAGCACGGTGCTCGCTATGGTTCAGTTCGAATCACCGATGAGCTGAATCAAGCAGGCTATGCCTGCTGCGTCAACTATATTGCTGATATCATGAAAGAAAATGGTATCAAAGCACGCAATGGGATAGGGTTCAAATACACTAAGGATGTGGCAGCGATGACTAATGTGGCGGATAATTTGTTAAGAAGAGACTTCGAAGCAAAGAGCCCTAATCAGAAATGGGTGACTGACATTACATACATCTGGGTGAATAGCCGTTGGCTCTACCTAGCCACGGTACTAGATCTGCATTCGAGGCGTATTGTTGGTTGGTCGCTAGATACAACGATGACGGTTCAACTCATTACGAATGCACTGAAAATGGCGTTTAAGTCACGTAAGCCGCCTAAGGGCGTCATAATCCACTCAGACCGTGGTGTACAATATAGAGCCCATGATTATCAAGACTTCATGCGTAAGCATGGAGGTGTGCCGAGCATGAGCCGCAAAGGCAATTGTTGGGACAATGCCGTGATGGAGTCCTTCTACAGTCGACTGAAAGTCGAGCTGATATATGCAGAAGACTACCAAGATATAGAAGAAGCTCGAATGGGGATCTTCGAATATATCGAGATCTATTACAATCGAAATAGAAAGCACTCAGCGTTGGGCTATGTGAGTCCAGCTGAGTTCGAAAGTGTGTAGTTATGTTGTGTCCACTTTTCGTGGGGTACACCAGTGGCTTAGCACACTGATAAGGGCAATATACTTGCCCTTGTTATATTGGCTGGTTAATTTTTACAACCATTTTTCTCACATGTCACTTTGCTAGTAGTATTTGTCCAGTGACTAGGGTTTTCCTTTGTATTAAATCCACAACCGGTAGTTCCACCCTTTTGTCCTTTGTGTACAATGCTTGGCCCATCTGGTGGGGTGTGCTTCACAGGCATATTATATCCTTATTCAAATTGCCGTTATTGGCAGTAACAACATAGTTTAAAATTGCATCAAATATGACATCTGGTGCGTATTTTTTGCATATTTGAGATGTTAAACGACACTAATACACCACCACATAACAAAGCATTTAAGAGGGATTCACAACGCTTGGCAGTTTTGGTTTGAATTGGCTTTAGTGTTTACGGCACAATGGTTTAGGTCGGGTGGTTTGCGTTGTTCACCCCTTAATGCGGCGTTAGTACGGGTTTGACATCAAAGGTCATAAGTTTTGGTGTTTATATGTTTTGGCGCTTGTCTTTACACATTTCAGTTTGTACGTTCCACGTTCTTTCCGGTGGCACTATATGCGGAGTGTTTGCTTTGATTTCATCGTTTACAGCTTCTAACTCTTAGTCTATTTCTTTAGCGCTTCTTCATTTTCGTGGTGGCTTTTGAGAGAACCTTGATTACTTTTGGTGTGGCTGTTGAGTGACGAGGAAAGAATCCTTTTTTAATTTGAAGCTAGTGAATGTAGGGTAGTTCAGTGCGTTTTTCTTCTAGCCAACTTTCGTCTTTCAATCGGGGTAAAGTTTTGTAGCTGCCCGTCTCACTTCAGTGTTCAAAGCCTTTCATATCATGCCACTTTTCAATATCTTGGAGTGCACAAATAGAAGTAGCGCATGTACTAACAAATTGCTTAAGAGTGATTCGTAACGCGTGGCATTTTTACTATGCGGTGGCTTATGGTGATTAAGGCGCTGTGCGGTAGCTTTTGTATTGCGTTACTCACACCTTAGCAAGGCGTTAGGCGACATGAGATAAATGATAGAGTAGTGATAGTATCTTGGCGTGAATCTAGCTTCAGTTAATAGAAAAGGAGTGGATTAATGAATGGTAAAGCATTTAATAATTGGCAAAAATCGCGAAAGAAAGGATGTTTAAATTGGCTTTTCAGAACAACTTTCGTCACAGCCATTTTGTACATGATTTTTAATGTTATTTTCCTTTATCCATCTTCTGATGCGTCAAGCATTACGATTTTCTTATCGGACAATGCTCTTAATTACTCCATTTACACGATCGGGATGTTTTTCGCATTTTGGGCTATTTGGCTATACAACGAATCTTCGTATGAGAAAGAAGTTAAACGTAGAAATGTCGCCTAACAAACTGTTCAAGAGGGATTCGCAACGCGTGGTATTTCCACTATGCGTTAATTTTAGTGATTAAGGTGGTTTGCGGCGGCTTCGGTATTGCGTTGCTCACCCCTTAACAGGGCGTTATGCTCTCAGGAGGGAGTTGTGTATCTCAGGGAAAAAGATAAAGCTTTGAATAAAGGTGCAATTTTAATCGGCACTATAGGTATTATCGTTATTTCTATTGCATCAGGAAGCTTATTTGTAGCGCTAGGTTTGAGCTCGATAGCCGCAATTAGCTTATTGTTACAGCAAAAGCTTCCGGATAAAAATGGTCTTTACAGCATCGAGGTTCTAGGTGGGCGTATTAGTCTTAAACTGGGAAATAGCGCACTTTGGCATTTGAGTGTATGTGATGTTGAGTCCTATGATACGACTTACTCAAGGGACGGTGCAGTGATCAAAGAAATTACTTTAAAAACGGTGAACGATAGTTATGTCTTACCAAAACTAGATCGCTTTGAAACTACCGCAGTTTTGGATCTTGTAAGTCTTTTACAAACCCTAAAAGAACGAGCATAACAAATTGTTCAAGAGTGATTCGGCACGCGTGGCATTTTTACTATGCGTTAGTTTTAGTGGTTAAGGTGGTATGCGGAAGCATCGGTATTGCGTGCCTCACACCTTAACAAGGCGTTATGCCACTTTTACTTGACTTCTCATGGATGAGGATAGAATTATATGCAATATGGGATTCAGCATCACATAGAAGTTACGGCAAAAGCTGCCGGAGCTGTGATTTTTAATCAGCACAATGAAGTGTTATTGGTTCAAGAGCTAACCGGCTCAAAGAAAGGTCTATGGCATATACCGTCAGGCAGTGTTGAATCTACAGAGTTTCCTCAAGAGGCAGCGGTCAGGGAAATTGCAGAAGAAACGGGTTTAGAAGTTGCTTTAGAGAATTACTTAAATACCTATGCAGGACGTTTTGATGATGGTGAATTAGTATTACGTCATGTCTGGGTCACAGAAGTTAAAGACCAAGTCATATTGCCGAAATTCAACGATGAAATAGGTCGTGCAAAGTTCTTCTCGTTAGCTGAAGTGCGGGATTTGTATGCTCAATCGAAGTTGCGGATGCACCATACATTTTTAATGATCAATGATGCTTATGCACAGCGGAAAAAATTGGCATAACAAACTGTTCAAGAGGGATTCGCAACGCGTGGCATTTTATCATGCGTTGGTTTTAGTGTTTAAGGCTGTATGCGGCGACTTCGGTATTGCGTTGCTCACCCCTTAACAGGGCGTTAGGGCGCAAGGAGTAAAACGATGATTCATCACATAGATCATATTGTTCTCACAGTCTCCGACATAGAAAAATCAGTGGACTTTTATAAACGGGTTTTGTGCATGGAAGAAGTAACTTTTGCCAATGGCCGTAAGGCTGTAACGTTCGGAAATCAAAAGATTAACTTTCAGCTTCTTGGCCAAGAACCGCGAAATGTAGCTAATGTTGGTTCAGGTGATGTTTGCTTAATTTCAGATTGGCCGTTGACATCAGTGGTAAGCCATTTAGTCAAAGAAAATGTTAAAATTATTGAGGGTCCAGTTGAAAAATCAGGAGCTGTTGGTGCAATCCAATCGGTCTATTTTTTGGATCTTGATAAAAACTTAATAGAAGTCAGCGTGTATCGATAGGCTCTGCGCCCTAACAAACTGTTCAAGAGGGATTCGCAACGCGTGGCAGTTTCGCTTCGCTCAAGTATAGCCAAGCGCCGCTCACACCTTAATGCGGCGTTAGGCAACATAGGAGACACATGTGAAAATTTCAGATGAACAAGCTTTTGCTGCCTACGCTATTGCTAAAGCAGTGTTTAATAATGAAATAACAAAGTCTGAAGGTTCTAAAGTACTGAATATTAAGCACGACTTAAATAAAAATAGTGCCAATGACTTTATCTCCAACTATCAGCATCTTCGACTGGGCCAAGTGTTTAAAAGAAATCTTAAAACGTCTCATTTAGAGTATTTTTTGCTTAGTATCTCAAGAGATAATGGCTTGGACTCTTTAAAAATCGCCATAAGTTCTTTGGAACAGCATATCGAATATTGGGAAAAGTTAACGAAAACGAATGCATTATCAAAAAGAGAATTAGTGTCGCGTTTTAGCGAGTTATTGAACGCTCCGAATACAATAGAAAAATATCAGCAATCACTTAATGCTGAGGTGGCATTTGCTATGAGAATGTCGCCTGAAGAACGTAGACAAAAATTAAAGGCTTGTGAAAATAAACCACTGACCTACCAAGTGACATCTACGGTTTATGTTCGTAGTCCTATTGTAATAGCGGAAAGATTATATATAGCTCAAGGTAAATGTGAGGAATGTAAGCGCAATGCTCCTTTTATAAGGGCATCAAATGGTTCTCCATACCTTGAAGTGCACCATAAGAAGCCTCTTGCTGATGGCGGTAAAGATGTAATAGAGAATACAATTGCCCTATGTCCAAATTGCCATAGAGAGAAACACTATGGTGAAAATATTGCCTAACAAACGCTTCAAGACGGATTCGCAACGCTCGGCGGTTTTGGTTTGAATTGGCTTTTGTGTTTACGGTGTAATGGTTAAGTTTTGTGGTAACGTTGCTCACCACTTAAGCGGGCGTTAGGCGCAGTAAGAAAATTCTTGGGTTTAATCTCTTTTTATCCCTTTGGCAATTTGCCCCAGTTTCTCGGCAATCTGGCTTTATCGTCCCAAATTCCTGAATTATTCAACTCGAGAATTATTCTAAGGTTCGCGGGTTGCCTCATTAGGTTTTGTCGCCGGTTTGTTATCAGTTTCTTTGGCTCAAATCGCTTTAATTTTATCTGTCTGCGAAACGGTTTTATTGGCTTCGATTTCGCTCTGAAAGTTAGTCTTTCCAAATCCCAATTTACGTGCTGAAAAGCCAATTTCTTTGGTGGTTTGATTGCAGTGGGTTTCAGAGGCTTAGCCTCGTTAGCATTTGGGTTTTAATCAAATTCAGTGGGTTACGTGTACTTATTTTTCCAAAAGGTGGTTTCCTAAATCCAATTTCAACTAATTGTGTGAAGCGCCTAACAAGCAATTCAAGCGGACTGCTAACGCTTCGCGATTTCAGTTTAAACTGGGTTTCAGTGTTTAAGGCACAATGGTTTAAGTTGGGTGGTATTGCGTTGTTCGCACCTTAATGCGGCGTTAGTTCCCCAGAGGAAGCAATCAATCCGTAGGGAATTTTTGTTTCTGGTGGAGTACACGCATAACTCGGATGATATCGCCCTCAACCCAGTAAGAGACAATCATCGAAATCTCAGGAATGATGAGTAATCGTCCGCGGATGCCATCTCGTTGTACCCCCATTAAAGGCTGTTCAAGCAAGTTTTCTACTTTTGCTTCAATGAGGTTGTCAGTTTTTTCTGTAGCATCAGGGTTGAAGTCATAGAGAAACTCAAAGATCTTTTCGCGATCATTAAGTGACTCTTCTTCCCATAAAATCATTGCTTACCTCGATTACGGATTCTGGCTTTGCACTCTTCCATTCGAGACTTAGCCGTTTGGTGCTCAACGAAAACGGATTTTCCTGAGTCAAACTTCTCAAATGCTAGGTTTACTTGTTCAGTTAGCCATGCATCGTGAGATAATGTTTTTCTTTGTTGTTCAGCGAGTTGCTCAGTAAGTTCACGGCATGCGTCACTCAGAGTGCGACCTTGGCTCTCAGCCATTTGTTGAGCTAGGCGTTTTGTTTCTTCATCAACACGAAATTGAATTCTAGTGTCCATGATTTATTTCTTTGTTGGTGTGTGTACAAATGTTAGCACTAGGCTTTGAGATGGGCAACTAACAAACAATTTAAGAGTGATTCGGCACGCGTGGCATTTTTACTATGCGTTGGTTTAAGTGAATAAGGTGGTATGCGGGAGCATCGTATTGCGTGCCTCACACCTTAATTGGGCGTTATATTAATTTTTAAATTACGGAGAATAAAGTGACCTCTGACAATAGAGTTTTAGAAGTTCCTGAAACAGATAAAGTAAGCCTTTCATGGGCAATAAAAAATTTACCATTGAGCTGGTATGCCGTAGTCGCTTCAACTGTTATTGCGTCTTCTGGTGCTGGGTTTGCCCTGAAATCGAATATTGTGTCGAGTGCCGCTAGTTCTGACGCCAGCTTGATATCAAAACTTACCGAAGAGAACTACACGTTAAAGCAAGAACTACGAGAAGTGACAAGTTTACTTGAAGAGTTGAAGCCGTATAAAAAACAGAGTATTGAGCTTCAGTCTGAACTCAATAGCATCACAAAAGAAAATGAAAAATTGCAATCCGACTATTATCAAATGTACAAGAAAAACACATTGTTAAGTGCAGAGAAAGCGCTGATGGAACGAATTCGGAACGACGAAAAAAAATAATATAACAAGCAATTTAAGAGGGATTCACAACGCTCGGCATTTTTGCTTCTACTTCAAAACTAGTGTTTATGGCACAATGCTTTAGGTTTGCGTGGAGGCGTTGTTCACCCCTTAATTGGGCGTTAGTTGTTGCCGGAAATCTTGAACTCATGTACAAAGCAATTCCAATTACAATAGGAGTTAAGTTGCATGAGTTTAGTTGTACGTCAGGTGACTCTCGATGATGCTGAAGGCATTACAAATGTCCTCAATCCCATCATTATTGAAGGCTTATACACGGTATTGGACACAACCTTTACCCCTGAAGAAGAAAAAGAGTTTATTGCTCAATTTCCTGAGCGCGGTGTGTTTACAGTTGCGTTGTCCGGAAGTGACTCAACGGTTATTGGTTTCCAAAATATTGAGCCGTTCGCACAATACACAAAAGCTTTTGACCACGTAGGCATAATTGGTACGTTTGTCTGTGAAAATGCTCGTGGTCAAGGTGTTTCAAAAGAGCTTTTCAACTCGACATTCGAAGTTGCTAAGCAAAAGGGCTATGAAAAGCTATTTGCTTACGTCCGTAGTGATAATGAGCGAGCTTTGGCAGCTTATCTTAAACAAGGCTTTGAAATTGTAGGTACAGCTAAGAAGCATGCAAAAGTTCGTGGGGAATACGTAGACGAAGTCCTCATAGAGAAGTTTTTGTAGGTGTTGAGTAGCAAAAACTAACAAGGCATTTAAGAGTGATTCGGCACGCGTGGCATTTTTACTATGCGTTAGGTTTGGTGGTTAAGGTGGTATGCGGAAGCTTAGGTATTGCGTGCCTCACACCTTAACAAGGCGTTATATTAGTTCGTCAAGTCACAAAATATCAACTAGGTATTGATCGTATTATTGAGCCTAATTGTTGTCCGTGCTCCATCATATGTGTAACGTTGCTCTTATCATTACATATGGAGATTGTATGAAACAAGTATTCTTGCCTTTATTATTACTGACATCTTTTAGCTCATTTGCTCAAATTGAACACCCTATTGATGTTGAGCTAGAAGCATGTATATCCGACAACTCAAGCACCGCCGGTATAGGAAATTGCGGTAGCAAAGCTCACGAACAATGGGATGCAGAATTGAACTATTACTACAAAACGTTGATGAACGTTTTGGATAGTAATCAAAAGTCCAGTTTGCGAGAATCTCAACGCTCATGGATTAAATATCGTGACCTTGAAGTTGCCAATATCAAATCAATTTATGGTTCCAAGCGAGGGAGCATGTGGGGATTAACCGCCCTTTCAGATATAACTGAAATTACAAAAGAACGAGCCTTAGCTCTAAAAAAGTACTTCGAGAATATAAATTAATATAACAAAGCATTTAAGAGTGATTCCCAACGCTTGGCATTTTTGATGTCATCGTTGGGTTTTGCGTTTATGGTGGTATGGTTGATTTTTGTGGCAGCGTTGCTCACACCTTAATGCGGCGTTATGTGAACAAAATTGCGGTTCACGTCGAGTTTTTTGATATTTGATGCTAGATAGCGTCTGATTCGATCTTAATAATGTTTCAAAATGAAGTTTTGGAGCATGAGCGCAGTGAATGTAGTTTTAGTTCTATTAACGGTAAACCATTTTATTTACTTGTATTTTAATCATTTTATCGAAAATGTGGTGAGTAGTGGTGGGGGAGTCGGAGAGGCTTCACTATATGGATTAGCTTACGGATTTCTGATATTACCTTTTCAGTTTCTTTTAGAGTTGGCTTTATTTTCTGCTTTCTTATATCAAGTGTTAATAGTCCGTCAATGGCGTGCGAGTATATGGTACTGGTCTACTTTCTTGCTTACGTTGTTTTTGATTCTTGATATCGGATACTGACTTTAGCTTGTTCACATAACAAACGCTTCAAGACGGATTCGCAACACGTGGCATTTTTATTTTTACTATGCGTTAGGTTTTGTGTTTAAGGCGTTATGCGATATGAGGAAGTTGATAGTATGGAAAGCAATGTAGTTAAAGAAATAATTGAAGCAGAGGAGAAGTTAAAAACTTCAATGCTCAATTCAGATATGATTGCCTTGCAAGACTTATTGTCTGATGACTTGGTATTTGTTAATCACCTTGGTCATCGAACTTCCAAACAAGACGATATAGCACTGCATGGCTCTGGCTTACTAGCTATTAAGTCAATTCAACGCCATGATCTTCACGTAGTACCTCAGAAGAATGTCGTTTTGGTTTACCGTAAAC
Source organism: Vibrio sp. D3 (assembly GCF_043995865.1). Taxonomy (NCBI): domain Bacteria; kingdom Pseudomonadati; phylum Pseudomonadota; class Gammaproteobacteria; order Vibrionales; family Vibrionaceae; genus Vibrio; species Vibrio sp. D3. The sequence continues at coordinate 1,841,255 of NZ_CP171887.1, read as the reverse complement.
GCGGAAATCAAAGGCAGTTATAATGGGGCTGTAGCAAACGGTGAGTTTGCATTTTCTCGTGTTTGGACAAAGCAAAAGGGGAACTGGCAGGTTATCTCTGCGCACTCAACAGTTATCGCATAACAAACTATTCAAGAGGGATTCGCAACGCGTGGCATTTTCACTATGCGTTGATTTTAGTGAGTAAGGTGGTTTGCGGCGGCTTTGGTATTGCGTTGCTCACCCCTTAACAGGGCGTTAGCTGTTTAAGGAAAAATGAGAAAATACGATAAGCCGCTATTCTGGCTGTATATAAAAACAAGAGACTCGTTGTTGTCATCTTTTAAGGGCTTTCTGGGAATGCTTTTAGTGTTGTTCGGGGCAGCAGTAGTTTTAGGTAATGAATCCCCCGAGAATGTCTGGATTTCGGTGGGAATCATTTTACTAGTATCTAGTCTTCCAGTCTCAATGGGCCTGATGATGGTAAAGCTCAAATTTAAGAGTTTTGCTGGATCAATACCTACAGCAGAAATAGCGTATTTTTTACAGCACGATGAAGGTGCAAACTTAGATAAAGCTGTGAGAGGTTTATTTTCGTTATACCTATCTTTTATGATTTACCTTTGGTTTACGATGGTAGCTATCGCAGCACTTGGTATGTTGGGAGCAAAGCTCGTGTTGTAAAACACAGCTAACAAAGCGTTTAAGAGGGATTTGGCACGCGTGGCATTTTTGCTATGCGTCGGTTTTAGTGTTTAAGGTGGTATGCAGAAGCCGTGGTATTGCGCTGCTCACCCCTTAACAGAGCTTTAGGCATATAAAATGAAGTATGAACTAATAGATATCAAGTGCCCAAATTGTGGCAATTTAGCAACATTCGAAGAACCATTTGAGTTCTGGTCAAAAATAGAAGCTAATGCTGATGATAATCGACAAACTCATAGGTGGGGAGGTTGGACAGTAGTGGAACGTTTTCCATCACAAGTATCTTGGAAGCCGCCATCGAGTTCAGGTCAGTATCTGAGAGGCGGTGGTAACACTGGAAAAGGAGGCTATCCACTATTAACTAATGGACTTGTACAATGTCAGAGTTGCCATGTGAATAATAAGCATGTGTTGCGTTGGCCTTCTGATGCTTATTGGCAATGGCCAATTAGAGGTGAACTACTGTGGGCATGGGATAAAGAGCATGCTCAATTAATTCTAAACTATGTAAAAACACGCATGAGACCGTCAAGGCACTCCTATAGTTTGCGCTATATCCGAACACACTTTTTGTCAGCAAAAGTACGAGATCTTGTAGTTCAAAAAATGGAACGTAGTATAAATGCCTAACAAACTGTTCAAGAGGGATTCGCAACACGTGGCATTTTCACTATGCGTTGGTTTAAGTGATTAAGGTGCTATGCGGCGGCTTTGGTATTGCGTTGCTCACCCTTTAACAGGGCGTTAGATGCTTGATAATAGTGGCTAGTTTGTTAATTACATTTACTATAGACATTTCTAGAAGTCTGTCGAATGTTGATTGACTCCTGTTGAAGATTGGAATTGCCTGAATAACATAGAATGTTACTGTTTTAAGTTTATGGGTATTTGTTGATGGTAGCTATCGAGAGTTCAGTTGGTGCTGGTGGAGTTAATAAGAAAAAAGATGTAAAAATTGTTCAGATTTTGCTAAACAGTCAAGCTAAGGCAGGAAAGCTAATAACCGATGGATTGTGTGGTTCAAAGACAATCGGGGCAATACTTTCTTATCAAAGAACTATAATGCCAGGTTGGAAGCCTGATGGTAGAGTTGATCCGAATGGAAGAACTTTTCGCGAGCTGTTAATGTATGTGCCTAAAAAAGAAAAGGAAAAACTTAGTAGTCCATTAATTGTTCGCAATATAAATGTTGAAGTAGAGTCAAGAAACAAGTTGTCAACTACAGACTATTCTGTTAGCTATAAACCATCACTCCCTAGCGATAAAAGGTTAGTAAGTAGTTATTCTATTAATGTTATTAGGTTGGCATTAGCACAAGCTGGAATGAAGTGTGCGGTAATAACTAGTACATTAAGATTTCCTGAAGAGCAAGCGTCAATAATGTATAGAAATGCTAGAATTGATTTGAAAAAACAAAAACAGTTATATGGTAAAAATGGTGATGCTGTTCTTGATGTTTATAGTAGTAATTCAAAAAAAGATAAACATGAAGTTATAAGATTAATGAAAGAAAAAATAGAACTGTTAGCTAGAGATGGTAAAAAGGTTTCAAAGCATTGCACAACTGTTGAAGACTATAAAAAATACAATGTTATTGATATCGGTGTTAATTCTACAAGAGCAGCTAATAGTGAAATTTTTTCTATTAAAAAGTTTACTGCTGTTTTGAAAGCATTAACAGAAGACGGATATATCAATAAGTTCATTGATGAAACAGGAAAGTCAAATAAATGTTGGCATATAGAAGTTGTCCCTAATGCAAAAAAAATTACGAGGTTTGATTGATGAAAGTATCCAGTTGCATACTATTTTTTTGCTTGGCTTTAATTCCATTTTACTCAAGTGCCTGTGATGAAATCTATTTCATGCCATTGATAAAAGGATCTTCTGCATTTTATGTCTATGAGGGGATTGATACAGATAGTGATGAGAAAATAATAAGGCACTATTATACTTTTAGTGATGGAGACCAGTTAATATTTGAAAATAAATATTGTCTAATGAATAACTATGTGGTTAATTATCAATCAGAAAAACTAAATTTAGATAAGCTAAAGTTACGAGTTGGTTTAATACTAGATGGTATTAAAGATAAACATCAATTAACAGTTAGCCCAGACTTTTTTTCAATATGGTTCTATGATAGTGAAAAACTTGAACTTGTGGTTGATTCAAAATTCTCGAGTATAGAAGTATCTGGAAAACGGGAATATAGTAAAAATTCGGTGTTACATGAAATGATTAGTCTATATGTTGGTGTTGGGGGGGAGCCATAGGGGCATCGTTGGTGCGCATGTAACAAAGCATTTAAGAGTGATTCCCAACGCTTGGCATTTTCAGTTCAAGGTTGGGTTTCGTGTTTAAGGCAAAATCGTTTAGTTTGGGTGGTAGCGTAGTTCATGCCTTAACTGCGCGTTATGCGCTTTTACGAATTGAAACATGGAGAGTGTGATGGTTGTATATGGAGATTTACAGTCAGGTAACTGCTTAAAAGTAAAATTACTATTGTCATTCCTTGGCATTGAGCACCAATGGAAATACGTTAATATCTTAGATAACGAGACTAAAACAACAGAATTTTTAGCCCTCAATCCAAATGGTAAAATCCCGACAGTCGTTTTAGATAACGGTCGAGCACTCTGTGAGTCCAATGCAATATTGGGGTACTTTGCAGAAGATACACCTTATCTACCTAAGGACAGTTATCAAAAAGCAAAAATGTACGAATGGCTTTTCTTTGAGCAATACTCACATGAGCCTTATATTGCAGTAGCGCGTTTTATTCAGAAGTATCAAGGTATGCCGGAGCACCGTCTAGAAGAATATAAATCACTACAATCAGGCGGCCATAAAGCATTACAAATCATGGAGCTACAGCTGTCAAAAACTAAGTTCTTAGTTGGTGATAATATTTCTATTGCTGATATCGCACTGTATGCTTATACCCATGTCGCAGATGAGGGTGGTTTTAACCTAGAAACTTACCCAAATATCGAGCGTTGGATTGGGGTAATTCGCAAGTTGGACGGTTATGTAGGTATGTATTAACCACGCGCATAACATAGCGTTTAAGAACGATTCGCAACGCGTGGCATTTTAACTATGCGTTGAGCTCAGTGATTAAGGCAGCATGCGGGAGTTTCGGTGTTGTGTTGATCACCCTTTAACAGGTCATTAGCCCTCAAAGGTCAAATATGGATATTTACCCAGAAATAGAGTTATCTAAAGCGCAGCATAATGCAATTGAAGCTCTGAGAAACAAGTCGTTTCCTGAACATCAGGTTGCTCGTTCTTACTATAAGCAACTCCCACATATGAGAGTTTTGAAGTACGAAGGTGATCACTTAGTTGGTTACATGGGATTAGACTACAGAGTTGTTCGCGTCGGTGATGAAATTTATAAAGTATTAGGTGTGAGTGATTTTTGTGTCGAGAGCAAACTTCAAAGGCAAGGTATTGGCACAACAATGTTGTCTCAACTCAGCGAGTATGCGTCAAATAAAGATGTCGACTTCATCATTTTAGTCTCCGATTTGGATCATTTTTATGTGGCTAATGGTTATGTGCGCCTTAACTCTCTAAGTTCTTGGTTGCGAGTTCATGAACATAAAAATTACGGTGTTGCTATAGAGCAAGTCGATGATTTATATGTTAAACCTATCAGCGGCAAAACTTGGGCTGTTGGTCATATAGATTGGTTAGGGTATATGTACTAGTCTGTAGTGGGCTACTAAACTGTTTGAAAAGAAACGCTACACGTGGCGCTTTCAATTCGCGTAGCTTATACCTTACGAGAGCGTTTTTCCACAAGGAGTAATATGTGATTGTAGTAGCAAGGTTTTCTTTTCCTCATGAAGCTCATATTGCGAGAGCAAGCCTAGATAGTGTCGGAATAGAAAGCCACATTGCTGACGAGCACACGGTGAATACTCAGTGGCTTTATTCAAATGCAATGGGTGGCGTTCGTCTGATGGTGGCCGAAAGTGATGCAGAAGACGCGAAACAAATACTTAGCAGTGATTTCTCAGAATCATTAGAAAATGAACTTGCCATTGATGTAGGAAAAGATGTTTGCCCTAACTGTGGTAGTAAAGAGCTATATACATTTACAAAAGGTAAGCGTCCAGCTTTCTTAGTCTTTATTTTACTGGGTTTTCCATTGTTCTTTTACAAGCATGGTTACAAGTGTAAGCAGTGTGGGGAATTCAGTGAAAGGCTTTAATTTAAGTCGTTAGATAACAAAGCGTTGAAGAGATAATTTGCACGCGTAGCATTTTTACTTTGCGTTAGGTTGAGTGGCTATGCAGAAGTCAGAGTTCTGCTTACTTCCAAGCAAAGCATTATACGATAGTGAAGGGACAACATTGAATGAGTGAAATTAAAACAATAGAGCAGTTAAAAGAGATTTACGCAGAGCCAAGTGCGAGAGCTAAAAATAAAGCGTTGCCTGCCCTGGATGTTCATGCGATGACATTAATTAATAATTGCCATTTTGCAGTTCTAAGTACCACCGATACACAAGGCTATACCGATCTCTCTCCGAAAGGAGGGGAGCCTGGCTTCGTAAAAGTTTTAGATGAATCAACATTGTTGCTCCCTGATAGCTCGGGGAATAATCGTATAGATAGTCTAAAAAATATCATTAGTAACCCCAAAGTTGGGTTGTTATTGATGGTAAATGGTATTGATGAAGTACTCCGTATTAAAGGAATTGCAAGTATTCACACAGACTCCAAATTGATATCTGCTTGCCCCGATGGAAGTAAAGCTCCTAAGGTTGTTATCAAAATAGTCATCGAGAGTATGTACTTTCATTGTGCGAAAGCTGTGATGAGAGGGAAACTTTGGTCTGATGACTATAAAGTCAATCGCTCAATTCTCCCTTCATTAGCTCAAATCTTTAAAGAGCAACAAAAGTTAGAAAATAAAGCGCTTAATCAAGAAGAGATGTTGAAATATTACCAATCCAGTCTTTAGAGCGAGTGTAGTAAAGTGTTTAAAAGGGAGAAAAATGCTTGGCTCTTTAGGTTTGACCTGCTGTACGGCACTATAGGTTAGTTTTTGTGGGGATGTTACTCATCCCATAACGTTAGTCCACAAATAAATAATTGTTAGTCCAAATTTTAAAATAGAAAATGTAGAAGACTTTACTCTAGAAAATTACGTTTTGGTTAGTCCGGGAATTAGGTGTGTTGGACAAATGATTGACTTTTTTGTCAGTTTTAGCATTTTTACACTCGTTTTGTGGGGCGGCTTAGAAATCGGTATTGAAAAGGAACTTGTTCGCGCTACAGCAGTAACAGCGGCTGTATCGTATTACCTTTTTTCTGATAGTTTCCCAAATGGTCAAAGTGTGGGCAAAAAACTTTTGGGCATTGCAGTTATAAGTGCAAGAACGGGTAAAAGGTGCAATATTTTTCAGTCACTTTTTAGAAATATTATTACTCCATTCTTCGGTTTTATTGACTCAATTTTCATTCTTGGTAAAAAGAGGCAACGGCTCGGTGATATGTTAGTGAGAACAGTGGTGGTAGTTCACCAGCTTGTTTAAAAATTGACAGCGCTGGGGGCTTGGGTTCAAGTCGGGCTTTGTTTTCAGGGTGGAACAGCTTCGCTTAGGTGGTGGCCTTGCTCACACCTCAATTCGGTGTTACGCAATCAGAATCAGTACGTAATTATGAATAAAGAGCATTCCGAAGCTTTCATTTTGGAGATTGATAAGGTTTTAGCCCCGAGCGGTTTCAAGTTTATCAAATCTAGACGAGTATGGCAGCGCTGGGAAGGAATGGAGTCGTATCAGATTCCGCAATTTATGGGTTGTTAGCTAACCCTCTGGATAGCGCTTAATATCCAGCCTTAAAAGCATCTAATAGGTACGCATGAATATGGCCTGCTCGTGCTCTATACCCAGCTTTACACTTGACGTTGAGGTTTCTCGGATTGACTTGGCAGACACTAAATGTACTATCAAGGACAGGACTTACTGCAAGGATAGCAGCATGAGCGAAAAATTATTCTGGGTTAATCCCTACCAAACAGAACTTAACTCAAGAGTGACCAATGTAGACGGAAATAAAGTTGAATTGGACCAGACTATCTTCTTTGCGGAGTCTGGAGGCCAAGAGAGTGATAAAGGAACGATTAATGGTATTCCGGTTTTGATTGCTCAAAAGTTAGGTGTTCGACTTATTTACACATTGGAATCCTCTCCAAATTTTACTCTTGGTGACACTGTAACTACGTGTATTGATTGGAAGCGTAGATACGCCTTAATGAAGCTACACTTTGCTGCCGAAGTGGTGCTCGAGATGTTTTATCAGCGTCGAGAAGGCATTGTTAAGATAGGCGCGCATATTTCTGAAAATAAGAGCCGCATAGATTTCGAGTGGTCTGAAAGTATTGGTCCGTTATTGAAAGCAATTGAAACTGATGTGCAAGATTTGATTAACTCTGATTCAGTTATTATTAGTGACTTTTCCGATCAAGAGAGTGAAAGAAGGTATTGGAGAGTGGATGGGTTTGCGCAAGTACCTTGCGGTGGCACTCATTTAAAGCGCACATCAGAAGTCGGCCAAATTCAACTAAAACGCAAGAACATCGGTAAAGGCAAAGAAAGGGTTGAGATAACCTTATGCTCGTAAGTCGATAGGGCATTCGAAATAGATTCCTAACACGTGGCATTTTAGTTCATGGTGAGATTCACATTTGCGATATGATAATTGAGATTGAGGGCGCGTTGGCTACTTCTTAATGCAACGCTACACGATAGGGGTGGGAGGATGATATGTCGAAGGTAGCATTGAAAGGCTTTATTTTAGTTCCGGAAAAGGATTTAGAATTAGTAAAGCATGAGTTAATAACTCACAAAAGGCTCACGCTAGAAGAGCCGGGCTGCCTTACTTTTCTTGTGACTCAAAGCCCGACTAATCCTTTTCGTTTTGATGTCTATGAGGAGTTCGTCGACAAAGCCTCTTTTAAACAACATCAGGAAAGAGTTCAAGCATCACATTGGGGAAAAGTAACAGCCAATGTTAAACGTCAATACCAAATCTTTGAATATGTGCATGACTAATCGCCTCGGAGTGTCTTAGAGCGTTTACTCTTTGTTTTTCAGGTGCCTCTACGCTCTACTATGTTGCTTTATTCATCTATTAATCTGGCTTAGGGTGTTTGATATTTTGCCGTATTAAATCTAGAAATTTTACTGGAAGTGTTATGTTTAGAGTTGTGTATGAATGGCGTGTGCCAAGTGAAAAAATGGATGAGTTTCAAAATATATGGCGTTCAACGACAGATTCAATTCATCAGTCAGTAGATGGGGCGTTTGGTAGTTTTATGCTTCGTTCTTATGATGTACCAGAAAAGGTTTTAACTATTGCCAAGTGGCGAACACGTGAAGACTGGGAGCGGTTTTGGGGAACTAATAACCCAGAAAAAATGAAGAAGATGAGTGAAATTGCAGAGCGTATTTCAGTTGAATCATTCGATGAAATTGAAGATAGAACTAAGTAGGGCCAGAGGCAAACAATAGAAACGTTAAAGTGATGCCTAATGCACAGTTTGGCGGATAATATGAAAGACAACCTTAACCAAGGAATAGGGTTATGCAGATTTTAATTGTTGGAGGTAGCAAGGGTCTAGGAAGGTTCTTGGCTACGAACTTACAGGGTACAGAAACTTATACTATTTCTAGATCAAAGCTAGTTGAGGATGGGGTAGTTTCTGTTCGTATTGATGTTAGTCCGGAGAAAAAACCAGATTACACGTGCTTCAAAGGTGTAAAGTTTGACATCATAGTTTATTTGGCGTCGATGTGGGGAGAGTCTTCAAAATTGACAACAAACGAACTGATTGAGTTTATGAATGTTGGTCCGATTGGGTATCTTAATTTAGTCAATGAACTTAACGCTTTAGGTTCACTTAACGATAAATGCAATATTGTATCTATTGGATCTACAGCAGAGCTTTCAGAAAATAGTGAGTACCCTGCATTCAGCCTCAGTAAAAGATTACTCAAAGATATTTCTAGCCAGCTTCAAAACGTTTATCGTGATTACCGCTTTACTCACTTTACAATAGGTGGGATCGGGCATGCAGAAGAGGAACGTATTGAGTATTCGAGCGTTTTGGAAATTATAAATACGCTAACTAAGCTAGATCCAAACACATACCTTTCAAATATGCATATAAAGTCCAAGCTAGGAATGTAGCTCTCAAGCTGTATTACGTACCTGCTTCTATGATTTGGCATCATGTGCATTCTTTTTATTGAGCTATGGTTATAACTCCAATGAAAGGAGTTTACTTATGTCATACATTGATGGGTTTGTCGCTGCAGTACCGACAGCGAATAAAGAAAAGTATATCGCACACGCAAAAATAGCAGCAGAAATGTTCAGGGAGTTTGGGGCCTTAAAGGTTATTGAGACGTGGGGAAGTGAAGTTCCAGATGGTGAGATCACATCGTTTCCCATGGCAGTTAAAGCTGAAAGCAACGAAACCGTTGTGTTTTCATGGGTAGTCTGGCCTTCAAAAGAAGTGCGAGACTCAGGGTGGCAGCGGATCATGGGTGATCCTCGAATGAGTCCTGAGAATAACCCAATGCCCTTTGATGGAAAGCGTCTCATTTATGGTGGATTTGATGTTATTTTGGAGCAGTAAAATATCAGAGAATCCCCAGCTTGATTCGTGACACTTGGTGCTTTAATCAGGATTACGCTTCTGATGTACATTCAATAAAGTATTCCGCGATAAGGGTTGATAAAACTTCATGTGGAGGCTTAGAGTAAAAATGGAAGGGATAAATTATTCACTGATTGTCGTATCAGCTATAGCTAGCCCCGGGCCTGCGACTCTTACGACAGCAGGCACGTCAATGAGCCACGGTCGACGCTTTGGTAATCAAGGGAAACCTGGGCGTTGCATTACTTGTAGTTCGATGAGATGTTATCCCGCAAGAAGTTAATCTGGAGAAAAGAATGGATTCAAATTCACTATTACTATTTGTTGTCGCTTGTCTCGCGATCAACATGATTCCTGGGCCTGATGTAATTTATATTGTTTCCAATACAATGAAAGGTAAGTTATCTGCTGGGCTGAAAGCGGCTTTGGGGCTTGGTGTTGGTTACTTTTTTCATACATTAGCGGCATGTTTAGGTTTGTCAGCAATAATTCTGAGTTCAGCTTTGGCTTTTAGCGTTGTTAAATGGTTAGGGGCTGCTTACCTGGTTTATTTAGGTGTTCAGTCGTTACTGTCCATGTGGCGTGGAGAAAGTAAAATCGTTGAAAACAAAAACGTTGATAATAATAAAAATGTGTTTGTTCAGGGTGTTATCGTCAGCGTCTTGAATCCAAAAGTAGCGTTATTCTTCCTATCATTTCTGCCTCAATTTATTGATACGTCTGCAAGCTCAACATCAATGCAATTATTAGTACTTGGCTTGCTGTTCAGCGCACTTGCGACGACATGTAACGTTTTGTACGCATCTGTGGGTAATTGGGTATTTAGTCGTCCACACTCTCAACGTTATTCAAGAACTCTTGAAGGTGTTTCAGGTATTCTACTTATCAGTCTAGCGAGTAAAGTGGCATTTAGTGATCGTTAGATACAGGGCGTTTTATTCTCGTGATTATTATATGGCTAATGTTTGCTCAATCTATACGTTAAATGAGTGCTATTGCATAGGTTGAATCACAAATTTCAAAAATACCAATAAGTGAATGTATTTGTTTATAGTATGGTTGGCGCGATTTTATCGTAGCTAGGTTAATAACATGAAAAATAAAGTAATTCTTTGTTCCGCATTCCTTTTGGGTTTATCAGGTTGTGCTTCTGTACCTACTGTTGATTCGACAGTATCAAATCAAATGAAATCATTTGAAGCACCTCAAAAGGGGAACACAGGGATTTACATTTACCGAGAAGATGCTTTTGTCGGAGCAGCACTTAAAAAGTATGTTTACGTCGATGGAGAATGTATTGGTGAAACCGCTCCTGGTGTGTTTTTCTACCATGAGGTCGAAGGCAATAAAGAACATCAAGTAAGTACAGAGTCTGAGTTTTCTGAAAATCACTTAACTATCTTAACGGAAGAGGGTCGTAATTATTTCGTTAATCAATACATTAAAATGGGTGTATTTGTTGGTGGTGCGGGCGTGGAACTCGTGGACGAAAGCAAAGGTAAAGCAGAAGTACTAAAAGTAGACATGGCAGAAAAAGGAAACTGTTCTTCGATCTAGTTTTACTAACAGACCGCTTTTTAGATTAAAAAACACATTATCAATGTAACCCAACGCTTGATGAGATCCATTCAGCGTTGGGTTTTGTATTTTTGGCAAACAGTATACCTATTTCAGACCGCATGATTTGCCACCTCCTAGCTTGAGCCCACTTATTGTTCAAAGAATCTACTTGTGAAACGTTAATTATCGAGAGGATTTCGTAGGGAGCAATCCTACATACGCGATTAACTGATATGTCATTCCATCATTAACCTTGTCGAGTGTATTGCTAAACTAGGTAGCGGTGTGTCTCCTCTCATTAAACAAATAATAGGTATATCAGTTTTAGCTTCTATCCCTTTACATCATGCACTCGGAGCGCAATTTAAAATCAAAGGACTAACGCCAATATTAGAGAAAAATCTTGAAAGTCACCTTACACCACTAACGAAACTCTCTGTTTCAAACATTACTTCAAATCGACTAAAGCAGATGGTTAATAACGCGTTAAACCCTTATGGTTACTATCATTCCGAGCTCAATGTTCAGAGAGAAGAGAATGATCTCATCGTGCTCAATGTCGACGCTGGCGACGTGATGTTGGTGGCAAAATCTAACCTTGCTGTGTCGGGGGAGGCCAGTAACGATCAGGATTTCATCGAACTAATTAATCAAGCTCAACTTAAACAAGGTCAGCCGTTGCTTCATTCTGAGTACGATACGTTAAAGCGAAACTTGATTTCATTGGCTCAGCAAAAAGGTTATTTAGATGGGCGTTTTATCGAATCGTCGTTGGAAGTCATTCCAAGTTTGAATCAAGCCCATGTGAATCTGCATTTCTCTAGTGGTTCTCGTTACCAATTTGGAGAGCTGTCTGTTCTTACATCGGGTATCGAAACGGCTCGAATAGAAGCGATGAGAACATTTGAGTGGGGCGACGATTTTGATACTTTGAAATTGAGTCAATATCAGGCCGATCTCTCCAGTACTGATTGGTTTCGCAGTGTGATTGTGAAAGCGGATTTCGAGGAGATATCCGATGGTCATAAGGTGCCGATAGAAGTGCTCGCAGAGCCGAATCCACGCAATATTGTGCAAGTCGGTGGAGGGTATTCGACAGACTTGGGATTACGCGCTTCGCTGAACTGGACCAAGCCTTGGTACAACGCTCGTGGACACAATTTTGAGGCACAAGCGTACGCTTCCAAACCGGAACAATCGCTATTACTTGGCTACAAAATTCCAACCCAAAATGTCCTGACGGATTATTACGGGATTCAGTTTGAATCTAAGCATGTCGACTATCGAGACACATCAAGTTTTTCCAATGATTTATCGTTTGAAAAACACTGGCAGTTAGACAGTGATTGGCAAAGCACCATGCACGTTCGTTATTTGCAAGAAAGTTATCAACAAGCGTCGGAGAATAACGAATCACAGTTGTTATTACCGGGGGTGACATTTTCACTGCTTGACCGCAAGAACGATCAATTAGAAGTAAAGCACCGTCACGTTTATTCATTGGAATACTCGGATCCCAATTTTTTCTCCGATTCTCGTTTGCTGCGTATTGAGGGCAATAGTGTTCTGTCATGGGATATTAGTGAAAAACACAAGTTTCACTTTCGTTCCAATGTTGGCATTAATGTCGCTGACACTTTGAGCGATATCCCATCATCATTACGTTTCTTTGCGGGAGGTGATGGCAATCTTCGTGGTTATGGTTATGAGTCTATCTCTCCTAGAGATGAAAATGGCGATTTAACCGGTGCTCGTTACATGTTTACTGCTGGACTGGAATATCAATACCAGGTCTACCGCCAATTGTGGCTTGGGGCATTTTATGATGTTGGTGATGCCTTCAACGATAGGGTGGATTGGAAAAGCGGTACAGGGCTGAGTTTGGTATGGAATTCAAAATATGTGCCCGTCAAATTGGACTTTGCTTATGGTTTAGATGCTCCTCAAGGAGACCAATTCCGCGTTCACTTCTCACTAGGCACGCAGTTTTAGCGGGCATTAAAAAGGCTCTCATCCTTGCAGATAGAGAGCCTTTTTAAGTCTTGATTGTTTAGAGTTCGAACTCACCATTCAGTTTCTTGAATATCCAGTTAGGCGCCTTATGCCATCCACCATAGTTTGGATTCTTAGTATGGATCTCATTCATTGATTGCCACTGAGTTTGGCCTTGTCCATCTCGAGATACTCGCCAAAACAGTTCATCTTGTTGTCGAGTTAAGTAGTACATGACATGTTTTGCAAAGGCTTCGCTTTGGACCAACACACCAAATTCCACATTGAGGAAATCCGATCTTGGGTCGAAGTTTGATGAGCCGATATAAGTCAGCCGATCATCGAGTATCACCGTCTTGTTGTGATAATAAGTATCCGCATGGAAGTGATGGTCATCATTTTTCGCTTGGCTTTTGTACTCAAGTATATTAACGCCCTTATCCAACAAGGTTTGGCGATGCTCCTCGTAATAAGCCGGAATAAAGCCAGAATCATTAGATGCAGACGAGTTCGTCATTAACGTGATGTCCGCTTTTTGCTCCATCAAGGTATCAATAAAGGCAAATTCACCATCACTTGGTACCACATAAGGCGTTGATATTACTGCTTTGGATGCAGTGGTTATTTGTTGCCAAACTTGGTGTTCTGCACGTTTTCTAAAGTAGGGTTTGTTGTTTTCTAACTTGTTTAATGAGTCGAAAACGGGGGTGACTTGCGCAGTGATGAATTCGGGACTGGTCAGGTGTTTAACCTGTTTTTCAACTTCAGCCAGAATGATGCTTTTGTCTTTCTCACCTTTATTAAGCGCTTTAGTAAACGCGGAATAGTTTGGGGTAACGTTAACGATGTTTTCTATTGGCGTGACATTCTCGCTGTTCCAAAGTTGTTGGTAGTTCTGGTCGAACGCTCGAATAATGCTGCCTTTGAACAAGACGTCCATATCAAAGAAGTTCGCTTTGCGGCTGTAACCAAAATAGTCGTCGCCAATGTTACGTCCACCTAGAATCATCCATTGATGGTCGACGTTGAAGTACTTCTCGTGCAGACGATTGTCCAAACGTTGTTGATGAGTAGAGAAGTTGACGGCGCGACCAATCCAACCTGACTTACGTGAATCAAACGGATTGAATAAACGGATTTGAATGTTGTCGTGAGCGCTGAGATCAGCAAGCCATTTTTCGTTAAACACCAATAAATCATCGAGAGTGAGTCGAACTTGCACGCCTCGATCTGCTGCTTGTTTGAGTTCATTGAGTAGCATCAAACCAAGCGTGTCACTCTCCCAAGAAAAGTAAGTCATATCGATGCTTTGCTGAGCATTTCTTACCAGCTCAACGCGACGCGCAAAGGCTTCCGGAGCGGTAGGAATTAAGTAAACTTTGGCTTGATGCTGAGTAGTTTGCCAATTGGCTTCAAAATCCGGTTCAACTTGAGGGTAGGGCTGAGCACAGCCAACCAATAGTGCACTGAAGATGAAGAGTAGCAGGGCACGAAGGGCGTTAGGAAACATGAGTAAACCTTCCTAATTATGTTCAAGGAATAAGGATGAAAAAAGCCAGCGAACTGGCTTTTAGGTATTCGGTAACGAGTTTTTAGTGACTGAGGATGATGTTACATGTGACTCAGAATCAGCCCAAGTTCCTCGAGACCGTTGAGGCGACCTTGGCGCAGTTTTGGATCGATGCCTGAGTGATGAGCATTGTCCCAGTCTTGCGTGGATTGAATACCGCCATCGTTATCGATCAGCAACACTCGATCAGTCGCGCTGTTGTATTGGAAGTCTTCAAATAAACGTTCGCTAAACCACATACGAGAGAGCTCGTTCATCATTGCTTTGTCTTTGCTACCTGGGCGAACACTTGAACCATCAAGCTTTAGTGCTTTATTAAACACAAATGGTAATTCCGATGCATTACAAGCGCCCACAATACAACTGATGCTTTTGAGTAAATCACCAGCGTCGAGATCGCCATTTTCACCTTTGGTGTTGTAAGTCCATACGTTGAATCCAGGTTTGTAGTCAAAGTAGTAGAAGCTTGGCGTTGCTCCTGTTGCTTCTTCAGTTGAAACTTTATGACGGTTTGGACCCGTGAAGAGCAAATCATGCAACGTGGTTTTGAATTGCTGCATGTTTTTGGCCGCGCCATTCAGGTCGCTTTCATCGTTAGGGAAGAAGTCAGCCAGAGCAAGTAACTCCGTGGTTGAATCAGAGTTCCCCAAACCGAAGAACAACTTAGTCATCGCCTCATAAGCAGTGCTAGGCAGCAGTTCCAATAAGTCAGAAAGATCGAGTTCAATTGAAGCTGAATCGCTGAGTAATGAACGATATTCGGTGCGTAAACGGTTTAAGTTCGTTTCCGATTCTAGCCACTCAACCATGTATTCGACGATTAAGTTTTCGTCACCACTTTCAATGATTTCTGGCGCTTCTTGGCTCAAGATTTCAATGATAGTTGGGATCAAAAATGTCAGGCTCGGTAGCATGCCCAGAGTATTGCTTTCTGCACTGTTTGAGCCAATTACCGTCGGTACGATCCATTCACTATCAATCGCTTGTTCAGTAAAGTGATAGCCTGGTACTTCTTTCACTAGAAATGCTGGTGGGCGATGCTCGATGTAAGGCGCAAATGGCATCAACGTAGCTAATGGGCTGTTGTCGCGTGTTGGACTGATAACCGGAATATTCGCGGCGGTCAGTACCCAGTTCTTAAGACGTTGAATAGGATCAAGCATCTCGCTCTGTACCTTCATGACCTCTTCAAGCGGTAGTAACGCAAGATCTTCAACGCTTTGCTCTGGTCTTTGGCTCTTGGCTACATCGTAACTTTTATATTCAAAGCCGTAAGCGTTGCTTTGCATGATGGCACGTTGAAAGTGATCACCTGCGATTGCAGCATCGCCTTTTGATTGTTGTAAAATTCCCACCGACATGGCACCCGCACCTTGACCCATGAGTGTCACGTTTTGCGGATTGCCGCCGAATGCCTCTATGTTTTGTTGAACCCATTCAAGCGCGTGTTTTTGATCACCTAGACCAAAGTTACCGCCCTCTGGGTTGTCCAAACCATCGATCCAAACACTGCCCAACAAGCCCAAACGATAGTTAAAAGTAACAGCAATAAATGGGTTACCGTCGTCAGCACCTTGTGCAACCACCATATCACCATGAATCAGCGGCTCTGAGCCTGCGCCGTATTCAAAGTCTCCACCGTGAATAAAGACATAAACTGGCAAATCTGCGTACGCTTCTGTCCCAGTTGGTCGCCAAATGTTTAGGTTCAAACAATTTTCTGACTGCGTTTGTGTCGTGGTTTTTAATTGCGGACACGCATCACCGAACTGAGTAGCATCAATATCGCCTTCAAGTGGGGCCACAATGCTGTGCTGAAAGCGGTCTGCTTGCGCAAATTGGATACCTTTGAACGCCTCTACCGCTGCCAGTTTTTCATCCGCATCAAGAGGTGTGATGACAAGGGACTCTTTAGTGGCTTGAATGGTCGCATCACCAATTTCCAAAGAGATTTGCTCTGGCGGTAAGGGTTGTAATGGCTCCGGATCGTACGGAACGCTAGGTTTGCTTGAATCATCACCACAAGCAGCTAAGGCAAGAGCGATGGTAATGGCTAAAGTTGAGCGATTGAGTAAAGTCATTGTTATGTCCAAAAAGTCATTTGGTGCGTACACCGAAAATGTTAAACGGCATCTAACAAGCGACGTCCTGACGCTTTGGTATTAATCCGTGAATGGTTGGATGGCTTGTTGTATTGATGGCTCAAATGGTAGGGCATCGGTGACTGTTTCAATAATCGCCTTTGTAGGATGCAGTCCTACCATCTAATGGCCTACCAATTTACGCAGTGTCTTTGTGTGCTATTTCTTTGTACGATTAGAAGCGATAACCCAAGTTCAAGGTCAGTGACTCACGTGTTTCGCCTTTGTTGTAAAGCATGGTCAGGTTGTAGTTCTTACCGATTTGCTTATTGAAACCTGTCAGGAATGCCCACTCGTTAAGCTCGACACCGATGTCGTAATCGAACTCGATATCACCGGTTTTTACTCGGCCATCCATACGAGAGTCTAAGCCTTGATATTCAGCTCCGACAAAGAACTGGGTTCGGTAGTCTACCAACTGATAGCCAAGCATCGGTTGAACGGTAACAATACCGTCCCCCCAATCATCCAAGCCTTTCAAACGTGTTTGAGAGTACGTGCCAGTCACAGAAGCAAAGAACTCTTTGTAACCAACCGAGAGTGTTGTACCCACACCGCGCAAATCGTATTCTAGGTGAATGGGTACGTTCAGTCGCCCGCGATTACATAGAGCAGACAAACCATCACAAAACTTGTCGCCTAAGCCCGGTAGACGATCATTAAGCTTGTCTTTTAGGTACTGACCACCTTCGCCTGTGTATCCTGCATCCACGTTAGCATCGACATTGATTTTGCCGATGTAACCAAACACGTTCCAAAAAGGCAGGATATTGACGTCACCACGAATGCTGAAACTCTCTGCATTAACAATCCCGACAGTGTCTTCTGGGTCGAATAGGTCGTTTAAACGCACGCCATCAATAGTGAAGTCATTGAATGGGATGTTCATATCTTGGTTACGGTAAGCGATTGACACACCAAACGGCAGCGGTAAATCGATGCCTTGTCGACGCACCATATCGCCCATTAAAGGAAAAACTCGGTCTAGCTTAACACTGGCTTCTTGCATGCGTGGATCAGAGACCTCATTCAAGCGTTTTTCGTCTAGTACTTGCACGCCAAGCTTATCTTCATAAATCGCTACCGGTTTTACGCTGCTCATCATTTCGAGGGGTTTATTTTTCTTTGAACCAACTATCTTGGTGTTTTTACTGGCAATCGCAATTTTGCCTGATGTTAATTTCTGGAAGAGGATCTCTTGATCGTAAGAATCCACTTGGTAGTTGTGATGTGTGAACGGTTTATCGTTGGTAATGACCATACGTTTCGGTTCACCATTAACCAACTCAATATCAACGCTTAAAAAGCGGAAGTAGGCGATATCTTGAGGAAGACCGTATTTTGAGTAATTAAAACTGATGATCACATTACCTTTCTGATCCTCTTTGGCTCTTACTGATGACGGATCAAAACTCTCCGCGTAGTTTCGAAGGCGGTATTCTGTTCGTGTGAAAGCTTCGATCTCATCAAGTACTTTTTCATTTTCATCGAGTTGTTCAGGGTTGTATTTGATGCGTAGATCGATATTGCCCTTGCTGTCTGTGTTTTTTACAAGGAACACCGAAGAATCACGGACTTCGTTGCCGATTTGAACGGTTCGGTGAGCATGCTCTACCAAGTGCTCGCCTTGTACTAGAGAACTGATGGCCAGTTTTGGTAGATCATGGCTGATACCGTATTTGTCGAAGAGCTGGCGACCTTGTTCCATTACTTCGTTGTAAGTTGTCTCTTCTGCGGCGAAGCTAAAAGTGGGGGTAGTAAGCATTAGTGCGCTCGCTAGCACAGTAAGAGAAGATGTCTTGCTAGCGCGTATTTCAAAAAAACTCATGACGATTTCCACTCTGAATAGCCTCAAACCTTCGAGACTCAGACAGTTAATGTGTCACTGAACTTCTTGTTCAGTTAGATAGATGTGTTTGCTGTGATTGACGTTGTGAATGCCGTGTTTTTAATTGCATTTCGTAAATCAATGAGAGGATTTTATGAGGTGAAGAGAGATTCCGTTAATCGCTTTTGATGGATACTATCCTCGCTTTATGGGGTACGAAGGAATAATGGCTAGCTCACAAAAAAAAGCCCCGCAGAGCAGAAGCAATGCAGGGCTTTAGTTTCAAGTACGGAGCTGACGCTTAGACCGTAACGCGAACACGAAACAGATCAGTAAACAACTTGGCAATCATCAAAATGATCATAATGTTTACCAGCATCAGCAAGGGCGTTTCAATTCGATACGCTGGGGTTAAATTGAGCGCTCCTGATGTCAAGACAACCAATAAGTTAATACCTAGAATTCTGTGTACCATCAGTTTTGGTGTGGAAAAGACTTTCCAAATTACGATGATGTTGATGAAGTAGAATAGCCCAAGCTGCCAAAGCTCGGTCATCATTGGCATTAGGAAAATGTATTGCAATAGAATCACCGTGCCAGTGCCTATCACACCAAAAAATGCATCTTTAATAATGCTTGGTGGCATAGTAGGAACGATTGAAGAAAACACGCCTGCTAGCATCGGAAAAATGAAACCTCCGGGTACGGGCAGATAAATCCAGATCAACAAAGAAGTGACGAACATGGATACACCTTGCAATACCTTTCTGCCGTCTTCATTCAAATGCTGGATAAACGTTCGATGCTCGTGATGCCAAACCGTGTTTTTCTCTCTTTGCATGACATAAGCAACGTGACCAATGAGCGACGTACTTGGATTTTTAATATCAAAGCTTTGAAGTTGCTGCGTTAGCGTTGGCCAATCGATCTCACGACTTTGCGATTTATCTGCTTGTTCTAGCAATCGGTCTTGGATTTGTGCCATCTCATTTAAACGCGCACGCCATAGCTGACGATGTTCTTTCAAGTGGTAGCTGCCAGTAAGTGGTAAGCCGACCAGTTGGAACAACTTTTCTATGTTGGCGCTGTTGGT
Source organism: Vibrio sp. D3 (assembly GCF_043995865.1). Taxonomy (NCBI): domain Bacteria; kingdom Pseudomonadati; phylum Pseudomonadota; class Gammaproteobacteria; order Vibrionales; family Vibrionaceae; genus Vibrio; species Vibrio sp. D3. The sequence goes on along the minus strand of NZ_CP171887.1, from coordinate 1,821,705 downwards.
CTCAAGAGCTTCAGTATCTATATCATTGGGCGATTTCATAGCGTTAAGCATCGCCTCTCTGCTGGTCTCAAAACGTTGAATGAAGTTTTGTTCTGTACTGACTGGCCAGACTAATCGGTACACAACAGAAAACGTGATCACACCAAGAATCGTCTCTTGCATGCGAAGAACAGCGAAGTGGAACGTTGCTTGGCTATCAAATCCTCCCATACATGCGATGATGGAGCACACAGCAAAACCGATAGAGAACACATAACCATACTTTTCGTCGCTCGACATAAAAATGCACGCACCTAAAAACAAGGTGAAGAAGGTGAGAAACAAAAAGCGATCTTGAGAAAACGTCGTGATGAGGAAAAAGGCATAACCGATGCCAAGGAGGGTTCCTAATAAGCGATTATGACCTTTGTTTATTGAGTGAGCGAAGCTTTCATTTAATGCCATTACCGCGACTGCGATCGCTGCCCAATACGGTTTCTCCCATTGAAACCATAAGGCAAGGCAGATCGCGATAACGATAGACAGCGCAGCTTTGATTGCTTCTTTGGTTGAGGCATTAAACATACATTCCACCGCATTATTGTTTGATGATTTTGATAGAGGCCGTCATACCAACACGTAGTTGAAAATCTTTCGGTAAGTGATCTAATTTAACTTTAATTGGAATGCGTTGAGCTAAGCGTATCCACTGAAAGTTAGGGTTCACATTGGGCAAAAGATCGTTACCAGTACTACCATCTTGCTTCGCAATGCCGTAGCCAATGCTTTTGATTTTTCCTTCCAGCACAGCTTCATTGTGCATCATTAAGGTCACGTAGGCTTTATCTTGTGGATCAACGCCAACTAAATCCGTTTCTTTGAAATATCCTTCGATCCAAAAGCTGTCTTCATCAATTAAAGCCACGACTGGGGAGTTAGCGACGACTTGAGAGCCGACGCGTAAGTTCAAATTAGTTATATAACCATTCGTTGGCGCATAAACTTTTGTGTAATCAAGGTTTAGCTTGGCTTCTTCAACATTGGCTTTCGCGAGTTCTACGTTGGCAACGGCTGTCTCCACCGCATTGTCTAGGTTATTCAATGTCAGTACAGGTACAGCGCCAGGTGTGCGCTTTTCTAACTTAAGAGCTCGCTGCTCTTCATTTTTGGCCTTTGCTAGTAATGCAATGGCTTGCTTTTGAGCTGCTAGCGCTTTGTGGTACGCCGCTTTATAGATGCTTGGGTCAATCTCAAACAGCAAATCGCCTTGTTTCACTTGCGAATTGTCTTCAACGTAGACTTGGATGATTTGTCCTGTTACGCGGGGGGTTATAGAAACGATGTGCGCGCTAACTTGGCCATCTCTAGTCCATGGGTTGTCAGTGTATGATTGGTAGTAGCTGAAAATCACGGTGCCAGCGGAACACAGTAATAGCAGTGTGATGAGATAACGTTTTATCACGGAATTTGCCTCAAAATATGGTAATGAATCGACCAATAACGCCAGTAAAAATCACAATTAGGCTTAGCTCAGCGAGCGCAGGAAATGCAACGTATTTGTGGAGTCCCAGTTTTGTTGCAACGGTTCCGACCAAAATGGTGAGCATGTAAGCCAATGCAATAACCAGCAACAAGGGTGGGAAGTAAACTTCGCCCCACACAAGTTCATGTGGCATTGAGTTCATGGTGTTTTTCTCTATTAACTTGATGAATGGGAAGATAAGGCAAATGATGACATCCGTGATAATCGCTTTTGGAGGATCTAATCCATCAAACGAAAGGTGTTATGCGCTATATAGAGGAAATGATGCAACCAAACCGCTTTTTGGAGAGCAAAAACAAAAATAAAATTATTTTCCGATTTATCTGGTGTCTATTGCAGAACACTAAGTTATTAAAATTTCGACAATTATTGATCGATGTTTGCTTTTGAATATGCGAAGTGATGGTTTCGTCCTTCAAATGGGATTACGAGTTGTGAGGTTTTGTTTCTAATATTCGCTTCGAAGCAAACGAGATGCTTTTTAAATTAAATAATCCAACAAATATGAGTGACAGATTATTCGTTAGATTATTTGAGTTTTATATTTATTATTAAGAGTAAAATTGTCATGGAAATTATTTCTAACCTTTTTGACATGGCACCATTTGTTGCTCTCTTTATTACGCTCTCTCTCGGTTATATGGTAGGTAAAATTACCATTGGTCGATTTGTTCTTGGCGGTGTTGCCGGAACATTATTAATGGGTGTAATTATTGGGCAATTTGGTGTTCATATTGATCCCGGAGTAAAAAGCATTTTCTTTGCGCTCTTTATTTACGCAGTAGGGTATCAAGGTGGTGCGCAGTTCTTCAAAGCATTGAACTTTAGAACCATCAACATTCTACTTTCCGCTGTAGTGATGACGGTTTCTGGCCTGCTTTGTGTACTAGCAGCAGCTTGGATGTTTGATCTAGACAGAGGTACGGCAGCAGGCCTTGCAGCTGGTGGTTTGACTCAATCGGCAATCATCGGTACAGCGGGTGATGCGATCGCACGTCTTGGTGGTGTGACAGAAGAAGCGAAGCACCTAATGCAGACCAACGTCGCAGTAGGCTACGCGGTTACGTACATCTTTGGTTCGCTTGGTCCAATTCTGATGGTGACATGGGTATTCCCAACATTGATGAAGTGGGATATCCGAGCAGAAGCGATTGCTCTAGAAGAGAAAAATTCAAATGGTAAGCGTGATTTAGCGCCGGGTGAGTTCAACGCCGTCACAGCGCTGGTTACACGAGCATTTAAAGTGAGCAAAGATGGTGGGCTAGCAGGCAAAACCTTAGCTCAGTTAAACCAACACGCTCTGGCTGCTTGTATTGAATTGATTCAACGCGATGGCAAAGTGCTAGACGTGGACAAATTCACAGCACTGAAAGAAGGGGATGTCATTGTTGTAACAGGTCGCCGTAATGCAGTACATCAGTTGCAAGATGGTTTGGCTGACAACGAGATTGCACTTCCAGAAGGCTATGAAGTTATAGAAGAAAACCGTCAACTGATCGCAGACAACCGCAAACTGATTGGTAAGTCGCTGCAAGAGATTAAAGAGGCTTCGAACCAAGGCTCTATGCGCGGTATTTATGTGACAGACTATATTCGTGAAGGCAACTCAATTGAAATGACGCCGGATCTTGTGGTGAAGAAAAACGACGTCATCCAGCTTACAGGTACCGCAAAAGACATCAATCGCGTTGAGAAAAACATTGGTCAGCGAATGGGCTCAGCAAACGTGACTGACTTAGTCGTGCTTGGTATGGGCATGGTGGTGGGCCTATTAATTGGTCTAATCAGTTTTAAGATTGCTGGTATTCCCGTCACTATCGGTTCTGGTGCAGGTTGTTTGATCTCAGGTTTGATCGTCGGTTGGTTGCGTAGCCGCAATCCGCATGTTGCTCAGTTTCCTGTGGGTGCCGCGAACTTTATTCGAGATTTCGGTTTGGCAGCATTTGTGGGCATTGTTGGCCTTGAGGCTGGGCCTCAAGCGGTCGACACCATCAAAGAACACGGTATGTCTCTGTTGTTCCTTGGCATGGGTGTAACGATTATCCCTCAGATTATTTCGTTCTTCTTCTCATATTTTGTATTGAAGATTAAGAACCCAGTTGAAGCACTTGGCTGTGTTACAGGTGGACGAAGTGCGAACCCAGCATTCGCGGCTTTAATGGAAAAAACAGGTAATGCAACACCAGTATTCTCATTCACCGTGACTTATGCAGTCGCCAATGTACTGCTTACCCTATGGGGTCCAATTATTGTCGGCATTATTACTTTAAACGCAGGCATGTAATTTAAATAAATTCGAACACTCTTATCGCCTAATTAAATAGGCGGTAGGGGAAGTATTATCCAAATTTTACTAAATAATAGATTCAGGTAAATATTATGACTACGCAAAACACAACAATTGATTTTTCAAAATTTGCAGATTTAAGCCCATTTGAATTAAAAGATAAACTTATTGAAGTGGCACAAACTGTTCCTGACCGCGCTTTATTAGATGCAGGTCGTGGTAACCCTAATTTTCTAGCGACACTACCACGTAAAGCGTTCATTCGTTTGGGTGAATTCGCAATATTGGAAGCCGAGCGCACTTACTCATACCTAGATGGTGGTTTCGGTGGCATTCCAGATGGTGTGGGCATTGTTGAGCGCTTCGATACGTTTGCAAGCAAGAATAAACAAGACCAAGGCGTACAGTTCTTGGAAAAGTCGCTGAGCTACGCAAAAGACCGTTTGGGTCTAGAGAAGCAAGCATTCTTGAATGAACTGGTTAACGCATACCTTGCATGTAACTACCCAGTGCCACCACGCATGTTGACGAACATCGAAACAGTTGTGAAACAGTACATCGCCGAAGAGATGTACGGCCCGATGCCAATGACAACAGACTTCGATCTGTTTGCAACAGAAGGCGGTACAGCGTCTATGACGTACACGTTCCAAACTATGTTCAACAACGGTCTGTTGAAGAAAGGTGACAAGGTCGCGCTAATCACTCCAATCTTTACGCCGTACCTAGAAATTCCAGAACTGAGTGAATACGAACTGGAAATCGTTGAACTACGTCTGGATGAGACAACATGGCAGCTGCCGATGTCTGAAATCGAAAAGCTTGCAGATACAGACATCAAACTGCTTTGTGTTGTTAACCCAGCAAACCCAGCGTCTGTGAAGTTCTCGGATGAAACTCTGGATAACCTATCAAACTTCGTAAACAATGAACGTAGCGACCTGTTCATTGTGACTGACGATGTATACGGCACATTTGCGGACGACTTTGTCTCACTGTTTGCGAAACTGCCATACAACACGCTTTGTGTGTACTCGTTCTCTAAGTACTTCGGTGCAACAGGCTGGCGTTTAGGCTCGATTGCAATTCAACACAACAACGTGTTTGACGATGCAATGCGCAGCCTTCCTGAAGCGCGTCAACTTGAGTTGGACGATCGTTACAAAACGCTGACTCCGGAACCTCGTGAGATCAAGTTTATTGACCGTATCGTTGCAGATAGCCGCAGCGTAGCACTTAACCACACAGCAGGTTTGTCTCTTCCTCAACAAGTTCAAATGGCGCTGTTCTCATTGAACTGCTTGATGGACTCAGAGAAAAACTACAAAGAAGCATGTAAACGCATCATTCGCGAGCGTTACAAAACTCTGTACAAAAACATGGGTGTAGAAATTGAAGAAAACAAAGATCGTGTGGACTACTACACACTGCTTGAGCTCGACACTCTGGGCGGCAAATTGTACGGACCAGCATTCGTTGAATGGTTCAAAGCGAGCGAGAAGGGCAAAGACTTCCTGTTCCGCCTTGCACATGAAACCGGCGTTATCCTACTTCCAGGCCAAGGCTTCGATGTAGTGCACGCATCAGTTCGAGTTTCATTAGCAAACCTTACTCACCACGAATACGAGCTTATCGGTCGTGCAACACGCAAAGTGTTGGATGAGTACTTTGCTGAATTCCAAGGCTAATTAATCCAGCCTGATTAAGAATAAGCCTCGGCGTTGTCGAGGCTATTCCGACCAAATAAGCACAGTGCGCGGCATTGTGTTTATTTAGTCGCCAAGCTAACAAACTTCCCAATTAAGAGTGACTTATGAAAAGCATTATTTCTATTCAATCTCATGTGGTTTATGGCCACGCAGGAAACAGCTCTGCAGTCTTCCCAATGCAGAGAATGGGGCTTGAAGTCTGGCCAATCCACACGGTTCAGTTCTCAAATCACACTCAGTACCAGCAAGGTTGGACTGGACAGAAGTTTGGGGCAGATGAAATTCATTCTCTAATGAGAGGCTTAGATAACATTGAGAAGTTAGGCGAATGTGGCGCGATACTGTCCGGTTATCAAGGCAGCGCAGAGCAATGTCGAGCGGTGGCCGAAGCGGTAAGTTTAGTCAAATCGCGTAACCATAGTGCACTTTATGTGTGTGACCCAGTTATGGGTGATCCAGACAAAGGTTGCATTGTGGCAGACGGTGTCAAAGAAGCGATAAGCCATAGCTTGTTGCCCATCGCTGATGTGATTGTTCCTAACCAGTTTGAACTGAGCGAGTTAACAGGTGTGAAAATTGACTCTCTTTATGATGCGGTCACTGCATGTAAAAAAGCCTTAGAGTTAGGACCGAAAATGGTATTGGTGAAACACCTGCATGCTCTAACAGATGACGCCTTCAGTATGATTTTAGCCACGCCGAAAGCAAGCTATTTGGCCCAACGCCCTAGTGTTGAATTTGCTATGCAGCCAGTGGGTGTCGGTGATTTAATTTCTGCGATTTTTACCTCTTGTTTGGTGAAGAAGATGTCTCCTGTCGCAGCCTTTCGTCATACACATAACGCCGTTTACGGTGTATTGGAGATCACAAAAGGCTATGGCACATGGGAGCTACAGACGATCAATGCCCAATACGAATTTGTCGAACCGACGCATGAGTTCAATGTCGTGAAAATTGCTTAGCGCAGTACCTAATTAACGGAGAAGCGTAAAGTTAGCATATAGAAACTTGGCATAATTGCTTTGATGGATAGCATCCTACAATCGCGATTATGGGGTTTAGCCGTGCCTAGCTATAGTAACTCCACACAACGAAATGGACTTTATTTTGACCCAATTAACTTCAAACTGAGTCTCTGGTCATACGCCAGAGAACATTAAATGAGACTGATTATGAATCGTTTAATTTCCTCTGGTGTGACGGTTGCACTTTCGCTGCTGATAGTAGCTTGTAGTTCACCCCATACGCTGGATGTTCGTGTTTCTCAAAGCAACTATAAAGATGTCGAGATCGCGAGTTCGACACCAAATGAGCCACTTCGAATGTGGGCCAATGAAGCGCCGGATTTTCTCTACTCAGCGCACAATCAAACCACACCGATCAAAGTAGAGGGTGAACAGCTCAATATTTTGGCCTTATCGGGTGGTGGCGTAAACGGCGCATACGGGGCCGGCGTTTTGATGGGGCTGCAGGAAAAGGGGGAGCTAAAAGATTATGCCATCATTACTGGAGTCAGTGCGGGTGCCCTAATCGCTCCTTTTGTTTTCATTGGCGGTGATGCGATGCCAAAGATGAAAGAAGTCATGCTCAACATCAATGATAAGAATATTTTGGGTAAGAAGAACTTCTTAAATACCCTGTTTAAGGACGCGTTTACCGATGGTGAGAACCTCTATGATTTCATCGCAGACGCTTACCCTGAGCCCATGATCGAGGCGATGGCGCAGCAACACCGCAATGGTAAACGCCTCTTTATTGGCAGTACCCATTTTGATTCAGGCGAACTGGTGATTTGGAATATTGGTGCGATTGCGAACAGTGATTTAGCGGACAAATCTGAACTTATTTACAAGGTGCTTGCTGCGAGCGCATCGATCCCTGGTGTTTTCCCTCCACAATTTATCGATGTTGAACATGATGGAGAAACACTTGAGGAGTTACACGTAGATGGCGGTCTCGCAGCGCAGGTGTTCTTTAATCCGTCTAACTTCAACTATCAACAAATCTCAGATGCTTTGGGGTTAGAAAAAGCGCCTCAGCTGGATGTGATTCGCAATGGTGCGTTAAAAGCGCCGTATCGTCCACTAAAAGACAAAGGTTTGGACTTGGTATCGAAAAGTGTCTCAAGCCTTACGCTAGCGCAAACTCGTGGTGATCTCTATCGAATGAAATACATCAGTGAAATCAACGATATCGAGATGCAGTTTACCTACATTGATCAAGATTTCAGGTACGCCAAAGTAACGAAAGATATGTTCGATCACCGCTACTTGCTGACGATTTACGAATATGGATTCAAAAAAGCCACCCAAGGGCAACTTTGGGTAACTGAACTCCCTTAATACAGGAAAACGATACAATGAAAAAAGCCGTTCTTACACTCATGATGCTTACAGCTTCCGCGACTGCATTCGCCCAAAGTGGAGCCCATCTTGACCAGCAAAAAGTGGATAGTTACATGCAGCAACTGTCTGCAATCAAAGAAGAAGGTGCAGCCTTTATCATGATTGACGAGAACTCGAGTTACGTGGCGGTCGAGTTCGTGGGAAAGTGGGAAGAGATCAACAACTATGTGTCACACAAAGAAGCGAAACAACGTAAATTGGAAAAAGTGAACAAGCAGTTCGTGTACTCTCAGGTCGGTGACACGTTGGAGTCACTTGAGCAAAAAGTCGTTGGCCACATTTACGCTGATCAACCTAAATATTTCAGTGTCGATGTCTACCGTGATTACCATGGTGACTCAGGAGAATTCAACTATTTAGCTCGTGTCGTTGAGTACAACTAAGTTAGAGAAAACCTACTGACGCTAGTAGGTTTTTTTGTGTCGTCGAGAAGGAATTCAAACGCAGATTGTTACCGTTACCAAGTAGCAATTCTACGATCTTGTGGTAATTTAATTAGATAACTCTAAAAAGTAAGCACAACCTATGAATTTTAGTTTTGAACAACTTCTCGCGTTCGTAACCGTTTATGAACAGCTTTCGTTTAGTAAGGCGGCGGTCAAACTCAATAAGCACCGAACCACAATAGGGCAGGTGATTACCAATCTTGAAGATCAACTGGCGGTCAACCTGTTTGAGCGAGTGGGGCGCTCGGTAGAACCGACAGAAGATGGTCATCTTCTTTACCACTATGCTAAGCAAACCATCGAACAAGCACGTACTTTCGATAAAGTCGCATTAAGTCTGGCTTACGGTGGGTTAGAGAATGTTAGTATCGCCTATTCTAGTGTGATTCCGCATCGTGCTTTGGTTGAAATTCGCCAGCAATTGTTACGTGACTTTCCGTTAATGCGTGTGAACTTCTTTGTTCGGAATAAACAGGACATCAAAAAGGGGATCGCTAGTGGTGAATTCCACTTCGGTATCGTGAATGTTCATGATAGCCAGGCGATGCATAGCTTTGATGCCACCTTCCTTGGGCATTTCGAGTTTTTCCCTTTTGCACAAAAAGGTGGAGAGCTGTCTAAGTTGAAGAAAGATGAAGTCTTAACCGCATTGAAAAGCAGCAAGCAATTTGTCTTACGCTCATTTATCGAAGAAGGCATGGCGGAGAAGATCATCGTTAGCTCTGATAACGAAGAAGTCGATCAGCTTGCCCTCGTGATAAAAATGGTCGAAGCGGGCTTGGGTTGGGCGCTACTGCCTAAAACCTTTGCTAACACTGAGTTTGCCAACCATTCGATTGAACCTGTCGAATCTGCCGAGATGCTTGAAGGGTTCAAGTTTGGTTTTGCACTATGGTGTCCACATTCGAAACAGGTTGGTGATATCAAGCAATCGCTAATGACCGTGATAAATAACTATCGCCAGCGATTCGAAGACAGCCTTCGTCGCTGATTCCAAAGACTCATTTCATTCCAACAAGGCTCATTTCGAGCCTTGTTTTCGTTTTATCCGACTCAAAATATCCGGCTTCAAATTTTGAAGGATCACACCCTCTATACGAGAGTATGGGATATCACTATTTTGCCTTAATCTAACCTCGCTCAATGGGTAAGCCCAGAGCAAAAAGTGTTTTTACCATATGTCCGCTGCAAGGACGCAGATTTTCAGCCGGGTTTAGTTACCCGGCTTTTTTTATAGTAATAAAAAATGTCAGCTGTCACCCCAAGCTCTCTGTTACAACTGGCTTGTTACTTCGCTTAGCAATCCAGTACGCAACGCTACCCCAAAGCACAGTGAGTGCCCAAAGTGCCGTCCAATGTAGAGCGACTTGTTGCCAGGTTGCCCCCATTTGGTTTAGCGCTAAGAAAGCTTTGATCGCCCAAGTGCTTGGGCTTAAATCAGCAATCCATAGCAAGGGAGTAGGTATGGCTTCAATCGGCCAAATAAAACCAGCCAAGAAAATGAGCGGCATAGAGCTCACGAGGACGACTAAGGTGACCAGTTCACGCCTAGGTAGTAAGTAACCTAGCCAGAAGCCTAGTCCGCAACAACCTAAAAAGAACGGGAACAACATGGTCAGTAGTTCGCCCGCGTTGGCGATATGGTTTACGCTTAAACGTTCGAAGCTAAAACCAAAATAATAGGCGCCGAGTAAATAATAAATTGCCACAAATACTAACGTTCTCACAAGCAGCAGCGATCCCGTTGATACTTGAGACCAGTAGCCACGACCATGACGCTGTGTTCCCGTTTGTAATCCAACCGCCATGATCAACGTTTGTTGTAAAATCAGAACAAATACTGCTGGCACTACGTATTCGATGTAACCCATGGTTGGGTTGAACGTCGGTTTCATATTAAGCTTAATAGCAGAGTAATTATGGCTAGCCATACTCATGGGCACACCATCTATCACCATTTTACTGACTTTCACTTGGGCCCCTAATGTGCCTCCCGCTTGGGCCAATCCCTCTACCACGGTTCCGTACACGAGAAAATACGAGGCGTCCGCAGCGTAGGCTAGAGTCGGGCTTTTACCTAACATGAGGTCTTTGTAAAAGTGTTCTGGTATGACTAAAAAACCGGTGATCTCTCGTTGTAAAAATGCTTGTTTTGCATCGGCAATCGTATGAAGTCGAGTAACTACGTTGACTTGTGGAGTGGCATCAACCATACGTTCCAGCTTTAAACTCGTCTGACTACCATCTAAATTAACAATCGCGATTGGTTGTTCACGAGGCGTTTGTTGTGCATAAGGCAAAGGGTATAAAAACGAGTAAAATACGACACCACCAAAAACGGTCAACGTAACGACTGGATTGGTTAGAACGGCCTTCAGTTCCGCTTTAATCAGTTGCCACAATGTCATACCGCCTCCTTCGCTTGGCGTGTTGATGAAGCTGTTCGATGTTTACCCATCAAGGCTGCGGTAATGAGCAGGGGCACAACGTAGCCAACCATAGGCCATAGCGAGCTTAAAGATTGTGCGGCCGATGCTCCATAGCTTGCTTGACTCACTTGCACTTCAATGTAATGGGTAATCGGCAATAATGAACGCCATGCATAAGCGAGCGTGTTCATGTCAGAAACTGGGAATGTAATTCCCATGAACGCGAAACTTGGAGCCGTAAACGCGCCAGCAAAACTCATCGCACGTGCAGGATCCATCGACAAGAAGAAGAACAACGCCCCCATAATGATACAGGCGATAACCGTCGCCAATTGTGCTAATAGCATAACCAAAAAACTGCCTTCCATTGGCCAATCAAGCACGGAATAAAACCAGTATAAGAACAATGCACCTTGCGCCATAAAGACCGGAATGTACTGACTTAATAGGGAAGTGAGCTTGGCGTATGGCTTTTCGCCCAAAAACGCAAAGCCATTCTTTCCACCATAAATGCGAAAGTGCGCGGTAAGAATCAAAATAGTGCTTACTACAATACATATTTGCCAAATGGCTGGCACGATAGCCGTTACCAAAAATTGTGCGTAGTTATTGTTACGGTTAAATAATGCGGTTATTTGTGTCGACACGGGTACAGCCTGCCCAGCCGCCGCTAGCGTTGTGGTGTTACCCTTAGCCAAGTTGCTCATTACTTCAACCTGAGCATCGAAATAGCCTTGTGCTTGCGCAACGGCAGAGTTGATCAGTTTCGCAACCAAAATGTACTGACTGTTGTAAAAGACAGAGAGTTGAGGTTGGCGGTGTTGGAGAATATCTTGATCGAATTTAGATGGGATAACCGCGTAAGCGTAGATATCGCCTTCAATCATCGCATTTTTTGCTTCGCTTGCACTGGTGTAGTGATAATTAACAGCCAGACTCGACGACGCATCCAAAGATTGAATGAGCTTTCGAGAAAGTTGGGAATGTTGTAGATCAACCACACCGATTGGCAGATCCCGGGCAATGCCCGCAGAGAACACTCCCCAAATCATCATCGCGAGCAAAATCGGTATCCAAGTAAGGCACGAAAGCAACCACTTATCTCGTCGTAAGATATGCCGCTGTGAAATCTTAATCGTCATAGCATTAACCTAATGGTTGTGATTAAAGTTCAACGACAACACTCATTCCCATACGCAGTTCAGGTTCGGGTTGAGCTGGACGAGCTTCTACTTCAAAGGTACGAAGATCAAAACCTTGAGAAGCATCGGTTGCTCTCCACGTTGCAAAGTCACCCATAACGGCAACATGCGTTACTTTGAACTCAACATTTTTATTTAAGGCAGGCAAATAGGCATCAAAGGTTGCTCCTTTTTTAAAGTGTTGAAGGTAATCTTCACGCACATTAATTGTCGCCCAGGCATCTTCTGTATCTATCACAGTAACAACCGGGAAGCCCTGAGGTGCTAATTCACCACTTTGAAGTAGAACTTGAGAGACTTCGCCGTCAAACCAGCTGTAGATCTGAGTATCTTTCGCGTACGCTTCCACTTCGGCTACGGCACCTGATGCCATGCGCGCTTTTTCCGCCGCAGCCACTTTGGTTTCACTTCTAGCGCCTTCTTTTGCCATTTCGTACATTTGAAACGCGGCACTTTCTGTGTATTTCGCTGCTTGCCATTGAGTTAAAGCTTCATCGCGTTTTTGTTCTGCAACCACGCCATCGTTATAAAGGTTATTCACACGATTGTAGGTTTTTTCCATTAAATTCGCAGCGGCTTTGGCTTTCATCCACTGATCTTTTGCTGCTTGGATTTGTTGCTCACGTGCGCCTTTCTCAGCTTCTTGAGCTAAGGCGTCCGCCGCTTTTTCACCTGCTTTTGCTTGTTCTAACTTCGCTTCAATTTCAGGACTATGAAGGGTAAAAATAAGCTGACCTTTCTCTACATCGTTGCCTTTACGGACCATGACCTCATCAATACGCCCTGGAACTTTTGAGGAAATACTGTATTGCTGGGCTTCAATTAATCCCTGTAAGCGGATCGGTTCAGGTTGATAGGCTTGGTAAAATTGATAGCCAACCCAAGAGACAACACCCAAAGCACAAAGTGAGAGTAAAACGGGTTTTAGTGATTTAGCTGCCATGATTTATTTCACCTCTTTGGATGTTGAAGCAGGGATATAAGCGGTATTTTGATATTGTTCGAAGCTGTTCATTTCACTGCTCAATGCGAGTAGCTTGGTTAAAGATATTAAATAGCGGAAACGTGCCGCTGAACGTTGTGTTTCTATACTCGCGACATAAAGCTGCGCATCCACAACATCCAGAGAAGACGACAGCCCCTGAGTAAATGCTTTTTCACGCAAGCGCAGGTTTTCGTTAGCGAGTTCAATGCTAGATTCGAGCCCTTGTACTTCATCAATGGCTTGCTGAGCCTCCAAGTATGTCTTTTGGACTAGCAGCGATAAATCTTGTTTGGCTTGGGACTTTAATGAATCGACCTGCGAGACGACGCTTTGAGCTGCTTTGACTTTTTCGCTTCGCCCTGTTGATTCAATCAGTGGAATGCTCACACCGACACCAACTAACCAATCAGGCTTCATTTGGCTTGCGAGAGAGTCGTCTTCATACAAGCTGTAGTCTCCGTAAAGGTAAACTTCAGGATAGTATTTCCCTTTTTCTGCTTTGATTAAGCTAGAGGCTTGTTTGTGTTTAGCGCTCAGAAGGTCTAACCCCGGATAGGTAAGCAACGTTTGATCGACAAAAGCGGTTAGAGGGGGAAGACTGTCGTTGATAAACAAAGATTCAGCGGGCTCTACGGCGTCATCTTGCGCAAGTAATTTACCTAATGCTGCTTGAGCAATACTCAAATCGCTGGCGGCTTTACGTGTTTCTACTGATGCTTTATCTAGAGAAGCCTCGGCTTGCAGGCGCTCAACGTGTGCGATTTGTCCTTGCTCTTCAAGTTTAATGGCAAAATCTCTATGCTTTTTTAGTCCAGCTTCAACCGCTTGCCGCGTTGCGAGTACTTCCTTTGCCAGCACGACAGAAAAGTAGTACTTCGACAAATCTTCAAAGCGCGCTTGTTGTTCCATTAGAAGCTGGCTTTTAGCCTCATCTGTTTTGCCTTCTGCTGCTGATTGAGCCGCAGAAATACGACCACCAGTAAAAATTGGCCAAATGGCACGAATAGACGAAGAGAAAATATCGCGCTCGGTTATGGTCGAAGTAGTATTAGCTAAGGCACCAAAAATAGGTTGAAAAGCAGGAGGTACGTTAATGTGTGCTCCTGTGCTGTCTAGGATCTGTTTTCCTGACAGCGTGATATCGGTATCTAAACGCGTGTAATTCGCGCCAATGGTAACCTGAGGTAAGTTGAGATTGCTGGTGGCACTCTCTTGGTATTGGTAATTCTCGACGTTTGAGCGTTGAGCTTTAAGAGAATAGTTGTTTTCTAGCAATAGCTGCCATGCGGTATCAAAAGTGATCGGTGCCGCATGACAGGCAAGGGAAATCGAGCTGCTAAGTAAGCCCAGTATCCAAAACTTTCCTGTTTTTTTCATAATGGCTGCTTTGTCGTAGAGTATAAGCTCTAATATAAAGGATTCGTAACTTGGTGTTAAGTAGGAGGGGAAATTGGGTAGTAGTATGCGCCCAGTTATGTTTGTGCTGGGCGCGGGAGATGTTACAAGTTTACTTCGTATATGGACAGTGAAACTCTGCTCTCCACTCAAGCTGACGAGAACCTCGCATCGTATTCAATAGGTCTTTTCCACTCATTTGAGGGAACGATAACAGGACCTTGAGATCAGAAGTACCGCCTCCGTTTTTTTCATAAGCCCTGACGTGTGTAAACGTTGAATACATATTCTCTGACAGCATCGCCTTATTCAGGCATATTCCAAAGGTATCGCGTTCCATGTTTGGTGTTCCTTCTAACTATAAATGCACCTCTGTTTATAGTTTTCCAGTTTTCAGATGGTGTCTAAGTGTTTGTCATATAGTCAGTATTTGTGTTTTGTTTTATTTGTGTCCAAATCACTGACATCAATGTTGAGCTTTTAATAGACTTCCAGCTTCACTGCTTTCTAACCGAAACTCTCAATGGTTTCGTTGATTAAAAATTATACGTTGGAAAGTCTAAAAACGCCTCAAAAACCGCTAAAATCGATGTGATCACGATCATGTTTTAAAGGGCAATTTATGTATGGAATTGAGTATCAGAGAGGAATGCTGAATTTGGTGAATAGTTGTAATTTTATGTTTCAGCTCGTCGATTAATTAACCGTAAACTCTGCGGTTTGCTTGTCTTCCTCACAGATTTATCACCGCAACAAAGCCATGCTGTTAACTGAGTGTTAACGTGATCCCTTGGGAGTGAGTCATAAGGATGTATCAATGAGTTGGAAAACGATCAGCTTTCGTAAGCGAATGCTCATTATTATGACGCTGTCGGGGTTGATAGAGCTTCTATTACTTGTCGCTGCAGGATTCACTTATCTCAAAATCAATCAAGAGCAAGAAATGGGAGAAAAAGCACTGGGTGTTGCCCGTTTTTTAGCAGACTCCGCCGTTGTTCGCGAAATGGTCGCAACCCAAAATCCTCAGCCATACCAACTCCGTTTCCGAGAATTAACCGAAGCCATCGGTGCTGCATTCATCGTTATTGGCGACCATAAGGGAGTGCGCTTAATTCACCCCGTTGATGAGCGGTTGGGTAAACCAATGAGAGGTGGTGACAATCGTCGAGCGCTAGAGCAGGGATTGTCTTATGTTTCGACAGCACAGGGCTCGTTAGGTTATTCAGTTCGTGGTAAAGCTGCGATTTTTGACGAGCAAGGGGACATCATTGGTGTGGTTTCGGTTGGCTATTTGCTCGACCGACTGCAAGACCGCATCGAGCCATTTTTGGCTTTTTTGATCTTCATGGTCATCGTCGTTGTTGTCGCTAATGCCATTGTATCCAATTATGCGTCGAGAAAGTTTCAGCGCGCCATTTTGGGGTTCGAGCCTGAAGAGATAGGGCGGTTGTACGGCGAATTAGAAGTGACGATGAGTACCATTAAAGAGGGCGTGTTAAGTATTGATGCCCAAGGGATACTTCGCTCGATCAATCGTAGCGCCTGTCAGATTCTCGGTATTGATAGAGAGGCAGCTCTTAATAAACCGTTGACTGAGACGTTACGCGATAGTGACTTATATACGGTGCTAGAAACCGGACAGGAAGATCATGATATTGAGATATTCCTTAATCATAAACGTCTGATCGCAAACCGTTCGCCAATTTATGTGGATGGAAAAATAGTGGGGGCAGTATCGAGTTTCCGTTTAAGGGATGAAATCAACGACCTAACCGAGCAGTTATCACAAACCAAAGAATATGCAGATTTATTACGTTCGCAAACCCATGAGCATCGAAATAAGCTAAACACCATTAGCGGGTTAGTTCAGATGGGTGAGCTGGATGCCGTACAAAAGTTAATTGGGCAAGAAACCGCACACTATCAAGCGATGATCGAATTTTTAAGAGACACCGTTAAAGACCCGTTAATTGCAGGTATGTTGCTTGGAAAAACTGAACGTGCTCGCGAGTTAGGCTTACAGCTGGTGGTTGAAGAAGGCAGCCGTTTGGAGCCTCTGCCTGAGTGGCTAAATTCGGAAGACCTTGTCACCATTCTGGGCAACTTAATTGATAACGCTTTCGATGCAACGTTAACCTCGATTCGTGATGAATCGAATGTCGCATTGGAGCGCAGAAATATTGATGTGTCAGTGAGCGATTACGGAAATGAAGTGATACTTGAGGTGATAGATCAAGGCTGTGGTTTACCAAGCGATATAGAGCCGCAGGCGCTATTTAAAAAAGGGGTGTCGACGAAATCTCGTCAAAATCGGGGGGTAGGATTGCATCTTGTCAACCAGTTGGCTACTCGATATCACGGCCATGTTGAGATGATGCCCAACACAAATTATGGAACAAGAATAACGGTGTATTTACCCAAGGAAGAACAATTATGAGTATGGCGACTCGCGTAATGATCATTGAAGATGATCTGGCTATTGCTGAGCTGCACCACAAATACTTGAGCCAATTGGCAGGTTTGGAAGTGGTCGGCATTGCGACCACGAGAATAGAAGCGGAAATGCAACTCGATATTCTTAAGCCAGACCTCTTGTTGATGGATGTATACCTTCCTGATGGAACAGGGCTTGAGATACTCAATACATTACGTGCGAACAACCAAACGTGTGATGTCATTTTGATTACCGCGGCAAGGGATGTCGATACGCTACAACAGGCAATGAGAGGGGGTGTCGTTGATTACCTACTCAAACCAGTGATGTTTCCACGCTTAGATGCCGCACTGAAAAAGTATGTGTCCCAACGCCAACAACTAGATATCGTAGAGAGTTTGGATCAGAACCTCGTTGATAAAATGCTGCAGTCTCACGCCAATCAAGACAACTTGCCGAACCGATTACCAAAAGGGATTGATGGTGTAACCTTAGATAAGATCAGAGAGTTGTTCCCAAATGGTAGTGTGCTGACCGCTGATGAGGCAGGCGAAAAGATTGGTGCGAGCCGAACAACGGCAAGGCGCTATTTGGAGTACCTGATCAGCACTGGTGAACTAGAGGCTGATTTAAACTATGGGTCGGTAGGTAGGCCGGAAAGGTGCTATAAAAAAGTGACACGGTAGCGTTTATATTGATGCTCTATGCAAAATGAAAAGCGATGGCTTGTTGTAGAAACCATCGCTTTACAAATTACTGCTGTTCCGTTCTAAGAGGTTAGAAGTTATATTCTAACTTCGCTTCGATAGAGCGCTCAGCGCCAAACCAACAGTTATTTTTGTCGTAACAAGAATAGTATTCTTTATCGAATAGATTGCTTGCAGAGAGCGTAACGCTAGTCCCTTTCATTGATTCAGATACCGTTGAGAAATCGTAACTTGCTGCCAAATCAAACAAGGTGTAGTCAGGCACTTTTTCGCTGTTTTGAGCATCAATTTGTGCTTCTCCGACATAGCGAACGCCAGCACTGGTACGAAGGCCTGAAAGATTTCCTTCAAAGAAATAGTTGGCCCATAGAGAGGCCGTTTGCTCAGGCACCCAAACCGGCGTTTTACCTTCTTGGTTGTAATAACTGTCTTCGGTAATCTCCATATCGGTATACGTGTAGCCTAGAGTGAAATCAGCTTGTGCTGTGGCTTGCCACTTTGCCTCTAGTTCAACACCCTGTGATACCACTTCGCCCGCTTGATAGTTCGGTGCATATGGATTATTCGGATCGGTCAAGATCGCGTTTTTCTTCGTAATATGGAAGAACGCTAAATTACCCGAAATATCGCCAGACAATGGTGCGTACTTAAAACCGAGCTCCCACTGATGCCCGGTTGATGGTTCAAACGCTTTGCCTGTGGCATCTGCACCCGCAATCGGCTCAAAACTCTCGGAGTAAGTAAGGTATGGGGATAGGCCGAAGTCGAGTTCATACAAACCGCCGACTCGGAAAGATACGTTGGTATCGTCTAACTCTTCCTTGCTGTTAGATATTGCTCCTAGGTAATCGCTCACGGCGTCTGTATTTGAATCGTATTTATCCCAACGAAGACCCGCAATCATTACAAGTTGGTCGTAACGAACTTGATCTTGGAAATAAACGCCAATCTGCTTCGTTTTGATATCTAAGTTTTGTTTGTATTGGAAATTCAGTGCATTACGATCAATGCTGTTGTGGCCAGGATTAAAAATGTCCTGAGTTAGCGAATACCCAAGCGTGTCTTTGTATTTTACATCTGAATCTAGATACTGATAATCAAGTCCGAACAATAAGTTATGTTCAAAATTTCCTGTTTTAACGTAGCCAGATAGTTGGTTGTCAATCACAAAGGATTTGGACTTTTCATCGGTTAAATAAGCATTTCGACCAACGGTAAGGTTATCCGCTTCAAGTGCACCGTTATATGTGTTTTCCTGATAGGCATCGGCGGTCATGTAGCGGGCATTCTGTAGAAATTGCCAATTGTTGTTAAAGTCGTGTTGGACTTTGTAACCCATCATCAGAACTTCGCGTTCGTAAGTGTTCCAGTCCTCATCCCCCAAATAAGTGCTTGGTGACATCGATCCAAGTGGGTTGTCAATCACTGAGCCAGACGCTGGCACGGTCGTGTAGATACCTGCTGATGGATCATTTTGATAGTAAACATTCACGTTGACTAAGGTGCTTTCTGTCGCTTGCCAATTGAAAGATGGAGCGAGGACATAACGTTCGTCTTCAGACGTATCGGCTTGACCATCTCGCTGTTTTGCGAGGCCGATAATACGGTAATCAACATTAGAATCACCAATTTGTCCTGTGGTGTCGAACGTCAGTTCTTTTAGGCTGTTAGTCCCAGTAATAATCGAGACAGAGTGCGAAGGTGTTGACTGAGGCGCCTTGGCGATAATATTGACCATGCCTCCTGGTGGAATATTGCCGTAAAGAACAGACGTTGGCCCTTTAAAAACCTCGATTTGTTCAAGGGCAACGGAATCGACCTGAGGTTGAAGGTTCCAGCCGTTGTACAGTAAAGGAAGACCATCATAAAAGTTGGTGTAGTTAATAAAACCACGAATATTGAATAGGTCAAGTCGGGAAACGGCACCGCCACGCAGCTCTGTATTTACGCCAGGCGCGTAACGCAATGCTTCGCTCACCGAGTTTACGCCGCGCAGGTCCATGTCATCTTTAGTGATTACCGTGATCGCTTGCGGCGTTTCTTCCGGTTCTAAAACGGTTTTAGTTGCGGTGTTTCGGTATGTTTCGCCAAGTACTGTGATAGTTTCGTGCTGAGAAGTGCTCTCAGTGGCACTGGCGTGACCAGCAATAAGCGCGGATACCACGACTGCAACCGCAGAACGATGAAATCGATTCGGACTTTCCATATTTATTAATTCCACTACTTTTATTGATAATGATTGTTGTTTGCATTCTATAGCGAAAAAAATAGGAAAAGTTAACAATTTGGTGCAAAGCCAGAACCTAAGTGCTTAGGCTTCTATCTAATGGACATGGCTTCGTTCGGTTTGACAGGTATCCAGTAATGCATTTGGGCATTCTCGCTCTCAACATCATAGTCTTCTGGATAAACTTCTAACTCGTAGCCATCAATACCGTAATAATTGGAATAGGGGAGCCAGTGCAAAATGAACCACTCAAGCGTCGCCGCTAGATTTGATGCTTTACCTATGTGCGTAATCACTGCGTAGGTTTGCTCAGGAACAACCAGAAGATCTGGTTCTTGCGTAGAGCCTTTGGATATTGAAGTTCTTGACGCTGAGTTGTACTCATAACCTGCCCAATACTCGAGTTGCTGGTTGCTTGAATACGCTTTTGTTACGTCAATCACACCAAGATATTTTCTTTCCAGATGAGTATGGTTTTCAGATGAATAGAGCTGTGACCACAGAAAGGGCACTTTGGATTGGAAGTTGGGCGTTGCGGAAAACAATCCATAAATAGGTTCATGATAACCAGCAAGCACAAAAGCAGGTTTTGTTTCTATTCGAACTTCGATAAAGCACTTATGTCTATTTTCGTCTTCTGGTGTATCGCGCAACGTTAAAGGTTGCCTCAAGCCCGTTAGTTGCTGAGCTTTACGATAATCTCGAGGACTCTTTGAAAACATATTTTTGAACGCTCGACTGAATGCATGTTCAGAAGCAAACCCCATTTCTATCGCAATATCTAACGAGCGATCTGATGTATGGATTAAGCGTTCAGCCGCAAGGCTTAGTTTAAGCTCTCTAATATAGTGAGCGACGGACACGCCAGTGTGTTGCTGGAAAACGCGTTGCAGTTGCCAACGTGACCAGCAGCTTGCTTTCGAGATTTCATCCACACTAAGTGCGATATCTAGATTGTTGTGAATGTAATCAAGCACAGAGTGTATTCGGTTTATCGGGTGCAGATTCTTTGTGCTTGGTTTCATGACATTCTAATTTCGCATTAATAGTATCCTCATTATCTTTAATTGAGTATCATTATCAATAGAATGAGAGGATAAAATTCAGGCCACATAGATCACAATAAAATTGTAATGGATTGCAAGGGTGGATAAGGATTGTCCATATTAGAGTTTTTGCTTAATTTTTGTCTTACGTTAGTGCAACTTTTTTTATCCATAAAATACAAATATTTATGATGTTTTGTGCAACTTATTTAAACGTTTGCACTGGCAAGTGTTGATGTAAATCAAATAGTCGTAGACAATACTGCACCGTGTCGGACTCTCCTCCAGCGAGTACAGTGTGTACTTTTGAGACATAAGTGACCTAAATGACCTTAATACGTCGTGTTTCCAACAGATTTGGGAGTGCTACTTCTTGAGGTTCTTTGGGCCTATAGACTTTACCTATCAACGTAATAGGTAAGACCAATTTTCTATTTTGAGGTGCCATTGATAGGGTTGGCTCATCCTTTAGCCGTATCCGGGCACACAATAAGTACCTCGTTTTTAAGGGAAAGATGATGGTAATACCAGAAAACAGCAGCATCGTTATTTTTGGTGCTTCAGGTGACCTTACATACCGTAAGCTCATTCCTGCTTTATACCACCTCTATGCGAACAAGCAGCTTCCAGAAAATTTTGCCATTCTGGGTGTAAGTCGCACTGAATACAGTGATGAGTCTTACCGCGCGAAGCTGAAAAAATCGCTTCAGGAAATGGAAAAGACTGAGCCAGAAACGCTTGATGCATTTATTAACCATCTGCACTACCAAGCTATCAATACTTCTGACACACAAGATTACAGTAAGCTATCTTCTCGTTTAGACCAACTTGCTGACGAATATCGTTTCGATCAGCGCAATACGCTTTTCTACTTAGCAACCCCACCAAGTTTATACAGTGTGATTCCTGCAAGTCTTGCAGCACACGGCCTAAACAAAGAAGAAGATGGTTGGAAACGCCTGATTATTGAGAAACCATTCGGTTATGACCTTGAATCAGCGCGTATTCTGGATAAAGAAATTCACGAGCACTTCCAAGAGCATCAAATCTACCGAATTGACCATTACTTAGGTAAAGAGACGGTACAAAACCTTCTTGTACTTCGTTTCTCAAACGCGATGTTTGAGCCGCTTTGGAACCGTAACTTCATTGATTATGTTGAAATCACGGGCGCAGAATTCCTCGGCGTAGAGGAGCGTGGTGGTTACTACGACAACTCGGGTGCCGTGCGCGATATGTTCCAAAACCACCTGCTACAAGTATTGGCGATGGTGGGTATGGAGCCACCAGCACAGATCAATGCAGATTCGATGCGTGATGAAGTTGTTAAAGTACTCCAGTGTTTAAAACCTTTGGACGAAAACGCTCTGCGTAACGATCTAGTATTAGGTCAATACACCGCTTCTGAAGTTCGTGGACAAAGTCTACGTGGCTACCGTGAAGAGCCGGGGGTTGCAGACGACTCACGTACCGAAACTTATATCGGTTTGAAAGCATACATTAACAACTGGCGTTGGAATGGCGTGCCATTCTACGTGCGTACTGGTAAGCGTCTTCCAACACGCGTGACTGAAGTGGTTATCCACTTTAAACAAACACCGCACCCAGTGTTTGGTCAAAACGCACCAGAAAACAAGCTGATCATTCGCATTCAGCCAGACGAAGGTATTCAAATGAGCTTTGGCTTGAAAGAGCCAGGCGCAGGTTTTGAAGCGAAAGAAGTGAAAATGAACTTCCATTACGCTGATCTACAAGAAACGCAAATGCTAACTGCGTATGAGCGTCTTCTACTTGATGCTTTGAATGGTGATGCTACGCTATTTGCACGTAGTGATGCGGTGGAAGCGTGTTGGCAGTACGTACAGCCAATTTTAGACTTTAAACAAGATCCACAATCCCTCTTCGGGTACGCATGCGGCACATGGGGTCCTAAAGAGTCAGACGACCTGCTACAGCGTGATGGTCGAGCTTGGCGCTTCCCATGTAAAAACTTAACAGATACGGATTACTGTGAACTATGATCAACCATAAGATCTACCAAACAGCAGAGCAGGTAGTTGAAAGCCTAGCTAACGACATGAAAGCGTTCAGCGAAATGGGCCGACCTGTTCACATCTCTCTTTCTGGCGGCAGCACTCCTAAAATGCTGTTCAAACTGTTGGCTTCAGAGACTTACGCAACCTCTATTCAGTGGCAAAATCTCCACTTCTGGTGGGGTGACGAACGTTGTGTCGCACCTGACGATGCGGAAAGCAACTACGGAGAAGCGAACGCGCTACTGTTTAGCCAAGTAAACATTCCAACAGAAAACATCCACCGTATTCGCGGTGAAGATGACCCTAAAGTGGAAGCGGAACGCTTTGCGAAAGAGATGTCAGAGGTGATTCCGACTGAAAACGGAACCCCTGTGTTTGACTGGATCTTATTAGGTGTTGGTGCAGATGGTCACACAGCTTCTCTGTTCCCTGGCCAAACGAATTATGATGATGCGAATCTATCTCTTGTGGCGTCTCATCCTGAGTCGGGACAACTTCGTGTGTCGAAAACAGCACGCGTATTAGAAGCAGCAAAACGCATCAGTTACTTAGTGCTTGGTGCAGGAAAAGCGGACATCGTTGAAGAGATCAACAGTTCACCTGCACACGCACTGCCATACCCAGCGGCTAAGATTCAAGCGAAATCTGGCCTGACGGAATGGTATTTAGATTTGGACGCAGCAGCAAAAATTGCTTAAACGCTGCTCGTCAATGAAACAAAATTGGAGAGAAACAATGAAAGGTGATATCGGTGTAATTGGCCTAGCGGTAATGGGTCAAAACCTTATCCTAAACATGAACGACCACGGTTTTAAAGTGGTAGCTCACAACCGTACTGCTGCCAAAGTAGACGAGTTTCTGGAAGGACCAGCGAAAGGCACGAACATCATCGGTGCATACTCTCTAGAAGAACTAGTAGAGAAGCTAGAAACGCCACGTAAAGTGATGCTAATGGTTCGCGCAGGTGATGTGGTAGACAAATTCATCGACGCGCTAGTCCCTCTACTAGACAAAGGCGACATCATCATCGATGGTGGTAACACAAACTACCCAGATACAAACCGTCGTGTTGCTGCACTACGCGAAAAAGGCATCCACTTCATCGGTACTGGCGTATCTGGTGGTGAAGAAGGTGCACGTTTTGGCCCATCTATCATGCCTGGCGGCGCTCCAGAAGCTTGGGAAGCGGTTAAGCCTATCTTCCAAGGTATTTCTGCGAAAACTGATGCAGGCGAGCCTTGTTGTGATTGGGTTGGTAACGACGGTGCGGGCCACTTCGTTAAGATGGTACACAATGGCATCGAATACGGTGACATGCAGCTGATCACAGAAGCTTACCAGTTCATGAAAGACGGTCTTGGTATGTCTGCAGACGAGATGCAAGCGGTATTCGCTGAGTGGAACAACACCGAGCTAAACAGCTACCTTGTTGAAATTACGGCTGACATCCTTGGCTACAAAGACGAAGACGGTGAGCCTCTAGTTGAGAAAATCCTAGACACTGCTGGCCAAAAAGGTACAGGTAAATGGACGGGTATCAACGCTCTAGACCTAGGTATTCCTCTAACGCTAATCTCTGAGTCCGTATTCTCTCGCTGTCTATCTGCACTAAAAGATCAACGTGTTGAAGCTGAGAAACTGTTCGGCAAGACAATCACGCCAGTAGAAGGTGACAAGCAAGAGTGGGTTGACGCACTACGTCAAGCACTTCTAGCGTCTAAGATCATCTCTTACGCTCAAGGCTTTATGCTAATGCGCGAAGCATCAAACGAGAATGGCTGGGACCTAAACTACGGTAACGTTGCTCTTATGTGGCGTGGTGGTTGTATCATCCGCAGCGCGTTCCTAGGCAACATCCGTGATGCATACGAAGCGAATCCAGAACTAGCATTCCTAGGCTCTGATGATTACTTCAAAGGTATCCTACAAAACAGCCTAGTAGCATGGCGTAAAGTGGCGGCTAAGTCTCTAGAAGCAGGCATCCCAATGCCATGTACGACTTCTGCACTAACGTTCCTAGACGGTTACACAACAGCTCGTCTACCTGCGAACCTACTGCAAGCTCAACGTGACTACTTCGGTGCTCACACTTACGAGCGTATCGACCGTGAGCGTGGTGAATTCTTCCACACGAACTGGACTGGTACAGGCGGCGACACAGCGTCTACAACTTACGACGTGTAATCGTTTTAAGTAAATCGACTAAGTATAAAAGGATGCCTAAGCATCCTTTTTTGTGTCTGGCTTTATGAAACTTAAAGAGCGCCTAGGCGCTCTTTTCAGTGGTCGTTTATTGAATATGTGTGATTGCATCAGGTTTGAGAATGAAACTAAGTTTGCAAGAAAGGCGAAAAAGAGTGCTAGGTAAGCCTTTGAACTACGCCTATAATTAGCGCCCACATGGAGGATGTTTAATAAATGAACATCCTCTATTTTTTGAAACCAGCAACAAGGATCCAGTAAAACGTGTTTTTCTGGTGTTGTTTACGTTGACCAAGAAGGTGATTAACACAACAAATTGAGGTTCTAAGATGACTCTTAACAAGTACTTTGTTTTCATTCCGGCAGAATTGGATCAGGAAATACACAAGGACAACCAAGTGATCTCTGAGAAGGAAACTCAACGTCAGGCATTAGTAAAACAGGCTCAACAACAAGGCGGCCTGTAAGCTAGGTTTCAAATAGAAAGAGCACCGCAAAGGTGCTCTTTTTGTATCTGAGGTTATGGATTAACCCAATATGCCGAGGCTTTTCAGCTTTCTATAAATCGTATTTCGACTGACGCCAAGCATACGAGATGTTTTGCTGATGTTCCCCTGATTTGCTTGATATGTTTTGAGCAGTTTGTCTTCGACGGTTGCACGCAGTTCTAACGTGGGTTCGGCAGAGGTTGTTACGTCTTGAGCTTGGCTGAGTTTCTTACTCAGGTGAGTCGGTACGTGAGTGAGCTCTAACGTTTCTTCACCTTGCGCCATTAATGCGGATACTTTGATTAAACTATCGAGTTCACGCAAGTTTCCTGGCCAAGAGTAAGAAAGCAGCAGAGAAAGTAGGTGAGGGCAAAGTTGTTGTTCAGATTCAGCATGACGTCGATGGATATTTGCGATCAGTTGTTGCTTATCATCTCGTTCTTCAAAGCGAGGCAATTCGATGATCAAACCATTGAGGCGATAGTATAAATCTTGACGGAACAATCCTTCGCTAACCAAGTTCTCGAGATCTTTGTGCGTGGCAGCGATGATTTGTGTATCGACTTGAACACTTTGGTTTGAACCCACAGGAAGCACGGTTTTATCTTGCAATACATGCAGCAAGCGGCTTTGAGCTTCCAAGGGTAAATCTGCGATTTCATCCAGAAACAAAATCCCCTTGTGCGCTTGGCGAATTTTTCCCTGATAGCCTTTGCTGTTTGCGCCAGTAAATGCACCAGCTACGTAGCCAAACAATTCGGACTCAACCAAATCTTTCGGTAGTGCGCCACAGTTTACGGAAACCAACGGCCCCGTTTTTCTCTGGCTGTTTTTATGTAGTGCTTTCACAAACTCATTTTTACCAACCCCAGTTTCTCCGAGAATCAGTAAGCTGATGTCTTTATCGATAACGCGATTGGCTTGTTGCCAGCAATGTTCGACAGTAGAATCGCCGTAATGCAGATCATTGGAAGCGGTAACGGAACGAGACTTCACTTTTTTGTCGGTCAACGGCTTTGTTTTGAACACGAAAGGATGGTCGGCACTTTGGATAGAAAGAATGTCGTCGAGCGATTGCCCGATGACGTTTTGTTGCGCGAGGAGCTGAGAAGCAACTTGGTTGTGCGCGAGAATCTGTCCATCTTCATTGGCGATGATAATCCCTTGCCACCCACTGTTCAGTAAGCCTTTCTCACACGCCAAATCCACACGAATATGCCCTTGTGGAATCAAGTTAAGTAATTGATTTTCAACCTGCTGCACCATGTTTTGCACCAGCACCTGAGTTGAGAAGTCATGTTTCTTTTGTTCGCTGGTGATATCTAGCACGCCAATCAAATGACCAAGATGATCGAAAATAGGATTGGCTGAGCAGCTAATAAAACGATGGTGTTGGATAAAGTGCTGATCGCCAATGACTGATACCGGTTTTGCTTCAACTATCGCAGTCCCAATCGCGTTAGTGCCTTTGACCTTTTCTTGCCAGCACGCACCAGAGCTTAGCGCAATTTCGGTCAACTTCTCGCGGAACTTAGGTTGTCCCCAACTGCCGATGATGACGCCGTCGGCATCCGTCAGAATTAAGCGGCTGTCACTATGAGCAAAAAGCTGATTAAACAGCGGGAGAGCAAACTGGGTGACGGTTTCCAATAAGAAGTTGAGTTGGTGACGCCTATCTTGAAGTGTCGCTGGTGTCACTCGAATATCTTCAGGGCGTCGACGCTGTTTTAAACCCGCCTGTTCACTTCGGATCCATGAAGTTGAAAGCCAATTGTTATCGCTAATGTGTTGAAGTTCCATGACTGTACCATTTTGTCACAGTGAGGGTGTGCCATTTTGGAACACTTGAACATTGGTGTTCACACCATACATCCGCTCAAACATCGCTCACTTGGTTTGTTATCGCTTGGTAATCATAGTTTTACATTTAATTAACAACAAGTGTGGTGTAGTTGGCGTGTGACTTGCGTAATGCTCTTTGTGAACAGTGCGATACGACACTGCAATAACACATTGAACGAGAAACAAAAGGAAGAGTTATGATCTATGCACAGCCAGGTAGTGAAAATGCCATTGTTAACTTTAAATCGCATTACGATAACTTTATCGGTGGGGAATGGGTAAAACCAACGGATGGTGAGTATTTTGACAATATCTCACCAATCAACGGACAAGCGTATTGTAAAGTTGCTCGTTCTGGCGAGGCGGATATCAACTTAGCATTGGATGCGGCACACAACATCAGAACTAAATGGGCAAAAACCAGTGTGACTGAACGCTCGAACATATTGCTGAAAATTGCTGATCGTATTGAGCAGCATTTAGAAGAGTTGGCAGTTGCCGAAACTTGGGAAAACGGCAAACCAGTTCGCGAAACCTTGGCGGCAGATTTACCTTTAGTGGTAGATCATTTCCGTTACTTTGCTGGCTGCATTCGCGCGCAAGAAGGCAGTGCGGCGGAGCTGGATGAGCACACGGCAAGCTATCACTTCCCAGAGCCGATTGGCGTAGTTGGTCAAATCATCCCTTGGAACTTCCCTATGTTGATGGCGGCTTGGAAACTGGCACCGGCACTTGCGGCAGGTTGTTGCGTGGTATTGAAGCCAGCAGAACAAACTCCAACGTCGATTCTGGTTCTTATGGAAAAGATCGGTGATCTACTGCCTCCGGGCGTCATCAACGTTGTTAATGGTTTTGGTTCAGAAGCGGGCCAAGCGCTTGCAACCAGCAACCGCATTGCGAAGTTAGCGTTTACCGGTTCAACACAGGTTGGTAATCACATTCTAAAATGTGCAGCAGACAACTTGATCCCATCGACAGTTGAGCTAGGTGGTAAATCTCCAAACATCTACTTCTCAGATATTTTCGATTACGAAGATGAGTACCTCGACAAGTGTATCGAAGGTACGCTACTTGGTTTCTTCAACCAAGGCGAAGTTTGTACCTGTCCATCTCGCGTATTAGTTCATGAAGCGATTTACGATAAGTTTGTAGAGAAATTGACGGAACGTGCGCAGTTAATCAAGCAAGGTAACCCGCTCGATACCGATACTCAAGTAGGCGCCCAAGCTTCTCAAGAACAGTTTGATAAGATTTTAAGTTACCTGGAAATCGGCCGTGAAGAAGGTGCAAAAGTGGTCTTTGGTGGTGGTGTCTCTGAGCAGCCAGAGTCAATCAATCAGGGTTACTACATTCAGCCAACGATGTTGGAAGGCCACAATAAGATGCGTATTTTCCAAGAAGAAATCTTTGGCCCCGTCATTGCCATCACTAAGTTTAAAGATGAAGCGGAAGCTCTGGAAATCGCGAACGACACCGAATATGGCTTAGGCGCAGGCGTTTGGACTCGTGATGCGAACGTCGCATATCGTATGGGCCGTAATATCGAAGCTGGTCGAATTTGGATTAACTGCTACCACGCTTACCCTGCACACGCTGCGTTCGGTGGCTATAAAAAGTCAGGTATTGGACGTGAAACACATAAGATGATGCTGGATCACTACCAAAATACGAAAAACCTATTGATTAGCTACAGTGTTGATCCACTAGGCTTCTTCTAAATTGAAGTAGTTAACAAAGAAAAAGCAGTACTAACCAAAACCCCGAGCCTTCGGGGTTTTTTATTGCATGGGCTTGCGGGTGGAAGGGTGTATATACGTGAAATTTATATTTTGAACCCATCTATATTGCGTGCTCAGGAACGTTGAATTACGGCCACTTTTCGTTCAAGTAGTTTTTCGACCGCGGTGTTTTGCTTTTCAAGACTAAACTGCTGATCAAAATCCAAGACGCGATTACAAGACTCAAGACTCGCAAACTGGTTTAAACATTCGCTAAGTTCTCTTTTAGAGCTCATTCGAGCCAAACTGCTTTCTGATGAAGAGAGTAGGGTCACTTTGCGGCCATGAAACGTTCCTTGTGGCAGAGCATCACTTTGCTGTGCTTGCTTTACTTCATGAACCGGTAAGTTAGTGTATTTAGATTGGATGTCGTTGGACATAGAGACACCTAAACTCTTAAGTCTAAAGTTTGTGGCATCGGAGCTACCTCAGCAGTGGCGACATGAGCAGACAATAACGACTCCCACGACTCACTTTGCGTCAACAATTCCGCCAAAGCAGTTTCAAAATACTCATAATCCAGTCGCTTAATGTTAATGAGTCGGTTTAAACAGAGTACATGTCGATGATTATCTAAACTAAAGAATAATTGATGCTCAGGCCAGTGATAATTAAAGGCTAGGAAAGAACGATAGAGATCGGAATTAACGATTTGAAGACCAACAATCTCAGCTTCGAGCTGGAGGGTTGTCGATTCAGGATGAAAGATGATATGCACTCTTAGATTATCATCAAACGCTAAGCTTACTTCATTTTCCGTTAGATGCAGTGCAGGCAAGCCTATTTGATGAGCAAACTTTAGCAAAATCTCATCGATAGTTTGGCGTGCTGACATAGGAATAGTCCCTTTTGAAATTTTATCAAGGAAAATATTAGATGTATCTCTTCGTGTTTATCAATATTGGTCGGTTGTTATTATATTTTGGTTTTTAATTTCGGTGAGCTAAATAGAACAGCGATAACGAATGTGCTCTGATGCATATTGTGGTTGTTCTTAGATATTTAAATATCTTTGTTCTCTAATATACCCACCTAATTGAAAGTGTATTAGGGCGCAGTCACTATGAGTTAAATTAAATCTAATGTTAAATCTGTGTTGTTGAAGAATGCGATTTATTGTCCGCTTGTAGTATAAATATAAGTTGATCTTTTATATTTTTACATAAAGAATTGTGTGAAATTAAAATGAACTAAGTCTATAAAATAAGTTTATGGTGTCATAATGAACAATTCTATGTGGGCTGGTTTTGTCGGACTATTCCTACTAAGTGGGTGTAGTCAATCTGTGCCGATTGTAAGGGAAGGTAGCTTTGACACAAAGAGTCAGGCGACACTCTATGGTTGGGTTTCTGTCGATGGATACTTTCCACCTTCGATTACGTCTCTTGATGTGGAAATATGTAAAGTGATTGAAAATCAGTGTCTTAGATCTGCATTGCAGCACTACCAAGGCGTTCAATTACCCGTACAGTATTCATTTTTAATTGCACCGATTCAAGCTGGTGACGGAAACATGAAGATAATTGGAAGGCTATACTCGAATGGGGAACTTGTAGCGGAAAAAGAAAAGAACTATTTATTTTCAGTGGAGGGAAAACAGGAAAACTTGATACTCGTGCCAAAAAAATAACCAGATGAAAAGTAATCGGTTACATTTAATTAGACCTTACTAAATTATTAAAAATAAAGATTTGCTCTTTCCTGTTGTGAAAGTTTTGTTGTTTTTTACAAACATTAATCACATGGTTTAAGTCATCGGGTCAGTTGTTTTTTAGACTTATACTTGTTGCAAAAATAGCATTCTTTATGATTATATCTCGCTCCTTGAACACGTTGGCTTGGCGTTTTAGGCTATAAAACATACAATTTTAAGATTTTGGAAATTTCAGTTTGTTCGATAAACGATACCATAATCTATTTAATTTTATTCTAATGTATAACAAAAATCCTAAACTTTAATAACGAAATGATATTTAAGTTTTGGCTAATAATAAACGCTATCTGATAAAAATAATAAAGACGGACAGCAGAGTTTACTAAGATAAACTTTTACCTTTAGGTAAGGGTAATGCTTAGGATATTCGCTAATTATTCGGGGGGTATGGTAAGTGATATGAACTTCTATGCTCTTTTCTTTGCTTCTTTAATTGATATAGCAGTACTTAGAAATAACAACAATCAAAGTATTGCTTTGAAAGTTTCTCAACACTCGTACTGAGAAACTCAAAATAATGAAGGGTAGAAAATGGATGTGTCAGGCCAACTAAACACAGAAAAGGTCGGCTCGAGCTCGCGAAAAATTCGTAGTTTTTCCCGCTATGAAAAATCTGATGAAGTATTTCACTCAGACCAATCTCACATTGTTGTCGTTCACAATGGTCAGCTTCGAGTTCAAACAGGTGATTGCACAATCGATGTCGCGGCAGAAAACGGGGTGTTTCTATCCCAAGGGGATTACTTATTCGAGTATTCGCCCTTAGACGGGGCATACAAAGCGTCGATTATAACCTACGACAATGAACTCGTTAGCCAGCTATTACAGAAGCACAGTGATCTTTTGATGATGCTGCCCAAGGTAGATAAAGTTTGTTCTGGCTTGTTTACTTTTGGTTTGAACATACTCGTAGAGCAAGTGCTTTCCAGCATGCAGACGCTTGAGCAACAGGCGTATCCAGATGCGATCATGTGCCTAAAATATGAAGAGTTACTCATTCTTTTGCTGCACGGCAAAGGGGGAGAATCACTCTATGCGTTGCTGTCACAACAAACGAACCGAACATCGGAACGGTTACGTCGATTTATGGAACAACACTACCTCAAAGAGTGGAAGTTGACTGACTATGCGCAAGAGTTTGGTGCTAGCTTAACGACTTTTAAAGAGCTATTTAATGAGCACTATGGCATTTCTCCAAGAGCTTGGATCAGTGAGCGCCGATTGTTGCACGCTCATAAACTCCTGTTGACGAGCAAGATGAGCATCGTGGATGTGGCGATGGAGGCTGGGTTTTCTAGTCAGTCTTACTTTACGCAGAGTTACCGCCGTCGTTTTGGAACGACGCCAAGCCGTGTACGTTCGGGAGACGATCAAGTAGCTATCGCGAAATGAAATGACTTGGGACTAAAATTTTCTGACTAATTTTGAAAGTCACTCATCAGCGTAAATTCTATTATGCGTCATGTAACAACGAACGATTAAAAATTATTACACCTCTTTCTTTCTGGATCGTTCGAGAGGGGTGCGGAGACGAACATAAATGAAAAAGCAGCATTGGCGACGCCGTTCGCTTTTTCCAGACAGCATTGTGACACAACGGAAAGTGACAGTTTTGCAGAGAGGAGCTCGATATGAAAGTGCTTCTAGATCAACGCTGGATTTCAATGTTGTGCACGTCAATCACCGACAATTGTTGAGTGAAGGCGTCATTAATTATGAACAGTTATCTTTACTTCAGCGCTTGTTGGATAGAAGCGTCGTCGATAGCTTGTGCGCAAGCCAGTTGGTGAAAACGTATCAAAAGCTCGGTGCGTCGCTTGACCGATTCGCCATGCGTTTATTTTTGGAAATTGGGTCGCAGCTCAGTGATAGCCGCACACTCGTGACCTTTGAACAAAGACTGGAATACATCAACGCGCGTCTTGGTTTTCGCTTCAATTTAGCGGTGCCAAAAACGTTGATGCTTTGTTTTCATTTATCGCTAAACGAGTGGATTAACCGTCAAGTTGACCAAAGCGCTTTGCATGCCTCCATTAAAGTGGAACAGCTTATCAATCAGCTCGATATTCAAAAGGAATATTGGTCGAAACTATCGGGAGAGGACACCAGTGCGGTGTTTGTACAACAGCAACTCGATTTAATTGAGCGCCAACAACACCAGTTGAAAGATCAACTTGGGACGTTGAGCGAACAACAGATGCAAGTGATTGAATGTCATCGTTCGTTAATTGAGAAGTGGCAACCGTCCCTAGACGAGCTTAAAGGGTTCGCAGAGTACACTTCTACGACTGCTCAGTTTATCTCTGAGTGGAAAAAGTGGTGTTCGGAAGTTCGACTTGAAGCTCCTGAGCTGAACGAAGTCTGGGATGCATGCGATGTGGTTTACAACGACCAAAATGCGGTTGCGAAAGTATGGCAGTGGTTCAAGAGCATGCAAATTGTTGGCGACATCGATCACTACTATTTTGACACTCAAAGCGGCCAGTGCGGCCAGGCTTGCAATCACCTCAGCCAGATTTAAATAGGGCGTTAAATGTTAGATAAGATGATGAAATCTTTAGCGGAAACGCTAAAGGTAGGGGATTTTATTGCCTCAGAAAATGGCTCTTACAACATCGAGGTTGATCAGTTGTCACTGACCATCAAACAACACGCATCATGGTTTTTATGGGAAGCGGCTTTACCTTTCCAGTTTAAAGAGCATCTAGATTATCAACAAGAACAAGCGTTGCAACGTTGCATGCAGCTCTCATTAAAAACAATCCGTGAAGATGGCTGCGTACTAACAGCGAATGATGATCAGCAGCTGATTTTACAAAGCAAAGTGAGGATCGAGGACTGTTCGATTGAGCTGTTCTCTTCTTTGCTTTCCAAGCACGTTAATCTATGTGAGCGTTATATGGCATTATTGGAGCAAGAGCGCGTGAACCACACGATTAATCATAATGTGTGGTTGCCATGATGCGAAAAGTCTTTCCGAACATCAGACGTGCTGCCACAAAGATACTGTTGTGTGCTGTGAGCTTTGCTCCGTTGGGATTCGCACAAGCAACAGACTTACACTGGCCCGAACAACCATTCCGATACTATGCAGATAACGACTCATTAAAAGAGTTGTTGAATAACTTTGGCGCAAACTATCGCGTTTCGGTTTCTGTGAGTGACAAAGTTAATGATCGAGTGAGTGGACGTTTTACTCCTGATGATCCGGCTGAGTTCCTCGACTACTTATCGCAAGTCTATAACTTGATGTGGTATTTCGATGGTGCCGTCTTACATGTCTATAAGGCGACAGAAACGCGCTCACGTTTACTCCAATTAGAATTATTGACCGCCAGAGAGCTACGAAGCACGTTAATTTCCACTGGAGTGTGGGATTCGCGCTATGGGTGGAGAGCCGCTGAAAGTAAAGGGTTGGTTTATCTTGCAGGTCCTCCACGTTATGTCGACTTAGTTGTACAAACGGCCGAAGCATTAGAAACGCGCCTGCTGCAGAAATCGAATTCAACCGACGAGTTATTCGTTGAAATAATTCCTTTGAAGTACGCTTCTGCAACGGATAGAGAAATTGCATATCGAGATCAGACCATTACGGTTCCGGGTATCGCATCGGTTTTAAAGCGAGTCGTGTCTGGTGTTCAAACTCAAGTGACGAGTGCGTCGAACAAAGAAGTTACCAGTTCAGATAAGCCTGTAAAAAGCAATAAAACCGCCTCAGTTCATGGCGGAGCAACGGTTGAAGCAGAGCCGGGCCTTAATGCGATTATTGTTCGTGATACTCAAGCGCGATTACCGCTCTATCGCAAACTGGTTGCTCAATTGGACCAACCGCAATCAAGAATTGAAGTTGCGTTATCGATTGTCGACATCAGTGCCAACGATTTAAGTCAGTTAGGCGTGGATTGGCGAGCGGGAGTGTCTGTCGGAAATAATCGAATTGTTGATATCAAAACAACAGGGGATGTGAGTTCGGGTGATGTGACTCTCGGCAGCGGACAAAATTTTAAGTCTTTGCTTGATTCAACCAATCTGAATTACCTGTTGGCTCAAATCCGTTTATTGGAATCTCAAGGCAGTGCTCAAGTGGTTTCAAGACCAACACTGTTAACCCAAGAAAATGTCGAAGCGGTACTGAACAACAGCAGCACGTTTTACGTCAAGCTGGTTGGTAAAGAGACCGCAGCACTGGAAGAGGTCACGTATGGCACGTTACTGAGAATTGTCCCGCGTATCGTTGGTGACAGGTTTGCTGCCCGACCAGAAATCAATCTGAGCCTTCATCTCGAAGACGGGGCAAAGATTACCGATGGTGGTGTCGACGACCTTCCTTCCGTGCGTAAAACTGAAATCAGTACCTTGGCGACGGTGAAGCAAGGACAGAGCTTGCTCATCGGTGGTGTGTACCGAGATGAAGTGAGTCATCAGTTACGTAAAGTACCACTGTTGGGAGACATCCCATATTTAGGTGCGTTGTTTAGAAGTAATACCAACACTAAACGCCGCACGGTGCGCATGTTTATTCTAGAACCGCGAATCGTTGTGGATGGTATTGGCGATAGTGTGTTGATTGGTAATGAGTACGATCTGCGACCAAGCATTGGCAAGCTCAACAACATTTCCAACAACAGTGCTGAATTTAAATCGGTCGTCGAAGTGTATAGCTGCACATCAAAGACTCAAGCAGAGCGCTATCAGCAAGACTTATTGTCACAGCAACAGTCGTCTCAATTGACGCAGTGCCAATTGCCGACAGGGCAAAAGGGTTGGCGTGTAAAAGTATTGGAATGCGATGACTCACAAAGTGAGTGTGTGCGTCCATCAGAGGAGCCTTAACCGCGATGCAGCAATGGAAAATTCGTATTTTATCAGGCGTGCATTCCGGAGTTGAAGTCACCTTACCTGAGGGTGCTCTTGTGCTTGGTAGTGACGATTTTATCGCAGATCTTGTGCTGTCTGATGCTGGGGTCGAAGCTAACCATTTCACGTTGGCTTGCCAGCAAGACTCGGTCATTTTACGAGGCTGCAAAGAGGCAAATATTAACGGTGAAAACATCTCTGTTGAAGATGATGGGATCGAGTTGTCACGCCATGCCGTTGTCTCTGTAGGCGTTGTGAAGTTCGCACTGGGGTACGCAGAAGATGCGTTAATCGTGAGTAACGTCAGCGACGAATCTAGCGAACAGGATACACCTGTTGTTGCTGTACAACGCTCTAGCTGGAAAAAAACAACGCTCATCGCCTTGCTTTGTAGTTTTGTCCCGAGTGTCATTTTTGCTGGTATGTGGTACAGCCAAACTAACGGAAACAATAATGAGACTGTCACAGAAGCAGAACCCATTGTTTTGGTGCGCAACATCTTAGGCGAGCTCAAACTTAGCGACGTTCGTGTGGAATGGAATGCCGCCGCACGCCAAGCGGTTTTGGAAGGCTATGTTGAAGATCGAACTCAGAAACTCGATCTGCTTGGTCGAATTGATGTACTAGGTATCAATTACAAAAGTGACTTAAGAACGATGGAAGAAATCCGTCGCGGGGTTCGATTTATTTTGCGAAACCTCGGCTATCACCAGGTGAAAGTCGAAAATGGGGATGAGACGGGCACACTGTTACTGACGGGTTATATCGATGATGCCAGCCGCTGGAACCAAGTTGAGCAAATTTTAGAGCGAGACGTACCGGGCCTAGTAGCGTGGAAGGTTGAACTGCAAAGAGCGGGTGCCTACATGGATACGCTAAAAGCCTTATTGACGGATGCGGAGCTACTGAAAAAAGTCCAGTTGGTTACCAGCGGTGATCGCATCGAAGTACGTGGGGAACTTGATGATATCGAAACGACTCGATTTTACGGTGTGACTCGAGACTTCCGAGAACAATATGGTGAAAAACCATATTTAGTTTTGAAATCCATACCTAAGGTGAGTAAAGGCACCAACATCGATTTCCCGTTTCGTAGCGTTAACTTTGGCCAGGTTCCATATGTGATTCTGACCGATAACGTTCGCTATATGGTCGGTGCAAGAACGCCTCAGGGCTACCGAATATCCAGTGTTACACCTGCTGGTATTGAGTTGGTTAAAGGCGGGCGGGTGATAACAATAGAACTCGGATATGAAGGCGAGACGAACAATGACAAATCTTGAACAAATTTTAAATAACGACACAAACGGTGCGGAAGTGCACAAGATTAAGAGCAAGCTCTTAGAAGCACAAGCGGTGGTGAAACGTCAGTTGGATTTAGGGTGCTCACCACAGCAGTACCAATTGCTACTCAAACAGTATGAAGCTTACACAGCCGCCCATGCGGTCGTTGAATCATACGAAGCTAACTAAAAAATACGAGGAAGTCTTATGTCATTTTACGATGCTAGTAACAGTGTAAACCTTGATGATGTTAAAGCTAAGTTAGAACAACAAGCGAAAGATGCCAACACAGAAGTGACGGCAGCCATCAAGAACCTAGAAACCAATGCCGATGATCCATCAAAGCTTGCCGAGCTTCAGCACGCGATCAACAAATGGTCTGTTGTTTACAATATCAATGCGACCACCACTCGTGCGATTAAAGATGTGATGCAGTCGATTCTCCAGAAGGTGTAAAGCATGGAACGAGAAACGCGCCAACTGCTGGCTGAAATCGCGCTGATGGCAACAGGTATGCATCGTCATCAAGAAGCTAACACGATTGCGGACGGCCTAGAAGCAAGCTCCGGTTCTGAAGAGACCGTGGTGATGATTCGTGCAATGAGCCTCATGAATAAAGGCTTGTACGAAGAGGCTCATCAATTGCTCGAACCACTTTGCAACGCCTATCCAGATCTGATCAGTTTAGCGGCCCTTGCTTCCGCCAAAGCTGGTTTATTGAGCAAAGCGGAAAGTTGGGTAGAACTCGCATCACAGGGAAGCGAAGAAAGCCAAGCATTTGCTGCAAGCTTTTCTCAGGACATTAGGAACCTTGGATGATCGTTGATTCAAGTAATCTAACTCTTCAGCCTCAACCACTGCGCCAATCGGAGTCGCGCCATTATGAGCGGAGCGATGAAGATAAGATGAATGTGCTCATGGAGCGTAATGCTAAGCAAGCGGAAGCCTCACACGCCTCTTCAAAAGAGACGTTAGAGAAAACAGAAGCGAAACTGGCGGGCATCAAAGCGTGGTATGAATCACTAAAAGAGGCAGACGTTGTCAGTAAACAAAGCGTCTTATCGTCGTTGAATGAAGCCTTCTCCGATCCTCAAGTTAAACGAGAGGCAATGTGGTACGCCTTTCATGAGGCGAAGAGTGCAAAAGGCAACGAACAGCCACAATCTGATTTGTTAAAGGTGTTGAAGCAGGAGTTACTAGGGAATTTTTCGGGCCAGCTTATTGCCGAACCTCCTGCTGATAAAGCAGCACTTAAAGAAATGTTGGCGCAGCATTTTCCACTGGGTGCCCAGAAAGAACAAGCCTTGTGGCACAGCTGGGCTGAGTTGAAGTCGTTACCTGATATGGCATCAACACTGGACATGGTTCGTGATGAGCTTAGCTTCATGATCCAAAAAAATGCGATGGTGAAAAACATCGTGACTCATAGTCACAAGTTAGATTTGTCTTAGGAGTACATATGATAAACACGCAGTACACCGAGGTGATGCAAACCAACATTGATAAGTTGCAGGATGCACAAGTCGAGGACGGTTTAAGTGAACGTTTCGAACAAGCCATGTCGGTTCCCGAGGCGAATAATGGCTTGGAGGGCGGTTTGCTCGAAAACATCAGCGAGTTAAAAAATACTATCGATAACGCGAAAAGTAACCTGCAAGACAACATGAAGATGGTGGGTGATGATCCGGCGCAATTACTGCAAATGCAGTGGGCACTGACGCGCATTACTTTTCAAGAAGAGCTGATCGCGAAAACCGTGGGTAAAACCACACAAAACGTAGAAACCTTATTGAAGGCACAATAGTGATGATGAATAAAATGAGAGCGGTTTTCATCATGCTCACGTTGTTTCTGGTGGGTTGTCAGACCGAGCTGTACACCAACGTAACTCAGAAAGAGGGGAATGAGATGTTGTCGATCTTACTATCCGAAGGTGTCGTTGCAACAAAAGAACCTGACAAAGACAACACCGTCAAGTTAATGGTAGACAGTTCTCAAATCGCCTTCGCGGTAGACGCGCTGAAGCGAAAAGGGTATCCAAGAGAGCAGTTTTCTACATTGAAAGAGGTGTTTCCCAAAGACGATTTGATCTCGTCGCCATTAGCAGAACGAGCACGTTTGGTGTACGCGAAATCTCAAGAACTTTCTTCAACCTTATCTCAGATTGATGGCGTGCTGGTGGCACGTGTTCATGTTGTTTTGGAAGATCAAGATCTACGTCCAGGAGAGCGTCCAACTCCTGCATCTGCCTCTGTGTTTATTAAACACGCGGCGGATATTGCGCTTGACTCGTATGTTCCACAGATCAAACTATTGGTGAACAACAGTATTGAGGGGTTGAATTACGATCGAATCAGCGTAGTGATGGTACCCTCATCAGAGGTACGAGTTGCTACTCAAAACAATCAATTTAAAAGCATTTTGTCGGTTCAGGTCACCAAAGAGACGGCGAATAATCTTATCGCCATTTTGGTGTTCTTGGTAGCTGCGCTTATCGGTTCAAATATCGCTACTTTTACTTGGTGCCGCAGGAACACAAAGCGTGGTTAAACCAGAAACACCACTCGCGCAGGTACAACATCAATTTAACTACGCGCCTTGCCAATACATCCATAAAAGTTGGATAGAACAGAAACAGCCTTGGTTATTAAATATTGAAGGTTGGAGAGATAACCCCATGTTTAACCAATGGTGCATAAATGAGTGGGCGTTATCTCCAGTTCCAGAGACGGCTTTTAACAAACCTTGCCATAGCTTGGCGTTGCTCCCAGCGGATGCGTTGAATCAACTCGTATTGATGGTGGGCGGAGCTTTACATTGTGTGGCAATGCGAGGCGTTGTTTTAAAACATCCGAAACAGGTTCTGAACAACGTCTTTGGATTGGAAGGCGCTCGGTTCTTGATTCAAAACGGGCCGATGTTGTTATCCAGTTGGCCGCAAGGTTGGCAACATCCGTTGCCAGAATCATTGGATGAGCGGTCTGTTGAAGCAAAAATGCAAGCGCTTGGATACTCCTGGATAAGGTTTGTTTTAGTTAACTCGCCAGAAGACATTGTCCTGCGTTGGCAATTCAAACTAGAACAGCAGCTCAGCGAGAGTACGGAAATGGCTAGCTGGTTGGCAAAAGATCAGCGAGATCTAGCGTATCGACTCACAAAAAAAATCGCAAAACAGGTTATTCCCCAATGGTTTCATTTGTTGAAATAAAAACAGACAACTTGCAGCTGGCACCTGGCTTAAAGGTGCTGAAAGCGAAAGATTATGCCAGTTATCTTGATTCGCAACACTTAGTTGAAGCCGCGAACTCCAAAGCTGAAAGCATCATTGCTAATGCCCAACAAGCCTACGAAACTGAAAAACAACGTGGTTATCAAGATGGTCTCGCACAAGCCAAGATTGAAAATGCGCAAACGATGCTTGAAACCCTAGCGCGTTGTAATGATTACTATCAGCAAGTCGAAGAAAAAATGACAGGCGTGGTGTTAGAAGCGGTACGTAAGATCATCGATACCTTCGATGATGTCGATACCACGGTGAGCGTCGTGCGAGAAGCGTTGCAATTGGTGAGCAACCAAAAGCAGGTCATTTTACATGTCCATCCAGAGCAGGTTGTTGATGTGAGGGAAAAGGTGGCTGGTGTATTGAGTGATTACCCTGAAGTCGGTTACGTTGACGTGGTAGCAGATGCGCGCTTGAAAAATGGAGGCTGCATTTTGGAAACTGAAGTCGGGATCATCGACGCCAGTATTGATGGACAGTTGCATGCATTAAAGCAAGCGATGGTGAAGCAGCTCAGTGAGCGTAAAATTACGATTCATGAATAAATCTTAAAAACTCAGCACTTGCTGAGTTTTTTCATTTTAATGCCTTTAAACAAAAAAAATCCGACCATTTCTAAAATATTCACTGCCATAAATCCTTAAGAATACACCCAAGAAAGCTGCTTAGTTGATAAGTGTTGCAACCAAGCTGCGCCTCTAAAACAACAAAAATAGGATTATTTAGTCGAATGGCTAATGGATTTATAACTTCTTTACTGACAGATTTTGCCAGCCGCTGCCAACTGGAGTCGCTGGTTTTTGATGAGGATGATTGTTGTCATCTGCTCATTGACCAAAACACAGCAATCACAATTCGCGCACAAGAAGATCGCCTGACACTTATTGGGCTGATTTCAGGAGATAAGCCGAGTGATGATGTTTTGCATCAACATATGAAAGATGCCTTAACGCAAGGCTCTCCAGCGGTAATCTGGGAGGCAGAAACGGGATACATCGGTTTCATACACCTGCACCAGCAACTGTTAACTGCTTCTTTTCTTGATGAATCATTAGCGAATTTCATCGAATGGTTAAAAAGTGCGAACACGCAAAAAGTAACCAATAAAACAACCGAAGTCCCGGTAACGAGTACTACTCATTTTTCCACATTAAGGGTTTAAAACATGATCAGTTTTGGAAGTGTTAGCGCATTGCAGGCTGCCATGCCGCAAGCTCGCAACGAGATACTAAACGAAGGCAAGCTGAGTATTGGTGGCAAAGAATACCAAATCAACGCAGCGACCCAAGAATTTACTCGTACCAATCCTACTAATGGTGCGGTAGCGCGATTTTTTGAAGCGACAGGAAAATTGTTTCGCGAAGGCAGCTCACGATCGGTTGCGAAAGCCCTTACAAAAGCCGTATTTGATAATGAGCAAGGCCAAGCTCAGCGTTTACGAGCTGCTTCTTCTGTTGAGCATGGACAAATGTTCTTCAAAGATGGAAACATAAAAACCGCATCAGATGTATTAAATGCATTCGCAAAATTGGATAGCAAAACGGTCCAATCGCACTCTGCTGAGCTAAACCAGTTAGCGGAGCGAGCAATGACAGAATCAATGCTAGAAACCAATTCTGGTAAAAACCTCACATCACTGATTGGAGAAAGTGCAGCGAAGTCGCTTGCTGGACGTGTAGTAAAAGACTATGGCGGTGGTGTATCTGCAGCGCAGAAAAACCCGGCAGGTAGCATCAATCAAATGCAAGCGGTGTTTGATATGGAGGTGATGCATCTTAAATCGGCGCAACGTCATATCGAAGGTCTAGCAAGCACCGATCTAAGCCAAGGTGTATACGCTGAAGGACTGGCAGAGGACGCGTTTAACAAAAGTGGCGTCACCGATAATGTCGAACGAGCTACGGCGTGGATCATTAATGCTTCTAACTCTAAAGGAAACGATGCCGAAAACATTACGTCTTTACTTAAAGAATACGCGTCTAATGGTAAAGACTTATTGAATATGGACAACTTAAAAGAGCTACACGCTCGCTTGGTACCTGATGTTGAACGTGACTACAGAGGGCCAAATATTTCGGGTGGTACTTTGCCTTCAAGTATTGGCGGTGAGGGGATGCTAAAGCAGCACATTGAAGGATTTTTGAAAGAAAACCCAGTGGCGGATAAAGATCTGGGTAAACACTTGTTTGCAGGAGTCATTGGGTATCACGGGTTCACCGATGGAAACGGTCGCATGGGACGCATGCTATACGCGATAGCAGAACTTCGTAACGACTCATTCAATCCTTTGGCTATGAACGCAGAGAACAGCCTTCACGGCATCAAGTAATTTTTCTCTTCTATTCCAATTTTAGAGCGGCGATTGCCGCTCTTTTCTTATTTCTTTATCCAACTTATTCTTCATTTTTCTACCTCGCTAAAACGGCTAATAGCAATAAAATTGAGACGTTTAAATAAAGCTCCTGTGTCTATCACGCCATAAAATCGCTCTTATCCTTATGAGCTTATTTAAATAAGCCGTTATACCCAAGTCGTCTCGCTGCATCAGATATTTCGAGGCTACTTAGGTATGTTAAATTAGACAGGACACAACATGGATACAGGAAAGATTAATATGCTTCTCTCTGAACTAGGAGAAGTGCTGAAACTTGAACGCGTGACAGCGTATGACGATCAAATGTGGTCACTGCATTTTGCTGAAAATAACAGTGTCGATGTTCTGCTCGTGGAGGAAAAAGGCGAGTTGTTGATTTCTAAAAACCTGCACATAGAACAAGAGGATATTACGTTAGACAAACTTCAAGTTTTACTTGAATACAACTTCTTATATCGAGAAACCGGCGGTGTGCAGTTTTGCGTTAATCCAACCACTAAAGATGTGGTTCTTCAGGTTGCCATCGCGGCCGAGAGTGAACTCACCAATATTGCTAACTTGATGATTCAACTGAATGAGCTAGTGGATACTTGGGCTCAGCTATTTCAGAACAATACGGTTGTAGATTTTAGCCAAACAGACGTACACGCATTTATTCAGGTTTAAGGCATTACACATGGTCAATATTAATACATCGCAAATGCACTCGTTGAGTCAGTTAACATCCCATTTGGCGACACAAAATCAATCTGACGATAAAGAGGTTCGAGCACACAACGGCAAAGATATTTTTGTTAAAGAGGGTGCACCAAAAAATAAAAGTATCAGCGCGCGTATTAGCCACCAGAATAAAGCGAAAGATATTGTAGTGAACCTGCTTACTAAGCAGGGCATTCCTAAAGACGTTGCGAAGCTGATGCTGCAAAATGTGTTGAACGGTGAAAACAAGTTAACGCTTGGTAGTCTGAAAAATCTTGAGAGATT
This sequence comes from Vibrio sp. D3, assembly GCF_043995865.1. Classification (NCBI taxonomy): domain Bacteria; kingdom Pseudomonadati; phylum Pseudomonadota; class Gammaproteobacteria; order Vibrionales; family Vibrionaceae; genus Vibrio; species Vibrio sp. D3. The sequence continues at coordinate 1,778,072 of NZ_CP171887.1, read as the reverse complement.
GTCGTCTGGTCCTAGCTCACATTGGCCAGCCGCGCAAACGGCGGCCTCTTCTTCTAAAGCGAATAAAACCTCATCGAGTGTAGCGCTTCTCAACGAACATAAAGCTAACCTTCAAAAGCTTGGTGATTTTGCCTGTACAGACTTAAATACGTTTGGTGTAAAAGGTTCGCAGTTTTATGAAACCAAAGGAAAGCCTAGATTAGAAGCGCTTCACGCGAATCAAGCGCGAATCATGCAAGATCAACGAGCGACTATGTCTGCAAACGGAGTTCAAGCTGCAGCACAAAGAGGAACCGCACCGCAATTAAGCACTCTACAGAACATTGCTAAGGCAGTACAAAACGTGAAAGCCGGCTGCTGTACTACATTTGCCTTTGCTGCCGCTGCTGAGATGATTCAAGGCATGTCAGGCACACCTGAAGGTGAGCCTAAAGTCGAAGTGGTTGCGTTTAAAAAGGGTCATTCAGGTACACACCTTTATGTACTGGTTGGTCGACAAGAGGGGAGTGATATTAAAGATCCCTCAACATGGAGTAAGGATGTGAAAATTGTTGATCCTTGGGCAACATCCGCATTCGGTGCACCAATGTTTGGAGATGCGCAACGACCACCTGTTTCGAATATGTTCCCGCCAACAGAAGTCATTTTTGATAGCCATAAACTGGGTTAGTCACTCTGCAAAAGAAGTGAGCAAACACATAATACTAATCTTCTAACCTTTATTGAAAGAGCAGCCCTGAGCTGCTCTTTTTGATTACTCTGGCAACTCGTTTTTACAGCGAGATTTCTGCGGAAAACCTCACAATGAAGACGAGAAAGTGACAAAAATAAAGCCATTACCGACATCGTTCAATCTGCAATCGTTGTTCAATAGAGTTATTGAAACAAAAGGAAAAAGTTATGAACACGATTCAACAACTGCTCTTGGAGTTTTGCCAACTCAATGAGTTGCCCGAACTGAATTTTGAAGACAATGAACGTTGTCAGCTACTGGTCGATGATCGCTACATGCTGTATTTCATCGCGACAGATACGGATGATTTAATGTTGTCCGTGACGTTCGGAGGATTAGAAAAGTCGGGCGAACAAAGACTCAAAGGTTTAGAGCTTATTGCTCATGCTAATTATCAGGGCATCGGTAGTGGCAGCCTTGCACTTGCTTTAGCCCCAAATGGTCGACAGCTTGTCTTAGCGGGACGTAAACCAGTTGAGCACCTAAACACGACGAATCTTACTGCTTGGTTTCATGAGGTTATTGAACAGACTGAATTGTGGCAAGCGCGTTTTGCAATGTTGGATCAAGCGATTCCAACCACCCCTAATCATGAACAAGCTCATGTTCAATCACTTCGTGTGTAGGAAAGAAAAATGGTCAATACAACGCAAAAAATCAGCCAAAGCCCAGTACCTGATCTAGAACAGTTTCGTGCAGTCGCTGCGCAAAAAGATGACCGAGTGATCAGTAAAAGAGGTGAGGTAAAAGAACCTTCAACGTTCCATAAAGGTCACAAGTTTGCTTCTATCCACGAAGGCGTGTTGAGAAGTAAATACACTAAGTTTTTCCAAGAAAACATCAAAACTCACCTTGATTTGAAACAGGCGCTACTTAAACAAGAAAAGCCTGAGGTTGCCTTGCTAGCTTACTCATTAGTTAGCCCTTCTGGTTATCGCGGTGAGCCGCTTACTGAGCGCAAAATCTTAGAAGTTGTCAGCTTGTTGGATGAAGTCAAGGTGAGCAGCGATACGTACCAGCAGCTTAAAAATACGTTTGACGCGATCAGCAAAGATCCGCGTATGCAGGTGAGTTTAGAGGCTCAGTACCCGGGGAAAATGGATGGTTTTGGTGCCGAACTGTTACAGATGGGCAAAGAAAAACTGAAAGGTTCTGGCGTTAATGCAGTCATCAACCTAGCTTTGCCTGGCGTAGGGCTATTAATTTCAACAGGACGCGAGCTGCACAAAGCGGCAGTCAATGGCGATGCTGAAGCTTACCACCATCAGCTGGAGCAAATTTCGCAGCTTCCAGGGCGAGACCAACGTCTCTCTATGCCGATGCAACAAACATTAGCCCAAGGTCATGCAATGTTATCAGCTGAAGGCGCAGTTGGGGCGACATTAGGCATGGCGACAGGGAGTTTGGGTACTTTTGGTGTGAGCTCGGTAGCGACAGCGGGTGTTACGCCGATAGCAAAAGAAGCCATTGGTTCGGCTGCCACGACTGGCATTATCAGTGGTGGTGGTTTTGTTGCGAACCAAGCTGGAGCATACGGACTAAATACAGAAGTCAAAGAACAACTCATGCAAGGTGAGATGTCTGGTGTTTTACCAAGGCTTGAAGTTTCTAATGCCAAAGGAGACTTTACCTTCAGCATGCAAGATCCAGCTTCTGTACGCGCATTGATGGCGTACCTTGGTCCTAAAGAGAACACGGCGATGACATCACCTCAAGCGCCTAAAGAAGCACAAGAGATGGAAGCTGCTCGCTTAACGTTGAAAAAGATGTTGGGCTCAGATCCAAGTGAACACTTAGTCCCTGACGTTGATTCTATCTTGAAGCTAAGTCCAGAAGATGCGCCAAGTAAAACTGAGGCAACTGCTCATAGTGCGTTTAAAAAGCTGTTGGGCGAAGATTGGGATTGGCTCATGCCTGCAGTTCGAGCGATCGATAAAGGTGAGGCGAGTCAAATCAATGAAAAGCTGACTTACAAACTGCCACTTGATGCAGAAAATGGACGAGTATACCTTGATAAATGCCCAAACCTGAGTGACGCTCAGTTGGATGCATTAGATAAACTGGGCTCACCAAGTCAATTGCGACTGATGTACTTAGCGGAAGGTTGGGTTTAATTGAAAGTAAGGGAGCAGATGCTCCCTTACCGTATATGGGGTTTTGCCGGATGTTTATCTAGGCGTTAAACTGGCCTACTGATTTCGCTTAAAAAAGCGCTCGGCATTAGCAAATAGAGATTCACAGTGCTTTTTCTGCTTGTCGTAGTCAGCCGAACCTTCTGGCATTGCGTCTAATACTTCTTTTGCGCTGTGGTATTCTTTTACCATCAACTCAAATTTATCTTCATAATTACTTTTTTTATTCTTTTTTTGAAAGCTATCTCGTTTTTTTCTCATTTTTATTCCTCTAGAGCGTGTTTATTAAAGGTCAATCTAATTAACCTCTACTTTTATAGGAATAACGAAGTCAAAATGGTTTAAATTAAGTCTAAATATTCCATTGTCATCGCGCTGATTAATATATCTCACCGCTAATGACTATTCCTAAATAGTGATGATATATACACGAAGTGGCTATGCGCGTTATGTCTTATTTTGACGCTTACTGATTGTTTTTATAAGGTTAAATTCCTTATAAACCTATCGATGTAAAGACAGCGCGTTGTGATAACCATGCTAAGAGAGCTAACTCTCGCTCGTATTTAAATCAAAACTGAGGCTATTTAATGGAAGATAAAGAATAAGTTGCTACAGGAGTTGAGTAACGAAATGACTCGAAAGAAAACTAAGAAGAGACTCGAACTAAATATTTCATCAATAGCTCACGGTTAGGAGCTGAGCTCACTATACACCGATTATAAGAAATAGATAGGACTTTCTATTTTTCTTCAGAGAAAACTGCCCATGAAGGAAGCTTGCGCGTTGCAAAGCAATACCTAAAGATACAAAGGCATGCGTACATGCCTTTGTATGTGTGCGAGGCACACTTGGCGTTATGGTAGGTAGGCGCCGCCACATACTGGATTGTATGTGCCCGTGATATGTCTGCTTTTTTCACTTGCCAAGTAGCTCACGGTGTTTGCTACGTCTTCAGGTGTGGCAATTTTCTGCGTTGGTGTGAACATTCGAATGGTTTCTTTAAACTCTTCAGGAGCACCTTTTGTTGCGTCTGTTTCTACAAGGCCCGGAGCAACGACATTAGACGTAATCCCGAAAGGACCAAGTTCTTGAGCGAGGTATTTACTAAAGCTATCAAGTGCACCTTTTGCACTACCATGAGCAATAAAGCTTGGTGCAGGAGCTTCTGATAAGGTGCTAGAGATAAAAATTAAGCGACCAAACTGGTTGGCTTTCATGTTTTCTACCGCCAATTTTGCCGTTTGATATGCAGCGTGCATTTCGTCATTGAGCTTTTGTGCAAACTCTTCCCACGACTGCTCAGTGAAAGGTTTAGCGGTAAAGCTCATGTTTGCGTTTGAGACAAGAACATCAACGCCACCATGTTCATTTGCGATGCTTTCGAACATCCCTTGTATTTGTGCGTCATCTCGAACGTCAGCTTTTAAAGTGTACGCCTCACCACCGGCGTTTTGAATTTCTTGAGCTAACGCTTCCGCGACCGCAGCACTATTTACGTAGTTGATAAAAACTCGGTAACCATCTGCAGCGAGTGCTTTTGCTGTTGCTGCACCAATTCCGCGAGCGCCACCTGTAATTAAAGCATTGCGTTTTGTCATCGTATTTCTCCAAGGTTGAGCCTGACTGTTAAACCAGCTTCTGTCGCAACGTACGCTGATAAGTTAAATTTGTCCGTTAAGCTTGCGTAAGTTCGCTACCACGCTAGAAAGTTGCTGTTTGCTGTTATCTAGGTCGGCATCAGCAAGGTTCTGTTGGGCTTCTTGCAGCACTAGCGAAGCGATATTTGCACATGTATCAACGGTGTCTAAAGATTTTTCTGTTAGCACGACTAACTTACTTCGACTATCCGTTGGCGAAGGTTTCCTCTCTGTCCAACCGCGCTTTTCAAGCCCATCAATTGAGCGACTGACGCTCGATTTTTCTAAGTACAACAGTTCACAAATCTGACTTTGAGAAAGAGCACCGTTGTTTCGCAACAGCAACACGACACCCCATTGTTCTGCTGTCATATTAATACCAGCATCTTTGAAACGGATAGTGAGTAATCGGTTAAACAGACGACTAGCAAGCCCCGTAAGGTGACCGAGAGACTGATGATGGTTGTATTGGGACATGGAGAATTTCACCAAATAACATGAATGAACAGTATGGTTGTATACACAACTATATTGGGCGATGTCAAATTCGTTTGAAGAAAATGCTACTAGCTTGTGCTTATCGTTGGGTTGATGTGTCAGATTGAGGTGCTAATGAAAATTGGTGAGGTAGCTTCGAAAACTTCGGCCAGTCAAATGTTTGCGACTGATGCGCCGAGTTGGGGAGCAGGCTTCAATAAAGGTAGGGGAGTTGCAGTCCTCTCTTTATTTATTCAGTTTAAATGTGTTTTTTTATTTACATTACAAATGGTTAGATTTTCATTCTTTTCATTCTTTTCATTCTTTTCATTCTTTTCATTCGAAACACTTTTCTCAAGAAGTTCATGATAAATCAATGAGATTGATCTTTTTGATTGGCAATGATCAAATGTATCTTTACTAAAACTGTACGGTACAGTACAGTTTGTGGAAATCATAAAATGGGTTTCAAACATGAAGAAGAAAGTTATCGCCTTGTCGCTTGTTGTTGGTTCGTTATTTGCTGCTGGCTGTGCCTTATACCAGCCGAATACTGTAATGACGGATAACGCATATGTTCATTCAGACGTTACGGCCATTTCACCTGAGGTTGGGGGGCAAGTAAGCGAAATCTTTGTCAAAGATAACCAGTGGGTAAGAGAAGGAACTCCTTTGTTTGTCATTGATGATGAAGACTTTATTGCCAACCAAGAAATTGCTCGAGCAGCACTAGATGTTGCGAAATCTGAGCTTACTGCAAATCAAATCAAAACGGATATGCAGTTAATGAAAATTGAGCAGGCGAAGCAAGGTATTCGCCGCGCGAGTGCAAATGCCGAACACCAAGCGGCGGAGTTTCAACGTCTTTCTCGTTTGGTACAAAAGCAATCTGTAAGCAAAAATCAGTTTGAAGCACAAAAAACGCGATCTATTGAAGCAAGCAGTAATCTTGAAACCGCTAAATTGGGCTTAGCTGCTGAGCAAAAACAGCTCGACACATTGATGACTGAGAAGTTGCAACTGACAGCACAGCGTAAAAAAGCAGAAGCAAACTTACGACTGGCTAATATTTCACTGGAAAGAACCACGGTGCGTGCGCCATTCGATGGCTATGTGGCAGATAGACAAGTGCAAGTCGGCAAGTTTGTACAACCAGGAATGGGGCTCATCGTGATGGTGCCAGATTATGTTTGGATAGAGGCAAACTTTAAAGAAACACAACTTGAGAACGTTGTGCCTGGGCAAGAGGTTGAAGTGGTATTGGATATGTTTCCAAACCATCCATTGCATGGCCGTGTTTCTTCGATAACCCCGGCGACTGGTGCACAGTTTAGTTTATTGCCACCTCAAAATGCGACAGGCAATTTCGTAAAAGTAGTACAACGTGTACCAGTACGTATTGAGCTAGAGATCCCTCAAGAGTTGAGTCAACGAGTCTATCCGGGGTTGTCTGCAGAAGTATCGATCGAGACCGCGGCACAAGGTTAACTGCAATGGAAAAACGTTCACCGCTGCTGATTTTGACGCTTTTTGCGATTGCTGCTTTTGGTATTAACTCCGTGATGTTTACCGAGTTATCGTATGAGATGGCGGCAACGTCAGGCTTATCTGTCGATGAAGTTGCTCTGGTTAAAGTCGGCTTTATGATTACCCAGGTATTAGGTTTTATATTCACACCAATATTGGTGCGTAGATTGGGTACGTTAATTCTCTTACATGCCATTTTATTGGTAGGCCTAGCGAGTAATCTTGTACTTTACTGGGGCGGACAGCAAGAACTGGTGTTCACTCTGACTTGGCTCTCGAGTGGCTTTTTTATGAGCATGTTAATGGTGGTATTAAACCTTTACCTGCTCCACTTTTTTGAACAGCGTTGGCTACCAGCCATTATTGCTTTAACGTTAGTATTCTCAACCTTGCTACCGATCGGCGCTTACCCTTGGGTAGTGGCCAATATTGTCGAAATCTTTGATTGGTCACTGTTGTGTGTCGTGTCGGCTTGGCTGTACTTCTCTGCCTTGGTAATTGTATGCATCTACAATCCTAAGTCGATTCAAATCGAGGCCGAAGCCAAGTCGGGCTGTTGGTTTTATTTAGTTTTTGCCCTGACAATAAGCCTCGTTGTATTTCTATTGATGAGAGGCAGTTATTACAACTGGTTTGACTCGGAATGGTTTGTTAAAGCCTCTTCGATAGCCGCGGCTCTGACTTTATTAGTGGTGTATTACTTTGTGAAAACCAGTCCTTTAAATACAGCATCAATACAGCTGCATAGTAAGTTGAAAACTAATGTTTTTATGTACAACGCTTTTTTGGCAGGTTTTGCTGTTATGGCGAGCAATGTGTTGTTTACTAGCTTTTTGAAAATGGCGTTGCAGTACAACAACCTTAATGCTGGATATGCCCAATTGCCGGCATTTTATGCCATGTTAGGTGGTATGCTAGTCAGTGTGCTGGTGTATTACTTCCGCCGTCCATTAGCGGATGCAGTCGTCCCGTTTGGTGTGGTGATGATTATACTTTCGGTACATAAGTTTAGTCAGTTACCTAGCTTTGCTGGTACGGAATCTTTGTCCGTTCCGATGATGTTGCGTGGGTTTGGTGTCGGCTTATTGAATGTGTCTGTGACCATTGCAGTCTTGATGTACTTCCAGGTCGGGCAGCGTTTAGAAGGCATCGCCAATTTCTACCTCTTTCGTACCATTGGTGGTGTGATCGCTGGTGCCGTGTTCTCACGGGTAATGCAAAGCCATAGTGCGCAAGCTGCTGGAGAGATTGGCCGAACGCTAGATGATGTGAATCATGCTTTTGGTGCTTATAAAAATGCGTTGAGCAGTACGATTCTGACTCATGGACACTTGCCAAATTCGGCATTAGGAATGAGCCAAATTAGTTTTATTGTCAAAGAGCAGGCGACCACTCTCGCACTGAGTAATTCATTATTGATGTTTATTATCTCGGTCTTTGCTCTCGCGCCAATCTTAATAATCGGTAAAAAACTGGCGGCGAAGCGAGAGATTCACTAAGCCATAGAAACAAGAAGGGAGCGATGATGCTCCCTTTTATATTTAATGAGTTTATCTTTGGTATAGATTTAGGAAGGCGGTGACCGCTTTTTTTGTATGTGCATCTAACTCTTCATCTGTCGGAAAATCGAAGCCAATTAGTGCCATGTTCTGGTAATCAAGTTTAATTAACGCGAGTAGTTGCTCACAAGCGAGGTCGGCATTTTCAACATCGAGCTGTGAGCTGACAGTTTCACTCTTTAAAAAGTCGATGAGATATTGATGAATGCGATGCGGCCCTGTCTGCCAGAATTGATTTGGTACGGAATCATGTTTGTTGAAGTCAGCCGAAACGATCCGATAAAGTGATAGCATAGGATTGGAGCATACACCTTTTAGGTACTTCTTGGCGAAGTCATTCAATGTTTCTTGTAAAGGCTCCGATTGCTTGTCGGCAAGCTGGAAGACGGACTCTAAGCTGGTTTTGGTATTGTATGCTAAAACTTCAACAAATAACCCTTCTTTGTTCGAAAAATAGCGATATAACGTCTGCTTTGAGCCTCCACAAATCGCGACGATTTGATCGAGTGATGTGTCTTTGTAACCTTGCTTTATAAAAAGGTCAGTGGCAACTTTGATGATTCGAGTTCGTTTCTTTTCGGTAGATATGCGCATAAATAAATCAACCTAAGCAAAAATCCACCTTTGTTGTGGCTGGCGTGGTTTCTTACCGAGCTCTAGGTGGTTTAGAGATGAAAGTAAAACTGTCCAGTACAGTACCACTATTGACGTTAGTAAACACGACTTTTCATGAACCAAGTGCTTCATTGAGACAAGCAAAAGTAGGCAAATTCGATATGCTGAAACCTATAGCGAAGGATGACATATTTAAAAATATCATTACGTATAGAAAAGTGATAACCGTTCTTCGTACGATAGCCTTTACTCTCGAAATCATGTTAGTTCAGCGCCTTATCCGACTCCAATGATGCCAACCAACGAAGCACTTCGGCGGTTGCTTCAATAAGATCACTTGGGATGTACTGGTCGACGTTGCCGTCCGCGTATAGTGCGCGAGCAAGAGGGACTTTTTGCATCACAGGAACGCCTTCCTCTTTAGCGATTGCGATCATACGTTTGGCTACCGCATCGGTTTCCATCAAGGTGATGACGGGCAGGGGCGTTTCGCCTTTCTTGTAATAAAGACCAACTGCTATATGTGTTGGGTTTGTAACCAATACATTAGAACGTTTAACGTTTTCGCGTTGATTGGAGGCTTGTAGCTCTTGGTGCAACTGACGACGTTTACTTTTGATTTCAGGGCTGCCTTCCATTTCTTTGTATTCGCGTTTCACTTCGTCCTTGCTCATTTTGAGTTTCTTCGTGTGGTCAAATTTTTGGTACGCAAAATCAGCTGCTGCGATGACGATGAAACCTACCGAAGAGATAATCATTAATTGTTTAATCATGACGCCAGTAATGGTCGGGACACATTCTAGCCCGCAAGTTGGAATTTGCATCAAAGCGTTGATGTTACCGCGTAAGGTCACCCAGATAATGCAGGAAAGAAGAGAGACTTTAAGGATCGACTTGATAAACTCAATCACACTCTTAAGCGAAAAAATGCGTTTGGCACCTTCGACGGGATTGATCTTTTTGATGTCGGGTTTAACGGATTCACCACTAAATAGAAAGCCGAACTGCCCCATATTGGAAAAGATGGCGACGAGTGCAGCAACCAGAATAATCGGGGCGAGTAGATAGGCAATTTCTTTTGCGATGGCAATAGCGACATCGACTAGCGCATCTTGGAAGCCCTGATAAGCAAGCTTACTTGGTAGGAGAATAAGCGCTGAGATGTGCGACATGTAATAATCGGCGAACGCAAACAGTACAATTATGAGCGCCAAAATTAATGCAGACGATACGATTTCTTGGCTTTTGGCTACCTGACCTTTCTGCCTGGCATCGCGTAACTTTTTTGCGGTGGGTTGCTCTGTTTTTTCTGCGCTCATAAAGAATCCTAAGCGTTATTGCCAAATGGTATTGAGTTGTTCTGCGAATCGGGTAATGCCATAAAATTGCACTTCAAAGTGATCCATCATTAGCCCGAGATACACGATCAGTAAAACACTCGCGATGGCACTTTTTATTGGCATGGCAAGGAAAAAAACATTCAATTGCGGTGCAAAACGACTGATAAGCGCCAGACCAAACTCAGCAAGAAACATTGCCAACACTAATGGAGCGGACATCAACACACCAAGCCACATAAGCTGTTCAAATTGCGCGTAGAAGAAGCTTACCCATGCATCGCTAACGGTTGGGAAAAAGTCCACGATCGGCCAAGATGTGTAGCTTTTGAATAACGCGTAGATAAAAGTGACAAAGCCCCCGCCAGAGAAGAACAGGGTAATCAACGTTTGGGTCAGCAACACTGCGGTTGGCGTCGATTGCGAGCCTAGCGTTGGGTTAAACATACTTGCCATGGCAGCACCACGTTGGTTGTCGACCAGAAAGCCAGCCGCTTCTATTGCCCAAAAGGGGATAGCAGCAACAAACCCGATCAATAGCCCAATTAATACCTCTTTACCCAAAATCACTATCAGCCAAATACCGTCGGTTTCTGCGGGCAAGCTTTGATGATTAATCATCGGAAATATAAACAGTGCGAGTGAGCAAAGCACACCATTTCTCACCATGGTGCCGCCTAGCATTTGCTTGCTCAAAATAGGCAAAAAGATGAAGCATGCCATTAACCGAGGTAACGTCAGGCTATACAAAAATAAAGCCTGGTGTAAGTCGTGATAGCTCATCGTATTTGAGGAATTTTATCCATAGCAAGCGAGGCGAAGGCGTGGAGCTCTGCCCCTAACCACTGTGTTGTGATGAACAGCGTAATAATGACCGCGATAAGCTTGACCACAAACCCCAACGTTTGTTCTTGGACCTGAGTTAACGCCTGAATAAGCGACACCAATGTACCAACCAACGCTGCGACTAAAATCGGCGGTAACGACAAGTACAAAACTAGGGTTAATGCTTGAGTCGTGAAATGAATGATTTCTGCAGAATGCATACTTTCTCCGTGATTAACCGTAACTCAGCACTAAGCCGTGAGTGAGTTTCGTCCAGCCGTCAAGCAAGACAAAGAGTAACAATTTGAAGGGGAGGGAAATCGTCATTGGCGATACCATCATCATGCCCATGGCGAGCAAGATATTAGAAACAATTAAGTCGATAGCGATGAACGGCAAGTACAATAGAAAGCCAATCTCAAAAGCACGGGTAAGCTCACTGACCGTAAACGCTGGCAGCAACAGCAACAAGCTATCTGACTCTAAACGGTCCACGTACTTTTGAGGCCATAATGTGCGCGCAGCATCGGTAAAGAATATGGCTTCGGTTTCCCGAATATGTTTTTTCAAAAACTCTCGATAAGGCTGTAAACCGCTTTCAATGAGGCCTTCTACACTTGCAGAATCTTCGAGGGAGATATCATGCTGCTTTACGTAGTCGTAGGTTTCAAAACCGACGGGAGCCATGATGAAAATAGACAAAATGATCGCCAATCCGTACAGCGCCATGTTCGGTGGAATTTGCTGTACACCGAGAGCGTTACGCAGCAGTGAGAATACAACGGCGAGTTTTACAAACGACGTCGCCATCATCGCGATAAATGGGATCAGTGCCAGCAGTGCTAAGCTGACAATGAGATTGAGCTCGTCAGGTAACTGGATCATGCTGGCTCCTGCGTGCCACCAAACAGTTCCAGTACGCGCACACCTAAATGCTCATTAACATTAACCAGTTCACACTCACCGACGATTTTGCCGTTGGCACGCAATGTTACCGGCTTAGATACAGGTTGGTTTAGCTCGAATACGTACCCAGGCTGAAGCTGGTTAAGCTGTTCTAGAGTGATGGTTTGATGGCCGATATCAAACGTGAGTTCCACGGGCAGTTGCTGGTGGTCGGTTAACATTTCTGAAGTGTTTACGTCATTCATATTGGTTTCTTTTTCAATAATGTGAAGAATTTGGTCATCCAGTTGGCAGCGCCAGAGATTCTGGTTAGATACTTGAAAAATGGCTTGTTGTTGGGCGATATAACAATCGTCAAAAAAGATCACATCTCCCAGTTCGAGCGAATTAAATTCGCTTAACATTAAATGGGTCTTTCCAAGGCTTAACCACACAGGTAAAGCGAGATGTCGCGCCTGAAGAGCAGCGCTGTTTGGTAGTGCATCCAACAGCACGTTTGCTCCTTCGCTAACCCACAAACAAAGAGAGCCGTTAGGTTTATTGAGGGTTAACATCAAGGTATGCTCTTGAACTTGGCTCGACTCTAACGGTTGTAACTGGCTAAGAATGGGCAACTGACCAAATAGTGCTTTGAATGCCTCACTATGCGGTTCAATCTGAGAACTCAAAAGTGCTAACTGGAGCGAGTTGGGCAGTGACTCGAATGCAGTGGCATTCAGAGTAGACTCAAGCCATTTCTGGAGTTGCGCACGACAAAAATCCACTTGGATCGTTTGCCCTCCAATCAACGTGGTTAAACGGAATCCTTCAAATGAAGGGATTTGAGAAACAGTAATCGATACGCTCTGACCATCAGCCCCTTGGAAATGGCATTGCTTTGCACAAAGTTGATTACTGAGCGCAATACTGTCTGAATCGACTTTGGGTATCGTTAACGGCGTCATAGGTCATTCTCCGCTTGCCATTCTTCATACACGCTACGTTTCTGGCGTGAGTGTTGTTGTTCATGTTGTTGTTGATCGAGCTGTTGAGTTTGTTCGCTGATCGCTAGACGAAGTGGCTGATCACCGCCAAATCGATTTAGGCGTTCGGCAAGATCTTGTCTAGCTTGTTGGCTAATAATGGAAAGGGCATGCTCTTGTCGAATCGTCACGCTATAACCTTGCGCGTCCAACTTGATGTGGATTTCGCCACCTTTTAATTGTCCTTCACTCAGAAACAGCCGAACCTCTTTGTTGTCCGATGCGGTTGGCAGCGAAACATAGATTTTGTCCACCAATTGTTGGAGTAACGTGTTTACGTCTCGAGCAGGGGCCGGCTGAGCCTGTGAAGCGACACTCTTTAAAATGACATCGCCTTGTGTTGCCGCGCTCGCAAGGTGTTGAGGATCTGCTTTTTCGTCATCCGCTTTAACGGCCACTAGTGCGATTTTCGTCTCGATTTTCTCAAGCGATTTAGTTTCAGAACGACCATCGGTTTTGTCTGATAGCTTGCCAGCGTCTTGTAGCCGCTGCGCTGTACGCTTATTGTGTGTCGTTTCGGTTAGTTTCGTCGTGAAGTTAGCATTGTTAATTGCATCTTGAGTGAGCGATTTCCCTACGGCCTTTTTAGGGAGAGAACCGTCGAGAGAAGCTTGTGCTTGAGAATGGGGGCCAACGCGCTCAATCGAGGATGAGTTTGGAGCCTGATCGCTCTCAAGTTTCTTATCTTTCTCATGCAATTTACTGTTTTCAATTAGGTGTTCTTCGCTATTTGTTGCGTCGTCTTGTGGTTTCTCTACGCCTCTCTTGGTGACGACGTCACTTTTGCCTTTTGATGTGGCGGTATTTCTATAAGTGCTGGCTTCTTGGTTAGAAAGTTTCGATTGTTTGTCTAGGCTTTGAGATGCTTCATGTCTTAACGGAAGGCTCTCGTCTCTGCTCTGAGTGTCTTTTTTGCTCGCAACGGTAGATTCTTCTTCCTTGCTAGGTTTCTCCGTCATTGCACGCTCGAACTGTGACTGAAGCTCAGCCTCTCGCTCCAGGGGCTTTTTTTCTGGCGTTGATTTGTACAGCGTATTCGGTGTTTCTTCTGTTGGAGTAATGCGCATAATGAACCTTTAAATAATATCGACAGTGCGAAACTCTTCTTGTTCGAGTTCTTCTTGGTATTGTCTTTCTCGCGACTGTTCCGCGAGTTCTTGTTGTTGCAACTGAACGAATTTTTCTTTGGTTTTATGGGCTTGCCGTGCCTCTTTTTGTTTTTCTTTAAGTACCGAACGTTCGTACTCAAGCGCTTTTTTTGCTTCGGCAACGCGCTGTTTAAGCTCGGCTTCTCGCTCTCTCAACAACGCGATTTCTTGTCTCAATGTTTCCAACTCTTTGAGAACGAGTGTGTGTTGCTTTGCTTTGGCAAAACGTCGTTCTTCTTCTTCCTGACGCCAAACGTGATAGTCCGCTACGGAACGTTCGGCCTTTTGAACCTGTGCTGCCGAATTTGATACTCGGTATTCTTGGCGCTTAACGGCTTTATCCGCACGTTCCGCTCGAATTTGTTTGATCTCTAGTAACCGTTCGATCATTGGTTCGCCATCCCTTTTAGTTGAGCGATAGCACCATCAAGATCACTTGGCTCATGCGTTCCTTGACGTAAAAAGGCGCGTATATCATCACTTTGTGCAATCGCCATGTCCGCTCGGCTATCCGCCCCATGCTGGTACTCGCCAATTTTGAGCAGTAGCTCAACTTCTTCGTACTTGGCTAACATTTCGCGAAGGTGAGCAGCAGACGCCTGATGATCAGGTTCAACGATTTGATTCATCACGCGGCTTGCTGAACGGAGTACATCAATGGCAGGATAATGGTTCGTTGCAGCAAGCTTGCGCGAGAGAATGATGTGCCCATCTAAAATGGAGCGAGTTTCATCGGCGACAGGCTCTGTCATGTCGTCGCCTTCAACCAACACGGTGTACAGCGCTGTAATTGACCCTTTGTCAGATTGACCGGCTCGTTCCATCAGCTTTGGCAAAGCGGCAAAAACGGAAGGCGGATAGCCGCGTCGTGTTGGTGGCTCACCTGCGGCTAGGCCAATTTCTCTCTGTGCGCGGGCGAAACGCGTTACAGAATCCATCAGCAGTAACACGCGTTTACCTTGGTCACGAAAATATTCAGCAATAGAAGTGGCAACAAAAGCGGCTTTGGCACGTTCCATGGCCGGGCGATCGGATGTCGCGACCACTAAAACCGATTTGGCCATTCCTTCTTCGCCCAAGTCATGCTCAATAAACTCTCGTACTTCGCGTCCGCGTTCACCAATCAAGGCGAGAACGGTCACGTCGACGTCTGCGGATCGAATCAGTTTTGCCAGTAGGGTACTTTTACCACCGCCCGCCGCTGCAAAAATGCCCATGCGCTGACCTTCACCACAGGTCAGTAGTCCATCAATGGATCGAACCCCAAGAGAGATTGGCTTTTCAATCAGTTTACGTTGCATTGGTGGCGGTGCATCGCGATAAACCGGATACCAAGCACTTGGTTCCTGGCTTTGCGTACCATCGAAAGGACGCCCAAGCCCATCAAGCGTTGTACCTAACAGGTGATCGCCAACACCGACTTCATGCATTTTTCCCATTGGGCTAACTTCTGTATTTGAGGAAATCCCAAACATGTTTCCTAACGGTGTGAGCAGAGCGTGATGCTGTTGAAAGCCAACGACTTCCGCTAATAAAGACAGAGTTTGATCAGGATTACGCAACTCACACAGCTCACCAACACGAACGCCGGGGACAACGGCCTTGATGATGGTGCCGGTTACTTGCGTAACGCGCCCGCGAATTTGGATCAGACGAGTTTGCCTGATCGCAGATTGTTGGATATCAGTGATGTATGAGAAATCGTTCAAGGTAAAAATATGCGCAATGATTGATGTTGGGAGGATAGAAAGGATGAGGGGGTATTTATAGTGAATATCAGTCGGGAGTTTTTAGAAAACTGAAAACGCACTAAAAAAACACGTCTGATTTTGACAGCTTCGAGAAAGCGCACTTCCTATAATTCGCCTGTATTGTACGGAAGGAGTGCAAGTGAATGAGTATTATCAACAATCATATCGCAACAAACCCAAAGTTTGATGCGTCTATCCAAAACGGGTTGGAATCGTCTCGTACCGACGCTTCACGAAAAGGCAATTACCGCGGTGAAACGGTCCGTGTTCACAATGCCACACAATCACTTTTTGATGCGATGGAAGAGCTCACTTCACTCGGTTCCGAAAAAGCAGAAAAAGATTTGACCAAGCGTAAAGTGAAAGATAGTGGCGTTCGAGTTAATGAAGCGCACGAACTCGTTTCTGACTATCTGCGAAAAGTCCCTGATCTTGAAAAGAACCAAAAGATCAAAGATCTGGCTGCAAAAATGGCGGGAGGAAATATCTCGACCATCGCTCAATTGCAAGCTTATTTGAATGGATTTTCAGAGGAGAAAAGCCATCAATACCTTGCGTTAAAAGCCGTTAAAAAGTTTTTGAGTGCGAGCCCAGAAAGTAAACATCTACTAGCGCTGATTGACCAAGCGATTCTGAGAATCGAGCAAAACCCAGATTCTTGGGCTCAAATTGATACGGAAATTCGCGTCTCAAACTTTGCTGATGAGTACAGCCAAGAGCAAGAGTTTAGCTCATTACATCAGCTGCGCGGTTTCTATCGCGATACCGTTCATAGCTATCAAGGGCTCGGCGCCGCTTATCAAGACGTAGTGGCGCGCTTTGGTGAGCAGGAGGTATCGACCGCTGTTGAGTTTATGCTGCAAGGCATGAGTGCAGATCTTAGTGTTCAAGGCAGCAGTATCGACTCGGTTAAGTTGCAGTGGTTGATGTCCGATATGCAAAAACTCAAAACTCTGAATACGTTGCAAGATCGCGTGAGTCAGCTGTTCCAAATGTTTAAACCGGAAAGGACGAGTTATGGCTTATCAAGTTTCTAATTTGATGGCTGATGTGATTGCGTTGGTAGAGCAGCGATGGGTAAGCAGTGATGAGATTTGGAAAGTCGCTAACGCAATGGAATTGACGGCGGTACAACAAAAAATCGATTTTTTTCGGGAGTTCCACAAGTTAGTTCGCGCGATCCCTATTGACGTATTCGCCGATGAAGAACAACGACAGAATTTAATACAAGCGGTACAAAAGGCGCTAGACGAAGCCATTGATATAGAAGAAGAGGAAGCGTGGGAAGATGAGTTGGATTGATGCATCCGTCAATGAATTTTGCCGAGGAATGGGGCTCGATGCCGTCGATTTCTCATCAGCTGGACGGGTGCAGCTGGATTTTGAGCAAAGCGGTACACTACATATTGAGCGACACGGAGAACAGCTATTCTTGATGTTGTCTCAAGCGTTATCTTGGCATCAAACCAGTGACATCATTCAAAGCGCCCTCAGTTTGTGTCATGCCGATCAAGGCTGGCCTTTCGAAATTAAAACTGGTTTGTTAGATGAGCAAACTTTGGTTTTTTCCGCGAGGTTAAACGGAGAAGAGGTCACACTTCCGACTTTAGAACAAGCGTTTACGCTTTTGGTTCGTCTACATAACGATGTGGCAAGCTCATGACTCGAGTAAGCACTTTAAACGTAGGCATAGAAGCCTTCACGCATGTTACGCATAGTGAGGTTAAGGCCGATTTCCCTGAGCGGTTTCAATTACTTCCTGATGGGCAGGCGGTCGCTACGCATTTAGAGAAGCTCTATGACCTCAGGCCTTCAGACCAATACCTAATCGCGTTAACCAAGCCAAAATTGTTGCACTCAGAATTGTTGCGTCCAGAAAAGTACCGCCAACAGTTCGATGAAACGTTGGCTCAGTTGCAAGTTCTTGCACAGGATTCAGGCTCCGCTTCTTTTATCAAAGCATCCGAAACGCTACAAAGTACGCAACTTGATCAGCGTTACCTCACTATGGCGCTCAATCTCCTTATCCAGGTCTAACCAACATGTTGAGATCCAAAGACATTGAACTGTTGCTTGTTCACGCTGCACTACAAGTTCAATACCAAAAGCCAGAGCATGCTATCTCTATTCTCGACGCGGTTTTAGAGATAGACCCGCAACACAAAGAGGCGATGCAAACGCTCGCAGTGGCGTGTTTACAAAGTGGTCGATATGCCCGTGCGGTTGAGGTATGTGAGCACTTATTAAAATCCGACCTTAAACCTGATTCGGCAGGACTCTGGTTTTGCTTAAGCCAAGCTCGTTGGAAACAAAATGACGTCGATGGGGCACGCCAAGCGCACCGACGCTATCTGCAATCTTTAAATAGTGAATCACATGAATAAGTTGATCGATATTTTAAACAAGGTAGGGCAACGTAAAGACATTATGCTTGCTGTGATGTTGCTCGCGATCGTCTTTATGATGATATTGCCACTGCCTACCGCGCTGGTGGATGTGCTGATTGGCACCAACATGAGTATTGCGGTGGTGCTGCTTATGTTAGCGATTTACATCACTACGCCGCTTGAGTTCTCAGCGTTTCCCGCGGTGCTACTGATCACGACATTGTTTCGTCTGTCTTTATCTATCACGACAACCCGTTTGATCTTGCTGCAAGGCGATGCTGGTCAAATCGTTTATACCTTCGGTAACTTTGTCGTGGGCGGTAACTTAGTGGTCGGTATTGTTGTTTTCCTGATCATTACTATTGTCCAGTTTATGGTGATCACCAAAGGCTCGGAGAGGGTTGCAGAAGTTAGTGCGCGATTCTCACTTGATGCGATGCCTGGTAAGCAGATGAGTATTGACGGTGACATGCGCGCTGGGGTGATTGACGTACACGAAGCACGGCACCGACGATCACTGATTGAAAAAGAAAGCCAAATGTATGGCTCGATGGATGGCGCGATGAAGTTCGTTAAAGGCGACTCCATTGCTGGTTTGGTCATCATTGTGGTCAACATCTTAGGTGGCGTTACTATCGGGGTAACGCAAAAAGGCATGAGTGCTTCTGAAGCGCTTGAGCTGTTTGCTATTTTGACCGTTGGCGATGGTTTGGTATCGCAAATTCCGGCGCTGTTTATCGCGATTACGGCCGGTATTATCGTGACGCGTGTATCTCATGAAGATTCTTCTGATCTCGGCTCGGACATTGGTGGTCAGGTCATTGCTCAGCCACGTGCGCTTCTTATTGGCGGTGTGCTTTTGGTGCTGTTCGCACTGATTCCTGGTTTTCCAAAAATTACTTTTCTGGTCTTGGCCACAGTGGTTGGTGGTGGTGGTTTCTTCCTTTTCTATCAACAGAAAAAACAGGCTGAATCCGATACTACTGACTTATCAAGCTTTGTTTCGCAAGGGGCGGGTTCACCAGCAGCGAAGCCAAGCAAACCAACCCCATCTAGAAACAGTAAAGGAAAATTAGGTGAGCAAGAAGAGTTCGCTATGACGGTCCCACTCTTGATCGATCTTGACGCGAGCCTTCAGGAAAGCTTGGAAGCGGTCGCATTGAATGAAGAGCTAGCAAGGGTTAGGCGCGCACTATATCTCGACCTCGGCGTGCCTTTCCCGGGTATCCACCTGCGTTTTAACGAGGGGATGCAAAATGGCGAATATTTAATTCAGTTACAAGAAGTTCCGGTTGCACGAGGACGAATTGTAAAAGACCAACTCTTGGTGACAGAAGGGAATGAGCAGATCGACTTATTAGGCGTGCCTTATGAGCAAGATGAAGATTTTCTACCCGGTATTTCTAGCATTTGGGTGGCACAAAGTTACGAGCAAAAACTCACGACCAGCCATGTCGGCTTTCTCACACCCGACAGAATTTTAACGTACCACTTGTCTCATGTTCTCAAGGAGTACGCACAAGACTTTATTGGTATTCAGGAGACGCGTTATCTATTGGAGCAGATGGAAGGCAGTTATTCGGAGCTTGTTAAAGAGGCTCAACGCATTGTCCCGTTACAAAAAATGACGGAAATCTTGCAACGCTTGGTTTCTGAAGACATTTCCATCCGAAACCTTCGCGTGATCTTGGAAGCCATGGTTGAGTGGGGCCAAAAAGAGAAAGATGTTGTACAGCTGACGGAGTACATTCGTTCCAGCTTAAAACGTTACATTTGCTACAAATACGCGAGTGGACAAAACATGTTGCCCGCTTACTTATTGGATCAAAGTCTCGAAGACACAATACGCAGCGGTATTCGTCAAACCTCAGCAGGGAGTTACTTGGCGTTAGATCCGTCAGTAACGCAACAATTTGTCAGTGATGTGAAACAGACCATTGGTGACTTAAGCCGCATGCCGAATAAACCTGTGCTAGTTGTGTCTATGGATGTACGCCGATATGTGCGAAAGCTTATTGAATCGGAATACTACGATCTGCCCGTTTTGTCATTTCAAGAATTAACTCAGCAAATCAATATTCAGCCACTTGGAAGGGTGGGGATGTAATGAAAACAAAACTAATGCTCTCGCTTGCGCAAGCGGGGATCGAAGTGACGCCATACTTTTGGCAACAAAGTGAAATTCAACTTGGTTATCGAATTGAAGTTGAGGGTTTAGAGCTCGTTTTTCGGGTGGAGGACGGAGAAATCATCATCGTTCTTCTGAAACGCGTTCGTCCAAAATTGGGGTTGAGTAACCCCTTTGCCGGCTTATTTCTCTTGGCTGAACATGCCATTCAACTTTATCCCTCCGATTGGGTCATTCGCGGAAACGTTGATGTGTTACGTGGTAGCAACATGAGCAGCCAGCGATTAGCACAGTTCTATCTAAAAGCATGCGGTGCAAGCCATGATGAGCTAGACGACTGGTACTGTTTACGCCTAGCAGATTATAGACCTTTGAAAAAGTTGAAAAAGTAAAAACTCACGACTGTTACTGACAGCACCGATGAGATGACCCGCTTTAAGATAGGAATCAAGATGAAGCAACCGTTTACCGATGCGATTGAGAACGCTGAGCTTGCCATTAGAAAAGCTGAAGACAGAACCGATATTTTTAACGAGCTATTGGAAGGCCTAGGTGTTGGTCCTGTTGTGGGTGATGTTTTACTTGGCGGCATAAAAGCGCCAGTAGATACCATGAAACGTGCAGAGCAAGAGCTAATATACGAAGTCCAGCGCCGCCGGCAACAACAAAATCAGCTACAAGGTACGTCAGGTAAACGCAGAAAGCGTCCCACAGTGATGCGCGGCATGATGATTTAGAGGTTTGGAAATGACGAATATGAAAACGACTGGCTCTACGACAGGAGCAACAGACACAGCTGCGAGTAGTGCACCATTACCCACTTTCCAACAATACTTGATAGAGGCATTTACCCCTGTACTGGGTGAAGCAGAGACTCAGCAACTTGCCTCTCTAATCTCTTCATTGCCAACTATCTCGGGACAAACGGAATCACAAAGCATCGCGCTTTATGTTGATACACTTGAAAACCTAAAAGCGAAAAATAACGCGTTTGCTAATATATCATTGACCGACACCGCATCTGTTTGGATAAAGTCGCTACAAAGTGCTAACTCAGATGGCGAATTAACCGCAGCCGAGTTCAATGCTCAAACAAACCAAACACTATCAAATCAGTTTCAGTCTTGGTTTAGTAAGTTACTGACGGAAAACGTAGATAGCTCGTTATCTACGGAGTTTGTTAGTCAATTTAATTTGGGCACTCAGAGTAACCAAGCGGAGCAGATCGCCAACCTCTCCGAGACAGGTCTGGCTAATGCCACCAAAGAAATTTCTCTTTTTGTTGCAGAGCTTGCTAATCAAATGAGCTCCCGTGAAGTGAGAGATGCTTCTATTTCTTTTCTTCGCAATGCCTTTAGTAGCTTAGGTTCCGTTAATCTCGCGCAACTGAAGAGCTCGGATTTCCTGTTGACTAAAGAGAGTTTCGCTCTTCAAGTCTCAGCTCAATTAAAAAGTAGTTTTCAAGGCATCGGTATTACTTTAAGCACCGATGACGCAAGTGCGCTAGCTAACAGAATTACATGGACTCCTGGTATTTCTAAACAGCAGCTTAAAGAAGCGTTAGATGAAATGGCCGCTCAAGTGAAAGGCCAATATAGCGCAGCTTATGGTGAGGCGACTGGAACGAACAATCTAAAAGCAGCACTTAATACTGTCATTGGTGGAACTGAGCCTTTGACACTTTCTAGTCTGTTCGCCAACTTCGCGGTGAGTTTAACAAATATAGAAATCGACGACTTTTACCAGAACAGCGCGATAGCCGATGTCCAAAAGACACAAATAACGTCAGCTCAAGTTACTTTGATCAAAGAAAACACCGAACGAGACATCCGATTACAGTTTGAAAAAATAGTAAAAGATGAATCTACCGGGGCTTCATTTGCTGAGCGATACGAGGCATTGCGCAAGAACTTAGGGGCATTGAAAGAGCGTCTACTCAATATCACCGACAAAGAGAAAGCGGATCGCGAGGTGAGAGCAGAGCACTCTCTAACGGCTCGTGATTTGTTGGCCGTTGTTGAGTCTAGCATTGGAGACCGTTTTGATGAGCAAGTGCTGCTTGCACTAAATGAGCGTCGTGTTAACCGTTTAGAGAAACGTAATGACCAGAAAGAGGCATTAGAGGATCTCACAATACAGCTTAAAGTTTTTGGTGTTGTGCAATCAAAAATTCACTCTACGCAAAGTGTTGATGGGGTTTATAAACCGGGATATCCAGAAAGTAACTTCAAAGCGAGTGACTTTAACTACAGTAATCAAACGGATTTTGAAGCTTCACCTGAGTACAAGTATTTGACGGATAATAAGATAACAAACCATCGAGACTTCCTTCAAAAACAAGGTATTACTATCGGTGATGGTGCGTCGTACCAAGACGAAGAGAAGTCGAAAAAACTGTCTAATTTTTCTAGTTCTGTCAGTGCTAAATCCAAGTTGCTTAACGATGAAGTGCAAATCAAAACCACTGAGCTGAACGACACCAGTTCTCAATACAACTCGACCGTTGAAGCGATGAACAAGTTTGTTCAGAAGTACCACAGTATTTTACAAGAAATCCTACGAGCCATTTAAGGATAACAACCATGACTAAACAAAACGCGACCGATCCATCTCAAATGCAAGCAGAAGAACTGCTGTCTTTTTTGGAAGAGGGAGGCACGCTAAAAATGTTGCACGATGTGTCTCAGGACACCATCGAACATATTTATGCCGTAGGTTACAACTTTTTCCAATCGGGAAAGATTGAGCAAGCAGCGAAAGTATTTCAATTACTCAGCATGCTTGATCATTATCAGGCGCGATTTTTCATTGGCCTTGGCGCGGCTCGTCAGGAGTTGGGTGAGTATCTGCAGGCAATAGACGCCTACAGCTACGCAGCGCTAGTGGACGTAAATGATCCACGTCCACCTTTTCACTCTGCTGAATGTCACCTGAAACTGGAACAACTGACAGAAGCAGAGAGTGGGTTTTACAGCGCGAAGGAGATGTCTGCCGGAAAATCACAATATGCAGATTTGCATGAGCGTGCAGGCATCATGTTAGAAGCGGTGAGAAATAAAAAGGAGTAATTAGACTATGAGTTCTATTGCACTTGACCGCATCCAGACACAGGTTTATAGCCCTGAATCTGGCCAAGCCACGTTAGATAACGTGCAGAAAACGGCGTCTACAGCGACGCCTTCTGTGACGGTAGAAAACGTGAAGAGTAAAGATGCAGATGTACTGAACACCGGAAAAGTAAAAGTTCAGTTAGATGCACCTAACGCAGCTGTTAGCGACAAAGTGAATGATTTGACGCTAAAAGCCATGGCACAGCTGCAAAAGATCGTCGATACCATTGCAAAATCTCTCCATGCAGTTGCAGATCAAACAGGTTCGATTGCAGTCAAAATCATCGCAGGTTCTGCTGATGATTTTGAAGTAGAGCTTGCTGCTATCACGGATAAACTGAAAAGTGCTCAAAACGAGCTGAAAATTCAGGAAGTGAAGGTCGCAAAAGCTAAGCACGAAAAAGAGATGGTGGAAAACCAAGACAAAATCAAAGAATCGGAAGCCGCTGCAAAAGAAGCCCAAAAATCAGGCTTAGCAGCGAAGATCTTTGGTTGGATCAGTGCGGTGGTTTCTATTGTTGTTGGTGCCGTAATGGTGGCAACGGGTGTTGGTGCAGCAGCTGGTGCTCTTATGATCGCTGGTGGCGTCATGGGAGCAGTGAGCATGGCGCTGCAAGAGCCAGCCGTTCAAGATGCTCTAAAAGAAGCGGGCGTAAATGTCGATGTGCTAAACAAAGTCGTAATGGCATTAGAAATCGCAGTCGCGGTTATCGGAGCTGTTGTGACGTTTGGTGGTGCAGCAGCTGGCGGTATCGCGAAACTTGCAGCAAAAGGTGCTGGCAAGATAGCTCAAAAGGTCACAGAAATCGCTACGAAAACAGCTGCAAATATGGCGAAAGTGGCGGACATGGGCTCAAAAGCCGCGACAACGACCGCAAAAGCGATTCGTTACGGAGCAGAAACTGTCGATATTGCCGTCAACGTAGGTAAAGGCGCTACGGACAGTGTTCATGCCGCTAACAATGCTCACGTAACTGAGATTCAGGCAGATATCACGGACCTTCGCGCCAAAATGACCTTAAGCCAGGCCGTCATCGACAAGCTTAAAGAAGAAATTGGCAAGTTGATGGAAGATTTCCAAGAGCTGATGAGCGTCATCATGCAAATGATCCAAGCGAAAAGTGAAACCATGCAAACGGTGTTAAGCCGTCCTGCAACGGTATAAGGAGTTTATTATGCTAGATAAAGTAGGCGGAACGGGACGCGGCGAACTGTATGGTTTAGGCGACACTATCAAAACAACCAAAGCAGAAAAAACACCAGAAACAAAGCTTGAAGCGGGCGCTATTAAAAGCCAAAGTGAATCAGGTGTTTCTGGTGCAGCACGCTACCAGTTAGAGGCTCCTAAAGCACCAGCAGTGAGCAACCAAGCTCAAGTTGTTTCAAACTTAATGAACGCTCTTGCACCTACGGTCAGTTCGCTAATGAGCACAACAATGAAAGCGCTTAACGGTGAAGAGGTGATCAAGTCACCATCAGATGCGGTATCACAATCGTTGACGCTACTAACATTGTTGTATCAAGTATCAAAGCTGAGCCGTGAGCAGCAAGTGCTACAGCGTGAAATTGCTGTAGAAGCAAACGTCGCGAGTTTAGAAAGCCAAGCGGCTGAACTAAACAACTCAGCAAGCGCGATGATCGCTATGGCAGTAGTTTCGGGCGTATTAGCGGGTGCAACAGCCATTATTGGTGCGCTTGGTTCTTTCAAAGCGGGGAAAGAAATCAAGAATGAAATGGCAAGCAATAATGTACTGAAGACGCAAAAAGCAGGCTTTGAACAAGCAGAAGAGTTGATGAATAACAATGGATTATCTAAAACTCAGCAAGATCAGGTTAAGCGTGCGCACTCACTAGCAAAAGACAATATCGCGGACACGACAGCACAGCTGACAAGTGGTGGCCGTAAGTTCGATAAGCTGATGAGTTCAAACCAAGCGAAGAACGCCATTCTTCAAGCTTTGGGCCAGATGGCAAACTCTGCATCGAATGTAGAGCAAACCAAAGCGCAAGCGCGCAGCAAAGATGATGAAGTACAAGCGACTCGCGCACAAGCAGCCAAACAGAAAGCTGATGAAAACATTGGTTTCCAAGAAGGCTTATTGAAAGAGCTACGTGACTTGTTCCGTTCTATCTCAGATAGTCAGAACCAAGCGTGGCGAGCGTCAGTCCCAACGGTGTAACCTTCCATCTCATTAACTACAAAGCGTTGTTTATACAACGCTTTTTTTGTTTCAGTTATCTAAGCTAACAACTAGATATTGATACTTTCTGAGGAATTGGTTTGTAACACAATATAACGTAGTTAGGGATTTGCTCTATCCCACTTCCTTAACAATCATCAATGATTTAATTACCTTGCTAAAAGAGATTTATCTTGCATCGAAGTTGTTGTTTTTGTTGACTCAGCTCAAAGTTATCACTCCATAGTGGCCTTGTTGCATAAAATTGAGTTAGAGTGTCATTATTACTCACAAAAAGTGTTTTTTAGAGTTTTTTGTAGTGGGAGTCCTTAAAAGAAAAATATGACGATTCGACTGGTGAGCATTTGGGAACAGAATTATATAAAACTCAACTTAATAAGTAGTCGAAGATGGAAGATATCAGTTTAGCATCAGATTTAGTTATTTATCTGACTACGGTTGGAATTTTAGGTATATTCACTTGGGTTTTGTTTGTTATTTATTTGAAATCCAACTGGTTGAAGTATCTTGAAGATACTCTTGATAATGGAGTCCGATACTACACTCTGAATATATTCTTATCAGGTCAAGGTGTCCTACAATATGGCACCGTCTTTCTGAGCAAGTTTCATGCGAAACGGTATAAAATGCTAGAGAAGAGAGATAAAGTTCCAAAGCATATTAAACGATTATTTGTTCTCTCTTTCGTCTTGTTTATTTCAAGTGCCTCATGTCTTTTGGCTGGAGTTATAATTCATCATATTTATATAGAATAAAGGTTGTTTAACAAGATTATTGTAATTGAACTGATTGTTTCTATTTAATATATAATTTCGAATAGATATGTCTGTCTAAACATTTCATAAATGAAAAACTTTAAAAAGATTTAATTTTCTATGCGATACGGGTTGCGCTTACATCTTATATAGAGCCTTGTATAATGGCAGAATATGCTGATAAAAATGGTGATTGCTAAGCCAATCTGCAAGGATGAGAACTCAAACGTTATCAAATTGTTAACGGTTGCTATACTTAAACGGTCATCAACACAGGTAAAAAGGATGTTCAATGTTTAAGTTTAAGCAAATCGCACTTGCTGCTTCTTTAGCGGCACTCACAACAGGCTTTTCTGCGTCTGCGGAAGAAACGTTTGTCACGATTGGTACTGGTGGCGTAACAGGGGTTTATTATCCGACTGGTGGAGCAATTTGTCGCTTAGTCAATAAATCGCGAGAAGAGCACGGTATTCGTTGTTCGGTAGAAAGTACCGGGGGATCGATTTATAACATCAACACTATTCGTGCTGGTGAATTGGATCTAGGTATCGCTCAATCAGACTGGCAGTATCATGCTTATAAAGGAACCAGCAAGTTTAAAGAAAGCGGGCCTTTTAAAGAACTACGCGCCGTATTCTCCGTTCATCCAGAACCGTTCACTGTCGTTGCACGTAAAGACGCGAACATCAAAACTTTTGATGATTTGAAAGGTAAGCGCGTCAACATTGGTAACCCTGGCTCAGGTCAACGAGGCACCATGGAAGTGTTAATGAGCCAGTATGGCTGGAGTAACGATGACTTTAAGCTTGTGTCTGAGTTAAAAGCAGCAGAGCAATCAAAAGCACTTTGTGATAACAAAATTGATGCGATGATTTATACCGTTGGTCACCCAAGTGGAGCGATTAAAGAAGCCACTACGTCGTGTGATAGTAATATCGTAACGGTAGCTGGACCTAATGTAGAAAAATTGGTTGCAGACAATAGCTTCTACCGTGTCGCAAATGTACCGGGTGGTATGTATCGTGGCACAGATAGTGATGTTCAAACCTTTGGTGTGGGTGCGACGTTTGTTTCCTCTACTGCGGTACCAGAAGATGTGGTTTATAACGTGGTTAAAGCGGTATTTGAAAACTTCGATGATTTCCGCCGTCTCCACCCAGCGTTTGCGAACTTGAAGAAAGAGGAAATGGTAAAAGACGGTTTATCTGCGCCTCTCCACCCAGGTGCGCTCAAATACTACAAAGAAGTAGGGCTGATTAAGTAACCGTTACTTTCTCTCTTATTGATGTAGAACGCCATCTTTCGTGATTAATGCCACTCGTTTAACAGCGAGTGGCATATTTCTATCTATCATCATCCTGTACAGCGACGGAGGAGCGTGATACAGGATCTTCTATCCGAGCCCTTTATGGTCAAAATTGTTTCATTAGCCGCTCAGCGTACTGCTATTAGATACCTAGTCACGCCCAGGCTCGCTGTAATGACACAAAAACCTCGTTAAGCGATCAGCATTAATCTTTCGCGATGGCGTTTTTTGTAGGGTGTTATCTACTTGTGCAAGCTTTGTTTAAGCATAAACATCAATGAAAAAGTAGATAGTGATGAGAATAGAAGAAAGAGCAACAAACCCTTTAACATGATTGGGATTAAGTTGACGAGATACACGAGCTGCAAGATAACCACCCACCAACGTACCGACCAAAACAACGCTACCTGTGCGCCAGTCAATGGAACCATTCGCAACAAATATCACGATAGCAATGAGTGAAACACACGTAGATACCAGCAATTTCAAACCGTTCATTAAATTAATGTCTTGGTGACCCGCTACTACCAGATAACTCAGAACAATAACCCCTAAACCTGCGTTGAAAAAACCACCGTAAGCAGAGACACCAACAAGTAATAGACCCAAAGCGATTGCTCCGAGTATTCCTGCGTGTTTGTGCTCTTTCGCGACAGTTTTGATAAGCATTGTTAAACGAGAACCAGTCAGGAAAAGCACGGTGGCAAACAAGAGCAGCCAAGGAATGGCTTCCAAAAATAGCGATTCTGGTGTGTTGAGCAGCAGATATGCTCCGACAGCGCCACCTACTAAACTGAATGAGACTGTGAACAACAGTTCTTGTTTGTTCTTCATGATCTCTTCTCTGAAGCCAACGGCTCCGCTAATGTACCCCGCACATGAAGCATAAGTATTTGTTGCGTTGGCCATAATTGGAGGCACACCAACCGCCAATAGGGCCGGAAAAGTAATAAAGCTTCCGCCTCCCGCAATGGAGTTAATGATCCCACCAACTACGCCGGCAACGAATAAAAGCGCTAGTTCTAAAAGCATAAACAATCCTTGTTATGTTCTTTTTCATTGTTAGAGCTTTAGATGGCCCATCCCACATGCTCTAGTGTTCTGATATGAAGTTTACTTTACCCGCTCTAAAACAAAATTGTTCAGTTCTGTGACGTTTTTGATGACATGAACGGTTTTACTTTGAGAGTACCCTTCGAGACGAGACATAAAGTCATCATTCCAGAATGCAGGGCATTGCTGAAGAACTTTGTAGCTTTGTAATGTCCCTTTCAATACCGAACTGCCATCAGGCCAACCTTCGGGTTTAATGAATAGTCCTTTAAGGAGACGTTTCGTCACAAACCAATAGCTTACGGAGTATGGTAGATCAATATAAACGAGAGTATCGGCTGCATCTAAACGAGCATTAAAGGAGCTGATAGGCCCCAGACCATCTATGATCCAACGATCTGAGTGAAGTATATTGCTATGTGCTTCATCAAAAACGTTACGCTCAACGGGCTCACCGTTTGGTTTATAGACTATGGAATCTAATTGATGAAGAGGGAGATCGGTAGCAGACGCGATTGCTTTACTTATCGTCGATTTTCCGCTGCCGGGCTTACCAAAAACCGCTACTTTTTGCATGTGACCGCCTCCAAGAGAGTATTTCCCATACGGTAGAGACAGAAAACCCACCGCTATGGGTGGGTTCGATAAATATTGAGCGCATCAAATATCCCACCATTCCTATGGAATGATGATAATTCGTTGGTTAAGTTGCGCTAAGTGTGTATTCATGCAACTACTCTTATATATAGGCGATGACTTGTCAATATTGTTTTGCTTAATAAGTGAACGATTTGATAGGAGAAAGAAAAGCCATCGCGATGGATGGCTTTGTCTAGGTTGAAAGAGACAGCTATTACTGCTCAACGCTCACTGGCTGTGCTTTAAACTTTTGAATCAGCTTTACGATTAGTGGACTTGCCAGTACCAATACGGCTAAAACAGTAAAGGTAAGGGTAATAGGGCGCTCCCATAGGAAACTCAATTCGCCGTCTGAAATCATTAATGCGCGGCGTAAGTTCTCTTCCATTAATCCCCCAAGGATGAAACCCAGCAATAAAGGCGCAAGTGGGAAGTTAGCGAGTCGAAGTGCAATGGCAGCCATAGCGACAATCAGCATCACGAACACATCCATGGTATTGAATGAGACCAAATAAACTCCGGTGATTGAGAAGAATAAAATCATCGGCAGAAGTACCGTTCTAGGCACCGCCAAAAGCTTTGAGATGTACGGAATCAACGGTAAGTTCAGGATCACGAGTACGATGTTGCCGAAGTACATGGAAATGATCACCGACCAGAACACGTCTGGGTGCTCAACAAACAGGCGAGGACCAGGTTGAATACCATAAGCGATCAGCGCACCGAGCATTATTGCTGTTGTACCAGAACCCGGAATGCCAAGCGTTAGCAGCGGTACAAATGAACCACTAGAGGCTGCATTGTTCGCTGATTCTGGCGCGACCAAACCACGGATACTGCCTTTACCGAACTCTTCCTTTTTCTCTTTAGGTGCGAGGTTGCGCTCCATGCCATAGCTTAAAAAAGCAGCAATGGTTGCTCCTGCGCCAGGAAGAACGCCAGTGAAGAAACCTAATATTGAAGAGCGAATTGAAACAGGCGCAACATCTTTGATTTCTTCCTTCGTCACTTTCATTGAGCCAATGTTACTCAGCTTTTCCTGTTCTTCATCGCTGGTGTCTTTTGATGGTTTAAGAATGCCCATCAGCGTCTCACCCAGTGCGAATGTCGCCATTGCAAGCAACAAGAAGCTAAAGCCATCCATTAAATCCGTTAAACCGAAGGTAAAGCGTTCAACGCCTACGCCTTTATCGATACCAACTGTAGATAGCATCAAACCAAGAATGGTCATCATCCACGCTTTGATGACCTGACCTTTCCCCGCAAAAGCCGCGACTGCTGATAACCCAAGTAGCATCAACGCAAAATAGTCTGACGATTGGAAGCTAAGTGAAACGCTAGCCAATGCTGGTGCTGCGACAAGCAACATAATGGCAGATAGCGTACCGCCAGTGAAAGAAGAATAAGCTGCCAAAGCTAATGCTTTACCTGCTTGGCCTTTTTGAGCCATCGGGTAGCCGTCGAATGCTGTCACCACGGTTGAAGAACAACCCGGCGCGTTAATTAAAATCGACGATGTAGAACCACCAAATACCGCACCGTAATAAACACCCGCCATCAAAATAAGGCCAGAAGAGGGCTCTAGGCCATAAGTAATTGGGATCATCAAAGCAATGGCTGAGATCGGCCCAAGCCCAGGTAACATGCCGATAAATGTACCGACGAAACAACCAACGATCACCATCAGGATGTTCATTGGCATTACTGCAGTGGATAAACCTTGTAGAATTCCATCTAACATAATTCAGTCCTTTCTTTGACTACCAGATGGTGAAAATCAAACCCGGTTCGAGATAGATGTCCAAACCTTGAGTGAGTAATAAATAGAACGCGATCACGAATGGAAACGACGCGCCGAACAGAACGGGTTTACGTCTTTCCCCCAGCAGATAAAAGCCAGCCAATAAAAAGAAGCCAGTAGCTATCACAAAGCCTAGGTAAGTCAGGCCCACGCCGTAAAGCGCCATCAAAACCAAGAAAGCGATCAGTAACTTCCAATTAAAGGTCAGCACCGCGCCACTTTGTTTATCTGGTTGTCCTGTTACCAGTAATAACAAAGAAAGGCCTGCACCAACGTAGGTCAGGATGGTTGGCAAAGTACGTGCGGTGAACGGTTCGTATTCATCACCAGGGAACAATGGAATTTGCGAGGTTTGATAACCATAGCAAAGACAGAAGAGTAGAAAGATCATTGCGCCGACACGGTCACGACAGAGCAAATATTCTTTGGTGAAAAAGTTGGTTGAACGAGACATATTCAACTCCTAACAAAAAATAAAAAAGACCGCATATGGACGTTAATGAATAAACTAAACCATTAACAATTAAGCATTTCGCTGCTAGTCGAGCTGCTTTGGGTATATAAACAAAGGAGTGTGCATGCCGATTGTCGACAATATCCATATACGGTGAAACTTAGAGTGCAAATACAGTTGGGGAAATACCAACCCCACGTTATTGGGTGAGGTTGGTATCTGAGGGACCCAGTTCGACTGTTACTTTAGGAAGCCTAACTCGCGCATTAAGTCACCCATTTGCTGCTCTTGCTCTTCAAGGAACGCGAAGAACGCTTTGTCCGCCTTGTAGTTGTCTATCCAACCATTGCGGTCACGGACGACTTGCCATTCGTCAGTGTTGTACATTTTGGTAAATGCTGCATTCCATTCATCCAGCTTTTCTTGGCTAGTACCTGGTGCAGCAAAGAATCCACGCCAGTTAGCGAAGACAGTTTCGTTACCATATTCTGTTAGCGTAGGGATGTTTGGTGCGGCTTCTAGGCGTTTTGGTGCAGTTACCGCTAGCACTTTGACTTGACCAGATTTTGACATCTCCAGTACTTCACCTAGGCCCGTAGAGAGCAGTTGAGTTTCGCCTGAAAGAAGGGCTGCCATGGCTTTACCGCCCGCATCGTAAGCGATGTAACGAACTTTACGCGCATCAAATCCTTCGCCTTTAAATGCGGCGGCAACGACGAGGTGGTCCATCGAGCCACGAGCAGAGCCACCCGCAATTTTCACTTTGCGAGGGTTAGATTCAAATGCTTTTACTACGTCTTCCCAAGAATTGTATGGCGAATCAACAGAGG
The DNA here is from genome assembly GCF_043995865.1 of Vibrio sp. D3. Classification (NCBI taxonomy): domain Bacteria; kingdom Pseudomonadati; phylum Pseudomonadota; class Gammaproteobacteria; order Vibrionales; family Vibrionaceae; genus Vibrio; species Vibrio sp. D3. The sequence goes on along the minus strand of NZ_CP171887.1, from coordinate 1,745,736 downwards.
CTACGATGGCACCGTAATCCGCAATGGTGGCTGCAACGGGAGTGAGATCTCTAAAGGATTGAGGGAAAATACCTGTTAGAGAGCGAACGACGATCGGTGTTGAATTCACCATCAGCGTATCTTCTTGGCGATCTGCCGTTTCAATCAAGTGCGCAATGGCTTTACCGCCGCCGCCACCAGAAAGGTTTTGGAAAGATATCGTCTCAACGATGTCTGATTTAAGTAGCACATCACCTGTACCTCGTGCGGTCATGTCCCAGCCGCCACCGGCACCTCCAGGGATCAAGAAATGCATTTTTTCTACATCAGCAGCAAAAGCGTTAAATGAAAATGAAGCTGCGATGATCGATGCGGCGAGCGTTGGTTTGATTACCTTTAACATGTTCACGTTCCTTATGTTGGTGACTCTATTTTTAGATGAGTCTTATTTTTGTTTCAGCTTTTAACTCGAACTGGATGCTGATGTGTCAAAGGTTAATCAAGTGTTAAATTGATGTCTTTAAAACGTCGATAAAGAGAATATTGAGCATAACGGATATTTTGTTCATAAAGTTCACGCTGAAAAATTGGTTGCACATCACGCGTGCGTGCTAACAATTGCGTCATAATGGAATGACATCAAACGAATAAGGAAACAGAGAATGAAAGGGACATGTTTGTGCGGCGCTATTGAAGTGATCGCAGATGCTAAGAATGAAGTGAGTCTATGCCACTGCTCGATGTGTCGAAAATGGTCGAGTGGAGCACTCCATGCTGTGCATTGTGGTCCTAACGTAACGTTTAAGGGGGCCGAGCCAAAGCGTTATCAATCGTCTGACTGGGCGGTGAGAGGTTTTTGTGGCGAATGCGGCACAAACCTTTTCTATCATTTGTTACCGACAGGCGAGTACATTCTCTCCGCTGGTTTGTTCGACAATCCAGATTTCAAACTCTCATTAGAGATCTTTACCGATGAAAAGCCCGCGTATTATGACCTCAATCCCACCTCACAAAAGATGACATCGCAGCAAGTTTTAGAGCAATTTTCACCTAAAGAATAGCCTTTTGTATCCTTAATTGTTCGACGGCTTAATTATTTTTCTTTTATATCATTATGTTAAGAGGTGTTTGTGTGTCGACAATTTATTTTTTCCTTCGCAATTATCCCTCCATTAAGCCCGTAATAGACGATTTTCGTCGATTTAAATTACGACCTTAGTCTAAATTGTCGACAATTTACTTGATTGTCGACACTTTGATCGACTACTTTATATTCAGGTTAAGAAATTGTAGACATTTTGATGTCGGTAACGTGAGTATCTGAGTATGAACTCTGAGTTGAAAACTCGTTATAAAGTACTGGGTTCTGAGAAAGAACACACCAAGTCAGAAACACTGACAGAAACACTGATTGAAGTCATTGTGAATGGCGATGTTAAGCCTGGTCATAAAATCTCGGAGCCTGAACTGGCGAAGAAATATCAAGTCAGCCGTGGCCCTTTGCGTGAAGCATTAATGCGTTTAGAGGGGCTAGGGCTCATTGAACGTATTCCTCATGTCGGGGCTAGAGTGACCACTTTTTCTCCAGAAAAGCTGATAGAACTCTATGCGGTTCGCGAAGCGCTAGAAGGTATGGCGGCAAGGTTAGCAGCGCGACATATTACGCAAGAAGAGCTCTTGAGCTTGGAAATGCTATTGTCGACACATTCTAAGCACATCGATCAAGTGGAGGGAGCCTCTTACTTCCATCAGCATGGAGATTTTGATTTTCACTATCGCATCATCCAAGCAAGCCGAAATAGCAAGCTGATTTCTCTGCTGTGCGACGAGCTTTACCACTTGTTACGCATGTACCGCTATCAGTCACCGCGCGCGCAATCTCGTCCAAATGAAGCGCTGACTGAACACAAATTCATTCTGGAAGCCATTCGCAATCGCGATGAAGAGCTTGCAGAAATGCTGATGAGAAGACACATCTCAGGAAGTCGAAAGCTCATCCAATCGCAAATTATACATACAGAAAGTTTAGACAAAGACTAGAAGGAATTCGTCATGAGCTTAACACCGGGAGCGAAGTTCAGACTCGCCATTGAACAAAACAATCCGCTGCAAATTGTCGGCACCATTAACCCTTACTGCGCCATGATGGCGAAAAACTTGGGGCATCAAGCGATTTATTTGTCTGGCGGCGGTATTGCAAACGCGTCATACGGACTGCCGGATCTCGGTATTACAACATTGAACGACGTACTGGTCGATGTTGATCGCATCACTAACGCGTGTGATTTACCGCTATTGGTCGACATCGACACCGGTTTTGGAGGCGCATTTAATATTGCTCGCACGATCAAAGCAATGGAAAAGGCGGGTGCTGCTGCGGTTCATATGGAAGACCAAGTCGCACAGAAACGTTGTGGGCATCGTCCGAACAAAGCAATAGTCAGCCAGCAAGAGATGGTTGATCGCGTAAAAGCCGCGGTTGACGCACGCAATGATGAAAGCTTTGTGATTATGGCTCGTACTGACGCGCTAGCTGTTGAAGGCATGGACGGTGCAATTGAGCGTGCGATTGCGTGTGTGGAAGCTGGCGCAGACATGATCTTCCCAGAAGCGATGACCAAGCTGGATCAGTACCTTCAGTTCTCAAACGCACTTGAGCAAGCTACTGGAAAGCACGTTCCTATTCTGGCGAATATTACCGAGTTCGGCGCAACGCCACTGTACGGCTGCGACGAGCTTGCAAAAGCGAAAGTCGATATGGTGCTTTACCCATTAAGTGCGTTCCGTGCGATGAACAAAGCCGCTGAAACGGTTTACAAGCATTTGCTAGAAGTGGGCAATCAGGAAGCTTTGGTTGATTCAATGCAAACACGCAAAGAGTTGTATCAGCACCTGAACTACCACGATTACGAAGACAAACTTGACCAGCTATTCTCTGAAGGAAAATAGCTGGAAAAGAAAAGATAGACGGAAGCCCAAGAAAAGATAATCGGAATTTATCTAATTCAATAACGTGAAATTCGTCTGGCTAAAAAACGCTCCAAAGAGGGCAAAGCCAGACAGAAAAGGAGTTCAAACAATGTCTCAAACTGCAGAAAAAAAAGCAGAGTTAGGTGGTGCAGGCCTACGCGGTCAAAGCGCTGGAAGCACAGCTTTATGTACTGTCGGAAAAACGGGGACCGGTCTGACTTATCGCGGTTACGATATTACTGACCTTGCCAATAATGCTCAATTTGAAGAAGTTGCACATCTTCTGTTACGCGGTCACTTACCAACTCAGAAAGAACTGGATGCGTACAAGACACATCTCTTAAACCTTCGCGGCTTACCAACTGAGCTTAAGCAAGCGTTAGAGCTTATTCCTGCTACTGCTCACCCAATGGATGTGATGCGCACTGGTTGTTCTGTGTTAGGAAACCTAGAGCAAGAAATGAGCTTCGATGAGCAATTGCATTCGACGGAACGTATGCTGGCGCTTTTCCCAGCTATCATCTGCTACTGGTATCGTTTTAGTCATGATGGCGTTCGTATCGATACAGAAGATCAAACCGAAGACTGCATCGGCGGTTACTTCTTGCGATTGCTTACAGATAAAGAGCCATCAGCGCTACACAAGCAAGTGATGCACTGTTCCTTAATCCTTTACGCTGAGCATGAATTCAACGCATCAACTTTTGCAGCACGCGTTTGTGCATCAACGTTGTCAGACATCCATTCTTGTATCACGGCAGCAATCGGTACGCTTCGTGGACCACTTCACGGCGGTGCGAACGAAGCGGCGATGGAAATGATTGAAGATTGGCAAACGCCCGACGAGGCGGAAGCGAACATCATGAAAATGCTGGCCAACAAAGACAAGATCATGGGCTTTGGTCATGCGATTTATCGAGAAAGCGACCCTCGCAACGCACTGATCAAACGTTGGTCTGAGGAATTGTCGAAGCATGTGGGTGACACGCATTTATACGCAGTATCTGAGCGTGTTGAATCGGTGATGAAGCGTGAGAAAGGCTTGTTCTGTAATGCGGACTTCTTCCATGCATCGGCGTACCACTTTATGGATATTCCGACCAAGCTGTTCACACCAATTTTTGTGATGAGCCGTTTAACTGGTTGGGCTGCACACGTTTATGAGCAACGTGCTAATAACCGCATCATTCGCCCAAGTGCTGATTACACGGGCCCAGATCATCAAGAATGGGTACCTATCGAGAATCGCTAGCGCGAAGGTCAATCAGGGCACATATGCTTTGGTTGACCACCTCCTTCCTTTGTACCTCTCTCTGACAGAGGAAGGAGCCCCTCTCATCACGATGTTTCTGGAGCAATGGAAAAACGTTGATGAAGGCAAGATGTACAGACTGAATGGAAGCAAACCATGAACACAAATATTAATACCCAATATCGTAAGCCGCTTCCGGGAACTCAACTGGATTACTTTGATGCACGCGAAGCCGTCAATGCCATTTCTCCTGGAGCCTATGAAAAACTCCCTTACACCTCCCGCGTGCTAGCTGAGCAACTGGTCCGTCGCTGTGATCCGAACACATTGACGGATAGCCTAAAACAGTTAATTGAACGTAAACGTGATCTTGATTTTCCTTGGTATCCAGCACGTGTTGTTTGTCATGACATTCTTGGTCAGACTGCTCTAGTCGATTTAGCGGGTCTGCGCGATGCTATTTCGGATCAGGGTGGCGATCCTGCAAAAGTGAACCCTGTGGTTGAGACTCAATTGATCGTTGACCATTCTTTAGCGGTTGAGCATGCGGGCTTTGAACCTGATGCCTTCGACAAAAACCGCGCGATTGAAGAGCGCCGTAATGAAGACCGATTCCACTTTATCGAGTGGTGTAAAACAGCGTTTGAAAACGTCAGTGTGATTCCTGCGGGTAACGGCATCATGCACCAAATCAACTTGGAGAAAATGTCTCCTGTGGTGCAAGCGAAGCAGGGTATTGCCTACCCAGATACCTGTGTGGGTACGGACAGTCACACGCCGCACGTTGATGCATTGGGCGTTATCGCGATCGGTGTTGGTGGTCTGGAAGCTGAAACCGTAATGCTTGGCCGACCATCAATGATGCGTTTACCTGATATTGTCGGTGTCAAACTGACGGGTAAACGTCAACCAGGCATTACCGCAACGGATATTGTCCTCGCGATTACTGAGTTCCTACGTAACGAGCGTGTGGTCTCTTCATATCTTGAATTCTTTGGTGAAGGTGCTCGCGACCTAACAATTGGTGACCGTGCAACCATCTCCAATATGACACCAGAATACGGTGCAACCGCGGGTATGTTCTACATCGATGAGCAGACCATCAACTACCTAAAACTGACTGGTCGTGACGAACAGCAAGTTGACTTAGTTGAGAAGTACGCAAAGCAAACCGGACTTTGGGCTGACGATCTAGATACAGCGGTTTATGAGCGCGTACTTGAGTTCGATTTGTCATCAGTAAGTCGTAACATGGCTGGCCCTTCAAACCCGCACCGCCGTTTGCCAACTTCTGAATTGGCACAACGTGGTATTTCTGGTGCATGGGAAGAGAAAGAAGGTGAGTTGCCAGATGGTGCAGTTATCATTGCTGCTATCACATCATGTACAAACACAAGTAACCCGAGAAACGTGGTTGCGGCTGGCCTTGTCGCGAAGAAAGCCAACGAGCTCGGCCTTGTACGTAAACCTTGGGTGAAATCGTCTTTTGCTCCGGGTTCTAAGGTAGCGCGTCTTTACCTGGAAGAAGCGGGCTTATTACCAGAGTTAGAAAAGCTTGGCTTTGGTATCGTCGGTTACGCATGTACCACTTGTAACGGTATGAGTGGCGCGTTGGATCCAAAAATCCAGCAAGAGATCATTGATCGCGATTTATATGCGACAGCCGTTCTGTCTGGTAACCGCAACTTCGATGGCCGAATCCATCCATACGCGAAACAAGCCTTTTTAGCATCACCACCATTGGTTGTTGCTTATGCGTTAGCGGGTACCATTCGTTTTGATATCGAGCGCGATACTCTGGGTATTGACCAAAACGGTAAACCAATTTACTTAAATGATTTGTGGCCAAGTGACGAAGAGATCGATGCTGTTGTCGGTAATCATGTTAAACCTGAGCAGTTTAAGCAAGTTTACATTCAGATGTTTAAGCTGGATGACGCAGAGAAAAGCTCTAGTCCGCTTTACGACTGGCGTCCGATGAGTACCTACATTCGCCGTCCTCCCTATTGGCAAAAAGAAGGGGAAGGTGCGCTGGCGGGTGAAAGAACACTGTCTGGCATGCGTCCATTAGCGATTCTGGGCGACAACATCACGACTGACCACCTGTCACCATCCAACGCGATCATGGCGAGCAGTGCTGCGGGTGAATACCTTGCCAAAATGGGCGTTCCGGAAGAGGACTTCAACTCTTATGCGACTCACCGTGGCGATCACTTAACGGCGCAACGTGCGACCTTTGCTAACCCGAAACTATTTAACGAAATGGTGAAAGAGAACGGTGAAGTCGTTCAGGGTTCTCTGGCGCGAATCGAACCAGAAGGCCAGGTTGTACGCATGTGGGAAGCGATTGAAACCTACATGAATCGTAAACAACCATTGATTGTTGTCGCCGGCGCGGATTACGGTCAGGGTTCATCTCGTGACTGGGCAGCAAAAGGTGTTCGTTTGGCAGGCGTAGAAGCCATTGTTGCTGAAGGCTTTGAGCGTATTCACCGTACTAACTTGGTTGGCATGGGCGTACTGCCGTTGCAATTCAAACCAGGTGTAAACCGTAATACGTTAGAACTGGATGGTACGGAACTTTACGACGTAGTTGGCGAGATTAAACCGGGTGCGGATCTGGCCTTGGTTATCACGCGTAGCAACGGCGATAAAGTTGACGTTCCTGTTACCTGCCGCCTAGACACCGCTGACGAAGTTCATGTGTACAACGCGGGCGGTGTTCTGCAGCGTTTTGCGCAAGATTTCTTGGCGCAATAAGGAGTGCGTATGTCAAATAATACTCCGAATCAAACAAGCCAAATAAAAGTGCCCGCGACGTACATGCGTGGCGGCACGAGTAAAGGTGTCTTTTTCAACCTAGAGGATTTGCCTCAAGAAGCGCAAGTGGCTGGAGCCGCGCGTGACAAGCTGTTGTTACGTGTTATCGGCAGCCCGGATCCTTACGCGAAGCAAATTGATGGCATGGGTGGTGCGACCTCCAGCACCAGTAAAACAGTGATTGTTTCTCGCAGTAGCCGAGCAGATCACGATGTTGACTACTTGTTTGGACAAGTGTCGATCGACAAACCATTCGTCGATTGGAGTGGTAACTGCGGCAACTTGTCTGCGGCAGTTGGTCCCTTCGCCATTCATGCTGGGCTGATTCCACAAGATCGCATTCCAGAAAATGGCATTGTGACGGTGCGTGTTTGGCAGGTGAACATCAGCAAAACCATCTTTATTCACGTTCCAATTGTTAATGGTTTCGTCCAAGAAACCGGCGAGTTTGAGCTTGATGGCGTGACGTTTCCAGCCGCTGAGATTCAAGTCGATTTCGTTGACCCTTCTGATGGCGAGGGCAGCATGTTCCCAACAGGCAACTTAGTTGATGATTTAGTGGTGCCGGATGTGGGTACGTTCAACGCGACCTTTATTAACGCGGGCATACCAACCATTTTTATTGATGCTGAATCGATTGGATATCAGGGCACCGAGCTGCAAGACGATATCAACAACGATGACACAGCATTAGCGATGTTCGAATCCATCCGTGCACATGGCGCGTTAAAAATGGGCCTGATTTCTGATTTAGAAGAAGCTCAAACACGTCAACATACGCCGAAAATAGCGTTTGTTTCTAAACCGAAAAGTTACCTGTCTTCAAGTGGTAAAGCCGTTAATGAGTCGGATATTGATGTGCTCGTTCGCGCGCTGTCGATGGGCAAACTTCACCATGCAATGATGGGAACAGCAGCCGTTGCTATCGCTTCAGCGGCGTGTGTACCGGGTACGTTGGTTAACTTGGCTGCTGGTGGCGGTGAAAAAGAGTCAGTGACTTTTGGCCACCCCTCAGGAACGTTAAAAGTTGGAGCACAAGCGAAGCAAGCTGAACAGGGCTGGGTGGTACAAAAAGCCATCATGAGCCGAAGTGCGAGAATACTAATGGAGGGATTTGTGCGTGTACCCTCTGATGTCTTTGAGTGAAAAGAACGGTCTTTGAATAGAACGAGAGCAATGTCAGGACATACTGGAGGAAGCAATATGTCTTCATACGAAAAAGAATACTTATGGGCGAAGAATGAACCGGAGAGTTTTTGGCGCGCTCAAGCGGAGAATATCGATTGGTTCGAATCTCCTAAAACCATCTTGAAATCTGATGAGAACGGCATCGAACGTTGGTTCCCAGATGGAGTAATGAATACGTGCTGGTTAGCATTGGATTACCATTGCGAGCAAGGACGCGGTGATAATACGGCACTCATTTATGACTCGCCAGTAACCGGCAATAAAACCACGTATACCTATAGTAACCTGCGTGACCAAGTGGCAAAAATTGCCGGCATGCTGTCTGCCCAAGGCGTTGAAAAAGGCGACCGAGTCGTTATTTACATGCCGATGATTCCAGAAGCCGCAATGGCGATGCTAGCCTGCGCGCGTTTGGGGGCGATTCACTCCGTTGTATTCGGTGGTTTTGCACCTAATGAGCTTGCTGTACGAATTGAAGATGCAGAGCCGAAAGTCATCATGACGGCGTCATGTGGGATTGAGATCAACAAAGTTATTCCATATAAGCCAATGGTAGACAAGGCCATTATGGACAGCCGATGGAAGCCTGAAAAAGTATTTATATTCCAGCGTCCTGAGTGCGAAGCCGATCTAAACCAAGAAAGAGATCTGGATTGGCAGCAAGAGTACAACCAAGCGTTGCCACACGGTTGTGTTCCGGTGTTGGCAACCGATCCACTCTACATTCTTTATACTTCGGGTACGACAGGTAAGCCAAAAGGCGTTGTGCGTGACAACGGTGGCCATGCCGTCGCGATGAAGTACTCTATGAGCGCAATCTACAACATTCCTCAAGATGGCGTATTTTGGGCGGCATCTGATGTTGGTTGGGTAGTAGGGCACTCTTACATTGTTTACGCGCCACTGATTCACGGTTGCACAACAATCCTATTCGAAGGCAAGCCCGTCCGAACACCGGATCCTGGCGCGTTCTGGCGAGTGTGTGACGAATACAAAGTAGATGCGTTGTTCTCTGCCCCGACAGCATTCCGTGCGATCAAGAAAGAAGACCCAGAAGGTGAGTTTTTAAAACAGTATGATCTCTCTAAATTGAAAACCATCTTTATGGCAGGAGAACGCCTTGACCCTCCAACACTGGAATGGGTTCAGAGCAAAGCAGACAAACCCGTTATTGACCACTGGTGGCAAACGGAAACGGGTTGGGCTATCGCGGGCAACCCAACAGGTGTTGAAATGATGCCAGTTAAAGCGGGTTCTTCGACGAAGCCAATTCCGGGTTATCAGGTCGAGATTCTGAATGAACTTGGAGAGTCGGTCGGGCCTAACCAACAAGGCTTTGTCGCATTAAAACGTCCGCTGCCACCGAGTTGTCTGCCAACGGTTTGGCGTAACCATGACCGTTTTGAAACCGGTTATCTCAGCCAATTCCCTGGCTACTATGTGTCAGGTGATGGTGGCTATCTGGATGAAGACGGTTACCTATTCATTATGGGACGTATTGATGACGTGATTAATGTCGCGGGGCATCGTTTATCGACAGGCGAAATGGAAGAAATTGTCGGTGGCCACCCAGCGATTGCGGAATGTGCGGTCGTGGGTATCCACGATGATCTAAAAGGGCAGTTACCACTTGGTTTTGTTGTGCTTAAAGATGGTGTCAAAGTGGACGAGCTTGATCTTGAAGGTGAGCTTGTTGGCAAGGTACGTAGTGAGATCGGTGCGGTTGCCTGCTTTAAGCATGCATTGGTTGTGGATCGCTTACCGAAAACACGTTCGGGTAAAATTCTGCGCCGAACCATACGTCAAATAGCCGATGGTGAAAAATACACCGTTCCGTCAACGATTGATGACCCAAGTAGCTTGAACGAAATTGAACGAGTGTTAAGACGCTAATTAAAACTCAATTCTAGCTAACCCCTGATCCTCGAACTCTGTAGGTTGGTTCTGCCTCTGTACGCTTATTAAGTGCAGGGGCTTTTTTGTTTGTAGATAGCGTAAACGTCTCGTGCAGGCAATTTTGTGACTTGCCAATACGGCATTTTCCTCACAAACTACAGCCATTCAATTTTTAGTGACCCTTTGTATGACCACGTTTGTAATTAAATCTGCGTGTTTTAGCGACCTTGAGTCGCTCAACGACCTTATGTTTGAGCTGCATGATGAGCATCATCTTCAATCTCCTGAGCTGTTCAAAACTGCAGAGGAGATAGAGCAAGAAAAAAGTATTGCTCGATACATTGATGATCCTGAATGTCTTGTTTATGTAGCAAAACAAGGAGATGAAATGATTGGTTTTATCTCTGGTCATTTCTGTGAACTTGTTTCTACCGTCAGTCAGCCGGTTATGATGGGAAGTGTGGATGAGCTCTATGTGTTACCTGAGTTTAGGAAACAAGGCACAGCTCAGGCATTGATTAACAAAATTGAGTCAACGTTCTCTGATTACGGTGCAAAACAGATGTTTGTTGAAGTATGGCACTTTAACCAGGGTGCAATCTCTTTGTATGAAAAACAAGGGTTTGCACACCATATTCACTATCTAAGAAAGCCGTTGAGCTAATGACCATGCTTAATTTTAATATTGTGATACACATTCTAGCGAATTGAAATCATTCAGTTCGTCAATAGACTTTTCTCTATAAGTTGCTCGCAATGTTAGTAAATTAATATGCGCCCACATTGGTATTGGCGTTTTTGTCTGCTTGTTTATTAGTAGCACGAGGATCGTGCTTACAAAAACAAGAGGACAATATTTTGAAACTAACAAAATCGTTACTTGCGTTGGCTGTTTTGCCAATGTTCGCAAGTGCTGATGATTTGTCACAGACACAAAATCACACTATACAACCCCAGATCGTAGGCGGCATCACTGCTGATCCTAGTGAGTGGAGATTCTACACCCAAATTGTTAGCCGTTATGGTAACCGATCATATTGTGGTGCCAGCTATATTGGGAATGGCTATGTCCTGACTGCGGCCCACTGTGTCGAGGGTGATTCACCGAATCAGATTGCGGTTAAAATCGGTGGCGTCGTTTACAATGGCACTGACGGTGTTCGATCTAACGTGAGTGAAATCCACATGCACCCGGCATATCGCCGAGCAACGCTTTCTCACGATCTCGCAGTCTTAAAGTTAGACTCTGTACCTCAAGGTGTTGCTGCGGTTGAAATTGCCGATGGCAGTCTAACGCAATACGCCAGCATCGGAGATTGGCTTACAGTCGCAGGTTTAGGGAGAACCTCTGAAGGAGGAAGCTCTCCATCTCGGTTGCAAGAGGTTGACGTTCCACTCGTGTCAGACACGACTTGTCGTCAAGCCGGTGGCAATTACACAACCGTTGGAGAAGTGTCATTCTGTGCGGGAATTCCTCAAGGTGGGATAGATTCCTGTCAGGGAGATAGCGGTGGCCCAATCGTTATTAATCGTGGTGGCGTAATTACTCAACTTGGCGTGGTCAGTTGGGGGATAGGTTGTGCTCGTCCGGGTATGTATGGTGTTTATAGCGATATCGCCGCCATGCGTAATTTTGTTAATGGTGTCATTGGCACGGCTACACCTCCGAAAGAGAATGTTTCTGTTGGGTATACCACCGAACAGACATTGGCATCATTTAATGTTGGCGAGTTGCAGCAACATAGTTTTGTTATCAAAAATTCAGGTAACACGACGTTCACTGTAGAAAACGTTCGCGCGTTTGCTTCTGGCGTTGCTGATGCTGCCGTTATTGCTAATGATCAGTGTTCTCAGGCGACGTTAGCAATGAATGCAAGTTGTCGTGTCGATGTCGAATTTGGAGCAGCTCAGGCGGGAGAAGCAAGAGTTGCTTTGAACTTCAACGTTGATAAGACCAGTACACAATATCAGGCGCTAGTGTCGGCTCAAGCGAAAACAGTGACAACGCCTCCAACAGATAACTGCGCAGCAGAATGGCAAGCGAGTACGGTGTATCTCAAAGGGGATAACGTTACTTGGAATGGCAAAGTGTGGCAGGCGCAGTGGTGGACTCAAGGCGATAACCCAGCAGACTCTGGACCTTGGGGTGTTTGGCAAGAAGTTCGCGACGCACATTGCAAGTCTAACTAACCATCAAGCATTCAAAAGCTGATTCGTCGGTGACTTGAGGTAGAATTCATTCTTGGTTTCAACGAACAGCGCATAGTTATCATAAGCAGGGTTTATTGTTTTCGAATAATAAGCCCTTTTTTATTGTTCCAACTTTGAGAACCCATAAAATGTGTATGACTTTATCCTGACGCTACCTTCATATAACTGGCAGAATTGCGATCAACATTTCATGTTTTGTCTGATTTTTGTCAGGTTTGCATTAAATTACTCTCCAATGAGCTTCAAGATCATGCTTTATTCGATCAACGTTGTTTGGCATAACTCGTTACTTAATTTTTATCGAAAAAGATAAGATTAACTGCCATTATTCATTGGTTATCATAATGTTTACTTAAGGTCATATTTTGTGTTGAGACAGCTGTTATTACTCATCCTTTGTTTTATTTTGTTACCTGTTTCACCAATCTCTACGGCTAAAGCTGCCGCGAGCGAAGTAAAAGGGGCGCTCTGCGTTGTTCGTGCTGACGACAAGTTAGTGCTAGTTCATGAAATATTGACGGATAAGATTTCTCTACCAGGTGGGACAATTATTGATGGAGAATCCCCCCAAGTTGCTGCGCAAAGAGAAACGTGGGAAGAAACGGGTTTAGTGGTCACGGTTGGGGAGGAACTTGGCAGAACTGACACCGCGGTTTATTACGATTGCATATCAGATTCTGAGATTATTGCTTTTTCGATGAACAATTCCTTAGGTGGGAATGAGTTACCTATTTGGTTTGCTCCTCACTACGGAGTAGAAATCGCATCTGCAATGTTACTTGGACCATCCGAGCTGCCATCATTTTTGTACCGCTATCCCGCTCAATGGCCACAAGCCATTCAGTTTTTTGAACAAGCTACTCAGCAGTCCGCATCTTATGTGACTCAGTTGATCGAATCCGCGCCTTCATTTCGTCAGATTGAATTGAGGTGGATGAAAGACTTACAAAGCTGGGTAGGGGCATTATCAGGAACGAGTTTCGAGGTAGCGAATCAGATCTCAAATCTTGTTATAGAACTGACAGAACCTACGATACTGCTTTTTCTATTTCCGTTAGTAATGATGCGTTTTGGTAGTCGATTTGTATTCCGACTCTTTTTCGCTATTAGCGCGACGTCCCTGATGGTACTTGTAGCTCAACAGGGTTTTGCGCTTCCTCGCCCGCATGTCTATATACCAATGATGGAGTTAACACACAGCTTTGGATTTAGTTTTCCAAGTTTGCCTATTGCTGTTTGGTTTTGTGTTTTAACCTTTTTATTTCAGAGAACGCATTATTTCGGTTTTAATGGTACGACCGCTGTCATGATGCTCATCACGCTTACTATTATGTTATGTAAGTTTTTCCTTGGTAGCGCCTTTTTCTTAGATATGTTGTTTGGTGCGCTGTTAGGAAGCTTGGTGGCCTGGCATGTTCTGCGATTGGAAACAAATCAAGACGTGAATGTTGATCAAGTGCTGAGCTCAAAAGGCGTCTGGTTCATTATGACTGCGGTAACGGCGGTCATCTCTGTTATCTGGCCATTACCTGTGTTTGGTCGTTGGTTGGCTATTTTAATTACGGCATCAGCATTGGTTATGACGTTTAGAGAGTCAAAAGTGCATTTGGATTCTCGTCAGATGATTTTTGTAACGCTTGCGTTGGTATTCGTTGAGCAACTTTATTTGTACTCAAGCTCTGTTGTCTCGTTTAGTGGTTTGTGGTCATTGGTATTGTCGACGTTGCATTATCCATTGTTGATGTTGCTGTTTATCTTGCTTGCAAGAAAGCTGATTCATGAAAAACAACAGAGAGAAACAGTGCTAGATTGATGGTTGTATGCTTTCTTTCTCAGGCATACGAGTAAAAAGAAAGCCTTGCTTTACAGCAAGGCTTTTTTGTACGTTGAGTAGCTCAACAATGTGGCTTTGCGTATATCTGACGCCATGGCTGAGTTAAAGGTAATAACGTTGACGCAATAGCGGCGGAGAGAATTAAGCGTTAAGGACGAATTTTTCAATCGCTTTAGCGACACCGTGTTCATCATTACTTACCGTAATGTAATCAGCGATTTGTTTGGTCTCTTCCATCGCATTTCCCATCGCGATACCAAGGCCAGCGTACTTCAGCATGTGGTGGTCATTTTCAGCATCACCCATACAGATCACTTCTTCCGGTTGAATACCTAGATACTCAGCAATTGCAGCAACACCAATACCTTTGTTGCTCGCTGGGTTAAGAAATTCCAGGAAGAACGGAGCGCTTTGAACCACCGTAAACTCTTCACGCATTTCAGACGGAAGCGCTGCGATGACCTCAGTTAACTTACTTGGCTCGGCAACCATCATTGCTTTGATGATTGGATGATCATCTTCTAGCGATTCAAAATTAATCTCTGTTACATTTAAGCCATTAATGTTGGCTTCGATGTCAGTGTATGGGTTTTTCTCATTGGTGATCAAGCCATGTACTTGGCTGAATGCGTGCACATAAGCGCCTAATTCTTTCGCTTTACGAGCGACTAATTTAGCTGCCTTACCATCAATGATTTGCTGGTGGATGATTTCATTTGTTCCTACGTTCTTAACCATAGAGCCATTGTAGAAAAGGACAAAATCTTTATCGGAATGGATATTCAGTTCGTCGAGCTTGCCTTGCATTCCTTCTAATGGGCGACCAGAAGCGAGAACGACAGTAACGCCTGCTTCGCGAGCCTTTGCGATCGCTTGTTTGTTTTCTTCAGAGATTGCTTTATCACTATTGAGCAGTGTGCCATCCATATCTAATGCGATCAGTTTATACATCATTTCTTACCTTAAAGTTTTTGGGAACTGTAAGTGAATAAGGTCTGGTATAACGCTAACCAGAAACCTACGCTCACCACGACTATGAAACTACAAAATGGTCTATTTTAACAATTAATTTTTGGTTTAAATTGACCTAGACACGTGTGTCCATTAAGGTCTTCGCCTCGAAGTATTATGAGTTGAGTGAGTTCTACGTTGTATAAGCTAAATGAGATGTTTGAAACCATCCAAGGGGAAGGGGTTTTCACTGGAGTTCCTGCTGTTTTTGTTCGCCTTCAAGAGTGTCCGGTTGGTTGCTCATGGTGCGATACCAAACAAACGTGGTATGCAGATGAAAATGACCAACGTCAAATTGGTGATATTTTGGTGAAGACGGAAGATTCTCCGACATGGTGCGTCGCATCTGCCGAGAACATCGTAGAGCAATATCAACTGCAAGGCTTTAATGCTAAACATATCGTGATTACTGGTGGGGAGCCTTGTATTTATGATCTACGCCCTTTAACAAAGGCGTTTGAGGATATGGGTTGCCAATGCCAAATCGAAACGAGTGGCACATCAGAAGTCATCACGTCAGAAAATACATGGGTGACCGTGTCACCAAAAGTGGCGATGAAGGGTAAACTGCCAGTTCTCAATAGCGCGTTAGAGCGTGCGAATGAGATTAAGCACCCAGTTGGTACGCAAAAAGACATCGACCACCTTGATGAGCTATTGGCAAATGCGAATGTCGCGGTTGAGACTGTCATTGCATTGCAGCCTATTAGCCAAAAGCCTCGTGCAACGCAATTGTGTATTGAAACGTGCATTGCTCGCAATTGGCGTTTGTCTGTTCAAACTCATAAATACTTAAGTATTGCTTAAGAGCGGAGAGAGAAATGAAAAAAGCCGTTGTTGTTTTTAGTGGTGGTCAGGATTCCACGACTTGTCTGGTTCAAGCACTTAAAGAGTTTGATGAAGTTCATGCCATTACTTTTGATTATGGTCAGCGCCACAAGTTAGAGATAGAAGTGGCACAAAAGATCGCAAAGGATCTTGGCGTCAAAGCGCATAAAGTGATGGATGTTGGCCTTTTAAACGAACTTGCGATTAGCTCTCTCACGCGTGATGACATTCCTGTCTCACACGAATTGCAAGAAAACGGCCTACCAAACTCTTTTGTTCCTGGCCGGAACATCCTATTTTTAACGCTCGCAGGAATCTACGCCTACCAAATTGGGGCTGAAACCGTAATTACTGGCGTGTGTGAAACCGACTTTAGTGGTTATCCAGATTGTCGTGACGATTTTGTGCAAGCAATGAACACGGCTTTGGTGCAAGGGATGGACCGTAACCTGACGATCAAAACACCGCTAATGTGGCTAAATAAAGCAGAAACGTGGGCGTTAGCTGATCAATATGACGCGTTGCAACTGGTTCGTGAAAATACGTTGACCTGCTACAACGGGGTCATTGGCGATGGTTGCGGTGATTGCCCATCGTGCGATTTGCGCAAAGCTGGCTTAGATGATTACCTAAACAATAAAGAGACCGTAATGCAGTCTCTTGTGAACAAGCAGGCTGCTGACGTTTAGTCGTGCCTTGCTTTACTGGCTAACATAGTCAGAACTTAGGCTAATTGGCTCATCGTATGCGTCTATAATGATGTTTTTTCCCTGCTTTTTAGCCTGGTATAAAGCTTGGTCTAGTATCGAATAAAGTTCATCAAAGTTGGTAAGCGGCATTGATGTTGATAGATAGGCCAAGCTAGCAGTTACACTCAGATCACTATTATTTACCGTGCGTACGCGCTTCTCTGAAATCGTTTTGTGTAGGCTTTGCACCCGGAAAGGAACGTCAATTTCATCGACGTTTTTCAATAATAAGATAAACTCTTCTCCACCCAAACGGCCGATATACTCTCCCTTATTGAGCTTAGCTTTAAGCACTTGGCAAACTTGCTGTAACACCAAGTCGCCAGTCGGATGACCGTATTGATCATTTATCGTCTTAAAGTCATCAAGGTCGATTAATGCTAAAACATAGCGGAAGTCTTCGTCCGCTTTGGAGGTTTGACCTTTGATGGTCTCTATAATTGCCGCTCTATTCAACGCACATGTTAGACTATCTATTTTGGCTTTTTGTCGTGTTTGTCGCTGAAGTATCAATGCCAGAATGAGCAAGACCAACAAACAGGAAACCACAAAATTATAAGTGCGCTTTTGATCGGTAAGCTTCTCAAATTGATTCTGATTTAAGCTTTTTTCATTATTCAACCGAGCGACTTGAAGATCATATTCGTACTCTTTCTTTGTGAGGTCTAATGCCTCTAATGCTTTAATATTGCTAGCGTCTCGGTTGGCCAATTCAATGGTTGAATAGGCTTCGTGGTGCTCTAATGCCAGTTTATAATCACCTTGGGCTTGGTACGCTTTGGAAAGGAGTAATTGAGCTTGTGCCTGTAATAATGGCCTAGAGTTATTGATCGCTAGTGTTAACGCGACTTTGCCATGTGCAATCGATTTTTCAGTAGCATGGTTTTTCAAATACGCGAACCCAGCAGCTAAATGTCCTTCCGTTTCGAGGTGCGTATTTTCATACGTTTCAGCAATGTCTAAAGCTTTTCTAATGTAATCTACTGCGGTATCCAGTTGCCCACTTTCTGCTAAAACCGCAGACAGCCCTAAGTAGCTTAACCCTTGACCATATGGGTAGTGGAGCTGGTTGAGTATTGTTAATGCATTTTGATAATGATTGATGGCTTTATCGAATTCTTTGGATTTCTTATACATTGCCCCAAGGCTATGTTCGACTTGGGCGACTTTGAGTGGTGTCCCTTCATCTTGACGAGCGAGTAGGGCTTGGATGAGATATTGTTCTGATTGTTCAAACTGCCCAAGCTCTGCAAGTAAATTTCCGACGTCATTATAAATGCCAGAAGGATCGGTTTGAGCAGACATGTTGGCCAGCAGCTTTCGATAAAGGCTCAGCGCTTTTTCATAGTCACCACGATAGTTATAATTGTTCGCTACCACACGTAACGCGAGATCAATAGGGAAGTTTTCTTGGTGTTGTTGACTTAGATGGCTTTCTAACGACGAGCAATAAAAGTTTGCTTTGTGATAACGACCTTGTTGATTCAAGGTATAACAGAGCTGATAGTTCATCAAAGCTTTGCCTTCAGAATCTGAAGTCTGCTTCATTTTTTGTCGCAATGAAGAAAAGCTATTTACTGAGGCGTCATAACTACCATGCTTACGTTCATTTAAGGCAAGAATGTACTCTGACTCTAACTGAGCAAAGTTATTGTTGAGAACTTGGCTGCTTCCATAGTACGGCTGCTTTATGTTCGACATGTATTCATAAATCAGCCCGCTGACGTAGAGTTTTTCGCTGTGCGATTTCGCGGTGTGGTATCGATCTTGAAGCATGCTTAATGCTGAGTCAGGATTACTTCTCAATGTGGTTTGATAAACGGCGTGCCACTGCGTGATATTTTGTTCTGGCTCAATATCTTGAGTGTCACTAGCATATACCGGGGCGAGTAAGAGTGACGCAAGCAAAGGATAGAGCGTGCGCATATTTAAACGTGCCTTATGTTCTTTTGTTGCTTTGGAATTGGAGAATCATAACGCTATTAATTGATCAGCGTTGTGATTGATTTGGGTGTACGAAGAAAAAGAATAGGAAAACTATGCACTTGGTCGACATATCAAAAAAGAGCATAAAAAGAAAGACCCCAACATAAAGTTGAGGTCTAGAAGTCGTTATGCAATGTAAAGCTTTGCTAGATCTTGAGGCTCCATTTCTTTGCCTTCTAGCTGATCGTTCCAGTTAGTACCAACAAGAACACCATCTTCTGCAAGAGTTAAAAGCCAATCTTCAACAAAGATATCTAGTGGGATTTCTAGTACAGTGAAGTCAGCCCATTCTTCAACATTGTGCGCTTCTGCATCTTCTTTAGAAGACCAGAAAGGCATGACTTCACTGTTTTCGAATTCAGTTGAATCGCAAGATAGCCAACCTTCTTCATTGCGTAAACCCCAAACCAGTTGGTTTTCTTTTGTTTCTGCAACAAAAAGGTCAAGGTTTGCTTGGATATCTGATGTAAGTTTGCTCATTTCAAAACTCTCGTTGTTATGACGCCGCTAGGGTAACACTAAAGTGCCGATTCCTAAAGCATAATACGGTTATTGCAATGAGTAAAAATAAAGGAGCCGAAGCTCCTTTTCTTATGTCATTCTAGGTTTATTAATGCTTGTTTGAACAAACATTAATACAGATATTTTTACCTTTCAGGGAGGGTAGTGAATATTGTCCACTCTTTTTTAATCTCGCCTTTATAACCAACGACAGAAGCAGTTACTCGGCGGTTTAAAGCGTGGCTGACTTCATCGGTACCTTGTTGCGCTAGGTGAGTATCTCCAAAGCCAACAATACGAACTCTGCTCGGTTCGATGTTGTAGCTCAATAGCGCCTCACGGACATTGCGTGCTCGTCTCTCTGATAGATCTTGGTTGTGCTGAGAGCCACCAACTTTACTCGCGTAGCCGTGCAGTTCGATCGACGTAGTAGGGTATTCTTTTAAAAAATCGGACAGTTCACGTACTTGTCTTCTGAACACGGGATTGATTTCATCAGAATCATTGGCAAAAAGTATTCTCACTTGCATGTTATCTGATGCTTTAATGTATTCGCCGCAACCGTCATTGTCGACTTCTGAGCCTTCCGGTGTTCCAGGGCACATATCTCGAGCGTTGATGACGCCATCGTTATCTTCATCTTGAAGGTCAGCGATTTGCTCTGCACTTGGTACAGGTCGATAGTCATACTCGTCTTCAGCAACAACCTGTTGAGTAACGGCGAGAAGGCTTAATGCAAATAGAATTTTCATTGGTTTCATGATTAGTACTCCACCTTTTCATTCCATTCCGTAGGCACATCGACTCGCAAGGCATTTAACAATTGGCCGGTCGCATTCATTACACGGTATTTCGCGTATTGCTCTGAATATCGAGCATCCAAGTAGTTTTTTCTCGCTTCAAATAACTCGTTTTCAGTATTTAACAAATCCAAAAGGGTTCGTTTACCGATGCGATACTGTTTCTCGTAGGCGATAACAGTTTCAGATGCCGAATCTACGTGATCCGCCAGAAACTCTTTTTGCTGAAGCGTTAAATCTAACGCGCTCCATGATAGACGAAGCCCTTCTTCAACGCTGCGGTATGCGCGTTCTCGTAAATCTTTGGCTTTGTTTAGTTGATAGGCAAAGTTTTCAGCATTGGCGACATCACTACCACCATTAAAGAGGTTGTAACGCATACGCAGCATCGCTGTCGTTTCATCACTGCTTCCTTCGATACCGCTTGCATCATCACGCCACGTTTGAGCCGCTTCTACAGATATCGTTGGATAGTAAGTTCCCTTAGATTGCTTATATTGGAACTTAGCTGAGTCTACATCTGCCATCGAAATTTTGATTACTGGATGCGATTCAAATGCCAAGTCAATTGCTTCATCTATGGTGTAGGGAATAAAGTTCTGGTCCGCTCGCGGAAAAATCAATCCTTGTGGGGACTGTCCGACAAGGCGTGTAAACGTGGTGTGGCTGTCATATAAGTTGTTCTGAGCCGCCACCAAGTTACCGTGAGCTTTTGCTAAACGAGCTTCTACTTGAGTTAGGTCAGCGGTAGACCCAAGTCCTGAGTTAACTCGCTTTTTAATGTCTTCGTAGATCTTCTTATGAACCTTCAAGTTGTTTTCTGAAAGTGTAAGAATTTCATAAGCTTTTACTGAATCTAAGTAAACCTTTGCCACTTCGAGTGCCGTGTCTTGAGCATCAGCGAGCAGTTGATAACGAACTGATTCTGCGTCAGCTGCTGTTCGATCCATATCGTTAAGTGTCGCAGAACCGTCCCATATCAGCTGGGTTAGTGTCACGGTGGCTTCTTTTCTTGTCAGATCCGTTGAATCTCGCCCTGCTTCTGCTGGGTTAATGCCTTCATAACCGATACCGGCGTCTAAATCTACGGATGGGAGGTAAGCACCGCCAGATGCTTCATTCACATACTGCTTGCTAACGAATTCATTGAACGCACTTTTGATGTCAGGATTGGTTTTTAATGTGTTTTCAACCGCTTGCTCTAGTGTTTGCCCAAAAGCATGACTAGCTGCGAACACACCAATGCAAAAGGCGTTGGCACGAGTCCACTTCACTGTGATTCTCCTAGATAATAATAAAATTTCTCGAGGTGAGAGGGCTTATAAGTGGGATACCTATAAGGGCGTCAATAATTTAGCGCACAATAACATTAATACACGATGAAGTAACCTGTTGATTCATTGTTCATTTGTTTCATTCTTGATAAATCAGTTCATTTGGCGGGTCTAAATTTTGAATAAGGATCCCGATTTTAAAGTGAAATTGATGTTTAACAAGAGTTGAGTGGCTTTTATTAAAACAAGATAAATATGCACCTAGATTCCTATTGATGTATGACGCATAATTACTTAATTGAGCATCAAAGTGCTGTTATTGCACTATATAATCAGGCAATATATAGCAAATTAGTATTGTTAGTCAAAAACTTGACAGTTATTTAGGGTTAAGATTTATATGGATCGTACAGCGTTAGTGTCACTCGGTAATCAAGTCGTCGTAATAGGTTTAGATGGGGAGCTGAGAGTCCTAACAGAAGGACAACAGCCCCTACCAGGTGAAGTGGTAGTGGCAACGACAGATGCTGCACCTCTAAATTTGAACATTCAACTAACTGAAGAGCAAGGCTCAAAAGATATTTCTGATGATGTGGCACGAATTATTGGTGCTATTGAGAAAGGTCAAGACCCTTCTATAGTTGATGAAGAACTCGCGCCAGCTGCGGGTGAAAACAGTGGTTCAAGTTTACAAAATAGTGCCACGATTGCACGGGATGGCACTGAAGTACTGGCCTCAACAAATTTTGAAACTATTGGCTTGGAATCCCTCGGTTTATCTGAAACACAAGCGTTGACCTTAAATGACTTTTTCGCAACAAATATAGAAACCAGTGGAGATGGCTCAAATAAACCGCTTACTAATTCTCCAGTGACATTAAGCGCTATCGAAGAAGATAGCGATCCCATCACGATAACTACCGAAGAATTACTATCGAATGTCGATATTGACAATGCTGATACTCTTATCGTTACAAACGTGACTATTGAGAGTGGGAATGGCACTTTAATTGATAACAACGATGGATCTTGGACTTATATACCAGAAGCTGATGATGATACTGAAGTGTCATTCTCCTATGACATCATTGATGACGATGGGGGTGTTATTAATGGCACTGCTAATTTAGATATTAAGCCTGTTAATGACGCGCCAATAGCGACTAACGATGCGATTCAAACTGACGAAGATTCCCAGGTTGTAATTGATGTGCTCGCTAACGACAGTGACATTGAAGGTGACGATTTATCCATTACTTCTGCTTCTGTATCAGAAGAACAAGGTATCGTTGAGATTGTCGATGGTAAGCTTGTTTTCACTCCGGCTGAAAACTTCAACGGTAATGCAACTATTAGCTACACTATCTCAGATGGTGAGCTAGAGGATGAAGCTCAAGTCTCGGTAACAGTAAACTCAGTTAACGATGCGCCTATTGCCCTTAATGACGCAACAATTACAGAGGAAGATACCTCAGTAACGATTGATGTACTGCCAAACGACACTGACATCGATGGCGATGCGTTAAGCATCGAATCGGCGTCTGTGCTGAGTGACCAAGGTCAAGTCGAGATTATTGACGGCAAGCTTGTATTTACGCCAACTGAGAACTTCAATGGCGACGCTGAGATCACTTACACCGTCACCGATGGTGCGCTGACTGACGAAGCGACGGTCAAAGTTACGGTGAATGCCGTGAACGATACGCCTGTGGTTGAGAGTAGCATTGCAGACCAAACCTTGGCGGAAGATTTCACGCCATACACGATCGATCTGAATACGGCCTTCAGCGATGTGGATAACGTTGATGGCGAGCTGAGCTTCAGCGTTTCTGGTAATAGCAATGTAAATGTCTCAATAGAGAATGGTATTGCTACCATCAGCCCAACGGCAGACTGGAACGGCTCAGAAACACTGACCTTTACCGCCACCGATCTAAGCGGCGAGAGTGTTAGTCAAACCGTGAACTTCACAGTTGCCCCTGTGGCGGACATCGTGGCAGACAGCGCGGCGGTTGTGGAAGATACGCCGACCATCATCAAGGTTTTAGGTAACGACACGTTTGAAGGCACTGATAAAGTGGTGTCGCTCGATACCAATAACGGCCCTGCCAACGGCACGGTCTCGGTCAACCCTGACGGCAGCGTAACCTACACGCCAAACGACAACTACCACGGTACAGACAGCTTCACCTACATCGTTACATCGGGCGGGGTATCGGAGTCCACCACAGTGAACGTCGATGTGACGCCAGTCAACGATGCGCCAGTGGCAAAAGATGACACCGCTACGACACAAGAAGACACCGCAGTGACGATTGATGTTCTGCCAAACGACACCGATATTGATGGCGAGAAGCTGAGTATTGAATCAGCCTCTGTACCTAAAGAGCAGGGCACGGTTGAAGTGGTGGATGGAAAACTCGTCTTCACTCCGGCAGAAAACTTCAATGGTGACGCTGAAATCACCTACATCGTTACGGACGGTGAATTGACCGACGAAGCGAAGGTGACCGTTACAGTAAATCCATTAAACGATGCACCAACTATCAAAGTTGATGCCGTAGAAAGCATCACTGAAGATGCAGTGAACACGGATACGGTAGTCGCAACCTTAACGGTTCGTGATACTGATACGCCAGAAGACCAATTAACCGTTTCTTTAGAAAACAACTCAAACGGTTACTTTGTGTTAGTTGACGATGAAGTCAAGCTGACTCAAGCAGGCGTCGATGCGGTTAACAACGATGAACTTAACCTTAAAGACCTGACTATCAGCGCGTCAGTATCGGATGGTGTTAATCCAACGGCTAACGACAGTGATAGTTTGATTGTGAATCGTGTAAACGATGCGCCGACTGTTGATAATGTCATCTCAGATCAAGTGCTATCGGAAGACTTCGCGACCTACACGATTGATTTAAACAACGCATTTAAAGACAGTGACTCCACACTTAACTTCTCAGTGTCCGGTAACAGCAACGTGTTGGTTTCGATTGAAAACGGCATCGCGACCATTTCACCAACTGCAGACTGGAACGGTTCAGAAACCCTAACGTTTACTGCTACCGATCCAAGTGGTGAAAGCGTCAGTCAAACGGTGAACTTCACAGTAGCCCCTGTGGCGGACATCGTGGAAGACAACGCGACGGTTGTGGAAGACACGCCAACCATCATCAAGGTCTTAGGTAACGACACGTTCGAAGGCGACGACAAAGTGGTGTCGCTTGATACCAATAACGGCCCAGCTAACGGTACAGTCTCCGTCAACCCTGATGGCAGCGTAACCTACACGCCAAACGACAACTACCACGGAACAGACAGCTTTACCTACATCGTCACCTCCGGTGGCGTCAGTGAATCCACCACGGTGAACGTCGATGTCACGCCAGTGAACGATGCGCCAGTGGCGAAAGATGACACGGCAACAACACAAGAAGATATCGCTGTCACGATTGATGTTCTGCCAAACGATACTGATGTGGATGGCGATAAGTTGTCGATCCAATCGGCGTCTGTTCCTGAAGCGCAAGGTAAAGTAGAGATCGTTGATGGCAAACTGGTGTTCACACCGGCAGAAAACTTCAATGGCGACGCTGAAATCACTTACACCATCACCGATGGTTCGCTGACCGACCAAGCGACGGTCAACGTCACCGTGAATGCCGTGAACGACACGCCTGTAGTTGAAAGTAGCATCGCAGACCAAACCTTGGCGGAAGATTTCACACCATACACCATCGATCTAAATACCGCTTTCAGCGATGTGGATGGCGATCTGACCTTCAGCGTCTCTGGTAATAGTAATGTAAATGTCTCAATAGAGAACGGTATTGCGACCATCAGCCCAACCGCGGACTGGAACGGCTCAGAAGAGTTGATGTTCACAGCCACCGACCCAAGCGGCGAGAGTGTTAGCCAAACGGTGAACTTCACGGTTGCACCTGTGGCGGATATTGAATCTGACCGCGCGACAGTCGTGGAAGATACGCCAACCATCATTAATGTCTTAGGTAATGACACGTTCGAAGGCGACGATAAAGTGGTGTCGCTGGATACCAATAACGGTCCAGCTAATGGCACGGTCTCGGTCAACCCTGACGGCAGCGTAACCTACACGCCAAACGACAACTTCCACGGGGCAGACAGCTTTACCTACATCGTCACGTCAGGTGGGGTATCAGAGTCCACCACGGTGAACGTCGATGTCACACCAGTGAATGATGCGCCAGTGGCAAAAGATGATACCGCTGTTACTGACGAAGACACACCAGTGATGATCGATGTCCTGCCAAACGATACTGATGTGGATGGCGATAAGTTGTCGATTCAATCTGCGTCCGTACCTGAAGCACAAGGTAAAGTCGAGATTGTTGAAGGCAAACTGGTGTTCACACCGGCAGAAAACTTCAATGGTGACGCTGAAATCACCTATATCATAACGGACGGTCAATTGACCGATGAAGCAAAGGTGACCGTTACCGTTAATCCAGTGAACGATGCGCCAACCATCAAGGTTGATGCCGTAGAAAGCATCACTGAAGACGCAGTGGGCACTGATACGGTAGTCGCAACCTTAACGGTTCGTGATACTGACACGCCAGAAGACCAATTAACCGTTTCTTTAGAAAACAACTCAAACGGTTACTTCGTCTTAGTTGGCGATAAAGTCAAGCTGACTCAAGCGGGTGTTGACGCGGTTAACAACGATGAACTTAACCTTAAAGATCTGACTATCAGCGCGTCAGTGTCGGATGGTGCTAATCCAACGGCTAACGACAGTGATAGCTTGGTTGTGAATCGTGTTAACGATGCACCGACTATCGATAACGTCATTGCAGATCAAGTGCTAGCGGAAGATTTCGATGCATACACGATCGACTTGAATGAAGTATTCAAAGATTCCGATTCCTCGCTAGAATTCTCAGTCTCTGGCAATAACAACATCCAAATTTCTATTGTGAATGGTGTTGCTACCATCACTCCGACTGCGGATTGGAATGGCAAAGAGACAATTACGTTCACAGCTAAAGACCCAAGCGGTGAAAGCGTAAGTCAAACGGTGAACTTTACGGTAGCACCAGTAGCTGACATTGAGGCTGATAGTGCGGATGTAGTCGAAGACACACCAACTATCATCAAAGTCTTAGGTAACGACACGTTTGAAGGCACTGATAAAGTGGTGTCGCTTGATACCAATAACGGTCCAGCCAACGGCACGGTCTCGGTCAATCCTGACGGCAGCGTGACCTACACGCCGAACGACAACTACTACGGTTTAGACAGCTTCACCTACATCGTTACGTCTGGGGGTGTCAGTGAGTCCACTACGGTGAACGTCGATGTGACACCGGTCAACGATGCGCCTGTGGCGAAAGATGACATCGCTACGACACAAGAAGACACCGCAGTTACTATTGATGTTCTGACAAACGACAATGATGTGGATGGCGATAAGCTGAGTATTGAATCAGCCTCTGTACCTAAAGAGCAGGGTACGGTTGAAGTGGTGGATGGAAAACTCGTCTTCACTCCCGCAGAAAACTTCAATGGCGACGCTGAAATCACTTACACCGTCACCGATGGTTCGCTGACTGACGAAGCGAAGGTGGCCGTTACCGTTAACCCAGTAAACGATGCGCCAACCATCAAGGTTGATGCCGTAGAAAGCATCACTGAAGATGCAGTGAGCACTGATACGGTAGTCGCAACCTTAACGGTTCGTGATACTGACACGCCAGAAGACCAATTAACTGTTTCTTTAGAAAACAACTCAAACGGTTACTTCGTCTTAGTTGGCGATAAAGTCAAGCTGACTCAAGCGGGTGTTGACGCGGTTAACAACGACGAACTCAACCTTAAAGATCTGACTATCAGCGCGTCAGTATCGGATGGTGTTAATCCAACGGTTAGCGACAGTGACAGTTTGATTGTGAATCGTGTTAATGATGCTCCGATTGTTGAAAATGCCATTGCAGATCAAGTGTTATCGGAAGATTTCGATGCATACACGATCGACTTGAATGAAGTATTCAAAGATTCCGATTCCTCGCTAGAATTCTCAGTCTCTGGCAATAACAACATCCAAATTTCTATTGTGAATGGTGTTGCTACCATCACTCCGACTGCGGATTGGAATGGCAAAGAGACAATTACGTTCACAGCTAAAGACCCAAGCGGTGAAAGCGTAAGTCAAACGGTGAACTTTACGGTAGCACCAGTAGCTGACATTGAGGCTGATAGTGCGGATGTAGTCGAAGACACACCAACCATCATTAACGTCTTAGGTAACGACACGTTCGAAGGCACTGATAAAGTGGTGTCTTTGGACGCCGATAATGGTCCTAAAAATGGCACCGTCATTGTGAATAACAACGGCACGGTGACCTACACACCAGATGACAACTACGTCGGCAAAGATACGTTCACTTATGTCGTGACATCAGGCGGTGTATCCGAATTCACTACCGTTGAAGTCAATGTGACGCCGGTCAACGACGCGCCAGTGGCGAAAGATGACATCGCTACGACACAAGAAGACACCGCAGTTACTATTGATGTTCTGCCAAACGACACTGATGTGGATGACGATAAGCTGAGTATTGAATCAGCCTCTGTACCTAAAGAGCAGGGTACGGTTGAAGTGGTGGATAGAAAACTCGTTTTCACTCCAGCAGAAAACTTCAATGGCGACGCTGAAATTACCTACATCGTAACGGATGGTCAATTGACCGACGAAGCGAAAGTGGTAGTTACCGTTAACCCAGTAAACGATGCGCCAACTATCAAAGTTGATGCCGTAGAAAGCATCACTGAAGATGCAGTGAGCACTGATACGGTAGTCGCAACCTTAACGGTTCGTGATACTGATACGCCAGAAGACCAATTAACCATTTCTCTAGAAAACAACTCAAACGGCTACTTCGTGTTGGTTGGCAATGAAGTCAAGCTAACTCAAGCGGGTGTTGACGCGGTTAACAACGATGAACTCAACCTTAAAGACCTTACTATCAGCGCGTCAGTGTCGGATGGTGTTAATCCAACGGCTAGCGACAGTGATAGCTTGGTTGTGAATCGTGTTAACGATGCGCCAACAGTTGATAATGCCATTACAGATCAAGTGTTATCGGAAGATTTCGATGCATACACGATCGACTTGAATGAAGTATTCAAAGATTCCGATTCCTCGCTAGAATTCTCAGTCTCTGGCAATAACAACATCCAAATTTCTATTGTGAATGGTGTTGCTACCATCACTCCGACTGCGGATTGGAATGGCAAAGAGACAATTACGTTCACAGCTAAAGACCCAAGCGGTGAAAGCGTTAGCCAAACGGTGGACTTCACGGTTGCACCTGTGGCGGATATTGAATCTGACCGCGCGACGGTCGTGGAAGACACGCCAACCATCATTAACGTCTTAGGTAACGACACGTTTGACGGCGACGATAAAGTAGTGTCGCTTGATACCAATAAAGGCCCAGCTAACGGTACTGTCTCGGTCAACCCTGATGGCACCGTGACCTACACGCCGAACGACAACTACCACGGGGCAGACAGCTTCACGTACATCGTTACGTCCGGTGGCGTCAGTGAATCCACCACGGTGAACGTCGATGTGACGCCAGTCAACGATGCGCCAGTGGCGACCAATGACAATGCCGTTACTGACGAAGATACACCAGTGACGATTGATGTCCTGCCAAACGACACCGATGTGGATGGCGACAAGCTGAGTATTGAATCAGCCTCTGTACCTAAAGAGCAGGGTACGGTTGAAGTGGTGAATGGCAAACTGGTGTTCACTCCGGCAGAAAACTTCAATGGTGATGCTGAGATCACTTACACCATCACCGACGGTGTGCTGACTGACCAAGCGAAGGTGATCGTTACCGTTAACCCAGTAAACGATGCACCGACTATCAAGGTTGATGCCGTGGAAAGCATCACTGAAGACGCAGTGAGCACTGATACGGTAGTGGCGACGTTGGAAGTCGCTGATTCTGATACGCCAGAAGACCAATTAACCGTTTCTTTAGAAAACAATTCAAACGGTTACTTTGTGTTAGTTGGCGATGAAGTCAAGCTGACTCAAGCGGGTGTTGACGCGGTTAACAACGACGAACTCAACCTTAAAGATCTGACTATCAGCGCGTCAGTATCGGATGGTGTTAATCCAACGGCTAGCGACAGTGATAGTTTGATTGTGAATCGT
Source organism: Vibrio sp. D3 (assembly GCF_043995865.1). Classification (NCBI taxonomy): domain Bacteria; kingdom Pseudomonadati; phylum Pseudomonadota; class Gammaproteobacteria; order Vibrionales; family Vibrionaceae; genus Vibrio; species Vibrio sp. D3. The sequence goes on along the minus strand of NZ_CP171887.1, from coordinate 1,716,225 downwards.
GTTAACGATGCACCGACTGCTGAAAACGCCATTACAGACCAAGTGTTATCGGAAGATTTCGATGCATACACGATCGACTTTAATGAAGTATTCAAAGATACTGATTCCTCGCTAGAATTCTCCGTCTCTGGCAATAACAACATCCAAATTTCTATTGTGAATGGCGTTGCCACCATCACTCCGACTGCGGATTGGAATGGCAAAGAGACAATTACGTTCACAGCTAAAGATCCAAGCGGCGAGAGCGTTAGCCAAACGGTGAACTTCACGGTAGCGCCAGTAGCTGACATTGAGGCTGATAGTGCGGATGTAGTCGAAGACACACCAACCATCATTAACGTCTTAGGTAACGACACGTTCGAAGGCACTGATAAAGTGGTGTCTTTGGACGCCGATAATGGTCCTAAAAATGGCATCGTCATTGTGAATAACAACGGCAGCGTGACCTACACACCAGATGACAACTACGTCGGCAAAGATACGTTCACTTATGTCGTGACATCAGGCGGTGTATCCGAATTCACTACCGTTGAAGTCAATGTGACGCCGGTCAACGACGCGCCAGTGGCAAAAGATGACACGGCGATTACTGACGAAGACACGCCAGTGACGATTGATGTTCTGCCAAACGACACTGATGTGGATGGCGACAAGCTGAGTATTGAATCAGCCTCTGTACCTAAAGAGCAGGGTACGGTTGAAGTGGTGAATGGCAAACTGGTGTTCACACCGGCAGAAAACTTCAATGGCGACGCTGAAATTACCTACACTGTAACGGACGGTCAATTGACCGACGAAGCGAAGGTAACCGTTACAGTAAATCCAGTAAACGACGCGCCAACTATCAAGGTTGATGCCGTGGAAAGCATCACTGAAGACGCAGTGAGCACTGATACGGTAGTGGCGACGTTGGAAGTCGCTGATTCTGATACGCCAGAAGACCAATTAACCGTTTCTTTAGAAAACAATTCAAACGGTTACTTTGTGTTAGTTGGCGATGAAGTCAAGCTGACTCAAGCGGGTGTTGACGCGGTTAACAACGACGAACTCAACCTTAAAGATCTGACTATCAGCGCGTCAGTATCGGATGGTGTTAATCCAACGGCTAGCGACAGTGATAGTTTGATTGTGAATCGTGTTAACGATGCACCGACTGCTGAAAACGCCATTACAGACCAAGTGTTATCGGAAGATTTCGATGCATACACGATCGACTTTAATGAAGTATTCAAAGATACTGATTCCTCGCTAGAATTCTCCGTCTCTGGCAATAACAACATCCAAATTTCTATTGTGAATGGCGTTGCCACCATCACTCCGACTGCGGATTGGAATGGCAAAGAGACAATTACGTTCACAGCTAAAGATCCAAGCGGCGCGAGAGCGTTAGCCAAACGGTGAACTTCACGGTAGCGCCAGTAGCTGACATTGAGGCTGATAGTGCGGATGTAGTCGAAGACACACCAACCATCATTAACGTCTTAGGTAACGACACGTTCGAAGGCACTGATAAAGTGGTGTCTTTGGACGCCGATAATGGTCCTAAAAATGGCATCGTCATTGTGAATAACAACGGCAGCGTGACCTACACACCAGATGACAACTACGTCGGCAAAGATACGTTCACTTATGTCGTGACATCAGGCGGTGTATCCGAATTCACTACCGTTGAAGTCAATGTGACGCCGGTCAACGACGCGCCAGTGGCAAAAGATGACACGGCGATTACTGACGAAGACACGCCAGTGACGATTGATGTTCTGCCAAACGACACTGATGTGGATGGCGACAAGCTGAGTATTGAATCAGCCTCTGTACCTAAAGAGCAGGGTACGGTTGAAGTGGTGAATGGCAAACTGGTGTTCACACCGGCAGAAAACTTCAATGGCGACGCTGAAATTACCTACACTGTAACGGACGGTCAATTGACCGACGAAGCGAAGGTAACCGTTACAGTAAATCCAGTAAACGACGCGCCAACTATCAAGGTTGATGCCGTAGAAAGCATCACTGAAAACGCAGTGAGCACCGATACGGTAGTGGCGACGTTGGAAGTCGCTGATTCTGATACGCCAGAAGACCAATTAACCGTTTCTTTAGATAACAACTCAAACGGCTACTTCGTGTTAGTTGGCGATGCTGTCAAGCTGACTCAAGCGGGTGTTGACGCGGTTAACAACGACGAACTTAACCTTAAAGACCTAACTATTAGCGCGTCAGTATCGGATGGTGTTAGTCCAACGGCTAACGACAGTGACAGTTTGATTGTGAATCGTGTTAACGATGCACCGACTATCGATAACGTCATTGCAGATCAAGTGCTAGCGGAAGACTTCGATGCATACACGATTGACTTGAATGAAGCATTCAAAGATTCTGATTCCTCGCTAGAATTCTCAGTCTCTGGCAATAACAACATCCAAATTTCTATTGTGAATGGTGTTGCTACCATCACTCCGACTGCGGATTGGAATGGCAAAGAGACAATTACGTTCACAGCTAAAGACCCAAGCGGTGAAAGCGTCAGTCAAACGGTGAACTTTATGGTTGCACAAGTAGTCGACATCGAGGCAGACAGTGCGGATGTAGTCGAAGACACACCAACCATCATTAACGTCTTAGGTAACGACACGTTCGAAGGCGACGATAAAGTGGTGTCGCTAGATACCAATAACGGCCCAGCCAACGGCACGGTCTCGGTCAATCCGGATGGCAGCGTGACTTACACGCCAAACGACAACTACCACGGGGCAGACAGTTTCACCTACATTGTTACGTCTGGTGGGGTATCGGAGTCAACCACGGTGAACGTCGATGTCACGCCAGTGAATGACGCGCCAGTAGCGACCAATGACACGGCGATTACTGACGAAGACACACCAGTGACAATTGATGTCCTGCCAAACGACACCGATATTGATGGCGATACGCTGTCGATTGAATCGGCGTCCGTACCTGAAACACAAGGTAAAGTCGAGATTGTTGAAGGCAAACTGGTGTTCATTCCGGCAGAAAACTTCAATGGTGATGCTGAGATCACTTACACCATCACCGACGGTGTGCTGACTGACCAAGCGAAGGTGACCGTTACCGTTAACCCAGTAAACGATGCACCAACCATCAAGGTTGATGCCGTGGAAAGCATCACTGAAGACGCAGTGAGCACTGATACGGTAGTGGCAACCTTAACGGTTCGCGATACTGACACGCCGGAAGATGAGCTTACGGTGTTGCTAGAAAACAACTCAAACGGTTACTTCGTGTTGGTTGGCAATGAAGTCAAGCTAACTCAAGAGGGTGTTGACGCGGTTAACAACGATGAACTCGACCTTAGAGACCTGACTATCAGCGCGTCAGTGTCGGATGGTGTTAATCCAACGGCTAGCGACAGTGATAGCTTGGTTGTGAATCGTGTTAACGATGCGCCAACAGTTGATAATGCCATTACAGATCAAGTGTTATCGGAAGATTTCGATGCATACACGATCGACTTGAATGAAGTATTCAAAGATTCCGATTCCTCGCTAGAATTCTCAGTCTCTGGCAATAACAACATCCAAATTTCTATTGTGAATGGCGTTGCTACCATTACTCCGACTGCGGATTGGAATGGCAAAGAGACAATTACGTTCACAGCTAAAGACTCAAGTGGTGAAAGCGTTAGCCAAACGGTGAGCTTCACGGTTGCACCTGTGGCGGATATTGAATCTGACCGCGCGACAGTCGTGGAAGACACGCCAACCATCATTAAGGTCTTAGGTAACGACACGTTTGACGGCGACGATAAAGTAGTGTCGCTTGATACCAATAAAGGCCCAGCTAACGGTACTGTATCGGTCAACCCTGATGGCAGCGTAACCTACACGCCAAACGACAACTACCACGGTACAGACAGCTTCACCTATATCGTTACCTCTGGTGGTGTCAGTGAATCCACCATTGTTAAAGTTGATGTCACGCCAGTAAACGACAAACCTGACAGTGAAGACTTTACGCATGTGGCCGATGATCAGCTTACGCACGTTGTGTTTGATACCGATACGAAACCTCTGGATAGCGGTGACTCTCAAGATCATATCGCGGATGTTGAAGACGATTTAAAAGGCAACGATCTACATGTCCGGATTACTGAACTGCCAACATCAGGTACGTTGTTCTTTAAAGATAGTGATGGTGAGTTGCACGAAATTAAAGAAGTTAGCGATACGCTTTATGACAAAGACAGTCTTTACTATGAAGCTGATAATGTTGGCTTCTTATTAGGCATCAAAGATCGTCCAAATACGCCTCATAGCTCGGAATCTACAACAGATTTCAATAACTGGGGATTAAGTGAGGATGGTGGTCCATCACATTCCCGCACTGAGCATTTAGCAAATGGAGCCTCTATCACTATTTCTTCTGATAGCGATGAGCTTGCGCAGTACAACCGTCAGGTGTCACATATCGGCAATGGTATCGCTGACAATGATGGGCAGGGTATTGAGAAGGGTGAAACGATTACGATCGATTTGTCTAATAATCCTGTGGGCAGCGTAAACCTTGGTCTAGATGGACTAGGTGGATTGTTTGATTACGGTGATGACAACGCAGCACTTATTACGGTTACATACTTAGATTCAAATAATGTCCAACAGACTCAAACGTTCGAGTTTTTAAAGCCTGAAGGCAACTTCATGCTATTCCAAGAAACAAGCGTTGGTTGTGGGAAAGATCTAGCTCTTCCTGAAGGTTCGGTCATTACTCAGTTAGATTTTTCTACGAAAAATGAAGGTAACTGGGAGTTACGTTATGTAGAAGGTGTTCCTGCCGAAGACAGCTTTGGATATGTGGCAGTCGACTCTGAAAGTGGCGTTAGCGATCCATCTACAGTCAATATCGTTAATGAAATGCTAGATGGTAATATTGCTGAAAATGGGCCAAGCCTGTCTGTGGTCGGTGATAGCGTGACTGAGGGTGACAGTGTCACGTTTTCGGTTGTTCTAGATGAAGTCACCAGTACTGCTGTTAAGTACCAAGTTGATATGCTTGCTCAAGGTTCTTCAGTTGATAAGAATGACGTAAATCTATCAAATGCAACCTACACAAATGGTGTTGTTTTCTTAGGTGGTTACTTGATTGTTCCTGCAGGTATAAGTAGCTTCGAAATATCGATTCCGACTATTGATGACTTGGTTGTGGAAAGCAGCGAAACGATCGTTCTTGAGCTCGGCGGTGAAACGGGGACGGCAACCGTTCTTGATAATGATAGTTCAGAACTTAGCGTAGTAGATGCCGGCGATGTCATTGAAGGAACTGACGCAATATTTACCGTTTTACTCTCTAACCCTGTTCAAGAGGCCGTTGTCGTCAATCTGAAGTCAACAACAAATGATAGCTATACTGCGGAAGATGTTGATCTAGGCACTATGGTAGTGACCTATGTGGATACTCATGGTCAAACTCAAACATTAGATATAGCGCCTAATGGAGACGTTACTATACCTCCAGGTGTCGCTGAAATTAAAGTCGCAGTCTCGACCAAACTAGATAATGTCCATGAAGGTGATGAGAGCTTTGGTCTGACGGTTACGGAAATCGGTAGTGTCACCAGTAATGGTATTGCAACTGGTAACGCAAATATTGTGGATTCTGATCCTGCACCTTTAGTTAGTATTAGTGCCGATCAAAACAGCGTAAATGAAGGTGAAACGGCAGGCTTTACGCTGACACTTGATAAAGTTGCAGATGATAGCGTTACGGTTCATGTCGAATATAGTGGCGTGGCCCAAGATGGAAAAGATTTTGTTGGCGTTCTTAGTGTTGAAGTTCCTGCGGGTCAATCTTCAGCTGCTCTTGACTTACTGACGCTCACCGATGGTATTTATGAGGGCGCAGAATCTTTCACAGTAACCATTAAAGAGGTGGATGGCGCTGATGCGAGCATTGCTTCAAATAACAGCGCAAGTGTTGTGATCGTTGATGCCCAAAGTGCACCGAAAGTGACTATTAGCTCAGATCAATCCTCAGTTGATGAAGGTAGTGATGCAAAATTTATCGTCAACATTGACCAAAAAGCAGATGAAGATGTACTGGTAACATTCACAATCGGCGGGAATGTTGATGACAAAGATTATATTGCTCCAAGTACGTACACAGTCACGATTCCAGCGGGTAAAACGTCGGCGCCGATTGATATAAAAACTCTCGATGATGGTATTTACGAAGAGCTTGAAAACCTAACTGTGACTCTAATTGGTACGGTTGGTGCAGATTCGACGCTTGCAAGTGACTCGAATGAAGCAACAGTCTCTATTATAGATGCTCAGCACGCTCCAGAGTTTATTTCTGGCGGCGATAGTGCTGGTGACAAACCAAATGATGATGTTTACGACTTCGGGTCAGTTAACGAAAACACGGTGAGCGGGTCCATTATTGGTACGGTCGTTGCTGAAGATCACGATAATGACGTGCTTGTATACCGCTTTGCAGATGGCTCGACCACTAATGGTATTTTTGATATCGACCCGACAAGCGGAGAGATTTCATTGAACAAGACAATCGATGATGTTGACTTGGGCGATTATACGCTTCAGGTTGAGGTTATCGATGGAACTGGCGGGATTGATACTGCCGAGGTCAATGTTTCTCTGGTAAATGTGAATGATGCACCTGAATCTTCGCCTTCCACGGTTGAGATGAGTGAAGATACCCAAGTGAAGCTTGATTGGTCATCATTCGGTATTAGCGATGTGGACTCTAACGTATCAGAGCTCTCCGTCCAAATCACAACGCTTCCTAGCGATGGGTCATTAGAGTATAAAGATTCGCAAGGCGATTGGCAGTCTGTCCAAATCGATCAAGTGCTTGATAAATCGCTCTTTGATGAAAACAGTGTTCGCTTTGTACCTGAATTAAATGAGTCTGGCAGTGACAGTTTCGGCGGAAATCAAGTCGGAGATCAGGAGTCTAGTTACGCTCAAATTGGCTTTAAACCAACAGATGGACAGAGTACCGGTCAAGAGTCAACACTGACAATAGACGTAAATCCTATCGCTGATAAACCGAACTTAATCGCAGTGACGCACGAGAACTCATTACCCCAACAAGAGTTTAACGTTACAACATGGAGCAATGTTCAAGTTGGTTCTAGTAATGGCATGGGGGTCAACGGCGAGACTCTAATTGCAGCGATCAACGCTCTTGATGCAGCAGATGGTACTCAATTGAGTTGGTCAAATGTGGAAGATTTAGGGACTAATGCGACCTTAGCAAATGAGGCCGTTCTAGTCACATCTCTTGTTTATCTCGAAGCTGGATCGAGTTACGACTTTGTCGGTCAAGCCGATGATAGCCTTGCAATCAAGTTGGGTGGTACGTTACTTGATCAAGCTCGTTGGGGTAGCGACAGTGGTGATATTAAGGGTGCTAGCTTTACACCTTCGGTATCTGGCTTTTATCCAATTGAAATTTATCACCATAACCAAAGTGGTCCGGGTAACTTTAATGTGGATGTATCCATTAATGGACAAGCACCTGTCAATCTGAGCAATAGTAGTCTTTACGTAGTTAGTGATGAAAGTGCACTAGAAGCAACTGATATCAGAACATCTGAACTACAAGAAGTTAATGGTGTTGCGTTTTACGAAACATATCAGCTGAACGAAGGGTTACAAGATACAGCGATACCGCTCTCTGAAATTAAAGCAAGCTTAAATGATACAGATGGCTCTGAATCACTTAAAGTCACGCTAACTGGCTTACCTGTAGGTGCGATCCTTTCAGATGGAAGCAGTTCTATTACTGTAGCAACCATTGATGAAGAACTGGACGTGACAAGTTGGGCATTAAATGCACTTACAGTGACTCCACCAGCGGGCTCCCATGATGACTTCACAATCAATTTGAAGGCAACGAGTACAGAACGCGCGAATGGTGATTCAGCAGAATCTAACTTGGCGATCAATGTTGTAGTACATGAGAACTTACCGACGGAAACGGAAAGTGATATTGGGAAGACCAATGAAGATAATTCGCTACAGGGTAACGTATTGCGTAATGACTCTGATGACGACAACCTTCTGATGGTTGATCACATTACTATTAATGGCACTGACTATGCGGTAGGTGAAAACGTATCTTTGACCAGTGGCACTTTATTAGTAAACCAAGATGGTAGTTACGTATTTGAACCTACCGAGCACTGGTCAGGTGATGTTCCATTAATTAATTACACCACAAATACTGGCGCAACAAATACGCTTGATATCAACGTTGTCGCAGTTGCAGATGCCCCTGCGATCACGATTAATGTTGGAGAGTTAGTAAAAAGAGATGCTGTTGATCCTAATCACAACTTAGCCACTTCTGCGATAGATAAAACGCCTACAGAGAATGAACTCGTCGCTGCTGATCTTGGTTTGGATGATGTCGTGCAAAAAAATCACTCATACGCCGGAGTGATGCTAGGAGACAACAACGACAGAAGTGATACCGATAGCTTATTCGTTGGGACTGATTACAATGACACCTTCTATGGTGGCGGCGGTGATGACGTATTTATTGGCGGTGGTAATAACGACTCTTTCTATGGTGATGATGCGTCCACTATTACAGATTATGATGGCCAAGATACGGTTTACTTAACTGGAAACTTCAGTGACTACAAAATGACCTTCAAAGACGATCATGGAGGTCAAGTTCCATATTGGATTTTGCTAGATAATCGTTCTATCGATTCGGTAAACGACCACACAGGTAGTGATGATCGTGGTGATCACTTATATGAAATTGAACGAATTGTTTTTGCAGACAAAGTCGTTGAATTGAAGCCCGACGGCACCTATGAAGTGCTTCAAGAGCGTTGGATTCCCGTTGATATTAACGTTGATTTGGTTGATGTCGATGGAAGTGAAAGCTTGGCGCAAACTGTTTTTGTGGAAGGTTTGCCGGATGGTGTAGAGCTGTATATCGATGGACATGCCGTTAATCAGGACGCAAACGGTAGTTATCTTGTCACCCTGGATGCTAACGGTAAGGTCTCTTTAGATATCAGAGTGCCGTTTGATTATGAAGGTAGTCTAGAGTTCCCACTAAGCGTTACCGCGACGTCGGTTGAAGAAGCAAATAATGATGCCGCTTCAACAACAGAGTCTGTTGAGCTTACAGCTCGTGACTATGTTCTAGAGTCGGGTTCACATGGGAACGATCAGATAACGGGCAGTGACGATCACGATATTATTGTTGGCGATGTCCAAGGGTTGGAGATCATTGCCGGTCAGGACTACAATATCGCCTTTGTTTTGGATACTTCGGGGAGCATGGGTAACTGGGTAGGAACTGCGAAGCAAGAAGTGCTAGATGTGTTTGATGAACTGTTAAGCGCTGCAAATCAGGGTGAGAAGCCTGGAACAGTGAATATTCACCTCAGTGAGTTTGCTTCAAGTGCGTCAGCAGTTATTTCCGTTGACTTGAGTTCTCCAACAGCAAGAGATGAGTTTGTAAAAGAACTGAATAGTGCTATAGGTGATGAGGGTGACGGCGGCACAAACTATGAGGCGGGTTTACAGTCAGCTGTTGAATGGTTTAGCAGTCAACCTAACCCTAATGGCCAAAATATCACGTACTTTGTTACTGATGGTCAACCAAATAGAGCAACGCATCTCTACCATTTAGCGCAGAATGAATTCTCGAAAGTGATTTTGGATGTCGATGATTCTGGCAAGCTTGTTACCCTGCAAGATATAGTTAGTAACAGTAGTTATTCATACGGACAGACGGTTATCTACAAAGGTGATGTCGTTATAGATAGTTACGGTCAGGTATATTCACCGCTAACAGGCAGAACCATTGGTGATATCGACAGATATAATGGTTCTATCCGTTACTACGATGAAAGTGGCAGCTCAACACAAGCTCAACATATGTATCAAGTGTTAGCAGCATTGTCTTCAGTAGAGTCGATAGGTCTTGGTAGTGGTGTTGATGAACAGACACTTAAGCAGTATGACACTGATGGTGTGGTAGAGTCAGATATCGATGTTACTAAGCTTGCTGAAACGATATTGGGTCAAGATGTGCCCCTAAAACAAGGCTCAGACACTATTCAGGGTGGAGAAGGTGACGATATCTTGCTGGGTGATTTAATTGAATTTGGCGGTAATGAGCAAGGTTTGAGTGCGATTCAATCACATGTGGCACAGCAAACGGGTCAAGATGTTTCTACCATTGATGGTGAAGACATCCATGAATACGTTAAAAATAACCTAGAAGAATTCAACCAATCTCACCAAGGTGATAAGTCGGATAACTTATCTGGTGGTGCTGGCAACGACTTACTGTTTGGTCAGGGTGGTAACGACATACTCGTTGGTGGTGAAGGTGATGATATTCTGATTGGTGGTTTGGGTAATGATATCTTAACGGGAGATGAGGGCTCTGACATCTTTAAGTGGAGTGAAGTGACCAACGAGGTTGATACGGTTACTGATTTCAACAAAGATGAGGATACTTTAGACTTCTCCGATCTGTTTGATGACTTATCAAAAGATGAAGTTGGTGAGCTTCTTACTGATCTTCAGTCCGGTGATCATACTGGTGATGTCGGAGAGTATCACGTAGAAGTGGCACCAGATGGCGGCTCCGAAGCGAACTTGAGTATTACGAAAGGTGGCTCGACATTGGACATCCATTTTGATGGTGCAAGTGTCGATGATGTGACTCAAAGTCTGATTGCAAGTTTAGAAGCGCAATACAAAGACATGTAGCATGTCTAGCCACAGGTGAAATTGAAAATCAAAAAAGGTCTAGCATTTTGCTAGACCTTTTACTTTTAAACTCCGTTCATTGCGATGTTAGCTCTTAGGAAGTGTCGTGAAAACGGTCCACTCTTTCTTCACTTCACCTTTGTGGCCAATCACCGTTGCGGTGACTCGACGGTTCAACGCATGACTCACTTGGTCGGTGCCTTGTGTTGCAAGTACCGTGTCTCCATAGCCGACAATGGTGACTCTATCTCCACTAATACCATTCATCATGAGTTCTTTTCTAACGTTCTCAGCGCGGCGTTTAGATAAGTCAAGATTGTGTTCTGCAGTACCAGTACGACTGGCATAGCCCTGAATCTCTATCGATGTATTTGGATACTCCTTCAAGAAGTCGGATAGTTCTCGAATTTGCTCCGTAAAGATAGGATTGATCACATCGGAATCATTCGCGAACAGAACTCGAATTTGCATTTCTTGCGAGGAGTCGACATACGAACCGCAGCCATCGTTATCTATCTCGGCACCTAAAGGAGTACCCGGACATAAATCGCGCTCATTAATGACTCCATCAGAATCATCATCAAGATGATCTGCCCACTGATCGGCAATTGGCGTATCAATATAATCATATTCATCGCCTTTATCGGATGAACTGCATGCCGAAATCATCAATGAGAGTGCAATAAGAGTTATGTATTTCATAATTAATACTCCACTTCTTCTAGCCATTCTTTAGGCATTTCAACCCTTAATGCACTCAACAGTTGACCTGTTGCGTTCATCACTCGATATTTGGCGTACTGCTCTGCGTATTTAGAATCTAAGTAGTCTTTACGTGCCTCAAAGAGTTCGTTTTCAGTATTCAATAGATCAAGCAGCGTTCGCTTACCAATGCGATATTGTTTTTCATACGCAATAACGGTTTCAGATGCCGAGTCTACATGATCTGACAAGAACTCTTTTTGCTGTAGGGTCAAATCCAGTGCGCTCCATGAAAGCCTTAACCCTTCTTCAACATTGCGATAAGCACCTTCACGTAAGTCTTTCGCTTTATTTAACTGATAGGCAAAGTTTTCTGAGTTTGCAGCGTCACTGCCGCCATTAAATAGGTTGTAGCGTAGACGTAGCATGGCAAGTGTTTCATCACTGCGGCCTTTTAAGCCATCAGCGTCGTCACGCCATGTTTGTGAAGCTTCAATGGAAATGGTTGGGTAATTAACACCTTTAGATTGTTTGTATTGAAACTTAGCAGAGTCTACGTCTGCGAGCGCGACTTGAATGACAGGGTGTAGTTCAAATGCCAAACCTACCGCTTCATCAATGGTGTATGGAATGAAATTCTGATCCGCTCTTGGAAAGATCAACCCTTGCGGGGTTTGACCCACTAAACGAGTGAACATAGTGTGAGAGTCGTACAAATTATTTTGAGCAGCTGCCAAATTACCGTGTGCTTTTGCCAAACGTGCTTCTACCTGTGTTAAGTCAGCGGTAGAGCCGATACCTGAGTTGACTCGTTTTTTAATGTCTTCGTAAATATCTTTGTGAACCGCCAAGTTATTTTCAGAAAGCTTGAGTATTTCGTAAGCTTTTACTGCGTCTAAATACACTTTGGTGACTTCAAGTGCTTTATCTGATGCATCGGCCAAAAGTTGAAATCTTACTGATTCAGCATCGGCTGCGGTACGATCGATATCATTTAAGGTTGCACTGCCATCCCATATGAGCTGAGTAAGTGTTACCGAAGCTTCCTTTCGAGTGTAATCTGTATCCCCACGTCCCACCTCGTCAGAAGGGTCTAATCCCTCGTAACCAATGCCCGCATCTAAATCAATAGAAGGTAAGTAGGCGCCCGAAGAGGCTTCATTTACGTATTTTCGACTGGTGAACTCGTTAAATGCGCTCTTAATGTCAGGATTGTTTTTTAACGTCAATGCCACGGCTTGCTCTAAAGTTTGACCGAAAACGGGTAAAGACACTATTAAACTACAGCAGCAAGCAATATTTAGTCGGTTCCATTTCACGGTATTTCTCCTAAAAATTCGTGTTGCTTTTTGCTATTTCATCTCATAACTGAGACGAAACATCATAAATAACAGTGCTTGAGTAAGGGATTTATCAACCTACTGTTAAAACTAGGCTTTTGTTTAAAAATTCCAGAATTTCGCCTTTTTAAACCTTAGCACATATGGCAAATGTTGCTCAGCAACATGGCAAGTTTAGCTCGGAGAAAAGCTTGAATTCTTAATATCATAGCGTTTCACAACCTGTGTCACTCTGCGCTTTTTTGTAACTCTGCCCCTTGAGTTATCAAACGTCCTACAAGCTACACATACAACGAAAATATGATGATTTTGACTAAACTATAGACGTAAATGTAGGGGTGACAAACTTTTGACTTGGTTTGAAGTGGGGCGAGGTAGATATGGATCGAGTAACTTTGAGCTCATTGATGGGCAACATCGTGGTTATCGGGCTGGATGGGGAAATCAGGACCCTAGAAGAGGGACAACTACCTCAACCAGGAGAGTTAATAATTGATGAGGTATCAGATACTTCTGAGCTTGTGATCGAGCAGGTGACACCACAAGGAAGTTCGATAAACGTAACTGATGATATCACAGCGTTAATTGAAGCAATTGCTAGTGGGGAAGATCCGACTGAGCTGGGTGAAGAGTTTGAGCCTGCTGCAGGTGAAGGGAACGGGTCTAGCCCACAAAATACGGGGGCTATAGATCGTACAGGTGCTGAATTACTCGCCAGTACCAATTTTGAGACAGTGGGAACTGACGGAACAGGATTTTCAAGTACTCAGGTAGAGACGCTACTCGATATTTTCCAAATACAACCACCAGAACCAACAGCAATATCAGTTCCTGCAACAGTAATTGTTCAAGAGATTTCTAGCCCAACTGTCAATGAGGGCGATCTGGTTTCTTTCGACGTCACACTTAACCAACCAACAGAAGACAATATCAATATCACTTTTTCTCTGTTCGATCAGACTGCGACTGGTGGATCTACTGACGAGAGCGGAAGTGACTACGTCAACGAGAGTGTTCTCATAACATTTTCCGATGGCACAACAGAAGAAATCTCAGTCGATGACAACGGTATTTTTACTGTGTCGGTCCCGTTAGGTGAAAATGGTTTTACGGTTTCTCTCGACTCTATAAATGACTCTATATTCGAAGGCCCAGAAACATTTACGCTTTCTGGCAACACAGAAGAACAAAGTACACCTGCAACTGGGATTGCAACCATTGTTGATGATGGTAGTGGGCCTGGTTTAAGTCCTGATGATGATCGTCCAACGGTAACGATGAGCGATGCAGGGACGATTAATGAAGGTGATTTAGCCAGCTTTAAAGTGTCTTTATCGAATCCATCAGCTACAGATGTTGAGGTCGAACTAAGTCTCAACCTAGGTGATACCGAAGCGGGTGACTTAGGCACCTTAGAATACAACACGGGCTCCGGTTGGGTTACGGTGCCAAACGATGGTGTGGTGACGGTGCCTGGCGGGCAGACTGAGTTTGATGTACGCATTGCTTCTATTGATGACGCGGTGTTCGAAGGTCCAGAAGATTTCAGTGTTACGGTAACGGGCATTGGTGCGGTGCAAGGCAGCGATACGGGTACAGCAACGATTGTGGATGACGGCAGTGGCCCGGGGCCTGATCCGGATGATGACCGTCCAAGTGTGACTATTACCGACGCTGGCACCATTAATGAAGGTGAGACTGCGAACTTCAAAGTCACCTTATCGAATGCCTCCGAGTCGAGTGTTCAAGTTGAACTTGGCCTCAACTTAGGCGATACCGAAGCGGGTGACTTAGGCACCTTAGAATACAACACTGGCTCCGGTTGGGTTACGGTGCCAAACGACGGTGTGGTGACGGTGCCTGCCGGGCAGACTCAGTTTGATGTGCGCATTGCTTCCATTGATGACGCCGTTTATGAAGGTCCTGAAGATTTCAGTGTTACGGTAACGGGCATTGGTGCGGTGCAAGGCAGCGATACGGGTACAGCAACGATTGTGGATGACGGCAGTGGCCCTGGACCTGATCCCGATGATGACCGCCCAAGTGTGACTATTACGGATGCTGGCACCATTAATGAAGGTGAAACAGCTAACTTCAAAGTTACGTTATCGAATGCGTCTGAAGCCGAAACGCAGGTGGAGTTGGGTCTTAATCTCGGCGATACCGAAGTTGGAGATTTGGGCACCCTAGAATACAACACGGGAAGTGGTTGGGTTGCAGTGCCAAATGATGGCGTGGTGACGGTGCCAGCCGGGCAAACCGAATTTGATGTGCGTATTGCTTCTGTTGATGACGACGTTTATGAAGGCCCTGAAGATTTCAGTGTCACGGTAACCGGCATTGGGGCGGTGCAAGGCAGCGATACGGGCACGGCGACGATTGTGGATGACAGCAGTGGCCCGGGCCCCGATCCAGACGATGACCGTCCGAGTGTTACTATTACCGACGCTGGCACCATTAATGAAGGTGATACGGCGAACTTTAAAGTCACGTTATCGAATGCTTCAGAGTCTAGTGTTCAAGTTGAACTCGGCCTCAACTTAGGCGATACCGAAGCGGGTGACTTAGGCACCTTGGAATACAACACGGGAAGTGGTTGGGTCACAGTACCAAACGATGGCGTGCTAACGGTGCCAGCCGGACAGACCGAGTTTGATGTGCGCATTGCTTCTATTAATGACGCTGTTTATGAAGGCCCAGAGGATTTCAGCGTTACGGTGACGGGCATTGGCGCAGTACAAGGTAGTGATACGGGCACGGCGACGATTGTGGATGACGGCAGTGGTCCAGGTCCCGATCCAGATGATGACCGTCCAAATGTCTACATCGTTGAAGATAGCGTGGGTGTTAACGAAGGTACCGATGCTGTGTATACCGTTAGATTATCGGCGACGGCCGATATCGATGTGACCGTCAGGGTGAACACCTCAACCGACGGCAGCAACACGGCGGAAGCGGACGATATAGGTAGCTTTGTGGTGACCCTTGCTGATGGTGTGACAGTGGTTAATGCCAACAGTGACGGTACGTATACCATTCCCGCCGGTGAGAAAGAGCTGAAAGTCACTGTGCCAACCACAGATGATGGCGTCTACGAAGGGGATGAAACCTTCACTGTGGCGGTACAAGGTGACACTGGCGTCCTAGGCAGTGACAGTGCGCTGGGCATTATTTACGACGGTGGTAACGGCCCTGGTCCCGATCCAGACGATGACCGTCCAAGTGTCTATATTGTCGAAGATAGCGTGGGCGTGAATGAAGGTACTGAGGCTGTGTATACCGTCCGGTTGTCGGAGACTGCCGATATTGACGTGACGGTAAGGTTGAGCACATCAACAGGAGGAACTAATACGGCAGAGCCTGGCGACATTGGTGCTATTAAGCTGACATTATCTGATGGAGTAACTGTGGTGACCGCCAACAGTGATGGCACGTATACTATCCCAGCAGGTGAAACCGATCTCAAACTGTTTGTCCCAACCACGGACGACGATGTGTATGAAGGAGGTGAAACCTTCACGGTTGCAGTGCAAGGTGCAACTGGAGTACTTGGTACTGACACTGCGTTGGGCATTATTTACGACGGCGGTAACGGCCCTGGTCCTGACCCGGATGATGATCGCCCGACCGTATCTATCTCAGATGCGGGTATCGTAGATGAGGGTGATATCGCGACGTTTACCGTGTCATTGAGTAATGCTTCGGAAGGTACAGTTCAGGTGCAGTTGACCTTAAACCCAGACGAAACAGAAGTGGATGATCTTGGCTCGCTAGAATATAACACCGGAGCAGGTTGGGTTGCTGTGCCTGTCGATGGCATCGTAACAGTGCCAGCAATGCTTACCGAATTTGATGTGCGCATTGCGACCATTGATGATGAAGTTTATGAAGGTCCGGAAGACTTCAGCGTGACCGTGACTGGTTTGGGCGCAGTTCAGGGCACCGATACTGGTTTGGCGACCATTGTGGATGATGGCACTAAAACGGACGACGATCGACCAACTGTGTCTATCTCGGATGCGGGTACCATTGATGAAGGTAGTTTCGCTACATTTACCGTGTCATTGAGTAATGCCTCAGAAGCAGCGGTCGAGGTTCAATTAACGCTGAATCTGGATGAAACAGAAGTAGGTGACCTTGGCACTCTAGAGTACAACACTGGTTCAGGTTGGGTAAGTGTACCTGTAAGTGGCATTGTGACGGTGCCGGCAGGTATGACGGAATTTGATCTACGCATCGAATCAATTGATGACGGTGTGTACGAAGGCCCTGAAGATTTCAGCGTTACAGCAACTGGCTTGGGAGCAGTTCAGGGCAGCGATACTGGTCTGGCGACCATCGTGGATAACTCACCACCTACAGCCCGTGATTTCATCATTTCGCTCGATGTTCAAAATGGTATTTTCCCGGTTCAGGATGTTGAGTTTGATGGATTAACGACGTCTGGGGAACAGCGTGTTGAAGATCTCGAAGATGACGCAGTTACTGCAAATGATGATGATATTTTAATTCAGGTCGTTAGCCTTCCTGAACACGGTGAACTGTATTATGGGGATGGAAATGGACAGGAAGTCATTATAGACGAAACCACACAGTTCCCTGAAAACACAGAGGTTAAGTATCGTCTGACTGAAGATTTCTTTGAGGAGCAGAGCTTTGACTCAGCCGATCTTCTTGAAGAACAAGGGAAAGATATCTTGGTGGGATCTTACACTCCTCCTAACTCGAACTTAACGTTCACTGGAGGTCAGATCACCACCATTGGCAACAGCATCATCTTTGATTCCGACGCTCAGATTTCAGTCGATTTTGCGAATCAACAGGTCGGGTTGGTTGTCGTTTCGCCAAATGAAACGGGTCAGGGTGATGAAATTAGTACTGGTGAATATATTACGTTAGAACTGGATGAGGATTTATCAGCAAACGAAGCGAAGCTGAACTTAGCCAGCCTGAACGACCGCTTCAACAGTGGTAGTGCATGGTTAACGGCATACATCTTCCTAAATGGTGCACTTGTTGATGTTCAGCAGTTTTACTCAACGGATATTACTTATACCAGCAACCACGAAGGTTCTATTACCGTTGCGTTAGCAAATGGCAGCTTTGATGAAATTCGACTTACTCCAGAAACCGATAGCGCGAGTGATAAAGCGGGCTTTACCTTGGTGGGGACTGAAATCACCAGTTTTACTGACGTGAACGATGACTTTACCTACCAAGCTATTGACACTGATGGTGCGGTAAGTAACGAAGCTACGGTAGCGGTTGATTTCGAGAACGTCACGGTAGAGGCTGTTACGGCGCTTGGTTATCAAACCATGGCCTTAAATTCGGATCTGAATCTGGTTATGGGGACAGATGGCGATGATATTCTGGTTGGTACTGGAGGCAATGACCTGATCATCGGTGGTTTAGGTAATGATATCTTGACTGGCGGTGAAGGTGATGACGTATTCAAATGGACAGAAATGCAATCCGCAACGGATACCGTGACAGATTTCAGTGACGGGGATCAGCTTGATTTTACCGATGTATTTGATGATATGAGTGGTACGGATATCTCCGCCTTGCTTGATGATCTTGGTTCGGGTGACTATCGCGGCAGTGTGGATGACATTTCCGTTGAAGTGACTGAAAGTGGAGGTAACTCGACGTTGACCATCAACAAAGATGGACAACAGCTAGAGGTTAACTTTGATGGTGCCTCTGCAGCCGATATTGCCAATAGTCTGATTTCTAATCTCGAGCAATTACGAGAATAGATGGCCAAAAATAAAAAAACGGAGCGTTTTTTCGCTCCGTTTTTTATTTAATAATACGGTAAACTAACACTGTGATTACAGAACTTTACATGCAAAACCTTTCAGGTAGAAACCTTCCGGGTATGCTGTATCGGTTGGGTGGTCAGCAGCTTGTTCAAAGCGCTCCACAAACTTTACTTGGCGGTTAGCATCTAAGGCTGCGTCAGCAATGATTTTCTGGAACAAAACTTGATCCATTAAGCCAGAGCACGAATAGGTCAGTAGCGTACCGCCAGGTTTTAGGATTTGCATTGCTAGCATGTTGATGTCTTTGTAACCACGACATGCGCCGTTTAGTTGGGCTTTACTGTCTGCAAACTTAGGTGGATCCATGATAACCACATCGAACTGAGTTCCTTGGTCACGATACTCACGAAGCAGTTTAAACACGTCTGCGTTTAGGAACACGGCGCGCTTCTTCGAGATATCAAATTCATTCAGTTCTGCGTTGAACTTCGCAGTGTCTAGAGCAGGTTGTGATACGTCAGCGTTTATCACACGCTTTGCATCACCTTTCAGAGCGTAAAGTCCGAAGCCACCTGTGTAAGAGAAGCAGTTAAGAACTTCCTTGCCTTTCACATATTTCATCGCTTGCTGGCGACTATCACGTTGATCTAGGTAGAAACCTGTTTTATGACCGCCAACGATATCTACACTAATCTTTACGCCATTTTCTTCGATGACGACCGATTTAGGTGGCTCTTCGCCGTGCAGTACACCAGTGGCTTCTTTCAAACCCTCTTTCTTACGTACCGCGACGTCAGAACGCTCGTACACATTACAATCAGGGAAGCACTCAACTAGAGCATCAACAATGGCCTGCTTATTGTGTTCTGCGCCAGCACTGAGAAGTTGGCACACAAAGAAATTTTGGTAACGGTCGATCGTAACGCCTGGCATACCATCAGACTCTGCCGCGATAAGGCGGTAACCCGTAAGGCCATCACGTTCGATAATGTCTTCACGAAGAAGTTGTGCGTCTTTTAATCGTTTTACGAAAAACGCGGTGTCGATTTCTTCTTTATCAAAACTCCAAATACGAGCACGAATTTGTGAAGCTGGCGAATATGCCGCTTTAGCTAGCCATTTACCGTCGTGAGTGAATACATCAACCGTTTCGCCAAGAGCCGGTTCGCCCTCAACTTTGTTGATGCCTCGAGAGAAGATCCAAGGGTGCTTGCGCTTGACCGATTTCTCACGACCTTTAACCAAATAGATAGCAGCTGTCATTTCATTAGCTCTTGTTGAATTTTGAAAGGGGCGTATTGTCCGGGATGTGAATGGTAAAAGCAATATCCCTCGGCAATCCAGTACATTGTAGTGACTTTTAAATACAAAAAAGGGTCACTAAAGTAACCCTTTTATTTGAACTGGTCGTAACAGATTACGTTGCTACGCTTTAAGTCCAGTAAGGAGCGACTCCATGGTGTCGCTTTGCTTACGCAGTTGATCCACGTTTTGTGAAGTCGTGCTGATCATATTGCACACGTTATCTGCTTGAACTCGAATCTCTTCAACGCTTGAGGCGATATTGTCCGCGACTACACCTTGTTCTTCAGCCGCTGTTGCAATTTGAATGCTACTGTCGGAGATAGTTTGATTTTTATCTGCCAAAGAGCCGATTTCGTGATTCACTTCCGTCATGAGGTTTTGTCCCTCATTTGCATTGTTGACAGTCACTTCCATCAGTTTAGTAAGTGATTGACTGTTACGCTGTAATGATTCGATCATCGTTTGGATTTCAACCGTCGCTTGCTGAGTGCGTCCCGCAAGAGCGCGAACCTCATCCGCAACGACCGCAAATCCACGACCTTGCTCACCAGCACGTGCTGCTTCAATGGCTGCGTTCAATGCAAGTAGGTTAGTTTGCTCGGAAATCCCATTAATGGTTGTCACGACTTCATCAATTTGTGCGGCATTGGCATCTAACTCCGCTACTGCTTGAGACGCAGATTGAATCTCATTAGAGAGGTTCGAAATCGAGTGAAGCGTATTCTCTACTTTTACTTGTCCAGACTGAGCCACGCTGCGCGCATCATCGGTTTGCGCGCTTGAATCGTGAGCTAATGTCGCGACTTCTCGAATCGTTGATGCCATCTGTTCCGTTGCACTCGCAAGAGAGTTGAGGTGCTCTTGTTGCGTCGCAGAAATATCTGAACTGTGATGAATTGATTGATTCAGGTCTGAGCTAATTTGTTGCATTAACGCCACAGACTCTTGAATCGACAGCACCATTTGTTGCTCTCGTTCTGCAACTTTGTCTATCGTAATAGCAATTTCACTAAACTCGTCGCGAACTGGGAAGAAGTTCATTCTCGCGGTTAGGTCACCATCCGCTAGGGTGTTTAATGCTTTATTCATCGTGAACATTGCGCCGCCGATAAACGTCATGATGTAGTAAACGCCAAGCGCGAGAATAAACAAGCTCACACAGATGATGCTCACTTGAGTCGTTGATAGGGCAGTCCATAGAGAAAGTTCATGGTTTGCAACCAAGCTGTACGCACCATTTAGAACAGACACGGATTGTGGACCAGAGCCAAGAGAAACGGTTTCTGAACCAGCTATGAGGTTTGCTACTTGCGATTGAGAAAGGTTGCCTGCCTCTATCAGACCTTTCATAAGCATGAGCTCTTCTTGGTACATACTTGAGATCAACGTATTAGCCGCGCTATTAAGGACGAGAGTGAGAATGACTAAAGCAAGAAGAGGGAGAACGAAGAGCAAATAGAACTTTTCTTGAATCTTTAAGTGAATGAGATACTTATCAATCCAGCGGAATGGAATTTCTTTCATAATTATAATAACCGTGCAAAAACCCACTATCCTTAGTGGGGTGAATAGACGAAAAGAATATATCACTCAGTAAAAAGAAGCGGTACAAAGATGAACGTAAAGTGTGAGAGATTTATAGTAAAAGGTCACGTTCAAGGCGTCGGCTTTCGTTACCATACTTCCCATCAAGGATTGAAACTGGGTTTGACGGGTTACGCGAAGAACCTAAACAATGGTGATGTTGAAGTGATGGCGTGTGGAACAGACGCACAAATAGCTGCGTTTTCCGAGTGGTTGAAAGAAGGCCCGCGAACGGCAACAGTGGAGAGTGTGATACAGGAGTCTGCGTCATATAAGCCGTTGCGCGGTTTTAAGATTTTGTAAACTCTACAAGCATTTAGCTGGCTTTGGTAGGCCGGCTAATTTAGTCGCTTGTTTGGCTGGCCCCTTTTTAAACAGCTTGAATAGATACTTACTGTTACCTTTTTCTGGGCCGTGCGCTTTTTCCATTGCTTTGACAAGCATACGCACAGCAGGGGAAGTATTAAACTCTTCATAAAAATCTCGCACAAAGTGCACAACTTCCAAATGAGCATCCGTAAGCTCGATGTCTTCTTCTTTTGCTAAAAGCTCAATCATACCTTCTTCCCATTGAGTATGATCCAGTAAGTAGCCTTGAGCATCAGTTTCAATTTCTTTGCCGTTGTAAACGAACATAACGTTTTATCCGCTAAGTGAACATGGATGTTTATAGATTAGCGACAGGTGAGGATGTTCTCAACAAAAGAATCTCGAAGTAGTGCCGAGCGAAGCAAAAGCGTACAAAATGGTGAGTGCTTTTTGACTAAGCGAGGTGCTTTGATATAAATGCTCTTTTATTCAAATAAATAGGAAACTATTCAGTTTGTTAGAAATTTTTCGGGGTGAGTACCAATGAAATTGCATGGATATCCAGGCTTATTCATTTTTGTTTTGGTTTTTTCTTGGCTACTTGTTTGAATATGGAATTTTATCTGTGAATGAATAGCTTACGACGTTGTGTTTGCTCTTATAGACCGATATTCTCTTGGTTGATAAGCAACCTACATTCTGGTTGTAAACAATAACGATGACAAGGAGTTAGTCATGTCGAAACAACGTTACATTGAAATAAATGACAACGTAAAATCCATTTGGTCTATTGAGCGTATTTGGGAGCTCGCGGAGTCCCTACCTGTAGAAGAAATTGCTATTGATGATATCAAAGGCCCTAATGAAGTGACCTGGTTTAGTGATGATGGACCACAGCCAACCTGTCGTGAGATCGCGAAGCATTGCCAGCGCATCAACAATGCCGATTTGTCGTATCCCGTAATTTTAACCAATGATTACCGCGTTTTTGATGGTATGCACCGAATTGCTAAGCAAATCATGTTGGGTGAAGATACGATTAAAGTGAGGCGTTTTAGAGAAAATCCTGAGGCTGATGAAGTTATCGAGTTAGCAGTCGAACAGGCGTAATGCACTTAACCACTAACAAAGAAAAAGCCCGAAGGAGTTACCTTCGGGCTTTTAGTATTCACCTTAGAGCGAACGATTAATCGTCGTTCATAATACCTAGAATGCTTAGTAGGCTGATGAAGATGTTGTAGATCGATACATACAAAGTAACTGTCGCAGAGATGTAGTTTGTTTCACCGCCACGAATAATGCTTTGTGTTGTCATCAGGATCGCCATCGTAGAGAAAATGATAAACAAGCTACTCAACGCCAAGTGTAAAATGGTTGATTGAATAAAGAAGCTTGCAATCATACCCACAACAAGCACAACAAACAGCGATAGCATCAAGCCGCCCATCATAGATAGGTCACGTTTTGTTGTTAGTGCATAAGCTGATGCCGCCATGAAAGATAGCGCCGTACCACCTAGAGCGGTTAATACGATATCGCCCATCCCAGCACCGATGTACATGTTTAAGATTGGACCAATCGTGTAGCCTAAGAAACCAGTGAATAAGAACGTAAACACAAGGCCAAGGCTGTTGTTACGGTTTTTCTCTGTTAAGAATAACAGGCCGTAGAAACCAACCAACATTAGGATGATTCCTGGATGTGGCAGGTTAAATGCCATTGCTACGCCAGCAACGACTGCCGACCATAAAAGCGTCATTGAAAGTAGTGCGTAAGTATTACGCAATACTTTGTTTGTTTGTAGAGCACTTTCTTGTGTTGAAGTGCGGGTAAACATTGGACTGTTCATAATCTTCCTCGATAAGAGACTTTCTTTTAAGTACATTTATGGGATTGAAAGTTCAAAAAATCAAGCCCTAACCATGCGTAACTTAGATAAAATAATAATAGAAATAAGATGTTATGTATTTGACAACTTGTAACACAATATTACTGCAGAGCAAATCATAGCAATTGTCACACAGAATTTTGAATTTAGTAACAAAAAGCACTGACTTCATTGAAATCAGTGCTTTTATTATGCCAATTGCAAAAGATCTTAGTGATGTAAGATTTGCGCTAGGAAATTTTGAGTTCGATCTGATTGAGGGTTTTCAAAGAAATCAACAGGGTTGTTCTCTTCGATGATCTCTCCTGCGTCCATAAATATCACGCGATCGGCAACCTCTTTCGCAAACCCCATTTCATGTGTCACACAGAGCATGGTCATGCCTTCCTCGGCGAGTTCGACCATTACATCCAACACTTCGCGAACCATCTCCGGATCAAGTGCTGATGTTGGTTCATCAAAAAGCATGACTTTAGGGTTCATACACAAAGAGCGAGCAATCGCCACGCGTTGTTGCTGACCACCAGACAACTGGCCAGGATATTTCTCTGCTTGGTCCGGAATTTTAACGCGTTCCAGATATTTCATCGCGACCGCTTCTGCCTCATCTTTAGGCATCTTCTTCACCCAAATAGGCGCAAGCGTGCAGTTCTCTAGCACGGTTAGATGAGGGAAGAGGTTAAAGTGCTGAAAGCACATGCCCACTTCACGGCGTACAGCTTCAATATTTTTTAAATCTTCAGTTAACTCCGTACCGGAAACATAGATGCTACCAGCTTGGTGCTCTTCGAGGCGGTTAATACAGCGAATCATCGTTGATTTTCCTGACCCTGATGGGCCACAGATTACGATCTTTTCTCCGCGCTTAACATCGAGGTTAATATTCTTTAGTACGTGAAACTCACCATACCATTTATTCATGTCCTTCAATTGGATCATATAGTCTTGTTGTTGCGTCATAATACGTCCTTGAGCTTGATGAGTTATCGTTTGTGACCGGTATGAAGTTTGTTTTCAAGCCATATCGAATAACGCGACATGCCAAAACAAAATACCCAAAACACTAACGCGACAAATACATAACTTTCAGTAGCAAAGCCTAGCCAGTCAGGGTCGGTGTTTGCTGCTTGTCCTATACCTAGTACGTCAAACATACCAATGATAAGAACCAAACTGGTGTCTTTAAACAATCCGATAAACGTGTTCACGATAGAAGGGATCGTAATCTTCAGCGCTTGCGGCAAGATAATAAGCCCTGTTTTTTTCCAGTAACTTAACCCAAGTGCGTCGGCAGCCTCATATTGGCCTTTTGGAATCGCTTGCAAGCCGCCCCGTACCACTTCTGCCATATAAGCCGAGGCAAACATCACCACACCAATAAGAGCGCGAATAAGTTTGTCTGTCTCGGACCCTTCGGACATAAACAAAGGCAGCATAACGGAAGCCATGAACAGAACGGTAATCAGTGGCACACCACGCCAAACTTCAATATAGACGGTACAAATACTGCGAATGATGGGCATCTCTGAACGTCTACCGAGCGCGAGTACCACACCAATCGGTAATGAAACGACAATACCGACTAGCGCAATGATGAGCGTAACGAGTAATCCGCCCCATTTGTGTGTATCGACCACTTCTAGCCCAAATATCCCACCATATAACAGCCCAGCGATAATGAATGGGTAGATGTTTACGAAGAAAAGCCAAATCCAAATCCGTTTCGGTGTCTTTTCATACGCTAGCAACACAGTAAATATAGCCAATGTGATATAGAAAAGGCGAGGGCGCCACAGTTCAGACTCAGGATAGAAACCGTACATGAACTGCTCCCAGCGCACGCTGATAAATACCCAGCAAGCACCTTCTCGGCTGCAATCGTCACGCGTCGAACCAATCCAGTCCGCGTTGATAAACGCCCAATCAACGATATGCCAAATTGCACTAAAGACAAGATAAGCAAGAATTACGGTAACAATGGAATTGACAGGTCCATTAAATAGGTTTTTCCGCATCCAACCAACAAAGCCGACGGTATTGGCTGGTGGTGGGAGATCCGGTTGAAATTGATGAGTACTCATATTATCTCTCCACCAGTGCGACTTTACGGTTATACAAGTTCATTAATGCAGACGTAATCAGACTTAAGGTTAAGTACACGCCCATCGTCATCGCAATGATCTCAATCGCTTGCCCGGTTTGGTTCAGGGTAGTACCAGCAAAGACAGAGACAAGATCTGGGTAACCAATCGCCATCGCTAACGATGAGTTTTTGGTGAGGTTGAGATATTGACTGGTTAAAGGTGGAATAATAATTCGTAACGCTTGCGGAATGACAACAAGCTTTAAAGTTTTCGCGCGTGGTAAGCCCAGCGACATCGCCGCTTCCGTTTGACCATGGCTAACCGCATTAATACCAGAACGTACAATTTCGGCAATGAAGGAGGCGGTATAAACGCTCAATGCCAAAAGTAGTGCGGCAAGTTCAGGAATAATGCTAACACCACCTTGGAAGTTAAACCCTTTCAGTTCAGGATAATTTAGTGAAATTGGCATACCAGCAAGGAAGTAGACAATCAGCGGAAGGCCAACGACTAAGCCTAAAGCTATTCTTCCCATTGGCGTTTGTTGCCCAGTTAGGCGTTGCTTGTTATTCGCCCATACATTAATTAACAAGCTGGCGATCACCCCGAAGATTAATGCAGCAATAACAAAGCCACTGCCTGGCTCCATGTCTGGCGCTGGAAAATATAAACCACGAACATTCAAGAAGATGGCTTCGCCAAGGCTCAAGCTTTGACGAGGTGAGGGTAATGCTTGAAGAACAGCGAAATACCAGAAAAATATTTGTAGAAGAAGTGGGATATTTCGGAACGTTTCGATATAAACAGCAGCCAAGCGACTCACTAACCAGTTAGAAGAAAGGCGAGCGACCCCCATGGTAAAACCAATCACGGTAGCCAGAATAATACCTAATACGGAGACCAGCGCTGTATTAAGAAGGCCAATAATAAACGTTCTGCCGTAAGAGTACGTTTCATCGTATTCAATTAGCGTCAGCCCGATACCAAACCCGGCTTCTTGATTTAAAAAACCGAAACCCGTAGCGATCCCACGAGCATCTAAGTTGTTCAGTGCGTTGTTAATAATCGTGTAAAAGAAAAATACCAGTGCAGCTATGGCAATGATCTGGAAAATAGCAGAACGAAAGGCGGGATTATAAATCAAGCTCTTGCTTCCGCTCGGTTTGGACATCGTACTTGGCGATGCATCTTTTGTCGGTTTCATACAGCGATAACCTCAAACCTTAGTTATAGATATCTGCCTGTATAAATAGTCACGTCCTTGCTGGTCGAAGCATGTTTTCACCAGAGCTAAACGGCGATATTCGAGTTGAAATAGCCTATCTAAGCGAATACTTCTTGCCATTCAATGAGCGGTCCTTACTCATACAGATGGATAAAATCAAGAAAAAGGGCGGCATGAACCGCCCTGATTAACTCGTTCTATCGGATTGGTGGCGCGTACATAAAGCCGCCTGCATTCCATAGCGCATTAACGCCACGAGAAATTTCTAACGGCGAACCAGTACCGACTGTGCGTTCGAAGCTTTCACCATAGTTACCGACTTGCTTGATAACTTGGTAGCCCCAATCATCACGAATACCCAAACCTTTGCCTTTCGGACCGTCAACACCAAGAATACGTTTGATGTTTGGATCTTTCGATTTCAGCATTTCATCCGCATTTTTCGAACTAATACCATACTCTTCGGCGTTAATCATTGCTGATAATGTCCACTTCGCAATGTTGAACCATTGGTCATCACCTTGACGAACGACGGGACCTAGTGGTTCTTTAGAAATGATTTCCGGAAGAACGGCAGCAGAAGAGGGATCTTTCAGGTTCAGGCGCAATGCATAAAGACCAGATTGGTCAGTCGTTAACACATCACAACGTCCTGCATCGAAACCTTTTGACGTTTGGGCTGCCGTATCAAATACGACCGGCTTGTATGACATACTGCTGTTACGGAAGTAGTCAGCAAGGTTCAGCTCAGTTGTTGTACCGGACTGTACGCAAACTGATGCACCATCAAGCTCTTTTGCGCTTGAGATGCCAAGATCTTTCTTCACCATGAAGCCCTGGCCATCGTAGTAGTTTACCCCTACGAAGTTTAGGCCAAGTGCAGTATCACGATGCAGTGTCCAGGTGGTGTTACGAGAAAGCACATCAATCTCACCTGATTGAAGCGCAGTGAAACGTTCTTTCGCGGTTAGGGGTACATATTTAACTTTCGTTTTATCCCCAAGAACGGCTGCAGCCAGTGCTTGGCAATATTCTACGTCGATACCTTCCCATTCACCTTTTGAGTTAGGGTTAGAGAAACCAGGTAGACCGGTACTTACGCCACAAGTAAGAAAACCTTGTTTTGTGACTTTGTCCAGAGTAGTGTCTGCTGCTTGAGCTGATGTTGCCATCATCGCAGTAGAAGCCGCTACGACGGAAGCAAGAACTGTGAGTTTATTTGCCATTTGTATCCTTCCTGTATGATCCATGTTTAATCAGGAGTGACCTGAAATAACGTGTCCAATTCGTTAGAGTTATCGTCCTACGTGATTGATTTTCGAAGAAACGGTATTCGATAGATCAACCAGTTATAAGCGTAGGAAAGGATCTGTTAATTCTCAAATATATAATTTAAATGAAGTTTTGAGAGAACTTACAAAGCGCCTTGAGATTTAGAATGACGAAATGTTAATTGTTTGTAAATAGTGCAAATCATGGACAATTTGGTGCATCAGAACAATCAATAGAAGAGTGAACAATACAAGAGAATAAAAAGTTGTTATTAAAACTGTCATTAGCTGAGCTTGGTGAAGTTCAGTAAAAATTCGAACAAAAATTATTTGTGATACCGAAACAGGGTGATGAGCTTGCCCCATTTTTGGTAGCATGGTCTGCAACAGCTAATTAGAGTAATCATGGATTGAAATGCGATATTTTCCTCTGTTCTTAGATTTAATCAATAAACCCGTTCTTGTCGTGGGCGGCGGTGAAGTGGCAAGCAGAAAGGTGGAAGCGTTGCTAAAAGCAGGGGCGGATGTCACTATCGTTTCTCCAACGTTGGTCGATTTTCTGTCTAAGCTTGCTGCAGAGCATCAAGTGCGCTGGGTGCAACGTTTCTATTCAAGTGACATTGTCACTAAAAGCTTTGTTCAAGTGTGGGCCACGACAGATAATCCTGAGCTAAATCACCAAGTGTATAAAGATGCGAAAGAATTAGGCATCCTAGTGAACGTTGTGGATGATAAGCCTTATTGTGACTTCATTACGCCCTCTATGATCAATCGTGGCCGCATACAAATTGCTATTTCTAGTGGCGGCGCCTCACCAGTTTTAATTCGAAACATCCGTGAAAAGCTTGAATCGATACTGCCACAAAACATGGGGTTGATGGCGGACTTTGCTAACTCAAAGCGTAATTCGATTAAAGAAGCACTACCTAGCGTCGATTTACGTCGTAAGTTTTGGGAGCAATTCTTCTCGAATCCTGAGGTTGAAAACGCGCGAGATAATAGAGAGTTAGAAACGATTTACCAAGCGACCATGGCAACACCTTTGGATGAAAAGGGAAGTTGTACTTGGATACAGGTAGGGAAAGACGTTGAGATGTTGCCAATTAAGGCCGTGCGCTACATGCAACAAGCCGAGCTAGCACTTTACTCAACTCGATGCGAAGCGAACGTGTTAGAGCTAATACGAAGAGATGCAGAGCGAGAAGCTTTCTCCAGCGCAGCTGAACTCTCTGATATGTTGACCAAGGCTAAATCTGAAAAGCTTCGAGTTTGCGTGTTTATCCCTAAAGGGACGAGCGAGTTCTTATTGCTGCAAGGGCAGGACTTGGTGATATAACCACGTTAAAAAGTGGGCACTTGGCTTGCTCGATTAAAAGGCCAACAAAAACGCCAGCGAACTATGCGCTGGCGTTTTTAAACTAAGTTACTTCTCAGACTGAGTTAATCACGGAAGTTGTTAAACTGGAATGGTATGCCCATCTCTGCTTCACGAATCGCTGCCATTGTCGCTTGCAGGTCATCACGTTTCTTACCAGTAACACGTACCTTGTCGCCTTGAATAGAGGCTTGTACTTTTAACTTTGCGTCTTTGATAAGTTTCACTACTTTTTTGGCTGTTGGTGTATCGATACCTTGACGGAAAAGCAGAGTTTGGTGCCAATTCTTACCAGTTACATCTGGGTCCTGTGCATCCATTGCGTTTGCATCAATATTACGCTTTGCCAAGTGGCTACGTAAAATATCGCGCATTTGCTTAAGTTGGAAGTCACCTTCCGCAGACATTTTTACGTTTTCTTCTACTAGCTCAAAGCTCGCATTAACGTTGCGGAAATCGAAACGAGTAGACAATTCACGGTTAGCATTATCAACGGCGTTACGTAGTTCAACCGTATCGATTTCAGAAACAATATCAAACGATGGCATGAAGATTCCTTGATTATTTTGTTATAGGGACTTTCGGGTTTTAACGGCGTTTGCCAGCATATCTAGCATTGTAGCAGTATCTTCCCAGCCTAGGCATGGGTCTGTAATAGATTGACCATACGTTAGGTTGTTGATGTCAGTCATTGGCTGATTTCCTTCAAGAATAAAGCTTTCAGCCATGATACCCGCAATACGAGTACTGCCTGACTTAATTTGGTTACAAATGTCTTGAGCAACGTCGATTTGTTTTCTGTGCTGCTTCTGACAGTTTGCGTGGCTGAAATCCACAACCAAACGTTGTGGCAAGCCAAACTCGGCTAGAGCATCACACGCTTGTTTTACTGACGCTTCATCAAAGTTAGGGCCTTTCTCTCCGCCGCGTAAAATAATATGACCATATGGGTTACCACTTGTACGATAAACCGTCATGCGGCCATTCTTATCTGGAGAGTAGAAGTAATGCGAGGCTTTCGATGCGCGAATTGCATCAATTGCAATTTTTACGTTGCCATTTGTGCCATTTTTGAAACCAACTGGGCAAGACAGCGCCGATGCCATTTCACGGTGAATTTGCGATTCTGTTGTACGAGCACCGATCGCGCCCCACGTGATCAAATCCGCTATGTATTGACCAGTAATCATATCAAGAAACTCAGTAGCAGTCGCAAGACCAAGCTTGTTGATATCCAGTAGTAGTTTACGTGCTTTATGGAGGCCAGCTTCAAGCGCGTAAGAGCCATCTAGGTTAGGGTCGGTAATCAAACCTTTCCAACCAACTACTGTACGAGGCTTTTCAAAGTAAGTACGCATCACGATAAACAGTTCGTCTTTGTACTTGTCTTGGATTTCACTCAGGCGAGTGGCGTAATCAATGGCAGCTTCAGTGTCGTGAACAGAACACGGACCTACAATCGCAAGAAGGCGATCGTCTTCACCCGATAAAATGTTTTCAATCTGACGACGAGATTGAGCGATACGGTCTGCAACGTCATCCGTAATAGGATGTACACTACCTAGCTCTGCTGGGGTAGGCATTGGACCCAAAGGTTGGGTTCTCAATTCATCTGTTTTTATAGGCATGTTATAGCTTTATTCTCTATTGCGAAGGGGTAAAGATAACGGAATTACAGGCAGGAATAAACCGTTTCACGGGAATCTTCGCCAGGAAATACCGAATTGTATACAAAGGTGTAGGTATTCATTTAAATGACTTATGTATAAATGACAAAACTTGATCATTAAATCAATATATATACATTTGAATTTATAACCATTTCATCTATCTCACCGTTAGGCAATCAAGATAACTGCGGCAAACCTCATGTTTATCTGTGTGACAATGTCACTAAAATGGTGGCTAAATAACTCGTGAGATCGAGCTTTTGTTAACATTTCTTTGACATCTATTTCTTTCGTTGATTAACTGGTCTGACTAGATTGGTAAGGAGACCAAAATGTTATCAGCTGTACGTCGTGCAAATTTGTACCTAAATCTATTTGGCTTTTCTAAAGTGCCTCTGATTTGGCTTTGTCATCCTAAGATCATTGCGATAGATAGCGAGCACGTTGAGGTTCGAATCCCTTTGCGAAGAAGAACAAAGAACCATTTGAATAGCATGTATTTCGGGGCTTTAGCTGTTGGGGCGGATGTAGCTGGTGGTTTTCTTGCTATGAGCAAGGCGCAAGAAAAAGGAGAAGCGATCTCTTTAGCATTTAAAGGCGTCAAAGCAGAGTTTTTAAAACGTCCGGAAGCGGATGTACACTTTGTGTGTAACGATGGTCATGTCATTGATGAGATGCTCGATCATACGTTGGCAACGGGTGAACGAGTGAATCGCGATGTAAAAATCGTCGCGTTGTGCCCTAGCTTACATGGTGACGAACCTATGGCAGAATTCTCGTTGACTCTTTCGATAAAAAAAGCAGCCCAACAAAGAAAAGAGGCTGCTTAGTGATTTGCTGTTTTTAAAAAATATCGCTTTAATTGAGTTCAATCTGCTCAATCGAGACGATTTTGGAGCGGTTTAAGACCACTTTCCAACGGTAATAAACAGGCTCATCGGTGTGGTTGTCCTCTTTGACAATCACATTGAGCAAATGACGTTTCTCTACCGACTCTTTGGTCACTTGCCCTTCATTTAAACGGTAAACTCGGTTTGAGCTTTTATCCATCAAGCGGATGATAGGGCGCAAACTGATGTTCAGTGTTTCTCTTGTTTGCTCATAACCACTCAAGAATAGAGAGGTCGCCATTTCGGTTTTCTCGTGATAATGAAGTATCTGCTCTTCGCGCTGCACGACGCGCTTCTTACGTATTCTTTGAATCTTATCTGGCAAGCTACTTAACGTACGATAATCGAGCCACTCTAATTTTCTGCCGACCACTTTTTTCGTTGTTGGATCAACATACTTCTTACGCCACTTTGGCTTGCCTTTACGGATCCATCGCCACATCGCGTCGCGCAAATCATCTTTAAAGATTTCTCGTAGAGCATAAATAAATGACATCGCGATAATGAAGGACGCGGAAATTTCCCCAAGATAATCGCGAGCGAGAATCACGGTTGAGGTCACGACAACCATCACCAAGCCAGTAGCAATACCTTTGATAGCACGCTTGATGTTGTTACCCATTGATATGGTTTCTTCACGAAGCACGATAGGGTGTTCAATCAAGCGTCTTAGCAAGCGCATTTTGTTAGATAGGCGAGTAACGTCTTCAACGACTCTTGGAGAGTTGTACTTGTTGAGTTTTCGATGGGCTTGCTCTTTTTCACAGAGCGTGATCAAGCGTTTCTTAATCGTGCCATAATCGCCTTCACGCGGGAGATGAGCCACTAGAGATAAAAACTTCTGCTCGGTATACCAAGACAGGTAGTTATCGATGTTAACGTAGTACCGTTTTAAGTTCTCTTCATAAGGAATAGAACGTCGCAAGCGCTTTAAGATCTCAAGCGTGAGCTCTATAACTTCGTCTACTTCATCTTCCGTTACGGAGTTGTTCTGATGCTTGTTTAAACTTGCTACCGCTTTGTCTAGCGCGATAACGTATTGGTACGCGAACAAACTCAAACTTACTCGGTATTGTTGATTCGACAGGCGTCCACGTTTGGCAAGTCGACTGTGTACTAGCGGTAGAAGGATTTCAGTACTGTAATAAGAGCGTTGCTGTGTGATTGAAGTGTAATAAAATTCGGATTCACTGATGATATCGGCGTTTAAACCAAGCTCACCAGGTATAAAAAAGTAAATATCTAGGTCGACACTTTTGCTCTTTGCGAGTGCATGACTGATTTTTAATGTTATTGAGTCTTGTTTATCGACGGTGACCAAAGAAAGCTCCTGACTTTGTTAAAGCATTCTTAACTTATGCGTACTGTTGAGCAGGTAAGCATAAAAGTGCTAAAAGAGTGACTGGGGCATATAGCTGAACGACAACAGCATAACAGAGCACTATGCTTTTCTCTCTGATTTTCTTGTTAGTTTAGGTATAATTCCACGTAAATTTAAAAAGAGACAAAATCAATGATTAAAATTGGTCAAATTAACAGCTTAGAAGTCATTAAAAAGGCTGATTTTGGCGTATTTCTGGATGGTGATGATTACGGTTCTGTTCTACTGCCTAATAAGTATGTACCAGAGGGTACTGAAATTGGTGATCATGTAGACGTATTTTTGTACTTCGATTCAGAAAGCCAGCTTGCTGCGACCATTGAAAGACCTATTGCCCAAGTGGGTGAATGGGGCTTAATGAAGATTGAGGGCGTCAACGCGACAGGTGCTTTTGTAAATTGGGGCATCAAAGAGAAGGATTTACTTATTCCTTTTAGTGAGCAACGCACTCGCTTTTCTGCGGGACAAACTATTCTTGTCTATGTTTATACTGACAAAGCGTCAGGCCGCATTGTTGGTACGACTAAGTTCAACAAATGGTTAGACAAAACTCCGGCGAATTATGAAGTTAACGAACAAGTTGATTTGATCATCGCAGAGCGCAGTCAACTTGGCTACAAAGCGATTGTTAACGGAAAGCATTGGGGCATGATTTTCCCATCAGATGTGTTTGGTAAGCTTTACATCGGTAAGAAACTGAAAGGCTTTATTAAGCAAATTCGTGAAGATGGCAAAATCGATCTCGCGCTACAAAAAGTCGGCGTGGCAAAAATGGACGATCTTTCTAGCAAGATTCTTGATCTGTTAGAGAAGAAAGGCGGCTTTTTACCTTTGAACGATAAGTCTTCTCCTGAAGCGATTTTTGACGCTTTCCGTACAAGTAAAGGTACTTACAAAAAGACCATTGGTGGATTGTACAAGCAGGGCAAGATTGTTATCGAGAAAGACGGTATTCGTCTGGCGTAGCCCAAACTCACGTATAGCGGATCTGCAGCCAAAAAAACGGCCCAAACTTTTCCTTTTTTTGGGCCTAGGGGAAACGGCTCCGCAGAGCCTGCGCTAAACTTTTTCCAACAATAATTTTGTTGGTGAACATAGAGAGAAGTGCCATATCAAAGCATTACTTTGATACAACTAGTTTAGTACAGCGTATCCGGATCGCTAGCGAGCCCAGTTGCTTTCATACTTACGAATTAAAAAGCCATCGCAAATACGATGGCTTTTCATTTATTTATGATTCGTTACTTCTTTAAAATAAGTTCTTATCTCGTACTAATTCGCGAGGAAGACCATTCTTTATTCTGTTGCTTACCCACTTTCCAAGGCCAATGACTGCGCCTTGATAGGTGACAAGTACTTCGCCTTTACCTGTTTTCATTCCCTCAGGAATCGTTTGTGGGCGAACATCACGCCCCATGTACCATTCGCGCGCTTCTTCAATGGTTAGCTCGATGGCGTTTGCCTCAGAGCCCGTCGCTAATGCCGTTGCCACCTGATGCTGCCAACGGTAGCCATTTTTATGGGCTTCCGCGATCTTGATACCCATCCGGGAGAAGCGTAATTCGCCGATCATTGGCTCTAAAGCATTAGGGAACAACCAGACATCTTTATCGCGAAGCCATACAGAACTGTCATTCGGAAGTTCAATACCTAACGCACTTTGCAGCTGTTGGGCAATTTCAACCGATTCTTTTTTCGATGCTTTGGTAAACGGGAACTTGCCCATGCGCTTTTTGACCTTTGGTGGTTCAACAGCAGCCAGTTTACGAATTCTTGCAACAAAGAACCCTTCGCAGTCGTAGACCTGTGGAAAGATATGCAAAAAACCTTCTTCAGTTAGAGCAGCATTTGCGTTTTCAAACAAGGTCTCAAGGCTTTCAAACTCAACGGCATCACCAAAGGTTTCTTTCAAGTGATGACAAACTTGTTGGTTTTCTTCGGTACTGAGTGTGCACGTTGAGTAAACCATCACACCACCGGGCTTTAGTGCATGGAAGGCGCTTTCAATAAGATCTTTCTGTGTGTCAGCGATGTCGAGCACGGAAGCTTGCGTCCAGTTTTTCATTGCATCTTCGTCTTTGCGAACGGTGCCTTCGCCGGAGCAGGGCGCGTCGAGCAGAACCGCATCAAATTGTTCTGGTAGCCAACCGCCAAAAACGCGCCCATCGAAGTTACTTAGTGCGGAGTTACGTACACCACAACGTTCCACGTTGGCATGCAGCACTTTTACACGACTTGCGGCGTATTCATTGGCCACGAGAACGCCTTCATTGTTCATTAAAGCCGCGATTTGAGTGGTCTTTGATCCTGGTGCAGCTGCTGTATCTAACACGGCATCGTAAGATTCGTCATTCATAAACAGCGCAGATACTGGCATCATTGAACTGGCTTCTTGAATGTAGAATAAGCCTGACATGTGCTCTGCAGTGTTGCCTAATGGTACAACTGACTCGTCCGCTTCAATCCAAAACCCTGTGTCACACCAAGGCACAGGAGAAAGCTTCCAGCCTTTTGCGTCTGCACGTTCTAGAAACGCTTCAACGCTGATCTTCAACGTATTAATACGAATACTTTTGCGCAGTGGCTTTTGGCACGATGCGATAAAGTCTTCCATGTTGAGGTTAGCAGGAAGGATAGTTTGGATTTTTTCCAGAAACGCGTCTGGGATGTAAACATTAGGATGCAATGTGGGATCTCGTTTGCAGAATTTGTGGCAAATAATATACGAAAGCGAAGCAGAAACGAATAGTGACAAGGGCCGAGCAATAAAAAAGAGCAGCGATTGCTGCTCTTTTAAGGTAATCAAACTTCAATTGTATGTGAATTGAGCTTTATTCTACGGCTTAGGAATCGCAGTACGCCATTGAGTCCAGCCTTCTTCAGCTTGTGGATATAAAAAGAAAGATTGCCCACTTTTTGCCGCTGGTGGAATAGTCGATTGCTCTGGCGTTGAAAACGCAATTCCTCCGCGAACTAAACTATCAAATGTGCCCGCTTTGATGTTCGCGCCGGTAAGCCCGATGGAGACATCTACTCCTGAAACATTCCAAAACACACTGTTTTGACGAACGAGGTAAGCATATTCAGGCTGTATCTTGATGGTCGTGACGACGCGATCGGCAAATTCTCCTAGGCTCACGTCGGT
This sequence comes from Vibrio sp. D3, assembly GCF_043995865.1. Lineage (NCBI taxonomy): Bacteria > Pseudomonadati > Pseudomonadota > Gammaproteobacteria > Vibrionales > Vibrionaceae > Vibrio > Vibrio sp. D3. The sequence continues at coordinate 1,679,543 of NZ_CP171887.1, read as the reverse complement.
TACTTGGCCGACTTCCATCTGGCGGTAAAGAATAGGCGTTCCGACTTGTACTGAGCCTCGTTGTTCACTTTGTAAAGTAAACATCATGCCCTGAACACGTTCTGAACCGTTTTCCAACTGAAAATCAAATTTAGCTTTACCTTTACCTGGCTCAACACTGATGGATTTCGACACCAATGCGCCAAGGTTTTTCACGCCCCCTAAGCCAATCTCTGGCTCAGTTAGCCAAAAATGTGAGCCTTCAACCGCAATGTTTTCTACGTATTCAGGTAGAATTCTTGCGGTAATTTCAACCATATTGCGACGAAAATTCGGTACAACCAGTGTGACTTCACCAACTTTGACGCCTTGATACTCAATCGGCATTCCTTTAGCAATCTCTTGCGAGCCGTCGGTTTCTAAAGCAATGACGCGTCCAAACTTGCGAGCGGTTTTTTGATCTGTATATAACTTCCAGTTGTCTCCAATTTTGTTTTCAACGCCAGGAACAGAGTCAAAAGCGATGCCACCTTCGATTAACGATTTTAAAGGGTGAGCTTTTACACTCACACCGGCTAGCGATGCATCTATCTCTATCCCTGAACGGTTCCAAAAGACGGTTTGCGGTGTTACGAGGTAAGCAAAGCGGTTTTCGATGGTTGCTTTAATTAACACACCGCCATCAACCAATTGGAAATCGGAGACGTTACCAACAGGAAGATTACGATAGAGTAGAGGGCTGCCTTTGGAAATCGGCGGCAATTCAGAAGCAAACAGTGTGAGTGCTCTTGAGCCACTTTGGTTGTACTGTGCTAGTTCTGCCAATGATTCGTTTTGGAACAGTTGATACTCTTTTTGAATATCTTGCTTGCCTTCGCTTACAAAGCTAATGGACCCAGTTAACAACTGTTTTGCCGGAGGAACGGTAACGCTGAGGCCCGATTCCGTTAATTCTGCAGAGGCACTTCCGGTTACATAAAAACGGTTGTTTGATTTGATCAGGTGTTTGTATTCATGATCAATCAATACATCCATAAATACTTCATGTTGCGATTTTTTACCTTCTTCAACTAAGCCTACGTTGATAATTGAACCGACAACGATGCCTTTGTAAAGCACGTTGGCACCGCTATCTAGGCCAAACGAGTTGTCAGACACTAAACGAATAGCGATGGACTTTTCTTGCTGTTGGTTAAAAACGTTTTTACGAATGGCAGTAAAGCGGCGAGAGCGATCACCGGCACCTGGCACAATGGTTAAGAAGTTTCCTCTCACGAGATTGGCAATGTTTTCAACACCAGAGAGGGACACTTTTGCTTCTTCTAAGACGAATCGGGTACCTGTCGTCAGCATGTCACTGAAAGCTGGTTGAATTGCCGCTGACGCTAATATCACTTCTCGCCCTTCGGATAGGTTTAAGTCTGTAACTTGGCCAATCTCGATTCCGCGATACATAATGGGTGCGCCTTCGCCACTGATTTTACTGTCATCAGGGAGGACGATTTTAACAGCGATACCTCGACCTGCAGTTTTCAAATCTTTATACAGACGGAATTCAGTATTCTCTTCTACAGGCTCACCGTCATCCGGAGAATCGACGGCGATCGCGCCTCCGAGTAGAGCACTCATGCTTTCTAGCCTTACATCGACGCCTTCAAAACCTATGCTGGCACCGATTCCACTTACGTTCCAGAACCGACTGCGGTTGTTAATGATATGTCGGTATTGATCCTGGATGTTGGCTTGAATCGTGATAGATTTTGCGTCTTCATCCAGCTGGTAGCTGTAGACTTCACCGATTGGAATTTTCTTATAAACAATTTGAGATCCAATCGACACACCACCTAAATCGCGGCTTTTGAGTTTAATGTTCAAACCTTGTGAAACGCGCAAATCTGTTGGTGCAGAGTCTAACGCATGGAACGTTGTTTCAAACTCTTGACCATCTCCAGGTTGAATCGATATGTAATTACCCGACACGAGCGCATCGAGCCCAGAAACTCCCGTTAGGCTTGCTGTTGGTTTTACCAGCCAAAAGCGAGTTTTATCGTTCAGCAATTTTGCCGCTTCAGGGTAGATATCGGCATCAACATAAATACTGCCGAGATCTTCAGTGAGGTTAATGTCTCTCACCATACCGACTTCTAGCCCTTGGTAACGGATAGTGGTTCGCCCAGCGACCAAGCCAGCAGCGTCAGAAAAATAGATTTGCACCCGTTGTCCTGCATCGTGTATCGACTTCACCACAAGCCAGCCAGCTAAGACCATGGTCAAAATTGGCAAAAGCCAAAGAGGAGATATGCCTTTGCTCCGCTTTACATCTGGTACGTATGACGTTTGAGAACTGTTCTGATCACTCATTCATTGACTCTTTTTCTGATTGTGTTGGGCCTGTTTGGTCCCAGATTAGCCTTGGATCAATACTTTCCGCTGCAAGCATGGTCAATACCACGACAACACCAAAGGCCACGGCGCCATATCCTGGTGTGAAATCAAGTATCTGACCACGATCGACTAAGGTCATCATGATAGAAATAACAAACAAGTCCATCACAGACCATTTACCGATCCATTTAACAACAAAGTAAACCATCATTCGTTGTCTCTTAAACACCGAACGTTTGAATTGAATGCAAAGCATGATGTAGGCAAGGCCAAGTATTTTTACAACTGGCACAACAATACTGGCCACAAAAATGATCACTGCGATGCCATACATACCGCTTTTTACCAACCCAGCTACGCCTGAGAAAATAGTATCTTCCAAACGTTTACCATTGGTCAGCAAGATGGAAATAGGAATCAAGTTGGCTGGGAAAATCGCTATCGTTGCCGCAATGAGGTAAGCCCATGTCTTCTGAATGGAGTTGGGCTTGCGATGATATAACTCGTGGTGACAACGCCGACAATGGTCACCTTCAGGTTGAGACAGGTGGCACTCATGGCAATGCACGTCTTTGTGTTCAAAGGAATAAAGACGTTCTGGCTTCCAGGCTTCCCAGTAACGACGCACACTAATTCGAGAAACTAACAAAACGGTAAATATCTGCAAAAGAACCAGACCAATTAACCCTGGGCCTACAAAAATGTCGGAATAATCTTGGAGTTTGAAGCAGGAAATGGCGATGCTAACTAAGAACACATCCAGCATTACCCAATGTTTCAAATGTTGAATTAGCCACAGTGAAACACGAAGCCCTCGAAACCATCGTTGATGCAGCGAGATATGTGCCGTAACCACTGAAACACAAACCGTCAGAGGCGCTAGAGAGCTACAAAATAGAATAAGCAGTGAAAGAAGAACAAAGCCTTCTTCCATCAATGTGATCATCCCTGAAGGTAGGGTTGCCGGAATCATCACACCAAAGAGTCGGATACTAATAAAGTTAAAAAAGTGTGATGGAATAAATAGCAGGATACAGGTTATCGCGACGGCTAAATTACCTGAGAGGCTAGGGCTACCGCCTCGATACAACTGTGTGCCACAACGAGGACAGTGTGCATTTTTTCCATTGGGTAAGTCGACGATATCGACAGGCAATTCGCAACCTTGGCACAAGCGCACATTATTTGGCTGCATGGCGTGCTTAGACAGAGAGGTCATAACGACCTCTCTAACTTGAACGATTTAAGCGTGGGACTGTATGCCCCCATATAAGGTTTGATATAAGCCTTCTTGCTCAACTAACTCACCATGAGTACCTGTTTGCGTCACTTTTCCATCTTCAAGCACGTAGATCAAATCGGCTTGTTTTACGGCTGATAGACGGTGCGCAACGATTAATGTTGTTCTACCACGTAAGAATTCAGTCAATGCTTTGTGCAATGCCGCTTCAGTAGCGGTATCAAGCGCAGACGTGGCTTCATCTAAAATAACAAATTGAGGATCACTCAGCACCATTCTTGCGATGGCAAGGCGTTGTCGTTGACCACCTGACAAACGAATGCCGTTACGGCCGACTTGAGTATCCAAACCGTGGTTCAGTTGAGAAATAACATCTTGCAGCTGAGCTACTTCAAGAGCTCGCCAAAGTGACATTTCGTCAAAATTCCCACCGAGTGTTAGATTATGCCTCAAGGTGTCGTTAAATAGTATAGGTTGCTGTAATACCACGGCAATTTTGTCACGAATTACTTCAAAACCAATATCTTCTGTTAATTCATCATTAAAGCGAATGCTACCGGAGTTTTGACGATAAACCCCAATAAGTAGTTGTATTAAGGTCGACTTACCGCCTCCGCTCGCACCAACTAGCGCCACTTTCTTTCCTGCCGGTATATGTAAAGAAAGGTTATCTAGAACTTTGTTTTCATTATTATAAGAGAAGTCTACGTTTTCTACTTTAACATCGACTTCTCTGTCTTCTTTGAAAGGATTTACCTTAGGTACTGGTCTTTGTTCTTCTTCTAATACTAATAAGTCGTTGATGCGTTTTAACGCAGCTTTCGCGCTGTACCAAGAAAACTGAATGCCGAGCAGCTCTTGAACAGGAGACAACATAAACCATAGGTAACCAAAAACAGCAAAGATTTGACCAATAGTGAGGTCACTAAACATGACCATCAGCATGGCGACGGCTCTGAATAACTCAAAACCGATTAAGAAGAGTAGGAAAGAGACGCGACCTGCTGCCTCTGATTGCCACGCATACTTGTCTGCATCCACACGAACTTGGTTCGCACTGTCTTTGAGTTGCTGGAGAAATTCTCGCTCTTTATTGGCTGCGCGCAGCTGGTAAATGCCATCTAATGTTTCAACTAAACGATTTTGGAAAATTTCAAAAGAATGATTTTCCTTCCGTTTCAGATGTTTAACCATACTTCCTAGTTTACGTGAGAAGTAAATGACAATAGGGTTAACTAGCAGAATAAATAGACCAAGTCGCCAGTCGAGCCAAAGCAGAACGATGGCAGTACCAATGACCGTTAAAAAACTGATAACGAATTTTGCTAACGTAGAACCAATAAATTTATCAATGGTCTCAATGTCAGTGATAAGGTGGGCGTTGATGCCTCCGCTGCCTTTGGTTTCGTATTGACGGATGCTGATACGACCAAGCTTGTCGATCATTTTACTGCGCATCTCAAACGTGATCGTTTTAGAAACAAGTGTAAATTGTCGGCTTTGAAGGATATTTAACCCCTGACTTGCAGCTCGCATCAGGACGACCAAGAAAAGGGTGAAAAATATATAACCCGTCGGAGTGTGCCACGCTTCAGGGAGAATGGCATTCATAGCAGCTAAGCCTTTTGCTGGTTGGTCCAATAAAACCTCATCAACCATCAACGGCATGAGAAGGGGGATTGGAACACTAATCAAGGTTGCAAGCACCGCTATCAAGTTCGCTATGATCAGCTTGGACTTGTGCTTTTTTACTTGTGTTATCAACCAAGAACGGCTAATAGTGTCATTTTTCAGAAGCATTGTAATTGAGAATAAGTCCTATTATAAAGTAGGGCTGCATTTTAGCGCCATACAGTGAGAATGGAAGCTTTTATAGTAAGTAGGAAGTTAATATGAACATAGAACAATACCATAGACTAACCAAACAAGCCGTTGCTCTAATTGAGTCTGAGCCTGACTTTATTGCTAACCTAGCAAACTTGAGCTCACTGCTTTTCATGGAATTGGACGATCTTAACTGGGCTGGCTTTTACCTAGCAAAAGGTGAAGAGCTCGTTCTTGGTCCGTTCCAAGGAAAACCAGCTTGTGTCCGCATTCCTATGGGGCGCGGTGTCTGTGGTACTGCTGCAAAAACTAACACCATACAAAGAGTATACGACGTTCATGAATTTGAGGGACATATAGCGTGCGATGCAGCGAGTAATTCGGAAATTGTGATTCCGTTTTCTATCAATGGAGAGGTAGTTGGTGTCCTTGATATTGACAGCCCAAGTATTGGTCGATTCAATGAAACAGACGAAGAAGGTCTCACTCATTTCATGGCTGAAGTAGAAAAGCTGCTTAATTCACACGCGAACGACGCATAAATTAGCCCTCGAGTGTGGTTTTTCCTTGGCATGTCACTATAATACGAGAATATTTTTTCTTAATGCTTCGCGGAAATCCGCTCAAATCAGGAACCCTCATGACTGAAAAGTTAAAAAACAGCAAAGAAGTTATTGCATATATTGCTGAATGTTTCCCTAAGTGCTTTACTTTAGAAGGTGAAGCAAAACCTCTGAAAATTGGTATTTTTCAAGATCTTGCGGAACGTCTAAGTGAAGACGAAAAAGTAAGCAAAACACAGCTTCGTGCAGCGTTAAGACAGTACACTTCATCATGGCGTTACCTACATGGTGTAAAACCAGGTGCAGTACGTGTAGACCTAGACGGCAACCCTTGTGGTGAGCTAGAAGAAGAGCACGTTGAACACGCGAAAGCGACACTTGCAGAAAGCAAGGCAAAAGTTCAAGCTCGTCGTAAAGAACAAGCACAAAAAGCTCGTGAAGAGGGTAAGGCGAAAGCGAAACCAGCGGCTAAAAAGCCTCAACAGCCTCGTCGTACTAACAAACCAAAAGTACAAAAACCAACTAAGCCTGTAGAAACGCGCGCTCTAAATGCTGACGAAATCACAGTAGGTAACGCAGTTAACGTGAACATGGGCAAAGGAAACATGGCAGCGACCATTGTTGAAATCAATAAGGATGATGTACGTGTTCAACTTGCTAACGGCCTACAAATGGTTGTGAAAGCGGAGCACTTGCGCGCATAAAGGAGATACTCCTACGCATGAATTGCCGTTCAAAAGTGACACTGATTGCTGCTAGCTTATGGCTAGCAGCATCAGCTCAGGCTCTCGAAGCCAAACTACATAAAGATGACTTGCCGGTTCTCGCTCCTGAAGTTCAGCACGAAACAGCTAGCAAACGAGTCACCTCTCGATTTACCCGCTCTCATTATAAGCATTTCAGCCTCAATGATGATTTCTCCAAAGCGATCTTTGAGCGCTATGTAGAATTGCTTGATTATAATAGAAATATTTTTACTCAAGCGGACATCGACTCTTTTAAAGACTGGTCAATTGAGCTTGATGATCAGCTAAAAGCTGGTAACAACCAAATTGCTTTTGATGTTTATAACCTCTCAATGCAAAAGCGTTTCGAGCGCTTTGCTTATGCGTTAACGCTACTCGACGAAGAGATCAAGTTTGATACTGATGACGAGATAGAGTTAGACCGTTCTGAAGCTGCATGGCCAAAAGACGAAGCAGAGCTCAACGAGTTGTGGCGCAAGCGTGTGAAATATGACGCGTTAAATCTGAAACTGACTGGCAAAGAGTGGCCAGAGATTAAAGAGGTTTTAGAGAAGCGTTATAACAACGCGATGAAGCGGATCACACAGACTAATAACGAAGATGCATTCCAGTTATATATGAATGCCTTCGCCCGACAAGTCGACCCTCATACTAGCTATCTTTCTCCACGTAATGCTGAGCAATTCCAATCGGAAATGAACCTTTCTCTGGAAGGCATTGGTGCCGTTCTGCAAATGACTGACGATTACACAGTAATTCGTTCACTTGTTGTTGGTGGCCCTGCGTCGAAGAGCAAGCAGCTTGGCGAAGGGGATCGAATCATCGGTGTTGGACAAGACGGTGAAGAGATTGTCGACGTGATCGGTTGGCGTCTGGATGATGTAGTTCAATTAATCAAAGGCCCAAAAGGCACAAAGGTTAATCTACAGATCTTGCCAGAAGGTAACGATGCTAAGAGTTACATTGTCACAATTGTTCGTGACAAAGTTCGTCTAGAAGATCGCGCAGTGAAGTCGGAGATCATCGAAAAAGATGGTAAGAAGATTGGTATTTTAGAAGTGCCAAGTTTCTACGTCGGTTTGTCGAAAGATACCGATAAACTGCTTGCTGAGTTAAAAACCAAAAACGTTGACGGCGTAATCGTTGATCTACGTAACAACGGTGGTGGTGCATTAACGGAAGCGACAGCATTAACAGGGTTATTCATTAAAGAAGGTCCTGTTGTTCAAGTTCGTGACAGCTATGGTCGTATTAAGGTGAACGCCGATACTGACGGAAAAGTGAGCTACGATGGTCCGCTGACGGTGTTGATTAACCGCTACAGTGCTTCAGCGTCTGAAATTTTTGCAGCAGCAATGCAAGATTATAATCGTGCAATTATTTTAGGTGAAAATTCTTTCGGTAAAGGTACGGTTCAACAGCATCGTTCACTGAATCATATCTACGATCTTTTCGATAAAGAGCTAGGCTACGTTCAGTACACGATTCAGAAGTTCTACCGTATTGACGGTGGAAGTACGCAAAATCGTGGTGTTGCACCCGATATTTCGTACCCAACACCAATTGAAGCTTCTGAAACGGGTGAAAGTGTAGAAGACAATGCACTACCTTGGGATCAGATTGATAAAGCAAAATATCAAACCTTCCCAAGCAACGAAGCACTAGTTGAAAAACTCACCGCTCTTCATAACAAGCGTATTTCTGATGAGATGGAATTCCGTTTCATCAATGAAGACATAGAGAAGTATCGTAAAGAAAAAGACGATAATATGTTGTCTTTGAACGAGAAAGTTCGTAAGGCTGAATCGGATAAAGCGGAAGCACTTCGTTTGCAACGCATCAATGAGCGTCAAGCTGCTTTAGGTAAGGAAGCATTCAAAACATTGGATGATATACCTAAAGATTATGAAGCGCCTGATGTTTATTTAGATGAGTCTGTCGCGATTATGGTTGATCTGCTCAAGCAGAAAAATCAGTCATAATAACTGGCAATTCAAAGTAAAAAGAGTGAGTCTTTCAGGCTCACTCTTTTTTTATGTCTTTTCATCTTTGTTTGTATTGAGTATCAAGTAAGATATTCGCTTATTTTTTCCCAATAATTTACGTGATCTACATCTAAAATTTCGCGAAAGTGAGGACTACTGCCTAAGCTAAAAGAAAACGATAAGGATGCCGATATGAAATGGTTCTTTATTTTACTTAGCTTTTGCTGCTTTAGTGTGTTTAGCGGAGAAAACACCAGAGAAGATGAATTAAGTCACTTTGACACGCCGTTTCTCATCGGAGACTGGTATTTAATGAACCCAAACCCCGAAGAGTCGGCTGAAAATTTTCGTGCGATAAAACTGTCACTGGGTTCCGACTACAGCTTTTCTATTGATATTCAAAAGAAAGATTATTCTGTCGATCATTGGGAAGGATTGTATAACGCCAATGAAGACACCATCGTTCTTGGCTTAAACACAGATGAGCCTCAAATTTATGCCTATCGCAATAATCACAATACGCTTGATCTTAATGGTGTGACTTTTACTAAAGGGTTGTCTAACTCGCTAGCGGGCATATGGTCTAGCTCTTATGTATCCGGAGATGGCCTTGTGGCAAACAACATCAACCATATGGATCTGATACTTCAACCTGACTTCGTGTTTATGTTTCGGGTATCCAACGAAGAAGGGGATGAGTCAATCAAGCAAGGTGTTTTCTACACAGAAGATGAATATTTAGTCTTGCTCTATGAAAATGGCGAGCACGGGACCACCTATAAGCTCAACAAAAATGAATTAACGATCGAAGATTCAAATGGCGATATGTACGCGGTACTTAATCGGGTAACGCCTTGATAGCTTATCTTGCTACGACAAATTACGCGAGCATACGGTAAATTGTCAATGTTGTTTAAATGTTAATCAAAAAACGGAGCTAGAGCACTAAAAGCTCCGTTTTTTGATGGAAAGACTTGTATTCTGATACCACAACCCCTACAAATAGCTTATATAGTGATACCAGAACTGCATTTTTGATCATGCAGTCTGGTATTTTTGTTGTTCGACATACAAGGATTTATGCTCATGTCCCAAGCTCCCCAGGCCAAATATCGTAAAGATTATCAAGAGCCATCTCACGCGATTACCGATATCGATCTTACGTTTGATCTTTATGACAATGACACCATCGTTACGGCGATATCAAAGGTTGCTCAAACAGGCGATATAACAACGCTAGAACTCGATGGCGAGGGGCTTGAGCTGCGCGCTGTAAAAGTAAACGGTGAGGATTGGGCTCATCACGAAGTGAAAGAATCATCGCTTGTACTGACCGATCTTCCATCCGAGTTTGAACTTGAAATCGTCACCAAAGTTGATCCTGAAGCGAATACAGCACTCGAAGGTTTGTACAAATCAGGCGGCGCATTTTGTACTCAGTGTGAGGCCGAGGGCTTCCGTCGTATTACTTATTACTTAGATCGTCCTGATGTTCTGGCAAAATACACGACAAAAGTGATCGCAGATAAATCCGCTTATCCATATTTGCTGAGCAATGGTAACCGAATTGCAGAAGGCGATGCAGAGAACGGTCGTCATTGGGTTCAATGGCAGGACCCGCATCCAAAGCCAGCTTACTTGTTTGCTCTTGTCGCAGGGGACTTTGACGTACTGCGTGACAAATACACAACGATGTCAGGTCGCAGTGTTGATTTAGAAATCTTTGTTGATAAAGGTAACTTAGATCGTGCAGGCCATGCGATGACATCGCTGATCAACTCGATGAAGTGGGATGAAGAACGCTTTGGCCTTGAATACGATCTGGATATTTACATGATCGTTGCCGTTGATTTCTTCAATATGGGCGCAATGGAAAACAAAGGCCTAAACATCTTTAACTCAAAGTATGTTCTGGCGAATGACCAAACGGCGACCGATCGTGACTACTTAGGTATCGAAGCTGTGATCGGTCATGAGTATTTTCACAACTGGACTGGCAACCGTGTCACTTGCCGTGACTGGTTCCAACTAAGTCTAAAAGAAGGCTTAACCGTATTCCGTGACCAAGAATTCTCTTCTGATTTAGGCTCTCGCGCAGATAACCGCATCGATAACGTACGTATCATCCGTGGCCCTCAGTTTGCAGAAGATGCAAGCCCAATGTCTCACCCGATTCGTCCTGACAAAGTCATTGAGATGAATAACTTCTACACGCTAACAGTGTATGAAAAGGGCAGCGAAGTTATTCGCATGTACCATACACTCCTTGGCGAAGAGGGCTTCCAAAAAGGGATGAAACTTTACTTTGAGCGTCACGATGGTACTGCTGCCACATGTGAAGACTTTGTTTCTGCAATGGAAGATGCCACCGGTGTCGATTTAAAACAATTCCGTCTATGGTACAGCCAGTCTGGTACACCGACGCTGCGCGTAAATAGCGAATACAATGCCAATGCAAAAACTTACGCACTAACGGTAGAGCAATTTACGGAGCCAACGCAAGACCAGGCTGAGAAGCAAGCGCTGCACATTCCGTTTGATATCGAGCTGTACGATTCGAAAGGTCAAGTTATCCCATTGCTGATTAACGGTGAATCTGTTCATAACGTATTAGATATTAAACAAGATAAGCAAACGTTCGTATTCGAGAATGTCGAAGAACAACCAGTGCCATCTTTGTTGCGTGAATTTTCGGCACCAGTAAAACTAGAATACGACTACAGTGATGATGAATTAGTCTTCTTGATGAAACACGCGACGAATGACTTCGCTCGTTGGGATGCAAGCCAAATGCTATTGGCTAAGTACATTCGTCAGAACGTGAAAAACGTTCAAGCCGGACAAGACGTGTCGCTTTCTGAAGGCGTGATAGATGCGTTCCGTGGTGTGCTATTGGATGAGACGCTTGAGCCAGCTTTCATTGCTCAAGTTTTCTCTTTGCCTTCAATTAATGAGATTACTGGCTGGTACCAGCAAATTGACATCGATGCCGTAGACAAAGTGCTAAACAGCATTACAGTGTCACTTTCTCAAGAGTTAGACGATGAGCTAAGTGCAACTTATCATACACTGAAGCAAACAGAGTACACGATCGATCATGCTGCGATTGGCAAGCGTGCATTACGTAACCGTTGTCTGCAATACCTAGCACATACGGAAAAAGGTAATGATTTAGTGAAAGCACAATACGCATCTGCAAATAACATGACAGATACGATTGCAGCGATGAGTGCGGCAAATAGTGCACAGCTTGAGTGTCGTGAAGCTCTTATGGCAGACTATAGCGATAAATGGAAGCACGATGGTTTGGTTATGGACAAGTGGTTTGCACTTCAAGGTAGCAATCCTGCAGAGGATGCACTTGAAAAAGTGAAAGCCACCATGAACCACGAAGCATTTAGTTTGAAGAACCCGAACCGTACGCGCAGTTTGATTGGCTCGTTCTTAAGTGCTAACCCAGTACGTTTCCATGATAAATCCGGTGCAGGTTACCAATTTGCAGGAGAAATCCTTCGCCAACTTAATGATTCGAACCCACAAGTAGCTTCTCGAATGATTGATCCTTTGCTTAAGTTCCGTAAATACGATGAAGGTCGCCAAGCTTTGATCAAAGCAGAACTTGAAAAGCTCAAAGCAATGGATAATCTTGCTAAAGACTTATTCGAAAAAGTGACTAAAGCACTAGACGAATAGTAAACAACACAATAGGGTGGTCATTAAGGCCACCTTATTGTTTATGTCACTTAGTTTTTACTTCATGAACTATTACTACTTCAACCTCAATATTTCATATCAAACGTTTTTATCCCATTATTCTGGCGCGGCAAGTGTTGTTCAAGTCGTCACACATAACGGTTTACGTTTGCAGTTACCCGCCGCACGATTTAGACCATTTCTTAGTCAATTAGGCATTAAAGGCCAGTTTAGACTAACAACTGACCAAAATAATAAGTTTCTTAAGTTAGAAACTCTGTGATGTATTGTATTTGCAGAGAGTTAAATAGGAATCTTAGTCACAGAATCGGACATTTCACCTCTTACCACCACGATTAGTTGTTAAACATTTGTAATTATGCTTTTACAATGGGCACATGCATTACCTATGCTTAGTTTCTAAGGTAACAACCTAGCTACTAAGTCCCCCTACAAAACAACAATTCTAATGTGGAGTGTGAATATGACCGCGCGTGAAAATGTAGTGCCGGTTCTGCTTGAAAAAGTTTACCAACTGATTCAAGACAAACTCGAGCTTTCTCACCAAACGCTTGTAACTAAACTTGCTCAACACTTATTCAGTAACATTGCTGATGATGACCTGATTCAGCGAAACGAATCCGATCTTTATGGTGCTGTCGTCAGCCTTTGGCACCATATCAATGAAAAAAAACCAGAAGAGATTTCGGTACGAGTATTTAACCCGACCGTAAGTCGTCAAGGCTGGCAATCCACACACACAATCGTAGAAATTGTTGTTCCAGATAGTCCATTCTTAGTGGACTCAGTCAAAATGGCTTTAGCGCGTTTGGATCTTGTTTGCCACTTAATGTTAAACAACCCAACACAGATACAGCGTGATAAAAAAGGCCAAGTTACCGACGTAAACGGTGAGGGTGGTGTTCTTCAATCACTGTTCCATATCGAGGTAGACCGCCTTACTAGTAAAGAAGAGATGCAAGCGCTTAAAGAAGAGCTGTTAAAAATTCTATCTGACACTCGTTTAGTCGTTGATGACTGGAAGCAAATGGTTGATAAGCTTAAGCTTGTGACTGATGAACTTGAGAAAAATAAAGATCGTGTTTCTATCCAAACGGATCGTATGGACGAAACGATCGCATTTCTTCGTTGGCTAGAAGATCATAACTTTACCTTTATGGGTTACAAAGATTATGATTTAGAAGAAGTCAATGGTGATACCGAGCTTGTTCCTGCTAAAGAAAAAGGACTTGGTCTATTTGCTGATGACAAGCGTGTGCGTAGCGTCAAGCTATCTGAGCTTTCAGATTCAGCGCGGTTAGAAGCGAAAAAGCCATACGCTCTGATCATCACAAAAGGTAACAAAGCATCTCGTATTCACCGTCCAGCTTATACTGATTACATCGGTATTAAGAAGTTTGATGAAAACGGTAAAGTAATAGGTGAGCATCGCTTTACTGGTCTATATACCTCTGCCGTGTATAACCAAGCGGTACAAAGCATCCCTCTGATCCGTGAAAAAGTGGACCGTATCCTTGAAGCGAGCGGATATCGTCACGGATCGTATTCATACAAAGCATTGCACAATATCTTAGAAAACTACCCACGCGATGAACTACTTCAAGCAAATGAAGAAGAACTGCTTGAGGTGGGTATGGGTGTTGTACAAATGCAAGATCGTGACCTACTGCGTTTATTTGTTCGTAAGGACCCATTTGGTCGTTTCTTTAGCTGCATGGTTTATGTCACTAAAGATCGTTACAACACAGAGTTACGTCGTCAAACTCAACGCATTCTTAAGCAGTACTTTGGTTGCGAGCAAGAGGTTGAATTTACAACGTTCTTCTCAGAAAGCCCACTAGCGAGAACACATTACATTGTTCGTGTAGACAATAACAACATTGACGTAGACGTGAAAAAGATCGAGCAAAACCTAATGGAAGTTTCTACCTCTTGGGATGACAGACTAAAAGAATCCATCATTGCTAACTTTGGTGAAAGCAAAGGCCTTCCTCTTTCAAAAGAATACATGAGTGCGTTCCCTCGCTCATATAAAGAGGACATGATGCCAGGTTCTGCGGTTGCAGATATTGAACGCTTAGAAGCGTTAAGTGATGATAATAAACTTGGCATGTTGTTCTACCGACCTCAAGAAGAGGGGGCGGATTCAAAAGCTGTTCGCTTGAAATTATACCATCGCGATGAGCCAATCCATCTTTCTGACGTAATGCCAATGCTTGAAAACCTTGGCTTGCGAGTGATCGGTGAATCACCGTATGAGATCGAGAAAAACAACGGACAGACATTCTGGATCCTTGATTTCTCTATGCTGCATAAGAGCGAGAAAACAGTTGATCTTCGTGAGGCTCGTGATCGTTTCCAACAAGCATTTGCCGCAATTTGGGCGGGCAACCTTGAAAGTGATGGTTTTAACCGATTGGTACTCGGTGCGTCGCTATCTGGGCGTGAAATTTCCATTCTTCGTGCTTATGCTCGATACATGCGCCAAGTCGGTTTCCCATTCAGTCAACAATACATCGAAGACACGCTAAGCCACTACCCAGACTTAGCAACAGGTCTAGTCAAGCTGTTCACCAAGCGATTCGATCCGAAACACAAAGGCAGTGAAAAAGGCCAAAACGATCTGATTAAAAAGCTAACAGAGCAGTTGGATCGTGTAGAGAGCTTGGATGACGATCGTATTATTCGTCGTTACATAGACATGATCATGGCGACACTTCGTACTAACTACTATCAATTAGACGAAAGCAAGCAATCTAAGCCTTGGTTATCTTTGAAAATGAAACCGAGCGATATTCCAGAGATTCCGCAGCCTGTACCCGCGTTCGAGATCTTTGTGTACGCACCAGATATTGAGGGTGTTCACCTTCGTGGCGGAAAAGTGGCTCGTGGTGGTTTACGTTGGTCAGACCGTCAAGAAGATTTCCGTACAGAGATTCTTGGTCTCGTAAAAGCTCAGCAAGTTAAGAACACCGTTATCGTACCTGTGGGTGCCAAAGGCGGCTTTGTTTGTAAACGCCAGCCATCTCTCACAACCCGTGATGAGATCTTTGCTGAAGGCCAACGTTGTTACAAACGATTTATTCGTGCGCTACTTGATGTATCGGATAACATCATTGAAGGTGAAGTCGTGCCACCACAAAACGTTGTGCGCCATGACGAAGATGACCCATATCTAGTAGTGGCGGCAGATAAAGGCACAGCAACATTCTCAGACCTAGCGAACTCTGTTTCTGCAGAGTACAACTTCTGGTTAGGTGACGCATTCGCTTCAGGTGGTTCTAATGGTTACGACCACAAAGCGATGGGTATCACTGCAAAAGGTGGTTGGGAATCAGTTAAGCGTCACTTCCGTGAAATGGGCATCAACTGTCAGACCACTGATTTTACCGCAATCGGTGTAGGTGATATGGCAGGTGACGTGTTCGGTAACGGTATGCTGTTATCGAAGCATATTCGATTGCAAGCTGCCTTTAACCACATGCACATCTTTATTGATCCAAATCCAGATTCAGCCACCAGCTGGGAAGAACGTAACCGCTTGTTTAATCTGCCAAGATCAAGCTGGGAAGATTACAATAAAGATTTGATCTCTCAAGGTGGTGGCATCTTCTCTCGTCGATCAAAATCGATCCAGTTAACGCCAGAAATTCAGAAAATGTTAGGTACTAAGAAAGCATCTTTAGCGCCTAATGATCTGATTAAGATGATCTTGAAAATGAAAGTCGATCTGCTTTGGAATGGTGGTATCGGCACTTACGTTAAAGCCTCGACAGAAACTCATACGGATGTTGGTGACCGTGCTAACGACATGCTGCGCATTGACGGCCGTGACTTAAGAGCAAAAGTAGTTGGCGAAGGCGGTAACTTGGGTATGACTCAGCTTGGTCGTATTGAATACGCACTGACTGGCGGCCGAGTGAACACAGACTTCGTTGATAACGTGGGTGGCGTTGACTGTTCGGATAATGAAGTCAACATCAAGATCTTCCTCAATGGATTGGTTTCAAATGGCGATCTTACGGTTAAGCAACGTAACCAAATTCTAGAGTCTATGGAAGACGAAGTGGGTGAAATTGTCTTAGATGATGCTTACCGTCAATCTGAGTCGATCTCCGTTACTGAACAGCAAGGTGTTGGCATTGTTAAGGAACAAATTCGATTCATCCATACCATGGAAAAAGCAGGGTACTTGGATCGTGCTCTCGAATACATCCCTGATGATGAAACGCTAATCGAGCGTGAAAAACAGGGACTAGGTCTGACTCGCCCTGAGCTATCAGTGTTGGTTGCCTACGGTAAAATGGTACTTAAACAGCAACTTGTTACGGATGAAATCGCGAATGATGAATTCCACGCGAAACAGCTTGTTGAATATTTCCCAAGTGCGTTACGACGTAACTATAAAGATCAAATGGTTAATCACCCACTGCGAGCTGAAATTATCGCTACAGCATTGGCTAACCAGATGGTTAATGAAATGGGCTGTAACTTCGTCACTCGTTTGCAAGAAGAAACCGGTGCAAGTGTTGTCGATATTGCTAACGCATACAGTGCGGCTCGTGAAATTTTCGATCTAGAAGCAATTCTTAAGCAGACTCGTGAACTCGATAATATCGCCACTGCTCAAGCTCAGTACGAAATCATGTTTTATGTTCGTCGAGCACTACGTCGAATTGCACGTTGGTTGCTTCGCAACCGTAGTGGTAAATGCACAGTTGGTGAGCTGATTGCTATCTACAAGCAAGATGTCAATGTTATCACTGAAACCTTAGACACTATGCTGGTTGAGTCTGAAGTAGAAGAACACAATGAACTTGCTCAAGGGTGGATTGAGAAAGGGGTAGAAGAGAAACTTGCACATCAAGTCGCTCGTTTATCCAGCTTACAATCTGCACTGGATATCTCATCAGTGGCGAGTGAAACAGGTAAAACGGTTGAGCAAGCATCGAAGCTCTACTTTAACTTAGGAGACCGTTTGTCGTTACACTGGTTCTTGAAGCAAATTAACAGCCAAGCCGTTGATAATAACTGGCAGGCACTGGCAAGAGCTGCATTCCGAGAAGATCTGGACTGGCAACAACGTCAACTTACGGCTCAGGTATTAAATTGCGGCTGTGCAACGGAAGAGCTAGACGTGATGAAAGCGTTAGAAGATTGGATGGAAACTAACGAGCAATCACTGCACCGTTGGGAAAGCATCTTAAATGAGTTCAAAGTTGGCTCTGTCCACGAATTTGCTAAGTTTTCTGTAGCACTTCGAGAATTAGTACTCTTGAATCTCAACTGTTCGTCGAAAGAGTAGATGAGCTAGTCAAATTGTAAATAAAAGCCTCGTTATTTAGCGAGGCTTTTTTGTTGCTCATCGTTTCTACTATAGTGCGGGTGAGTTACAGTGTAACAGCGCTGGGAAGTTAAAATAGGCTGAAATCGATTGCTTTAGGGTGGTTAGTTATAAATTTTATTGTTGAAATCTTACTCTAATTGTTTGTTTTATATTTGAAAATATTAGAAAGATATAGGTTTTTACTTAATACATTCATTTTCATTGAATTACGATGAAAAACAGTAAATAATATTGTCCCGTTTATACGGGGCTTTTTTCTTTCGGAGGCACAATGCTTTACCGTCTAGCCAGAACTGGCTTTTTCCAACTCGATGCCGAGAAGGCACACGATCTTGCAATCAAGAACTTCCAACGCTTTAACGGCACACCACTTGATCTCTTTTACCGCCAACAATTACCAACTCGTCCAGTTGAGTGTATGGGACTAACATTCCGTAACCCAGTAGGTCTTGCGGCTGGCTTAGATAAAAACGGTGAATGCATTGAAGCATTTGATGCCATGGGCTTTGGCTTTGTCGAAGTTGGCACAGTAACACCTCGTCCGCAACCAGGGAATGATAAACCACGCTTATTTCGCTTAGTCGAAGCTGAAGGGATCATCAATCGCATGGGCTTTAACAACCTAGGCGTTGATAATTTGGTCGAGAATGTAAAGCAAGCAAAATTCAACTGTGTTCTCGGAATTAATATTGGTAAAAACAAAGACACACCAATTGAGAAAGGGGCAGAGGACTACCTGATTTGTATGGAGAAAGTGTATGAGTACGCAGGCTACATTGCGGTTAATATCTCATCACCAAACACTCCGGGTCTTCGTTCACTTCAATATGGTGAAGCGCTTGATGAACTACTTTCTGAATTAAAAGCGAAACAAGCGGAACTTTCAGAGAAATACAACAAATACGTCCCGCTAGCATTAAAAATTGCGCCTGATTTGAGTGACGAAGAAATCTGCCAAATCTGCGATTCTTTATTGAAAAACAATATAGATGGTGTGATCGCGACTAACACAACTCTGGATCGCACGATCGTAGAAGGAATGAAACACGCCAATGAGGCAGGTGGTTTAAGTGGTCGCCCTGTGCAATTACGCTCTACGGAAGTCGTACGTAAGCTTCATGAAGAGCTAGGAGACAAACTTCCAATTATCGGTGTTGGTGGTGTGAATTCCTATGTTGCAGCCAAAGAAAAGCTGATGGCAGGCGCTAAACTTGTTCAAGTCTACACCGGCTTTATTTACCACGGCCCAAGCCTAGTACGTGATATTGTTAAGAATCTTTAACATATACATCAAAAACCACTGAAAAATCAGTAGCTATTACATAAAAAAGAGGACTTTGTTTCCTCTTTTTTTTTATCCGTTCGTTTGTAAAATTTAAAAATCACGAGTAGGTAATTAAGCGTCTTACCTCTTTACCACTGATTTAACTAGTCAAGAGAGAACGGAATAATGCTTAAACCCAGCGACAAATGGAATTGGTATTTTGACGAGCAAAAAGCTTGCTTAATGCTGGATCTGGGGGAGGAAATGATTTTCCAAACCAATTTATCCCGAAAATTGTTGGTTAACTGTGCCTTCTCAAACAATGAATTTACCGTTGATGACGCCAGTGCATTCCAAACGTTTAATGAACGTATTCGATGCCTCGACATCAGCGAATACCGCCAAGCTGAGTTAACACTGTATTGTGTTGCAGCAAAGCGCTTTCATAAACCTGTACAGCCTAAAAGCTGGTTCTTTGACGCACAGTCCTCAGGTTACGAGCCTGAAGAAGGGGACATGGTCTTTCTAACAAACCAATATTCTGATGGCATGTTCATCGTGTTAGAACCAGGCGAGACGTCGAGCTTATGTGCTTATGTTAACCAAGAAGCGTTTGTGCTTGATGGCAATAAGGCGCTTCAGTTTGGGCAGCCGATTAAAGTAATGCATGACCGCATGGCTTGTGCAAATCACCTCTTTGCAATAACCCCTATGGCAATGGTGGGGTAAACCTGTTTAATTTTTTCTTTATTTCGTTCCTTTGTTTGCATTAGTCGACCTCGTTAGGTCGATTTTTTTTGTCCTTTCCTTTGATACTAGAGCCCCATCAGCCATGAAACTGTATGTTTTCTATGCATGCAAACATGAAGCTGGTCACTTTTATTTTACTTATTTCAATCTGATGACTCCCTTAACTAGGCAACCTAGCGCTTAAAATGACCCCATTTATTCCCCTATAAGGCAAAAATGTAAGTAACTTACATCAACAATCACTGCCTGGTATATACCAAAATCAATGTAAATAAGTATTCACTTCTTTCCAAGGAAACAAAATTTCGTTCGTGAATAAAAAACACTCAAATTGAAGATGTTGAAAGTTTCAGATCATTTTGTTGGTGATGATTTGAACTAACAGGTGGGGAAATTCCTTTAAAAACGAGGCATTGATCGTAAAGTCAGGTATAATTGAAGCCATTTTTTATCAGCGAAAGAACACTATGAATCAATATCTCGCGGTAACTTCAAATGGCATGGAAAATTTGCTTGTTGAAGAACTGACTAAACTAGGCATTGAAAATGCGAAACCAGTACAGGCAGGCGTAAAATTTAAAGCGACAAACGAACAGGTTTATCGCTGTTGTTTGTGGAGCCGTTTAGCGTCTCGATTTGTACGTGTTTTATCTGAGTTCACGTGTAACAACGACATGGACTTGTATTTATCTACATCTGCTATTAACTGGGTTAACCAATTTCATAGCTCTAAACGTTTTGTTGTGGACTTTAACGGCACAAACCGTGAGATCAGAAATAGCCAGTACGGTGCGATGAAAGTCAAAGATGGCATCGTAGATTGCTTTGAAAATAAAGGATTGCCGCGTCCCAACATCAGTAAAGAACGCCCAGATGTTCGTATCCACGTTCGTTTGCATAAAGATAAAGCGTTGCTTGGGATAGATATGGTAGGTAGTGGTTTGCATCAACGTGGCTACCGACCAGAATCGGGTCGTGCCCCGTTACGTGAAACGCTTGCTTCTGCGATTATCATGCGTTGTGGCTGGGATGGGCATCAACCATTACTCGATCCAATGTGCGGTTCTGGTACTTTGCTTATTGAAGCTGCGATGATGGCTGCCAACATGGCTCCTGGCGTTAAGCGAAAGCAATGGGGTTTCGAAGTGTTGGAAGACTTTGAACCAGAGACTTGGGCAGAGATTAAATCAGAGGCTAATGTTCAAGCTAGACGAGGTGTCAAGAAAGTTGACGCTAAGTTTTTTGGCTTCGATAACGACCCTAAAGTATTAAAAGTTGCTCAAGAAAACGCGCGCAGAGCAGGCGTTGAAGAATTGATTGAGTTCGCACAAGGTGATGCTGCAACCATTACTCGTCCTGCAGGATTCGAACACGGTGTTATCGTTTCAAACCCACCTTACGGTGAACGTCTAGGAACTGAGCCGGGGCTAATTGCGCTCTACACCGCATTTGGTGGACAGCTAAAATCTGAGTTTGGTGGATGCAAAGCCTCTATCTTCTCGAGTTCAGACGAGCTGCTGAGCTGTCTTCGTATGCGAGCTGATAAACAATTTAAATTGAATAATGGTGCGTTACCTTGTCACCAAAAGAACTACAGTATTGCAGAGCGCAGTGCTGATGAAGTGAAGGGTGCTGATACTAATGTTCAAATTGCACCAGATTTTTCAAATCGTTTAAAGAAAAACATTGGCAAGATTGGCAAGTGGGCTCGTAAAGAGAAGCTTGATTGCTACCGAATCTATGACGCTGATCTTCCTGAATACAATGTGGCGATAGACGTATACGGCGATCAAATCGTAATTCAAGAGTATGCTGCGCCAAAAAACATTCCAGAAGAAAAAGCAAAACGTCGCCTAACGGATATCATTCGTGCAACGATTCAGGTGACAGGTGTAGAGGCGAACAAAGTTGTACTTAAAGTTCGTGAAAAGCAGAAGGGTCGCAACCAATACCAAAAATTAGGTCAGGTATCAGAGACGCTTGAAGTAAACGAGTACGGTGTGAAGCTGATCGTAAACCTTCATGACTACCTAGACACTGGCTTGTTCTTGGATCATAAGATCACTCGTCGTCGCTTAGGTGAAATGGCGCAAGGTAAAGATTTCTTAAACTTGTTTGCATATACTGGGAGTGCGACGGTTCACGCAGCGGTTGGTGGCGCTCGTTCCACAACGACTATTGATATGTCAAATACCTACTTGAACTGGGCGAGAGACAATATGCAGCTTAACGGTTGTGTAGGACATCAGCATCGCTATGAACAAGCAGACTGTTTGCAATGGCTAGAAAACGCGAAAGGTGAGTACGACTTGATCTTTATTGATCCACCTACGTTCTCTAACTCTAAGCGTATGGAAACATCATTCGATGTACAACGTGACCACATTAAACTGATGAAGAATCTTAAACGTTTACTAAGAAGTGGAGGCACTATCGTATTCTCTAATAACAAGCGCCACTTCAAGATGGATGAAGAGTCGCTGGCCGAACTTGGTTTGAAGGCTCAGAATATTTCTTCTCAAACGTTACCATTAGATTTTGCGCGTAATAAACAGATTCATAACTGTTGGCTAGTAACGCACGCGTAGTATAAACAAAAGGATTAATACGTGCTGATATTGTATAGCACGGAGGGATGCCATCTTTGTGAGATGGCATTTGCTCTAGTAGACCAAATTGGTTTGGCCGAGCAAACAGATATCATTGATATTGCGTTCGATGATGCACTGTTTTCTCGTTACGGCGTCACAATACCCGTATTAAAGTATCAAGATTCTGAGTTGAACTGGCCGTTTGACTTAGAACAACTCACACATTGGTTGGATAATAATGGCATTACTTACCATTCATAACGCACAACTTGCATTTGGTGACCACCCATTACTGGACAAAGCGGAGTTCGCTCTTCAAGAAAACGAACGCGTTTGTTTAGTGGGTCGCAACGGAGCAGGTAAGTCCACGTTAATGAAAGTGCTTGCCGGCGACATTTTGTTGGACGACGGCAAGATTCAAATCACTCAAGACGTCGTTGTTTCTCGACTTGAACAAGATCCACCGCGTAATCAAGAGGGTACGGTTTACGAATACGTATCTGGCGGTTTGGCTGAAATCGGCGAACAACTGAAGATCTATCACGATCTTCTCGATCTTGTTGCTCAAGACCCGAGTGAGAAAAACATCAACCGTTTAGCCAAGGTCCAAGAGCAGCTTGACCATTCTAATGCTTGGCGTTTTGATGACCGTGTTAAGAACGTACTTGGTGCTTTAAAACTAAGTCCAGAAACTAAACTGACCGATTTATCCGGTGGTTGGCAACGTAAAGCCGCTTTAGCTCGCGCGCTGGTTTGTGACCCTGATGTATTACTTCTTGATGAGCCAACAAACCATCTTGATGTAACAACTATCGAATGGTTAGAGAACTTCTTAAAAGACTTCAAAGGCTCGATCATCTTTATTTCTCACGACCGTGCGTTCATCAAATCAATGGCAACACGCATTGTTGATTTAGATCGCGGGCAATTAGCTTCTTTCCCTGGTGATTACGACAACTACCTAGAAGAAAAAGAAGAGATGCTCCGCGTTGAAGAAATGCAGAATGCTGAATTCGACAAAAAGCTTGCTCAAGAGGAAGTTTGGATTCGGCAGGGCATTAAAGCACGCCGAACTCGAAATGAAGGTCGTGTACGCGCATTGAAGAAACTTCGTGAAGAGCGTCGCGATCGCCGGGATGTCCAAGGCAAAGTTAACCTTAATATCGATGATGCTTCACGTTCAGGGAAAATTGTATTTGAAGCAGAAAACATATCTTTTGCTTACGAAGGCAAGACAATCGTCGACAACTTTAGCTTTAACATTATGCGCGGTGACCGTATTGCACTTATCGGACCAAATGGCTGCGGTAAGAGTACGGTACTTAAATTGCTATTAGGGCAATTGGAAGCGCAGTCTGGTCGTTTACACTGCGGAACAAAATTAGAAGTCGCGTACTTTGATCAGTACCGAGAGGTTTTGGATCCAGAAAAGACAGTGATCGATAACTTAGCGGATGGGAAACAAGAAGTAATGGTTGGGGGACGTCAGCGTCATGCGCTGAGTTATCTTCAAGACTTCTTATTTGCACCTAAGCGCGCAAGAACCCCGGTTAAGGCGCTCTCTGGTGGTGAGAAAAACCGATTACTGCTAGCTCGTATCTTGTTGAAACCAAACAATTTACTTATTCTTGATGAACCAACCAACGATTTGGATATCGAAACGTTGGAACTTTTAGAAGAAATGCTTGCCAACTATCAGGGCACATTGCTTTTAGTTAGCCACGACCGAGAGTTTGTTGATAATACCGTTACCACAAGCTGGATCTTCGAAGGGAACGGAGTGATTGAAGAGTTTGTTGGTGGTTATCACGATGCAAGACAACAGCGTGAACAGGTATTGGCGGTTCGTCAAGCGGTTGAAAAGCCAGCGAAAAGAGAAAAAGTGGTTGAGGAAACTCCCAAAACAACTCAACCTAAGAACAACTCGAAGAAGTTATCGTATAAGCTGCAAAGAGAATTAGAAGCTCTACCAGCTAAACTAGAACAGTTAGAGTCGGATATCGAGGGCCTTCAGGAGCAAGTGAACGATCCAGAGTTCTTTGCTAAACCTGTAGAGCAAACTCAGCCGGTATTGGAACAGCTTGCTGCGCTAGAGCAGGAGTTGGAAAACGCATTCGAGAGATGGGAAGAACTCGAAGCAATGCAACAGGATAGTTAAGAATTCAATGAATTGTAGTAATAAATTCAAATTGACCGCCATTGCGATGATGGTTGGTACCACAATGAACGCACAGGCGGCATTGTATCAAGTGGTTGAGGTTTCACCTCAGGATCATGGTTCAAACGGTGACTACCAAACGGCTTACGGCGTTGCAATTCAGCAAGGTGATGCGGGTACAGATCCTTCAACAGGTTCCCCTTTCGCTTTGGGCTGTTTTGATGCAGCAGCAAACTGTACACCAGACCAATTTAAGCTTGCGATGGAAACTCGCACAACACCGATTTCAGCGACACAAGCCGTGGATGGGAACAGCTATCGTGAGGAAATTCCATTTGGATTGGACGCGGGCTTTTATTACATCCAAGAACTCAAAGATTTTGAACGTTACTGTTATAACCAGCTTCGCTATTCTACTTGTGACTCTTGGGCTTCTGTAAACTGGACCCCATGGAACAAAGAGCGTAGTAAAGACTTTACTTCTAATGCGTTAGCATTTGTAGAAGGCGATTCTGCTGCTTATAAAAATGAATATAACAATGTTATCAATCAGCTTACCGAAGATGGTGCAGCTGTCGGTAATCAAAGTAAAGTCAGCAGTGAAAACCAGTCGACACTGGAAACAAGAAATACAGTCGTAGCACCTATTGAACCAAATTTTGTTACAGGTGATAACGACGCAAGCGTTGTGCAAAGCCACGCTTGGAAAACCGATGGCACTTTTACCGTTGGTAGTGTATCTCGAACGGCAAGCAATACCAATGGCGCTCACCACACATCGAAAGCAGCTATTTGGGATCAAAGTGGAACCGTCAGTGAGTTGGCTTGGCCAAGTGGCACATCTAAAGATGGAGAAAGACTGGCTCAAGGAAGCATGCGTGACCTTGTCACAGATGGAACAACGGTTTACGGCGTGGGTTACAACACATACAGTGATGATAACTATCTGAATGCTACTGTTTTTGTCGGAACTCTAGAGGCAGAAGGTAGCGTTGAAAACGCAACTTGGAAAAACAAAGTTGTTGTAGGAGCGAGACAGCGTGAGGGCGATGATACGGTTCATACAAACTCACGATTAACCGATGTTAACTCAAATTTTGTTGCTATTGGTGAAGCAAAACGTTCGGGCGGATATCTAATGCCAACGGGCTCTGCTCCAAATCGTCTCTTTATCGTAAATGATGTTCGTAAGGATTCTATTAACGCTTTTTACCCAACTACAGGTATTTTCTTTAGCGGTGCAGGCGGTAAGATGGGCGGTATCAACTCTTACAATGAAATCGTTGGGCAACTTGATGCGGAAACGACGCGTGAAGACGATGGCAAGCCACGTCGTAAGCGCGGTTTTATCTACCCATACAGTGTAGGTGGTGAGACTAGTGAACGTGCTTCAACACTATTTAATGGAAAAGCTTGGTTCCTAGATAGTTTGACTAATGGCGGTGACTACTCTGAACAAAACAACCAGTTCCGTATCATTGACGCAACCGATATCAACGATGCAGGTGTGATTTCTGGTACCGCGATGAAATGTGCTGGCGGTTACAGTACAACAGCAAACAATGCGACATGTAGTTCTGATGAGCAAATCGTAGCTGTAAAATTGGTGCCTATTGCAGGTGCGACTGAGAAGGACATTGTGTCTCGAAGCGTTGACTCAACGACAACAGAGCGTCAAGGTGCAGGCCTTGGTTGGTTAGCTTTGACCATGCTTGGATTGTTTGGGTTCCGTAGAAAATAGTCAAAAATCGTCAGTAATTTTTAAATCAAGCAGAGGCTCACACATTTGAGCCTCTGCTTTTTTTATGCCTTGAGAAATCACTCAACTTGATCGATTCTTATAAGTGGAGTCATAAAAACTCCATCAAAGTTTCACAATAACAGCTGTACGTTAGTAAATGGACCTGTATGAGGAATTAACTATGAAGAGACAAAAGCGTGATCGCCTAGAACGAGCTCAATCTCAAGGCTATAAAGCTGGGTTGAATGGAAGGTCTCAAGAGGCTTGCCCATATCAACAAGTTGATGCTCGGTCGTATTGGTTAGGTGGTTGGCGTGATGCCAGAGATGAAAGACAATCTGGTCTCTACAAATAAACTCTCCACATACAAAAAGAAGGATTCGAAAGGGCTCTACGGAGCCTTTTCTACATTTATAGACTAGGCAAACAAAAAGGCCCCTAAATAGGAGCCTTTATAAATTGATTAAAATCGTGATTAGAAGTTTGAAGTGTCTTGGAACAAACCAACTTTCAAATCTTTCGCAACGTAGATTTCTTTGCCATCTACGCATACACGACCGTCAGCCAAACCCATTACCAGTTTACGGTTTACGACGCGTTTCATATGGATTTCGTAGGTTACTTTTTTCGCCGTCGGTAGGATTTGGCCTGTAAACTTCACTTCACCAACACCTAGAGCGCGACCTTTACCTTTACCGCCAACCCAGCCAAGGAAGAAGCCAACAAGTTGCCACATCGCGTCAAGGCCAAGACAGCCAGGCATTACCGGGTCACCAGGGAAGTGGCAATCAAAGAACCACAAATCTGGAGTAATATCCAATTCCGCCAAGATCAAACCTTTACCAAAATCGCCCTCTGTCTCAGACATTTTAGTAATACGATCCATCATTAGCATGTTTGGTGCAGGAAGCTGAGGGTAACCTGGTCCAAATAGCTCACCCTGGCTAGAAGCAAGTAGATCGTCACGGTTATAAGAATCACGTTTGTTTTGCATTATCAATTACTCCAATTTTTGATAGATGCATCTTAGTGAACACGTGTACGCTAAACAACTCCGATCAGTACTAGACAAACCAGTTTTTGATGCGCTGCACAATTCCTTCTGGATGCTCATGTCTTTCAAAGTTTTCAATACGTTCCGCTATTTTGCCAATAATGCTCTCGTCTTCGCCTCTAAAAGGTTTATTCATAACAATCGGAATAGCTTCATCTACCGTAGAGACGGACCAAATATGGAACTCACCATTTTTAATGCTTTCTATTACATCTTTATGTAATGCAAGGTGTTTAAGGTTTGATTTCGGCATGACAACGCCTTGATTTCCCGTAAAACCCTGATGTTTACAAACCTGATAAAAACCTTCAATTTTCTCGTTCAAGCCACCGACTGCTTGCACTCGACCAAACTGATCGACGGCTCCTGTAACCGCAACTTGTTGATTAATTGGAGATTCAGATAACGCACTCACCAAACAACAAAGTTCTGCGAGAGATGCGCTGTCACCGTCAACTTCACTATAAGACTGTTCAAATACAATCGAGGCAGAGTAAGGCAGAGGTTCATCCAGTTTTAGAGCAGAGCTTAAGAAAGCTTGCATAATCATCATGCCTTTCGCATGTAGATTGCCGCCAAGTTCAGCTTTGCGCTCAACATCGGAAACATCGCCATCACCAAAGTGAATTACACACGATATTCTAGCAGGCTCACCATAGCTGACAGGGTGTCCAGCCATATCGATGACGGTTAGGCCATTGATTTGACCAACTTGCTTCCCAGTTGTCTCAATGATGACTTGGCCATCTAAAATATCGTACACGGCACGCTGAGGAAGATAGGATTCACGGTAATACTTGTCGTCAATCGCTTTATCTAATGACTCGTAATCTAATGTTTGGCCATCACTGAACTGGCTGGCAAGTGTTAGAAGTTGAGAATGCCACATTACACCTAACGGCAAATAATGTTGATCTTCAGTAAATCTCATACCAGCTAGCAATAGTCTTCTAAAGCCACATTCCGTTAAATGAGGCAGCTGATATTGAGAACATATCCAGTTCACCAAACCAAAGTAATCTGTCAAATTCTGCTCTGACAAATGAATATCTTCTTCAACTTCGGTATACATGGCAAAGCCTGAACAAAAGTCCTCGTCGATATATTCTAGCTCTGCTAACTGACTTCTTTCCCCAGTTACAATCAGTTTTACATCATAAGCTTTAGATGGCGGTACTGAAGTAGATAAGCGAGTAGGGCTTAGGTTCAGTGGCTCGATAAGGTTTTGTTGAATTGCAGACTTTATATTCGGCCAAAGTCCCGGGTTAGCCAGAATGAGATTAGCAGGTACAATCAAATAACCGTCGTCAGCTTGTGAAATCAAGCCTGGTTGGAAGGCAATATCACCACTTACATCAACACTGTAACGGTCAAATAAACGTTTGGCATCAAGTGATTCCGACAAAACAATCGCAGCGTTAGAATGACTCTGAAGAGCTTTACTGATGAAATCTCTATAGACAGAATTATCGACGCAGTTAATGAGTAGCACGCGTGTCAATCCCGACATTTTGGAAAAGCGAGATATCGTTGCCGACATCCTCGGTTGAAGATCAGTAAAAGACTTCTTTGGTAACGAAGGTGCAGACTTTAAAAGTGCTTCGTACTGCTCAAGTGAAGGTGTTACGTCTTGCCAATTAAGTTGGTTCATTAAAATTCATCGTAATTCAATCTTGCCGACATTATAACGAAATGGACTATAACACCCTAGCACCAATTTGGTTCGCTCACGGCATTCAACACTCAATGAACAATACTTAGACAAATGAGTGATCAACATCGATACTTCTAAGAGTTTTATTTGCCCAAGTAAATTATCTGGGTTACGCTGTCACTAGGTTATGTTTATGGGTCGGAATAAATGAAATATCAGCAGCTTGAGAATCTAGAGTGTGGGTGGAAATGGAAGTATCTCATCAAGAAATGGAAAGATGGTGAAGCGATTACCCGACATATTGATACAAGTGAAGCAGATGCCGCGGTTGCAGAGCTAAAACGCCTTGAACACGAACCTACGCTTGTATTAGCTTGGATAGAAAACCACATGTCAGAAGAGTTGGACAACAAACTCAAGCAGGCTATCCGAGCGAAACGGAAACGCCACTTCAATGCAGAGCAAGTCCATACAAAGAAAAAGTCCATTGACTTAGATTATCGAGTTTGGGAAAAGCTTTCTAGTAGAGCAAACGAGCTCGGTTGTACATTATCTGACGCAATTGAATATCTACTTTCTGAAGCATCGAGAAGTGAAAAAGCGAGTCAAAAAGTTACCTCAATCAAAGAGGATTTGAGTAAATTGCTATCTAGCTAGGATAGGGAGTGCCAAATGTTATATGTAATCTTAATTGCTGCCATCGTGATCTTTTGGTTGATCGCAGTTGATAGACCAGTGCTAAAAGTAAAGTTTGATAACGGCCATATCAGTAACGTAAAAGGGCATCTACCACCTTCTTTCAAACATAACTTACAAGATATTAGTGAACATAATCCTTTTAGTGGTGAAATGAAGGTATATAGCCAACGAACCGGCATGCGTTTGAGCTTTTCCAAGGACGTTCCCAAAAAAATCCAACAGCGGATTCGCAACGTTTTTCCGCATCAAGGTTTCAAAGCGAGCAAAGGCAAGAAGCGAGCTTAATTACATATCAGTTACTTAATCGTGTTAAATGGGACGCAATATAGCGTCCCATTTTCGTATCTATAGAAAAATTATTTATCATTGATTAATCAATAAGATAAACGGACTTAAACTATGCGATACGTTGTAACTTTAATGATCTTTCTCTTTGTAAGTGCTTCAGCTTTGTCTGACGACTCGGAAACGAATCCATTGGCTAAAAAGATTAAAACTAAGATTCAAAGGAAAGCAGACAATAAATTTGATGACTACCAAGGTTATTGTGATGTCATGATAGAGATGGAACACAAAGGTAAAAAAGCAGTAATAAAAAGAGTAACCAGTAGTGGTGACAAAAAAGTTTGTCGGTATGTGAAATCCAACTTGAGGAAAGGAAAACGTTATCGTTATAAATATCCAGAAAAGTATATTCGGCTTCATATAGCCACAGGTTCGTGATTGCAATGTTGATTAGAAGCATTGGGCAGCAAGAGCGCAAAGCTTTCAGACTCGATGAACTAGATGAAAATGAAGTGGCTCTCGTGTAATTGGTTGGGAATGCAGGCTAGGTGAGATAAACCAATCAACTCGAAATGATAATCTGCAGATAAAAGCAGTATGGGAAGGAATTGCAAAAAAGTTTAATGGGCTTGGATTGTCAGGAATCTCAATGGCTTGCACTGGATTAGCCTTAGTGATTACAAGTCCACAGGAACCACTATCACAGTGCGCATTATATCTGCTTATGTTGAATGCGATTGCATATGCCAGTCTTATAAAATGTCTCTCTTTTGAGGGACTATTCAATGAAGTATCACGAAATGACTAAAAACTATATTTTTCGTGAATTTGAATGTGGTTTATCCGTCGAACAGGCTGCTGAACTTTGTTTAAAAACTGTGAGAACAGTCAAAGAATGGGATAAGGGGAAAACCATTCCTCCTGAGTGTAAACGGCTGATGAGAATGACAAAGGGAAGGGAACTGAGCCCATCTGACCAATGGGAACACTTTAAAATGCACTATGACAGATTGGAACTTCCGACAGGGCAGCTAGTTAGTGCTCAACAGGTTTTGACCGGAATTGCTTTGTTAGAGATAGGGGCGTTGACTGATTTGGAAGCTGCAGGGAAAGTGCTGAAATATGCTAGAGCACTTAGAAAGATGATGTAATAGAAGGCTCCGAAAGGAGCCTTCTATTAGAAATTAGAATTTACCGGACATATACTCCCTTCAATCCAAGGCATATGGCTACGTGTTACAATATCATCTCCAATAGAAAATGTCTTTTCACCCCAATATTCAACGACTTCATTAGGCTTTTTATGTTCTTGCTTAGAAAAAACACGCTTGCTTTCTTTAATTGAGCCGTAATACGTTGTGCCAGATACATATGAGCCGGAAGCTTTAGGATCATTCAAAATCAATTGCATTTCATGGTCAATCTCTTGAAACATTTTTAAAAAGTGTTCCAGAATTTCATCAACGTTGTTGTTTAGATTTGCTCTATGAAAGGTAAAGGAAAAGGTATAGCCACTGTTTGGACTTAAGAGCGTATCTTGCCCAATCCCAGAACCGCTGACATGATATGAATCAGTAACATATATGACATTCTCCAAAAGCTTTTTTTTTGATTTAAAAAACTTATCAATATTTATTTTGATTGTTTCCACTACTGGAGTTGTTTGCCCAAAGTGTTTCTGACTGATTTCAACAAGTGGAACTGTGACGCTGATATCGATAAAACTACTAGAATTCGACTGTAGGAAAGAAATGCTCGAAAAGTTGTAGTTCATTCTGTTAAGTTCGATGTACCATTTTTCATTCAAGTTAGTTGGCACAGGGTTAATCAGTGTATAGAGGTCTTTAAAGTATTCCGATGCACCATGAAATACATGACTTATATTCTGCTTAAGTAATGTTACATCATCTTCCGTCACTGGCCTAAAATGAGCAAATGAGTTTCTTATTGCGTTTATTTCTAGCAACTTATTTACAATAACCATTCTGTCAGCTGAAAAGTAGGGACTAAATTGCTTCCAAGTACCTTCATTCTCTAAAATATAAACTAACTCTCCGCTATTAAGGAACAGCATTGGTGAAGACACAGTAATACCTAAATACCCATACTTCTTATACTGTGCGGACCTTTGCTTGTAAGCCGAGAAAATCGTCTCTTCTTTGTTGATATTTGTGTTTGCCCAATTTGCACCTTTGTGCTTTTTTAGAATGCTATAAACAAACACTCTTAACGAGTTTTCAAATCTAAATAGAATGTTAAGTGCTTCATAAGAATGAATATGAATCCAATCTCCTGGAATATTATATTGAGGATCTTCATAATCATTTTTTTCGACATTTAATAGCTCTTGCTCTCTCCAATCCATAACGTAAATCACCCCTATAAAAAATATATGTATATCAATTATAAGTCATTGTTCCAACGGGGTAAAAAAATAATCTAGTAAGGTTATACAAAGGTTTTGACAAAATGAATGTATAGAATAAACGGTGGAGTGTGGAATTTACCCCCGTAATACAGATTCGGGGGTTTGCTCCGCTTTTAGGTCCCTCCCGCAAAGCGGGCCCCTCCCAAAATGCTCGCAATACCGCGCACATAATAAAAAAGGGCTCGTATAGAGCCCCATGATTAAGTTCGGTGTGGAAGTGCCAAGGTTTGGTGTCCTACATGTTCCGCTTCCTCGGTCTACGCAGACTGCGCTAGCTTCGACGCTGTGGCGAGCGGTCTAGATATGGACAGGCATGTTTTGCTGCAATATGTCTGATGGCTTTTCTCTTTGGCCGCACGTGAAGATCCTTTCTGTTTCTTCCCAAGTCACTCGATACACGCAATCGCTCAACACTTCGAACTGATACCCAATCTTTACCAAGTCCAGATGATCGAAACTGAATAGCTTGTCGCGGCCATCGTACACATCGATGTATATCTTGTAGAACGTCAGGTCACGGTCGAGTTCGGCAGCATACTTCAGCCGTTTGGCGTAGGCGATTTGCTTTGCGTATCCGGTGATGTAGAAGTCGTAATCTTCCAAAGGCCCAAACCCTGATGCTTTCTTTTTCTTCTTAGCTTTGGTTTCTGCCGTATCTACCGTTGGCGTTCCATTAGGCAGCTGCGCTTGTACTGGTTGCGGTGGTTTAACGGGGTCGGGCGGTTGCTCTGGCTCCGGCCACCAAGCCCAGATATTGAAAACTAACCCAAGCGATAACAGCACCACCGTTCCGACGACAGGCCAACGCTTCCAGAACGGGCGAATGTCTTTTGCTTCGGCTTCCTGCACTTGTTTGTTGGATTGCGAATGACTCTTATAGAACGGGAAGAATTCCGACTTATAAAATCGGGTAGAGGTGTTCACCACTTCACCGGCACAACCATCTTGCACTTTCTTGGTGTAAGAACTGGTTGAGCCCATCGCTGTGTTCTTTGTGCATCGGTAGGTCACTTCAATCATGTCCTTAATGTCTCGATGCACTTTGCGGATGTTCTGCGTAAGCAAGATGATATCGACACCGTAGTGACGGTGTATTGAGTACCATTCTAGAATCGGCGCGGCCAAGCCTCGACTTGGCAAGCTCATGTGCGCCTCATCGACCACATAAAGTGGCCCTTGTCCTTTTTCATTGCGCCATTCGTCCGAGTAGTCTTCAATCTGACTGAACGGACGCGAGGTTGAACCAAAATCCGTTAAACGGCCATCCACGATTTTGATGAGTTCTCGAACGTCTTCACCAAACACCTTAACGAACCAATCAATGTTTAAGGTGATATTGGTAATGACTTTGCGGCCATCTTTAATGGCCGGAATAATATGGTAGGCAACCGCCTCATAAGTTTTACCGCCACCTGGTCTTCCTGCTATGGCGTATATCATGAGCCTAACCTCGTAAACGGAATCAATTGCAGCATCAAGCGCACCGTAATAGCGGCCAGAATGATAGACAGACATTGAGGCACACCGACCGCCGCCATGACCCAAGCCACCGTAGGCGGAATACTGGTCATGTACTGGCTCATATCGACCGGAGCGAATAGGGAGAACACACCCGAGAGCAACAGATTCACCATTGCCATGATTTGCTCAACCGCCCAAAAGAACAGGTCTTTGAGCATGTTGACCAGCGAGATTAAGAGCTGATAGAGGAACACCAACAGCTTGTTAAATAAATCGACTAACCAATCCATATTAACCTCCAAAAATAATACGACGCGCCGCAAACACTGACGTCATGATGAGCACCGCACGAATAAAACCGAACACCCAATCAAAGCTGATTTGCTCCTCAAAACTGAAGTCACCGAAGAACGGCACAGGGAGCACGAAAGAAGGGCGCTTGGCATTGGATAAGTCGAGGTCACCAAACGAGTTCACAAAGTTGTCGATGGTGTTGTGTTTAAGATCATCTAACTGACCGGACACCAAACCACCTAAGCCATCGGGATAGCCCGACTCATAAAATCCGGTACAACTTTGGGACTCGATACACGTACCACCCGTACCTGCACCAGACGTATCTGTGTTTGCGATACCGTCTAAGGTGTCAGAAATACCGGAAACTTCATCCGCGATACCATCCATTGCCCCTGCAATTTTCTCTACATCGTCACCCACACCATTAATGGCATTGGTGTTCTTGTTCATGGCCGTGGTGATGTCAGCATTCGCTTGTTGGATAAGGGCCTTAGTGTTTTCGTAAATCTTGTTGTCGTTGATTTGCTGCTTTTGAATGGCTTGCGTGTTGGTGACCATCGACGCGTTCAGCGCAATGATTTGGTTTTGAACGTCAGCACTGGCTTGATTGATGTCGATGTTCATGTCGTTTAGTGCTTTGTTGACGTCCTTATTCATTCCAGTAATGGCTTTCAGAACTGCCGTGTCTGTCGATTCATCGGTGTCAGGCTCTTCCACGTCTGGCTCACTGTCGGTATCCGGTGGATTCACCGTATTGGTTGAGCCATCAGGTAATACGCTAGGGTCTTCGATGTCGCCTGTTGGGTCGTCAGGGTCATGAATGGGGTCATCAGGAATCATAGGGGTGTCAGGGCCATCTTTACCCCAGAAGAGTGTACCGCCTTCACACTGATTGCCTTTGAACTGGAACGTTCCATGACAGATTGTGTTTTGTGTCCATTCGCCAGAATCAACGCCCGTACACAGCGTAGTATCACTAGGAATGCGTTCTAGTTCGCAACGGGTTGCGCCAAAATCGCCATAGCATGCCCCAGTAACTTGTTCACCGTAGACGTACGCCAGCCATTGAAGCAGTTTGGTTTCATCAATGGATTTTTTAAACTGGCAAGCGTCCATACAGGTGCCGTCAGGGTTTTCACCATACTCACACGCAGGAACGATAGGCTCACAGGTGTAACCGTCACCATCTTCTATTCTTTCATGGTCTGCTGGACACTTAGCGGTACGATGAAGAAACGTTGCAGCGTGATATCTCGGGTAACTGGGACTGGTTGTGTTACAAATAATCATTAAAGCGAATTTACTACTCTCTATAGAGCATGACTTCGTATAGAAGTCTTTGTAGTTAACAAACTTATTTTCATAACAAGAGACATACGAGTAAGGGTTAACCCTCTTACCCAAGGACAAGTTACAGTTAGGATAAGCGGCAACATCGCTAGCGCTGTAAGTTGGTTGAACTGCGCTTGCATTAAGTGATAAGAACAAGCACGAAAACAGAAGTAAAAAGAGTGATTTATTCACGTTTTCACCATTAAAAAAGGGGACCGAAGCCCCCTTATCCTCTAAAGTTTTGGCTGGCCACGTATCCGGCAATGCCACCCAAAAGCACAAAGACGATGAGTTGGACATCGTGGAGAACGGCCAACATAAACTTAAGCCTTGTTCACAGCACGCTTAGCAAGAGTGATGGATTTGTAAGCCATAGTAATGCCGACAATCACCAGACCTGCCGCGCCGATTTTGGTTGCCACACCAGATAAGTCGATAGCGGAGAACGGGTCAGCTGCACCACCTTCCGCCGCCATAGCAGGGACAGAAAGCACCGCAACAGTGACGGTTGCCGCCGCTTGTTTACCGAACTTTTTAAGCGCGTTTAGACGTTTCATAACAGATTCCTCAAAGTAGTTTTATTAAACGTATTGCCATCTTGATGGCGTAAGTTGAGAGATATCCGCCAACGAACACCAAGGTGAAACCCAAGCCGAACGCTTGAGATATCTCTCCTGGAGTCAGCTGTGTGTAGCTCATTAACGTGTCATATTCTTGAGCCGTGACCATGACATAACCACGGCATGAAGCCGCTTCAATGTCAGGAACGACAGCGAGAAAACCGTCCGCGTTAGGTAAAGCACACACAGGCATAACGAAATTCCTTATTTAGCCTTTAACGAGGCTTCAAAATGTTTCTTGATGTCGTCATCCACAGGGATGAGTTCAGTCACAATGGCACCTGCCAATGGATCGTCTGGGTTAATCTCCAAACGCAATTGGTATTCACGGCGAGGAACGAGGGCACCAGTGCGCTCAAGTAATAGGGCGTATTGATGATCAATCATCAACGGTTGGTCCCACTGTGGATTCACATCACCGGATTCACCGATAGTGCGGCGTTTGAATTTCTCTGAGTTGATTTCACGTAGAGGACGCGACACGTTCAGTTGAGCACTGTCACCACGTGCTGAATTCCAAGTGATATCCATGCCAAGTACAAAAACGGATTTAGCCATTTGTTAAGTCTCCAATATGTGAGTCACCAACTTGCCGTAGGTATCGGGGAAGGTGAATTTCGTTCCATCACGGACAAGGGAACCGACGACGGTTTCAATGTCGCCCTCATGGAACTCGATAAGTGAATTAAGGATTTTCCCGTACTGACGACGCATCCAGTGCGCAGAGGCCAACAGGTCTAACGCCGCACGTTTGGTCGGGACAGGTTTGGTATTGAATTTCTTTGCAGTAGAAATCGAGGCAGCGAAATCATTGAGCGCGGAATACGCGCCAGCCGGATTCAGCAACACATCAACATTCCATTTTTTAAGCTCGACTTCGGAGCGATACCAGACAAGACCCGTGTTCGCGAGTTTCTGCTCAAGAGCCTTGTTGTAGATACGCCAGTAAATGCGCGAGGTACGCGAACCAATCGAGTATTGCTCTTTGGTGTAAATCGGTTTGCCGTCTTTGCCGATGCTGGCAATGGTCATATCTTCATGAAGCACAGGGCCACGACCACGTTCTGCGGTGCGGAAACAGTCGTCACGCCACGCCTTGTAAGCGTATTCGCAATCAAAAATGCCGTCGTAATCGTCATAGGCCAAGTCAACACGCGCCAGAGTTTGCACACCAAGGACATTAGTCAGCCAGTCATGCAGCGACCACGTAGGACGACGGGCAAATACATGCTTGCATCCCGTTCCGTTGATTTGGAAATGCACCGTGTCATTGTTACCGCCGATACCAACGAAGCCGCAGAAGTCCTCACCATCTGGCGAAGTCAGTTTCATGGATTCGGTGTAGAACTGGAAACCCAAACCGCGAGGCGCAGACAGCGACAAACCAAGCACTTGATTGGTGAAGATGCGCAAGCAGTCTTCCAAATAGTTGCGGTAACAGATATCAAATGCTTTGTTGTACGCTTCAATGTCTTCAGACGTCTTAGCGACCGTCGGATTAAACACAGGTGGAGCAGGGAACTTAGGCGCTCGACAGTGACGCTGTAACAGTCCTGATTTGGCAAAGCCTTTGTATTCTTCATGCTTGTGCAATCGACGAACGGCATCATGACAATGACGTAAGTCTTTCACAGCAAACGTAAAACACAGGTAATCAATATGAACGCTTTGCTCATCGAACTTTTTGAGGATGTTAGTTGCGGTAGTCATCAAACACCCCCAAATTGATACGTTGTTCAACGGTCGTGTTGGTGATGGACACCAACTCATAAGAAGCGAACTGAGACGAAGCCCAAGACTCAAGATGAGACATGGATTTAAGCAAATCCCATTCGTCGCAACCTTTGACCAACACTGAAACCGTGTAGTCAGGCAGCAAGTCGTAATAGATGATTTGAGCGTCGTTCATGAGTACTGAGCCTCCAATGTTGGAGTGCCAAAGCTGAGTGGCGAACGAAACCAAGCTAAAATCGGCAGGGCGCTGATATTCAGTTCAAACGGTACGGTGTCGTTCTTAGCCTGTTTAGCTTGCAAACAAGCAAGGATTTCAGTGACAGCGTCACCAGTAAATAAAACACCGTTAGACAAAGACTTACCAACGCGACGTACGCCAAGTTTCTTGAGATAGCGACGAACCCATTTGGTTGGAGTTGGCATTGAACGGGAAACTGAGCGAACCATGAGAACGCCTTGATTGAGTTCAAAGCCCAGAGATCCAATGAACTGAGCTCGTGATTGGTTAGCGGATTTCTTTACGGACTGATTAACGCGTTTAACTGATTCTTGCTGTTGTTCGTGTTGAAGACGACGTTGTTCAAGACGAGCATGAAAGGCTTTTTGCTCAGCAGCGCGTTTGAGTTCGTTAAAGTAGTGATGACATTGAATGGCGAACTCAGTGAGTTGGCCGTCATCATCATACATAGATTGATTCAGGTGCTTACGGAAGAACACGCCAGTAAGTCGAGGACTAAGCGCATATTCATTTTCGATAAGGGATTTGATTTGTTCCGTAAGCATAATGACACCTGACCAATTGCGATTTATGGCAATCGTAGTTGCGAAGAATGGCAACTGCAAGATGCGATTTATGGCAACTTTGTGGCTACAATTAGAAGAAATGGAGGTTCTTATGTACACAGCTGAACTAATTAACGCCTACAAAAAGGCGAAAAACTACGTACAAGATAAGCAGGTTGCGCACGATTTGAATCTAGACCCGCCGAAGATTAGTAAAATTCGCAAAGGTGTTAGACAACTTACTGATGAAGAAGCAGTTTTTCTAGCACACGGCGCAGGTATAGACCCGGAGATTGCGTTGCTAGGATGTCACGCTGATCGCAATGAAAACCCAGCTATAAAAAGCATGTGGGAAAGCATTGCAAAAAAGTATAACGGACTTGGATTATCAAGCATTTCAATGGTTTGTGCCGGATTGGCTTTAGTGATTGCAAGTCCACAGGAACCACTATTACAGTGCGCATTATATGTGTTATGTTAAATTGGGAGTGTTCGTACGTCAAATGTTGCCAATGAGCACTCCTATTCCCCTGTGGATTTGAAATTTAAGGTCTCCATCATAACCATTAAACATAATGGCTATTTACCATAAAATACTTAATATAGATCTTAATAATCTATCGATTGTTAAGATCTATATTAATGCTTTTTCTACTTACAGAAATGGCTGTATAGCTTCAAAGATATCTTGTCTTCGAACTGGTTTGGAAATGAATCCATCCATACCTGCGTCAAGGCATTTATCTCTATCACTTTCTAGCGCATGAGCGGTTAATGCGATGATTGGAGTCTTGAAGCCTTTATCTCGGAGAAGCCTTGTTGCAGTAATCCCATCCATCACTGGCATCGAGACATCCATAAGAATCAGGTCGATTAAATCCTCATTTTCCTCTAAGAACGTTAATGCTTCTGCTCCATGACTTGCGATATGAACATTATGACCAAGCTTATTTAAAATAAGCTTTATTACAAACTGATTCGACTCGGTATCTTCGACTACGAGAAGATCCATCGCTTTTATTGGTTGGTTGTTTTCTATTTTAACTGGACGATTTTGATTGCACCGAGTTAAAACGGGAATCTTAATAGTAAATGTTGAGCCGACATGCTCGTCACTTTTAACGATAATCTTGCCGCGCATCATTTCAACTAAATGCTTGGTTATTGCTAGCCCTAGTCCTGTACCACCAAAGCGTCTCGTGATGGAACGATCACCTTGATGAAATGCCGTAAATAGATGTTCTTGCTTGGCTTTAGATATACCAATTCCGGTGTCTGATATTGAAATTACAAGCTCGGAGTCTTGCTCAGATACTGAAACTTTTACTTCTCCTTCATCAGTAAACTTTATTGCATTCCCAATAAGATTAAACAGGATTTGAGATAATCGCGTAGAGTCAATCCAAAACTGTTTGTCGGTAGTTACCATGCAATTGAGTTTAAATTGAAGGCTCTTCTTCTTAGCTATTTGTTTTTGTTGAGAGATGACAAAAGTGACAGTGTCTCTTAAATTAACCCA
Organism: Vibrio sp. D3; assembly: GCF_043995865.1. NCBI lineage: Bacteria > Pseudomonadati > Pseudomonadota > Gammaproteobacteria > Vibrionales > Vibrionaceae > Vibrio > Vibrio sp. D3. The sequence continues at coordinate 1,639,390 of NZ_CP171887.1, read as the reverse complement.
CTGTTCATTGAGTTGAAAGCGACCTGATTCAATTTTTGAGAGGTCAAGAATGTCGCTGATAATCGCGAGAAGCAATTCCGCTGAGCATTCCATTTGGCTCAGGGCATCGATTTGCTCTTCTGATAAGGTGGATTGTTTCAGAATATCGAGCATTCCAAGGACGGAATTTAGAGGGGTTCTAATTTCATGACTCATCATCGCTAAGAATTCTGACTTTGAGCGATTTGCAAGCTCTGCTTCTTCTCTTGCTTTAGCAAGCTGAGTTGTCCGCACTTCAACAATACGTTGTAACTTCTCTTTGGTCTCAATATCGATGACAGCCCTCTCAATTAAAGGCCGAAAGCGTCTTAAGGTTTCCTTATTTTCTATGCTAAAGTGCCCTTTCTTAGCACCAATAAGTAAGATGACCGTTTGTGTTACTTCTGAACGTATGCCCGTTAGGACTACCGAGTTTACATGGCTTTTTATAAAGCTGTTCAGGTTAATAAACTCCGCAAGCCTATCTGGTTCGAACAGCAGAATACATTCGCCATTCAGCGCTCTCTCAGATGCGTTACCGTGTAACCAAGATATGTTATCAAATACACTATTTGTCGATATCAACGTTTTGAAGGGGTACCTCTCATCATCACGAGTTAGAACGATAAAATCATCAAAGTTGATGTACTTCTTAAGGACATTATTTAATCCCGTAAATATCTCGTGCCGGTTTTTTGCTTCACTCATCGCGGATATCGCTGAAAGAATAGCTTTATTCTCATCGGCGAGCAGTCGTTCTCTTTGCCTAGCCTGTTTTAGTTCGACTAACGCTTCTTGCAGCGCTTCCTGTTGGTATATGTCTAAGTATTTATCTTTCATAAGGTTTATGGAATATCGCTGATGAAATCATCAGGTTTCCATGTCCATTCTCACCACCAATAAATCTACCTTGCTCACCAAAAGTAAAAGGGCAAATAAAAGGTAACTGTTCTAGTTCTTGGTTAATTTGTTCACAAACGCTATTCATGTCTTGCATTAAGTGCAACATAGGACCTGCGCAAAAGATGTTTATCACCCCAATTTTTCGAGATTCTTCTAATTTTTGATTAAAGGCTGCATTTACAACTTTAGCAGCGCGTGCAACGAGGTGTTCTCTGCTTCCTTTCATTAAAGTGAGTTCATCACCCTCTTCTATTCGTGTAAATAGCTCAATTCCTCCATCTCGCGTCTCACGAATTGGATGGGACAATTTGTAATATGGACGCTCATAGAGGTGGCCAGCGACACGCCCTAGTGGATAAGCGCTCGAGTTTGTAAATAGCAGGTTGTTTTTGCCTACTTGGTTATCTTGATGGTTTGTCCACTTTCTATAAACATTGAGGGCTGGTTCGTCATCAATTTCTAGTAAGCACCTATCGTTAGTTTTGGTTGCAACCCCTTTAATATTGGTTGGAGTGTGCCCAGCACTAAAAGCAATATCTACAGGTTGTGAGGAGTAAAACAATGTCAGACTTAAACCTGCAGTTTGAGATCCTTGGGCGGTAATAACAGACCATTTTCCCGCGATATGATTATCAGCGGCTGAACCACCAATAATTGGGATCAGCGTACCAAACCTTTCATCTATAGATGCAATGATTGATTCCTCTTGCCCTGGAGTTGCATGAAGCAGTATTAAGTTTGGCACTTCTCCTACACGGTTAGCGTTCTCAAGAGCCATATCTAAGGCTCTAGTTACACTGTCACCTGAGTCGTAGTTAGAAATACCAGTGCCATAAGCATGAGGGCCTGAGTCATAAATTGCGAGCGCCGCAATCACTGGGCCCGTATGAAACCCCTGGTCTGTCATTACTGCTTGGCATGAACTGGCGCCATGAAAAGGCACACCGGGAAAATGCTCAAGAAACGCTTCTCGAATTAACTCGAAGTCGTACTCTTCCGTGTAGTAGCACATCACGTAAGACAAGTTCTGTTGTGTCAGCTCGGACCTAAGCGTTTCTATCGCTGAGTCTTCATCTTTAATATGAGTAAAAACTGATTGGCAATGCATACGATTTTATAATTGGGTATCACTCTGCTGTTATACCATTCCAACCAATTTTCTCTAGGTAAGAAGGTGAAAATTTCATTAAGAAGTTGCGATTATCTCGTGACAGATCGTATTTATAATTGAACTACAACAATGTTTTCGCCTTTTTTAAAGGTGATTTTTTTTGATTCAGGTATTGTGTCCCATTCCATGTTCTTATGTTCCCGATCGAGATTGATAAATTCGCCAGATTGATTTAGATCAATTTTTAGAGTGCTACTTTTCATCGTTTCGAGCGAAATTCCCGCCGAGTCACGATTAATTGTGATTATTTCACCTTCAATTGTTACATCACATCGTTCTTTTTGTGAACAGTCAATGCTAGTAACGCTCTCGTGTGTAAAGGTACGCCAAAAAAATGCGCCTATTAACACACTGAGCATGATTAAGATTTGTGCAAGTCGCGCCTTTGTTAACTTTTGTGCAGGCATAATTACTAATATCCTTGTTACAAACTTCAAACTTTTTAAATAAAAAATGATTTCCAGGGGGCCAGTAAGGTTACTACCCTGTCATTGAATTGTTAATTCAAGTATAGTGTCACGCTGAAAATGCCACTTTTTATTAAAGTCAGCAATGGAAATAAGGTGATGATAACACTTGAATTCTAGAGTTTACTTGGGTGGTGTTACGACGCAAGTCGTGTTGGAAGTAAAAGTGTAGTTAATTAGAAATTGGAAGCATGCAAATGAGCCAAGTAAAGCAGCTTGAACAAAACTACAACTATACAGTCGTTCGCCAATTTACCCTTGTGACCATTTTATGGGGCATAGTTGGTATGGCTGTTGGTGTTTTGATTGCCGCTCAATTAGTTTGGCCACAGCTAAACTTTGATACGCCGTGGTTGACGTACAGTCGCTTACGTCCACTGCATACTAATGCGGTAATTTTTGCGTTTGGTACAAGTGCTCTGTTCGCAACGTCTTATTATGTTGTACAGCGTACATGTCAAACACGTCTTTTTGGTGGCCCACTCGTTGCCTTCACCTTTTGGGGTTGGCAAGCAATCATCCTGGCAGCAGCCATTACTTTGCCTCTCGGTTTAACATCGGGTAAAGAGTATGCTGAGCTAGAATGGCCTATTGATATCGCAATTGCGCTAGTATGGGTATCATATGCGGTGGTGTTCTTCGGCACACTGGTGAAGCGAAACACGTCACATATTTATGTGGCAAACTGGTTCTTCGGTGCCTTTATTATCACAGTAGCAGTACTTCACATCGTGAACAGCATGGCTATTCCTGTGTCACTTGGTAAATCTTACTCGATTTACTCAGGCGCAGTGGATGCGATGGTTCAGTGGTGGTATGGACACAATGCGGTAGGTTTCCTACTCACCGCTGGTTTCCTAGGCATGATGTACTACTTCGTTCCTAAACAAGCTGAACGTCCTGTTTATTCTTACCGTCTATCTATCGTTCACTTCTGGGCGCTTATTTCTCTATATATTTGGGCAGGCCCTCACCACCTTCACTATACAGCGCTACCGGACTGGACTCAGTCTCTAGGTATGGTGATGTCGCTGGTTCTATTTGCTCCTTCTTGGGGTGGTATGATCAACGGTATTATGACGTTATCTGGTGCATGGCATAAGCTTCGTTATGACCCTATCCTACGTTTCCTAATCGTTTCTTTGTCATTCTATGGTATGTCTACCTTTGAAGGTCCAATGATGTCGATTAAGACAGTTAACGCACTTTCTCACTACACAGACTGGACCATTGGTCACGTTCACTCTGGTGCGTTAGGTTGGGTTGCGATGGTTTCTATCGGCTCTGTATATCACTTAGTACCTCGCCTATTTGGCCAAGAGCGTATGTACTCTGTTGGTCTCGTGAATGTGCATTTCTGGCTAGCAACAATCGGTACCGTTCTTTACATCGTTGCGATGTGGATCTCTGGTGTAATGCAAGGTCTGATGTGGCGCGCGGTTAACTCTGACGGTACGCTAACTTACAGCTTTGTTGAGTCTGTAGAAGCGTCTTATCCGTTCTACTTTGTACGTTTCTTAGGTGGATTTATCTTCCTATCTGGTATGTTCCTAATGGCATACAACACGTACAAAACGGTAAGTGCACCAAAAGAAAGCCTAAAAGCTATCCCACATCCGGCATAAGGAGATTTAAGAATGAGTAATAATTCTAATAATCGCCACGAAATCTTAGAACGTAATGTCGGTTTGTTGGCTATTTTTATCGTGTTTGCTATCAGCTGGGGTGCTCTTGTAGAGATCACTCCTCTGATTTTCCAAAAGCAAACGACTGAACCTGTAGAGAATCTGCGTGCTTACACTCCTCTGGAGATGGAAGGTCGTGACATCTACATCCGTGAAGGTTGTAACGTTTGTCACAGCCAGATGGTTCGTCCTTTCCGCTCAGAGACTGAACGTTACGGTCACTACTCTGTTGCTGGTGAGAGTGTTTGGGAACACCCATTCCTTTGGGGCTCTAAGCGTACAGGTCCGGATTTAGCTCGTGTTGGTGGTCGTTATTCTGATGAATGGCACCGCGTTCACCTACTAGATCCTCGTGAGCTTGTGCCTGAGTCAAACATGCCAGGTTTTCCGTGGTTAGCTGAAAACGTTTTAGACGGTAAGCTAACTCAGAAGAAACTTGAGCTATTTCGTGATCAGTTCGGTGTTCCATACACTGATGAAGAGATCGCGAATTCGGCTAAAGAAGTAGAAGGTAAAACAGAGATGGATGCAATCATCGCTTACCTTCAGTCTCTTGGTCATGCAATGAAGTAAGGGGATCATATGGATTTCGGTACAATTCATAGTATTTATACCGTTGTACTCTTCGCTAGTTTTATCGGCATCGTATGGTGGGCATTTAGTAAAAAGCGTAAAGCACGCTTTGAAGAAGATGCCAACTTGGTGTTTGCTGACGAAGAACAAACGACCCCAAATAACCAAGGAGTGAAGAAGTAATGACTACATTCTGGAGTCTCTGGATTATCGTGATTACTGTCGGTACGCTGGTAGGCTGTGCGATTCTCCTAACTTGGTGCGCTAAAGATAAAATGGGCGTCGAGGAAGGGGAAGACATGGGCCACGAGTACGATGGTATTCGCGAGCTAAACAACCCTCTACCAAAGTGGTGGACTTATCTGTTTGTAAGTACATTTGTGTTTGCAGCAGTTTATCTAGCCCTATTCCCAGGTCTAGGTAGCTTCAAGGGCTTTTTAAACTGGCAGAGTTCGGCTCAAACCGTTCGCTCACTAGAAGAGTCAAAAGAAGCCATCGCTGCAGCACAAGAGAACAAGCAACTAAACCAATATGCAAAAGAACTGGATGATGCCGACGCTTACTTCGGCGAAGCATTCCGTAAACTCGCGCACAATGACAGTGGTCTACGCCCAATTCCTGAAATTGCGCAAGATCCTGAAGCATTAAAAGTTGGCCAACGTTTGTTTTTGCAAAACTGTTCTCAATGTCACGGCTCTGATGCTCGTGGTCAGAAAGGTTTCCCTAACCTAACTGATGATGCATGGCTATACGGCGGTGAACCAGCTGCAATCGTAACAACCATCATGCATGGCCGTATTGGTCAAATGCCAGCATGGAAAGATGCGCTTGGTGAGCAAGGTGTGCAAGAAGTTGTAAGCTACACACTTAGCCTATCTGGTCGTAAAGTGAATGCTCGTGAAGCAGCGGCAGGTAAAGCACGTTTCGTCGTGTGTGCAGCTTGTCACGGTACTGATGGTAAGGGTAACCCTGCAGTCGGTGCACCTGATCTTACAGACCAAGATTGGCTATTTGGCGACTCTCGTGCAGCTGTAACCGAAACCGTAATGAACGGCCGCTCAGGTGTAATGCCCGCGTGGAAAGACATTTTGGGTGAAGATAAAGTTCAGCTCGTTGCCTCTTATGTCTGGAGCTTAAGTAACTCAGAGAGTAAGTAACTGAGATATTAAGTAACATAGCAATAACAGCCCCTTTCATAGGGGCTGTCTTTCCTTTAAATTTAACGCCTTACATTTTTTCATTTAGCTGTTGAGAACTTTTTTATGGTAAAGCCTTGGTATAAACAATTTTGGCCGTGGTTCCTAATCATCCTTCCTCTTACTGTCGTAGTTTGGACTGTGATTACTGTGGTCGTTTTCTCGAACAACTCTGTTTCTTTAGTCGCCGAGGATTACTATAAAAAAGGCAAAGGCATTAACATCGACATTAGTAAAATGAATGTCGCTCGTGACCTAGGTCTTAACGCAGAGATTTCTTCTGAAAATAACAATGTTGTGATTGTTTTCGCTAAAGGGAAGCTATCTCATTACCCTGCTCTAACGGCCACTTTCACTCATCGTACTCTTCCTGATCGTGACTTTACAAAGCTCGTAACGGCGGATGCATCTGGTAATTACCGCCTAATGGCAGAAGAATCTATTCAAGGTCCTTGGTTTATCGAACTACAACCACATGACCAACAATGGATGATCCAAGGTAAAGTTGAATTTCCTGCCTCGTCAACACCGTTAATGAAGTAAGCATATGTGTGAATCCTGTTATCACTGTGGTGAAGATGTACCAGCCAACACGGATTTTAAAGTTGATATACTCGGTGAATCCCGCAAGATGTGTTGTCCTGGCTGCGAGACGGTTGCTCAAACCATCGTAGACAGCGGCTTAGTATCCTACTATCAATATAGAACTGCGCCTGCGGAAAAAGCAGATTTAGTACCAGAGCAACTCCAAGCTTTAATTCATTATGATAATGAAGATGTACAATCAGAATTTGTGCGAAATCGTGAAAATGTCTCTGAAGTAACTCTTTCTTTAGAAGGCGTTTCATGTGCAGCTTGTGCGTGGTTAATCGAAAAGCAAGTCTCTAATACGGCTGGGTTAGTGTCTATCCGCGTGAATACAACCACTAACCGCGCATTACTAGCCTGGGACAAAACTCAGGTGCGATTAAGTGAGCTCCTATCTGTCATTCATAAATTGGGTTATAAAGCCGCACCATTTGAAGCTGATAAGCAAGAAGCCTCTTATCATCGAATGATGAAGCAATACTTATACAGATTAGGTATTGCTGGTTTAGCTACCATGCAAGTTATGATGCTAGCCGTCGCATTGTACCTAGAAGTTTTTGGTGACCTAGAGCCGGAGTTTAAAAATTACTTTCGTTGGGTAAGTTTGATCTTTGCTACGCCAGTCCTACTCTACTCTGCTCTTCCGTTTTACTTAAATGCGTGGCGAAGCATCAAAGGCCGAACCCTCGGTATGGATGTGCCTGTCTCGATTGCACTTATTTTTGCCTATGTAGCCAGCTTAATAGCAACCGTTACAGAACAGGGCGAAGTCTTCTTCGAATCGATTTCAATGTTCACTTTCTTCCTATTGGTTGGACGATTTTTAGAGATGCGAGCGCGTCGCAAAGCCGCAGCGGCGAGTGGTAACCTATTAAAGTTGATCCCAGCGATCGCCACGACGCTGGATGGCGAGCAAATACCAGTGAAAACTCTAAAAGTTGGTGATCGTATTCGCGTCCTTCCTGGTGAACATATCCCAGCTGACGGCAAAGTTATTTCGGGTCGTATTCATATTGATGAATCCATGCTAACGGGTGAATCCGTACATGTTGTGAAACGAGAAGGCGATGCGGTTTATGCAGGAACACTAAACGGTGATGAGTCATTTGAGCTAGAGGTCATGAGTTCCAAAGCCGACTCAATGATTTCCAATATCGTGCGTTTACAAGATGAAGCTCAACACTCCAAACCTAAAATCGCAGAAATTGCAGACGTTGTTGCTCGTTACTTTGTTGGAGCAATTCTTATTATTTCTGCTGGTACTTGGTTTTACTGGCATCAAACAAAACCAGATGATGCGTTTTGGATCATGCTATCCGTATTGGTAGCCACCTGTCCATGTGCCCTATCTCTTGCGACTCCAACTGCTCTAACTTGTGCTACCTCTCGTATGGGAAACTTTGGCATTTTGCTTCGTAAAGGTCATGTGTTCGAGACGCTATGTAAGATCAACCACTTAGTTGTAGATAAAACAGGTACTCTGACGAAAGGCGATATTGAGATCTGTGATACAAAAGTGTTGAGTGATCTTCCAAAAGAAGATTGTCTCTCTCTAGCCGCAGCATTAGAAGCTCATGCAAACCATCCTATCGCTCGCTCTTTTGCAAGTTACGCCAATGACGACTTTGTTGTGTATGAAGTGCAAAACGTGATTGGTTCAGGGATTGAGGGGATCTGGAATGGCAAAATCATTAAGATAGGCAGTGCGGTTTTTGTTCAAGGCAAGGAAAGCGATGAAAGCCATGCGGTCTATCTTTCAGTTGATGGCGAGCATGTCGCTAGCTTTTACTACCGCGACCCTATCCGAAAAGAAAGCAAAGCCTTTGTTCAACGTTTTGCTGACGCTGGAATTAAGACAACGCTGCTAACAGGTGACTCTCTCTCAAACGCTCGACCTGTAGCGAATGAAATTGGTATCGATCACGTCGTTGCGTCAGCAAAACCAGAAGACAAACTCGCGTACCTTAAGAGTCTTGATGAAGACAGTATCACAATGATGGTTGGCGATGGCATCAATGACGCACCTACTCTCGCCGGAGCTCATCTTTCTGTTGCAATGGGCGGTGGTACGGATGTCGCTAAAGCATCTGCAGATATGACGTTACTTGGGGATAATCTCGAAAAGCTACTAGAGGCACGTTTGCTTGCACTGCGTACAAGAAAGATTATTCGAGAAAACTTGGCTTGGTCTTTGAGTTACAACCTGTTAATTTTGCCTTTAGCTGTCGCTGGTTTAGTGGCTCCCTACATTGCAGTAGTTGGCATGTCTGCAAGCTCAATTATCGTTGTATCTAACTCTTTGCGCCTGCTCAAAGAGAAATAAGTAGAGAAAGCAAACATGGAAAGTCTTTATATATTGATTCCCATCGCTATCGTTCTCGTTTGTGTTGCTGTTGCCGTTTTTCTTTGGGCAGTAAGAAGTGATCAGTTTGAAGATCTAGAACGACAAGGACATAACATTCTTCTTGATGAAGAAGACAAATCTAATAGTGATAAAAAATAGCAACCTTTATGACTCCTGACTTTATTGGTGCTTTGATGATCGGCCTCGTCGGGGCCGGTCATTGCATGGGAATGTGTGGTGGTATCGCGTCTCTGCTTACCATGGGCTCTTCTACAAGTAAAAGCTCCCCCCTTATTCCACTCTTCTACAACCTAGGGCGATTGAGCAGCTATGCCGTAATCGGTGCATTAGTAGGCGGAGCAATATCAGGTTTATCTGAGCTAAGTGGATTAACGCATTCTCTTGCTTGGTTAAGGCTGATTGCCGCACTGTTCATGATTCTGGTTGCGCTTTATATTGCTAGATGGTGGCAAGGTTTACTGTTAATAGAAAAGTTAGGACAGCACATTTGGCGCTTTATCTCACCTGCTGGTAAGCGTTTGTTGCCATTAAAGCACCCTCTTCATGCTTTACCATTTGGCTTCATTTGGGGCTGGTTACCATGCGGCTTGGTTTATTCTGCGCTAACTTGGTCGGCGGTTTCAGGCAGCGCAATAAACGGTGGTCTTATTATGCTCGCGTTTGGCCTCGGAACACTTCCGGCAATGCTGATTATTGGATATGGTGCCAACCATTTTCAGAAATTACAAAAATCGTTAATATTTAGAAATATTTCAGCATTAATCCTTATTGGGTATGGTTCGTACACTGCTGTAGGAGCCATGGAGTTACTCGGTTTCATATAACGTTAAACTCTATTGAGGTGACATTTTTGCTACCCTTTAGGATTAAGCGATGCTAAAATATTGATGTATATCAAATAGTGAAAGGTTGTTATGATTTCTGAAAAACCTGCAACAAAGCGTATCCAATCAGGCGGTTGCGCCATTCATTGCCAAGATTGTAGCATTAGTCAGCTGTGTATCCCGTTCACTCTGAATGAGGCAGAACTTGATCAGCTTGACCAAATCATCGAACGTAAGAAGCCTATCCAAAAAGGACAAGAGCTTTTTAAGGCTGGTGACGAGCTAAAATCTCTGTACGCTATCCGCTCTGGTACCATCAAGAGCTATACGATCACAGAGCAAGGTGATGAGCAAATCACAGCGTTTCACTTGGCCGGAGACCTAGTTGGTTTCGATGCCATTACAGGTGACTCCCACCCTAGCTTTGCTCAAGCGCTTGAAACGTCGATGGTATGTGAAATCCCATACGAAATTTTAGACGACCTATCAGGTAAAATGCCTAAGCTTCGCCAGCAAATTATGCGTTTGATGAGTAACGAAATTAAAGGTGATCAGGAAATGATTTTGCTTCTTTCTAAAAAGAATGCAGAAGAACGTCTAGCGGCTTTCCTATACAACCTATCAACTCGTTTTTCTCAACGTGGCTTCAGCCCTAGAGAGTTTCGTTTAACGATGACTCGTGGTGATATTGGTAACTATCTTGGTCTTACAGTGGAAACAATCAGTCGCTTGTTGGGTCGTTTCCAAAAATCCGAGATCCTAAGTGTAAAAGGTAAATATATCACTATCTTAGACCACGATGCATTGATGGAACTTGCTGGTGTAACTAAAGAATAATACACCCCAATTATTGATGTAGTTCGAAAATGAGCTACATCATATTTCTCATAAATTCCTTTCGAAAGTCCTCAAAAAGTTACCCAAACTAAGCTACAGTAAAAATGTACGGTGAGTACTCCAAAATACTGATTTAATTTATATTCAGTATCTGGTTTTGCAATAGAAGTGGGCTTAGTTATGAGTATATACAGTAAGATCCTTGTTGTAGCTGACATCAATAATGATGAGCAGCCCGCACTTGCAAGAGCTGTTCAATTAGCTCAAAAAAGTGTATCTAGAAGCCGAATCACTTTCTTTTTATCCATTTACGATTTCTCTTATGACATGACGTCAATGCTATCAGTGGATGAAAGAGATGCTATGCGTCGAGGTGTTATCCATCAACGTGAGCAGTGGATGCGTAAAATTGCTCAACCTTATCTAAACGATGGCTTCGACTTTGATGTATGTGTCGTCTGGCACAACCGTCCTTACGAAGCAATTATCGCTGAGGTCTATGCAGGCAGCCATGACCTAGTCATTAAAGGCACACGTAAGCACGACGTGTTAGAATCTGTGATTTTCACTCCGACCGATTGGCACTTGTTACGTAAATGCCCAATCCCAGTACTTCTGATTAAAAATGCAGATTGGCCAGAACAAGCAAGCATTCTTGCCTCGGTGCACGTAGGCTCTGAAAATCCAACTCATATTGATCTCAACGATGCCATGGTCGAGCGACTAAAAGAAGTCACCACCCGACTGGATGCCAAACCATACCTTGTTAATGCGTATCCCGTTACACCGGCGAACATTACCATTGAACTTCCTGAGTTTGATCCAACGACTTATACCGATGCCGTTCGAGGTCATCACTTAACTGCGATGAAAGCATTACGCCAAAAACACGGTCTTGATGAAGAGCAAACGATTGTTGAGCAAGGCTTACCTGAAGATGTCATTCCAGCAGCAGCTGAGCGCTTGAATGCTGCAATGGTTATTTTAGGCACCACAGGGCGAACCGGGCTTTCTGCTGTCTTTATTGGTAATACAGCTGAGCACGTGATCGATAAAATAAATTGCGATGTATTGGCTCTAAAACCAAAAGGCTACATTAGTCCTCTTGATCCAAACACAGCAACCTAATCTCTCTTTATGAGCGCTTTCAAACAGACGCTAATAGATCCCCCTAATAAAGGGGGATTTTTGTTTGGGGACAGTTAAAGTGTTGAATACAAAAAAGGAGGTCTAATTGACCTCCTTTTTACGAGTTAGATGTTCGTAACATCGATGAACATTGATTCATCAATATTCGTCGAAGAAACGACAGCCTCATTAAATTCATACTCTTCGCGGTTACCTTCACGGTCTAGCGGTAAGTTAACAAAGTCGAACAATTCGCGGTCTGCTAGTTGGCTTGGGCTTACGTTTTGAATTGATTTAAAAATCGCTTCCACACGCCCTGGCGTCTTCTTATCCCATTCAATCAACATTGCTTTTATAGATTGACGCTGAAGGTTCTCTTGAGAACCACAAAGGTTACACGGAATAATTGGGAAATCCTTGTGTTCAGCGTATTTGATCAGATCTTTTTCACGACAGTAAGTCAATGGACGAATGACCACGTTACGACCATCATCAGAGCGCAGCTTTGGTGGCATCGCTTTAAGGCGAGAGCCGTGGAACATATTCAAGAACATTGTTTCGACGATGTCATCCATGTGATGACCTAGCGCAAGCTTAGTTGCACCAATCTTCTCTGCAAATGAATACAACGTACCACGTCGTAGGCGTGAACACAGACCACAAGTGGTTTTGCCTTCTGGCACCTTCTCTTTTACGACTGAATACGTGTCCTTATCTACGATGTAGTAAGGGATATTCAGTGTTTCGAAATACTCAGGCAGAATATGCTCAGGGAAGCCCGGTTGTTTTTGGTCTAAGTTTACCGCAACCACTTCAAATTTGATTGGCGCAGCTTTCTGAAGATTCAACAGGATATCAAGCATCGCGAATGAATCTTTACCACCGCTAATACATGCCATCACAACATCGCCTTCTTCAATCATGTTGTAATCAGTAATGGCATTTCCAACATGTCTTCTCAGGCGTTTCTGAAGCTTGTTGAATTCTAGGGTTTCTTTTCTTGTATCTATTTGGTTCATTGCGGGCTCTCACATCGCCGATAAATCGACTAGGACTTCCTAACATGGGTTTCTTTGGGGCGTGGATTATACGAGCTTTTTACGCAGGATTAAATGCTTGTCTTATTGAGTCTTTAAGAAAAGAGTATGAAAGATACTTTAGTTACGGTCACAAATGAAAAAAGAGCCGCAATTGCAGCCCTTTCTAAACTCTCAGTGTTCACTTCTTTGCGTTAGGCAGATAAGGTAGCACTCGCATCGTCGGTTCTGGTAGTGTCATTGTGCCACCTTGCCCTATTTCACTTAGTGCGACTTGTATCTTGCCATTGACAATTGGCTTTTCGGTTCCGTTTGAGAAAATCACTTTATCATTCAGTTGATTTGCAAACTCCATCGTCACACCTTGAACTTCAGGTGTAAACCAACCCGCAAACATACCGCCTAAATCTTCCAGCATCGTCTGCATTTGAGGTAGAAGAGGCTTAAGTTGCTCGTAAGAAACGTTACCCTGTAATGGTTCTTTGGTCATCACGACAAGTGAGTAATCGCAACGAGTATCTTTTGGAGTATCGACAAAAACCAACGGATTCGCTGACTTTAAGTTTTTATCGACTGGCAGAGGCAACTCTTGTGAAGCAGGGATAACAAACTCTTCATAGTGCTCTTCTTTTTCCATCCAAGCTTTTTCTATTGTACAAATTTGCTTAGTTTTCGCGTCCACAAAGAAGACGCCAACTTTCACGTCGTCATGCCCTTCTTTATTGTTGTTTTTGAGTTGGGTGTATAACTTTGAGTATGTGAACATGTACTCTTGAGCTTGGGTTATTGGCGATACAAGAATTAGCGCCGCACTTCCCAATAGACTTAGGCTTAACTTTTTCATTTTTTCCGTTATTTTATTGTGTCCAGTAGGCGTTATTATGACGAATCATAGCGCGAAGATCGTGTACATAAGCAATGCCACGTTCAGAATATGCTAGCAATCCATGAGTTAACTCTGACGCCGTTGCGACCGATAACAGGTCTTTGTTCTTTTCGGCTAGAGAAGCTCTGATTTCACGCAGTTCAGCATACGCTGGGTTTCGATTGACATTCATAAAGTAGCCATGAACCGACTGCTGTACAGAATCAAATTTTTCAACTTCATGAACTTTGCCTGCGCTACGTTGCGCAGGAACAATTCCACAGCCCTTTTTATAACACCATTGGCCGAACAAGTTGTTTGCTTGAGTAGCAAAACGAGAAGTGCCCCACGCAGATTCATTTGCTGCTTGAGTTAGAACCAGCGCTTCTGGTAAGACATTCACTCGCACAAGCATTTCACCCAACCACGCGTGATCGACTTTGTTGTCGCTCAAAGGCAAAGAATACAGAGCCGCTAGTCGCTGAGCGTACTCTTCTTGCTCTTGAGTGATTTGTCCCACCTTTAAAGAAGTAAGAAACGCTCGTTCATGACGAATTCGTTGATTCTCAAGTGCTATTTTAGGCCTTAAGAAATCAAAAAACGCCGCTTTTTTCTCTTTGGTGTCTTTTATTGCGTTGAAGTCAGGGATATCACCAATGTGTGGCAAATGAGACAAATCGACATGCTTAATTGTCCCGGACAGCACATCAGGATTCTCAACATATTTAAACTGTTGCTCGTAGTGTAAATACGGTCCAATGGAAATGAAAGTGGCGGCTATACAGGTAGCCGCCACTCGTAAACTTATTGATTTTAAAGAATTAGGCATCAAACACCTGTGAGTTACCATCGTGATCATTGTCGTTTTTCTGTGTTGCAACGATCTTGAGCTTAATTCCAAACATTTCGCGGTAGAGTATGCCTTTCAAATGGAAGAAGAATGGCAACACAAAAATCAAGCCAATACCGTAGAACATCGCTGCGACAATAAACATCAACATCACGCCTAAGTAAAGCCCTGCGACGACAAAAATCTTCTTGTTAATAGCGCGAAGTGATAACAATAGCGCCTGCATTGGTGGCACTCTTTTTTCACAAATCAACAAGATAGAGTGACTAAACGCTAAAGAAAGATACAGGGACAGTAGAGGGAAGATCATACCAACTACGCCTTGCAGCATTAGGCTCATCAGCGTTGCTAGGATCACGGGAATAGTAAACTGCAGCCCTTTACCTACATGGCGCAATTTAGTCTTTAAGCCCGCGATATGGCTCATGGCCATCAAGCTGATCCCTGCATAAATTGGGGCGCTGATCACCTCATAACTAAAGTTCGCGACATAAATAGAAGACACAATATCGTTAGTGAATGATTCTGGATTCTCAAATGCATCAAGAATAACGGTCAGATCACCCAACTGCAGTTGTAATGCGATATAGAAAATACCTAACTGGACAAAAAGCAATACAATAATAGCAGGAGAAAAGGATAAAAAGTGCTGGATGGTTGCTCGCCAAGCTTCATTGAAAACAGCCCCAGCTTTAAGCTCGTAGTTGCCAGACAAAGCTCGCTCTACACTCCCCCCAAGATTGAAATCTTTCTCAAAATCGTCGTTCATAGTTTATCCAAGATTAACTTGTAAAATTTTCACTGGAATTCCAGTCAATTAATGTGGCCATTATTATAAAGAAATCTTTCCACATCTAACATCACAACTCACGTACTATCCTTGCAATCTCAACTGTATGGTTGATAATTAACCACTCTCAAAGTTATGAAATTGAAAACAATTATTGAACAGAGGCTAGTGCTATCAAACTGTGTTTAAATGCCAATTAATCTTATAAAAACAGTATGGTAAGGAATGATGACTTTTGCCTGCAAAATTTTTTCTGTTTCAAGATAAGAAAATGCTTTAATTTCACAATTTTGGTGATTATGATGCGCGCCTCAAAAGTGAATGGCTAGTGTCACATCAGCTGGAATTATTCCAGCTTGAACGTGGGGGAAATACAGACGTTGAACGCAAAACCGCAAGCAGGAAAGCCAGTTATTCGTTTATCTGGTATTAGTAAAAGTTTCGATGGTAAGGAAATCATCGGTAATTTAAATCTGGATGTTAATCATGGTGAGTTTCTGACGATTCTTGGGCCTTCTGGTTGTGGTAAAACGACAGTTTTACGAATGATTGCTGGTTTTGAAGCGGCGGATAACGGTCAAATCATTTTGGATGACCAAGATGTAACACAGGTTCCTGCTGAGCAGAGACACGTCAACACGGTATTTCAAAGTTACGCACTGTTTCCACACATGACCGTTTTTGACAATGTCGCTTTTGGTCTTCGTATGCAGAAAACGCCTGCAGCAGAGATTGAACCAAGAGTAATGGAAGCATTATGCATGGTTCGTCTAGAAAAAATGGCACAGCGTAAACCGCACCAACTTTCTGGTGGCCAGCAACAGCGTATCGCAATTGCTCGTGCAGTTGTTAATAAACCAAAAGTACTTCTGCTCGATGAATCGCTATCGGCGCTGGACTACAAGTTGCGTAAACAAATGCAGATCGAGTTGAAGCAGCTTCAGCGTCAACTTGGTATTACCTTTATCTTTGTAACACACGACCAGGAAGAAGCCCTATCGATGTCAGACCGCATTATCGTGATGCGTGATGGCGTTATCGAACAAGATGGCTCTCCGCGTGAGATTTACGAAGAGCCTAAGAACCTGTTTGTTGCTCGCTTTATTGGTGAGATCAACGTATTCAATGCAACCATGCTAGAGCGCATCGATGACAAACGCATCCGCGCAGAAATTGAAGGTGTTGAATCCGTCGTTTACTACGATAAGGAAGCACAGAAAGGCGACAAACTACAAGTACTACTTCGCCCTGAAGACTTACGTATCGAAGAAATCAAAGAGTCTGAAGAAAAAGGCATTGTAGGTCACGTGACTGAGCGTACTTATAAAGGTATGACGTTAGATTCTGTTATCCAATTGGATTCAGGTATGCGTGTAATGGTAAGCGAATTCTTTAACGAAGATGATCCTGATGTGGACCACTCACTTGGCCAGAAAGTCGCTATCACTTGGGTTGAGAGCTGGGAGGTAGTACTCAATGATAAGCAAGAAGATTAATCTTCAGAACGCGATCATTGCCTTAATCGTAGGCTGGCTAACACTGTTTGTGTTGGTACCAAACGTGATGATTATTGGTACCAGTTTCTTAACGCGTGATGAAGCAAACTTAATCGAAATGACATTCACTTTCGACAACTACTTGCGTCTGCTGGACCCACTGTATGCGAAAGTGCTGATGCACTCGTTCTACATGGCAATTGTGGCAACGTTGTTGTGTTTAGTCATTGGATACCCGTTTGCTTATATCGTAGCGAAAATGCCTGAAAAATGGCGTCCGTTTATGCTGTTTTTGGTGATCGTACCGTTTTGGACGAACTCTTTGATTCGAACTTACGGACTGAAGATTGTTCTCGGTACACAGGGCATTTTGAACAAGTCGCTGATGGCAATGGAAATCATCGACAAGCCGTTGCGTATTATGTATACCGAAACGGCTGTAATGATTGGTCTTGTATACATCCTACTTCCTTTCATGATTCTGCCGCTTTACTCGGCAATCGAGAAGTTGGACAACACTTACATCGAGGCAGCAAAAGACCTCGGTGCGAACAAGCTCCAAACCATTACTAAAGTAATTCTACCTCTGACAATGCCTGGCATTATCGGTGGCTGTTTGTTGGTTCTACTGCCTGCGCTGGGTATGTTCTACATCTCAGATCTTCTAGGCGGTGCGAAGAACCTACTGATTGGTAACGTAATTAAGAGCCAAGTATTGAACGCTCGTGATTGGCCATTTGGTGCTGCGACCAGTATCGCCCTCACCTTCGCAATGGCGGTAATGCTTTACGCTTACTACCGAGCAGGCAAATTATTGAATAAGAAAGTGGAGCTAGACTAATGGGACGCACAGTTAGATTTAGCTTTATGGCGTTGGTTTATGCATTTTTGTATCTGCCAATCGTTGTACTAATCGTAAACTCATTTAACGCCAATAAATTTGGTATGAAATGGGGTGGTTTCACCACGAAATGGTATGAAACCCTAGTCAACAACGACAGCCTAATGCAGGCTGCATGGCACTCATTGAACGTGGCGGTATTTTCTGCGACAGCGGCTACTATTATTGGTAGCTTAACAGCTGTTGCCCTATTCCGATACTCGTTCAAAGGCAAAGGTGCTGTAAACGGCATGTTGTTTGTCGTAATGATGTCTCCAGATATTGTCATGGCGATTTCATTACTTGCTCTGTTCCTAGTATTAGGCGCACAGCTGGGCTTCTTTACTCTATTGATTGCCCACATCACCTTCTGTTTGCCATTTGTGGTGGTAACCGTATACAGCCGCTTAAATGGCTTCGATGTGAAGATGTTGGAAGCAGCAAAAGATCTTGGCGCAAGTGAATGGGTTATCTTAAAGCAGATCATCCTTCCTCTTGCAAAACCAGCAGTTGCGGCAGGCTGGCTGCTTAGCTTTACCCTGTCTCTGGACGACGTAATTATCAGTTCGTTCGTAACAGGTCCAACGTATGAAATCCTACCATTGAAAATTTACTCGATGGTTAAGGTGGGTATTTCACCGGAAGTGAATGCTCTTGCAACGGTCATGTTGGTAGTTTCTTTAATTCTTGTCGTAATTTCTCAGTTGCTCGCAAGAGAAAAAGTAAAGTAAGATCCACATCCGTTAACATCACGAAACAGAATGGTTACATGCCATTCTGTTTTTCTATCTACCGTCCAAAATGATTTGGACAACGTTTGGTTTGGAGCTAACGTCAATGAAAAAATGGGCTACTCTATTAGCTGGTAGTACATGTGCGCTTTCTCTGTTCTCAGGTTCAGCGGCAGCGGACGATAAAGAATTGGTATTTATGAACTGGGGGCCTTACATCAACAGTAATATCCTAGAGCAATTTACCAAAGAAACTGGTATCAAAGTGATCTACTCGACTTACGAGTCGAATGAAACTTTGTACGCAAAGCTAAAAACTCATAACCAAGGTTATGATCTAGTTGTACCTTCAACGTACTTTGTAGCAAAAATGCGCGATGAAGGTATGCTACAAAAGATCGATAAGACTAAGCTTAAAAACTTCGGCAACCTAGATAAGAACTATCTAGACAAGCCTTACGATCCAAATAACGACTACTCTATTCCACACGTTGTTGCGATTACAGGCCTAGCGGTTAACGCAGACATGTACGATCCAAACGACTTCCAAAGCTGGGCAGACCTATGGAAGCCTGAGCTTGAAGGTCAAGTAATGCTGATGGACGACACTCGTGAAGTCTTCCATATCGCTCTGCGTAAACTCGGCTATTCAGGTAACTCAAAAGACCCTAAACAAATCGATGAAGCGTACGCTGAGCTACAAAAGTTGATGCCAAACGTTCTAGTTTTCAACTCTGACAACCCAGGCGCACCTTACATGTCTGGTGAAGTGGGCGTTGGTATGCTTTGGAACGGCAGCGCTGCAGCTGCTCAAAATGAAGGCCTAAACCTTAAACTCGTATTTCCTAAAGAAGGCGGTATCGGTTGGGTTGATAACTTCGCTATCTCTTCCGGTGCGAAGAACGTAGAAGCAGCTCACAAGATGATCGACTTCCTACTACGTCCAGAAATCGCAGAGCAAATCTCACGTGATACTGGTTACTTAACAGCGGTAGAGGAATCGAACGCTAAGTTTAAAGATGTTGCACCGCTATTTCCTTCTCAAGAAGATCTTGATCGAGTGGAATGGCAAGATGCGGTTGGTGATCTAACCGTTAAGT
The DNA here is from genome assembly GCF_043995865.1 of Vibrio sp. D3. Classification (NCBI taxonomy): domain Bacteria; kingdom Pseudomonadati; phylum Pseudomonadota; class Gammaproteobacteria; order Vibrionales; family Vibrionaceae; genus Vibrio; species Vibrio sp. D3. The sequence continues at coordinate 1,619,886 of NZ_CP171887.1, read as the reverse complement.
ACGAAGATTACTTCCTAAAGCTGAAAGCGGGACAGTAATCGAGCTTGTGTAACAAGTCATCGACTAAAAGAAAATAGGCAGCAATACGCTGCCTATTTTTGTAATTGACTGATATAATTATGCGTTGCTAGGTTTATCTGGCTCGATGTCTAGTTTTATCTTCTCACAAAGCGGAGATACAGCCCTCGAGCTAAATAAACAGATTTGTGCTTACTGCGATTTGGATCAACTTGATAACTCCAGCTAGTATTGACTTGTCCAATCGCGAAACAAAACGGAAAACAAATGAAAAGTAAATTCTACGCAAGCGCTCTATGTGCAGCGACGCTCATCGCTACCCCTGCAATGGCTGCTGATCAAGAACTGTATTTCTACAACTGGTCGGAATACATTCCAAACGAAGTTCTTGAAGACTTTACAAAAGAAACTGGAATCAAAGTTATTTACTCTACATATGAATCTAACGAGAGTATGTACGCAAAACTTAAAACCCAAGGTTCTGGTTACGACTTGGTAGTACCGTCTACCTATTTCGTTTCTAAAATGCGTAAAGAAAGCATGCTGCAACAGATCGACAAAGAGAAATTGTCTCATTTTGCCGATCTTGATACTAACTTCCTTAACAAGCCGTTCGATCCGAACAACAACTACTCTATCCCTTACATTTGGGGTGCGACAGGTATTGGTATCAATGCTGACATGCTAGACAAATCATCTGTTACGAAGTGGGATGATTTTTGGGATAGCAAGTGGGAAGGTCAACTAATGTTGATGGATGATTCTCGCGAAGTATTCCACATTGCATTGACTAAGCTTGGTTACTCACCAAACACGACTAACCCAGAAGAAATCAAAGCCGCTTACGAAGAACTGAAAAAGCTAATGCCAAACGTATTAGTATTTAACTCAGACTTTCCTGCAAACCCTTACCTAGCGGGTGAAGTTTCACTTGGTATGCTTTGGAATGGTTCTGCTTACATGGCTCGTCAAGAAGGCGCGAACATCGACATCATCTGGCCAGAAAAAGGAACGATCTTCTGGATGGACAGCCTGGCAATTCCAGCTGGCGCGAAGAACGTTGATGCGGCTCATAAGATGATTGACTTCTTACTGCGCCCAGAAAACGCAGCTAAGATCGCACTAGAGATTGGTTACCCTACTCCAGTGAAAACGGCACACGAACTGCTACCGAAAGAATTTGCTAACGATCCAAGCATCTTCCCACCACAAGAAGTGATGGACAGCGGTACTTGGCAAGATGAAGTTGGCGAAGCGAGCGTAATGTACGATGAGTACTTCCAAAAGCTAAAAGTGAACAACTAATTCGTTAGTTTTAAAGATATGAAAAAGCGGCTCATGAGCCGCTTTTTTTGTTCTTAATGACAAGACAAAAGCTCTCCTCTGTGAGAATTATTACGCTCTTTCTTTTCCTTCTAGAGCCAGTATCTCGTCAACTAATTTTGGAACCTCGACGCTTGCTTTTCCGTAGCGTTTTTCCTCAAATTCACTTTCTACCGCACTAGGCTCGAGGTTAATTTCGATGGTGTGCGCGCCATGCATTTTTGCATCATGAACAAAACCTGCTGCGGGATATACGACGCCAGAAGTCCCGATAGAAATAAATAAATCTGCTTCTTCTAATGCTGCGTAGATATCCCCCATTCGTAGTGGCATTTCACCAAACCAAACAATATGTGGTCGCATTTGTGAAGGGATCTGACAGCAATGACAAAGCTCACCAGTCTTAATGTCTTCACTATGTTCTATAACTTGGTTTGATTCACTGCATCTCGCTTTTAAAAGCTCACCGTGCATATGAATGACGTTATGGCTGCCGCCTCTTTCGTGAAGGTTGTCTATATTTTGAGTGATGACCGTCACTTTACCTTCTAACTCGGTTTCTAGGCGGCCCAGTGCCTTATGCGCGGCATTCGGCTGTATCGCATTGTCTTGAAGTTTCTTGCGGCGTTGGTTGTAAAAGTCTTGAACAAGGTCCGGATCGCGAGCAAACCCTTCAGGTGTTGCTACATCTTCAATACGGTGATTCTCCCAAAGGCCATCTTGCGCACGAAATGTTTGAATACCAGATTCGGCCGAGATACCTGCACCAGTAAGTACTACAATATTTCTATAAGGGAAATTCATAACTCATCCTTGCTGTTTTTTCATTAGCTTAACACTGAAAGAATAGCAACAGTAGTAATATGGATTAGACCATGGTCGTAATGGTCACTATTAGAATTACAATTTAAGAGGAACAGCAATGAGACAAGTATCTCTAGCGCTTATATTACTTACGACTTTAGCAGGTTGCCAACTAACCAATGTTGAAGGCGAAGTGGACGACGTAAAAGTAAGAGTCAGCACCAATGACGGTAACCATCGTGGTAATGGAGATTTCTGTCCCCCTGGCCAAGCAAAAAAAGGCAATTGCTAAAAGAGCGGCTTTACGCCGCTCCCACATTGGCCTCAATCCTCGTTGGTAGAAGATATTTTATGAATGGCTAGGTCAGCGCCATTGAATTCGTCTTCTTCCGAAAGCCTTAGTCCCATACTGGCATTGATCGCGCCGTAGACTGCAAGCGCCCCAATCACTGCGATAGAAATGCCCAAAAGCGTTCCTAGAAGCTGAACGATAATGCTCACGCCACCTAGCCCACCCAACGCGCTTTGACCAAAGATCCCCGCAGCAATACCACCCCAAGCGCCACATAAACCGTGTAAAGGCCAGACACCCAACACATCATCAATCTTGGTTTTGTTTTGTAGGTAGGTAAAAAGATAAACAAATAGCACGCCAGCAATCGCACCTGTCACTAAAGCACCGATAGGATGCATTAAGTCTGAGCCCGCACATACAGCAACCAAGCCAGCTAGTGGGCCGTTATGAATAAAGCCGGGGTCATTCTTACCAGCCAACAATGACGCGACAATGCCTCCGACCATTGCCATCAATGAGTTCATAGCCACCAAGCCACTTATGCCTGACACGGTTTGAGCTGACATGACGTTGAAGCCAAACCACCCCACACATAAGATCCAAGCTCCCAAAGCCAAAAACGGAATATTCGAAGGTGCAAAGTTGGTATGCTTTCCTGCTCGAACTCTGCCTTTTCTCATGCCCAAAAACACAACGGCAACCAACGCTATCCAGCCGCCAACACCATGTACAACGACTGAACCTGCAAAGTCGTGAAAGCCATAACCAAAGGTACTTTCAAACCAAGCTTGAACACCAAAGTTTCCGTTCCAGATTATTCCCTCAAATAACGGGTATACGATGCCGACAGTAAAAAATGTTGCGATTAGAATCGGATAAAAACGAGCTCGTTCTGCGATACCACCTGAAACAATAGCAGGAATCGCTGCAGCGAAGGTCAGCAAGAAAAAGAACTTCACCAACTCGTAACCATTGCCTTGAGATAATGTCTCTGCATCAGCAAAGAAGGTGCCGCCATAAGCGACCCAGTATCCAATGAAAAAATACGCAATGGCGGAAATACCGAAATCGGCCAAGATTTTAACTAAAGCATTAACTTGGTTCTTTTGGCGCACGGTTCCTACTTCAAGAAAAGCAAAACCAGCATGCATCAAAAAAACCATGATTGCGCCAAGTAGTAAGAAAAGTGTGTCGGAACTTTGCGTGAGAGTTTGTACAGCGCCTTGTACCTGATTGGCAGTTACACTCATTATGATTGTCTCCGTTGATCTGTAGCGCACTTATCCTGTGCATCAAAGTTAGGCTCATCACCAATTTGGTGAACTTAGTTTATAGAGCGTCTAACAGAGCAATTCTCATTCCATAATTTACATTTCTAACACTTACACTTTAATTTATTGTTTTGTATGAACTTTAATAAAATTATGCATTCTTGAAATGGTGCTTAACACGCTAATAAATGCACCAATGTGGTTTTAGTGCACCAACATAATGCGCACCATATAGCTCAACAAGCAGCAAACTCCCCACCATAAACATAAGAGCCACCTCATGAGAGGTGGCTTTTATACTGAATGGCTAACTAAAGGAGTTTATCGAGTGATCTTCCCTGCTTTTACTTCTTCTAGCCAACGCCCCTCGACGAGATAAGGAGGAAGCCAACCAGTTTCAACAGATAAACGGTTACCTTTGTCGTACCATATTAACTTCTACTAAGCGTGCCTATTGTGCTCTTTAATCATTTCTGCGATTTCCTTGCGTCCCCACTCATAAGCAAACGCTATAGCGTCCATGTCTTTCATAGAGTTACCAGTATATTTAACCGTTGTATCTATACCAGCTTTTAGTAATAACTCCACAATATTTTTATGACCTGCATGGATCGCAGCAAACAATGGGTTGCGGTCTGGTTCAGATATATCCATCACTGCACTTCTTTCTAGAAAATAGATAAGTAAGTCTAAATTACCTTCATATGCAGCTGTATTTAAGGGAGTTACACCTGAAGGCCCCCCCTTGACATTTACATCAATACCTAGATTCACCAGAAGCTCTACAATTTTATCTTGCCCTTGCTCCGTTGCGATGTGCAACCACGAGCCCAATGGCGTAATTAGATGAAGTAATTTGTCATCTCCTGAGAGAATTTTTTCAACCTCACTTACATCACCCGATTTAATCGCGGCCATTACATCTTTTGCGCTATGCTCACCTGCCATCTTTATCTCCTCTCAGCTGCGGTTTTAACCAGTAATTTTAAAGCATTAACTATATCACCGCGTTTACCCAACATTTATCTGTCACTTTAAGAGTATCAACAACCTGCCGCAACGCATAAATATCATACTGACCTTCAATCCGATTTGGAGCCCACACTAAGTTCTCGTGGTCAAATATTGGATAAGTTCCATACTGTCTCAAAAGAATTTAACCTTCAACAACGAGAGCTGTTGCTCTGAACCTAGCCCCTTTTTGAAGAATATATGATGAGCATGTGGATCAGGGATATCTGTAGGAGGTGGACCAGCAACAGATTTTAAATATGCGCCAAAATCAAAGGCATCATCTGAGTTCTTGGTCTCGAATAACAAGCCTTGTAAAATTCGCAAACTGTCACTTTGCTCCAAAGATGTTTTCGTCCTTGATTTTCTGCGATAGCGTGTGCGTTAACAAAACCCTCTATCTTGAAGACATAATGGACTTAGGCCTACTATCATCTGAACAATTGATATGACGATAAAAAGTAATTTTGTTCTTCTCGCAATCAATATGGTTTAAATCGTGCTCATATCGAATATGATTTTTAACTTTGGGTTTTCGGATAATGCCACCAATTATGGGTCGTTCAACAAACAACAAGCTCTCCACCCTAAACGTAAAAGCCACCTCAAGATAGAGATGGCTTATATGCTGAATTGCTAACTAAAGGAGTTTATCGAGAGATCTTCCCGGCTTTTACTTCTTCTAGCCAACGTCCTTCAACGAGATAGGGAGGAAGCCAACCAGTTTCAACTGATAAACGGTTGCCTTTGTCGTACCACATACAAGCCATGCCAAGAAGAGGGAAAGATATGAAAGTTTCTATAGAAATCAAGTCCTCTGGCTTATCGAGCCTCATTTGGTATTGCTCTTGGAACTGTAAGTTCTTAATGAGTACCTCTTCAAAGTCATAACCGATGTCAGTTGTCAGGGCAGCAAAAGTTTCCAGAATACCCATGGCGATTTCTAACGCCCAATCATCACCCTGAGCAACTGCCGCGTCCATCGCGGCCACCAGTTTATCAGGGTAGTCTGCTGTACGTTGATGGAACGACTGTATGACGTCTACTAACATATAAGACAGCTCACCCGCTTTGGTAGAGCTCTGTCTCATCAAAGAAATCGGAAAGTTCGCCAACACATCCATGCTAGCTTTGTCACGGACGATGACAGAGGTAAAATAGGCATCTAGCCACATTGAAGGACAAATGAAGCCTGTTTTTAAAATACCTTCGCCTTTCCAGGTCACTTCTGGGTATCTAGGTAATTGAATACTTTGAGGTTCGTCAGGCCTCATCGCTAACTGATGATAAAACGCGCGCATTAATGACGCTTCATACAGGCAAAGTGTTCCGATTTGTTCATTTTCTATGGAGTGTGGGAACCACGAGTACCATCTCACTAGATAAAACGATTCATCACTTAAAGCAACTAAGTTTTCTCTACGAATACTGATTACCTCTTTGCGCGTATCAAGGTCTTCATCAATATCAGAACTATAGCCTTTGATTAACTCCGAGGTCAGCTTTGGATCAGCATTTCTTTCTATTTTAATTTTGTCAGACATTTTAAAACTTCCCTAAATCTACATTAAATTCTTTTACTTTAACCTTTGAAACTCTCCCTGATTCAGAGATTGGGGTTTTAGTATGTATATATCTAATTGGGCGTCCACTCCTCGAAGCGTTTCTTATTGATTTAGCTGCTTCCCACTCTGTTGTATTTCGCCCATTCCTAGACATCTTACCAACTATTGCCGCTGCATATTTAGCCGTTCCTTGCTGACATGCTTCGTTTCCTATTTTTCTACTACCCAAAGGACTGCTCCCCCCTTTGGCCTCAACAATTATAATTTCACCTGGTGGTGGCTCTTCCACCTCATAAACCATATCAAAGTCGCCCGGCTTCGAAATTGAGGTTCCAATATCTTTGGGATGAAGCAGCTTAGCATTAGGACGTTTACTCCGGACAAAGTCATCCGCGGCCAACTCACCTATTTTTGCAGACTGTTGGTTAATATTACCAATTTGAGCGTTATATCCCTCTTCGCCAGATCGAGCGTCCATTGCCTCTTGACGCTCTTTCAAGCATTCATCAATTTTTGCTTTGTTTCTTTCTGTTAGCTCATAATCACTCGTATTGAGTTCAGAGTTTTCTTTATACTCTGCTTTATTCAGCACAAGATCTTCAGTAAAGATCGTGCAACCTTCCTCTCCACCGACTTTCTCTGAGTCAAAAACATGCGCATTGACAAACTCCTCAATCCCAACAACATACTGCACTTCGTGCCTGCTGCCATCTGAGTGATTAATATGACGATAAAAAGTAATCTCGTTTCTCTCGCAATCAATATGGTCTAAATCGTATTCATATCGAATATGATTTTTACCTTTGGGTTTGCGGATTTTGACTTGCGAGCGAACGCCATCTTCTCCGACGGATGATTCTTTTGCTGCCTCTAAAATCTGATCGCAAACCTCTTGGGGGACATCGCTTTGCGCCTGATACTCTGCCAACATTTGACCCAAGCGTTTTAGCCCTTCTTCACAAAGGAAACCTGTTGGGTCAATCCACTGGATAGGGTTGACTGCATATTGGTAATGATTAATACCACCAGCAATAGATATCGGATCTTGTTGGATGAAACGTCCTAGCTTAGGGTCGTAATACCGAGCGAGGTTGTAGTGTAAGTCGGTTTCTTGATCGAAATACTGCCCTTGAAAACGCAATGGATTTGCGACATTTTCAATATGTACATGAGCAAAGCCGTGAGCATCGTAACTGGCACTCCATACAACATTCCCCTCGCAATCGATCAGTCGCTCTGGTTTACCAACTTGATCGCACTGGTACCAATAAATAACGTCATTTTCTAGCAGTGCCACTGGCGTGTAGGTTTCTGGTTGATATAGGTACCAACGGAAAGCACCTGAAGAGCGTTCACCAATTAAACGTTCACCTTCCCACAGGAACTCCGTAACGCCTTGTTGTGTAATTTTCTTCGTTCTGCGCCCTAATGCATCATATTCATATTGACTGATACCATCGTCGGTGTGAACTTCAATGAGCTGATTTAACGCATCAAATACGCGAGTCTGAACGTGTCCTTGCCCCTCACGTTTTGTCTGATTTCCTTGCGCGTCATATTTGAACCGGACATTATCGTGTACTTCAATACGATCAGCGAATACCTCTGAAGATGGCAAAGTAGGATTGCCAAAACTATCGTATTCAAACTTAGTCACTTCTCCGGAAGCATTGACTCGTTTAAGTTGCCCTAAGGCATCGTACTGATAGTGCGTTGCTCCTGCCGTATTATCAATGATTGATGAAATACGGTTTTGCGCATTGTAAACGTACTTTTTCTCTCTATCTGGCCAATGTTGTTCAACCAAACGACCAACACCATCATAAATGATGCGCTCATTAAAATATGCCGTTTCAATTTGGGAAACTCGTCCCATTTCATCGTAATGAAATTTGATTTGAGGTAAATCTAGGTTTCCAAACCGAATCGCTGAAAAACGCCCATATCGATCATAAGAGAAGTTCAGTTCCGTATTATCTGGCAGTACCTGAGATACGCGTTGGCCAACTCTGTTAAACTCCTGCGCTATCTCAAACTGACCTTGAATGCGCTTTGTTAAATGCCCGAATGAAGAGTATTGGTATTGCAATGTTTGATGGCGATTGGATGCGAAAGTAAGTCGCCCACCAAGCGTATAATTGAAGTGGTTCTCTACAATACTGCTACCATTTCCTGCTTTGACGTGCTTGAGATAACCCGCAGCATCATAGCGGTATAGCACGGTCCTATCGGCGACTTGCTTACGATGGATGCGCCCCATATCGTCATAATCAAATTGGCTTTGTAGATTATCAAACCCAACTGTTCCTGATAGCTGGCCTTCATCGTCATACAGGAATTCGAATTCTAAGCCGTCACTCCGAACTAATTTAGTCAGGTTACGTTGTTGATCGTATTCATAAGAAATATGGCTGCCATCGGGGAAGATGACTGCTTCTTGTTGCGCGAGTACTCCCCACTGATACGAGGTAATGCCTGCTGGCGTTCGAATCTGAGCAACACGGCTGTGCTCATCGTAAGAATATTCTTCGCTATAACCGACTTTGTCTTCGTCGTTAAAATAACGAACTGATGTACGCCTGCCAAATTGATCATAAGCGAGTTGAGCAATACACCCGTCGGGATAAGCGACGCCATTCACTAGATCTTCTTCGTTGTAGCTGTAACGAAGTAATGTACCGTCTATTTCATTCGCGATAAGTCTTTGTTGTTCATCCCACCACCACTGACTTTTCTTACCATCTTCAGACTCTTTTTTTACGACTTGACCGTGTTTATCGTAATCATATTCCGTGACACAGCCGAACTGATCGGTATCCCAAACTCTTTGACCGAGGCTATTGTAGTAAGCCTTCTCGATATCCCCGTCAGGTGAAACCGTTTTAACTAACTTACCTAAGCCGTCATAACCATATTGAACTTCTTTGCCAGAGGAATGAAACTTAGAAACTAATTGACCATGCTGATTATATTGATAATTGACCGTTGACTGATCAGGATAGATAGCTTGTGCTTTTCGTCCTAATTCATCATATTGCCATCGCCAGGTTTTACCTGTGGGGCTTATTTTCTCGAGCAAGTTACCCTGCTCGTCATGCAAGAAAGACCATTGATGATCTAACGAGTCAGAATAAGAAGAATGATTTCCCTGATAATGGAAGCGATAGTCATAAATTCCTGCGTCCCCAACGTTCCTGATGCATTTCGCGTTAGCACCTTCGCCATCCCATTCAAAATAATGAGTAAAGCCAGTTGGTCGTACACGCTTAACAATTAAATGGCCGCGGTATTGATACTGTTCCTTCAAGCCCAAATGATTGGTTGCACTGACCAAATCATCGTGCTCATCATAGGTATAAGTTGTCAGAACTTTTTGGGACTTTGCATTAAGCAGCTCTACAAGGCGTCCTTGCTTATCATATTGACATTCAAGAACCGGACGCTTGTTATATGCAATCTCGATCAATCGATGGTTTCGAGAATACTGCAGTTGAAACGTTGAAAACGTGCCATTTCTGACTTGTTTAACAAGCCAACGATCATCTTTCTGTTCAAATCGATATTGATGCCCATTAGCGAGCGTCACGATCCGAGTTGCTGAATTTAGGAAATAACAGCTCGCACCAGCGTATACCTGGTAACTTGTCGCTCCAATATCTACTGGCTCAAATTCTGTGATATCTGCCTTATCGTCAACAAACTTCCAAGCGATAACATTGTCTTTCTCGTCGGTCTTCTCGTGCAATTCAAACTGAAATGCATGTCGCCAACCAAAGCCCATTCCATGATTTACATCCGACTGCGATGAGCGGTAAGTACGCAGCCAAGTAGTACCTTGTTGTAGCTCGATATCATAGAGTTCGAGAATTTCTTCACCCGTCACAAGTGATACAGGATCACCGGCTTTCTCATGTTTTTCGCTGCTTTGTTGCTGAGGCTTGGCGGATGCGGCACTTCTGCCACTCTTTTTATTCGACTTCCCCTTTCCCTTCGATGGTTTTGCATTGACGGTATTTTGGGTCGGTGGAGGCGTAACCGCTGACGAGAGTGCGTAGTTTTCTCCGGTCGGTACAATTCGAGCGACATGCAAGTCACCGTTCACCAAAGCATTGGCAAACGTTGAATTATAGTGTTGGGAAGTAAGCTCACCGTCAGGTATGTTTGGCTTGAATTGACCAATCGCATAGAACAAGTCTTCGACAGAGCGAAGGTCAAGCTCACCAAAGCTCTCAAGAAACTCTATTGCCTCTTGTTTGGTCACGAATGTTTTAGGTTCGCCGCTAGTAAGTAACTGACCTGAGAAGTGATAGCTTTCGCCAAAGCGATTCGTGATAGGAATGACGAATTGAGGGATCATAGCCGTAACGTGTTTGTCCTTTTCTTACCTTGCCGCATCAGTTAATGCTCGTTTCGCTCTTTTTATTTGTGAGAGCAAGATGCCTTAATCAAACATCCTCCGATAGAGATTCCTCTGTATGCGTAGACTGAATGTATTGATGGCAATTTTCACGTATGCAACTCTTTGAGTTTCTGAGCGCAGCGTACTTTAACGGGACGATGAATCCTGAGTAAATGAACAATAGCGTGAGTGAGACTAATGTCTCATCGCGACGCGATTTTTTTACATGTTTCTTACTTAACTATGATTTTCTGCCCAGTTACGTAAATTCACTCAATAAGTTGCATCAAGTATCACCTGTGGGACTCAGCGCTTCATATTTGAGACATGACAGCAACAAAAAAACCGCCTATTACGGCGGTTTTGCTTAAAGAATACTGATTAAAGGTTTGGACCTGTCGATGGTCTGTGTGGTTGGTTATTGCGCAGTTGCTGCATCCCTTGAAACATTCGCATAAACCACACCAAGATGGCTAATGCAGCAAACACCATCCCTACCCAAGGAATAAAGTAAGCGATGGTTTCAAGCAAAGTACTATGCAACCAATAATCACTCACGCCAACGAGTACACCGTTAGAAGTCGCGACGGTGACGATCAACACAACAAAAAACGTCAGGTAGAGGAAGAAGGTGCGAATTAAACCGTAGTAATGAGAAATCACTACGTCGCTGTCTTCTCCCTTATCTAATCGGTAACCCGCATAGATAATTGCGATAACGCCTGAGATCAGAAACGTAAACGGGGTCAGACAGCTCAGGATGTACGCAACCCAAATCCCGTTATGAGGTTTGTTCATTCGCTTTCGCTCCTTTTGATTCCGTTTGTGCCGTATCTGTTTCGCCCATCGCTTCTTTGGATTTCACTTCTTCATACCAAAGATCGTGATGCTCTTTCGCCCATGTTTCATCAACTTCACCTGTCACCATGCCTTCTAGCGCACCTTCCATACCGAATAGACCAATATAGATGTGGAAGATAAAGCCACAGATTAGAATCAGTGCCGAAATCGCGTGAACTAAGTTAGAAAGCTCCATATCACGGCGAGTTTGGCCAAAGATAGGAAAGTCCAGAACTAAGCCACTCACTGCCGCGATAGCACCAAAGAAGATCAACAACCAATAGATTGCCTTCTCACCACCGTTTGAGAAACCAGCTGACGGATGTGTGCCTTTGTGTTTACCAACCATGCCGCCCATTTTCATAAACCAACGAACATCTGTCATGTTTGGAATCGACTTGCGCCACCATTTAAAGAGCACGAGCATCAGCAAAATGAAGAACAATGGTCCCATGTAATTGTGGTACTGCTTCGCCAACATGACGATAAAGCCCCAGAACTCAGTAGGAACGTACGGTTTTAAGAAGTGCTTACCGTAAACCAGCATCAAACCACTGAATGCCAACGTTAAGAATGTAAACGCCATACTCCAGTGAAGCGCGCGGTCTAAACGAGACCAACGTTTCATCTTTCTGCCAGTACGCGGCTTGCTAAGCATTAAAGGACCAACGAGTACGTAAGCCATGATTACCATTGCAATACTGCCGAAAATCGCGACAGCACCAGCTGGAGACATCCATTTCTCTTTTAGAATGTACCAAGTCTCACCAGGTTTACTGATCAATACGCCATGTTCTGGCGATTGAGACGTGGTGTAGCCTTCTTGCCCCTCTCTGACCTCGCGCCAATAGTCTGCCCCGGCGATTTGCGTGATCTCCTGTTGAATAACTTTAGAAGATTGTTCCTCTGCTGAAGCAGGCATTGCGAAAGTCAGCAGCAATGCCGTCATCATTGACAGCATTGCTAGAGACGCACGTTTAAGCGTGTTTAACATGTGCCTCTCCTTACTTAGCTTTTCGTCGCATCGTAAGAAAGATCGTTTCCGTCTGTCCAACCTGCGTTTTTCGCGCCGCGTTCTACCACACGTTGACGGAAAATGTCAGAGACTTTCTCTGCGTCACCCGCAAGCAGCGCTTTGGTTGAACAAAGCGATGCACACATTGGTAACTTGCCTTCTGCGATACGGTTCGCACCGTATTTTTGGCGCTCTTCCTCAGAGCCAGGCTCTGTTTCTGGGCCACCCGCACAGAAAGTACATTTATCCATTTTGCCACGTTCACCAAACGCTTCTTGTTTAGGGAACTGAGGTGCGCCAAACGGACAAGCAAACAAACAGTAACCACAACCGATACACAGATCTTTATTGTGAAGAACGATGCCGTCTTCGGTATGTTCGAAACAGTCTGCTGGACAAACTGCCATACAAGGCGCATCGGTACAGTGCATACAAGCAACAGAGATGGAGTTTTCACCGGCTTCACCATCGTTTAGTGTTACCACGCGGCGACGTTGAATGCCCCATTCAAGCGCATCGTCGTTTTCGTTCTTACATGCAGTAACACAGCCGTTACACTCGATACAGCGCTTGGTGTCACATAGGAATTTCATTCGTGCCATTGTCAGACTCCTTACGCTTTACGAATGTTACATAGGGTTACTTTAGTTTCCTGCATCAAAGTAACAGGGTCGTAACCGTAAGTGGTTGCCGTGTTGGCAGCTTCGCCAACAACATAAGGTTGTGTGCCTTCTGGGTATTTAGGACGTAGGTCTTCACCTTCGAACTTACCGCCAAAGTGGAACGGAATGAACGCCAAGCCAGGTTTCACACGACGTGTTACCATCGCTTTCACCTTGATTCGTCCCTTCTCTGCACCTTCAACCCAAACATCATCACCATCTCTGAAACCAAGGTCGTTCGCGTCTTTCGGATTCACTTCAACAAACATTTCTTGTTGAAGCTCGGCAAGCCATGGATTTGAACGCGTCTCTTCACCACCACCTTCGTATTCAACCAGACGACCAGAAGTCAGAACGATTGGGTACTCGCCAGATTTGTCTTGCTCTTGAATGGATTTATACAACGTAGGAACACGGAAGATCGCATCTTTGTCGTCCCAAGTTGGGTAATCCGTTACAAGGTCACGACGTGGTGTGTACAGTGGTTCACGATGCAGTGGTACGCGGTCTGGGAACGTCCAAACAATCGCACGCGCTTTCGCGTTACCAAATGGGATACAACCGTGCTTGATCGCGACACGCTGAATACCGCCAGAAAGGTCAGTCTTCCAGTTTTTACCCTCTGCTGCCGCTTTCTCTTCAGCCGTTAGGTCGTCCCACCAACCAAGTTGTTTCAACAACTTGTCAGTGAATTCTGGGTAACCATCTTTGATTTCACAGCCTTTCGAGTAGCTGTCTTCTGCAAGAAGACTCTTGCCTTCGAATTCCACACCAAAGCGCGTACGGAAGTTACCACCACCTTCTGCAACCGTCTTAGACGTATCGTACAGAATGTGGGTGCCTGGGTGTTTCATTTCCGGTGTACCCCAACATGGCCAAGGTAGACCGTAGGTTTCACCGTTGACAGGGCCACCTTCCGCTTCCAATGTGGTTTTGTGGAACGTATGCCAGTTTTGTTGGTGCGCTTTCAAACGCTCTGGGCTTTGGCCTGTGTAACCAATCGTCCACATGCCTTTGTTGAATTCACGCGTTAGGTCTTCAATCACCGGCTGGTTGTTTTCAACACGGATGTTTTTGAACAGAAGATCTGAATAGCCCAGTTTCTTCGAAAGCAGGTACATGATTTCATGGTCAGGTTTTGATTCAAACAAAGGTTCAATCACCTGATCACGCCATTGCAGAGAGCGGTTAGAAGCGGTAACACTGCCGTATGTTTCAAACTGCGTTGTTGCAGGAAGCAGGTAAACGCCGTCGGTACGGTCGTTCATTACCGCAGCAACAGTTGGGTATGGGTCCACAATCACCATCATGTCCAACTTCTGCATCGCTTTTTTCATCTCAACACCACGTGTTTGAGAGTTCACTGCGTGACCCCAGTAGAACATTGCACGGATGTTTTCGCGTTGACGAATGTTGTCTTTGTTTTCCAGTACGCCATCCACCCAACGAGATACAGGAATACCCGCACTGTTCATTGGTTTTTGACCACCGTAAGCATTGTCATCGAAACGACCTTTAATCCATTCGTAATCGATTTCCCACACTTTTGACCAATGACGCCAAGCACCTTCAGAAAGGCCGTAGTAGCCCGGTAGCGTGTCAGAAAGTACGCCAAGGTCGGTTGCGCCTTGTACGTTATCGTGACCACGGAAGATGTTTGCGCCGCCGCCTGATTTACCAATGTTACCAAGCGCTAGCTCAAGCACACAATAAGCACGTGTGTTGTTGTTACCAGTAGTATGCTGAGTACCACCCATACACCAAACAATACAGCCCGGGCGATTTTCAGAAAGCAGTTTTGCTGTTTGGTAAACGTCTTCTTCGCTTACGCCTGTTACGCGCTCAACTTCTGCTGGCGTCCACTTCGCTACTTCAGCACGGATTTCATCCATACCGAATACACGTTGACGGATGAACTCTTTATCTTCCCATTGGTTTTCGAAGATGTGCCACAACACACCCCAAATGAATGCTACGTCAGAACCAGGACGAAGTGATACATAGTGATCAGATTTCGCCGCCGTACGAGTACGACGAGGATCCGCTACGACAATCTTACAGTTGTTCTTCTCTTTCGCGATCAGAATGTGCTGCATCGCTACTGGGTGAGCTTCAGCTGGGTTTGAACCAATGAACAACATCGACTTACAGTTGTGCATGTCATTGAAAGAGTTGGTCATCGCACCGTAACCCCAAGTGTTCGCTACACCCGCCACTGTTGTTGAGTGACAGATACGCGCTTGGTGGTCAACGTTGTTAGTACCCCAAAGTGATGCCATTTTGCGGAACAAGTACGCTTGTTCGTTGCTGTGCTTTGCGCTTCCCAAGAAGTAAACCGAATCAGGGCCAGACTCTTTGCGGATGTCCATCACCTTGTTACCGATTTCTTCGATCGCTTGATCCCAAGAAAGCTTTTTCCACTTACCGTTTTCAAGCTTCATTGGGTATTTAAGGCGGCGCTCACCGTGACCATGTTCACGCAGTGCGGCGCCTTTTGCACAGTGACCACCGGCGTTAAATGGGTGGTCGAATGCAGGCTCTTGACCCGTCCAAACACCATTTTGAACTTCTGCGTAAATACCACAACCCACTGAACAGTGAGAACAGATAGTACGTTTTACTTCTGTTTTCGCTTCTGGATCGACTGATTTTGCTTGCGCTTTTTTCATCATTCCCGGTGCGAATAGACTAGCACCAACCACTGCGCCACCAGCGGCAAGCGAAGTGTTTTTCATGAATGCACGACGAGATACGCCAAGCTGGTTCGTTTCTTTGCTCACACTGTCGGAGCGTTTGACAAGTTTCATCCGTTATCTCCTAAAGTGTGTCGTAGTAATCGCGAATGTGTTGAGTTTCACGATACCCTTTCTTCTTCACGTCTTTTTCAGAAGGCTCAACCGTTTCTGAAGCAACGGCCACTTTTGTGGTTCCCGCAACAACAGCACCAGCAACGGCAGCGGTTGTGAAGCCTTTTAGGAGATCCCTACGGCTTGTGTTTATTTCTTTATTATCTTTCATCATTGCTTCCTTACCTTACGGTAGATCTTTGGAGACTCATGCCTCTCTATCGATATGACCAAGTACTGCTCGATTACTCGTAATCAGTGACGTTTTTCACATCAATTTTTAATTTGCTCTTACTGCTTTTGGTGTTCACGCTAAAGCGCACTTGCTCTAACGTTAAAAATGCATCGCAAAGCTGTGCAGCCGGCTTGTAGAAGTTCACGCTTTCTGCGTTCTCTAGTTGGCGCGTAAAAGATTGGAACCAAGGGGCGATGTGTTTGTTAAACACCGCTTGTTGAAGTTCTTCCTCTTCACCCGTCAGCATTGCCATCACTTCGCACAGTGCAGAAATATGGTCTTCAGGCTCTTTCACGTTCTCTTCTCGTTCGATGCCTAAAAGATCCAAATCGCGACGAATTTCCGCTAATGGTTTTTCCATCATCGAGCCCGTACGATGCCAAGATCCGAATGGCACGACTTCACCACGGCCGATGCCAATAAACAGATCTTGATATTCTTCTTCTAACGCTTCTCGCTGCGCTTCGTTCGCGGCTTGTTGCAGTGCGAGCCAAGCTTTTTGCATCGCGCTCTCAGACGGTTCAATTTCTAGCGATTTCAGGAACGCCAGCATTTCATCACTTGGCGCACTACGAAAAAGTGCGGATAGAACGAGATAAATGTCCGTTCTCAGTGTTTGTTCTTGTTGTGTATCCACTGCGAGCTCCTAGTATTTCAATTGATTCATTGGATCAGCAGCCATCGATTCAAACATGTCGATCACACGACAGTCTTCACACATGGCGATGCGATTAATGGCAGCTTCATCAGAGAAATGAGAATGACCACGAAGCTTGTTTTGCAGCATGTCGATCATCGATTGCGGAGCAAAAGGCTTGTGACAGCGAATGCACTCGGCTGCCTTTTCTTCATGAATCACAACCGCTTTCTGGCGTTCTTCTTTCACCCAGTTCATACGAGGAGTAAGCGTCAGCACTTTCTCTGGACACGCTTTCTCGCACAGCCCACATTGAATGCAGTCTTGCTCGACGAATTTAAGCGACGGAGATTGGCCGCCCGTATGCAATGCACGCGTTGGACACACCGCCACACAGCTCATGCACAACGTACAATCTTTACTTTCACAAGAAACCGTGCCGTAAGGTGCGTTCGCTGGCAGTTCAACAATGTTCTCAACTGGAATACGTGATGCTGACAACGCATCCAACGCCGTAAATAGACGCTGACGTTTGTTACCTTGCAAATCACCTAATGCCAAATCAAAAGACTCGGTACAAAGTGTCGGAGCACCTTCACGTAGTGATTCTAGATACAGAATGTCGATGGTTTCTTTGGCGATACCAAGCTGGTCGAGCAGCTCTTGAGCAATACCTACTTCGCTATTCAGCACACGAATAATGGTTTGAGGCATAAAACGCGAAGCCGCAAATAGCACCTGAGTAGCACCGTTCACAAGCGCGGCGAACCAAGTATCTATACCAACCGAAGGCAGTTCTTCCACCACAATTGGAATCACATTATCTGGCAGTGCTTTTAGTGCCATCACGTTGTAACTCTCGTGGCGAGAACTACAAATCAATACGATAGGATCTAAACCACCCGCTTGCTCATAGTTGGCTAGCGTACGTTCAATAAACTTTTGCGTATCTTCGGGGTTTGGCAATGCGTAATGAATAGCTTCTGTCGGACACGCTGTAGCACAAGTACCCACACCTTGACATAGGTATGGGTTGATCTCGATGCGATGGCCCGTTTTGTCGCTGCCTTCACTCGATAGTGCCCCTGCCGGACAAGCATCCACACAACGTTCGCAACCTTTTACGCCACGAGAGCTGTGTGCACATAGATCGGTATCTAAACGGAAGAATTTCGGTTTATCGAACGTCCCCATCAAGGTTGGAATTTCTTCCAACGCTTCAGCCAGTTTCGGATAGCCACGACCAACTGGGTAGTAGCCCGGTACTGGTACTTCTTCCGACATGCAGCTGTTTAGGCAAAGATCGAGTACGATATCGAAACAATCGCTATTGATCGCGACCTTGGCAAGATTGTTGGTCGAACCATGATTTTCAATGAGAACTTCAAACGTACCTAAGAACCCTGAAACCTGAACCGAATTGGCGTAGTAAAGCTCGGGATTTGTTCCCTTTTCGCCATCGGTAGAAAGCAGCGTTAGGCTGTTCATTTGCGACAATTGCGCTGCCGCACTTTCGATGATTGCCGTTGGACCCACAATCAAAGTATTACCGCCGCTTTCATAGCTTACGGTTGGTGGAATAAGATTGGTCAACTCTACGGTATTTTCGAAAGCGTACAGCCTCGCTTTACCGTTATTGGAAGTTGCTTGTTCTAATAATTGTTTCAGCATTGCTCAATTCCATTTATGAACATGGATAGTCTTTTCCATCTCTTAGTGTAGTTAGCGCCGGAGATTCTGCTGATTAACTTATCAATGAGCATTCTTGTTCCGCCGTCTATAGGCGATGAATACTACGCAGTGCGTCCGGACTAACTTCAACCAGATTGGTATTGAGCAACAAATAGCAAATGTCATGCCAATAAAATATCAACTAAAATTCAATTACTTAGATATTTTACCGACAAATAGTAGGGATAAAAAAACCGGTTGAGACATTTTGTCCCAGCCGGTTCATTGAGTATTTAGTCAAAATGTACCTATTCTTTGTGTGGTATATTTTGTCTCACCTCGTTAGGCGGTGATTCCTCAGAAAAAGTATCACTTTCACCAGGTGCTGTGTTTATATACAGTTCGCTTTCATCTTGGGTAATTCCGGCACTTTTTTCGGCGTTTGGTTCTGCGTCTTCAACCACCTCAGATGCGATATCGTCAGCGTTGAGCTCAGATCCTTGCGCCGTTTCAACGTCTGGTTCTTCTTCCACTTTTTCTTTAACCCAATCACGCAGCGTCTCTGCGACGTCTTTAGAAAGTGACTTTAAGTTACTGTAATCATCATCGTAATCGTCTAGGCCATCACGCACGTTAAATTCTTCGGACAAGAACATTTTGCGCAGCGCGGCTTTCTTAACGCTTTCTGAAGCTTCAGAAACCAGCAGTTGCGCCACAGACATTTCTTCGGGCTTTTCAGCCTCTACACTCGCGGTAATGTCTGGAGCCTGACTAACCTCATTGACGTTCAAAGCGTCTGAGCTTTCGTCAGCGTTTGAAAGCGCTGTGACACTATCTTCGGATTGCTCCGTCTCTGCTATCGGAGTGATCTCTTCGTCATGTTGGGAAGATTCTTCTAATTTACGTTTCGACCAACGGCTTAAAAAACTAGTTGCCATTTGCTCTACCCGCTCCTTTGCGTTTCTTACGTCTTACTTCTAACAACTCACCGTGGCGACCAATAAAGGCTTCCATCCAAGCCTGAACGGCTAACGGCATATCGTTGGATAGTACAAGGTTGTCGCCATCCATATATTGCGCCGCGACAGATTGTGAAGCCGTTAGTAACTGTATCGCTGGTTTTTCACCAGACTCGACGTTATCCATCACTAAAAAAAGTTTAGGTTGCTGAGAGCTTAAGTTAAAGCGGTAATCTGTACGCTCGTCTTTATGTAATTGCAACAGACAAACATCGGGAGTCTCTTCCGTCGGATTTAGCGCAAACCCCGTCAACTGCCATTGGGTTGTTACCCAAATCCCTGTACTGATCTCATGCTCAACAAGCTCTACGCCAATTGGCCATGCGTCTTCGGTCTTCTCGTAATTGTTCTCGAAATCTTTCTTATCCGACATAACTCACCCAGTTTTTCTATTTTGGTCTGAAAGCAAGCAGGACACTTTGACCTTACTTTCGACCATTTTATTGACTTATAAGCAATAAACGAGCCACACTGATAAAGTTTAGCCTATTCATGTCCTCTGGCTATAAGTACCAAACTAGCCGAAACTCAAATGTACTGATGTGTCATTACTGCGAACTCGCAGTTTTAATGCGTTGTTGGCATAAAACCTCGCAATTATTGTGGGAACCGCTATTTTGGAACGAGATTTGCTTTGCTAACCACTTAGCAAGCTAAATGCTTAGCAACCTAACGCTCTTAATCACTAGGACACGACTGTGCTGAAATCAAATATTATTAAAACCAGTGAAAATCCCCTGCAAACCATTGAAGTCGACGTGTACGACGAGTACGGCGAAAAACTGACAAAGCAAATCGCGTGCGAGCGCCCTCTTACGGTCATGCTGAACTGGAAAGAAGTGGTCACGCTCATGACGCTAGGTTCGCGTCCTGAAGCGCTGGTACTGGGTTATTTAAAAAACCAAAGCTTCCTGTCTGATCCAGCAGCGATTGAATCCGTCATTATTGACTGGGAAACGCATTCCGCAGCGGTGATTACTAAAGAAAATACCGAACATTTAGAAGGCGCTCTGAAAAAGAAAACCGTCACATCTGGCTGTGGTCAAGGCACCATGTATGGCAATGTGATGAAACAACTTGAGAACTACCAAGTGCCTCAAGTTCCGCTTAAACAATCAGAAATTTATTCTGCGCTGGAAGCGTTAACTCATTACAACGACACCTACAAAAAAGCGGGCGCAGTACACGGCTGTGCGGTTTGCAAAGGCAATGAGGTGTTGTCATTTGTGGAAGATGTCGGCCGCCACAATGCTGTGGATACGCTTGCAGGTGAGATGTGGCTCAAAGAAGAAACAGGTGAAGATAAAATTTTCTACACAACTGGTCGCCTTACTTCAGAGATGGTGATTAAAGTGGCCCAAATGGGCATTCCTGTTCTACTTTCTCGCTCTGGCGTTACTCAAATGGGGTTAGATCTTGCGAAACAATTTGGCATTACGACGATTGCGCGAGCAAAAGGTTTACGCTTCCAAGTATTTACCGGAGCCGACAAGATTGAGTTTGATGTGAAAGGCGAAAGTGCATCTCGTTAACGAGAAAATAATACAAAACCGTCGATTCGTGTAAACTTATAACAATTGGGATAAGTAAATCATCACGTTATGAAGGCTTAATTAAACGATATAAGTCAGAAATAGCAACATGTGTTGTAGCAATAACAACGCTTGCTTTAATTGATGCTAACTACAGCTCATTCACAAAGGATGTGAACTATGGACAATGACCAACTGTGGAATTTTTTGCTCACGCCCAGTGGCATCATGCTCTCAATGATCATTACATTTGGTGTCGTCGGCATATATGCGTATATAACCGGTCAGTTTAAGGATTAAGACCAATATAAAAAGCCTCGCTAAATAGCGAGGCTTTTGCTTTTTAAACGCTTTGCGAGTAATTACGCGTCAACGCCACGAGATTTTAGGAACTCAGAGTACGTGCCTTTGAAGTCCGTGATCTTGCCATCGCGGATTTCGATAATACGCGTTGCTAGCGAGTCTACGAATACACGGTCGTGAGATACGAAGAACAACGTGCCTTTGTATTGCTCAAGCGCGGTGTTCAAAGATTCAATCGATTCCATATCCATGTGGTTGGTAGGTTCGTCCATTAGCAGCATGTTTGGCTTGTGCATCATCAGCTTACCAAGCAGCATACGACCTTGCTCACCACCAGACAGTACTTTTACTGACTTTTTAATGTCGTCTTGACCAAACAGCATACGACCAAGGAAACCACGAACGACTTGCTCGTCATCACCTTCTTGACGCCATTGACCCATCCAATCCGTTAGGTTCATGTCTTCTGCAAAGTCATGCGCGTGGTCTTGCGCGTAGTAACCGATGTTTGAGTTTTCAGACCATTTGTACTCACCCGCACGCGGTTCAAGCACACCAGCAAGCGTGTTTAGAAGTGTTGTTTTACCCACACCGTTCTCACCGATGATCGCAACGCGCTCACCCACTTCAAAAATTGCATTGAAGTCTGAGAACAAGTCCTCTTCGAAACCTTGGCTTAGGTTTTCAACAATCAGAGCGTTACGGAACAGCTCTTTCGACTGTTCGAAACGAATGAATGGGTTTTGACGGCTAGACGCTTTAACTTCATCCAGTTTGATCTTGTCGATTTGCTTAGCACGAGATGTCGCTTGTTTTGCTTTCGATGCGTTTGCTGAGAAACGTGCAACGAACGTTTGTAGCTCAGCAATTTGTGCTTTCTTCTTCGCGTTGTCGTTTAATAGACGTTCACGAGCTTGAGAAGCTGCTGTCATGTACTCATCATAGTTACCTGGGTAAATGCGCAGTTCACCGTAATCCAAGTCCGCCATGTGCGTACATACTGAGTTTAGGAAGTGGCGGTCGTGCGAGATGATGATCATGGTGCAGTTACGCGCATTTAGCGTGTCTTCCAACCAACGGATCGTATCCATGTCCAAGTTGTTGGTAGGTTCGTCAAGCAGCATAACGTCTGGGTCTGCGAATAGAACTTGCGCTAGAAGCACACGAAGTTTCCAGCCCGGCGCCACTTCACTCATTAGGCCGAAGTGCTGCTCCATTGGAATACCCACCGCAAGAAGAAGCTCGCCCGCTTTTGCTTCTGCCATGTAGCCGTCCATTTCCGCAAACTGAACTTCTAGGTCAGCCACTTTCATGCCGTCTTCTTCACTCATTTCAGCAAGTGAGTAGATACGGTCACGCTCTTTCTTCACTTCCCATAGCTCTTTATGACCCATGATAACGGTATCGATTACCGTAAATTCTTCGTAAGCGAACTGGTCCTGGTTTAGTTTTGCAACGCGCTCGTTTGGATCGTAACTCACGTTACCGCTGGTTTGCTCAAGCTCGCCGCTGAGGATCTTCATAAAGGTTGATTTACCACAACCGTTAGCTCCAATTAAGCCGTAGCGATTACCTTCGCCGAACTTAACTGAAATGTTTTCGAATAGCGGCTTAGCGCCGAATTGTTGAGTAATATTCGCTGTGGAGATCAAAACCTTTACCTTAGCAATTGGGGTGTATTTAGAAAAACCGGGCAACGGTACTTGTTCATGCTACATACTGCAAGTGTTGTTTTTATTAATTCATCGCTAGTGAAACCATCGCAGTGCTTCTTCAAAGAAAAAAGCTTAAGCACAAATGCGTCATTGAATACAAAAAAGAGCCAGCATCATCACTGGCTCTTTTTTCATTAATACTTCCCAAAAGTGACTAAGCTATGTTCGTCACCTCTAGGATCAGCTCGGCTTTTTTAGGTAAATAAATACTGAATTTACTGCCCTTTCCCCATTCCGACTCGGCTTTTAGCTCACCACCCGTTTGGCTAAGAATACTTTGGGAGACCGACAGTCCCAATCCAGTACCCTCTCGCTTCGTCGTGTAAAATGGTGAGAAGATTCGATTCAAGTTTTCTGGCTTAATACCGCAACCCTCGTCAATAACATGAATCGCGGCTCCTTTCACTTCTCCCTCGTCAATCCAGTCTTCACTGACTACGGTTAAAGTGCCTTTGCCGTTCATTGCGTGAATGGCGTTCATTTGCAGGTTAACTAAGATTTGTAGCAAATGATGGCGGTTTATCTCAACGGACGTATGTGCTTGTAGGTCAGTCACAAACTCGACGTCGCGTTTCTTGGTGCCCGTTTTAACCAAGGTGATGCTTTCATCAATGATAGGATTGACATGTTGCCAAGTGATTTCATCTTGAACACCGCCCTGGCGACTGTATTGCAATAAACTGCGCGTGATATTGCGAATACGGTCGATTTGCGCGTGAATCGCATCAATCTCTTCTTGTACTCGACTTGCATCGTCACCCAACTCAAAGTGGATCAACTCCACGTTGCCAAGGATCACGGCGGTTGGGTTATTGATTTCGTGAGCAATCCCCGCGGTGAGTTCTCCCAGTGCTGCCAGTTTTTCATGAACAACGAGTTTGTCGCGAGTTTGGTTAAGCAATTGAATATGCAGCTCTAGATCTTGGGTTTTTTCTCTAAGGCTTGCCGTACGCTCTTGAACTTTGCATTCAAGTTGCGCTGCGGAGTTCTTCAGTTCAATTTTGCGCTCCTCTAGCGCGTCTAACATATCATCAAACTGTCTGGCTAACTGCGCAAGTTCATGATCGGCATCCAATCCCAACGGACCAATCCGTTTTTCTTTACCTTGTTGGACCTGCTTCACCACTTTATGGATGCGTTCGATCGGTCGAAACAGATCATAAGAACCGCGATATACCATCACGCCGGAAACCAGCAATAACATAATGGTAATCAAGCTAATTTCTGCAATGTTGGTCATGTAGGCTTTAACGAATGGCCACATGAGGTAACCGGTATAAAGCATACCAATGACGTTGTCGTATTGGTCTTTGATCGGTTGATACGCCGTAATATACCAAGCGTCATACACATAGGCTCGGTCAACCCACTGCTCACCTTTTGAAAGTACTTGGTTATACACTTCTGCGCTCACGCGAGTGCCTATGGCGCGCCCTAGCCTATGCTCGCTGTCTAGAGGAACATTGGTGCTTACACGCAAATCATCAAGAAATACGGTCAATGTGCCAACGGGACGAAGGCGATCATTATCGCTGAGATAGATTAAGTCGCGAATTTGATCTACCAATACAGTGCTGTTATTGAGAAGCAAACCACCATCAAGAAAGCCGATCAAATCATTCGTTTGGCTATGCACAGGAATCACTGTTCGACTGACTAGCCCACGTGCTTCCATGCCCCCATCGGCAAGAATAGGCACTTCCGCTCGTTTAGCGAGTTCAGGATCGAGGCGTTCGAGTTCTTCTTTATTGAGTACATCAAAAAACGATTCTCGCTTAGTGAGATCCATAAAGCGGAATTTGTTTTCCATCGAGTTGACGCGTTGGAAAGAGAGAAAATCTAAAGCATATCTTTTCTTCTGCTCAGTGACCCACTTTTGCAGCTCATCTTGCGGTATCCCTTGATTGATGCGAATACGAAAATCGTATGAGTCAGCAAACGCACGTACGTAATTCGATTGCTTTTGCTGTAACAACGTTACGCTGTTATTCGCAACACCAAGACGTTCAGAAACATCCAGCAGTGCATTTTGCCACGTATAATGGATGGACCAATAAATGGTAATCCCGATCAGGGCTATCAAAGTCAGAAAGATAGGTGCGGAAGTTAAAAATAATAAGCGATAACGCACCATGGTTTTAAAACGGTGCGTCCATTTCGACAATCCTTTGTGCTGTGGGCCGTTAGTCGGCATATTCCTCATCCTCAGAATCCCATTCTTTATACTTACGTTCTAAGGTCTTACGTGCCACGCCTAAATCACGAGCAGCGGCTGACTTGTTGCCTTCGTGCAAGTTAACAACCTGTTTTATATGCGCTTTTTCGACTTCTTTCAGTGTCCAGTTGTTTGGATACCCCTCACCTGTGAACTCTCTACCTTCTTTAAACGTCGGTAGTTCAGCAGAATGAGAAACAGTAATCGACACATTAGGCAATGAGTGTCCACCATTTAGCTCCCGCCAATAATGCGCAGGCGGTTTGCCAAGCAAAATGCATCGCTCAATCAAGTTTTTCAGTTCACGAATATTGCCTGGCCAATCGTACTCGCTCATCGCTTCCATATCTTCGTGCGCCCATTTTGGCGCAGGCATACCAAGCTCCCGCGTCAGCATGTTGCTGAAAAATGGCACTAACTCAAATAAGTCGGTTTTGCGCTCTCGCAGCGGACACACTTCGATTTTGAGCACATTCAAACGGTAATACAGGTCACTGCGGAAGTTGCCTTGGTTGACCTCTTCTTGCAGGTTTCGGTTGGTGGCAGCAACGATACGGACATCAATGCTGATTTCTTTTTCTGAACCAACAGGGCGGATAGTACGCTGCTCCAAAACGCGTAACAGCGAGGCTTGCATTGCAAGTGGCATTTCCCCAATTTCATCGAGGAACAAGGTGCCGCCATTTGCTACGCGGAACAAACCTTCACGAGATTTTTTCGCACCGGTAAACGCGCCCGATGTATGACCAAATAACTCACTTTCAAGTAGTTCTGGCGCAATGGCGCCACAGTTGATTGGCACAAATGGGCCCGTTCGCCCACTCGCTTGGTGAATACCTCGCGCAACCAGCTCTTTACCCGTACCCGACTCACCTTCGACCAAAACAGAAGCACGCGACGGTGCAAACTGGTTAATAAGCTGCTTAAGCTGACGCGTTTTTTCTGAACCACCGATGATCTCGGAGGTATTGTGACGTTGGTAATCGCGCTTCATGGCGTACTGCATGCGCTCGTTCAAACGGCGATCCATACAGCGGCTGACCGCTTTTAGCATTTGTTCTAGGTTGAAGGGCTTTAGGATAAAGTCAGAAGCACCAAGTTGAAGTGCGCGAATAGCAATCTCTAAATCCGCATAGCCCGTCATGAAGATCACATCGGCACGTTTGTCGTCATCTTCAAACGCTTCTTCCCACTCAATCCCAGAGCGCCCCGGCAGATTAATATCCAGTAAAATCAGATCATAATGTCGAGAATTACGCAGTTGCTCTGCTTCTTCGATGCTGCCAGCAGTGTCGACATGTGAGAAAAGCTTCCCCAATGCCTTTTTCAAAATGGCTTGCATGCCCAATTCATCATCAACGACCAGTACGGAAAAGGCGTTATATTGTTGGTTTGTACTAATATGGGATTGAGTAGACATATTTACCCCAGATGGCTTCGGATGGGACAGAGTGTACCAAGTTTAAACAGAGATACCCTACAAAAAGTGCGACATTTTGTACCAACGCAAACTTTTGTGCAAATAACCCCATGATTTAGTGCATAAATCGAGCAATTTTAGCTTGTAAAAGGTTGGCATCTTGTTTGCTATAAGGTGGCTACAGGGCGTATTTAAGTGATCTCAGGATGTTGGTGTTTGTTATTCCAACACCCTAAGACAACTTGCACTTTGAACTAATCGCTCTCGCCCAAGAGGCCTCTCCCAATACATCGGGAGAAAAGCCAAAGAATCATTGGAAAGGAACACATAAAAATGAAAAAAATTGCGCTAACTCTGGCTGCGACGTCAATCACGCTTGTAAGTTACTCTGCGTTTTCCGCTCAAGATGGCGAGCACGTTCGCCTAGCAACCACTACCAGTACTTACCATTCAGGGTTACTTGATTACCTGCTTCCACAATTTGAGAAAGATACGGGCTACAAAGTCGATGTTATCGCTGCGGGTACTGGCAAGGCCTTAAAAATGGGCGAAAACGGTGACGTAGATTTGGTGATGACACACGCACCAAAAGCCGAAGGCACATTCGTTGAGAAAGGCTACGGCGTTCTACCTCGTAAACTGATGTATAACGACTTTGTAATTGTTGGCCCGAAAGCTGACCCAGCAAAAATCAAAAATGACGAAAGCGTGTTAGATGTATTCAAAGAGATCGCAAACAAAAACGCAACGTTCATCTCTCGCGGCGATGATTCTGGTACGCACAAAAAAGAAATGGGCTTCTGGGCTCAAACTAAAATCGAACCAAACTTTGGCGGTTACCGCAGCGTAGGTCAAGGTATGGGCCCAACTCTGAACATGGCGTCTGAAATGCAAGGCTACACCATGACAGACCGCGGCACATGGTTGGCTTATCAAAACAAATTGGATCTAGAAATTCTGTTCCAAGGCGATGAAAAACTGTTTAATCCGTACCAAGTTATTCTTGTTAATCCTGAGCGTTACCCAACAATCAACTACCAAGGCGCGAAAGCATTCAGTGATTGGTTGGTGAACCCTCGCGGACAGGAACTTATCAATGGTTTCCGCCTAAACGGTAAACAACTGTTTGTTGCGAATGCTGAGAGCAAATAACGCAATATGAATCTTGCTGATACAACACTGGAAGCGCTTCGCTTACTGGTGAATTTTGATGCAGACCTATGGGAGATCGTTGCGGTCTCCTTTAGTGTTTCTATCACGGCAATATCTTTAGTGGTATTGCCGGCTATTTTGATGTCCTTTGTACTGGCGTATACCGACTTTCGCGGTAAATGGTTTTTGTTGTCGATCGTGAATACGCTGCAAGCGGTCCCTACCGTCGTGATTGGCCTGTTGCTGTACATGTTGCTGTCGCGCGCTGGCCCTTGGGGAGACTGGCAAATGCTGTTCACTCAGAAGGCGATGATCTTCGGCCAAATGGTGATCTGTTTCCCTGTTTTGGTATCGATGATGCATGGTGCATTGCAATCTAGCGACCGTCGCGCTGTGGAAACTGCCATCACGCTAGGCGTCTCCATTCCGCGCGTGGCCGCTACGATGATTTGGGAAACCCGCTTTCCTCTACTCGCAGCTATCATTGCAGGGTTCTCACGTATCGTAACCGAGGTGGGCTGCTCAATGATGGTAGGCGGAAACATTATGGGCGTGACGCGCAATATTCCCACTGCTATCGCAATGGAAAGCAGCAAAGGTGCTTTTGCGCAAGGAGTTGCATTAGGAATTGTATTACTATCTTTAGCGTTGGCACTAAACTTCTTCTTATCAAGCATGAGAGGCAAAGGCTACCTCAGAACATAGAACATGAAGCAAACAAACGACTCACCATTAACCCCATGTAGAGGCGCATTATGACTATAAAAATCACCGCCGAGCAGTTATCCATGCGCTTTAAAGAGCGTGTGCTTTTCCACATCCCTGAGTTAGCCATCGGCCCAAATGATGCCATTTATCTCAAGGGGGACAATGGTGTGGGCAAAACTACCCTACTCAAAATCCTTGCCGGCTTGCTCAAACCTTCTACTGGCGATGTTGTTGCGCCAAAAGATACGTGGCTGAAAAGACTGACGCGTCGCAATGGTCGTGTCGATGTGATTTATCTCCATCAGTCTCCTTACCTTTTTGACGGCACTGTATATGAGAACGTAGTTTATGGATTGAAATATCAACAAGACACACCAAAAGATAAGCGAGCTCAAGTTATTCACGCGCTGCGCATGGTAGGTTTAGAAACCTTAGCGGACGAACATATTTCCGTGTTGTCCGGCGGTGAAAAACAGCGCGTTGCCATGGCAAGGGCTTGGATCTTAAAACCGTCGATTTTATTGATGGATGAGCCAAGTGCGTCTTTAGACCAAGAATCCATTGAACGATTGGTGGTGATGGCGAAAGATCTTTTGGATCGTGGTTCCAGTATTGTGGTGACAAGCCATCAAACCAACGCACTGACCGACTTGTGTAAAAAACAGTGGTGGATTAAAGACAAGACTTTGATAGAGTCTCCTCTGTTGTATGTCATACCAAAAGAAACATCCCAAGAGAATGCATATGCTTCAACCAACACAAACTAGTTGGGTCATTTTGGCTGGTGGCCAAGCCAGCCGTATGGGTGGAAAAGATAAAGGTCTGATTGAATTAAATCAGAAGCCACTCATCGAACACGTTATTGAACGTTTATCTCCACAAACACCACGCATTTTAATTAATGCCAACCGAAACCAAGATGCGTACAGCAAATTTGGTTTCGTATTTAGTGATAAATTCAAAGATTTCCCTGGACCTATGGGCGGTATTCACGCGGGTTTGATGCATGCTGAAACTGACTGGGTTGGATTTGTACCTTGCGATAGCCCACAAATTAACACCGACCTTGTCGAGCGTTTCTGCCAAGCCGCCAAAGAAGACAGCGATATTTTGGTCGCTCATGATGGTGACCATCAGCAACCTGTTTTCACGCTCTACCACAAACGCGTACTGCCAAAACTCACCGCATTTTTAGAACGTGGCGACCGCAAAATCATTCTGCTCTACAAAGAGTGCAACACCAGTTACGTTGACTTTAGCGACTCACCAAACTGTTTCGTCAACTTGAACACTCCGGAAGAACTGGCGCAATTTGGACAATTAGAATCATGAAACACACGCTAAACATCCCTATTCTTGGTTTTGCAGCTTATTCAGGCACAGGCAAAACCACGCTACTTGAAGCGCTATTGCCAAAGCTGACTGAAGCAGGTTTACGCATTGGCATGCTAAAACATGCTCATCACAACTTCGATGTCGATAAGCCGGGTAAAGACAGCTACCGTTTACGCAAAGCCGGCGCGTCTCAAATGCTGATTGCTTCTCGCAACCGTTTTGCGTTAATGACAGAAACGCCAGAAGCCGAAGCAGAGTTTGAATACCTATTAACACGTTTTGATGAAGACAAGCTCGATGTAGTTTTGGTCGAAGGCTGTAAAAACATCGCGTTTCCTAAAATTGAATTGCACCGTGAAGAAGTGGGTAAACCTTGGCTTTACCCTCACGATGAAAACATCATTGCTATCGCTTCCGACAGTGCGGAGTTAGATTCTGAGCTCCCTCAAATGAACATCAATGATTTGGATGCCATCGCTCAATTTGTTCTTCAATACGTTCAAGATGCAAAAGCACCAAAATCTAAAGAGAAAGACGCCGCATGTTGCGACACACTTTCTCCGGCTTTCCTTTCTGTGGTTCAAGGCCAAGAAAAAATCCTTTCTTTGGTGAACACGGTTTCGGAAATAGAAGCATGCAAGATTGAAAACGCCTATGGCCGCGTTCTCGCGGAACATATCATTTCACCAGTAAACGTGCCGCAGTACACCAACTCTGCGATGGACGGTTATGCCATCCGCAGTGATGATGTTGACCGCGATAGCTACCAAGTGATTGCTGAAGTGATGGCGGGCCATGCTTACGATCAGCCTCTGGAAGTTGGTCAAGCGGTGAAGATCATGACCGGCGCACCGACACCACTTAACGGCGACACAGTGGTCATGCGTGAGCAAGCCTCTCAAGAAGGTGACAAGGTCACCTTTAACGGTGCGAATATCAAAGCAGGCCAAAACGTTCGTCAAGCAGGTGAAGATCTCGTTATCGGCAGTGACGTCTTTACCGCAGGCACTCGCCTAGCCTCTCCAGAAATGGGCATGATCGCTTCTCTCGGTTTTGGTGAAGCGAATGTGTTCCGCAAATTGAAAGTTGCCGTGTTCTCCACCGGTGACGAAGTACAAGCGCCGGGAACAGAGCAAAAAGCGAATTCTATCTACGATTCCAACCGTTTTACCATCATGGGCATGCTTGAAAAGCTCGGCTGCGAGATCTTGGATTTCGGTATTCTGGAAGACAACGAACAGTTAATGATTGAAGCGTTGGAAAACGCATCGGCGCAAGCGGACGTGGTTATGACTTCTGGTGGCGTATCCGTTGGTGATGCGGATTACATCAAACTTGCCTTAGATAAACTTGGTCAAATCGATTTTTGGCGAATCAACATGCGTCCGGGACGTCCACTCGCGTTTGGTCAAATCAACAACAAGCCGTTCTTTGGTCTGCCGGGCAACCCTGTTGCCGTGATGGTCTCTTTCATTAATTTTGTTGAGCCTGCACTGCGTAAGATGCAAGGCGAACAAGGCTGGAAGCCTCTGAAAGTGAATGCCATCGCAACTGAGAATCTTCGCTCTCGACAAGGTCGTACCGAGTTTAGTCGAGGAATCTATGAACTGGATGACACTGGCCGTTTAACCGTTCGTACAACAGGCAAGCAAGGCTCTGGCATTTTGCGCTCAATGAGTGAGGCGAACTGTTTGATCGAAATCTCCCCAGCTATTGATACAGTAAAAGCGGGAGAAAGCGTGACAATTATCCCACTTCAAGGCAGAATCTAGCCCAAACTAGAAATTCAAAGGTCAGCGAGTCTGGCCTTTTTATTTAATACAGAAACCTTTTCAGAGAGACAGCTATGGCTCGCACCATTCTTTACACTTACAAAGACCAAGACAAAGAACTGACGTTCTCATACCAGCAGCACCGCAACATTCAAGAAGCGGTTGCAGAAGCAGAAGGTATCGATATCACTGAGTTCCTAAAGATGGAGCAACAAATCGAAGCAGTGTCTGACACTAAAGCGGTACGAAACTACCGCGATAACTACTTCAGAAAATTAGGCTTTAGCAAAATCACCCTAGCTCAAAAAGAAAACCTGGGCGTAGGCAAAAAGAACAAATAAGCTTAGCTGTAAACAGAAAACTCGCGATTCGTCGCGAGTTTTTTTATGCATGCTACTTTTGTTCGTGCTCTATACCCGAGCATACCGAAATTACTTAGGAATATGAGTTACTTCGATATATAAATAAAAAGCCCCGTTTTACCTTGATGGTCTAAACGGGGCTTTAAATTTCTTCTTACTTTATATCGAGTAAGGTTTCAGTCACTACTTGATGTTTAGGAACGCAGCGCCACGTACACCACCTGAATCACCGTGTTTTGCTTTGATGATCTTCGGACACTTCGCGACAGAAAGCAGGTACTTAGGAATACGTTTTGGCATCTCTTCGTAAATCAATTCGAAGTTGGAAAGACCACCACCCAGCACAACAACATGTGGGTCAGTCGCTGTAAAGATGTTTGCAAAACAGATAGCCAGCAACTCCATAAAACGCTCAACGTGCTCAACAGCTTTCGCCTCACCTTCTGCGTGCGCTTTAATGATGTCGATCGCTTTCTTCTCTTCACCGTAGTAATGGGCGTAGAGCAGCTCGAAGCCTCGACCAGAAAGGTAACTGTCTAAACACCCCTTCTTGTCACAGCCACAGCCCAATAGAGGTGCGTTTTCGCCTAAGTGGAACCAAGCATCGATAGGTAAACGAGTATGGCCCACCTCACCTGCTACGTGGTTACGACCAGAGAAAACTTTACCATCGTAGATAAAACCGCCTCCAAAACCAGTGCCTAGGATCAAACCAAGTACAGAAGGCTCATCTTGAAGCTCTTCGTCCCATGCTTCTGATAGCGCAAAACAGTTCGCATCGTTTTCAATCTTTACGCTGCGACCTATTTTCGCTTCAAGATCCGCGCGCAGTGGTTTGCCTTTCGCCGCAGGAACGTTAACTGTTAATACCGTTGCATCGTCTGCGTCTTCCATGCCTGGTAGGCCAAGACCAATTGTGCCTTCGCAACCAAACTCTGCATCGTATTTGTTAACCAATACCGCAATGGTATCAACCAGCAGCTCGTAGTTGTCTGTTGGTGTAGGTACACGTTCCGTCGCTACACGCTCAAGCTTCTCGTTAAATGCACCAAATTCAATTTTAGTGCCACCGACATCAAAGCCGTAATACATGTATTTCTCTCCTAAAAAATGCTTAAACGACTCCAAAAATGGCTGGAGTCAAAAGTATAAACTAGTGGCATTATCCATATCTGTACGCCTGCAAACCGTGACCGAATGCAGATTTATACCCTCACCGCAGCCAGTTGAACAACATGCCATCAACAAAAGTTCATTCCTTAGAGTCAGCTCTCGGTTTTCACCCACTCTTTGAAACGTTTTAAATGCGGTCGGTTGGGATCGTTTTTGACTCGGGTCTTGGTCAACATGTAGGTTTCTCTAAAGGCTTCAAACCACAATTGAAGGCATTCCGATGCTTTGTTCTCACCGGCTTGTTTCAAAACTAAAGTCGCAACTTCGGCGGTCGAAAGATGCTGCTCGTTCTCAGAACGGCGCATGATGTATTCTGATAAACACTCCGGCTCGATAGATAAAACTGGTAGAGACTGTAAAAACTCAGAGCGACGGAAAATTTTTCGTGCCTCACGCCAGCTACCATCAATAAAGATCAGCAACCATTTTTTGTTCTGAGCCTCTTCGTTTATTAATCGCGCAGGCTCCAGATCTTCAATTAAACGAGATGGGTCATCCACATAGTCTGCAGGAAATACAATCACTGGTTGGTAGTTGTCATCCTGTAATAGATCCAGCATCTCCTCAGACGGCTCTGTTCGATTCCATTGATACACGTAAGTCTCTTGAATCGTATCAGCTATTAGACGACCGGTATTACTTGGCTTAAATACTTCGTTTTCAGAAACAATCAACATACATGCAATATTAGCCTTGATGTTTGGCTGAAGATCGCACAAACAGTGTTGCTCAGAAACCTGGCAATATTGACAACGGACCACTTTACATCCACGCGCGTTGAAAGGCTTGGTTGAGATAGATTGTCGGTACTGATATAAACGGTGGAAAGCGTGAATTCTCATGGTAAGTAATGCCAAGTAAAAATTAGAGCGCGATTCTACTGACATTATGGTTTCGCCTCAAGAT
The DNA here is from genome assembly GCF_043995865.1 of Vibrio sp. D3. Classification (NCBI taxonomy): domain Bacteria; kingdom Pseudomonadati; phylum Pseudomonadota; class Gammaproteobacteria; order Vibrionales; family Vibrionaceae; genus Vibrio; species Vibrio sp. D3. Next base: position 1,585,682 of record NZ_CP171887.1, on the reverse strand, counting down.
AAGCCCTTCAACGCACCTTACTGTTTGTTGAAATAATTTCACCCTTATCTCGGTCATAGATAAAGTAATAAATAAGGAAATGACAGTGACAGAAACGACGTTTCAAGATCCCTCGTGGATAAGATTAGGCTTTTTTCTCGGCGTATTATTACTTTGTGCCCTTTGGGAAAACAAACTGCCGAGAAAAACACTTACCGCTTCACGCGGGTTTCGCTGGGTCAATAACTTATCACTGGTTGCTGTGAATAGCTTGATTGTTGCGTTAGTCATGCCTATCGCCGCCTTTCAAGCTGCAATTATCGCTCAGGAGCAACAATGGGGACTATTTAATTTGCTCTCCCTGCCCGCTTGGTTAAACGTGCTTCTAGCGGTTATTCTGCTTGATTTCGTCATTTACGTTCAGCATGTGGTCTTTCACTATGTAAAGCCACTGTGGAAGCTTCATCGAATGCACCATGCCGATCTCGACATTGATGTCACTACTGGCGCACGTTTTCATCCCATCGAAATCATCATCTCGATGGGTGTCAAAATTGCCACTGTATTTATCTTAGGCGTTTCTCCTATCGCTATCGTGGTATTCGAAATAGTGCTCAATGCCAGTGCGATGTTTAATCACAGTAATGCAAAACTGGCTTTATCAGCGGATCAGAAACTGCGAAACGTCATAGTGACGCCAGACATGCATCGCGTTCATCATTCCGTGATAGCAAAAGAAACCAACTCGAATTTCGGTTTCTTCCTTTCTGTTTGGGACCGACTTTTTGGGACATATCGAGCTCAGCCTGAACTTGGCCATGATGATGTCGTAATTGGTATACCGGAAATTAGGAATGAAGCAGAACAACGATTAGACAAGCTGTTAACTCAACCTTTTCGCTATAACCGAAGAAGGCGCAACAGTTGAAGAAAAGTTTTTGTGGATGAAGTGCGTAAACAAAGCGAATAGACTAAACCTAAACACCAACCAGTTAAACACCACTTCATCCTTGCGATGCTAGCTAGTGGATTCACTCTCCGTTAGTTGACGTTTTTTGTTTAACTGAGTAATACCAACAAATAAACCAACCACACCAAGCACCGTGCACACCAAAGCATTAGTATTCATTGCTTGTTGTACTTCTATTGAGCTGTATAGAAAAGCCAGACTGAAGAAAGTGGTACCAAAGCTTAAACCTGTCAATACGCTGAAACCAGCGAAACTGGCCAAGTCTTTAAAATCGTTCATAACGAATCCCTGTTTACTATCCTTAATTGAGTGATGAAAAGTGAAAGTTAACGAAATATCTGGCGTGATTGTCGATGTTTACGCGCGTTCCATAACCAGATAGATACGCCGAATGAAAAACCTAAAAAGAGTGTTTTCATTTGAAGTGCGGCATTGTTGTCCAATATTTCTAATGTATAGTGAGCGTGCGAGCTAAAAATAACATTGGTCGTCAGAATCAATAGCATAAGTACTAATCCGGAACGAAGGTGCTTCACCAACAGATACACCGCTAGTAAGTCTAACAGCCCCAACGAGCTCCAATAAATATTCAACCAGCGTGGCGCAAAATCATAAGGCAAAAAACCGTTAGCAATGTTGTCATAAAGATGAACCACACCGCCAACTGTCATAAAAAGGCATAAGAGAAACACGACGAATTTATCCATTATCGTTTCCTTATCTGAATGAATGCGCAAAGCATATAGAAGTCAGTTAAACATTTGTAATCTCATAGCCATTTTTGAGATCGACAGTGCCTTTAAACAGTACGAGAGGCGTGCGAAAGAAATTTATTCGCTCCTGATAGAAGCATAGTGTTAGCTTTGGCATTTCGCTCAAATACACCAATGTTAGAACAGAAGTCTCATTCAAACCGCTCCTTGGTCTATCAGTTTTCGAACTTTTTCCAGTGCGTTCTGAAAAACGGTATGCGCTTGTGAGGAAATATCGCTCCCTATATCGTGCCAAAAGAACGCAAAATCATGTCCGCCATCGTCTTGCGTATGAAACGTCCATGAATCCGCTAGGTCAGCACACTCGCACGAAACAAAGTGCCATACTTGATTTTGAAAGCCACTGTCCCATGAGCATAAATACCGAGCGGAGATAACGTGCGTAATTCCAGATTCTTCAGCAAGCTCCCGCTTTGCAGCCGTGATGTAACTTTCATCAAACGTCTCAATAGTGCCCTTGACGAGCTGAATACCCGCCAACGGATGTTTAAAAAGTAGGAGCTCTTGGTTTTGCTTACGCAGAACGACGGGACAAACTTTATCGATCACAAAACCACTCCTCGTTGTTTAAGCAGAAAGCTTTGGCTTGTTCTGGATATAAAGGAATCGCATGAAGTTGCTCTACACGCACCCACTTTAAATGGTACTGATTAACATCTGATTTTCTGATTTGCTCTGGCCCAGCCCCCAGTTTCACTTTTGAGTTCCCGACATAAGAGAGAAAATAGGTTTCTAAGCGCCCTTGATTTTCGAGTTCAAAAGCCTTCTCAACCCAATTGAGTTTCAATGAGGTTTCTTCCAGCGCTTCTCTTTTCGCGGCTTCAACAGGCTGCTCTCCTACCTCAACACTGCCACCGGGGAAAACCCAATAGTGTCTATCGTTTTGAAAACGCTGAATAAGCAAAAGTTCTTGCTGATGATTAACCAGTATAAGCCTAGCTCTTTGTAATAATTGCATGATTCATTCCTTTGAATTCGGACAACATTCTAGTCATCTTGTTTCACCGAGATACCATTAACACCACGTAGTGATAACTCAGCCCTTAAGAAATGAGCAAGATGCGATATAACTCACTTTTGCGATTTGAATAGCAATGAGAGGATGAGTAGAAGCAACAAAAAAGCAGAACCGAAGTTCTGCTTTTAGAAGATGAAAACATGTCACTTATGCGGACTGATGTAGCTCGTATTTATGCAACATCGCTTGTTGATGCCCTGCAATTTCTGCCACTTGTTCAGAGCTCTCTACCATGGATTCAAGTTGTAACTTTGTACGCTCTCCAAGCTCGGAAATATTATTGATGGATTGAGACACGTCCGCCGTCGCACGTTCTTGTTCTTCTGTAGCAACTGAGATTTGCTCAACACGTTCTTGAATGTGTTTAACCGCAAGGTTGATATCCGAGAATGTTGATTTCACTTCATTGCTGGACTGCAGCGCATGGGCCATTTCTTCTCTTGAATCACTTACCGCTTGGCGAGAACGCTCTGCTGCGGTAATAAGCTCAATCATCATTGCTCGGATGTTCGTTGTTTGTTGAGAAGTATCACTTGCTAGTTTGCGGACTTCATCCGCGACAACTGCAAACCCACGCCCTTGTTCACCAGCTCGAGCGGCTTCTATTGCTGCGTTGAGAGCAAGCAAGTTTGTGTTGTCAGCAATACCACTGATCATATCGACCATTTCACGAATCTGCTTAACACGCTGGTCTAGTTCTAACATAGATCGCTCATTCATATCCAAAGAGCTTTCAAGTGATTCCAAACGTTCACGGTTTTGTTCCACAACGTGAACGCCTTTTTCAGTGTGCTGGGTAGCAAGCATCGAGTCCTGTGACGAGGCATTTGTCACTGTTGCGATTTCACGAATGGAGGCTTCAAGTTGCGTAATGGTCGTGATCATACTCGCCAATGCTTCATTTTGTGTCGTCAGCCCATCGCTCGTTTGTTCAGCTGCACTGTGGCTTACTTCAGCCGTCTGATAAAGCATTTCACAATTGCGCGTCACCGTTTGAATGGAATCGTGTGTGGAATCGATCACTTGATTCAACTTTCGTGCTACTTCTTTCAGCTCATAAGGGCCGACCTCATCTGCATTGTCACGAAAGTCATGCTCGGTAAGTGCTGAAAGACGCGTTAGTACATTCCTTAACCCTCGGTTTGTCCATGACTTCAGACTGAACCAAGTGATCAGAATAATGAAAGAAATCACACACGCTGCAAAAACGATCATAACACTCACTGACTGAATAGTGTCATTGACCACACTCTCTTTATCCGCAATCAACTCACCAGCAGCTTGTGATATTTGATCAAGCAACCGCATGGTTTCATCCGCAAGAATCGAAGCCTGTTTAAACTCTGAACGTTGCAGTTCCCCTTGTTCTAGTTTGGCGAGGATCAAACGCAGCACGCCCTTTTCACTAAAGCCTTGCTTCACCATCTCGTACGGTGCCGTTAGGCTTGCGTATTCGCTTACTTCTGGATGTAAAGACTGGAAATCTTCATAGGCGAGATTAATACCTGCAATACGGTTACGCATTTCTCGGTATTCTTTTTCGGCTTTGCTCAGCTCAGAATGCATCATCATTACTAAGAACGTGCTTTCCATTGAGCTCGCTGAGGCAATAAATCGGTTGGCGGCATCACTCGATTCAGGATTTTCGGCACTAAGAAACGAGCTAATTCGATTCATTTCCGGGCCGATAGAGCTGAGTCCATAGCGGAACCCGCCAACTCCTGCATCAATATCCATTTGAATTTTTATCACTGAAGATTGCTTCAGTAAAATGGACTGCGTGATGTTATGTAAACGCGCTAAATTTGTATCTAACTCCTCAGAGAGTTGCTCAGCAACACCAGAAGCTTCTCCAACCAAACTTTTACTTTGAGTCGCAAGTGAATCGATTTGCTCTTTTATTAGAGGCAACTCTTTTGGCTCAGTAATTTGCATACCATGGTTGAGTAGCTTAACCATCTCCAATACATTCCTGGTTAACTTTGCGTTCGCCATCGCGATTGGTAACGCTTTTTGCGACAAGTCTTCAAATTGCTCTCCTACCTGTTCCATTCCTTTGAAACTTGAGACAGAAAGGGCTATAACAAGAGCTATGATAGTTAAAAATGTTGCACTAACAGCCTGAATCAGTGAAAGTGATGTGCGTGAGCGTTTTCGCTTTGCCATAATCAATTTTTATTCTTTCTTAAGGTTGAATCGGTTTTGCAGTGATTCCGTCACATTTGTGAGACAAAACCGTGATTTGCAGCCCATACTATGGATTGGTTATGACACTAATATTTCAGTTGTGAGTCGTAGAGATGACAGGTGGTGATTTGCGTCGAGTATATTTTCCTTTGATAATCAGTGTGCTACTAAGCGCCTGCTCTTCTGGGCCTGAACCTAGCGAGCAAGTGCAAGTGACAACACCTACAAATCAGTTATTGGACAATAACCCTGACTTGTTCCAGTTTTATACAGAATGGCATGGCACACCTTATCGCTTAGGCGGCACACAAAAATCTGGTATTGATTGCTCGGCATTTGTGCAAAAAGCCTTTGTCGAGGCTTATCAGCTATCGTTACCCAGGACAACGAGACAACAATCGAAACAAGGTGTGGAATTAAATTGGACGGACGCCAAACAAGGAGATTTGGTGTTTTTTAAGACAAGACGGACGACCTATCATGTAGGGATTTACTTGGGTAACAAGCAGTTCATGCATGCGTCAACGTCTAAAGGTGTGATCATTTCAAGAATCGACAACCCATACTGGGCATCTAAGTTTTGGCAAGTAAGAAGAGTTACAATGTAACTCTTCTTACTTTTAGAATTGGAGATGACTGGTATCAAACAATATCAATCGTAAGTAGCAACGGCAGTATCGAATAGGTTTTTAACCAAAGCGATGTATTCATCAAGGAACGTGATCTGTTCATTAGTCGCTTTTTTATGCCATACACCAGCCAATATCTCACCAAGATCTTCAACAACCGCATCCGCTTCTTTTAGTAATTTGAAGCGTACGCTTGAGTGAAGCTCTGGGTTTTGCTCAAAGATCGCCATGATGTTTGAAGCCACCATATCGGTGACGACATCTTCGATGCTTTCGGATCCAGTGTCGCCAATTTCAGTCGTGAAAATATCTAGATTTAGCGACAAGTGCTCGATAAGAGCGAGATATCCATCGGTTTCTAAAACCACTGTTTTTCTCCGTTTATTGCAAGCCTTCGAAGCTGAAAGCGGAATAGTTTCAATAGTAAGACATGCCGAGAAAATTTCATTAACTTATTTCATATTAACAAACATTCACGAACCAACTGGATGTTTTTCAAACAATTGCGCTTTGCCTCACTGCGTTCGGATACAGGGTTTCTTCAAACCTTTTTGTATTTCAGTCATTTTCATGCAAACAAGTTTGGTTACGACCGTTTTCTTTTGCACGATACAACGCAGCATCGGCACTCTTTAACCATTGAGTGTGAGTTTCAAAATAAGGTTTATACTCGCAAACACCAATACTTATCGTGTAATTAATCAAAAAATCTTCCACTTTCACGATCTCTTGCTCAATTCTTTTACGTAAACGCTCCGCGAAATAGCAAGCTTGTTCTTGATTCGTATGAGGAAGCAATACCGTAAACTCTTCTCCGCCAAAACGACCGCACACATCACTGCTTCTTGCTGTCTTTCTTAATAACGAAGAAGTACGACGAATGACTTCATCTCCCGTCGGGTGACCATAGGTATCATTCACTTTTTTAAAGTGGTCGATATCAAATATTACTAATGAGCATGGTCCGTCGATAACTTTTAGGTGAGCAAACTCTTCTTTCAGCGATTGCTCCCAATAAGCACGATTAAATAAACCTGTTAAACCATCTTTGCGACTGATTTCAGACAAATGTTGATTTGTTTCTTTCAAATGAATGCGATTTCTTGCCGTTTCAGAGACATCATTCACTTGAATAGCAATGTGGCTGACCTCTCCTGAGAGCCCGATTAACGGGGTGATTACGATGTCTTGATACATGAAATCACTGCTGTTTGAAACCGGAGAAAAATTGTTGAATTTAAAAAGGTACGGTCGGTTTTCCCAGCTAGAGAAGGAACGAGTTTCCAGATCGGCGGCGGTTTTTATCTTGGTTTCTAGCCAAGTTTTTGGCAGCTCTTCAAAATGATCAAATAAACATTGGCCAAGGATTTCTTGTGACAGAACGCCACTGTATGACTGCATAAAACTGTTCCACACACAGACCTTATACTCTTGATCCAACACGATAAGCCCTGAATCCATCGTATCGAGAATTTGTGTGACCCAATGAAAGTCTGCTATGTCCAGCGTAATATCGGACATTAGATTAGCTCCATGATTTCATAAATAATTTCTACGGATGGTTTATCAATTAAAAACAGTACCTCACACTCAAAATCGAGCGCTTCTGCCATGTAGGTGTATTCGATAGTAAACAGCTCACCTAATTCACCCTGCTCTTCACAGTAAGGCGTTAACGTATCCACAATGCCTGGCTGACGAAGTGAGAATTGCTTGTCGAGCTGATCCCCTAACGATGTGAGAAATGAAGAAACCAGTAAGTTCGAGATATTCAAAATGATTTCATTATGAGGTGTAAACTCAAGCAGATAGCCTAACTTCTCACCAATTTGATTGATGTCTCTACCACGTAAACACACCAGAGCTTCACCATGAATACCGCCACCAACAAACCTCTGCGCAACCGCGACGGAGCCATCACGCCCAACAACGTCGACAAGCGTCATATGAAGTTCGCCATAGGATAACGGACCAACATGTGGAACAGGAAGTTGGATGAACTCGTGTAAATGGTCTGCCATAATCGCAGCCCCTTTACCAAGGGCAATGTTTGCAATCTCGCGGAATTTGGCTAATGAGGAGAACTCCTCGCAAATCTGGATTTTAGGATCAATCGAATGGCTAGGCTTGAACGCATAGTGCAGCCCCAATTGTTCATAGAGCGGTATCACCTGCTCTTCTGTCAGAGGCTTAGCGATAAAAGCTTGAGCACCTAGCTCTATGCAGCGCTGTTTTGCCTCTTGTTGAACATCTCCAGAAATAATGACGATTTCAGTCTGGTAGTGACTAACAGGTAATGACTCGAGGACTTCAAAACCGTCCATGATCGGCATCGTTAAATCGAGAAACAAAATATCGATATTTTGCTCCGCAAGAATATTTAGCGCCTCATACCCATCTTGAGCTTCGATCAGGTGCAATGATGTATCTTGTACGATGGAGCGCGCAATGAGCTTTCTTGCAACCGCTGAGTCATCACATATCAGTATTTTCATGTCACCAATGGAACTAACGTCAAAAAAATAATAATACCTGTTGTATACGTTCATCTCCATATGCTATGCCGACAAATCAGAGGCTTATAAGCGATTTGATTCACATTTATACAAATTGACTACACTGAGAGGAAGGTTTCTTTACGAAGTATGCTCAACGTAGCGCCAACACCTTGCTTTTTATCCTAAACTGTTGGTGGTCAAATAGATTCGCGAGGTTTTGTATGTGGCAAGCAATATCGCAACAGCTTTCTGATACTTTATTATTCGAGTACCAGATCACGGAAAAAGTAAGACTGTCTGGTGGGGATATCAGTGAAAGCTACATGATCAATGACGGCGAACAGCGCTATTTCGTGAAAATTAACGATCGCGAGTTTTTGTCTAAGTTTGAAGTTGAGGCAGAAAGTCTGCATCTTTTGCGCGAGACATCTACCCTATTTGTTCCAGAGGTTGTGTTGGTTGGTAAAACCAAAAACGCCTCATTCCTAATTCTTAACTACCTTCCAACAAAGCCATTAGAAGATGGCCCAAACAGCTTTAAATTAGGACAGCAATTAGCTCACCTTCATCAATGGGGCGAGCAAAAGGAATTTGGTTTTGATACGGATAACTATCTCGGATCCACTCTACAACCCAATAAGTGGCACAAGAAGTGGTGTGTCTTCTTTGCTGAACAACGCATAGGATGGCAATTACAGCTCCTTAAAGAAAAAGGCGTCACTTTAGTTGATATCGACGACTTTATAGATGTCGTAAAACAACTGCTAGCAAACCATGCTCCAGAGCCTTCCTTGCTGCATGGCGATTTATGGAATGGGAATGCGGCTCTCACGGCATGTGGCCCTATCTGTTACGACCCCGCCTGCTACTGGGGTGACAGGGAGTGTGATATTGCGATGACTGAGCTTTTTGGTGGATTTCAGCCGGAATTTTATCAAGGTTATGAATCTGTTATGCCACTTTCTGCTGGTTATCAAGAGCGTAAAGATATCTATAACCTTTACCATGTTCTCAACCATTGCAATTTATTTGGCGGCCATTACTTGGAGCAGGCTCAACAAGTTATTAATAAAATTATTTCTTATTAATTTGGAAGCCACTGCATATTTCAAGATGTAAAACCTCGAGGCACATCACTACAGAAAATGACCCTAAGCTCAAGGTTGAGTTTGGGGTCAAGTTTTATACTTATTTCGACTCAATTAGCAACAACTCCACCTAATATCAAAGGAGACTTAACTTTGGATTGTGCCTATTTTCCTTGTAGGCAAAGTAAGTGAAGGGCTGTACTTCCTTAAAGAATAGAGTGTTTAAAAGCCCTGCGATATTAGGAGTTGTTGTATGAAAAATTATACCGAAAGGCATGTCAAATGCCCCCATTGTGGACATTCAATCGGCATTACACTAGATGCAAGTAATGGTGACCAAGAGTTTTATGATGATTGTCCAGCTTGTTGCCATGCCATTCACTTAAATATGCGAGTAGATGAGCTGCAAGATAAAGTCGAACTGTTTATCGATGACAATTACGAATAACAACTCGAGCATGTAAGCGTTGGAAACACAAAGTCACTTGAATTAAAAAGGAGCGCTTGGCTCCTTTTTATCATTCTAAAGCTGTTTTGCTGCGAGAACTCGCTCAACAGTATCAACTATGGCCTGAGTCTGAGGGTCAAACTCAATATTAACGCGGTCCCCTACTTGTCTTACTCCAAAGAGTGTTCGTTGCAAGGTTTCTGGAATTAGATGTACTGAAAAACGACACGCTTCAACCTCACCAATCGTCAAAGAACAACCATCCAAGCCGATATAGCCTTTCGCTAACACATATTTCATTGATTCTTGCGGCAGTTGGAACCAAATAGTGCGGTTATTAGGCGTATCGATGATCTCGACAATATCAGCCATCAAACTAATATGGCCAGACATGCTATGTCCGCCAATTTCATCACCAAACTTGGCAGCTCGCTCAATGTTTACGCTGTCACCTTCAACTAGCTCGCCTAAGTTGGTGAGAGCCAATGTCGCTTGCATTAAATCAAAGCTGATAAGGTTGCCATTTATATTGGTCACGGTCAGGCAGCAGCCATTGTGAGCGACAGATGCCCCTATTTCTAATCCTTTACAAAGCTCATCGCTTAACTCGACAACATGCGTTTGAAAGCGTTCTTTTTTATCAATTTTAACGACCTTAGCCGTACCCTGAACTATTCCTGTAAACATTCTTTTTACCTATTGATTTCATACAAGCTGCAATCGATGACAGAGCCTGAAGCACAGCACTGTGTATCGAGATAAAACCTGTAGATTATAGAGCAACGACCTATTGAAAAATGGAGCCTTGTTCTCATACATGCTTCTTACATTAACATGATTTATTACAGCTCTCAGTATTAGCGTATCCTGAGCTTAGCGAGCATTAAGTTAGTGTTATCCACTATTCGCAACCTAACTATGGAATATAAACATACAATTGTTTATCATTTGCGCGGAGTTTCTCCGAGGCATTTTTTCACCTTATCGTGACTAAAATCAACCATCAGATCAGTTCACCACATCTTTTGTCCTCGAGCGCTCTCATTCTTTCAACTTATTGTTCCGCTCTGGAGTATTTTTCGTGCATCGCTATAAAGAAGAAGCATCAAGTCTCATCAAATTGGCGACCCCGGTATTGATCGCATCTGTTGCTCAAACTGGTATGGGGTTTGTTGATACCGTTATGGCCGGAGGCGTTAGTGCCACCGACATGGCTGCGGTTTCTGTCGCTTCAAGTATTTGGCTTCCATCCATTTTATTTGGTGTGGGTTTGTTAATGGCGTTAGTCCCTGTTGTCGCACAGTTAAATGGCTCTGGTCGTCGAGTAAAAATCCCGTTTGAAATTCAACAAGGCGTCGTTTTGGCATTGTTGATCAGTGTGCCGATTATTGCAGTGCTGCTTCAAACCCAATTTATTCTCGGATTTATGGATGTTGAAACGCTGATGGCAGAAAAAACAGTGGGGTACATTCATGCTGTTATCTTAGCAGTCCCTGCCTTCTTGCTTTTTCAAACGCTTAGAAGCTTTACGGATGGTATGTCATTGACGAAACCAGCAATGGTCATTGGCTTTATCGGTTTACTGCTCAACATTCCTCTAAACTGGATTTTCGTGTATGGCAAGTTTGGTGCACCTGAATTAGGCGGTGTTGGCTGTGGTGTTGCAACCACGATTGTTTACTGGGTCATGTTTGCCCTACTATTGCTTTATGTAATGACATCAGATCGACTTAAAAGCATCAACTTATTTGGTGAATGGCATCGACCACAATGGAAAGCGCAAGTTCGTCTGTTCAAGCTCGGCTTTCCTGTTGCAGCAGCGCTGTTCTTTGAAGTGACACTATTTGCTGTCGTTGCACTATTGGTTTCACCACTAGGACCAATCATCGTTGCGGCGCACCAGGTTGCGATTAACTTCTCGTCGCTAGTATTTATGCTTCCAATGAGTATCGGTGCCGCAGTGAGTATTCGTGTCGGACACCGACTTGGCGAAGAAAACGTTGATGGCGCTCGCGTTGCTTCACGAGTGGGCATAATGGTTGGTCTAGGTTTATCTGTTCTTACAGCGATATTAACCGTATTGTCTCGTGAATGGATCGCCGAACTTTACACTAGCAACCCTGAGGTCATCACTCTAGCGATGCAACTGCTCGTATTTGCTGCTGTTTATCAATGTACGGACGCAGTTCAGGTAATCGCGGCAGGTGCACTGCGTGGCTATAAAGATATGCGAGCCATCTTCAACCGTACGTTTATCGCCTACTGGATTCTTGGTTTACCAATGGGTTACGTACTTGGCCGCACAGACTGGATCGTCGAGCCAATGGGAGCGCAAGGTTTCTGGCTAGGCTTTATCATCGGCCTTTCTTCTGCCGCACTTATGTTAGGGGTAAGAATGCGCTGGATGCACCGCCAAGAACCAGAGGTGCAATTGAACTTTTCAGTTCAGTGATAATAAGAAAAAGCCAGCACACGCTGGCTTTTTTGATCGAATAATAACGCTGTTGAGTATACTTATAGCAAGCTTGTGAGTCAGTTCAGCCTGCTCTTTTGGTGACGAATACGAAGTTATAAAAAGGATATTTGTGCGGTCTATTTTATTGTTTTTAGTCTTGTTTCTTAACGGTTGCGATAACTGGTTCAACCCAGAAAACGCCATGTTTGACAAGTATCACCAACGTGTCGCCAATGTGTTGGACGCTCCTACTCTTCCAATCGAATCGCAACCTACGGTGACCATACCTGCAAAACGCGACTTATTCGAGCCACTTCCCAGGCTATCGATTGGTTTACTAGAAAGCTACCAATTACGCCAGTGTGGATTATTCAATCTACTTGCCGAGAAAAACTCGCAACTTGGTAAGGTGCAGGATGCATTTCATGATTTTGATTACCAAACTTCACTGTTACGAGTCATGAATCGATGTCTATCCGAATTTCCGCTTAGCGATGAAGAACGCGCTACATTGACAGAGCTTTATTCGACTAAGTGGCAACATTTAGACATTCATCTCGACAACTTACTACTCGCGAGTGATGCAATGCAAAAGCAGCTAACGGCGTCGGATTGGCTATCTCAAGAAACGACGAATGATATTGCACGTATTAACGACGTCTATCGTCTTTTCAGTGAGATGTACGGCTTGCCTCATCGCGCCATTTCACGTCTGCCCGATATTGAGATTGTGCAATATCAAGAAGAGCTAGAGAAATCTCGTTTAATCGGACGACTTTACTATTCGATGGTAAACACATCCCTTTGGTTAAAAGTGACAACTCAGCTACTTGAGCAGAATCAGAGCAATGTATTGTGCGGGCCAAACCGAGACGTAACCCAGTTCCGCTACCTAAGAAATGTCTTTCAATCCATTTACGTTGAAGAAGTGCAACCTTACTTAGCCTATTTAGACAGTACCTATCAGCAACTTCATGATGGCGCCACCTTGATAGAAAAGCGTATGCAACTTCATGGTCATCAATATGGCCTAAAAGAAGCACACAAAACCTTTAGACAAGAAACCCTAAACCACGTTCAGTTTTGGCAGGGTCTCTTCAAGCGATGCGGCGTAACCGTTGGCAACTAGTAAGTGCAGAGCGTTCTATTCCTTCAGCCTCTCACGCAAGAATCGGGCAAAACGTGGTTTACCGGTATGAGTAAAACCGTTGTACCTGAACGTGACGGTTGAACCTATTTTTGGGGGCTGACGGCGTACTTCATCGGTAAACCCACTACCGATGTAAAACTCTGTACCATCTGGCAAGCGAACTAACATCGCCCCCATCATACCCAATAAACGCCCCGTGCCTGGCTTATAGCCCACGACTAGCGCTTCATCATCCGCGTATCGTTTCAGTTTAAGTAAATCACTTCCACGTCCAGCTTGATAACGGCTTGATACCTTACGTAGCATCACCCCTTCACCATCGGATATTGAAATCTTATCCAATTGCGTAAACAGGTGGGCTTCATTTTGGATCGCTCGGTGTTCGACATATTTGATATGAGGTTGGTCTACTTCGAGCACTAAGTCTTTGATGTTGTAATAACGCTTCCGGTAATCACCAGCAGAATACGGCATATCAAAGATCATAAAATCAATGTTTCGCCAAGCTGACTCCACAGGCGTTTTATCCAAAACCGTTTGTTGTACGAGATGAAAATTGCCTCGTCCCGCCCATAGCTCACCATCTAACGGATAGTCAGGTAGTGAATCTATAAACCAATCTGGAGCGTAGATTCGGTTACCATTTCTCGTCACGAGATGTTGTCCTGTCCAATAGGCGCGAATGCCGTCGAGTTTTTCGCTATACCAGTATTCAGATACATCGATACCATCTTGATAGCTTTGCGCAAGAGAAACTGGAGGCGTGAGAGAAGTATCAGCTTGAAGCTGAGAAGACGCTGTCATAACAGCCAGCGCGATTAATGTCATTTTTAATGGCATAAGAAGACCTTGTACAAAAAAGCGCCTTTATTGAACCGTAACTCCTCTCGATGACCTATTTGTTACTAGTCATTCTTCGACTCAGAACAATCAACTTAAGTAATGATTTGCAAGGACAATCATAAACTTTAGACAGATTTTGCATTTAATATTTACACATTGTTCACAATAAGATGGGTGAGTCTCAAATCAAGTCGCAACCTAATCTCGATGAGACTCTTGCTTTAGCGAACGATCTTAATTCGACACCTCTCCTGAGCAAGCCGTTTGTCTATGCGTTTTTGATTCTCAAATTGAGAACCTATTCCTTCTCAATTTGAATGACATCAACAAAAAATCATAACCATTTGATTTTATTTGCATTTAAATCTGGCACGTTACCTGCTCTATATCCAAGTAGAGAAAACAAACGGAGATAGAGTCATGGAATTACGCAAACTAGAAATTAATCAAGACAAATTAGCCATTGAGTTTTTTGGTGACTTAGACGCAAGTGGCTGTCGACAAGCACAACATCACATTGATGAAGTAATTCACGACAATCATCACAAAGAAGTCGAAATTAACCTACAGCACGTCCAATTTCTTGATTCTTCAGGGATTGGTGCCATTGTTTACTTATATAAGCGTCTAGTTGAACGTGAAAGAAGCATGAGTATTGAAAACGTATCAGGCCAACCTTTAGAAATCATGAGCTTGCTTCGTATTAACCATGCTATTCCCGTTAACTCAAAAGGACACTAAAAATACCGGTTTAAACGGAGGTTGGCATGGTAAATCTTATACGACGATATGTAGTAAGCGGTCTTGTTGTCGGCATGTTTGGTTGTTCGTCGTTTGACTACCCAGACCACGGAAAAGGTGGCTTGGCGGAAAACTATCAAGATATCTCAATTGAAAATTATCAGTTTTCCCCAGTCATGCCCGATGAACCGTTAGGTCCAGAGCATGGGTTGAGGTTTGATTGGCAACTCACCAAGCTACACCTAGACGCGTTGATTCAAGAAGGCGCACGCTGGTGCTTTCCTGCAGCAGTAGTGCAAGCGCTTGAGAAGCAAAACAGAATCGCACGTGAGCTAGAAGGCGGACTTCTACTCGATGCTGCTAACGATCTGGTGATTCAACGTCGACGTTTAAACCAACTTGAACAGCAACTCGACTATGTATTAAGCCAAACCACTTGTACGCCACCCGATGATATTGAAGCATTGCGTAGCGATTTGAACGTCGTCGCTGAAATTTATGCACTCCTCAATATTGATAACCAATTTGCTGTCGATTCAGCAGAAATTAATCCAAAGTACATGGGACATTTGGCAGAAGCTGCCTACATTTTACGTGACCACCCTAACCTAACTCTTGTGGTGACTGGGCATGCCGATGTCACTGGCTCACCAGATTACAACCAGAAACTCGCTCAAGCGCGTGCAGAACAAGTGAAGCGTTACCTGACTGTATTTGGCATCACTTCAGAACGCGTAACCACCAAATCTGTGGGAGATAGCCTGCCGCTTTATGAGGGTGAAACACCTGCCGTGCGTTTAACCAATCGCCGCGTAAGCATCGAGGTTATTAGCCCTAATTCAGATAGCGATACCTCAGTAAATCGCAATCTATCTGTAGGAGGTGCGCTATGAACACGATGAAACCATTTATCACCTTAGTTCTTTTGTGCTTGGTCGCTTGGGTACCTACTTCGTCAGCTGATGAAAACAATACTGTTAAGGTCGGCGATTTAATTCAGATTAACCTACCTGGAGAAGCTTCTTTAAATAAAGGGTTTCAAGTCGATCGCCGTGGGCGTATTAACTTACCAGAAGTCGGCCCTGTATTTGTTGCTGGATATAATGAGCAACAACTCCAAGACGTGATTATCGAAACGCTAAAAACCGTATATCGTGACGTAAACAACGCTCGAGTCTTTATCAAACAACAACAGTTATTAGTGTCAGTCCAAGGCTACGTGGTCAAACCCGGGGAATATACCTTACCTTCAGGTTCCAACATTCAAATGTTTGTATACGAAGCTGGCGGCCTTCGCGCTGGTGCTCAGCTCGATAAAATGATCGTTAAACGCGGCGACAAAAACATCGAGTTTGACTACAAACGTTTCCTTGATACTGGTGACAATAGCCAGCTCCCGAAATTGGAATCGCTGGACGTACTGTTTGTTCCAGCATCTCCACTCGTTGGGAATATTGAGCAGGAATTTGATGCAGCAAAACTCGCGAACTCAGGCGACAGCGCAGACTCCGCTCGTGCCATCAAAGTCTTTGGTGAAGTTAATGCTCCCGGCTCATTCTCTTACAAACCGAACACCACGCTCGTTGATGTCGTGATGAGAGCTGGCGGCGTAACACGATATGCCAGTGTTGAGCAAATTCGCGTGATCACAAATAACAACCCAACCATGTTTAATCTAAAAAAGTATCTGGATACGGGTGATCAAAGCTTACTACCAGAAATCCTACCGGGTGCCACCATTTTTGTTCCAAAACAGGAAGAAGAAATCAAAGCGGGTGCAAATGTGGTTTATGTCATGGGTGAAGTTGCTCACCCTGGCGCGTATGAAGGAAAGCAAGACGCTAGCTTCATGGATATTCTCGCCAATGCAGGCGGGCCTACTCGCTATGCAGAATCTCGCCAAATTCGTGTCATAAAAGCCGATGGTAAGGTCATCAAATTCGACCTAACCGCGCATACCGAGGGGCTGTCTTCGGTTAGACCACCGAATGTCGGACCTGGAGACGCGATTTTCGTCCCTGAGAAAACCGATTTCAACGAGAAGTCATGGCTAAAAGTGGCGCCAAGTCGAGCGGTCGCTGTGATGGGAGAAGTCGTGCGCCCGGGACGTATTGAATGGTCAGACGAAATGGATTTAATTGATCTGCTTGCGCATGTTGGCGGCCCAACACGTCGAGCTGACACCACCAAAATTGAAGTCGCCAATAATGGTCAAATGACACAGTTCGATTTAGATCAATACATTTTAGATGGCTCACCAACATCGAATCTGCCCCGAGTTGCTGCTGGTACGGTCGTAAGAGTCCATGCATTACCTGACGATCCATCAGACAACAAATCGCAATGGGTAAGCCAGAGCTCTGATGCCTCGATATATGTTTTCGGTCAAATCAATGCCCCTGGCCGCTATCGCTTTACTGAAGAGATGCACTTTCTGGATATTTTATCTGCCGCCGATGGACCAACAATGGATGCCGATATTCACAATATTCGTGTGACGCACCGAGGCCTAGGCTATGCCAAAGTGAGTAAATTGAATTTGTCGATGTACTTTGAAACGGGCGATGAGTCTATTCTGCCCCACGTTCGTCCTGGCGATACCATTTATATTCCGGAAAAAAACAAAAACTGGTTGGATCGCTCCAAAGAATCCACCGTGCGTGTATTAGGTGAAGTAAGAGACCCTGGGCGCTATGTATTTAATGACAACATGACGGTACTTGACTTGCTGGCCGAAGCAGGAGGCCCGACAAACAATGCGTATCTTGAAAAAATCAGTGTGGTCAACATGTCTTGCTGTCAGGGCCAAGCTCGAACATTTGATTTGGTGAACTTTAGCAAAACCGCCAACATTTATGATTTACCAGTCATCCGTGCAGGCGACACCATTTATATTCCACATAAAGACGAAAGCTTTGCTGAAAAAGCAAGAGCCGGATTAAGAGATATTTTACAAATCACCACAACCATCGTGTTAATAGGAGCGTTGTAATGACTATTCCTGCCACTCACGCTGAGATTGAGCAAATTTATCTTCAGAGTGAACAAAAAGGCCACAAAACGATTTGTGTTGTAGGTTGTAAGTCTGAAGACGGCGTCACTTCCGTGGCTTCATCTCTAGCAGAGCGTCTGGTTTTAGCTGGGCACAATACTTTGTATGTGGATCTTAACCTGTTCAAGCCCGCGTATCGCACCATTCACGAGTTTGATGATACAGAAAAAGTTGGCCACCTGATCACAAGAGAAAATACGCATCAAACCTTAGTCGGTCTCCCTGCTCCATCTCTCGCCAGCACTCAATTGGCGTACCGAGATCCGACAATGCTGAAGCGCAATATTGCAGAGTGGTTAACGCAGTACGAGCGCGTCGTGATAGACACATCTCCACTTCTGAGTGTCAACCGAAGCAATATTGCCCCTCAAGTGATTGCGGGCGTATGTGATGCCACCTTATTAGTCGCACATTATGGCTCTACGACGGCAACCCAACTCGAACAAGCCAAAAAACTACTTGATGCTAGCGATGCGAATTTGATTGGTTCTGTGCTGAATATGAAGCATACACCTAGCCTGAAAGATGAGTTGATCCGCCAAGTTTCCAAGCTACGCTTTTTACCCAAAAAGTGGAAAGAAAAGATATCTCAACAAATTAAGAAAAGTGAACTGTTTATGTTATAGGGAGCGCCAATATGACTGCAAATAACACACCGACTATCGAACAAGAATTGGTGGATGAACACATTCTCCAGCAAATGATCAAAGATACGTGCGCCGAAATCATCCCTACGCTGATTGAACACTATATTGAAGAGTCACGAGAGCGCATGGAGAAAATAGAGCAAGCATTAAGCGCGAGAGACATCCAAACATTAGAGTTCGAAGTTCATACACTCGGCAGCTCTGCCCTTGCTTTAGGTAACCGAACGCTTTCCAGACAAGCAAGAATGATTGAGAAATATTGTGTGGAAGGGAAAACACTAGAAGCATTGGCTCTCTGTGAGTCCCTCTCCCAGCTGGCCAATGAATCGTTTGACGCGCTAGAAAAGCGAAAAGATCAAGGGTTCGAGTAACAGTTTCAATGATAAATTACCTTATGAATCATCGCACTTATTAAAGTGCGATGCCGATATCATCTAAGACATTTACAATTTAACTTAATCAATTAAAAAGTATGGATTTTTCGCAAATTTCCCACCTTGTGCTAATACTTAGATAACGCTTTTCTCAAATTGAGAATATTCAGCACTAGAGAGCACTAAGTCATATAACTCGCTCATCACGCCAAATACAAATAATAGTGCTGACAAAAATCATAAAAGTGAAACGAACTACGTTGGGATAGGACTATGAGACCAAGGGTGTTACTGGTAGAAGACTCTACTTCACTAGCCATACTTTATAAGCAGTACGTCAAAGACGAACCTTATGACATTTTTCATGTCGAAACAGGTCGCGAAGCAATTCAATTTATTGAAAGAAGCAAACCTCAACTCATCATTCTCGATTTGAAACTGCCCGATATGTCTGGTGAAGACGTATTGGATTGGATAAACCAAAATGACATTCCTACCTCCGTTATTATTGCTACAGCGCATGGCAGCGTAGACTTAGCCGTTAACCTAATTCAAAAAGGTGCGGAAGATTTCTTAGAAAAACCTATTAACGCTGATCGCCTAAAAACTTCTGTTGCATTACACCTCAAACGCGCCAAATTGGAAGATTTAGTAGAAAATATTCAGTCCAAGTTTGATCGCCATAACTATCACGGATTTATCGGTTCAAGTCTCCCAATGCAGGCGGTATATAAAACTATTGATGCCGTTGCTCCAACATCTGCCAGTGTCTTTATTGTGGGTGAAAGCGGCACAGGTAAAGAAGTCTGTGCTGAAGCCGTGCACCGTCAGAGCAACCGTAAAGACAAGCCTTTTATTGCTATTAACTGCGGGGCTATCCCACGAGATTTAATGGAAAGTGAGATTTTTGGCCACGTCAAAGGCGCATTTACCGGGGCCACAACAGACCGAAAAGGTGCTGCGACGCTGGCTCACGGTGGGACGCTTTTTCTCGATGAACTGTGTGAAATGGAACTTGAGATGCAAAAGAAGTTGCTCCGTTTTCTTCAAACAGGAACCTACACACCGCTTGGTGGCACTCGAGAGATGAAGGTGGATGTCCGAATCATTTGTGCCACCAACCGAGATCCATTAACAGAAGTGGAAGAAGGTCGTTTTCGTGAAGATTTGTATTACCGCGTACACGTAATACCTATCGATATGCCCCCTCTGCGCGAGCGAGGAAGTGACATTGTCACGCTAGCCAAGCACTTTTTGACCACTTATGCCAAACAGGACAAAAAGAAATTCTCAACAATCGACAGCGAAGCTCAACATATCATCAAGCACTACGAATGGCCGGGTAATGTAAGGCAATTACAAAACATCATACGTAACATTGTGGTGCTTAATAATGACGAAAAAGTCACGGTGAATCACCTACCCGCTCAACTGACTAGAAAGTCTAAAACGGTGAGAACATCCACTCCCGCACATGTAACTCAAGAGCCAGCAAACCCTACAACAATAACATCCCAACCTGTGTATGTTGAGGAACAGTCGGCCCCCGCTAGAGAACCGTCAATACCGACACCGGAACCTAACATACAATCCTCAGCGGCTGCCTCGCCGTACTTTAACTCTGAAGGAACCATTCGCCCTATGTGGCAAGTGGAACGTGAGGCGATTCAAAACGCAATCGCATACTGTGATGGCAACGTTCTCAATGCCGCCGTAATGCTGGAGCTAAGCCCATCTACGGTTTACCGAAAAAAACAAGCATGGGAAGCGGATGAAATTAATCTCGAACAATCTTGAGAAACCTGACGTTGGTGAAATTTGGATTTTTCTTGATAGCCGCCTGTTTGGCGGTATCGAAAGTCACGTCATAGAGCTTGCTCGTGGATTAATGACATTTGGGCACAAAGCACGTGTTGTCTTAACGACTGAGTACTCGCCACCAGCACAGATTGTAGAAAAAGCAGAAGAATCCACCATCCCTGTGAGTTACTTGAACCATTTGTCTGGTGAGCCACATAAGGCATTAAAGATCAAACACCTAACAAGCGCAGTCGCCAATCACCAACCATCGGTCATTCACTCCCACGGTTACAAAGCGTCAATCTTAGCGCGCTGTGCCAAGCTACTCACGCGCACATTTCCTCGCTTGATTTCAACTTATCATGCAGGTGAATCATCCTCGGGCAAACTGTGGCTCTATGATTGGCTTGATAGAAGTTCAGGCTACCTCTCTAACCACTGCTTTTCCGTCAGCCCAAGCATTCAGCGCAAAGTCATTTTCCCTTCGGAACTGCTGAATAACTTTGTTTCGATTCCCGATCGTAATCTCAACTATCAAGAAATCGCTTTCGTCGGCCGATTGAGCCAAGAAAAAGGTGCCGACCAATTTATCGAAGTAGCTAAGCTCTGCCCAACACTGCATTTTAGTGTTTTCGGTGATGGACCAGAAAGAGAATCACTGGCCCAAATTGCCCCTTCAAATGTGACATTTTTCGGTCATCAAACTGAAATGGAGACCGTTTGGAAAAACATTGGCGTGCTGGTAATTTCTTCTCGCTATGAAGGTCTGCCTATGGCGGCGCTTGAAGCAATGGCTAGAGGAATAGTCGTGATGAGCCTACGCGTGGGTCGCTTGCCCGATATTATCCAAACTGGCGAAAATGGCTTTATTGTCGATGGCGTCCCATCTCTCGCTCAATGCCTTAAACATTGGATGTCTCTTGATGAAGCGCAGCAATCTCTCATTCGTCAAAACGCTCGGCAGACCATTATTGATGATTTCTCGGCACAAAGCGTTATTCCTGTATTGCTACGAAAATATCAAATTGAAACGGAGCAATAAGCCATATTGGTTCTCAATATGAGAATATTGCTTCTCCCCTTGAGTCCAAGCACAAATATCTAATAATATTCAAACACATAAACTAATGGCATATTTTGGCATCTCTGTTGCAACTCAGCAGTTAACACAAGTTAATGATGAGACAGAGGTGACTTATGACTACTCCAAAACGCATTCTATATGTTCATTATGGTGATAACTGGATTCGCGGCAGTGAAGTGGTACTTCTGGATCTCATCTCAGGGATTGACCGTGATAAGTTTGAGCCATTCGTGTGGTCAAACTGCCAGCCACTAATCGATAAGTGTCAATCGCTCGGAATTGAAGCGGAACATTCTGTTTTCAATCTCGTTGGTGGCTGGAGTGCGCC
This sequence comes from Vibrio sp. D3, assembly GCF_043995865.1. Taxonomy (NCBI): domain Bacteria; kingdom Pseudomonadati; phylum Pseudomonadota; class Gammaproteobacteria; order Vibrionales; family Vibrionaceae; genus Vibrio; species Vibrio sp. D3. The sequence goes on along the minus strand of NZ_CP171887.1, from coordinate 1,563,618 downwards.
TCGCTGGGATATTAGCGGATGGAATAGCCTTATCAAACAGGGCTCTGCACTGATCGAAAAACACAATATCGACTTGGTACACGTTAATAGCGGTGGTCCTTGTCAATGGATGTGTTTGGCTGCACGCATGAATCACATCCCACTTGTCACTCAACTTCATTGTCACTATACATTGCGAGATCGCTTCTCTCTTGGGCTACACCTCTCCCCAAAATTGATTTGCGTTAGTAAAGATGTCGGTCGTGAAATTATTCAGGACGGTTACCCAGAAGACCAACTTTATGTTGTGCACAACGGTGTATCGCTTCTGGACTCTGATACGCCCATTGATATCAAGGCTCACCTCGGAATACCTCCACAAGCGTTTACCTTTCTCTCGGTAGGTTCATTGATTAAAAGAAAAGGATTCGACCGCCTTATTCGCGCTATGCGCATGCACAATTACCATCACGATAATCCTCATCTTATTATCGTTGGCGATGGCGAGGAAAGAGAAACATTGCAACAACTTGCTTCGGATCTTGGTATCCAAGACAGAGTCCACTTTGTCGGGGAAAAAAGCAATGCAGGTGCATGGATGTCTGGGAATGCAGACGCTTTTATTAGCGGCGCCTATGAAGAGGCCTTTGGTCTCGTGCTCGGGGAAGCGGCTTTAGCTCAACTGCCTATCGTGGCTCCTAAAACGGGAGGCATTCCTGAGTTGTTCGAGCATAATCACTCTGCACTGCTGTACCAAAATCGCGGAATGGCAAGCTTATTAAACGCAATCCAACAAGTCATGCAAGATGCAGCGCTAAGAAACAAGCTAGCTGAAAACGCCTATCTTCATGCTAGCCAAAACCTCACGACTGCAGCATCCATAAACGCCATTGAACGTATTTATGAAGGTGAGCTTGAGAACAACAGTATTACACCAATGCCAATGACTCACTGCATGAAGCCTCTTTCACGCTGGTTGAGTATCAATTGAGGAGCCCAGTCATGAGACGTGTATTAATGTTCGACGCCATCCCAATGCAAGGTGGTTCTAAGATTGCGAATGCAGAGCTCCTCAAACAGTGCGATAAACTGAACGTAATTGGTTATCTGCTGACCACGAATCCAGAGCATTGGGAGTCACTGCTTAGTGATACGCCTCGTGTGCAGATTATCAAAATCAAACCATCACCACTGAGCTCCACTCATGGCCTCACTTACTGGTTAATGAACGCGTATTACTTTATCCAACTGATTTTTGCGTGCATGAAACTACCAAAGATAGATAGCTTTTTAGGTCTATCTTGCCCGAGTAATGATATGCCTTTGTACCTACTGAGATTAATCAGCAAAAAGCCTGTGGTACAAATGGTTCATGGTCCAATTGGTCGTTCAAGATCTTCCGGCTACTGCTTGGTAAAAGCATCCGCAATTTATTACTTGGCAAACACCCGAGAATCGATGCTAGAGGCCTTACAGGTCTACCTCAAAACAGAGAAGCCAGCAACTGAACGCTATTGGTGTGGTTTGAATGCGTCTACGTTTGTTAACGGACTATCGAGAGACCGCTGGCCAAAACAAGCAAATCCGATTTCAAACCGCGTCTTCTGGGCAGCTAGCTTACTAAAATGGAAGAACATCGATCTTTTTCTTGATGCTTTAACACTTGATAAGACAAAAGAGATCAAATCTACCGTGTGTTACATCAAACCAAATGTGGCAGGTGTGGAATATTCAACACCAGATTTCACCACAAAAGGTGTTGAATGGCATGAATGCCCAGATAACCTAGATGACCTACGTTCTCAGTGTGGTGTGTTTGTTTCCACCAGTATTAACGAACCTTTTGGATTATCCATTTTAGAAGCTCTCGCAGCAGGCATGTGCATCGTCATCCCACATGATGATAGCTACTGGGATCGCGTATTAACGCACGGCCGCAATTGCATCAAGTACACACCAAACAATGTGGCGTCGTTACATAACGCAATTCGCCTTTTGAATGAGTCTCCATGGATGAAAGTGACAATGGGTATCGAAGCACTCAACGTTTCTCAACTTTATACGGCCGAACGTTGTTATCTGCCAATCGCTCAGCACCTTGCAGCAGAATCCGCACCGAATGGCGATTGTAAACTCAAAACACCGCGATACATCAAAGGATATGACCATGTCTAAAGCAATGACCAATATGTCGCTGTTCGCTATCGCGTTAGTGATAAACAAAAGCATCAGCTTAATCATGCTGCCTGTATTGCCCCACTTTCTCTCACCAGAACAAATGGGCAAGCTTGAACTGCTTACCACCTTTGGCGTTGTCACAACCTTATTCGTCAGTTTCGCTTTGCATGAAGCGCTGTATCGATTCGTAGGGGTTGAAAAGGATCAAAATACGCGCACAAGCCTACTAAACCAGCTGTACTCACTTGCTTTGTTCATCGCTGGCATCGTGGCTTTATGCCTACTCACTATCATTATGCTCGCGCCTATTCCTGCTCCTTTTACGCGAGTCGAGTTTGCTATTGTTATGTTTGCTATCGTTCTAGAAGGCAGTATCGCAATCGGTACAGCTTGGTTAAGAACACAGGACGACAAAGCAAGAACCTTACTTAACGTCATGGTGACTACCACTGTTTTTCAGGTCATTTTCATCATCACGGCACTGTCTATTCACCCACATGTTATTTCTGTTTTATGGGGTGGCTTGTTGGCGGCTATTACTCAGTTTGTCTGGCTGCACATCATTAACCGCTACAGCATGACTCTGCCAAATCTGACAGTGGCGAAACAATACCTAAATTACTGTCTGCCAATGATGATGGCTGGATTGGTTGCGTTTTGTCTCAATGGCGCTGAACGCTGGTTCATCGGCGCGAACGCCTCACTTGCGACATTAGGGATTTACGCGATAGCCGTAAAATTTGCGGTTGGCATGTGTATTTTAGTTCAGCCATTTGGCATGTGGTGGATGCCACGTCGATTTAATTACCTAGAAGCGCGTAAGAGTACAGAAGCTGTGCGCATCACTCATCTAGGCATGATTTACATTGCAGGTTTAAGTGTTGCAGTCGGCACATTAGCAATGGTGATGATCACTTACCTGTTACCAGAAACCTATCATGAGGCGGTACTGTTCAGCTTGTTCTTACTGCCTATCGCTATGCTAAAAGAGTGGAGCGAGCTCATTAATATTTCCATTTTGTACAAGCGTCGTACTCGCTGGTTACTGAGTATTAATGTCGTCTCAGCATGCGTTGCAATTGCTTTGCTGTTTGGCCTATCGTCCCTGGGTATCTATGGAGTTTTCATTGCGCTTTATTACGCTCAACTGTGTAAGCTTGGCCTTACTTATGTGGTAGGCCAACAATGCATGCCGTTGCCTTTTCACCTAAGTCTGATGGTTTTATTGCAGATTATCTCCGGTGTGGCACTGTTCCTGCTTCACTCTTCACAATCAATAGGAATCGCCATCGCAATTTGCATTTTGACATGCACTTTGCTGGCAGGGATAGCCACTCGCTATATGAGTAAAGAGACGCTAAATGCGCTCACTCGATACATGGTGAAGTGGCGTGGACAGGTGAAGAGATACTCGTTATGACTGAAACCAAGGTGAGAAGAAAGCAGTCCATCGCAGCGCTGACGATTACCGTCTGTATCGGCCTGCTTTGGATTGTTATGCCTCACCCTATTTTGATTGTCGCACTATGTTTCGCCCCACTTGCTTTACTATTCGTTCTCAACCAAACGTTTTGGCTTGTCACGCTGTTCGTTATTTTTTCATTCTTTCGTATTCATGAAGCGTTTCCCATTATCTATAACTTTAAAATCCCATTGCTACTATCATTGGGGGCACTGGCCGCACTTGCTTTCCACCTTTTGATAAGTCGCCAGCTTACGGCTTTTTGGCACCCTTCATTAAAATGGCTGTGCATATTTTGGGGGCTGGTGATCATCGGTATCGTCTTCGCCTCCAGTCGTGACATTGCCATTACAGTTTTCAAAAATACCTATTGGAAAATCATCATTATGACATTGGCGATCACCTGGCTTATTACCAAGCCTGCTCAGTTAGCACAAATGTCGAAAGCGATAATTTTCGCCGGATTGTTGATTGGTTTAGTCGCATTACAAAACGCAGCGAATGGCATTGATTTAGTCGAAGGGACGCGCGTATCGATTGGACGCTCCATAGGTTCAGTACTCGGCGATCCGAACGACTTGGCGCTGGTATTAATGTTTCCCCTCGCCTTTACCGTTAGTCAGTTAATGGAGAAACGTTCACCTAAGCATCTCCGGCTCTTTGCACTTGTTACCTGTTTGGTATTGTTTTTTGCGATTATTGAGACACAAAGCCGCGGAGGCTTGTTAGGCTCTTTATCGGTATTTGCGTACTTTGCCTTTAAGCACATCAAAAGCAAAACGTTAGTCTTAGTACTAGGCGCCGTAGCAGCCATCGTACTCTACGCATTTGCTGGTATCTCAGGGCGAGAATCGGGTGGCGCAGCCGAGGATGGTATAGATGCCTCTGCGATGGGGCGACTTTACGCGTGGGAAGCCGCATTTAAAATGGCTCTCCACTATCCGTTAACTGGGGTTGGGCTTGATAATTTCTACTTTAATTACTATTTCTATAGCCCTCACTGGGATGGCATCAATCACGCCGTACACAGTACTTGGTTTGGCGTATTAGCAGAAACGGGGTTTGTTGGACTCGCCGTGTTCATTACATTGATTGTGTCATTGATTCGAACCTCTTTGCATTCTATTTCACTACTGACGCCAACATCGGATTACACCCTATCTGTTGGAGCAAATGCAGTCTTAAGTGGGCTGATCGGGACCATCGTATCAGGTACTTTCCTCACTCAAGGTTTCACTTGGCCAATTTACATTCTGGCAGCATTAACGGTTGTCGTTAGCCGAATCGTTCAAAGTGATTGTCAAAATGAGAAACCCTAATTTCAAATACCAATAGAAAGTCTAATTACCTGTTTTATAAAAAATAAATCCTTGGCACGTATTGTGATTACTCTCTTGATTAGTAATCAAATAACGAAGACTCAAGGAGAGCCACATGACAGACATCGTAGTATTTGGAGAAGATTTTGGCGGGCTACCCTCCTCCACTCAACACATTGTCAAACGACTAGCAACGAGCCACCGCATCCTTTGGGTTAACTCAATCGGTCTGCGTCAACCTAGGCTGACCGCTAAAGACATGCAACGTGCGTTAAACAAGCTCACTCGTGTGTTTGATAACGCTGGATCGCATAAGCCAACGTTAGAGTCTGCAATAAACCCAAATATTCACACCATTAACCTACTCACTATTCCTGCTCCAAGTTCTGCGCTGGCAAGAAAAGTAGCGGCTAAGATGATGAAATACCAGCTCAATAAACAGTTACACGCTCTTGGTTTTGATAAGCCTATATTTTGGACATCGCTCCCGACGGCCGCAGATGTTTGTGCGGAAATGAATTCACGTGGGCTAATTTACTATTGTGGCGATGACTTTAGCGCTTTAGCTGGTGTTGACCACGACACGGTTGCCAAGCATGAACGTACACTGGTTAACGCGGCTGATGTGATTTTTACAGCAAGTGACAAACTCGCCACTCAATTTCCATCTGGTAAAACCGTCACTTTGCCTCACGGTGTCGACTTTAGTCTGTTTTCTGAGCCAGCACCTAAGGCTGAAGATTTTCCTAATAATGGTCGCAAAGTGCTGGGCTTTTATGGCAGTTTGTCTGAATGGTTAGACTACGACTTAATTGCCCAAGTCGCAGACCAAGCGCCTGACTGGGATCTCGTGTTCATCGGCCCCAACGAGTTCAGTGACAATCCACTTCCACAAAGAAGCAACATATACTACCTGGGCCCGAGAGCGCATCACACTCTGCCACGTTACTCTCAACACTGGGATGCCAGTTGGTTGCCCTTTGTTGATAACGCTCAAATCAAGGCATGTAATCCGCTTAAACTTCTTGAGTACTTGGCAACAGGAACCCCTGTTATCAGCACACCCTTTCCCGCATTAATGCCCTACAAACATATGCTCCATGTGGTTCAAGATGTCGAAGACGTGCGTGCCAGTCTCGATCACCTCCTACCGCCACCGACAGATTCAAAGTCATTTGTTCAACAGCAACGCTGGGAAGCAAGAGCCAACCAAGTTGATAAATTAGTGAGGGCGCTATGAACGATTTAAGAGAAAACCTCAGAGTACTGTTACATGGTGCTTGGAGACGTCGCTACATAATCGTTATTCCTATGCTTGTATTGCCTGTGCTGGGTTTCATCGTAAGTAAACTGGTTCCGACGACTTATGTCGCTCATACAAGTATGCTTATCCAAGAGACAGCGAAAATGAACCCATTCCTTCAAGACCTTGCCGTCTCAACCATGCTGAAAGATCGATTGAGCGCACTCAGTACCTTGCTAAAAAGCCGACATGTTTTGTACTCAGTTGCCAAAGAACAAGCGCTGATTAGTGACGAAATGAGTGCCAAAGAGCAAGAGTTCATCATTAAAGATCTCGCGTCGCGTTTGTCTGTTCAGCAGCTCGGTAAGGACTTCATTCAAATCCAACTACGAAGTGGTAAACCGAATGGCATGGAGTCGATGTTACTCTCCGTCAGCGAACATTTTGTCGAACAGCTTTTAGCTCCTGAACGATCTTCAATTAAAGATTCAAGTCACTTTTTAACCATCCATATTAATAAACGCAGAGAAGAGTTGGATAAAGCAGAGCAAGCGTTCGCGGAATACAAGAATACTTACTCTCACGCGACGCCTGAAATGCAAGCACAAAGCCTAACTCGTCTGGCAAGCCTTAAACAAACCTTGGCAGAAAAAGAAGCGGAACTTGCTGGTGTTACCCGAAGCCTAGGTAGTTTGGACCAACAGCTTTCTAAAACCAACCCGGTTATCGGTAAGCTTGAAGAACAAATCATCGACATTCGTAGTGAGCTCACTTTGCTTCGCGCCAAGTACACTGAGGCGCATAGCATGGTTCAAGGCAAGCTACGAGAGTTAAACCGCTTGGAGCAAGAGCGCTCAGTACTATTGAACTCTAAACAACCGGAATTAAACAGCGCCCAACTTTGGGATATCGCAAGCAATACCACCGTAAACAGCCTTGGAGAAGCTCAGCCTCTTCTGGTCTCTCAGCTTCACCAACTGCAAATTATGCGCGGACGCTTTGAAGCCCTCACAGAAGAAACAAATAGCTTACGAACAATGATTCAAGAGTTAGAAAGTAATGCGCATCGATTTGGTAGCACAGCAACAGAAATCAACCGCCTAGCTCGTGATGTCGCGGTAAAAAGAGAAATGTATGATGACCTTGTGGAGCGTTATGAAATGGCTCAATTAACTGGTTCACTTGGCGTATTTGAAGAGAATAAACGCGTGAAAATCATTGATGAACCTTTCACACCAACCATTCCGTCTAACTTACCTAGTTTTGTGTTTGTCATTTTAGGGTTTATCGGTGGCGCGGGTTTGGGCATTGGATTAGCGACGATACTTGAGTTAGCAGATAACTCTATCCGCTCTAAAAGAGCATTAGAAAAGCACCTTGGCGTTCCTGTGATCACCACTCTACCTAAAGTGGTATACGGAAGCTAACAGCCGTTAACACTCCATTACAAGCACTCGTTCAGCGAGTGCTTTTCTTTTTGTGCTTATTCTAACTCCGCATAAGGTTTCCACTAATATGAATCTCAAATTGAGAATAAACATCGCTCTTCATATGTATCGCCATTAGATCATTGTTTTTAAAGGCTTAATTTATTGGCACACAGTCTGCTATTCCTAAATAAACAAAGAACTCAACGAGGGTTTGAGAATGGAATTCAGACAAAAACAAAATAGCAGTCAACGCAATAAAAAAGTGATATTACACGTCGTGCAGCACTTAGCTCCTGGCGGTTTGGAAACGCTCGTATTAGAGATGCTTCGTTTTGCGCAACCGAATCATTCCGTCTTTGTCGTAAGTTTAGAGGGAAGCAAAGAGCAAACACTGCAATGCTGGTCAAAACTCTCGGCCTACCAAGGCCAGCTGCACTTTCTCAATAAGAAACCTGGATTCAGCGGAAAAACCATCAGTACGCTGACTTCCATGCTCAAAGGACTTAAGCCTGATGTGGTCCACACTCACCATATCGGACCACTCTTATATGGTGGGATTGCGGCACGCTTAGCGCAGGTGCCAGTAATTATCCATACTGAGCACGACGCCTGGCATCTGAATAACAGAAAGTCAGCTCGATTGCAGTCCCTACTGCTAAAAATGATTCGTCCACATGTGGTTGCCGATGCGAACTTTGTCGCCGAACAAATCCAGACAAAACTGAATTACCGCAAAGTCTGCACCATTCACAATGGAATCGATTGCCAGAAATTTCAAAGCGGTAATCAAGCAACCAAGAGAAACTTGTTTGGGCTTCCAGCCAACAAAACCGTGATTGGAGTGGCTGGACGTTTAGAAGCAGTTAAAGGCCATAAAGTGCTTATCGAAGCCTTCTCTCATCTTACGCCAAACACACACCTAGCCATTGCTGGAGATGGTTCTCAGAGAGCTCAATTGGAAGCACAAGTTAGAACGTTAAAACTTGAGGATCGCGTTACCTTTTTAGGCTTGGTCGATGATATGCCCAGCTTTTACCAAAGCCTCGATTTATTTTGTTTACCGTCGCTTCAAGAGGGTTTCCCCCTCTCAACACTAGAAGCTCAAGCATGTGACATTCCTTGTGTCGCAACCGATGTTGGTGGCGTGAAAGAGACGCTCTGCCCGATTAACAGCACATTGGTTGAAGCCAACCGAGTGTTCTCTTTGGCGGAAGCTTTGTCGCTGCAATTGAAATCAACCCATGGTTCTCCTCGAACTTTTATTCTCAAACATTTTGATATCAGAGACATGGTGAGTCGCTACTCACGTTTGGCCAAAGAGGCTAGCTATGAATGATTTACTTTGGATTACAGGTTTTGGTTTATCCGCATTTTTGATTGTCTATCATCATGTTGGTTATCCATTGCTACTTAAATGGCTTCCTTTAAAACAGCAAAAAACCACAGCACCATTTGTAGAGCGAGCTTACAAAGCCTCTCAAACAGACAGTCAGTTACCATCTATTACTGTCATCGTGCCCGCCTACAATGAAGAACAATGGATAGCAGAAAAGATCCGCAACCTTGCGAGCTTAGATTACCCAAGAGATAAATTGAAAGTGGTGATCGCATGTGATGGCTGCACAGATAACACAACCGAGATTGCTCAAGCGACGATTCAAGAAGCAATCTGCTCCGATACACTGTTCATCATTAATGACCACCAAGTCAATCGCGGTAAAGTTGCCCTACTCAACGAAGAAATGCGTCATGTTAGCTCGGACATTACCGCACTGAGTGATACATCGGCATTGATTTCTTGCGATTCTCTGTTGCTAGCTAGTCAGCATTATCAAAATGAGAAGGTTGGAGTGGTTAACGCGACATATCAAATAATGAGTACCGATAACCAAGGTGAAGCAGCGTACTGGCAATACCAGTCTCGAGTGAAGCACCAAGAATCCTTGCTGGGTTCAACGATTGGTTCTCACGGTGCGTTTTATACATTCAGAACCCACCTATTTGAACCACTTGAAGTCAGCACCATCAATGACGATTTTATTCTCCCTATGAGAATCGTTTTGCGAGGCTATAACGCTATCTACGAACCTAACATGCTAGCTCTTGAACTCGAACAAAGCTCAGACGACGCAGACTTCAAGCGACGCCTAAGAATTTCAGCGGGTAACATGCAGCAGCTCATGCAATTAAAGAAATTACTGCTACCTCGCTATCGTGGCACTGCCTTTGCATTTCTATCGGGAAAGGTTCTGCGCTTAGCAACACCCTATTTGATGATTGTTTGCTTGGTTTGTTCACTGCTACTGGCACACAACCCGCTGTTTCAAATAATGCTGCTCGCTCAAGCCTGTGTTTATGGTATCGCACTTGTCACTTATTTGGTGCCTGCACTTAACACGGTCAAGCCTTTTAAACTGATTAGCTACATCGTCATTGGTCATCTCGCCAATTTCATCGGCGGAATGAAGTATTTGCTAGGAATGGAAAATGGGCGTTGGAAACGCGTCAACCAATAAGGAAAGCATCATGAAAAACTCACGCTACGATTCAAATGTATGCCACGCGAAAAGAACGTTTGATGTACTGGTTGCAATGTTTATTTTGCTCGTCACTGCACCACTATTCCCATTTATCGCGCTAGCTATAAAAATCACATCGAAAGGCCCAGTGATCTATCGTCAACTGCGTGTTGGGCGCTGTACACCAGAAAAAATGGATCTTTTTCAAATCATGAAGTTTCGCACCATGTATATTGATGCGGAGCAACGCTCCGGTGCAGTTTGGGCAACCGAGAATGATCCTCGAATCACACCAGTAGGACGTTTTTTACGTAAGACGCGTTTAGATGAGTTACCACAGCTGTTTAATGTATTGAGAGGTGAAATGTCGATGATCGGGCCACGTCCAGAGCGCCCTGCTTTCTACCAAAAGTTGGAAGATGAAATCCCTTATTTTGTAGAACGCACATATGGCGTATTACCAGGAATTACAGGCCTAGCACAAGTTAACCAAGGCTATGATGCTTGCATTGAAGATGTGCGACGTAAAGTTGGTTTTGACCACAGTTACGCACTAAGCTTAGGTTCGTTCTACTCTTGGATTTCAATGGACCTTTCAATCATGAGTAAAACATTCGTTGTAATGATTGATGGACGAGGCCAGTAGTTTCTCGATTCTGGTAACGGTCACTCTTGCCACTGGCGTCGCATCTTTTCGATGGTCGCTGGTGGCACATCATGAATGCTTTGATACGCTCCGCGACACACTTTAACTTCCACCTCAATGCGCTTCTTCACGCAGTAGTCCAAGTAACGCTTCATCTCCCAGTGCCGAACAAACGTATTACTCACAATCACGACTTTCCCTTTGTTCAACCACTTTCGAGTTTGCTGAAAACACCATTCATGCGCTTGGGGTAATTCAGTTGGGTTAAAGTGATAATCACCTTCATCATTTTCAAAATACATGTCAGCTTCAAAATGCTTAGCACCAAGCTCTATCGCCAATTGCTTTGCTAAGGTTGTTTTACCTGAACCTGGAAGTCCACGAATAAGAATGAGTTTAGCCAGTGACATAATGCTGTTAAATGAGGTGGAAATAAGCCCAAACTGTAACGGAATTATTGAAAAAGAAAAGTAGAAATAAAAAATGCCGAGCGCATTAGGCTCGGCATTTAAATTCAATAGTGGATAGTGTTTATTTGTAAGCTGACAGTTCGGTTCTTAACCCTTTAACCAAGCTTACACACATCAACAACAGAACAAAGGTAAACGGTAATCCCGTTGCAACCACACCGGACTGCAATGCTTGCAAGGCTTCTTTACCACCAACCCAAAGCATAACAGCTGCAATCGCACCTTCAATACAAGCCCAGAAAATACGCTGTGGAATTGGTGCATCAATCTTACCACCCGCAGTGATACTATCGATAACCAGTGAGCCAGAGTCTGATGATGTAATAAAGAACACCAGAATCAGCACGATAGAAAGCATTGAAATCACTGAGCTATACGGAAGCGCATCGTAAACATGGAACAGAGTCAGTGAAATATCAGTTAGACCATTTGCACCTAGCTCACCAACTTTATTCACCACTTGGTCAAGCGCGATACCACCGAATACAGACATCCAAATCAAGGTAACGACAGTAGGAATAACGATCACTGCGAACAGGAATTCTCGAACCGTACGACCTTTAGACACACGCGCGATAAACATACCAACAAACGGTGACCAAGATACCCACCAAGCCCAGTAGAATACGGTCCAGCCGTGCATCCAAGTTTCATCTTCACGACCGTGAGGGTTGCTCAACGGGATAATATTTTCAATGTAAGCCATTGTTGTGTCGCGTAGCGAACCCCACGCCGTATCAAACGTGATAAAGGTAATGAAAATAAGCAGAGCAAACGCAACCACCATATTGACGTTACTCAGTAGCTTAACACCACCATCAATACCACGAATTACTGATAGCACCGCGATAAAGGTAACAAAGGTGATCACAATCATTTGTGTACCAATGCCGCCTTCTAGACCAAAGACATGGTTAATACCACTGGTCGCCTGCTGAGCACCGAGACCCAGCGACGTTGCAAGACCAAACAGCGTGGATAAAACGGCAAGAATGTCGATAACATGTCCTAACCAACCCCATGCTCGGTCACCAAAAATTGGATAAAACGCCGCGCGCAATGAAAGCGGTAAACCCTTGTTAAAAGCAAAAAACGCAAGTGCTAGTGCAACGAGTGCGTAAATACTCCAACCATGCACACCCCAGTGGAACATGGTGGCACCCATCGCGAGAGATTTCGCTTCTTCTGTGTATGGCACTGCGTTCAGTGGCATTCCCCACCAATCAGTGAAGTACGCGGTCGGCTCCGCCACACTCCAGAACAGAAGGCCAATACCCATACCAGCAGCAAAGAGCATCGACAACCAAGAAACGGTTGAGTGATCCGGCGTTGCTTCTTTGCCACCTAAGCGGATTTTACCCAGCGGAGAAAAAAGAAGAGCAACAGCGAATAATAAGAAGAAGTTTGTCGACCACATAAAGAACGCATCAAACTGTTCGATAATTCCGTTTTTCAGACCGTTTAATACATCACGAGCAGTGGTTGGCTCAACAAGAAGAAGTGAAATTAGACAGAAAACAACGAGACCCGCACTGATGCCAAAAACGGGGTTATGTATGTCGAATCCCCACTTTTGAACGTTGTCCTGTCCAACCTGATAGTCTGTTGTGTCGATACTATATTTTTTAAATGCATTATCCATAAATACAAATTTAACGTGAATTTGAAACGCCCCTCAGGTGAGAAGAACTCCAATACCGCCCTCCATTAATTTGAACTCTAAAGTTTTAAAGCGGGGCGAAGTTTAGCAGTAATCACATATTTTTGCAAAAAATCGCCATTTATTGCATTTTTGGCTCAGTTAAAGGCAGATGAGAACAAAGTAATATCAACACAAAAATTATGAGGTCTAACGATTGATTTTATCGTAATTTGATCGTTCGAAAAGCACTGGAAATACTTGCGCTCTGTGGCTTTATCATTGATGGACGCGTAAATTGAGATAAGTAACACTGACTTGGTTTCAAAGCTAGCGATGAAACCATGTCAGTAAAGTTTTCATATAGATTGAGTATTATAGGAAATGGAAGGTAATATTCCCCGTCACACTGCTCACGGTGTCACTATCGCTGTCAATATCCACGCCAAACGCTTGATAGCTTGCCCCAATAGAAACATTATCGAGCAAGAAGTATTCGGCACCGACACCATACATGTAGGAGACACCATCATCTTTATCTAAATTTCTCAGTCCGCCGTCATAATCAACATTGAATGCATTGATGCCACCTTTGGCATAGACATGAAGCGGCCCAAAGTCGATGCTTGGTTTCGCTGCTAAATAGAATGAATCAAAATCAGCACTACCCCTGCTGCCACTCAGTGATAAATCCACTTTGCCGTGGTTAAAGTAACCTACCTCAATGCCAATGAATGGCAAAATACCAGTACCTACATGAATGCCGTAGGTTGTATCGTTTTCGCTATCGATATCAGATTGACCAATTTGACCGCCAGCGTAAATCCATGAGTCAGCCATTGCTGATGTTGAGCACAACGTTAGAGCTAATAACGAGAGTGTTTTTTTCATACTATCCCTTCCTGAGCGATTTCTAAGCGAAACATTACGCAAATATGCGCATTTAATCGCCACTATATATTGGAAAGCATGAGCATTTTAAGATCCAAAAGTGAATAATTTATGTTCAACTTTTGTTTTGTGACTTCCAGACAAAAAAACACCGACATAAAGTCGGTGTTTTTCATATGGGTGTTAGAAAGCTAGACGCTTATAGGAAATGCAGTGTTGCGTTAACAGAGAACGTGCCGATATCGTCTTTACCCGCCGTGTAGTTCATGTAGCTAGCACCAACAGACATCGGACCAAAAATGAAGTACTCAGCACCTACACCATACATTAGATCCAAATCGTCATCGTCTTTGCCGCCTTTCACTTCTTTGTCCCACTGGTGGAAGCCACCTTTTGCATACACATGCAGTGGACCAAAGTCGATGCTTGGCTTAAGTGCTGCGTAGTAAGACGTTAGCTTAGTGTCTTGACCATTTACATTAAATTCACCGTGTTGCGTTACACCAGCTTCAATACCAATGATAGGTAGAATGCCTGTACCAACGTGAACAGAGTATGATGTATCCGTCTCACCTTTGTAGTCAGACTGACCTACTGTTGCACCACCGTAAATCCAAGAATCTGCCATTGCCGCAGAAGATGCGCCAAGTAGCGCCACTGCTAATAGAGTTTTTTTCATCATCTACCTTTACTCTTTATTATTCCCACGTCTGCATAACTCAGTCGTTGGTACTACAAATAAAGGGAGGCGAACCATTGCCTCCCAGAACTAAAAAATAACGCTTATTGAGTTACTAGCAATTAGTGTACCAGTAACCTCATACGCGATAATTGCAAATCTGACGCTATTTTACTGGTTGATTAGCAAGCATCAATCGCGTTTTTGACTCGTTTATCAGAAACAGGATAAGGAGTGCCTAATTGTTGAGCAAAGTAACTCACGCGAAGCTCTTCAATCATCCAACGCACTTCTTTTACGTTTTCAGGAATGGCCACGCCTTTCGGGATCTTATTCAGCAACTCTTTATAGTCTTGAGTCACAGATTCAATCTTCAGCATGTGTAAACGATCTTTGTTTGGATCGATTGGCAACTTCTCCATACGACGCTCTATCGCACGCATGTAGCGAAGAATATCCGGCAAGCGTTTCCAGCCACATTCCGTCGCAAAGCCTTTGAAGATCAAGCCTTCAATTTGTGCTTTGATATCGGACAGAGCAAACGCCATAGTGAAGTCGATTTTGCCTTTTAGCTTCTTATTGATGCTGAACGCCGTTGTCAGAATAGTCTCAACCTGTTTCGCGATCTCTACGACGGTATCACCCAGTTCAGCACGAACGTGTTCTTTCAACGCTTCGAACTTCTCTGGCTCCCAAACTAAGCCACCCTGCTCTTCAATAAGCTTATCGACACCACAGGCGATACAGTCATCAATCAGATCAAGCACTTTGCCGTAAGGGTTAAAATACAAACCCAACTTCGATTTGTTCGGTAAGTTAGCGTGCAGATATTTAATTGGAGACGGCACATTCAACAAAATCAAACGACGCTGACCAGCACGCATTGCCGTTATCTGCTCGTACTCCGTTTCGTAGAGTTTGATTTCAACGCTGTCTTTGCTATCAACAAGTGCTGGATAGGCTTTTACATCGTAGCCACCACGTTTTTGTTGATACACTTTCGGCAATTCACCGAAGCTCCACGTATGCAGACCTTGCTGCTCAATATCGTCATCTGCCACTTTGGAAAGCGTTTCTTGAACTTTGTCTTTCAAGCTCTCTTTCAATTCGTGAAGGTCTTTATGTTCCTTCAGTTTGCGATTTCGATGATCAACCGCTCGGAACGTGACTTTCAAGTGCTCAGGCACCTGTTCCAAGTTCCAGTCTTCACGCAATACTTCTACACCCGTCATACGGCGCAACTCTTTCTCCAATGAATCTAGCAGCGGCGCTTCCATTGGCGTGACGCGAGCTAAGAATGCATCGACATAGTTTGGCGCAGGCACAAAGTTCTTACGAATCGTCTTCGGCAGCGATTTAATCAAGCTAACCACAAGCTCATGACGTAAACCTGGGATCTGCCAATCAAAGCCCGCTGGTTCAACTTGGTTTAAAATCGGCAACGGCAAATGCACTGTGACACCGTCACTATCATCGCCCGGTTCAAATTGGTAACTCAACTTGAGCTTCAAACCATTTTGATGCCAGAAGTTCGGGTAATCCAAATCGGTGACATGACTAGCATCGCCCTTGAACAGCATCTCTTTTTCAAAGTTCAGCAGTTCAGGATCTTCTTTCGATGCTTTTTTCCACCACGTATCGAAATGTTTACCAGACACCACTTCGGTACCAACACGTTGGTCATAGAAATCAAACAGCTCATCATCATCCACCAAGATGTCACGACGACGAGATTTGTGTTCAAGCTCTTCCACTTCCTGCAGAAGCTTACGGTTTTGCTTAAAGAACGCGTGTTTGGTTTCCCACTCACCTTCAACCAATGCACTACGAATAAAGATTTCGCGGCTAACGGTCGGATCGATACTGCCGTAGTTGACCAAACGCTTCGGTACGATTGGTACGCCGTAAAGCATGACTTTTTCATGCGCCATCACCGCCGCGCGTTTCTTCGACCAATGCGGTTCGCTGTAACTGCGCTTGATAAGGTGTTTGGCTAATGGCTCAATCCACTCCGGCTGAATCTTGGCAATGATGCGACCCCAAAGTTTCGAGGTTTCCACCAACTCGGCTGACATTATCCACTTAGGTTGTTTCTTAAATAGACCCGATGCAGGGAAGATATGGAAACGAGCGTTACGCGCGCCTTGGTATTCATTCTTCTCTTGGTCTTTCATACCGATGTGCGACAACAAACCAACCAAGATCGCACTGTGTACACCATGGTAAGAAGCAGGCTCATCGTTAAGTTTGAATTCCATTTCACGCATCGATTGATGAATTTGGAAGTACACATCTTGCCACTCACGCACGCGCAAGTAGTTCAAATAGTCTTGCTTACATTGCTTGCGGAACTGATTGCTAGACAAGGCTTTTTGCTGCTTTTGGATGTATTCCCACAAATTCACAAATGTCAGGAAGTCCGACTCTTCATGGAAGAAACGACGGTGCTTATCATCTGATGATTGTTGTTTGTCTGAAGGACGCTCGCGTGGGTCTTGAATCGACAGGGCAGCTGCGATGATCATCACTTCTTTAAGCGCACCATATTTTGGCGCTTCCAAAACCATACGCGCCAAGCGTGGGTCGATTGGCAAACGAGCTAATTGGCGACCGATGGAAGTCAGGCGTTTTTTCGGGTCTTTTACCTCAGAATTAATCGCGCCAAGCTCTTCCAGCAAACGAACACCATCTTGGATGTTACGTTTGTCCGGCGCTTCCACAAATGGGAAAGCTTGAATATCGCCCAAGCCAAGTGCCGTCATCTGTAAGATAACCGATGCTAGGTTGGTACGCAGGATCTCGGGATCGGTAAACTCTGGGCGCGACTCAAAATCTTCTTCTGAGTACAGACGGATACAGATCCCCTCTTCCACACGACCACAACGACCTTTACGTTGGTTCGCACTCGCCTGAGAAACCGGCTCAATAGGAAGACGCTGAACCTTAGTTCGGTAACTGTAGCGGCTAATGCGCGCCGTGCCCGGATCGATAACATACTTGATGCCCGGAACGGTTAGCGAGGTTTCTGCCACGTTGGTTGCCAGTACAATTCGGCGACCAGTATGAGGTTGGAAAATCTTGTTCTGCTCGCCCGCCGACAAACGCGCGTAAAGCGGCACAATTTCGGTGCTCTTCAGATTGCGTTTAGACAGTGCATCTGCGGTATCACGAATTTCACGCTCACCGTTCATGAAGATCAGGATGTCACCTAAACCTTCATCGCACAATTCGTCTACCGCTTCGAAGATGCCTTCAAGTTGGTCACGATCATTGTCGTCATCACCGCTTAATGGGCGGTAACGCGTTTCTACTGGGTAAGTACGACCTGACACTTCAATAATTGGTGCATTGTTGAAGTGTTTTGAGAAGCGCTCTGGGTCAATGGTTGCCGACGTGATGATCACTTTCAAATCAGGACGACGTGGTAGCAACTCTTTCAAGTAACCCAAGATGAAATCGATGTTAAGACTGCGCTCGTGCGCTTCATCGATAATAATGGTGTCGTATTGATTCAAGAAACGGTCATGCTGAATTTCAGCCAGCAAGATACCGTCCGTCATCAATTTGATTTGGGTATTTTCAGAGATCTGATCGTTGAATCGAACCTTGTAACCAACAAACTCACCAAGCTTGGTTTCCATCTCTTCGGCAATACGGTTAGCAACCGAACGCGCTGCAAGACGACGAGGCTGAGTATGACCAATCAGACCGAACTTACCGCGACCAAGCTCAGCGCAGATTTTTGGCAGCTGAGTGGTTTTACCAGAACCGGTTTCACCCGCGACGATAACCACTTGGTTTTCTTCAATAGCTTTAGCGATGTCGTCACGCTTTTGGCTGACGGGCAGAATTTCTGGGTATTCAATCGTTGGTTTGTAGTTGCTGCGTTGTTCCGCAACCATCATCGATTTAGCAATGTCGAGTGCAATTTCATCAAACACAGCATTACGTGCTGCATCTTTCTTAATTTTGCTCGCACCAGAAATGCGTTTACTTAAACGGAAGCGGTCACGCATCATGCACTGGCTTAACGCTTTACGTAGAGACGCCGCGCTATTCACTTGAGCCTGAGGTGCTTTATCTTGTTTCGCTGTCGCCTTTTGCACACCATTTGACGGTGTCGCTTGCTCTTCAGCGGGATTCTTTTTTGGGGGCTGTGACGAAGTCAAAGCGTTTCCTATTCTTTTCATTACAAAAACTGCGCGGATTGTATCACACAAGATCTGCAACAAGATAACCGAAACCACATTCAAATTTTTCGAACATGTTCAGCGAATCCCTATACTTTTTAACCAACGTGCCTCGCTTATAATGGCTCCCATAGTCAAAAGCACTTATTTAAGGAATAACCATTATGTCTCGTGTACTAGCTCTAAAATCAAGCATCCTTGGCGATTACTCTCAATCAAACAAACTGGTTGAAGACTTCATCAAAAATGTAGACCAAGACAAGCTAACTGTTCGTGATTTGGCTGCCAACCCATTACCAGTTTTGGACTTCGCCGTTGCCACTGCACTTCGCGCAACGGAAGATCTTTCACAAGAACAACAAGCGGTTGTCGAACTGTCGGATACCCTTATTGAAGAAGTAAAAGCCGCAGACACTTTGGTTATTGCCGCACCAATGTATAACTTTACAATTCCAACTCAGCTTAAAAACTGGATTGATTTGATTGCTCGTGCTGGCGTGACATTCAAATACACTGAAAACGGCGTTCAAGGCCTGATCGAAGGTAAGAAAGCGATTGTCATCACGACTCGCGGTGGTATCCATAAAGATTCACCAACAGACAACGTCACACCATACCTGCGTACCGTGCTAGGTTTCGTTGGTATCACTGATGTGGAATTTGTTTATGCGGAAGCGCTAAACATGGGTGAAGATTTCGCTGCGAAAGGCATTTCTGAAGCGCAGAGCCAACTTGCAGCGATAGCGTAAATTGGCCTAAGTTCAAGAACAAGTAGAATACAAATAACAAGGGATTGGTTCGCGCCAATCCCTTGTCGATCAAAATACCCTAATCGTGTTTAGAAGTTATCTTATTTCTCCCAGAGCGATTCACTTTCTCTAAGTTGTGTAGCGCTTCGTGATAGAGCTTTTCCAAAGACTGCTCAGCTTCGTTTATCATATTCTCAATCATCGCATCAAACGCGACATCACTCGGAATTTCGAGATCGTCTCCAACGTCAACCTCAAGAGAATTGACGTACAACACTAACCATTCATCACTCTCTAAATGTCCTTCCCCGTGGACGACAAAAAAGCGCTTGGCAAATTCATCGTTGGTACAGTTTATCGCCTCAATTTGAATATTGAATGAGGAGTCGATACTCATGGTGCTCATGCCATCCGATTCATCAGATGCATCACAAACAGCCTTAACTTTGGCACGATACACGAAGGTTCGCGTTGAAAGCAGCATTGTATTATTCATCATTACTCATAATGGGCGATAAAGAAGTCAGTTGCAAATCCGACCTATATGCATCTTACGATGCTCTAAAACTCGAACTGGAAGTAAATGGTATTGTAGTTGCTCCCGCCTTTAATGCGCCCAAACTGGGACGCACTTTCGAAAATTGCTGAGCGGTGATGCAATGAATAACCCACCCACATATTTTCCCAGTTTTTTTGGTTGAATAAGTCACCTATATTTACATCAAACGAGAAGTCTAAGTAGTTCAGTAGCTTACTTGGTGTATAACCCTTGTCTTCCATTTCGGTTCCTTCGATGTAGGTAATGTTGTCGACGTATGACATACCTTCCGCAACACCAAATCGCCAAGTCGTTGGCCAATTAACGGTATAATAAGCCTTAATCGCCATCACGTATTCTGTGCTCGCGGACTGAACACTGGACGACCAGTGATGAACCAAACCTGGCGTTAAATAAATATCAAGAGGAAAACCAAACAACTCGTCCGTTAGCGGGTGCCCATAAAACAATGAAGTAAGTTGATTGTCGTATGGGTCTTTTTCTCTCTCAAAGCTAAATATTTCACCAATATTTGAAGGCGTCGCCCAACCATGCGCGATACGTAGGTATGGTTTATTGCTCAGTGTTGATTTCGGAGCTTTGCCTTTATCGTTGAAAAAACCAAAACCGACAAACACTTCTCCCTGATATCGGTCTTCTACAAGCTGGCTGTTGTAGGCATTATCATCTAAGCGAGTGACACTCGTCTCCCCCAATAAATACAAGTTGGAAGTCACATGATAACGCGCTTTGATGCCGAGGTTGGCGTCAAGTCCTGCTCCAATTCTTTCCCCAGTAACATCTTTAAACGCATAATATTCACTGTTGAAGTCAGCGTCTTTGTATCGAATCGTGATAGATGGCTCTAACTCCCAATCACCAAACGCATAATTAGCGGCAAGGCGATAATTAGAGTGAAACTGGAGTTCATCGTCCGTCATTAATTCTAACTCTGCGCGCCAGTTGTCGTTAATGCTATAACGAACTTGACCACCAAAGTCGACTCTGTCCCCTTCATTGGCATTTTGTAGCGACATGGGAATATCAACAAATCTCAATCGCATGATCGCACTCGCGCGCCAGTCAGAATCACTCTCGTCATACAGAAAAACGCCGCCTTCAATGCCATTGATATACAAATGCTCGTTTTCAAAGAACATCATTGGTACAAATGTACTCACCGTCGAGTCATTATCGGCGGTATAAAACGGGATCGATGCGGTGCGATACATCGCTGCAATTCCCCACGTTTGCTCTTCTACACCATACGCAGAAGAAGCCATCGCAGCTAAAGGCAAAGTGAGTGTTGTTAGAATTAATCTCTTCATGAGTTCGAAAAATGTTGGTTGAGAAGCAGGCAAACATCAATGATTTGCCATTTAAAGCTTATGTTCTTCTGATGATAGCCGTTACAATGACAAATGTTGTCATCCTCGTGACAGTTTGAGTCCCAAGATTATATTAATATTGCACGACTAGATGAGCTTATTTGTGAATATTTTTACTATCGTAACAAGCTCTTAAAACTCTAGCTTAGTTCTAAATCAAACATAATGAAGTAAAAAGTGAAAGCATCAGAACTTATCTCTACCTTGAATCATTTACCCGCAGACACGGACCCAGACATTGTGATGGGAGAAGCATGGCTGCCTGAAAGGTTGATAGGGACTCAACTTGAAGGTGACATGTTATTTTTGCACTTTGATAATGCTCCAGAAGATGGTCAGGGAGACGAAGAGGGACGCGGCTTCGTCGAGCACGAAATAGATCTAATCAGAACGCGACTTCAGCAGATTTTGGATGAAGACAGTGATAACGCGTCAAAAGCCGATGCCATGCTAGGTTTATTCCTTATGGGACATGAACTTAGCAGTTCACAAGTTATCGAAATATTAGAAGAAGAAGCTGACACATAAGGAGCCGTTTTGCCAGCATTGATGAATACGACTGAAACATCTTCACTTCCTCTTATCGTTGCAGGTCCGATTTTGCGCAAAGTGACCGCAACTGAAATCAATATTTGGCTAGTCACCACCCAACGCTTGGAGGGTATGGTGCAAATTACGGATGAAAACGCCTCCGTCCTTCATCAAGCCCCCTTAAGTGAGCAAAAAGAACAGCTTCAAATCGGTCTCAATGCGTGGTGCTGTTTGTTGCAATTAAAGGGCGAGTTTCCGACCCATCAAACGTTACGCTATCAAATACAAACGCAACACGGCTCAGTAACGGAAATGCTTCCTCATCTGACTTATGAACGAGATAACAGTCCAAATTTGGGCGTTGAGTTCCTAATCAGCGAAAAAGCAGATTATGTTCTGCATGGCTCGTGCCGGAATCCCCACCACTTCAGTAAAGATACATTGGTCGCTGCGGATCATAAAATCGCATCTCAAACCATCGAAGAAAGACCAGATATGCTCATCATGAGTGGTGACCAAATCTACGCAGACCATGTTGCAGGCCCTACTCTGGACGCCATCGAACAAGTCATTGCCCTACTCGGTTTACCGGGCGAAGAATTCGAGCAAGCGCCGATAAAAAATACCAATGCCCTCTACCAGCACTCAGCTTGTTATTATGGTCGGGACAAATTGTTGCCTCATTATGTGAATGATGGCAGTTTACTGAGTACGTTTTTCCCGCACAGAGGGACGCCAATATTCAGCGCCAAAGAGTGTGAAAACCATCTAATAAGCTTTGCCGAATGCTTTGCAATGTACTTATTGGTTTGGTCTCCGACCTTATGGAAGCTTATTCGGACAGATCGCTTATTAGAAAATGAGTTTACTGTCGGCGGAGCAACTCTCGAACCCAAATGGCAACAGCAATGGCGCGAAGAAAAAGCTCAAATAGATAAATTCGTCTCAGGTCTGGATAAGGTTCAACGCTTACTTGCTCACATTCCAACCTACATGATCTTTGATGATCACGATGTCACCGACGATTGGAACCTTACCATAGGCTGGGAACAAGCCGCGTACAGCAACGCCTTTGCGAAACGTATTATCGGGAACAGCCTGATTGCCTACTGGCTCTGCCAAGGGTGGGGAAACGCGCCAGAAAAATTCAATGATGAGTTTATGAGTATCGCTCAACGCTTTTTCAACGAGCGTTCCTCACAAACTCAAGATGCATTTATTCAATATTTGTATCGCTTTGAGAATTGGCATTACACCATTCCGACGACGCCAAAAGTTGTCGTGCTAGATACGCGAACCAGACGCTGGCGTTCTGAGTCTAAAATGAACAAGCCCTCTGGGTTAATGGACTGGGAAGCAATGATTGAGTTCCACCAAGAACTTGTTCATCAAGACAAAGTTATCATTGTTTCTGCCGCGCCGATGTTCGGAGTGAAATTTATCGAAGCACTGCAGCGAGTAGTAACGATGCTTGGTAAACCATTAATGGTCGATGCTGAAAACTGGATGGCGCACCCCGGAAGTGCGAATACGCTTATTAGTATTTTTACACATACTAAGACGCCGACCAATTTCGTTATTCTCTCTGGCGACGTGCACTACTCTTTTGCATACGACATTAAACTTCGCTACCGAAAAAATAGTCCGAATATCTATCAAATCACCTGTAGCGGGATTAAAAATCAGTTCCCAACCCAATTGCTCAATATTTGTGATGGTCTAGATAGGCTTCTATATAGCCCTCGTTCGCCTTTAAACTGGTTCACAAAACGTAAGCGGCTAAAGATCTACAAACGCGCACCAAGTTCGCACAATTTTTATCGCTTAGTTAACCACAGCGCCATTGGTGAGCTGCGTCTTGATGACGAAGGAAAGCCGAGCCAAATTAGCATTCTAACGAGCGATGGTGAAGAGGTACATTTTCCACCAACTCGTGCAGAAGGCTAAATCTCGCTCCCAAAATGACTTGCCCTTTCTTGAAGGCAAGTCATTTTGACTGAACTTAAAAGTTCGAGGGATTTGGGTAGAAGAGCAAAGCTCTTGACTGTCAACGGCGTGCTAAATTTGATACCACACCTTGAGATCTACCGTATTTATGACCATGTTAACCAAATAAACAATAGCTCGGTGTTCAATATGTTTAACTCTCTTACCTCATTATTTAAACAGCTCATTGAAGGCTCTGATTTAAGCCAAACCAACACACTCTCTCCGAATATGGCTATCGCGTGCTTGCTGTGTGAAGTATCTGGCGCAGACCATAACGTCGATGATAAAGAGCAAGAAACAAAGCGCTCTTTATTGATGAAACTGCTTTCGTTAAATGAAGAAGAATCAAATACTTTGTTAGAGCAAGCGCAACAGAAAATAAAAGATTCCGCTTCGCTGTACGACTTTACCTCTCAACTAAGAGAGCTGACTCAAGAAACTCGTTACAACTTAATCAAAAGCATGTGGGAAGTGGCGTATGCCGATGGCGAAATTGATCCACTAGAAGATGCAGTGATCCGCAAAACAGCAGAACTACTCTACGTTGATCACAGTGAGTTCATTCGAGCAAAGTTGCAATCTCAGTAAAGAAACAAGGTAAACATGTAAGTCGCGCAAGCTATTTCAAGTCTACCGTGAAATGATGGCGAAGATTGAATTCTATAGCCATAAAAAAACGCGCATTACGCGCGTTTTTTCGATAAGCCAACGACATTGTTATTAAAATACTGGTCAAGATATGAATATGTTTGACGAGCTCTACACTAAACAGATTCCATGACAAAACAACAATGGTTGAATGACGATTTGATTACAAGTTTGCCTATCTATATCGGACCATTAAAGCATAGTCAGAGCAAGCTTCGCTAAATTGTAGGCATCCACATAACCAGAATGTTGGCGCCCTTCCCAATCAATGCCTTTTGCTTCTTGAGCTGCTCGGTGACCAATACGCTTATCCTTAAGACGATTTTGAATGCGATAAAGCGTCGCTAAGTTGATGAATTCCGTAAATGGCGCTTCAATACCTTTTTGCTTACACTCTTCAAGCAGGATGAGGTCATCTCGGCCCCATGATGCATAAATCTTGTTTCGACCACCAAAGTTCTTAACCATGGATTTAAGCACTTCTTCTAATGGGCGCCCTTGTTTTTCAATTTTACGCGGCGTAATACCTGTTAGCTCGGCACAAAACAGCGAAACTTCATCATGTTCAGGTTTTACGTAGTATTGAGCTCGCTTGACTATCTCGCCTCTAGACAAATCTATTTCAGCCAACCCAACTTCGATAATTTCACCCGTGCTGCCGACACCATTTTCGTTCCAGCAACACATTTCTAAATCGAAGCATACAATACGGTTATGGTTCATAGTTTGTCTTGATTCCTAACATAAAATTTTAAAGCGTGCGATTCTACCGTAACACGGTGTAAAACTCGAATTTGCGCGCCCATTTAATCGCCAATCGACACATTATTACGACCGTTTTTTTTACTCAAATAAAGTTGATTATCCATTTTGTGATACAAGCTTTCAGGATCTTCATCTTTATGGACAGCCGCGCCAATACTTAACGTGCAAATGATTGAAGCATCGCCATAGTCAAAAGCCGTACTTGCCACGATGCTCCGCAACTTTTCCAGATAAGCTTCCAGTGCTTCTTTATCAATGACTTTAGAAATAATACAGAACTCATCACCACCAGCACGATAAAATCGGTCTCCAGGCTTTAGATTCGCACTAACTAGCTTAGTCACATGCTGCAATGCTTCATCGCCCCCTAAATGACCGTGCTTGTCATTGATAACTTTGAAGTGGTCGATATCAAAACCAACCAATGCGAAGCTAACACCGTTGTTTATCTGGCTAAGCAAATGATCGTTAAACGCTCGGCGATTAAGTAACTGAGTTAGAGGGTCACGCTCAGCCATCCTTTTTAATTCGACGGTTTTAAGCTCTAACATGACCGCCAAGCGCTCTTTTTCTCGTGACTGCAAATTCACAATCCAACTAATCAAAAAGGCGATTACCAACCCGGCTAATGTCGTGCCCGCTAAAATAGAACGCTCCCAAGCAGAGACGGCATCAGAAAGTTTAAAATCAATCCGCCACTCACGATTAGGCAGTTGAATGGTACGGCTTATAACCGTTCCTCGAATGTTATCCCAGTTTGAACTTTGGAAGAGAACGGGGTCATCTGCTGCGTCAAAGCCTAAATCTTCTACGTGCACCGACATATCTAGCTCAGTCGCGGTTTTCGTGATCAAATCCTCAAAGTAAACTGTACTTCGAATCACCCCTGTCACTACACCTAATAAATGTTGGTTCTCGAAGTCAAACACTGGATGGAACACTAGCAGCCCAGTTTTAGGAATGGACTTGTCATACCCATCTTGCAGTAAGCGAACTTTATCCGAGACATTCGCTCGCCCATTTGTGGATATATCATCCAAGATGAGATCGAAGCGTTTACGTGAAAAATAGAAACCTAATAGAGAAAGGTTTTCTGGTGTTCTTGGATAAATATCCGATGCGATAAAAATTGGCTCTTTGTGTTCAAAAATGTATCCGTAGGTTTTAGGGCCATCTTTAGGAACGGTAAACGGTTGGAAATCAGGAAATGTTTGACGGGTCTTTAAAATATGCTCATCAAGGTCTTCGAATTCGACTTTTTGCATCCATTGAAGTCCAATTAGACTTCGCGAGCTATTGATTACTTGTTCCGCATACATTGGGAACGAAGACCAATAGGTGCGTTCAATCGAATGAAAAAAGTTTGCACCTGCACCAATGAACTTTAAATCATTTTCGACGTTCGCTTTCAGTGATTCTGCTTGTCGGTCAGCTAAAGTATCAAACGTCGTCTGCGTATACCGTTGCTGCATCGTATAAGCAGCACCGACCACACCAGCAGTGACACACAACGTCGCTGCAAAAGCTAGAATAGAGTCTGAATGTCGTTTGATAACGCTCTTGTGAGCGGTGCTTTGTGTCATATCGTAATTTTGATACTTCCGTAAGTTAAACTTCGGGATCTATTGAAATACTGCGTTAGCAACGCACAAACATCAAGCAACAACCTATGCTGGGCAGTCCGATCGTCGATTTTTCACGCTGTTCGTACGGTATAGTCACGAATTATTACAGCCTTAAGCCTTGAATATGCTACCATCCGTCATCATTTTAATGTCTAAACTTGGTGCAAGATCGCAAAGACGATCGTTTTAGTGAACACATATGAGCCAATACTGAGCACCAATAATCAATAGAAAGAGAAAAAACGTCATGAACATTGATTTGAACCTAATTCCTCAAACGTTCGATATGCTTCACGCTGGCCTAACCGCATCGAGCGTTTTGCTTCTTTTAGTCGCGGTCTCTCGCAAATCAAAAGTGGTTGAGAAAGTCGTAGAAAAACCGGTCGAGAAAATCGTCGAAGTTGAGAAGCCAGTTGAGAAGATCGTCGAAGTAGAAAAAGTCGTTGAAGTTGAGAAAGTCGTTGAAAAAGTGGTTGAAGTTGAATCGAAACTTGCAACAGCATCAACAGACTCTGCAATGCAGCTGCTTTCTATCATGCAGCAAGAAGCTCGTCTGATCGACTTCCTACAAGAAGACCTAACGTCATTCTCTGATGAAGAAGTAGGCGCAGCAGCTCGCGTAATTCATACTGGTGGCCAGAAAGTATTGAACGATTACGTAACACTTGCGCACGTTCGCAACGAAGACGAAGAAACTCGTATTACGGTTGAAGAAGGCTTCAACCCACAAGAAATCCGCCTTACTGGCAACGTGACAGGCAGCGCGCCATTCCAAGGCACGTTAGTGCACAAAGGCTGGAAGGCAACATCGATGAACCTTCCTAAGCTGGCAGAAAACTACGATGCATCTGTGATTGCTCCAGCCGAGGTTGAGCTGTAATGGAACACATGAACCAAGAAAACCATTCTCAAGAAGCGTCTGTTGAAACTCAACAGACGCCTAAATTCAGTGTTGGTATCGACTTAGGTACAACACACTGTGTCATGTCTTTTGTTGATACGCACGACGAAGACGCTCGCGTAGAAGTAATGCCTATCCCGCAGCTGACTGCGCCGGGTACGGTAGAGACTCGTAGCCAATTAGGCTCTTTCCTATACCAACCACACGAACACGAAATGAACCCGCAATCACGCGTTCTTCCGTGGTCAAGCGAGCCAAAAGCTCTGGTTGGTGCTATCGCGCGTAACCTAGGTTCAAAAACACCAATTCGTCTTGTTGCAAGTGCGAAATCTTGGCTTTGCCACGGTGGTGTAAACCGTCGTGACGCATTCCTACCAGCGGGTAGCCCAGAAGAAGTGGAAAAAGTATCCCCTCTTCGCGCAACCGAGCTATACCTTGAGCACTTAAAAGATGCTTGGAATCACGCAAACCCAAATCACAATCTTGCCGATCAAGACGTTACCATTACGGTTCCTGCTTCTTTTGATCCTGCTGCCCGTGATCTAACTGCAGAAGCAGCACGCAACGTTGGTTTTGTGCACCTAACGCTTCTAGAAGAGCCTCAAGCTGCGCTTTACAACTGGATTGATAACAGCAACGACAAATGGCGCGACGAAGTTGAAGTTGGCGACATTGTGCTTGTGGTCGATATCGGTGGTGGTACAACTGACCTTTCTTTGGTTGAAGTAACTGAAGACGACGGCAACCTAACTTTGAACCGTATCGCGGTAGGTGAACACATCCTACTTGGCGGTGACAACATGGACCTTGCACTTGCGTACCGCTTGAAGATGAAGCTCGCGCAAGAAGGCAAAGAGCTACAGCCGTGGCAAGTTCAGGCGATGACGCACGCATGTCGTGATGCTAAAGAAGCGCTATTGAACGACAGCGAGCTTCAGTCAGTGCCAATCGTTGTACCAAGCCGCGGTTCTAAACTGCTAGGGGCAACGCTGAAAACTGAACTGACTCAAGAAGAAGTACAACAGACATTAGTTGACGGTTTCTTCCCTCAAGTTGCGATTACCGACCACCCTGTTCAACGTAACCGTGGTGCACTAACGCAAATGGGTCTGCCTTACGCACAAGATGCGGGTATTACTCGCCACATTGCAGCGTTCTTGTCTAAGCAAGCACACGCGCAAAGCGGTGGTGAATCAGCGCAAGCTCAAGATTTCAACCCATTTGCAAACATGCCAGGTATGCCTGGCGCGGATGCAGCGCAATCGGCTGATTTCATCAAACCAACGGCAATCCTATTCAACGGTGGTGTGCTGAAATCAAAACTTCTAGCCACTCGTCTAGAAGACACGATCAACGAATGGCTAATTGAAGCAGACGCAGAAATGGCGAAACGCCTAACAGGTGTGGATCTAGACCTTGCAGTTGCTAGCGGTGCGGCTTACTACGGCTCTGTGCGTCGTGGTCAAGGCGTTCGTATCCGCGGCGGTATTGCTTCGGCGTACTACGTGGGTATCGAAAGTGCGATGCCTGCGATTCCGGGTATGGCGCCTCCAATGGAAGCACTGTGTGTAGCACCATTTGGTATGGAAGAAGGCTCAAGCGTTGACGTACCAAGCCA
This sequence comes from Vibrio sp. D3, assembly GCF_043995865.1. Classification (NCBI taxonomy): domain Bacteria; kingdom Pseudomonadati; phylum Pseudomonadota; class Gammaproteobacteria; order Vibrionales; family Vibrionaceae; genus Vibrio; species Vibrio sp. D3. Next base: position 1,534,221 of record NZ_CP171887.1, on the reverse strand, counting down.
AGAGTTTGGTTTGATCATCGGCCAGCCAGTTAACTTCCAATTCTTCGGCTCAACCGTTCGTCGTGACGACCTAGCAGGTACTCACCTTGACTACTGGGCACCAGAAGAGCTTGAAGAGCTTCCAGAAATTCAAGTAACGCTGCCTGTATCTGAAGGTCGTCGTGAAGGTGAAGTGGTTCCAGTTACCCTAGCCTCTCGCGTCACAGAGCTTGGTACGCTTTACTTAGAAGCCATTGCCGCTGATAACGGGCAAAAATGGCATGTTGAGTTCGATGTGCGCGAAGACGCGAAAAGTGACTCAAACGAAGAACAATAATTAGAAGTCAAACGGCATCCAATCGGGTGCCGTTTTTAAATACACGAAGGTTTGGTTTTGTATGGCATCTCCTCGTTTCCTTGTTGGTATTGACCTCGGCACCACAAACACTGTGGTGGCCTACTGTGAAATCACCGACAACCTTGAACAATCCGAAGTATCCCTATTTGACATCGACCAACTGATTGGTCCGGGCGAAGTCGTTCGTAAACCACTTCTGCCCTCTTTCCGCTATCATCCAGCTGTAGGTCAAATCTCCCCTTCTGACCTCACTCTTCCTTGGGACAACGAACCTGTTGCTGGCGACATTAACAATGTCATCGTTGGTGAATGGGCTCGTGAATTAGGCGCGAAGGTAGAAGGCCGTCAGGTATCCAGTGCAAAAAGCTGGCTATCGCACCAAGCGGTAGATCGTAACTCAGACATTCTCCCTTGGGCTGGCGCGCAAGACGTAGATAAAGTCTCGCCCGTCATTGCCAGCGCAAGCTACCTCAACCACATTCGTCAAGCATGGAACTACCGTCATCCTAGCAACAAGCTAGAAGACCAAGATGTGGTTGTGACCGTTCCAGCATCGTTCGATGAAACCGCTCGTAAACTCACGCTTGAAGCCGCTGAGTTGGCAGGTTTAAAGAAAATCGTCCTGCTCGAAGAGCCACAAGCCGTATGTTACGACTGGTACGCACGCCATCAGAAAACCGCAGCTGATGAACTCAAAGAGTTACCGCTGATTCTTGTGTGCGATGTGGGCGGTGGTACCACCGACTTGAGCTTGATTGAAGCAAGTTTCTCTTCTCAAGATGAGCTAGCCCTTGATCGTATTGGCGTTGGCGAACACTTGATGCTGGGTGGTGATAACCTCGACTTAGCATTAGCACACCTTGCAGAGAGCCGCTTCAATCAAAGTAAGAAACTCACTGCAGCAAGCCTGACTAAGCTGATTCAGCAAACGCGTAAAGCGAAAGAGAACCTGCTTTCAGCGAGCGCACCTGACGAAGTGAAGATCACCATGTTAGGTAGCGGCTCTAAGCTACTTGGGGGCACAAAGAGTATTGCTCTAAGCAAACAAGAAGTGCACCAAATCGCATTAGATGGCTTCTTCCCGCTTTCTGATTTCAGTGACGTACCAGACAAACGTCGTAGCGCGGTTGTCGAGTTTGGCCTTCCATACGTTGCTGACCCAGCGGTGAGCAAGCACGTTGCCGAGTTCTTAACTCAGCACCAGCAAGTCGCTCGTGCCGCTCTTGGCATTGAAGACGATAAACAAAACGCGATTCCAGTTGGCGTGTTGTTGAACGGAGGCGTGTTTAACAGTGATCTGGTGACTGAACGTGTCACCGCCCTACTTTCTGACTGGCGCGGCGCACCAGTTACGGTATTAGATAACCCACATCCAGATTGGTCTGTTGCATTAGGTGCTGTAGCATTTGGTAAAGCACGTCGTGGCGCACAACTGAAAATTGGTGGTGGTGCAGCGCGTTCTTACTTCTTGCATCTTCAAGAAAAGAACAAAATGGGCAAAGCGCTCTGTTTGCTTGCAAAAGGTACAGAAGAAGGTCACGAGATCCGTTTAAGCGGTCGTCGTTTCTCGCTCACTCTTGGAGAGCCAGTCCGCTTTAACCTGCTGACTTCTACCCACGATACCTTAACCAATAACACCGCTATTCAAAATGGCGTGATGGTTGATGTTGACCCAGACTTGTTTGCTCCACTACCGCCTTATATCACCACCCTTGAAGGTGAAGGTGCCGAACTGCAAGCCAACCAGAAAGAACGTGTCGAAGTACAACTGGCGTGTCAGTTGACTGAAGTCGGCACACTTAAGATGGAATGTGTCAGCGCAGAAGACGACAACAAACGTTGGGAGCTGGAATTCGAAGTCCGTAACAAGCAAACCGACGACAGTGAACAAGTTAAGCTTCACCCTAAACTGAACGAATGTAAGGAGCTGATCGCTCGCCTATACAGCGGTAACAAAAAAAGCGCAGAAGGCAAAGAGATCAAAACCTTAGCCAAAGATCTTGAGAAGAAGCTCGGTAAACGTGACGAGTGGGATTTCACTACCCTACGTCAACTGTTTGATACCTTTGCACAAGGTCGTAAACGTCGCCGTCGCTCTGAACAACACGAGAAAAACTGGCTTCGTTTGGCGGGCTTTGCACTGCGTCCGGGCTTTGGCGATCCAACAGACTCTTGGCGCATTGAGCAAGTTTGGGGCCTCTACCAACAAAACATTCAGTTTAAAAACCATCAAGGTTGGACTGACTGGTGGGTATTCTGGCGTCGTATTGCCGGTGGTTTAAGCCAAGAGCAGCAAGAGACCATCTTGGCGGACATCGCGAAATACCTACACCCTGGCGCGATGAAAAACCCACAGTCAGCTAAAGCGGCACAAGACATGGGTTATGAATCCATGGTTCGATTGGCGGCGTCGCTTGAACACCTAGAAGTCGAAGACAAAGTTCTATTGGCAACGTGGTTCTTGAGCAAAGCCATCAACCAAAACCAGTTTGAACAAGCGCACTGGTGGGCATTGGGACGCTTGGCATCGCGAACGCCACTTTATGGCAGCCAGCACAACGTCATTCCTCGTGAACAAGCGGAACAGTGGCTACCTAAATTACTGGAACAAAACTGGCAGAAAGAACCAATGATCGCTTTCGCAGCCGTAATGATTTGTCGTAAGACGGGCGACCGACTATTCGATATCTCTGACGACTACCGAGAGCAAGTTCTAACGAAGCTGAAACAAAGTAAAGTGCCCGAATCTTGGGTATCACTAGTTAAAGAAGTGAAAGAGCTTTCAGAAAGCGAATCAAAACGCGTCTTCGGTGATGCTTTACCAAGCGGTTTAACGCTAGTTCATCATTAAATCCACTCTACACAAGAAGACGAGTTAGACGTACAAAGCCCTTCCGACGAAGGGCTTTGTTGTATCGCATTCTTTTGGTTTTGATCGTGTACAACGCGCTAATTCATTTCTGTCGTAATCACTACATCGCGCGTTTCGTTATCCATATCGCTAATACCGACCACCGACACTTCTCTGTCCGATAGAGTTTCAATTAAGCTGTCTTCTAATCCGCCATCAGCCAGCCAAGTATAAAATTTATCCGCGATACGCTCCGAACCTTCCCCGACAAACGTTAATGTGACCTTCTTCATTTGTGACACTCCATCAATTTACGATTCAGCCACTTAAGCGTAGTATGTTTCGCAAATATCGACATAAACTAGGACTAACTTCTTTTATGAGTATCGAAAAATTTGACGCGATTTATCAACGTGCTGCTAAGCGAAAAGGCGGAGAAGATCAGCTTGAAGCGCTATTGTCTCACCCATTAAGTAAAGAGGAATTAGCAGCGATTCCCGATGACCGTTGGCTGGCCGCTTTTTCGATGAAGGTATTCCAAAGTGGGATTTCGTGGAACGTGGTTCGCAACAAGTGGCCGAACTTCGAAGAAGTGTTCTTCGGATTTAAGATTGAGCCGTTGTTGATGCTGTCAGACGAACAATGGGAAACCAAAGCGACCGACAAACGCATCATTCGCCACCTCACTAAAGTCATGTCGATTCCGGCCAACGCTCGCATGATCCATGAAGCAAGAATCGAATATGGCTCGTTCAGTAACATGATTGCTGAATGGCCTCGGGAAAAGATCACGGATCTATGGGGCTACTTGAAGAAGCATGGTAGTCGTTTGGGTGGAAATACAGGCCCTTACACTTTACGCCAAATGGGCGTGGACACTTTTATTCTGTCTAAGGATGTCGAAGCTTATTTACGCAACTGCAAGATCATTGAAGGCGGCAAAGACACGAAAAAATCCTTGGACTCTGCTAATAAAGCCTTTATTCAGTGGCAGCAAGAAAGTGGAAGAAGCTTGACCGAAATCAGTCAAATTATCGCGTTTAGTACTGGTGACAACCGAATTTAAACAAGCACTTTGTAGCTCTGGGGGCCAAATTCCAGCCCCCCCTATAACGCATGATATTTGCGCGAATCACTCTACTTTAGCTCTTACTGATATTACTACTTTCTCGATTCCTCCAAAAAATCCCTCCTTAAAGTGGCAAAACCCCCCTTCAAATCACAAAAAGTTATCATATCGACAAATTATTTTTCTTGTTCAATATTTTTATTTATCAAATATTTAATTACAAGTGCCCAGTTTTTAGGCACTAAATATTGATGACGCTCAATTGCATTGCGCTGACAAACTGACTAGGATACACGCCCTTCCTGAGTGAACTATCAGAAACTTGATCGAGGAATTTATTCAAATTTCTCAACACTTCGTGAGCACTCACAACAATTGCACTCACTTTATAGATTTAAGGATCAACAGATCCGTTAATACAAATTCGACAGCGCAATAGAGTGCTGACTAGAACAACCATGACGCGATGTCACATGAGTGACTATTTTCGTGGTTTTGTGCTGGAAGTTATTTATTACATCAAGGCTGGTTAAAAGGATGAGCCCCTTGAACGCATTTACTGGAGGACAAGAAATGCCAAAAGGTCTAATGCTGACTGACTTAGCCATCGCTGGCTTACTATTAATTGCAGCAAAAGTAATTCGTGTACATATGCCTTTACTACAACGCATGTACATTCCATCTGCTGTATTGGCTGGGTTATTTGGTCTTATTTTTGGCCCAGCTCTGCTTAACGTATTACCTTGGACAGATACCTTTACCGCAAACGCAAGCCTCTTAACTGCTGCACTTTTTTCTGCGTTGGGTTTAGCAACAGATGTCCCGTCACCAAAAGTGGTTGCTCAACGAGCAGGCTCATTGTGGGCGTTTAACCAAATTGCATCCGTGTCGCAATGGCTGTTTGCAGCAATGTTTGGTTTAGTACTTACCACCTTCTTTTGGCCTGACATTAATCCTGGATTTGGCGTAACCATGTCCGCGGGATTCATGGGCGGACATGGTTCAGCATCTGTAGTCGGTGAAATCTTCACGGGACTTGGTTGGGAAGATGGCTTTACACTTGGTTTAACGTTCGCCACGGTTGGGATCTTTATTTCAATCTCGGTGGGCATGTTAATGCTTCAGTTTGCGTTGAAAATGGGCTGGATTCGTAGCTTTACGACATTCGACAGCATGGACGAACACGAACGCAAAGGCTTAGTGAAACCTGACGATCAAGAACCTGTGATGAAAGATACGATGTCATCGTTGTCAGTCGATTCTTTCGCGATTCACGCGGCGCTGGTTGTAGTGGTAACCGCTTTCTCTTATGTAGCAGCCAACTACTTATCTTCTTTCCACGATAAGGTACAAATTCCGACTTTCGTTACTGGCTTTCTGGGCGGTATGTTAGTTCGAATCATCGCTAAGCAAACCAAGGCATCTCATTACCTATGTGACGGCGCATTCAAACACGCAGCGGGTATTAGTACGGATTACCTGATCATCTTTGGTATCTCAGCGATTAAGATCACGGTTCTAGCACAGTATTTAATGCCAATGGTAGTGCTCGCAATTGGTGGTATCGCGTTCACGCTATGGCTTATCTTTTGGGTTGCACCTCGCATCATGGGAGATGACTGGTTTGAGAAAGGCATTTTCTCTTGGGGATGGTTAACAGGTACAGTCGCTATGGGTATCGCGTTATTACGCATTGTCGACCCCAAAATGCGCAGTAAAGTGTTAGATGACTATGCTATCGCTTATATTCCAGGCTCAATTACGGACATTTTCATCATCTCGCTTATGCCAATCGCAATGTATAACGGCATGCACTGGCAAGCGTTAGGTGTTGGTCTAACCTATATTGCCGTTGTCTTATTCATTTGGCGATTTGTATTTAAGCGCAGCGGTCAAGCCGTCGCAAACGAGTCTTAATTGATCATTTCGGGAGGTATTTTATCCTCCCGAATTTAACTCTCTCCCCTTATTCGATAGCCGCCTCCCACCAGCATGTAACAAATAAGCAACTTGTTTTATATTTAAGATCTGCAAGCTTGGTCACTCCTTCCCATCCTTTTTTAATACTTGACCTGCGCATTTTTATATCAAAATAGCCGCCAAACTATTCATGACTCATGGAGAAAAGGCAGTGCATCGCTCTCAAGGATTTACCCTCATTGAACTCATTGTGTGCATCATTATCCTTGGTGTCGTTAGTGCTATTGCCCTTCCTAAATTTCTTGGTCTGCAAAAAGATGCTCGAGTGGCGGTTCTATATGGCGCGAGGGAAGCGCTCATGACTGCAAACAACTTTGTGTACACCAAAGCCGTTATTCAATCTCAAGAGACGGTAGATGGCGACAAACAATATAACATTGATCTAGATAATGACGGCAATAACGACCTAATTGGTTACTTTGGATTCATTAAGAATGTCATTCCCGCAAAAGAGCTGGCAGGTTTCGACCCTCAACTCACTATCAATACTTGGTACGGGGTAGACAGCCCGGACGAACCCTATTTCCTTATCGGCTTTGCAAACAAACCTGTTGGTCCAGACCATATGTGTTATGTCGAAGTTTACTACCCAGAAACTCCAGGAGGCCAAGTCAGCTACAAAATACAAACTGACGACTGCTAGTTCCCCTAGTGAGTGAAAGTAACAGTTGCACTTTTGGTGCTTTCATCGCTTTTAGCAGAATACTGGCCCCAAAACCCATTATTAACAACTATTTCACATAATGTTGTTTCATAGTTAGCTTGCAGCGAGAAAACAAGTAATTAGCGACCGCACGCGCCCGTAATCGAAACAATCTATCGTTTTTCCGACCGCCAATAATTTGTGCTTGTAAACTCATCATTTCGCTCAATAATAGTTCTATAACAAATTCAATAATTTAAAGCGGGAGGCGTGATGAGAATATTCTGGCAGTTACGTTGGTATTTCCAACAAAAGTGGAAGCATTATGTCGGATCGATTTTGCTTTTCGCTGTGATATCAACTCTACAACTTGTTCCTCCTAAAGCGGTCGGTATCATCGTTGATGGGGTCGTAGATAACACGTTAGATACAAATACGCTGATTCTGTGGCTCTTGGGACTCACTGCACTGATCTTTGCCATTTATGGATGCCGTATCTTATGGCGAATTTGGCTTTTCGGCGCAAGCTGGGAACTCGGAACCATTCTACGTAATCGCCTCTATAGGCACTTATCGACACAACCACCCCGATTTTTCGAACGTTATAAGACCGGTGATCTGATGGCGCGTGGTACTAATGATGTACGTAACATCGTAATGACAGCCGGCGAAGGGGTTTTAACGGCAGCCGATTCCTTGATCACGGGTATTGCAGTTTTAATCATCATGGTAACGCAAGTTAGCTGGAAGCTCACCGTTATGGCACTTCTTCCAATGCCGTTTCTTGCAATCATCATCTTTTTTATTGTCCGTATACTGCATCAACGTTTCCGCATTGCTCAGGAAGCCTTTTCTACCATGTCAGACATGACGCAAGAGTCACTTAACGGCGTGCGAATGTTGCGAGCTTTTGGGTTAGAGAATCAAGAACAACAGCGCTTTGAAGATGTAGTCGATGATACCGGTCAGAAAAATATCGCCGTCGCTAGAGTCGACGCGAGATTTGATCCAGCTATCCAACTCACCATCGGTCTCTCTTTCCTTCTCAGTGTCGCTGCTGGTGCTTACCTTGTCGATAAGGGAGAGATCACGCTTGGTGATCTAACAGCCTTTACGATGTATTTAGGGTTGATGATATGGCCTATGCTGGCCTTCGCTTTCTTATTTAATATTTTAGAGCGAGGCTCCGCAGCATGGAATCGCCTACAAGAGATCTTTGATGAAACACCAGAGATTGTCAGTGGTAATAAACCATTAGAAGATAAACCACTGCCATTAAAAATTGATATCGATGCTTTCCACTGGTCCAGTGATTTACCACCAGCTCTGGCCGAAATAAAAATCGAACTTGAACCCGGTAAAATGTTGGGAGTAGCTGGCCCTGTCGGAAGCGGAAAATCAACCCTGCTAACGCTGCTTTTGCGTCAGCACGACCTAACAAACGGTTCAATTACATTCGGGGATGTTGAGATTAAAGATGCCCTACTTCCTCAGTGGCGCAACCGCTTTGCCGTGGTTAATCAAAGCCCGTTTCTATTTTCAAAATCTATCTTCGATAATATTGCCTTAGGTAACCCTAATGCAGAGAAAGAAGAAGTCTATAGAGCAGCAAAGTTAGCCTGTATCCATGATGATATAGAGAAGTTTCCTGAAGGCTATCAAACTGAAGTTGGCGAGAAAGGCATTACTCTCTCTGGAGGACAAAAACAACGAATTGCGATAGCACGCGCTATGTTACTAAATGCACAAGTCTTGGTATTGGATGATGCGCTTTCGGCTGTTGATGGCCGGACCGAACATCAAATCCTTAAGAATTTGGAAACACACTACCGTGATCAAGCCCTAATCGTTATTGCACACCGCCTCACCGCATTGGAAGCAGCAGACGAGATCATTGTCTTGAATCACGGCCACATTACTGAACGTGGGCAACATAGCGCTTTATTAGCGCATCAGGGATGGTACGCCGAAATGTTCGAGTATCAGAAACTAGAGCAGGCGATGGAGGAATAATGAATGAACCAGACCAGTACGTTTAAACGGTTGATGTCTTACCCATTATCTCAACCAAAGCCAATGATTAAAGGACTTGCTTTGCTGTTTATCGCAGCGTTAGCCAGCGCTGGCGGCCCTTGGTTGATTCAATATTTCATTGATGAGCACATCGCTAAAGGTGACTATTCACAGAATGTTCTGATTTCGCTAGCAGTAGGTTATATCGCTCTTCAGATTGTATCGGCAACATTCCAGTATTTTCAGTCATTGCAATTTAGCATTGTCGCGGCAAACACGATCAAAACGATTCGTAAGCAAGTATTTTCTGGTGTGATTAAGCAGCCGTTATCTGCGTTTGATTACACTCCTGCGGGAAAATTGGTATCGCGAATCACCAACGATACGGAATCTCTACAGCAATTTTATGAGCTCTTGATCGCGACCGTGGTGAAAAACGTGGTCATGATTGTGGTGATGCTTGGCGTTATGTTTTTCATGAGTTGGAAGCTCACACTTGTTGTACTCGTATTACTACCGATCGTCATCGGCTTTATGTACTTGTTTAAGCAGCTAAGTACAGAAAGCTACCGAAGGATGCGCGACCTATTGACTGACATAAATGCGAATCTGAGTGAATCCATTCAAGGGATGAGTGTCATTCAATTAATGCAACAAGAAGAGCGTTTTAATAAACAGTTCAACGAGCTAACCGCAGAGCATTTGGTGGCATCTAAACGAGTGATTCGGCTAAACGGCTATCTGCTAAGACCATTGATGGACTTGCTCGCTGGCCTCGCGTTACTTTGCTTGGTTGCGATCTTTGGCTTTAACGGTATTGAGTTGATTGGTGTGGGGGTACTGTATGCGTTTATCAGTTATCTTGCGCGCGTTACTGAGCCATTAATTGAAATGACTCAGCAGCTTGCTCTACTTCAGCAAGCGTTAGTATCAAGCGAACGTGTGTTTGAATTGATTGATGCGAAAGAACAAACTTATGGGGACGATCATCAGCCATTAAGGTCGGGTGCTATCGAACTTAAAGACCTCACATTTAGCTACGATGGTAAACAGGACGTCCTAAAAGACATGTCGTTGAAGGCCAACCACCAAGACTTTATCGCGCTTGTCGGGCATACAGGAAGCGGTAAAAGCACATTAGCGTCACTGTTAATGGGCTTTTATCCAACGCAATATGGTGAACTGCTCATCGATGGTCGTCCACTTAAAACATTAGGGAAAGACGTACTTCGCAAAGATGTGGCAATGGTTCAACAAGATCCACATATTCTCCCTGCTTCAGTCAGAGAAAACATCTCTCTTAGTCGAGCGGTTGACGATACTCAAATATGGGATGCGTTAGACAAGGTAGGTTTGGCAGAGCAAATTCACCGTTATCCTAATGGGCTAGACACGCAGTTAGGTCAAGGTGAAACCAATCTATCTGCTGGACAAAAACAGCTCTTAGCGTTAGCGCGTGTGCTTGTGGTAAAACCTAAAATATTGATATTAGATGAAGCAACGGCCAATATTGACTCAGGAACAGAAGTTTTAATACAAAAGAGCTTGGCAGTACTCAGACAAGACATGACACTAGTCGTTATCGCTCATCGACTTTCAACTATTTTGGATGCGGACCAAATCATTGTTCTTCATCATGGGGAGTTAGTAGAGAAAGGCACACACAAAACACTGTTGAAACAAAATGGTCGTTATGCCCAAATGTATCAGTTACAGCAAGCAAACCGACATTTACAGCAGATTGAAGAAGAAACCAAGCAACTCGAAGAAGCGGTGTGATGTTTATACCCATGCCTTCTTTTTATTTGGTAGGCATGGGCATAATCGGCCCAACTTCAAAAGTTAGCCTGATTAGCTTCCAATTTCTTCATAATGTGAACTAATTTTCTATTTCTTACCTATTATTGACATAACCCCTCGCTATATCACGCAAGGTCGTTGTAAAATCGTACGGTACTTCAGTCTGGCGCCCTTTGCACTAGACTGTTTTCACTTTCTAATAATGCATATTAATCTCATGACACAAGTCCATGGACAAAGATAAGTTTACTAACATCTATCGCTTGCCTGGTTCGATTCAAATTCGTATCGGTAAATGGCAAAAAACGTTCCGCGGTACCTCTGATTTGATTTTACATCAGGCGCTAATGGAGCGTAATAAGCAGTTTAAGAAGCCAGACTTTTTACCTAAAGGCTGGTGCGTCACTCCTATTGACGAAAAAGATATTACTGTCACGCACCACGGTAAATATATCCAAACCGTCATGCGCACAATGTTGGACAGAAAGGTCTCGTACAAGCGATTATTCCTATCTCGAATGAGTGCGGAAGAAGGTGAAAAAGTGCTCCACAATTACAAACTGGAGTGGGTAAGGAAACATAACCAGATCGCCAAAAAGTACAATCAAATTAAGAAGAAACAGTACATGAACTTTGCAAGAGAAGAAGAGGAAACCCTCTACCCTTCGATTCCAAAGGGTGAGTTTGACAAAACGTTATGGAACAAGCTCGTCGTATCATCGTTTGGTCCGCAGAAAAAGTATAAAAACCCACACTTTGTCCGCAAAGCCGATTTCTAAATAAACACCCCTACACTAGGGGTGTTTATTTATCCGTTAAATCACCAATCGTAAGTTAAACTGGCAATAATATTTTGTCGATCGCCATACCAACAAAAACCATCACATGTCGCTATGTACTCTTTATCAGTGATATTTTTGGCTGCGACTTGTAGCTTGTAATCTCCAATGCGATAGCTGACCGTCGCATCCATTAAAAAGTAACTTGGTACTTTTAGTCTCTCTTCATTATCTCCGTATGACTCACCTGTATAGCGCGCACCTAAGCCAACAGCAAAGCCATCAAGAGGTCCATCAAAGAAACGATAATGTGCCCAAGCTGATGATACGGTATTCGCGACTTGAGAAGGTGTTTTGCCAACCCATGTCTTATTGACGTCTTCTTTTATCTCTGCATCAACATAGGCTATGTTTCCGATTAATGTTAAAGAAGGTGTCACATTGGCTACAGCTTCAAACTCAACGCCGTTATTTTCTATTTTTCCTATTTGCGTCAATTCACTCAAGTAGATACGAGCCAAGTTTTCTTTTGTTGCCCGATACGTTGCGATATTGAAATAGCCATCGAATGAATCCGGTTGGTATTTTACACCGATTTCAAATTGATCACCGCTTTCCGGCTTCGCTGGCTTACCATTGCTGTCTTCTTGAATAATTGGATCAAAGTACTGAGAGTAACTAAAATATGGCGTGAAGCCAGAATCAGAAATATAAGCCGTTCCCACGCTAAACGTCCACTCTCCATTATCGACTTTCGTGCGAGCACCCGTGGTAACATTATGTACTTCATTACTTGTATCGTCGTAACGCGCACCCAATAACATTGTCCATTTATCGTTAATCAGCATATGATCTTGAAAATAGACACCGAGCTGTCGGTTCTCAACTTTCGTTCTTTGCTTATCGGTTTCGCTCAATGGCTGTAGCGTATTCGGATCGAGTAACGTTATATTATCCGAATAAGTGGGATTAAATACATTAAATCTAGGGTCAGGCAAAGCTCCCATTGGTGTGTTTAAGAGCGCATTACCATCAGCAACGATAGGATCATTCGCAAAGTCCTTACCATCGATACTGATCATTTGAAAATCTAAACCCAACATCAAGTTATGCTCAACGCTTCCCCAATTTACTTGGTGCATCAAACGATTATCAATATTAAAAGCATCGGATGATCCATCTTCTGTTGAAGCGCCCCGAAGTATGGTCTTGCGTTCATTTGATGGATCTAAAATCGGCCCCAACCCAGGTACATCAGCCGAGTAAACGTACGAATACATTTGTCTCAACTTAACATCCATTTCACTGTAACGAGCAGCTTGAACAAACGAAGTGGTATCATTAAATGCATGAGAAAACTCATAGCCTAAAGACACCTGATCACGCTCAAACGTCTCCCAGTTGGGATTGCCTATCGCTAAACTATCACTGATCTTTCCATTTTTGTTTGGCGTTAACGTTCCTTCAACTGGCAAAAATTGCAGATAAGGATCTGAGTCGTCTTTTTGATAGCTCATTAAAAAGGTAATTTCAGACGTCTCAGTAAATTTGTAAGTCATTGATGGAGAGAAAAGAATGCGCTCTGCTTCCACCCCACTAATTCTCGTCCCATTTTTTCTCGCTAACCCTTGAAAGCGGAAAGCCAACTGCTCACTCACCTCAGAGTTTACGTCAAGAGAAAGTTGTTTACGGTCTTCAGATCCGTACTCCAAAGATACAAGCCCTGAGCCCCCATCAAATTGAGGTCGCTTACTGACGACATTAATGACCCCACCTGGAGGATTTTGCCCATAAAGAACAGAAGCGGCACCACGTAAAACGTCAACCCTTTCCAAAGCAAACGGATCTATTTGCCAACTATAAAAACCAGAAGAATATAAACGGGTACCATCTTGATACAGCCCGCTGTTCGCCTGTTTAAAACCACGAATAATAAACCAATCTTGCTTGTTATCTTCGCCGAAATAATTAGTTTGAATACTTGGTGTGTACTGTAGCGCGTCAGAAATGCTAATAGAGGCACGATCATCCATTTGTTCTCGCGTAACAACAGATACCGCTCTTGGGGTTTCATTGATGGCAATATCAGTTTTTGTCGCTGCCCGACTCTTCGCTCCAAGATAACTAAAATCAGGACCAACTGCACTGTCTTGCTGCTGTCCAATCACGACTATATTTTCATCTTCCTGAGCCAAGACACTTGGCGTTGATAAAGCTAATAAAACCGCCATTGACGTTGGTGTCAGCATAAACTGCCGAGTCATATTATTCTCCTTTTTTGTCGGCAGCCAAACTAAGCCTTCATGACTTCAGCGAACGCTGAAAGAAAAGCGAGTTACGGCATCGCCAGTTGTTTCCATAAAGACAAACCAGAGTTTTTTGCATAAGGCACTCGCAGTGGCATAGGTTACCACTGCGAGTGCTTGTTTGTTGTATAAGTACTTTCTTCGTTGATGCTTAGCTCGTATCTATAAACGGCGTAAACCCCACATTAAATACAAACCGCCAATGAGAGACGCCATCAGCCCTGTTGGTATTTCTTGTGGGTAAAGAACTTGTCGTCCCAACCAATCGGCCAACAACATCACGCCGGAACCCAATATCGCGGCGCATAACATGTGTTGTGACGCTTTGTTAAAGCCAAATAAGCGAGCTAAATGCGGAGCCAGTAACCCAACAAAGCTAATAGGACCAACAACCAATGTCGCACTGACCGTGAGACAAGCAACTAAAAGCAGCAGTATCGCGCGCGAACGATCAACGCGAATCCCAAGTGCTTTAGAGGAAGCGGCGCCAACAGGAAGAATATCTAGCCATCTTACGCAGAGAAAACTCAACCCTATAAAGACAAGCGCAGATAAAGACAATGGGAGTAACGTTTCAACCGAAACATAGTAGGTAGACCCAGACAACCAAGCCAATGCTTGATAACTTCTTGGGTCACCAGTGGCTAGAATAAAGCTCTGTATCGCATTCATCAGTGCGGTAATAGCAATACCAGTCAACAAAATGCGCTCCGGCTGAAAACCTGATTTACGGTTTAGCAGCACAATGACCAATACCGTCGCTAATGCGCCTACGAGCCCGCCTAGAGAAAGAGTGAAAATTGACGAACCAAACCCAGTAAACATCGCGATGATCAATCCCATCGCTGTCCCTGAACTGATACCGATCACTTCAGGACTGGCCATTGGGTTTCCACTTAGGCGTTGAATCATGGTCCCAGCAATCGCCAACATTGCCCCCGCAATTGCTGCTGCAAATAATCTAGGTGCGCGCCATTCCAAAAAAATCCAATTTTGGCTAGAAAATAAGTTTGTCCACCCTTCATTTTGCACAGCAACCGTGGCAAAAAGAACAACGGAAATTAACGTGCCGATCAACGCCAATGAGATCGCTTTAGGGTTTAGCTTGTAAACATGTTGACGGTGTCGAGTTAACACTGTTTGAGTATGGCCCTGCGTCTTTTGTGATAAGCGAGGTAACAACCATAACAGTAGCGGAGCGCCCAATGCAGCCGTTGCTGCTCCCGTTGGTATAAAACTCGCCATTAGCCCCGGCAGTTGCTGAATAACCAAATCGGTTAAAGTCAATAACATGGCACCAATCAGCATTGATACCCAAAGCTTATGCTGGATTTTATTGATACCTATCAATCGAGTAATCGCAGGCGCTGCTAACCCGATGAAACCGATAATTCCTACTGCAGAAACGACCCAAGAAGTGATTAGTACCGCAAGCCCAATACAGACAAAGCGCAGTTTGGCTAGCGAGACACCTAAACTCTTGGCACCTTGCTCGGAGAGTTCTAACAGACTTAACGGCTTTGCAAACACAAATGCGATAACCGTGGCAAGTGCGATTCGAGGTGCAAGATACGAGAAATCTCCCCATCCGCTTTGAACAAGCGAGCCCGCTCCCCATATCATTAATCCATTCAGCTTTTCGGTATTCATCATCAGAATAACCGTACTTAATGATGCAAAGTACAGGTTTATCACTAACCCAGAAACGACGACAACCGTTGGAGATAACGCTCGTCGCCATGACAACAGTATCACCAACCCCATCGATATCACACCGCCGATGAGAGCAACCAAATTAGGCGCAATATCCAACATCCAAGGTGCAAATAGCGTAGCTAACATCAA
Organism: Vibrio sp. D3; assembly: GCF_043995865.1. Lineage (NCBI taxonomy): Bacteria > Pseudomonadati > Pseudomonadota > Gammaproteobacteria > Vibrionales > Vibrionaceae > Vibrio > Vibrio sp. D3. Next base: position 1,518,598 of record NZ_CP171887.1, on the reverse strand, counting down.
AGCAAAACTTGAACCGCTCGCCACACCAAGTGTCGTGGGTGAAGCGAGAGGGTTACGCAGAACTTGCTGCATCAATACCCCAGCAACCGCTAATCCAGCACCAGATATAATCGTGGTGAAGACTCGAGGCCACCAGCTAAAGTGAAGTAAGACGGAATCGATAGATTGAAAGTTAGGTTTCCATAAACTGCTAAGAGCCAGTGAGAATGAACTTGCTTGATACAATTGGAAAGCACCAATAGAAAAGGTAAATGCCGAAAGTAACACCACAAGGCTTAAAGGCATGGCTTTCATTGTTCTAACTCCTCGACCTTACTCGCCGTAACTAACTCCGCGAACCGAAGCGCTGAAGGCATAGAACCAAAACTCCAAACAGGCGCGACTTGCATGACCTTCTCACCAGACTGTTGAACAACGTATTGCCAAAACGGATCTTGAGAGAGCCGCTTTTCGCCACCGTGAGGCAATGGCTCAACGATAACAATTTGGGCTCTTATACCTGCTAACTTATCGATGCCGACCAAGCTGAAGCCCCAGCTATTCGTCTCTTCGTTCCACGCATTACTCAGCCCAATCTTTTCGATAGCCTGAGAGTAAAGACTATTCTGACCAAAAACACGAACGTGCTTCGTATCCATAAACTGAATCATTAAAAGCGGCGGCTGGCCTTTGTTTATGCGCTGTTTTAGTAAAGAGAAACGTTCTTCATATTGTTGGATAAGTGCCTCAGCCTCCGCTTCTCTTCCTAGCTCTTCACCAAACCTCCGAGTGAAACGAGTAAGTACCGACCAATCTGTAATCCCGCTTTCATATAAGTCAATCGTGGTAACGGGGGCAATATCGACTAAGCGATGCTTCATTGAGGAGAAATACGGGGCAATAAAAATACGGTCAGGTCTGAGCTCGTAAATACGCTCTATATTGGGTTGAGTTCTTAACCCTACATCCTTAGTTTGAGGTGGTAACGGTGGCGATTTTACCCAAGCATCGTAATCTTGCCCTTGAGCGACGCCTACGGGCACGACCCCTAACGCCAACATCGTTTCAGTTTGTGTCCAATCAACCGACATCACCCGAGGTGACGCCTCAGCTACTGCTTGAAAGGAACTGACCAAAAGCGCACTAAGTGAGAGAGCGAAAGAGAAATGCTTAAGTCGAGTGTTTGTACTGCTCATTATTCAACCTCTAGCTTGGCATCGCCACCGGATAACCCGCAGGGTGGTCAGAGATCTTCATCTCTATCCCGTATATGTCCCTTAGCTTAGGTTCAGTAAACACCTGTTCAACATTGCCTTGTGCAATCAAATCACCTTGATGTAATGCAACGATATGATCGCAAAAGCGCGCCGCTAAGTTGATGTCGTGCAATACGATAATAACGCCCAAACCCAACTCTTTACTGAGTTTAGAGATGAGCTTCAACATATCGACTTGATGGCTAATATCTAACGCAGACAAAGGCTCATCAAGAAGCAAATACTCAGTTTTTTGCGCTAATAGCATGGCTAGCCACACTCGTTGGCGCTCCCCTCCAGATAGAGTATCAACTAAGCGATCTGCGTATTTTAGTGTTCCTGTCATCGCCATTGATTCTTCAACAATGTCATGATCTTTCTTGCTCAAACGACCAAGTAAACCATGCCATGGGTAACGACCAAAACCGACTAAATCTCGACCTAAAATACTGTCGGTCACCGGAAGATGCTGAGGCAAGTAGGCAATGTGTTGGGCGAATTTTTTCGCTGAGAGATCGTTAATGCTCGTTCCATGCAGAACCACGTCACCAGCGGTGTATGGCTGTTGCTGTGCCAGCAACTTTAACAATGTGGATTTTCCTGAACCATTGTGCCCAACAAGAGCGTATGTTTTCCCAGGTTCAAATGTCACATCAAACGCTTTTAGCAATGACTTGCCTTCAATCTCAAACTGGAGTGCTTTAGCTTCCAACATCCCTACTTCACCTAATAGCCATTCACAAATGAAAGCTAATCAATCGCTTTCATTCGTTCATCACGTTTGCCGTTCTTATTCAACAGAACGATTAATAAGGGAGGTTTTATATAACAACAAAGATACAAATGCAAACCGTTGTCATTATCATTACATCAACAAAATCATTGAGAGAATTACTAAGCGTTAATGATTATTTGTTGCGGATGACTTCATTAGTGGATTGTCGGCAGGTCAACGAGAGCAGCGGTCTACCACTGCCCTCGCATAAATTTGAATGAATACTGCGGCGCATGAAGAAATGAGAAATGCCGCAGTGAATAAATTAATGACGAGCGTCAGCGCCAAACTCTACTTCTTTATAGATATCGGCCAGCGACTTTTTACCTTGTTTGTCTTTGGCTGAACGCTTTTTCTTCGTTTGATAATGGTATTCTTGCTCCTGAAGTGCTTGTTCGTGCTCTTTTGCTGACTCAACAAACTCAGGATTTGCAAGTGCTTGTTGGCGTAAGCGGTTTACTCTTTCAAGGGTTTCCCACAACATACTTCACCTCCAAACTTATCACTGTATATAAAAACAGTATTGTTTAAATATTCCTCCTCGTCAACATTTCAACTTCGTTACTGCTCTTCACATTAACCCCAAGCCTGTATAGTGCTCCGGATATTTGTGGATGATTTGCTTTATATAACCTTGATGCTCTCGCAGAGCATTAACACATTCTCGAGATAACCATCCCTGATATACCCATTTTTCAAGTTCTAACAATGCGTATGGGATGGACCACGCTTGTCTGTACGGATGGTGCGTCGTCATAAAATCAAAGGCATTCGCGACAGCCGTAATTTGCGCGGCTATTGGTATATCGCCACTGGTTAAACCATACGGATAACCAGTACCATTTAAGTTTTCGTATTGATAAGTAACCATCTGCAAAAACAAAGTCACACTCGGGTGAACCGGATTTCCGATACGAGCCACTATGTCATCGGCCGAGTCGATGCAACGCTCAATATGTTGAATCAATATCGCCTCTTGTTCTTGAGTATAATTTGTTCGGCGACTAGCAATTTCAACTGGCAGCTGAATATCACTGAGCGCATGGAATTGAGCAAAAATACCAATATCTTCGACCATTTCATCATTCAGGTGATAACGATCCGCTAACTGCGTTGCGATGACTTGGCTGTAGTACTTCATTCGTTTGGTATGCGCGTAAAACTCAGGGGAGTAGCCTGGCATCATACATTGCATTCGGTTCGCCAACGTTTCTATCGCGCTAACGACGTGGTCTTCTGATTCAACCGCAAATTGAATCATTTCGAAATAAGGTTTAAGACTATTCAACGCTTCTAAGCTAAATGCATTGGGCTGAGTGGAATTTAAGAACACAAAGCCAGTAAATGCTTTATTGTCGTAACAAGGAATCGCAACCGACGACTGGTATCCGTGTTTGAGTAAGGTTTGAACCCGAGGACAGTGATTAATATCGTGAAGATCTTCGACGATGCGAGGAATCGCGTTTTTGGAGGCAATATTGAGGTGGTGGAGTTTACGGAATGCTGACTCATGGTGGGCTAAACACCAAGTGTCGAACTCACTTTCTGCAAATGATTTGAGCACATCTTGGTCTGGGTGATATTTAGCAAATGACACCCTATCAATACACGGCAAGTGCGCCTGCATCCTGCCCTTTAGCGTTTGCAGTTGCTCATTAAGCGGTTTTGCAAACGGGTAAAAACTCCGGTGCGCCATACTTCACCTCCACACCCAAGCAGAGAAACAAGAGAAGCTCATTGTGTTGTAAATTCAATGGTATTTTGAGCGGTTTTCTCCACTTAAATTATCGATATACCACAACTTAAGTGTACGAAATAAAAGCACATTTCTACCAATTTTTTCACCGAATATCTTACGGTAATTTGATCCAGATTAAAAAAGCCAACGAGCGAAACTCGTTGGCTTAACAATACTGATTGATTACGATGGATTCAGTAACTAGAGGTTATTCAGAGAACGTTCTAAACAACTAGCCCAGAGCAGGAAGCACACCCAGCGTAATTAACAGCTGAGCTAATACGATACCTGTGCCAGCGATACCCGTTATCACTAATGCGCCTTGGCCACCAGCTACTCGGTACTCTCCTGTAAAATCATCCGATTTACGAACCTTGATCACCATAACCAGAGGTAAAAAGATGGCTAAAATCGCTAATGCAATCGCTGCATAACCCAAAGCCATAATAAAGCCTTGAGGGTAAAAAAGTGCGAAGCCCAGCGGTGGGGTAAACGTCACGAGTGCCGCAACCAAGCGATTAGGCTTATCGTTGCTCCCTTTGATGGTATCACCCAAAAATTCGAATAGGCCCAAACTCACACCAAGAAATGACGTTAACAGTGCCAAATCAGCAAATACACCGACAATGTTGCCTAAGTTTGATTGGTGCACCGTCTGCGATAGTTGACCAATAAGCGCGCTCAACCCGCCGTTTTCAATAAGCGTACTTTGGCTAACCACACCCAATGTCACGATCTGCCAAAAGATGTAAATCACGAGCGGGATCGTCGAGCCAATAATAACGGCTTTGCGCAAAGAAGAAGTATCGCCATCTAAGTAATTCACAATTGCCGGAATGCTTCCGTGAAAACCAAACGAAGTAAAGATAACAGGAATCGCCGCTACAATAAGACCTTGCTCAATCGGCATACTCAATAAGTAAGATTCCGTAACGTTTGGAGCAAGAAAAGAAAGCACAGCAACCATCGCAACAAGTTTCATCGCGAACAACACTCGGTTAACTTTATCGACCGTACCTGTACCAACTGTCACAACTACAGTCACAATCAAGGTAAAGATTATCGTTGATGTAGGCCCTGAAATATCAAGGTCAAACCATTGTGCAAGGCGGTCTCCGAACTGAGCACCACCGCCAGCGATGTACGCTGCACACAATGAGTAGAACAGAAACAACATCGCAAAACTTGCCACCCACTTGCCTTTTTGGCCCAAGATCTGTTTCGCTAAAGTATGAAGAGTTGCACTACTTTCTGCATGCTGATGAAGCTCTAGCATGAGTAAGGCAGTGAAAGCCATCAGAGCCCATAAACTGAGCATGATGATGATTGAAGTTGAAAAACCAATGCCGGCAGAGGCAAGTGGAAGGGCTAGCATGCCAGCACCTATTGTAGTTCCCGCGATAATTAGAGTACTACCGAATACTTTAGAACGACTCATTGTATATTTATCTTTACACTTTATTAGGAAGTATCGGTATTAAATCGGGTAACGGCGTACCGAAACCAATACCATATTTGTAATGCTGTCGATATTGTAGGATCTTCAGCAGAAGATCAAGCAAAGTGTAAGGATAAAAAACCACAAGTGTAAATAAAAACTTACACACCACTAATATCCAACAATAGCTGAGTACATTCTTCCCTGCTCATGAACTTAGGGACAGGGTAATTCCAGTGCGCCTCTTTCAGAATTAAATCTACAAGCGCATCAGCATCTTCGCGCTGAATGAGTGCACTTGTCTGCTTAATATCAATGCTTGCAAACAAAGACTCCACATGCGTCAAAAAGTGTTGAGCACTCGCCTCACCTGACTGCCCTTCGGCCGTCAACGCATCGAGTTTTCTTAGTTGAGGCTCTATCTCTGATAATGAAAAGCGCAGCACAGGTAACAAGGCTAATCCGTTTGCCATGCCATGAGGTATTCCATATTTCGCACCGAATGTGTGAGCAAACGCATGAACATAACCCAAACTCGCTTTCGTAAATGCTAAACCTGCGTAGTAGGATGCCATGGCCATTTTATGTCGAGCTTCAACATCATCCCCTTGTGCTACGACCCGAGGAAGATGCTTAAAAATTAACTTAATGGCGGCAACAGAATAAGCCCTAGTTTCTTGAGTAGCATTTCTCGACACATACGCCTCAATAGCGTGAGTTAATGCATCAACGCCAGTATCAGCCGTGATCTTAGGAGGTAAACCAATCATTAAGTTCGCATCTAAAGCTGCCATTAGTGGCACCAACTTTGGATCCATCAAAGGGGTTTTAATGTGTGAGGAGGGATCTGATACGACCGCGGCGATGGTGACCTCACTTCCTGTTCCTGCGGTCGTTGGAATAGCAAACAGAGGCGCTGGCATTCGCCATACTTTCAATAGCCCAGCTAACTTTTTTATTGGCCGTTTATTGGTAACTTTCGCAGCAATGACCTTTGCGCAGTCCATTGCCGAGCCACCACCCAAAGCTAATATGCCCTCACAATGAAAACGATGGTAAGCCTCTAGACCGCTTTCTACCTGATCATAGGTAGGATCGGGCTGCACTTTCGAGAAAACATCTAACTGTAAATCGAGTTGTGCTGCCGCCTTGAGCACCTTATCGACAATACCGACTTGGACTAACCCTTCGTCGGTAACTAATAAGACGCGTTTAAATCCCAGTTCGGTCATCGATTCTAATAGCTCATTCACCGAACCGGGCCCGGAAAACAAGGTTGGTCTCGGCATAGGAAGGATAAGAGCCGCTATTTTTAGCCCTGCGGTGTAAGTCCGATATAAGCGATGCTTCAACATACGAAATCCTTTTCATTTAGAGCTATCATTCTAGCTACTTTTATCACCTATGCTTACTTTGCAATCACACATTTTTTAATTAAGTCATTTCATCAACACATAAATGCTGCTGAGGGAGCAATACCGTTATCTTGATCTCCCCACACCATGTGAGCTGTAGAGAAAATTATTTTTTATGACTTTCCATTAGCGTTACCTTAATAACTCACCCCCCTTCGGCTTTGCCGATCATAAAGTGGTTATTGAAGGTGCCTTATCATTCATACAAACTCAAAAATATGGATTCTGCTTAATCACATAACTGTACGGTATATCAGTAATCTAATCCGAACATCACTTATAAAAATACAAATAAGAATGCGTTACATCATGATTTATTGTCGTTTTCAAATAAGTCAATAAAAGCAACAATAATCTTTCAAAACTAATACTTAGTTCAAATAACTGACTCTTAATCATGAGCTTCAGGTGATATTGTTATGCAACTAGGATTATTATCCGCCCCATAATTAAAACTACGTCTAAACGCCCACCTTTTTGGGGTCTATTCGCTGTCGTACCCAATTTTCCTATCACCTTCTGATTTGGGTTTCGCGTGGGCTAATTAGCAATGTCGGTATAAACCATGAATCATTCTTGCCATTCCCATACGGACACGGGCTTTGAAGTCGATCTAAAACAAGCACTTATCTGGGTTGCTCGAGCACTCGATTATGTCGGTGTTGACGATACTCACCACAGCCATCGTGTCGCTTATATCGCTTACCAATGTGCTCGCGTCATGGGTTGGGAGCCAGAAAAAGCGGAGTTTTGTTACTTCGCGGGTATGATCCACGACTGTGGAGTCTCCGAAACACAAGAACATAAAATGTTACTTGGAGAGCTGGTGCCACAAGACGTGAAAACACACTGCTTAAGAGGGTACCGAAGCCTCAAGCAGTGTCGTTTGTTGCGCCAATTTGCGACACCAGTTCTTTACCACCATACACATTGGAGCGAACTAAAAGAGCTCGATTTACCGCCTTTTGAAAAAGAGGTGGCCGCCCTGCTCTACTTATCAGACCGCCTTGATTTTATGCGCTCAAAATACGTCATGAACTGCCACTGTGACATTGTCACGCTTCATGAGGAATTGATTGCTGAGTGCATCATGGCAAACGTTGGAACCTTGTTTAATCCAAGCATGGCCGAAGCAATGGTTAAACTCGTCATGACCGACGCGTTTTGGTTCGCGATGGAGTCGGAAAATATTGAAACCATAGGCCTAAATTTTAAAAGCATTGATTGGCTTCAAAAACAATTAACCATCCAAGATATGAACAGTTTGGGAATGTTTATCGCTCAAATTGTCGATGCAAAGAGCCCGTTCACTTATCAACATTCACAAAAAGTAGCGGAATTATCTCGTTATCTAGCAATTAAGCTTGGGCTAAACGAGCACGACCAAGAAATGTTATATATTGCGGGGCTGGTGCATGATATTGGAAAGTTAAAAACACCAGATGAAATCCTTCACAAAGAAGGCTCTCTAAACAAACAAGAGTACACACGCATTAAACGCCATACCATTGATACTCAGCTCGCATTGCATAAGGTCTTCCCTAACGCGAAAATAGCGGAGTGGGCTTCCAATCATCATGAACGTTTAGACGGCTCGGGCTATCCCTATCACAAAACAGGCGACGAGCTCGATGTTCCATCGCGTATCATTGCTGTCGCGGATGTCTTCCAAGCCCTGTCTCAAGATCGCCCCTATCGAGGACGAATGACTCAAACACAGATCGCCGACATTATGGGTGAGCAAATAGCCAAAGAGGAGCTCTGCTCTAACGTTTATGCGGTATTAGAACGAAACATGACAGAGTGTTACGAACTCTCAACCGACGTTTAATCAAAACAGGGGCGAACACACGCCCCCTTTTTAGGATGATAAGACTAGGCCGACAAATAGCTACCTAGCAATATCAAGTAAATTATCTCGCACACCATTGATTCTGAACCAACCAGCGATACTAAAACGCTCGGCATTGGTTGGTAACACCTCATGTGGGAACTGCTCTGATAAGAATACGAACAAACGCCCTGAGCATGGGGGAATGGTTGCAATTTTATTGTCATTCAAATCGTATACTACTAATTCACCCGCGTCTTCTTCCGTCCAGGATTCGTTCATATAAAAAACGGTCGTCAATCGACGGTTTTCGTTACCTTTGAAGCAATCTAAATGTTTTTGGTAGAAGTCCCCTTTCTCGTACTTGGCAAAATGAGCTTCGTACTCAAAAAGTCCAAGAAACAAGTGACGGTTCACTTCTTGGCGGATCTCTTCCATTTTATCCAAGTAAGAAGTAACAGCATGCCCCATATTTGGCGATAACCATTGAATCTTGTCACTACGAATAGATTCAATACGAGTAACATCATCGTTACGACCAATACGTGCTTTTTTCCAGTTGCTTGGAATGCAATCTCGCAGTTGAGCCACCTCTTGTTCAGAAAGAAAATCATCCCAGATGTAATAGCCATTGGTTGCTAACGCATCGATCATTTTATTCATTATTTTCGTTCACTCGTGTTAGTTGGGCGCTCTATATAAAAAATCTGCGACACAACAACAAATGCGATTTTTTATCGAGACGACAACGAAGCAAAACGAGAATTAAAATAGACGATACAAGATACAAAAATGCCGCTCATGTGAGCGGCAATGTCGTTTATTATTGACGAACGTCTAATCTCGTTGCTCGAATTCGCAACGGACGAAGACGCTTAATGCTAGGACGCTGTTTGTTTTTTAGCTGGATATGACAAAGTTCCAGAATCAAACCAAATGCCATCGCAAAGTACACATAACCTTTATTGATATGAATTGCGAAGCCTTCTGCCATCAATAAGCCACCCAATAAAACGAGGAACAGCAGTGCCAACGTTTTAAAGCCGGGATAGCGCGTCACCAGATTATTGATTTTTTCAGCAGTCATTACCATCACGATTGCAGACGAGACAATCGCCGCGACCATAAGCGGGACATCACTTGTCAAACCGACGGCGGTTATCACCGAGTCCATTGAGAATACCGCATCCACAGCAACAATCTGCAGCAGCACTACCGCTAATCCAGTACGAGCATGAGTCGAGTGGCCAGATTCATTGTGATTTAACCAGCTCCACAACTCTTTCAGGCTTTTTGCCAATAGGAATGCACCACCCGCGATCATGATCACGTCTCTTCCGGTAAACGCTTGGTTTACGACGGAAAACAGTGGTTGAGTCAACTGCATAATCCAAGAGATAGAAAAAACCAATGCAATACGAGCAATAACGGCAAGGCCGATGCCAAGGTTTCTTGCCAGTTTACGTTGATGCAGTGGCAATCTTTCACATAGGACGGAGATAAAAACGACGTTATCAACGCCTAAGACAACTTCAAGCGCAAACAAAGTGGCAAAAATCGCCCAAGCCTCTGGTTGCATGAAAAGTTCTAACATGAGTACGCCTCCAGTGATGGGAAGACATACGGTGAAGGGTTCTGTCGACTAAAGGGGTCGTCCATTAATTATTTATACCTCTGTTACTTAAGGATCTTGAGTAAATCACCAAACAATCAACAACACAATGGCTATTTTTAATAGGTAATGACGGCTTTCATTCGTACACAAACTATTCAGCCCTCGCACTAGAAAGATAAATAAAATAGAAATTCTAAAATTGAAGAAAGAAAAACGCCAAAGACCTAACAAATCCAAGAGAGTTCTTTACTCTTACAAAGCTCAAATTATTTTTACGCAACACGTTAAATACATTGAGCTCAAAGCGAAAGATGCTCATTTACGAGATAAACAATAGTAAAAATTTGTTTCATCCTGATATACTGCCAAAAATCATAAGAAACCATGATATTTATGGACTACATTGCTCTTTCACGCATTAGCCTAAAACATCTCACTGTATTGCATATGTTGTTAACCACTCACAGTGTTACGCTTGCCGCAGAGCGCCTGTGTGTAACACCTTCGAGCGTCAGTAAAACACTTGGGCAATTACGTGAAACGCTGAAAGATGACCTTTTCTATCGCGATGGTACTCGCTTGGTACCAACGGCATTTGCGCTGCACATTGGCCCCTCGATCCATGGCATACTCTCTAGCATGAATGGATTATTACATCAGGGCTCATTTAATCCAGCTTACTATCAGGGCAGTTTCTCATTAGCTATGCGCGAAAGTTCGTTTGAGCTTTTTGCGCCAGTTCTACAGCATTTATCTCAGCAACTCGGCAATCATGCACATTTGAATGTGCATGCAAAAGAGGAAATGAGTTTCGATGCGTTGGTAAGAGGCCAAGTGGACTTTTTGCTGCTTCCACACGATCTTAGTCAGCCGCCCACGCAAAACAAAGACTTGGTATGGCAAACCATTCTGAAAGACGAAATGGTTTGTTTAATGGGATCATCAAATCCACTCTCTAAACAGCCTTTGTCTGTTGAAAGCTACCTCTGTGCAAGACACATTGGGATTCATGATAAAGATCTCTCACAACCTTATTTCGAGCAGAACCTCACACAAAGGCACTCGAAGCGAAATATGGCTATGCGTGTAGCGGATTTTGGTTCAGCTGCAGTGATGTGTCAGCACTCAGATTACTTGTTCACCTGTTCCAAACTTTGGGCAAGGGCGGCCATGCAAGCAAAAGGCTTGGTTGAACAATCCCTTCCATTCGATTATGGACAGGTAGCCTACAGCCTCGTTTGGAACAAAGCGAGCTTGAACGATCCGGCTTTAAAATGGCTACAAAAACAATTGCTCGATGCCTGTGCCATGCTAGACGCGTGCGATGCGTGAGTAAGATAACGAATCAAAACTGCATTACGTGAGTACAGTCGGCACTGCGATGGGGTTACTCACGTAACGTAAAAGTTCTGATTTTAAGCGTTCGATATCATGGCGAGAGCACGCATCCCAGGTTAGCGCCTCCCCCATGACTCCGTGATGTTGAAATGCATTTAAACGGATAAGCACCGATTTAGGTAAAGTACTCAAATAGCGCCCAATCGCTACGATTTCTATATCTAAATCACTTTTCCCTGGAATATGCAGTAACCGAACTTCATACAATTTTTCATGCTTTGCAAGGTACTGAAGCGTTTTGAATACACGATGATTATCACGCCCAGTTAGCCACTGGTGCGTCTCTGTCTGCCACGATTTCAAATCGATCATCGCACCGTCCAGAAAAGGAAGCACACGCTGCCAACCTGTCACTGATAAAGAGCCATTGCTGTCGATGAAACAAGAAAGGTGCTGTAACTCAGGATCTTGCTTCATCCCTTTAAACAGCTCAATAATGAAAGGAAGTTGTAAGGTAGATTCCCCACCGGATACTGTAACACCACTGATGAAAAAGCGATGCTTGCGTATCAAATCGAGCATTGTTACCACAGAGTAGTCAGCAATTTTTGGATTAGATTGGTTCTGACATATCTCTATACAATGATCGCAGTGGGTGCACTCCTCTTTAAGCCAAACAACGTTGTTGTTTTCGTCGAACTTCAGTGCGTCTGCCGGGCACTCACTCACACAATCACCACAGTGATTACAATGGTTTATTGTATGAGGGTTATGACAGTTCAAACACTGATAGTTACAACCCTGTAGAAAGATGACTAGACGATTTCCTGGCCCATCAACACAAGAGAAAGGAAGGATACGAGTGACTTTTGCCAAAAGGCTTCCACTTCGTCTAGACATCTTGTTCTTTCCTAAACCGACCTTTACGCCTGCGTGTAGGTCGGTGTCATTTCATGACTCACCACACGTGGTGAGCGGTCTAAAATCCCAGTATTTTTTGCCGCCTCTACTCCCAGAAACGTCGTATTGGTTCTCGAACCTTCTGCATCATATTTTGCGATATCAGAAAGTTTGACCATGTATCCCGTAACGCGAATCAAATCATTTGAGGCCACATTCGCGGTAAACTCACGATAACCAGCATTTAATGCCCCTTTGCACAAATTGAACATCGCTTCTGGGTTTGATTTCACCGTTTCATCAATCGTCAAAATATCGCTGATACCTGCACGATAATACTGGTGATGCTCAGCTGTTGCTTGTACATAAGTGACAGGGTCTGGCTCCGTGCCATAAGGAAGACGCACACCTGGCGTAACGCCAAGATCTAAGCTAATACCACCTTGAGCATGTAAGAGCGCTTTGCCATCCAAACCATATTTCACTGGGGTTGACTCCACTAGTTTCGCCAGTGTGGCTGAAACATCATGAGCAAAGGCATTCGCACGTTCATCTTTTCCGTACTGCCCCGTTTGGCCTTCTTTTTCGAACAGAAGATTCACCGCTTCTGCCATACCATAAATGCCATACATTGGTGCGAAACGGGACTCTTCAATCAACCCTTCTTGCGTCAAAAATCCTTGAAAGAAATTGGACTTTTCATGCAAGTGCGTACTTCTAGCGTCCATCAACTCAACCATTAATTGATGGTATAGAGGTAAAACACTGTTTAAGAAGTCGTTACAATCCGATGCTCGTTCTGCGACTCCTTTTAGGTTCATTCGCACCAGCGTGTTTGAACCACCAGCCAGTGGCAGTGAATTGTAGCAACTTACAATACCAAAACGTGAACCGCTGTAGGCTTTCGAGTGCACAGGGTAATTGGCAATATGAGGCTTACTACACTCGCAAATATTCTGCGTCGCTTGACGAAGTAAATCATCAGGCGTGACCGACTCGTCGTACATGAACGTAAGATTTGGCGCAATCTGCTTGAGCTCGGCGTCCACTTTTAAAATAGTGCGACAAATAATGTTGTCTGTCGGTCCGACATTCACGTGCATAAACGCATCTGGCAATGTGCGATCCAACATGATCCAAAAATGTTTTAACTTTTTGTAAATTTGATTCTCTGTTAGGTCGCCTATGTAAGGCAGCAAGACATCATCCAACTGACCTAAATACACCGGAATATTCGTTACCGATGGAACATGATGGTAAATGATGGTGAGCATATTCAGCGCATCATCGAAATCGGCAGCTGGAAGCAACTCTAGATACTCAGAGCCTTGCGATAGGAACTTAGCGTAATCAGGCAGCACATAGCGTGGTTTGAAAGGTGCATGGCCTTCAAACATATCACAGATGATTCCTTCATCCATTGCTTGTCTTAGCGATGGGGAAATCGACATGTAAGGAATACATGCTTCCGCCTCCAAGGCCAAAAAGTTCGACTTTTGTTTTGGAGAAAGACGAACATCAGTCGCAATGTCTAGAAAACGTTGTTGTAGTTCAGAAAGGCTTTTCATCTGAGATGTCCCTGAAAAAGTAACCACAAACCCACAAGATAAAACATGGATTCTACCCCTAAAGAGTAACGTGATTTTACTCCGGCTTACCTGTTGCCACTAATGAAAATAAACAAAACGTCTATTTCCATAATGGAAATAAGCTAACGCTAAATTAGGTTATTGCAACTTACGCTATTGAAATAACCCAACCATGCACCGAACACGCGCTTTCTCATCGGTTTGCCGTCGACAACATGACGCCCGCGCTAATAAATACTCCGCCAGTCAGGCGATTGAACAACTTGGCTCTTCCAGCGACAAACAGCCAGTCTGAAGCTTTTACACCTAATAATGCATAAAATGTTAGCCAACTTAGCTCAAACACCACAAATGTAGATGCAAAAATCGCGTATTGAGCCAACAAAGGCGCAGAGGGATCAATGAACTGAGGAAACAAAGCGGTAAAAAAGACAATCGCTTTCGGGTTACTAGCGCCAACAATAAAACCACTGGTGAACGCACTGAGCGCATTCGAGGAGCTTTGGACGGCTGCCGTTTTGTCAAAATCCGTTTGAGAAGAGCGCAGCGCTTGAATGCCTAACCAGATTAAATAAGCGGCACCACACCATTTGATGATATTGAAGACCAGCTCAGATGAGGCAATCACAACCCCTAACCCGGTAAAAGAAAGCGTTAGTATAATAGTGATCGCTGATAAACTGCCTAGCGCAGTCATGAGGGCAATACGAAACCCACTGCTCACACCTTTACTTAAACACAGCAACGAGCTTGGCCCAGGCGATGCAGTAAGCACCAAAACGGCCAGAGTGTAAAAAATCCATGTATCAATTTGCATTGGCATCCCTTCCCGCAAAAAGTAGAGGGTTGTATCTCAATCTTTATTGAGATATTCCTAGCTCAGTTTCCATCCATGAAACTCGATTCTTTAATAACCACCTAATCCCTACATAATTTAGAAACCATTAATAGATAGTTATGCAATCAAAATACGCTCTGCATGCAAGGTTGTAAAGCATGTTTATTTTTCTTAATCATAAAAAGGCTTGGGATCGATTTCTAACGATGACGGAGCGACTGCTCTTTCTATTTTGTGTAGACTATTTTTCAAATCGACCATCGCCACATCGATATAACGCTGATATTTGCGTGAGTAAAAACACTTCACTTCTGGCTTTAAAGCTTGAGAGTCATTTGAGGACCAAACAATACCAACACGCCCATCACTCAACTCAACAATAGAGCCCACTGGGTACATCCCAACGCAATTAATGAACTTGTAGACTAGGTCTGCATCTAAATGAAATGGCGTTAAACTCAACAAGATTTTAAACGCCTCTGCTGAGCTCATGCCTTTTTTGTAGCAGCGATCGGCCGTCAATGCATCGTAAATATCAACAATACAACTCATGCGGCCGTGAATCGGAATCTCATCGCCTTTCAAGCCTCTAGGGTAACCATTGCCATCTAACTTCTCATGATGCATCAAACAAACATCGCGACTCACATCACTAAGGCCCTTTACATGGAGAATAATCTCACCAGCGAACACTTGATGTAGCTTCATGTGTTCAAACTCTTCAGGTGTTAGCTTTGCTGGTTTATGCAAAATCTTGTCATCAACTTTAATTTTACCTACATCATGAATGATGCCACCAATAGCGAGCTGCTTAAGTGTCTGCTTATCTAACCCCAAGTACTTACCAAATGATACTAAAAGGCAAGCCACATTGACGGAGTGTTCCAGCAAGTAGGAGTCTTTTTTTCGGAGTGCAGAAACACATTGCAACGCATCTGAGTCGATAAAAACGCTTTCAATGACATCATCGGCCCAAGCTTCTACCTCATCAACTTCAATGATTTTGCCTTCAAAAGTTTGATTCAATAGTTTCTGCGCCAGATCTTTTGCTTCCGCAATTAGCTTTTTGGCTCGTTTATGTTGAACATCTCTCGAGCGATAAGCGCGTTGAACCTTCGAAAAGTCAGAGGACTTGGGCTCTCGCTCCTCTTCTACGGCAACAATGGATTCATCCACAGGCTTAAAGACACATTTCTGAGAAGATAATGTTTGATCTACCCAAACATACTTCACGCCGCTCGCGGTAAGCTTCTTAATGCCCTCTGGGCTAGATATCCGCCCTGCATTGGCTAAATTTACGCGCTTGTTGTGCTCTATCGCGGTAACAAACATACCAACGCCGACATCAGCGAGCGCAATTTTGATTGAATTTTTTGGATCGTACTGCATAAAAAGAAAGCTTACTCGATATTAACGGCAGTATTATAAGAGATTTGATTAATTGGCGTGATAATAAATTAGAATTGATTACTATTAATGAGCATCCTGTCAATTAATAACCCATCGCGATCACTAAGCCCTTTTTGTTAATATGGTCTTTAGCCTAGCAAATATACAGATATGACACTCAAGAACAGAACCTCTAACCGACACGTCTTAAAATAACTTGAGGATAATTATTCATAAATATTTATAGATTGCGGACAGCATCAATAACTGTATTTTATAAATGATTTTTACTGTTGACTATTTTTTATAAATGTCGATGATTAGCCGCCTAATCTTAGTATGTTATTAACCTAGTAGCGCATAAAATGATAGCCAAACAATTTGAACTGATACTTTTGTGATTGTAATGTACGCCAACAGATCAACTCTATGTTATCAAACCCCCACACTCATCTCTGATGCTAACACGCTCGAGGAGGAAATATCTTGACCACCATATTTGACCAACAAGCCTCAGATAGTGACCGAGAGTTCCTGAAAATCGTTGAAGAACGATTCATTCATATCTTCGACGTATTTAACGAAGGCCTCTTCTACATGGATGAGTTTGGTACCATGGTATTTTACAACAAAGGCTTCTATGAACAGCTCGGTATTAACGCTGGCCGAATCAGTTTAGAGCAGTGGCTAGAACTTGTTCATCCTCTTGATCGAGAAAGGCTGTCCACAAGGGTCGATGCGCACATCACGACCAACAATACGAGGGTTACAACCACTTACCGAGTTCGTAAACCCAATGGACAATACGTCTGGATAGAAGGCGTAGCCATGACCAAAGAAACAGAACATGGCCATTACATGGTTGGCAGCCATCGCGATATTTCTGAGCGTAAGCTGATGGAAAGTTACATCCATCAAGTTGCATTTCATGACAACGCGTCAGGCATGGCTAACCGCGCCCATCTCTTGCTGGATATCGAAGACAGTGTACGTACCACCGATTCTTGCGCGTCTATTTGTTATATTCAGATCGAAGACATCAAATCTTACTTGAATCAATATGGAAGCGAACTGGTCGATGGGTTAGTAGAGAAGTTGCTACAAACTCTCAGTCACTTGCCCTCTCCAAACAGCTCGGTGTATCGCGTGCATGATGATGACTTTGCGATTTTGATTCACGATGAGTGCTCAATAGAAGCGCTACAGAGTTACGCCGAAAGTTTAAAACAAACCTACCATGAAGCGGTGATTGAAGAAGGCCAATACCTAGGTAGCAACATTAGCATTGGTTTGTATCCTTGTATTGATCCTAGTCACTCCGCAGAGGAAATTTTACGTAAAGCGGCAAGAACTTGTCAGTACGCGAGCGAACAAAATAGAGACCGCGTCGCGGTCTACAGTGAGAAGACGCAGCATGCCGTTGATCGCTACTTCTTTATTGAGCAAGGTCTTAAAAGTGCGCTAGAAAAACAGACATTAAGTGTTAAGTTCCAGCCAATTATTGACGCCAAAAGCTCAAAAGTGGTGAGCTTCGAATCACTAGTGCGCTGGCGTAGCAAAGAGTTTGGCGAAATTTATCCTGACGAATTCATCCCCGTCGCAGAGAACAAAGGATTGATCGTCGAACTAGGATATCAAGTATTTGCCAAAGCGTGTGAATTCATCAAAAACTACCGTGAACGTTACCAAAACCAAGTTCGTGTTAACGTGAACGTTTCTGTACTTCAGTTGATGAACAGCGAATTCCCTACGCGAATTAAAGCCATGGCGGATGAAGCAGGCGTTGACCCCGAGTCTATTGTTTTGGAACTGACAGAAACGTTTATTTTAGATAATAACCAGACGGCTATTGCCCCCCTAAGCACGCTCAGGGAGTTAGGTTTTGCACTCTCGCTCGATGACTTTGGCTCTGGTTACAGTTCATTAAATAGCTTCTTCGACTTGCCGATGACACAAATCAAAATTGATAAGTCGATGGCATGGAAGACACTGACCAATCGCTCTTCTCAAGAGTATTTGAAGTTTCTTATCACTATGTGTCAGGAAAACAATATTGAAGTGGTGATAGAAGGCATCGAAGACGCAAAAATGTGTGACTTCTTTTCCGAGATGGGCGTCGATTATTTGCAAGGTTATTGGTTCTCTAAACCACTCTCTGTTGCCAGTGCCAGTCGCTATTCATTGAGCTAAACCGTTCTTCGGCGAAATAATCCCAGAATTAATGCTATTCCGCACGGCCACGTTAAGCATGCTGAACTACTCACAGTAAATTTCAGACACTAACTGGCCGTGACGAAAACAACCTTAG
The DNA here is from genome assembly GCF_043995865.1 of Vibrio sp. D3. Taxonomy (NCBI): domain Bacteria; kingdom Pseudomonadati; phylum Pseudomonadota; class Gammaproteobacteria; order Vibrionales; family Vibrionaceae; genus Vibrio; species Vibrio sp. D3. Next base: position 1,500,189 of record NZ_CP171887.1, on the reverse strand, counting down.
AGAGCCTTGATTAACGTAGGCGCTCAAAAACAACACTCTGATCTAAGTGTTCGTGATATTGAGTGTAATCTAAGCCCATATCAAAGATATATTGAGTCACCAAGTTTCTAACGCACTCAATCAATTGGCTCGCTTGCCATGGCTTCTCAAAATAGCGATCAATACCTGCGGAGTTAATCGCATTAATGGTATCCGTGTGCGTCGCCTGCCCCGTCAGAAGCACTTTACGTGTGCGAACAAAACGACTGTCTTGTGATACCTCTGTCAGTAGTTCCACTCCTGTTTTACCTGGCATGACATGATCGGAAATTATTAATGCGATCATCTCGCCTTCTGCATCAAGCTCATCCATCAGTTCTAGAACCTCACCTGCGGATTCGCAGTCTTCGATATTCAACCACTGATGTAACGGCTCTAAATCTTGTAGAACCGCGCTTAATACCTCTCGTTGGTCATCAACGCAAATTACATTAAGCTTCTCCATGTTCACCCTCTACTGGTAACTTGATTCTAAAAATTGTTTTTTCACTGTCGCTCTTTACCACAATAGAGCCGTTATATCCGGCGATAATGCGTTTCACAATCGACAGCCCTAATCCTAAACCAAACGACAACCCACCCTTTTTAGTGGTGAAGTTTGGCCGGAAAATTTTTCTGCGTGTCGCTTCATCGATTTCTGGTCCGTTGTTAGCAATCGTGACCAAAATTTTCCCCTTACTCTCTCGAGTATGTATTTCGATCCCCGGCTCTTCGGTTTGACCAAGTGCATCACACGCATTCTTTAAAATATTGACCCAAACTTGGACGAGTTCGGTTTGAGAGCCGACAAAGTCCGGCAACTCCGCTGGGCTAAAACGTACGCTCACGCGTCTTAAGTCACTTTGCAATAGGGCCAGCGCTCGATTGATTGAGTCATTAATATTAAACGCTTCATCCAAATCGATATCCGTACGCCCCAATTGTTTCACTGAACGTACAATGCCAACAGTATGTTTAGAGGCAATACGCAAATCATGAAGGTCTCGCCCCATTTGCCAGAAACGTATCGCTTCTTCGGGTCTTTTTAACCAATGCTCCGACAGGAAATTATTTGGAACGGCACGTGCGAGATCACGCGCGAGATCCTTGGGTAAGCCGTAATATTTTTCGAAATGACGCCCCCGCTTTCTCGCTTCGCTGGAAGAGACTTTCTGTCCTTGCATCAAACCAAAATCAAAAAACTGACTAGCTTCCGGATGAACTTCTTCAAGCAATTCCATGATGACCGACTCGAGTCGCTCTGATTTACTGCTTACCACACCAATAGCATTGTTCAACTCATGAGCAATACCCGCAGCAAGCTGTCCTAACGTTGTCATTTGCTCTGCGGTATGCAGCTTTTGTAACGCTTTTTCTTTAGCCAAGGCCTCTTGCATTGCACGCCGTTGACGCCGAGATAACTCGTTCACCATCACAGGCATAAATTGTGTCGTCAATGGTCCGTATGTCACCTCTTCCACCGCGGGCGTATCACGCTGTATCCAAGCCAGTTCAACGTCGGTTTGAGCAATAACTGTCGAAGAGGCCGTCCATGTACCAGAAAAGAAACTATGTACGCCAATAAACGCACCTTGAGACGCAGAAAATACCTGAATTGGCTTCTTGTCGTCTTCCGCATAATAGCCAGCCAACTCTCCTGAAAGCACGTAGTACAACCGATCGTTGTAGCCAGCTTGCTCGATCAGCACCGATCCGGATAAAACCGTTAATCGGCGTTCAAGATGGTTAAAATAGCGTTGTACTAACGCATCTAGTTTCGTTTCGTACATGGGTTACCCAATATGCCCAACGGTATGTAAAATCCAAACCATAACAAAACTAAGTAATACACCAATCACGCCCAGTACTGCACCGATACGAGCCATTTGGCTGCTTTCGACATGCCCAGTAGCATGAGCTAACGCGTTTGGTGGCGTACTGATTGGTAACGACATACCGAGTGACGCGGCAAATGTCACGACTAAGATCAGCGTCACTTCTCCACCCAATGGCGTTAACGAAGTCATCGAGGTACCTAGCGCAGCCATAATCGGCATAAGTAAGTTTGCAGTGGCCGTATGCGACATAAAGTTTGCCATTAACAAGCACAAGAAAGCCGCACCAAACAAGACCACATATGGCGAGAACTGATCAAACGGAATACTGTGTACCACCAGCTTCGCAAGCCCTGTTTTATCCAGAGCAAGACCCAGAGCGATACCACCTGACACCAACCAAAGCACGTCCCAAGAAATTTTCTTCAAATCTTCCTTGTTGATAATGCCCGTCAATGAGAATACCGCGACCGGAATTAATGCCACTGTGTAAGAGTTCATCCCATGTGCTGACCCCATCAACCAGAGAATAATCGTACCTGCGAAGGTGACATAGACAATCATCGCTTTTGGTGTTTTCAAAAACTTGCTCTTAATATTCAGATCAATGGTGGTTTGCTCGGCTTTATACAAAAAGCCAATCAGAAACCACGCTAGCGCCATCATCACAATGACGAATGGCACGCCAAAGACCATCCATTCACCAAACGTAATTAAGTTATCACCAACCAAATATTTCAGCGCGATAGCATTCGGGGGCGTGCCGATTGGTGTACCAATACCACCAATGTTGGCGGCAACAGGAATACACAAGGCAAACGCAATTCGACCGGGGTCTTTAGGTCCAAATACCGCAATCACAGGGGTTAGAATCGACAACATCATCGCTGTTGTTGCGGTGTTTGACATAAACATGGAAAAGACAGCGGTGATCAACATCAAACCCAACATAACGAACTTTGGGTTTTGCCCAAATGGTTTTAGCAACACGCGCGCTAAGTTGACATCCAGCCTGTACTTTGTCGCCGCCATAGCTAAGAAGAACCCGCCGAGGAACAGCATAATAATCGGGCTAGCGAAAGTCGCCATTATCTCGTTATATTGCAACAGCTCACCAAAATGTGGCTGCCCTTCTTGCAAGCGAAAAAGCACGATGCTTTTATTCGAAACAAGCAATAGTTCGAGCACAATGATAACGACCGAAGTGGCGTAGATTGGAATGGGTTCAAACACCCAACAGAGTGCAGCAAGCAAGAAGATTGCGATCACTCTCTGCTGGACGATAGTAATGCCATCAAATGGGAATGCAGAGAGGGGCATTAACCAAATAAGCAATGGTATCAATGTTGGAATAATGTATTTGAGATAAGGGCGCATAGTACTACTTCTCTTCCTGAGATGGTTAGCCAGACACGTTTGGCGTTTGGAACGCCATTACCCACCGCAATACCGAAGCTTTTAGGCTCTGACTAAGCCTTCAGAGACGAAAAATGCAGTAATGGCTTGTTCCAGAGAAGATTATGCACACTGTTTTCAAACAAAACTTTGGTGCGAGATCAATGAACTTGTTTTCACATTGGAAAACATTTTATATCTGTGTTCAAGCTCACTAAATGCTCACGATTTCAATGAAATATACTTTTCCATCATAAAGTTAGTTAAGGTTTCTCCCCTAACTTCAGCACGTTGCTGAACCTTAACTGTGAACCCCATTTTCTCGTAGAAAGGCCGGGCAGTGATACTCACTTCAGAGTACAGTCGCTCTATCCCCTTTACTTTCGCCTGTGAAAATAGAAAAGACATCAAATCACGACCAATACCTTGGCCTTGATATTCATGGTGACAAAAGAAATGGTCAATCAAGCCGTCACTTTGCAAATCACAATAGCCAACGACCTGCCCTTCTATTTCCGCAATATAGGGTTGAATAACATCCATTGTGCGTTGCCATGAATTGAGATCAAAATCTGATGGGGCCCAAGCTGAAACTTGTGATTCGGTATAATCGCGACGATTAATGACTCGTACAGTGTGGTAAAAAAGTGTCCACAATATTGGAGCATCCTCTGTGCGATAGCGACGTATTGAGAGCATCGGTTCAACCATTCCTATTCGGTAAATACCAAGTATTAACGCAAAGTAATACTGGTGAACTCATCATTTTCAATACCAACCACTAAAGGCTTTTCAAGCTGATCGCTGTTCATCAATACGGTGGTATTCAGCTCTCGACTTGATCTGCGTATTTTGCTTTTTCTGATGATATGTATATTAACAATGTAATCGGAATATTCCTTCGTGACTCCTCCAGAAAACTCCACATGCTCACTTTCATTATCTTGGACCACATGAAATTTTCGATTTGCTTGAATATCAGCACTGAGTGAAGAGTCACCATAGTTCAGTACAACGGACGTTGGTTCACTATCTTGATTGGCAAAACAGCCAAATGCGAACATGCATAATGCAAGTATACTTTTTGATTTAAACATTGGTTATTCAATTTCTAGTTATTTTTCTGCCATTTGCATTACCAAACAGCACTCCTCAATAATCGCCTATTGTGCCACAGGTGTACGCAAGTCTCTAAATACAGTAAAAGGATGTACGATGAAATTCCGCTAAAAATGGGGAAATCACAATGCAGCTGAGGATAAAACAGCCTATTTAATCGCCCCCAACAACACCCAAGCAATTGTTTTTATTGAATTTAAAGGTAATAAATAGTGTAAGCAATATACGTACAAGCTCTTACTTTTTCATACGCAACTAAGCAAGTTAATAGAGAGAGACAATATTGTCTATGCCACATGTTACAAATCTGCTTACCTCATTATTACGTATGATCCTATATTGTGGCGCTAGCCTTCCCTTCTTTTTAACGAAGGGAAGATTTAACAATAAGGCTTGCACCTATTTTATAGCTAAAATCAATAGAGTATTTCTAACATCGGTTGGTCTAGGAGCGATCAATGAAAAACTCTCTCAGTTTTACTCATCTATTAAAAGTTGGCTTGATATCAATCGCAGCTTTGATGGGTGGATGCACTCAAGGAGATTGGCGTACCGCAAGCAGAGAACCTGCCGGTATCGCGCCTGACCCTTCCAATGTGAAACATGCCGTAATTGAGTTTTATGCCGCAGATGCATTTGGTTGGCGAGGCTGGTTTGCGGTGCACACTTGGTTTGCGATAAAGCCTGAAAATGCGAACGAATATACCGTGTATGAAGTGGTCGGGTGGCGCGTGAATCGTGGACAACCCGCTCTGTATCAATACCAAACGGGCACACCAGATCGCTACTGGTACGGTGCTAAGCCAGAAAAAATACTCTCAATACAAGGTGAAAAAGCCGATAAACTTATCCCAAAAATACAAAGCGTTATCAACCAATACCCTTGGGCTGAAGAATACACGTTGTTTCCAGGGCCAAATAGCAACACGTTCCCAGCTTGGGTGGGCAAGCAAATTCCGGAGTTAGAACTCGACTTGCCATTTAGAGCAATTGGTAGCGGCTACGCCAACGAGTAAAACAAAAACTTGGTAACTGGCGCGTTTTACGTTCAGCGCATAGCACTATACCTATTGTGCGTCTTCACCTAACTCGGTTCTATTTCTTCCGTTGCGCTTTGCTTTATACAGAGCGTTGTCAGCGTCTTTCATTACCGCTTCAATTGGCATATCGTTGCCTTTCCAGTGAGAAACACCAAGTGATACCGTCACCTTACCAACGACCAGGAAATCGTGTTTTTCTACGTTATGCCTAATCCGCTCAGCGACATCAACCGCGTGATGAACATCCGTCGCTTCAAGGAACATCATGAACTCTTCCCCACCGGAACGGCAAAGATGATCATTCGCTCGGGCTTGCTCTTTCATCAACTGAGCGAATTCTTTGAGTAGATTGTCACCCACATCATGACCATAGTTATCATTGACGCTCTTAAAATGATCAATATCCAAAGCTAAAATAGAAAAAGCGGTGTTTTCTTGCTTAAACAAGCCTAGAACTTTGTCTAAGCCGCGTCGATTTAACAACCCAGTCATCGCGTCTGTTAGCGTATCCAGTTGCAGCTTATCAATGGTTTTTGAAACGATACCAAACGCTTTGAGGAAACTGAGCTTCAAATGTGAAGCCTCAAAATACCAAGACTTAACCAGCTTCAAATCATCGATAGATGAAGAGTGTTCTTCCACTCCCCGAACAGCGCCAGCCAGTTGCCATAATGGTCTTGAAATAAGTAGAGAGAAGAACCAGATCAACAGCAGAGTTAATAAACCAATTGGAATCGATTTGAAAAATACACTCCACATCTGCTCATCTAGCACCATTAACGTCATTGATTTCGGGCGCTGAGCGACAATTCCCCACCCTGATGATTCAACTGGTGCATACCCTGCTAGCATTTCAACACCACGAGAGTTCACTATTTCTTTGTTACCACGCTGACCCATTGTCACGGCGTTAATTGCAATATTATCGTTGATCACTTCACCAACCCGCGATTTATCTGGGTGGTAGATCAGCGTATTGCTTTCGTCCACAACGTAAAGGAAAGAGCCATCTTTGTAAGCATGCTGGCTAAGTAATTCAGCAAGAATATTGTCCTTCTCTAAATAAATAGTACCGCCGATATAGCCTAAATATTCATTGGACTGAGAAAATATAGGGTATGAGATCGTTAACAGATAATTACCTGCGGGTGAGATGAATGGCTCAGTGACAACGGGCGCTTGAGCATTTAAAGATTGACGTTTTCTTTCACCAACGAGCTTTACACCTTTAACCTGAAGTGTCTCTGGTGATACAGAAATAATGACGCCTTTCGCATTAACGACAACCACAGAGTTGAATGATTTGGTTTGCTTTCTCAGCCTCTCCGCCTCTTCGTCCAGAAACTGAGCATCGTGCATCTTATCTTGTAGCAAGTTCGCACTGTATTTTAGCTGCGACATTGAGCTTTCTATGAAAGAGTCCGTCATTTCTGACATTTTTTGCGCATAAACGCGGTTGGACTCTAACGTGTTATTGATGATGAGATCTCGTTGCACTCGATAGATCGAATAAAACGCATTGATCAAAGTGACAAGCACACTGAAAACACACAGGATTACAATAAGGTTTCTAAGATTAAGTTTTTCTTTTCTTCTAAAGGACATTTGCCAACTGCCAGCTTCGATGGCTTTTTGTATGAATGAGCGTATAGGTTATATGAAATCGATTTAATTTTCAGGTAGGAAGTTGGGAGCAATATTAAATATTTTCTCACATAATAGGACGCAAAATGAGCTAATAAGAGAATTCAGTGACACAAAATAAATGCCGTGCCACTGTAATATCGCACAACTTTAAGCAAGCTCTGTGCTGGTCATTACCATTGTCTTTAATACATCGACAACAAGCTGATGATCATCTAACTGCGGTAAACCCGATACCGTCACAACCCCAATTAAACCAGAACCCATGATTCGAATTGGGAACGCGCCACCATGAGCACAATACTCACGCGCATCGAGATGTGGCTGATTTTCAAAATCACGCTGCTTTTGCTTATTGTATAGCGAGAGGTAGTAAGAGCTGCGACCATATCTCAATACTGAGTTTCGCTTTCTACGAACCCAATCCAAATGGTCAGCGCACGTTCCTGTCATCGCGTATTGAAATAGCGTTTGTCCAAAACCGTAGACCTCAATAGCCACAGCCGCGTCACAGGCTTCCGCCGCTTCTTTTAGAGCCAAACCAATAGACCACGCTACTTGGTGGTTAAACTCTTTCAATTGAAGCTCATGCTCTTGTTGAGCGACGAGCTCAAGCGTTAAGCTCATGATTTCACCTGAATCGTTTTACCCGTTTTACTGCTTTCCAATGCCATCTCAATCAGAGCGATATTCTGTACTGCTTGAACGGCAGGAACCGGGTTATCAGTCCCCAAACGAATGGCATCTGCTACACCAACAAAATAAGCTTGATATGCACCTCTCTCCGTTTTGATGGTTTGCGCACCGTCTTCGTCGTAGCGGACACCGTATAACGCCTCGTCCTCTTCTGACCAAGCATCGTTTTCCGGTAATCGGCCTTCTTTTAAGTAGCCTTCTTGAGGATCTAATCCGAACTTTTCATATTTAGCTTCGGTACCCAATACTTTATAACGCAGGTTTGGTTCTGGGCTGTATAAGTTTGAATGTAAATGCACAATATGGTCTGGGTAATGAAGCACTAAGTTGTAGTAATCAATCGTCGTCGCGCCCGGACGCATCATTCGACACTGTGCGTCTATCGCATCTGGCAAACCAAATAACACCAAGGCCTGATCGAGAAGATGGGGAGCAAGATCGAATAAAATACCACCGCCATCTTGAGCCTGCTCTCGCCAGCGTTGACGAACTTCAGGACGGTAGCGATCAAAGTGCGACTCAAACAGCCTCACATCACCTAACTTACCTTGTTCGATAAGCGATTTAACAGTGAGAAAATCGCCATCCCAACGCCTATTATGAAAAACGCTCAGAACCAATCCTTTTTCTTCTGCTAAGGCGATCAACTCATTCCCATCTTCTATGCGCGTTACAAACGGTTTTTCGACAATGACATGTTTCCCATTGTTCAACGCGCGCTTTGCGAGCTCGTAGTGCACATCATTTGGCGCAGTGATGATCACAAGCTCAGCGTCACTGTCATCGAGTAAAGTATTGGCATCAGCAAACCACTGAGTATCTGGCCAATCATTTTGGACCGCTTCCTGTTGACGAGAACTTATTGCGCTCAACGTCAAGTTTGGCAGTGCTTTAATGAAGGGTAAGTGGAAAGTTTTTGCTGAATATCCGTAACCAATCACGGCGGTCTTTACGGGATCGTAAGCCATACTAAGATTCCTTATTTCGGTGAAACAATAATACATTCAATATCATTGTGGTCGAGAAGTTGTTGAAAATCTGATTGAGGGGCATGATCGGTAATAATGATGTCGATCTTTGACAAATCACATACATGGTGAAAATTGTCGCTTCCAATTTTGCGGGATTCACAAACGACAATGACTTGCTGAGCTTGCTCTATCATAGTTTGTTTCATGGTTGCTTCTAGCTCATTATTTGTCGTCAACCCTCGGGATGACAACGCGCACACACCAATAAACGCCTTATTCACATGATATTGCTTCATTTGCTGTTCTGCTTGTGCACCCAAGATCGCTCTGGCGTAGGGGTCAAAGTGTCCACCTAAGAAATGGACGTCCATTGATTCATTTTTTTCAGCAGCGATTAGTACGTCAATACTGTTGGTGACCGCGTTGAGCTTATCTTCTTCACAGCGTGCTTTTTCTACGTAAAGTGGAAGCAAAGATAAGATAGTACTGGTATCAATAACAAGGTGGTCACGCTCATCCAAAAGCTTAGCGGCCGCTTGAGCGAGGCGATGCTTAGTGTCACTAATTGCTCGACTGGAGTACGCCTCTGTAGAGGAAGATATCGGGGCAAGCATGACGCCACCTCGGATTCTTTGTAATCCCGGTAGTTGGCTCAACTTGACTAAGTCTCGACGCGCTGAATCTCGCGAAATGCCAAAATACTCGCAAACTTCCGATAACGTTATTTTGTTTTGTAGCTCTAGCTTGGCTCTGAGTTCTATCAATCGCTCTTCTTGCGTCATTACTTAAATTCACTTAAGTGATTTTAAGCAATAATGCCACACAGCAATCAAATAACCAATATGGACGCACGCAATATTTGCTTATGCTGATACCAAACAGAATTGTTAAGTTGAGGAGATGAAGAGCGTTTTGCTCATCACCCCCTATCAAAAAATTTTTGGTGTAATGTTTGCGTTGGCTGGGTCGCTACTTTTTCATGGCTTCTTTAAAAACTTGATTCCAATCTTGTTTCATATCGACAAACAACCAACCTTGCTCTTCACCCACTTTAAATGATTTGTCTAATTTCCCCACGTGAGAGTCTTTATCATACGCCCATTCACGCTTGTCATCCGTGTGATGGATAACCGCTGAAAATCGTGGGCCAGACCCCGCTTTAGTCCACTCTAACATTTGTAAGTCACCGTCAGAATTACCAAATGCCATCACCGGGCGCTTACCAATGAAGTTCTGAATCGTGACAGGCTTCACCGCTTTATCATTCACAAAATCAATTTCTGGCAAGCGTTGAATCGTTGGCTTTCCATCAACAACCTGATACTCCGCTTTTAATGTCGTCCCAACGATATTTTGCGTTGGGATCCCGTACACTTCTGGTGCCCAAACACGCATGAAATCAATGCCACCTCCAGAAATTATATAGGTCTGGTAGTCATTTACTCTCAAGTAGTCGAGTAACTCAAGCATCGGTTGATAAACCATTTCAGTGTATGGCTTTCCCGTCGTAGGATGCACGGCCGTTTTCATCCACTCCTTCACTTCTTGATGGAACTGATCAGTCGACATTCCGGAGTGAGTCGCCATAACAAGCTTCATCACACCTTCAAGGCCTTGCTTGCCAACCCCCTCCAAGTCACCTTTTATTGCCGAAGCAAAAGGTTCTGTTGTTTTCCAATCAGGATGCTCAGAGGCCATCTCTTTCACTTTATCGATCGCAAAAAACAGCTGTAGATAAACGGGTTTTTCTGCCCACAGCGTCCCGTCATTATCAAACGTAGCGATCCTTTGGCTTTCAGGAATATAAGCGTCCGAGCCTTGAGTCGTCGTTTTAGTAACAAACGCCATAATAGCTTGCTTCGCACCGGTGTTGTTCCATGACGGCAGAGGATCTTGCACATCAGCAGCAATGCTATAGCTAGACAGAGCAAAACTTGTCGCAAGGACAATCACCTTTAACTTTATAGCCATTTTAATTCCTTATATTGAGGTACGGGATGCAAATCCAAATGAAAGTATAGTTCACGATTAACAAGCGCAATTCAGAGCAACATATGCAACAACACCACAAAGTGACACCGTAACCAAAACACACTTCAATTAAAGAAGATTACCGATAAAGTGTTGAGTTAACTGGCGTCAACCTGCTCTGAAGTATTTTGACGCCCCTTTTTCTGATTAAGCTCATCAATCACGTAATCCGGAGCCACTTTCTTAAGTTCCGCTAAACACTGTTCAGACTTGGGGTTATCGTACCGAATGTAGATATCACACACTGCATAAAGCTGCTCCGGCGCGCCAGAGATCAAATAAGCTTTTTCAAAAGCGTCCACAGATTTTTTAAGATCTAACTCTTCTTGCAGAACACCATTTAAGTACCAAAAATAACTGTTGTTCTTCGCCATATTAGCGGCCTTTTCAATTTCGCTAGCGGCATCATGCTTCTCACCAAGTCTTACTAGCGCTAATGACTTCGAGTAATGCAAAGCAGCGTTATCAGGAAAAAGTGTGATTGCTTCATCAAGTACTTGGATAGCTTGTCGATCTTTTTGTTGCGCTCGAAAATTGTCCGCATAGCTTAACCAGACTTGCGGGTTACTTGGCATCAGCTTGGTTAGCTCTGGATAAATCAATGCCGCTTTGTCCCACTCTCGATGCCAACGATATACATCGGCAAGGAGTAATCTAGAAACGTTGTCAGTTTTCTGCGACAAGTAGGATGTTAAATCAGTCACCGCGCCTTCAAGTGACTGTTGCTGCTCCGAACTTAAACTGGCGTAATCTCGAACCAAGTTTATCGCTGCGGTAATTCGAACCATTGCATCGTCATCACTTAGCAACGGGGAAACCAGACGCCAGCGATGCTCTATCATATAGGGTTGAGCTCCTACAATTGCTGCTTCACGAATTCCAGCATCTGCATCTTTCAAACCACGAGCGACGGCAACCAAAGCGTTTTGGCTGGGGTAGTTGGCTAGTTCACGTAAAGCATCAATACGCTTTTCTGAAGACAACTTCTTGTTTTGTGCATCATAAGACAATTTTTCGACTTGCTGTGCTGGCGTCATAGGTTCTTCTTGAGATGCTATCTCAACGGATGAAACTTTATCTGAATTGAGCAGAGGTTTATCCTGAGCCCAAGCACCTTGGCTTAACGCTACACTCATCGTGAACGTTAAAAGTGACTTCGTAAAACGCGTTATCTTTTGCATTGATGAGACCTTATTTTTATAAAACTGGACCAGTTGAATCTTAGAACTTAGTGTCAAAAACAGGTCGATTAGACGCTTTCAGGTGCAAAGCCTTATCACTGTATTTGCCGTGTACCACAGGGTTGCCCATCGCTCGTAAAATGTACGCCATTGATTTGTCGACATGCGCAAAAAACTTCTTCCAACCTGCACATAGATAGTTAAGGCCGGGCTCACCTTCTCTGGTGCGAATAAAGCGGGTTTTAGGGCATTCTCCAAAGCATGCAAACTGATAATCGCAATTAACACACTGCTGAGGCAGTGTGCGACTTTTAGCAAATCCGAATTTCTGCTGGTCAGGGCTATAAGCGAGAGTATCGAGTTTTTCGCGGTGAATATTTCCGATCTTGTATTCCGGGTAAACATAGTGGTCACACGCAAAGACATCACCGTTTGGTTCCATTGCTAAACCTTTGCCACAGATTTCACCTAGCGTGCATAGTGGGTTTTTTCTTCCCATCCATGTTTCCAAACTTGCTTCAAAATACTGTACAAAAACGTTACCAATATCATGCACGACCCACTCATTGAATATCGCGATAAGGAAGTTACCCCATGCTTCATCCGCCACACAAAATGGCTCGACAACCGAATCCTTATGGCCGGGAATCAGACGTTTATCACCTTGCATTAGTTGCTCATTGGGCTTCCAAGTTTGTGGCGCTGTTGTTCTGAAAGTTTTCTGCTCAACAATTGGAATAAACTGCATTTGAGGCGAACATACTGCATCTCGTAAGAAGCGATACACTTCCAAAGGGTTACGACTGGTCAAGTTGTTCACACACGTGAGCGTTGCAAACTTCACTTCATGCTTATGCAATAGCTCAACGGCGTTCATTACTTGTTTAAATGTACCTCTTCCCGCTCGGTTTGTTCGGTAAGCGTTGTGCATCATCTCAGGGCCATCGATGCTTAAACCGACGAGAAAGTGGTTCGCTTTTAGAAACTCGCACCACTCATCATTAAGAAGCGTGCCATTAGTCTGAAGATCATTAGAGATCGTAATACCATGAGGGCGGTATTTATCTTGTAATTCAACAATTCTTTTGAAGTAATCCAACCCAAGCATGGTTGGCTCTCCACCTTGCCAAGAGAAGATAATTTCAGGTGTGTTCTGCCCTTCGATGTATTGGCGGATATAGCTCTCTAAGGTTTCGTCATCCATTATTGGCGAGCACCCTTGCTTATATTCCAACAAATCTTGTTTGCTTAAGTAATAACAATAAGTGCAATCGATGTTGCAAGCAGCACCAATGGGCTTTGCCATCACATGTAAACGCTTAGATGCTTTTCCGTTGAACTGAGGCCCTTGAGTTATGTGCATTCATCACCTTCTTAGTTGCTAACCTGTCCCCAATGATGTCAAACCTAATCATCGAGTTAATCGCCTAGGGTGATGATAATGTTCAATTATTCTCGGCGCTTGTTATAGTGTGTATAACCGTTTGTTATGGTTTTGCTTGCTAGACTTTCTGACCAAAGTCGTTGACGGAGTCGCCGAATGAAACATCCCAAAAGTAAGATTATTTCCCTTGTCTCAGCTATATCGGTCACGCTGATAATTAATGGGTGTGCAACACCCCCACCACACTCTCTCGCTCAGAAAATCGATCAAGATATGGTTCTTGTCGAAGGTGGGCAGTTTACGATGGGCGCAGATAATCCATCAGCCAAAAAGTCAGAGCGCCCAGCTCGCACTGTTAACGTTGATGGATTCTATTTGTCAAAATTTGAGGTAACTCAATCGCTCTTTGAAGCTGTCACTGGCTCCTCTCTGAGCTACTTTCGAGATCCAAATACACCCGTCAATAATATTAGTTGGCAACAAGCCAATTATTTCATTAAGAAATTGAATGAAAAAACGGGAGAGCATTACCGTCTACCAACAGAAGCAGAATGGGAGTTTGCCGCTAAAGGCGGAATTTTAACTAAAGGCTTCACTTTTTCTGGGTCAAACAATATTGACGATGTGGCTTGGTATGTGAATAACTCGCACAATAAGGCTCATAAGGTAGGTCAAAAACAACCAAACGAGCTCGGGTTGTACGATATGACAGGTAACGTAGGCGAGTTTGTGATTGATGCTTTTGACGAAGGTTATTACAAAACAGCGCCCAGTGATAATCCGGTAAACGCAAAAGAGGAAAAAGAAAGCCTTGCACACAAGTCTGTACGTGGCGGCAGCTTTGCTTATGACGCAGACGAATCTGAAAACTATCGCCGCGATTTTGCCAGCCAATCCGTCATTATGTCTGACATGGGCCTTAGACTAGCGAAAGACGTAAACTAAACTAAGTAGAGAAAGTGGCGCGATAAAGGCTCCACTTTTTACTATTGGTGTTTAATCTCTACAGATTCGCAATAGATGCTTTCAGCTGATCAATAGCCTGCTTAGGAGCATAATTACCCAGCTCTTTTAGACACCTATCGAAAGCAAAAGCGACAGTGCCTTTTTTATGATTTCTCGCTAGAACTTCGCATTGAGCATATAAATGTTGAGGGTTCCCACCGACTTTAAACGCAGTCTGCAATGCCTTACTGGCTTCCAGAACGTCACTGTTTTCCAAAGCTAGACCATAAACATACCAGTAGTGAGCGTTAGTCTTTCCTAGTTCTGCGGCATGTTTAAGTAGAGCTTTGGCCTCATCTTCCTTGCCTTGGCGTAACAAAGAAAGACCGGCACTGTAAGGTAATGAACTGGATTTAGGCTGAGCTTTCATCCCTTGTTGTAACACCGAGAGCGCAGCTTTTTCTTTCCCAAGGCGCCGATACAGGTCCGATAAATTCACGTAACTATTTTCGAAATAAGGCTCGATACTTATCGCTTCTTGGTATAACGCAATTGCCTTATCGATTTCGCCTAAGCTGCGGTATACATTTGCCAAATTGGTTCTGCCGAAACCACGATCGGCGTTAAACTTTTGAATGTCCATGTACTCTTCAAGCGGTGGTTGAATCCTATCTTTTTGTAACGGCGTCATTTGCGTATAGCTGGTCACTAATACCGAAGCCGCCTCCGCCCTCACTGAAAGTACGGGATCATCCAGCAGTGGTTCTAAAATTCGCCATCGATCATGAAACTCATAACCAGACGAGCCCGCGACTGCGCCGAGTCTAATCATTTCATTCTCATTTTTAACGGCCCTTGCGAGCGAAACAGTCGAATTTTGGTCAGTATTGCCGCCCATTCGCTCTAATGCAGAAGCTCGTATGATGTCTTTTAATGATGAATCCTGAGCAGAGTAAGCCAGAGCATTTGCCGCCCCTTTGTGCCCAATTGCATCGGCATAAAACGCGACAGCAAAGTGTTGTTGATTGCGGTATTGAGAGTGAGGAAACCATTCGGCTATCTGCGCATCCGCCCACTGGTTATTCTTATCCTCATGACAAGACGTACATACATTAGGCGTGTCGATGTGTTTACTCAAGTCAGGTCTAGGTACGTGCCAACTGTGGTCTCTACGAGGATCGACTTGCATATAAGTCGTTTCTGGCATGTGACAAGTCGTACATTGTGACGCTTTGGATCCCGCTTCATGGAAGGTGTGGTTTTCCGGGGTATATTCTGACGCAATATGACATTGTGAACATACCGCCTCTTCTGGGATGTTTAGCTTTGCCGAATGAGGATCGTGGCAATTGGTGCATGTTACGCCTTTTTCAGCCATTTCAGACTGAAGAAATGAACCGTAAACATAGTCTTCATCGTAAATTTGGCCATCGTGGTAGTAGAGTTCTGGAGTGATCAGGCTTAACCGGTATTTATCGAAAAATGAGCCTTGAATGTGATCACCTGTCTCATTTAACTGCGTTCGACGACTGTGACATTGTGCGCACGTCTGAACTTGGTTTGTTTCTGCGATTGCTTTTGGTTGTAACGTTCTGTGGCCCTTCTCAAATACCCAATCGGTTACCGCTTTAGATAAATTTCGGTCAAAACCATAGTGACTATCTGTATCGAAAGAGCCTACTGTAGATGCGGACTTTTTCGCCAACTCGATGTGTCCACTTGCAGGGCCATGACACGCTTCACAACCAACATTGATCTCGGACCAAGACGTGTTGTAGGTATTTTTGATTGCGTCATAGTTCTTCTTTACATTGGTCGAATGACAGTCTGCACACATGAAATTCCAATTTTGCCCAGTGTTAGTCCAGTAAAACTCATCTGTCGTTGTTGTCTCTGGATAGAGGTGAAACCAGCGCTGACCACCTTCCGATTTCGTCCTTGAATCCCATGCAAAAGGAATGAGCTGTACACGACCGTCTTCAAACTCCACCATATATTGCTGTAACGGTTCCCAGCCAAATGTGTAGCTAATTTTATAATCATGCCATTGACCATCAGGGCCTTGAATATTGACCCAATACTCCTCGCCTTGTCTAAAAAAACGGTTGGGTTGCCCATCATGCGTCACTGTGCGGTTATCAAAATCACCTTGAACAGATTCTGAGTTTGCATGTTTCATTGCCATATCGTGATGAGAGCCCTTCCAAGCCTCCACCTCTTGTTGGTGACATTCCGCGCACGTTTGCGTGCCAACATATTCCAACCCAAGCTTCGTGGTATTTTGGGGACTCTCTATCACTGATGCCTGGGAAAAAAACGAACCACTCACCATGACGATACCCAGAAATAGACACCGAAACCGACCTGCCCACTGACTCATAACTATCCTTAGTATTTAGATGGTGCAACTTGAATTAATATAGTCGCTAACCCCTTGGTTATACAAATAATTAGAAGTGAAAGGCCTTCAAAATGAGTGCTCCATTCTTCGTCCCCCGATTAGGGAGTAGCTCGGTGTTTTTGCTGAAACTTTATTCGTCTCACCAGCAATCGGCACTGGTGTTCATTAGTGACCCATCTCTATTTTTAAAACCTCCCCAAATCATCACAATGACAAGTATTTTTATTTAGAAACAAATAGTTAAATACCCTCGATAACTTATGGTTATAAAGAGTATAAGAGGATTTTTCTATACACATCATTAACTTATGCAGCACTTAAACACAAGGTTTACTTGTGATTCTCGTTACTCTCAACCTCCTGGAGTTTTTTATGGCAAACCAATTGAGAAAAATCGCAGTAGGCGTCGGGCTGTTAGCAACGTCCAGCGCAGCGATGGCGGCAGACAAACCCAACATACTTGCAATTTTCGGTGACGATGTCGGTTACTGGAACATCAGCGCATATAACCAAGGTATGATGCGTTACAAAACCCCGAACATCGATCGTATCGCGAACGAAGGGGCTTTGTTTACAGACCATTACGGCCAACAATCTTGTACTGCCGGTCGAGCAGCATTCATTACTGGCGAAGAACCATTTCGCACTGGCTTGCTGACGATTGGTATGCCGGGTTCCGACCATGGGATTCCAGATTGGGCACCAACTATTGCTGACTTACTAAAAGACCAAGGTTATATGACAGCTCAGTTCGGTAAAAACCACTTGGGCGATCAAGATAAGCACCTACCTACCAATCATGGTTTTGATGAATTCTTTGGTAACTTGTACCACCTTAATGCAGAAGAAGAGCCCGAAACCTACTATTACCCTAAAGACCCAGAGTTCCGTAAAAACTATGGTCCTCGTGGTGTAATTAAATCTTATGCCGACGGTAAGATTGAAGATACTGGCCCAATGACGCGTAAACGCATGGAACACGCGGACGAAGAGTTCCTCGAAAGCACTTTATCGTTTATGGAGAAAGCTGTTAAAGCAGATAAGCCTTTCTTCATCTGGCATAACTCTACGCGCATGCACGTTTGGACTCGATTACAAGAGAAGTACCGAGGCAAATCCGGTGTTAGCATTTACGCTGATGGCATGTTAGAGCATGACGATCAAGTCGGCGTATTGCTCGACAAACTCGATGAGTTAGGCGTTGCTGACAACACCATCGTTATTTATACAACAGATAACGGCGCAGAGACCATGACTTGGCCTGATGGGGGCGCAACCCCATTCCACGGTGAGAAAGGCACGACTTGGGAAGGCGGTATGCGTGTGCCTCAACTTGTGCGTTGGCCTGGTGTCATTAAGCCAGGAACGAAAATCAACGAAATGATGGCTCATCAAGACTGGTTGCCAACATTGTTGGCGGCAGCTGGCGTTCCTGACGTGAAAGAAAAGCTTGCTGAAGGTTACAAAGCAAATGGTAAAGACTGGCGTGTCCATATAGACGGCTACAACTTCATGCCATACTTCGAGGGCAAAGAAGAGAAAGGACCACGTGAGTCTCTGCTCTACTTCACCTCAAATGGTGAACTAAACGCAGTACGCTGGAATGACTGGAAACTTCACTTTGCAACTCTAGAAGGAAACCTAAGCGACGCCGTGCGATCTGTACCAAACTGGCCTAAGATCATTCACTTACGTGCTGACCCATTTGAAAAAGGTCCTAGCGAGTCACAAATGTACCTACGTTGGATGGCAGACAACATGTGGTTGTTTGTACCAATTCAAGACGTTGTTGGCGACTTCTTTAAAACGTTACCTGAATACCCAATGCAACGCGGTACAACTATGAACCCTGCTTCTTTAAATTACGACTCTTTGCAGATGCAAGAAAAGATGCAGCAGTTAGAAATGCTTAAACAGGAAGTGAATAAAGTTAAGTAATCTAATTAATCACTCTAGATTGCGTTACTGAGCCAGCAGAGCTCTGCTGGCTTATGTGTATCTCTACGGACACACTTAGCTCAGTAGTTTACTCCATGCAAAACGGGCCCATATTGAGAACACAGAAAAACAAAAAAAAAAGGAGAGCAAACCTGCTCTCCTTTGTATTTTAACCGTGAATAAACTAAGCCACATTAACCGATTTAGTTAAACTATTGCTCTGAAAGAATTCATCATGTAATGCGCAAATCGCACGCTGATATTCTTTATCACCCACGACGAACTGAACGTTTACATTTCTCATTGATGAGTGAAGTGCAACTGGCGTTACGCCATTGTTCATCAAAGAAAGTACACCTTTCGCTAGTGTCTTGTTAGTGTCAATTTGAGAACCGATGGCTGAAATCAGCGCGACCATACGGCCTTTAATCGACGCATTCGGATAGCGTTTTTCAGCTTTATACAATACTTTGTTCAAGCTATCAGTACTGCCACCTAGATAGTAAGTAATAGAGTTCGCGTTCATCTCTTTACCAACTAAACTTACGCGAGCATCAGAGATAATTTCCATTAATTCGTAGCTAACGTTATCGGCTTTTCCCACCATCGCTTGGTCAAACAAATGCAGTGCAAACACTTTTTCTTTACCTGCGATAATTTCGACTTTGTCTTCTTCTGGGCGGTAGCTTGAAGAGATCAAAGTGCCTTCGTGTTCAGGTTCAAATGTATTTTTAATCTGTAGCTCAATACCACTCTCACGTAAACCTGCGGCTGCATTTGGGTGAATCGCTTCCATGCCAAGGTTAGCAAGCTGGTCTGCTACGTCATAGTTTGTACTACCAATTGGCAAAACTTTTTCAGGACCAACAACACGCGGGTCTGCAGAGCTCAAGTGATATTCTTTGTGAATTACCGCTAAATCCGCTTTTGTTATCGCTGCAATTCGGCTAAATGTCATTTCACTATAACCTCGGTCATAAGTGTGCATTAGGCCTTCCTTACAGTAAGCATAACCTGTAACGATTGGCAGTTCTTTTGACACATCAATATCAGCAAACGCATCACTGATCGATTCATCAAGGCTTCTTGGCGCTTGATTGTCCCAACCGGACAGGTCAACGAACTTAGCGTTAATACCCATATTTTTTAGTTTCAGTGCCGTGTTGTAAGCACTGTGCGCCTCACCGATAGACGACAGAAACTCTCGAATTTGAGGCAAATACTGACGTAGCGAAAACTGACCGTACTGGCAAGTTTCCAAAATGTTCGCAATACAGTTTTTCGCTTCAGCAATACGTGAGCGAATGAATTTATCTGCACGGATACGATTCATTGGGTCCGCGAAAATATTTTCATTTGTGAGCAGCATACGGCTTTCTACATATGCTAGCGCTTCTTCCCATTTGTCATCACGTTTCGCGATAAGCTGATAAACACCTGGCTTACTGGTTTTTTTACATTCGAGTAGCGCGTCGGTCATACCGCCGTATGCAGAGACGACAAAGATACGATTGTATGGCGATTTAGGACGAAGAATAATGTTGTCGAGAACAGCATCAAATGCTGTCATTGATGTACCGCCGATTTTTTCTACGGTAAATGTCATGATAAGCCTTTTTTGATTGGTAACTTTAAAAGAAAAAAGAAGAGATAGTTGATCGTGGGGCGACAAGCACCCCACCTCTATCTTTTAGTCAACGAGAGGATAAACACCATTTTCATCGTGCACTTCAGCGCCGGTAATTGGTGGGTTGAATACACACGCCATTACCATTTCTTTGTTCTTATAAGCTCTCAAGTAGTGCTCATCGTGTTTATCAAGGATGTATAACGTACCCGGTTTAATCGGGTAAGTTTCTCCACCAACGACTTCAATTTCACCTTCACCGCTCATACAAAAAACCGATTCTAGGTGATTTTGATAGTGAATGTGTGTTTCAGTACCTTCATAAATCGTAGTGATGTGGAAAGAAAACCCCATGTTGTCATCTTTCAACAACATACGGACACTTTCCCAGTTATCTGAAACCACACGTCGCTCACTGTTGCGACACTCATCGAGTGTTCTGACGATCATAATTAATAATCCTTATTAAGATGCTTGTTTGAAATGTTTCGCAGCAATGGTTTCCACTGCACTTTCAAAGATGCTTAGTCCTTGGTCTAGTTCTGACTCGCTAATCGTAAGTGGGCAGAAGAACTTAACGACTTCGTCGTCAGGGCCAGCTGTCTCAATTACCATTCCGTTTTCGAAACAGTTTTTCGCGATTTCAGATGCCATATCACCGTTGATACACTCAATACCAACCATCATGCCGCGACCTTTTTTCTGTACAAACATTTGTGGGAAGCGACGAACGCAGCGATCAATAACAGCACTTACTTTGTCTGAACACTGCTTGATGTGTGTTTCAAAATCATCATTTGCCCAATAAATTTCTAATGCTTTCGCCGCGGTAATAAATGCATGGTTGTTGCCACGGAACGTGCCGTTATGCTCACCTGGCTTCCACTGGTCTAGCTCTGGTTTGAGTAGAACGACGGCCATTGGTAAACCGTAACCACCGATCGATTTCGATAGCGTCACGATATCTGGTTGAATACCTGACGGCTCAAAGCTAAAGAAAGTACCTGTACGTCCACAGCCAGCCTGAATGTCATCGACAATCACAAGAATGTCGTTGGCTTTACAGATTTTGCTCAAACGTTGTAACCACTCGTTTGAAGCAGCATTTAAACCACCCTCGCCCTGCACAGTTTCAAGAAGTACAGCGGCTGGTTTATCCATACCTGCAGAGTTGTCGTTTAGCATGGTTTCGAACAATGCTAGACCATCAACGCCAGCGTAACCTTCAAATGGAATACGAGTGACGTTACTTAAGCTAGAACCGTTACCTTGTCTGTGATGCTGGTTACCCGTTGCAGCCAGTGCGCCAGCTGTACAACCGTGGAAACCGTTGGTAAATGCAACGACGCTGTCGCGACCTTTTACTTTTTTCGCTAACTTAAGTGCTGCCTCAACGGCGTTAGTACCAGTTGGGCCAGTAAACTGAACTTTGTAGTCCAAGTTTCTTGGTTTAAGGATGTAAGTATCCAACGCTTCAAGAAACGATGCTTTCGCTTCTGAGTGCATATCCAAACCGTGAGTAATACCGTCCATCTCAATGTACTCAAGCAGTGCTTGCTTAAGTACTGGGTTGTTATGGCCGTAATTTAGAGATCCCGCTCCAGCAAGGAAGTCTAAGTATCGTTCACCTTGTTCTGTTTCCAGCCAGCAGCCTTTCGCTTTACGAAAAACCACTGGGAAATTGTTTGAATATGAGCGTACGTTGGATTCCTGCTTTTTGAAAATATCCATGATGAGACCGTTTTTAATTCCTATTGTTTGAGGATTATTTGAGAGGAATGCGATACAAATATTCTGTATCGTGTTTGCCTTTAAAGTGGGCTTCTTCATCCAAAAATGTGCTTACTTGGCCAGAGTTGCCGTTCATCGCATCTAACTTTTTGAACAATGCCCAAGAGGCTTTATTATCTTCCGTGATGGTAGTTTCTACCGATTTAACACCGCCCAATTCCTCTCGGGTGAGAAGTTCTTTCAACATGCGGAATGCTAAACCGTGACCTCTAAAGCGAGGTGAGACTGCAACTTGCCAGACAAATAAAACGTCTTGCTCGTCTGGTTTCTGATAACCGGAAATGAAACCTGCGATTTCGCCTTTTTGCTCAACCAAAATACTGGTTTTGCTGAAATGCGTAGACTGTAGGAAATTGCAATAAGATGAGTTCATGTCCAATGGAGGACAGTCTGCAATTAAGCTGTAAATGTCGTCACCATCAGAGATTTTAGGCTCACGAAAAATCCATTTTTTACTTGAGTCTTCTCCAATCTCTGGATAAAGAACCCAAGGTGCTGATGTGATCATGTGGAAATACATATCCTTTGAGGTCTAATTAAATTTCCTTTTTATTATGGGCATTCCTCGCGACTAAAAATCAAATAATCCGCCTTTTTATCGATATTTTTGTGACATAGATCACAATAATATGCCATTTAACCAAATCTTAAAATAGTTCGAGGTCTAATTTATTAAAAAATCACTTAAAGAATAAGTATAAAAAACGAACAGAAAAAACAGTCCTCCATGGTCTTCATTTCTCAGCAAAAATTCAAAAATAAAAAAAAGCGGCATGCTTTCGCATGCCGCTTTATTCAAATATTTAACTGCTGATGTTGGTTATTTCGATTTCTTCTTAGAAACCGCTTTTGGACGAGGTTCATCCATCAGGCCTTTTACTAGGGAAACCGTTGCAACAAGCAGAACAATCGTAAATGGTAGGCCTGTGGTCACGGCCATTGCTTGAGCTGCCGCTAGGCCACCACCAAGCATCAATGCAATCGCAACTAAGCCTTCAAACGTACACCAGAACACGCGTTGAGGCGTTGGCGCATCGACCTTACCGCCCGCAGCAATAGTATCAATAACCAGTGAACCAGAGTCTGAAGAGGTAATGAAGAATACCACCACCAAAATAATACCGACGAAAGATGTAATTTCAGCTAGAGGCATCACATCTAACATGGCAAATAGTTTTAACGGTAATTCCGCGTTGAACACGGCTTCATAACCATCGCTCACGTATTGGCTTATAGCGTTACCACCAAAAGCGGTCATCCATAACACACAAACAGAGGAAGGGATAAGGATAACGCAAATAATGAACTCACGAACGGAACGACCACGAGATACACGCGCAATGAACATACCGACAAATGGTGACCAAGAAATCCACCAAGCCCAGTAGAATGCTGTCCAACCTTGAGAATAGTTTACGTCTTCTCGTCCAAATGGCATTGATAGGGCAGGAATATTAGCCACATATGACACTATATTTTCGAAGAAACCCGTTAAAATCGCGATCGTCGGGCCGACAACAATAACGAAAAGCAGTAAAAGCGCAGCGAGACCCATGTTGATCTCAGATAAGATTTTCACGCCTTTGTCTAGTCCCGCAACAACTGAGATTAAAGCGAGTGCGGTGATGCCAATAATCAATAGTACCTGCGTAGTATTCGTCATTGGAACATCAAATAGGAAGTTCAAACCCGTTGCGGCTTGAGACGCACCGTAACCTAGAGAAGTTGCCAGACCAAAAACTGTCGCTACAACGGCAAGAATGTCGATAATGTGACCAGTCCAACCCCATACACGCTCACCAAACAGTGGGTAAAAAATGGATCGCATGGTAAGTGGTAAACCTTTGTTAAACGAGAAAATCGCCAAACCAAGGGCCAATAGCGCATAGATTGACCACGGATGAAGCGCCCAGTGGTAAATCGTCGCCGCCATGCCTAGTGCAGATGCAGCACTTGCATCGCCTTCTGCACCACCTAGAGGGGCCCAGTCAGTACGTACACCGTTCTCAACGTTCACGCCACCAATAGCAGAACTAAAATGAGACATAGGTTCTGATACACCAAAGAACACCAGACCGATACCCATACCTGCTGCAAAGAGCATTGCCAGCCAACCCGCATAGGAATAATCTGGCGTCGCTTCTGTACCGCCGATTCGTACACGACCTAGCGGTGTAAAAATCAACCCAACACAGACAATGACAAAAATATTACCAGATGCGAGAAAGAACCAATCCAAATGGTGTAACAAACCCGCTCTTAAATCTGCGAAAAACGGCTCTACCTGTTCTCGAAATAATAGTGTTACTACAACAAATAGGATGATTGCTAAACCAGAAATTGCAAAAACACGGTTATGAATATCAAGGCCAAACGGGCCTACTTTTAACGCGACGTTATCCTGACCAATTTGATAGTCAGTGTCTATCGCGTTTACCTTTCCATCGGGGCGTTGAATGCCACCGTTATTATCGGTGCTCACGGATAATCTCCTTAAAAATACGTGACCAAATTTAAATTACTTTCGTCGGAGTTTGAGTGATGAAACCTCCCATCACTACCAAGCACATGTTCAAAAAACATAGTTCTTATAAGCGGTTACTCAGTCCGCCATCATAATCGCAAAGCCCCCTACCTTTCATTGCATTTTATTGTCTTCATCATAAACAACGCTTATTGCCAAATCGAAGAGATTGGCATGCTTCGATTAAAATGATATTGCAACTGTGCTTGAAACAGTTCAGCAGTTGCCAGCGCATCGGTCAAAGCATGATGAGGTTGATAAGCAGGAAGGCGATACCTTTCACGAGCATGCCCCAGCCTGACAGAGCCTGGCTTCTTACCTTTTAACTTATTGAATAGGCCACTGCATTCACGGCGCTGTATCGCGTGTTCAATGTCTAGCGTATCGACAACGGGAAACTGTATCCCCTCCCCAATGCTATTTAGCAACGCGTTATTAAAAAACTGCCTTTCGATATTTTTATAATGAACAAGCACAACTTTGCCTGACAGCGCATCCAATATTTCCCCTAAAATGTGGGTTAATTGGGGCGCGTTTTTGACTTCAGAATCAGTGATGCCATGAATCACAACTGACTCTTCGTTTAACTCACGATTAGGGTTAACAACCCAATGCGCAGAGCCACTACATTGAACACGATCAATAGTAAACGGCACAAGTCCAATCGTGAGAATTGCATCCTCTTCCGCATTCAAACCTGTCGTTTCAAAATCTACCGAGACAAATGGCACTTCCTCAACTGGGGTTTCCCCATTAACCATCGGTGTCGAGTAATAACGTTTGAGTCTCTCGTCTCTTGCTTCGGTCGCGAGCTGTTTAAATAACGTTGACCACTCTGGCGTCCGAGACGTATCCAACAACGGCTGATCTTTTGCTGCCTTTTTTGAGAACCACATTATTTGCTACTTCTCTGGTATCGGAACTTGATGAAGTTCTGTGCATTACTAAGGATTTGGAAAGCAGCTTTTAAGTTTCGGCGCTCAAACTCTGACATGTTCTCTGGCTCAATGTTGTTATCTGGTTCATCTCCATTTTCGATATCGAGTGCTTGATGACGAATTCGAACCATGTAGATCAATTCCATTGCATCCCTCAAGTCCATTCCTCGACCTTTAGGTAAAATGCCCGCATCATTGATATCGTCTAAACGGTCAAACGAGTTTTGCGAACGGGAACCAATTGCCAATGAATGTACTCGAATCAAATCTGCCAATGGCGCAGTACCTCTTCTTTTCAAGTTAATAGAATTGCGATGACGACCATCTTTTTCCATAACAAAATCTTTGAAGAAGCCCAATGGCGGTGTACGACGTATCGCGTTGTAAGCCATACATGCAAGGAAGCGGTTGTTTCTTTTCGCTCGCCTAACAATAAAGCTGCTTAATTGTTCCGCCCACTTCACTCGCCCATGAACACCTAATAAATCAAAAAAGATATTACTGTTTAACAACCTTTCAGGAGTTGGGTTATCTATCCAGTTGCCAAAGCACTCCTCCCACTCCGCTCGGGTTTTTCGCCACTCTGGATTGGTTGCCATAATGTCGCCAGTACAGTAAGCATAGCCGCATGCTGCTAAACCATCACAAACAAATTTGGCAAACTTTTCAAAGTACTCCCCGTGCATCTCAACATCATAACTGTTGTCGAGAATAAGGGCGTTGTCTTGGTCCGTTACAATTAACTGCTCATCCCTGGCCATCGATCCCATAGCGACCAAACAATACGGAATTGGCGCAGGGCCAAGCTCTTGCTCTGCTAATTCAGCCAAACGCTGTTTAAAGCTACTACCAATGACCGACATGGCTCGACCAATCATATGAGCGTTGGCATCTTCATTCACCATTCGTACAAAGCAGTCTTTCACTTGTTCAGAAACTTGCTTGAGATCTTCAACGCTGGTTTGTTGGAAGATAGAGCTAACGAGCAGCAAGCTGTTTTGAGATTCATAACGGACAATATCCGTCATGCCAATAATTCCTATCGGCTTTTTATCTTTTAAAATTGGGAGATGGTGCACGTTGTAGCGCAACATGGTTAACATGGCTTCAAAGACATAAGCGTTGTAATCCAGAGACACCACGTCATAACTCATGACCTCACTCACGGGGATATTGGTATCAATGCCCTGAGCTAATACGCGAATGCATAGATCGCGATCAGTCAATATTCCAAGTAGTTGTTCATCATCTTCTTCTGTGAGTTCTTCTGCTGGGCGAACAATAAGCAAAGAGGTGACATTTTCCTCCGCCATCAGTATCGCGGCTTCTTGAATCGATGCCGTCGCTTCCAACGTTACCGGATCTCTCGCTAAGATCTTACGTGCCTTGGCAGTGGTAAAGTCATTGCTTTCTGAGCGGCTGGATATTGCGCTTCGCAAACGCGCGCTGTCTTCCAGTTCCATGTAGTCAGCAAAGTTTTCAAACTCGTCACAAAGCTCGTTGAAAATATCCTCCGGAATACAGTAAACCAAGGTGTCTTCTATCGCTTTGGCAGGCATACGCACACGGTTGTTCATTAACAACCCCATCTGTCCAAACAGTCCACCAGCGTCAATCCTGTTATAGAGTTCGCCTTTACGTCGGTAGATCTCCACAGCGCCGCTTCTCACCATATATAAGTCGCGGATCGTGTCTCCAAAATTGAGTATCTCTGTGCCTTGCCGAAAGTATGCAACCTCGGCATTTAGAGCGATCTTTTTTAACTGCTCTTCGGGTAGATCATCGAAAGGTGGGTACTGGCTAATGAAGTTGAGCACTTCTAACTGTTCGGCTTCCATCTTTTATTCCATACGTTGCCTAAACTACAGCGATAAATATCACCAAGATTGAAATCAATCAATGAATAAATCTAAGAATAACAACACCTAACCTAGTTCGCAGAATAAAACTCCAACCAAAAATTAGAGATCTAATGTTTTTAAATATAGACCTCTAATCTATTTCTCCTTATAGCTATGCAGATGGGCTGAGTTGAAATGTACTAAAAACTTCAAAATAAATTCAAACCAATGTCATGGAAAAGTTAAGCGAAGACAAAACTAACCGTAAATATCTATTTTTGTTAATAAAAACACTATTTAACCACACCACCTTCATTGTTTATTGTATGCACATAAAATCCTGTTAACCGAACCCCATTCGTTGAAAGTTGAACTAAAATTAATTAGAGTACAAATCGTTAAACAGTTATAAACACACAAAAAAGGACAGATAACATGGATCCCATACTGGAAGTTAAGGGACTGTATAAAGTGTTTGGAGAAGACCCAGAAAGAGCCTTCTCGCTTATCGAAAAAGGTATCGATAAGGACGGTATTTTTGAACAGACAGGTTTAACAGTCGGCGTAAACGATGTATCTCTAACCATTAACGAAGGTGAAATTTTCGTGATCATGGGGCTTTCTGGTTCGGGAAAATCTACTCTCGTTCGACTCCTAAACCGACTCATTGAGCCAACGAAAGGCAGTGTTTATCTAAAAGGGAAAGATATTGCCCATATCTCTGAAGACGAACTTCGAGAAGTTCGTCGCAACAATATCTCAATGGTGTTTCAAAGTTTCGCACTTATGCCTCACATGACGGTGATCGAAAACGCTGCATTCGGTTTAGAACTTGCTGGCATTGATGTTAATGAACGTCAGAAAAGTGCCCTTTCCGCCTTGGAAAGAGTTGGCTTAGACCCTTATGCAGAATCTTTCCCTGACGAGTTATCCGGTGGTATGAAACAGCGCGTGGGTCTAGCAAGGGCATTGGCTTGTGACCCAGACATTCTATTAATGGACGAGGCGTTTTCCGCTTTAGACCCATTAATCCGTTCTGAGATGCAGGATGAGCTTATTCGTCTACAAAACGATGACAAACGCACAATTGTCTTCATATCTCATGATTTGGACGAAGCAATGCGTATTGGTGATCGTATCGCCATCATGCAAAACGGTGAGGTTGTTCAGGTTGGCACACCTGATGAAATATTGCACAGCCCAGCAAATGATTATGTCGAAGCGTTTTTCCGCGGCGTAAACATCGCAAGTGTCTTGACAGCAAAAGATATCGCTCGCAAGAAGCCAGCCGCCGTCTTTAAGAAATCGGAAAATGATGGCCCAGGCTCTGCGATGCAGATTCTGATGGATCATGACCGTGATTACGGCATTGTCGTGGATAAATCTAGCCGATATTCCGGCATCGTGTCTCTTGACTCACTACGTTTGGCTCACAAAGAAAACCGCTCTCTAGCCAGTGCTCAATTGACGGATGAAGTCACTCTTCAGCCAGAACAGTCAATCAATGACATTTTGGGGCTAGTTGCAGGCGTTCCTTATGCCGTACCTGTCGTTGATGAGCAAGGTACTTACTTTGGTGTCGTGACTAAATCACGTCTTCTACAAACACTAGATAAGGATTAACACGATGTCTTCAGAGCAAACTAACAATGATCCCTGGTCGAATACCGCTCCTGCACAAGATGATCCTTGGTCACAAGGTGCAGGTGCTGACGCTGCCCCAAGTAATGACTGGTTAAGCTCAGAAACTGTAGAGCAAGCGCCATTCGACATTATGAACCCATTCCAAGATGCGGTTCTACCACTTGATAGCTGGGTAGAATCGGGATTGAACTGGTTGGTGGAACATGGTCGCCCTGTTTTCCAAGCAATTCGAGTTCCAATCGACTTTATTCTTACCTCGTTTGAAACTGCTTTGGTGTCCACACCTGCGCCCATCATGGTGCTCATTTTATTTTTGCTGGCGTGGCAGTTTTCCAATGTAAAACTCGGTTTTTCAACGCTTGTATCCCTTGTTTTTATCGGCCTAATTGGTGCGTGGTCACAGGCGATGACAACGCTCGCACTGGTTTTAACCGCCGTCTTCTTCTGTTTGCTTATCGGGCTACCGATGGGGATATGGTTGGCGAGAAGCCAAACCGCAGCCAAATTTGTTAGACCAATACTCGATGCAATGCAAACGACCCCCGCGTTCGTTTATCTAGTGCCAATCGTTATGCTATTCGGTATTGGTAACGTTCCTGGCGTTGTAGTAACCATCATTTTCGCACTGCCTCCCGTTGTACGCCTGACTATTTTAGGGATTCAGCAAGTACCTGAAGAGCTGATCGAAGCGGGCCACTCTTTCGGGGCAAACAAAAAACAGATGCTTTACCGCATCCAATTGCCATTGGCGTTACCAACGATTATGGCAGGGGTAAACCAAACCTTGATGCTTTCACTTTCTATGGTAGTGATCGCTTCAATGATTGCGGTTGGCGGCTTGGGCCAAATGGTACTTCGTGGTATCGGCCGACTTGATATGGGTCTTGCTGCCGTCGGTGGCTTAGGCATCGTAATTCTTGCCATTTTATTAGACCGTATTACCCAAGTATTAGGGGTTAATGCGGGTAACACCAAGCTTCGCTGGTATCACACAGGTCCTGTTTCATACCTATTAAAACTGAAAACAAAGACGAACCAAGACGATCTAAAACTTAGGAGAAACATCAATGAATAATTCATGGAAGAAAGCGCTCTCTGTTGGAGCTCTAAGTACTATCGCATTTTCAACTTATGGTGTGGCAAGCGAACTACCGGGTGAAGGTGTGACTGTTCAGCCAGTTCAATCAACCGTTGCAGAGGAAACGTTTCAAACATTGATCGTAAACCGTGCACTTGAAGAGCTTGGTTACGATGTAAAACCAACTAAAGAAGTGGATTACAACGTAGGCTATACCTCTATTGCTAAAGGCGACGCTACTTTCTTAGCAGTAGGTTGGTTCCCTCTTCACGCCGATAAGTACACAATGTCTGGCGGTGATGATAAGTTTTTCCGCAAAGGTCAATATGTAAGTGGTGCTGCGCAAGGTTACTTGATCGATAAAAAAACCGCTGAAAAATATGGCATCACAAATATTGGTCAATTAAAAGATCCAAAACTGGCGAAGCTTTTCGATGCCAACGGTGACGGTAAAGCGGACTTAACAGGTTGTAACCCAGGTTGGGGTTGTGAAATGGTCGTTGAGCATCAGTTGGATGCGTTCAAGCTTCGTGACACAGTAACGCACAACCAAGGTAACTACGCTGCGATTATCGCTGACACGATTTCTCGTTACAAAAAAGGCGATCCGATTCTTTACTACACTTGGACACCTTACTGGGTAAGTGGCGTCTTAGTTCCGGGTAAAGATGTTGTTTGGTTAGAAGTGCCATTCTCTTCACTTCCTGGTGAGCGTAAGGACATCGACACCACACTAGAGAACGGTAAGAACTACGGCTTCGAGATGAACTCTATGCGCATCGTTGCGAACAAAGAGTTTACTGAAAAGAACCCTGCAGCAGCGAAGCTGTTTGAAATCATCAAGCTAAACATCAATGATGTTAGTGCGCAGAATATGATGATGAGCCAAGGTAAGAACAGCTCAGCAGACATCGAGTCTCATGTAAATGGCTGGATCAAAGCGAACCAGAAAAAGTTCGACGCATGGGTAGACGAAGCTAAAAAAGCAGCCATGTAACCGACACGACCATTAAAATACGTGACACCTAACTTTAGAGCCAACCGTTCACATCGGTTGGCTCTTATTTTATTCACAGTAGTAAAAAGGATTGCAACAATACTGAGCCTTGCTCCTCAGTATTTTCTTAAAGTTTCTACTTAATTTCATTCCTTAAGAGTTTCTTAAGTTTCGCGTTTTATTTTGTTGATAACCAATCAAACAAAGGAAGCGCTCATGAAACACCATGCACAAATTTCTGCAGATGGCTTTACTTTAGACATCGTCTATCCAATGCATCCGCTTTGGAGCCAAGTTATCGAGCATGTTTCTCAGCGTTATCAAGAAGCATTCTTTGCCGAGCTCAAACAGTTTATGCCGGCGTATTTAACCCTCATTGACGGCGGTCAAATTATTTCCGTATGCGGCTTTCGCATCGCCGAAGATGAACCTTTGTTCCTTGAACAGTATTTAGAAGACGACGCCCAAAAGCTGGTTTCTAACGTATTTAACTGCGACGTAAAACGTTCGAACTTAGTGGAGTTTGGTCACTTGGCATCTTTCGCTAAGGGCATGTCATCTCTGCACTTCTACCTGATCGCAGAAATGCTGGTCAATCTCGGTTTTGAATGGTGCATCTTCACCGCGACAGACCCTCTTCACGCCATGATGGCGCGTCTAGGATTGGAGCCTCATATCATCGCGCAGGCCGATCAAAATAAAGTCCCCTATGCCAAGTCCACTTGGGGTTCGTACTACGAACATCAACCGCGTGTGTTAGCTGGCAATTTGCAAAAAGGACTCGAACGTCTTCGATTAGTCCAAGAAAGAAAACGCAAACAAGCCTAGATAGAAAAGCAAACACAACCAGAACAACTTGGTTAAACACAACGCCAGAATATAGGTGACGTATGAATATTCTCCTCGATGCCATTACAAAATGGGCAAAAACGACACCAGACCGAGTAGCACTTGTCGGCTACGATGCGAATCAAACCGTTGAACTGACTTACTCTGAATTGTTAAACAAGATCGAACTCGTTGCCGCCGAGCTTATTGCACAGAACATCAAAGCACTCGCGCTACGCGCAGAAAACAGCATCGATTGGGCCATTGTTGATTTGGCGGCGATGGCGGCAGACATAGTCGTCGTACCTATTCCGACTTTTTTCTCTGATGCGCAGGTTGAACATACGTTAGAGCAATCAGGCGTCGATGCTTTAGTTGGCGACTGGCAAGCATGGTTGGCTTCTCATCCTAAGCAAAGCTTTAACCAGCAAGACCATCCGTTTTCCATTGCAAATTTGCCTTTGCTGCGTCGTAACCAGTTGGGAGATGAAGGTACACAGGTAGCTTCTCTACCAGAAACCGGAAAAATCACATTTACGTCTGGCTCGACTGGTCAGCCTAAAGGCGTGTGTTTAAGCAATGATCATTTGTGTTTGGTGGCGAAGTCGCTCGCCGATG
Organism: Vibrio sp. D3; assembly: GCF_043995865.1. Lineage (NCBI taxonomy): Bacteria > Pseudomonadati > Pseudomonadota > Gammaproteobacteria > Vibrionales > Vibrionaceae > Vibrio > Vibrio sp. D3. Next base: position 1,467,705 of record NZ_CP171887.1, on the reverse strand, counting down.
CAGTAAACAGCGCGGCGCACTCGCACTTAGTGCTGCTTCCGTTATCGACGCTTCTCGAAAACATAACCGGTGTTTATGTACCACTCATGTTGGGCGTGACGTCATATATTTTACCCGGAGAGCAAACCGGCCTACTCGGTTCAAGCCAATTCGAACCGCGTTTGTTTGCACAAGCATTAGTGACCATCAAACCAGAAAGCTTAGTGCTAACACCAGCTTTATTGCTTGCGCTCATTCACATCGCGAAACAGCAGCCCTCTCTTGTGGATTCTCTAAAATTTGTCGCCGTTGGCGGCGCAAGAGTGTCGTCGCAACTGATTAACACCGCGCATGCGCTGAACATCCCTGCGTTTGAAGGTTATGGCTTGTCTGAATGTGGCTCCGTCGTTTGTTTGAATACACCAGCCACATTTAAAGCAGGAACGTGTGGCAAACCGCTTCCCCACGCTCAGATTCGTATCGCGGAAGATGGTGAACTGCTCGTCAAAGGCAACGTTGCTCTTGGTTATTTGAATGAACCGTTTACTCAAGAATGGTTAGCGACTGGCGACTTAGCCCAAATTGACGCACAAGGTTTTGTCACTCTCTCGGGGCGCAAGAAAAACCTTATCGTCACCGCGTATGGCAGAAATATCTCACCGGAGTGGATTGAATCAGAAGCGTTGGCGTTTTTGCCGATGACGCCACTGATCGTTACGGGCGATAGCCAACAAACATTATGCGCTGTCATTGCCAATAGCGAAGACGTCGAAGCAAAGGTTCATACATTAAACCAAACCCTACCCGATTACGCTCAAATCCGAACCTTATTGCTGCTGGACAACCCACGAGCCATCTCTGGTTGGTACACGGATAACGGCAAGCTCAAACGAAATCAAATCGAACATGATGTGGCTCAGTTATTAGCGAGCACAACGCCTGAATTAACGCTGCAAGCGCAAAAGATCCAACGCATCGATTTGCCCTTCCAGCAACACATTACGTCTTTCCAAACTGCATCTTAGTTAACGGCTTCTTAAGGAGAAGGTTATGACTTTATTTTTCGAACAACTCAAACAAAGCACTACCGCTGCTCAACAAGCAATGTTAACTGCGCCAGTCATCGCAGACGTTCAACAAGGCAACATTTCCAAAGATATGTATATCGCCTTTCTAACCCAAGCTTACCATCACGTTAAGCACACTGTTCCCTTGCTGATGGCGTGTGGAGGTCGACTATCTGGCGAATACGAATGGGTACGAGATGCCATTGCCGAGTACATCGAGGAAGAGAAAGGCCATCAAGAATGGATTTTAAATGACATCAAAGCGTGCGGCGGCGATGCCGAAGCAGTGCGCAATAACAAAGATGTAGGTCAAGTAGGTGCACCGATTGAACTGATGGTTTCCTACCTTTACCACAACATTGACCGCCACAACCCACTCGCGCTGTTTGGCATGGTGTGGGTATTAGAAGGCACCAGCGTCGGCATTGGTGGCCAAATGGCTGAAAAAATCCAGTCAACGCTAAGCCTACCGCCTTCGGCAATGACTTACCTAGTTTCACACAGCGTGTTAGACCAAGATCATCTGCAATTTTTTGAATCACTGATGAACAAAATCACCAAAGTGGAAGATCAACAAGTCATCATCGACTCCGCAAAAATGGTGTTCGCATTGTACGGACAAATGCTGCGTTCTTTGCCTTCTTTCTCAACCCAACAAGCGGCGTGAGGTGAAGCATGATCATTAACAACAGCACCATTCTCTTGACAGGCGCAACGGGCGGAATTGGGCAAGCCATCGCGCAAGAGTTAGCAAAACGCGGTGCCAGCCTCATTCTTGTTGGGCGAAACGAAGAGAGCTTGCAAACACTACAGCGTGAACTGTCGAATCCAGAGCGCCATAACCTAGTCGTTGCAGACATCACCTCATCAGAAGGATTAACTGCGATTAAAGCTCGAGCGCGCCGACATCAAAGAGTGGACGCACTGATTAACAATGCGGGCAGCAACGATTTCTCGTTGTTAAGCCACAAACGATCAACGCAGATTACAGACGAAATCCAACTCAATCTCGTTGCGCCGATGCTGCTGTGCCAATCGGCGTTAACGTGGTTAAAGCAGCCTGGGGTGATTCTCAATATAGGTTCCACATTCGGCTCAATTGGCTACCCTGGCTATACCTCCTATTGCGCGGCAAAAGCGGGATTGCACCGTTTTACCGAATCGCTCGACAGAGAACTGTTCGCAACCGGAATCCGTGCGCTGTATTTGGCACCAAGAGCGACAGAAACCTCACTCAATAGCGATGCCGTAAATGAGATGAATCGACAACTGGGTAACAAAACGGACTCGCCGCAAGTTGTTGCCAATCACGTTGTCACCATGTTGGAAAAAGAAATTTCCGCGAAATGGATTGGTTGGCCAGAAAAGCTTTTTGCACGCATCAATCAACTGCTTCCAAGCGTGGTTTCTTCTGCGATTCGTAAGCAACAAGAAACCATTCACCAATACGTAAACCGGGTCAGTCATTGAAGAGGACATGGACGATGAATACCAAACAACTACTTTGCGCTTTGACGGTTTGTTCAACGTTAGCTTCGACCGCTGCGTTGGCAGGTAATGCTCCACTGCAACAGGTTCAAAAGAAATGGGCGGAATGTCAGTACAGCACGCCCGATGGTGACGAAAAGGAACAATGCTTCCATCGTGCGATTGCCAAAACCAGTATTTATCTCGACAGAGAACCCGGTAATCCCGAACTCACTGTTTGGCTGGCAATCAATAAAGCATCGCTGGCTGGTGCTCAAGGTGGCTTGGGTGCACTATCACTCGCCAAAGAAGCCAAATCTTTACTCGAAGGGGTAATCGCAACTTCACCGCAAGCGCTTGATGGATCTGCATACACCAGTTTAGGTTCTCTGTATTACAAAGTTCCGGGGTGGCCAATTGGCTTTGGTGATGACGGTAAAGCCGAAGAAATGTTGAAAAAAGCGTTAGAGATCAATCCCAAAGGCATCGATCCGAACTATTTTTATGGAGACTTCCTTGCAGAAGAAGGTCGAGACAAGGAAGCGAAAGTGTATTTGACTCGCGCAATGCAGGCGTCACCTCGCCCTGACCGACCTTTGGCTGATAAAGGTCGAAAACTGGAAATTGAAGCGACTCTTGGGAGATTGAAATAAACCATGCGCTTATTACTCGTAGAAGATGACAAACTACTCGGTCAATCCATGGTGACTTCATTAAGTCGCCATGGGTACACCGTGGATTGGGTGGAAAAAGGCTCTGGCGTGACTAGCGCACTCAAAACAGAAGCGTTCACTGCAGTAATTTTGGATCTCACTCTCCCCGATATCGATGGATTGGAAGTTCTGCGTAATATTCGCAAAGGCGGATTTAAGCTCCCAGTGATGATACTTACCGCACGAGACGACATTCGCGATCGCGTTCAAGGCCTCGACGGCGGCGCAGATGACTACCTCGGAAAACCGTTTGCACTCGAAGAGTTGCTCGCTCGCTTGCGTGTGTTGATTCGCCGTCAATCCGGTAGTGCAGAAGAAATCATTCAAGTTGGACAGTTATCTTTATCCTTATCGGAACAAAGCATTCGCTACGATGACGAGCCGCTTAAACTCACACGCAATGAATTTAAAATCCTCACCAGTTTGATGACGAACGCCGGACGCGTGCAAAGTAAGGAGCAATTGCAACAATCACTGCACGGCTGGGATGAAGGTTCAAGCGACAACGCTATCGAAGTTCATATTCACAATTTGCGTAAAAAAGCGCCCAAAGTGGTCATTAAAAATATTCGCGGTGTGGGGTACATTCTTGAAAGATAAGAAATCGTACTCGATCAAACGTCAGTTAACTCTATCAGTAGGCGTGTTGGTAAGTGTTCTCTTACTCATCTCACTTTATTTCAGTTTCCAATCTGCGAAGCACGAGGTCGAAGAAGTTTATGACGCTAGGCTTGGACAATCCGCAAAATTAATGTTGCTGACGCTCTCAATTTCAACGGAAGAGAGGACTCTCGCTAACCATCGAGAATTATTTAATGAGTGGATGGAAAACATTGAGTCAATGTCAAAGTCTGACGATGACAATGTGACAACGTTCGGCCACCCTTATGAACAAAACTTGGTTTTTCAATTCTATCGAGACAACACACTGCTCTGGAGCTCTGATCAAACCTTGCACGCACTCTCTACGTCCTTTGATAATAACGGCTACGCTGATATCGTAAAAGACGGTACACAATGGCGTACATTTCAGATTTCACTGCCACAAACAAAACATGATAATGAATACGTCGTGGTTGCAGAAAAATACAAGATACGTAAAGAGATCATCCACGAAATAGCCCTATCCACATCAATAGAACAATTGCTGATACTACCAACTTTGTTGCTTTTGCTGTTTTGGTTGATCGATAAACATTTCCGACCGATTAACGACCTGCGCACCGCCATCACACAAAGAAACGTACACCGATTAGATCGCATTCATGTAAAAGACAACACCGTTGAACTCGCACCACTTGTCGATTCGCTCAACTCTCTCCTCTCTGAACTAGAGTTAGCCTGGCAAAGAGAGAAACGCTTTACACGTGCTGCAGCGCATGAACTAAAAACCCCACTAACAATCCTTCGTCTTAACGTAGAAAATGCACTTGAAAGTAATGATCCGGAGCAACTGAGAGGAGATTTACACAACATTCTGCAAGGCATTGAACGCACTGACCGCCTTATCCATCAGCTACTGACTTTAGCTAAAGTAGATAGCTTATCAGAACGTGTATTCGACACCGTTGAGCTAACCCCTTTGTTGCAAACCGTTGTTGCTGATTTGGCACCGTTAGCATTGAAGCATAAGCAAGACATCAGTTTATCATCTTCCAACATCGCTATATCCGGTGATCGAATGTTGTTAGAGGTGTTATTTCGTAACCTCGTCGATAATGCGATTCGTTACTCCGGCGAGCACAGTGACATAAAAGTCAGCGTCACAGAGAACAATAATACAATCAAAGTCTTAATTTCCGATACTGGTCCAGAAATCCCGAAAGAAACTCGTGAAAGAATCTTCGAACAGTTTTATCGGGGTCATTCCGAACATGGCGACGGTGCGGGTTTAGGGATGTCAATTTGCAAAGACATTACAGCACTACACCGTGCAACACTTGAGCTCATTCCCAGAGAAAATAGTAGGAATACGTTTGTCGTCACTTTCCCAAAGTGCTAACAAAAGCGATACAGACCATAACCTGTTTAATTTATGTTCCAGCCGAACATGAGCTTCATTCCACACTTACATAGACATACCAACACTTACACTACTCGACCATAAGCCCACATTATAATTCACGTTTATTTCACGCTTGCTTTGTTAAAAACAACACAACATAACAATTAAACTATTCGAATAAATATGAAAAACTTATCCAAGGGCTCTGTGTGGGGGCCTTTGCAGCCAATTGCTGCTTTTACTTTGTTTTCACTTATATTTTTGTCTATCTCACGCGTTTTGCTCGCCTTTTGGCAACTTGATCGAATTGACTCTTTCAACGACTTAATTTATATCCTAGGCCAAGGCTTACGCGTAGACATTGCAACACTGTGCTGGTTATTCATCCTCCCTGCACTACTTTCAGCCCTAATGCCATTAAACGGCAAGATTGGGCAATGCTGGAAATGGATATTGCGCATATGGATGGTTTTAGGGCTTTGGATTCTCGTGTACATGGAACTGGCAACGGCACCATTCATTCAAGAATATGACCTACGCCCAAACCGTCTGTTTGTGGAATACCTTATCTATCCGAAAGAGGTCATGGGCATGCTTTGGACTGGCTATAAGCTAGAGCTGTTTATTGGCGCGTTAGGCACGGCATTAACTCTAGTTTTGGGTTGGAAGTGGAGCAAAAAACTGACCGACAATGCACAGCAGATCAACTGGAAGTGGCGCCCACTATTAGCCATTTTTGTTGTGCTTCTTGGTGTTGCAGGCGCACGCTCGTCTTTAGGCCACCGCCCACTAAACCCAGCCATGGTGGCGTTTTCTAACGATCCACTGCTTAACGACTTAGCATTAAACTCATCTTACTCACTGCTGTTTGCTGTCAACAGCATGAAGTCAGAAAAAAGCGCAGAGCAGTTCTACGGCAAGATGGATAATCAAAAGATGCTGGAGCTAGTTCGCGCTTCGTCAAAAAAGTCCGACTTTGATCCAACATTGCTTCCAACCATGAACAGTAACCCCGCGACTTACCATGGTAAACGTAAGAACTTAGTGATCTTGCTACAAGAGAGCTTAGGAGCGCAATTTGTGGGTTCTTTGGGTGGTCTGCCTCTTACGCCAAACCTGGATGAACTCATGGCTGAAGGTTGGCAGTTCACGCAAATGTACGCAACGGGTACTCGTTCTGTTCGTGGTATCGAAGCCGTAACCACGGGTTTTCCACCATCCCCTTCTCGCGCAGTGGTGAAACTAAGCAAAAGCCAAACAGGCTTCTTTACCATCGCAGACTTACTCAAAGCACAAGGCTATCACACGCAATTTATTTATGGCGGTGAAGCAAACTTCGATAACATGAAAACCTTCTTCTTCGGTAATGGTTTTGATCAAATCGTCGAAGAAGATGATTACAATAACCCAAGCTTTGTTGGCTCTTGGGGGGTCAGTGATGAAGATTTATACAACAAAGCAGACGAAGAGTTTGAACGTCTTTCAAAAAGCGACAAACCTTTTTTCAGCTTAGTTTTTACGTCAAGCAATCACAGTCCTTATGAGTATCCGAAAGGTAAAATTGAGCCATACGATTCCGAACACATGACGCGTAATAACGCGGTAAAATATTCAGATTACGCTTTGGGTACGTTCTTTGACAAAGCGAAAAACTCATCCTACTGGGATGATACTATTTTCATTGTCATTGCAGACCACGATGCCCGCGTGTCTGGTGCTAACTTGGTTCCAGTTAAGCACTTCCATATTCCTGCATTGATCATTGGTAAAGACATTCAACCACGTAAAGATGACCGTATCGCAAACAACATAGATATGCCGCCTACGCTGTTGTCTCTTATTGGCGTAGACGCCAAAACGCCGATGATTGGTCGTGATTTAACGAAACCACTGGCTCGCGAAGATGAACGCGCAATGATGCAATACGACAAAAACTTTGGTTATTTAACGCGTGACAACCTAGTTGTGCTTTCTCCTGGTGAAAAAGTATCGACCATGGAATACGACTTTGAAAGCCAAACCATGAAACCGCTAGAAGTCGATGAATCCGTTATTGAACGCGCAAAAGCAAACGCATTGTTTGCATCTAAGGCGTATCAAAACAACTGGTACGCTTCGAAATGTACCAACTAATATCTGCTGATTCAGTTAAAAAGGAGCCAAATGGCTCCTTTTCTTTATTCTGTAAGACTCTTCACTCTTAGAGTACATGGAGGAACGCACACTTTGTATCTAGAAAATCATAGTCATATGTAGAGCATGAACTTTTCAGGATTGTGTTCGATGACTAAGGCCAACACGTAAACAACGAGGCTTGTTGATATCAAGCCAAACAGAAAACTGACCCGAAATACCATCGTTGTTATCGTGATAAAACCATAGGCAAATACACCACTATTAATCATAGCGTACAAATTATCCAGACCAAAACTTGGTAAGGGTGCGCTAATAAATAGGAGTGAAAACATCATAATATTTGAAAATTTTTTAACCCAACTTAGTTTTTGTAGATAAAAACCCGAAATAGAAAAGGACAACAACAGCAATGGCACTAACCCATAATAAGTAAATTTGTAATATGGCGTAATCCAATCTGAACTCTGGTTTAAGAATAGTATTATGCAAGTAACAATGGTCGATGATAATGCTAAAGAAAAACACTTTGTTCCTTTGTAAGGTTTGTCTTCAAAGTTAAATAACTTAGAAATTCCCACTGCAATACCAAGAACAACCCATGCAAATGTCACTAGCTGTAAAAATGCGATCTCTTCGCGGATGGCAAAAAAGCCAAAGTAAATAGCATGATAAAAAGACCAAACCATACCAATTGGTAAACCCAAGGAGAGTTTTTCTAGGAGAATTTCTGACTGCTCTTCGTAATGAATAGTCCACCATACTAGTGCGACATAAGCGAGCAACACACCAAAAATGACAACATATTGCGCTTCTGAGATACTGATAATCATTGGAACTAAGGCTAGGGTTAAGCCAATGATAACAAATAGAATCTGGTAACAAATCGCGGGTAATGTGCAAATAAGTCGCCAAAATACCCTACCGATATCTTGAAGAAGTTCGTAGGTTTGAGCGATAAAATAAGCAACAGCAGCGATAAGAAGCAACACTCCACATAGTTTCATCAGGTTAACTAAGTTAAATAGTTTCACCCAGTCACTGCTTTCTTCGGCTTGCTTCAGCTCTTTTTGAGCGTCATCAATGTGAGCGAGTTTCAATAAGGCATTTTTTCTGTCTTCATTTTCGAGAAAGTGTCCAAACTCTTGGTTTGCTTCACTCTCCGTTATCACTCCATTTTTGTAAAGAAGATAGATAGTTGAAAGGCTCACTCTTTCTATTTCTGTAAGATCACGAATTTTTTCTTTATTATTAATTTCATTGATAGTTAAAATTTGACTTTCTTTCTTTTCTATATTTTTTGCTGAAATACTTAATGAACATGTAACACAAAAAATAATAATTAACAGTGAACTAATCGTTTTACACATATGAACGGGATTGCTTTTGACAAGGAAATGTCGAGAAGATAAATGGAATCAAATACAAAGCAAACGATATGTTCATATGCTCGATCCTGAGCCAATAAAATTGAAAGTGATACTTATCACTATTTCAAACAAGGTACTTTAACTTGGTCTACTGACAAAGCCTGTCTTACCCTTCCGTTAGATTCAACCTCATACTTCTAGTAAATTGAGAAACAGACCATGCTAACTATCAATTCATTCGTCCTCTATGTTGAGGACATCCACGTAAGCCAAGCTTTTTACTCGAAACTGTTTGATTGTGAGGTCACGTTTTTGTCTCCAACATTTGCTTCTATGCCACTCGCAAATGGCTTAAAACTGACACTCAAGCAAAGTGATATTCTTTCCCCTTCCAGCGACATCAAAGGTGGTGGCACCGAGTTATCATTTGCAGTGCGCAACCGCCATACGTTAGAGCACGTTTACAACAGTTGGAAAAACATGGGCGTTGAGTTTGCTCAACCACCAATGACTTCGGTGTATGGCTTAAATTTTGTGGCTACCGATCCGGATAAACATCGCATTCGCGTTTTTATTAGTGAATAAAAATGCGTTAAAAATGCTTTTTACCCATTCCCAATGTGACTTCAATAAATTAGACTCAGGGAAACATCAAAAGCTGCGTAGTATATAAGAAGGAATGCCCATGAGCTCAAGTATGATCCTTAGCGAATCTCTAATCGAGAGTGGAAGAGATATCCCCCTCAAAGAACTGCTTTATGCAAAGCGCGTGCTGGATAACTACATGGCGGTAGCAAAAGAGAGCAGCCCACTTGAGCTGTTGACAGAGATGAAATCGGCAGCAAAGCAAGTGGAATACTTTACCACTACGAGTAACCCGTGTGAGGCTCGTAATGTCATCAGTCAGATGATTGATAAAATCGACACCGCGGAATCTTTTGAGTCGTTCAAGGCTTTAGCAGGCAAACCCTCACTAGCTCTCAATGAACTGATTGAAGATCGCGCCCAACTGATTAAACATGAGCGAGAATTGCTGCTTGCTTCAGGCTATGACGCCTCGCGTATCTAAGAATAAACGCTAGCTCCCAAGTTTAACGCTAGCTACGAAAAAGGAGCTCTTAAAGAGCTCCTTTTACTTTCCAAAATCAGGTATAAAAGATCTAGAGGCCGATATCTTCAGTTATTGCTTTGATTTGCTTGAGATCCATTTTATAAACTTCAATCATTTGATCGACCTGACTTAGTCGTGAATTGGCTTCATCGTGTTTATCACACGCGTCCGATTTCACGTCCCAAGATTTACCTTCTAAAAACACATCACACTCTTTTTTTAGTTTTTCGATCTTAGGCAATAATTTCGCCCTTTCTTTCTCTAGAGACTCCAATTCTTGCGAAATTTTCAGCTCTTTTTGAAACACCTCGCGCGATCGTTCAAAGATAGTCGCTTGCATATCCGCTTGACGACTCAACTTCTCATTTTCCGACTTCGTCGTATTGATCTTATCTGCCTGTTGTTTCAATTGAGACTCTAGCGACAGGTTAACTTTCTCGACCTCAGTCAATTGCTTTTGTAACTTCTTAAGCGCTTTCTCGTGCGCTTCATCTTTCGCAGCGAGCAGTTCAGTGACTTTATCTTGTATTTCTTGGTCGAGCGCTTCTTCGCGCACTTTTACTTGAGACACCAACTGCGTTTTATCTTGCGTCAACGCTTGGTATTTTTCTTCTAGCACATGATAAGTCGATTCCCACTTGTTCGCAGTGACAATCGAACCAACAAGGCCACCAAATGCTAAGCCTAATACCGCAGCAATCGCGATATAGATATGAGTACGTTTGTCACGCTCTTCAATGACAACAACGTCGTCTTGTTCTTCCATCTTGTTCTGAGAACTCACCGTATACTACTCCAAGGACTCTTTTACTTTGCTAGCGGATCAATTCCGCAAACATAATCGATGCTGTATAAATCAGAAAGGCGCCAATTAATGTTATAACGGTCGCTTTTTGGACTTTTTCATTGGTTCGATAACGAAACAGCACAAATGCTACTGCAATCAACACCGCAATGGCTAATAATCTGGTCATACCGCCTCCTTGTCCACTTATGAAAAACTGCCTAGGTCCATAGACGGTTTCACAAAGATTTATTGTAACTCATTTATACGCCCCATAAGGTCAACTTAGCGTAGATTTTAAAATAAGTGCTTCGATTTTAATCAAATTTGTGTTCTAAATTGAATAACTTATGCCGTAATAATCAAAACATATTTATCGTTCTGAAGTGTGTTCTTGGTTCTATTCCCTAGCCCAATGAGTTTTGTTTATGCAGTTGCTCACACAAAAAACTTGGTAAACATAGCTTCGTGAAAATAAGTGGGGTTATTTCGTTGAAAATAAATTGATATAGGGTGTTGAAATGGACCAAAAACATGATAGAGTTCACACGTTAATGATGACCAGCATCATTAACTAACCTTTACTCATTTAATTGAGTAATTGTTCCGATGAAGACTGCAGGAGAGTGGTTATTAATCAAATTTTAACATTTGATTAGCATAACTCGCCGAAGAATTAACTATTTCAGGTGCTACCTAGGTAGCGGGGACTGTAGTTGGAGGAACCTCTGGAGAGAACCGTTAAATCGGTCGCCGAAGGAGCAAGTCTTGCACTCACGCAAGGTGAAACTCTCAGGCAAAAGGACAGAGGAGTGGAAAGTTACAACCTAACTATTTTGCTTGGCCTTCCCGCCTACAACCAATAGCTTAGTTCTTTTAGAGATCGTTGATCTCGTCCTTTCCCTCTTCTCCTTATTAGTTGTTTTATTAAGGGGAAATCATGAACGACCTACAATCTTTACTACAAACCATCGATAATTTTGTCTGGGGTCCACCATTGCTTATTTTGCTAGTGGGTACCGGTGTTTACTTCACTTTTAGCCTCGGCTTGATCCAGTTTAAACATCTCCCAACAGCGCTAGCGATGGTATTCAGTAAAGATAAGTCATCTGATAAACAAGGTGACGTTTCTAGCTTTGCAGCACTTTGTACTGCGCTCTCAGCAACGATTGGTACTGGTAACATTGTTGGTGTTGCAACCGCGATCAAACTTGGTGGACCAGGTGCCCTATTCTGGATGTGGCTCGCCGCCCTTTTCGGAATGGCGACTAAATACGCCGAATGTTTGTTAGCGGTGAAATACCGAAGAGTCGATGATAAAGGCCAAATGATTGGTGGCCCGATGTACTATCTGCAATACGGTGTTGGCTCAAAAGCCCTCGCGATAATGTTTGCAGTGTTTGCTTTGGGTGTTGCTTGTTTTGGTATTGGTACGTTTCCACAAGTAAACGCGATTCTGGATGCAAGTGAGATATCTCTCGGTGTTGACCGTGAGCTCTCTGCCTTTGTACTGACTCTTTTGGTTGCTTTCGTGACTTTGGGTGGTATCAAATCCATTGCTAACGTTGCAGGAAAAGTGGTTCCTACTATGGCTGTATTTTATGTGTTGGCGTGTTTAAGCGTGATCATCATGAATGCAGACCAATTGTTCAATGCCGTTGAATTAGTGCTGGTTTCAGCATTTACATCAACAGCAGCGACCGGCGGTTTCTTAGGTGCAAGTATCATGTTGGCGATCCAATCAGGTATCGCTCGTGGCGTATTCTCAAACGAATCTGGTTTGGGTAGCGCGCCTATGGCAGCAGCGGCAGCGAAAACAGACTCTTGTGTGAAACAAGGCCTGATTTCAATGACAGGTACCTTCTTTGATACCATCATTATTTGTACCATGACGGGCCTAGCGTTGATCCTTACTGGCGCATGGCAAAGCGACTTTTCTGGTGCAGCAATGACGACTCATGCCTTTGCGGTAGGTTTGAATGCGGATACATTTGGCCCAATGCTGGTGTCAATTGGTTTGATGTTTTTTGCATTCACAACCATTCTTGGATGGAACTACTACGGTGAGCGTTGCGTTGTGTTCCTCTTTGGTACAAAAGCGGTGCTTCCTTATAAGCTGATTTTCGTTGGTTTGGTGGCATCAGGCGCGTTCCTCCATCTAGACATGATTTGGCTACTCGCCGATATCGTAAATGGTCTGATGGCGATTCCTAACCTAATCGGTTTGATCGCACTGCGTCACGTCGTACTGGCAGAAACCAAGCTGTTCTTTAGCTCAGCATCGCAATCTGATGAAATTGAAGCAGTAAAAGCTTAGTGACATGACAAGTGTTCAGTAATGAACCGTCAATCGCTGAAAGTAAATTGGAAATGGTAAAAAACATAAAGCCCGCTGGTATTCAGCGGGCTTTATTTTATCTTAAGCTAGGCGGTTAATCTCTCAACCATTGATGCTCAACCTTTTCTCCACGTTCTTGAAAAAACTTCGCATTTTTTTGCTTGAATTGATCCGACTTCAGCTCTGATAGAGGCCAGTCTGAAAACGCCTCTGTTACGAACGAATCTCCAACCCCAACTTCAATCGATTCAAGATGCTTCCCGATGTAGCGATAAAAGTAGCTCTGCCCCAGTGCATCACAAACCATCGGCACATGTCTCATGCGTTGATGGTTGACGGATACTGAAGCCCAAGTTGTCGTTTTAGGTTCGCAGCTTTGCTCTTTTACAACATCAACTTCAAATTTATTGTCCATTGTTGTCGAGACAAAAACGACAATACCGTCATTCATATACACACGTCGAAGTAATAGCTGTTTCGTGTCTTGAGTTCGCGTCTGTTGTATTCCATTGGAAAATGGCTCGAAATAGCCCCAGTGCCAAGACCAGGTCATGCCACGTTGCGCAAACTGTACCTGTGGCCATGTCTGCCAAACAATGGCACCAACCACGCCAGTAATAAACACAACGAGCAATATCAAAAGGTGGTAAATATTGCGCATTACACGGGCTTTTCAATCAATAACTTTACGCCAAGTGCGACTAAGACAGCGCCCGTCGCCCCTTCCATCCACTTCATAAAGCTTGCATTCTTTAACAGGCTCTTAGCTGAGTTAAGTGCGCCAGCCAAACCACACTGCCAAACCATCGCAATAATAAAGTGCACGGATGCCATCATCATTGATTGAAGCAAAGGAGAACCTTCTGGATTCACAAACTGTGGCAAGAACGCCAAGTAGAAAACTGCCGTTTTTGGGTTCAAGACGTTAGAAAGAAAGCCCTCTCTAAAAGAGCGTTTGCCATTAAACACTTCATGAACCTGCTCAGTCACTGACAAACCATTCTTCGACGACATCAGGGCTTTTAAACTGCTCAGACCAAGCCAAATAAGATAAGCTGCACCAATCATTTTTACGATTTGGAACAACTCTGCAGATTGCGCCAGAATGGCCGAAATACCAACCGCTGAAAAGAAAGCATGCACAAATAAGCCAAAGCAAATCCCTAAACTGGTTGTACATCCGTCTTTTAAACCCGCGCGACTGGTATTACGGATAACAAGGGCCGTATCTAAACCCGGCGTTAGCGTTAAAATAGTGATGGCAATAATAAATGCCTCAAAATTCAAGATATCCATATTATCGTGATAATTAATTGTTAATCCGTCATCAATACCGTCAATCCACGAGATTCGCAAGCTTCTTTTTTAAGAGAGCTATACAACTGAGTGAATTTATGGACAATGAGTGAAGATTAATTGTTAATTATTAGTAAATTAACGCAGGTTGTTTCGTGCAACTCGACGTAAAGGACCCGTTATCGGGTGTTTAGGGAAAGAACAAAAGAATAAGAGTAGTCACATGAAAGCATTTACAAAACTCATTGAACATTCCAAAAAAGTGGCAAACTTTGAGCACCTCTCTTCCATCATAGGTTGGGACCAAGCAGCGGTCATGCCATCTGGTGGCGCTGAAGCGCGCTCCAATGCTATGGCAGAACTTGATGTACACATCCACTCATTGATGACTCAGCCACACTTGGGCGAGCTTTTCGCTCAGGCAGAAAAAGAGACGCTATCTGCAAGTGAAAAGTCCATCCTACGAGAAATGAAACGTGAATGGCAACAAGCTAACTTGCTACCAGAATCATTAGTTCAAGCTCAATCTCTTGCTGGCTCCAAATGTGAACATGCATGGCGTACGCAACGCGGAGAAAATGACTGGTCTGGCTTTGAAAAGAACTGGGCAGAAGTCGTCAAACTATCGCAAGAAGAAGCGCAAATTAGAGCCGAAGCAAACGGCACAACGCCTTACGATGCCATGCTTGATATTTATGAACCAGGCACAACGTCTGCATCGTTAGACACGCTTTTTGCTGACGTAAAAACGTGGCTACCTTCCTTGATAGACGAAGCGCTTGAAAAACAGCAATCAGACAACATCTTATTGCCAACTGCGCACTACCCTGCGGAAAAACAAAAAGCGCTGGGACTGGAAGTCATGAAGCTACTTCAATTCGATTTTGAACACGGTCGGCTTGATGAAAGTGTCCACCCATTTTGTGGCGGTGTGCCAACAGATGTGCGTATTACAACACGTTATGATGAAAGCGAGTTTGTCCAATCATTGATGGGGATCGTCCACGAAACTGGCCATGCCAGATACGAGCAAGGGCTACCAAAAGATTTAGCAGGAACCCCAGCTGGTCAAGCCCGCTCTATGGGAATTCATGAGTCACAGTCGCTCTTCTTTGAAATGCAAATAGGACGAAACAACGCATTTATCGACCACCTTGCTCACATAGCTTCCAAGCATTTTTCTGGGGATGAATTTGAAAAAGACAATCTAGCCAAAATCTACACTCGCGTAGAGAAAGGCTTTATTCGCGTAGATGCCGACGAATTAACATACCCTGCCCACGTTATTCTTCGATATGAAATTGAACGTGATCTTATTAACGGTGCCATCAAGCATACAGACGTACCAGAGCTCTGGAACGAAAAAATGAAAGCGTATTTGGGACTCTCAACGGAAGGCAATTTCAAAAACGGTTGTATGCAGGACATTCATTGGACGGATGGAAGTTTTGGATATTTCCCGTCCTACACTCTCGGTGCGATGTACGCAGCCCAGTTCATGGCCGCAATGAAGCAAACAGTAGATGTGGACGCGGTTATTCGCTCTGGCGATCTGACGCCGATATTCCATTGGCTGTCGAAGAACATCTGGAGTAAAGGCAGCTTATTAACAACAGATGATCTCGTAAGAGAAGCAACGGGTGAAACACTAAATGCTAAGCACTTCCAAGCGCACCTAAAAGGCCGCTACTTGTAAATAGAAAAAGAATAGAACGTAAAGCCCAAGGTTCGTATGTTCCTTGGGCTTTTTTAAGCTCTTTCTATGCTATGCCAAGCTAGGGATAAGTCTGGGCTTGTACAAACAATCCTCGCCTTCAGGTCTGGTTTTAAACCGACGGTGAAGCCACATATATTGGCTCGGACTTGCCATGATTGACGTTTCAACTATCTTATTCACGAAAACTGCCGCACCTTGAGGATCTTCTTTCGGGAAACCGTCGACTGGCGCACTAATCGTCAAGGTATAGTGTCCGTCCTTTCCTCTTACCATCGTAAAAGGCACGATGGCACAATCTGTCGAATCAACCAGCAGACTTGTACCTGTCGTCGTGCAAGCATTTTTAACGGCAAATAATGGCGCAAACGTTGAGCGTCGGTTTCCATAATCATGATCCGGTGCATACCAGACCCGCTCACCCGTTCTAAGCGCTTCAAGCATGGCTTTAACGTTCTTGCGATCAATAAGCGTACGATTAGAGCGAGAACGCCCCTTGTATTGAAAGTAATCAAAACACGGATTGTTGTTTGGGCGATAAACACCAGTTCCAGACTTTTTAATGCCAAAAGCACGAGCACCTAACTCTAAGTTCATCGAGTGTACGGCCAACATTAATGCCCCCTTGCCTGATTTTTCTAAAGCCTCGAGGTGCTCCATTCCTTTTATCGTAACGTGTTTGTTTACCCGTTTATCAGACCAAAACCATGCCATCGCGGTCTCAAATAGCGCAATACCTGTATTGTCGATATTGTCTTTTAAAATTGCTTCGCGTTGGCATTCTTCCATCTGAGGAAAGCAAAGCTCAAGATTGCGCCTAATCGTAACTTGACGTTTTTTCATGATTCGCATAGCTAAACGGCCAATGCCACGTCCTAATGCTAATTGAACTTTGAAAGGAAGGAGACTGAGTAAGTACATCACGCTGATGATAATTAAGGTTCCCCAGTAACGAGGCAAAAGAAATTCAGCCTTGAATTCAGGCTTTTGGTATTTATTCATGTGAGTATTGTCAGATGTGCCCATCTATAAGTGATAAAAACAATGATAATGGACTGCACTTTTATCATTGATAGCGCTAATAACATAAATTAAAGCGCGCGGATTCTATGGTTCTTCGACACACTACACAATAAGAACTTTGCAGAAATATGTAGGGGGATGAAAAAGCAGCAAAGATGAATCACCACGTTAACATCGATTGGAGTGATTAATCTACCGCACTTTCATAAAGTTTGGACAAACATAACTTTGTGTTTTCAATGCGCTAGATAATGGTGTTTTTTTAACCCCATAATGCATCTATAATGAAAATAACAATAAACATGATAACCATTACCCTGAACAAGTAGGACAACTTTCCGGTGCCACCTTTTGGCGCTTGGTTACAGCATCCCATTGTGTTTCTCCATCGTTTCATTTCGATATGGCGTTAATGTACTCCTTGACCTTAGGGGAAAGTCAAACCTTTACCTAAAGGTTCTAATTTATCGCTATAAGTGTTTATTTATCCGACATATCACTCGTTTATATCCCATGGAAATAAAGCGCGTTGTTTTCAGCTCATTTTCGGATAAATACATACCGTTTTTCGCTATATACCCACTATTTATGAGGAATCTACAATACGCGAGTCTTACTTGTAGCACGCTACTTTTACAACCTAGAAGTTGTGCGCTCATCCATTAAAGGTATCGAATGAGCAATATCGTTAAATCCGCCGTTAAATTGAGTGTTTTCTCTATCATCATGATTACCGTAACTTCGGTCGACAGCATAAGGAACATTCCTGGGGCGGCTTTGTTTGGTAGCCATGCCATTTCTTTCTTCTTACTTGCCGGACTCTGTTTTTTTGTCCCTACAGCGCTAGTGTGTGCTGAGCTAAGTACCACTTATCCAGAGCAAGGTGGTGTATATCTTTGGGGCAAAGAAACACTAGGGCCAAACTTTGGCTTTGCCACCGTGTGGTATCAATACGCTGAAAATATTGTTTACTATCCACCGTTAATTTCATTCATTGTTGCAACGGGAGCCTACCCTTTTTTCCCAGATCTGGCGCAAAACAACATGTTTATGTTGTTGATGATTAATGTGATTTTTTGGGCGTTAACTTTAGTTAATATCTTTGGCTTGCGCCTCTCTTCCCTGATTACAAATGTATTCGGCACCCTAGGTTTGATATTTCCGATTCTATTGATTATCGGATTAGGCGGGTACTGGGCGTATACCCACTCTGGTGAGTCTCATATCTCGCTTCGCCACGTATCTGACTGGTTGCCGGACCTTTCTCAAGATGGGATCGGAGCTGGTTTTACTGCGGTAGTTCTGTCACTTACAGGCCTTGAAATCACGACCTCTTATGCAAGCGAAGTCGAAAATCCGCAAAAAGCCTATCCCAAAGCTCTGCTGATCTCCACAACCTTAATCTTGGTTTCTCTGACGGCGTGCTCACTGTCTATTTCTTCGGTCGTCTCAAGTGATCATTCTAGTTTGAGTGAAGGAGTGATACTTGCCTTCAAAGCTTTTTTTGATGATCTGCACCTCTCATTCCTGCTGCCTGTCATTGCCCTTGCTATTGTTTTTGGCACGCTTGCAAGCCTGAATAACTGGATAATCGCCCCAACTAAAAGTCTGCATGTTGCCGCAAAAGATAGTTTCATGCCGATGTCGCTCGCCAAAGAAAACCGCAACCAAGCCCCCGTCTCATTGTTGCTCTTGCAAGGCACGATTGTTAGCGTGCTCTCTTTGGTTTTCATTTTTGCTCCTAACGTCAATCAAGGCATGTGGTTATTGAATATCCTGATGACTCAGCTCTATATGGTGATGTACATCTGTATTTTTGTTAGCTTTTTGGTCTCACGCTACAAACACGCAGATATTGAGCGCCCATTTCGAGTTGCGGGCGGAAAAATAGGAATGTGCTTAGTGGCAGGATTAGGCTTGATGAGTTGCTTGGTGACGATTGTTGTATCTTTTGACGTGCCAGCAGGAATTAGCGCAAAAACTGGTGCATATGCACTGATATTAGGATTTATCGCATTTAGCCTCCCAGCGTTCGCCGCCGTGATGTATCGCAATCGAAAACATCGTCAACAAAGCAAAATGCTTGAGGTACTAGTAAGTTAACTATTGGATTGACATTAAAAAGCCGCAGCAATTTCTCGCTACGGCTTTTTATTTGGCATCACTAGTTGTGTTAGTTATCCGTGTCCTACAGTCTTGGATAACAGGTTAACAATCATCACACCAGTGAGGATAAACCCAATGCCAACAAGCGCCGGCAAATCTAGCCGCTGTCCATAAACAAAGTAGCCAACCGTAGCAACTAAAACAATACCCACTCCACTCCATATGGCGTAAACAACCCCAACAGGCATCGTTTTTACCGTGACGGAAAGCAAGAAGAAAGCAATGCCGTAACCAATCAGAACGACTGTGCTAGGCATCATTTTCGTAAATTGCTCTGTTTTGGGAATATAGGAAGTGGCAATCACTTCACATACAATCGCGATCGACAGCGCCAACATTGGCGGCATAGAGACAAGCATTTTGAACATAAGGCATTAACGCTCAACAGAAATGTAACCGACAACACGTCCGGATAATTAGGTCGCGCATTATACCCAACTCATCTCTCGATGGAATACCTCTTACTCAAGCGGCTTCAAAATGCAGGATTCACAGCGTGATCACTTGAATATAGAGACATTCACACGCCATCGCTTTCACTCACTTGTTGATGAGTAAGCGACAGGCCTGCTTTTTGGTGCTGCCGAGCAATTTCAAAGTAGATGTGCATATCAATTGGCTCTGGTGTATTGAGCAGCATCTTGCCCACTTCTCGTTGAAAGTGACCATAATTACCTAACTCATCCGTCAACCCTAACTGCTCGTAAGAAGGTTCATTGGCAAACATTCCATAGGCATACTGATAATGACTTAGATCCTTGCTCTTATCATAACCAAGCTCTTGAAGGGCTTGATCAATTTCTTTCGGCGTATAAGTGTCTTTATCGCCAAACAAGCGCAATAGTACGCTAGGAACCTCTTGAGCGATGCTCTGAATTTTTGTCTTTCTTTTAAAAATACCGAACATAATGTCCTCCACTGACGATGTTTCCAAATACACACTTTAATGCATATTGGTGAGCTGATTGTTTTTAGTATGGCTCATTAATCTGAGACTTCCTTACAACGAAGTCACTTTCGCATATTAACGTGATCACATAATTACCAGCAAATAGTACGAACAGCGTTTCAAACATATCTCATCAGAAACTCCGCTCTAGTCACAATTGTGTGACAGCTTCGAGCTCGGTTTACCATAATGTAAAGAGTAGATTGAAAAGTCATATTTCGTATCGACATCTAAACTTAATTAAGTTAGCTTTAGAAGTATAGACGTCTAGATTGACTATACTTAGGGAGAGAAAGTCGTGCCAATTAGAATTCCAGATCAATTACCAGCCACCGATGTGCTAAGGACAGAGAACATCTTCGTAATGAGTGAAACGCGTGCTGCGAGTCAGGAAATACGTCCTTTACGAGTGCTGATCCTGAATCTGATGCCCAAAAAAATAGAAACTGAAACTCAGTTTTTGCGTCTACTCTCAAACAGCCCATTACAAGTCAATGTCGAGTTATTGCGCATTGATAACCGCCCAAGCAAAAATACGCCAACCGAACATTTGGATACTTTTTATCGTCAATTTGAAATGGTGAGAGATAAAAATTTCGATGGCATGATCATTACTGGTGCCCCACTAGGTTTGGTTCAATTTGAAGATGTCATTTATTGGGACCACCTAAAAACCATCATGGAATGGGCAAAAGATCATGTGACATCGACTCTTTATGTCTGCTGGGCAGCACAAGCAGGGCTGAAGTTGCTCTACGATCTACCTAAAAAAACGCGTAAAGAGAAACTTTCAGGCGTGTACCATCACCAGATTCATCATCAATTCCATCCTATGTTACGTGGGTTTGATGACACATTTTTAGCGCCTCATTCACGCTATGCCGACTTTTCACCTCACTTTTTAGAAGAACATACCGACTTAGACATCCTAGCCACATCGGATGTTGCAGGTGTTTACTTAGCGACAACAAAAGACAAGAGAAATGTGTTTGTTACTGGGCATCCTGAATACGATTCGCATACCTTACATAACGAATATATCCGCGATTTAAGCGAAGGCATGGAACCAGCCATTCCCGTCAACTACTATCCAAACAACAATCCTGATAATCCACCAATTGCCAGTTGGAGAAGTCATGGACATCTCCTCTTTTTAAACTGGCTGAACTACTGCGTTTACCAGCAAACACCTTATGATCTTGATCACTTCAGTGAAGACGCTTTTACTAAAGACGATTAACCTCAAAGCACGCAAACAAAGCGCTTATGATGCCTAAATGTAATATGTGAACCAAGCCGCCATATGGCGGCTTTTTCATACCAGTTTGCAAACCTGATCGCATAGTGTTTTTTCCTCAATAGGCTTTTGCTACGTAATTCATATCATGCTGGGAGATTCAGGGATGTAGGGACAAAGAATGAAAACAACAAAGCTCGGTGCACTACTATTAATCTCTCAGTTTGCACTTGTGGGCTGCGTGACGGTGAAAGAAGATGGTAGCCCTGTCGTTAAAGCCGATCCTGTAGCAATGGCAGAATCACGTATCGCACTTGGCCTAGGTTATTTAGAAGGCGGCAATATGATTCGCGCGCATGATAACTTGCAACAAGCCTTAACCCACGCACCTCAATACTATCGTGCTCAGTTATCGATGGCTCACTACTATGAAACGGTTGGTGAAGATGCTAAAGCCGAGCAAATGTATAAACGCTCTCTACGCCAACACACCAAAAACGGTAACGTGCTCAATAACTACGGCACCTTTCTTTGCAAGCGGGGTGACTTCGAGAAAGCCGATCAAATGTTTAATCGAGCCATTGAGCAACCTTATTACTATCTCATTCCGGCCAGTTATGAAAACGCCGCATTTTGCGCGTTGAAGTCACAAGATAAAGACAAAGCGAAATACTACTTCGCCCGAGCTATTGATCATGACCCTCATAGGCCAAAATCTATTTTGCAGCTGGCCAAGCTAGAAATTGATAGCGGCAATTACACTGAAGCCAGAATTCGATTAATGAGATTTAATCAAATGTATGGCGTTAAGAAACCCTCTTTACAGCTCATGATTCAACTTGAACGTGCAGCAGGTAATGAAGCACTCGAGAAAAAATATCAAAAGCAATTGGAGAGGTTTTCTTAACACGACATCATGATAAAGAAGGTGTACTCGCTCACAGACACTACTGAACTTGACTAAGAATCCAGTGAATTAAAACCCACGGTGAAACATTCATCCTGTACATAAACTTCAAATTCGGTACTATTTGAACGGAATAAGTGACCAAGTCACGTTATAAAAGTGCGCTAGTAAAACGAAATTTGTACATCATACTGTTTCTACTATTGATTTGGGGCGCATTGATAAATGCTAAATATTACTGACATGCACCAGAAGGAAGTTGAAGCCGGATGAAACCTGCCTGCACTCTGTTATCACTCACTTTGCTGAGTTCGCCTTTTGTCGTCAGTGCACAAGAAAATATTGAAAAAACATTCACGTTTGGCATTGTTTCCAATAAAGCTCAAAGCAAAATCAAAAAGTCGACGCCTTTCACGCAGTACGTGACCAATGGTTTGGCTGAATACGGATACACCAAGGGTGCTGTAAAAGTATTTAAAAATTATCGCCAGCTCGCGGTGGCACTTGAAAATGGCACCGTTCAAATTGCAACAGCCACCCCCTTCAATGCAATGACCCTCGAGGCAGAGTCTGGTAGCCAAGCCATTGCCATACGCTGGAAAAAAGGTTTACAAAAATATCATACGGTATTCTTTACCCACAAAGAGAGTGGTATCGAGTCGATTTCTGACCTGCGCGGAAAAACACTTGTTTTTGAAAAGCGTACATCCACCAGCAGCTATTACTTACCCGCTATTACACTGCTTAATCAAGGGGAGAAATTAGAATACCTCCCCTCCTCCGATGACAAACCAGCCAAAGACAGTATTGGATATTTATTCCTTGACGAGCACTTGGCTCAATCGAATGAAATCAACCTTTCAGTATGGGTGTATAAGCAGAGAGTCGCAGCAGGAGCGTTCAGCAATTTCAATTGGAGCAACCCTAAAGATCTTCCAGAAAGCATGAAAGGCAAACTAACGATTTTCGCTCGCTCGGTAGAAATACCTAGAGACTTAATTCTCGCCTCTCCGACCTTAAGCCAAGATCAGCAACATAAAATCACGTCAATATTGCTCGGTATGGAGGCATCTCAGCAAGGTGCCCTAGCACTTAAACAGTTCCAAAACACGAAAAAGATCACCGCTCTAACGCCAGAAATGTCCGCGTCCTTAAATACCGTTCGAACATCTATTCACTTGTTACCGAAGGTGGATTGATGTTCCACAAACTCTCACTCGAAACTAAATACATTTGCTCGACCATTTTTGTTGTCCTGTTTGTCGTAGTGATAAACCTCGCACTATATATGCATGGTTACGATACGTACTCAAATAACTTAACCCGCCAAATCACCGAGAACTCACAAGAAAAAACAGAGTCTTACGTCAAGCAAAAAGGATTGGTTTACGCAGAGTTATTATCAAAGCAACTTTTTGACCCACTCTATACGGATAATATCAGCCAAGCATACGAGCAGATTAAAGCAACATTAAGCCAACCAGATGTCTCGAAGATACACGTTGTTGATAATGAAGGGCTAATCTTTCACGACGGTACGACTCAGCTGAGTATGTTTGCCCAGCCTCATTACCGTTCTCGCTTTATTTTAAAAGCAATAGAAGAGTCTAGAATTCTCATTTCTTTTTCTAAACATCAATTAGAAATTGCGGCACCGATTCAGCAATCGAATATCACACTGGGCGCGGTGTATCTTGAACTCAACCTAGCACATCTATTAGAAGAGAAAGAACAAAACATTGATCAAGTACAAGCGCTTACCTCAAACGATAAGCAAAAGATGTTTAACTTGCTGCTCACGATCAGTGCGATATCCGTTCTGCTCGGAAGTGCCATCGCGTATGCTTTGGGTCGCTCATTAATAAAACCACTCAAACAACTTAAAGAACAATTTACAGAGTCAAATACTCAAGCACTACCAATCACTGATATAAAAAGTAAAGATGAAGTGGGTGATCTTATTTCGGCGTATAACAAAATGTCGAACAAAGTGAACAGATACACAAGCCGGGTGGAGTTCATGGCGTATCACGACATTCTTACCTCCCTGCCTAACCGAGAAAAGTTGCTCATTGATATCCAAAAGCAAATAACGAACCGCAGATCTCCCTCACTCGCGGTTGTTTTTATTGATCTGGATGACTTTAAACATATTAACGATAACTACGGGCATAGCATCGGAGATAAATTGCTAGGTCATCTCGCCTCAGAACTTCAAGGTCGTTTGCCGAGTTACTTCCAGCCTCTTTACCGTCTTTCAACCATCGTAAGCCGAGTCGGCGCTGACGAATTTGTGCTGGTCTTTCCATGCAAAGACAGCCTCCACGCTAGAGAAAAAGCGGACGATATTCATCGCCAATTGCTTTCTCCTTTTAATTTGGAAGAGAACGATATTCAAATTACGGCAAGCCTTGGAGTCGCGGTGTATCCGGAATTTGGCTCAAACGCAGAGTCTCTTTTACAACTCTCCTCACTGGCGGCGCAAGAATCTAAACGACGCGGCAAAGATATCATGACGATATACGATTCCGCGTTTGATGAGACCGTGAAGCAGCGCTTATACATAGAAAAGGAACTGCGCCGCTCAATACGTGATTTATCTCAGTTCGAGCTTTGGTATCAACCCCAGTTCGACCTCAACACCTACCAGTTGATTGGTGTCGAAGCATTGGTTAGGTGGAATCACCCAGAGAAGGGTTATATCAGCCCAGAATTATTTATCCCGATTGCAGAACAAAGTGACTTAATTTTAGAGCTTGGTGAATACCTCATCGAGACAGCAATTAGCCAGCGAGCACAATGGGCGGGTCATTTCACTGCTGATTTTCATATCGCATTAAATTTGTCTCCTAGGCAGATCTACCGCCAAGATTTAAGTCAGCTCTTTTCGAAATATTTACAACAATATCAAGTCCCCCCTCAAACCATTCATGTTGAAGTGACAGAGTCTCTGTTTATTGATGATATTGAGAAAGCGCAGTACGTGCTCAGAAAATTACAAGCTAACGGCGTAGAAGTGTGGCTAGATGATTTTGGAACTGGGTACTCAGCCCTCGCCTACCTACAACAAATGTCGTTTGATGGGCTTAAAATTGACCGTTCATTTATCGCTCAAATCCAAAACAATGAACAAGATGATTCATTAGTCCGTGCGATTATATCCATGGCTCATAACCTAAGAATGAGAGTGGTAGCTGAAGGCATAGAAACCCAGACCCAACTAACAAGGATGGAATCGCTTCACTGCGACGTTGTTCAAGGCTTTTTCTTGGGTAGACCGGTGCCGGCAGAAGAAATCATAGAGTTTGAGCAACAACGCCAAGCAATAGATGACTCAACCGCCAGCAACTATGCTTAACTGAATAATTTATCGCGTTCATTGAATTAAAGGGGATTCGTTCTGCAATATTGGTCACACTTCGCCGTCTCGCCAGTATGAATTTCCTCTTAAAATCTAACATTTGAGATAGGTAAACTACACTTTTCATATCAACTCTTTGGATATGGAAACGCGTGTGGTCGGGATATTTGCTTGGAACAACCTGTCTGTAAAGCAGAAACTTTTTGGATTGGTCCTACTACCAATATTATTGTTATTGCTTCTGGCGGGCAAACATGTACAAAACCTCTCTATCCAAGCTCAAGAACTTCAAAAAGCACAACTCTTCTCCCAATATATAGATCGTGTTTCCTCATTGTATTATTTGACGAGCGATCCAAAGGTCGCGAATAACGCTCAAGAAACCCGCCAACTCGTTCACACTTTACAAGAGACAGCTTCACCTGTTTTTGGTGACAATGCCGATATATTAAATCAGCTCACGAATTTCGAAGAAGCAACACTGTCAATGCTCTCGTCCAATAATACAGAAGATAAGTTAGATGCAGCTGAGTGGCGTGCCGACACATTCAAAGAGATTCTTTTGAGTTTGGATAGAGTCTATTTCAGCCATGTAAGTTATGAAACCAACACTCACCTCTCCTCATTGATGCAGCTTGAGTGGTTAATGTTTTGGTCAACAGAAGAGCATAGACTCAGCAAATACTTGGTGGAATCTACAGAGCAGGGGCAGATTTACGATCCAGCTATCCAAGCCAGTATTCAATCATTAATCCAGAACCAACAACTGCTATTCGAACGCTTTGTCACACTTAATGCGAATAAGCAGCAAGTCAACCTCCTCATCGAAACCTTTACCGATAATGTGTTTGTTAAAAGCCAAGCATTTCGAGCCAATTTGTTGCAGCCATCAAACCTTAGCGTGTTGACCCCCGCTCAAATAGATGACGGGTTGTCTGCGCTTTATAAACGCTTAAGTTTATTACGTAACGTTGATGACCAGATGGAACGACAACTTATTGAGGATATAACCAAGACGATCAGTGAAACAACACAGCACCGCATTGGCTTCATTGCGCTAATGAGCCTCGTGACATTGCTGGTTGTGAGTTTGACACTGAGGTTAGTGCGTAAGGTCACTGGCAACTTGAATTTAGTCCTCGAATTCTTAAGTCGAGACACTTACGAAGAGGACAACAATGAAAACTCACCACTGACAGAGTTGACCAAAGGGAAAGATGAGCTCAGTAAGTTTGCTAAAGAGGTAAAGAAACTGAGTTATGAACGTGAGCAGTCAAGACAAAAGTTAACTCAAGCCAAAGAAGATGCTGAAAAGGCGAAAGATGATGCCATCGAGGCAAGCAAAGCCAAAAGTAGCTTTCTGGCAAATATGTCTCATGAGATTCGAACCCCTTTAAACGGCGTTATTGGCATTTCAGAAGTTTTGTCAGACACGCCGCTAACGGCGACACAGCGTGATTATGTCGACACGATAGAAACCTCCTCGCAATTACTGTTGAGCCTAATAAATGACGTTCTGGACTTCTCTAAAATTGAATCTGGTATGTTGCTTATCAGCCCTCATTCAACCTGTGTTCGTGAATCCATCTACGATATTGCTTCTATTATTTCCCCGAAAGCGAAAGAAAAAGGCATCGATGTTCAAGTCAGCATCAGCCGCAATACGCCCTATCACGTTATGTTGGATGATCACCGTATACGCCAAATTATCATGAACTTCATGTCCAATGCCGTAAAGTTCACCGAACAAGGCTGCGTTGAACTCTCTGTCATCACTAGAGAAATCAAAAATGGTGAAGCGAGCATCGAGTTTTCAGTCAAAGACTCAGGGATCGGTATTGATGAGCAGCAACAAAAAAAGATATTTGCTCCTTTCGCCCAAGAAGATAACTCCACCACCCGACAGTTTGGAGGGACAGGGCTCGGGCTTGCAATTAGCACGCAGCTGGTAGAGTTGATGGGCGGTGAGATTCAGCTTGAATCCGAGAAAGGAAAAGGTAGCCGATTTTTCTTCGAACTTACGGCTCCAATTGTGACTCAAGAGTTCAATGGCTATCACTCCCTTAATCACAACGATATATGGATAGTTTGCAACAACCCTACTTTGGAGCAAAAGCTGCGTGACGAGTTGAGCTTTTTCCACATCAATGTTCAGCAATCAGTAAATACACTGGATGCTCTGCCAACGTGTATTGATAACGAGCGCATCATTGTTATCAACGTAGAAACTTCTCCAAATACCGCAGCCAAGCATCTAGGTGAAATGAAAAGACTTTGCATGCAAAATGTTCGAGTTTGTCTTATTAAACACCTTCATAGTGCCCAGCGTGATTTTGGTAACAGCATTAGTGCATTGGTCACTCAACCCCTCTTAGGACAGCGCTTAGTAAAAGCACTTGAAACTTGTGCTGCAAACTTCCCTCAAGCAAACAAAGAGAACACGACAACACTCAATGCTAAGGCTCTCCCAAAAATCTTGGTGGTCGACGACAACACCGTCAATCAAAAAATCGCTGGATTACACGTCACAAAAGCGGGCTTCGACTTTGATATCGCCGTAAACGGAGAAGAAGCCGTAGATATGTTTCAACAGAATCAATACTGCTTAATCCTAATGGATTGCATGATGCCGGTGATGGATGGGTTTGAAGCAACCAAAATGATCCGTCAAATTGAAGCAAAAGAAAAACGGACGATCAGAATCCCAATTATCGCGCTAACAGCAAGTGTAGTCGATGATGACATTCAAAAGTGTTTTGATGTTGGAATGGATGATTATGTGCCCAAACCTTTTAAAGCGGGTTTGTTGAAAGAGAAATTAGATAAAGCCATTGGACTACGCATTTCCAATATTGTTTCTGATGAAAAGCGACTGGCAACAAACACCACTCACACTCATGAAAAAACCTTGCATGCTGAACAATCAGAAGCGACCGTGACGCCTATTCGCTCAGAACGGATTTTGCTCGTCGAAGATAACAGAGTAAATCAAAAAGTCGCTTCGCTGCTTTTATCCAAAGCTGGTTATCAATTTGAAGTGGCCGAAAACGGACAGGTTGCGGTCGAAATGTTCCAAAAAGACGGCGGGTTCGACATCATTTTGATGGACTGCATGATGCCGATCATGGATGGGTTCGAAGCCTCACGACAAATACGCGCCTATGAAGCAAGTAAAGGTCTTCCTAAGACTCCCATCATCGCGCTAACGGCAAGTGTTGTGGATGATGACATTCAACGCTGCTTCGATTCAGGCATGGACGCTTATGTACCCAAGCCTGTTCGTAGAGAAAAGCTGTTGTACCAGATTGAAAATGCGATATAGGTAGCGATGATGAGCGGCGACATTTCTCTCCTCTGTTTTCTTTTGCGCTGCATAAAACGCTACCTATTCATTGTTGTTTTCCTTCTACCCATAGATAGTCAAGTACTTGCTGCAGAGAGCTACGCCGTTTTCTCGTTTAATAGTGAGTTCTCGCCCCTAACCATCAATAAAGCGCGAAAGTTGTACAGAGGAAAAACGCAACTCTTACAAGGGCAGAGAATTGAGCTATCTGACTGGCCAGCGACATCAGCGGAGAGAGCGGAGTTCTATCGCTACCTTCTCAATAAAAACTTGGCGCAAATGAACGCGCACTGGGCGAGCTTGTCTTTTTCAGGCAAAGCGAGACCACCCAAAGTGATTGCAAACTCTAGCATTGATGCGCTGATCACTTGGATGCAAGAAAAGCCCAATCGGATTGGTTATGCCCCTGCTTCGAGCGTGCCTGGAAATGCTCGTATTTTGTGTGTGGTGAGCTCGGAGGATTAATATGAAAAAATATTTGACCATGTTATCACTGAGTGTTGTCGCCTTTCCGAGCTTAGCCACCATTGAGTTATCAGATCACCTGTCTTTGAGTGGTTTTGGTTCGACATCTTGGTCTAAGTCCGATAACTCTACAACGGTTCTCGTCAACCGCTTTATTCATGATGAAGCCTGCTACGATTGTGACACAACCTTCGGCTTGCAGCTTGATTACTTTTACAAGGCATTTCGAGCATCCGCACAAGTAGTCAAGCGTCCGCAAGATCATTGGAGCTCGCCCCAATTAGAGTGGGCATATTTAGCTTATACCCATAAAAATATAGAGATACGTGGGGGACGATTGAGGCTGCCGCTGTTTTTGATGTCTGAGTATAATTATGTCGGTCACGCTTTTACCCAAGCTCGACCACCAAATGAAGTGTATGACAGCATATTAGGCATCACCGCTTACAATGGTTTATCCATTCGCTGGAATCACGACCTCAATGAGCAAATCATGCTTACTACAATGCCGTTTATAGGGTTTAAAGACAGCAGTGATGTCACCCTCAACGAAGATACTAAACTGAAGATCGAATCAGACAACACAGCCGGAATAAACTTAACACTCAGCGGAAATGCCTACCGTTTGAACTTTTCTTATCTACATGGCGATTATGACCAAACTACGGTTCTCTCCAATACCAAACAATCCACACCTGAAGGGGGAGCCATGTTAATTGACCGTTTGGTTCTAAAAGAAAAAGGCAATACGATTGACCAGTTTTCTCTAGGAGTAAGGTATGAGCTCGATAACCTTGTGATAATGGCTGAAGGACAAACCAGCAACATTTCCTCCTCTTGGTACGCAACAACGGGTTACAACGTGAATAAATTGACGCCCTATATAGTTTACGGCCAACAGTTTAATAACAATGATACAAAAAATGGGGACAGCTATCTGTTTGGGGTGAGATACGACCTAGATTATAACGTGTCACTGAATGCTGAATGGCAAAAGTTTAACGCCCACAATAACGATACTGGCGCGTTTTCATCGATACCAGAAGATAACAGCGCCAATCTTTACACCCTGATGTTAAATTTCGTTTTTTAACTTTTCTATACTGACACCGTATAAACCGTGGGCATTTACCTTTGTTATCGTTGATACATGTTGTGCGTGATTTGACGCTCTTTGTAATAGAATTCTTTGTCATGTTCGCCTATCTCTCGCAATACACGACACGGGTTCCCTACCGCAACAACATTACTTGGAATATCTTTTGTTACCACGCTACCAGCACCAATTACGCTGTTTTCTCCAATCTTGACGCCAGGCAATACCACTGAGTTAGCGCCGATCCATACATTATCACCAATATGAATAGGGATATTGAATTGCGCAACTTCTCTTCTGAGCTCCGGTTCAATCGGGTGGCCTGCCGTTGCTAGTGTCACATTGGGTCCAATCATGACGCTATTGCCAATATAGATATACGTATCATCGACTAGGGTTAAGTTAAAGTTTGCATACACGTTATCACCAACGTATGTATGCCTCCCCCAATTCGCTCGAAGCGGCGGCTCAAAATAGCAGTTGTCACCAACAGCGCCGAGCAAACGTCGTAATATTTCTGTACGCTTTTCAGATTCAGAAGGCCGAGTTTGATTGTAATCGTAAAGAACTTCTAAACACTGTGTTTGCTGCTCGACTAACGCTTCATCATTACAAAAATATATTTTCTGACTATGAAGCATTGATTCACTATCCATAATATCCTCCGTTCTATCTCAGTAGCTTCAGGCTGCTGGAACACCTCGCAATACGAGTTCCTGTCAAGATTGGCTAACAGAATGCATGATGTCGTTTTTTGCAATAAGTTTAATGACATGCTTGCGAGGCCTAACGCAAAATACCGAATAACTAGAAAGAAATATGTGAATCAGACGAGTAAATAACACAAAGCTCGATGCAGAGTTAGCTTTGTTTATCTCGTTTCATTTTCAAGCGCTTTTCTTTACGTCGTAACGCTCGGAAAAACTTCGACTCCTCGTGATACCAGCCGATAACACTAACCGGGAAGCCCACTAGCATCATGATAAAAAGATCCGCGGGCAGTTGCTCCAAAATATCACTCAGGGAGTGCAGCTCACCAAAAATGAATAAACCAATGACTTTACCAAGCAATAGTGCGCAACAAATCATAAAAAAAGACTTCATGATGTAATGCCATTTGCCTTTTTTACGCTCTTCTCGCCAATAGGCATATTTATGTTGTCGGTCGTACATTCATCCCCCCAAAGTGACAATGTCACTAGCCACAAACATTCAGGCAAAGTAACGGCTTTAGCTGCACTCTAATGATAGTGTGAATCAGAAGCGAATGCTTGTCATGGCAATGAGAAAGCGGCACATCATGCTGCACATTTTACGACCTTATGGACGCTAGCATGATCGTGCAATACAGGGAGATATCAGCTTGTTAATTAAGGAGTGAGTTAATGTTTTCGGAACACCCAAATTGGACCAATAAGAAGAAACTGCAAATCTTCGAAAAAAGACGGTTTCTTCCCTTCTATTTTGTGACCAATGAACTGCAATATCCACAGTACACCGAATAGGAGCATCGAAATATGCAGTACGGGCAGCGCCAATACCTCCAAAGACCATATCAGGCCGATGCACGCTAATGTATACCCTAACATCATCATAAAGACGCTGAGAGACAAACGAAAATAGAAAACCCATACAGGTATGACAGCAATCCAGACCCAGTTAAACTCGAAACCCAAGATGGGGATTTGAGGAATTGACCAAATTAGACCGACCACAGATAGGTAAATACCCGGAACTGCGATTGTGTGAATCTTTTGGTTGATGGGGTTTTGATGGCTCTCCCCATATTCTTTTAGCCATTCAGATAATGCTCGCATATCATTCCTACTTTTCCGCCTACTTATTCTTATATAGCTTGAGGATGGAAAAGGTGCGAATTTTTCTGTAATAGCTATTACTGACCAAGCAATGCTCGTTGCACTTTTGGTAGTTTGGCAACGACGAGAGTATAAGAGCGTTCACATAAATCCTGGATCAATCCATCTTCCACATCACCATTAAAATAAACCGTTATCCAGTGACGCTTATTTAGGTGATAACCAGGAGTGATGTCCGTAAACTGCGATGTTAAGACTTCTCCATCTTCTGGCTTTACTTTTACGCTGACATACTCCCGACCGTTTCTCTCTGCAATAATCGCAAACATTTTACCTTTGATTTTGTATACAAGCGCTTCTGGCCCAAATGGGAAATCACTCTCTGCACACATAAAGGTACTTAAATAACCTTCTAACTCTTTGCTTCTCATTCCGTCCCACCCTTCCTGTATCTTTTACTCAAACAAAGGCAATAGTAGCCTTAACGCCTGGTTAACCTGCGCTTTCTCACTACCTTCTAAACCATGTAGCAGCGATTGCTGAACGTCCACATGCTCTAAGATCAACTTGTCAATTAAGGTTAAGCCCTTTTCGGTTAACTCAACGGTGACACTGCGTCTATCTTCTTTACTGTGTGTTCTGGTAATAAAGCCTTTCTTCTCGAGTTTATCTAATCGGTTCGTCATCGCGCCCGAAGTGAGCATCATCGAATCAATTAGCGCCGAGGGAGTAAGGCAGTATGGTGAACCTGCTCGGCGAAGTGTCGCCAACACATCAAATTCACCCATCTTAAGATCGTACTTCTTATGTAGGTCTGCGACCCGACACTCCATGTGCTTAGCAATTCGCATTAGCCGACCCATAATTGCCATCGGTTCAGTGTCGAGCTCTGCCTTCTCCTTAGCCCACTGCTCTACCACTCTATCAATTGCGTCCATGGTTTCTCTCCAAACGTCATTTAATTTTTATTTTAACATAAAGATACTTTACAAAAAGTAACCTTACCGATATCTTTACAATTAATTATCTCAACGTAAAGATATTTAACATGAACATTTTGCTTGCAATGATCCCGGCTTTTTTTTGGGGGACAACTTATGCTGTTACTCAGTTTACGCTTCCGGACTGGCCTCCCGTTTTACTTGGTGCGCTAAGAGCATTGCCTGCGGGTCTTTTGCTCCTCGCAATAAAGCCATCTTTCCCGAAAAAGAGTGAATGGAAAGTGCTGCTTGTTTTAGGAACTATCAACATCGCTTGCTTCTTTGGTCTCATTTTTGTCATGGCGTTGACGCTTCCTTCTGCGATCTCAGGTGTCGGTATGGTATCAGTGCCCGTTTTTGCGATGCTGTTTGGCTGGGCAGTCTATAAGCGCCAGCCAAGCGCAATACAGGCAATAAGTGGAGCGACTTTGATTGCTTTGGCTTGGTTCTTATTTGATCCTAGTTCTATTTCGCTCAACCCTATGGGCTTGCTGGCGATGATCTCCGCCATCATGTGTATTGTGGTAGGCAGTAGCGTAACGAAGTCACTAGGAACGAAAATGCATTGGTGGACAGTATTAACATGGCAGCTCATTTTGGGTGGTGTGATTATGTCTGTCGCAACAAGCGTGCTGGCAATAAACAATCCAGAGCCATACGTTACAGCCATTCAAAACTTATCAATGACGAACACCCTTGGGCTGCTGTGGGTGATCATTCTGAACACTGCATTAGGCTACGGCATGTATGTTTGGCTATTGCAGCGTATGTCGGTCGTTGACTTTACTTTTGGTGGTATTGCCAACCCCGTTGCTGGCATTGTGTCAGGTTTGCTGCTATTAGGTGAGACTTTCACCCCTCTCCAATACAGCTTGATGCTAGGGATGATTGTTATGTCATTGCTCCCTCAATTGATCGCTTCATTAAAAACTAAAAAAGCCGCCCTTTCTTCCTAAGTAAAATCCTAACGCCCGATGCTAAAATCGGGCGTTCATATTCTCTGTAAACTCTGTTTGAATTCTAAGACTTCAACAGGTTTTTTATGGAACAGTGAACCCAAAAAGGTTCAGCAATAAAAAAGGTGCCGAAAGACACCTTTAATAATGAATACGCCCCATTGTGCCTTGCTTTAAGTCATCGCAAGGTTGTTAATAGGCTCTGGTTTAGCGTAGACATACCCTTGAATAAGGTAAATAGAATGCTGAGCCAAATACGCGACTTGAGCCTCGCTCTCTACACCTTCTGCAATCATCTCACATTCCGCTTTCTTTGCTGCCGAGACAATAGAATCTAACACTTTCAATTTTTGGTCATCAGAGCCTATTGGATCGATGAACATCTTATCCACTTTTAAGCATCGGATACCCAGATCTTGCAAATAAGAAAAGCCGCCATACCCAGTCCCAAAATCGTCAATTTTGAACTTGTAGCCTTTATTCGCCAGATACAAAATCTCTTTTTTCGCTGCCTCTGTATCTTTTACAGGAATTCGCTCGGTCAACTCAAAATGCACTCTCTTCGGACATGGCCAATTCAGTTCTGACAGTAACTTAGTGAGTTCACCTGATTCTAAATGGGAAGAAACAATATTGATACTGACCCACACATGCTCAGGTAATACACTAAGATCTTGTATGATTTTACGAATAAGCTGATTCGTCATTGGGACAATCAGACCACTTTCTTCTGCAGCGCCAATGAACATGTTTGGCGACACCATACCCTCACGACGAGACCACCGAATCAGTGCTTCATACCCCACTGTCGCACCATCACGGCTATCGACAATCGCTTGGTAATAAGGGACAAATTCCGCATTATTAATCCCATTCTGGATCAAGCCTTTGATAGACTTTCTCAAGCTCTTACTGGACACATATACAAACGCAAAAGCCAGCCCCATAAGCACACTGACTAGGCCTCCCCATAGAAAGACTCTTTCCTGAGCATAGCTCTTCAGTTTCTCGCCACTGTGTATTTTGATGAGCATATTGGCTTGAGAATCAGCCGAGAAGAATAACTCCTTTGAAACTGCCGCTTCTTCTGCTGCAATGGCTGGTTTTCCTCGACTTATTGTTAAATCTCCAAATACAGGCTCATCATATATAAACTCGACGAACAAACAGTCTTCACAAGGCGTTTTGATCACTTCTTTAACCCAACTATTATCGAGAACCCAGATAACTTCGACATGTTCATTTTCATAAATGACCATCCACTCAACTTGATCTTGGTGTTCCGGTAAAATAAGTGATACAAAA
The DNA here is from genome assembly GCF_043995865.1 of Vibrio sp. D3. Lineage (NCBI taxonomy): Bacteria > Pseudomonadati > Pseudomonadota > Gammaproteobacteria > Vibrionales > Vibrionaceae > Vibrio > Vibrio sp. D3. The sequence goes on along the minus strand of NZ_CP171887.1, from coordinate 1,432,123 downwards.
AAGTTTTCGCCAAGCTGAAATCGTTGCGCATTGGATAAATGAGATACTTCGCGACCAATCGTGGAGCATGTTTTACCGTCATTCGTTTCCATCGCAATAAAACGGATGTAACGATTATAAAAACGTGGGTCGCGTAATGTTCTCACATCACTATTACTGCACGTGAAATCTAACTGCGAAACCTGCTTTACAATCGCCTCATCCAAATACATGGATCGTTGGTGTAAATAATCGACATAGGTGTCTATTTTAGTCTCTTTGATATAGCTGATGTAAAAATTGGCTATTGAATTAAAAGCCACAACAAAAACTGCAATGGGAACTAGGCCAAGCAAAATGGCATTTCTTGTTATCTTTGTAATCAAAGTTCCTCCTAACGTTCAGCCAAACAACTTAAATTAAAGAGTGACATGAACACTATCTCACGTTCACACACCAAAAAGTGAGGATCGAATCTCAATAAGAAGTATAGAAGCGCAAGGCTTGCCACAGAAAATGAGAGTACTGCTGCATATCCAAGATAGCAACTCTCTTGAGTGAGACTTACCGACGATAATCGCGAGAAAAGAGGGGCTTATGCTCAACATAACCAATGTATAAAACGACTTTTTTGCCATCCAATGACTCGCCACAGTCACTAGCTTTCTAATTGACCTTTGAAGGCACTAGCAACACACTGCATGATAAAATAGGAAAAGCTACTTAGAGCTTTTTACCAGCATTACAGGCTTATCGACCAGGGAGGGTCATGAAATGAAATTAGCTCAATTAAATATTGCGCTTGCTAAATACCCTTTGGATGCACCAGAAATTAAAGAGTTCGTAGACAATTTGGACTTAATTAATGGTATAGCTGAAGAAAGTGAAGGCTTTATCTGGCGTCTAAAAGACGACTCCGGCGATGCAACAAGCATTAAATTATTTGATGACCCGAACATGATTGTAAACATGTCTATTTGGGAAAGTACTGACTCACTTAAAAACTTTATGTTTCGTACCGGTCATAGAGATTTCATGCGCCGAAAAAGCGAATGGTTTCATCGTTTAGCGGAGGATAGCTATGTTCTGTGGTGGGTAGAAGACGGTTATATACCAACACCACAAGAAGCCTTGTTACGCCTTCAGCATTTGCGCGAAAACGGAGATACGCCATTTGCTTTCACATTTAAAACAAACTTTACAGAAGCAGATCTTGTGCAAAGTACGTGTATAACAAAAAATCGCGTTCAAATTTATACTGACTATAAGGTTAATTGGTGTGAATCACTGTCAGTTCTACCGACTTACTCGGAAAGGCGCGCAAGTGAACGCATAAAATGCGTTCACTAGGTTTATCATTCATAGGGTGTTCTATTTTAGAAATAAAGTTCATTCGTGTTAAATTTACGGTACCATGCACAATTGACCAAATTGTAGTTATTCATGATTATACCAACTAAAACTCCCTCTCCCCTGCCCTCTGATGTATCTTGCTCTAACTGTAAGGCTTGTTGTTGCCGTCTCGAGGTTATGATTATTTCAGATACTGGCGTACCTGAAGAGTTTATTGCACGTGACCAGTATGGAGGCGAAACCATGATGCGGCTAAATGATGGTTGGTGTGCAGCTTTAGACAGAGACACATTAATGTGTACGATTTATGAAAATAGGCCTTGGATTTGCCGCGAATTCGAAATGGGCTCCAATGAATGTTTAGATGAACGAGTTAAATTCTTGTAAAACCACTCAAATTTACACTGATGGCAATGCGGAGTATTTGTAGAAAGTGTGCAAAGGAAAAGTAAGGTGTTTAAATCTGAGTATCAACAAATTATGGATACAAAAAAGCCCACCGTTTGGTGGGCTTTTTCTAAAATTTGGTGGGTCCGGGCGAACTCGAATCGCCGACCCCTACCATGTCAAGGTAGTACTCTAACCAACTGAGCTACGGACCCAAATTTTGTGTTCCTAACCATTCAATTCAGAATGGTGCGTCCGAGTGGACTCGAACCACCGACCCCCGCCATGTCAAGGCGATACTCTAACCAGCTGAGCTACGGACGCATTTCTCTGGAACGACGAGGATATTAGCTATAAGCGAACGACGGTGCAAGCACAAATTTACCAACTTTGAACCGTTTGGCGAAAATGTAAACTCAACACGCGTTTTCAGATGATTTTATCGACAAGGACTGAGCCTGCAGGGTTTAAAAGTGTGATCTATATAACTTTTATTATCTCACTTAATTGTCGTAAGGCACTTCACTGAGCATCCAAATCTGTAAGGTTTGCGATACCTTAGGGCAAGTGCCGAACAAAATCTGATATTTAGGTTTAAATGGTTCGCCGATATAGGTTGTACGAATCAACTCTCCTGTTTTGACGTCCACTTGAGTGCTCACCCTGCCTTTGAAGTTTTGAAATATGACAAACTGCTCACTGTGGTAAACCATTTGCTCTCGGTAAAACAAGAAATGATCTTGGGGTGTCTCTGTCAATTCACACTCCAGTGGTTTCAAATTAGGTATCGCACTAACATTCGATGCGATGAACAACGCCGATAAAATCCATCCGTATCGCATATGGCTGCCCTATTCTGCACTCTTTTTCAAAGTATAGGTCTTGCCTTGAGGACAGATACAAAAAAGGCTTTGATCATCTCTAATCAAAGCCCCTTATTTCTGCAGGTTAATTATCGTGTTTAGTCGTCCGCCTCAAACACAACATTATAATTTTCGGTGTATGTACAATTCGGCTGACGGCTACAAGTAAAGAAACGTCTCCCTTTGAACTCACCTTGGCTTGCGGTTTTAATGATCATCGGACTGCCGCATTTTTTACAAAAACGCACTTCTTTATCGGGCTCAATCAAATCAATGTGTGCCGCAAGCAAACGACGTAATCGCCCAACTTGATAACTGTGCTTTATCGAAGCGCCGATTAAAGGTAGGTTTGCCGTCTTACAAACATGGATCAGTAACTTTTGTCTTTCTACCTTGCCCTTGCTTAACTCTTGCCCGTTATCCAATTCAACGATCACACGCGGCTCTAGCGTCCTAGGATCACAAATAACGTAATCAAAATAACTTCGAGATATGCGATTGTTCGCGACAAAAAACTGCTTCTTATTTTTGATTTCTTTTGGCGTAACCAAACTGGACATGTTTACTTTCGCGAATACTACGGCATGCTCCCCTACCGCCGCTCTTAACGCATTATAGAACGCACCCTCTTGACCTCTGAGCAGAGGACCTTTCGAGCGATAAGGATAATCACGCGTGTCGTCGTGCTTAATCACGTACTTTTGAATAACAAAGAAGAATAAAACCAGAAGAACAACAATGATAAAAATGTTGGTCATAAATAAAGTGCATCCAAAACAACTCGTTGCTCAAAGCGTAAATGGAAATGCTATGCAGAGCAACAAAACCTCGCAATTTTGAGGAGCCACGACGATAGCGAGAAACAGAAAATTTTGCTCCCCAATAAAAAAGAGCCAATCACACACTCTGATTGGCTCGTTTAAATTTTGTTAGTACATTATGATGCTAAGAATCAACTATTAGCGTCTGGCTGATTCTCTGGCATCGAATCAATAAAAGCAGGCAATTGATTACATGCTTGCACAACAGCGTTAATGGTTGGGTAAAGAGAAGTATCTACACCAAAGCGTTGTGCGTTATAAAATTGTGGTACCAGACAAATATCGACAATAGATGGCGAGCTTGTCAGGCTAAACTTACAATCACCATTTAGTTTACGATGCTTCTGAAGTTTCTCTTCTAATGCCGTAAAACCTTTGTGGATCCAGTGATGAATCCAAGCGACTTTGCGCTCTGGCTCGCAAGCTAACTCCCCCTCTAAATACTGTAGAACTCTTAAGTTATTCAGGGGATGAATCTCCATTGCAATATCCTGAGCCAAAGCTAGCGCTTGGTATCGAAGCGGCGTTTGCTCGGGGATCACAGTGACATCCGGATAGTGTTCTTCTAAGTATTGAATGATGGTCAGTGACTGGGTTAACTGAACCTCCCCATCCACCAGCACAGGAACCAGTTCAGAAGCGTTTAACTCATGGTACTCGTCACTGTGTTGTTCGCCACCATTGCGCACCAAGTGTACCGATTTTGAATCATACGATAACTCTTTAAGATTCAAACAAATACGCACACGATACGCCGCCGATGATCGCCAATATCCGTACAAAACCATGCTATCGCTCATATCGTCTCCCAACTGGCGCTCTTAATGCTTGAGATATTGGCTAACTTGTTGGTCAATCGAACCAAAGATGTTGTTGCCATCCGCATCGAACATTTCCAGTTTGATTGAGTCGCCAAACGACATGAAGTTAGTCGACGGTTTACCATCACGAATGGTTTCAATCATACGAACTTCCGCGATACATGAATAGCCAACGCCACCCTCCTCAATCGAAGTGCCATGTTCGGTGCCTTGCTTATTAGATACCGTGCCAGAACCAATAATCGCCCCAGCAGATAGCGGGCGCGTTTTAGTCGCATGAACAATTAAGTCTGCAAAATCAAACGTCATATCGATACCCGCATTTGGGCGACCAAACGGCTTGTGGTTGTATGTCGAGACCAATGGTAAATGCACTTTGTTTTCGTACCACGCTTCGCCTAGTTCGTCAGGTGTTACTGCCACAGGAGAAAACGCAGAAGAAGGTTTAGATTGGAAAAAACCAAACCCTTTAGCTAATTCTGCGGGAATTAGGCCACGCAGTGAGACATCATTCACCAGCATGATCAAACGAATCGACTCCTGAGCCTCTGCAACACTCGCGCCCATTGGTACGTCACCAGTTACCACAGCAACTTCACCTTCGAAATCAATACCCCATTCATCACTCGCAAACTCGATGTTGTCACAAGGTCCAATAAAGGCATCAGAGCCTCCTTGGTACATCAGCGGATCCGTCCAAAAACTCTCTGGCATTTCAGCGCCGCGAGCTTTTCGAACCAACTCAACGTGGTTTACGTAAGCACTGCCATCAGCCCACTGATAAGCGCGAGGAAGCGGCGACTCACAGTAGTGCGCTTCAAACTCTTCATACCCTGCAACTGTGCCATTGTTCAGTGCAACATATAGCTCTTCCAGTTGCGGTGCTAGCATATCCCAGTTATCAAGCGCAACCTGCATCGTCGCTGCCAAATTCATTGGGTGGAAAATTTCTGTCGCAGGTACGCAGCGCGTTAAGTCTTTACTCACGACCATCAACAAACCGTCACGAGTGCCATTTTTCTTGGTTGCTAATTTCATCCTTGCCTCTTACTTCTCTTGCCAGCTATAGACGTATTCTTTGTTTTCTACTTTTTCCAGCTCATCCGAAAACTGAAGTGCGTGACGCGTATCAATCATGACCGCGACTTCGTCGGTAAAAGTCTTCTTATGCTCTCGCCCTGCTTTGAAAGCTTTCGGGTGAGGGCCATGTGTAAATCCTGCTGGATGGAATGTCACCATGCCTGCTTCAATGTTGTCACGGCTGAAGAAATCACCTGCATGGTAGAACAAGACTTCGTCATAATCGTCATTGTTGTGATAGAACGGTACCTTGAGCGCTCCAGGATCACTTTCAATTGGACGAGGGACGAAGGTACACACCACAAATCCTGCTCCTACAAATGTAGTATGTGCAGAAGGCGGTAAGTGGTAACGATGTGACATAAGTGGACGAATATCACGCCAATTCACTTTTACCACCGCCAAATCACCATGCCAGCCAATCGCATCCAACGGGTTGAATGGGTAAGTGATAACACTGACTTTATCGTGGCGTTTCACCTGAACCTGTGTTTGATTCTCAGAATATTGAGCACGGAACTGATCGTTGATCGACGGCGTTTCCAAAACCGCTGGATCAAACACCGCGTGGTTTCCAACCATGCCTTTTTCGGGCAATGTATAAGCCGCATCGGTGTTTTCGATCATCAGAATGAACATCGGCTCGCTTGGCTCTAAACGCCAGCTCGTTGAGCGTGGGATCATGACATAATCCCCTTCGCTCACTTTCAAATGACCATAATCACAGTAGAGATCTGCCGTACCTTGGTGGATGAATAGCAGTTCGTCGCCATCCGCGTTTCTAACCAAGAAGTCCATTTTTTCATCCATACGCCAAACACGAACTTTACAATTCGCGTTGTGTAATAGATGCGGGACTGCCCATGGGGTAATATGGCTGGCTTTCTCGACTAGATTAAAATCGAACGCTCGTGGACGTAGCTCGCCCTCCCACTCAGACCATCCCGTTGGGGCATGTTGATGATGAAAGTGTGTTGCGGGGCCGAAGAAACCACTTCGACCTGCCTCACGTTCATAAATTGCCTCTTCCGGGAAGTCAGCATGCGCTTGTTTAGAGCACACTCCCTCCCGGTGAGGGAATGTGATCCATTTATGCATCGCTCAATACTCCTCGGCGAATTTGGTCTTCTTCTATCGATTCAAACAACGCTTTGAAGTTACCCTCGCCAAAGCCTTCATTGCCTTTACGTTGGATGATTTCGAAGAACACAGGGCCGATAACGGTTTGAGTAAAGATTTGTAGCAAGATGCCATCTTTCGTTGGCGCACCATCAATAAGAATCTGCAAATCACGAAGCTTGCTTACATCTTCACCATGGCCTTCAACACGCTGATCGACTTTCTCGTAATAAGTATCTGGCGTTGGCATAAAGTCCATGCCTCGCTCACGCAAGGTTTTGACCGTTTCGTAGATGTCGTCTGTGGTCAATGCGATGTGTTGAATACCTTCGCCATTGTATTCACGGATAAACTCTTCAATCTGTGATTTATCATCTGACGACTCATTGATAGGAATTCGGATTTTGCCGCAAGGTGCGGTCATCGCACGGCTGACAAGACCAGTCAGCTTACCTTCGATATCGAAATAACGAATTTCGCGGAAGTTACCAATGCGCTCATAGAAACCAGACCAGACATCCATGTTGCCTTGCTTGACGTTGTGCGTTAAGTGGTCGATTTCGTAAAGACCAACATTCGCTTTTGATAAACGCTCATCAGCATCATCATAAAAACGAAAATCGACATCATAAATGCTCTGCTTTCCATAACGATCGACAAAATAAAGCAAGCTTTCACCGATGCCATAAATAGCAGGAATGCTAAGCTCCATCGGCCCAATTTCCGTTTTATATTCTTTACCGCCATTCTCTAACGCATGCGCCAGAGCAACGGTGGCGTCTTTCACGCGAAATGCCATGCCACAAACCGACGGACCGTGAACTTTGGCGAATCCCTCAGCTTGGCTATGCGGCTGCGCATTCACAATAAAGCTAATGTCACCTTGTCGATATAACCACGCTTCTTTTGAGCGATGCTTTGCGATTTCCGCAAAACCTAACGATATAAACAGATCTTTAAGCTGTTGAATGCCTTTGTTGTCTGCAGCGGTATATTCAACAAACTCAAATCCGTCTGTTCCTAGTGGATTATATGCATCAACCATGACTTTCTCCTTGTCTCAGTAGCTTTTGTTTGGACTTATTTTTCTAACTTGGCGCAGGTCTTGAGAAATTGGAATACGTGGGGAGAAATCTTTACCTTGGCGATTTTTACGCACAATTGTAAAATATATGTTACACACAGTAGGCACATCGAACCCACTTTCGTAAACATTAAACAAACTGCTTATTTTCAATATATTAGATTGATATTTTCGGCTTTACGCCAACACACAAAATGTAAACAAGTTGTTACTTTGGCATTTTATCTTGGCAACGTAGCTCAAAAAGTAAAAGGGGATGGAAAGTCTATTGCACCCTATCTCTATCCGATTTATTCATTTGATCCTGCAAAACATCAAAAGTAATGTTTCGTGACGCTTCATACAGTTCGAAAGGCTCATCGGTCAGAATCGTGTCATGGATACTCCTTTATTGATTCACCTCAGTTTTATTCAAAAGTAACTGTGCCATAAGTGGTGCTCTGTTCCCTATCGAGCCCTAGCCACAGTGCTTCACGCTCGATCAGAAAAAGAGACATCTAATGACACACATCAATCAAGAACGCCTAGTTGAACACTTTTGCCAACTAGTACGTATCGACAGCGAATCAAAAAACGAAAAACAAATTGCAGAAACACTGGCAGAACAGCTAGGCGAGCTAGGCTTTACCGTGCACAAACTTCCAGTGCCTGAGCACATTTCTAACGGCTTTAACCTGTACGCCCGTTTAGACGGCAAAAAAGACGGCTCTATCCTAATGAGCTGTCATATGGATACGGTCACACCGGGCATTGGCATTGAGCCAATCATCGAAGACGGCGTTATCCGTTCAAAAGGCAATACGATTCTTGGTGGCGATGATAAATCTGGTATTGCTGCCATCATGGAAGCCGTTCGTTGTATTCAAGCGGAAAACCTTGAGCACAAAACGTTAGAGCTTGCTTTCACCGTGTATGAAGAAGGCGGCTTATTCGGCTCACAATACTTCGATATGTCACATGTCAATTCAACGGAAGCAATCGTGTTAGACACGGGCGGCCCTATTGGCACCATTGTGACCGCAGCCCCAGGCCAGCAAAAGATCATGGCAAAAATCAAAGGTCGACCAGCACACGCAGGGCTTGCGCCAGAAGAAGGCATCAGTGCGATCATGGTGGCGGCTGATGCTATCAACCAAATGAAGCTGCTGCGCATCGACGAAGAAACGACAGCCAACATCGGTATGGTTAACGGCGGTCAGGCCACAAACATTGTTATGCCTGAATTAAAAATCGTCGCAGAAGCACGCTCCCTGAATGGCGATAAACTAGATGCTCAGGTCAATCATATGATCTCAACATTAGAGTCTGTCTGTGAAAAACACGGTGCAGAAGTCGACATTGAATCTAGCCGAGCCTACGACGCTTTTGTTATTGAAGAAAACCACCCACACGTTAGCGCTATAAAAGCGGCGTTTGCAGAGTTGGGAATTGAGGCTTTCACAAAAGGCACTGGCGGCGGTAGCGATGCTAACAACTTTAACAAGAAAGGTCTCACAACGGTCAATCTTTCAACTGGCATGGCAAAAGTACACACGACAGAAGAGTTTATCGCGGTAAGTGATATGGTCAAAATCACTGAGTTCGTAAAACATTTCCTAGTCAGTTAACGTCGTACCTTTTGAAGAGCAGACGAACTACCCTCCCCTTTTAGCGCGCGCTTGAAGGGGATTTTTTATTTGCGCGAAACAAAGCCTACCCCGTAATGCAGACTTAGCACCAGCTCCATATCAATCCCCCAGCTCACTTTTTGATACCAAATAGCCCAACATTTGGCACCCTGTTACAACATTGTTAAAACTCGATTGTGTAGATAATTTATACAATATACATTTCTAGCATCTTTCAGGATGAAAAGAGTGAGACAAGGATGAAATTACCTAAGTTGCTTCTGTTAGCATCGATGATGAGCCCAATACTGGCAACATCAAGCTATGCCGCGCCGTATCCCGCAGGTGTGACCCTCGATGAGACACAAGAAATTACGCTAAACAATGGGGCTGAAGTTACTTCTATTGACCCAGCCAAGCAAGCCGCAGAGCCCGCTTTTAATCTCGGTCGAGACCTATTTGAAGGCCTGGTAATTCAAGATAAGCAAGGTAAAACCATTCCTGGTGTTGCTGAGTCTTGGTCAGTCAATGACAACAATACGGTTTATACCTTCCACTTACGTGATGCAAAATGGTCAAATGGCGAAACGGTCACTGCGCAAGATTTTGTCTACAGCTGGCAACGCTTACTGAATCCGAGCACTGCTTCACCGTACGCTTGGTTTGCGGCCATTCCAAATATCACAAACTCACAAGCCATTATGAAGGGCGAAGCAGAACCCGAGTCTTTGGGCGTGAAGGCGCTGGATGAAACAACGTTCCAGGTAACACTCGAAGAGCCGATTCCCTTCTTTACGAAACTATTAAGTCATCCAGTGCTTGCACCCGTTCATAAAGCGACCGTTGAAAAACATGGCAACCGTTGGACCCAGCCTGAGCATATCGTTACAAATGGGGCGTTTACTGTCTCTGAATGGAAAGTTAACGAAAAAATGGTGATGGTTAAAAACCCACATTACTGGGACGCAAGCAATGTAGTGCTGGAAAAAGTCACCTGGCTACCAATTGGTGATGCAAACGTAGTGCTAAACCGCTACCTAGCCGGTGAGATAGACCAAGCGGTTTCCATTCCTGCCGCTCAGAAGAAAAAGTTAATTCAACAACGCCCACAAGAAGTGGCAAACACCAGTGCGTCTCTTGGCTCCACATTCTATTACCTCAACACTCAACAAGGACCAACAAAAGACGTACGGGTCCGTAAAGCCCTATCATATGCCATTGACCGTCAACTGTTAACGAGTGCTATCTTGAGAAACGGTGGGGTTCCAATGTATACCCTTGTGCCACCTCAAACAGATGGTTTTAAATCTCACACTCCTGAGTTCGCAACTTGGAACCGTCATAAACGTATCGAAAAAGCGCAACAATTACTGTCAGAAGCTGGATACGATAAAAGCAATCCGCTTAAGTTAACGTTTACCGTGCCAACTTTCTCGATGGACGTAAAAATGGCAACGACCATGGCAGGTATGTGGAAAAGCCGTTTGGGTGCGCAAGTCACAATAAAACAGCTAGAACCGAAAGTGTTCTACGCACTTAAAGAGCCGACCGACATTACTCGCGGCGGCTGGACGGCCGACTACAATGAAGCCTCTACGTGGTTAGATATCTTTGTTTCTAATGGCGAGTACAACGATTCTCGTTATAACAACCCGCAATACGACGAGTTAATGGCTCGCTCAAAGACCATGAGCAATCCATCAGAACTGTATCTACAAGCAGAAAGCATGCTGATTGAAGACATGGCCATTATTCCTATTTATCGTCCGGGTAACGATCAATACCTCATCAAGCCTTACGTGGGCGGCTACGAACTGACAAACCCTGAGTCGTCGTACTACCGCAAGAATGTCTATGTAAAAGCCCACTAAAAGCATGTTTTCGGTCTGAGTCGGCAAGTTCAATGTTTACTTGCCGTTCCTCATATCTCTCGGTGGAGAAGGCAACCTGAGCTCAGACCATTTTTTATTCATAACCGTTCGAAGTGATTTCGGATGACCAAAGGATGATGGATCATGATTTGGTACATTGTTAAGCGATTAGCTATCGCTATCCCCACGCTTCTATTCATCGCACTCGTATCATTTTGGCTGATGCACATTGCACCAGGGGGGCCATTTGATATGGAACGGCCTATGCCAGAAGTGGTACGTGCGAATATCGAAGCAAAATTCCATTTGGACCAGCCCTTCCTTACTCAGTTTTGGATTTACATTGGTAATTTCATACAAGGGGATCTTGGTCCGAGCTTCGTTTATCAAGACTTCAGTGTTACACAGCTCGTCGCACAATCATGGCCTGTTTCAGCAGTATTAGGCGTACTCTCTTTTTGTATCTCCGTTCCACTTGGCATGCTACTTGGCACCATTGCGGCATTGAACCGAAATAGCCGCCTAGATTACGGCCTGATGACACTTTCGATGACTGGAGTTGTGGTTCCGGCTTTCGTGCTTGCTCCAGTTTTAGTCATGATCTTCGCTATTCAGCTCGGCTGGTTCCCTGCTGGTGGTTGGGAAGGAGGAAAGCTGGCTTTTCTTGTTCTTCCCGTGCTCAGCCTGGCGATTGGCTCCATTGCGAGTATTGCACGCGTCATGCGTGGCGCAATGATTGAAACGCTCAACCAACCATACATTCGAACGGCAAAAGCCAAAGGTTTGTCCACAACCTACATTTTATTCCATCACGCTTTGCGACCATCCCTGATTCCCGTTGTTGCGATGCTCGGCCCTGCGTTTGTGTCTGTCGTGACAGGCTCGGTAATTATCGACATTTTCTTTGGTACAGGTGGCATGGGACAACACTTTGTGTCTGGGGCTCTCAACCGCGACTACGGCCTAGTAATGGGCATTACTCTGATTGTCGCTTCACTCACTATCTTCTTTAACCTTGTGGTCGACTTGCTATATACGATTATCGACCCTCGTATACGCGTTTAGGAGTCCGGCATGTTAACGATCAAAAAACTGGATACACAAGCTCTTCAAGATCAAGTCGTCGACAATATTGAAGCCGTCGAAGGTCGTAGTCTTTGGCAGGATGCATGGACTCGATTTCGTAAAAACAGAGCCGCGATGACATCAGTGTATGTTTTGGCGTTCATTACCTTATGCATCACTTTCGGCCCCTCTCTTGCCGCTTTTGGCCATGATGAAATTGACTGGGAAGTGCTCATCGATCCATACGAGCTAGGGAAACCTTCACTGAGCAGTGGCCATTACTTTGGTACTGATGACCTCGGGCAAGATGTCTTTGCTCGCACGATGCAAGGTGGCAGGCTCTCTATTTTGGTAGGTTTTGTTGGCGCCTTAGTCGCCGTTGTTATTGGTACGATTTGGGGAAGTATTTCCGGCTATCTTGGCGGCGTTGTCGATAGCGTAATGATGCGCATTATTGAGGTGCTCGATTCGGTGCCATTTATGTTTATGGTTATCCTGTTTGTTACCCTTTTTGGCAACAACATCTACCTGATTTTTATCGTGATCGGAATGGTATCTTGGCTGGGCATTGCCCGTGTTGTACGTGGTGTCACCTTCGGTCTAAAAAAGCGAGAGTTCATCGAAGCCGCACACTCTATTGGGGTTTCTAAATTGACAATTGTCCGACGCCATGTTCTGCCTAATGTTCTTGGGATCGTGATGGTTTATTCCTCCTTAATGGTACCAGGATTCATTATGTTCGAATCGTTTTTAAGCTTCTTAGGGCTTGGTGTTCAACCACCAGACACGAGCTGGGGAATCCTAATCTCCGAAGGCGCAAAAACGATTGACGTGGCATTGTGGATGCTGCTTTTTCCCTCTCTGTTTTTAGTTGCCACCCTCTTTTGTTTTAACTTCATCGGCGATGGCTTGCGTGATGCTCTTGACCCGAAAGACCGATAAGGACAAACCCATGCTATCTATTGAAAACATGAACGTGCGCTTCGATACGCCAGATGGGCAAGTGCAAGCGGTCAGTAATCTCTCCTACTCGATTAAAGCAGGCGAAACTCTTGGGATTGTTGGGGAATCAGGTTCGGGAAAAAGCCAATCTGTTTTCGCATTAATGGGGTTAACCGCGGACAACGGCGCCGTGTCTGGAAGCGCAATGTTCCACGGTGATGATTTACTCGCGATGTCGAAAAAGCAGCTCAACCGCATCCGTGCAGAGAAAATCGGAATGATCTTTCAAGATCCGATGACGTCACTTAATCCATTCATGAAAATTGGCAAGCAGCTTTGTGAAGTTCTCATGATTCATAAAGGAATGAGCCGAAAACAAGCAAAAATTGAATCGATTCACATGTTGGATGCGGTGCGTATTCCCTCTCCCGAAACTCGGATGAATCAATACCCTCACGAATTATCTGGCGGAATGCGTCAGCGAATCATGATAGCGATGGCGTTGTTGTGTAAGCCCGAGTTGTTAATTGCAGACGAACCAACCACCGCATTAGATGTAACCGTTCAGGCTCAAATTTTGACGCTATTACGAGACTTACAACAAGAGTTCAATACGGCCATTTTACTGATCACTCACGATATGGGCGTCGTTGCCGAGATGTGTGATCGCGTATTGGTCATGTATGGTGGTCAAAAAATGGAGCAATCCGATACCGAGACATTGTTCGCTCAACCTGCGCACCCCTACACTCAAGGCTTGCTAAAGGCAATTCCTTCTATCACTGAAGATATGCCACGTTTACCAACCATCCCAGGTAACCCACCAAGTGCGTTGATTAACCATCAAGGGTGTCCGTTTAGAGAGCGGTGCGAGCATCGAGAGACGCGTTGCCAATACGAAACCCCACGGTTTTCTCCATTAAACACGAGCCAGTCCATTGCCTGTCACGTTAACGCACCCAGTGTTATCACTCCTATTCAAATAAAAGCTTAAGGAGGCGTTATGAATAAAAAAGAAGTCCTCATGTCTGCTCGTGATTTAAACGTCCACTTTCCTGTTTCACGTCATCTTATTCCAAGTCGACGTAAAATCGTGAAAGCGGTCAATGGTATCGACTTAGATGTTTACCGAGGTGAGACACTTGGCATTGTGGGGGAATCAGGCTGCGGAAAATCAACACTTGCACGCGCCTTACTTCGCTTAATTGAACCTACACATGGCGAGTTGACTTGGAAAGGTCAAGACATGCTCGGGTTTAGTAAAAAAGAGCTTTCCTCTCGACGCAGAGAATTTCAGATGGTGTTTCAGGACCCATCCGCTTGTTTGAATCCGAGATTAACCATCTCAGAATGCATCGCCGAACCACTGCTCACCCACGAGCCACAACTTAAACGGGCAGAGGTAGAAAAGCGTGTCATCGCTATGATGGATAAAGTGGGTCTCTTGGCGAGCCAGCGAAACCGCTATCCACATGAATTTTCCGGAGGTCAATGCCAGCGTGTGGGCATTGCCAGAGCATTAATTCTCAATCCAGATTTGGTCGTGTGTGATGAACCCGTTAGTGCGCTAGACGTCTCCATACAAGCTCAGGTCATCAATCTTCTAGACGATCTTAAACAAGAAATGGGGTTAACACTGGTGATGATTGCGCATGACTTAAGCGTGGTGCGCCATATCAGCGACCGCGTTATGGTGATGTATCTTGGTAAACCTATGGAAGTAGGACGTTACGATAAAGTATTTGATGATGCACAACACCCCTACACCAAAGCACTGTTATCTGCTGTCCCGATAGCTAATCCGCAATTAGCACGTGACCGTGAAATACAACTATTGCCCGGCGACCTTCCTTCTCCACTTAACCCACCTAGCGGTTGCGTTTTTCGTACTCGATGCCCAGAAGCAACAGAAGTATGCGGGCAACAGAACCCAATAAAAACAGGCTCGGAGCAGCATCATATCTATTGCTCAAATATGACTTTAGGAACCATTTAATGAACAATACTAACTCAGTAAACCAACGCCTTACGTTATTGCGTGAGGCAATGTCCTTTCACAACGTGTCTGCATATATCGTGACCAACAATGACCCACATAACAGTGAATACTCAGCGGATCATTGGTTAGCGCGAAGCTGGATTTCAGGTTTTACCGGTTCTGCAGGCGATGTCGTCATTACCCAACAAGGTGGTGGCCTGTGGACTGATGGTCGTTACTATATTCAAGCTGAAGAACAGTTACACGGCACAGGACTTGAACTGTTTAAAGCCAAACAACCAGAAACACCGACAATTGCCAAATGGCTGGCTACCACGCTCCCAGAAAACAGTATTGTCGCGGTTGACGGGCGCGCCATCAGTTACGCTTTTTATCAAGGCCTCAAACAAGCCTTTGAAACGAAAAACATTAAGATCATTGTCGACCTGGATTTACTCACACCGATTTGGCTTGAAAGACCACCTCGCCCAAGTGCACCCGTATTCGAGCACCCCACCGCTTTTGCTGGCGTTGACACTGAAAATAAGTTAGCGAGAATCCGTTCTTGGTTAACCGAGAACCAAGTAGATAGCTTATTAGTGTCAACGCTAGATGATGTCATGTGGACAATGAATATTCGAGGTGGTGATACGAATTACTGCCCAGTTTCTGAAGCCTATCTAGTCGTAGAGCAATCACTTGCGACACTGTTTATTGATAAAGCCAAACTGCCTCAAGACGTTGAAAGAGCGCTGACCGAGCAGAGTGTACACATTCGCCATTACAACTACGTAAGTCAGTATTTGAATCAGCAATGTGAGGGATTATCGCTCGCTTTTAGCCCTACCCACACAGACAGCTTATTGGTGAGTTCGATTGAACGGAATGTGAATCTAAAACCAATGGCTTGCCCTGTAACGGCAATGAAGGCCATAAAAAATGAGACCGAACTAACCAGCCTAGAGCAGGCATTAACAGATGATGGTGTGGCAATCGTAAGGTTTATGAACTGGCTAGAAGAGCAAGTTCCAAGCGGATTCGTTACAGAATTGTCTGCTGAGGCACAACTGAACCACTATCGCCGTCAAACCCGACATTATGTGAGTGACAGTTTCCGCACTATCGCAGGCTTCGCAGCTCACGGGGCAAAAATGCATTATGCCGCCGATGAAGAAAGCAATGCGGCAGTCAATGAAAGCAACTTCTTTCTCGTCGATTCTGGTGGCCAATACCTTGGCGGGACAACAGACATCACCCGTACTTTCCACTTCGGGTCACCGACCATTAAGCAGCGCAAAGATTATACCTTGGTGCTCAAAGCGGTCATCCGACTGACTCAGACTCGATTCATGAAAGGCTCTACGGGTGCCAATCTTGATATCATGGCGCGCGGCGTCTTATGGCAACATGGTATTGATTACAAGTGCGGCACTGGACACGGCGTAGGCATTTGCTTGAATGTTCATGAAGGCCCACAAAATTTCTCGCAAAGCCACCGCGAGGTTGAGCTAAAACCGGGTATGGTCATTACTAATGAACCAGGCGTGTATCGCGAAGGTGAGTACGGAGTAAGAATAGAGAACATTCTTAAAGTTGTAGAAGTAGAACAAAATGAGTTCGGCACGTTTTACGGTTTTGAGACCATCACTCTTGCTCCAATTGCGACCAACGCCCTTGACTTATCAATGCTAGATCAAGCAGAGCTAGACTGGCTCAATCATTACCATTCACAAGTCTATCAAGCGCTTAGCCCTTTTCTTGATGCGCAAGATAAAAACTGGCTTCAAAGCACAACCCAACTTATTGAGAAATAGGATATCAGCAAGTTTTATAACGTTTTCATTTTCATCTCAAACTCCTTGTTTGCCAGCCTTCGGGCTGGTTTTTTTATAGAGATAACGGCGTGAAAAACAAAAACGCCCCGCAATGTTAGCGAGGCGATCAATTAAATTAAAGTGATGCAGTTAAAATGCCCTACTGACGACACTTCTGAGCATCAAAATCAACGACGATGGCGGCATTCTCAAAGTCACCAGAGACTTTAACGTAGCCCCAGTAGTTACTCTGATTTGACAACGTAATACACTCTCCATTACCAATATTATCTGACCACCCGTGAAGATTAGTACCATCCGGCCAACCAGAGTTACTGTATTCAAGCTTTAGGTTGCCCGTACCGTTCCCCGTCGTTATCGCCAGATTTGAGCTCTCATTCACCGCTGGCACGCTCAGCCAAATGGTTTGTTGATTTGCCAAGCAAACGGGCTCTCCTGCTGTTAGGCGCCCACCGCTTACTTTACTTTGCACCGCGCAGTCTTGTGGCAATGTGTCATTACCGCCCAACGTTGAGATAACAACACTATGAGTGGCGGTTGCCGTCAAGCCTTCACTGTCTGTCACACTTAGGCTGACCGAATACTCCCCTTCACTCCCATATTGGTGCGTCGGCTTGGTTTGTGTACTTGTCGAGCCATCACCGAAGTCCCATAAGACGCTGACGATCTTCCCGTTTGGGTCTGTACTGTTTTCACTGCTAAATGTAATGCTTTCACCGACTTTCCCCTTACTGTTTGCGGTTATGACTGCATTAGGTGCACCATTTGAGACAAGGGCTTGCTGCCACTGCTCAAACTCACTTTGATACAAATTCGCCCATTGGGTGATCGTGGCCTTGTAATTGCTCCAATTCCCTTGGCGTGTTTCCACCAGCATTTGGTTTACGTCATCTTTATGATTTTCAAACATAAAACGTACAGCTAAGTACCCCCAACGATAAATTCGATCGACATCAAACCCATCATAAGTAGTCTCGAAAATCTCACTTAAGGTATATGTCGAACCGTCTAAAATCGTCTCAAGTGCTGCTTGGTTGTCATTTTCTTGAGCGACATACTCTGCAATGCCTTCACTCCACCACACTATTTTTTCAGTTGGATGACTAAACCCTCCATAGAGATCAAATCGACCATCTAAGTAATGCACGTATTCGTGCTCTAAGTTCCAGACAAAGTGATCCGCGTTCGCATAAGAGGCTTCATAAGCAATAAAGTTGGGAATATTCCCCGGCTGGGAAGGATCACCCTCCAAGTACATACCGCCATTGTCAGTACTAATATCGAAAATTGGCCCTGCGTACTTACCATAATCGGTGCTTGAATCGAAGATATTAACTTGGAGCTGAGTATTGTGGTCATCTTTTACTGGCTGTTCACCAGTTTCTAATGACTGATGAAAGTAACCCTCTTCGTAACCCATTTTAGAACATGCGGCCGCGTGTTGCTCTTGCGTCATATTCTGAGACAAAATTCGGATTGTCGGGCTACAAGTATAAGTTTGCGATAGCACCAAGCCTTTTAGCTCAGTTTCGAAATTACAAATTCCGAACTCACTACAATCTGCGTAATATGAGGCGGTGTCCGCCGCCGCAAGCCAAACCGCGTCACCCCGACCATACATTTCATACTGTTCAAAGATTCGACTCAGCTGACTCTTCACAACAGAACTCGCGTTACCCGTATACTTGGTCAGACGCCCGAGCTCTCGCCCCGCATTCGCGGCCATAAACTCATCTTCAGCACCGATTGATGACGCCCTTAGAGCAAAATCGCCTAAAGCTTTGGCAAGGTCTGTTTGGTTACCAATTACTTGCACAAATTGCTCGTTCCACTGCCCACCAAACAAAATAGTGAAAACACCATTAACCGCATTGCGCATATACCAGTGCTGGGCGTATTGATCATTCCAACGTGTAAGCCACTGGGTCACTTGCGGTAAGTACGCGTGCTGCAAGCCGGCACTATCCATAGTGATGATGACCTCACTAAGCACTTTGCCGTGACGGTCGCTGTTCTCGTAGAAGTTTGCGTTATTAACAAACGCATCCACTGATTCTTTCACCGCTGGTGTGACCCATTCAATAAATGAGATGTTGTCATTGTAAAACTCGGCGTAATAACCCGCGCGTAAGTATAAGAACAACGTTTCTAGTTCATCGCTCCCGCCACCCGTATACCCCTTCGCCAATGTCGTAGTGTGCTTAGCGATGTTGTACATATGATCGGAGCTAAATACCGACTCTTGAATCCGACTTTCAGCAGAGAATAACTGGTTCACACACGTCGCGCCCTGACTTAAAATTTCGCTGATCAATTGGTTACTGCTTTCGGTAACCAATGCCTCCAAATCACAAGCTGTGCTCGACTCATCAAGGCTTTCGAGTGACTGTACTCGAGTTACCTTGGAGGGCTGAATAGGGAGAGTTGCGGTTGGTTGGTATTCAACTCGATTGGATTCAACACCGTGTGTATGAGCCGAATGTGCATGTTGCTCTGTAACTTGAGAAACTGGCTCGCTTAACGCAAATACGCCAGTGCTGGTTAACGTTGTCGCAATCGCGACACTCAAAATCTTCAGTTCCATCTAATTTCTTCTATATTGAGTTTTCCTTAGATGCATTACGTCTTTTGCATCGCCACTGCCCTTATTACTGCAAGAGCATCTCCATATAATCTACTCGCAAGACAAGAAGAAACATTTTGTTAACAACCGAATGTGGCGGTATCAGTTTTTGGTACTCGAGTTGCCGTTGCACGAGCTTGCCAGAAATCGATTTGCTTTAGTAATATTGATCAACTAGTTGTTTATCTTTCCATTCAAATATCTTTTATTGCTCCTCACAAAAGCTATAAAATGGTTTCTTTTCTTTTTGCTAAACAACTCCTATGACCGACGCTGATATTGAGCTACAACACCTTTGGTTAGAAGTCCAAACCGAACGCTGGCAAAACCTGCCACGCTTTTTATTCAGTTACTACTGCTACAAGCACAACCTTGTCAGTAAAACCAACAAAGCTTGCTGGGAGACGGCACGTGCAAGACTACCCGCTTCAACATCAATAAAAGAGCGAAAAAACGCGGTGGTTGAACCGTTAGTCTCTGAGGAAACCGTCGTTGGGTTATTGAAAGCCATCAGCAAAGATGGGGAAATGACGTTTGACGTGATGGTAACCACACTTAATACGTTTTTGCACTATGTTGTGATTAGCAAGGAAGAAAAAGCGCAACTTAAATCAAACATGCCAGCTAGTTGGTATCAGCAATCGAACAAGTCGCCTTTGGCACGTTTCGAGCAAGCTGGCATTAAGCTACAAGAGTGATATGTCAGTCATCGCTGACGACAAACACAAAAGAAAAGCGCCTACAATGAGGCGCATTTGATCAAAAATTGAGGTGCCCCTAAGCAAAAGTGCAAAGTGACCAACAAAGAAAAAGTCTGGTTATTCTTGAATGCCTCGAATGCGTACATTACGTCTACGTAAAACTTCTAATGTCACGAGCAAACACACCGACATAAAAATCAACAACGTAGCGACCGCCAATATGGTCGGACTAATTTGCTCTCGAATTCCTGACCACATCTGCCTCGGAACGGTTTTTTGTTCTGCCCCAGTCAGGAATAACGCCACCACAACCTCGTCGAACGATGTGCCAAAGGCAAATAAGCCGCCAGAAATCATCCCCGGACGAATCAGCGGAAAGGTAATGTGTCTGAAAGTATAAACAGGGTTTGCTCCTAAGCTAGCCGCCGCTTTTACCAAGCTATGGTCAAAGCCGCTTAACGTCGCAGTAACGGTAATGACGACAAAAGGCGTACCTAACGCAGCGTGTGCCAAAATGACGCCTAGATAAGTTTGTGATAAGCCAAGGCGAGTGTAGAAAAAGTACATCGCAGCAGCAGATATAATGACTGGTACGATCATGGGTGAGATCAACAGCGCCATAATGGTATTACGAAAAGGCAAATTACTACTGGCTAAACCCAACGCCGCCAGAGTTCCCAGCCCTGTTGCAACGAGTGTCGCCATAAAAGCAATGAACGTGCTGTTTTTCAGCGCCAACAGCCACTGATCACTAGTAAACATTTCTTGATACCAGCGAGTAGAATACGCTGCCGAATCAAGGTTTAGCATCCCCTCGGTAAAAGTAAAGTAAGGCGTTGCATTAAACGATAACGGGATGATGGTCAGAATTGGAGCGATTAAAAAGAACAGCACCAACCCACAAAAAACTAAGTAACCTGCGTAAGCGACTCGCTCTACTTTTGATGCATAGTTTGGTAATGCCATGGTTATCCCCCTACCTTAAGGTTGTTAATGCCAACCACACGGTTGAACATATAAAACAGAACCAGTACAACGAATAAAAGCAGTCCACCCAATGCGCCAGCCATCCCCCAGTTCAGTGATGTCTGCATATGATAGGCAATCATATTGGATATCATCTGTCCGCTTCTTCCACCAACCAAAGCGGGCGTAATGTAGAAACCAATAGAAAGAATGAAAGTGAGCAAGGCCCCCGCACCTATCCCAGGTAACGTAAGCGGCATATAAACTTTCATGAACGCAATGAAAGGCGTCGCGCCTAGAGAACGAGCAGCACGGAAATAAGTTGGGCTAATTCCTTTCATTACGCTATACAGAGGCAGGATCATAAACGGCAACAGAATGTGAACCATAGACACCACCGTTCCGAAGGTATTGTGAATCATCTGAACTCGCTCAGAAGTAAAACCCGACCAAATAAGGAGATCATTAATGACCCCTTGGTTTTGCAGCAGAACAATCCAAGACGTGGTTCTGACTAATAATGACGTCCAAAATGGCAGCAGCACAATGATTAAAAGTAAGTTCGCGCGCTTATCAGGTAAATTGGCAAGCAGGTACGCAACGGGGTACGCCATCACCAAACAAATTAAGGTGATTGAAATAGACATCCAAAAAGTTTTAAAGAAAAGGTCGACGTATATTTGGCGTTTTTCTGGTTGGAGCTCAATGTCTCCAAACTCATTCACTTGCAAGTCTAGCGCAGCAAGATAATGACTGAATGTTAATGCGCCACTAAGATTCTTAAACGCCGCCCAATATTTAGGATTAGCCCATCGCTTATCCAGCTGTGTCACCGAGCTCGGCAGCGACGCCAAACGAGACAACTTTCTACCTGTTTTCATCAATAAGCTGCGCATACCAGACACTTCAATATTCATTCGGCTGGCTATTTTCGGTAGCTCTTTGCTTTGATAAAGCGCAAGTACTTCAACAGAGAATGCCTCAATGACTTCTTGATGAGGCTGACCTTGATAATCCCAACTTTCTAAGGCTTGAATAGTTTGTGGTAGTGACTGGGATATTTCTCGGTTATCCACGCTTCGATAAAGCATGTCGAGGATAGGAAAAGCAAACGTAAGCAGAATAAAACACACCAATGGCGTTGTGAGCATAATGGAGCGAAGCTTTTTTCGGCGCTCTGCCTTTTGCAACTGCGCTTTCAGATTGGTTTCTTGTTGATGAACTTGACGTTCGATTTCCAATACAGAATCTAATGCGGTTAGCTCTCGACTCATGCTGCTACCTCGCTACTTTGAGTTTGTGTCCCATCAAGAGCATGGCAATCCTCACTTTGCCAACCAATACGACAAATTGAGCCAGGCGTTAACTGCAAGTGTTTACGATTATCGTTAGGTACTTTAACGATGAAGTGACCAACGCTCTCTACTTCGACGACCAGACGGTAATGATCACCGTGATAAATCAATTCTCGTAGGACGCCTGAGACTTGGTTCTCACAAGACGCTTTCTCTGGTTGAATAACAATCTTTTCTGGCCGAATGGAAAGTGTTGTTCTCTGTCCTTGCTCAGATACTCTGACAGGTTTCGCAGTAAATAACTCTTTCCCAACGAGCACTTGGCAATACTTTCCGTTCCACTCTTTGACTAAACCTGAGAGTTGGTTGTTTTCTCCGATAAACTGCGCCACAAACGTATTACTCGGAGATTCATAAAGCTCGGTTGGTGTCGCGAGTTGTTGCACTTCGCCGTGATTAAAAACCGCAATACGGTCGGACATAGTGAGAGCTTCGTCTTGATCGTGCGTCACATACAAAATGGTGATGCCAAGCTTTTCATGCAAATGTTTAATTTCCATCTGCATTTGCTCACGCAGCTGCTTATCTAATGCGCCGAGCGGTTCATCCATCAACACAAGTTTAGGCTCAAACACTAATGCTCGCGCTAGCGCAACACGTTGTTGTTGACCACCTGATAACTGCTTTGGGTATCGAGTCGCAACATGCTCAAGCTCGACCATTTCTAATACACTCTGAACTTTGCTTTGAATCGTGTCACTGTCGAGTTTTCGCACCTTTAAAGGAAACGCAAGATTCTCGGCAATGGTCATATGTGGAAACAACGCATAGTTTTGAAACACCATACCGATATCGCGCTTGTGCGGCGCGAGATGATTAACGGGAATGCCATCGATATAAATGTCTCCACCGGTCGCGGTTTCAAAGCCCGCTAGCATCATTAAGCAAGTGGTCTTGCCCGATCCTGACGGCCCCAACATAGTAACGAACTCTCCAGGAGCAATATCTAAGTTGAAGTCTTTCACCACCAAATTCGTGCCATCGTAGGTTTTCTTAACGTGTTGAAAGCTGACATAGTCCTTGTTTTCCGTGCTCATGACTTCCCTCTTCTCATTTTTTGAATATTACGAATGAGTAGAGCGTCAGTTAACGCTCTACTAAACAGCACAATTACAGATTGTATTTGGATAGGTCTAAGCGGGTTTCTAACGCATGTTCAACCATTTGAATGACTTGTTGACGCTCTTCACCTTGTAAAAGTTGGCGTGGCGCACGAACTTGTTCAGATCCACGCCCGCAGACTTGCTCGGCCAGTTTAATGCACTGAACCAGCGTAGGAATGGTGTCTAAACGCAGCAGCGGTAAGAACCAACGGTAGATTTCTAACGCTTCAGCATAACGACCTTGGCTTGCCAGTTTATAAATCGCGACGGACTCTTCAGGGAATGCGTTGGTTAAACCAGAAATCCAGCCAGTCGCACCTAGCATCAATGATTCAAGAGCGATGTCATCAACACCACTGAACACGGTAAAGCGGTCATCAAATTTATTGTAAAGCTCAGTGATACGACGAGTATCAGTGGTCGACTCTTTGATAGCTACAATGCTTTCAAACTCAGCCAGTTGCGCCATGATATCGAGGTTTACATCGACACCATAAGCAACCGGGTTGTTGTAAATCATGATTGGCATTTCTGGCGTTGCTTCTGCTAGCGTGCGGTAATATTCGAACGTTTCGCTCTCAGACGTGCGGTAAACCATGGCAGGCATCACCATACAACCATCGATACCAATTTTGTACGCATCCTGCATGTAATCAACAGCTGCTGTGGTAATAGACTCTGCTGTACCAGCAATCAAAGGCACACGGCCATTTACGACTTCTTTTGCCGCTTGCAAGACCTGGCGTTTCTCCTCCGGGTACAACGCACAGTTCTCACCGACGGTACCCAAGCAGATAATACCATTCACACCATCTTTAATCTGGTTGTCTATAACGGTTTGCGTTGCGTCTAAGTCGATTGACTGATCTTGACGAAATTGCGTACTGACCGCCGGATAAACACCTTTCCAATCAATTTTCATGAACTACTTTCCTTATATGTATATTGTATGCAATTTAAATGAACGAGCGAAAATGCTCAGACATGGCTATCTATGCCATTTTCTAACAACACCGCCTTTACAGCGGCCAAATCAGCCAAAGCACTGCCAACTGATTTGTATAAAGTAATGACCTCATCGTTTTGACGTCCTGAGATTTGTTGGGCGCAAAGCTGCGGTAATTCCCCTTTGATATCGTCTGACGTGAATACGCCCTCTTGAATTGGAATGAGAAGATCGCCCGCTTCGGCTAATACGTTAATGCGGCTATCAACATACACCTGTGCTCGTTGCACTGCTTCGGAGTCGCATTCACGCTTATCCAAATCATGATTACCGACCAAATCAATATGGGTGCCCGGATGCACGTCCGCGCCATTAAACAAAGGCTCTGCTGATGCAGTAATACAGCTGATGATGTCAACGTGTTTGATAACGTGGTCCACTTTTTCTACGACTGAAACGCGAAACCGACGCTCATCAGGAAGCGACTGATACTCTGAAGATGACACAATGGCATCTACCGTCGCCTCGGCTTTGTCTGAGTTACGCCCCCAAATATAAACCTGCTTAAGTGGGCGAACCGCAGCGTATGCCCACGCAAAATAAGGCGCAAGATTGCCCGTTCCGCAGATCAACAGACGATCAGCATCGGGACGCGCTAAATAGTCCGCTGCCAACGCAGAAGCTGCGGCGGTGCGCCAAAACGTTAAAACTTTACCGTCCACGAGTGCGAGCGGCTCACCATCGTTTCGTCTGAAAACAAGCAGCTTAGATGCAAGCGTATCTTTGCCGTGCTCAGGGTTATGCGGGAAATACGTAAAGGCTTTCACCGCAATCAACTCCTGGTTCCAAGCTGGAAGTAGCGCAAACGCCTCGTATTCTCCCTCTTCTAAGGGCATGACTCGGCGTTGAGGTATTGTCGCTGGCCGCGAGTACATTTCACGCATCGTTTCAATAAGAGACTTCATTGTTAAACATTGCGCGACTTGCTGTGCTTCGATGACTTTCATCATTTCTCCGAAAACATAAATACAGTTGAGGAAAAGTATGGAACCTCGCTTATGGATGAAAACTCGGCCCCACACATAAATTAACGCCTAGTTAAGCAGCCAGGTATTGAACTCTTCATTTAGTTCATCCGCGTAGTCTGACCACCATTCATCGTTAATCAGGAAGGCGGTTTGGAAGTTTTGAGGTGCGGTAGGAAGGTTCGCTAAAATGTCTGGGTTCACCTCCGCCGAAGACGATTTACGCGTAGGCCCATAGGCAACGTACTTAGCTTGATCAGCTAATGGTTTTGTTCCTGAAGAAAAAGCGATGAAGTCCAATGCAAGCTTTGTGTTCTCACTACCTTTAGGTATTGCCCATCCATTCATGTAACCCATTTGACGGTCCCATATAATCCGAAATGGTTGACCTTCATCTTTACGGGCATTGTGAATTCGGCCGTTAAACGCCGAGGCGATCACCACTTCTTTGTCTGCAAGCATTTGAGGTGGTTGGGCACCGGTTGTCCACCACAGTACTTCTGATTTGATCGTATCCAACTTAGCAAAAGCACGCTCGCGCCCCGCTTCGGTTTCGAGCAGGCTGTAGACCTCTTCTGGCTTTACACCATCAGCCAATAGTGCCCACTCAAGATTGCCCTGAGGTTGTTTTTGCAATGCACGTCGACCTGGAAAAGTTTTTAGGTCAAAAAGATCGGTCAACTTGCTAGGCAAAACCTTACCTTTAAACGCGTCTTCGTTCACCGCTAATACTGTGGACACAACGATGGTATTGATTGCGCACTCGTGAATCGCACCATCAATGAAATCCTCTTGTGCTGGTGTTCCATCTGCGCCCGGAGGCAAAATACTTGGGTTCACTGGTTCTAATAGCCCTTCTGCACAACCACGAACAATGTCCGGCTTGTCGAGAGAAACCAAATCCCAGCGCACGTTGTTCGCTTCCACCTGCGCTTTAATTTCGGCTAATCCGCCGCTGAAATCCTCGGATACGATCTCAACACCTGTTTTTTTAATGAAAGGCTTGTGATATGCCTCCACTTGGCTCTTGGTGAATGCACCACCCCAAGATACGACCGTCAATTTGTCTTCAGCATAAGCAGAAGTCCCCAACAGCATTCCTGAAATCAACAGTGCCAATGGTGCTTTGGTCATTCGTGACATGTATTACTCCTTTTGGTTGTTTTTCTGGAGGCATCCGAGTACGGCTGTTGGACACCAGTTTTTGTTAAAATTAAGTTAACATTAGCATTTAATATATTTTATACAATATTTAATATTAAATTTTTTCAGGCAAATCGTTGTAGTGAAAAAGGTGAAAGATCAATCGATGTCGGCTTTCCTTCGATAAGCTCTAAAAGGAGATCTGCCGTAATCGCCGCTTGAGTTAATCCAAGGTGTTGGTGGCCAAATGCCAGTAATACATTTCCATCCCAAATGCTATCAATAACCGGTAACGAGTCGACTGTTGAAGGCCGATTCCCCATCCACTTTTCTCCTTGCCTGAGTGGATGTAACCCCGATTCAAACATCTCATCACCTAACTGAAAAAGCATTTCTGAACGTTTCATATTGGGTGGTGACTCTACATCGGCATACTCAACAGTGCCTGCCAAGCGTAGCCCACCAGACATAGGAGTCATGATGAATTTTCTATCGGCAGAGCTAATAGGAAATGGCAGTACATCACGCTTGTCATCCACCATTAGGTGATAACCACGCTCGGCTTGAATAGGCACTTTAACTCCGGTTAGTTGCCGTATCAAAGGCTTAGAATGTACACCAGCGGCAACAATGATTCGGTCAAATGAATGTGTTTGAGACTCAACCAGCACATCGCCATTTTTCGCCAACGCAGATACACCTTTTTGTAAAACCTTACCGCCAAGCTCTTCAAAGGCTTCACTTAGCTCAGCACAGAGCTGATAAGGGTCTAGCGTATGACCGGTTTCGGGAAAAAAGACTCCGATACGAACCTTATGGCTGAGATCAGGTATCCGCTCTCGAATCTCCTCTTGTGTCCAAACTTGATGCGTCACACCGTTTTTAGCCAGTGAGTTAAGCGTGCTTTGATAATTCTGAAACAGTTTCTCGTTTTCAAAAGTGAGCAATGAACCATTCATTTTTATTAGATGCGCTTTTCCGATTGAATCAAGCACGCCACGCCAACTTGCCACTGACCGCTCGTTAAGACTCTTAATCGCGTTTTTTGCCCGCTCCGCGGCTGATGGCTTTGTTTGTAATAGAAAACGAATCATCCACCCGATTGTGTTTGGAATATCTTGCCAACGGATCGAAACCGGACTTTTGGGATCTAGCAGCATTTTAGGTAATTGTGGAAGCAGCGCTGGCGTTGCAAGAGGGAAGATTTGCTCAGTCGCGATATGGCCTGCATTTCCCTTAGAGCATCCATTCCCCACGCCATTGGGATCAAAAATCGTGACTTGATAACCTTGCTGCTGCAATTTCAAGCCAATTGATAAGCCAATAATCCCCGCACCTATCACAGCGATCCTTTCCTTTTTAGTTTCATCCTTGACCAACATAAATATGCTCCGAGTCACACTTGGAAACGTAGATTGTATACAATATATTTTACATTACGTTAACATTACTATTGTTTAATTCAACCATTTTTTCAGCAAGGAGCGAAAAATGAGACAAGGAACTTTTTTCTGTATTGATGCCCACACCTGCGGCAACCCAGTTAGGCTGGTAGCAGGCGGTGTGCCTCCACTCGAAGGCAATACCATGAGCGAAAAGCGCCAATACTTTCTTGAGCATTATGATTGGATTCGTCAGGCACTCATGTTTGAGCCTCGCGGACACTCAATGATGTCGGGGTCAGTTGTCTTGCCTCCTTGCAGTGATAACGCAGACGCTTCTATTCTGTTTATTGAAACCAGTGGCTGCTTACCAATGTGTGGCCACGGCACCATTGGAACCGTCACCACCGCTATCGAAAATCGCCTTATCACTCCCAAAAAAGAAGGTCGTTTGATACTTGATGTCCCAGCAGGACAAATCGAAGTGCACTACCAAACAAAAGGTGACAAGGTCACGTCGGTAAAGATATTTAACGTACCGGCTTACCTTGCCCACCAAGACGTAACCGTGGACATAGAGGGCTTAGGTGAGCTCACTGTCGATGTTGCTTATGGCGGAAACTATTACGTAATCGTCGACCCTCAAGAAAACTACGCCGGACTTGAACACTACTCTCCAGATGAAATTTTGATGCTTTCTCCAAAAGTTCGCGAAGCGGTATCTCGAGCGGTTGAGTGCGTACATCCAGAAGATCCAACAGTGTGCGGTGTTTCTCACGTGCTATGGACCGGAGAGCCTACTCAAGAAAACGCCACCGCTCGAAATGCTGTGTTTTACGGTGACAAAGCGTTGGATCGCTCGCCATGTGGTACGGGAACAAGTGCACGCATGGCGCAATGGCATGCAAGGGGCAAACTCAATCAAGGGGAAGACTTTGTTCACGAAAGTATCATCGGCAGCCTATTTCAAGGACGTATAGAAGGCATTACCGAAGTGAATGGCAAAGCCGCTATTTTGCCAAGTATTGAAGGATGGGCACAAGTATACGGTCACAACACGATATGGGTAGACGATGAAGACCCATATGCGTACGGATTTGAAGTGAAGTAATAAGGATAGTAAGGAAGAATGATGAACCCACAAGAACCAACCACTTTTTACGCAGTCAACGCCTTTACTGGTGAGCCTCTACCCACAGCGTTTCCGGTGCATGAAGAGCAAGAAGTTAATCAAGCCGCCTCAGCCGCCCAAAGCGTTGCGCGTGAGTTTCGCCAACTAAGCAATGCAAAGCGAGCGAGCTTACTTTGCTCTATCGCCTCTGAATTGGAAGTGAAGAGTGAAGAAATCGTTGCTCGTGCTCATTTGGAAACTGCCCTTCCCGAAGCACGTTTAAGCGGTGAAATAGGACGTACCGCGAACCAATTACGACTATTTGCCGAGGTCGTGAGATCGGGCAATCACCATCAAGCAATTTTCGATACGCCAAACCCAGACCGTCAACCACTGCCGAAACCAGATATTCGTCGTCAGCAAATCGCAATTGGCCCTGTCGCCGTGTTTGGTGCGTCTAATTTTCCGCTCGCATTTTCTACTGCAGGTGGTGATACGGCTTCGGCACTGGCAGCTGGCTGTCCTGTGATTGTAAAAGGCCATACCGCCCACCCTGGCACCAGTCAACTTGTTGCTGAGTGTATTGAGGCTGCACTTGAGAAAGAGTGCTTACCGCAAGCCATCTTCACGCTATTGCAAGGCAACAAACGCGCACTTGGCCAGGCACTCGTTACCCATCCAAAAATTAAAGGGGTCGGGTTTACAGGCTCAGTCGGTGGTGGCCGTGCGCTGTTTAATCTAGCTCAGCAAAGACCAGAGCCAATCCCCTTCTATGGCGAACTAGGGGCGATTAACCCAACATTTATTCTCCCTTCAGCCATACGAGCAAACGCATCATTGGCTGAAGAGTTTGTGGCTTCTATGACCTTGGGCTGTGGACAATTTTGTACAAAACCCGGCGTTGTATTTGTCTTGAATGGCCCAGAAACGCAAGCCTTTATCGAAACCGCTCAAGGGTTAATTCGACAACAATCAACGGCCACTTTGCTAACGCAAGGAATCCGAGAAACGTATGAATCCGAAGTGGATAAGCGAACTTCCGAAACAGGCATTAACGTCACTCGTTCTGAACAAGCAGAAGCGACCAATGTCTCACCAGCACTGTTCGTGACGGACAGTAAAAACTGGCGTGAAAACCCGCAATGGGAGGAAGAAATATTTGGTCCTCAATCGTTAATCGTAATCTGTGAAGATTTCGATGACATGTTGAAACTGAGTGATTCACTGACTGGCTCGCTCACCGCAACCCTTCACGCTACCGCTGAAGACGAAGAACAAGCCAAGCAACTGCTTCCAAGTTTGGAAGAAATCGCCGGACGCCTTGTATTCAACGGTTGGCCAACTGGCGTCGAGGTTGGTTACGCTATGGTTCATGGTGGACCATATCCGGCTTCAACCAATTCTGCCTCAACATCTGTCGGGGCAGAGGCTATTCATCGTTGGTTGCGTCCCGTCGCTTATCAAGCTTTACCAGAATCTTTATTGCCGGATTCATTAAAAGCGTCGAACCCACTGGGTATTCAACGCGCCATAGATGGCAGAGTGTCCCAATAAGCTCACCAAATGGCTCAAAAAGGCATCAACTGATGCCTTTTATTTCACTCTACTTCTCAAAACCTTCTTTCCTAGTTGGTTTGTGCCAGAAAAACAATAAACTACTAAAGTAAAATGGATTGGATACAATATTAATTTCACGGGAGACTTCAATGTCACAGAAACCTGTTTTTAAAACGCGCACTCAGCTCGTTGAGGAAGCAATTCGAACTCAGATCTTGAAGGGCGAGTTAAAAACTGGTCAACCTTTACGTCAAGATGCGTTAGCAAAAGAGTTTAATGTTAGCCGAATTCCTGTGCGTGAAGCGTTAGTTCAATTGGAAGCACAAGGACTCGTTAGCTTTGAACCTCACAAAGGTGCGACGGTCACTGAGCTATCTCCAGAGAAAATCAATGAGCTATTTGAACTGCGCGCTGTCGTGGAATGTCACATTTTAGAGCGTGCGATTCAAAATATGACAGACGCTGACCTTGAACGGGCGCGAGAAGTTCGCGAACGTTTCGAGTCTGTAGTGAACAGTGGCGACGAAGTAGAAGAATGGAGCAACTACAACTACGAATTCCATAAAGCCCTATATGCGCCAGCTAACATGCCTGAAACTATGGACATCATTTACAACCTGAACACAAAGTGTGACCGATACATACGCATGCAGCTATTGTTTACAACAGGCATTAAAAAGGCAGAAGAAGAGCACTTAAGCTTGTTTGAAATGTGCCAGAATCGCGATATAGAAGGCGCCAAGTACCTGCTGAAAAAACACATTCTAGAAGCGGGCACAGCGATTCGAAACCTGCTGCTTGAAAGGCAAAATATCAGCCAGTAAACGGAATAACGAATAAGGTGATATTCAAGGATGAATGTTGGACCAAAGTTTTTACTCGCAGCGCTACGACAAAAGATTAAAGAAGAAGGGCTTTGCTACAATTCCTTGTCAGAGAAAAGTGGCATCCCTCTATCTAGTATTAAACGCCACCTACATAATCCGGCCTTAGGTTTGGATAAAGTACTTATTTATCTGAACTACCTAAATACCGATCTCATCGAACTCGCAACCTTAGCCAACGAGCTTCAGCACCAAAACGAGCAAATGCTAACAGATGAAGAGAGCGCCCTTTTCGTTAAGCATCCCTATTTACTCGATTTTATTTATATGCTGACTTCTCGCGATATTAAACCGCAAGAGATAGCCCAAACTTACGGAATTTCTGATACAAGCTTACGATTCTATTTGCGTATCGCGGAAATTCTAGGGTATGTGGAGAACTTCGGAGACGGCTTATTTTACCGTTCTGGTCGTCGATTTATTATGGAAGAAGGTACCGCATTGGACACCTTATTCAAAGAGCGATTTCAACAAGAGTCGCTTTCTCATAACATCAACGCAGGTGTGTGTGTGGGTCGTATTAGGCTCACCGAAGAGCAAAAAGTGCAAATAGAGGACGAGCTTTGTAATAAATTAGCGAAACTTAACGCAGTTAACACTTCCAACAACGAAGGTGAACTAACAAATATATTAATGCGCTGCACTCCTGGCGCTCAGATATTTTTCGCAGATGACTTGCCGGATATTGATGGAAGCCTGTTAAAGCACGTCGCCCAATTGACTAAAATAAATTAAAACATCAGATTAAAAATTTACCCCAAACCTAGAACGCATCATTTATTCCTACCAAATCTCTAATAAGTAGAGTTTCCCGTCCCGAAACTTACTTTCTATTTAGCAAACAACAATTAGTCGACTAAGAGAACCCTCCATTTCATCTTTGTTTTTTCCTTATTATTACGCTGAAACTACTAAGGAACTTAAGGAATAACTAATGGATTTATAAGAATAAAAGATAAACATTTTTACGTTATTTACCTCACACTCTTTAAATATAAATTTGCAGACGAACGAATTAAATTAATACATTCACTTAGCTAATAAAAACAAAAGCAAAAAAGATAATTATAATTCTATTATTTATAAGGACATAGAAAAGTGAAATTTAAGTATTCTTTAGCAACGGCAGTCACTCTCGCATTATTACAAGGTTGTGGCGGTGGCGGCGGTGATGGTTCATCTACTCCGTCAACTAGCAGCGCAACCGGACCAACATGGAAAGCCGGTGATTTTAGCCAACCATCAAGCTCGTTTGTCAACCAATGTGAAACCCCACGAGTGGGTCGAGACCCATATAACAATTATGCCGCCTATCCAGATGAATTAGGTTCTGCTTTACACGAAAAACTCTTTTTAAGAGCTTTTACTAACGAAACTTACCTTTGGTATGACGAAGTTCCTGATAATAATCCAGCAAACTACAAAACCGTGACGGATTACTTCAACACATTGGTCACCTCTGCTACTACCACGACTGGTAAACCGAAAGATCGCTTCCACTTTACCGTCCCTTATGAAAATGATATGAAGTCATCGCAATCTGGTTTAGTCGCTGGGTTTGGTTTTAACTGGGCATTCCTACGTGGCGTACAACCTAGAGACGTTCGTATCTCCTATACTGAAGAAGCTTCTCCAGCTGATAGAAACGGCATTGCTCGCGGTGATAAGCTTCTAAAAATCAATAATATTGATGTTGTTAACACCGGTAGTCAGTCCGACATTGATTTTATTAATAAAACTCTATTTAACCCTGACATCAATCAAGATTACACCTTCACATTTGAGAGTGTTGACGGCCTAGAGAAAACCGTGACGCTTACCGCCTCTGATGTCATGACTTCTCCAGTTAAAAATGCCAAAGTGATCGCACACAATGGTATGCAGATCGGCTATCTACAATACAACTCATTTGAACCAAGCGCTCAAGCCCCACTTATTGAAGCGTTCAGTACGCTCTCGGCAGAGAATGTTGACGAGATCGTCGTTGATTTACGTTACAACGGCGGTGGCTTAGTACTTCAGTCCTCGCAAGTAGGCTACATGCTAAGCGGTGCTGGTCAGAACCGAGTCTTCAGTGAGTTGATTCACAACGACAAAGTGATGCGTACCATTAAAGATGGGGATAACATCTATCGCTTTACGAATCTAGCAATAGACTGGGCAGCACAAAAGTATTCGGACCAAGTGCTGCCGACACTGAACAAAAAGCGCGTATATGTGCTGACTTCAGGAGGCACGGCTTCCTCAAGTGAACTGTTGATCAACGCTTTGCGCGGCATTGATGTTGAGGTTATCCAAATAGGCTCAACAACCACAGGTAAACCGTATGGGTTCTCAGCAGAACAAAACTGCGGCACTATGTACTACACTATTCAGTTCAAGTCAGCGAACGAGAAAAAATTTGGCGACTTCTCTGATGGTTTTATTCCTACTCCAAAGAGTCAAATCAATACCGAGCTAGGCTTAAACAATAGAGTGGAAGGTTGCTGGGTCAATGACGACCTAACAAAACCATTAGGCGATCCGTCTGAAGGTATGCTTTCTGCGGCACTAAACTACATGGAAACTGGAACCTGTCCGCCGGTCTCCTCTTCTAGTTTCAACGCCATGCCGCGTAACATTTCATCTCCGGAGTTAAGCGATCTTCGCTCTCCGCTACGAACAGAGGCAATTCATGTTGAGATCAACTAACTTTTTACGAATGCTAATTCGGGTTGCGCTTTTCTTAGGCACTTCGATTTCTTTGATAGGATGCCAAGCTATGTCACAAGAACCCGTTGAAGCATTGAGTAAAAAGAACTCTCCGGAAACAGTCATAGAGATTCAAAACGCGATCGCAGAAATCCAAGGGACACCAGCACCTAGAATCGCAAATAACGTATTTGAATCCTCACCGCATTTGTTGATTGAAAAAGGACGAGTAAAAGGGAACAACAATCAACTGTTGGATGGCAGCTATACGGATCTTCCAGACCAATATACGTTGCAGATAAGAGGTGAAACCTGTGGCTTGTACTATGCCAAAACAGATACTTTTGTCTCTCTCAGTTCACTAGATTGTGAGCCCATCATTAAGTTTTAGATCTCCCAAAATAGAAGCCCGCTGATATCAGCGGGCTTCCTACTTTATTGTTCAGTGTGAAACGGTCAACGTTACTTTAATTCCATCCATGCTTTACGCTGTTGTTTATCCATGTATGACCAAGCTACAAAGCGGCTCACTTTCTGCCCTTGACTCATTTCAACCACACGAATGGCTTTCACACCCAATTTTTCAAGCTGCTTGCGCATCGGGCGAACGTTGTCTTTTTTGGATATAAGTGTCGTAAACCACAAGACCTGCGCAGCAAAAGCTTGGCTTTCATTCGCCATTTTTCGGATAAACGCCGCTTCTCCGCCTTCACACCACAATTCAGCGTTTTGACCGCCAAAATTCAACGCAGGTTTACTTGTCTTTACTTGTGCGGTTTGAGGTTTTAGCCCCTTCTTACGCTGGTTTGCTTTTAGATTATCGATTTTACGCTGGCTGCCCATAGCGGCATCTTCCGCCGAACGGTGGAATGGCGGATTACATGTCGTCACATCATAACGGTCATTCGGTTGAATGATACCGCGATAAATATTGGCATCACTGTGTTGCTGTACCAGTGCAATTTTTCCCGTCAAAACACGATTGTGCTCTACGATCGTTTGAGCCGATTGGATGGATTTTGGATCGACATCGCTGCCCGTATAGTGCCAACCGTATTTTGTTACACCAACAATCGGATAAATACAGTTTGCTCCCACGCCAATGTCCAACGCTTTCACTTTTTGGTGCGCGTACTGACCTTTTACTTCACCATCAAGTAGTTCTGCCACTCGGTGAATGTAATCAGCTCGGCCCGGAATCGGTGGGCAAAGATAGGTGTCGGGAATGTCCCAGAACTCGATACCATAATACGCAGCAAGCAATGCTTTATTGAGCATTTTGACAGCGTTAGGATCAGAGAAGTTTATGGAATCTTCCCCTTTCGGATTTTTGATAACGAATGGCTTTAACTGTGGTTCACTTTCCACGAGTTTTTTAAAATCGTAACGACCTCGATGAACATTACGCTCATGCAAACCATTCTTCGCTATTTTTATGAACTCGACTTCGCTCTTTCCTGCAGGCTGCGGAGATTTGCGCGCAACTTTGTCTTTAACACGCTTCGGCTTGGCTTTATTCGCGTCTTTATTCTGAGCCGCCTTTGAAGTCTTTGGCTTTGCTTGCTTCGCATTGTGATTATTGTTCTTCATTCAAATTCGCTTTTAAATCGAGGTAAATCATAAACAAACGAGCATCAAATTCGAGTTGGTGATACTCAGGCTCCATATAGCAACATAGCTGATAGAACGCCTTGTTGTGGTTTTTCTCACGAGTATGCGCCAACTCATGTACCACCAGCATTCTTAATAGTGGCTCGGGCGCATCCTTAAATACATTGGCAATGCGAATCTCGTTTTTCGACTTCAGCTTACCGCCATGGTTTCTACTGATAACACTGTGCAAACCAAGCGCATTGTTTACCGCGTGAATTTTCTTATCGTAGACAACTTTACTGATTGGCGCGGCTTTCTTCATGTAGAGATTTTTGATTGCCATGGCGTACTCATAGAGCGCCCTTTCGCTTTTGATTTGGTGCCTATCGGGATAACGCTTTTCGAACCAAGGAACAAACTTGCCACTCGCTATCAATGAGCTCACCTGCTCTACGATGTTTTGTGGGTAGCCTTGAATGTATCGAAGTGACGGATGCATAGAATTAACGTCTGTTATGACAAAATAAAGGCGCTCAATATACCTGAGATAAAGGACAGTTTCACCTTAGCTTTCGCCTTTCATTTATGGTGAAAGGCCGTTAAACTTCGCCTCCCAATGATAATGGAGAGAAATTCAATGAAACGTGTCGTCCTTTACGTCAAAGACAAATGCCCTCACTGCAAAGATGCTCAACGTTATCTGGATTCGAAAAATATTAACTATCGTTTGTGCAATGCTAAGATGCAACGTGGTCGCAAAGAACTTGATGCGCTTGGTGCTCGTTCAGTGCCAGTTTTAAAAATTGGTGATCGGGTAATGATTGGCTGGAACCCAAAGAACTTCGAGAAGATGTACAAAGGCGACTAGCGCTCGAACGATGAATTTGCGCTGCGTTTAAACGTAGCGCTTGATAAACTCGATAAACGTTCGATCTGCTATTGATAAGTACCCCTGCTTGCGCCAAGCAAGTGCCAGATCCAGCGTCACTGGTGGTTCAAACGGTAGGCCAACAACGCCCGACTCATGTTGAGTCACCAATTCCAGTAACGCGGTAATCGCAAACTCTTGTTTCACAATACTCAAAATCAAAGGCAGTAAGTTGGTCTCGAATGATGACTTCATGGTAAACCCATGCTCCTCACTCACCTGATCCAAAAATTCGCGGTGAAAATAGCCATGCTGAAACATAACCAAATCGTGTTCAAAGAACTCATCAAAAGTAAGAACGTCTCGCTGGGCTAACTCATGCTCAGGTGAAACAACTGCGACCATTTGGCTAGTAAACAAATGGTCAGTTTCTAGGTCATCAGGCACGTTATCACAACTGATCACACCGATATCGAGTTGACCATTGAGCAGCATACGACGAATCGATTGAGTCCCAGCTTCGACCAAGGTCAATTTTAACTCCGGGAACTGGCTTTTAAACGCCATCACAATTCGTGGAAAGAAATAACTGCCCATCATTGATGGCGTTCCGAGTCGTACTTCGCCTTTCGCTAAACCTTTCAACTCATCAATCGCGAGCTGCGCGTCGTGCAACTGTTGAATCACCCGCTTGGCATGTACAAGTAGCGTTTCGCCCTCTTTCGTTAAGCTGATTTTTTTATCATCACGGCGAAATAGGGTAACGCCCAAAGACTGCTCAAACTTTTTGATAGAAATGCTTAATGCGGGCTGGGCAATATGCAGGGCTTTCGCCGCATGGGTAATATTTCCATGTTCAGCGACCGCCAGAAAATGTTTAAGTTGTTTCGATTCCATTAGATCAAAAATATATGGTGTCCATATTTTTAATATATTTTTTTAATTTACAACGAACTGATAGATTGATCACAGTCTCTCCATTTGTTCACATTAGGCAGGATTCATGGTCAGTTTTGGCACACCGGAATACAAACGCATTACGCTCTCGCTAGCGCTTGGTTCCTTCTTGGTTTTTTCAAATTTATACCTACTACAGCCAATGCTGCCCACTTTTGCCCAAATTTTCACGATCTCAGAAACACAAGTGAACTGGCTATTTGCGGCCTCAACACTCGCTCTCTCTTTTAGCCTCGTTCCAATGGCTGTGTTGTCAGAATCAGTGGGACGAAAGCCAGTCATGATGGCCGGCCTGTTTTCGATTCCTACCCTTTCTGCTTTGATGCTGTTTGGTGACTCATTCCTGTTTTTGGTGGTATGTCGAGCACTGATCGGCGTCGCGCTCGCGGCTTTTGCTGCGGTCGCCGTGGCTTACATGGCAGAAGAGCTCGACAAGCACGCCTTCTCGATGGCAATTGGAACGTACATTGCGGCTAACTCATTAGGCGGTATCGCAGGACGTATTAGCGGCGGCTTATTGGCGGACAATTTCAGTGTTGATGTCGCCATTGAAGTTATGATGGTGTTCACTCTTCTTGGTGTCATTGGTGTTCACTATTTATTGCCAACACAGCGCAACTTCACCCCGTCATCAAGCAGTTTGCGCCATCAAAATCGTGCGCTTATTGGTCATTTTAAAAACCAACGCGTGTGGTTCGCGATGCTGATAGGAGGACTCAACTTTGCTTTGTTCGTAAACCTTTACTCCGTCATGGGTTTCCGTCTGGTGAGTGAACCTCACAATGTGCCCGTCGGGTTGGCCTCACTGATCTTTATTTGTTACTTGGGAGGGACTTTCTCCTCTCGTTGTGCAGGCCACTGGAGTAAACGTTATTCCTCAATCCTCGGTATGTTCTTGGGCGCGATAGTGAGCATGACGGGGATGTGGATTGCTGCGATTGAAAGCTTGACTGCAATGCTAGTTGGATTGTTGCTGATAAGTTTTGGTGCCTTCTTTACTCATACCCTCGCCTACGGTTGGGTCGGTCAGAATGCCACTCGTGCCAAAGCCACCGCGACAGCGCTCTACTTAGTACACTACTACGTAGGCGGTAGTTTGGGAGGATTCTTACTTCTTTATTGTTGGCAACATGGTGGTTGGTCGAGTGTTCTTATAGGGGGAAGCGCCGTCTACCTAGCGATGTTTGCTGCGATTACGTATTTGAAACACATTGCCGAAAGAAAGCATACAGACCAAACACCTGACGCAGCGAGTTTAAAGAGTAGCTAAGTTGCGCTCATTTGCGTAATACCTCTCTGGTTACTTAGATAACCAACCCTGCTATGCTTGCGCTACTTTAATAAAAACCAGAAAGTCGTATGTCAACGCGTTCAACACAAAACACAGATATCGAAGCGATCACTCAACAGGTCGATCAATGGCTCAACGATGTGGTAATAGGACTCAACCTTTGTCCGTTTGCTGCCAAACCGCAACGTAATAAACAAATCAAAATCTTTGTTAGTGAAGCGACTCAAGAAGAAGCGCTTCTTGAAGATATTTTATTGCAGCTGATTGAGCTGAGTAACACAGAACCCGAACAACTTGAGACCACGTTGGTTGTGGTTCCCAACATGCTACAAGATTTCTGGGACTACAACTTTTGTATCGATTGGGTTGAAGGATTAATTAAGCAACAAAACTGGGAAGGCATTTTCCAAGTGGCGACTTTCCATCCTGATTACTGTTTTGGCGGCGCAAGACCTGAAGACGACGAAAACCTGACCAATCGTTCTCCTTACCCAATCTTCCATTTGATTCGCGAAGAGAGTATGGAAAAGGTACTAAAACACTATCCTGATCCTGAATCCATTCCCGATACGAACATCGCTCGTGTTTCCGCCCTTTCAGAGGAAGAACGTAAAAAGCTGTTTCCTTACCTATTTCGTTAAGCACTACCATTACCCAAAGGCAGATTTATCACCAATTGGATTCAATGCCCTTGGGGTTCAAAGTGCGGTTTGGTATCATTGCCGCTTCAATCGATTCAATGGAAATTAGAATGCAACTGTCAAAGCTAACCCAAGAGATTTTTGATCACTTATACCGTGATATCACCGAGTTCCGTAGTACGTTCGACTTACCAGTCGCAGACGCTGCAAGCCTTGATGCGCAAGCAGACACACTACACACCTCTTTGGCGATCGAAGAGCTAACAGAGCTAGCAGAAGCAGATTGTAAAACTGAGCAAGCAGATGCCATCGTAGACAGCGTGTATGTATTAATGGGCCGTCTCGTTCATCTTGGCCACAGCAAAGTAGAAGACAACCTGGCGATCAGCTACTTAATTGATCTTCTATTAAACGTTGCGGTAAACCGTGGTATCGAATTTATTCCTTGCTGGGATGAAGTACATTCAAGCAACATGAGCAAAGTATGCCGTAACGAGCAAGAGTACTCAGAAACAGAGGCATTCTACGCGGAACAAGGCATCAAGTTGATGGCGGTACAGAAAGGTGAATACATCATCGCAAAATGCGCCGAAGATTTCGTATCGGAAGGTAAAACCATTCGTAAAGGCAAAGTACTCAAATCAGTTTACTACCGCCCAGCAGATCTAAAACCGCTAACTCAGTAAGCGTTGAGTTTGGCTATCTCGATTAAAAAAACGACCTCAAGTAGGTCGTTTTTTATTGTCTCTTAAATACTAATCAAAGATTAAATAAGGTTGCTCATCTACGATGACCTTTTTGACTTGAGTATTGAATACTTCCCCGAGGGCTTCTTCCGTTAGCACAGTATCGGAATTCCCTGATGAGTGCAGCACACCGTTGTTAAGCAGCAATACTTTATCTGCGTGCTTTAATGTGCGGTTGAGATCGTGATTAGCAACCAATACTCCAATTCCCTGCGCCGCCATAACGTTAATCAATTGATAGAGCAGACCCTCTTGCGCAATATCTAATGGTGCTGCTGGCTCATCCAAAATTAAAAACTGCGAAAAAGGATTAATGGTACGCCACACCTGCAAACATACACCTGCTAATCGGACACGTTGCCACTCACCGCCGGATAATGTTTGAATACTGCGATGAAGCTTATCTTGCAGCTGTACCAGCTCCACCACCATATTGACGGCATCACGCACTTTGATATCCGCAATCTCAGCACCACTTGGCAGAGATAGGGCGAGATACTGAAAAACATCGACATTAAATGCTGGACGTGATTGCTGACACAAATAACCTCGAACATGAGCTTGCTCTGACAACGGTAAAGTAAGCAAGTTTTTGTCGCCAACGTACACTTCACCACTCATACCGTCTCGGTGGCTTAACGTACCAGAAATAGCAGCCAATAAAGTGCTCTTACCGGAACCATTAGGCCCAACAACATGTACGATTTCGCCAGCTTTGCATTCAAAAGAAAGGGGCAATAATCGACTACCAACCGACATATGTTTAACGTGCATCATGACTCTTCACCAGCATCCAGATGAAAATAGGTGCGCCAATCGATGTTGTCATGACACCTAAAGGTAACTCTGCGGAGTCCAATAACAGCCTTGCGCCGATATCCGCAAATACAAGTAACGCAGCGCCAGATATTGCAGAAAGTGGCAATAAATAACGGTTTTCTGTACCAAAAGCCAAACGCAATAAGTGCGGTACCACCAAGCCAACAAAGCTGATGATGCCACCCAAAGCGACTGAACTCCCCACCAAAACAGAAATGGCGAGGATCAGTTTCCAACGCATTTGATGTACATCGACGCCCAATTGGGTCGCATGAATCTCACCCAGCATCAATTTATCAAGCGACTTGCCTTTACAACACAACCAGATAAGCACCGGCAGCATCACCAAGGTAACGGTATGTTGATACCAACTTGCGCCACCAATGCTGCCCATTAACCAATACATCAGTTGGCGTAAGCTAAGATCATCACTGAAGTAAAATGCCCACGTCACAATCGCGCTCGATAAAACACCCAATGCGACACCAACCAAAAGCAATCGAGCCGTCGTCAGATGCATTGCCCTTGCTATCGCCACCAAAACAAACGTGAATACCATCGAGCCTGCAATCGCTGCCAACATAAAAACAATCGGGGTGGGAAGAACAGGTGACGCGAACATGATTAAGACCATTGCTAAGCTTGCACCACCAGATATACCAAGCACGCCGGGTTCAGCCAAAACGTTCCCAAGCAGCACTTGTAACGTCGCGCCAGATACCGCTAACGCAGCACCAATAATTGCCGCAGACACCAACCTCGGTAAACGTAAGTCCACCAGTAGCTTATGTTCAAATGCAGATAAAGATTGAAAAGGAGAAAGGAAAATTTCTCCGACCATCAAGTGGATGGCAGAGAGTACAGCGAGCACGATCGACATAACCATCAGGTTACGTTGCCAGCGTCGTTCCTTGTTCAGGATAAGTTGTTGAAAATCCATAGCGGCCGATAAAAACAAACGAGGCTTAACCTTACAGTTAAGCCTCGGTAAATTGCAATTAACTTCTCAAAGCAATGTTGGATTAATCGTAAACCAACTCGCCCTCTTCAAAACGGGTTTTCACTTCACAAACCATCAGAGCTGCACGTTGACCTATTGCGACATGGCGGTTCGGGAAGACAATCGCTTCGTTTTCGTTCTTCGCCATTAATGGTTTGTCGCCATCATGACCAAACACTTCGCCGTGAACAAATGAAGTGAAGTTTTCAACATTGTCGTCGAACATAAAGTCAAAGTCTTCGTTCAGGCGAACGATTGTGCGACTTACGCGATATTTAATGCATGGTTTTGGTAGGTGTTCTGGCTTCGTTTCCGCAATCAAATTACGTAAAGACAAATCAAACGCAGTCAATTTATCGAGGTCATTTTCACCAATACGAGCCACACGACCAAGCTCCATTGTGAGAGCTTGCGCACCAAAGTTCTCGGCACTGTACCAGCTAAACGTACTCGATGGTGAGTTTGATAAGAGCA
Organism: Vibrio sp. D3; assembly: GCF_043995865.1. Taxonomy (NCBI): domain Bacteria; kingdom Pseudomonadati; phylum Pseudomonadota; class Gammaproteobacteria; order Vibrionales; family Vibrionaceae; genus Vibrio; species Vibrio sp. D3. The sequence goes on along the minus strand of NZ_CP171887.1, from coordinate 1,389,442 downwards.
CAGCTTCAATGTGTGCACTGTCCAAGAAATCGATTAATGCCTTGCTTCGCACAGGATGACGAGTCTTAGGACTTACTGCAAACGTATAGTGCTTCGAACCTCTAATCGCGCAGTGTAAATCAAGATGCCAGCGTGTTGTCGGGTCGGTATCCTGATAGAAATCGCGAACGAGCAACTTTAGTGTATCAGCGATGACAAGCTCTTTTGTCTGCTTGTGTTCTTTTTCGTCAAAAAGACGGTTGAGGTTTTCTTCAAGGAATCGCGTGTGCGCCAGAGTGGATTCTGGGTGAGCGATAATGAACAGACAACGGGTATCGACCGTCTGGAACCCAGATTCTATGTCTTGAATAATGGAATCCACCAGCTCCATCGGTGCGGTTTCATCTCCGTGAACCCCACAAGAGATGATGATGTTTTTCGTATCCTGAGTATAATTCGCAGGGATTACTTCTAATACACCACGCTGATAGAGTTTAAGTTTTACACCGTTAGAAAGCACCTGCTCCGCTGGTGCAACATCGATATGAACATCTAACGTGTCAGTTAAAAACGATTGGCGAAAGAGAGACTTCGTCATGCGTTACTCCTTAATAGCACGGCGGGTATGTTAATAAATTGTACAAAGGATTTTTGTTGCTGCGATCTCACTTATGAGTAGAAATCACTATTTCCCTCGAAAATCCGATACCTTTTCGCGCCAGGCACTCAAATCAAGCATTGAGGCGTTTAATTTTTAAACAATTACAAAGTGTTAGGGCTGTGAACTTTACCACAGCCCTGATTAAGATCATTATGATTTGATCAAATTTTTGTAGCTATAAAGCAGATTATGCATCAACAATGCGAAAAACTTAGCCGCGCTGTGCGAGCAAACGCTCAAACTCATCGACTTTTTCACGCACTAGCTCAACGCTCTGCTGCCAAAACGTTGGTTGGGTTAAATCCATCGACAGATGCTTTTCGACAACATCTTCCGCCATCATGCAGCCGGTATCGCGCAGCAAATTGATGTAATCGGTGTAAAACGCTTCGCCTTTGGTTTCTCGCTGTGCATAAATACCCTTGCTGAATAAGAAACCAAACAGGTATGGGTAGTTATAAAAGCTCACACTATCGATAGAAAAATGTAACTTGCTTGCCCAGAAGTACGGATCCGGCTCGCTCATTACGTCGCCATACCATTCTTTCCAAGTTTCAGACATCAACTCACAGAATTCATCTGCGGTTAACTCTCCATCCTGGCGGCGTTCATAGAACGATTTCTCAAACTCATAGCGGACCGGAATGTTGATCATTAAAGCTAGCGCAGATGACAACTCTTCCCACAACATCTCTAGCTTTTCATCGACGTTCTCCGCTTTCGAAATCAAATGATCACGAACGATGTTTTCTGCAAAGATAGAGGCGGTTTCTGCTAACGTCATTGGGTAGTAAGTTTGGCAAAGTGGCAAATCACGAATAACCCAGTTATGGAACGCATGGCCAAGTTCATGTGCAAGAGTCATAAGGTCTGAGCGACTGCCACTCCAAGTCATAAACACAAGTGGTGTTCGCGTTGCTGGCAGTTTGGTGCAGTATGCTCCAAGACGCTTGTTGGCATTTGGCGCGGCATCAATCCAACCATTTTGTACCATCAAACGGACAAACTCCGACATCTCAGGGTTTACTGTTTCAAATGCTTCACAAATAACATCAATCGCTTCATCAAAGTCGTAGACCTTCGCTTCACCGCTCAAGGCGGGCATAGCTGCCAGATGATTCCAAGGTTTCATCTCATCCAGACCATGTACTTTCGCCATCAATAAACCCGCTTTCTGACCAATAGCTCGACTGTCTTTGGCTACGGTCATCATCGCATTTAAAGTTTCAGCTTGGATTCGGCTACCATGCAAACTCGGCTCGAGGAAGTGAACTTCACGCTTCGTCGAACGCTTTTTGTTTTCAGTTAAACGCCATCCTGCTAACGCATTCAAAATTGCAGCGAATGATTCTTGGTGCGTTTGCATTGCATCTTGTACGCCTCGCCACGCGGCTTCTTGACGCTCAAATTCAGACCCATAAAGGATGCTTGCCGCTTGAGAAAACCCAAGCTCTTCACTCTTACCATCTGCGTACTCAAGCTTCACTTTCAATGAGCCAGTCAGGTTATCGTATAGGTTACCCCAAGCCGATTTACCATCCACACTCATCGCAGCAAGTAACTGTTCTTCGGCGTTACTAAGACGAGTATCCGCCAGCTTTCTGGAGTTCAAGATAGAAAATGCTTGCCCACTGATATCAGGATTCTCATGATCTAACACGCGTAAGATAAACTCTTCGTCGGCATGCGTTAGTGTCAAATCAAAGGGACTGAACGCTTGAGAAAGCTCCGAAAAGATGCGGGTCATTTTACCAAGTAACGATTTCGCTTCGGCGTTTGTTGCATCAACAGAAGCATAACAACTCGCAAAATTTGCAACTGTGCCCGCTAAACGACTCGCGGCTTCATTGGTCAAAATCGCATTTTGCATGATCTCTACGTTGCCGCAATCTGCTGATTGTTTACTCAAAAGATCAATACATTGTTCCACAAGAGCAATATCGTCTTGAATTCGTGGGTCAGAAAGGTCGTTATAAACGATGGACAAATCCCAACTCGGCGTTGTCATTTCTATATTTCCTTTTTATGTAACTGAGTCAATTTTCGCTTCCTGCACCTAGCAGATGGGCTTCCACTGACATCTTCCGTGACTATGCCCATAAGCAGTATCGCTTTGGGCATTTTAATATTTATAAATTAACGAGTTAAAAGAGGTACGCCAATCGAACGCACCGAGGCGTAAATTTGCTCATCTATGGTAATTGTTATATGCGTGACAGAAGCGTTTCCTATCGACAACGTCGAATACCACTTGGGGTTACGCCAATCTAACTCCAATACATGAGCAAGAATCATACGAATGACGCCACCATGCGTGACGATAAGTAGATTGTCATTGATATCGTTGATGATTTGAGACCAAACGCGACATATGCGCTCAGAAAATGTGCTTAAGCTCTCAGCGTTCGGCAACGTATGTTGTGCTGGCGATTGCCAAAAAGCATCTAGCTTTTTCCACTGCTCAGTGAGCATATCAAAAGGCATACCATCAAAATCACCAAATGCCATCTCTTGTAAAGATTCATCCGTCATTACTGGTAATAATTGCTGTTCAGCAATTATATTTGCCAGTTCTTGACAACGTGAAAGAGGAGAACAAATCACTCCACCCACACCTCGTCCACTCTCGATCCAAGCCCGAGCAATGCTTTCTTGGTCAGCAGGCGTAACTTTTACATCTGTTTGGCCATGGAGTCCTGGTGGAGCGTCTACTTTTCCATGACGCACAAGATAGATGTTGAGTGTTTTCATTTCTTCCATCCTACTCTTTAAGAACCAACGGCAAGCCAGCAGCGACAAAGGTAACGCGATGACAAACACTGGCTAGTTTTTGATTCATCCGTCCTGCATTATCCACAAAGTAACGACTAACCACCCCCAAAGGCACAATGCCCATTCCAACCTCGTTAGAGACGAATATTAACGTCGCATCTGAACCACGTACCACCTGTATAAGCTTTTCAATTTCTGCTTCTAGCTTCTCATTGGAACATTCATCACCTAACTCAAATATCCAATTATTGAGCCACAAGGTTAAACAATCGACCAATACAACATCGGTGGTAGCGAAACTTGTCAGTAACTCAGATAAATGAAGGGGGCATTCATGCTCTTGCCACTCGCCCCCTCGTTGCTTTTGATGATGCGCTATTCGCTCTCGCATTTCTTGGTCAAATGGCAGCGCGGTTGCAACATAATGTAATGAGTGTTGATAAGTGGTCGATAATTGCTTGGCTGTTTTTTCCGCCAAATGCGACTTCCCAGAGCGCGCGCCACCGAGTATCAATTGCTTCATAAGATGTGATAAAACCCAATCATAGTGAGATAAATAAGCAGTTCCGATAGCTGCTGCGCTGCGCCAAGACAATCCCCCGTAAAGCCGCCAATTCGCTTGGTTAACCAACGTTTGAACATCAAACGAAATACCACGAGAACAAGCGATATAAAGATCGCCTGCGTGATACCAAGCACAAGCAATGTTATGCCACCAGTAAACAACAAAATGGAGACTTCTAAAGAAGACTGGCTATTTGCCAGCGGTTTACTTTTCGACGTATCACTGTCACTGACATAAGGCATGTCATAAATAAGCGTCGCGGCTAGTGCTCGGCTTGCGGTATAAGCGACGACAATGACCAACCAAAACTGCGGCAAGTTAGCCAGTTCACTCCAAAAAACATACTTAGCCAATAACGCCATAATGAGAGTGGCTGCACCATAAGTGCCAATGCGGCTGTCCTTCATTATAGAGAGGCGTCGCTCGACAGTCATGCCACCGCCAATGCCATCCGCCATATCAGTCAAGCCGTCTTCGTGAAATGCCCCTGTTAACAATAAGCTAAACACCATTGTTAATACTATGGCAACCGATTCTGGGAAAAGAATTGAGGTGAGCGAAAATACCAGAGCACAAAGCGCTCCAAGTACGAGACCAACTAACGCGAAATAACGTCCGGCCTGATTCATGCGTTCTTCACTGTATGGCAACGCTTGGGGTACGGGTAAGCGACTAAAAAAACTGATAGCTAATAGAAACAACTCCCACTGGTATCTTAACGATGACGGCGTGACGTTCTCAGAATTATCAGGGACTGACACTATACTGTAACTCCTGCACTCTCAAAGCTCGCCATCTTGTTGTAAAACTGGGCAGCAGCTTTTAACAAGGGTAAGGCAAGAGCGGCTCCGGTTCCCTCCCCTAATCGTAAACCAAGATCGAGTAGAGGTTCTGCTTTTAGGTACTCTAATACAAACTTATGTCCATTTTCTTCGGAGCGGTGGGCAAACAACATGTATTCGCGTGCTTCTTCGTCTAGCAACGTTGCAATATACGCAGCAACCGATACGATAAATCCATCCACTAAAACTGGGGTTTTAAGCCGCTTGGCTTCTAAAAAAGCGCCTACCATTTGTACGATTTCAAAGCCTCCAACCTGTGCGAGAATCGCTTTAGTATCAAGACCTCGACATCGGTTTACTCCCTGTGCAACCAGTTTATATTTGCGGCTCAACTGCTGTTGATTGATTCCGGTGCCAACGCCAACACAATAATCAATATCTAATGAACTCAGCGCCGATAACAGTGCGGAAGCCGAACTGGTGTTACCAATGCCCATCTCACCGAACATCAATAGATTTGAGCCAGACAAAATGGTTTGCTCAGCAATCTTCGCACCATACTCTAAACCTAGCGCCACTTGTTCTGGGGACATCGCTGATTGTTTAGAGAAATTAGCCGTACCGTTACCCAACCGTTGTTCAACCAAGTTTGGATGAAACTTAAATTCTGGAACCAGCACATCAATAGGTGCCAACATGCCGCAATCTATTACTTTGAGTTGGATGCCATTGATGTCGCAAAAGCAGTTGATGGCTGCGCCGCCGGCTAGAAAGTTAGCCACCATTTGCTGAGTGACTTCGCTTGGCGCAATGCTTACGCCCTCCTCTGCAACGCCGTGATCTCCAGCAAATACCAGCATGCTCGGTTTACAGATAGCGATGGAATCAACTGGCTGAGGTTTATCCTGACTTTGAATAAGAGCTAGCTGTAGTGCCACCTTTTCCAATAAGCCTAAAGAACCGACGGGTTTGGTTTTGTTATCTATGCGCGCTTGTATCTCCACTGCAAAAGAGTCATCCATTTTTTACGTTCCTTTGATGTTGTCTGGGTGAGAGGTGTTCCATTGATTAAGAAATCTTGCTCAGCCCCAGTTTTGAGCGTCCACTATTGTATACCCTTGCATCCGCTTGGGGCAGCGCTAATCAGATTTCTGTTAGGAAAGTCTACTGAGTTCGCAGAGCGTCTCACCTTTCGAGCATTCGATTATAAGTAACTCCTTGAAATCCGCTACAATAGCTTAGGCTATATTCCCATATAGGAGAAAGGACATGGATAACAACACCTGCGCCATCATCGCTGGGGCGACTGGCTTAGTCGGTTCAAAAGTCATTACAAACCTCATAAATCAATCAGGTGTTGGTACCTTATATTATCTTTCTCGTCGCCCACTCGATGGCGTCATAGATGCGGACAAAAAGCTTGTCCCTCTCATTGATGCCGACCTCTCTATCCACCAATGGGATGAGAATCAACCAACACCGACCATCGGCTTTATCTGTTTAGGCACAACCCTTAAGCAAGCAGGCAGTAAGGATAATTTACGTAGAGTAGATGTTGATCTGGTGTGTAAAGTCGCCCAACAGATGAAAACGATCGGAGTCAAACGCCTTGCGGTTGTTTCTAGCCTTGGTGCAAATAGTAAATCGCCATTCCATTACCTAGCCTGTAAAGGACAAATGGAACAACGAATCGAAGCTATGGGTTTTGAGGAAATTGTGTTTGTTCGCCCAGGCCCGCTTGTTGGTCAACGTCAAAGTCCAAGAACGGACGAGAAGTTAGTGCAAATTCTGTTTAAGGTAATTCGCCCACTCATGCTTGGCAAACTGTCCAACTTTTTACCTATTCGAGCGGAAGATGTCGCCAAAGCGATGATTTATCAACTTTTCAGTTATCAAGAAGACTCGGTGGTTTACTTACAAAGGCAAGAAATGCGTGACTTACTGCATCACTACGAATAACCATTTTGTACATTTAACGTGCTAATTCACACTCTCACGCGACTTAGATCTCGTTTTTATATTCATTTTAGATCTAGCTAATACCCGTTTGTCATTTTTAAAGTTATATCGCGAGCGTTATCTTACGCCCCATAAACAAATCCGTATAAAACCCCGTATAAAAAACAACCGCCATTTCGGCAGGTTGATAAGGTCAGATTATGAATTTTGCAGTGATAGCCTCTCTAGCCGTCTTTGTTGGCATATTGTTCTTTCTATTTAACCAACAACAAAAGAAACACACTCTCTCTCGTCTCGTTTTAATCGGTCTTGTTACTGGTTCTCTTTTTGGTCTTGCTTTGCAACTCATTCACGGTGAAGGCAACAGCGCAATTGCTCAAACACTTGAATGGGTAGGCATTGTAGGCAGTGGCTACGTTGGTCTACTGAAAATGGTCATCATGCCACTAGTATTGGTATCGATGATCTCTGCAGTTGTTAAATTGGAGAAAGGTGGATCATTAGGTAAAATTTCTGGCCTGACCATCTCTGTTCTTCTAGTAACGACTGCAATTGCTGCACTTATCGGTATCTTGGTGACAACAACCTTTGGCCTGTCAGCAGAAGGTTTAACTGAAGGCGCTCGTGAAACCGCTCGTATCGCCGTTTTAGAAAGCCGTGCTGGTACAGTAAGTGACCTGACTATTCCTCAAATGCTAGTTAGCTTCATTCCAACCAACCCATTTGCTGATCTAACAGGTGCTCGCTCGACCTCAATTATCGCTGTTGTTATCTTCGGTGTATTAACTGGTATCGCCGCTCGTAAAGTGATGATGGAAAAAGCAGAGTTAGAATCACCGATTCGTACTTTCGTGGAAGCAGCTCAGTCAATCGTTATGCGATTAGTGAAGATGATCATGGCGTTAACGCCATACGGCATCGCAGCACTGATGGCAAAAGTGGTAGCGACATCAAGCGCAGGCGACATCCTAAACCTACTTGGCTTTATTGTGGCGTCTTATGTTGCTATCGCTCTGATGTTTGTTGTCCACGGCGTATTAGTCTCTTTTGTCGGCGTTAGCCCTGCGGAATACTTTAAGAAAATCTGGCCTGTACTGACCTTCGCGTTTACATCTCGTAGCTCAGCAGCAACGATCCCACTAAACGTAGAAGCGCAAATCACGAAGCTTAACGTTCCACCAGCGATTGCAAACCTATCAGCATCGTTTGGTGCCACTATTGGCCAAAACGGCTGTGCGGGTATCTATCCTGCAATGCTGGCAGTGATGGTAGCTCCGACAATGGGCATCAACCCACTGGATCTACACTTTATCCTGTCATTGATTGCGATTATCACCATCAGCTCATTTGGTATTGCAGGTGTAGGCGGCGGTGCAACGTTTGCAGCATTGATTGTTCTTCCTGCAATGGGCTTGCCTGTCACCATCGCGGCGCTGCTTATCTCTATTGAACCATTGATCGATATGGCACGTACCGCACTGAACGTTTCAGGATCAATGACTGCGGGTACAATTGCTAGCCGAGTGCTGAAGTCACCAGAAAGTGAAGCAACATTGGAAGAAACACGAGCATAGAACTCACATTCCTTCCAAAGCGATAAAACGTAAAATATCAAGCCGATGGTTCGCCATCGGTTTTTTCATTTTCAAAAATTCAACTTGCATCTTTCGTTGCTAGTCAAAGCGTTGAATGGTCTAATACTGTCATCGGTTTTGTAAACGGTAAGCAGAATGCACCAAGATAATCAGCCCACTTTTTTCTTCTTTGATTATGAGACATGGGGAACAAACCCCGCGAAAGATCGCCCAAGCCAGTTTGCTGGTGTTCGTACAGATGAAAACTTCAATATCATCGGCGAGCCTTTAGTCATGTACTGTCAACCACCGGCTGATTATCTTCCGTCTCCTGAAGCCGCACTTATTACTGGTATTACTCCGCAAAAAACGGTTCAAGAAGGCCTTTCTGAGCCTGAGTTTATCGCTAAGATTCACGCTGAACTCGCGAAACCAAATACCACCAGTTTAGGCTACAACAGCATTCGCTTTGATGACGAAGTGACACGTTATACTTGTTATCGCAACTTTATCGATCCATACGCATGGAGTTGGCAAAACGGTAACTCGCGTTGGGATTTACTCGATGTATTACGCGCGTGCCATGCCCTTCGCCCAGAAGGCGTAGAGTGGCCAGAAAACGAAGATGGCTTCACTAGTTTTAAATTAGAGCACTTGTCTGTTGCTAACGGCATAGAACATAGTAACGCGCACGATGCGATGGCAGACGTGATTGCGACTATCGAAATGGCGAAAAAAGTCAAAGCAGCGCAACCAAAATTGTTTGACTACTTCTTTTCTATGCGCCAAAAGCGCAAGCTCAATGAATTAGTCGACATCGTCAACATGACGCCGTTGATGCACGTTTCAGGCATGCTAGGGCGCGAATGCCAGTATACTAGCTGGATTGTGCCTGTTGCTTGGCATCCAACCAATAACAACGCTGTTATCACTATCGATTTAGCGAAAGACCCTCAACCTATTCTTGAGCTATCCGCAGAAGAGCTACACGAAAGACTCTACACTAAGCGAGAAGATCTTGGTGAATTGCTACCAGTGCCAGTTAAACTAGTTCATTTGAACAAATGCCCTATTCTCGCCCCTGCAAAAACGTTAACGGCTGAAAATGCAGAGTCTATTGGCATTGATCGCCAGCAATGTCTCGCTAATCTCGCTTTGTTGCGCCAACATCCTGAAATTAGAGAAAAGCTGATTAGCCTCTTTTCAGTCGAGCGTAAATTCGATAAAAGTGATGACGTCGATACGCAACTTTACGACGGATTCTTCTCTCCGGCCGATCGCGCAGCCATGGATATCATTCGAGAAACCGACCCGAACAATCTTGCCGCATTGGACATTGAATTTGATGACAAGCGCATTAAACCTCTATTGTTCCGCTATCGTGCGCGTAACTTCCCAGGCACATTAGACGAGCAAGAACAGAGACGCTGGGCATTACACTGTCGAGAAGTGTTTGAAAGCCAAATTGAAGAGTACATGCTGAATTTAGAAAACTTAGTTCACGAACATGAAAGTGACGAAAAGAAGATTGCGATATTAAAATCCGTGTACCGTTATGTAGAGAGCTTAGCTTCTTAACTCCTCCTAATACAAGCGCACCTTATGGTGTGCTTGTTGTTTATATACTGTCAAAATGATTAAAGAACGATTCTTACAACTGATCCAACTGCTCATTTCAATCTTCCTCATCATGGGGACACTTGGCATCGGAATTACCATTCAAAAGTTCACTGGCGTTTCCGTCCCAGGAAGTGTCATCGGTATGCTCATACTGTTTTTCTCCATGACTCTTGGGCTTGTAAAGGTCGATTGGGTCAAACCGGGCGCCACGCTATTTATCCGCTACATGATTTTGTTGTTCGTTCCTATTAGCGTGGGATTAATGCAACATTTCGATATGCTACTCGCTAATGCCCTCCCTATCATTGCTAGCGCAGTTGGAGGCTCACTCATTGTACTAGTCAGCCTCGCTTGGCTGCTGGACTACTTGCTAAAGGAGAAGCACTGATATGTGGTTAGTTGTTACCATTGCGGTTTTTCTTGTCGCGCGCCAAATCGCAATCAAAGTGAATAATCCTCTAGCAAATCCTTTGCTGATCAGTATTGCAGTGCTCATTCCTTTGCTTACTTACTTAAATGTACCGTTTGAAATGTATTATGCGGATAACGAAGGGATCAGTTTTTTACTTCAACCAGCCGTAGTTGCTCTGGCTTACCCGCTATATGAACAACTACCACAGATTAAAGCAAACTGGCGAATCATCACTTTTGCTTGCACAGTAGGCAGTGTGATGTCGATGATGACAACCACCTTGATCGCAGTCGCTTTCAAAGCAGATATCAGTTTAATCGCAAGTCTAGTGGGTAAATCCGTCACTACGCCAATAGCAATGGAAATTTCGAGTCACCTCGGTGGTGAAGCCGCCGTTGCGGCGATCTTGGTTCTGATTGTTGGTTTATTGGGCGCGATTTTGGCATACCCAATTTACAACTTAATTGGAATTAAACACCCGATTGCACGTGGCCTAACAATGGGTACCGTGTCTCATGCCTTAGGCACCGCGACATGTGCAGAGAAACAGCCCATTGATGCCGCGTTCTCATCACTCGCATTGGTTTTATGCGGCATCATCACTTCTATTTTGGCACCAAGCTTTTTTGCTTTGGCTGTCTGGCTATATCAATAGTTAAGCGCTCTCGGTCTGCCCTCCTTCCGGCAGGCCGTGGCCTTCCCGTTTCTTCCTTATCCCTTCCAAAATTCTGTATTACCTCATCTAACAACCCGTTCTAGTAAGATCGTTAAGGCACTCTGACGAGATACACACTAATAACTTCAACATTCAGTGCAATATTACTGACTCAACGTTGCTTAGATATCTAGGAATAACGTTGTGTGGACATGTAGGCATCGTAATTAACATATCCCAGCGTCTTGGTCATATGAATATATACTGATATGGTTAATTGTGAGACGGAGATAACGCTTCACGTCAGTGCAATCGAATACATGTGTGAGCTCACTCTAATTATGTAACAGAATTATCAATTGCATTATTTATCGTGATCTAACGCACGGAACATTTCTATCCTTCACATAGAATAACTGTCCATGCAATAACAAGGATTCAACATGAAAAGTCGCATTGAACAGGCGCTAGCAGGCGCTCCAGAAGCACTTTCCAAACAACTTGCTCCTATCATCCAAGCTGATGATTTTGATGCTACGCTTTCAGTTCAACAGTTTGAGCAGTTGCTTTCAGCTACCGGTCTATCAGATAAAGAGCTTCGTGTTGCTCTACTTCCTTTTGCCGCAGCATATTCCTATGCTCCTCTTTCTGAATTTTATGTCGGTGCTATCGTTCGTGGTCTCTCAGGTCGCCTTTACTTCGGTGCCAACATGGAATTCTTTGGTGTTCAGTTAGGTCAAACAGTTCACGCTGAGCAGTCTGCAATTAGCCACGCTTGGATGAAAGGTGAACGTGGTATTAAAGATATCACTATTAACTTCAGCCCATGTGGTCACTGCCGTCAGTTCATGAACGAGTTATCTACCGCAAACGAGCTTAAAATTCAGCTCCCAGAACGCGAAGAAAAGTCGCTGCACGAATACCTACCTGAAGCCTTTGGACCAAACGATCTCGGTATCGAATCCGGCTTAATGGCAGAAGTAAAGCATCAGTTCTCATGCGATGATGAAGACACTCTAATTCAAAGCGCTGTTGAAGCGATGAACATGAGCCACTCACCATATACCAACAACTTGAGTGGCTTAGCATTAGAAATGGCTAGCGGCCGTGTATTCCAAGGTGCTTATGCGGAAAATGCGGCGTTTAACCCTAGCTTGCCGCCATTACAAGTTGCGCTGATCCAAGTACTACTTGCGGGTGAAACTTTTGACAATATCAAAGCCGCTGCTCTGGTAGAAAACTCAGAAGGCAAGATCAGTCATTTGGCTGATACGCAATCAACGTTAGAAGCGTTGAATCCAGATATTCCACTTAGTTTTGTCAACGTATAAGCGACAATTTCAGTATAAAAAGCTCTACGGCATGTAGAGCTTTTTTATTGCCTAAAAACCAAAAGCAAACGTTTGCTTTGTCATGAAACTTCAGTATGATCTCCTGCAATTTCTGTCTCACCACTCTATTTTGTAAGGGAACACTATGTTTGGCACTGCAACCAGCGCAAATGCTACCCGTGTATTACTTTTAGGCTCTGGCGAACTCGGTAAAGAAGTCGCAATTGAATGTCAGAGACTTGGTTTAGAAGTGATTGCTTGTGATCGCTATGCTAATGCTCCAGCGATGCAAGTTGCTCACCGTAGTTACGTCATCGATATGTTAGATGGAAGCGCCTTAGAAGAAGTTATTACAAAGGAACAACCTACTTACGTCGTACCTGAAATCGAAGCTATCGCAACCGACAAACTGGTAGAGCTTGAAGAAAAAGGGCTGAATGTTGTTCCAACCGCTAAGGCAACCAAGCTAACAATGAATCGTGAAGGTATCCGACGTTTGGCTGCAGAAGAACTAGAACTGACGACATCACCTTATCGTTTTGCAGATACTTTTGAAGACTTCAAAGCCGCGGTTGAGCATGTAGGCATCCCGTGCGTAGTAAAGCCAGTTATGAGTTCTTCAGGTAAAGGGCAAAGTGTCATTAAGACCGAAGACGACGTAGCAAAAGCATGGGATTACGCACAGGAAGGCGGACGTACGGGGGCAGGTCGCGTGATCGTGGAAGGTTTTATCGACTTCGATTACGAAATCACTTTATTGACCGTCAGAGCCGTTGACGGTGTTCACTTCTGTGCTCCAATTGGCCATCGTCAGGAAGATGGCGACTACCGCGAATCATGGCAACCACAAGCCATGTCAGAAAACGCAGTAAAAGCAGCAGAATACACGGCAGAGAAAGTAGTCAACGCACTCGGTGGCTACGGCATCTTTGGTGTAGAGTTATTTGTTAAAGGTGATAAGGTCATTTTCAATGAGGTCTCTCCTCGCCCACACGATACAGGCATGGTCACTATGATTTCTCAGGAAATGTCAGAGTTTGCTCTCCACGTACGTGCATTTACCGGAATGCCGATTAATAATATCGTACAATATGCTCCATCTGCGTCGGCCGTTATTCTTGGTCAAGGGACTTCTACAAACATTCGCTTTGACAACCTAACCAAAGCCTTAGCTCAACCTCAAACGCAAGTTCGTCTATTCGGCAAGCCAGAAATCGATGGTCGCCGTCGTTTAGGTGTTGTCCTTACGCGACGAAAAACCACCGAAGAAGCCGTTCAAGATGCTGTTGAAAGTGCTTCAAAAGTTAATATCACTTATTAAATACGAACCACTTATACAAAAATAGCGCAGCTCAAATTGCTGCGCTATTTCGTTTTACAAACCAAAAAAACCTATTCACTCTCGATTAGGTACACTTCTTCAGAGAAGCGACTTAAGCCTTTTTTCGCAATTTTAGGATGGTTTTCATCAGCTTCATCTACGTTCAAACAGGTAACTTTGTAACCTGAAAATAACTGCTCAATCTCTTCGACTGGCACACTAAATGGAGGCCCTGCCATCTCTTCTTGAGGATAGTTGAGTGTAACAAGCAAAATACGACCGCCTGGATTCAAAAGTTGCTTGAGACGCTCTACATACTCCTCTCGCATATCTTGCGGTAAAGCAACCAACGCGGCGCGATCATAAATGATATCGGCTTGAGATACTGGTGCAGTGAAAAAGTCCCCAGTATAAATAGAGAGCTCATCAAATTGATAAAGCTCGTGCATACCATTAACAGGCGTCACGGTTGGCGTATAAAAATGTTCAGCAAAAAAGGCACGAACAGCGATATGGCTCAGCTCAACACCTTCAACTGAATCATGCTTCATCGCTAACCAAATCAAGTCTTCTGACTTTCCACATAAAGGCACTAACACTTTGTCTTCACGCTTTGGGTTTGTGTGTTGCCAATATGCAGGTAATAGCGGGTTTACATCTTCCAAGTGAAATCCGATTTGATTACTGGCCCATTTATTATGCCAAAACTCTTGGTCTCTCATTTTACTTTCTACTTGTCGGCTGATTTTCATTTTGAGAAGTAAGACTAACGATTTTTTTCAATTTGTCTATGCCGTTCATCTTTGGTTAATACAGCGGTGATAGGATGTAAACGTTCTTATAGGAACCACGCCTTTATCTGATAAACAGAATAAAGAAAAGAGAAATGGTGATCTAACGCACGATTCCACTCCAAGACAAAACTGAAACCTTGGAATCTTTCGTAATGACCCCATTAATAAGTTAGTACCTGATTTGCCGAACTTAGCGACCTTTATGTTCCCTATTTTCTAAGTACAAGCAAGTTAAGGAGAGTGAATGAGCTTATTTCTTCGTACTACAGCATTGATGCTTTTGGTACTTAGCCGTGCACCGGCATTTGCCGCACTTCCAATTACCCCAGCGCCGAGTGGCGATCAAAATCGTTCAACAAGTCAAAACGAAGTTTGTTCGAAACTCTTTAAACATAGCCTTAGCGGCTTGTATGGTATTCAGTCAATCGACGCAACTCCAACTCAGCCATACACTGACTTCGACATTCTTTACAGCAAAGCTCACCAAGCACAATTTGAGCTTGAAACTATCTGTAAAAGTACCGCACTTCTTAATGATGCTCAGCCATACTTCGCAGGCGTAAAGTCCAAACAACGAGCAGAAGAAAAAATAGCTTTGGAGTTAGATGGAAAAGTCGAACGCATTACTGACCTAGCCCGTGCCACGATTGTTGCTGAAGACGTCGCGAGCTTAGTCTCCATTTATGAAACCTTAGAGCGTGAAACAACAATTGTTAAAGTAAAAAATCGCTTCAAAAAACCTGGTCCTTCAGGCTATAGAGACTTGAACTTACTCGTTCGTTTACCAAAGACAAATCTAGTTGCCGAAGTTCAACTGCACTTAAAAGCCATCGCAGATGTGAAAAGCGGTCCTGAACACGACCTATACGAAAAAATCCAGAAACTAGAACGCCAAGCGATGATGGAGAAACGCGAACTAAGCGAACTAGAACTCGCTTCTATTCGCAACATGCGTGCACAGTCTAAAAACTTGTACCAACAAGCATGGCAACCATACTTAACAACGCACCTAGAAGCAGCGTAATCCATATCATTAAGATATACTCAAAAACAGAAAAACCACCGCATTGCGGTGGTTTTCGTTTATATGCGACACAAGTTTTACGCAAAAAAAAGACCACGCCTTAGCGTGATCCATTTATTCGGCTTACTGTACTTTCTTCAGGTTTTCTACACGAGCTTTTAACTTCTGACCCGGGCGAAAAGTCACTACACGTCGAGCAGTAATTGGAATATCTTCACCGGTTTTCGGGTTACGACCAGGTCGTTCATTCTTGTCACGAAGATCAAAGTTACCAAAACCTGACAGTTTTACCTGTTCGCCACTTTCCAGTGCCTTACGAATCTCTTCAAAGAACACTTCCACCGTTTCCTTGGCGTCCCGCTTACTAAATCCTAATTTATCAAACAGGTTTTCTGCCAGTTCGGCTTTTGTGAGCGCCATAAAACTTTCCTCAAAGCTATGTTAAACAATGCTACGTTAGTGTAGCGCCAGAGCAGTTTTACCCTACCAATTCAACAACATATCGGGGTTACATCAGGAAGTGTATGACAAGCTTATGATTTTCGCCAACTTTTTTCTTGGCGAACAAAAGGAATAGCACTATGTAAATTATTGTTAAACGCCAACATTTTGATATTTTTGTTTTTGTTTTCTCTTTAATAGGAAAAACATCCAGCTGATAAAACTAAAAGTAGTTAAAATATCAACATTAATCACTATTTAATAAAAATATCAGAGATTGGTTATTTAACAGACACTTGACATAGAACTTGTCGTAAATTCAGTGATTTGTATGTAACTCGATACGTAACAATTGAACTAAATGGTATGACCACCTGGCTTTGCAACTGTGCTTAGAAAGCTTGATTAAACCCACGCTTCTCACTGTTCAGCGATGACGCAATATATAAAGGTTGATAATGTGGTTCTTCATGTATCTCCACATTAGCTCCTTACACTTCATCTAGGCGACCATGATTAATCAAATCATAAATATTCTTTTCCCTGTTTTTGCTCTTGTCGGCGTCGGCTATTTGGTAGGTCGTTACATCAAGCCTGACTTTCGTCCAATCAACCGCATTAACATTGAGGTTTTCACACCTGCGCTGGTGTTTTCTTCGCTCGTTAGCATGCCGTTAGACTCGAATCAGGGACCACTCCTTTTTGCAGCAATTGTCGCGGTTTTGGTTCCCGCAATACTCATGATCCCTGTATGTCGATTGACGTCACTGTCGTTTAAAACCTGGGCACCACCACATATGTTTCGCAATAGCGGAAACCTTGCTATTCCTTTGTTTACCTATACGTTTGGAGAAATTGCGCTATCCTCAGCAGTACTGCTATTTGTCGTGTCAGCATGCTTGCACATTAGTTTAGGTGTAATGCTACTTAGTCATGGCAACCCTTTTAAGCAAATAGTCAAGATGCCAATCTTTTTAGCTGCGTCGTTGGCTCTGTTTCTCAACGTGTCAAATGTAGGGGCATGGGCACCTTTATACGAAACGACTGCTCTACTTGGGCAAGCGGCAGTACCCGTGATGCTTTTATCCCTAGGGGCGCAAATGTGTCATTTAAGAGTGGACGGTTTAAAGGTTGGTGTATTGTGTACCGTGCAGTCGCTTGCAACTGGGGCGGTTGCATTTGCACTTATTTATTGGTTAATTCCCCTTCCAACGATGCAATTGCAAATGATGGTACTCTTCACAATGCTGCCACCAGCCGTCATGAATTACCTATTTGCGGAAAGGCTGAATATAGAGCCCATGAAAGTGGCGTCAATGGTACTATTTGGCAACTTTTTCAGTATTCTTACGCTCCCACTTCTGCTTAGCTATACCCTCTCACTCGCCGCCTAGCTGCCAATAAACTTGCGTTAGCGTCTGTTGGCGGAAAAACGATATATGCCAAGTCTCGATTAAGCGTTACCTCGAGTTTGGTTCAGATTTTTGAGGTTGTTGGAGGTGACGTAAACGGCCTAGTACGTGAATCACAATAAGATAATGCTCAACATAAAAAAACCCTGCCGATTTGACAGGGTTTTTAGTTTCTTAAGAGAGATAGTTCGTCTAACGCTTAGTCACGTAGAGACGCACCAAACTTCTCAGAAACGTGAGCAACGATAGCGTCAACCGCACCAGCTATATCTGCATCTTCAAGCGTACGCTCAACTGACTGTAGAGTCAGAGCGATTGCTAGGCTCTTCTTACCTTCTTCAACGCCTTTACCTACGTAAACGTCGAACAGCTTCGCATCTTTAAGGAACTCGCCACCTTGCTCTAAACAAGCATTAACGATGTCACCAGATGCTACCGCTTCGTCCACAACTACAGCGATATCACGACGGTTTGATGGGAATTTAGAAAGCTGAACCGCTTCTGGGATCACTTTACTGTTGATTGCAGACCATTCGATTTCGAATACGATAGTACGACCGTTTAGACCGAACTTACGCTCAAGCTCAGGGTGAACGGTACCGATCACGCCCACTTCTTTGCCATCTACGATGATTGCCGCAGATTGACCTGGGTGAAGTGCTGGGTTAGCTTTTTTGCTTTCAGGTGACAGTGCAGCGAAAGAGTACGCTTTTTCGTTCGCAGATAGCTCTAGAACTGCTTCTAGGTCGCCTTTAAGGTCGAAGAAATCAACAGTGTTAGTTTCGATATCCCAGTGCTCTTCACCACGAGTACCAGCAATAACACCTGCAAGCATAGGCTCTTGGCGCATGCCGTTTTCTGCAGATTCACATGGGATGAAACGTAGGCCGTATTCGAATAGACGAACGCGTGGCTGTTGACGTTTCTGGTTGTGAACAACCGTGTTCAACAGCCCTTGGATAAGACCAAGACGCATTGCTGACATGTCTGCTGAAATTGGGTTTGGAAGCACTAGAGGCTCAACACCAGGTACAACTAGCTTTTGTTGCTCAGGCTCAACGAAGCTGTATGTAATTGCTTCGTGGTAACCACGGTCAACAAGAAGATCACGAACGCGTTTCAGTGGAAGATCCGCTTCAACGTGGTTGTGCATCTTAAGTGCTGCAGCTGGGTGTTGGTTAGGAATGTTGTCGTAACCGTAGATACGGCCAACTTCTTCAATCAGGTCTTGCTCGATAGCAATATCGAAACGCCATGTTGGCGCTACTGCCACCCAACCTTCTTCTGAAGCTTCAACAGTCAAACCTAGGCGCTCTAGGATTTCTACTACGTCAGCATCAGCAATGTGGTGACCTAGTAGGTTGTCTAGCTTCGTACGACGTAGAGCAACTTTGTTTGGCTTAGGTAGGTCTGCTTCAGACTCTACTGCAACAACAGGTGCTACTTCACCGCCACAAATTTCAACAAGAAGCTGAGTTGCACGCTCCATTGCGCTCACTTGTAGTGCGTAATCCACACCACGCTCGAAACGCATTGAAGAATCAGTGTGAAGACCATAGCTACGAGCGCGACCACGGATGTGGTCAGGTGCAAAGAATGCACACTCTAGTAGAACGTCTTTAGTCTCAGTTGTTACACCAGACTCTTCACCACCAAAGATACCTGCGATTGCAAGTGCTTTGTTGTGGTCAGCAACTACTAGTGTATCTGCGTTTAGTTCTGCTTCGCTGCCATCAAGAAGTGTTAGCTTCTCACCTTGCTCAGCCATACGAACTACGATGCCACCTTCGATCTTCGATAGATCGAATGCGTGCATTGGTTGACCTTGCTCTAGAAGAACATAGTTAGTGATGTCTACAACAGGGTCGATAGAGCGAATACCACAACGACGCAGTTTCTCTTGCATCCATAGTGGCGTTTCAGCTTGAACGTTTACGTTCTTAACAACACGACCTAGGTAACGAGGACACGCAGCAGGAGCTTTCACTTCAATAGACACTTTATCGTCGATTGAAGGGGCAACTGCTTCTACTGATGGCTCAGTCACGTCAGCACGGTTTAGTACGCCAACTTCACGAGCTAGACCACGAATGCTGAAACAGTCAGCGCGGTTTGCTGTTAGATCTACGTCTACCGTTACGTCATCTAGACCTAGGAATTCACGGAAATCAGTACCGATTACTGCGTCTTCTGCTAGTTCCATGATGCCGTCTGACTCAACATCAATGCCTAGTTCAGTGAACGAACAAAGCATGCCGTGAGATGGCTGGCCACGTAGTTTCGCTTTTTTGATTTTGAAATCGCCTGGAAGAACAGCACCAACTGTTGCTACCGCTACTTTCAGACCTTGGCGACAGTTAGGTGCGCCACAAACGATGTCTAGAAGCTCTTCTTCACCCACGTCAACTTTAGTAACGCGAAGTTTGTCTGCGTCTGGGTGTTGACCACATTCAACAACGTGACCCACTTTAACGCCAGTGAAAGAACCCGCTACAGGAAGAACGTCGTCTACCTCTAGGCCGGCCATTGTAATTTGATGAGTGAGTTCGTCAGTAGTAACCGCTGGGTTTACCCACTCACGAAGCCATGATTCGCTGAATTTCATGTTGATGAACCCTCTGGATTACTTGAACTGTTTTAGGAAACGAAGATCGTTTTCGAAGAACGCACGTAGATCGTTCACGCCGTAACGAAGCATCGTTAGACGCTCAACACCCATACCGAATGCGAAACCAGAGTATTTTTCAGGATCGATGCCTACACTACGTAGTACGTTCGGGTGAACCATACCGCAGCCTAGTACTTCTAACCATTTACCGTTTTTGCCTTTCACGTCTACTTCAGCTGAAGGTTCAGTGAATGGGAAGTAAGATGGACGGAAACGTACTTCTACTTCTTCTTCGAAGAAGTTACATAGGAAATCGTGCAGGATGCCTTTCAACTGTGCAAAGTTTACGTTCTCATCAACCAGCATACCTTCCACTTGGTGGAACATTGGGGTATGAGTTTGGTCGTAGTCGTTACGGTATACACGGCCCGGAGCGATGAAACGGAATGGTGGTTTACCATTTTCCATCGTACGGATCTGTACGCCTGACGTATGAGTACGAAGCATCAAATCTGGATTGAAGAAGAAAGTATCGTGGTCAGTACGCGCTGGGTGATCAGCGGCAATATTTAGCGCATCAAAGTTGTGGAATGCATCTTCGATCTCTGGGCCAGCTTCGGTGTTGAAACCAAGTTCGCCAAAGAACTTCTCAATACGCTCTACAGTACGAGTTACTGGGTGTAAACCACCGTTTTCAATACGACGACCTGGTAGTGTTACGTCGATTGTTTCTGCTGCTAGTTTCGCTTCAAGCTCTGCACGTTGTAGTGCGTCTTTACGAGCTGCGATAGCTTGCTGAACGACGCCTTTCGCTTTGTTGATTTCTTGACCAGCTTCACGGCGTTCTTCTGGTGGTAGTTTACCTAGGCTTTGAAGTTGAGCAGTTAGCTCACCTTTTTTACCCAGATACTGAACACGCACTTCATCAAGTGCGACTAGCGATTTGGCAGCTTCAATTGCAGTGCTCGCGCTAGCAATGATCTCTTCTAGATGTTGCATCGTTTCCTCATCTACCTGTTGGTAGTGTCCATAAGGGAGTGATTGGTTTTTTGATAGCTGTACATAGTAGCCAAACCGGGCACCAATGCCAAATTGAATTACGAAAAGAAGAGGTTATTGAATAAAAAGAGCACAAAAACGTCAAAAATGTCATCTTTCATTAATCTGACGTTAAGTTGTGCCCTTTTGTTTTAGAAATAGTATTGAATAGATAGCTCGATAAAATCGTCATCTCGGGCGAAATAGAGCAAATCGTTTGGCGTTTCATTTTTGAACAACCAAGCATC
The DNA here is from genome assembly GCF_043995865.1 of Vibrio sp. D3. Lineage (NCBI taxonomy): Bacteria > Pseudomonadati > Pseudomonadota > Gammaproteobacteria > Vibrionales > Vibrionaceae > Vibrio > Vibrio sp. D3. The sequence continues at coordinate 1,368,246 of NZ_CP171887.1, read as the reverse complement.
AATTTGCCACTTAAAGTTATTCGATATTCGGCTCGAGGCTTCTAACTTGGCATTGTAAACATCGGCGTTATCTAAATCCTTTGTGATTCCCGTCAATAATTCCGTTCCGTCCTCGTCGTTGAGCGCCCAACGAATGCCTGCAAACACATCATTTTGACCGATAGTTTGTGCGTTATTCCCACGACTGTCATAGAGGTACTCACCAATAACCCCCACATCCCAAACCGTGTCAAATGCACCGACGAAGGTATACTCAAAACCCGTCACAAGACCGACATGATTATCAGCACTATCTCGATAAACACTTTCCAGTTTCCATAACCAATCGCCAACGATTCCTTGTACATCGAGACCGACATGACTCATCAGAGCGTAGTAAGGCTTTAATTCCCCGTACTCAAAACGAAAGTAAGGATCCCGGTTTGTTCCATATAAATAGCTCAGGCCTACGTCCCAATCGCCAAGCATTTTCGAATATCGAAAAGCCACATCTACCTGCTTTTCTTCTCTGCTTGATTCATAGATAGCATCATCTGAGACAACAGGTTCGGTTCGCAAGCGCCCGTCAGTACCCGCAAACGTTCGTTCCCTAAAGTAAGGTAATAACATTGCATGGACGGTGCCCCAATCTTTGAATGAGGTAAAATGCAACATCGGCTGACCGAGCTTATCTTCACCATCGACGGCTTCAATGGCGTCTGTCTGGTTTACTACATCAACCAAATGGGCGGATTCCGTCACTCCCCAAAAGACCTTACTAATCCCAACTCGAAGCTCATAATCATCCCAATAAGTCAGATAAAGCGCCTCTCTTATGTCTCCATGACTTCGCTCATCGTCTAGACTATCCAAACGATAGAAAGGTGTGAGGGTAAAGCTCGCATCACCATTTTGCATCTCCCAGTAAAATTCTGGCTGCAAAACCAATGACGTTTGCGCTTTTCTCTGACCCTGAGAGCCAGAATCAAAAAACTGACGATGCTCAATATTGACTTGTCCTGCAAGCTCAACGGCGGCAAGAGGCATCGAGTAAAGAGAGGTTGCTGCGCTAAGCAACAACCCAACATTTGATCGGTTCATTTCTCCTCCACTACCTCACTCGTTTTAACACATTCTTATGAAAATCATTGTCTTCGAGCCCAGTGTTAAAGCGCATTTCACTTGTTGTTAGCTCAGTGCTTTTTCCTGTTTGATGATTTGTCATCGCCATGGTGTGCGCTCGCCAATATTGGTTGAGGTACTGCTTGTAATCTGAGAAAGAAAGCGTTTTTAACAACGACCCTTTGCGATCGTAAAACTCAACTTTCAGTGGGCGATAATGCGCTTTATCTAACCACACCGTTTGCTTGGTATAACCTGAATTTTTGTCTGTAGGGATTTGCTCTATGACGAAAACATCTTGCCCATTTATGGTGTCATCTTTTAAGTAATTGAAACGATATTTTTCGATCTCAAAAGAACTGAGATCCTCATACGCAAATTCACTACCCATAAAAGGGCCTGATTTGTTACGCGAGGAAATACGTTTCACACGCTTCAATGCTGGAAGGTAAAGCCACTGGTCATCGGCACCCACTGTATGAGAGTGGTTGAGAAACGCGGTGCCTTTCACATCTCTTGGTTCATCAAATATTGTGAGTCCTTTGTCACCATCGTCCTCAACTTCGAGTGATTGAAGGCGCATTAAACGTGTGCTGCTTTCTCCTTGTGCGTTCCGCAGAATCATTTTCATAGTAGCAACAGAATCCCCCCACCCTTCATCACGGGCTTTGCGCTCTTGAGCAATTTCTAATCCTTTCGCTTCATCCGCTAACACCGCATGACTCATAAAAAGCGAGACAGAAAGTGCAGATACTTTTAAGGCATTTTTTAGTAAATTCATGTTCAATCCTTTGATTCGTTATGACTGAATAACAGCCGTGGTTTGAGAGTCAGTTGATTTAAGCTTGTTTCGGCGGTCCACCTCGTCGTAGACGCCTTTGTCAAACAACATCAGTAGAGTCGGTAGAAAGATGAAATCCACAACAAGAGCAATGAAGATAACAATTGCACTCAACTGCCCCATATCGGCATTTAAGCGGAAGCTCGACATCGCCAGAACGGAGAAACCAGCAACAAGCACGACAGTCGTAATCCAAAGCGCGCGCCCCACGGTGCGAAAAGCGTAACGAACCGCTTGTTCCGCGCTATGGCCATCTTTACGAGCGTGTTGGTATTTAGAGAGAAAATGAACGGCATCATCAACCACAACGCCAAGCGTCAACGTCACAACAACAGACAACCCCAAATTAATTTCACCAGAAACCAGCGCCCAAATACCAAAACCAATAAGCGCAGGGGCGATATTCGGGACCAGGCTGATTAAACCGAGCTTGAACGAGCGTAAGGCAAAGATCAGTAATGCCGAAATTAAGACCAGAGTGATAGGCAAGGTTGACAGCATGCTAGCCATATTCGTTTCGCCAATATGCGCAAACATCAGTGATGGACTAGAAGCAACAACATCATACTGAGGCGCGTTTTCGTTAAACCATTGGTAAATACGATTTTCCAAATCAACAAGCTCGACGCTGCCCAAGTTCTCCACGGTGAGAACCATCTTGATTTACGACTTATCAACATTAATTTGGTTGTTCAAATCTAAGCCATACGGTAGTGACATTTCATAAAGCAGCAGATATTGAGCTGCTAATTCTCTGTCTTGAGGGAGCGAGTAATAAGCCTGATCATCTCCATGCATGTTCTTGTTTAGACGCTTATAAACATCGCTCAAGGTCGCAACATGGTCCGTTTCTGGCTGCAACCTTAGCCAGTCAGTAAATTTACCCACGGTATTGAGAAAATTAGGATCCGCAATGCCCTGCGATTCGTTAGTTTTTATCGCGATACTGATGTTCGCCATGCCACTGATTCGCTCTTCCATAAAATCAGCCGCTCGACGAAATTCATTGCTATGACCAAAATATTCGACGGATTCATCGTTGACTTTGTTCAGCGGAATCAAACTCGCACTCGCGACAATAACAAGCACCGACAACGGCAATAACGCATGTCGCTTTGACACCACGAAATCCCCTAAGTGATCCATAAAGTGCTTTCTTTCATCAGCAGTGTCTGACTTCACCCTAACAGGAAGGATATGAAGTAACGCCGGAAGTAATGTGATGGAAAGGAAACAAGCAATCATGACGCCAAGGGCTGATAGGTTGCCGAAATCTCTCAGGATTGGAGAATCCGACATATTCATCATTAAAAAGCCGATCGCGGTGGTAATGGAGGTAATCAGGATGGGCATGAAATTGAGCGCAATACTTCGTTCAATAGAATGGGCTTTACTAAAGCCGTTTTGCATAGACTGACGCATCGTCGCTATGATGTGTACACAGTCAGCGACGGCAAGCGTCATCACCAAGGTAGGCACATTAACTGTCGCCGTGCTTAAGAACATACCAGCCCATCCTGATAAGCCCATTGTCACCATAACTGAGCCGATAATAACGATGAGTGTCGCGATGACGCTAAGCAATGAGCGCAACATGAGAGTCAAAAACACCAATATCACTAGTAACATAGTAGGCACTAGCGTCGCGCTGTCATCTTGAGCTGCGGTCATAAACGCGTAGTTCATTGCAATAATACCGGCTTTGTGGAAATCAGTATCCGGGTACACTTGCTGATAACGCTCAATCATTCCGTTTATGTAGGCAACCACTTCTTGTACTTCAGCGGTTTTATCGACCTCAGGGAGTTGGACCGTAATATTCACGACCGTGACATCCCCTTTTTCGGAAATCAGTGAACTTTTCAAAACCGGCTCACTCAACGCAATACTTTTGACTTTCTCGATTCGCTGAGGCGTCAATTCATATTCGCTATACAGTAAATCTTCGACAAGAAGATCATCTTCAAACGCTTCGGTATGCTGGTAGTTAGCAAGGGAATCAACACGGGTGGAGTATGGGACTTGCCACGCCTCGTCAGTGATCTGCTGAATAAGAGATAAGGTGTTAGGAGTAAAAACAGTGCCATTTTTTGGCGCTATGACCAAAGCAAGACTGTCAGATTTTGCAAAGGTAGTCTGAATTTCATCAAACGCAAGTAACTGCTCATTTGTTCCATCAAAAAAGATGTCGTAATCCCCTCTAAAGTAAAGATTTTTTCCTCCAATAGTTGCTATAACAATCAATAAAACGGTAGCAAGCACAACCAACACACTGTAATTCGTTGGTAGCTTGACCCAGCCGATTCGGGCTTGTTGTTGAACGTTGTGATGTGGCATCACACTCTCCTTTTGTGACGTTTCGTCAAATTTAAAAACTAAAAAAAACAGCGAATGCTGTGATAACCAGATAACTTCAACATATAAAAATCAGATCGAATTTATTTGGTTATATAAGTTAGTTTTTGAGTAACTTCCTATACTTCTCGAGATCGGTAACTTGAGTACCAATTTCTATTTTTTTGACGATTCGTCACAATAGTGTAATAAAAAAGCCAACTAAAATATTAGATGGCCTCTATAACGATTAGCGATTCACAGACTCTAAATAAGCAAGCTCTTCGCTGAACAATTCCTGTTCCACTCGACGCCACGTTTTACGGTAATCCCACTCTGTCGATAAAGGTGACCACCCTAAACCATCAAGTAACATATTCGCGTTATGCAGTACTGAGAATGGATCTTGAATTCGCTGAATACATCGACTGTTCGATGCATTTTGCGCTAGAGCGTTTGAACCGAAGGCAATAGACCAGTTAGCAAATACGATGGCATCAGAACCAATTGCGGGAGAGAACTTAAGGTCTCCACATTCCACCGCATTATTCACCAACGCATCAGCACCATCTATTACTTGTTCTTCTAAGTTGTTCAATTCATTCACACGCTTAGGCGAAGCTTTCTCTAGGACCCAAGGCGTCTTTGCAACAATCGCACAGGTTGATAGTACAGGCTCCATACGAGCGTAAATACGATAACCTACATGCATAGCAATGATTTTTTCTCTGGTATTGCCATTGAACTTAGCGGTACGTTCGAAAAATATTGCTTCGCTTCTCAGCGAGTGAATACAAAGCGCAAGAATCACATCTTCTTTGCTGCAAAAATGATTGTAGATCGTTCCCTTCGAGTAAGGGCTTGCCGCTGTGAGCTTGTCCATCGTTAAGTTGGCAAAGCCTTGCTCTTGAACCAGAGACTTAGCCAATTGAATAAGCTCTATTTCACGATCAGCAATCGCCTGTTGTTTTTTAGTTAGCCCTGAAGACGTACGACATCCGTCTTGCTTGCTATCTTTTTTACAGCGAAAGTTAAACATAATCCTTTGATCCGTATACCAACACACTCCCAATAATTGTAACACGATTCTTGAATACAGGAACGCCACTAAATTTGACGAACCGTCATAAATGACACTTCGTCATAATAGATCAAAAAACAAACATTGCAAGTGTGAATTTATAGCTAACCGAAAAATAAGCTTTAATTATATATAACCAAGTAACATCAAGATGCTTGGTTCAGCGAGAATGATTTGATTGTATGGAAAGGCTAGAGTGGAGTGCGGGGACATAACCCCAAAAATCAGAACCTTAAAAATTGGACAACGAGTGATATTGAAATGATGTTATTCAAAAAAGCCCAAAACACTTAAAGTTTGGATTCAAAACAGCAACTGATAGATGCTCTATTTACAAAGTGTGCTCTGTCTTGGGCTTTTCTTTTACTGCTTCCTTTCAATATTAGAGCTGCAAAACTCAATAACATAGTGAGAAAGCGATTCTCTTTAAGTAAAAGACTGAATTTCTAAATCGAGAGGCTTGGTTTATCACCTGCAGATGCAATGGCATAACGAATATCGTCAATAAATCGCCCTTCTGTCTCGATAATTCCATCAGAGAATGTGACTGGTTGATGTGGCCCTGCAAGTAGAACAATATTAGTAAAATCAGAGACGTTGAAGTTCTCTGCCACAACATTTTTGGAATGAAAATCGATAACCGTTTTTGCGACTTGATCTTCCAATTGCAAAAGCTGCTCTTCGGTAATTTTCATTCGTGCCAAAGCCACACGAACGCATTTATCGTGGGTTGTTGTCTGTTCTTTTATGATTTCCGTATATTTATCATTGAGCTTGGAGTTTTCTGCATAGCTGTAATATAACGGCCCGTGCAACGTTATATTTTTATCTTCATCAACGTAAACAAGATCCAATAACTCCAAAGCTTTTAGGTAATCAGACATGCTCTGCTCAGACAAATCATACTTTTTCTTTAAAATGGAATATCCATCTTTGCCTCGCAGCATTCTCAATTCACGATAAAAATCGTAAAGATGGGGAAATTGAAAAAAGACTTCATCTTGCGTACGGCTAAAGTAATCCTCGTCTTCGCCTTGTAATTGATTCGCAAGCTTTTGTAGTTCATCTAACGTGCAATCAACAGCTCTACAATATTCAAGCAGTTTATCCAAAGCGAGATTTGTGCTTGTTAAGTGTCTCTTAAAAGTGGACAGCGGCATGCCCATTTTCTCAGATAGCTCTCGATATGTTAGCCCTTTTGTTTTAATCGCTTGGCGTAATGCGGCTAGCAAGTATTCGGGAGTCAGATCTCTCATCTACAATTCCTTTTGGCAATGTTACAGCTGTATAGTATTTGTAACAATTTAGAACCGCTTGGCAAGGTATAAGTTCATATTTTTATAAGAAAAATATGAATTAATATATCAAAATCAAAATTCACACGATAAATGGAAAATTCAATATGAATTCAATTTCATTATGAATATAAAATGATACACAAAACAAAAGTGAAGCAATTACTCTAAATCATCGCAATTAATTTTAATAGTAACGTAGAGTTGAGAATATAAACCTATTCGCTCTGCAAAAATCTAGAATAATTAACCTAAAAGGAACAGAACGGTAAATGCATAATAATTCACCGCTCTCTATTAGCATTTTTGCACTGCTATTCAAGTAGACTAGTCCGCCAGTTTCACTGCAGTACCAAATGCCAAAATTTCCGAAGAACCATCTACGATTGAGCTCGTGGTAAATCGAATCCCTACAATCGCATCTGCACCTTTAGATTCAGCGTCTGCTACCATGCGCTGTATAGCTATATCACGCGCGTCGGTCATCATTTCCGTGTAACCTCGAATTTCGCCGCCAACAATGCTTTTGATACCCGCCATGAGGTCACGACCGATGTGTTTTGATTGAACAACATTGCCAGTTACAACCCCTCTTATTTCAGAGATCTGCTTGCCCGGAATGCTTTCTGTCGTTGTGTAGATCATTTTTAGTCCCTTATAAACGTAAAATATATACCCAAGCCATTTTATTACCAATAGAGCAGCGATCACTAATCAAATCGGGAAGACTGATAGACAAGATTCTGAATGGAAAAACTGAAAAATATTTGGGTATATATTTTAGCAATAAAAAAGGAGAGCTAATGCTCTCCTTCTCTTAATCCTAAACTGCTAATTAAAGAGCAGCTTTCGCTTTTTCAACTAGAACTGCAAATGCAGCTTTGTCGAATACTGCGATGTCCGCAAGGATCTTACGGTCGATCTCGATAGATGCTTTCTTAAGACCGTTGATGAAACGGCTGTAAGATAGACCATTTTGACGAGATGCCGCATTGATACGTGCAATCCATAGTTGACGGAATTGACGTTTCTTAGCGCGACGGTCACGGTAAGCGTATTGACCAGCTTTAGTAACTGCTTGGAAAGCTACGCGGTAAACACGTGAACGCGCACCGTAGTAACCTTTAGCTTGTTTTAGAACTTTCTTATGACGTGCACGAGCTTGTACACCACGTTTTACGCGAGGCATTATGCTTCTCCTAAACTAAACGATTGATAACTAAAAAGAATTAAGCGTATGGCAACATACGGATTACTGCAGCCACTTCACATTTTGGAAGGATTGCATTCGGACGTAGTTGACGCTTGTTCTTAGTAGTACGCTTAGTCAGGATGTGACGTTTTGTAGCGTGCTTGTACTTAATACCACCAGCAGTTTTCTTAAAACGCTTAGCAGCACCTTTGTTGGTTTTCATCTTAGGCATGATGAATAACTCCGCATTGAGTAGGTTTAATAAACAACGTAATTAGGGCGAACAAAACCCAGCCGTTATGCCTTTATCGAAAGGAAAGCGGCTAGGTTTTAATTACTTGATGAGCCGTTAATTACTTCTTTTTAGGGGCTAGCACCATGATCATCTGGCGACCTTCAATCTTCTTAGGGAAAGATTCAACTACAGCAAGTTCTGCAGTATCTTCCTTAAGACGATTTAGAACGTCAACACCGATGTCTTGGTGTGCCATCTCTCGGCCACGGAAGCGAATTGTTACCTTCACTTTGTTGCCTTCTTCAAGGAAACGCGTCAGGTTGCGTAGTTTTACCTGATAGTCTCCAATATCAGTTCCAGGACGGAATTTTACTTCCTTGATCTGGACCTGCTTTTGCTTCTTCTTCTGCTCTTTAGCAGTTTTGCTCTTCTCGAAGAGGAACTTACCATAGTCCATCACACGACAAACAGGTGGCTCGGCGTTAGGACTGATCTCAACGAGATCCATACCAGCTTCTTCAGCAGCTGCAATGGCTTCTTGAATCGATACAACACCAACTGATTCACCGTCAGCGCCTGTTAGTCGAACTTCACGAATACCACGAATTTCACCGTTGATACGGTGCGGGTTTTGTTTTACCGGCTGTTGGCCACGTCTTCCGCCTTTAATAGCTTATTCCTCCAGATTGAGCTTACGGCTAGAGATCTCGTCTTGGATGTATGCAATAAAATCATCCACTTTAAATTTACCAAGATCTTTACCTTTACGAGTGCGTACTGCAATTTCGCCAGCTTCCATTTCTTGGTCACCAACAACAAGCATATACGGTACACGCTTCAAAGTATGTTCGCGGATTTTAAAGCCAATCTTCTCATTTCTCAAGTCCGCTTTAGCTCTAATTCCACTTTTTTGTAGTTTTTGTACTATTTCTTGAACATAACCTGACTGTTTATCAGTAATGTTCATAAGAACTGCTTGTTCTGGCGCCAACCAAGTTGGGAAGAAACCAGCATATTCTTCGATAAGGATACCAATGAAGCGCTCTAGTGAACCTAGAATCGCACGGTGAATCATTACCGGTACAAGACGTTCGTTATTTTCACCTACATAAGTAGCGCCTAGGCGACCTGGTAGGTTGAAGTCTAGCTGGACAGTACCACACTGCCAAGCGCGGTCTAGACAATCGTATAGTGTGAATTCAATCTTAGGACCGTAGAACGCACCCTCACCTTCTTGAATTTCGTATGGGATATCCATCGACTCAAGAGACAGCTTCAATGCTTCTTCAGATTGATCCCAGATTTCATCTGAACCTACACGTTTCTCTGGACGAGTAGACAGTTTCACTACGATGTTGTCGAAACCAAATGTTTGGTACGTATCGTACACCATCTTGATGCAGTTTGTTACTTCTTCTTGGATTTGGCTCTCAGTACAGAAAATGTGAGCATCATCCTGAGTAAAGCCACGTACACGCATAATGCCGTGTAGTGCACCAGATGGTTCGTTACGGTGACATGAGCCGAACTCTGCCATACGTAATGGTAGATCACGGTACGATTTTAGACCTTGGTTGAAGATCTGTACGTGACCTGGACAGTTCATTGGCTTAATCGCGTATTCACGGTTCTCAGAAGAAGTTGTGAACATTGCATCAGCGTATTTATCCCAGTGGCCAGAGCGTTCCCAAAGAACACGGTCCATCATTAGCGGACCTTTTACTTCTTGGTAACCGTACTCATCTAGCTTAGCGCGGATGAATACTTCTAGATCACGGAAGATAGACCAACCATTGTGATGCCAGAACACCATGCCCGGTGCTTCTTGCTGCATGTGGAATAGGTCTAGTTGCTTACCAATCTTACGGTGGTCACGCTTCGCCGCTTCTTCTAGGCGAGTTAGATGCGCTTTCAGTGCTTTCTTATCGTGGAAAGCCGTACCGTAGATACGTTGAAGCATTTTATTGTCGCTGTTACCACGCCAGTAAGCACCTGCCACATTCAATAGAGTGAAGTGTTGACAGAAGCTCATGTTAGGAACGTGAGGACCACGACACATGTCGATGTATTCTTCATGGTGGTAAAGACCTGGACGATCATCACGAGATACGTTTTCGTCTAGGATTTCCACTTTGTATGGTTCGCCACGTGATTCAAACGTATCACGCGCTTCCTGCCAGCTTACTTTTTTCTTAACAACTTCGTACTTGGTTTTCGCTAGCTCTTTCATACGCTTTTCAATCTTTTCAAGATCTTCTTGCGTTAGAGACTCATCTAGGTCGATATCGTAGTAGAAGCCGTTGTCGATGGTTGGACCAATCGCCATTTTAGCTTGTGGGTAAAGCTGCTTAAGAGCGTGACCAAGAAGGTGAGCACAAGAGTGACGAACGATTTCTAGACCGTCTACTTCATCTTTTACGGTGATGATTTCAAGGCTTGCGTCTTCTTCAATTAGGTCACACGCATCAACGCGGTTACCGTTTACACGACCAGCGATCGTTGCTTTTGCAAGACCAGGACCGATCGATAGCGCAACTTCCATTGTAGATACTGGGTTGTCAAATTGACGCTGACTGCCGTCAGGAAGAGTAATAATAGGCATGCTATGTCCTTTACAGTGGTGTTGCACACCAAGCAACACATGTTATTCAAATTAGAAGCTATTTGTTGAAAATAGTTGAGAGTCAATAAAGGCCTCTCGGTAACACGAATACCGGACCGTTATCGAAAATGGGATTGTACCTAGCTCACATTTAGATTGCAAAGCGCGATTTTGTTTTATCATAAGAACTTAACCTCAGGCCCCGTCACGACAATCTGATGATTATTCTTAAGGGCTCACATCATTTGCAAACGGAGTTACCCCCTCCCAATAGAACTTGAATACACAACTGGTATAATAGTTCCTGATACATATTAACCAACACAGGACCCAGCACACCTAGTTCCACCTCAAAGTGCAATTTAGGTATATAGTTGTTTTATTGAGTAGTTTGCATGTAGGTGTTCATCATGATCTATTTCAAATCTCGCTTTATGTGGCTTCTAAGCACTTCGATATGCTGTGTACCAGCCATGGCATCAAATGACCTGTATGGGCCGCTACGTTCTTACGCACAATCTCCGATGCAAGTGGTTAGCCATACCAATATACTGCGCTCAGGACATAGTCTTCCCTCTGATTTTGTCGAGACCTATGGCTCAGGAACCGTGGCCAGTGTTTGGGCTCATACTGATGAATACGCACTGGATTATTACCACAATCAAATCGAAATAGGCAGCAAGTGGCAAATCAATAGCCGTTGGCAATGGGAACTCAATTATCGGTGGGTTTTTGCCGCTGATAACCATTTAGATGGACTGACTAAAAGCTTCCATAACCTTTTCGGTATCGGACAGAATGGGCGGGATAAAGTAGCCAGAGATCGTTTTTACATTTCAATGCCGCAATATGATGTGCTGGAAGACGACTTCGAAGGACAAACGCTTGCCAACAACTTATCTACTTATTTGCAATATCAAGTGTTTCAGAATGAACATCACGGCCTATCTATTGGTGGCAGCTTATATTTTAATGATGTTGCTCACGGGACTTTTCAAGGCAGTAATTTCGAGCAAGGCTTCCAAATAAATTACAGTTATTTGAGTGACGCCCATGCATTTTACTCGATGGTTGGCATGACTTTTCGCTCAGATGATCGCGCCTTGCTGGATCTACCCTATCGGCATAATACGATTGCCGTTGCAGCTGGGTACCGTTATGCATTGGAAGATAACCACCACCTGATGTTTGAATACCATTGGTATCAAGGCTCGACAGAAGGACCCGCAGAGTTTGCTGATGCCTCTAATGAACTGGTATTAGGCTATCGATATCTAATGGAAAACTCCGCGCTTGAGTTTTTAGCCGTAGAGAACGCACGAAACATGGATAACAGTACCGATATCGCTTTCACAATAGGATATCGGTACATATTCTCATCAAGTTGATGAGAACTATAGATTTAGCGTTGGTGCAACCGCGGCAGCGACTTGAGCATCAGTTGCATTGATCGGCAACGTAAACGAGCGATACTGGTCCCCAGCCAAGCTGAGCGAACGGTCAACCTCCGCCAAACAATGCATGACCTGCCCTTCCAGAATAAAAGAAAGCTCAATTTCTTTTGATGAGATAAAGCCGTTATTTCGGAACTCTAGCTCTTGATAAATTCCAGAGCGAGAAGCAAACGAGCCACCGCGCAAAAAGCCTTTTTCAACATCGGCTTTAACCATAGTGAAGCCAGCTTGCTCGATCGCTTGAATAACCCGAGATGCTACTGGTAGTGGTTTCACTTCAATATAGTCACGGTCACGCGGGTCAATCGCAAAATCAATATCTAACGTCGTTTCAACCCAAACATGGCATTGATTCTTAAGTGCGCTAACCGCAGTAATTGGCGTTTCATCATGCAGTTTTAGCTCAAACGGAATCTGCTTCTCTTCATTAGGTTGAATCACAAAGGGGTCTACCGCCTTCAGCTGATCAATAGTGAACGTTTGGTAACTTACGCTATCATCCACTTCGACTTTCATCTCTGTGTTCAACTTAATAGTAATAGCATCAATTTGTTGTTCGACGTCTCCGCCTTTGATATGAACATGCCCTTTCAGCGTCGCTCCTTGAAACACGCTCATTTCGTCTAAAATCGTATCTACTTTTGCAGAACCGATCCCCAGTGATGCTTTCAATTTTTTAAACATGTTTTTCCTTTTTAGCGACTTTTCTTCTAATAATCGTTTGTTTACACAATTGTTTTATACTCTGCAAGCAATAGACCACAAGAAAATGTTCGAATTCCATCATCAATCCAAATAATACTCAGCAGCAAGAGTCATTCAGCCCCACAATAGGATTGTTCTGTCACTAAGTGGGGCGTTCGTCTAGAAATGTTTGCAATTTGTACCTAAATTAAGCAGTATTTGTATAGTCAAATAAAAGGAAATCATTATGTCTGCACCACTCTACATTCAAATCAAACAATTTATCCTCGATAAAATTGATGCTGGAGAGTGGATAGTCGGTCATCGTATCGCCACAGAGATTGAGCTTACCGAGCAATTTGGTGTCAGTAGAATGACAGTGAACAAAGCAATTCGGGACTTAGTTAATGAGGGCAGATTACAACGTCGCCCACGCTTAGGTACGTTTGTGTGTGATCCTGGTGAAAAGTCAGAATCTCCTCTGTTAGACATTCGAAACATTGCCGAAGAAGTCAGCGACCGAGGGCGACAATATAGCAGTAAAGTGCTCAAACAAGTTGCCATAAAAGCAGATGACAGCATTGCGACAAAACTCGGCGTCATGCTTGGCACAACGGTGTTTTACAGTGAAATCATTCACTATGAAGACCAAACGCCTATTCAATTAGAACTCCGCTGGGTGAACAGCCAATATGCCCCGAGTTATTTAAATCAAGACTTCACACAAATCACTCCGAATCAATACCTGTCAGATAATTGCCCACTCAACGCTATTGAACATACTGTAGAGGCAATTGTGCCTGACGGCCGTATTAAGCAAGACTTAAAAATGCAAGCCAATGAGCCTTGCCTTCTCTTGAATCGCAGAACGTGGAGCCAAGATAAGTTAGTCAGTACCGCCCTACTTTATCACCCTGGTAACAAATATAAGCTGAGCTCAAAAGTGCTCATTTAATGACAAGATTGGTCCTCTAGATCTACGTTTTGATCACATTTTAGCAACATCAATCTTGTCAGTGTTCTTATTTTGCTCTATTTATTTGTATATACATTTAATGATACAAATAAACACAGGGACACAAACATGGATTTGCTGATTGAAAACGCACGTCTGGTCACCATGCAACCGGGAGAGCACGGTTATCTGCCAACGTCTCCTGCTCGTATTGGCATTCAATCTGGAAAAATCGTTGCGATCAGCACCTGTGCAATTGGTGAAGACGAACCGCAAACCGAGTCTCTGCTGTCTGCCCAACATTACGCTCAGAGTATCGACCTTCAAGGCAAGTTAGTTCTGCCAGGTTTGATCGACTGCCACACTCATCTTATTTATGCGGGCAATCGTGCCAACGAATTTGAAATGCGCTTAAACGGCGTGCCATATCAAGAAATTTCCAAACAAGGCGGTGGGATACTTTCAACGGTGCATGCGACGCGTTCAGCAACCGAAGCGCAATTAGTTGAGTTAGCGTTACCACGTTTAGACGGGCTACTCGCGAGCGGCGTCACTTCTATTGAAGTGAAATCAGGCTACGGATTGACACTGAATGACGAAGTAAAAATGCTCCGTGCAGCCAAAATGCTTGAACAAGAGCGCAAAGTTAAAATCACCACTACACTTCTTGCCGCTCACGCCATTCCGCCTGAGTTCCAAGGCCGTGCAGATGACTATATTGAGCACATTTGTCAGGACATAATCCCTGTTGTCGCAAAGGAAGAATTAGCCACGAGTGTCGATGTTTTTTGTGAATCGATTGGTTTCAATCTTGAACAAACAGAAAAAGTGTTTGTAGCTGCAAAACGCCACGGCTTAAAGGTTAAAGGGCATACAGAGCAACTTTCGAATCTCGGTGGTACAGCCCTCACTGCTCAATACAACGGTTTGTCAGCGGATCACATCGAGTTTTTAGATGAGCAAGGTGTTAAAGCACTTGCTCGCTCAAACACTGTCGCCACTCTACTGCCTGGCGCTTTTTATTTTCTAAGAGAAACTCAGTTACCACCGATTGAGTTGTTGAGAGAGCATAACGTGCCGATGGCAATTGCTACGGACGTCAACCCAGGTACATCACCGTTTTCTGATCTCACACTCATGCTGAATATGGCGTGCACACTATTTCGCCTTACGCCGCAAGAAGCACTGCGTGGTGTAACGCAACATGCAGCCAAAGCTCTGGGTTATCAAAACTCACGTGGCACCATCAAAGTAGGGTTTGATGCGGACTTCTCTATCTGGGATATCGAAAGTCCTGCAGATTTAAGCTATCAAGTCGGAGCAAAACGTCTGGTAGGTCGTATAGTAAATGGTGAATACATTTCACACGGAGGCCAATAATATGTCTCAATTCGACTTACACTCTCCCCTATTTCATTGGCAAGGCCGTCATGATGCCGAGGACGGCAAACTTGGTCAGCGAATTCATCACGTGGTTCAACGCCAGAAAGCAGATGAGTTAGGGGCAGTTGCGCATGGCGTCTCATTACTGGGTTTTGCTACCGACGCTGGCGTAGCCAGAAACAAAGGACGCATTGGTGCGAAAAAAGCGCCAGATTTAATCCGACGAGCACTCGCTAATTTAGCATGGCACCAAGACGTCCCACTATATGACTTAGGCACCGTGGTGTGCGAAGACGACTTACTGGAAGAGAGCCAATCTCTATGTGCGGCAACCATTTCAAGCGCACTACCTCATACGCCTGTCATCGTGTTAGGTGGCGGGCATGAGATTGCGTGGGCCTCGTTTTCCGGCTTAGCGGAGTATTTTAAAGCGCACCATCCAGAAAAGAAGCCTAAAATCGGTATCATCAATTTCGATGCGCATTTCGACTTACGCGCATTCGAGAGCAGCATCGCCGACATCAGACCAAGCTCTGGCACCCCCTTCAACCAAATTCATCATTTTTGCCAACGTAACGATTGGGACTTTCATTACGCTTGCATCGGTGTAAGCCGCAGTAGCAACACTAAAGCGCTATTTGAAAAAGCAGATGCGTTAAATGTTTGGTATGTAGAAGACAATCAGCTTTGCTACCTAAACCACAGTTATCACTTAACCCAGCTTCAACACTTTATTGACGACTGTGACTACCTCTATTTGACCATTGATCTGGATGTATTTCCTGCGGCAACCGCACCTGGGGTCAGCGCACCAGCAGCTCGGGGAGTTAGTTACGACACTATTGCCCCCTTTTTAGATCGAATTCTTCATTACAAAAATAAGCTCATGCTGGCTGATATCGCCGAATACAACCCTAATTATGACGTCGATAGTCAAACTGCACGCTTAGCTGCCCGTTTGTGTTGGGATATCGCCAACGCGATGGCGGAAAAGCAACACAAACCATAACGCATCCTAGATGCCACTTATTATTACGACCAAGCAAGTACTTGGTCATCACGAGAAACTAAAGGAGTCTGAAATGACACAGCGCCAGGGACAAGATCCACGACTTGATACAAGCAGAACAATTCGTGCACCTCACGGAGATAAACTGCGCGCAAAATCTTGGCTAACCGAAGCCCCTCTTCGTATGCTGATGAACAACCTCGATCCTGATGTTGCAGAACATCCACATTCGCTGGTTGTATATGGCGGCATTGGCCGTGCGGCACGAAACTGGGAATGTTACGACAAGATTGTTGAAGTACTTGAAAGACTCGAAGATGACCAAACGCTTTTAGTTCAATCAGGCAAGCCTGTTGGTGTTTTCCCTACCCATAAAAACGCCCCACGCGTGCTTATCGCAAACTCAAACCTCGTTCCTCATTGGGCAAACTGGGAACACTTCAACGAGCTCGATAAACAAGGCTTGATGATGTACGGCCAAATGACCGCTGGCAGCTGGATATACATTGGCTCACAAGGCATCGTCCAAGGCACATACGAAACATTCGTATCTGTTGCGAAAAAGCACTTTGACGGCGAAGCAAAAGGCCGATGGATTCTAACTGGCGGTCTTGGTGGTATGGGTGGTGCTCAGCCTCTAGCTGGTACGATGGCGGGCTTCTCCATGATTGCGGTAGAGTGTGATGAATCGCGTATCGATTACCGCCTACGTACAGGCTATGTCGATAAGAAAGCGACATCTTTAGATGAAGCGCTTGCTATCATCAAAGAATCAGACACACCAGTATCGGTTGGTCTACTGGGTAATGCAGCTGACGTTTTCTCTGAGTTGGTAGAACGTAATATCACGCCTGATGTAGTAACAGACCAAACGTCTGCACACGATCCGCTCAATGGCTACTTACCACAAGGCTGGAGCATGTCTCACGCTGCAGAAATGCGTTTGCAAGATGAAGCAATGGTCGTTAAAGCAGCCAAAAAATCCATGGCAGTGCAAGTTCAAGCCATGTTAGAGCTACAAAGTCGCGGCGCCGCAACACTCGACTACGGTAACAACATCCGCCAAATGGCTCTGGAAGAAGGCATAGAAAACGCATTTGATTTCCCTGGCTTCGTTCCAGCCTACATTCGCCCTCTATTCTGCGAAGGTATTGGTCCTTTCCGCTGGGCCGCTCTCTCTGGCGATCCTGAGGACATTTATAAAACCGACCAAAAAGTAAAAGAGCTAATTCCAGATAATCCGCACTTACATAACTGGCTAGATATGGCGCGCGAGCGCATTCAGTTCCAAGGTTTACCTGCACGTATTTGCTGGGTTGGTCTTAAAGATCGTGAGCGTCTTGGTCAAGCATTCAATGAAATGGTGAAAAATGGCGAACTTAAGGCGCCCGTTGTCATTGGTCGTGACCACTTAGACTCTGGCTCCGTAGCAAGCCCGAACCGAGAAACCGAAGGCATGATGGACGGTTCTGACGCCGTATCAGACTGGCCACTATTAAACGCACTACTCAATACGGCGGGCGGCGCAACTTGGGTTTCACTGCACCACGGTGGTGGCGTAGGTATGGGCTTCTCACAACACTCAGGTATGGTTATCTGCTGTGACGGCAGTGAAGATGCCTCAAAACGTATTGCCCGCGTGCTGCATAACGACCCAGCAACAGGCGTGATGCGTCATGCTGATGCGGGATACGATATTGCTAAACAATGTGCAGCAGAGCAAGGGCTAGATTTGCCAATGCTCAACGAAGAACTGAAGAAGCTCAAGTAAGGATGAAAGAGATGTTAAATTTAACGCTAAAGCCAGGTCATATTAGCTTAAACGAACTACGCCAAGTGAGCCGTTCACCAGTCAACCTTACTTTGGATCCTGAAGCCATTCCGGCCATTGAAGAAAGCACGCAAGTCGTAGACCGAGTCATCGCGGAAGATAGAACGGTTTACGGAATTAACACTGGTTTTGGGCTATTGGCTAACACACGAATAGCCCCGGAAGATCTAGAAACACTGCAACGCAGTATCGTTCTTTCTCATGCGGCAGGTATCGGTGAGTTTATGTCAGACGAAACGGTTCGTCTGATGATGGTATTGAAAATCAATAGTCTGTCTCGTGGTTTTTCTGGTATTCGCCTAAAAGTCATTAATATGCTGACCGACCTAGTTAACGCACAAGTTTACCCTTGTGTACCTAAAAAGGGCTCTGTTGGCGCCTCAGGAGACTTAGCTCCTCTGGCCCACATGAGCACAGTATTACTAGGTGAAGGACAAGCTCGTCACAACGGTAATATCATTTCTGGGCAAGAAGCATTAAAAATCGCAGGTCTAGAACCCATAACTCTGGCACCGAAAGAAGGCTTAGCGCTGCTAAATGGTACCCAGGCATCAACAGCGTTCGCATTAGAAGGTCTGTTTATCGCGGAAGATCTTTTCGCTTCGGCTACAGTATGTGGCGCAATGTCTGTCGAAGCCGCTCTCGGCAGCCGACGTCCATTCGATCCACGCATTCATCGTGTACGTGGTCATCGCAGCCAAATGGACGCTGCACTGGCCTATCGTCATCTATTGGATACATCAAGTGACATTGGTGATTCGCATACTAACTGTGAAAAAGTGCAAGACCCGTATTCTTTGCGCTGTCAACCTCAAGTAATGGGGGCGTGTTTGCAGCAAATCCGCAACGCTGCAGAAGTATTGCAAGTAGAAGCAAACTCCGTATCAGATAACCCGTTGGTGTTTGCTGAAGATGACGACATCATCTCTGGCGGTAACTTCCACGCAGAGCCTGTTGCAATGGCAGCTGACAACCTAGCACTGGCGATTGCTGAGATCGGCAGCCTGTCTGAACGTCGTATGGCATTGCTTATCGATAGCGCATTATCAAAATTACCACCGTTCTTAGTCGATAATGGTGGTGTGAACTCTGGTTTCATGATTGCCCAGGTCACCTCTGCTGCGCTAGCAAGCGAAAACAAAACGCTCGCTCACCCAGCGTCAGTAGACAGCTTGCCAACATCAGCAAACCAAGAAGATCACGTGTCAATGGCAACCTTCGCGGCTCGCAGATTAAAAGAAATGGGGGAAAACACTCGCGGCATTCTGGCGGTCGAATACCTCTCAGCAGCACAAGGCCTAGACTTTAGAGCACCAAACAAGTCTTCTGAGCGTATCGAGATTGCCAAACAAATGTTGCGTGAAAAAGTATCGTTCTACGATAAAGATCGCTACTTTGCGCCGGACATTGAACAGGCGAATACTCTGCTTAAGCTGGCTATCCACAACACGCTTATGCCAGAGAGTCTGTTACCAAGTGTTCAGTAATCCAGCATTACCAGCACTTAATCTAAAAACCGGATGATAATTTGAAGGCTCCACGTTTCGCGTGGAGCTTTTTTATCTCCTCACTAAACGTATTCCCAGCGATCTTTATGAACACTTGCATATTGTTATTGCTATACTTTTAAAAATAGCCGACGTAATAAAGTCGCTGTTTATTGCTTTCACAAATAAAAGCGTTGCTAAAGTATGCGTTTTTAACGATTTATCCGCCGAAATAGTGTCTTATTGTTAGGATACGGTGAAGTTTTCACTGGATGGACCATTGCTACGCAGATATTCGAATATAATCCCACACAGTTTTGGTTACTACGTAAAAATTATGTTTCTAACACCTTATTTTTCAAACACTAATCACCAGTTTCAGTTCACTCGCGAACAAGCAAGCCACTTTGCAAAACGTGTCGCAGGTGACTACAACCCAATCCACGATGAAGACAACAAACGCTTTTGTGTCCCTGGGGATTTACTTTTCGCTGTGCTTCTTAGTAAAGAAGGCGTCAGCCAAAAGATGCGTTTTAACTTCTCTGGCATGGTAAACGATGGTGTAGCACTTCATATTGAAAATAAGTGTGAAAAAGAAAGCGCCGTTGTTGACGAGGCCGGTAAAGAATACTTACACATGTCCCGTGAAGGTGAGACTAATCACGATCCCGCATTTATTGAGCATGTCGTAACAAATTACGTGCAATTCTCTGGCATGAACTTCCCTCACATCATGGTTCCTCTTATGGAAGAGAAGCAAATGATGATCAACTGCCAACGTCCATTAGTTATTTATGAAAGCATGGAAGTTGAATTTTCACGCTTAGACCTTACGCATCCTGAAGTGGATTTCACTGGCGCAACGTTCGACGTGGAAGGCAAACGTGGGGTAGTCACCTTAAACTTTGCGTTCAAAGAAGACGGTGAAGTCGTTGGCAAAGGCATCAAACGCATGGTTGCAAGCGGCTTGAAGCCATATGACCAAGAAGCGGTTGACGATCTTGTACGCCGTTTCAATGAACGTAAGGATGCATTCCTAGCAAAGTTCGTTAAGGCAGCCTAATCGACTGCCCTATCAGAAGCGCTCAAAAAACGTGTTTACTAAAAGAAAGCCCAACGTCGATCGTTGGGCTTTCTTTTTATGTCTCATCCAAATAAAACTAAACGCAATGCTTAGATCCAGCGGCGGACGTGGTTTTTATAATCCACATACTCTTCACCAAACAATCGCTCTAGAACACGTTCCTCTGGCTTGATTTGAAATCGATTCATATAACTGACAAATACGACGCCACAAAGCACCACACTCAAATGCTGCCACCACAAACCAATTGCAATGATTAGAAGCAGTAGCGCCATATACATCGGGTTGCGCGAAAAAGAAAATACGCCAGTTCTCACCACGGAAGAGGCCGTGTCAGGCTTTACAGGGTTAACCGTCGTTTTTACTTTATGGAATTCATACACACCAGCAATGCCCATATAACCAGAGAGCAAAGTTAACCCGCCAACCACAACCTCGACAAAGGGCACACTAATATTCAGGCTCGGCACCAGAACTGTCAGTCCATACATGAGTAGTATGACCAACAAAAACACCGCAACAGGTGGGACTTTGAGTTCAAGTTTTCTCAAGATTCATATCCTTTGAAATTGTTGTATGTGACTTCTAAAAAAGCCCAGTAAAACTGGGCTTAATTTGATGTGATTATATCAAAGTTAACAGCGCCTGAACGGGATGTTTGGGCTTTGTTCCTTCAAAGCGTTTCACTTGGCTGCGGCAAGAGTAGCCAGTAATCAAACATCTCTCGTTATCTAACTTATCTAAGCTTGGCTTCCAGCTTAAATTGTAAATGTCTTTCGACATCGACAACTTATCGACCTCGTGACCAAACGTACCCGCCATACCACAACAACCAACCGGTACCGTATTTAAAACCGCACCAAAGTGAGCAAAAATAGCGCCCCACTCTTTTTCCGCATTCGGCATTTTGGTTTTTTCAGTACAGTGCGCAAACAGATACCAAGATTCCTGCGCCTTATGCTCTCCGCTTTCAAACTCTTCTAGTCTTGGGTAAAGCCATTCGTGGGCCGTTAGTACATCGAAATCACCTCGCTTACTGCCAAGTACTTCAGCGTATTCATCTCGATAACACAGCACCAATGCAGGGTCGACACCAACTAATGGAATATCCAGATCCGCTACCATCGCCAAAAACTTCGCTGTATCGGCTGCTGTATCCTTAAACTGACGTAGAAAGCCTTTAATGTGTTGTGCTTTACCGTTCGGCTTAAATGGCAGAAGCACCGGATGCATGCCCAGCTTTTTCAATAATTTAACGAAGTCTTCTACAACATCGGCGTCGTAGTAGCTAGTGAATGGGTCTTGAACAATTAAAACATGCTTGCTCTTTTCAGACGAAGACAAACCGCTGAGCGCTTGCAGGTCATAAGGCGTTGTCAGCGACTCTACTCGTTGTTTCAACGTAGGTACTGATAACAGCGGCGCATCGACATACCCAACTGTTGAAGCCGTTAAGCTCTTGACCCACGACTGCTTCAAAACACCGTTTACGACACCTGGCGCTTTCGCCATCATCGGCAGCATAGTCTCTATGTTCGCAACCAGATAATCTTTTGCTGGACGTTGGTAACGAGAGTGATAAATGTTTAAAAAGCGTGAGCGGAAGCTCGGAACGTCGACTTTAATCGGACACTGGCTCGCACACGCTTTACACGCTAAACAACCATTCATCGCTTCATACACTTCGTGGGAGAAATCGTATTCGTGACGACGATTGATAGAATGACGTACACGGTCAATCATGGTTTTGATTGATGTTTTGTTTTCTAGTGTTTGCTTTTCTAAGTCAAGGATATCAATGCCTTGTTCAGTGAGCTGACGCAACCACTCGCGAACCAAACCCGCACGACCTTTCGGTGAATGACGACGATCGGCTGTTACTTTCATCGATGGACACATTGGCGAGCTGGTATCGTAGTTAAAACACAAACCGTTACCGTTACACTCCATCGCTTGCTTAAAGCTGTCACGTACTTGAACGTCAATCTGACGGTCATAGTAACCACGTTTGGTATCGGTAACTTTTACTAACTCTGCATCGCTATCAAGCGGCGTACAGATTTTGCCCGGGTTCATTTTGTTGTGTGGATCGAATGCCGCCTTCACACGTCTCAGCTCAGTAAACAACTCATCACCGAAAAACTCAGGGCCATATTCTGAACGGAAACCTTTGCCGTGTTCACCCCACATCAAACCGCCGTATTTCGCCACCAGCTTAACCACTTCATCAGAAACTTCGTGCATCAATGCTTCTTGGTGCGGGTCACACAAATCCAACGCAGGACGTACGTGAAGCACCCCGGCATCGACGTGACCAAACATGCCGTAATTCAGCGATTTACTATCTAATAGTTCGCGAAACTCAACAATGAAATCAGCCAAGTTTTCTGGTGGTACACAGGTATCTTCAGCGAATGCGACCGGTTTAGCGCGGCCTTTTGCTGCGCCTAACAAACCCACCGCTTTTTTACGCATGTTGTAAATACGCCCGATACTCGCTACATCGTTACAGACTTGGTAACCGATGATGCCCGCTTCTTCTGTTTCCAGCATGGTATCGAGCTTGGCGGTCAGCGCTGCAACCTGCGCTGCAACTTCTTCTTCGTCCTGACCTGCATATTCCACCATATTGATGCCAAGCATCTCTTTATTTGGAACATCGGTAAGCAAATCACTCACGGTGTGCCAGACGATATCTCGCTTCGCGAGATTAAGTACTTTCGAGTCAACGGTTTCTACAGATAGCGCTTTCGCTTCGACCATCAACGGTGCATTACGGAGCGCAGAGTCAAAGCTGTTGTATTTAACGTTAACCAAAGTACGTGCTTTCGGAATTGGCGTCAGATTTAGCTTCGCTTCGGTAATAAATGCCAATGAACCTTCCGCGCCACACAGCACTCGTGTGATGTCGAAACGGTCATCGTCTTCATTCAAGGCATTTTTTAAATCGTACCCCGTTAAAAAGCGGTTGAGCGGAGGAAATTTATCCACGATCTGCTGGCGTTTTTCACGACATACGGATTCCGTTACTCGTAGCGCCTTGGCAGCAAACTCGCCTTCTTCGGGGTAGCCGTTGGACAGATCTGATTCTAAAACTGAGCCATCAGCAAACACCGCTTGTAGCGACAAAACATGATCGGATGTTTTTCCGTATTTCAGAGAACCTTGACCAGAAGCATCAGTGTTGACCATACCGCCAATTGTGGCACGGTTACTAGTTGATAAGTCCGGAGAGAAGAAGTAACCGTAAGGGCGAACCGCATCATTTAACTGGTCTTTCACTACACCAGTTTGTACACGAACCCAGCCTTCTTTCTCATTAATCTCAAGCACTTTGTTCATGTGACGAGACATATCCACCACAATACCTTTGGTTAGCGACTGACCATTGGTCCCTGTGCCGCCACCACGAGGTGAAAAGGTGATTCGTTCGTACTTTTCTTTATTGCTCAGTTTCCCGAGGAGAGAAACATCTTCTGTCGTTTTGGGATGAACGACAGACTGAGGAAGTTGCTGGTAAACACTGTTGTCAGTGGCAACCGCGAGTCGGCTTGAATATTGGCTTTCGATATCACCAGTGAATCCGGCGTGCTCAAGCTCTTTCAGAAAACTAAGAACAAGAGGATCGACATCAGTTTGCGAGTGTAATCTTGGTAACATTTGCTTCCTGCCCCTACGACGCTGAATCCGATCAGCTGCGGGTTATGTAATTATTTGCTCACTTCTCATACAAGTTGGCGTTCAGCGAAACAAAACACCACAAAAGAGTAAGTGAAGTAATATTCTTTGAATTTCGTCACTTTACAACATTTAAAAAGACGAGCAAATCAGAATCTCGATACAATAATTAAACTTATGCTTTATTTTTTCACGCTTGATGCCTTACATTGGGGAACGAATCGCGTTTCTAGATGAGTTTTCAGAATGAAAAAAAATAAAATTGTGACCACTGAAGATATCCTTCTCAAACTTTGCCAGTCTGTTTCTGGCGTCCTAACTTCGGCGACATCTTCTCAAGTAAATTACTCTGCAATGGTGCAAAAAATCCACAAGACTAGCCTCAAGCCAGATTTTGGCTGTTTTGTTCTGTTTGATGGCGGGTTTACCGGGCTGGTCGTAATTAATTTTACGGCAAAAGCCGCATTAGAGATCTACACCAACTACATGCGTAATATGGGTATGCCAGAAGAAGAACTGGCAATATCTCATACTTCTGACGAGGTGGGAGATGTTCTGGGTGAGCTAATGAACCAACTGGTTGGAGATTTCACCAATAAAATTCGTAAAGAGCTGCAAACGAACATCACACAAAACCAGCCCAAAATGATGGCGCTGAATAAGCAAGTCATCTTACAAGTTGACACCAACCTTGACCGCCCTCAAGCTCGCCGAGTGACGTTCTCCACCGAAAACAACAACATTTTCTATCTAGAGTTGGCGATGGACAAAACTGAGTTCATCCAACTAGAAGAGTTTGAAATCGCAGAAGACGAAAATCCAGACGATATTTTAGAAGCAACACGTAAAAATATGGCTGAGAAAGAATCTAAATCGTCGGGATCAAACGATGATGCCGATGACTTGCTCAACCAGCTCGGATTGTAATTCCAGCTAATCTTAATGAAGAATGGCTTCTTAGACACAAGTACGACTTCATGCTGATTATGACGAACTAAAACGCCTAGCCTCGCCTTCTGCGGGGCTTCTTTTTATGCCCACAAACCACCTTCACTCCCACCTTGTATTTCGTTTTTATGTCAAAAAAGGTAATATGTCTGACTTCATAAATTTTCTGCTTTCGTTACTGGTTGTCGATGGATAAACAAAAAGCTCTGAAAAAAATCGCCAAGTGCTTAGAACTGGGCAATTCCGCTAATGTTAATGAGGCTGCCAATGCTATCAAAATGGCACATCGCCTCATGCTCAAATATGGTCTGGATAAAGACGATATTGAGTTTATCAGAATGGGGAAAACACAGTCTTCCCACCTACTACCAGCGAATATCAGTTCTACCATATTGCGAGTGATTCGCGGCATTAACACTAAATTCGGTGTTGAAGCGGTGTTGTTGAATCACAAAGGGCTCAAACGTGTCGAGTTTATCGGTGAAGCAGATCGCGCGATTTTTGCTGCATTTGCTTTCGATATTATTTATCGCGAGATGAACGAAAGTACCGGACAATTCCGAAACAGCTTCGCAGGTACGGGCACCTCTTCTCAAGAGGTGACTCGCCGCGTGAACTCATTTGTATCTGGTTGGGTAGAGGGCGCGATAGAGAAACTTCCAGTCATTTCCCCAGACGAAGAGTCGGCCAACAAAATCAATGATTATATTGATAAAGAATTCCAAAACATTGACCGCGAAACCTTCAAGAAGCAACTGAAAGAAGCGATGAAAAACCTAACCGAAGACTACGAAGTGGGCTTAAAGAAAGGTAGAAGAGTCTCCGTTAACCGTGGTGTTGGCGGCGAGCAAGCGCGTAAAATGTTGGGCAATCCATCGAAATAACCAGAGCAGCAATTGATTGACGTAGGTTCCAATATTCTAATGTTATTGGGACCTACTTTTTGAAGTTGTGATAGTAACGATAAGAATTTTCTTACAGAAACTCTTATCAATCTTACTTTCTCATAACAAATATCAATGCTTACTTATTCATAATTCGCATCCCATTATGAGGCATGGTTTCGCCTCAGTTTTATACGGAGATTTTCCCTTGAAAAAGATGCCTATTGCACTAGCTCTAGTGCTAGCTCTTACTGGCTGTCAAGCCACTCAACGCCAAAATGCAACAACGGGTGAATACGAAACTAACTCAACCACGCAAGGCGCGCTTATTGGTGCTATCGCTGGTGCAGCAATCGGTCTAGCAACGGGCGATGACGCTAAAGAACGTCGTCAGCATGCACTCATTGGTGCGGCCGCAGGCGGAGCGACTGGCGCTGGCGTTGGTTACTACTTTGACCAACAAGAAGCAGAATTGCGTCGCGCTTTGCTAAACTCTGGTGTACAAGTTCAGCGTGTTGGTGAGAACCAGCTTTTACTGCGTATGGAAAATGGTATCGGCTTCTCTTCAAGCTCTTACCAGCTTGATGCTAGCATTCATAATACGCTACGCGGTGTTGCTCGCATCTTGGTTGAATACCCAGATACCAGCCTTGTTATCGACGGTTACACTGATAGCACGGGCAGTGAGTCATACAACCAAACGTTGTCTGAGCGTCGTGCAGAGTCCGTACGTCAATTCCTAGTATCTCAAAACGTTGCACCTGGTCGTGCAATTGCACGTGGCTACGGCGAACGTAACCCAATTTGCTCAAACCAAACTTCTGAAGGTCGTGCGTGCAACCGTCGTGTTGAAATCCAGATCTTGCCACTGAAGTAATTTGGTTGCACCATAGCGGTAATAATAAAAAATTACCGGAGCAGGCCTAACCATAATCGTTAGGCCTGACATATCAATGTCTGTCAAAACGTCTGCCCTACTCTGCTTATTTAGCCTCTGCTTTTCTGGTTACTCGCTTGCCTCTCAAGCTCCAAATGACCCCATAGAACAATACGAGTACGCACAACAATTATTGGCATCAAACAAAGCTGAAGCCTCAACAGAAACACGCTACTGGCTAGAGCAATCCGCCAACCAAGGTTACCTCCCTGCGCAAAAACAGCTCGCGAACGACTTTGCTAAAGGGATAAATGGCGAAAAAAATGAAACACAAGCGTTATATTGGCTAACCTCTATCGCACTCAATGACCCAACCGATCGGGGCTTTCTTCTCGCTAACTTTATTCAGCGCAATCAAGATAAGGTCACAACTTCTCAATTGACTGAAGCCTTGTATCAAATGGCTTCTCAGCATAATCCAGCAGCAGAACAAGCATATAATCAACTGTTAGAGCAGCACTTCAACCAACTGCGAGCTAAACAAGTCTCGCAAATAAAGTCGCTCGATAAAAAGGCTGAACAAACACAAGAAGAGAAAAGCACAGTTGCAAACCCCAAGGTAGAATACTCGCAGTTTTTATGGCTGATCTGGCTAGCGGCGATACTCATCATCAGCGGCTTAAGCTTCTTCGTAATCAAGAAACATAAGCAGAATAGAAAAGCGCGTGAAGCCAAAGAGGAAAGCCAAAATCAGCGAATGGCGGCAAAAGTTAAAGAGCTAGAGTTTACGAACAAGCAACTGAAACGCCAGCTAGAGAAAGTATTCAAAGAATTTAAGAAATCCAAAACCCAGGCAGAGAACCATAAGCTAAGCGTCGCATGCGCCATGTTTGGCTACACACCACAACACATCCCTGATTTACAAGCAATAAAGCTACGCTATAGACAGCTATCAAAGCTTTATCATCCGGACACAAGAGGCAGTGAAGAAGAAATGAAGCGACTCAATCATGCCTTTAAGCTTGTCTCACAAAATGTTACAAAACAGTAAAAACAGGTCGAGACACTTTGGCTAGCATGCTTTTAGACCCATATAATCAAGCGCCGCAATCGATCTCCCTCTCAAACAAATTAACAGACATTTAACTTAAGTCTCGCTTTTATGCCATAATGCTCAGCGCAAAATAACACCTAACGACTCAAATTAATCTAGGTGGGGAGAAAATCAATGTTCACTGAAGAAGGCACCTGTGATTGGTGTAAAAAACCTAGTCTTGTAACTCGTCACGATTATTTAGATGGCAAGCACCATTACTCATGTAAAGCTTGTTACGACATGGCAAAAATCGACGTGCGCCTATTTAACCAAGGCGAATTACAAATGCGCGAACGCTTGCAACGAGCGAGCTAAGCAAGACGGAATCAACGGAACTGATTTTCAAAAGCGCCTTTTAAGGCGCTTTTTTGATCGGCCAAGCCCTATTTCCAATCTCTATCTCGTATTCCCTCCTATCCTACATAGCATGTCGCATCGGTTATCAGCCCCTCTCCTACTGTATACAAACCACTGCCCGTGAAAAAACACCTGTATATACAGTAGTGACCCCCTGTATGTATCTCGTCCAATTTGCTACTCATCTCACATTTTTAAATTGATGTTAGACATATCAGAAATGAAAAATAATCAAATAAATTCAAACACTTAAAATATAATCTTTTTATTTTCTTCTCAAAAAACCGCAAATAGCTTTTGAGAAACGGGTTGATCAGGTCGCCAAAACAAACTACTGTATGCACATACAGCATGTATAAAGGAACAGTAAGATGCAGTTACAAAGTCAATCTCATACATACTCTCGTTACAACGTATTGGCACAAGCAACTCAGCCCATGGCCGTTTCGGATCAGCTTCTATCTAAGCTGGCTGTTTTATCGCAGCAGAAACAATGGATTTTGTTTACAGCAGACTGCCCTCGCCCTGACTTTGAACAACTCACTGCTTCTAATATTTGCTGTAGAAACGTGATTCAAATGAAGCCTTCTCAACAGCTTTCAGAAGTCGAGATCGTGATCAAAGCCATCCGATCAGGCAATGCCAGTGCTGTTGTTGCATCAAATAAAATTGCACTTATGAATCAATCTATGTTGCGCGACATGGCGCAGCGCTATCAGTGTGAAGTCTTTTTCGTCGAAGGCAGAGTTAATAAGTACCACTAATAAGTTCGACGTTATCCATCCTGCATCTCGCCTCCTTTTTAAGGGGGCATTTTTTTGTATTAAAGAAAACAAGCAAACGTTTGCTTTTTCTCTGGCGAGTTAAAATAGTTCTGGTATGATGCCCACATTCGATTTATTCAGCGCCCAAACTTTGCTGAATATCTTCTCTTTCTGACGTTTGATTAAGATGATAGGAATGTCGCAATGAGCCTTGCTAATCAAGTACTTGCCGTCAATGACGACCTGCCAATTCGCACCCATAAACCCGTTCATAGCGGAAAAGTTCGTTCAGTTTACTGGTTAACTGAAGAAGACAGCGCCCGACTGATCAAAGAAAAAGGATACGATGTCGCTCCAGATGCGCCTTTGGCTATCATGGTGATTAGCGACCGAATCTCTGCATTCGATTGTATTTGGCATGCTGAAGGTGGTCTTAATGGTGTCCCAAGTAAAGGGGCTGCGCTTAATGCGATTTCTAATCACTGGTTCAAACTATTCAAAGAAAATGGCTTAGCAGATAGCCACATTCTAGACATTCCTCACCCTTTTGTTTGGATTGTACAAAAAGCCAAACCGGTAAAAATCGAAGCCATCTGCCGCAAATACATCACGGGTTCGATGTGGCGCGCTTACGCAAATGGCGAGCGCGAGTTTTGTGGAATCCAACTTCCTGAAGGGTTAGAAAAAGACAAAGCACTGCCAAAGTTGCTCATGACCCCATCCACAAAAGGCATTCTAAAAGGTATTCCCGGTGTGCCAGAAGCGGACGACGTGAATATTACTCGTCAAAACATCTTAGACAACTACGAAGCATTTAACTTCTCAAGTGCCGACGATATCGCACTCTACGAAAAACTGCTGAAAGAAGGCTTTAACGTTATCAGCCAAGCGTTAGAAGAAATCGACCAAATCTTTGTCGATACCAAATTCGAATTTGGTTATGTTCATGATGCTGCTGGCAATGAAAAGCTGATTTACATGGATGAAGTGGGTACACCAGACTCGTCTCGTATATGGGATGCTAAAGAGTACCAAGCAGGTCACATCGTAGAGAACTCAAAAGAAGGTTTCCGCCAGTTCCTACTTAACCACTTCCCTGACCCAGATATCTTGCTAAACAAAGAACGTATGCCAGAGCGCGAAGCACTCGCTCGTGATAATGCTTTACCCGTCGAATCTTTGATGGCGATTTCGAGCACCTACATTGGTATTGCCGAGAAGATTACAGGAAAGCCGATTCATTTGAGTGAGAATCCGAAAGCGGAAATCATCGAAGTACTGAGCAAAGAATACGGATTGATTGACTAGCACTGTCGCTAGATTAGCTAAACGCTTTCCAATAAAAAGTCCGCAATAGCTTGCGGACTTTTTTCGTATTAGGCTCAGTTTAGCCGATATTTAACGTAGTACCATCAGTTGTGGAGGCTGACTTGGTCGTCACCTGATATGTTTTGTCTTTAATCGTTGATACGAAATACCAGGTCGACTCTGCTTTGTCGGGCGTAAAAGTAACGCGCATAAAGCCACGCTGCTTGATATCTGCCCACTGTAATTCTGACACTAAGTGCGGCAACGTGTATTCCATTTGAGCGATCGCAACAGGATCTAACGCTAGGTAGGCCTCTAGCCCAGGGGAACTCACCGAGCTAGTTGCAAACTCTATCCCGATAGGATGCTTAGATACGTCTTTAAGCTCACTTGCCCATGCGTTGTGCGTATCTCCTGCCAAGCAGACAAATTTACCACTGTTGGCTTTGGCCAGTTGATAAACTTTCTCTCGCTCAACGTTGTAACCATCCCATGCATCTAGGTTATACGGGAGAGAAATGGTATCTGAACTTGGGTCAGAGAGATAAGCCGTAATCGCAGAGTTTACTGCTAATAACGCCTCTGTTTTTTGTTCTTCAGTGGCAGTAAACAATTGAAACATCGCGGTCATAACCGAACTTGGCAACTCCATACGAGACATTAACACTTGTTGCCCTAGCACATTCCAAGTTGCGTCGTGCGTACTGAACGCATCCATCAGCCAAGCGAGTTGGTCAGCGCCTAACAGCTCTCGGTCTTCGCTGCGCGACTGAGCAACTAAACCGCCAATCGCTTCCATCGTTGGAGAGCTGAGCGAGAAGTAATCCAACGGTTTATCACGCCCCACAAGTCGCGTGTCGAGCATCATCAAATTGACTAAACTTCCAAACGAAAACTGACGGTAAATCAGCATGTTTGAGAAAGTGTTTTCACGAACGGGCAACCATTCTGTCCACGCGGCAGCCGCAGCTGCACGACGATCATTAAAACTGCCTTCCTCTTCTTGATGGTTTTCCGCACCATTTTTCCAAGTATCATTTGCAAGCTCATGGTCATCCCAGACAGCAATCATTGGTAGGCTCGCATGTAACGCTTGCAGATCAGCATCTTGGCGATATTGCGCATACCGTTTTCGGTAATCATCTAAGGTAATACATTCAGTGCCTTTGCTTGGCTCTCGCCCTAGTGCCTCAGCATCTTCACTAGCGTAGCCACCAGCACCATACTCATAAATGTAATCACCGAGATGAAGCACCACATCAAACGGGTCTTGTTCATGTTGATTTAAGATCTCTCGATACACATGGAAATAGCCTGCAGGATAATTTGCACAAGATACAACCGCCATGGATGCCTTTTCTACACCATCCTCTGGTAATGTTTGAGTTTGCCCGACTTCGCTAGTGACATCTCCAACCATGAATCGATAGTAGTAGCGAGAATTTGCGTTGAGATTTTGAACATCGACTTTTACCGTGAAATCTCGGCTCGTGTCCGTGGCAAAAATGCCACTTTGCACGATATCAGTAAAATTTTCGTTAGATGAAACTTGCCAGCTTACATCTGCGTAGCTCGATGAGGTCGTAACACGAGTCCAAATGACTACTTGTGTTTGAGTAGGATCTCCACTCGCCACTCCGTGCTCAAAGGTAACCGCAACAGATTCACTAGCATCGCTACCACAGCCCACCAGCCCGGTAACAATCGCCGTTGAAGAAGCAGCTTTCATAAAGTCTCGACGAGACAAAGACATATTGACTTCCTTTCTTATTGTGTTTGTTTTTATGCCCAAATGACGTGGTGACTCAATCATCCTTGTATGCCAATAAGGGACGTTAATTCGAACTTACAGTACCAACCACTTAGTCGGTAATTTGTCCTAAAAACACAAAGTTAGAAGCTAGTTATGACAATTGCATTTCCAAACGTTACATTTTTGTTAATTTAAGTGCAAATACTCTATATTCATCACACTTCCAAGACCTGTGACAAAAACCTCAAAATAAAAAAGCGACCTACTTTGAGGTCGCTTTTCATTGCACTATTGTTAAGTAGTACATCGATGAAGTGGAAATACTCAGCCTAAAACTTGATGTTAAGAACATCTTGTTCTGACGTGTCCACTTTCAACTGACTGCGAGATTCTATGTACTCGATTTGCTGAACATCGAGCGAATATGGCATAACGACTCGCAATTCATTGATCCCTTCATGTTTAGCTAACTGGGTTAAGCGGACCAAATTGGATTCATCACTTTTACGAGAAGACATCGATTTTAATGCGGCATCCCACAACCGATCTTCAGGCTTGCTCAATTCCGCAATGTTCTGTTTCCACATCAAACCGAAAATAGGCGCGATGGTGGCAAATGCCTCTAAAAAGGTCCATTTTTTACTACCTGTCGCCCCTAAAAAGCTAGTGTAGTCGAATTCAATGCACGTCTTTCCTTGTTGATCCATTCTATGCCCCCGACACTCGAAAATGAGATATACCAAATATCGTTCAACTGTTTTGATATAGCAATGGGATATAAAACATTCGTCTTTTATGCACTAATTTACATGCAAAAGGAAATATTAAAACCAGCTTTGTAACAACTGATGTACAGCTTCGCCATATATAAGCATTCAATTGATTAATATTTCAATTAAGAAACTAAAAACAACACGTAAGTAACGCTATCAATATGAAATCATTATAGATTCACCAAAAAAATATCCATTCTTGTCACAACGTCATCCGCCTACCTACTTCACATCAATCACTCGACTGGCCTTTTTATACTGTATCTTCCAACCAGCCCAGCGTGGCAGCTCCCAACGCTTTGGATCCCCCTTACGGTTTCCCTCTCGATAAACGACCTGTACCAGCTTGCGAGACGCGTAATACTCAACATCCAGTTGGAGTTCTGGCAGCGAAAGTTCTAAAGGGTACTGCTCCGTGAAATCGTCGTATTCCCATTCTGGAACACCGTAAAATGTTAAGTCTTCCGGTTCAAACAACGCCATATCATCGACATTTTCAACGCCTAATGTTTCCAACTGATCCTTTAACCAGCTAGAAAATGTCAAGGAGGCCAAGTCGTTAACCTCTTCTCCTTCGACATTAAGGCCCAATGCGTTGTAGAGTTTCCAGTGTTGGATTTGTTGTTTTCTTTGAGAAGCAAAACCTGGTAACAGTGTCTCGTCTTCTATCATTTCGACAATAGACTGAACAGCAACATCACCTTGTAACGCTTGATGTTCAGAACAGACTGTTCGCCCGGCGTAGACCAAATGCATCGTTGCTCTTGGGGCCTCCTCTTCATAATTCGTCTCGCCTTGTTGCCACTCCCCTAGTTCAAGTTCGCGTAACAACGTCAGCGGGATAGGCGTCATGACCGATGCGAGGTTCAGTGTTTGCTTAACGCCTCGTCCTGGCACGCTATGGCTATCTAGCACGATGGCCGCTTCTTCTTTATCAGGAAAGCGGCTGTTACGCCCAACCAGCATCTCGACTACTCCATTTCCTAGAGCATCTCTTCGACGAGCTCGTCGGACAAACACAAGCTCAGGGTGTAATGAGGCGATGGAGAAAAAGAGCGCTTCACGGTTATATCGAGAGGCAACGTCAAGTTCCGGTAATTCAAATACTTCTCGCATTTGTTTCGCTAAACCTTGTGCCTCTTCGAGTGCGCTGGCATCAATGACAATGCCCGGAAGTCGCTCCCCCCGAACCAAACGGATAAGCAAAGAGGCATCACATCCGTATGGCTCCTCTTGAGATAGAAGCTCAGCGACTTCGCCACTTTGTCGCTGATAGAGCTGCGCAGGCACAGATAAGGCGGCAGCCAAATCAATCATTGCTTCCTTCTCTGGCTTCGCTTGAATTCTGGTAACAAGATCGGCAAACAGTGCATCAATGGGTAGTGGATATACTTTTCTCCCATGCTGCGTGACATTGCCATCCTCATCAATCGCTTCCATAGATAACAGCGTCGAATGAGATGCCTCTAGCGACTTTGGAGGAATTGAGTCGAGAAAATCGAGTGTTGAAAGACGATATCCACAACAAGCCGCTGCCAGCATGGGCTCGACGAGCTCTTCTCTGTGCAATTCTGGAGGCGTCACTAATTCTAAAGGCGCGTGTTCACCATATAGACGAATACAAGCTCCTTCAGCAACACGGCCCGCCCGCCCCATTCGCTGCGCGGCGCTGGCCTTAGAAATGTGGGTCAGCGTTAAAGCTGTGCGACCGTTACGTTGAATGGTTCGACGCTCTAAGCCGCTATCAATGACAACTCGGATGTTAGGTATCGTTAAGGAGGTTTCCGCAACATTGGTTGCCAATACGACTTTTCGTTGTTTTTGCGTAGTTAACGCGCGGTGCCGTTCTTCATCACTAACCGAGGCATGAAGTTTGATCACCATGACATCGCCGCAACTTTGTAACATCTGAGCACATTGGGTGATCTCTTTGCGTCCAGGCAGGAAAACAAGAATATCGCCATCTTCATCTTCCAATGCTTCTTTTACCGCTCTGAAAACCTCTTGTTCACATCCCTTCTTATTCGGTAAATAACGGCTGTCTAAAGAACGATGTGTCACCGTGACTGGAAAGCAACGCCCTTCAGATTGCAGACGCTTCGCATTCAGGTAACGCGCTAGCTTTTCGCCCTCCAGCGTAGCGGAAGTGACGATCAACCGATGTTGATTTTCTTGCTTCAAAATTGCGGTTAATAGATCAATATCCCAGCGTCGCTCGTGAAATTCGTCCACTATCACGATATCGAAGCCTGCTAGCTTGTTTTCCGCAAACCAACGCAGTGCGACTCCCGGAGTCACAAATACAACTTCGGTTTTTTCATCAAAGTAGGCATGAAGCTTGATCGCGTAACCGACTTTGCGACCTATTGGCTCACCAGATTGCTCCGCAAGATATTCAGCCAACGAGGTACAAGCAATTCGACGTGGTTCAATAACCAGCACGCGTCCGTGTTTTGCCGCCCACATAGGCAAACGGGTAGATTTACCTGACCCGGTTTCGGCTTCCACCACGAGATGGTTTTGGTTCACATGTTGGTCAAACTCAGCTTGCAGGTTGTCGATAGGTAGTTGAAACATAGAAATTGGATTTGATTTGATGATGCAGAACATTATACCCAAGTAAAAAAATCCTGCTTTAGGTATCTCTAAACAACCAATATTGCCGATATTTTCGGCGGTATCTGAGTTTTTTTGCGACATTACATTGATGTGCATCAACGCATGTTTACAACTAAATGGTGAACCCGTTAAAATTTGGTGCGCATCCTTCAACCCTACATAAGGCACCCAATGAACAACGATAAACGCCCACTATATATTCCATATGCGGGTCCGGCTCTTTTAGCAACCCCTCTTTTGAACAAAGGCAGTGCATTCTCTGCTGAAGAACGTAGTTCATTCAACTTAGAAGGCTTGCTTCCAGAGTCTACCGAAACAATCCAAGAGCAGGTGGAACGTGCCTACCAGCAATACAAGAGTTTCGAAAGCGATATGGATAAGCACATTTATCTGCGTAATATCCAAGACACCAACGAAACACTGTATTACCGCCTAGTGCAAAACCACATTTCTGAGATGATGCCTATCATCTACACGCCAACTGTCGGCGCAGCATGTGAAAACTTCTCTAACATTTACCGTCGTGGTCGTGGTCTGTTCATTTCATACCCGAACCGTGACCGTATTGACGACTTGCTGAATAATGCAGCAAACCACAACGTTAAAGTGATTGTTGTGACAGATGGCGAACGTATCCTTGGCTTGGGTGACCAAGGTATCGGCGGCATGGGTATTCCTATTGGTAAACTGTCACTTTATACCGCGTGTGGTGGTATCAGCCCTGCTTACACGCTACCAATCGTGCTTGATGTGGGTACCAATAACCCGCAACGTTTAGCTGATCCGATGTACATGGGTTGGCGTCACCCTCGTATTACGGGTGCAGAATACGATGCATTTGTAGAAGAGTTTATTCAAGCAGTACAGCGCCGTTGGCCTGATGCCTTGATCCAGTTCGAAGACTTTGCTCAGAAAAATGCGATGCCTCTTCTTGAGCGTTACAAAGATCGCGTGTGCTGCTTCAATGATGATATTCAAGGCACGGCGGCCGTTACTGTTGGCTCTCTACTTGCAGCCTGTAAAGCAGCAGGCACTCAGCTGTCTAAACAGCGTATCACCTTCTTGGGCGCTGGCTCTGCTGGTTGCGGTATCGCAGAAGCGATCATCGCACAAATGGTATCGGAAGGGATTTCTGACGAGCAAGCTCGCTCACAAGTTTACATGGTTGACCGTTGGGGTCTGTTACAAGAAGGTATGCCTAACCTTCTTGATTTCCAACAACGCTTGGTGCAGAAACATACCAATACGAAAGAGTGGGAAAATGAAGGAAATGGCTTCTCACTACTCGATGTTATGCGTAACGCCAAGCCAACGGTACTAATTGGTGTTTCTGGTGCTCCTGGCCTATTTAGCCAAGAAGTCATCGAAGAAATGCATAAACACTGTAAGCGTCCGATTGTCTTCCCACTGTCGAACCCAACAAGCCGCGTAGAAGCAACACCGAACGACATCATTCGTTGGACAAATGGTGAAGCACTGGTTGCAACAGGTAGCCCATTTGAGCCTGTGGTTCATGAAGGTCGCACTTACCCTATTGCCCAATGTAACAACAGCTACATCTTCCCTGGCATTGGCCTTGGTGTACTTGCTGTAAACGCAAAACGTGTCACCGACGAGATGCTAATGGAATCAAGCCGTGCGCTCGCAACATGCTCTCCTCTAGCAATCAACGGTCGTGGTGCGCTACTTCCACCGTTGGAAGAGATCCACTCGGTATCGAAAAAGATCGCGTTTGCTGTTGGTAAGAAGGCAATCGAACAAGGTGTCGCATTAGAAATCACTGATGAAGCATTAAACGTGGCGATTGAACAATCGTTCTGGCAACCGGTTTACCGTCGCTACAAACGCACTGCGTTTTAAGCTTGAGACATTTCGTTTAATAATTAGCCCCTACCATGTAGGGGCTTTTATTTTTTTATCATCCTAACCAGATTTTGGCATAAATGGGCTTCTCTCTTTTTGTTTCTATCAGATATGATGAGAACTACATTTTTAGTTAAGGATATAAAACGTTTTGTTGTTTTCTCGCATAAGATCAAAGTGGAAGCTGAAATTTTCCTGGAAGCGACTTGCTTTGATTTTGTCGATCTCTGTACTTAGTCTGCTTGTTTCTGTTATTGCCATCGACCGGTGGGTGGTTTTACAAGCCAAAGAAAGCATTTTCACTGAATACGAACAAATACCTCAACATGAGGTTGCTGTGGTTCTCGGTACCAGTAAATACATCGGTAAGATCCTCAACACTTACTACACTCATCGCATTAATGCGGCGATTGAGCTTTACAACCAAGGCAAAGTAAAACAGTTTTTATTGAGTGGCGATAACGCCCATCGCTCCTACAACGAACCGTGGACGATGAAACGCGACTTACTTAAAGCCGGCGTGCCTGAGGAAGTGATTCACCTTGATTATGCTGGCTTTCGTACTCTAGATTCGATTGTGAGGGCGAAAAAGATTTTTGCTTCGGAGCGCTTTCTGATTGTGACTCAGCGCTTTCATTGTGAGCGAGCGCTGTTTATTGCCGATGCTTACAACATTGATGCGCAGTGTCTTGCGGTAGCAGGACCTACGACAAACAAACAAAAAACATCAATGCGTATTCGAGAGTTGCTCGCCCGTGTGAAAGCCTTTTTAGACCTCTACATTATTAATACGCAGCCCAAGTTTCTTGGTCCTCAAGAGCCTATCGTTGCAGTAAAAGAGCCTGAAAAAATCTCTAATGAGCCTCTGCAAGTTCCCGTCGAATAGAGGAATCACGCAGCTCACAAGGCTAATAACATTTCTATAAAACAAATGGGTAGTTTTCTACCCATTTCCAATTCTCAACATCACATTTTCTAATTTGCTCTACGATTCAGGCAAAACTCTTTTTTGCATTCCAAGTAACATTTAATCAATAAATAACTACAAGTCAGTTACTTTGCCATAAAAAAACCGACAAAAGGCAATGCAAAAGGAGCACTACCCATGACCGCACTCGCTGTGACATTGAAGAACTGGTTCTTCACTCGCAACAGCATGATTTTGAACGCGAATATCGTATTGTTCATTATCTTGTTTAATACCCTACCCTTTGAGCCACAAGTAGTAACCGGCCTGAGCATCTTAGTTTTTGTTGCTATTCTTTGGCTAACCGAAGCGATTCACGTCAGCATAACCGCGCTGCTCATACCATTACTTGCGGTATTTTTAGGCGTGTTTAACACTCAGACCGCACTGAACAACTTCTCCAACTCCATCATCTTTCTATTCTTAGGTGGTTTTGCACTTGCTGCAGCTTTGCATAAACAGAAGTTAGACCAAGCTATTGCAGATAAAGTGCTGTTACTCGCACGAGGCAAAATGTCTGTCGCTGTATTCATGCTATTTGGTGTGAGTGCTGGCCTGTCAATGTGGATTTCAAACACCGCCACTGCCGCTATGATGCTGCCCCTTGTACTGGGTGTGATGACAAAGCTAGACGCGAAGAAAAATCACAATACCTTTTTGTTTGTTCTGCTCGGCATCGCTTACAGTGCTTCGATTGGTGGTATTGCAACGCTGGTTGGTAGCCCACCAAACGCCATTGCAGCAGCTGAAGTTGGCCTAAGTTTTACTGAGTGGATGAAGCTCGGTGTGCCTATCTCATTAGTACTAATGCCAATCGCTATTCTCGTGTTGTACACCATGACTAAGCCTGACCTTAGCCACAAGTTTGACCTTGACCATCAGCCTGTCGAGTGGACAAACGGCAAAATGATTACACTGGCTATTTTCTTACTGACGGTCACGTTGTGGATTTTCAGTAAGCCTATTAACGCGATGCTAGGTGGCTTCGCTAAGTTCGATACCCTTGTCGCAATAGGTGCGATCCTTCTGCTTGGGGCTTCTCGCGCTGTAGAGTGGAAAGATATTGAGAAAACAACCGACTGGGGTGTGTTAATCCTATTTGGTGGTGGTATCTGTTTGAGCAACGTTCTAAAAGCAACCGGAACAAGCGTATTTTTGGCTCATAGCTTGTCAGGCTTCCTTGAGCAAGCCGGTATCCTTCTGACGATTCTTGCTGTGGTTGCTTTTGTTGTCTTCTTGACTGAGTTTGCAAGTAACACCGCTAGTGCTGCACTGCTGGTCCCTGTATTTGCAACCATCGCAGAGGCCTTAGGCATGTCTCCGGTCATTCTCTCTGCATTGATTGCCGTCGCTGCATCTTGTGCATTTATGTTACCAGTTGCAACACCTCCAAACGCGATTGTGTTCGGTACGGGTCATATCAAGCAAAAAGAAATGATGCGAATTGGTTTCGTCTTAAACATTGCCTGTATTGCTGCACTAACGCTTTTCGCTTGGTTGTTCTGGTAAAAACAGCAAGTCCGATTAGCACTACACTGCTGCTCACGGTAATCGTATCGATGACCCAAACTTCCCCCTAAGTGGTGTTCAGCAGTTTCCCTCTTGGTGGCCAGTTGGCCACCTTTTTTAATTCCTTTGAGTGACGAATCGTTAGGCTTGCTTCTTTTCGCAGGCAAGCAAACCATAATGAACCTCGACCCGGTTGCGACCATTGCGCTTCGCTTGGTAAAGCACTTCGTCTGCTCTCGCCATGGTTTCTGAGACGCGTTCATTTTGCATTTGGGCGACGCCAATGCTGCATGTTAATGATTCACCGTGTACCCACAAATGACTCTCCACATTTTTGCGAATCATTTCCGCCTTCTTCACAGCTTGCTCAATATTGGTGTCAGGGCAAAATACAACAAACTCTTCTCCCCCCCAGCGAACAAGTCGGTCATCTGGGTAGATGGAACTTGCCACCACCATGACAAATTCGCGCAATATGTCATCCCCCATTTGGTGCCCAAATTTGTCATTCACCTTCTTAAATTTATCCAAATCCATATAGAGGATACTGAATGTACTATGCCCCCAGCGAACTTGCCGTGATTGCTGCTCAAGCCAGTGCTGCACTGCGTGACGGTTCATCGCTCCCGTCAACGCATCGCGATGCGCCAACTCTGCAAACTCATAGTTTTGAGCTCGCAACGTACCATTCACCTTCTCTAAATGACGATGACGTTTTTTCGCTTTTTCATAAGCGACTCGATTTTTTCGTAATTCGTGCAGCGAAAATGCCAGTCCAAGCGCCATCCAAGAGAGTAAGAGCGCATACAGTAACGTTTCTTGTGCAAGGTAAGCGCCTTCAAACTCAATTTTATCAATCACAATTTTGTGCTCGCCAAGTGCCGCACCAGATCCGGTCGCGATATCAATACGTGTGATGTTTGAAAATTCAGGTGCAGAGTGTTCAATCGCGACTTTGTTGTCTACTAACCACCACGTCATCACCTGTAAATTTTTAATCGGAATTTCGATGATGTCGTTTGAACCGGACGGAGAAAACTGCATGCCATTGTATTTAATCGTGTACTCGTCGTCTGGTTTGGAATACTCAGGGTTATAGTTGCGCAGATATAAACGCAAATCATGGCTCGGATTGGGCCCCACCCCCGCCTCTTCATATCTCACTTTCAATCGAATCGTATGGTAATTGGAAAGGTCAATCCCCTGTGTTGGCGTTGTGGAATCGGTATAAACAGAGATTCCGCAATAAGGCCAAGCATACGAGCTTTGCTTTAAGTCACAGCTGAGAACTAGGCTTTGCTTATCGTAAAAAATATCAGCCTCACTCAAGCCACCTTCGCTGGCGTCTTTAGTCGCATAGATATTGAAATGTTCTGGTGTAATGGTCAGCTTTCGTGTATCGCCAAGAACACTATAAAGCGCAACCAAACTAATAGTGCAAATAGAGAGGGCAAAGATAAATTTATGGATCCACTTCATGGGCGAGTGACCTGCTCAGCTTATATACAACACAATGTACTCAATGATTTTTCGAACTTCAAACAAAGTCATTTATCAAGAAACAAAATTACTTTTAGCTTTCGTTCTTACTTTCGATACATGGTAACGTGTTTTGAACCGTTATCACGTTTTTAAATCTCTCAAAAATGCGGTTCACTTGTTATTTGCGAAGCATTTCACAGCCGTATTTCCTAACCCATGAAGGCCAGTGCATAACATTTCAGAGCGATACATTTCGCTTTAATGT
The DNA here is from genome assembly GCF_043995865.1 of Vibrio sp. D3. Taxonomy (NCBI): domain Bacteria; kingdom Pseudomonadati; phylum Pseudomonadota; class Gammaproteobacteria; order Vibrionales; family Vibrionaceae; genus Vibrio; species Vibrio sp. D3. Next base: position 1,326,535 of record NZ_CP171887.1, on the reverse strand, counting down.
GCCTGTCAACCCTGCATCTCATCACCACTTCGGATATACTGTGCAAAAACACAATAATGAGTAATGTCATGTCATTAATTGCAACTGGTACGCTAAATAAAATGCGTGCATCTCTGGACGGTGCTGTCAGTTACCGTCTACCTGTTGGTGAGGAAGAAATTGATCTATCACCGTTTCTGGGTAAAACGCTCACACTGACTCACACGGGCAATATTTTTTGTTGCTCATGTGGTAAGAAAACGAAAAAGAGTTATTCGCAAGGCCATTGTTTTGTCTGTATGAAAAAGCTAGCAAGCTGCGATATGTGCATCATGAAGCCAGAGACTTGCCACTACGACCAAGGGACTTGTCGCGAGCCACAATGGGGCGAAGAGAACTGCATGGTGGATCACTTTGTCTACCTATCCAATACATCCAGCTTAAAAGTTGGTATCACTCGTCATACGCAAATCCCAACTCGTTGGATTGATCAAGGTGCGACTCAGGGTTTGCCAATTTTTAAGGTAAAAACTCGACATATCTCCGGATTAATTGAAGTTGAACTGGCGAAACACATCGCAGATAAAACCAATTGGCGCACACTGCTGAAAGGCGATGGTGAACCAATGGCACTGCAAGATCGTTTTGCTGAGCTATTACCTTTAGTCGAAGACAAGATTGCTGAGATAAAACAGCAATTCGGTGAAGATGCAATTGAAATATTAAGCGAAAGCATTACCGACCTTAGCTATCCGGTGCAACAGCACCCAACTAAGATCACCTCGCATAATTTCGATAAAAACCCGGTTGTTACTGGCACTTTGCAAGGCATCAAAGGTCAATACCTCATTTTTGACACTGGCGTGATCAACGTAAGAAAATTCACTTCCTATGAAGTGGAAGTAAGCGCCTAGTTTCGTATGTGGCTGGTTTATTGAAATAAAAACGAAAAAGCTCGAGTTTGACTCGAGCTTTTGTTTTTCTATCAGGAAGATATGATCAGTTACGCATCAAGGATGTTTTCTAGTACATCGAACAACATATCGACTTCTTCTATTGTGTTGTAATGCATGCAACCAATTCGTACTACACCACCCGACTCTTCTAGACCAAGTTGACAAACTAAACCCAGCGCATAAAAGTGGCCGTTCCAAACACAGATGTTGTGTTCACCCAGCGTTTTCGCGATGAATTCTGGAGAATATAGGTCGAATGTTAGCGCAAAAGTTGGTGTGCGGAGTTGGCTATCTTCTTTCGCAATGCCAAATAGATTGACACCATCTAGTGCACTCAGACGCTGTAAGAAACGCTCACTCAAGCGTTGCTCATGTTGTTCATACAATTGGTAACTTTGCTCCAATCGTTGACGAAGAGGTAAACCGGCTTCACCAAATTGAGCCAGATACTCAACCGCAGCAACGACACCAGCAAGACCTTCAAAACTTTGCGTCCCCGTTTCAAATCGGCCTGGGCCAATATTGGTTGCAGGCTCGACTTTGTACGGACGAATACTGTGCAGCCACTGATCGGCAATGTAAGCAATACCAACGTGCGGGCCGAAAAACTTGTAAGCAGAGCACGCTAAAAAGTCACAACCCAACGCTTGAACATCAACCAAGTGATGCGGCGCGTAATGAACGGCATCCACATAAACTTGTGCCCCGACGTTGTGCGCCATGCTTACTACTCGCTGCACATCCACGATAGAACCAGTCGTATTCGATGCATAGGTCACCGCTACAAGGCGCGTTTTATCAGAAAGAAGACTGCTTAAATGCTCCAAGTCCAACGTACAATCATCTTCGTTGATACGAACCTGATGAACCGTAACGCCTTGATCTTCTGCCGCTTGTTGCCAGCTGGACACATTCGAATAGTGGTCCAAAGCAGAAACAATGATCTCATCTCCCTCTTGCCAATCTCGGCTAATCGCACGACTAAGCTGAAAGGTTAACGATGTCATGTTCGCACCGAAGACGATATTGCCAGATGACGGCGCGTTTAGCAGAGCTTGCGCTGACTCGCGTGCATTTTGCATCACGTCAACCGTCTTTTGGCTAGAAAAATAATGCCCGCCTAAGTTGGCGTTGAAACGACCTAAATATCCCACCATGCTGTCTAGCACTGATTGAGGTACCTGTGACCCGCCTGGACCATCAAAAAACGTCACAGGTTTGTCGTTATGGTATTGAGCGAGCGCCGGAAACTGCTCTCTGATCAGATTAAGATTGAAGTTCATTGCGCTTATCCGTAGCCGTGAGTACAAACACATCCATATGACCCGCTTCATCATCAATGACAGAACGGATTGGGCACGCGTTGTGCCACAGTTTACTGTCTGCCAATATTGCAACCTCACCCGTTTCTAACACCTTACGGAAAAATGGGGCTTGGTTATGACTGCTGTACAGCATGATGTCACCACCAATGATGTTATGGCGTCCTACGCCAACCATTGCAATGTGATCAAAACCGTCTTGGTGCACACCTTCAGGTGCCACTTGAGTTTCTTCTTCTAGCGCTGTGATTCGGATTTGGTGAATTTCTATTTCCTGGCCGTTAGGCAGATGATTCGCATTGACAAACAATTCGCACATTTCTCGGAAACCATCACTGATGAGAATATCCTTCTCAATCGGCTCAAATTGTCTTACAACATCACCTTGGAATCGGTTGATATCAGACGATTGAACAAAGCTGTTTTTGTTTAAGTCAATGACTTTGCCATTATCAAAACCAACCACAGAATAACGTCTTAGTCGATACTGACCATCTGCATGCTCGGTACGAGGCAGTTCTTCAAACGATGGGGAAAGCTGCTCTATTGCTGCCATGCTGAGCTGTGTTAAATGCAGAGTATTCTCACGTGAATGTAACATCATTGTCTCCTTTAATGAGGCACATTAATTAACATTTAATTTACACACTAGGTTACGCAAATATTCTGCAATTGCCAGCTTTTAACGTTGATAGCTTCAACAAAATAACAAAAACAACATAACAAACCAATTCAAAGCAAAAATACAGAGCCATGTTTCACTTTTGCGCTTTGGCGATATTTGAAACTAGACTTCTCTACTACGAATAGAATTTTATGCTAGAAGTCAACGTTCTTTATCAATCTTTAGTGGGTTCTAATCTATAACCAATTATTCGATCACAATCGTTGTTTATGCTTTTAAAGCACTAAGAATTTCCATACAATCGAGGGAAATGTTCAGCCCTTTTTGGAGCCATAATGAGCGACGTAAAACATTGTAAACTATTAATTCTTGGTTCTGGTCCAGCAGGATACACAGCTGCCGTGTACGCAGCGCGTGCCAACCTAAACCCTGTGCTTGTGACGGGAATGCAACAAGGTGGTCAGCTAACCACCACTACTGAAGTTGAAAACTGGCCCGGCGACGCTGAAGGTCTGACAGGTCCTGCATTGATGGATCGCATGAAAGAGCACGCCGAGCGTTTCGAAACTGAGATCGTGTTTGATCACATCAACGAAGTAGAACTATCACAACGCCCATTTCGTTTAAAAGGCGATTCTGGCGAGTACACATGTGACGCATTGATTATTTCTACAGGTGCATCAGCAAAATACCTTGGCCTTGAGTCTGAAGAAGCATTTAAAGGTCGCGGCGTTTCTGCTTGTGCAACCTGTGACGGTTTCTTCTACCGTAATCAGAAAGTTGCAGTTGTGGGCGGTGGTAACACTGCTGTTGAGGAAGCACTTTACCTATCTAACATTGCGTCAGAAGTTCACCTGATCCACCGCCGCGATTCATTCCGTGCAGAGAAGATCCTTGTGAAACGTCTGATGGATAAAGTTGAAAGCGGTAATATCGTTCTTCATACCGATCGAACTCTCGATGAAGTACTTGGCGACGACATGGGCGTAACTGGCGTTCGTATTAAAGACGTCAACACAGGTGCGACTGAAGACCTTGAAGTGATGGGCGCGTTTATTGCGATCGGCCACCAGCCAAACACACAAATCTTTGAAGGCCAAGTAGACATGAAAGATGGCTACATCATCGTTAAGTCTGGCCTAGAAGGCAACGCGACACAAACTAGCATTGAAGGTGTATTTGCAGCTGGCGACGTTATGGACCATAACTACCGTCAAGCTATCACATCTGCAGGTACAGGTTGTATGGCGGCATTAGATGCTGAGCGTTTCTTAGACTCACTTGGTGACAAATAACTTTTCACATTTGTGTCATATCCTTAAAGCCCAGCGGTATTCCCGCTGGGTTTTCTTTTGTATACTACCGCCTCATTAAAACAATTATCATTAAGCCTTCACGATGGATAAGAAAAAGCAAAGCAGCTTGAATAAGTGGCTTAAGCAACAAAGTAAGTTAGCCAAGCGCTGGCTTATAATTGCGATAGGCCTAGGCGTACTTTCAAGCGTGTTTTTATTGGCTCAAGCAGCCCTGCTCGCCTCCATTCTGCACCAGTTAATCATTGACCAAGTCGACAAAGCCGACCTCATTTGGCATTTTGTTGGGCTTGGTGGCACGGTTATCGGTCGAGCTGCTTGTACCTGGGGTCGAGAGCTTGCCGGTTACCGTTGCGGTGAGCAAATTCGAGTTTATATTCGCCAACTCATTTTAGATAAAGTTCATAAACTTGGGCCAGCTTACATCAAAGGCAAACCTGCCGGCAGCTGGGCGACGCTCATCTTAGAGCAGGTAGAAGATATGCAGGATTTCTTCTCTCGCTACTTGCCTCAGATGTCATTATCGGTATTAGTGCCTTTCATTATTTTGGTTGTCGTATTCCCAGTAAACTGGGCGGCAGGCTTGATCTTCCTCGTCACCGCACCACTAGTGCCTATTTTCATGGCACTGGTTGGGATGAAAGCCGCAGAAGCAAACCGTAAAAACTTTAAAGCGATGCAGCGTTTGTCCGGTCACTTTTATGACCGCTTGCAAGCAATGACGACCATTCGCTTATTCGATAGAACAAAATCTGAAACTGAAACTCTGAAAGGTGCTTCGGAAGTCTTTCGTACTCGCACCATGGACGTTCTGAAGATCGCGTTTCTATCTTCTGCGGTTTTAGAGTTTTTCACTTCCATTTCTATCGCAATTACCGCCGTCTACTTTGGCTTTAGTTATATCGGAGAGCTCGATTTCGGCTACTACGGCACAGGTGTTACGCTGTTTGCTGGCTTGTTCATTCTGATTCTTGCGCCAGAGTTTTATCAGCCATTACGTGATTTGGGCACGTTCTACCATGCGAAACAGCAAGCGGTTGGCGCAGCAGAAAGTATTGTCGAGTTTCTAGATTTGGAAGTCGATCAAATCAAAGATGGTACCCAAGCGTTAGATAAAAACAGCCCTATCTATATTGAAGCGGACCAGTTAACCATTTTTAGTCCGGAAGGTCAGCAGCTCGCAGGTCCCCTATCCTTCTCTCTTGAAGCCAACAAAAGTACGGCTTTAGTTGGACCAAGTGGCGCAGGTAAAACAAGCTTGGTAAACACCATCCTCGGTTTCATGCCTTATCAAGGTAGCTTGAAGATTAATGGTTGTGAATTGTCACAACTGGATCTAGCCACATGGCGAGAGGCCGTAAGCTGGATTGGTCAAAACCCAATGCTATTACATGGCAGCATTCGAGATAACGTCACGTTAGGCAAACACAACATTCAAGATGCAGACGTTCATTCTGTTTTGAATGACTCTCATGCTGCTGAATTTGTTGAAATGCATGGGTTGGATTACCCGATATCTGACCGCTCTGGTGGTTTATCTGTCGGCCAAGCCCAGCGTTTAGCGTTGGCTCGCGCTATGCTACAAAATGGTCGTTTTTGGTTATTAGATGAACCGACCGCAAGCTTAGATGCTCGTAGTGAAAAACTCGTCATGGAAGGCATTAACAAGTACGCACATGCCACAACGAATTTGATGATTACTCACCAGTTGGCACCTTTACAAAGCGTATCGCAAATTCTTGTTATGCAGGACGGCCAGATTGTTCAACGTGGTGATTACGACACACTGTCGACAGAAGATGGCTTATTTAAAGACATGTTGGAAGCGAACCTCGCACAACGTGAAACAGACAAGGGGAACTTAGATGCGTGATTTACTCCCTTATCTAAAACTCTATAAGAAACATTGGTTTGGTCTTTCTCTAGGTATGCTATTGGCATTTCTGACCTTAGCTGCATCTATTGGCTTATTAACGCTATCGGGTTGGTTTATTTCAGCCGCAGCGGTGGCAGGCTTGACGGTTGCTCGTGAAACCTTCAACTACATGTTACCAGGTGCCGGGGTACGCGGCGCTGCAATGGCTCGAACCGCAGGTCGATGGGGAGAACGTGTCGTTAGCCACAATGCAACGTTCAAGTTACTTACCGATCTACGTATCTTCTTCTTTAAGAAACTTGCACCACTGATTCCGGGTCGTGTCTCTACGATGCGTGATGCTGATCTGCTCAACCGCCTAGTGGCGGACGTAGATGCGATGGATCACGTTTATCTTCGACTTATCAGCCCTGTCGTGATTGGTATTTTTGGGATACTAAGTTTAACGGCTGTCCTGGCATTTTTTGACTGGCATCTCGCCCTGCTGCTTGGTTCGATTCTTACCGTCATGTTGTTTGTATGGCCGGTGCTGTTCTATAAACTGGGTAAAAACAATGGCGAGAACCTCACTCATCATAAAGCGCAGTTGCGAGTGGCGACTCTGGACTGGCTTCAAGGCTACAGCGAACTGAGTATCTTTGGAGCAGAAGAGCGTTATCGCAATCTCATTCTAGAAAAGCAAAAGCAGCTTTTGTCTAATCAGTTTGTGAACGCGAATTTAACGGGCATGGCTTCAAGCCTGCTTATGCTTGTGAACGGTCTTACACTGGTTGTGATGCTTTGGTTTGCTGCAGACGGCGTAGGAGGTCGTGCTCCTGATCCTTGGATTGCGTTGTTTGCATTTGCAACGATGGCAAGTTTTGAAATTTTGATGCCTATTGCGGGCGCGTTCCAGTACCTGGGTCAAACGTTGACTTCTGCTCGTCGTTTAAATGAAGTAATTTTGGCTGAACCTGACGTTGTCTTCCCTGAGCAATCAAAATATAAAGACACAACGTTAGACATTGAATTCGACAACATTGACTTCACTTACCCTGACGGTCAGCAAAAGGTGCTGAAAGACTTGTCACTCTCACTACCGTTGGGCACTAAAACAGCAATTGTAGGTCAAACAGGTTCAGGTAAATCAACACTAATTCAGCTTCTTTGTCGCTACTGGGATGTTAACCAAGGTGAAGTTCGAATCGGTGGTACAAGACTGCAAGATTGGAGCGAGTCTGACCTGCGAGAAGCAATGACAGTGGTCAGTCAGCGCGTTGATGTACTGAATGGAACACTGCGTGACAACTTACTTATGGCAGCTCCAGAAGCAAGTGATGAGCGACTGTCTGAGATTCTTCAAAAAGTCGAACTTGGTGGCCTTCTTGAAGCTCCAGGGTTAGACGCTTGGTTAGGCGACGGTGGTCGTCAGTTATCTGGTGGAGAGAAACGCCGAATCGGTATCGCTCGCGCATTGCTACGTGATGCGCCAATCCTACTCTTGGATGAACCAACTGAAGGTCTCGATAAGCGTACGGAACAGAAAGTGATGGCGCTTTTCAATGAGCACTTTGCTAATAAGACAGTGGTATTCATTACACACCGACTTATAGAATTAGAAAGCATGGATAGCATCTGCTTGATGGAACAAGGTGAGATCATCGAGCAAGGCGATCATCCAACGCTACTCGCTCAGAAAGGTCGTTACTACCAGCTATTACAGTCTCTATAATTCGATATTCAGTGACGAGAAGGGCTCATCAAACGATGAGCCCTTTTGTTATTCCTGTATTGTTAATTGCCTAGTTAAGTACGTATACAGAGCTCATTTACCGACCTGATTTTTTGAGATAAGCCGCCATTTCATCTTCCGGAACCAGGCCTCCACCTGTTGCCCAAACAAGATGCGTTGCGTTTCTGAGTTTTTCTTCGTCAAATTGCATTCGAGACTGATAAGCATGATTATTCGAGACGTGCACTGCCCCAACCATACCAGCTAATGCAGAAGGCTCTAGGTTAATGCCTTCGAGTTCACTTAACTCACCCAAGTGGTGATACATACGAGCATCATCAATGGTGTAAAAGCCATCAATTAGCCTTTCCATCGCTCTACCGACAAATCCCGACGCACGCCCTACTGCTAATCCATCAGCAGCGGTCATGTTGTCGATACCCAAATCTTGTACCGCAATCTCGTCATGCAAGCCGGTATGCACGCCCAATAACATGCACGGAGAGTGCGTTGGCTCTGCGAAAATACAATGAACATGATCACCAAACGCGACTTTCAAACCAAATGCCACGCCACCAGGCCCACCGCCAACACCACAGGGTAGATAAACAAAGAGCGGATGATGCTCATCAACCACGATTCCCAAGTCATCAAACTGCTGCTTAAGACGCTCACCCGCAACAGAGTAACCTAGAAACAACGTCTGCGAGTTTTCATCATCAATAAAGAAGCAGCTAGGATCTTGCTCAGCTTCTTTACGACCTTGCTCGACGGCAACACCATAGTCTTGCTGGTACTCCACCACTTTGACGCCATGTGATCGGAGCTTATTTTTCTTCCACTCCCGCGCATCAGAAGACATGTGAACCGAGACTGAAAAACCAAGCTTTGCACTCATGATGCCAATGGACATACCGAGGTTACCCGTTGACCCAACAGCAATGCTGTACTGCTTAAAAAACTGCCGAAACTCATTGCTGAACAATTTGCTGTAATCATCGGTTTCGCAGAGTAAGCCAGCTTCAAACGCCAACTTTTCGGCATGGGTGAGCACTTCATAAATGCCACCTCTCGCTTTGATAGAACCAGAAATTGGCAGATGACTGTCTTTTTTGAGCATTAAACGACCCAATATTGGCGTGTCGTATTGCTGCTCCAAACGCACTTTCATCTTGGGAACATCCACCACAGAAGACTCAATGATGCCATGCGAAGCTTCCGTTTCGGGAAACGCTTTCATCAAATAAGGCGCAAATCGTGCTAGCCGTTCACTCGCAGCTTGAATATCTTTCTCATCTAGCCCCACATAGGGCAAACCTTCTGCTAAAGAGGTTATGTTTGGGTTAAACCAGCAAACCTCCTTAAGATCGATAAGTGGCGCCAAGAGTGGGAACTGCTTGATCAGCGCTTCAATATTCGCCTTGGTCATTTTACCTTCCTGGAGTGATGTGAGTTGAGATAAACAAAAGCGCCGCAATTGCGACGCTTTAATGAATAACAGTGAATTTGATTTTATGCGTAGTTTTTCTCAAACTCTTGCATAAAATCGACTAACGCTTGTACACCTTCTAGCGGCATGGCGTTATAAATGGAAGCTCGCATACCACCAACGGCTCGGTGCCCTTTTAGTGATTTCAGCCCTTTGGCATCGGCTAGTTCAAGGAACGTCGCATCCAGTTCAGGTTTCGCAAGTTGGAATGGCACATTCATCAAAGAACGGTTTGCTGAGTGCACGCCATTACGGTAGAAATCAGACTGATCGATGTAATCATACAGTAGTGCGGCTTTATCGCGGTTCACTTGCTCGATCGCTTTTACCCCACCCTGCGCCTTTAACCATTTAAAAACTAGGCCAGACAGGTACCATGCAAAGGTTGGTGGCGTGTTGAACATTGATTCTTTCTCAGCCAGAACAGTGTAATCCAAGATACTTGGCAGTACCTGCTTCGCCATACCTAACAAGTCGTCGCGCACGATAGCGATAGCAATGCCTGAAGGACCAATGTTTTTCTGAGCGCCCGCATAAATCACACCGTATTTCGATACATCAATCTCACGAGAAAGAATCGTCGAAGACATGTCAGCAACGATTGGTTTGTCGGTGACAGGAAGATCGTTAATCTCGATACCGTCAATGGTTTCATTTGGACAGAAATGCACGTAAGCCGCTTCTGGAGCAATTTTCCATTCGTTTGCAGGTAGAACGGCTACTTTTCCGTTGATTTCTGTTTTTGCATCAAATACGTCTGGCTCGCAGTATTTCTTCGCTTCAGCTACCGCACTTTCAGCCCAATAACCGCCGTCGATGTAAGTTGCCGTCTCGGCATCACCAAGTAAGTTTAGAGGAACAGCAGCAAACTGAGCACGAGCACCACCTTGGCAGAACAGCACTTTATAGTTGTCCGGAATATTCAGAAGATCACGTAAATCTTGCTCGGCTTCTTCTGCAACTTTGATGAACTCTTTGCTTCGGTGGCTGATTTCCATGACCGAAGTACCAAGACCTTGCCAATCGATTAGTTCCTGTTGTGCTTGCTGCATAACTGCTTTAGGCAGACCTGCTGGCCCTGCACTGAAGTTAAATACGTTGTCCGTATTTTGTTCCATGATGCTCATTGCTCCTGCTATGTAAATATTACGAAATTAATATCACGTTTTCGCAGCGATAAAAACAAGAAAAGAGGTCTTACGACCTCTTTTTAAAGACTAAGCGTTAAATTGGATTAATTCCGCAACAATACTTGGCTACTGTTGTTGCATCAAGGCAGGCATAAGTAGCGCCACCAATGGGAACTCATGTCCATTTTCGAACTTCAATTTGCCTTCACCGATTTCTGCTTTGAGTTGATAACCGCCCTCAACTTTCTCGATCAGCTCCATGATGAGCAGCTCATCGATTCCTTCTTGAATAAATGGGTAGTGCGTCACTAATTCGTCAGAGAAGTAAGTGCTGAGCTCACCAGTAGTCGCCGTCATCAACTTCATTGGGTCTTGAGTAATGTGGTCAGTACCTTCAGGAATGGATAATTGCCACTCGTTATGGAACTTACCGTCACCAAACGCAAGTGAAAGCTCATTCACGGATAAATCAAAACCTTTGCTAAACAGCGTGTCAACATGCGGCAATAAGCTCGCAATTTCCTGCTCGTCTAACATTGGAGAGCTTTGATAGATAGACATAATTTGGTCAAATGACTGGCTATCCACATCTGCAATTGAGAAATTCAACTTAAAGTTATCGACATCCGTACCATCAGTTAAACGCAGTTTCTTAGCATCTAGGTTCAGCTGACTGTTCAGCTTATCACCAGACTCATTCATCGTAGTGTTGCCACGGTAACTCGCATTCTCAATCAAAAAGACAGGCGTTAAGTTCGAATCAACCACATCCAGCTTCTCTAGAGAAAAAGATTGCTCACCCAGCCAATAGCCTTTTGCTTGCTTACCTTTACCCTGACCTGTCAATGCATTCAGATGAAGCTCTTCACCGTTTTCAAAATCCACTTGAACAGAAGGAACAGAAACTTGGTAATTGAGATCACCCAATACCGTCACATCCCCTGTCACTTTTGCAGGGCTTGTAGAAACAGAAACACCTTGCGCTTCGTTACGATAATGCCAACTGTCTAGGTCAAGGGTGAATGCCGTATTGCCATTTAGTTGAGTCTGACTATGCATCGTGAGAGGCAAAAAGTCATTGTCCACCAATTTTGAATCTGCTGTTAGGCTTGTTAGACCGTGGCTTACATCACTGGTTACGTCAAACGTCGTTGGCATACCATCACGCTCTAGCTGCGTTTTAAGCTCAGGATCAACAACTGAATAACGAGTCAGCACGACTGAAGACAAATAGCCACGTTGATACTCGACCACTTCGCCTTTAATCATTTCATCATTCATATTGGTAATACCATCTTCAATGATGGACTGACCAATTTGTCCGACAGCCAATGGCCAACACAGCGCTAATGAGATAGCACCACCAATGGCGCCGATTTTTTTAAGATTTTGCATAACGTCACTTATTAGGTATTTTCGGTCAGTCTACCCCAAACCACCTGCGGAGAAAACATTGAGACAAATCAGACTATTGATGCTTATTCTAGTCCATTAATCAGGAATCATACTTGGCTCCCACTCATCATGTCCTTTTATTGTTAAAGTTTGCGTGGCGAAGTTTTAACCGGAGCTAAAACATCTGTGAATCGTTATGCTGTGTTATGTCTCGACAACAACCCAATCAGTGCTGAACAGTTTCGATTGGAGCTGTCTGCCTTCTCAAGTAAATTTGATATCTTTTCTGTCGAGTCGATAGAAGAGGCTCAAAGCGCTTTAGAGTATCTAGAAGAAAGAGAACAGACTGTTGCTTTAGTCATAGCGAGCCATCACGCTCATTTTAATGGCGTGGATTTTCTTATTGGTTTAGACCGGATGCCGCATACCGAGCAAGCAAGAAAAATTCTTATTAGCTGCTCGTCTGATATAGAGGCAATTCTCACTGCCGTTAATGAGGGCAGGCTCGACCACTGCCTCACTAAACCTTTGCCAGATCACGTCTTATTTAACACAGTGCAAAAAGAGCTGACCCAATTTATATTGCGAAACGGTAAAGAAGACCTGCTAAGTTACAGTCAGATATTGGATCATCACAGCTTGTTGCGAGCGCACATCAATAATCAGATGAGCCATTATCAAGCGGGCTTTTTACACGACTACCACTCGATGTCTGATGCTGAGTTAGCCGAGCAAGTGATCTCCGCTCTCCAACAGTTTTTTAAAGACAATGACGAAACAAGAGCCTGCCGTGCCTATTCAACTGAACACCTATTAACCGTAGAAGGCGAGCCAAATAGCTTCTTGTGGTTTATCACCGATGGTGAAGTGGCTCTGTACAAGCGCGATGAGCAAGGCATGCAGCGAGAGGTTGTACGCCATAACAAAGGTAATATTGTCGGAGGCATGTCGTTTGTTACTGGGGAATGTTCTTTCTCGACAGCCCTAACGCTGACAAAGACAAAGGTCATCAAACTCGATCGCAACGTATTCAATAAAGTGATGCAAAGCGACTCAAACTTGCTGCCTCTTTTTACAAACTTGCTCTTACGCCACTTCAACCGCCGATTACAAAGAAGCATCAACACCAAGTTGCAACTTCAAAAAACGCTCGAGTCGCTGGAGTCTGCCCACCAGCAACTCATTGAAAGAGAAAAAATGGCGATGCTCGGCCAGTTGGTTGCGGGCGTGGCGCATGAACTAAATAATCCGATAGCAGCGATATTGAGGGGCGTAGAGAATTTAACGCATACGCTTGCACGATTACTTAACGAAGTACCCAGTTCCGATATACAAATCAAAGGCATTGAGTTACTGAGCAAAGCTCAAACCGCAAAACCCGCTTCAACCGCAGAGCTCAGATCACGCGTTAAAGCACTTAATCATGCCCTTCCAGACCGAACACTGGCTAAGAAAGTGGTGAACCTTGGGCTAGAGTCAGATCACGAGTTACTCACTCAACTAACGAAAAAACAGCAAGTGTCTTCTCATGTTCTCGATACTCTTGAGCAATACCACAAAGCAGGTTCCACTCTTCGCTCGATTAACGTCTGTGCTGCGCGAATTGCAGATATGGTGAAAAGCCTTAAAGGTTACGCACGCTCAGATGATGAGACCCAGCACTATGCTGATATTCATGAAGGTATTGAAGACACCTTGGTGATCTTCGAAAACAAACTAAAAATGCATCAGGTTTCCACTGATTATGCGGATTTACCTCCTATCCTTTGTCAACCAATCGCGCTCCAACAGGTATGGACGAATTTGGTCTCTAACGCCATTGATGCATTTCCGGAAAAAGGCGTTTTAAAAATACAAACACGTCTTGCAGAAAAAGATCATACACATTACGCCGTTATCTCATTTGAAGATAATGGGTGTGGCATTCCTGAATCGCAAAGAGAAGCCATTTTCGAGCTCAACTTCACGACGAAAAAAGAAGGCAACTTTGGTTTAGGCATTGGACTGTCCATCTGCCAGCAAATCGTGACAGCACATAAAGGATGGATTGACGTCGAATCAGAACTCGACAAGTTCACACGAATGACAGTCTGGTTACCAGTCATCGAAAAAGGAGATGAAATATGACCAAGTATTTAATTTTATGTGTCGATGACGAACGAGAAGTCTTGGATAGCGTACTCCAGGATCTCGCTCCCTTTGAGGAACATTTTATTGTCGAGGGAGCGGAATCAGTCACTGAAGCAAGGCAAGTGATCGAGGAGATGGCGGAAGAGGAAGTTCAGCTTGCGCTCATTTTATGCGACCACATTATGCCGGAGCAAACTGGGATTAGCTTCTTAATCGAACTCAGTCAAAATGGTGACACAAAAGCGGCCCGCAAAGTCTTACTTACAGGACAAGCCGGCTTAGAAGACACCGTTGAGGCCGTCAATAACGCAAGTCTGGACTATTACATTGCCAAACCATGGAGAGGTGAAGAATTGAGAAAAGCAATCGTGTCTCAGCTTACTGCTTTTATGATTGCAAATGATGATAACTTATTATCTTGGACTCAAGTCCTTGATTCTGAGGCGATCCTCAATGCCATGGCTGAACGCAGAGCAAGCTTCGGCGAGTAATATGCGTGGCTCTAGCTTGAATGTCACCAAAGCCAGCTGATCCACGTTATTTCGCGCAATAGCGCGAGTATGGAAAAGCATCACTATTTATCCGATTGATGCTCTTAGACGTTATGTATATGGCGTAGTTTTTGCTTAAACCAACTAACTATTAAGTTAATTGACAAAACATCGACACATTTTTGTTGGTCGTGGACCTTCCTTTTTATTATGATGTCGGACAAATCAGATTACGGTTCAAGTGGTTGCTTGAATCCATGGAAATAATGAACAAGGTTTATCGTTAGTTATGCGTAAAACACTATTAGCCGCTGCCTTACTAGTGGCATCAAGCCATGCCCTAGCCGCAAACGACCGCAATGCGCCAGCAACTATGAGCAACTTTAGCTACGACTATTTCGAAGCACGTATTGGCGCAAGTCCTGTGACATTTGGTGCTGGATTCAGCAAATCAATTCACCCTAACGCACATGTTATTGCTCGTATCGACTCTGAGTTTGAAAGTGATTTTGACTCAGCCGCTGGTTTTGGCTTTCATTCGCCACTAAACAACTGGGCTGACCTTACAGGTGAAATGCTAATGCGCGTTGTACAACCTTCAAGCGATAGCAGCGCTGATGTAGGTATGGAACTGAACTTAGGTGTTCGTCAATGGTTAGGTCCTCAATTAGAAGTAGGCGGCAAAGTCGGCTACGTTTCTATTGATAACGATGACGACTGGACCGGTGCAGCATACGCTCGTTTCCACTCAACTGAGCTTTTCTCTCTAGGCGCTGAAGCGCGTATCAACGACTTTTATGGTGATCAGGTAATGTTCACTACGCGTTTTAAGTTTTAAGATTTTTGCTTTAATAAAAGAGCAAATTAAAAAACAAAAACCGAGGCCCATGCCTCGGCTTTTTGTCTAATCTAATGACTAACTCAATGAAGTGGTCAAAAACTTCAATGTCCTTTTTCCGCTTTCAACACTTGCCTTTACGACCCGCTAACTCCATCAAAACGAGTCAATCATCGTGCGTTCAGCTTACTTACTCACACAGCGCCAATAACTGCTTTTTACGCGGCTCTTGAATCAGTTTCCAATGAACACCGTCAGTGGCACCAGCGAATTTCCAAAGCAACTTAACATCAACGTCATTGCCATAAGCCACTTTAACTTTGTTGAAGACTTTTACAGGTCCAAGTTCTAAAAAGGTTTCTACGTCATCAACACCTGCTTTCTTGACCATTCGCTCAAGAGTTAACTGCATATTTGGCAGATCTCTCAAACGTCTACTGGCAGAAGACTTTTGATATTTTCGTTCCTTAATTGAGTATTCAATTGATTTTTGTACCAGTTCATCGAGTCCTGCATATCCGGATTCAAACAAATCTGTTACATCATAATAATTTACGGTTGCCGTCGTCTGTTTTTTGACGTGCTTATATTTTTCGCAATTCAGTTGAGTAAACACTTCGTCCAATCCATTACCACCACGTAAGTAGCAGCAATCATTGCTGACAAGCGAAAACATAGCATCATCGGTGAATAAACCGATACCACCGAACATAGAACGTTTTTGATACTCACTAAAGTTGCGTACATATTTAAAAAAAGCTTGGTCTGTCATGTCCATTGACCTCTTTAATCTGAATAAATTACCCCGATTAGCGATGTCACCAGATAAACAGCAGCTTATAGCGAATTATAAATGTCGATTTGTTGGCGATATTTTTGTGAGTTGTGCTCACCAACTTGCTTAATCATACTTAACGTTGAAAAATAAGTTAGGACATAGGTCACATATAAAAAAGTATATATTCAGCATACGTGATTAGTTTCACACTTATTATTCATGTGGTGATATTTTTTTGACGCACGGCATGCCCAAAACACGCCATCATTATGATCTCGCTGGCAATTACGAGCTCGTGATACGCATTTAATTGATAAAGAATACGCTGTAAGGGTACACTGTACGAAAGATCTCAAGTACAGCGTCACAATGGAACATTTATCATTTTTTTGGCTGCCAAATAATAAAGATAAGCTTATAAACGCACTGGAATCCGAGTTTGCTCAGCTGGTAGAACAGTCCATCTCAACGGGTAAGATTTCATTACCCCCTATTCCTGATGTCGTGCTTAAAATTCAGCAGTTATGTGTCGAAGAACACACCACTATTTCAGATGTTGCTAACTGTTTGTTAGAAGATCCCGGCTTGGCGGCGGTCGTTCTGCGAGTAGCAAACTCTGTAATTTTCAATCGTAGAAACATTACCTGCAACGACTTAACCACCGCGGTATCTCGCCTTGGTATACTGCGCGTGCGTGATATTGTTACCGCACAAGCGATTGAACAACTTAAACATTCAGTAAATTTAACCAAAGAATGTAATGCTATCTTGGTGAAAAGTGCAGCGGTATCCCGAGAACTCGGTGCTGTCATGGTGATATTGGTTCAAGCGTTTCGTAAACACGAGCCAGGTACTTATGGGCACTTGGAGCAAGAAAAAGCATTGCTGGTTGGTCTGCTAGCCGATATCGGTTTGTTTTGTCTAATTAACGAGTACCACCTTTACTTAGATAGAGGCAATTACCTAGATCCTGAAATTGCGTTGCAAATCTTCCAAACTCGTTGTTCAGCAACAAGCAAACTGGTGCTCGAGCGCTGGGGATTTGACAATGACTTTAGAGAGGTCTCCTCAAACGAGAAGTACGAGCAAACGCGACCGGAAGTAAGTTATTTAGACATTGCAAGAATCGCGCATCACCTATTGATGTTCCGCAATCATGATGAACGCATTGATGAACACGAAGTTGAATTCAACTTAACAGGTGCAGAGGTCTTGTATGAACTCAGCAATATGAGTGATACTGACTTCAATGACCAAATACGTGCAGTGCTAAGTGCTAGCGGCTTGTAATTTATCGTTTTCTCACACCTAATTCGCGATAAACGATTCGCTCAAGGCTGAGCAGCGTTTGGTATTTGGTGAAATATCTCTCTAATTTCAACCGATAAATAATTTGATTTATGTGTGTTGGTATTATCTCAAAAAAGGAATCATAGAGCTTTATGTTCTCAGGGATGCTATTTATTTTCGCTCCACTTGTTGTGGGGTATCTAATTCCTATATCTCGAGCCTCGTTACTGGAGAAGATCAATCAATCAACGTCCTACCTTATTTACGTCATTTTGTCGTTGATGGGACTTAGCCTAGCAGCGCTCGATAACTTAAGTAGCAACTTACAGAGTATTCTCCTCTATGCGAGTACTTTCTTTTTATGTTTAAGTACCTGTAACCTGTTAGCGCTGCCTATTATCGATAGGATTATTCCTCTCCAGACCAATCAGAATCAAAAGAAGCTGCCACTATCCTCGATGGCTTTAGAATCAGTAAAGCTGATTGTTGTCGTTGGTGGCGGGCTAGTAGTTGGTCTGCTGTTACCCATCGATTTAAGTTGGGTGGATACAGCGAGCGAATGGATACTCTTCCTGCTCCTATTTTTTATTGGTATTCAGCTTCGCAATAGTGGTCTTACTCTTCGCCAAATTCTATTAAATAAACAGGGTATGGCCATTGCGGCAGTTGTGATCGCAACATGTATGCTTGGTGGCGTTATTGCAGCGATACTTTTGGACCTTCCTCTCTATCAAGCCCTCGCGATGGCTTCAGGCTTTGGCTGGTATTCACTCGCAGGAATTTTGATGGGAGACGCTTTTGGCCCCGTGTTTGGGGGAGCATCTTTCCTGATCGAATTGATGAGAGAGCTGGTCGCGCTGGTAGCCATTCCTCTCTTTATTCGCAGCTATCCGTGCACAGCAATTGGTTATGCAGGTGCAACAGCGATGGACTTTACACTACCTGTCATTCAGACTACAGGTGGTGTGCGTTGTGTCCCAGTTGCCATCGTTAGTGGGTTTATTTTGAGTTTACTGGTACCAGTTATGATGCTTTTCTTTGTATCACTTGCTAGCTAGATCTCAGGTTTTCGCTTTAACATCCATTACAATACGGCAAAAATTCAAATACCCAGTTAACGTCAAAGTGATCAAGATTTTGGCAATAATCCGCTTTCTTTTTATCAATTAGCCCAATGATTTATCACGACTAAAGAGAAAGAAGGGTGAAACATCAACTTATGTGCCTTGCGTTAATAAAGGGATAACAACCAGAAGGAAGAAGAATGAAACGCTTTGTCGTTGCAGCGCTCCTCGCTACAAGCTCAACTTTTACGTTTGCCGCAGATCAACAATGTCTTGCTAGCAAATACGACGGCTATGTTGATGCCTCACTACAGTGGTATCAAGATCTTGTTGATTTGACGGTTACCCAGTATCCAGATCTAAAAGAAGTTAGCCAGTGGTTCTTGGACGGCCGTAAACATCACTTTGAATTAAACCGTGAAGCAGTTCACTATTTTCTAGAGAACGATCCTAGCCGTGTTGCAACAGAACAACCAATCGAAGCATGGCTAAAATTGGAACAACACGACGTTAAGCAGCTAGCAAGCCGAAGTGATAAGTTAGGTGAAGTCGCAAAACAAACGTTTAGTGACCGTCAATCGACTAACCATCCAAAAAACTACGAACTCCGTTCAGCATTCGCCGACCTGCTTAGCCATCCACAACAAATTGATACCGCGCTTAACAAGTACAATCAGTCAATAGAGAAGATTGAAAAGCAGAAGTGTGATTAATTAATCGTTGAGGATGCTCGAAAACGCCGAGTGTTTTAACACATTAAAATCAACGATTTTTTAATGCGAAGATTGTAGCCTTCACCTAAAATTTTCATTTCAGCAACATGGGTTTCAACAATTAAAACGGGACTTTGCGCCCGTTTTAGTTTAGATTGTGCCGCTCGCATTACCAAAATAACTACAAAGATTCTTTGCTATGGTTAAGGAACAAAAAACCGCTGACGTTAGCTTTGAGAGCTTGCTAAAGATCTTCACTGTCCCAGAAGGTCCTGACTCAACGTTAACCAAAATTGACGAGAGCCTCTCGCGAAATCTAAATCAATTTCTTCGTGAACACATCGTGGCAGAAGAAAAGCCTTTACGCGAAATCGAAAAAGACTTTTCTTCTGCTCAGATTCCTGAGCAGCCAGAGTTCGTGTCAGATCATACAGAACACTTACTCGACACTTTGGTGTCGCACTCCGTTCACACTTCTTCACCAAGCTTTATTGGTCATATGACATCGGCGCTGCCTTATTTCTTGATGCCACTGTCAAAGATCATGATCGCCTTAAACCAAAACCTGGTAAAGATAGAGACTTCTAAAGCCTTTACCCCGCTTGAACGTCAAGTTTTGGGCATGCTACATCGCTTGATCTATGGTCAGAGCGATACGTTTTACGATCAGTGGATGCATAGCGCAAACCACTCATTGGGCGCATTTTGCTCCGGCGGTACCATTGCCAATATCACTGCACTTTGGGTAGCACGTAACAAGGCGTTAAGAGCCAATGGTTCATTTAAAGGCGTTGAGAAAGAAGGACTATTTAAAGCCATGAAGCATTATGGCTACGATGGCTTAGCGGTATTGGTGTCTGAACGTGGTCACTACTCCCTTAAGAAAGCAGCCGATGTACTAGGTTTAGGTCAAGAAGGCTTGGTTGCGGTTAAAACGGATGCCAACAACCGTATTATTGTCGACGACCTTAAAGCGAAAATTGTTGAACTAGAGAAACAAAACATCAAGCCTATTGCTGTTATTGGTGTAGCTGGTACAACAGAGACAGGTAATGTCGACCCGCTACCTGAAATCGCAGAAGTCTGCCAAGCTCACGGTTGTCATTTCCATGTGGATGCCGCATGGGGTGGCGCAACACTTATGTCTAATCACCACCGTCACCTTCTTAACGGTGTGGAAATGGCAGACTCAGTAACCATTGATGCGCACAAGCAACTCTACATCCCGATGGGCGCTGGTATGGTTCTGTTCAAAGATCCTGACGCAATGAAATCCATAGAGCATCACGCTCAATATATCTTGCGTAAAGGCTCAAAAGACCTAGGCAGCCATACATTAGAAGGCTCTCGTTCGGGCATGGCAATGTTAGTCTATGCCGCAATGCACATCATCAGCCGCCCTGGCTATGAGCTGCTGATAGACCAAAGCATTGAAAAAGCTCGCTACTTTGCAGATTTAATCAAGCAGCAAGATGATTTCGAATTGGTTTCTGAACCAGAGCTTTGTCTCCTCACGTACCGCTACTTGCCGCCATTCATCCGTGAGGCATTAGCAAAAGCGGAAGGTTCACAAAAAGAACAACTGAATGAACTGATTAATGAATTAACACAGTTTATTCAAAAGCGTCAGCGCGAAACGGGCAAATCGTTTGTTTCACGTACAAGACTGAACCCAGACCAATGGCAGCGCATGAACACAATTGTGTTCCGAGTGGTTTTGGCTAATCCGCTGACGACCAAAGAGATTTTGAGTTCTGTGCTTGATGAACAGCGTGAAATCGCCAAGCAAGCACCAAATTTGATGGAAAGAATTCAGCAGGTGGTCACTGATATCCAATCGTCTTAATGGCCCGAAAGAGTTACATCAATTTGAAATTTTTTTTCGTTTTGATGTAACTCAAACATCATTCTCGTGCGACTGGCGCAACAAAACATCGATTACACATCCAATTCTGTAGTTTTTACAACATTTTGTTTGAGGCCTGTCAAATTCTCACTAAATAGTATCCGTTATTGGTTTAGACTGATTGAAGATCAGGTTTATACTGATTCTATGGCGCTGGTTGTTTTCGTTAACGCCCCACTCTACTCTGGAATCTTCGTGTTTCCTTTCGTTAACAGAGCCAGCGAGTTGTTCTCTATACCCTCGTGAACACTATGAATACATTAGAAAAAATTCAAAAAAACCTGGAGAATTTCAGTAAGTCAGAGCGCAAAGTTGCGGAAGTAATTATGGCGTCTCCACAAACTGCAATTCATTCAAGCATTGCAACGTTGGCTAAAATGGCTGATGTTAGTGAGCCCACTGTAAACCGCTTCTGTCGTCGTCTGGACACCAAGGGCTTTCCAGATTTTAAGCTTCACTTGGCACAGAGCCTAGCCAACGGTACCCCTTACGTTAACCGTAACGTGGAAGAAGACGATGGCCCAGACGCGTACACCCATAAGATTTTCGAATCGACCATGGCGTGTTTAGATGTCGCGAAAAACAGCCTAGATCCAATGCAAGTGAACCGTGCGGTCGATTTGCTAACGCAAGCGAAGCGCATTTCATTCTTTGGCCTTGGTGCATCATCTTCTGTAGCCCGAGACGCACAAAACAAGTTTATTCGCTTTAACATTCCAATTACTTGTTTTGAAGACATTGTCATGCAGCGCATGAGTTGTATTAACTGCAGTGATAATGATGTTGTGGTTCTTATTTCTCACACAGGTCGAACGAAGAGTCAGGTCGAAATAGCAAACCTTGCTCGTGAAAACGGCGCGACGGTCATTGCGATAACAGCAAAGGACTCACCGCTAGAAAAGGCAAGTTCACTCGCTATTACGCTTGATATTCCTGAAGATACCGACGTTTATATGCCAATGGCGAGTCGAGTTGTACAGATGACGGTGATTGATGTACTGGCAACTGGCTTCACACTCCGCCGTGGTACAGGTTTCCGTGAGAACCTAAAACGCGTAAAAGATGCGTTGAAAGACAGTCGCTATGACAAACTAAGTCAGTACTAAGTCCTGCTGTTTAGTGAAAGATTTAATAAAGGGGAGCTCAACGCTCCCCTTTTTTCAATGTGCTTTAGATCAATACATCAACCCAAGTCGTTCACACTCGATAAGTCCGTTCTTGATTCAAGCACTTCTACAGAGCTCACGTGTTGTGTGCTCTCTGCCACACACTCTCCACTGCAATCACAGACTTGCTGCAATATGTATATCAAACGTTCCTGATTAAGGGGTAGCGGGTTGCCTTTGATCGCCATCGACTTAAGCGCATCGTTCGCCACTTGTTCAAAAGAAGTTTGGCATACTCCGAATTGGCCAAGTAACGGCAACGCTAACTTATCTAACACCATATTTACCCAAAGAACCCCATCGTGCTCATTCGCGTTCGCACGATCGGTAACCAGTTGGGCAAGTTTACGATAACGATTTATCACATCATTCCTACCAGCGAGCTTCGCGGCGTTAATATTTTCCTGCATCACGTGCGGTGCAAGACGCGCCGTGATCACGCTGTGGGGAGCATCTAACTTACCTCCTAACGCCGACGCAAGCCCATGCGCAGCACCTAATTTGGCATTAGTAATGGCCATGCCACCGAGCAACGCAGCGAATGATAAATCCGAGCGAGCCTTATGATTATCTTGCTTACAAGCAGCAATCACTGAACGGCTTAAACGACGAAGTCCCTCTTCGCACACCATATCTGTAAGAGGGTTTGGCTCACCACACACATACGCTTCCATCAAATGAGTGAACGCATCCATCGCGCCACGCCCGGATGTGTATTGATCGGTTCCATAAGTGAGCGTCGGATCCACAATGGCAACGTCTGCCAGCATATCAGGGCTTCGAAGACTCACTTTCACTTTATCTTGTCCAGACTTCAACACCGCATTTCGAGTCACCTCTGAGCCCGTGCTTGCTGTCGTAGGAATTGCAATAAAATGAAGAGGTTTTGCCTTTAATGGTACGTTTCTTCCTACCACTTCGACGTAATCGTAAACATTGCCTTGATTAGGAATAATAGCGGCTAGGGCTTTACCCATATCGATGACACTGCCACCGCCAATAGCAATCACCATATCAGGCTGGAATTTTCTACCGAGTACCGCGGTCTCTTCTACCATTGTGATATAAGGTTCGCCATTGATTGCTACGTGTTGGTAACGCATATTTTGAGCTTTAAGGTAGTTAATGATGGGCGTGGCTCGTTGGGTGTCCTTCCCGGTGACCAGCAAAACACTGTAGCCAAATTGGTTGATAACGGATAATGAAGACTGAAGTGCACCTTCACCAAATATAATCCTTGTTGCAGTCATAAACTGAAACATACACATCCTCCCAAAATAATATACCCAAATAACCTCTTGCCCTCTGATTTAACACTTATGTAAGAGTTGAAGTCATTTGCGTATAGCCAGATTAGATTGCTATGTTTTTGAATAAAAAAAATTGACCAATTCCACCTTGCCATCATTAACCCCTTAAAATGTATGTTTTTTATGCGTCACTTCACATACTTTAGAGCCATAGAATAAGGGAGCGCGTTTAGTTTTTATTCGATAGATTTCACCTATAGAACCAAGAGGTAATTGCCGCTTTATTTCCGTATCTGGATCGGGCATAGTTACTGCAACAAAAGAGAGCGCACTCAGCCGCTATGTTTTGTACGCTTTCAAAAAAGAATAGATTTAGGAGAAATAAGATTATGTTCGTTGTTATCTTTGGTCGCCCTGCATGTCCTTTCTGTGTTCGTGCAAAAGAACACGCAGAAACGCTAAAAGCGAAGCGTGACGACTTCAACTACCGTTACGTTGATATCCATGCTGAAGGCATTTCTAAAGCAGATCTTGAGAAAACAGTTGGTAAACCAGTTGAAACTGTTCCTCAAATCTTTATCGACCAAGAGCACATCGGTGGCTGCGACGAGTTCGAAGCATACGCGAAAGAGCACCTAGGTCTATTTGACGAGTAATCAAGACAGTTTTTAAGAAAGCCGCTTCACGCGGCTTTTTTATTATTTTTCAGTTGGTTATTACCTTACGTCAACTAATGGTAAAACCTAAAAAAATTCACTTATCTTTTTGCTATATTTAGTTACAATTCGCAATTCTTAATCTTTTTGGCACACACTTTACCGAGCCACACAGTGAACATAGACGTCGTATACCTTCTTGAGCAAAACCCTATCCTTCTAATCTTCGTCGTATTAGCCATTGGCCTTGCCATCGGAAAAATCCGATTTGGCAAATTACAACTAGGCAACTCCATAGGCGTTCTAATTACCTCGTTGGTAATGGGTCACCTTGGCTTCTCATTCAATGCAGAAGCATTAACCATTGGCTTTATGCTGTTTATTTATTGCGTTGGCATTGAAGCTGGACCAAACTTTTTTGGCATATTCTTCAGAGATGGTAAGCATTACTTTATCTTAAGTATGACCGTTCTCGTGTCCGCAGTCAGCTTAACGTATGGCTTGAGCCACTATTTCGGCCTCGATTTTGGCTTGTCAGCCGGTATGATGGCTGGCGCGTTGACAGCAACACCTGTACTGGTTGGTGCACAAGACGCTCTTAACTCTGGCCTTGCGACTATACCGCGCAATATGGATTTTTCTTTGGTATTAGAAAATCTATCCGTGGGTTACGCGATGGCTTATCTGGTCGGCTTAATTAGCATGATCATGTTCGCGAAGCTATTGCCAAAACTACAGAAGCAGAACCTGTCTGATTCTGCGCAGCAAATTGCTCAAGAACGTGGCCTTGGAAATTCAAGCCAAAGAAAAGTGTACTTACCGATTATTCGTGCTTACCGAGTCGGTCCAGAATTGATTGACTGGACTGACGGCAAGAACTTGCGTGAACTAGGCATTTATCGTCAAACTGGCTGTTACATTGAGCGAATCCGCCGTAACGGTATTCTCGCCCATCCAGATGGTGATGCTATTTTGCAAGAAGGTGATGAAATTGCACTGGTTGGCTTCCCTGATAGCCATGCTCGCTTGGATCCTAGCTTCCGCAACGGTAAAGAAGTATTTGATCGTAACTTGCTTGATTTGCGCATCGTTGAAGAAGAAATTGTCGTAAAAAGTGACGCTATCGCAGGCAAGCGTTTATCTGATTTAAACTTATCTGAGTTTGGCTGTTTCTTAAACCGCGTGGTACGTGCGCAAATAGAAATGCCGATGGATTTAGACATTGTGCTCGCTAAAGGTGACGTCCTTCAGGTGAGCGGCGAGAAAAGCCGAGTACATGGACTCGCGGAAAAAATCGGTTTCATCTCGATCCACAGTCAAATGGCCGATTTACTCGCTTTTTGCAGCTTCTTTATTCTGGGTATTCTGTTTGGCCTCATCACGATGACATTCGGCCAGGTTTCGTTCAGCTTGGGTAACGCGGTAGGTCTTTTGTTATCTGGTATTACACTTGGTTTCTTACGAGCAAATCACCCTACTTTCGGCTATGTCCCGCAGGGGGCGCTGAATATGGTCAAAGATTTGGGTTTGATGTTCTTTATGGTGGGAATAGGTCTAAGTGCAGGCGGAAAGATGTTCGAGCACTTGACTCAAGTTGGTCCAAAAGTGATTGGTTTAGCATTCATTGTTAGTGTTGTGCCTGTGGTATTGGCCTATTTAGTGGGCGCACACATACTCAAGATGAACCGTGCCCTGCTCTTCGGTGCCATTATTGGTGCCCGAACTTGTGCCCCAGCTATGGATGTCGTCAACGACTACGCTAAATCCACCATCCCAGCTCTTGGCTATGCGGGTACCTATGCGATTGCCAATATTCTGATGACGTTGGCAGGTACAATCCTGATAATATTAAGTTAATAACTTTGACTGATGAAAGCAAAAAAGGCGCTCAATGAGCGCCTTTTGTATATCGGTTGTCTAATCAGTCATTCGATTAGATTTGGATAAAATCAGCTTCAACCGCTGGATTTACATCCGCTTCGTAATCTACGCCTTCAACACCGAAACCAAATAGTTTCAAGAACTCTTCTTTGTACTCTACGTAGTCAGTCAGTTCTTTTAGGTTCTCAGTCGTAATTTGAGGCCATAGCTCACGACAGTGCTGCTGAATGTCGTCACGAAGTTCCCAGTCATCCAGACGTAGACGGTTCATCTCATCCACTTCTGCTGCGCTACCATCTTCTTTGTACAGACGTTGGCTGAACATACGGTAGATTTGTTCCATACAGCCTTCGTGTACGCCTTCTTCGCGCATTTTCTTGAATACCATTGCAATGTACAGTGGCATAACAGGAATTGCGGAACTTGCCTGAGTTACAACAGATTTAAGTACAGCAACATTTGCACTGCCGCCTGTCGCTGCTAACTTGTCGTTTAGCGCTTTCGCCGCACGATCTAGGTCCATTTTCGCTTTACCTAGTGCGCCATCCCAGTAGATTGGCCAAGTTAGCTCAGTACCAATGTAGCTGTACGCGACTGTCTTACAGCCTTCAGCAAGAACACCAGCATCAGACAGTGCATTAATCCAAAGTTCCCAGTCTTCACCGCCCATAACGGTTACTGTGTCTTTGATTTCTTCTTCTGTTGCAGGCTCAACACTTGCTTCGATGATCACATCTTTGTTGGTATCAACGGCAGTTGATGTGTAAGTTTCACCAATAGGCTTAAGCGCTGAACGAACTAGCTCGCCAGTTTCTGGCATTTTACGTACTGGGGAAGCCAGTGAGTAAACCACCATATCGATCTGACCTAAATCTTCTTTGATCAGTTCGATAGTTTTCTGTTTCGCTTCATTTGAGAAAGCGTCGCCGTTTAGGCTTTTTGCGTACAGGCCTTCTTCACGCGCTAGCTTTTCAAAAGCAGCTGCATTGTAGAAGCCTGCCGTACCTGGTTTCTTCTCAGTACCTTCTTTTTCGAAGAAAACACCGATAGTTGATGCACCGCCACCAAATGCCGCAGCGATACGAGAAGATAGACCGTAGCCACTTGATGCACCGACAACAAGAACGCGCTTAGGTGCGTTTTTGATTGGGCCTTGCGCTTTAGTGTACGCAATTTGTTCTTTTACGTTAGCTTCACAACCAACAGGGTGCGTTGTAGTACAGATAAATCCACGAATTCTAGGTTTGATGATCATATTCAACTTCCTTTAAAAAACCTTGTTAGGATAAAAGTTTCGTCGGGATTTCGCATCTAATTTCTGTAAAAATACTCTGAAAAGGCAAGTGGTTGGAGCACTATCCCAACATCCACTCAGCAAGAACACAAAAAAGCACCTCATTGAGGTGCTTTTCGTAGTATTAACGGTTTACTATGCCGCCGGGTTCAAATGCGACTTTTTTGGGCAATCGGTTCGTACTTCAGAAAAGTCATGACTAAAGTGGTCAACTTGAATCGCCTTGTAACGCAATTTGTCTGCCGCCATGATTTGGTCAATTTCTTGCTCAGTTAACACGCCTGCTTCAAATGCTTGCTGCAGACGGTCGTGTAGCAGACCTTTACGAGCCACTTTCCCATCCTTCGCCGCCTTCATAAGCTTACGCTCTAATGGTTTGATTTCGTACATTGCGAGGAAGGCATTCTCCATTAAGCCTACGCTGTCGTCGTCGGATTTTCCGATGTAGCAAAGATGCGTGAGTCGATCACGTTGTGCTCCTGGCGTCATCATCGCTTCCGCCAGATTCACACACAGTTCATCGCTTGGCTTATTGAAATGATTGCCAAGTGGGAACAATAACCCTTTCAGCACACCGCCAACGTATTTCACAGGGAAGTTGGTATAAGCCTCATTTAATGACTTAGATGCGTTATACAAACAATGTTGCACGGCGTAGTGGACAAAATCTAGATCGCCTTGTTGACGTCCTTCATCTTCATACTTTTTCAGTGCGGCAGACGCCATATATAGATAACTTAAGCCATCACCCAGACGTGCGGAAATCATTTCTTTACGCTTCAAATCACCGCCTAGTGTTAACATCGCGAAGTCAGCACTAACGGCAAGCGCTCGGCTTAATCTTGTGATTTCTTTATAGTACTGCTGTGTTGGGCCACTCATGTGCGCTTTTACAAACCGAGAACCAGTTAGCGCCGCGCCAAATGCACCAAATGTATTGCCTAACGCATGTTTGATGTGTTTAAAGAGCAAGTTGTCAAATTCTTTCGCCCCTTGTTCAGAATCTGGATTCGCCGCGGCTTCCATTTCTTTCAGTACATATGGGTGACAACGAGTCGCACCTTGACCAAATATCATCAGGTTACGAGTCAGAATATTCGCGCCTTCAACAGTGATCGCAACTGGGATACCGAGGTAGTGTTTAGCAAGATAGTTCATTGGGCCATCTTGAATCGCACGACCTGCATGAATATCAAACGAATCATTTAGAATAGTACGCGCAATTTCCGTCATGTGGTACTTGGCAATCGCGGTTACAATCCCAGGTTTTTCTTTCATATCGAGAGAAGTCGTCGTCAGCGTACGTGTCGCTTCTAGTAGGTAAGTAAGACCACCAATGCGCCCCATTGCTTCTGCGACACCTTCAAACTTACCGATCGACATACCAAACTGTTTACGCACGTAAGCATAAGCACCGGTTGTACGTGTAGTAAGATGACCAATCGCTGTGCCAAGCGCTGGGAGAGAGATACCACGACCAGCAGAAAGACACTCAACCAACATACGCCAACCTTTACCTGCGTAATCAGCGCCACCGATCAACCAGTCCATAGGGATGAAGACATCTTCACCACGAGTCGGACCATTCATAAATGCAGAACCCAGAGGATCATGGCGCTCGCCTATCTCGACACCTTCATGGTCAGCGGGGATCAGCGCACATGTGATTCCAACCTCTTTCTTATCACCAAGTAGCCCTTCTGGATCCTGTAGCTTAAATGCTAATCCGAGCACTGTCGCCACTGGCGCAAGTGTGATGTAGCGTTTATTCCAGCTAACTCGCACGCCAAGCACTTCTTTGCCTTCGTGAGTGCCATAACAAACTACGCCCTGATCTGGTATACCACCGGCGTCAGATCCCGCTTCAGGCCCTGTTAATGCAAAACAAGGAATGTCGGTACCATCAGCTAAACGAGGCAACCAGTAATCTTTTTGCTCTTGCGTGCCATAGTGCGATAAAAGCTCACCTGGACCAAGAGAGTTCGGTACCATTACCGATACAGCGGTGCTGATGCTACGAGTCGCAATACGAGAAACAATGGTTGAGTTCGCTAAAGCGGAAAATTCACGACCACCATACGCTTTTGAAATAATCAGTGAGAAAAATCGCTCTTTACGTAAGTACTCCCATACTTCAGGCGGTAAATCCCTGTCCTCTTTGACAATCTTCTGGTCATCAAGCATTTCTAGCAGGGTTTCAAGCTCATTATCCATAAATGACTGCTCTTCTGCTGTCAGTGTCGGCGTTGGATAATGGTGCAATGTAGTGAAGTTAGGCTTGCCTGAAAATAGTTCGGCATCCCACCACACACTACCCGCTTCCATCGCCTCTTTCTCGGTGCTAGAGAGAGGTGGCAATACTTTTTTGAACACTTTAAAAGCTGGGTCACTAATCCATTTTCTTCGTAGAGAGCTCATAGTTCAGATCCTTTTGTTCACGTAACCGCTCTGGGCATAATTTTATTATTGGTTTAACTTTCTTATTTGTCTTGTGCCAACTGCTTCGCTGACATTCCTGCTGACAAATAAGGAATCAGCAAATCGACGACAGATTTCACATCGACTTCCTTTTCAAATTTACTTTCAGCAAGCTCCGAAAGAGCCTGGCTTGAAGCCATCGTAAATACGCAGGTACCTAGCGTGAAGTGCAGTCGCCAAAACAGTTGCTCCTCACATAGTTCCGGGTTTGCCTTCATTATCGAGAAGGTGAAGAGGTTAAGTACCTCTTCATATCGAGTGGTGATGAACCAACGCAGATGACCTTGTACGTCTGTGTAACCACGGCCAATTAACAACATGAATAATGCAGTACCATTGGGGCGCACATCATTTAATGTACGCAAAGGTAAACGCAATGACTCAAAGACGTCGTCCATGTCGTAGCTATCACGCGTATTTAACTCAATTAGTGAGGTTTTAATGCTCGGCATGAGCGCTTCTAGGTATCTATCTAAAACCGCTCTAACTAGCGTTTTTTTATCGCCAAAGTGATAATTTACCGATGCTAAGTTGACGTTCGCTTTACCTGTTATCGTTCTTAGCGAAGTATCATTAAAACCATGTTCAGCAAAGAGTCCTTCTGCGACATCGAGTATTTTTTCTTTTGTTGATGTTCTCGGGGCCATTTTAATCACTCGTATTAAACAACTGTTTGAAAATATACTCCTGAAACTTTAGATTAACAAATGATTAACATCACACTTTCACCAATTGGTCTGACCAGAACTTAGAAGGTGTGATCTAATCTTTTGAATTTAAGTCTAATAAGCAAATGATGCTCGCCTGAAGAAAATGACCAAGTTTCGCAAACCATCGTATTTGAAACGCTAGCAATGTCGTTAGGCGGTCGGAGCAGGAGGTGCTGGTTTGAAATGCAATTTAAGTTTATAGCTACTATAGAAAAGAGAGCTATCGAGTTTCAAACCGCCATTAAGTTGGTTACGCTGTTCGCCTCTTCTCTTACTTCTTTACGATACAAGCGGGCAGAAAGAATTAAATCGAATTTTTTTTGAAAAAAAATGGAACTGTTTGGAAAAGGCTCGGTCTGAATAAATGTAACAACTAGGGCATTTTAAGTTTCACTGGCCGTCAAACTTGTTTCCATCTAATTGTTACGTTGCTGCTTTTTTCTTATTAACTCCTATGTTTGTATCCGCCCAGTCAAATTTTCGGCTGGGCTTTTTTTCGCCCGCAGATCTACCAACCTATCTTTTTCGATGATTCCGTTCATCTCCATGGTCTAGACATCCGCTCAATACGAAAGTGTCGCTATTAAGTCGCTGATGTACTGAACTATGGGTATAAAAAAGCCTCCCGATTGGGAGGCTTTACAAAATAGCGCATTTTTATCTTACGCTTGCGCTTTCTTAGGCAAAGAAAAGTGCAGCAAGGCATAGCCAAGTAATGCTGCTGTCGTCGAACCCATTAAGATACCGAGTCGAGCATAGGTATCAAATTCAGGACTTACATTTCCGAACGCTAAAGAGGAAATGAAGATAGACATTGTAAAGCCAATACCACACAACACAGATACCGCAAAGATATGCTTGAAGTTAACGCCTTCAGGTAACTTAGCAACGCCCATTTTTACCGCTGCCCAGCTAAAGGTAAAGATACCTAGAGGCTTACCAACCAGTAGACCCAAAGCAATACCGAGTGGCAGCATTGAAGTTAGACCTGACATCGATACGCCTTCTAACGAAATCCCCGCATTGGCAAATGCGAATAGAGGCAGAATACCAAATGCCACGTATGGGTGAAGCGCGTGCTCCATATGTTTAAGTGGAGAATATTCGCCCTGCTTTCCCTTTAGTGGGATAGCAAAACCAATCACTACACCTGCCAATGTTGCGTGAACACCAGATTTAAGCACCGCGAACCATAAGATCGCACCGACGATCATGTATGGCGTAAGTTTTGTTACTTCCTTCGCATTCAACATGAATAGGACACCAGTCATGATGAAACCAACAAGCAACGCCATGGTCGACAGGTCACCGGTGTAAAATAGCGCGATAATAACAACCACACCTAAATCATCGATGATAGCAAGCGCCAGCAAGAACACTTTTAGGCTTACTGGTACACGCTTACCTAATAACGCCATGATACCTAAAGCAAAAGCGATATCTGTCGCCGCTGGAATTGCCCAACCAGAAATCGCCTCAGGATCGTTGGCATTAAAGGCTACGTAAATAAGAGCAGGAGCTAACATACCGCCAACCGCTGCAATCGCAGGGAAAATTGCGGTTTCTTTTGATTTTAACGCACCTTCAAGCAGCTCTCGCTTAACTTCAAGGCCAATGAGTAAGAAGAAAACAGCCATTAGGCCGTCATTAATCCAGTGAGAAACTGACATACCAAATACATAAGTATGCAGTACAGATTGATAAGTTTCGCCCAGCGGTGAGTTAGCAATGGTCATCGCAATTGCCGCGGCAATCACGAGAAGAATACCACCAGCTGATTCCATTTTGAAAAAGTCACGAATGACATCGTTCATGGTTTCGTCCTTATATTTATTATCTTAATAAACGATTAACAAAGAATGATAAGAGTGTATAGCGGTCGAAAACTTTAGAATAATCGCTTCTTCAGAGTATAAACTTCGATTTTTCCGATATGAAGTTTACTATACATCGTATTTTCCAACATAACACTCAATTTTGATCACAGCGCGTACTTGTTGTTATCGCGCCAAATGTTTATCAAGATTATGAGAAAATCAGCATAACATGGCATGTACTGTCATGATAACCCCATACTTTTGAGAAAAATTCAGGAAGTTTCATCCACTAAAAAACCACCCATTGGGGTGGCTTTTATCAGAATTTAATAACCAGTGAGCTGCATAAAGCCCCAAGCCTCGTTGGAGCCAGAAGCTAAGGTAGGACCTTCCCAATACGGTATAACAAAAGGAAGCCACATATCTGATTTGATAATACGAGTGGTCAAGTTAATTTGATGCTTTGGAATATTAATAATCCACTGCAAAGGCAGCCTTCTTCCATTTGATAAACTGGTCACTTGCATTGGTTTAATACTGATATCATCGTCTGAGAGATTGATGACTTTACCTGAGCGTGTGGACAAGGTGCCAAACACATGCGGTGTTTGTCCATGGTGGCGGTAGCGGCTGACTGTCAGTGCTCGACCATCATCTAAATTGAATACAAACCAATCCCACCCCTGTTGCCCTTCACCAATTAAGCCACTGCCCCACTCTTTCTGAGCCCAAGCAGAGCCAGCAACAGAGAAGCGTTTGCCATTAATGTTCAAACTCCCTTTCACCTTTAAAAATGGCGCACTAAAACTGAAAGAGGCAACAGATTGCAACGCGTGTTTAACCTGAAAACCTTTGTCTCCATTCACGACAAAGGGGCCATTTGTCATAGTATTAAGATCTAAACCAAACGTATCGGTAGTCACATTCAAGTTACCAGGGAAAGGCGTTGCACCAAGTGAACGCCACGTCCAATTATCAATCCATAACCTGAAAGGACGATTAGTCATGCCAGCTTGGCCTATCCCGCCTCTCGCTACACGTTGCTCTTTCCAGACGTGCGAACCATGGCTAACGACAACATGTGAAATATATAGTTGAGGGTTTTGCCATCCGCTGGTTTCTCGCTCATCCGTCGCGACCCTGAAGTAGCTCCATTGAACGTTGTATATTTTCCCTTGTTCATCTTTCAGTTTCGCAAAGTAGTGCCACCATTCATGTTGGTACTCGGGATGAAAGCGAAAGTCTGACGGTAAAGAGACATGCTCGTCAGGTAATACAGGTTCGAAAATCGTTTGATTTTCACGCGTTAGAATAGAATTAAGCTCGCTTTCTTGTGTCGCTGTCGCTTCCAACCAAAAAGTTGAGTAAAAAGCAGCCCCGGTCAAAAAGGCAAACGTAATAACAATCATCGTTGAAACTAACAAGCGTTTTTTAGAGCCCACTTTTTTCATTACAACGCATCCCTTAATGACTTCATTGGCGTACTCTTAATCATTCTAATAACTGGCAATGCGCCAGCAATCATGATGGCAAGCATCGCCCAAGCAATAGTTTGAGCGTATTCCCAAGGGATCGTTTGAAGCTCCAGAGACCAGCCGAATGATTGCTTAATGATAATATCAACGATCAAGTGTGCAAGTGCCAGACCAAGTGGCACCGCAATAATCGCGGAAATGGCCCCGAAGACAAACAACTGCAAACCACCTAATGCGACAAGTTCCTTTCCGGATACCCCCATACATCTCAGCAAAGAGAAGTGCCGCTGCCGCGACAACTCGCCCGCCAATGTCGCGAAGAATAAACCAAACACAGCAATAATCAGTGTGATGTTGCCCAAGGTTCCTGCAATAGCGAAGGTATGATCAAATACCCTCATTGCCTGACTATAAATATTACCATTATCAAACACACGGTCTTGCGGGAGGCGGAATACATTTTCTAAGCGATTTTTCAGCCCCTCCCCATTAACGCTATCTTTTAACACTACACCAAGGCCAACATTGCCCGTCCCTGCAAATGCATACAGCCAATTCCGGTGCGACACCATCACCTGGTTATACGGGTTTCCATAATCGTAATAAACACCAACGACTTGCCAGTCTCCACCCAGTGGTTCCTGCAAGTTAATGAAGTCTCCTGGGCGAATATCCAACTTCAAGGCCATCGATTCACTCACCATCAAGCTCTTGGTCGCGTGCAGTTGATACCAGTAATTCGGGACACCTAGTTTTACCGTCAGTGCATCTAGCTCACCTTCAGAAGAGCCTGTACTCACCACTTGCAAAGCACCATGTTCGGTTGGCATATCTTTTTCCCAACGCCACCAAACCGAGTTGACTTCTGGTTGGTTTTGCAGCCACGCACTCATCCGAGCTGCTGAGTTATTTGTCGGATAGATATAAATATCCGCTGCTAATCGCTGGCTGAGCCATTTATCGGTTGTATCCCTAAAACTGCCTACCATCGTTTCTACGCCGATATTTGCCGCCAGTGCCAACATAAACGCCATTGTTGCCACACCGCGATAACTCATGCTTGCAGCCGCATCGGCAAAAAACCAACGTACACGTACCCAACGCATGGTGTAAGAAAAGCTCTGGAACATATGCCACATAATAAATGGCATAAACAAGGCCACACTAACCAACATCAGCGCAATAATGGCAAAGCCAGTTTCTTGTGTTTTCGGTGCTTGATACACTGCGATTGCCGCGACACAAAACGCACACGCAGCAAGAGCCTGCCAAGAGAACTCACGCCCTGCAAATCGCATTAATGACAGTCGAGAAGATAGACGAATTGGCTGTGACTTCAACAAACGAATCAATGGCCACAAACACGATATTAATGCGCCCATCGCTGCCATGATCAGACTATATAAGCTGGACTGCCAAGACCATCCTATTGTTAAGCCTACGTTGGCATCGTATAAATCGCTCAGGCTCGATGAGACTGCAGGGATCAGTTCATTTGCCAAGATCAAACCAAAAAAGTTACCACACGCCCACGCAATAAAGACGAGCAACGATAACTCTAACAACAATGCTTGAGCCAACTGCGTTCCGTTGACCCCCGTCTGTCTCAAAATACCCACCAAACGTTGTCGCTGAATAAATGACAAAGACATCGCTTGATAAAAAATAAACAACCCGACCAAAAATGACAGCATCCCCATCGCAGTGAGATTCATGTGGAATGCGTTAGTTAACGACTCAAGCTCCGTACGCGTATTCCTAACGAGCGTCATGCCATTGGGAAGCATGTTTTTCAGTGCTATTAGTTTTTCCTCTGGCATTTCACCACAAGAAATCGCAGATAAACCTGAGCTCCGCTTGAGCATACGCAACAACGATATATCAGTAACCAGCCGAGTCCCTGAGAGCATTTTGTTTTTATCGACTTGAATCGGTCCGAGACGACTTCCGTCATTCATCTCAATAAAGTCCCCATCCTGCCAACTCATGTAAGCGGCCAAATCTTGACTGACTAGAATGGGATAAGGAGGTTTCATTAATGATAAAACGGGCATCTCACCCAAAGATTTGCCTTGCTGCAATGGAATCATCGCGACAGGATCAATCCCCACCAGCATCAAGCTCATATCGGTTTTAGCATCTAGATGCAGCACGTCAAACGGCGCACATTGGTTAAACCCAGCTCGACGCAACTGGATGTAGAAACCTTGAGGGATTTTATTGGCAGAGTGTTTAGTTCGGATTCGGTATGGCAAAGGATTGGAGAAAAGCTTTTCTCCTGTCGCATAACTTTGTTTTGCATGCTGGTTGATAGAAGTAACACCAACAAGAAGGGACACGCCTAAGGTTAACCCTAGCCAGACAAGAATAATTTGTAGTGGGTAACGACGGTAATGACCGAGTAGTGCCTTAACTACGGGCCATAACATGCAGTTGCCCTCCTTGAAGTCGAATCTTACCTTCCATATGGGCCGCCACTTTTTCACTGTGTGTCACCAACAATAAAGTGCATTCCAGTTGGCGAGCGAGACTCGTCAATAAGCGCATTACCGCTTCTGCGTTTCGCTCGTCTAGGCTACCAGTTGGCTCATCAGCGAGTAGAATTTTAGGTTCCATATAGAGTGCACGAGCAATAGCAGCACGTTGTTGCTGACCACCAGATACTTCTTCCGGGTAGCGGCCTAGCAGAGGCATTAAATCCAGAGCAGAAAGAATTTGACGCCACAACTCTTTATCTTCTGGCAAGCCTTTTAACTGACGACAAAAACGAATATTGTCGGCAATATTGAGCGTAGGAAGCAGGTTGAACTGTTGGAAGATATTACCAATATTGTTGCGGCGATAAAGGGTTCTCAAATGCTCTGGCGCATCATGCATGGCAAAATTTGGAAACTGAACTTCACCAGAGTCTGCAGTATCCAGTCCGGCAATTAAGTTCAGCAAAGTACTTTTACCCGAACCACTTTCTCCCATCAGAGCGACTTGGTCACCTTGCTGTAATGTTAATTCTGCCCCTTGTAATACAGGGTGAAATTCTCCCCCGTCTACATAGCCTTTACATAGGTCTGACAGTTTTAACATTGATTATGCCGCTCGGATGGTATTTAAAAATTGGGATCAGAATCTACACTAAAATCCTGTTAGTAGAAAGTATTTTGAATGCTTGATCACACTATGAGAGTACAAATGCAACTCGATTCACTTTCTGTTCCTAATTTTGTTGACGTATTGAGCAGATTTTTGCAGCTGCAGTAAACGCTATTTACCTCTATTGACCGATAAGGTTTTTCATCCATTTTCGGCTCACCATTCTTGGCAAACAAATCGTCCATTTCACAACTTCCTCGGTCAAAAAGAGTAAGTAAACCCATTGTGGCTCCCAACCGAGCTGAATCGCTGCAAATGCCGCGAGTGGAATCCCGATCACCCACTGCGCAAGAATGTCTTGATACAAACAAAACTTCACGTCACCACCCGCACGTAATACCCCAACAATGACCATCATCGGCACCGAGCGTAATACGACACCTAAAGCAAGAATCACCATAAACTGTTCAGCTAACTGGCGAGTATCCGCTGTCAGTGCACTAAACGCATTAAGGATCCATTGATTGGACACTATCAATACAACAGCGACCACAAATGCGATAAACACATTCAAAATGACCGTAGCCCAAGCTTGGTAATACACAGGTTCAAAGTTTTTCGCGCCGAGTTGGTTACCCACTAAAACCGCAGCTGCATTCGATAGGCCAATCATCATAGCGAGAGCGATTGACTCAACGGGCGTCATCACCGACAACGCTGCCAAACCTTGCACACCCGCTTGCCCCATGATGGCATGGTAAGCGAACAATCCACCAGCCCATGCCAAAAAGTTAAACGTGGTCGGTAAGGAAAGGCTCAAGAAACGCGTTATTTTGTCTACAACCAAACCTGCGCGTATATCATCCCAACCAAATGCAATTATGTGTTTCTTCAGCCATAAATAGCCAAATAGACAACCGACTTCGATAGCGCCACTGATAACCGTTGCAATGGCTGCCCCTGTAATCCCTAAAGCAGGAAAACCTAAGTGACCAAAAATTAACACCCAGTTGAGGAAAACATTAGACAGAATGCCTATACCACTAAAAAATGTGCTCAGCCCCGGTTGGTGCATCGCTCTCAACCCCACCGACATACTAGCGACACACGCAACAGCAAACATGCTAACGGATGAAATAATTAGATAGCTGGCCCCTAACCCAATCACTTCTTGTGAGTCTGTCGTCAGTTTCATGACTGGCTGTGGGAAAATAACAAACAAAGCAACGGCAATGGCGGCAAACACCATGGCTATCATCCATGTTAAAGCGGTACTGCGACGTACCCCGACTTTATCGCCTGCCCCCCAATATTGTGCGGTCAGTAATGCACCACCCGTCGTCACCCCAACTAACATGATGGTAGTAACAAACGTCGCGCGCGCCGCTACCCCAACAGCGGCTATTTCAGCCTCACCAAGTTGGCCGAGCATAAGCACATCGACGAGGCTTCGGCTAGAAAACATCATGCTTTGCAGTGTAATTGGTAGCGCGATCGCGAATAAGCGACGTAAGAATGCTTTATCTGCATGTATTGAGAGTTGAGAGAGAAAAGTCACAAGCGCTCCAACGACAACTTATTGATAGAATGGGAAAAGTGTCTCATGATTATACTCTGTGGTGTTTATTCCACCAACGATTAAAAGGACAGATAATGAAAAAGGTGTTGGTGCTAGGCGCCTCGGGTTACATTGGTTCTCAACTTCTTCCGTTACTCTTAGATAAAGGTTACGCCGTCACGGCCGCAGCGCGACATATCGATTATTTGGAGTCAAGGACTCGGCCCCATCCTAATTTAACGTTGCGGTATCTGGACCTAGCCGACGCAGAAGCCACGCTCGCTGTGGTGAACGATTTTGACTTGGTATTTTTCCTAGTACACGGAATGGCACAAGGCGATGACTTTGTTGAATACGAACTAAACCTTGCTTTGAACTTTAAATACGCATTGGAGCAAAGCCGTGTCAAACATGTCATTTATTTAAGTGCCATCCAACCGCAAACCGGAAACTCGCGCCATTTAGCCGCTCGCAAAGCAACGGGCAAAATTATCCGACAGTCTGGCGTTCCAGTAACTGAATTGCGTGCTGGCGTCATCATTGGCCCCGGCTCCGCGGCTTTCGAGATCATGCGAGATTTTGTCTACAACTTACCTATTTTGATCGCGCCTAAATGGGTCGACTCAAAAGCCAACCCTATTGCCCTACCCAACCTCAATCACTATTTATTGCAGTTGGCCGAAGCATCACCCCCAGAAGAAAGCCAAATTTATGAAGTTGGTGGGCCAGATACACTCAGCTACCGCGAGCAGTTTAAAGTCATTTGCCGAATCACCAACAAGCCTTATCGGCTGTGGTCGACACCGTTGCTTACCCCCAAAATGGCATCGTACTGGCTCGGCTTGGTCACCTCTGTACCAGCAAACATCGGCAAAGCATTACTCGCGGGGTTAGAGCATGACTACATTGCCGATTCCAAAGCGATTGAAGCACGATTTCCGCAAACGCTGATCAGCTACGAGCAAGCGGTATCCGATACCATCCAAGATGAAGGCACGTTTGTGCGCAGTAATGTTTGGGGCTTTGAGCCAGCGGCACTTCGTCGATGGCAACCGGGGTATGGCTACTACCCTAAACAAGCCGGTGCGAGCATAAAAACTCAAGCCTCCGCTGCGGCATTATGGAAAGTGGCTCAAAAAATCGGGAGTCGTGAAAAAGGCTATTACTTTGCCAACATTTTGTGGCGCACACGCGAATGGCTCGACATCTTTTTTGGTGGCGGGAAACCGATTCGCGTTTCTCCTCCGGGGCCGGAGCTCAAAGTCGGCGATTATATTGACTCTTGGAAAGTGATTCGCTGCGAAGAAAATCAGTTCCTCTCACTGTTTTTTGGGATGAAAGGCCCAGGGCTTGGACGTTTAGAAATTACCATCAAAGACCATGGTGATGAACGAGAACTGGATATCACCGCTTGGTGGCACCCACAGGGGTTTCTCGGGCTGCTTTACTGGTTTGCCATGATGCCAGCCCATCTATTCATATTCAAAGGCATGGTCAAAGCCATCGCGAAAGAAGCCGAAAGTATCAGTATTACTCCTCAGGTGGGACAGTCTCTGGAGAATCTAGAGAAATAGGTAGGTGATGAGCAATCCCCGCATGGCAATCAATGCACGATTGCTCTCGACTTTCCATCATTTGATGTCGACGCGCAACGGTTCGTCCTTGCGCTTCGAAATCCATCTTGTCAACGGAATGGCAATATCGACACTGTTTTGATTTATTCTCGATAAACTGCTGTGTGACTTCAGCAGCCAACCTCGGACGATGCTTCGCCTCGAAGTTCTCTAACGTAATTTCTCCAGTCAGTTTGTGATAGATGTCGGCTGTAGCGACGATTTTCAATGCGATTTTAGCAAAAAACTCCCTAGGGACATGGCAATCACTGCACGTAGCGGCAACCACACCCTGAGCATTTTTGAAGTGTGGAGATGCTTGGTACTCCTCAACTATCGTATCCATCCCAATATGGCAACTGTAACAAAACTCGTTGCGATTGGTGTAATCCATACCAAAGTGAAAAACACTGAGGGCCGCCCCACCAAAGATAAACGCCAATAAGCCACCAATTGGTATGCCGAGCATCCATTTTCTGTTTGGTTTACGCCATAAACTCATTGGTGTTCATCCCAAAGCAGCGCTAGCGATAACTCGCATAGTATTCTACGAGCGCGTTTAAATCATCGGCACTAAGCCCTTTGAACGCCTCATCCATTTTTTTTATCAACGGAGCGTTTCCCTTGCTTAAACTGTTGCAACGCAGTGGCGAGATAGCCCTTCTGCTGACCAGCTAAAATCGAAGCTTCATCCAGAGCGTTACTGCCACCATCCGAATGACAGTTCTCGCAGCTTTTCGCATGGATAGCCTTACCTTTCATCGCTAACGCTTGATCAAAAGACTGTTTAGCTGGCACAAACTCAAGCCCAGCATAATGTTTTGCTAACTCTTCAATCTGCGCCTCAGATAAAGATTTAACTATCGACACCATGTCGCCTTTTTTTCTCGTGTCTCCGTATACGTGATTAACCGAAGCTGAGGGTCTGCCTTCAAGGTAACGCAACATCTGGTCAAAAAAGTTGAACTCGGGAATCCCTGCGATGGTAGGAATATTCGTGTCTGAGCTAACACCGTTTGGCCCATGACAAGCTTCACATTCGTATTTTGAAATTAGCTCACTTGGTGACGCTAAACTGTGGGAGGCCAAAACTGAGCTAATGACTAACACCGAGGAAAATTTTAGAGAGAATTTAATTAGTTGGTGCATATTAGACTGACTCCGTAGTAATTATCTTTATTAATCAAAACCAGACAACGAATAAACGATAAGAAAATCAATTTATAAATGCGACTTAAAACCAACGATATCCAAGATAAAAATATTAAGCCGTCAACTATTTAAAGTAGCGTAGTTCAATACCCTTACTTTTTCTGCGCCGACCTCTTAAATCGCAGAAAATCCAACCCAAACAATTGATTTAAAATGATAATAAATTCAACCCCAAAATTCACACACAAAAATAGCGGTTTATTTTAATAATATTTCATATTGCGTCTATACTCTTACAAGCCATGTATTTCGATTTATTCAAGCGATGTAAATATGGATATTTTTCTTTTGTCTTGAATATAAAATTAATATTTCAATCAATCGTTTATTGGAATATTCAACCATTCCCATGCATTCCCACTTACTTTAGGACGAATCGAGAGGGACTATGAACGGTTTAAAGTCGATCGCTACATTAATATTTTTTATTTTACTGCTCACCGGATGTGGTCCAGACAGCAAAAACGATCAGAATACACCGCCACCTGCAGTTGGTGATTTCGAGATAAGTGTTTCCAAGCCATCATTGGTCACTCAAGAAACCGGAGAAACCAAACTGGTGGTCAATTTTACCGTCAAAGACGGCAGTGGCAGACCTCATGAGCTAGACGAAACGAAAGATTTTCGCATCGCACTTCTTAAAGCAATGCCTTCTCGTGTCGATACACAAAACTCGAGCGATCCAGCCTTTGCCTTCAATGGGCGCCATGGCAACACTTATTGGAAGAGTTTCCATCACTCAAGTAATACCGCAAATAACCGTGCCAGCATGGAGAGTGTTTGGGATGGAACACTAGTAAAAACAGACGAGGGGTATCGCTACACGTTTGCCATTCCTGACGTTTTGAAAGTGTCCGATCCTTATACTGCCGACTCTTCTAGCAACAATGGTTTTATCGCTTGGGATGCGGATAAACTCCACCGAATCGTCATGGCGTATGGCGAGCAAGGCAACGGTTTTACCTACGTGTTTGAATGGGTGCCGCAAGAAAGTTCAGATGCGGTTGTCTCTCGCAATGTAATAGAAAAAGGCACCTGCGAAAACTGCCATATGGGCGAACCGCTTCATCATGGACCGGGTTATCGCTCAATTGATAACAACATTGCCGTTTGTACCGCTTGCCACAATGACAGTAACCCTGGCGCTGCGCCAGCCAGACGCCCTCTCGCTGCCATTGTTCATCAATACCACGGTAATGTTTTCAAATTAGGTAGCGACAGAAATAACACCGAGACTTACAAACAGCCTGTCGACGAGAATGACGTGCTCGTTACCGACATCAATGGTTTAGTCATTGAAGGCAACCCTTTCCCGCAAGATGCCCGCAACTGTACAACCTGCCATTCAACCGATGTCGCGAAAGCATCAGACGCCAACAATTGGTTTGAACACCCAAGCCAAGTTGCCTGTGAGACTTG
This sequence comes from Vibrio sp. D3, assembly GCF_043995865.1. Classification (NCBI taxonomy): domain Bacteria; kingdom Pseudomonadati; phylum Pseudomonadota; class Gammaproteobacteria; order Vibrionales; family Vibrionaceae; genus Vibrio; species Vibrio sp. D3. Next base: position 1,283,913 of record NZ_CP171887.1, on the reverse strand, counting down.
TCACTTGTACCGAGACAGAGGCGCGCATGATAACCAAATCGGTACAGCTTGGGTAAGAAACGGCGAGCCACAAAACTCCTGCTCGGGCTGTCACCGACCTTATGACCGAGACGACAATGGCGATCCAATCATCGGCCAAGACGCGAGCCGAAGTGCTAAAACGGTTCACGTAATGCGTTCAGAGAATCTTGCAAAAGCGCGTGATTCGCTTGAAATCAACGTTGAAAGCGCGCGATTTATTGATGACCAGTTTGAGGTTGAACTAAGAGTGTCGCAAGCAGGCACAGGTATTGGATCCATCAACGAACTGACCCCTTTCATTAATGAACATGGGCACCTCAATTTGTTGCTGAACTGGGATAACGGCCAAGGCCCGATGGTTGCAAACAACAGTCTCAACGTCGCCGATGATGGCGCACTTGGTGACGGCTGTGAGGCTCAAGGAGAAGGCCTATTCTTGTGTCATAAAGACTTCACTGACGCTGCGATTAAGCCAATCGCCAACTCTACGTTGACGGTTAACATCGCCGACATGCCACTTTGCGCTAACCGTAGAGATGGCGAGCTCGCCGAATGCGTCACGTTTGAAGGCATCGATCTTATCAAATCGCCTTTCGTCATTGCCGCCAATAACGCATCCGGCTCGTTTGATGTGTCTGGTATCAACAAGCAACACAAACTGCCAGTGGGCGCGGACATTTCATCGTGTAACGATTGTCACAAAGAGCTGACTATCCATAAGCTTGGTGAGCATCCGCATGCCGCAACCAACTTCCAACAATGTAAAAATTGCCATAACTCTGAACGTTCTGCGTTTTATCCTGGAATGGCGGCTGATCTAAAGTACCACGTGCACTCATTCCATGCCTTTGGCTCCGCTCATAGCGGTGAAGCGCCTTTCCCTGGCGCAGTCAACAACTGTGAGGCCTGCCATACCAATGCTCAATACAACTTACCTAGCCAACAAAATACGCGCCCTTCTCTGGCAAGTGGTAAGTACTTTAGTCCTGCATTAGTCGCCTGTGGCGCGTGTCACTTAGAGTCATCTTTAGCTAATGCTGACCCGGATACCGTGGCAGGAGATGCGCCTCTGAACCATATGCTGAATCACGGCGCGGTATTTGGAGCAGACACAGCAGCACAAGCCATGGGCTCCGAGCAATGTGCAACTTGCCATGCTATTGGTCAGTCACAAGGGGTAGATAAGGTTCACAAGGTATACGACTACCGTTGAATTCGTCATTGAACACAATGCTTTGACAATTAAGGATAAGAAAAGGAAGAGCTATGAAAGCAATGTTTCTGCGGTGGTTGGTAGCTGGGATACTTGGGTTAGGCGTCATCTTCACCGTCAGTTCGGAAGATGTCGCCAAGCCAGAACCCGAGGCGGCGACGTTAACTCAAGAAGAAATTGAAACCATATTAGACACCAAGTTTTCCGAGGGGAAATATTCACGCCGCGGACCAGATGGCTGCCTTCGTTGCCATGACGATACATCAGACAAACCTGCTACGGGTATTTTCGACAACATTCATGGCAAGTCCGCAAACCTGCATGGGCCAATGAATGATAAACAGTGTGAAGCATGCCATGGCCCAGCGAACAATCACGAACGCAATCCACGAAAGGGACAAGTTCGTGAACCGATGATCACTTTTGGGCCAAACTCCCCTGTTCCGGCCGAAAAGCAAAACAGCGTGTGTTTATCTTGTCACCAAGATGCGAAACGCTCGACTTGGCATAGTAGCGAGCACGCTTTTGAAGGGCTGTCTTGTGCAAGCTGTCACCAACTGCATCAAAAAGACGATCCGATGATGGTTGACGAAATGCAAGCAGACAAATGCACCGATTGTCACTCCCGCACCAAATCAGATATCCACAAACGCAGTCGTCACCCTATTATCGACGGCGTCATGACTTGTTCTAGCTGCCACAATCCACATCAGACATTAAATGAAGCGAGCCTGAACTGGTCAACCGTCAATAACGCTTGTTACGAGTGTCATGCGGAAAAACGCGGCCCATTTTTATGGGAGCATGAGCCAGTAACTGAAGATTGCACATCCTGCCACACACCTCATGGTTCAGTGAACAAAGCCCTGCTCAATAAACGGCTGCCAATGCTATGTCAGGAATGTCACCGTGTGCCACATGCAAACGTAGCCATTCCTGAAAACGACTTGAGAGTGCGCGGCGGAAGTTGTTTGAACTGCCACAATCAAGTGCATGGCTCTAACCACCCACGTGGTCAAACATTAAGTTATTAGGAGGGAGGCATGAAACTATCTCAACTGTGCATCGCTATTTCCCTTGCTTTTGCTGTGCAAGCGCACGCCAACGATTATTCGTTACAACGTTCTCAACCGGCCGACACTAGCCGCTGGCAGTGCAGTGAATGCAGCAGCGACGGCACGTGGATTGGAGAAGTCAGCGCTGGCGTCGGTTACCTTAACAACAATGGTTCCTCGCGATTCTATAATTGGAATCCACCCGTTTACGGTACAAACTCTGACAATAAACACTTTAACGCGAGCCTAAACGCCGATATCGAACAATATGAAGACGATGGGTTCTACAATCGAATCGTCGTCGAAGATCTTGGTTTGCAACGCTTTTTACTGCAGTGGGAAATGGGCCAGTACGACGGATTACGTGTCCTCGGCAGTTATAGTGAAACGCCGTATTTCTGGAATCAGTCCTCACTCAGTGCGTATCATCCAAGAGAGGATGCATTCGTCAGTGGTGACCTATCGAAATATGAAAACTCAGTGTCGCGAGAGACGTTTAAGTTAGAACTCAAGTACACACCACATACGCCATGGAAGCCATATGCATCCATGAAGCACGAACGTAAAGAAGGCACAACTTCGCTTTATTCACCGACTATTCCGGGTTACGCCAACGCGCCGGGATTCATACCCAAAGCCGTCGACCATGAAACATTAAATACTCAAGTAGGAGTAAGCTACATGGAAGATTTTTGGCTGGTGGATATTGCGTATCGCGGCTCGTTTTTTAGAAATGACAAGTCCGCACTTTATTACGGCAGCACTACCAATCCTTACGCTAACCACCTCGCGTATGAGCCTGACAACGACTTTCACCAGTTTGCTGTCACGGGGAATTATCGGTTGAATCAACAAACGTTCAGTGGCCGCTTACTTTGGTCACAGACGTCTTCTGAAGGCGGGTTAAATCCGTTTCCACAGTCCCCTGTTAACTCCAATACATTCCATGGCGAAACCAACACTTGGCAAATGAGCGCGGATTACCACAACAAACTTTCGCGAGACACTGCTTTCGCCATTTCTGCGGATTATTCAGATAAAGACGATAACTCCGATAGAAACACCATCATCGGATCGACGAGAGAAAAATACGACCACACCAAAACCAAACTGGAAGCAACACTCAAGTATCGTGTTACTTCTGATGTAAAAGTGAATACGGGTTACCATTTTAGACAAGATGAGCGAAGTTATGCTGATAGGAAACGTACCGATGAACAACGCGTTTTTGTTGGGGCCCAGTACAGACCAAATAGACCGTGGCAATTAGGCGGTAAAGTCTCCTACTCTTTTCGCGATGGCTCTGATTGGCAGGACGACAGCAGCGACTCGCCTAATTTGCGCCAATACTATTTAGCCAACAAAGAGAGGATTGAGCTCCGTGGCCACGGCAGTTATGACATGACCGACGATGTCCAATTGCTTGCAGAGCTTTGGTACGGCAACGATGACTATGCAAAACCCGATATTGGTTTGAGTGAAGGGGAAGATTACAGTTACGACCTCAGCCTTAACTTCAATTTACTCGACGGACTAAGCGGGCATGTTTTTTACAATCAACAGATCATCCGCTCCGAGCAACAACAAGCAAACTCTGACGTTGTCGGTTGGAATCGCTACACCACCAAACTCAAAGATGACATCACAACCATTGGCTTTGGTGTGAGTAAAGAGCAGCTACTAGACGACAAACTTTCTATCTCGTTTGATTACAGCTACAGCCAAGCTGATGGAAAATCTTCAACCACATCTGGTGGCTACCAATATCCTGATAACGAGGCGAACTCGTACCGATTTGAAGTCATCGCTGACTATGAAGTATCTGAAAATCAAAACGTGCAGCTTAACCTCCGTTATGAAGACTACTCAGAAGAGGATTACTTGTTTAATAACGAAACCGAAACGATGGGCGACGTTTTGCAAAGCTATGAAGGTCTATATGGTGGCGTCTATTGGAAATATCGCTTTTAAATACAGAGTGACGTAACAAAAAAAGCATCAGACGTTTCAAACGCCTGATGCTTTCGTATTTCAATTCTACTGCTGTGATAAGTTGATTAAGCTTGGAAGCTCAACGGAATCTCAGCCAATTGGTTACCTTCGTTTGCAGGAAAGATAAGGTACTCGCCGTGGTATTTCACCATCGATTTGTAATCCGTCACTTTATGCACCATAAAGCCCGCTTGCGCTGCTTTCTCAACAAACTCAGCATGGTTGCCACGCACAAACCAGCTCATTGGTTTGACGAGCAGCTCGCCGTCGAAGCAGCTTTCGCATTGATCTGCGCATAGCGCCAAAGAGTTTTGACCTTCCGTGAAGATTTGGATTTTGCCACAACCAACCAATTGTTCAGAGGTAGAAACTTCCCAACCCGCTTGCTCCATCACATCTAAAAATGCTTCGACGTCAGAGTCTTTGATCACTTTTGAATCTTCATCTTCAGGAAAAAACTGAGCATAAAAAACGGAAATACGCTTGAAGATAAACAACAAACCAGCGTCATTACCCTTTGAACGACCCGCTTTTTGCCAACGTGTTAAGTCATCGCCTACGGCTCGACCGAAACGCTGAGATTTAAGTGCTTTGGTAACCCAGCGCACTAAATAATGGTTATTCGCAACAGGGGCATTGGCTAACTTACCTGAGCGATGCTCTTGATCTAACTCTTCAAGTGCTGAGTTAACTAAGTTTTGAATTTCTTTGGTGTAATTCGACATTACGCCTTTCTTCCTAAAGTCCAATAAAACAGTGCTGAAAGCACAGAACAAGCAAACATAACGATGATCATAGGCCACGCCGCATTACCGGGTAATGATGCCACCAGCGCGCCAACCAATGAGCCGATACCAAATCTTAACGTCCCCGCTAGAGACGACGCTGTACCCGCCATTGATGGGTAGCCACTTAAAAGCAGCGCCATCGCGTTACTACCTATCGTCGACAATGTACCGATAAACAGCACAACAAAAGGTACGATGCCCCATAATCCGAAGTCCATTAACCAACTTACGAATAAACCAATCCCCGCCAAAAGTTGCACGAACAACCCAAAACGAAGCATGGCATGAGAGCCAACTTTTTTCACCAAGCGACCATTAATACTGGTCATGATGATCATCGCAACAATGTTCAAACCAAATAAATAACCAAAGTGGTCTGGTCGAACACCATATAAATCAATATAAACAAACGAGCCCGCAGTCAGGAATGCAAACATTCCGGAAAATGAAAACGCTCCAGAAAGCATCAAACCTATCGCTTCAGGGTTGGAGCATAATCTGGCGTAGTTTCTCATCGTAGTGCGAAAACGAAGCGGCTGACGATTTTCTGGTTTCAACGTCTCTGGGATTTTCCAAAGTACCAGTAGAATTACCACCACAGCGAAAATAGCTAACACCCAAAAGATCGAACGCCAGCCAAACCAGATCGCTAGGTGACCACCTATCATAGGCGCGACCAAGGGTGCCATGGTGATCACTAAGGTGACGAAAGACATTGCACGGGCAAAGTCTTCACGGTCAAACATGTCACGCACGACAGCTTGGATAATGACCGCCGCTGCCGCGCCAGCAAAACCTTGTGCTGTTCGCACATAAGTCAATGCATCGATGCCGTTTGTGGTCGCACTCACTACCGCCGCTAATCCAAAGAAAAGCACACCCAAAATCAGTACAGGTCTGCGGCCAAAACTATCGGCAAGCGGCCCATGAATTAACTGGCCAATCGCAAAACCTGCCGTATAAGCCGTCAACGTAATCTGAACCGCGCCAGGCGCAACACCCAAATCTTTCGCGATGGTTGGCATAGCAGGCAAATACATGTCGATCGCCAAAGGCGTCAAAGCACCAATCGCTCCTAATACAAGAAACAATAGAAAACTGATTTGGGATTGCGGAGCGCTTTGAGCTTTTTCTGTCATTCTTTTACCTCTTGTTGGAGCCCTTTCGTCAATACTTTCAGAGCAAAGTGAACGTAACGGACGGTTCTCATATCGCTGATATCTAGAAGCCAAAGGCCTGTTCTATCAACGTTCGAGAATCATAAGGGCAAATATGTACCAAGGTGTGACCTTGACGAACTCGACATAGAAAAGCGTGTGAAAGCGAAGTGTGTTTATGGGAAATAAACACAATGCAGTAAAAATGATGGAATTGATTCCACCATTTATTCACCACAGCCGAATGCTTTGCAATAAGAGTATGCATGGCTCAGCTAAATGCAAAGGCATATCACTCAGATGAGTAAGCACACCGGAATTGTCTAGGCACTAATTTTGGTAGGAAAATTAATTTTGAGCCAATTCCTACCAAAAAACTAGTTCCAATTGGGAACTAAAGAATTTCCCATGCCGATAATTAATTCCAAATAGAATCAATTTCTTCCTGCGTGAGGTAGCGATAATCACCAGGTTCTAGTGCCTCATCGAGTTCAATCGAACCAATACGCTCACGATGTAAGTACTCAACTTTATTTCCTAACGCCGCAAACATGCGTTTCACTTGGTGATACTTACCTTCCACAATAGTTAACAATACTTCATTCTCTGCCTCGTTCACGATCTCCAAACGAGCAGGTAATGTTGCTTCTGATTCATTGCGCAAAATGATGCCTTGTTCGAGCTTTTCCGCGTAATCAGGCTGAATCGCATCGACAAGCCAAACACGGTACGTTTTCTCACACTTATGCTTAGGTGAGGTAATACGGTGAGACCACTTACCGTCATCCGTAATCAACACCAAACCGGTTGTGTCTACGTCTAATCGGCCTGCAAAGTGAAGGTTTTCAATTTTAGGCTCATCGAGCAATGCGAATGCAGTTTGGTTGTAGCCATCTTCATGTGAACAAACAAAGTCAGCAGGCTTATACAACATAATGTAACGAGGACCAGGAGCACCAATAACACGGTCTTCCCACATTACTTCTGCACCTTCAGGTACTTTAAATGCACCACTTTTTTGAATCTCACCGTCAACGGTGACGTCTCCACTTTTGATGATCTTTGTTGCCTGTTTGCGTGTTGCACCCAGAGCGTCACACAAATATTTATCTAAACGCATGAATACCTCATTGAATTATACCCAAGTGATCTCTAAATCTTGGTTTAAAGGTCACTTGGGTATAAAAGTCAGGTATTATAGCGCTCCTCGTTCGAATAGTTGAGCAATTTCACATATTTTCATGTACACACTTCGTCCTTATCAAGCCGACTCGGTTAAAGCCGTCATTCATTACTTTCGTAAACACTCGACACCAGCAGTGATCGTGCTGCCTACTGGTGCCGGAAAAAGCTTGGTGATCGCAGAGCTTGCTCGCCTTGCGAAAGGACGAGTGTTAGTCCTTGCCCACGTAAAAGAGCTGGTCGAGCAAAACCACGCGAAGTATGAAGGTTATGGTTTAAAAGGTTCCATCTTCTCAGCAGGATTGGGGCGAAAAGAAACTGACCAGCAAGTCGTGTTTGCTTCGGTTCAATCGGTCGTACGTAACTTAGATTCGTTCAAAAACCAGTTTTCTCTGCTCGTTATTGATGAGTGCCATCGTGTGCCGGATGACAAAAACAGCAGCTACCAAAAAGTTATTACTCACTTACGAGAACTGAACCCAGGCATTAAGGTGCTGGGACTAACTGCAACGCCCTATCGTTTAGGAATGGGCTGGATTTATCAGTATCACACCCGAGGTCAAGTACGCACCGAAGAGCCTCGATTATTCCGCGATTGTATTTTCGAACTGCCGATCCGTTACTTGCTCGACGAAAACTTCCTCACTCCGGCACGAATGATGGACGCGCCTGTTTTGTCTTATGACTTCTCGCAACTGAAACCCGCAAACACCGGACGCTACAAAGAAGCAGAAATGGACATGGTGATCGATAAAGCCAAACGCGCCACTCCGCAAATTGTTGAGCAAATCATGCAATATGCGAGAGAACGTCAAGGTGTCATGATCTTCGCCGCGACTGTCCGACACGCACAAGAGATCCACAGTTTACTGCCAGAAGGCGAAACTGAAATCGTTATTGGTGATACACCTACGCCGGAGCGCGATGCGATCATCCAAGCGTTCAAGAATCGTCAAATAAAATATTTGGTCAATGTTTCGGTACTGACTACCGGGTTTGATGCGCCGCATGTCGATTTAATCGCGATTTTGCGACCAACAGAGTCAGTCAGTCTATACCAGCAGATTGTAGGGCGAGGATTACGCTTATCAGACGGAAAATCAGAATGTTTAGTGCTTGATTACGCAGGCAACAGCTACGATTTATACCAACCTGAAGTCGGTGATCCCAAACCAGACTCTGACAGTGAAATTATCACGATTCCCTGCCCGGCTTGCGGATTCAATAACAACTTCTGGGGTAAATTGGATAGTAACGGTTTCTTGGTTGAACACTTTGGCAGACGTTGCCAAGGTTACTTTGAAGATGAAGACACAGGCGAACGTGAACACTGTGGATACCGTTTTCGTGCCAAATACTGTGGTGAATGTGGTGCCGACAACGATATCGCTGCGCGCATTTGTCATGAGTGTGACGCAACGCTTGTTGATCCAGATAAAAAATTAAAAGAAGCCCTTAATCTGAAAGATGCATTGATATTTGAATGCACAGAAATGGACCTGTCAGTATTCAAGTCCAGTGATGGTAAATCTCAACTCAAGGTGACATATTCTGGCGAACCATACCAAGGCGAAGGCAATGCGTTAGTTCATGAGTTTTGGTCATTGAGTACCAAAAAACAAAAACAAACGTTTAAAGACCAATTTGTGCGCCCTCACTTGGCAGACAAGCATCGCCCTTTTGAAGAGGCTTCACCGACACGTGTTGTTGCCAATCAACATCGTTTCCGTTTGCCTCAGTTTGTTATTGCAAGGAAATCCGGTCGCTTTTGGAAATTGCGAGACAAAATTTTTGAAGACGAGTTGAAATAACGTCCGCAACATTTAGTAAAACTGAACTCGATGATTCACTCTCTGTTCATCTATATCCGATATACTGCGGCTAACGTTCTAGAAAAGGTTTGACTATGTATAAAGCAACGACTTCTCAACATTCTGCGTTACTTTTCGGCCTTATCACGACATTGATGTGTGCACCAAGTTTCGCCAAGCATGACGACTACTATGCCTCACAAAATGGTCACGCCATCGTGCAAGATGTCGAAAAGCCTGGAACACGTATTGAATTCGATGAAGATCAAGATGAGGTCTATCGCGCGGTTCAGCAAGGATATATACGACCATTTTCGGACCTTTACGCCGCAGTAGAAAACGACCTATACGGCCGTATCATCAAGGTCGAGCTTGAAGAAGATGATGATGCTTGGGTGTATGAATTGAAAATCCTGTACAACAATAGCGTCCTGAAAGTTGAGTATGACGCCGCCACGCTGGAAATGCTTGAGATCAAAGGTCGCAGCTTTAACAAAGCGTTAAAGCCACAAAACAACTAAACTGGTCTAATGCGTAATCCCGACTCAATGCGTAGCTTACGTCGATAACACTCCAAACATAATAAGAATCACCAATATGAAAATACTTGTCGTTGAAGATGACCCTCGTTTAGGCGAGCAAATCATCGAAACATTAGAAAGTACCGGCTGGGTACCAGAATTATCTCAAGATGGCATAGACGCTCTGTATCGCGCGACATCGGAAGAATGGGACGCTATTGTTCTTGATCTAGGACTGCCGAAATTGGATGGCCTCACTGTGCTAAAAGGCATTCGAGATGAAAACATCAATACCCCTGTCGTTATCCTGAGTGCTCGCGATACCCTAACGCAGCGAGTTGAAGGTCTAAACGCAGGTGCAGACGATTACCTAACTAAGCCGTTTGAAATGGTTGAGCTTATCGCTCGTATTCGCGCGCAACTGCGAAGAGCATCAGGTAACGCCTCTCCTGTGATGCAAATTGGCGACTTGAGCTTGGATACGCGCACTTCTAAAGTAATGTGGCAAGGGCAAGCAGTAAGCTTAACGGCGCTGGAATATAAAGTGGTCGCTTACTTTATGCATAACCCAGAAAAAGTAATTTCTCGCACCGAACTCGTCGAGCACATTTACAAACAAGACTTTGATCGTGACTCCAACACAATCGAAGTTTTTATCGGCCGAATTCGCAAAAAAATCGCGCCAAAGATCATAAAAACTGTCCGAGGGTTGGGATACCAATTAAATGCCGAATAAGAACAGGCTACCGTTGAACGCAATAAAACGACTGAGTATCAAAAGTCGCCTCGTTTTAGCGGCGATCGTTTGGTTGACGGCAATGATCCTCGCAGCTGGTGTGACGATACCGACCCAAGTGTACAACTATATGGTTGACGACACTCGCTCACAGCTGAGCATTTTTATGGATGAAATCGCCGCTCAGTTAGAAGTCGATGAGACTGGGCACCTCTCACTCGCTGCTCTGCTCTCAGACCCTCGATTTAACCGACCTTACAGTGGTTTATATTGGAGTGCCTCTACTGAGACGAGTCTCGAGCGTTCTCGTTCTTTGTGGGACAAAAAAATCGAATACAAAGGTCTGGATAACGATGCTTACGGCGCGAGAGGCGAAAGGCTGATTACCATCGAAAAAGCTCTGTACTTACCAGATTACGATGGGCCTATCCATATCATTATTGGTATTGACGAAGAGCCTATCAAAAGCACCCTGCAAACGCTAATCGGGCAACTCTGGCTTATTTTAGGCTTATTATTCGCAGGGGTTCTTGCCGTCATTTTGCTGCAAATTGCATGGTCATTGAGTCCGCTTACGAAGTTACAAAAAGAGTTGGCCGAGCTGAAGTCTGGTAACAAAAAGAGTCTAGAAGAAACCTATCCGAAAGAGATTTCTCCTCTTATCTTCGACCTCAACGCTCTGCTTTTCCATTATCAGGAGTTGTTAGAACGAGCTAGGAATCATGCAGGCAATCTCTCACATGCGCTAAAAACCCCACTTTCAGTCCTAAAAAATGAAGTACAGACGTTAGAACCTGATACGCAATCCCGCCTGCGTACTCCGATCAATCAAATACAAGATCATATCGATTACCATCTGGGCCGTGCCCGCATGGCGGGGTCTATGAATATTTTATCAGTGAAATCGAACCCAGCAGAGCGTGTGGATGCTATCTCAATGGCGTTTGATAAAGTGTATGCGAGCCGAGATATCTCCTTAATTAATGAACTTGATTCAGAGCTGAATGTAGCGGTAGAGCAGACCGATCTCGACGAAATGCTGGGTAACTTGCTTGAAAATGCCTATAAGTGGGCCAACAACATGATTCGTGTGCACTCCTCTCAGGATAAAGACAATATACACATCATCATTGAAGATGACGGACCAGGTATCCCTAAAGAGAAACTGAGTCAAGTAATCAAGAGAGGCGTTAGATTGGATGAAGCAACCCCTGGTTCAGGTCTTGGTCTAAATATAGTCAGTGAAATGGCACACAGTTACCGAGGTCAATTAACACTGGAAGCGAGCGCTTTAGGTGGCTTAAAAGCATCTTTAGTCTTACATCTCAGCCGAACATAAAGCATATAACGCATAAACTTTGTTCTTCGGACCATGATTAGTAAACCGATGAAAATGAAGCCGATGTGAACAAAATCCAAGCAAAGCGTTAAAAGGGATAGCCTTACACCTAGCCAAATCATACCTTTTTGTTGATTTGGATACGATTTGGGTTGCCCATTTATAAGTGGAATGATAGTATCCGCGCTCGCTTGAACAGTTCCTGTTTCAAGCTTTACCACGAACAACAAGGTCGCATTGTTGATTGTGAACATTTGATTTTTACTAATTTGAGAGTAAATACTATGAAATTCGAAGCAGTAGTACGTACTGAACTAGGTAAAGGTGCGAGCCGCCGCCTACGTCACGCTGGCAAATTCCCTGCAGTTGTATACGGCGGTGAAGAAGCAGCAGTAGCTATCGTTCTTAACCACGACGACATCGTAAACCAAATGGACAAGCCTGAATTCTACGAAGGCCTAGTTCTAGTTATCGATGGCAAAGAAGTTAAAGTTAAGCCACAAGACGTTCAACGTCACGCGTTCAAGCCAAAAGTTGAACACATGGACTTCATCCGTATCTAATTCCCTACCAAGGAATTAATCGGATTAAATCCAAACCTTTTGCATTAAAGATAATCGGACTTACCAACCGAGACATCTAAAAAATTTCAAAACCCCGGAGTCTTACCACCTCCGGGGTTTTACTATATGTGGCATATAACAATTGATTTACGAACGGGCAATGTACTTCACTAAAGTGAGATCCGTCAGCGTCATACGGTCAATGATTTCCGCCTCTTCCTCTCCAGTACGCACAAAACCACACTTCTTGTAAAAGTTAAGCCCCTGTTTATTGGTATCCAGTGCTTTCAAACTTATCTGCATAACGGGCGTAGAGAGTAGACGCGTTTCTAGTTCATCTAACAATGCACTCCCTGTCCCTTGCCCATAATGCAAAGGAGAGACATAGCAACATGTTACCCACGCCGTTTTATCTTCACAGGTGTGGTTAGGTAGTTCGTAACTTAAAAAGCCGACGATTTCCCCTTGTCTCTCAACGACGATCAATTGGGCCAGTTGCTCAGTCATGACTCGCGTCCACATCCTTTCTCGGCGCTCAATCGTAAACTGATCGATGTAGCTCTGTGGCATTAACCCTTTGTATGCTACCTGCCACGAATCAACATGTATCTTGGCGATTTGAGTTGCTTCCTCTCTGACTGCGTTCCTTACTGTGTATCTCATTACTATCCTTTCTTAAAATTCACCACTTACAAATTCTTTCAACCCTACTCTTTAAATCGAAGCTCAAAGCGAGCAGCCACAGATGCAACGCTTTACATTACTCCATTTCATTTTCATTAATTCAATGATAGTGCACATCGTAATATCCGAAGAAAACGCCTCGTTATTTACGTTTCACTTTCGCTCATTAGATTGAATCTATTTGTTTTAACATCCGGGTATCGAAAGCGGGATAAACACGGTAAGGTATCGAATAAGAATAAATAAACGATATCTAAGGCATAAGATTTCTAAACGGTCGCAATTATAGTACAGAGAGAAATACCCTTTCTGGTTGTATTAAACAGAGTAAGCCAAGATCAAACGAGTTTGGGTTTTACAGTGATCATTTTATATACAAAACATTTCCCTCATCATCAGAGCGAAAATTTATAACGATTTGTGTCATAGCTGCTAAGAAAAACATGAACTTGGCAAAATAATCACCAAAATCAGCGCTATACTTCGCAAAAATGCGCATTGATTCACACAAACCACATTCATTCAATTGGCCACTTCACAAAATAACTCCCTCCCTCTAATTTCAATATACTAAAAACTATTTCTGTTTAATTGGAGACGTAGTTTGCAGGCTTATTAATTCATGTCTCCGATAGAAGTATAAATAAGAGATAGATCACTAAAGTTTCACATTAATTCCGTATATTTCACGCCGTAACAATAACAAAATCACAAAGAAAGGATCCCTTATGAAGTTTTCCAAATCTCTTTTGGTAATGGCAGTGGGCGCTGCGCTAGCAGGATGCGGCTCAGACAGCGATAATTCTCCAGTAACCTGCGAGACTGCAGATTCTTGTACTAAGTTCACCGTTCTCCACACTAACGATAACCACGGTCGCTTTTGGCATAACAGCGACGGCGAATATGGCATGGCTGCGCGTCACACTTTAATCGAATCTATTCGCGCAGAAGTCGAAGCAAAAGGCGGTGAAACCATTCTGCTATCTGGCGGTGATATTAATACCGGCGTACCAGAATCAGACATGCAAGATGCGGTTCCAGACTTCGTAGGGATGAACCTACTTGGTTACGATGCAATGGCTGTCGGTAACCACGAGTTTGATAACTCACTAGATATTCTCGATATGCAAGCTGAGCTAGCTGACTTCCCTATGCTGGCTGCGAATATCTATAAGAAAGATACCAATGAGCGTTACTTCGACCCTTACAAAGTATTTACTATCAACGGCCTTAAGATCGCTGTTATTGGTCTAACCACCCAGGACACGGCGAAGCTAGTTAATCCAGACAACGTATCAAACATCCACTTCGAAGACCCTCAAGTTGAAATCAAAAAAGTACTTAAGGAAATCGAAGAAAACGAAAAAGTAGACCTAGTATTTGCAACGACGCACATGGGTCACTACCAAGATGGTAATAATGGTAGTGAAGCACCAGGGGACGTGAAGCTCGCTCGCTCTCTCGAAGAGGGACAACTAGACGCTATCATCGGTGGTCACTCACAAAACCCAGTGTGTATGGAGCCAGGTACCAATGAGTATGCTGATTTCAAACCTGGTGATGATTGCGCGCCAGACCAACAAAAAGGCACTTGGATTATGCAAGCGCATGAGTGGGGTAAATATGTGGGTCGTGCGGACTTCGAATATTACGACGGCAAGCTTCACTTAGCGAACTATGCACTGATTCCTGTAAACCTTTTGGACGACAACGATGAAGTGATCGGTGAACGCATTCAACAAGATGCGACGGTAAAAGCGTTACTACTGCCATACCAACAGCAAGGTCAAGAGTTATTAGATGAGAAGATTTCTAATACAACGGGTAAGTTAGAAGGTGATCGTAACGTAGTTCGCTCTCAACAAACTAACCTAGGTCACCTACTGGGCGAGGCATACCGTACTTACAAAACGGTAGGTGCTGACTTTGGTGTGATGAACTCTGGCGGTGTGCGTGATTCAATCCAAGATGGTGACATCACTTACCGTGACGTACTTACAGTCCAGCCGTTCGGTAACTTCGTGACTAAAGCAACTATGACAGGTAAAGAAGTTAAAGAATACCTAGATGTGGTTGCGACGAAATCTGCAGGCTCTGGTGCTTACGCTCAACTAGATAACATCACTTTAGATGTAAATTGTGATGCTGGCTCAGTAACCATTACCGACATTAACAATAAAGGCTTCGATCTAGACGCAACGTACACATTCTCTGTAATCAGCTTCAGTGCTGCTGGTGGCGATAACTATCCAATCATCGATGTTCAATCTACCCAGCTAACCGATGCATACGTTTTACGTGAGTTCTTCGTAAATAACCCACAGATCTCTGCGGATAGCTACAACAAGAACTTAGAAAACATCAAGTATTTCAGTAACGGTCAAGCTGTGAAAGGTTGCCCAGCAACTAATAGCTAAAAACACCTTACACTCTGACGTGAAGAGCTTTTAGAAGTTGTTCCGTCAGAGCCACCCTAAAAACCGAAGCGTGACGCTTCGGTTTTTTTATTTTCGTTAAAGTGCTGAAAATTATCGCCCTTCATAAAGTGTTCAAAAATTATTCATTTGTGTTGTTGACGCCCATGTGCTGGGCTTCTATGTTTGATAAGGTCTTTCGAAAATACAGATTCATCAACTAACTTTTCGCTATGAAGTTTCGTAGCTTAGTGGATGATTCTAGGAAAGATGTGAATGGCGTTACAAACACTGCTCTCAAACAATTTGTCTTTTTGACCTAAAACGAAGGTGATTCGCCGCCAAGCGTTCACCAATGAGCAGCGATCTGGACGTCAATATGTTCAAACTGCTGCCATCGAGTTCAGGAGGTCAAAAATGAAACGAGCCAGCAATAGCTATAGACTTCAAATGATCAAAGAAGTGGTTACCCGTAGAGAGCGCGAAGCTTGCACGGACCCTATGGCGAGATACATTCATCAACTGATGGATGAACGCCCTACTAGTAAATTAGATGTTGAATTCAATCATCGATTTTCAGGAAGCCACTTTGACGAACATGCTGGGGGATGGGTCAGCGACCGTTGGTCAATGAAGTAGCGCTAATTTAACGAGTTTGCCTTACACGCACCGCATAGTAAGAGCTAATACAGTCCCGGCTCATCATTGATTATTGCCGAGCCGGGATAATTCGAAATTTAAAAGAGATTTTGCTGTGGTGATAATTCTTCTTGAGACTCTTCTGCCTTTCCCTTCCCTGCCAATACCTTTCTTCTATAGCGCTGACGGCATAGCTTAATTACATGCAACTGTTGAGCAGGCGTATAAGTGAGCCAGTTAAATCGCTCTTCTCTTTTACGCATACATCCTTTGCAATACCCTTTTTCGTCCACACTACAAATACCAACGCAAGGGTTTGGGACGGTAAAAAACTCTAGTTGCTCCATGCTCTAACCGTTTTTTGCTCGCTGTGCTGTAATGATATTATAACGACTTCAATATACGCTCCCAACAGTGCTATACATCTTGCACCTTGAAGCCGTTTGAGTATATAAACTGGACTCTGTCACAGTAATACGAAACTATTACCTTATGCTGACAAAAACAGTGTTTTATTACCTATACTTACCACGTTTTCTAAAAACGGAGTCTATAAAATGAAGCTTAGCCTAAAAACGTTAGTTACAGCAATCTCTCTTCCTGTTCTTATGACTGCATGTGCTAGCAACGGTGACAATGTGAAAGAAATTACGGCTCAAGATTTACAGCACCATAATTGGGAGCTGGTTCAGATTGATGGTAAAAACATCGAATTAAAAGAACGTCAGCAAGCGCCTCGCTTAGAAATCGGAGAAAATCTGACTGCAAATGGTAACGCGGGGTGTAACAACTTTTTTGGTCAAGCTGAACTAAAAAACAATCAACTACGCATCGAAAAAATGGGAATGACCATGAAGATGTGTATGGATGACCAAATGAAAATTGAGCAAGCGATGTCTGAAACTCTTACTGAATGGAGTGATATAACGCTAACCAAAGAAGGGCTAATGCTTAAAAATGACGATCACGAACTAACGTTTCAGTTGCGTGATTGGGTAAACTAAGTCCCATTTCATATTCTAAGAGCAGCCATAAAATGGCTGCTTTTTATGCATCCTAATCCATATCAAAGCAGGCTGGATGTCTGTTTCGCACGCTTCGATTAGCAAAATCGTTTAAAACGACAAACTCTTTCCCTCTTTACGCCCTCAACGCCACGTCTACGACGCGGGTTCAGTCTTCCAAATCAACATATCGAAGTTGCTTGAGGACAATAATTTTCAATTACTTGAAAGAATATCGTCAAACAAGCGGTCCGCTCTTGTATACCTAAAACGACACCAGAATTGTCCTTTCTTCGTTTTGCTTCACATTGAGAATAATTCTTTGAATCAATGAGTGATTCCGTTTGGGATTGGCATTGATAATAGAGAGAGATGGATTACTATCCTTGTAACAAAGCGGAGCGACTTGTTTAGACGTCAATAACGCCGGAAACGAGAATAAAAAGACATAACACGGAATAGATATGAAAAAGCTACTCAGTACCGTTGGCATTTTAGCCACCACTTTCGCGACATCTTCTTTTGCCAACTCATCGGTTGCTAATGAATGGCAAAAAATCGAACAACAAGCCGACGGACAATCCGTCTACTTTCATGCTTGGGGCGGAAGCCAAGAAATTAATCGCTACATCCAGTGGGCGAGTAGAGAGCTAAAATCGCGTTATAACGTGACGCTAAACCACGTTAAAGTCACCGATATTTCTGAGACCACCACTCGACTTATCGCAGAAAAAGCCGCAGGTAAAAACAGCGGTGGCAGTGTTGATATGGTTTGGATTAATGGCGAGAACTTCAAATCAATGAAGGATAACCAATTACTGTTTGGTCCTTTTGTTGAAGGTTTGCCAAGCTGGCAATACGTCGATAAATCATTGCCAATTGATGTGGATTTCTCAGAGCCGACTGAAGGTCTGGAAGCACCTTGGGGTGTGGGGCAATTAGTGTTTATCCATGATGAGCAAACCCTGCATAACCCTCCTCGATCATTTGCTGAAATGCTGAGTTACGCAAAAGCGTTTCCAAATCGCCTAACTTACCCTCGTCCACCAGAGTTTCATGGCACAAGCTTTATTAAAGCATTACTCATTGAACTGTCTAACAACGCCCCTGCTCTGCAAAAACCAGTTACCGATGACACGTTTGAACAAGTTACTCAACCGCTGTGGGCTTACCTAGATGAGTTCCATAAAGTCGCTTGGCGCGGTGGTAAACAGTTTCCAGGCGGTACAGCAGAAACCCTTCAACTACTGGATGATGGTCAGACTGACCTGGCAATTACCTTTAACCCGAACGCGGTTTTCTCTGCGCAGTCGAGCGGTAATCTTGCAGAGAGCACCAAAGCGTATGCGATGGACGCAGGTGCACTCTCAAACATTCACTTCTTAGCGATTCCTTGGAACGCAAATGCCAGTGCTGGTGCGCAAGTTGCGATAAACTTTTTATTGAGCCCTGAAGCACAATCTCGCAAAGGTAACCTTAACATCTGGGGCGATCCTTCAGTGCTAAGCAGCCAATACCTAACAGGTTCGGCTAAAAATACTCAACAATTCAAATCTATCGCTGAGCCGCATCCAAGTTGGCAATCTGCCTTAGAAAAAGAATGGTTGAAACGCTACGGGAATTAATAAGAGCCCATGTTAAGAGCGCTATATTTAGTCATTATCGCAGTTTGTATTTTGCCTACCATTCCGGGACTACTCGGAGTGGTGGTCTCTGCGCTCGGTTATGTGCCTCCTATCGGCTTGCACCACTTTTCTTTAGATGGCTTTAACGCTGTTTTTGATTGGGAGGGTGTTTGGACATCCATCGGGCTGACTTTCTACTCTGCCATTTTCAGTAGCTACTTGGCTTGCTTGATCACATTTGCGATTTTGCAAGCATCGTGGGGCAGCAAGTTTTGGCGAAAAATTGAAGTAAGCCTCTCGCCACTTCTTGCCATGCCGCACGTCGCGTTCGCGATTGGCTTTGCGTTCTTGTTTGCCCCAACTGGTATGGGCGTTCGTGTTCTCAACCAACTGTTTGGTTACGATCCCAATGCGCAAACGGTGAATGACTTAGCATTGCTGATTAAAGATCCGCATGCACTCGGTATGATCATCATGCTTGCGATTAAAGAAGTGCCGTTTTTATTGTTGATGAGTATTCCAATTCTTCAGCAATTGAAAGTCGATAAGATTGAAAAAGTCAGTCACTCGATGGGCTATAGTTCCGCGCAAGTGTGGTGGAAATGCGTATTTCCGCAATGGTTAGCAAAACTTCGTTTCCCAATGCTGGCGGTATTGGCTTACAGTTTGTCCGTTGTTGATGTCGCCCTGATTATTGGCCCTACAAACCCGCCAACATTTGCGGTTTTAGTGTGGCAGTGGTTTAACGACCCTGATTTATCGCTACTACCAAGAGCTGCCGCAGGCGCGGTCGTGTTGTTTGCGATCGCTAGCCTTTTGATTGGATTTGCACGCTTGATGGAATGGTGTATTACCAAAGGCTTCAAACGCTGGCAGTACTCTGGTCGAAACGGGTTTCGTTTACCCGGTAAGATCCTGTTTTCACTGATTGCACTACTCGCACTTCTAATGATTCCACTCATGGTGGTGTGGAGCTTTGCTCAACGCTGGCGCTTTCCAGATTTACTACCGAGCCTTTATAGCCTGCGTTTTTGGGAATACGAGTGGCACAGCATTCTTGGCACACTGGAGCAGAGCATGCTGATTGCCGTTATCAGCGCGACCGTCGCTCTAGCCCTTGCCTTGATCGCACATGAGTATCGACTTCGTTATCGCTGGCAGGTGCCAGGTTACATCATCGCCATCCCAATGCTGATTCCTCAGCTATCGGTGCTATTCGGTATGCAAGTAGTGACGCTGTACTTAAACAGTAACGCGTATTTCTTTTGGGTATGCTGGGCGCATGTATTCTTCGCATTCCCATTTATTTACCTCTCGCTAGACGGACCGTGGCGCAGCTTCGATAACGGCTTAACTCGCGTCGCACTCAGCTTGGGTAAAACACCGATGCAAGCTTGGTTAAAAGTGAAACTACCAATCCTCCTACCTGCGATTGCATTCGCATGGGCGGTCGGTATTAGCGTAAGTCTGGCGCAATACCTACCGACATTGGTGCTAGGAGCTGGGCGCATTAGCACCATCACAACCGAAGCCGTTGCGCTATCCAGTGGTTTTGACCGACGTGTTACCGCGATTTACGCCATTTGGCAAGCTCTGCTGCCATTCTTGTTCTTCTCTTTTGCGATACTACTAAGCCGCTTACACGTGAAGTATCGCCGCTTGTCTATAAAAGGTTTACTACTGAATGAGTCTTTGTCTCGAAAACCTCGCCATCCGTAAAGCCAATGGCGACACGCTTTTTTCTGCGTTCAACATGACCGTAGAGAAAGGTGAAATTGTTACTCTGATGGGACCAAGTGGTTGTGGTAAATCCACTTTGTTGGATGCTATTGCTGGGCACCTATCCGCCGAGTTCAGCTACTCTGGATCCATTACGCTTGATAACGAAAATTTGGATGCCCTCCCTGCCCATAAGCGTCAGGTCGGTATTCTATTCCAAGACGATTTGCTCTTCCCCCACTTGACGGTGTGGGAGAACCTTGCCTTCGCGCTACCAAACTCAATCAAAGGTGAAGAACGTAAAGCTCACGCCATGCAAGCACTGAAGAACATTGCATTGACCAAACTTGCCGAATCCTTCCCAGATCAAATCTCCGGAGGACAACGTGCCCGTATTGCTTTGACTCGTATGCTGCTGGCAAAGCCGAAAGTTGCGCTACTTGATGAACCCTATAGCAAGTTGGATAAAGACCTGCGTGTACAATTTCGCAATTGGGTGGTCGAACAATTACAGCAAGCGAACATCCCTACTTTGATGGTAACGCACGATGAGGATGATATTCCTAATGGCAGCCGCTGCCTAAATTGGCCGTGGGAGACAAACCATGCTTGATAGCCTGAGTATAAAGCTCATCCGCAAACCGCTGGCCATCAGTGCGACATACCTCGATAAATGTGGCATCACCGCAAATCAGACGACAGTATTTGGTTTTGTGCTTGGCTGTTTTGCCCTACCGGCTTTGATCGCCGAACAGTACTTGTTGGCGTTGCTGTTTATTTTGCTGAACAGAATCTGTGATGGATTAGACGGCGCACTGGCGAGAATTCAAGGCATTACCGATGCGGGTGGTTTTCTCGATATCAGCTTGGATTTTCTGTTCTATTCCCTGATTCCTTTTGGTTTTGTGTTGGCAAATCCAGAACAAAATGCCATTGCAGGGGCATTTTTGATTTTTTCCTTTGTCGGGACGGGAAGCAGCTTTTTGGCTTTTGCCATCATGGCAGGCAAACAAAGCATCGATAATCCAGTGTATAAACACAAATCTCTCTACTACATGAGCGGTTTAACCGAAGGTACTGAAACCATTGGTTGTTTGGTGCTATTTTGTTTGTTACCGCAACACTTTGCCGTCATTGCTTATATCTTTGGTGCAGCATGTTGGTTTACCACATTCACACGTATTTACTCTGGGTTTCATACGCTTAAAGGCCATTAAACCACTGAGAAGTTCACGTTTCCTTGAGAGAACAGCCGCTAAGTAACTGTTTTATATAACACTAAAGCATATATTAAATTGGGGTATATACTCTTTGGATGGAGAGAAATCATTCGGAGGCTATATGAAAAAATACGTCAAGCTAGGTATGCTGCTCATCATGTCTTGTATTGTTATGCTTAGCGGCTGTAGCTCACCTAACCCGTACGGAGATGCATACGGCTCTTCAGACACGCGCAAAGTTCAGCAGGTTTACTACGGAACGATTGAAAAAGTTGAACCAGTAACCATTGATGCCTCTACCCAATCCAACGCCATAGGCACAATCGCTGGTGCCGCCGTGGGTGGTATATTAGGCTCAAAAGTCGGGGGCGGCTCTGGCTCGGATATCGCAGCTATTGGTGGTGGTCTTCTGGGTGGTTATGCCGGCAGTAAAGCCGCTGAAGCAACCGCGAAACGAAATGGTGTGAATCTGACTATTCGCTTAGAGGATGGAAAAATAATCTCTGTCGTTCAAGAAGCAAACCCAAACATGATTTTTCAGCCAGGCCAAGCGGTTCAAATCAACATGTCTGGCAATGAAGCAAGGGTTGTTCCTCGCTAATTTGAACGCGGTTACTCCTTTCCATTGGTCTGCTGTTTTGTTTCAAAGAGCTTAATCCGCGCAAGCGTACGTTGCTTACTCATCGGCTTGCGCGATTCTATTTGTATCAAGTTTGATCGTCGTCAATGGAACATCAATCTCCCACACCTTTCGATGTTCAAATGACATCAAGTTGCTAGCATGAGCCCATTCCAGATAACTTTGGGCTTGTTATGACTCCGACTGTTGACCACGTACTCCTTAATATCGCGCTAAACCTCAGCTCTAATCGCTCTCACGAACAACAATATCAAAACCTCATTGATGGGGTCGCGCAAGTATTCCCATGTGATGCTAGTTGCCTGTTTATCTTCGATGAGGATGGGTTTCTGACTCCTGTCGCGGTAAAAGGCTTATCCAGCTCGGTCTTAGGTCGTCGCTATTTCCCCAAAGCACATCCACGCTTAGATGCCATTATTCATAGCCGTGAACCAGTGCGTTTCGATGCCGATTGTTCACTGCCTGATCCTTTTGACGGCACACTATTAACCGAAAACCAGTGCATTGATGTTCACGATTGCATGGGCTTTAGCTTGTATGTGGAAGGACAACTTGTTGGCGCACTAACCATGGATGCCCTAACGGTGGGCGCGTTTGATGATATCGATCCTGTCGCTATCGAAACCTTGGCGGCTTTGACCGCTGCGACATTGCGTAACATTGCTCAATTAAAAGCGCTCAAAGCACAAAACCAAAAGCAGAAAAGCGTCACTCAAACCCTTATCCAACAAGCCCGTTCCCAACATGGCGAAATGGTGGGCTTGAGCCCGCAGATCAACCAGTTACGAAACAACATTGCGACCGTTGCTCAATCGGATTACGCGGTACTTATCACAGGAGAGACCGGTACTGGTAAAGAACTGGTCGCGCACTCGGTGCACGCGCAATCTCATCGTAGCGATAAGCCGATGATTTACGTCAACTGTGCGGCCCTGCCTGAAGGTCTGGCTGAGAGTGAACTGTTTGGCCATGTCAAAGGCGCATTTACAGGAGCTAATAGCCACCGTGCCGGTAAGTTTGAACTGGCAGACGGTGGAACGATTTTCCTTGATGAAGTGGGCGAACTGCCTTTGATTTTGCAGGCAAAATTGCTGCGCGTAATTCAGCAAGGCGAGCTGCAACGTGTGGGTAGCGATCAGCATTTGATGGTCAATGTGCGCATCATCGCCGCGACCAATCGACAGCTGGAAAAAGAAGTCGAAGCTGGCGCATTTCGAGCAGACCTTTTCCACCGTTTAAACGTATTCCCAATCCAAGTTCCCCCACTTCGTGCCCGTGACGGTGATATTCCCGTTTTAGCCGGATATCTGTTAGAAAAGGTACGCCAACAATTTAATGCGCCCAATCTGCACGTTCACCCTAAAGTGTTGACTCAACTGGAGTCTTTACCTTGGTACGGAAACGTACGCGAGCTCGAACACACTTTAACTCGCGCGGCTTTACACGCCATTCAACAAGGTGCGAGCACGATCATGCTTAACCATTTCGACACCTCATTGGCTCTCGATGATGTAAAAAACACATCACATTATTTACCCAAAGAAAGCCAACCAATGCGAGAGCTAATAGAAAGCTATCAGCGTGATTTAATTGAACATGCTTTGAGCCAAACTGGTGGCGTTTGGGCAAAAGCAGCGGAGTTTTTACAAATGGATCGCGGGAACTTATATCGGATGGGTAAAAAGCTCGGGATCAATAAATAACCAACCACAAGAAGCTGATGTAATTAAGACATCAACTGCGTTGTCTTAATTACATCAATCACTCATCTAAAAACGATAAAATTGAATATAAATCAATAAGATAACAATTGGCACGTATTCTGCTCTCTAGTGGTCAACATCACGACTATTAAAACAATCACTGGAGAACCCAATATGTTCTGTATTCAATGTGAACAGACAATTCAAACCCCTGCTGTTAAAGGTTGTTCTTTTGCACAAGGCATGTGTGGCAAAACTTCTGAAGTATCAGACCTACAAGACGTGTTGGTTTACACACTGCAAGGGGTTTCTTTTTGGGCATCAAAAGCACTTGAATTCAATATCATTAACGATGAAATCAACCAATGGGCACCAAAAGCATTTTTCTCTACATTGACGAACGTAAACTTCGACCCTGAACGTGTCCTAGAGCTGACTTCTCAAGCTGCAACGTACAAAGCATTGCTAAAAGAGCAAGTGATGTCTGCAGCCACGCTCGCCGATACCGAAGTTGCTGACATTCCTGCGGTTGCTCACTTTGAGCTGCCAAACAGTGCAGAAGCAATCTTAGCTTTTGCTCCTCAAGTTGCCGTTAACCGTGGTAAAGACCAAGTACATGAAGATGTTATTGGCCTGCGCCTACTTTGCCTATACGGCCTTAAAGGTGCCGCAGCGTACATGGAGCACGCACGTGTTCTTGAGCAAACAAACAACGATATCTATGCCGAATACCATGAAATCATGGCGTGGTTGGGCACAGATCCTGAAGATCTCGGCGAACTACTTGATTGCTCAATGCGCATTGGCCTGATGAACTACAAAGTGATGGAAATGCTCGACCAAGGTGAAACAACGACCTTCGGCCATCCAGAACCAACCACGGTGAACGTCAAGCCAATAAAAGGTAAATGTATTCTTGTTTCTGGCCATGATTTGCATGACCTAGAAAAAATCCTGCAACAGACTGAAGGCAAAGGCATCAACGTTTACACCAACGGTGAAATGCTGCCTGCACACGGCTACCCTGAGCTGAAGAAATACCCTCATCTTGTCGGCAACTACGGCAGCGCATGGCAAAACCAACAGAAAGAATTCGCAAACTTCCCTGGCGCAATCGTAATGACGTCAAACTGCTTGTTGAATCCAAATGTAGGCCAATACGCAGACCGTTTATTCACCCGTAGTATTGTTGGCTGGCCTGGTGTGGCTCACATCGAAGGCGATGATTTTAGCCAAGTGATTGAATGTGCTCTAACGCAAGACGGTTTCCAACACGATGAAATCGAACACCATATCACGGTTGGTTTTGGTCGCAATGCACTGATGAACGCCGCCCCTGCGGTTATCGACCAAGTGAAGCAAGGCAACATCAAACACTTCTTCCTAGTCGGTGGTTGTGATGGTGATAAAGCGGAACGTAGCTACTACACCGATTTTACGGCTGAAGCACCAGAAGACACGCTAATCCTGACGTTGGCGTGTGGTAAGTTCCGCTTCAACAAGAATACGTTCGGCGATATCAACGGCATCCCTCGCCTATTGGATGTGGGCCAATGTAACGATGCTTACTCTGCAATCCAGCTTGCACTTGCACTGGCGAAAGAGTTTGACTGTGACATCAATGAACTGCCACTCACGCTTGTGCTTTCTTGGTTCGAGCAAAAAGCGATCGTTATCTTGCTAACGCTATTTGCATTGGGCGTGAGAGGCATTTACACAGGCCCTACTGCACCGGCATTCCTGACGCCAAACCTAATTGCGATCATCCAAGAGAAGTTCGATATGCGCAGTATTGGCAATGTTCAGGATGATCTAAAAGCCATCCTAGCAGCTTAATAAACTTGCTTGTTACGCGCCTCCTTACGTGGAGGCGCTATCTATTTCGAACTAAAAATAGCCACAACCAAAGAGATTGTTATGTTTTTTGAATGGCAAGGTAACCAACCCGTCACACTCCGTTGCATCGACAAATACTTCGAAACACACGATACCGTCAGCATCAAGTTGGCTGAACTAACCGAGTCACTTCTGTTTCAGTTTAAGCCTGGCCAGTTTATTAACTTGGGCATCGAAATTGATGGAAAAATGGAGTTTCGCGCCTATTCAATCAGCTCTATCAATGAAGACGATCACCTTCAACTCACCATCAAACGAGTGTCTGGCGGTAAAGTATCGAACTACATCATTGACTCGCTGCTGCTCGGTGATACCGTTCAAGCATTACCACCAGCGGGCG
This sequence comes from Vibrio sp. D3, assembly GCF_043995865.1. Lineage (NCBI taxonomy): Bacteria > Pseudomonadati > Pseudomonadota > Gammaproteobacteria > Vibrionales > Vibrionaceae > Vibrio > Vibrio sp. D3. Next base: position 1,257,651 of record NZ_CP171887.1, on the reverse strand, counting down.
AATTTAACTGCATTGACCACCCACCCGTTTTACGTGATGGCGAAACAAAAGCCTTGCTTATCAGTGCAGGTTGCGGCGTCACGCCCGTATTTTCGATGGCAAAACACTGGCTGAGTAATCACGATGAAAACGACAACGATGTGGACATCGCATTTCTTCATATCGCACGCAGCCCAGAAGAGACGATTTACTACGATCAGCTAGAAACGTTCGACGCTGTGTATCCCAACTTCCATTTAAAGCTGTTGCTGAAAAACCGCGAAGGAACGTCACACCCACAAGGTCGTTTGAATGCCGACTGGCTTAAAGAGCTTGTTCCTGATTTCAAGCAACGCACCGTTTACCTATGTGGTCCAAGCCAGTTTATGCAAGATGTTCACGGCTATTTGAATGACCTTGGTTTTGACATGACGAACTTCTACCAAGAGAGTTTTACGCCAGCGACTGGCGCAGAAACATCGGTCTCCGATGAGACAGTTAACGTTTCTGTTCCTGATTTTGCTCAAAGCATCGATGCGCAAAAAGGTCAGGTATTGGCCGATGTGCTTGAAGGCGCAGGTTTACCATTAATCGTCGCTTGTCGAAGCGGGATTTGTGGCTCGTGCAAATGCAAGGTTCGTAAAGGCAGCGTCTCTTCCACCAGCCTAGAAACATTGACGCCAGAAGAAATTGAACAAGGCTATGTGCTCGCCTGCTCATCAACCATCGAAGCGGATCTTGAAGTGCAGATCGGTTAATGCTGCTGGTATCGATCTTTTATTGTTTCCCGTCATTCCGACGAGCCTGGGCGAGATCAGGAATCTAATATCAGCGTGTTAGGAATAGCTCACTCTGAGAATAGACTCTGAATCACACTCCTGTCTCGCTATTCAGATTGACGGGGTATCGCGGAAATGCCAGCCGTACTCAAACGGCTGGTATTATAGATAGGTACAACTTTCGTTTCGTCGTCATTACTTCTCGCTAAATAACAACACTTTCAATGCTGCTTCGCTGTCTACGTCCATAAACTCTGGTGGGTTATCCAGACGCTCACGGAATGTCAACTCTGGCGCTTCTTCTTTCATGCTTTCAATCAAGAAGTCGCTTGTCACAGATGGCGAGTTCACACATGCCATCACTTGACCACCGCCTGCCAACAAATCAGGCAATCGACGCAGAATCTTTTTGTAGTCTTTGGTTAGTGCAAAGCTGCCTTTCTGGAACGAAGGCGGATCGATAATGATCAAGTCATACTGACCAGATTTCTTAATCTTACCCCACGATTTAAAGATATCGTGCCCCATAAAGCTTACCTGGTTGATGTTATGACTATTTAGCTTGTGGTTCTCACGACCTTTAGACAACGACGCTTTCGCCATGTCGACGTTAACCACTTTATCTGCGCCACCCGCAATGGCAGCGACAGAAAAGCCACAGGTGTAAGCAAACAAGTTGAGCACGTTTTTATGCTTCGCATTTTCCCGTACCCAATCACGACCGTAGCGCATGTCCAAAAACAGACCGAAATTTTGGTTGCGGCCAATATCCAATTGGTATTTCAAACCGCTTTCTTCAACGACAGGGCGAGCGTCTAATTCACCGACAAGCACTTCTGAAGGCGCACCATCGGCATAACGGTGCTGAAGAACCATAGTGCGACCTTGCTTATCTGCCCACAGTTGTGATTGTGCCACCGCATTGAGACCGCTTTTCAGCTCAGCGAGAAATGCGTCGTCGACTTCTTTAAACAAGTTGATAATCAACTGACCTTGTAACCAATCACAGGTGATTTGCTCTAGGCCCTCAAAACGACGGCCACGACCATGAAACAGTCGACGAATTTCGTTAGGAGCTTGCGCGAGCTCGGTTTCTAGATGCTGAAAGAACAGCGGAAGTTGTGATGCTTGCATCGAGTTCTCTTATTAGTTTTCTTTGTGACGGTTATTTGATCGTAGGCCAGTTCAGTTCCCAAGGGGAAAGCCAAGTATCCAAACCCTGGGAGACGGTTTCACTGCGCCATTTGCTACCTAGCACTTGGTATTCTCGTGGGTCGCAAACAAAGCGATATTGCTCATCTCGGTATTGGAAGCAAAGTGAAAATGCATGCAGATAACCGCGATCAGCCTCATTGCCTGCATTGTAAATCGGGTCACCAACAATACCTGAGCCAACCGATTTTAATGCCACGCGGATTTGATGCGTTTTACCAGTGTGCGGCTTACATAAAAATAGGCGCTCTCCGGGCTCTGCCGCAAGAGAGAAAAACTGGGTGACGGCTGGGTTATTTTTGCTGTTGACCAACTTCCATGATGAACGGCGCGAACGCTCCATATCACCAATGACCAAACCTTGTTTCTTTTTCGGCTTTTTAGAGCCAATCGCCAGATAGAACTTTTCCACTTGGCGGTCAGCAAAAGCTTGCGATAACGCACTGGCCGCTTTGGCGTTGCGTCCGAGGAGCAGAATACCCGATGTCATTTTATCCAAGCGATGGATAAGATAAAGCTGCTCATCACCACTCTGCTTAGCCACTTCTTGCAGCAGCATTGTGTCGCCATCGTCTTTATGAACAGAGACGTTGGGATGCTTATTGATGATCAGAAAATCGGGATGGGTATGTAGAATATCGAACATAAAAAACTGGCTCCACGTTTGGAGCCAGCAGTATACATAAGTTATCGGACAAAGCTATCGAGGCTTGCCCCAAGGCCTGAGCTAGAGCTTTCTAGAGAAAATACCAGCAAGACCAATGATTGCGATACCCAGCAGCATGATTTCACCTTTGCCACTGTCAAAGCCAGACTTAATCCCCATGAAGGCAACAATAGCGATCGCAACAGGAATCAAGTATTTAACTAGGTTGTACCACAATCCAAATAGCGGGAAAGATACTTCGCCGTCATTAGTGATCTCTTTTTCTAGCTCAGCACGGCTTAGGCGCCATCCTGCAAAGATACAAACCAACATACCACCAACCGCTAGGAAGATTTTGTCCGTTAGTAAGTCGAAGATATCAAAGGCACCGGTACCGAACAGCGTTGGCCCCATTCCACCTAACGATAGTGACGCAAAGATACATAGTGCCGCCATGACAGCACTTGCAGACAGAACCGCGTTAGAGCGCTTCATGCCTTTCTCATCGATTAGGTAAGACACGACAACTTCCAATAGTGATACTGAAGAAGTTAATGCCGCCACCGTCAAGCCGATGAAAAATAGCAACGCGAATAGCAACCCAATCACACCGCCCATTTCAGCAAATAGTTGAGGAACGACAACGAATACAAGACCTGGGCCTGCCGCAGGCTCCATGCCAAAGGCAAACATAGCAGGGAACATAGCAACACCAGCAAGAATCGCTACACCTGTATCCATCGCAGTAACCATACCGGTTGTTTGAACTAGGTTCTCTTTCTTCTTCAGGTAAGAACCGTACGTCATCATACAGCCCATACCTAAGCTAAGTGAGAAGAACGCCTGCCCTAGTGCAGCAAGAACCACATTGCTATCGACTTTAGAAAAGTCCGGCATGAATAAGAACTCAAGGCCAGCCATTGCACCTGGCAGCATTAAGCCCTTAACAGAAACAACGATTAGGATTAAGAACAGAAGCGGCATCAGAACCTTACCGGCTTTCTCAATACCACCCGAAATCCCTTTCATCACAATCATGACGTTAAGGAACAGGTAAACACCCATCCACATTAAAGGTTGAATCGGATCTGAGATGAAACCGCCAAAGCTGTCGCCAATTGCTTCTGGCGCGCTGAGTAGACCACCACCCACTTTAAAGATGTAGGCCAATGCCCAACCACCAACCACAGGGTAGAAGCCCATGATCAAAAGACCACTGAAGACTCCCATAACGCCAGTGAACGTCCAGCGTCGGTCAGTTGTTTTGAATGCACCTACGGCAGAAAGACCTGTCTTACGACCAATAGCGAACTCTGTCAGCATCACGCTAAAGCCGATAAAAATTACAAAGATAAGATAGATAGCAACGAATGCGCCGCCGCCACTCTCACCTGCTGTGTAAGGGAATTTCCATATATTGCCTAAACCGACAGCGGAACCCGCTGCTGCCATTACGAAGCCTAGTTTAGACCCCCACGTATCACGTGGTGCTGCTGTATTAGTTGTAGCCACGCTTTTTCTCCAAAATTAGTTTGTTGTGTATGCATAGAGATAGGCGTCTAAAAAGTTTATGTAAAAATTATTGTACACTTATAAAATAAGCGTTCGACGCACTATGTCTAGAAAGTAAAGCAGCTCCCCTTTAAAATTGGAACCCCAAAAAAGTACATTTATCGCACAAGTGTCGAGTTACGCAGGTTAAATGCTGCTTTTTTGTTCAAAAGTTAAAGAATGACCTTATTTTTCACATTAAAATAACAGAATCAGCTGTTATGAAATTCGTTCCTCATATAAGGTCAATCCCACGTCTAAATGGGAAATCTATTCCCCCAACCCACTTTTATGCTTAATATCCTAGAAGGGCATATTACTCTGAGCGTATATGGACAAGTTTTATCACTTTCTTACTTTAGCTGGCATCGGGCTATATTGGTTACTGGTCGCAGGTGTGACCATTCGTGTCGTTTTAAAGCGCCGTGCAGTGAGCGTGTCTTTAGCTTGGCTAATGATCATTTATATCCTTCCCGTTCTGGGTGTCGCATGTTATTTCCTCTTCGGTGAACTGAACTTAGGTAGAAAGCGAGCCGAACGTGCGAAAGAGATGTTTACACCATTCGAGAAGTGGTTCAGTCAGTTGAACGACTGTAACGCGCACAACCCAGAAACAATGGGAAGGCACATCTACCGAATTGATGAACTTTGTAACAACCGCCTTGGTCTTCCCGCATTGAGCGGTAATACATTGTCGCTGCAACAGTCACCTAATGAGATTTTGCATTCCATTATTGAAGACATCGAAAACGCGCAGAGCAGTATTCGAATGGTATTCTACATTTGGCATCCAGGTGGTTTGGCTGACTCTGTCGCTTCTGCACTTATCCAAGCGGCTAAACGCGGCGTAGATGTCAAACTATTGCTCGATTCAGCAGGTAGTCCACGTTTTTTCAGAAGTCCTTGGTATCGAATGATGCAGGATGCTGGAATTGAAGTTATTCAAGCGCTAGAAGTGAAGATGTGGCGTATTTTCTTACGTCGTCTTGATCTTCGCCAACATCGCAAGATCATCGTAATTGATGATGAAATTGCTTATACAGGTTCAATGAACTTGGTTGACCCGGCTTACTTCAAGCAAAACAGTGGCGTCGGGCATTGGGTGGACATCATGGTTCGCATTACGGGACCAACGGTAAACGTATTGAGTGCTATCCACTGTTGGGATTGGGAAGTCGAAACTGGCGAACGTCATTTACCGAGACTACCTGAATGCAAGATCGATGAGAGTGAATTCCAACACCCTATTCAGGTTGTGCCTTCTGGCCCTGGTATGCCGGAATATCTGATCTATCAAGTATTAACATTGGCAATCAACCAAGCCAATCGCTCAGTACGAATCACAACGCCATATTTCGTGCCCAATGCTGATTTACTTGAAACGTTAAAGATGACAGCACAACGAGGCATTGATGTTGAACTGATCATTCCACATAAAAATGACTCAATGATGGTGCAATGGGCGTCACGCGCTTTTTATAGTGAGCTTTTGTGTGCAGGAGTCAAAATCTATGAGTTTTACGGTGGTTTGCTGCATACGAAATCCGTCGTAATTGACGACCAATTCTGTTTAGTTGGTACCGTAAACATGGATATGCGCAGCTTGTGGCTGAACTTCGAAGTTACCCTCGCCGTTGACGACGAAGAGTTCACGAAGCAAATGTCTTGGTTACAAGATAGCTATATTAAGCAATCTCACACTGTTGTATTGGAAGAATGGGAGAAAAGAAGCCTATTTTCTCGATTCTTAGAGCGAGTGTTCTATCTCTTCAATCCACTCCTCTAATACCTCAAATACACCGACTAAAAAAACCTCCAGCGCTGCAAGCATCCTGCTGGAGGTTTGTTCTTTTAGCTCCCTATCTACACGATACCTCTCGACATCATTCCCTGTTCATCTTGGCTATTATTGGCTGATAGTTGACTTTTCCCTTGCATAACCAACGTCGTCCATGTTTTAAATATTCAAAACCGCAATATTTAAGACAGGGAACTTTTATGTCAGAGGGAAAAAAAACCAAACTCATTACCGCTGGCCGCGATAAAAAGTGGACAAATGGTGTTGTAAACCCACCCGTTCAACGCGCTTCAACTGTGGTATTCAATACCGTTGCAGAGAAGAACCAAGCCACCATGAACCGTACCAATAAAACATTATTTTATGGTCGCCGTGGCACTAACACGCACTTCGCTTTTCAAGATGCAATGGTTGAGATTGAAGGTGGAGCAGGTTGTGCTCTCTACCCTTGTGGGACGGCAGCAATTTCAAATGCGATTCTCTCTTTCGTCGAAACTGGCGATCACATTCTGATGGTGGACACTTGTTACGAACCAACTCGTGATTTTTGTAATACCATCATGAAGAAAATGGGCATCGAAACTACCTATTATGATCCGATGATCGGCGAAGGTATTCGTGATTTGATTCAACCAAATACCAAAGTCCTTTTCCTAGAATCTCCGGGGTCAGTCACAATGGAGGTGCAGGATGTACCAACATTGGCGCGCATTGCTCACGAGCACGATATTATTGTGATGCTTGATAACACATGGGGAGCTGGCGTGAACTTCTCACCATTTGAACATGGTGTCGATATTTCCATTCAAGCCGCCACCAAATACATAGTTGGTCACTCTGATGTAATGTTAGGTACAGCCGTAGCTTCCGAAAAATACTGGCCCCAACTGCGTGAACAAAGCTACTTGATGGGTCAGTGCGTTTCTCCTGACGACGCATACCTAGGCCTTCGTGGTATTCGCACGCTGGATGTTCGCCTAAGACAACACGCAGAAAGTAGCTTGAAAGTCGCCAAGTGGCTAGCTTCTCGTCCGGAAGTTGATCATGTCCGCCACCCAGCATTGGAATCGTGCCCTGGCCATGAGTTTTTCAAACGTGACTTCACTGGTGGAAACGGCTTGTTTTCATTTGTCCTCAAAACGTCTTATCCAAAAGCGACGACGGCTCTGCTTGACGGTATGAAACACTTCAGTATGGGTTATTCTTGGGGCGGGTATGAAAGCCTCATTCTAGCTAACGAACCAAAGAGCTTTAACAGCTTGAGAACCGTAGCGCACCCACACTTTGAGGGCACTTTAGTTCGTATTCATATTGGCTTAGAAGACGTGGATGACTTGCTCGCCGATCTAGAGGCTGGTTTTGCACGCTATAACGCGTTAATTTTAGAAAAAGAAGTCTCTCTAAAATAGTAATTGAATCGCCCTGCTTCGCGGGGCGTTTTTATAACTCGCTGACTTAATTAGAATTACCTAACATTCCCACCACCTATTCGTTAATGTTAATCATTTGTGTTGTTTTTCAATTGAGCAGTCACAGAATGAAATAATGTGCCACAAATAGGCTTTCCAAATTTAGAGTTTCTCTCCTACTTTTTATCATTCATAAGAGGTCATACCACAAGGAGATAGTTTTGAAACTCAAATTCATAGCGCTAATGCTTTTTACCTTAATTACCGTCCCAATAACCACCGTACACGCCGCAACGGGTTATACCCAAACCAAGTATCCGATTGTTCTGGTTCATGGATTATTTGGTTTTGATACCCTCGCAGGCGTAGATTACTTTTTCGGAATACCACATTCCTTAACGAAAGACGGCGCTAAAGTTTATGTAGCGCAGGTATCCGCGACCAACAGCAGCGAAGTTCGAGGGGAGCAACTGCTTGCTCAAGTAGAAACCTTACTTGCTGCAACAGGCGCAGAGAAAGTCAATCTCATCGGTCACAGTCATGGTGGTCCAACAACGCGCTACGTCGCCTCTGTCCGTCCTGACCTAGTCGCATCAGTTACGAGTATCGGTGGCGTTAATAAAGGGTCTAAAGTGGCAGATTTAGTTCGTGGCACCGTATCTGAGGGTTCTGGTAGCGAGCAGGTCGCGGTAAAACTGGCGCAAGGCTTAACCACTCTTATTAATCTTCTATCAGGCGGTTCTGATATCGACCAAGACCCTTTGGCCTCATTAGCAGCCTTGACCACGGAAGGCTCATTGGCGTTTAACCAGCACTACCCAGAGGGAGTGCCTACTAGCGAATGTGGTAATGGCGACTTGCTAGCTTCAAATGGCGTTTATTACTACTCATGGACCGGATCATCCACTTTTACAAACGTTTTCGATCCGACTGACGCTGCCATGATGGTACTTGGCTTAGCCTTTGATGGGCCGAATGATGGCTTAGTTGGTGCGTGCAGCACACATTTAGGCAAAGTCATACGTGATGATTATCAAATGAACCATTTGGATGAAATTAACGGTCTACTCGGTATTCATCATCTTTTTGAAACCGATCCAGTCACGCTTTATCGCCAACATGCAAATCGTCTCAAACTTCAAGGTTTATAAGAGGTCATCACAATGAAGAAAGTCGCTCTCACCACTTTTATCCTGCTCTCGATATTTGGCGTGGGAGCGCTTTCTCTGTTGCAAAGCGACAAACAACAAGAGACAACCTCTAACCATTCGCAATCTCAGCAAGATATAGCCGCCGATGTCTCTTCCCCAAAAGACTTCTTCGAATATTCTCTTAGCCGGCTGGGCGAAGAAGATCTCGATACGATCAAAGCGGAAGTCAATGATGACACTTTAGCAAAACAAACACTGAATATTGATGCCAAACTTTTTCAGACCTACCTTTCCTACAAGCAAGCGCTCTCTGCATTGGAGCCTTTTGAGCATAACCAACTAACGCTTGAACAGCTAACCAAGCTGAATGAAGCGATACTGAATTTACAACTTCAATACTTTAGCGAGGTCCAGATAGCTCAATTGTTTGACGAAGAAAACCGACTTCGCCAACTTGCATTGGAAAAGCTGACGATTAAAAAACAGGCATCGGATATCGAGAGTCAGACACACCTTCTCAATCAAGCGTTATCAGAACAACCAGATTATATCCGAGAAAGTGAACGCAATAACGCATTAGCGGAGCAACTCGAGCAAGCTTCTCAGCTTGATTCACAAGATAAGTACATCGCCCGTGTTGCACTGGTGGGAGACGCTGGAGCGCAAAGGCTGCAAAAGCTTGATGAGCAAAGAGCATCATTTGAGACTCAACTCGCCACTTACTTAAAACAGCGTCAAGAGATTCTGAATAGGGATTTTCTAGGGCAAGATGAAAAAGAGGCAGAAATCATTGCTTTAAGAAAACAAAGCTTCGATGCAGCTCAATGGCGTCGAATCGAAGCTTTGGAACGTATCCATGATAGCCAGAATTAACGATATAAACTGAACAAGCCAAACGTTACTTATTCTGCTTTTTAGGACATCCAACGATATGGTCATCCACCATGCCGACGGCTTGCATGAAAGCATAACAGATGGTTTCACCGACAAACTTGAAGCCTTTCTTTTTAAGGAATTTACTCATGGCTTTGGATTGCTCTGTCGAAGCTGGTACGTCACTCATATGTTGCCATTGATTAATGATTGGTTCGCCGTCCACGAACTGCCACAACGCGTCTGATAAACTCCCGTATTCAGCAATTAACGCTTTGGCCGCTTTGGCATTACTGAAAACCGAGTTAATCTTTCCGCGATGCCTTACAACATCGAAGTTTTCCACGATGTATTCAGCGCGTTCTTCATTTCTTTGTTCCAACGCATCTAGGTCGTAGTTCTCGAACGCTTCTCTATATCCTTCGCGCTTTTTAAGAATGGTGATCCAACTAAGCCCAGCTTGCGCACCTTCCAACGTAATAAATTCAAACAGGACTTGGTCGTCATATACTGGCACGCCCCATTCGGAATCATGATATTCGCGCTCTAATGGGTGATTCATCGCCCACGCACACGTTTTTTGTTCTGTCATTATTCTTCCTTAAAAAGCGCCTCTAACTGATGAGCTAGAGGCGCGATATTTTTCATCGTTATATCAGTAGCACTAAGCCTGTTTCGGTACTGCCACTTTATGGAACAAACGATACAACACTGGCACGACAATCAGTGTCAGGACTGTCGCAAAGCCCAAACCAAACATAATCGTAACCGCCATTGGTTTGAAGAAAATATCTGGTAATAGTGGGATCATACCAAGGATCGTCGTGATTGCAGCCATACACACAGGACGAACACGGCTTACCGCAGCATCAACGACCGCATCATAAGCCTCTTTACCCGATTTCATTTCTATTTCAATTTGGTCCAGTAATACGATGCCATTTTTGAGCACCATTCCCGATAAGCTTAAGAAGCCGAGCAAAGCCATAAAACCAAACGGCGTGTTGAGTGCTAATAAACCGGTGGTGACACCAATTAACGCCAGCGGCACGGTAAGCCAAACAATGAGTGGCTCTTTGATAGAGTTAAATAGGAATACGGTGATCAAGAACATGAACAAGTACCCCATTGGCATGGTAGTAAACAGCGACTCTTGAGCATCACCTGAAGATTCGTACTCACCACCCCACTCTAGTGAATAGCCAGGAGGCATTTGAATCGCTTCGATTTGGGGCTGTAAACGTTTTTGCAACGTCGATGCGGTTTCTTCACCTAGAATATCAGGGTCTGCCATCACAGTGAGCATACGCTTACGGTTCTTACGTACGATGATAGGATCCTCCCAACGCATATCGTAACCCATTGTGACTTGTTGAAGTGGGATAAACTCACTCTGTGCTGGACTCCATATTTTCATGCCTTCAATGTTACGAATATCAATACGTTCATCTTCAGGTAAGCGAGCCACGATAGGCATGAGCGTCGTGCCGTCTCGGTAGAGGCCTATCGTCATTCCAGAGAATGACATGGACAAGAAATCATCGACGTCCGATTTGGTAATGCCATAGCGACGTGCCTGACTCTCATTAAACTGAGGCTCAAGAACTTGGGTTCGTTCACGCCAATCATGCCTGATATTTGTTGCCTGAGGATCGGCGTACATGATGTCCTTGACCTGAGCGGCTATCGTACGAAGGACGGTTGGATCAGAGCCGATAATGCGCGCTTCAATTTTTGCACCACCACCTGGACCTAACTCAATCTGTTTGAGCTTGTAATTGATTTCTGGGTAGTTGGCTTTTAAATACTCTCGAAACTTCGCCATTAATGGTTTTAACGCTTCGTAATTTTCCATACGAGTGGTTATCTCACCATAAGCCGCATAACTTTTCTCTGGCGCGTACGTTAGCATAAAGCGCTGTAAGCCTTTACCTGCAGTCGTCGTGATATGGTCGACATGCTCTTGCTTAGCTAACCAACTTTCTAGCTCTTTAAGCGTTGTGTTGGTGGCACGAATATCAGTTCCTTCCGGCATCCATACATCTAACTGAAAAATAGGCGTTGTCGACGATGGGAAAAACGCTTGCTTCACAAAGGTGAACCCATAAACACTTGCCGCTAATCCCGCAATCAGCACCACAACGGTAAACCAAGCACGGCGCATACAGAACTGGAGAAACTTTTTATAAATAACGAAAATAACCCCGTTATATGGATCATTTTCTTCCCCTTCACCTTGTTTAATCTTCTGGCCTTTAAAGAAGATGTCAGCAAAGAACGGTGTCAACGAGATAGCGGTAAACCAACTCAACATCAATGAGATCAGAAGAACCGTAAACAAAGTGCCACAGTATTCACCCGTCGAGTCTTCAGACAGTCCAATGGGCGCAAATGCAGTTACCGCGATCACAGTTGCCCCAAGTAATGGCCACTTGGTTTGGGTAACGATATCAGTCGCCGCTTGGAGTCGAGTTCGTCCTTTTTGAGTACCAATCAAAATCCCTTCAACCACGACAATCGCATTATCCACCAACATACCTAACGCGATAACCAAGGCACCTAATGAAATCCGCTGCAAATCTATCGCGAGATACTTCATGAAAATGAACGTACCCAACACCGTCAGCAGTAAAATCAAACCGATAAGCAGACCTGAACGTAGCCCCATAAAGAACAGAAGTACGATAATGACGATACCAACGGCTTGAGCCAAGCTGACAACAAAACCGCTAACCGATTTATCCACTTCTTTAGGCTGACTGTAAATTTCCGAGATTTCGATACCAACAGGTTGTTGGTACTTTAGCTCTGCAAGGCGATGATCAAACGCTTTTCCGACTTCAACGACATTGACGCCTTCAGCAAAAGAAACACCCACGTTTAGTGCGAGGCTGCCGTTAAAATTAATAATATTATTCGGGACTTCTACATAACCACGTTTTATTTCCGCTACATCTTTCAAGAAGATGAGCCCCTGAGCTCCCGACTCAGTAATCAACAAATCGCCTAGCTCATCCACACTCTGGAATTCGCCAGTCGGCTGAATTCTGATGTACTCGTCACCAATTCTGATCGCCCCTGCGTCAGAAACCACGTTTTGCGTCGAGAGAAGATTAAAGACCGTATCGGGGGAAAGTCCTATACTGCTAAGCTTTTTCATCGATACTTCGATGAAAACTTGCTCTTGCTGTTGCCCGGATACCGAAACTTTACTCACGCCATCAACCAGTTCGAGCTCTCGGCGTAAGTAATCAACGTAATCCAGTAGCTCTTTATAGCTATAACCGTCGCCAGTCACCGCTAACAAAATCCCGTAAACATCACCAAAATCATCGATCACTTGAGGTTCATTCACACCCGGAGGCAACGTCCCTTTAAGGTCATTCACTTTACGGCGTAACTCATCCCAGATTTGTGGCAGATCATCAGGGCCATAATTGTTCTTCATCGTGACTGTGATTTGCGATAATCCTCGGCTAGAAATCGAATTCACTTCATCAACATAAGTAAGCTGCTGAATCGCTTTTTCGATCGGATAAGTCACTTCTTCTTCGACTTGTTGCGGCGTCGCACCAGGATAAGAGGTCACCACCATGGCATCTTTGATGGTAAAAGCAGGGTCTTCAAGACGCCCTAACCCAAAGAATGCAGCGATACCACCAATCAAAAAGATCAGTGCGACCATCCAACTGATGACACGATTTCGGATGAAGTATGCAGCAATACCGGTCACATCATCATCACTTTGAGGCGCTGATTTATTAAGATCGCTCATAGACCGGCCTCCTGCGTAGCCATTTCCTGTATCACTTCCACTTTCATGCCATCCCTTAACCGAGAAACACCGGCAATCACAACTTTGTCTTTGAGCATGAGACCATCAAGGATTTGAATGGACGTTTTAGATGCTTTACCTGCTCGCACCTGCCTGCGCGATACCGTGTTGTCATCATTCAGTACCCAAACAAATTTATTTTCGCGCCCCAGCTCGTCACCGTCCGCATTAAAAATGGCTTCAATAGGAACATTAATTCCTAAATTGAGATCCAAGCCAACGTTCTTATCTTTGGAGGTCACCTCAACGGCCATCCCATCTAGGATGTATTCTTCTTCCGGCATAGGAAGCGATAATGTGACGGTAAACGTACCTGTTGTTGGGTCTGGCTCAGTCGTAAATTCTTTCACTGTCGCGTTGTACTCGTTACCACTAGGCACGCGCACCAATGCCTTTATCGCGGTAAGCCTTTCTTCCGTTGGCGGTTGGTTAACATAGAGCCGGTCTGGAAGTTGAATCAGCACCTCAACTCGCTCCAAACTATGAATATTGACGATATGCTGTCCGACTTGGACATTTTCGAATTGCTCGATATTAACTCGAGAAATGATCCCATCCACAGGCGCCTTTAAGGCAGTAAATGATAAACGGAGTTTCGCTAACTTAAGCTCAGCCAGAGCGATTTGTCGTTGTGCTGCAATTTCATCAAACTGAGACTTAGCTAATAGGCCTTTATCAACCAAAGGGCGTGAACGGCGATACTGACTGTCAACAACAGAAAAACGCGCACTCGCATTATCTACATCCAACTCATAGTCCGTAGGGTCCAACGTTGCGATAACATCACCCTTCGTGACTTTATCGCCCTCTTTTACCATGATGCGGCTGACTTCTCCTGCCACTCGGAAACTCAAATGAGAGCGATCCGCTGCATTCGCAACCGCAGGGAAATATAGGTTGTCATCCACCTTGTTTCCCGCTAATGAGGTAACTCTTACACGCGGTGTCTCAAGAGCTTTTTCTGGTGCCTTATCGCCACAACCAACAAGAAGAAACGTTGAAAATAATGCCGCTAGAGAGATGATTCCTTTCATATTACAACCCTCTTTCCTTAATCCAGGCTCTTACCTTAATTCCGGGTTCAATTACACTAACACCAGAGATAATGATTTGATCGCCATCGTTAAGCCCTGCTAACACTTGGTTTTTGTCATTCATCTCAATAGCGGCTTTGGACACAATGCCTTGCTCATCAACACGCCAAACGTATGTTTTGCCGTTCTCTTCTAGCAGCGCGGAATTAGGAATTTTTGTTGCACCAGCATTTTTAGATAGGAGGTAAGCATTACCAGACATGCCCGGTAAAAGGCCTATTTCTGATGGTCGCTCCATAACCATAGTGACTTTGTAACTACCGGTTTTAGGATCGGCTTCTGTATCTATTTCTTGAAAGGTCAAGTCAAATGACTGCTCGGGGAAAGCGTCAAAGACCATTCTGGCAGAGACATCGCTACCCTGCGTGTAACGGTTTAGCAGATAGTCAGGGACTTGGAATATCACCTTAAGCAGTTGGTTGGATTGGATATTCATCACGCCTTCTTTTGCGGCAACATACTCATGGTTTTCTGCTGGAATATACGAAATCGTACCATCATATGGCGCGACAAGTTTGGTATACCTTAAATTTGCCTTTGCTTGATTCCACTGAGCTTTGGCTGAGTTATGATTCGCTTTTGCCTCATCAAAGTCTTGTTCGGACACCACTTGGTCTTTACGTAACTTTTGGTATCGCTTGTACTGCACGTCTGCGAGCGCGAAATTTGCCCGAGCTTGCTGTTCAAGCAGAGAATATTCATCAGGGTTTAATGAAGCCAATACATCGCCTTTGCTAACGACTTGACCTTCATTCACCTCAATCGTTTGAAGAAGTCCAGGAACTCGAAACGTCAGTACCGCTTTATCACCAGCTTCCGTCGTGGCAGGAAAGTGTCGTTCAAATTGGGCATTGCCAACAGATACTGTAAATAGCTTTGCGGGGCGGGATTCAGGTTCTGGAACAGGGGGAAGTTCTTTACCACACCCCGACAACACAGCCGAGATGGCGACAGGAATGAGCAATCTTCTCATTACATTCATCCATAAAAAATTAAGGGATTATTTTTAAAGTAGATGAATTCTGGGCGAACTTCCAGAGTTGAAAAGATTAATAGTGCTTTAAAATTAGTAATTTGTGACAAAAAAGCAGGCTTTGCGCCTGCTTCGTTTAAATCTTCTTTGGATGCGGAGTGTTTAGAGCTTGCTGAACTCCCGATTCACCCTATATGTATCAGACGTAACATACGCTTCCATGTTACGGATTTTGCCATCAAGGCGGTCAAAATCGCGTTCCAACACACTGAGCAATTGGTCCGGACTTTGTCCTTTCTGCCAAGGCTTACTTTTAAGTGTGTGTTCTTGTTGCGCTCGGATATTTTCAGAATACGTCACTGGTTGCTTTTCTAACATAAACGCCATAGCGACGTATGCTAATAACACCAAAAACGTACCGCCCAACAGCGCTGCAGAAATCACTACAATACGAATCAACCAAACCTCTGCACCAAAGTAGTTGGCGATTCCGGCGCAAACACCGGAGATTTTGCCATTTACTGGGTCACGATACAGCTCTCGATTAGTCATACTTGCGTCTCCATGTTGGTGACTCAGCATCCAAGATGCGCTCCAATGTATCAACTCGGGACTGCATCGCTTCCGCTTTTTCAGATAGTACCTGAAGGCGCTCTAAATCTTGGCTCGACAGTGCACTATCTGTTTTGCGTTTGCTGCGATAGTGTAAGAAGAGCCATAGTGGAGCGACAAAGATTAAAAAGACAATCACTGGTCCTGCTATAAAAAATGCCGACATAAATGGCTCCTTTGTTATTTATCTTTCGATGACATCTGTTCTTTCAGTTTTGCCAACTCTTTTTCGATTTCGTCTTGAGCTTGAAGCTCTGCAAACTCTTGCTCTAGCGATTTTGCATTACCAGTTTGTGCGTACAAATCTGCTTCTGCTTCCATTTCATCCACTTTACGCGAGTACTGCTCAAACTTCGCCATCGCTTCATTAGTACGGCTAGTGTGCAGGTGTTTTTGCACATCACGACGGTTAGAGGCGGTTTGGTTACGAATTGCTAGTGCTTGCTGTTTTGCACGCGTTTCTGCAATTTTGCTTTCTAACTTACCGATCTCGCCTGTAAGCTTGTCGATCGTTTCTTCTACTAACGTCTGCTCAGTGTGAAGGCCTTTAATCACTTGCTCAAGCTTTTGCTTTTCAATTAATGCTGCACGAGCCAAATCTTCACGCTGTTTTACCAACGCTAGGCTCGCTTTTTGGCTCCATTCGCCAATTTGCTCTTCTAACGTTTCAACTTTACGAGCCAACTCTTTTTTGTCTGCAATCGCTTTAGCCGAGTTAGTACGCACTTCAACAAGTGTGTCTTCCATTTCTTGAATGATAAGACGGATCATTTTTTCAGGATCTTCCGCCTTGTCCAGTAATGCACTGATGTTTGAGTTAACGATATCTGCAAATCGAGAAAAAATACCCATAACGGAACTCCTCTTTTTTCCTATTAAAACTCGACAAGGTGGTGATTGACCTTGCGTCTCCCTGAATACATTACAAGTAGCATGCCAACTTAAAATTACATTTAAAATCAGCAGTTTATGCATTTTGTTGTCGTTATGCACTATTATGCTATGATGTTTTTCACCAACTGTTGGTGAAATTCACCAACTCCATATGTAAATCATGGCTCGGCTGTTAAATAAGAAGGACTTTATGAAGCAAAACCTGATTGGTGAATCACCTGCTTTTCTCGCCGTACTAGATAAAGTATCACAACTTGCGCCTATTGAGCGTCCAGTCCTCATTATCGGTGAACGAGGAACGGGTAAAGAACTCATCGCTCAGCGTTTGCATTATTTATCAAGACGTTGGGATAAGCCACTACTATCACTCAACTGTGCGACCTTAAGCGAAGGACTAATAGATTCAGAGCTATTTGGCCATGAATCCGGTTCTTTTACAGGTTCTAAGGGCAAGCATAAAGGACGTTTCGAACGCGCCGAAGGCGGCACTTTGTTTCTTGACGAATTGGCCACCGCACCACTTTTAGTTCAAGAAAAGCTGTTGCGTGTCATCGAATATGGTGAATATGAACGAGTTGGCGGTCATACCGCTCTCAATGCGGATGTTCGACTTGTTTGTGCAACCAATGCGGACTTACCAAAATTGGCGGAACAAGGCGATTTCCGTGCCGACTTACTCGATCGTTTAGCGTTTGACGTCATCATGCTGCCTCCTCTTCGTGAACGAAAAGAAGACATCCTGTCTTTAGCAGAGCACTACGCGATGAAGATGTGCCGTGAACTTCAGCTCGAATATTTTGTCGGTTTTACCTCAAAAGCACAGCATTCGCTTCTTGAATATGAATGGCCAGGTAATGTCCGTGAACTAAAAAACGTGATTGAACGTGCTATTTACCAACATGGTCTCAATGCCGATCCAATTGATGAACTGATTTTCAATCCTTTTGAAACAGTTTGGAATAACACGCTTGGTCATAATGCCGAGCAAGCCGAACAGCAGCAAGAAGAGGAAGCACCAAGCAGCGCAGTTCAATTCCCTCTAGACTATAAACAGTGGCAAGAAGAGCAAGACATCCACTTACTCAATCGCGCATTAGAAGAGGCCAAGTTTAATCAACGACAAGCAGCCGAGTTACTTGGTTTGAGCTACCACCAATTACGAGGGATGGTTAGAAAATATGGTTTAGTCGGGCAAAGCTAGCTTGGTCGAAGGTGCTTGATCGGTTAGCGAGCGAGTGACAGCGCTCTAATTTGTATGTCTTTCAAGCATAACACCTTACAGTGTATGGATTTTATGTTTGGAGCGAGTTCACAAAGGTGATAAATTAGCGAGATCATTTTCGCTTGTTAGCTCTGAAAGAGTAAGATCAAATGAAACAAGCAAGATCCAATGAACATTTCATATTATGAATGCTTTTATAAGATTATCGCTGAGCCTTATTGGGATTAGCCTACTGACCGCTTGTGGTGATGAAATTGACCACAATGACATTCGCAAAGCTGGCTTTGTGTTTTGCGGACAAGGTAAGCCAACCACGTTTAACCCTCAGCTTATTGATAGCGGTATTACCGCAGAGGCACTGAGCCCGCAGTTGTACGATACGCTGCTCACGCTCGATCCTAAATCACATCAGCCAGTAGCAAATATCGCTGAGAGTTGGTCTGTGAATGAGTCAGGAACGGAATACACATTTAAGCTTAAACGTAATGTTCAATTCCAAACCACGTCCTGGTTCACTCCCACTCGCCCATTGAATGCAAAGGATGTGGTATTTAGCTTCAAGCGAATCATTGATGTAGACCATCCTTTTCACCAAGTAGGTGGTGGTTTTTATCCATGGTTTGCAGGGTTAGATTTTCAAAACCTGCTGCAAGACGTGACTGCGATTGACGAGCATACGGTAAGGTTTACCTTATCTCAGCCAAATTTTTCCTTCTTGGCAAATATTGCCACCAGCCATGCTGTCATATTGTCTGCGGAGTACGGACAGCAACTGGCAGCAAAAGATCATAAAGAAGAAATCGACCAACTTCCTATCGGTACCGGCCCATATCAACTAAAAGAGTACCAAGTGAACGACTTGATTCGTTTGGAACGTCACTCTAACTACTGGAAGTCACCCGCGAAAATGGAACAAGTGGTGTTCGATATCTCTCATCGAGGCACTGGTACCTTGGCGAAACTTTTAAGAAACGAGTGCGATGTGCTCTCTTCGCCTATTTCAAGCCAAATACCCGTTATTCAAGAAAATGACAATCTTGAGCTAACTGCTACGCCAGCCAACAACGTATCCTTTATTGCGATCAACACTGAAACGACCGCACTTAGTGATGCTCGCGTCCGCCAAGCACTTAACTTAGCGATTAACCGTCAGAATATTTTAGATTCGGTTTACTACGGAACTGGCTCGCAAGCTTATACATTGCTACCGCCTAATTCATGGGCCTATCAAAAGGACAGCGTAAAAATTCGTTATGACCGTAACTATGCATTAGCACTACTCCGTGATGCTGGCTATGAAGACGGTCTAGAGCTGACCATGTGGGTACCACTTGAACCACGCGCCTTTAACCCAAGTCCTCGCAAGACCGCGGAGCTAATCCAAGCGAATTTTGCCGATATTGGGGTTGAGTTAACGTTGCTAACCGATGATAGATTCGAACGTGTGGATTTAGAGAACATCAACGACATCGATTTACTTTTAACTGGTTGGATTGGTGATACCGGGGACCCTGACAACTTTTTCCGCCCGTTATTATCTTGTGAGTCTGATCGCGTTGGCCTCAACGTATCGATGTGGTGTAACGATGATTTCGATTTCTTGCTCGATTTGGCATTGGAAACCCAAGAACCGCGTTACCGTCTGAACCTATATCGCCAAGCGCAGAACATTTTAAATCAAGAATTCCCGGTAATTCCTCTGGCACATGGTGTGCAATTCCGTGTTCACGACAAATCACTGACAGGCTTCAAATCAAGCCCTTTCAATGCCCAACCGTTTGATAGAGTTGAGAGAGTTCACTGATGTTTTGGTATACCGTTCGACGCTTTAACCTATTTTTCATCACTTTGATGATCCTCACGTTAGTGGGCTTTTCTCTGCTTCGCCTCGACCCCCTCTCGCACTGGGCAAACGTTGATTTTTGGTCAGGTTGGCAAACTTATTTAATCAACCTTTCTCAGCTTGATTTTGGCATAAGTAAAAACGGCAACGCGATTTATGACGAGCTCGCCGTCGTATTCCCTGCCACTTTGGAACTGTGCTTTTTTGCCTTTTTGGTGTCCCTTTTGATCGGCATTCCGCTTGGAACCGTTGCTGGGATGAAGCAAGGTAAATGGCTCGACACCAGCATTTCATTCATGTCGATGTCTGGTTATTCCGCTCCAATTTTTTGGGTGGCTCTGCTACTTATCATGGTTTTTTCATTGGAATACCAACTCTTTCCCGTGGCAGGACGGTATGACCTACTTTATGAAATTGATCATGTAACCGGATTTGCCATTATCGATGCATTCATGGCGAAAGGTGAATACCGCGCTCACGCACTGCAAAGCGTCATTGAGCATATGGTGCTGCCATGTTTGGTGCTCGCTTTGGCTCCAACCACGCAGGTTGTCGGACTAATGCGCTCTTCGGTGGCGGAAGTGATGAGCCAAAACTACATTCGTGCAGCGAGAATCAAAGGTCTCTCTAACCGCGAGATCGTTACTCAACATGTGCTGCGTAATGCGATACCGCCTATCATCCCCAAAGTCGGTGTTCAGCTTTCCAGTATGATTACCTTGGCTATCATCACTGAATCTATTTTTAACTGGCCAGGTATTGGTCGTTGGTTGTTAGATGCATTGGCAAACCAAGATTATGCATCAATCCAAGCTGGCGTGATGGTACTTGCGACTTTGGTTCTCACCGCTAATATTCTCTCTGATTTGATTGGCGCGATGATTAACCCTCTAGTTCGAAAGGAATGGTATGCTAACAAATAACGTTTATCAGGAAGAACGCATTCCAACTCAGTTTGAGCGATTTTGGCGAAGTTACCGCGCCAACGGGCTAGCCATGTTTGGCCTATGGTGCTTGGTATTTATCGTCCTAATTACCATTTTTGCGCCACTGCTTGCGCCGTTTGATGCCCAAGCACAGTCAGGCGAATTGCTTGTGCCGCCATCATGGGCCCCAGCAGGAACGGTTGATTACTTTTTGGGAACCGATGACTTAGGCCGAGACATTCTGTCACGCTTGATCATGGGCTCTCAACTTACATTTGGTGCAGCCGTTGCCATCACTGCGATTGCCGCGGTCGTAGGTTGTTTGATTGGCGTATTAGCAGGCATGACGAAAGGCTTACTCTCAAGTACCCTCAATCACTTGCTCGATACTGTCATGTCGATTCCCTCGCTGTTATTAGCAATCATTTTTGTGGCATTTCTAGGTTTTGGTGGGTTCAACATTTTACTCGCGATCTGCTTGGCATTGATTCCGCGTTTTATTCGTTCTGTTTATATCGCAGTCCACACCGAAGTTGAAAAAGACTACATCATGGCGGCACGCCTTGATGGCGCTAATGATTTCTACTTACTGTGGAGTTCAATTCTTCCCAACATATTGACGGTTATTGCTGCTGAAATCACGCTCGCGCTCTCTGCTGCGATTTTAGATATTACTGCGCTGGGTTTTCTTGGCTTAGGCGCACAAGCCCCAAGTACTGAGTGGGGAGCGATATTAGGTGACTCTGTCGAGTTGATTTATATTGCACCTTGGACCGTAACCCTACCCGGCCTAACCATCATGTTTACCGTTATTACCCTAAACTTAGTAGGTGAAGGTGTACGTCAAGCGCTTAATGCGGGGATCGAATAATGCCGTTGTTAGATATTCGACATTTGACTATTGAGATTGAAACCCCTCAAGGGTTGGTCAAAGCCGTGGACCGAATGAGCCTAACTTTGAATGAAGGCGAAATTCGTGGTCTTGTAGGTGAGTCTGGTTCAGGGAAAAGCTTGGTTGCAAAAGCGATTGTTGGGGTAAGTAAAGATAACTGGCGCATTACCGCAGACCGTATGCGCCTTGGCAATATTGACTTGCTTCAGCTTACGCCAAAAGAGCGTCGACGTGTCATTGCCCGTGATATTGCGATGATCTTCCAAGAGCCATCAACCTGTCTTGATCCTTCAGAAGAAGTGGGACGTCAATTGATCGAGTCCATCCCATCTCGCGCGTTTGAAGGGAAATGGTGGGAGCGATTTAAATGGCGTAAAAAACAAGCCATCGCGCTTCTGCATAAAGTAGGCATTAAAGATCACAAGCGTTTAATGGGTAGCTACCCTTATGAACTGACTGATGGTGAGTGCCAAAAAGTCATGATTGCCATGGCGATAGCGACCAAACCAAAGTTGCTAATCGCAGATGAACCAACGAACGACTTGGACCCGATTACCCAGTCGCAAATATTGCGTTTATTGAGCCGTATGAACCAGCTCAATAACACGACCATTCTGCTTATCGGTCACGACTTAGCGACCATCACACAATGGGCGGGCCGCATTACGGTAATGTATTGTGGTCAGTCGGTAGAGTCTGCCGATACCAGTAAAATCATTGCAGCACCCAAGCACCCGTATACAGATGCCTTGCTTAAAGCGATGCCAGACTTTAATGATTGGGTACCACACAAGCAAAAACTCCAATCCCTACCGGGCTCGATTCCGCCATTGCAGCATCTGCCAATCGGTTGTCGACTCGGTCCACGTTGTCCGTATGCGCAGAAACAATGTGTTGAAATTCCACACACCAGACGAATTAAGAATCATAAATTTAACTGCCACTTTCCATTGAACACGGAGAAAAAGTCATGAGTGCGTTACTTGAAGTCGATAATTTATCGAAGCAGTTTGTTACGCGCTCCCGACTATTCAAACGTCAGGTTAATGAGGCTGTCAAACCGGTGAGCTTTACGTTAGAGCCGGGGCAAACTATCGGTTTTATTGGCCAAAACGGTTCAGGAAAATCCACTCTTGCCCGTATGCTTGCAGGCGTTGTAGAGCCAAGCTCCGGAGAGATCCGTGTGAATGGCGAACGGTTGGAGCACAAAGATTACGCGACACGCTGTAAGCTCATTCGCATGATTTTCCAAGATCCAAACACATCGCTCAACCCGCGTATCCAGATTGGCCGTATTTTGGAAGGTCCGTTAAAGCGAAATACCAACATGCCGCCAGATGCACGCATGCAGCGTGTGAAGAACACCCTACTCCGCGTCGGATTGTTGCCTGAACACGCCTATTTTTATCCACAAATGCTAGCAGCAGGTCAAAAACAGCGCGTGTGTTTAGCTCGTGCGCTTATTCTTCAACCTTCCATCATTGTCGCTGACGAGGCGTTAAACGGTTTGGATATGGCAATGCGCTCACAGATCATTAACTTATTCCTCGAGTTGCAAGAAGAGATGGGATTGTCATTTGTGTATGTATCTCAACACATTGGCATTGTTAAGCACATCACTGACAAAGTGATGGTGATGCATGAAGGTGAAGTGGTCGAGTTTGGCGAAACTAACCAGGTACTCACTAGCCCAGAACATCCGATCACTCAACGCCTAGTCGAAAGCCACTTCTATAAGGCGCCAAGCCACCAAACAAAATAGCCTATCAAAGATGTCATCGTGCAAATGTAAAGAAGCCTGCGTTAAAGCAGGCTTCTTTATTGTATGGGTACTAATCAAAAAACTAACGGCGGCTCGCTTGTTTGCGCAGTTCAAAATCAAACTCGTCAGGAAACAATACCACCCCTTCTTCATTTTGATTTGGGAATACAACAATCGATAGCTCGTCATCCTCTAGACCAGAGGTCCAACGACTGTGCCACTTGTTTAGAGAGATCGCTTCTGGCTCGCAATCTTCCCAATCACCATTCGCCCATTGCAAAGCAAACTCTTCGTTTGGCCATACTGGTACACAATCATCATCTTCTGTATTTAACATGACACAGCCATGTTCATCTTTCAGAATCCAAACTTTACGATTCGCCACAATCTCTTTTACGCAGTACTTTAAACGTTGCTCTTCGTTGTAACGATTGATGGTATCCATCTGCTCTTGGGTCAGTTGCTCAGACATATTCGTCTCCTATTTCCCATAGAAAAATGCCCGCAGCTAGGCGGGCATTTAAAGTATATGCTAGAAAATTAAGCTAGCTCAGTTTGAAGCCAAGGCCAACCTTGCTTCTTACGGCTTAGCGTGTTTTCCATCATTAGCATGCCGTTTTTTTCGTGCTTAACAAGCTTCTCAGCCCACTCACCTTTGTATAGAAGACGAGTTTGAGCAGTCGTGATGTCTGTTAGCATTACAGCAGCAAATGCAAGGTTATCTTTTTCGCAACGCGCTTCTAGATCCGCTTCTAGTGCTTCGATCATACCGTCAACTTGCTCTAGTGTTGCAAGCTCAACCTGACCTACTACTACGTCACGACCGTTGAATGGGTAACCTTTAAGATCTTTCTCAACAAGCTCAGCCGCAGATAGACCTTCGATGTTTGTCTTAGCAATTAGAAGATCTTTAGTGAATGCGTCAACATCTTGTACGTCTGCGATTACCGCTAGCTCAGCAACGGCATCTTTGTCTTTTTGTGTACAAGTTGGAGAAGCGAAGCCTACTGTGTCAGATAGAATTGCTGACATCATTAGCTTAGCGATTTGTGGAGTAATCGCGTGACCTTCAATCTTGAACATGTTGAATAGAACAGTGTTGGTACAACCAACAGGCCAGATCCATGCTTCCATTGGGTTTACTGTCATCACGTCACCTAGGCGGTGGTGGTCAACAATACCCGCAATTTCAGCTTCTGCGATATCGTCTGGTGCTTGTGCTAGATCTGAGTAATCTACTAGCCAAACGGTCTCACCCGCAACTGATGTGCGAAGCTCAGGAACTTCAGCGCCAGCAACTTCTAGGATGTGCTGAGTTTCACGGTTGATTTCGCCTTGGCGAATTGGCATAGCTTCAACGCCACGCGCTTTTAGAAGTTCAGTTGCAACGAGTGCACTACAAATACTGTCACTGTCTGGGTTCTTATGACCTACAACTAGAATCATGTTTCTTCCTATTCAAGTCAATTTTATACGCCGCCTAATACAGTTAATTAGGGCGTGTTTGCTCACAAAGGCCGATACTTTACCTGATTTAAGAGAGTTTGACACGAAGAAAAGTTCACAATGCTATTGCGAATAAATCTCATTTACATATAATGATAATTATTCCTATTTGCATTTGAGTAAACGATGAACGCGACCCAATTTTTACACTCTGCACAACAGTTGTTTCAGCCTACTCAGTTTCGTTTAGCTTATAAGCGATTGCTGATCCCTATCGTCATGCTCATTTTGCTAGGCAATGAAAATACACGTGACGTTGCCGTACAGACGTTATCCGACTCATTCTGGGCGGTGTCATGCTATGTTGCTGCCACATTGGCTATTTATCATTATCTTTCAAACTTTATGTCGAAAACCAATCGAATTACTGAGCTATACCATCGCTCGCGTAATCATCAGGTTTTCTTTGCTTCTTTATTGGGTGCTTTGCCTGGCTGTGGTGGCGCTATTGTTGTGACAACGCAATTTATTAGTGGCCGAGTGGGATTTGGTGCGATTGTCGCGGTACTTACTTCAACAATGGGTGACGCTGCCTTTTTACTTCTTGCCGCCAAACCAAGTGTTGGATTAGGCGTGGTTGGATTAGGCATAATCGTGGGTACTCTTTCAGGGCTGGTCGTTAATGCTTTTCATGCTGATAACTTTCTGCGCCCAGAGCCAAAAGAAGCACTTCAGACACATGCTTGTTGCCAACACCAGACAGACCGACACACGCCTCTTGAACAACGTGCAATCAATCTACAAGGCGCATTTTGGAAATGGCTTATTGTGCCTGCTAGTGTCGTTGCTGTGTTAATGTCTTTCCAAATCGATATTAATCAGCTGTTGTCTTTGCAGGCCAATACCATTGAATGGCTGGGCGCTATCTTCGCGGTGATCACAATGTCGTTGTGGGCGATGACAAAAGAGCTCGGCGATTATCAGTCAACGGTCTCTGAAGATGAAAAAATCGTGGACTCACACCCGATTCAAAAAGCAGCCCAAGATACGAATTTCGTCAGTGCTTGGGTGATCGTGGCGTTTCTGGCGTTTGAACTGACGACCTATTTTTCTGGAATCAATCTCGTAGAAACCTTTTCTCATTGGGGGATATGGATGCCATTAGCTGGCTTAGCCATTGGTATGCTACCTGGTTGTGGTCCGCAAATTTTAGTCACCAGCCTTTACATCTCTGGTGCAGCCCCACTTTCGGCGCAGCTGGCAAATGCGATTTCCAATGATGGTGACGCCCTATTCCCCGCCATTGCTATGGCACCGAAAGCCGCTTTGGTCGCGACTATTTATTCATCCATTCCTGCTTTTATCGTTGGATACGGGTATTACTTTTTATTCGAGTTCTAACGCTCAGGACGTCAAAACGAAAAAGGAGCCACAGT
The DNA here is from genome assembly GCF_043995865.1 of Vibrio sp. D3. Lineage (NCBI taxonomy): Bacteria > Pseudomonadati > Pseudomonadota > Gammaproteobacteria > Vibrionales > Vibrionaceae > Vibrio > Vibrio sp. D3. The sequence continues at coordinate 1,231,318 of NZ_CP171887.1, read as the reverse complement.
AGGCTCCTTTCTTGTTTTTATAATCGAACGATTTGGTTCACGTTATGCCGTGACGATCGCTTTCGCATTTAACCCTTTATCAACGCTAACCATTAATAACTGACAAGGTTCTTGGTTTAGCTTTTCTCCTGTCCAGTAATCATACCAATCCATCGGTTGATCAGACGTCAGCGTAAATTCCATCGCCCCGTAGCTGGCATAGTTAAACAAGCAGTGAAGGTCATTCTTCGTCGTTAGTTTTAAAAACGCATGATTTAAACTCAAAGCCGTGAACTTTGCTGACTCTTGGTTACGTTGTTGACGTAGCATGAGCTTAGCCAATGTCTTCTTTGCAAATGGCGTAATCTCAGGGAGCGGATCGCCAGACAGCAGCAAACCACCACACGCCAATAACACCGTGCGATGAAATTCATACTCTTCTCTGGATGCGGCTTGATTAGCTAATGACGTGAATGTCGCGCAATCCGGATCAATTTGCCACAGTTTTCGATGCTGCCAACTACGATAAAAGGTTTCTTTGGCTATCTGCTCGAAACGACGACTATGGCGTTCTACGTCATCAGAAACACGCATTGCATCCACAAGCCCTAGAGATGGCCACATTGGCGCGTTGCAACCTAAAAGCCACGCATCACCAGCGCCTTTAGCAATCGCTTCCATTCCTAAGCGATACGCCTCAACGCCTGTAATACCAGATTGTTTACGCACACCTTTCAAGGTGCCCCAATAGTTCGCGTCTAGCTTGAACAATTCAACGCCCCACTCTTGTCTCATGACAGAGACTACATTCGTCAGATGGTCTTGCACTTCTGGGTTTGAGGTATCGAGTATGTACCAAGGCGTGCAGCGCCAACCACCGTATGTGACATCTTCTGCTTTAAGTAAGCTTCCATCTTTGTGACGAACAAACCACTCTGGGTGTTGTTTGAAGATCTCCGACTCAGGTTGAGCAATAAAGGGTGCCATCCAAATCGCCGGCTTTTTGCCTTTTGCACGGATACTATGAATGAGCTCTTTCACACCACCAGAAAACTTATCCGATGGGATTAACCAATCGCCCATAAAGGCTTGATAGCCATCATCCAGAAGTACCCACTCTAGGTCTTCAAGCTTATCTTGCATGCAATCAACGTTCTGCATGATGTTTTGCTCTGTCACGTCTGCGTAGTAGGCATACCACGAACACCAACCGACAGGCGCATCTTGTGTCACACCTTGGCGAACAGGATGATGCTCTGCAATCATCTCTCCATAGATTTGATAAAGCTCAGACAGAGATTGGCCGCAGAGTACCGCCACGGATTCAAGTTGATTACTTTCCCAATCCGCCACTTGAGTAAACTCACCATCAATCGCGGCAGATAAAACCCAGTGTCCATCACGCAGTACAACATCAAAATAGCCCGCAAAGCGATGACATGATGTGAAGCCAAACAAGGTATAGCCAGCCGAGCCTTCCACCACTAAATAGTTGTAGTAACGTTTAGGGGCATCTTTGGGATAGATTCGATAAGAAGGGTTGTTGTCTGGACAGCGACCAATATCAACGGGATGGCTAACCGTTCCCGCTGTTTGCGCCAGCATTTGGAAGCCATCGCCAATCACGTTGGCCTCGTGCTCGTACAAAAACGACATCTCGAACAACACTTCACGGTCGGTAAACGTTTTATTGTGAAGCCCAGCAAAAGAAAAATGTAATTGATTACCCTCAACTTCAACTTGGAAGTCGTTGTTATTCACAGTGATCTCAATGTGATTTGCCAATTGAATGCTCTGAGCCATAAAGAGTCTACTCACTTAATTATTATTGTTTAGCTTGGTTCATTATCCCCTGCTTGTCCCACCCAATTCGTTATCAACGTCACGAATCCTACTGTCGTTTAGCGTCACAAATTTATTATTGAGATAACGCTCACTGAAATTTTGGTTAAAAAAATACCAGCCCGAAGGCTGGTATTTCGATTGATGTGAATTGCATTAATTAAGCAACTTCGATTGGGCCACCGAATGAAGTCACTGGCGGTACTTTGCCAGTGAACTTCTCGAAGTCTACGATACATGTGTTCGCAGAAGTCGCCTGCGCAAGTTCAGAAGAGCCAATGTCTTGCGTTAGCGTGTTAGGGTCACCGTAAGTACAGATTGCGCCCTCTTTCTCGTTTAGAGGACCGTACCATGCACCTTCTTCGATACGAATAACGCCACGTGGGTAGCTGTCAGTAAGAACAGCACCAGCTAATAGCTGACCACGACCGTTGAATACGCGCACTAAGTCACCGTCTTTGATGCCTTTCGCTTTCGCATCCGCTGGGTTGATGTAAACAGGCTCACGACCTTGCACCGCGTAAGTTGCACGGAACTCTTCAGATTCACACATTTGAGAGTGCAGACGCTTGTCTGGGTGACAAGACTGCAACCAGAATGGGTATTTATCTGAACCAGGGCCACCGTGTGAACGCTCTGATTTTTCGAACCACATTGGGTGTTCTTGACAGTGTTCGTAGCCGTAACGGCCGATCTTACGAGACGTGATCTCGATGAAACCAGACGGCGTACCTAGTGGGTTAAGCTCAGGGTCTTTACGGAAGTCCGCATGACGAACCCAAGGTTTACCTTCACCGAAGTCTAGTACGCTCTTCTCCCAGAACTCGTTGAATTCTGGCATTTCAAACTTACCTTCGTTCGCTTTTTTACAATCGTTGTAAAGGCTTTCGATCCATTCCATCTCGCTCATACCACGAGTGTATTCTTCGCGGCGACCAAAACGCTGAGTTAGTTCACTCATGATTTGGAAGTCAGGCTTAGATTGGAACAATGGATCGACGAGACGATGCATTGCAATCAGACCTTTGTTCGAGTATGAACCGTATACGTCGATGTCGTTACGTTCCCATTGCGTACACGCAGGTAGAACGATATCCGAGAAACGACATGTTGCAGTCCAAGCAAACTCGATCGTTACAACCGTTTGAAGTTTGCGGAACGCTTTCTTCATGCGGTTACGATCTTGATGGTGGTGCCATGGGTTACAACCCGAGATCACCATCATCTTGAAGTCTGGCAGTTTCACTTTACCGCCGTTGTAGTTGATCTCTTTGCCTGGCTCAAGCAGACAGTCGATCCAACGTGCTACTGGGATAGTACGGCTGTAACCGTTAAAGTCGTTGTTGTCCCACTTCGGCTTCATACCTTGGTCAAGGTTACGAGGGAAACCACCAGGGCCCGCGAAACCAGTTGAAGGTACACCGATACTTGAGTAGTGGTGACCGTAAGAGATGCCACCGCCAGGTAGACCGATTTGACCAACCATTGCCGCAACCACAGCCGCCGCCCAGTATGGTTGCTCACCGTGCTCTTGACGCTGGATACACCAACCCATCAGGATCTGTGTACGACCACTTACTAGCATACGCGCGAATTCGCGAATCTTGTCCGCTTTCACGCCACAGATAGCCGCAGCCCACTCTGGTGTTTTCTCTACTTTGTCTTTTGTCTTACCTTGAACGTATTGAATAAACTCTTCAAAGCCTAGACAGTAAGTATCAATGAACTTCTTATCGTACAAGTCTTCGTTGTACAGCACGTGCGCCACAGCAAGCATGAACGCTACGTCTGTCAGCGGGTTAATGTACAAGTGATCGTTCTCTAAGTAGCGCTGAGTCTTGTTCTTCACTGGATCTACAGATAGAACGTTGATCTCACCTTTCGCTACTTTTTCTTTTAGTTGTGCTAGGTACTTGAACGACTCATGCGTTTCACAGTTCCAACCTACTTGAAGGTTTTTCACTGGGTCGTTAGCCCAAAGAACGATGTTGTCAGAGTTCTCTAGGATTTCAGACCAAGACGTACCTTGTGCGTAAACTTCGGTTGAACCAAGTACGTAAGGCATGATGGTTTGACCTGCACCCGTCGAGTAGTCACCTACTTTCGTGATGAAGTTGCCGTGCATACCCACTGCACGTTGCATGTGCGCGGTACAGTTGTTGAATGAACCTGTTTGGTTCCAACCTGTTTGACCTGCGTGTAGCGCCCATGGACCGTAGTCTTTTTGAATACGTTCTAGTTCGCGGTAGAACAAATCTAGCGCTTCATCCCAAGTCACGCGGATGAAACGGTTGTTACCGCGAGTATCCGCGCTGTATTTATGTTTCTTCAACCAATCTAGACGAACCATTGGGTAACGCACACGTGAAGGGCTGTAGATAATACCCTTGATGCCGTTCAACATTTCTGTTGGGTTTTTGTCTAGCTCTAGCGGCTTGATCTCTTGAACTTTACCCGCGTAGATGTGGGCGCGGAACGCGCCCCAGTGAGAACCTGTTACTTTCCAAGTACCTGTCGTCTCAACAGCATTGGCAGAGGCTGACGCCAATAAGCTAGGACCAATAACTGACGCTGCACTTGTGGTTGCTACACCTTTAAGAAAACTTCTTCGTGTAATAGCCATTTAAATTACTCCAATCCGACGCTTATTAGTGGTGACCTTCAGCATAATCTGAAGAGTGTTTCTGTAGATACTTCAAGATCAGGGCTTCACTGTCTGTATCTAGGTTAACGAACGCCAACATACCGTCGAACATACCTGGCCAGGTGTTCGCGTCGAAGTGCGCTTCCGCAGGTTGCGTGTGACATACAGAACAGTTGGTTTTGTACGCTTCACGAGATTTTTCCCAAACAGGATTGATGTCGTTCAGCATAGACTCTTTCTTAAGCCATACTTTCGCCGCCACTTTTTCCCATGGAAGACCCGTTAGCTCATCCACTTTTTTCTCACCAGTCGTCACAATGTTGCTGTCTGTCGCTGCTTCTTTCATCAGAGACGCAGTCGCAATGTTCTTACCGAAGTCTTCTTGAATTACGCGACCAAAACCTTTCGCTTTACGCCAGCCATCGATTTCGATTTCAACAAACTCGCCTTTGTCTTCAAGAACTTTAACGGTCGATGCTGGATTAAGAAGACCGGCTTCTTTAGTGCCTTGTGCATCAAAGTAAATTGGTAGGTGACGAACACTCACTAGTTGCTGACCTACAGAGTAATCTGTATTTGAAGTCATACCTTCTAGGTCACCCACGATACCGCCGATGCTGTCCATACCTGCTGGCAGGTTATGCGCGATACCTTTATGACAGTCAACACAGCTTTGATCTTTCTCTGCTGCTTGCTTCATTTGGATACGAGCGGTTGGAGACATTTGCTCGAAATCCATCGATTCGTAGTTGTGACAGTTCTTACACTCTAAAGATTTGTTTGCCGAGAAACGATCCCATTCGTGTTTCGCAAGTTCGATACGACGCTCTTCGAACACACCCGGTTCGTCGTAGTTGCCAAATACCTGTGCAAATACCTCTTTAGATGCCTGCATTTTACGAGCAATTTTGTCTGTCCAGTTATGAGGAACGTGACAGTCAGGGCAAGTAGCACGAACGCCTGAATGGTTTTTCCAGTGAACCGTTTCTTGCAGCTCAACGTACACGTTGTCACGCATTGTGTGACAACTAATACAGAATTCTTCTGTGTTGGTTGCTTCTAGAGCGGTGTTAAAGCCACCCCAAAAGATAACACCAGCAATGAAGCCGCCCATAGTCAGCACACCTAGGCTGATATGTACAGCTGGGCGCGTCATGGTACGCCACAGTTTAATGATTAATGATTTCATTATTTGCTCTCTTAAAATCTTTTCAAAAGTGTGGTTATGAGCTCACAGGCTTACATGCCGTGCGCGCCTGGAGGTCCAAAGAAGAACACTTGCAACATCCAAACGATGAACCCGTAACCGCCGACAAAAGCCACACTCAGAATTGGGAAGAGAACAACTGCAATGAAGAGGAACGACTTCCACTCCAGGGAGCGTTTTTCACCACTCTCAATTTTATTAACATCACTCATACATTTGCCTATTTTGTATCTAGTGTTATTGAAAAGCCCGCGTAACCAAGCTTAAGTTTTTTACAATCTCTAATGGAAAATGTTAGACCATACTAATAGTAAGGTTCAATCAAATAAGAGCTCTCAGACCTTGTAATTCAACACTTTTTTGAGCTCATCCAGAGATGTGATTGATTGATGTTATTTATTAAAAAACATGAACAGATGTGACAAAATAAGTCTTTTAATCAATTGTTAAAGCAACAACATTTACCAAACATAAGTTACATTTGGATAGTAATTAACGGGTCATAAATTGGCTTAAAAACCCGTCAAAAGATAATCAGTTGTGAATAAAATGATGCAAAATAATGACGAGAATAGCGGTAAAGGTTTACGTTGAGAACATCAAAAAATGCACATTGATGTTCATGTAAAGGAGGAGCTTAGTTACAATTATTCGCGGATTTTCGAGGAGCGATTATGGATAGCGTGGTGGATATAAGTTGGACCAAACTGGCATTGTTTGGTCTGATTTTGTTGGTTCCCTTCTTTATTAATGCCCGCTACAAATTAGGGATTGCGAAAGACACAATAATTAGTGTTATTCGTATGACACTTCAGCTCATATTGATTGGCGTGTATTTAGAATATCTTTTTCAATTAAACAGCTTACTTGTCAATATACTTTGGCTTGCCATCATGTTACTGATTGGTGCAAGCTCAATTGCAGGAAAAGCTCGCCTGCCTAAAAAGCCACTTATGCTTCCTCTTCTTACAGGCTTGACCTGTGGCCTAATTCCACTTCTTATAGCGATTACCGCAGGCCTTGTGCAGCCATCCCCTATTTACAACGCCCAGTACATGATCCCACTTGCGGGCATGCTATTGGGTAACAGCTTAAGTAGTAACATCATCGCACTGCAGAATTTATTTACGGCTTTTGAACAGAGACAATCAGAATATGAGGCTGCTATCTCACTTGGTGCCTCTCCTCGTTATGCATCATTCCCCTTCATTCAAGAGGCCCTTAGAAAGTCACTTGCTCCAACTTTAGCCTCTATGGCCACTACAGGGCTGGTTACCTTGCCAGGCATGATGACTGGTCAAATTCTAGGTGGCGCAAGCCCGATGGTTGCAATTAAATATCAGTTGGTGATTATGCTGGCTATTTTCGTCATGTTGAGTACCTCCGTCGCTATTACGCTGGAGATGACACTGAGCTGGGTACAAACGAAAGAAGGCCGGATCAAAATAAAAATCCAACAACCAGAACCTACCAAAACTCATAGATAGTTTAAGCGTGTGAACAAAGCCAGTGAAAGGGCTTGTATTATCAAGTCAAACGCACTTTTAACTGAATAACTCATTCATTCTTTCAACATTCATCAAGACGCTTTCTGGAGAAAAGTCAGACAGAATTCTCTCGAGTATAAGCCTCTAATTTTATGAAATTTTCTTTGCAAGTTTAGATACGCACGGCCTTTGAGACAGGTTATCCACAGAAAATGTGGATAAACACCCTAAACCCATACGCAACCAGAAACATAGCAACATAAGTGATCAATCTAATCGTCATGCTTTGATCATTTGCCTGACATATTCTAATTTTAGAGTAAAGATAGTGACCACAAACTTGGAGAGACGTACATGGATGTCTTAATGATCAAAGAAAATTACGATGAACTCCTATCCGATGCACCTCTGGACTGGCTCGTTCAAGAACCAAAGGAAGTGACTTCTCATTGGCTCCCAACCGATTTTGGCATCAATGAAGAGCTGATTTAACTCACTCGATTTGTGTGAAACTTATCGACACGAATAAAAGAAAGGCGAACCATTTGGCTCGCCTTTCTTTTATTCTTTTAGATTTATCGTAAATGCTTGTCTTCATCACGTAGATAAATCATCCAATACCACATACCAACGAATACACCGCCACCAATGATGTTCCCTATCGTTACAGGGATAAGGTTATTTACGATGAACCCCATCATGTTTAAGTCCGCATAGTTTGCAATATCCGCCCCTGTCATTTGCCAAAATGCTTCCGGTGCAAAATATTTGATTCCAATCGCCATGGGTACTTGGAACATGTTCGCAATACAGTGCTCGAAACCTGCCGACACGAACATAGCTACTGGCAGAATCATGACCGCTATTTTGTCAGTTAATGTACGTCCACTAAACGTCATCCAAACAGCAATACACACCAGCACGTTACACATGATGCCAAGCGCAACAGCAGCAAAGAAACCATGGTGCAATTTGTGTTGAGAGATCGCCATCGCGTTGAGGCCAACTTGGCCGTGATCAAACATATACTGCTTGGTGACCAACATGCATGCTACCAACAAAAGAGCACCAACCATGTTGCCAAAATAAACCACAAACCAGTTTTTGATGAGCGCTTGCCACGAGATCTTTCCACTCGCTCGCGCTACCAATGTTAATACTGAGCTAGTGAAAAGCTCACCACCTGTAACGACAACAAGAATCAAACCAAGGCTGAAGGCTAGGCCACCGATTAGCCTGGTAATACCCCATGGAAGGTCGCCTGCACCTGTTGTCACCGTGGTGTAAAAGATGAACGCAATACCAATATGAAGTCCGGCAGAAATTGCCAATAAAAAAGATTTGATCGGTGCTTTAGTTGCTTTACCTACCCCCACTTCAGCCGCGCGTTCCGCAGCCTGAGGCGGTAATAGTGAGTCAAACTGATTGAAGTTCATTGTGGTGTAACATTTAGAAACAATTAAAGAGGCGCGGATAATCGCTCCATTTCCCTACTTTTTCAAGCGCTATTTGACATGTTTACTAAAAATGTTGTTATCGAGAGATCAACCGATAAAGGTCAACTATCATTCGCAATCGTAACTATCATTGATACTTAACAAGTATTCTGCCTTTCGAACAAAGATCCTGCGTTATATCAGCCTGATAGCGCCATACTTAACACTTCTTATCGTTTAATGTTGCTCAACTCTTCTTTTCAGACTAGCTTGGTAAAAAAAGCGTAAAGGAATCATTTATGAAATATTCAGCTGAACATATCGCCGAATTGAACCTACTTCTTCAGTTCGACTTAAGTAGTGCTGCAACTGGTATTAAAGTTCATACAGACGCGTCAGAAGAAATGCAGGCAGCCGTTGCTCGTCTATACGAGAAGCAACTTTGTACACAGCCTGATGGTGGTTATTTAACAGATGAAGGTATTGAAGTCGCAGAGCATGCGGATAAGATTTTAAGAGTCCTTTCTGTGTAATTTGAACAAAAACGCCACCGAATTCGGTGGCGTTTTTTATTGGTCCCTGCATTTTGTTCCTGCCGAAACCTGCGGTGCTAATCGTTTTTTCATTTTGCTAAATGGCTGAACCTTGTCGTACAACCAATTAAAGCCCGTGGCATAAAATAGGAAGAACACTAGGAAGCCAGCTTCCAACACCAGAGCTTGAAGAAGCGTAATTTCTAAGAACCAAGCAATGACGGGTATAGAGATAAAGATCAACCCTCCCTCGAATCCAATTGTATGCCCAAAACGCATCGCTAAACTTCGCTCAGTTCGATTGCTGCCAAAACACTTATCAAAGTACAAGTTGTAGATGTAATTCCACACGACGGTATACATGCTCAACCCAATCCCAACCAACGCGAGATCACTCGATCCCTTTCCGGTGATCAATGAAGCCGCTGGCACAATGATCGCGAGTGCGATTAACTCAAAAAGTACTGCATGAAAAATTCGTTCGTTACGAGTCATATTTCTCTGTCCAAATAGTTCTACTCAATGCTTAGAATTTTATCTATTATTCAGATAACAAAAAGTTAGATACCATCGGCAAAAGCGATATGTTTACCATCGAACAACTGCAAGCTTTCATTGCTACATCAGAAACCGGATCATTTTCAGGCGCGGCAAGAAAACTGGGGAGAGCTCAATCCGTAGTCAGCCAACACATCATAAATATGGAGGTCGACTGTGGTGTTGATCTATTTGATCGCTCTGGTCGATATCCGAAATTAACCGAGAGTGGCCTCGCGCTCATACCTTATGCACAAGCGGCAATCAGCCAACTAGACCGATTGAACAACAGAGCATCACAGCTTTTTTCAACACCAACGAATAAATTGGTCTTAGCCATTGATGAAGGGATTCCTCTGACTCGCTTGCCCGACGTGCTAAAAAATTTAGAGCAACGCTTTCCACATTTGCAAGTTGAATGCTTAACAGCTTCAAGTCCGGATATCATTGAATTGGTCAAATCGGAGCGCGCCACTACTGGGATTATTTTGAGTGACTTACAAATGCCAAGACATATCGACTTCACTAATCTTGGTAACATTGCGTTCGATGTCTATGTCTCTTCAACACACGCTCTGGCACAGCAACGCGTCACTCACATTGATCAACTCAAACAACATCGTCAACTGGTCATACGCTCCAAAAACGCAGAGCCATGTGGTCTCAATCAAGCATTCAGCCCGGATATCTGGTACGCTGATAACTACTATATTTTGTTGGAATTAGCGAATAAAGGGTTTGGTTGGTGCTTTCTTCCAGAGCATTTAGTCGCGTATTCACCGAACACACTGAAAAGAGTTGGGGATGATTTCACAAAGCTGGCTTGGCAAGTCAATGTTGACCTTATTCAACATCAGAAATGGCATTCAGATCCCCTCCATCAACAAGCCAAAGCAGAGCTGCTCAATCTATTCGAGCAGACATAAATAAGTAAGTAGGAAGACCCAAATGGCAAATACATTGATCGTAGGTGCAGGCTGGCTCGGAACTCCGCTAGCAGAAACTTTGATGAAAGACGGACACCACGTTGTCGTTACTCGTCGTAACCAAGCTCGGTTAAACGAGTTACCCGCTTCATTAACTCACTCCGCATTATTCGATTTTAATCAACTTAACGCGGCGAAACGGCTAGATGAGTTGCTTAAGCAACATCAAATTACTCACGTTGTCGGTGCTTTTCCCCCTGGTTTTCGTAAAGGACGCGGACAAGAATACGCCCAACAATGGCAAATGCTCGCAAACGCAGCAAAGCAAAACAACGTTGAAAAGCTCGTTATGATTAGCTCTACAACGGTGTATCCCAACCTGGCTTCTGATATGGAGGAAGCAGATGCGTCACTCTCTTTAGCAGCCGACAGCCCTTATTTCTCTGACAATGCACGTATTATGCTGCAAGCCGAGCAGCATGTTATCGACTCTAATATTAGCTTCGTCATTATGCGTTGTAGCGGGCTAATTGGGCCAGACAGGCACCCTTCTCGCTTTGCACTGAGACTAAAACAAGTCAGTCGTAAAGCGCCTGCTAATATGCTTCATCAAGATGATGCAGTATCGGCGGTCAAATTTGCTTTAGATAATTTAAGTAACCAAGTCATTAACGTGACCACACCGCATACCGTCAGCAAGGCGGAGTTCTACCAAGCCGCTATAAATAAGAGCGAAAGTGAGATACCTCTTCCACCAGTCACAGAACAAACAGATAAGCGCATTCTCGCAGACAAACTACTCTCACTTGGCTATCAATTTCATTTCAACTCAACTTTGGACGCGCTATGAAACTCTATCGACACATAGAAACACTTTGGGATTACATGCAACTCAAACATGAGCTGAAACCCGCAGACTGTTTGTTTGTGATGTGCAGTAACGATGTGCGTGTAGCGGAGCATGCAGCAAATCTGTACCACCAAAAGTTAGCGCCTTTGATTGTATTTTCAGGGGGAGAAGGCCGTTTTACCGATGGACTGTTTGAAAAAAGCGAAGCGGAAACTTTTGCCGAGATTGCCAAGATGTCAGGTGTGCCCAGTGAAGCAATTTTGCTCGAAACTGAATCCACCAATAGTGGAGAAAACGTTCGCTTTACTGAGCAACGATTGAAAAAAGAAGGAAAACATTGCTCATCGTTTATTCTGGTGCAAAAACCATTTATGGAACGCAGAGCCATAGCGACATTTGAAAAACAGTGGCAGTCACCCTACTCCCAGCTCCAGGTAAGCTCTACGGCTCATCCGTTTTTTGAATATATTAATGAAGACATGCCATTAATGATGGTGCTAGAAGCACTAATGGAAGATTTCTCTCGCGTAAAAAGCTATCCAGAGAAAGGGTTTCAAACCGAGCAAAACATCCCTCCGCAGGTAGAATCATCTTATCAGTTTTTGCTAGAGAGATTTGGTTTTGACTTAGTCTAAAGCCCTTTCTAGCAGACAACAAAAAGCCACCGATTACGGTGGCTTTTCTGTATTAATACGGATTATTTACCGAGTGCTTCTTTGTAATGCTGACGGCACACGGAGACATATTTGTCGTTACCGCCGATCGCAACTTGATCGCCCTCTTTAATCGCCACGCCATGTTCATCAGTACGAATAACCATATTCGCTTTGCGACCGCAGTGGCAGATCGTTTTGAGCTCAACCAACTTGTCTGCCCAAGATAACAGGTACTTACTGCCTTCAAAAAGTTCGCCTAGAAAATCGGTGCGAAGGCCGTAACACAATACTGGAATATGCAGTTTATCAACAACTTCAGTAAGTTGGTAAACCTGCTCTTTCGACAAGAACTGACACTCATCAACAAGAATACAGTGACGTTTCTCAACCTCATTCAGAGCTGCTATCTCTTGATATAAATTGGTATCCTGACGAAACAAGTGTGCGTCAGATTGAAGACCAATACGAGAGCTCACTTTACCGACACCAAAGCGATCATCTAGTGCCGCCGTAAAAATAACTGGCGTCATGCCGCGTTCTTGATAGTTGAAAGAGGATTGAAGAAGCGTTGTTGATTTACCCGCATTCATTGCTGAGTAATAGAAATACATCTGAGCCACAGAGCATTACCTAAAGTTAAAGTTTTAATTTATGGAAATGGAAAATAAAAGGGCTGAATTATCAGCCCTTTAAAATTGAAAATTCAATTACTTACGACGCCACGTTGTGCCTTCTGGACCATCTTCCAGAACAATGCCCATTTCGGTCAGTTTGTCACGAGCCATATCTGCATTCGCCCAATCTTTCGCAGCGCGAGAGTCGTTACGCAGCTTGATAAGAGCTTCGATTTCAGCCACTTCATCATCGTTACCTGCATCACCTTTTAGGAAGGCTTCTGGATCTTGGTGAAGAATACCGATCACATCTGCTAGTTCACGCATTAGCGCACCTAGCTCGCTCGCTTTCTCTAGGTTTTCTGTTTTCAAACGGTTAACTTCGCGCGCCATGTCGAACAGAACTGAGTACGCTTCTGGCGTATTGAAGTCATCGTTCATCGCTGCTGTAAAGCGAGATACATACTCTTCACCACCAGCAGGAGCAGCATTTAGATCCAAACCACGTAGAGAAGTGTATAGACGCTCAAGCGAAGCGCGTGCTTGGTTTAGGTTCTCTTCGCTGTAGTTTAACTGGCTACGGTAGTGACCAGACATAAGGAAATAACGAACCGTTTCTGCATCGTAGTGACCAAGTACGTCACGGATAGTAAAGAAGTTGCCTAGAGACTTAGACATCTTCTCGCGATCTACCATCACCATGCCACTGTGCATCCAAGTATTTACGTACTTAGTGTCGTGTGCACAGCATGATTGCGCGATTTCGTTTTCGTGGTGTGGGAACTGAAGATCAGAGCCGCCACCGTGAATATCAAAGTGATCACCTAGGATTGAAGAGTTCATAGCAGAACATTCAATGTGCCAGCCTGGACGACCAGGGCCCCATGGTGATTCCCACGTAGGTTCACCTGGTTTAGACATCTTCCAAAGAACGAAGTCTAGTGGGCTGCGTTTGGCTGTTTCGACATCAACGCGCGCGCCCGCTTGCAGCTGATCCAAATCTTGTTTAGACAGTTTGCCGTATTCGTCAAACTTGCGAACCTCAAACATTACATCGCCATTATCCGCAACGTAAGCAAAGCCACGTTCAATCAGTTTTTGAACAAGTTCGATGATTTCTGGAATAAACTGGGTTGCACGAGGCTCAATATCTGGGCGCTTCATGTTTAATGCGTCGAAGTCTGCGTGCATTTCACCGATCAAGCGCTCGGTCAATGAGTCACAAGACTCGCCATTTTCAGCCGCACGTTTAATGATCTTATCATCGATGTCTGTGATGTTGCGTACAAACGTTAGATCGTAACCTAGGTAACGAAGGTAACGTGATACCACGTCAAAGGAGACAAAAGTGCGACCGTGACCGATGTGACAGAGATCGTAGATGGTAACTCCACAGACATACATGCCGACTTTGCCAGCTGTAATTGGTTTGAATTCCTCTTTCTGTCTTGTGAGTGTGTTATATATCTTTAACATGATCTCTATCTATGATTGTGAATGAATAAAAGAAGGTCGAGTATATCAACTCCGACCTGGTTAGGTAATAGCAATTAACCGATAAAACGATAATCGGCTAAACTTCAAGCACAAAACGAAGAATTTCCTCTTCCTGAGTTTTTAAAGCACTAGAACTTAGGCTAGAATCTCGGGCTCAACACAACACAGTAAAGGAAAGTAGCATGATCACCCTTCACACTAATTTTGGTGACATCAAGATTCAACTAAACGAAGAGAAAGCGCCAGAGACTAGCGCAAACTTCCTTCAGTACTGCCGCGATGGCTTTTACGACAACACTCTTTTCCACCGTGTTATTGACGGTTTCATGATCCAAGGTGGTGGCATGGAACCTGGTCTACGTGAAAAAGCATCACGTGCACCTATCAAGAACGAAGCAAACAACGGCCTAAGCAACAAAGTGGGTACACTTGCTATGGCGCGTACTATGGAGCCGCATTCAGCAAGCTCTCAGTTCTTTATCAACGTAAACAACAACACATTCCTAGATTTCCGTAGCGAAAGCCTAGATGGTTGGGGTTACTGTGTATTCGGTGAAGTTGTAGAAGGCATGGACATCGTAAATAAGATCAAAGGCGTTAGCACTGGTTCTTACGGCATGCACCAAGACGTACCTCTAGAGGACGTAGTAATCACTGGTACAACAATTGAAGAATAATTCGTAAGAATTATTTCTAAGAGATAAGTTAATGGGGAGGCATCGCTTCCCCTTATTTCTATGACAACATTATTTATTTCCGATCTTCACCTCACCCCATCGCGTCCGGATATTACGGAATGTTTTGTGACGTTCATGCGAACAGAAGCAACGAAAGCCGATGCACTTTATGTATTAGGCGATCTGTTCGAGTTTTGGGTTGGAGACGATGACAAAACTCCTTTTGCCAATCAAATCCGTACTGAGTTCCAGCAACTAACAAAGACTGGCGTTCCTGTTTATTTCATTCAGGGCAATCGCGACTTCCTATTGGGAAAACGCTTCTGTAAAGAGACAGGCATTACATTACTGGATGAAGTTAGCCTCATAGACCTTTATGGTACTAAAGCGGTTATTCTCCACGGTGACACCCTGTGTACTGACGACATTGATTATCAAAAATTCCGTAAGACTGTTCATCAACCTTGGTTGCAGTGGCTGTTTAATCACATTCCTTGGTTTATTAAGAAGAAAATTGTCTCAAAAGTTCAATCCGATATTCGCGATGATAAAATGAGCAAGCCTTTAGACATCATGGACGTCAATCAAAATGAAGTCGAGAAAGTGATGTCTCAGAATTGCGTCAACTTAATGATTCATGGTCACACTCATCGCCCGAATACACATTTTTTTGACGTCGATGGCGTTAAAAAGACCCGGATAGTTTTAGGGGATTGGTATACGCAAGGCTCAGTTTTACAAGTAAATTCTGATGGCTTTGACCTACAAACGAGACCATTCATACAGAATTTGCGTTAAGCATGTAGAGCGTGTAGAAGATTCACGCTCAAGTCGTAGATATTTTGTAAAAAATCGCTATTATCATAATACTAAGTTAAACAGAACGAAGTACCTAATTGAAGTATTCTTACGTAGCTCGCCAACCGATTCTGGATAGAGAAAAACGAACCATAGGTTACGAACTTCTCTTTCGAGACGGTCCTAAAAATACCTTCCCTGAAGTAGAACCAGAGCTGGCTACTAGTCGACTGCTATCCGATCATTTTTTGTCGACGCATTACAACACATTAGGGAACAAACTTGGCTTTGTTAACTTTCCGCATCAAAGCTTGGTGAATCTGGTCCCAACTCTGTTTCCCAAAGAGTCTCTCGTCATTGAAGTCCTTGAAGATTGTGAACCGACAGAAGAGTTGCTAGAAGCAATCAAGCACCTTCATGAATGCGGATACAAAATTGCTTTAGATGATTTTGTGCCGACGAAGGCTTGGAAACGTTTTCTTCCATACGTTTCCATGATCAAGTTTGACATTCGACTCGTACCGATTAAGAAAGCCGCTATTTTTATTCAGGCATTAAGCCCATTTAAAATCGACTTTCTTGCGGAAAAAGTAGAGACCTACGAAGAGTTTGAGCAAGCTTTAGAAGCCGGCTTTAACTACTTTCAGGGGTATTTTTTTAGCAAACCTGAGATGATCCAGAAAAAACGGTTGAACCCCGCGTTTCTTACCGTCATCCAGCTGTGTAAAGAGATTGCAGATAAGCCCATCGACTTCAATGAGGTTGAACGTCTGTTTTCGATTGATGTGACGCTGTCATACAAGCTGCTTACTTACGTAAATTCAGGATATACATTAACGACTAAGATTAAGTCGTTCAGACAAGCGCTTATTTATCTGGGTGAAGAGCGACTACGACGCTTTATTTCCTTAGTTGCCATTGCGTCCGTTCAAGAAGATAAACCTGACTCTCTTTACTCTTTAGCGATTCAGCGTGCAAGAATGTGTGAACTGTTACTTAGTCAAATGAACACTAGGTATGACCCTGGGCAGGCTTTTTTGACAGGCATGTTTTCTTTACTCGGATCTTTGCTCGATCAACCGCTCTCGGATGTCATTGAAGATATCCCCGTTGACGAAGATATAAAACTCGCATTAACCAGTCGAAAAGGCGTACTTGGCCACTTACTTTCAATGACGATCGCCTACGAACAAGCAGACTGGGAATTAGCTGAGCGGTATTGCACCGTTCTTAAATTAACCGAGCCTCAATTAGCAGACGCTTTTAATCAATCTACCGAGTGGGCTCAAGAACTGCTGTCTCAAACGCCCTAAACCGCTATAATGCCTCACCTCCAGCCTCGCAATTGTGAGGTTGTTTGTTTTTACCGCTTAATTAATCGAGATTTCATTTTATGGCTTCTTCTTGTCCTTGCTGCTCTAACCGCACCTACCAACAGTGTTGTGAAATTGCCCACAATAACCATGCTGACGTTACCACTCCGGAGCAGTTAATGCGCTCTCGTTACAGTGCGCATGTGTTAGATCTAGTAGATTACGTGGTAAACACGTACCACCCAAGCTGTAATGCAGAAGAACAACGAGAAGGCATTGCCCAATCTATCGACAGCGATTGGTGCAAGCTTGAAGTATTAAAAACAGAAGCTGGCAGTAATGACAATGAAGGCTTTGTCGAGTTTAGCGCTTATTTTGATGAAGACGGCAAACGCTACTGTATGACAGAACGTTCTCGCTTCGTAAAAGAAAATGGGCTTTGGTACTACATTGACGGCACATTTCCTGAAGAAGAGCCAGAAGAAGAAGAACCAGAACAGGATCCACGCTTGAGCCAGCCAGTGAATAGCCTAAAAGTAGGTCGCAACGACCCGTGTATCTGTGGAAGCGGTAAAAAGTTTAAAAAGTGTTGTGGGTAGGCATCCCATCCACTCCTAGCTTATTGAGCTCTCTTTAATGAGATTCCTGATCTCGCCTAGGCTCGTTGGAGTGACGTGAATATATGTACTGGCTTGAAGTAAATAACTCTACTGCAAGCACCATTAGAAAATATACCGTCATTCTGAACAGCGAGGGACGAGTGTGATTCGGAATCTAATCGCCACCAGCACTGTTGCCGGTTTTTGCCCCGAATCAAGAACACTAAATTAAAAAAGCCCCTAGGCTCGAGAGCATAGGGACTTTCACTTATCTATCGCAAGCTTACTTATGACGCTCTTTCAGTTTGTTCACTACGTCATTCATCGATAAGCCTTGGTCTTGAAGCAATACCATTAAGTGATAAATCAAATCTGCAGATTCACACACTAACTCCGCCTTATCGCCCGACGTCGCCGCAAGCGCGACTTCAACGCCTTCTTCGCCAACTTTTTGCGAAATACGCTTGGTGCCACGGGCATAAAGACTGGCAGTATAAGAGGAATCTGGGTCGGCACTCTTGCGGGCAGCCAATAGCTGCTCAAGTTGATGAAGCCACACCATTTGTGACTCCTCTTGAGGGTCCACATCCCAGCAAGTTGTGTTACCCAAGTGACACGTAGGACCAATGGGATTCACTTTCACCAGTAGCGTATCGTTGTCGCAATCGAGCTGCATGTTCACCAATTGCAATACGTTGCCAGAAGTCTCACCTTTCGTCCAAAGACGTTGCTTGGTACGAGAAAAAAACGTCACTTGACCTGTTTCGCCCGTTTTTGCCAACGCATCTTGGTTCATGTAACCCATCATCAGCACTTGGCTTGATTGGAAATCTTGTACGATGGCAGGTACCAGACCATCCACCTTTTCCCAGTTGATTCGCTCAGCTAGCGAACTTACTTCGGCGGCTTTCACACTCATAGTCGTACCTCAATGCCTTGTTGTTTCAAATACTGCTTTAGTTCACCAATATTGATGACTTGCTTGTGGAATACCGATGCGGCAAGCGCGCCATCCACATTTGCTTTTTGGTAGGCTTCTGCGAAGTGCTCCATGGCACCTGCACCACCCGATGCAATCAATGGCACGTTACACACTTCACGCACCATATTAAGTTGTTCAATATCGTAGCCGTTACGCACGCCGTCTTGGTTCATCATGTTAAGTACGATTTCACCAGCGCCGCGTTTTTGTACTTCTTGCACCCAATCACGCGTTTCCCATTGGGTCGCTTTGGTGCGTTCTTCATCACCAGTAAACTGGTAAACCTGATACTTACCTGTCTCTTTGTCGTAGTATGAATCTATACCAACGACGATACATTGCACACCAAACTTATCAGCAAGGTCAGTAATCAACTGAGGGTTCGCCAAGGCAGGAGAGTTAATAGATACCTTATCTGCACCAAACTCAAGAATGCGCGCCGCGTCCTCTGCTGATTTAATGCCACCAGCCACACAGAACGGAATATCAATCACTTCTGCAACGCGAGCGACCCAACTTTTATCAACGACACGCCCATCACTTGAAGCGGTAATATCGTAGAACACAAGCTCGTCAGCGCCTTCTTCAGCATAACGCTGCGCCAGAGGAACGATGTCACCAATGATTTCGTGGTTGCGGAACTGGACGCCCTTCACCACTTGTCCATCACGAACATCAAGACATGGAATTATTCGCTTTGCCAACATGCAAACGCCTCCTCTGCTGTGAACTTACCATCTAACAATGCACGACCAACAATCACACCAGCAACACCGCTGCCTTTTAGCGCTTCGATATCCGCTAATGAGCCGATGCCGCCTGAAGATTGGAACTGCACTTGTGGGTACTGTTTACATAGGTCGACGTAAAGCTCAACGTTTGAACCCGCTAACGTACCGTCACGAGAAATGTCCGTGCAAAGCACGTGTTGTAGACCTACCGTCAGGTAATCGTTGATTAGAGCTTCGATAGTCACGCCTGAGTCTTCTTGCCAACCAGAGATCGCCACTTTACGCGTGCCGTCTTGATCGATGTTGATGTCTAGCGCGAGAACGATTTTCTCTGCGCCGTATTTTTCCATCCAACCTTTCACAAGCTCTGGTTGTTTTACTGCTGTAGAACCAACCACAACACGTTGAGCACCGGCTTCTAACAGATCAATCACGTCTTGCTCTGTACGCACTCCACCACCGATTTGGATGTTCGCTGGCGTGCTTGCGAGTAGCTTTGCAATCAAATCAAGTTGACGTGCTGTCGTGTCTTTCGCGCCAGTTAAATCCACCAAGTGCAGCCAGTTGGCACCTGCTTGGTGGTACAAGTTGAACTGCTCTGCTGGGTCGACTTTGTACTCGGTTACTTGGCCGTAATCACCTTGATAAAGGCGAACCACCTGTCCTTCAATTAAATCAAGAGCTGGAATAATCACACTAAATCCCTTTTATAATTCTAAGAAGTTTTGAATAAGCTTCGCGCCCGCTTTTGAAGAACGCTCTGGGTGGAATTGCACACCATAATAGTTACCGCTTTGAACCGCAGCAGTGAATGGATTTCCGTAATCACATTCAGCAATGGTGTAGTCTCCAACTGGCATCGCAAAGCTGTGCACAAAATAGAAGTACTCACCCTCTTCAATGCCTTTGAACAACGGATTGCCTGCTTTTGCAGAAACGGTATTCCAACCCATATGCGGCAGTGGCAAATCGCCGGTTTGAAGCAGCTTTACTTCGCCATCGCAAAGTCCAAGACACTCAACTAACTCGTCGGCTTTCTGGCCTTTTTCTTGAGACACTTTGCCCAACAGCTGCATGCCTAAACAGATACCTAATAGCGGCTTTTCTACCTGTTTTACCAAGCTGATAAGGTCACGCTCTTCTAGGTTTTTCATCGCTTCGCTGGCGGTTCCCACTCCCGGTAGGAATAACTTATCTGCCGACAATACAACTTGTGGATCTTTTGAAATCGTTACGTCATAGCCTAGGCGTTCAATGGCAAACTTCACCGAAGAAACGTTGGCACAGCCAGTATCGATAATGACAACTTTCTGTTCTGTCACTGTTTTTCTCCTTGCTAACGTTAGCCTTAAAGTACGCCTTTACTACTCGGTAGCTCAGTGCCTTCTACTTTGATTGCTTGGCGCAGAGTACGACCAAACGCTTTAAATAGGCTCTCAATGATGTGGTGATCATTGTTGCCCGCAGAAGAAAGGTGCAGTGTACACGCTAGTGTGTCAGTTAAAGAACGGAAGAAGTGAACTACCATCTCTGTTGAAAGGTCCCCCACTTGCTCACGACTAAACTGCGCGTCGAACTTAAGGTAAGGACGACCAGATAGATCTAGTGCACATTGTGCCAAGCACTCATCCATTGGCAGGCTAAAGCCAAAGCGACCAATACCACGTTTGTCACCCAGTGCTTCTTTCAATGCTTGACCTAACGCAAGAGCGGTATCTTCGACCGTGTGGTGATCATCAATGTGTAGATCACCTTCTACTTTGCACACCATCTGGAATCCACCGTGCGTCGCAATTTGATCCAACATGTGGTCGAAGAAACCAAGACCCGTTGAGATATCGTTACCGCCTTGCTCATCAAGATTAACCGCAACTTTGATGTCCGTTTCTTTCGTGGTACGAATAACTTCAGCAACACGAGCTTTCACCGTCAGATCTTTCAGGATCTGTTTCCAACCCATGGTTTCTGGGTTGTATTGAATACCACGAATTGCCATGTTTTCTGCAAGTTGAAGATCGGTTTGACGATCGCCAATCACGACAGAGTTTTGGAAATCAACTTTGCCACCTTGAAGGTACTCTTTCACCATGCCTAGCTTAGGCTTACGGCAAGAGCAGTTATCTTCTTCAAAGTGAGGACAAATCAACACGTCATCGAACTTCACACCTTGAGACTCGAAGATCTCCATCATCATGTTGTGCGGTGCATCAAAATCAGCTTGTGGGTAGCTGTCAGTACCCAAACCATCTTGGTTAGTGACCATCACTAGACGGTATCCAGCATCCTGCAACGACAACAGGCTTGGGATAACAAATGGCTCTAGTTTTAACTTATCCAAGCAGTCAACTTGGAAATCAATCGGTGGCTCAACAATCAGCGTGCCATCTCGGTCGATAAATAGGATTTTTTGTTGCTTGCTCACTCGAACTTCCTTATTACTAATCTTGTTTCGTTCTCGGCATAAACCGAGAACGTTGAGAATTCTATTTATGAATAGTAGTTTCTAATGAAACCCAGTGTCTTTTCACACTCGTCGCGGTTACCAACACTGATACGCACGCAGTTCTCAATTGGCGAGTTACGCAGGATAATGCCCGTATCCCAAGCGGCTTTGAAAAGAGCATCGCCATCTGGGAATTTCACCAATAAGTAGTTACCCCACCCTTCAAAGACCTCCAGACCCGGAATCATCGACAAACCAACTTGTAAGTAAGCTCGGTTCGCGTTCAAATCGAGAACTTGGAACTTCGCTCGCGCTAATCCTGCTTCTGAGAGCGCTTGAGTAGCAATTTCTGCCACTGGAACTGGGACTGGGTAAGGTGCGATAACTTTAAGAAGTACATTAATCAGCTCTTCGTTCGCAAGCGTAAATCCACAACGCAGACCTGCAAGCGCGAAAGCTTTCGACAGAGTACGCAGAATCGCTAGATTTGGATATTCTGCCAGTAAATCTACTGTTGACGCTTCTGGACAAAAATCAATGTACGCTTCGTCCATGACCACGATTGCGCGGTCTTTTGTCATCTCAAGCAGAGAGACAATATCGTCACGCTTAACTAAGTTACCCGTTGGGTTGTTTGGCGAGCATACGAAAACCAGTTTCACGTTATCTAGATTCGCTTCGATGCCTGCAAGGTCTAGTTGCCAATCTGACGTTAGCGGCACCGTTTTGCGCTCTACACCGATGGTTTCTGCACTGATGGCGTACATACCGTAAGTCGGTGGGCAGTATAAAATCGCGTCTTCACCCGGTTCACAGAAAGCACGAATCAATAACTCAATACCTTCATCTGCTCCGCGAGAAGTCAGCGTTTGTTCTGGCTTCACTCCAGCATACGCGGCGTAAGCAGAAATCAGTTCTTTCGGCTGGCATTCGCTGTAACGATTAAGACGAGCAAAGTCTGTTTTGTATTCATTGTTGAATGGCGATTCGTTGGCGTTCAGCCATACGTCACCTGTTCCACCAATTCGGCGAGCCGAAAGATAAGGTGTTAGTTGTTGGACTTGTTTACGCGCTAGCTTTTCCATCTCATTACTCTCTTATTCTTACTTACTTGCTAATTTTTCTACACGGATAGTAACAGCACGTTTGTGGGCGTCCAGACCTTCTGCTTCAGCCATGGTGACAACCGTTGGCGCAAGATTTTTAAGACCGTCAGCTGAAAGCTCTTGAACCGTCATTCGTTTAGAAAAATCAGCCAAACCTAAGCTTGAATATGTCCGTGTATAACCGTAAGTAGGAAGAACGTGGTTAGTGCCCGATGCGTAATCACCTGCAGATTCAGGCGACCAATCACCAAGGAAGATCGAACCTGCGTTATCTAATAGAGGAAGAAGCTCGCGAGGGTTCTTAGTCTGAACAATTAAGTGCTCAGGACCATAATAATTAGAAATAGAGATTGCTTGGGTGATCGATTCAGCAATAATGATTAAACTCGATGCGAGCGCTTTTTCTGCAATCTCTGAACGAGACAACTCTTTCAATTGACGACGAACGGCATCTGTCACCTGATCTGCAATAATGGCTGATGGCGTCACAAGTACAACTTGAGAGTCAGGTCCATGCTCTGCCTGACTTAGAAGGTCCGCCGCAATAAAATCTGGGTCCGCTGTTTCATCCGCAATCACAAGAACTTCCGAAGGACCCGCTGGCATATCAATCGCTGCGCCACGGAAATCATTGCTCACCTGACGCTTTGCTTCCGTCACGTAAGCGTTACCCGGGCCAAAAATCTTATCAACTTTTGATACGGTCTCTGTACCATATGCCATTGCAGCAACAGCTTGACCACCACCGACGTTGTACACTTCATCAATGCCACACAATTTTGCTACGTAAAGGATCTCGTCAGCGATTGGAGGCGGAGAGCAAAGCACAACTTTACGACAGCCAGCAATTTTCGCAGGCACGCCAAGCATCAAAACCGTCGATGGCAATGGCGCGCTACCACCAGGAATGTACAAACCCACTTTTTGAATTGGACGTGTTACTTGTTCACAAAGCACACCCGGTTGAGTTTCGACTTTAATTGGCTGTGGCTTTTGCGCTTTGTGGAATTTAGAAATATTGGCATAAGCTTGCTCTAATGCGTTTTTCATTGATTCAGACAAGCGCTCTGAAGCGGCTTTAATTTCCTGAGAAGAAACACGAATGGACTCAGGTTTAACGCGATCAAACTTTTCTGTCAGCTCGTTGAGAGCAGAGTCGCCTTCATTTCTAACTTTAGCGATAACCTCAGACACTGCTGCAGTGATATTTGCACCTTCTGCAATAGCAGGACGTTCTAAGATCGAATCTTGCTGCTCTTCACTTAAAGATTGCCAAACGACTGTTCTCATGATGTTTACTCCATCATTTTTTCAATTGGTAGCACTAGGATTGAGCTAGCACCTAACTCTTTTAGCTGTTCCATGGTTTCCCAGAACAGGTTCTCAGAACTCACTAAGTGAACAGCCATTTTCTGCTTATCTGCAGAAAGAGGAAGAACCGTAGGATCCTCAGCACCAGGAAGTAGTGCTTTGATTTGATCGAGCTTTTCAGCTGGCGCGTGAAGCATGATGTACTTAGACTCTTTCGCTTGTTGTACGCCTTGCATGCGAGTCAGTAGTTTTTCAATCAGTGCTGTTTTGTCTGCATCAAACTCACCGATACGTTGAATCAGCGTCGCTTTAGATTTAAAGATCACTTCCGCTTCTTTTAAGCCATTCGCTTCTAACGTTGCGCCAGTCGATACCAAATCAGCAATAGCGTCAGCTAGACCTGCGCGAGGTGCAACTTCTACAGAGCCAGTTAGCATACATGTGGAGAATGGAACGCCTGCTTCATCCATGTAAGCTTTTAGGAGTTGAGGGTAAGTTGTGGCAATACGCTTACCGGCTAAGTCTTGTGGACCGTTGTACTCTTCATCCTTGTCGATAGCGATAGACAAGCGACAACCGCCAAAGTCAAGTCGACGAAGTTGTACAAACTCACATGGTTCACCCAGAGCTTTACGATCTAGACGAACTTCTTCCAATTCATTTTCACCAATGAAACCTAAGTCAACAACACCATCCATGATCAAGCCAGGGATGTCATCGTCACGAACCAAAAGCAAATCAATTGGCATGTTCTCCGAGTGAACCACTAAACGCTCACCCATTACATTAAATTTTACGCCGCACTGTTTTAGCAGAGCTTGGCTCTCTTTGCTAAGGCGACCTTTTTTCTGAATTGCGATTCTTAAGCGTTGTGTTTGCATTGCTTTTTCCCTGTGCAAGATTTTGATATCTAAGTAATTTTTGGATTAATAAAACTAAAAAACCCTCGAGAGATTGGAGTCTCCCGAGGGTTTAAAATCTGCTTTTACTTTGATTTCACCTCCGGGAGTTTCCTGCCTCCCGGGTATGCGCACATCGCCCGAAAGACTAGATTGGGTGATGATGGTGATGAATGTTCATTACAAAATTACGCATACTTATTTAAGGCTCTATTGAGTTGCTTTGTTAGTAACCACACTAACCAAGGATTCTATATTTTTCAATACTGAATTTAGCATTTTCTAACTATTTTTTATAATTACTTGATTTTAAAGGATTTAAATTTACTTTCAGTTGAGTATCTGGGTAGAAATTAGGTTTCTATTCAACCCTATTCTTAAAGAAAAAGAAGAATAGTATGAATTTTCATCAAAACAACTATTTAGATCTCACCGCCCTTAGTAATTGACATAATTCTCAATAGAGAGACATCCACTCACGTTTGAGACGACTCATTCAAAACTATTATTTTAGTGGGGCAAAAAATAGTGATTAACCATGAAACTGCGTAACGGTAGTAACAAACAAGCTGTGGATTTCAGCGATACAGCACTATACCCATTAATCGGCAATAGTGCATGTATCCAAGAACTTCGCACGGCAATCCAAAAGTACGCTCAATGTGATGCTGAAGTACTCATTCAGGGTGAAACAGGGGTGGGCAAAGGTCTCTGTGCTCGTCTTATTCATCAGTTGTCGAACAGACACTCGGCACCTTTTGTTGAAGTTAACTGCGGCGCAATTCCAAGTGGTCTTATTGCGTCCGAACTTTTCGGTCACGAAAAAGGAGCATTTACAGGAGCGATTTCAGATCGTATCGGTTTTATTCAAAAAGCGCATAAAGGTACCCTATTCCTAGATGAGATTGGTGATATGCCGCCGGATCTACAAATCCACCTTCTGCACTTTTTAGAGAGTAAGCAAATCCATAAAGTCGGCGCTGATAAATTCATTGACGTGGACTGTAGAGTCATTGCTGCGAGCCACGTGGATTTGAAAAATGAGGTTGTACAAGGTGGATTCCGTGAAGATTTATTCTATCGGCTTAATATCTTGCCATTAACCATTCCTCCACTGAGAAAGCGTGGGAAAGATATCCTTATGTTATCAGAACACTTCTTAACAGATTTGTCTCATGGTCAGGTACAAAAAATGTCGGATAAAGTGAAAGCCAAGCTCCTCAAGCATCGTTGGCCAGGTAACGTAAGAGAACTGCGAAATGTAATTCAACGAGCGATTGTCATGTGTGAAGATCACACGCTTCTCGTCGCTGATTTGGGCCTTGATAATAATGAAAGGCAATTACTCCCTTCAGTGGACCAAATTGATCTCGACTACCTACTGCAAGCTATCGAAGAAAATAAGCACAATATGAGTGCGGCTGCACGTCACCTTGGTATTTCAAGAACAACGCTTTATCGTCTAATAAAGAAATACAACTTAAATGTTTAGTTGCTGTACAGGTGTAACGTGACACTGTGTAACAGACAACTCATCATATATCATTTACTTAGCCCCTCATCATAAACCTCTTGATATTACCGCCTTTAAAATCAACAACTTAAACTAGGCATAGTCTTTGCTTAGAGCTAAGAAGAAGTCGGTTGATAGATTTTCTATCACAGCACAGAAAGGAGTGCTCAGAACACAAATAGCTCGCTTTTAACACGAAACGATTATCCCCAAAAACGCGATTGCCCCCCTCACCTAAATCGCGTTAAAAAAAAGCTCCGCTAAATTTAGCGGAGCTTCCTCTTTATTAAAAATACTGAGCTGTACTAGACATTTTGGCACGATGCCATTTTAGACTTCGACAACCAAGAAAGTGCTCCACATACAATAATAAATGTGATTGATGCAGCGATGAATGAGAATGCAATTGACGCAGTCATCCCCAAAGTAATGAAGCCAACACAGGAAACTAGCGCCACGGACAATGCATAAGGCAACTGGGTCGATACATGATCAATATGATTACAACGTGCACCAGTCGACGACAGAATAGTGGTATCGGAGATAGGTGAACAATGGTCACCAAAAACGGCACCGGCTAAAACTGCACTTAGCATTGGGAGCATTAGCGCAAGATCGGTTGCACCAGCCATATCACCCGCGATTGGAAGCATAATGCCGAACGTACCCCAAGAAGTACCTGTTGAAAATGCCATTAGACCAGACAACAAGAATAGGATAACTGGTAGCCAATGTGGATTGATATTGCCCTGAGCCATTGTAGAAAGGTAAGAACCCGTCTTCATGTCACCGATAACCGAACCGATAGTCCAAGCAAATACTAGGATTAGAATCGCTCCAAACATAGACTTAGCACCAATCCAAAGTGTGCGTGCAATTTCACCCATTGGAAGACCTTGCTTCACAACAGTAAATAATGCGACAGCTAAGCCAAGCAAGCTACCGTAGATTAGTGATGTGCCTACATCTGTATTTTCAAACGCACCTAGAAGCGCAAACTCTTTGCCGTCAGCCGCCAATGCTTGGCCACCCGTGTAAAGCATAGAAGCGATAGTCGCAATAATCAGCGTCACGATAGGAAGTACCAAGTCTGACACTTTACCCTTTTCGCTTTCACGGATATCTAGCTCTTCGTTTAGATCATGCGCTTCTTGCGAGTCGTTTTCTTTGTCTTTATCAAAGCCGCGGCCTTGAGATGCAGAGATTTCATGCTCACGCATCTTACCGATATCGAGGCCAAACCACGCCACAGCAAACACCATAAGCAGTGCAAAAACTGCGTAGAAGTTCATTGGAATAAGACGAACGTACGCGCCAAGAGCCGAATACTCAGTGATCCCATGTGAGACTAAGATACCGCCGATGATCGTAATAATGTAAGCACCCCAGCTAGAAGCAGGCATGATCACACACATTGGTGCAGCAGTTGAGTCTAGAATGTATGCAAGCTTCGCGCGAGACACATAAAAACGATCGGTTACTGGACGAGAAATGGCACCAACAGCAAGACTGTTAAAGTAATCGTCGACAAAAATGAATACGCCTAAAAAGGCAGCAAGAAGTTTGGAGCCGCGTTTACTCTTCACTCGAGATTGTGCCCATTCGGCAAATGCACGAGTACCACCAGATAGCGTTAATAATGCAGTTGTCATACCTAATAAGATTAGGAAACCAACAATGCTCATGTTCCAAGTGTTAATTCCGCCATCTTCAATAAAGACAGAAGAAACTTGAGAACTCACGTAACTAACGGTATCACCGATAGACCAGCTATTAAGTAGAACCGCACCCAGCACGATACCTACACCTAAGGAAACTAATACACGTCGAGTCAGAATCGCCAAAGTCAAAGCGACAATAGGTGGCAATAATGAAACAGGAGAACTAGAAAAATCTATTAAATTCATGATCTTCAAAAACCAAAGTTTGGCTAGAGATCTACTGCAGACAAGTCACGTAGCATACGATACGTGCTCATGTTGAACTTAGCGACAGGGAAGCGAACACTCCACCCAACCCTACAGTAGCGCTCCATAGTTTAATGTGAATATATACTATGGCAGTGTTGTTCCTTTCAGATACAACCCCAGCAAGTAACTTTGATGAGTTACTTACTTCGGCAATCTTCGCCTTCCACTATTATTCATTGGCATCACCCCAATAATAGCTACTCTTCGAGACCGCGCCTCTACGGCAACAACAAACAATTAACCACTAACTGTACAAATTAACAACAAATTGTCTGCAATATTGCATCAGGTAGCAGCCATTGTACTTATGATGAGAGTCAATGCAACACATCAAACTAAATTAAACAAATAAATAATGACTGAGATAATTTATAAACCTTGTCTACTTCAAGTTAGTTTTGTGCAACTGAAATCACATCAATTTTGTTATTTATGAAACATTATTACTACCTTAAAAATATCATGGTTTATCTTGTATCAATAAATTAAGGATATATGACACTCCATCAAAGATGGACGCTTCATATTTTTAAGTAATAACTCAACTTTTTTTATAAAAACCAAGCTGGCTCTATCTCTATACAATAACGAGTGTTGATTTCAATTCTCATCTAATAAGATTTATTTCGAGTGTAATAATATTTATTGCTTTAAAAAAATAGCTAAATTTAAACAAAATCTTGATTTAGTATTTGCACATAAGGAAAAGATAAAGTTAAATATAAGGACTCTTTGTTTATTTATAGATTGGCATTATTTAATCGTAACGATAAAAAGTGCCCAACACATTAACCTTTTAATAGGAATCGTTATGTCAGAGCTGACTAAAACCCTTCTAAATATCCGTAGCCTTCGTGCATTTTCTCGTGAGCTGACTCTAGAACAATTGGAAGAAGCTCTAGATAAACTAACTACTGTCGTAGAAGAGCGTCGTGAAGCAGAAGAAGCAGAACGTGCAGCACAAGCTGAGCAAGAAGCTAAGCTAGCAGAGATCGCAGAGAAAATTGCTCAAGACGGTATTGACGTAGAAGCGCTTATTACTGCGCTATCTGGCGAAACTAAGACGAAAGGCAAAGCGAAGCGTGCACCTCGTCCAGCTAAATACAAATACACAGACTCAAACGGTAATGAGAAGACTTGGACAGGCCAAGGTCGTACACCTTCTGCAATTCAAGAGCAACTTGATGCAGGTAAATCTCTGGATGATTTCCTGATCTAAATTCGCGCTATTTTTTAAAAGGCTCCTATTGGGAGCCTTTTTTATTTGTAATGATCCAAATAAAAAAGGCGCATTTTTTAATGCGCCTTTTACTTTAGTTATAGAATGGTTAATTAAACTACTGTGTATTAACGTTCCCAGTATGCTTCTTCTAGGCTATCTTCTCGCTCAGGAAGCCCACGTGACAAACGTGGAGAATGTTGCACGAGAACTTCGTAGCTCGCACGGTTTGCGTATTTACATACTTGAGAAAAAGAAGAGTAAGTTAAATATTCGTTACTGTGCTTGCTTGAATTAGGCACATTTTCTTTATGGTATTTGTTTGCCGCCATATCATGAAGAACAGCAGATAACGCAGCATCACCTGCACCATTGGTATTCTTGATTTTTTCTGGACCACCCATATATGGCGAGATATGTGAGTACACTTTTATTGGTGTTTCACATGTATCTTTTTTCGCCGGACGACTAAATTCATAGCGATTAAATTCAGCGATTGACCCCGGAAGTAATGGTAAAGAAGTTTCGCGCTTCGCGCTGTCTTCCGTATAACCCGCCATAAATAGGCCTACAGGCCCCGCGGTGCACAATACTAGATCTGCCCACTCCAGTGTTTTATCAGATGCAGCAAGTGGGTCTGACTCACCCGTCAGTGCTTCTGCTTCATCTTCATTCATCGCAACGACTGAAACGTTATCTCGAATGAATTCTTGCCAATATTTCGGGTCATCTTGAATAACGAACTTAGTCCCAAGAGTCAGAACAACAGGTACATCATTCTTTTTCGCGTACTCAATCGCTTTCATTGTTGCTTCAGGCATTGGGTCGCCTTCTTTACAACGTACTAAGTATGACGTTAGTACAAGCGCCGATGCATTTTTAAAGATTTTTTCTGGAATGCTATCAGGATGCAGTTGGTTCATTTGCCCTTCACTGATCGCAAAAGTACGTTCACCATCTTCTGTAATAAGAGCGAAACAACGACCGATAGCGCCATCAACACCTTGTAGGTAGTTCAAGTCCATGCGGCTTGATGTATTACAAAGGTAACGGTAGCCATAGCTGCCAATTTTGATATCCTGGCTCATCACTCCAAGCAGCGTAGAGCGATCATCTGCTAGCACAGAGTAGTTGTGTAGCGTGTTACCAATTGTGCCACCTGCATACTCATTGGTAATTAAGTTCTCTTCTTTAAGTTGCTGGTACAACTCTTCTGCTCTTTCGTCATCAATAACCAAAGAGTGACCTTTACTCAGACCGTACTTTTCAATCACATCCGTTGTAACTTTAACTTCAATATCAACCAAAGTTTGGTCAATACCAATGATGTGAGTGCGCGTCATCTTCTTGCTTTCTTGTGCTTGGCTCACCAGCGGGTCACGAGCATGAACAGGAAAATAGTGCTTCGATTTGCGTTGTCCAGGAAATTTCATATTGTCAGTCTGAGTAAGGGGATGAAAAGGAGAACGGATTCTATACCGCTAATAATAAAGCGGCAATAAAAGCAATTATAGCAAACGTTTGCTAGCCACTTTTTTCTTCTAGACTCCTTATTCACCTTCCATAAAACTTAGATCTGGCAGTTGCTCAAGGTGCTCGCAGTAACGCTTTAGGTTGAACTCACCTTCATTTTTCATCACATCGAAAATTTCAATCGACATGGCACATGCCATCATTGCAACCGCTTCTTCTCTAGGTGTCCCTGTCATCATTAAGCGCATTAGCGTCTCTTTAACTTTTAATGGATTGCCGTCCTCAAGTTGGTTTTCAACAATTTCAATCAACTCGGCTTCTTGCATAAACTGGTTTTCTTCGTTCATTTGGACTTTCCTCTTGGATTTTTGCAAACTATGCCATATATACCTCTTCTATACTTGCGAAATTGCCCGTTCGAATTTCTGTTGAAGAAAAATGCAGCGAAACGAATTGTGATTTCGATCTCGGATCTGTCACCGGTCTGTGGATTCTGATAGAATCTGCATCCCGTTTATTTAAGTGGTGTTTAGTAATGTCTGATAACAGCCAAAAGAAAGTCATCGTCGGTATGTCCGGCGGCGTTGATTCATCTGTTTCTGCGTATCTTCTCAAGCAACAAGGCTACCAAGTAGAAGGCCTGTTCATGAAGAACTGGGAAGAAGATGACAACGAAGAATATTGTACAGCAGCAGAAGATCTTGCTGATGCTCAGGCAGTATGTGACAAGCTAGGCATTCATCTACACACCATCAACTTTGCTGCCGAATACTGGGATAACGTATTTGAGTACTTCCTTGCTGAATACAAAGCGGGTCGTACACCGAACCCTGACATTCTTTGTAACAAAGAAATCAAGTTCAAAGCGTTCCTAGAATTCGCTGATGAAGTGCTTGATGCTGACTACATTGCAATGGGTCACTACGTACGTCGCTCTTTCCCGGATAACGGTGAGAAACCAGCGATGTTGCGTGGCCTAGATGGCAACAAAGACCAGAGCTACTTTCTATATACACTAAGCCACGAACAAATTGGCCGTAGCCTCTTCCCTGTTGGTGATTTAGAGAAACCTGAAGTACGCCGTATTGCGGAAGAGCAAGGTTTAGTAACAGCGAAGAAGAAAGACTCGACAGGTATTTGTTTCATCGGTGAGCGTAAATTTACCGACTTCCTAGGTCGTTACCTTCCTGCTCAGCCTGGTAATATCGAAACGCCAGAAGGCGAAGTGATCGGTCAACACCAAGGTTTGATGTACCACACACTAGGTCAGCGTAAAGGTCTACACATCGGTGGCCGTAA
Source organism: Vibrio sp. D3 (assembly GCF_043995865.1). Taxonomy (NCBI): domain Bacteria; kingdom Pseudomonadati; phylum Pseudomonadota; class Gammaproteobacteria; order Vibrionales; family Vibrionaceae; genus Vibrio; species Vibrio sp. D3. The sequence continues at coordinate 1,198,777 of NZ_CP171887.1, read as the reverse complement.
AGGCGGCGGTGGTAACGAAGAGCCGTGGTTTGTTGGTGAAAAAGACCTAGAGCGTAACGTGCTAATCGCAGTCCAAGGTAAAGACCACCCGATGCTAAAATCAGAAGGTCTACTTGCGTCACAACTTCACTGGGTAGATCGTGAGCCAATTCGCGATGTTATGAAGTGCACCGTGAAAACTCGTTACCGTCAGGAAGATATTCCTTGTACAATCATCCCGATCGATGATGAAAACATTAAAGTGATCTTTGATGAACCACAAATTGCAGTAACGCCTGGTCAATCAGCAGTGTTTTATAAAGATGACGTATGTCTAGGTGGCGGCATCATCGAGCAACGCATTAAATATTCTCAAGCTTAGGAGTCGTTACGTGGCGAATACACTTTATGACCGTACTATCGCTTTCGCTGGTATTTGCCAAGCTGTCGCTTTGGTTCAACAAGTTGCGAGAAACGGGCATTGTGATCAAGATGCTTTTGAAACATCAATTAACGCTATTTTGAACACAAACCCTGCTAACACCGTTGGCGTATTCGGTCGCGAAGCCGATCTAAAGCTCGGTCTGGAGTGTCTGGTTAAAGGGATTGATAGCACCCCATCAGGCAGTGAGATCACTCGTTACATCATTAGCTTAATGGCGCTAGAGCGTAAGTTAAGCGCTCGCAACGATGCCATGTCCCAGCTTGGTGACCGTATCCAAATGGCCAAACGTCAGTCAGAGCATTTTGAGCTGCTAGATGATCAAATGATCAGCAATTTAGCAAGCATCTACTTGGATGTTGTTAGCCCTATTGGACCACGCATTCAAGTAACAGGCACGCCTTCTGTACTGCAACAAACGGCAAGCCAACACAAAGTCCGTGCTCTACTGCTATCTGGTATTCGTAGTGCCGTTCTGTGGCGCCAAGTAGGCGGTAAACGTCGTCATCTAATTTTTGGCCGAAAGAAAATGGTCGAACAGGCTCAAATCCTGTTAGCCAGAATATAGAATACTCTGCTAGCTCGCGTTTATCGCGAGCTACTTTTTTTCGAATAAAACAAATCCCGCGCAAACGTTTGCGCAATATTCGTGACAATTGCCACAGTTATTGGTATAACGCTCACGAAATTTAGAAACCCAATTCAGGAGAACATCATGGAACTGTCAGCATTGACTGCTGTTTCACCAGTAGACGGCCGTTACGGAAGTAAGACGATTGCGTTACGCGAAATTTTCAGCGAGTACGGTCTACTAAAATACCGTACTATCGTAGAAATTCGTTGGCTACAGAAGCTAGCGGCTACTGCTGAAATTGCAGAAGTGCCAGCATTCAGCGCAGAAGCTAACCAATTCCTAGACGACCTTGCTGCTAACTTCTCTGAAGAAGATGCACGCCGTATTAAAGAAATCGAGCGTACAACTAACCACGACGTTAAAGCGGTTGAGTACTTCTTAAAAGAGAAAGTAGCAGACGTTCCTGAACTGCACGCTGTTAATGAGTTCTTCCACTTTGCATGTACTTCTGAAGACATCAATAACACCTCTCATGCGTTAATGCTAAAAGAAGCACGTGAGCAAGTGATTCTTCCAGAAATCCGTAACCTAATTGACGCTATCAAAGCACTCGCAGTTGAATACCGCGACATTCCTCTTCTATCTCGTACACACGGCCAGCCTGCTTCTCCATCTACAATGGGTAAAGAAATGGCAAACGTGGCGTACCGTATGGAGCGTCAATTCAAGCAAATCGAAAACGTTGAGATCCTAGCGAAAATCAACGGTGCAGTAGGTAACTACAACGCACACCTTTCTGCTTACCCAGAGCTAGATTGGCACAAGTTCTCTGAAGAATTCATTACAGAGTCTCTAGGCGTAACTTGGAACCCTTACACAACACAAATCGAGCCGCATGATTACATCGCTGAGCTGTTCGACGCTATCGCTCGTTTCAACACTATCCTGATTGACTTCGATCGTGACGTTTGGGGTTACATTGCATTAGGCCACTTTAAGCAAAAAACCATTGCTGGTGAGATCGGTTCTTCAACAATGCCGCACAAAGTTAACCCAATCGACTTTGAAAACTCTGAAGGTAACCTAGGTCTTGCGAACGCAGTATTCGGCCACCTAGCACAAAAGCTGCCTATCTCTCGTTGGCAACGTGACCTAACTGACTCAACGGTTCTACGTAACCTTGGTGTTGGTGTTGGCTACGCAATCATCGCTTACACTTCTACGCTAAAAGGTATCAGCAAGCTAGAAGTAAACCGTGAAGCACTTCTTGCTGAACTAGACAAGAACTGGGAAGTACTAGCTGAGCCAGTACAAACAGTTATGCGTCGTTACGGCATCGAGAAGCCATACGAGAAACTAAAAGAGCTAACTCGTGGTAAGCGTGTAGACGGCGAAGCAATGCGCAACTTCATCGACGGTCTTGAGCTTCCAGAACACGAGAAAGCACGTCTGAAAGAGATGACGCCAGCGAACTACATTGGTCAAGCGGTTGAGCTGACAGATAAGCTGTAATCACACCTTGATGATCTGCAATTGAAAAGGTTGACGTGAAAGCGTCAACCTTTTTAGTTAGGAAGAAATAATTTCGGTTATTTGGTAGTAATGCAGAGGATAAACCCCTCAACTATTATGGCTGTTTTTGGAAGAATAAGGTTATTGTCCCGACCTCTATACCAAACTTTTTAATTTTGGTGAGGTTGAAAACATGCTTCTCGTCCTGACGATAAAGCCAATCATCAAAAGCGACCGTTACTGTTGAGTCATCCATTTGCAACTCAAAGTCATACCGCCACTGCAACGCATTGCCTTGCTCAGCCCCTGTTGCTACACCAATAATATCCTCTGCTTTACCTTCATAGCGTCCATCTTCTAATTTGGTAATAACCCAAATTCGCTGGTCAACTTCTCCATCATCAAACACAAAGTCTTCCACCAGCGTCAACGTGTTACCTTCCACAGTACCCACGATGTCGACTTCAAAACGACGAGTTTGTTGTTCAGTGTAATCTTGGACCATCCCCCACGCCTTTGTTTCGCCTTCAAAATAGCCGAATAAATCAAAAGTCGGTGTAGATGATTGATAATTATCGATACCTGCTGAGCATGCTGAAAGTAAGGCCGCAGCAGCCAAGGCGACTGATTTTAAAATTCGTTTAAGCACTATCTAACCTGCCCTATTAATTGTTTTCGAAGTTTTGGGAACTCTGTATTAGGTGACAACCATATAGACAAAAACGCATCGTTCATTCGCTCATCTTGAACGAAGCCGACTGTCTTGATTTGTGCAATGCCAGCTTGTCGGTAAAGAAGCTGACCAGTTTTACCATCGGTTAAGTAAGTAAGCTCATCCCCTTTTTTTATATCAGGGAACATACGGTTTAGTTCACTGATCCAACTTTTTCGATATGATTCAGTAAAACCAAGTTTTGCCCATTGCTCATCAGTTACATCAAGCAACTGCTGCTTGCTGATGTCTCTTTGATAGTTAATTTCCAATGCCAGAGGGTGTGGTGATACATCGCCATTTACAATGAACTTTCCATCGGGTGCTTTTAGTCGAGACTGATATATATCGAAGATGAACCATGTGAGTTGTGCCTCACCGACAGTTTTCCACCCCTCCCAACTCGACATCTTATCTGCGTTTTCACTGTTTCCAACTGGCTGAGCTTGTAGAGCAAAGGAGCCCATAACTACTAGAGAAGCAACTACCTTAATCAGCCTCTGGGTTAAATCTCTCTTCAAGCTTTTCATATCCGTATACCTTGAGTATCAAAAGCGTCATGGCAAACCATTCAGCAAATAGAATGACCAACGTAACGCTGGTATTAAATCCATATTCAACGACTTGGAGCTTGTATCCGGCGTAGTAACTGACGGTTCCTCCAACACCACCTACAATTGATACGTAGATTTTTGGGAAACGGTACAAAACAGGCTTGAGCTGATAGGCATACCAAGAGAACAAAATCCAAAGGCACAACAACCAAATGGGTAGCCATTGTGTTGGAAACACAAAAACAGAAAACTGTTGATTGAGCGTATCGAGCACTACACCCGCCAAAACGATACTCGCGATGTGCTTCAAGGCAGAAGCGTCCGTCCTCCAACAATAGACAAGAGTAATAAATGTTAAGATCAGTGTTAGCCACTGCCATTGATAGGTCCCAAGCACTGCAGAGAACCAACAGAGCTGGAACCATGTAGAGGCAATCAGCAACTTCATAACGGTTTAAGGTCGCTGGAATGTCATGTGAACGGCACTGATACTTCGAGCTAAAAAGCCGCCTTCACAATAGCTCAGGTAATAGCGCCACATGCGGACAAAGCGGTCGTCATAACCGAGAGAGCGTACGTGCTCTTCAGCTTGATTAAATCTAGAGTGCCACTCGCTCAAGGTTTTCGCATAGTCCAAGCCAATATCAAATAAGTCTCTCACCACCAAGTCACTGTTTTTGGTCGCAGCTTGAGTTAAAGATGTAACCGAAGGTAAAAAACCACCTGGAAAGATGTATTTCTGGATAAAGTCAACGTTGTTACTGTAGTAATCATAACGCTGGTCAGCGATAGTGATGGCTTGAATTGCCATTAAACCACCCGGCTTGAGTAATGATTGGCATTGCTTGATGTAGGAAGGCAAAAATTGTTTTCCAACCGCTTCGATCATTTCTATCGAGACTAGCTTATCGTAGTGACCCGAAAGGTCTCGATAGTCTTGTTTTAATAGAGTGATCTTGTCACCCAAATTTCGCTCTCTAATTTTTTGTTCAGCGTAAGCATGCTGCTCTTCAGAAATCGTCGTTGTCGTTACATGACAACCATATTGCTCTGCCATGTAAATGGCCATAGCCCCCCACCCTGTACCGATCTCAATCACTCGATCGGATGGTTGAAGCTCAAGTTGCTGGCACAAACGATCCATTTTGTTGATTTGCGCTTGTTCCAAAGTATCGTTGTCTTGCACATATAAGGCCGATGAGTACAGCATGTTGTCGTCTAAAAATGACTCGTACAAATTGTTGCCCAAGTCGTAATGCGCATGAATGTTTTTACGAGAGTTCTCTTGAGAATTGCGGTTGGTCCAATGACTGAACTTGTACAGTATTTTAGTCAGCCAACTTCCTTTCTCTTCAAGTTTATCTAGCGCGCGCATATTGAGAGCCATAAGTTTCATTAACGAGGTTAGATCTGGGCTGTCCCACCAACCATCCATATAAGCCTCACCCGCTGCAATGCTGCCACCTTGCAAGATTCGCGAGTAAAAGCCAGGATGCTTTACCTCAATCGTCGCCACAACAGGCTGACCGCTGTATTCACCGTTGGGCGCATTAAAGCGCTCGCTTCTTTCTTTCGTTTCCGTCTTAAAGCTTTCAATAACAGTTAAGCAGCCGATTTCCATTTTTTGCAGACATTGAAAAATAACTCCGCGAGCCGCCTTTTGTGTTGTCGTCAATTTGCGCGGCAATGTCATAGAACTGGTATTTAACATGCAGAATTCTCCTTGTGCTTTTTATTTTTTTTGTCTGTTTTTTTAGTGTCGGCTTCTATTTCGTCGTGTGTTGAATATTTAGGATGAGAATAAAAAGGCGCGCCTTTCACCCAAAGTTTTAATGCGTGCCAATAAATACCAACCATTACTTTTACCGTCTGTATTGGCGTAACGATCAAACACTTCGATAAGCTTTTGCTCGAAAACACTTGAGCTTTCATTGTCATCGTCGCATCAAAGTGCTTTTCGCTTTTGTGGCATTCAAGATGAATCCTTAACTTGTCCGTCAGTGGTTTAATCTTCCAGTGATACTGTTGGTCAATTGGATTAAACGGAGAAACATGAAAGGCTTTCTCTTGTTCCCATCCAAAGTTTTCATCGTTTTGCTCAGCAGCGACTGCGTAGTAATGACGCTCGTTCCAAGGTGTATTGCTGACTTCAGCTAAGAGGTATTTCCATTCCCCTTCTTTGTTATAAACGTAGTAGAAATTCACCGGACTAAAATAAAGTCCTAAATAGCGCAAATGACAAACAGCGATGACTTTGCCGGTACAACGAACACCTGTTAACTCTTCAATTTTGTCGTGTACGGCCACCTTTAAACAGCCCTCACCAACATAGTCACTGCGTTTAAAGCGTGCCCAATGCCACCAACGAGTGCCAAATCCCCAAACTTTTTCCTCTAGTTTTTTTAGCTCATCGACGTCAATAGCTGGCATAAACAATGAGTAGTTCAATTCATGTTTTATCGGCGTGAACCTGCGATGTCGAACGTTGCCAACAAACAACTGGCTGTTCATTTGGCTATCCATATCACGCAGCACCTTTTTCTAAGTTGACAGCCGTTTGAACGCGATATTTCTCTTCAAGCCCTTTCACTACGTCCAACGCACTGCGAACGCCATCCTCATGGAAACCGTTGTACCAATAAGCGCCGCAGAACCAAGTATTGTTCAGCCCTTGCACCTCTTCTTTACGTTGCTGTGCAGCGATAGAGTCGGTGGAGAACACTGGATGGTGATAGGTAAACGTCCGTAATACTTTGCTCGGTTCGATCTGCTCAGTGCTATTTAGCGTGACACAGAATGTGTGTTCAGATTGAACATGTTGGAGAATATTCATGTTGTAAGTAAGCGAAGGGAGGCGTTGCTGTTCGTCTTCACTGCCCTCCAGTAGGTAGTTCCACGAAGCCCACGCCGCTTTACGCTTTGGAAGTAAACTCGTATCAGTGTGAAGCACCACTTCATTCGCTTGATAAGCCATATTACCCAGCACCTCTTGCTCGACTGGGCTAATGTCACCTAACATGTTCATCGCTTGATCACTGTGACAAGCAAAGATGACATCATCAAACCAGTGCATTTCACCGTTAACTTTTAAACCCACACCATTCTCACTACGGAGCACTTTTTCTACCGGACTATTGAGTCGAATTTTATCGATAAAACCTTGAGTCAAAGGTGGAATGTACTCACGAGAGCCACCTTTAATTACATACCATTGCGGCCTGTTAGTGACATCAAGCAATCCGTGATTTAAGAAAAAGCGAAGGAAAAACATCAGCGGAAATGCGCGCATGTCCGCTAAAGTCGAAGACCAAATTGCAGCGCCCATCGGCAAAATGTAGTTATCTGAAAAGAAAGTACTGAAGTTGTGCTCATCAAGAAACTCACCTAGCGTCTGAGAATGACTCGATTGTTTGCTAGCGACGCTTTTGGCAAGTTTGTTGAAACGAAGGATCTCGAAGATAAAACGATAGAACTTAGGATTTACCCAATTGCGCTTTTGAGCAAATAATGTCGACACGGTATGACCGTTATATTCCAAGCCATTGCCGTCGTTTCTTACGCTGAAACTCATCTGGGTTGGCAATCCTTCGACACCAATCTCGTTCATCATTTTGATGAAATTAGGATAAGTGCGATCGTTGTAAACGATAAAGCCCGTATCAATCGCATATTCTTTACCATCGAGTTTTACATCCACCGTCGCGGTGTGCCCGCCAATGTAATCGTTAGCTTCAAATACGGTGACATCGTGCTCTTTATGTAGATAGTAACCACACGTAAGGCCAGAAATTCCGGTCCCCACAATCGCTATCTTCTTTCTTCCTGCTGTTTTCATTTTTATTCCTTCTTATGACACGAGTTTAGCAGTTAGGCGAGCTTGCCAACTGTATGGAAGTAACGAGATAAAACGTAAAATACTGGTAAACCTCGCGGGGAAATAGATGTGAGTCTTGTTGGCAGCCAACTGTTTTCTGATAGAGTTCGAGGCTTGCTGCGTAGAAATAATCATCGGCATTTCGAAGTCATTTTTGTCAGTTAACGGGGTTTCAACAAAGCCTGGGAACACGGTCACCACTTGAATGCCCTTCTTCTTCAAATCAACAGCTAATGTGCGAGCAAAGTAGCTCACAGCGGCCTTAGAAGCGCCGTAGGCTTCAGCCCTTGGCAACGCGACTTCTGAAGCAATAGAACCCACGATAACGATGCGATGCCCTTTATCTAAGTGTGGTTGGCAACCTTCTACGCAGTTGGCAACACCAACGACGTTTACATTCATCACACGCGCCATGAGTTTCGCGTCAACCACACCGTTGTCCATATACTCACAATCCCCTGCATTAAAAACCCAGGTACTCGGCGTGAAAGGCAAACTGGACAGCGCCTGCTGAGTTTGTTCATGGTTTGTCACGTCAAACTGCAATGTATGGATATTAGAAGAAGCAGCCCCCAATTCAGCGAGAACGTCTTTGTTTCGCCCACAAGCAATAACGCTCCAATCAGAGTTCGCGTAATCTAAAGCCAATTGCTTTCCTATTCCGGAGGTAGCGCCAGTGATTAAGATAGTATTGTTCATTGTCCTAACCTCTGCTTGATGGTTTTTACGACTGAGCCAAGTAAAGGTAAGTTTTCGTAAAGCATTTCTCCGAGATCAAAGTAATCTCGGTGATAAATAACTTGGCCTTCGCTGAACTTAAGATGCGACACACCATTAACGAGAATAGGTGCACCTTTTTGAAGTTTGGGATGCTGAAGATCCATGGTCCACGTTAGGAAGCCAGTATCTCCGACTTGTTGATGTTCGTGGATAACAAAGTCACAGCTTATGACGTTGGCATATAATGATGTGAAGTAATCTGAAAGTGCAGGCCACCCCTCTAAACGATGAGCAGCATCTTCAAAGACGACATCTTGGTGATATACGTCTTTAAGCAGATGTAAATTCGCTTTATTCAGCTTTTGATAGATATTGCCAACAGACTGTATGTCCATGTGTTTACTCCTACATGCCCATCAAGTTATACAAAATTATTATATGTACAAGATAGTTCATTCTTTAAAAGTTGTACAAAAATAATTTTGTATAACTTTGTTTCTGTAGGTAGATACGTGATGGATCTCGCAAGCGATCAATCGATCAAAAAAAAGGCTTGGTCAAAACCAAGCCTTTTCAGGAAATTAACGATTACTTTCGCGTGCGCTGTCAGTTTTTACAACTAGTATTGCTGACTACGTAACGCTGCAATACGTTTATCTAGCGGAGGGTGGCTCATCAGTAGCTCAGTCAATGACTGCTTGCCATTGATACCGAATGCCATCATTGTTCCATCAAGTTGAGATTCGTGACTCATCTTCAAACGTTCCAATGCCGCGATCATTTTCTCTTTACCAACTAAGTGAGCAGCACCTGCGTCGGCATGGAATTCGCGATGACGGCTGTACCACATGGTAATAAAGCTTGCTAAGAAACCAAACACTAGCTCAAGCACCATAGATACACCGAAGTAAACCATCATGTTTGTACCTTGACCTTCTTCATCATCGTTCGATGCCACAATATTGGCGATAAAACGGGATAGGAAGATAACAAACGTGTTCACAACGCCTTGCATCAATGTCATCGTGACCATGTCACCATTTGCAATATGGCTCACTTCGTGGGCCAGTACCGCTTCTGCTTCATCACGAGTCATATTGTGTAAAAGGCCAGTGGAAACCGCGACAAGAGAGTCATCTCGCTTTGCCCCCGTCGCGAATGCATTGATATCTGGTGAGTCATAAATAGCCACCGTTGGCATACCAATACCCGCTTGCTGAGCTTGACGACCCACAGTTTCGACTAACCAATGCTCAGTTTCGTTACGCGGACTTTCAATGACCATACCGCCAACCGAGCGCAGTGCCATGCCCTTTGACATCATCAACGAAATAAGTGCACCACCAAAACCAAATATGGCGGCCATAACTAGCAAACCAGAAAGACTGCCAGGTTGCATTCCAGTGGTAGCGTAAACAATATTCAGAACAACACTAAGCACTAGCACGACAGCTAGGTTAGTTGCTAGGAATAACATAATTCGCTTCATTACTTTTCTCCGAGGAAGCTTATCGTTTTTTTAAAACGGATTGTTATAAGGAACAGGTGGTAATCGCTGTAAAAGCCAATTCCGCTAAGTTTCATGCTCCGTGCGTTATAGATATAGTCTATCCGCGATAAAAACAAGGTTAAGCAATAAATTGCAACATTTGTTTTCGAGACTGAAAGATTATGTTCAAGCGATTTCTAGGCACGTTCTGATAAAAGTCATTACCTCCATTCATATTCATTCCTTTCCGTAATGAAAAGTACTTTGAATCGCACCTCATCTATCAATGGATGACCTTGATGTTAAATCTATCACCTCTGGGCAACTTAGCTAGAAATATTTTACTAGACCAAAAACAGTATGTTAGCCCCGCTATAGACTTTGGTCTTATTGTGCGGCGACATGGACATGCTAGATTCAGGTGAGATGAACAAAACAGAGCCACTCTAAGTACATTAAAAAGGTACATTAGGTGAGCTCAAAACTTCCATGTATTGAGGGAAAAACCATGGTAGAAACTAACGATTATCAAATGGCTATTGATTTACTACGTTGTCATCTAGGCATCTCAGAGGATGAGGCGAAGCAACAACTTGGTATTTCAACCGATCATCATATGTCTCAGCGTGTTGCAGAAACACAGCAAGCATTGATGGGGCTTAGCCAAGATAAGTAATCTGATGTTATAGATTACACCAATAAAAAAGGGCTGCATTACGCAGCCCTTTGGTTTTTAGTATTTTAAACACAATCAGTCAGTATTTAGCAAAGGCTCGACATTAATGTACTTGCCTAGCTCTTTGCGCTTAGCACTTGGAATGTATGGGATTTCGCCAAGCTTAGGCGCACCAATACGCGCTTCAAGCATCTCGATAATATCAGCATAGTGCTCGGTGCCAGGGTTCACTCGGTTTGCCACCCAACCAACAAGATTCAAGCCATCTGCTTTAATACTCTCTGCCGTGAGTAAAGCATGGCTCAAACAACCTAATTTAATACCAACCACCAAGACCACGGGTAACTGCTCTGCTTGTACCCAAGTAGATAAACAGTCGGTATCTGACACAGGCACACGCCAACCACCAGCGCCCTCAACGAGAACGACATCAGCTTGCTGCTTGTGTTGAGCCAACTTTTCACTGAGGAGTTCGTATTTTATTTCGACATGTTCATGTTTTGCCGCGATGTGAGGAGAAGCAGGCAATTCTAAAGCGTATGGATTCACATCATCATAAGCGACATCGAGTGTCGCGGCCGCTTGTAAATGTAAGGCGTCAGAGTTACGCCATCCAGCTTCAGTCTTATCACTCCCTGCTGCCACTGGTTTATAACCAATAGTATTTAGTCCTTTTGCTGCCAACGCTTGCAAAATGGCTTTAGACGCTACCGTTTTTCCTACATCAGTATCCGTACCAGCAATAAAAAAAGCATCAATCATAGATGTATTACTCCAAAACAAACCTGATAACTTGCAGGTAGAAGACCTTGATCATTTTTAAACGCTTGGTACTCATGCTCAACTTGCAACAAAGTCTCTCGACTGGTTAAACCATGTGAGCGCCCGCTTACGTGATTTGCACCTATACCTTTGAGGTCACGCATAACTGAAAATGCTGAGTCGTACCAAACTGTGATGGTGGTCAAGTCTAGTTGATGGTTGTCACATCGAGATTGCGCTAACGCAATTTTTACCTGATTGAGCGATAGAAAGTTATTGACGTGTTGATATGCATCAATTTTTTTCCATGATGCACGCAACTCGCACAGTGACCCTTCAGCTAGGGTAGAAAAAGCCGCCTTCCCATTAGCTTTTAGTACACGACGAACTTCTCTCAGGGGATAACTTAAATCGGCACACCATTGCAAAGCCAAGCTAGAGAATACGTAGTCGAAGCTTGTATCGTCGAAAGGCAAGTTTTCTGCGTCGGCTAGCACATAATTCATTCGTTCATGGCCACAGCGCACCATAGCTTTGCTTAACATCTCTTGAGAGATGTCCACACAAAACACTTCAGCGCCACGCTCTTGAAGAAGTTGAGAAAAATAGCCAGTACCACATCCTAAATCCAAAACACGTTTATGAGTTAAGTCATTCGGAAATTTGTCTAGTAAGCGATGGCCGACATCACGCTGGAAAGCGGCATGTTTGTCGTACGTGTTAGCTGCCTTACTAAAGGAAGCGGCGATCGCTTGTTTATTAGGCAGTAAGCAATCCAACTTCATTTGCTCTGCATTATCCATTACTGCGTTCCTAATGCTTGCTTCAACGCCATTGAAAGCGTTTTAACTTGTTCGTTAGTGTGATTAGCAGTTAGTGTGATTCGAAGACGAGACGTCCCTTTCGGTACTGTTGGAGGGCGAATAGCAGTAACCCAAATACCGTTTTGGCGACAAGCACCTGCCACTCGCAAAGCCAAATCAGATTCACCAATCACAAACGGCTTAATCGAAGTTTGAGTCTCAACAAAGCCCTCAACGTCGCTGAGGCTATCTCGATACACTTCACTTAACTCTGTGAGCTTTTCACGTCGCCAAGACTGCTCTTGAACCATCGAGACAGCATGCGTGAGCGCATAGGCTTGTGCAGGAGGCATCGCCGTGGAATACACATGGTGACGAGCAAACTGAGTTAAAAAGTCCCCCGTTGTGTGGTCACATAAAATAGCCGCGCCAGACATACCAAACGCTTTGCCGAAAGTAACGATCAGTATCTCAGGCTTAACCGCCGCTAATTCACATGAGCCACCGCCAGATTCCCCTAGAACACCGATACCATGAGCGTCGTCTACAGCAAGCCATGCATCATGATTACTGGTGACGTCAGCTATATCAGCAAGTGGTGCACAATCCCCGTCCATACTAAACACCCCTTCAGTCACGACTAAGTGATTGTCTTCGCTATTCAGCAGCGACTTTAGGTGCTCGATGTCATTGTGCTTGAAGCGCTTCATTTTAGCTGGTGACAACGCCCCCGCTTCCATCAACGAGGCATGGTTCAAACGGTCTTGAATGAGTAAGTCTGATTTTTCTAGCAAGGTGAATAACAAAGCTTGATTGGCACTGAATCCAGAGCCAAACAGGACTGCCCTTTCGTAACCCAGCCATTCAGTTAGTGCTGCTTCTAAATTGCTGTGCGCTGCACTAAAACCGGTGACCATTGGAGACGCGCCGCTACCGCTGCCGTATACGCTTAAACCTTGCTGCCAAGCCCGAACAAGCGCTTGGTCATTGGCCAATCCCAAATAATCATTACTTGAGAAATTAATGTAGCGTCTGCCTTCGTGTTCCAAAACGGACTGGTTACCGGCAAACACCACATTCATAGAACGATTCAGCCCCTGCGCTTTACGATCGGCAAGGGCGGACTCGATACGAGATTTAAACGCTGGCATCGTAGAAAAGGTCGTCTTTTGTCGGACGGGCAGCAACGCGCTCTACGACGCGATCTAGCAACTCGTTTTCTTCGACTTCATCAGGTTTTTGAGACACCTCTTGGCTGTTAATGCCGAGCTTGTTAAACAGCATCATGTCTTTGTCTTCAGAAGGGTTTGGCGTGGTCAGAAGTTTGCAGCCATAGAAGACGGAGTTGGCACCCGCCATAAAACACAGCGCTTGCATTTGTTCGTTCATGTTTTCACGGCCAGCGGATAAACGAACGGCTGATTGAGGCATCATGATTCGTGCTATTGCAATCAGACGAATAAAGTCGAACGGCTCAACGTCGTCCACTTCTTCCAATGGTGTGCCCTTTACCTTCACGAGCATGTTGATTGGAACGCTTTCAGGGTGTACCGGCAAGTTAGCCAATTCAACCAACAAACCTGCTCGGTCGTTAGCACTTTCACCCATGCCGATTATGCCACCGGAACAAATCTTCATACCAGCATCACGAACGTGAGAAAGCGTATCTAAACGGTCTTGGTAAGTACGGGTGGTAATGATGTTGCCGTAGAACTCAGGTGAGGTATCGAGGTTATGGTTGTAGTAGTCCAGACCTGCTGTTGCCAATTGCTTTGCTTGATCTGGCGTCAACATGCCCAATGTCATACACGTTTCTAAACCCATGCCCTTCACGCCTTTGATCATGTCGGTCAAATGCGGCATGTCACGCTCTTTGGGGTTTTTCCATGCGGCACCCATACAGAATCGAGTAGAACCAGCATTTTTGGCTTTTTGCGCAGCATCGAGTACGCGTTCTACTTCCATCAGACGCTCTTTCTCGATGTCTGTGGTGTAACGAGCACTCTGAGGACAGTACTTACAATCTTCTGGACAAGCACCTGTCTTAATCGACAAAAGCGTGCTTACTTGAACATGGTTGGTTTGTTGGTATTGACGATGAACAAGCTGCGCTTCGAATAGGAGATCCATGAATGGTTTTTCCATGAGATCGCGCACTTCAGCATGCGTCCAGTTATGACGAACTTCCACGTGTATTCCTTTAATCACTTTTTTTGTTGTGTTGACAGTCTACTGAGTCTCGATAAACTGTCAACACAACACAAAACAACAAAGTTTACATCTGTTTGTTTTTTAATCTCATTTGTTATTGGAATCGCACATGGATCTCGCCTTCGACCGCCAGCATATCTGGCATCCTTACACTTCGACATTAACACCTCTGACCTGCTACCCAGTAGAATCAGCAAGTGGTGTTCACATTAAATTGGAAGACGGTACTGAGCTTATCGATGGCATGTCTTCTTGGTGGTCGACGATCCACGGCTATAACCATCCGCACTTAAATCAAGCGGCTCACCAGCAAATCGATCAAGTCTCTCACGTGATGTTTGGCGGGATTACCCACCAGCCAGCAATCAGTTTGTGTAAGAAGTTGCTACCCCTAGCGCCAAGTAATCTTGAACATGTATTCCTTGCCGATTCAGGCTCCGTTGCCGTAGAAGTCAGCTTAAAAATGGCACTGCAATATTGGCATGCAAAAGGTGAACGCCGACCGAAGTTTCTTACTTTACGACACGGTTATCACGGTGACACCTTTGCGGCCATGTCGGTAACCGATCCTGATAACTCCATGCACTCTCTCTACAAAGGCTTTCTGCCTGAGCATATCTTTGCGGAGTCACCAACTTGTGGTTATTGGGATAAATGGAAGCCAGAAGACCTTACCGACTTCGAGCACAAGATTGAAACGCACCATCAAGAACTTGCTGCGGTGATCCTTGAGCCTATCGTTCAAGGCGCAGGTGGCATGCGTATCTACCATCCCGAATTTCTCAAAGGCGTGCGTAGACTTTGCGACAAATACGGTTTGTTATTGATTGCAGATGAGATCGCTACCGGTTTTGGACGCACAGGCAAATTGTTTGCCTGCGAACATGCAGATATTCAACCAGACATTCTGTGTGTCGGGAAAGCACTCACTGGCGGCTACATGACGCTCTCTGCGACCCTAGCGAGCAAACACGTAGCAGACACTGTTTGTGGTGGTGATGCTGGTTGTTTTATGCACGGTCCAACCTTTATGGGGAATCCACTCGCTTGTGCTGTAGCTACTGCAAGTTTGGAATTGATCGAGCAAGGTGATTGGAAGCAACAAACCCAACAAATTGAAACGCTGTTTTCTGAGTTACTACCAAAACTTGAAGAATACGACTTGGTGAAAAACACCCGTTGGTTGGGTGCTATTGGCGTAGTGGAGACGCATCGCCCTGTGAATATGGAAACCATCCAGGCTCTCTTTGTTGAGCACGGTGTTTGGATTCGTCCATTTGGCAAACTGATTTATATGATGCCGCCGTTCATCAGCAAGCCGGAAGATATTGAAAAGTTAGTGAATGCGATTGATGCTGCGTTACAACGCAAAGACTGCTTCGCTTCATAGTTCAATTCAACATGAAAACGGTTTGAGTATGAGACTCAAACCGTCTCGTTATTTATTAGAGCAGTAAAGCTATCGAAGTTGACTGTCTTTACTCGCTCGTCGATTAAATAATACTTGGCGTTGAGAGACCAGTTCGATAGTTGACTTACATTCGATACACAAACGAACGCCTTTCATTGCAAGACGACGCGCTTCCGGAATCTCATCACCACACTCATCGCAGTAATGGGCGCTCTCACCTTTTGTGATACTGCCACGAACACGGGAAATTTCGTCGCCTATTGTGTTTTGAATTTGTTGGCTGACGCTATCGTCGTTTGCCCACCCTACGGCCATAAGCCCTCCTCGTTACTTGAATGAGAAAATCTACTTACCGTGGTAAGGTGGATGATTATATCGATTACAAATAACAAGATAATTAGGGTAAATTCGAAAACACTATTACGCTTTGGTAATAATTACTCTGCAATCGATTATTCGGCACTCTCATGGAAAAGCAATGCAAGGTTACTCATACTCCCTTCCTCACATTCAAAGTACTGCGTTTGCTCAGGCTCTCTCAAAGTAACACTGAGTATCTTCTCTACCTCACCAAACTCCTCGCTAAAGTACTCACTGACTAATATGACGCGCTCACCAATACTAAATTCCAGTGACTTCTCATCTACCAACGCTCGATGATAATGTTCAACACGATAATCTTGAGGTTTTATCCGCTGTAAAACAGAGCTTTGATTCTCAATGGACTCATTAAAGATAATCCCGCCTTTGCCTTGCTCTATAAAAATACTAAAGTTCATAGTTTGGTTCACTGAGCATTCAAAGACTTTTCTGGGCGAGGTGTTAGCAACAGCAAACGTGCTCATCATCGCAACACTTAAACCCAAAGTGACTGCCAATCGTTTCATTACCATTCAGCCAACACTGTAAATAGCGCTTGTTCAGACATACGGGTTAATACATATCCGTGTGAAGATGAATACGAGCCACTGAGTACACTATTCTCTTTCTCAATAACGATATCCTCGATGCCGTCAGCGTTGTAATCACCTTTTGCGATAACGGTAATAACCTGAAAGCCATCAGTCGAATCGTAATACTCTGCTCTGACTTCACTGATGACCTGAGTTCTTTGGATATGGTCTTCTTCATCCCACGTTGATAGTGTCTTTGCTTTCTCTGCACTTTCGTCAGAAATAACAAAAGCAAGTGCACTTGGAGCGAAATTAGGAAAGGTATCGTCTAACTTAAAGTCTGATATAAATGAACGCTTAGAGGCAGCTAACTTTGCCATCTCACTCCATGTTTGGCACTGAGTTAAATATGCTTTAAACGCGCCGTATTCATAGGCTTTTGCCGCAGTAAAGCCCGTAGAGTTTGCCGTAGCTAAGTCTTGGCAATTAGATACTAGTTTTTCTTCATCAGATGCACGTTTCAATTCAAGTTCATAGCCCCAATCGAGTGAGTTACGAAGTTGCATATTTTCTTTGGAAGGTTGCGCTATTTCGCGCGCGAAAAAGCGATCGGTTCGCTCACTATCTAAGTATTGAGGCTGAATAAGTTCACTTGCGATAACACTCTTACTAATGAGCAAAGTAAGCGCAAAAATAATAAGCAATGAAAGATGATTTACTGGCATAACGTTTAACAACAAGGGCAAATGATGCCATTAGCTTGTCACGTGAAAAACCGTTTAGAAAAATATCATTTGTCTCGTACTGCCAGATTCTGGGCGAGCTCTTCACTATTGCGTGTGCTAATTACATAACAACGTATTTTCAC
This sequence comes from Vibrio sp. D3, assembly GCF_043995865.1. NCBI lineage: Bacteria > Pseudomonadati > Pseudomonadota > Gammaproteobacteria > Vibrionales > Vibrionaceae > Vibrio > Vibrio sp. D3. The sequence goes on along the minus strand of NZ_CP171887.1, from coordinate 1,181,297 downwards.
TCGACGCAAATAACAAAAAACCCAGCACTGAAGCTGGGTTTTGGTGTTCTAGTGGTTAATGAATTAACCGATGTGCGTTGCGCCGCCCATGTACTTCTGAAGTACTGTAGGGATTGCAATGCGACCGTCTGCTTCTTGGTTGTTTTCTAGGATAGCGACCATGGTACGACCTACAGCTAGACCAGAACCGTTTAGCGTGTGTACAAGCTCAGGTTTCTTCTCGCCTTTACGACGGAAACGCGCTTGCATACGACGAGCTTGGAAGTCCCACATGTTAGAACATGAAGAGATTTCACGGTAAGTTTCTTGAGCTGGAACCCAAACTTCTAGGTCGTAAGTTTTACGAGCGCCGAAGCCCATGTCACCTGTACAAAGAACCACTTTACGGTAAGGAAGCTCTAGAAGTTGTAGAACTTTCTCAGCGTGACCTGTTAGCTCTTCTAGTGCATTCATTGAATCTTCTGGCTTAGTGATTTGTACTAGCTCAACTTTGTCGAACTGGTGCATACGAATCAGACCACGAGTGTCACGACCGTAAGAACCTGCTTCTGAACGGAAACATGGCGTGTGAGCTGTCATCTTGATTGGTAGATCCGCTTCGTCAGAAATCGTGTCACGAACTAGGTTCGTTACAGGTACTTCTGCCGTAGGGATTAGAGACAGTTTACGTGGCTCTTCGTCGTTTACTTTTTCCGCTAGAGGCTCTGTGTGGAAAAGGTCTTTACCGAACTTAGGAAGCTGACCAGTACCGAATAGGCTGTCAGAGTTCACTAGGTAAGGTACGTACATTTCAGTGTAGCCATGTTCTTCTGTGTGAAGATCTAGCATGAACTGAGCAATTGCACGGTGTAGACGAGCAAATTGGCCTTTCATCACGATGAAACGTGCGCCAGTGATCTTAACTGCGCTTGCGAAGTCTAGACCGCCACCCATTTCACCTAGGTCAACATGGTCTTTCAAATCGAAGTCGTAAGTCTTAGGCTCACCCCAACGAGAGATTTCAACGTTGTCGTTCTCGTCTTTGCCATCTGGCACTTCATCAGCAGGGATGTTTGGTACAGAAAGCGTGAATTCGTCTAGTTGAGCCATTACTTGCTCAAGTTCAACTTTCTTCGCATCAAGATCGCTACCTAGAGTACCGATTTGTTTCTTGATCTCTTCTGCGCCTTCTTTGTCGCCAGCCGCCATTTTTTGGCCGATTTGTTTGGAGATGGAGTTACGCGTGGATTGTAAATTTTCTACTTCTACTTGAATGGACTTACGTTGTTCTTCAAGTTTACGAATAGTCTCTACGTCTAGCTTAAAGCCACGACGCGCCAGTTTAGCAGCTGTTTCATCCAGCTCTGTACGAAGTAATTTAGAATCCAGCATTGTTAATCCTATGCTTTTTGTTGTGAAATCACGCGCACTTTCCAAGCGTACGCGTTAAAAAAATTTACTGAACAAATGTATCCAAAAACGCCTACTTTTCATAGCGCTTTTGTTGGCTATTTGCGTCTAATTTAGCCAAGTAATCTAACTTTTCGCCGATTTTGGTTTCTAGACCGCGATTTGTTGGCTGGTAATACTTACGATCTGCCATTTCTGGTGGCAAATATTGCTCACCGGCTGCATAGGCACCCGGCTCATCGTGAGCATAACGATACTCTGCCCCATACCCCATTTCTTTCATCAAACTGGTAGGTGCATTTCGAAGGTGATGAGGCACTTCATATTCAGGTAAGTTATGAGCATCTGTGAGCGCTTGTTTCCATGCCACGTACACCGCATTACTCTTTGGCGCGCACGCTAAGTAAACGATCGCCTGTGCAATCGCGCGTTCACCTTCTGCCGGACCAACACGGGTAAAACAGTCCCAAGCAGAAAGTGCAACTTGCATGGCTCTAGGGTCCGCATTGCCAACATCTTCCGATGCTATCGCAAGTAATCGGCGAGCGATATAGAGCGGATCACAACCTGCAGCGATCATACGTGCAGCCCAATACAAAGCGGCGTCTGGATTTGAACCACGAATGGATTTGTGAACCGCAGAGATTAAGTCGTACCAGATATCACCTTTGTTATCGAAGCGAGAGACCTTTTCTCCCGCCACTTCCGCAAGCAACTTAAGCGTGATTTCTTTTTCACCCTGCGCATTGTCTTCTGCCATATCGTATAGCAGCTCAAGGTAGTTAAGAGACATGCGAGCATCACCGTTAACTAGCTCTGCTAGGCGATCTAGTACGTTATCGGCGAAATGTGCTGGTATATTCCCCAAGCCGCGCTCTTTGTCGTTAATCGCTTGATCAAGCGCCAGCGATATTTCGCTCTGGGCAAGAGAAGTCAACTTGTAAACGCGAGCACGCGAGAGTAATGCGTTGTTTAACTCAAACGAAGGGTTCTCTGTGGTCGCACCGATAAACGTAACCGTACCGTCTTCAATATGCGGTAAAAACGCATCTTGCTGTGATTTGTTAAAGCGATGCACCTCATCCACGAATAAGATAGTGCGGCGACCAGCCATTTTGTTCTCACGCGCTTTGTCGATCGCAGCACGGATTTCTTTCACACCAGACGTTACCGCAGACACACGCTCTACTTCAGCATTGGCATAGTTTGCAGCCACTTCCGCTAATGTCGTTTTGCCTGTGCCTGGTGGTCCCCAAAGGATCATAGAGTGAATGTGACCCGCCTCTAGCGCACGGCGCAGTGGCTTGCCGGGGCCTAAAATGTGCTGCTGTCCGATGTATTGTTCGATCGTTTCCGGTCTCATACGAGCAGCAAGGGGACGAAAATCTTCGTCCCCCGAGAAATCTAATGTGTAATTACTCACTACCAATTAATTCCTTTGGTCATCCACTTCCACACCTTTTGGAATTGTGAATGTGAATCTGTCTGCTTTCGGTTTACCCAGCTTCACGTTGTTAAAGGTGAACAAACCTTTTTGGCCGTCTTGCTCAACCACATTGAAGCCTTTCACCACACCTTTGGCATCAATATTAATCTGGAATTGACCTTGTGTGGAGTCTACTGCAGTAGGAATGAGAGTGAACTGGTCACCTTTTTGAGATATTTTGTAGTTATTCCAATCACTTGCTCGGTTACGCGTTAGCAAAACAAATGGCGTTTGCTCTGTTGCTTGCTCTTGCCAGTAGATGCTCACTTGCTCGATGAATGGGCTGTAGTACCACAATGTCTTACCGTCAGAGACCAATAGGTTCTCATCAGGGAATGTTGTACTCCAACGGAACAGGCTTGGGCGGGCAATTTCAACCGTACCTTCTCCTTCCATCACCGTTTCGCCTTCAGGGCTGATAACCTGCTGAGAGAAATCTGCACTAAAGCCATCATTCATAGAAAGGCGTTTGTTTAATTCATCTTTAGGAGACGCTGCGTGTGCAGTAGAGAAGAGGGAAAAGCTTAAAACAAGCGCGGAGAAAAGTTTCGCTGAAAATAGTTTTTTCATTCAGATACCTATTATTAGAACCACTCACCTCAGTTGGACTGAGGTGAGTAACACAAGTTCATTAATCTTTTGGTGGCGCAGGTGCCAGTACTTCACGGTTACCGTTATGACCCGGAGCACTTACGATGCCCTGCGCTTCAAGCTGCTCTACAATACGAGCGGCACGGTTGTAACCTATCTTAAATCGGCGCTGAACACCGGAAACCGAACCTCGACGTGACTGAACTACGTGCTCAACGACTTGATCAAAGAGTGGATCCACATCTTCATCCGCTTCCATTTGCTCACCTGGCAATAAGCTTTCTGGACTTTGATCTCCGCTGATGATCTCTTCAATGTAGTTCGGTTTACCACGCGCTTTCCAGTTGTTTACAACAGCATGAACATCATCATCTGATGCAAATGCACCGTGGACACGAGTTGTATGACTTGAACCCGGCGGTAGATACAACATATCACCCATACCAAGCAGTGATTCTGCACCACCTTGGTCTAGAATCGTACGGGAGTCTGTTTTAGTCGATACCGTAAACGCAACACGAGTTGGAATATTCGCTTTAATCAGACCCGTGATAACATCCACCGATGGACGTTGAGTCGCAAGAATTAGATGAATACCTGCCGCACGCGCCTTTTGTGCCAAGCGTGCAATCAGTTCTTCTACCTTCTTACCCACCACCATCATCAGGTCAGCAAATTCATCGACAACAACAACGATATACGGCAGTTTTTCTAGCAATGGCGGTTCCGTATCCATACTGTCGCCTTCTTGCCAGAATGGGTCATGAATTGGGTGGCCTGCTTCTGCTGCCATCTTCAACTTCTCGTTAAAGCCTTTCACATTACGAACGCCCAATGCCGACATCAACTTGTAACGACGTTCCATCTCACCCACACACCAACGTAGAGCGTTTGATGCGTCTTTCATATCAGTCACAACTTCAGAAAGAAGATGAGGGATACCTTCGTAAATAGAAAGCTCTAGCATTTTCGGGTCAATCATGATGAAGCGTACATCTTCTGGGCCAGCTTTATATAGCATGCTCAAAATCATCACGTTCACACCCACCGACTTACCAGAACCAGTTGTACCTGCTACTAGCACGTGAGGCATCTTCGCAAGATCGGCCACAACAGCTTCGCCCGCAATGTCTTGACCTAACACAACCGTTGTGGGTGACGTTGCTTGCTCAAACTGAGGACTACTGATTACATCAGATAAATAGACCGTCTGACGGCTCATGTTTGGCAGTTCCAAACCGATGTAAGGCTTGCCAGGGATTACTTCTACAACACGTACAGCCATTGCAGACAATGCACGCGCTAAGTCAGTTGAAAGACCAGAAATACGGCTTACTTTTACCCCCGGCGCCAAATCAAGCTCAAAACGAGTGATCACTGGACCAGGATAAATCCCCACCACGTCGGCTTTAATTTTGTAGTCCGCTAGCTTGCTCTCAACCAATCGAGCGACCTGCTCTAGCGCATCACGGTCGATAAAGTTTTCGCGTTTTTCTGGATGGTAAAGCAACTCGAGCGTTGGAAGTGGTTCTTCCGGAACAGGCAAGTTTTCTTCTTTCTGTACCAAAAATGGGTTCTGTGTCGCTGCTACTTTGGCTTGCGCACTAGAAACCATGTCTTGGAATGCCGCTACATCTTCGTCGCCGTCTTGAACCTCTTCAACCTCCGCTTTTTGAAGTGCAGGTTCAAATGTTGTTGAAGGTGTTGCTGGAGCTGGCTGTAGTTGTTGTACAGACTGTGACTCCACTTCGTCTTCATCGTCTAACACGTCAAAATCAGAGATCGTAGGTTCAATGTGTTGACTCGATTCTGTTTGCTCCGTGATGCTATCTAGCGCAGCGGAATCAATTACAGGCTCTTCATGCACAGGATGCTCAATACTTGGCTGCTGTACTTGCTCTGCTTCAAATTGTTCGTACTCCGCATAATCTGGTTCAACACTGTTCGGTTCTTCTGTAGCTGTATGTTGCTCTACATAGGAAGAGTAAGTGTCTGCAAATGATGGGGCTACCTGTTCTTCAGTTCCCCAGTCATCTGCTTGTTGCGCTGCAGCTTCAAGCTCTTCTATCGTGACATTCAGCTGCTTGGTACGCTCCAGAAGCGGATCAACGTTATCAGTATTCACCGCATGGACAGGTTGCGTTTGGTGCTCAGGTTGAGCATAAACTGGCGCAGCATTAACCGTAGCCTTGTGTTGTGGTGGCGTCGGTTCCACCATCATTTGTTCCGCTGGTTTCTCAGGTTTAGCTTGCGGCATATAAATAGGATACTCATGCGCAGGCGCCGATTCTTTCGGCTCATCGACATCGAACGCCGTTAAATGAGGAAGCGGTTCATCATCAATGTCATGGTCTACGTTATGTCTAGGCGTAGAGACTTTATCTTCCACGAACTCATCTAACTGAGGTTCTAAAACTTCTTGCTCAGAGCCTCTTATCTTATTTGCAAGCGCCGCAATTAGCGCTAATGCACGATCACCAAGCCACTCCACAATATTAAGCCATGAGATGCCAGTAAAGAGAGTAAAACCCGCTCCCCATAAGAACAGCAGTACCAATGTCGTGCCAAGTACATTCAATGTAGGTAAAGCTAGGCTAGACAACACGTCCCCGACGACACCACCGGACGAGAAATACCAAATATCATCAAAATTAATATCGGCTAGACCACAGCTAGTCATTATAAGGACGACAAGGCCGAGTAACCTCGTACCCCATAACATGAAATCAATTGGCTCATCTTCTCCTCGTTTACGGCAAATCACCCATGCAGCCGCAGCTAGCAAGAAAGGGATGGGATAAGCGAGAGAGCCAAATGTGAAGAATAGTGTGTCCGCAAGCCAAGCGCCGAAAAGGCCACCAGCATTGTCGATCTCCCCTCCCCATGCGGTTTGGGACCAGGAAGGATCGGCCGGACTGAAGGTAAATAGTGCAACCGCAAGCAATACCGAGCTAAGAACGCCAACGATAAAGCAGCACTCTTTTAAGCGTTGGAAGCCATTTAAGCGTGAAGACTGGGGCTCTTCACTGGTTTTGATAATGGTTTCGACTTTCTTTGCGTTCTCTTTGAACATAAATCAACTTGAATATGGAAATGAAATAGGAAATTGCAAAACATTCCGAGCGGCATCAAGCCGCTCGGTAAATTGATTTAACCATATCAAAGAGAAAAACCCAATTACTCTCTGGCGAAAGCGGAAGCATATACCGCTTTCTTTGCAAGAAATTAACGAGTTTTGATCACAAGCTGGTTAGATTGTTTCACTTCTTCCATTACAACGTATGTGCGAGTGTCATTTACGCCGGGTAGGCGTAGTAACGTATCGCCCAATAGTCGGCGGTAAGCACCCATATCTGATACACGGGTTTTAAGAAGATAGTCAAAGTCACCTGATACAAGATGACACTCTTGTATGTCGTCTAGCTTTTGAACAGCTGAGTTAAACTGCTCAAATACATCCGGCGCACCACGGTTTAATGTAATCTCAACGAATACTAATAGTGACGCATCCAGGAACTGCGGATTCAATAATGCAGTGTATCCTGTGATGTAACCCTGACGCTCTAAGCGACGTACACGCTCCAAACATGGCGTTGGAGAAAGTCCCACACGTTTTGAAAGCTCAACGTTTGAAATACGACCGTCTTTCTGCAGTTCATTAAGAATGTTGCGGTCGATACGGTCTAGTTCCTTGGACGGCTTTTTATAGTTGTCTGCCATTTTTTATTCCACCTTATTACTTCCTTGCAAAAAAATATACTACAACTTTTTAATATTTGGTGCCAAATTTTACAAATCTATAACTATACTAGTTATTAATTCGACAATAACACCCTACAAACAGTTAATACAACCATTATAGAAAGAGGATACAGGATGATCATTGGCGTACCTAAGGAAATCAAGAACCACGAATATCGTGTTGGTATGATCCCAGCAAGCGTGAGAGAACTCATCTCACATGGTCACCAAGTTTTAGTTGAGACCAATGCAGGTGCCGGCATTGGTTTTTCAGACGATGATTACATCGCTGTCGGCGCATCCATTCTCCCTCATGCTGCAGACGTATTCGCGCAAGCAGACATGATTGTAAAAGTAAAAGAACCCCAAGCAGTAGAGAGAGCAATGCTCCGCGAAGGGCAAATTTTATTTACTTATTTACACCTAGCACCAGATTTTCCACAAACTGATGAGCTAATCAAGAGCAAAGCTGTCTGTATAGCCTATGAGACTGTAACAGATAATATGGGTCGTTTGCCACTGTTAGCACCAATGTCAGAAGTGGCAGGTCGGATGTCTATCCAAGCTGGCGCGCAAACATTGGAAAAATCACACGGCGGTCGTGGTCTGCTACTAGGTGGCGTACCTGGTGTTGAGCCAGCGAAAGTCGTCATCGTTGGTGGTGGTGTTGTTGGTGCAAACGCAGCTCGTATGGCTGTTGGTCTTCGCGCTGACGTAACCATTCTAGACCGTAACGTAGATACACTTCGTAAGCTTGACGAAGAATTCCAAGGTCGCGCTAAAGTGGTTTATTCTACTGAAGACGCTATCGAGAAGCATGTTCTAGAAGCTGACCTTGTTATCGGTGCCGTTCTAATTCCTGGAGCAGCAGCGCCTAAGCTGGTAACAAAAGAGCACATTGCTAAGATGAAACCTGGTGCGGCAGTGGTTGACGTGGCTATTGACCAAGGTGGCTGTTTCGAGACATCTCACGCAACAACCCACGCAGATCCAACTTACATCGTTGATGAAGTGGTTCACTACTGCGTAGCAAATATGCCTGGTGCGGTTGCACGTACTTCAACTTTCGCATTGAACAATGCAACACTCCCTTACATTGTGAAACTCGCAAACAAAGGCTACCGTGAGGCACTTCTAGAAGACAAAGGCTTCCTTGAAGGTCTAAACGTTATTCACGGGAAAGTAACATGTAAAGAAGTAGCAGAAAGCTTTGACTTGGAATACGTTGAACCAACTCAAGCTATCGCTATGTTCAATTAATGACAAAATAAAACACAATTTGTCACGTTTTGTTTACAAAAGCCCACGCATAAGTGGGCTTTTTTATATAGAGCGTTTAGCTATAAAAAATAACTAATTCTTATATGCGCAAATTAAAATATTTCTAGGTGTAACTGATTTAGGGCAAAACTCTGACAATCTAACACGATAACCACGTTCTTCAAGATAAAGTGCTTTGTCCAATGCGAGCCAGATCTCCAATGGACGTTGAAAAACCAGTTGCACTAAGCTCATTCTCTCCATTTGCCAGAAGCGTTGTTCGCTTAACTTTTCAAAATGATCGAAATCGATTTCTTGAGAAAGAACGATACCTTTCTGATCCGCCGCCCAGCGACACAAAGATTCAAAGCCTTCACTTAATTGCGACTTACGAATACTGGGGACAGGTTGATATTCTGCCATGCCTAACGCTCGTCGAGTAATCAAATCGAAGCCAAGACGAAACACCATTTCCTGCTGACGATGGCGACGTACACGCTCTCCCCCTGTCACCGTTTGCTGTAACGGGATACGCAGTTCTTGCTTAGACAATGAGAGAGAAGAAACCCTCCCCGGTTTCGACATCGGCTGGTATTGTTCCGACTGAATCAAGTGATAACAACAAGGTGAGATGGTCATCGCAGCAATCCCATTCTCACTGCCGTACTGCATTAGACGAACATGGAGGTCACCACACGCATGCAGTGCCACCGCGTGTTGCGTTGGCTTGAATACCGCTTTTGCTTTGCTATCAAACGCGTCACCTTGAATAAACGTCATTTTCCAATGGTGTTCATTCGCAGCTTGTTGCCCTGAATCACACAGTGCTTGTTGATATTCGAAACTGGTCACAGGCTGATCGGTTTGTGTTGCCAGGATTCGTCCTAAATAACCTTTCCCTGAACACCACTCTAACCATTCTTCGCCACAGTGTTGTTGAATTGCAGCTTCACCCATCGAGCTGATTTGCTCCAGCTTACGTCCGGGAATGCCGTTGTCTAAACCACGAGCGAGTGCCAAACCATTTAAGGTTAAAGACTCTAAACGCGTGTGATAAGCGAGTTGTTCGAGTTGAGGCACGAACGCGCTTATCGCTTTTAAGGCGAGTTCAGGTTCCGCTTTATACTCTTCGATTTGAGAGGGAGAAAGAGACACTAACCACTTGCACAACTGAGGGTGTTGCTCTTGCCAAGGTAATGAGGTGTGGATGCTACTTTTAAATGGTTCAAACCGCCATAGCGATTCGTTTTCCAATAAGCAGTCATTAATAAATTGAAATTGCGTTTTCATAACTCCCCCTACAACGAGCGCATTGTAGAGGGAATCGAAACATCAATGAAGTGTTATCTCACCGGGAGCTCGATGTCTTTAAACATCTCTTCGATTTCTGCATTAGATTTCAACGAAATCGCCTGCTCTACCACTGGGCGAGTTAAATGAGGAGCAAAGCGTTCCATAAAATCGAACATGTATGAGCGCAGGAATGTGCCGCGACGGAAGCCAATACTTGTCGTACTAGCCCCGAATAAATGGCTCGCATCTATTGCGACTAAATCGCTGTCCTGCTCTTCATCCACAGCCATGCTCGCAATCACACCAACACCAATACCCATGCGAACATACGTTTTAATAACGTCCGCATCAGTTGCAGTGAACACCACTCTCGGGGTTAAACCCTCACGATTAAATGCGGTATCTAACTCTGAACGGCCCGTAAAACCAAACACATAAGTGACCAATGGATAAGCGGCAAGATCGCTGATCGTTACCTTATCTTTCTTCGCTAATGGATGATCTTTAGGCACGACAATTGAACGGTTCCAGTGATAACAAGGCAGCATGATGGCATCTTGATATAAATGAAGTGCTTCTGTCGCAATCGCAAAGTTCGCCGTACCTTTGGCAATCGCCTCAGACATTTGTGACGGCGTACCTTGATGCATGTGTAATGACACTTTTGGGTAGCGAGAAGTAAAACCTTTGATGACATCCGGCAAAGCATAACGCGCTTGCGTGTGTGTCGTGGTGATATTCAGCGTCCCCATTTCTGGGTGGGTGTGCTCCCCTGCTACAGCTTTGATACTTTCTACACGAGCGAGAATTTCTTGAGAGATACGTACAATTTCTTCACCAGCAGGTGTCACCTGTGTTAAGTGCTTACCGCTACGTTCAAAAATCTGAATGCCTAACTCATCTTCCAGCAACCGAACCTGCTTACTGATACCTGGCTGAGAGGTATACAAGCTTTCTGCCGTCGCGGATACATTCAGATTATGGTTTACAACCTCAACAATATACTTCAGCTGCTGCAGTTTCATCGTAATCCCTTACTTGTTCATGAGATAATTTATTGGCCACTCGGACGAGCGATATAATAATTAGTTATAACGCGTTCAAATCGAAATGAACAGTAATTTCTAACTTATACCTCAATCACATACTGATAATCCTCAACATAGAAACAATATGCACAAAGTTGAGCCAATAAATGACTGAAGTTCTATGATGTGACTTCTATCAGTAGCTAAAACGTGGGAGAGACAAAATAATCAAACAAATAGGGTGCCGAGTAAGATAAGATTCATGTATTCTTTAACGCTAGCCGTAGAAAAGTAAAGCAGACGCAAAGATATGAATATTGGTTTAATAATCGCTTTGGTAGCCATCCTACTGGTGTTGATCCTAGGCTATAACATTATGTTGCAGTATAAGGTCAAGGTAGAGACTGCGAAAAGACAGGAGTCCGCACGCTATGTTGCCTTGATTGATGGCACTGAAGAGTTGATTGGTCATGCGCACCATATCCCTTTTAGCAAGGAGCTGTTGCTGTGTCTAAACAATCGTATTCTTGACGCGCTAGAAAGCATGCATGAGCTTGACCCGAAGAATAAGCAGCTTGCTCAACGTATCGAAAACATGAAGCAACAGATTGAGCAACTGAAAGAGAATGGTCCCACTGGCGAGAGTACCACGTTCAAAATGCCGAGCAGTGATAAACAAGCCATCGTCATGCTTAAGTTGGTGAAACGCCTCCGCGATACTATCCGTAACGAACATAATAAAGGCCGTATCGACACCCAGACTTATGTCGCTGAAAATGCGCGTTTAGAAACGATGCAGATTCGTATCAACATCGAAAACGTCATTAAAAGAGCAAACGACTCAATCGCTCGAGGTCAACCTGGTACAGCACTTCAACTGCTACGCAAAGGTATCGATGCATTGAGTACAAAGAGCGATCCCTACTCTATTCAAGCGAAACAGAAGCTTGAAGACATGCTGGGCGACCTAGATAAAAAACGCCAAGATAAAAGTGATGCTGAAATGCAGCAGATCGCCGATAAAGAGCGCGACAATGACATGGAAGCACTCTTCGGCGAGAAGAAAAAGTGGTAACATTCACTTAAGGTCAATAAAGGCTGCAATCGCAGCCTTTTTTCTATCCGTAAGATAGCGGATATGCCCAATTAGAATGTGAAGTACTAAAATTAAAATGATGAATCTAGACGCCTATCAAGATCTTCTTGCTCCCATTAACCAATTTCTGCAATGCAGCACACCTGATGAATGGGTAGAGGAAGCAAAGAAACCAGAAAACCTTCAAACCATTTTATTAGACCACCTAATGTGTGAGCTAAAAGCTGGCCAATCTGCGATGTTTTTAATTCGTAAGTATGCCGTTGACCAATCCAGTTCACATGCTCTGCTTGACTGGTTTAAACCCTATGAAGACTTTGCTTATCGCAATGTAGGCTCACTAGAAACTTTAAAAGGTAAGAGCAATATTTCCAAAGCGATCATGGCTAAGTCCAACTCACCGTACAGCCAAGATTTGATCGATAAAATGGTGCTTTTGATTAAAGAGGAATTGCACCACTTTTATCAAGTTTTAGAGATCATGGAAAGTCGTGGAATTGAGTATAAAAATATTCCAGCAAGTCGCTATGCTAAAGGGCTCATTTCGCATATGAAGACTCATGAACCGGAAACACTGATCGATAAGCTCATCATTGGTGCGTACATCGAAGCCCGATCTTGTGAGCGTTTTGCCAAACTAGCACCACATATGGATGACGATATCGCAAAATTCTACGTTTCTTTACTGCGCTCAGAAGCACGCCACTATCAAGATTATCTAGTATTGGCAGAGCAAATCGCGGGCAAAGACATCAGCGAACGCATAACCTATTTTGGCCGAGTTGAGGCGGATTTAATTTCTACGCCAGATACAGATTTTAAGTTCCATAGTGGTATTCCAGCCTAGCGAGCATATTCTCCCAAGATTGAGCATGCTCTGAACTTATTTATATAGACAGAGAATAAATAAGCCGGACATTTCGTCCGGCTTATTTTTTGTAGCAATGAGGTTAGGAATAAAGCTGAAACAAAATAACTAGAGCTGGAATGAACCCATTCGAGTTTTCAAGTTGTGCGCTAGGCTACTGATCTGCTGGCAAGCTACAGCCGTTTGCGAAGCTCCCTCAGCCATCTCTGTTGAAGCACTATTAATATGCTCCACACTTCGATTCAGTTCTTCGGATACAGAATTCTGCTCGCTGCACGCCGTTGCGATTTGTGTGCTCATTTGCGCTATGTTATCGACAGAATGTTCAATTTCTTTTATCTGGTTATCAGCGTCATTGACTTGCTCAACACACTGAGAAATACCCTCCTGACAATCACGGCTTGAATGCCCTATTTTGCTGCTGCTCTCTTGTAGTTGATTAACAATTTCCACAATTTGTGAAGTGGAGTCTTGAGTGCGTTGCGCCAGAGAACGAACCTCATCTGCCACAACAGCAAACCCACGTCCTTGTTCACCGGCCCGAGCAGCTTCAATTGCGGCGTTCAGTGCTAACAAGTTTGTTTGCTCCGCAATCCCGCGGATCACATCTACGACCACATTGATATTGTTTGAGCTAGATTCAAGCTCACGTGCCAGTTCATCTGACTCTTGGATCGTATGTGATACACGCTCAATTACTGCAATAGTTTGTTGTAACGTCGCCGTTCCTTGCTTTGCCACTTCCGTTGCCGAGTAAGCGGAGGTCGCGCCAACTTCGGTATTTTGTGCCACTTCACTTACAGCAGCTTGCATTTCTGTCATCGCAGAAGCCACCGAGCTAAGTTCAATTTGTTGATTTTGCATACCAGAAGCGGTCTGAGAAGAAATAGCACTCACCTCCTCTACTGCTGCCGTTAGCTGAATCGTTGAGTCATTAATCTCAGAAACCAGCGAATGTAAGTTTGTTTGCATACCGACAAGCTCTTTGAGCAACGTTCCTAACTCGTCTTTGCTCAATTCACTTTCGTCGATTTGATTATTCAATTGACCCTTGGCGATTTTAGAAGCGAATTCCAATGCTCGATCAACAGGCCCGCAAATGACTCGAGAAAGCAACATGGCAGACATTACCATGACCAATGCGACGACGAGCGCACCAACAGCAGCGCTGTATTGTGTAAATGCCGCTTCATTTTGTACTTCTTCGCCAATCAAATTCACCAACTCATCGTTCAACGCGAGGGTATCATCCAAGCTGCTCAACGCTTTTGAGTAGGTATCGAAACTCGATAAAATCACATCATTTGCACTTTCAGCATCACCTTGGCTTAGCAGTGTGTTGTAAGTTTTCGTTTCTTTGATGTATTGATTCCAAGTTTCTTTAAAAACGTTAAAAGACTGCGTTTCACGCTGATTAAGGTCGAGCTTTTCGTATTCTGCAATACCAGCCTGCACATCAGAACGCCATTGGTCGAGGCCTTTTAACCACTCACCAATTTTGGGGTGATTTGCGTTTGGCAATAAAGAGAACTCATCTTTGCGCACTTTAGTAATATCAACTTGGATACCTTTCAAAATCGCAACAGAAGGTAAGCTTTTATCTGTTAGCACTGAGATGTCTTTATTCAGTGTTAACAAACCTTGTACCAACATTACTGACACTAAACCAAACACGGCAAAAACGGTTAAATAACTAACCGATATTTTCTTTACGACACTTAAGTCTTTAATACGCATGCACTTTCTCCCTGCAGCCTTTCCAAACCTCTCACTTAAGTGAAAGCTTAACCTCTAAAACACACTGTTTTTTGCGCTCGATATCATTGAGCGCTCTTATATACATCGGCCTGAGAGATCAAATCTTGACCAGTAATTGATATTTTTATCACGTGCTATTTTAGAGATAGGCTCGCATGCTCCGTATTGTGTCTACATTTTTTTATGAGCGCTTCCCGGCGCAACTCTAAGATCTCATCGATGAGTTTTTCTTTAGCGTTGATGCCAAAGTGCTGGGCATAATTTTTGACTTTTTCAATCTCATTAGGCTGTAAGCGGTATACCTCTTTCTTTAAACGAGCTTCTGCTTCGCTTCTAATCAAACCTTGGTCTTGTAGTAATTTAATGATGGTTTCATCGATTGGATTTACTGCTCTAGCCATGGTGCTCCATCTATCAATTTAAGTTCTAGCCATGTGGCTGGATGAATGACGCCGCACAACTTATAGAGCAAAGATGACAACTTGATTGCAGTGAGTACGATTCGTTAACCATCGCTATTATTTAAAGCCGCTTAGGCAGCCATTAACTCTCTACCCCGACTCCTCACCATTGAATAAAGATCACATTCTGATAACAATTTTCAGTACTGGCTTCGATGTCATCCATATTTAACGTGCAAGTAATATTTATAAACAAGAATGATTGCTCTAGTTCAAATGATGGAAAAATAAGATGAAATTATCGCAGTGGGGTCTTTTATTAAGTGGCTTGGTGACATTGCCAAGCATTGCAGATACAGATGTTTATCTAACCAATAATTCTGATCAGCCTTTAACTATTCAAGTAAAGCACGAAGGCAGTGATTTACTTGAATACGGAGAAGAGTGGCAGCAACATGTACAAGTACTTGGTCCGTGGGAAACCAAACCTGTATTGAGCTTCAATCGTTGGGAAGGCGTGAAATCCAACCAAACTTACCGTTTTGAAACTGTGGTTTCTAGCCCTAAAGGTGAAAGCATAACACTCAATCAGGTCATGGAAGGTCATTGGTATAATTCAACCATTGAATATGGCTTATCGGCGGCCGATGTAGATTTATCTCTTAAAGATGATCGTAATATTCATCGTGCCAACACTAACGCTTTTGGCATCCGAGAAACCGAACTGGCATTTAAGTCAGACAGTACCGCTCGATACGACGATCTTTATTACACCATCACACCAAGCAAAGTAAATGAATCCGTCGATAACGAAGAACAAAACCTTAAGTTGATGACATACAACATCTGGGCTCTTACGGCTATTGCATCGCACATCGGTGATCGTTACGAACTGATTCCTCAATACGTCAAAGGTTATGATGTATTAGCGCTGCAAGAAGTGTTTGCAAGCGGTCGTGAAGCATTCCTACGTGAGTTAGCTAAGGAATATCCGTACCAAACTAAGATGTTAGATAAAGAAGGCGTTAATATTCATGATGGTGGGGTGATCATTGTCAGTCGCTATCCTATCGTGAATGAAGCGCAATATGTCTTCCCCGACTGCTCTGGCACAGACTGCTTTGCCGACAAAGGCGTGAATTATGCGGAAATTATTAAAGGTGGTCAGGCTTACCATGTGTTTGCTACCCATACCGCATCTTTCGATACAGACACCGCTCGCGAGTATCGTCAGCGCCAGTTCAAACAAATCCGCGCACTCGCTAAATCTCTCAACATTCCTTCAAGCGAAACTGTGGTATACAGCGGCGACTTTAACGTAAACAAAAGAAAGTTCCCTGGTGACTACCAACAAATGATCGCTAACTTAAGCGCCATCGAACCTCAGTATTCTGGATACACGGAGTCAACCTTTGATCCCCGCATCAATAACTTCGCAGGTGAAGCGTTATCAGGTGGCGAAAACGTGGAATACCTTGACTATGTTATGGTGAGTAGTGAATACGGGGTGAAATCATTCAATGACAACCGTGTTGACGTGCCGCGTACAACCGCAGAGAGTTTATGGAAACACTACAATCTTTCTGACCATTTCCCAGTTAGCGCAACAATCAAGCCATGAAGAAAATCGCGTTGATAATCATGTCCGCCATTATGGCGGGCATGATGTTTTTAACTTTCAGTCAAGATGGGCAGCAAGAAGCGGCCGTGTCCGCTTCTGCTCCAAAGGCAAAAAATAAGAACGGCCCTATTACATCACTAAAAACAAGCAATATCGCTCCCAGTGCAGATGCTTCACCACAGACCGCAGAGCTCCCTTCTGCGACTCAAATAACGACTGAGAGACTAACTCTGCTCAAAGGGAGAGAACTCGTCGCAGAGCTTGAGTCATTTTGGCATGAGTGCATGTCGAACCGCGACTGTGAGGAACAGTTAGCCTTGCTCGAGCCTTATTTATCTTCAGCACGATTTCAACTTTTGGCGAGCTACCATCAACTCAACAGTCAATGGCAAGAAAGTGTGGGTAATTTGTTGTTTGATGAGCAACAACCACTAGCCTCACGTATTGCACAACTTAAAGCCGAGGCAAGAGGCATTTGGGGCGAGTTGGCTGATGTTATTTTCGCGGATGAGTTCGCCCTATACGATTTCAATTTAGAGGCCCAACAGCTCAACACGCAAAGTCCAGAAAGCTTTTTGCAAGCTTTCGAGCAACTCATCATAGACTGGCAAGAAAATGCAGAGGCTATCGGGCTTACAAACGACCAAGCAAAATATGAGCGTGCAGTCGCCCTAATACCCAATAGCATGAGCTTTCCAGATCGCCAAACCATCATCGCAGAGCTGGAAAGAACTTACTTAACGAAGGACGAAAGCGAAGAGATTCACGATCGTCAGCAACAAATTGCCCAGCAAAAAGAGCAAGTCAGAGATTACCAACAAGCATTGCAACAACTTGAGTCCAGACTCAGAAAAGAGAGAGCCACCAGCCATGCTAGTTTATCAGAACCGGAATGGCACAGTTATTACCAACAAGAAATAGCGGATTTTCGCCGCGAGTTCTTTTCTTCTTAAATGTCAGCTTTCATTGATGGGAATTGAAAGTCCAAAAGGCACGTTACGAATAAACAGCCGTGCCTTTTATTCAGAACCTTGTTTTTTAATTCAGAACAAATTCAAACCAAATACATCTTTCACATCAAATAGCACTTTTTCGGTTTTCTCGCGAGAACGCTGACTACCTTGTTTTAAAATATCAATCAGCTGTGCTTTATCATTCAAATACATAGTGCGCTTTTCTCGAATAGGTCGAAGCATCTCTTGTAGGCATTCTTCTAACACTTTCTTGGTCAAACCATCACCTACCCCACCTCGTCGATAATGCTCTTTTAGCTGTTCGACGTAATCTTTATCAGGGTGAAAGGCATCGAGGTAGGTAAATACGATATTACCTTCGACTTGGCCAGGGTCCTCAATTTTCAGGTGATTGGGATCGGTATACATAGATTTCACTGCCACAGAAATCTCCTTTTCAGACGCCCCTAGGTTGATTGCATTCCCCATGCTTTTAGACATCTTATTTTTACCGTCGGTACTCGCCAACCGAGGGGCATCACTAAGTAATGGACGGCATTCTCTAAGAACCTCTTTTCCGCCCAGGTGGTTTATTTTTCTTACGATTTCATTAGTTTGCTCCAACATCGGCAGTTGGTCATCACCTACCGGAACCAACGTCGCGTGGAACCCCGTAATATCGGCAGCTTGAGAAATTGGATACGTTAAAAAGCCAGCAGGAATAGAGCGTTCAAAGCCTTTACTCTGTATCTCATTTTTAACCGTGGGATTACGCTCTAAACGCGCAATAGAGACAAGATTGCTGTAATACATCGTTAACTCTGCTAACGCTGGAATTTGAGACTGCAACGTGATCGTGGTTTGTGTGGGGTCGATACCAACGGCCAAATAATCCGCAACGACATTGAGAATATTGGAGGATACTTTTGATGGATTGTGGGCGTTATCCGTCAACCCTTGCATGTCTGCGACTAAGATCGTTTGCTCATGCTCCGTTTGCAATTTGACTCGTTGTTGCAATGAACCGACATAGTGCCCGAGGTGTAACGGACCTGTCGCTCGATCGCCGGTCAGGATAATTTCACGCTGTGATGTACTTTGAATGGTGTTCATATTTATCTCCAAGTATTTAATAGATCGCTACTGGAGATAAAAAGATCAAACACTCTTAGCTACCATCCAGCAGCTTAAGAATGTGAGTATTCCGTGCCGCTCTATTTAGAGCGCCACCAAAAGAAGGTTGTTGATGAAGGGCTAACGTGTATTTTCATGTTTTCAAACTAACAGTACATCAAGCTGAACTCAATCTGTTTTGTATTGAATTAGCGTAAGTATTCAAAGAGCCTACAGAAACGATTACATTGGTAAAGACATCGCAATGACTAAAGCTGCACCAAACACCGAACCTGAGACAAATGCACAAAGTACGGTTTTGTTGTGTTTCCTTTTCATCGATGAACTCCTATCCATAACCACAATGACCAACTCTTTTATTTAATACGCATGTGGATGCATCACGATAAGTAGTAAACCAACATATCGCGCATAGAACCAGTGCAACTTTGTTAAACTGGGACCTCGTCCATAACTTGGAATGCAAATGGTTCTGGAAACAACAAAAGAGGAAAATTTCATCACTTTTCTGTCCTGTCTCCCAGAGTTTATGGCTTAATAGACAGCAGGAATATTTTTCTTTTGCTGCGGGTACTTACATGGAAGCTGTTCTACATCAGTTGCAATTCTCTTTGTCGATAACCGGCCCTATCTGCTTAATGTTAATACTTGGCGTGGTGTTCAAACGCATCGGACTGATCAACGATAATTTTATCGAAGTAGGCTCCAAACTGGTGTTTCAAGTTACGCTACCTGCGATGTTATTTGTCAGTATTGTGGCTTCAGAACACGATTTTTCCGCGGCGAGTGGCTTTGTCAATTTCGGCGTCATCGCTAGCATTTCGTTTTTCATTTTTACCTACCTTTCGGTCAAGCTTCTGTTCAGAGCATCGCCTGACCAAGGTGTTCTTATCCAAGGTGGGTTCCGAGCAAATACAGGTATTATTGGCATCGCGTACGTTGCCAATGCGTATGGTTCTCAAGGTGTGGCGTTAGCAGCGCTTTATGTCGCGGTCACCACGTTTATTTACAACGTCCAAGCGGTAATTTGCTTATCTCCCAAAGGCGCAACTTCTGTCCCACAAGCCGCAAAAATGATGGGCCGAACACTGACGAGGAATCCACTGATAATCTCAATCGTCCTAGGGATGGCTTTCTATTTGCTCTCTATTCCAGTACCGAATGTTGTTATTGATGCAGGGGACTACTTGTCCAAAATGACACTGCCTTTAGCGCTGTTGTGTACGGGCGGCTCACTCGATTTTAGCTTGATGAGAAAAGAGAAAGGTCCATCTTGGTTTGCAAGCAGTTACAAGCTCATCGTGGCACCCGTAATGATCACTACTGGTGCTTACTTAGTAGGTTTTCGAGGAATTGAGTTAGGTATTCTTTTCTTTATGAACGCTTCCCCAGTGGCAGCCGCCAGTTATGTCATGGCACGTTCGATGGGAGGCAATGCCACATTAGCCGCAAATATCATCGCACTCACTACGGTACTTTCTACCGTCACGTGTACGTTGGGCATTCTATTTCTTAAGTTTTACGACTTAATATAATTGATCACCGATAAAGTAAAGGCGCGTTAGATAGCATTAAGATAAGCTACTGGTCGTGATTCGCAAAAGTGAGTTTTCTTACCAGACGAAAAAACTCACTCGCTTCTGATTCAGACAAACAAGCAAAAAATTCTTTCTGTAAATTCGTCATGATTTGATGCACTTGCTTTAAAGCATTTGCCCCCTCTTTTGTCATGCTTAGCATTTTGAGACGCTGATTCGATTTACTTTTAGAAACTTGAACAAACCCTCGCTTTTCCAAATTATCCACCATTCGCTTTGCTACACTTCGCTCAGTTCGAACCGCGTCAGCCAGCGCTTGCTGACTCATGGGTTGAAACTCTTCCAAAGCGGCCAGTGCACTTGCCATCTCGAGTGTCATTAAATTTTGCCGAGAGAGCTCAGCTTGAGCACGGTTGCGATACATTCGCTGCATCACACCGCAGACAAACATAGGGCTTTGATCCAAAACGGAAATTGGGGAGATTTTCTGATCTTTCATCGTCGTTTGTTCTTCTTTAGGCTTTCATTCGGTCGGAAGGAATAAACAGATTCTGCATAAGGCAAAACGCTCCCCCTTCAAGTTTGCGTCAAAGACGGTAACCACCAAGTGAAAACATAAAATAAAGAGCGCCGAAGCGCCCTTTTATCGTGTTTATTATCACCAGTATAACTCAGTTACAGCAACCAAGTCTTACTCGCTTTGCTGAGCTGGTTTAGGATTAGTCTCAGACAACTCTGCCTCTGATTCTTTTCTCGCACGTCGATCAAACAATCGCTCAACCACCACAAAGAAAATTGGCACAAAGAATATACCTAAGAGCGTCGCACTGATCATGCCCCCAAGTACACCAGTACCTACTGCATTTTGACCGGCTGATCCCACACCTGAACTGATAGCAAGCGGTACGACACCCAGACCAAAGGCAAGCGATGTCATAATAATTGGGCGCAGACGAACACGAACGGCATGCAGGGTTGCTTCGATAAGGCCAGCGCCTTTCTCGTAGTAATCTTTCGCAAACTCAACGATCAGAATGGCGTTTTTAGTTGCCAAGCCGACCGTCGTTAATAAACTCACCTGGAAGAACACATCGTTGTCCATACTTCGCGTCATTACCGCGAGCACAGCACCAAGCACACCAAGAGGCACAACTAACACCACGGCGAAAGGTACTGACCAACTTTCATACAAAGCGGCGAGAACTAAGAATACGACGAGGATAGACAGCGCATATAACATTGGTGCTTGGTTTCCGGAAAGGCGCTCTTCATACGAAATACCATTCCAGTTCACCGTAAAGCCTTCTGGTAGCTTTTCTACCATTGCTTCAATTTCTGCCATAGCTTCACCAGTACTGACGCCAGGAGCTGCGCCGCCTTGGATATTCATCGCTGGCAAACCATCAAAACGCTGCAAAAGAGGTGAACCATACGTCCACTCTCCGCTCGCAAATGCAGAGAAAGGCACCATCTCACCTTTTGAGTTACGCACGTACCACGAATCGAAGTCTTTTGGCTGCATACGGTATTCCGCATCACTTTGCATCATGACTTTTTTCACCCGACCGCGATCAATATAGTCGTTAATGTACGCCCCGCCCCATGCAGCTGACAGGATTTGGTTGACGTCATTAATGCTAACATCCAGAGCACGCAGTTTAACGTGGTCAATGTTCACTTTGTACATTGGCGCATCTGCTTGGCCGTTCGGACGAACACCGACAAGTTTCGGGTTTTGTGCAGCCATGCCAAGCAGTTGACCTTGCGCAGCGACTAATGCGTCGTGACCTTTGTTCAACGAATCTTGAAGATAGAAATCAAAGCCTGTCGAGTTACCCAATTCTTGAATCGCAGGAGGTGCAAATGCAAACACCAGTGCTTCTTTGATGGTTGAGAAGTACCCCATCGCTCGACCCGTAATGGAAGCTGCATCAGCACCCGGCGCTTCACGCTCTGACCAATCTTTCAGACCGATAAATGCCATCCCCATGTTTTGGCCTTGGCCTGCAAAACTAAAGCCCGCAACGGAGAAGACGGATTTCACGTTGTCTTTCTCATCCACAAGGTAAAAGTCGCGCATTTTCTCAAGTGTTTTTTCCGTCTGCTCTTGCGTTGAGTTAGGCGGCAAAATGGCCATTGAGAATACCGTGCCTTGGTCTTCATCCGGCAAGAATGACGTCGGAAGGTTCATAAACAGCCAGCCCGCACCTACACTCATTGCCAAGAATACAACCAACATACGACCTGTGCGCTTTAGGAGTTTAGCAACGCCGGTTTCATAGCCAGCTGTCATCGCATCAAACTTGCGGTTAAACCAGCCAAAGAAGCCTTTCTTTTCTAGAAGCTCAGCATCGCCTTTTTTCAGTAATGTTGCACATAATGCTGGAGTCAGAATTATCGCTACCAAAACTGAAAGTGTCATCGCCGCCACAATCGTTATCGAGAACTGACGGTAAATAACCCCTGTAGAACCAGACATAAACGCCATAGGGACGAATACCGCAGAAAGCGTCAGACCCACACCAATCAGAGCACCAGTGATCTGCCCCATCGATTTTTTGGTCGCTTCTTTGGGCTCTAACCCATCCTCATGCATCACACGCTCGACGTTTTCCACCACAACGATGGCATCGTCCACCAGCAAACCGATAGCCAGAACCATCGCGAACATGGTTAACGTGTTTACGCTAAATCCAGTCGCGTACAAAATAGCGAAGGTGCCGAGCAGTACGACAGGCACTGCGATCGTTGGAATGATCGTCGCACGGAAGTTCTGCAAGAACAGGTACATGATTAAGAACACAAGAAGAATGGCTTCTAATAGCGTTTTAACCACTTCTTGAATCGAGGCTTTGACGAATGGCGTTGTTTCAAATGGGTAAGCAATCTGTAACCCTTCTGGGAACGTTGCACTCAGTTGGTCTAAACGCTCTTTTACCGCATTAGCTGTCTCAAGCGCGTTTGCGCCAGTACCTAATGAAATACCTAACCCCGATGCTGGGAAGCCATTATATTGGCCTCGAATATCGTAACTTTCTGCACCACGTTCAACACGAGCTACATCTTTCAAATAAACATTCGAACCATTGGCATCAGACTTAAGAATGATGTTTTGGAACTCTTCCACACTGCTCAAACGACTTGCAGACGAAATCGTTGCATTCAACAGCTGACCTTCCTGCGCAGGTGCTGCACCAAGTTGACCTGAAGAAACTTGCGCGTTCTGTTCACTGATAGCATTTGCTACATCGATTGCGGTCAAGTTGAACTGCGTAAGCTTAAATGGATCCAGCCAAACTCGCATCGCATACTGCGCACCAAACGCCTGAACTTGTCCTACGCCAGTTACACGACTTATCGGGTCTTGAATATTCGTTACAACAAAGTCGCCGATATCGTTTTCTGTAAAGTCAGGATCTTCAGAATAAACTGCCACCACCATGAGAAACGCCGTGTTGGATTTATTCACGACGATACCTTGGTTTTGTACTTCCATCGGCAATGACGTCAAGGCCAATTGCAGCTTGTTCTGCACCTGTACTTGCGCGATATCAGGATCAGCTTCGCTATCAAACGTCAGGGTAATTGTCGCATTACCGAATGCATCACTGCTCGATGATAGGTAGCGAAGATAATCTAATCCCGTCATATTTTGCTCGATAACCTGCGTTACCGAGTCTTCAACGGTTTGCGCTGATGCACCTGGATAACGTGCACTGATGGTGATCGTTGTCGGTGAAATCGTTGGGTATTGCGAGACGGGTAAATTGAATAATGACATTACCCCCGCCAACATCGTTAGAATCGCGAGAACCCAAGCAAATACCGGACGATCGATAAAAAATCGTGCCATGATTACTCCTGTTCACCGTTTTGGATAGTTACAGGACTACCTGGACCTACCTTTTGTAACCCAGCAGTAATGACTTTATCGCCCGCTTTCAAACCATCAATAATACGCCATTGATTATTGATCGCTTCGGCTGTCTTCACTGGTCTCGCTTCCACTTTGTTCTCACCATTCACCATCATCACTGTCGCTTTGCCTGTCGCATCGCGAGAAACGGTATTTTGTGGTATCAGAATCGCGTCAGGGTCAACACCAGTAATAACCGTCGCACGAACAAACATTCCTGGTAGCAACAAACCGTCAGGGTTTGGGAATTCAGCACGAAGCGTCACGCTACCCGTGCTTTCGTTCACATTGACCTCGGTAAATTTCATCGTGCCTTTATGTTCGTACGTGCTGCCATCTTCAAGCATCAATGTAACTTGCGCAGAATCATCTTCTTGCATATGACCTTGGGAAAGAGCCGCTTTTAAACGCAGCAGTTGCACGGATGATTGCACAATATCAACGTTGATAGGATCAAGCTGCTGAATGGTCGCTAATTTGGCTGCTTGGTTAGCCGTAACCAACGCACCCGCCGTCACACTCGATTTACCGATCACACCGCTAATCGGAGCTTTCACTTGCGTGTAATCTAAATTGATTTTTGCCGTATTGATCTTCGCTTTTGCGACTAGGACCTGTGCTTGCGCTTCCTTGTATGCTGCTTCTGCTTCATCCAAATCTTGTTGGCTGATGGACTTTTTGGTGATCAAGGTTCTGTAACGCTTCACTGTGGCATGGGTCGATTCTGCCGCTGCTTGAGCTCGGATTAATTCCGCTTCAGCGCTCAGCAAATCCGCTTGAAATGATGAATCATCAATTTGATATAAGGACTGTCCTTGTTCAACAAGGCCCCCTTCAACAAAATTTCGCTCTGAAATAATGCCTGTAACTTGCGGACGAACTTCCGCTTCTTTGAATGCACGGCTACGACCTGGCAACTCGACAGTTAACGCTTGGCGAGTTGGTTCCACCGTTAACACTTCAACTTCGGTTGCGGGCGCAGGACCACTACCTTGGCTCGATCCTTCTTCGCTAGGTTGACATCCAACCACAAAAAGGCTCGACGCAATCAGCAGAGATAGCGTGGTTTTACGTCTCATGAATTTTTCTCTCTTTTACCTACAAGCCTTCAAGATTCCTTGCTAAAAACTTCTAGAATGACTTAATGATGACTAACGGATGTATATCCAGAACAAATTAATTAGGATGATAATTACCCAGTGTTGTACATACAACAAAATTTACAGTTCTATACGCTTACGAAAAACGTTTATGGTAAAGGTGTAATGAAGTTCTCAAATTTGAAGATTTTGGGTTGGAAATCACACTTTCCTGTGAGCAATTGCAATGGTTAAAAAGCAGCAAAAGTGATGATAAAAGCATCATCACGCTGTACAGAGTTTGTCACCGCTGTCTAGGATTATTTGCACCTCTGGTATACAAAGTTAAGTAAAAGAGGAATGTAAATATAGTCGAGCCTTAACAAGTCAGGTTCGACCCTTATCTAAAAAATAACCCGCTAAGAAGCGGGTTATTTCGTCAGTGATACTGCAGTTCTCAAGCTTATACTTTGAACTGACTAACCTGATGATCTAAGCGCTGGGTTTGCTCTGATAACATGGCTAAAGATACTTGCGCTTGGTTGACGATTTCCACAATAGATGTACTGCTATCTGCAATGCCTTGTACGTTGCTATTTACTTCGTCACTTACCGTACTTTGCTGGCTTGCAGCCGTTGCAATGTGTGTGTTCATCTCGTTCATACGTGAAATCGCGTTCAAGATTTCAGAAAGGGATTGACTCGCTCTCCCTGCCGATTGAATTGTTTCATCACTGCTATTTTGGCTACCACGCATCACTTCTACGGCTTGTCCCGCACCAGATTGTAGCTTTTCAATCATGGTTTGGATTTCACCCGTACTCTGTTGTGTGCGACTGGCTAACGAGCGGACCTCATCTGCGACAACAGCAAAGCCTCGCCCTTGCTCTCCTGCACGAGCCGCTTCAATCGCTGCGTTAAGCGCCAATAAGTTCGTTTGATCTGCGATACCACGAATGACATCCAATACAGAAGCAATGTTACTCACATCATGGTCCAATGTGTTAATGACGTGGCTTGCACTTTCGATTTCACTTGCGAGGCTACGAATTGAGCTAACGGTTTGATCCAAAATAACATTGGTATTGGTAAGTTCATCATTCGCTGTTTGGCTCGCAACCGCAGCTTCGTTAGCGCTATCGCTGACATTTCTGCTGGTGACTTGCATTTCATGCACTGCCGCCGCTACCGCCTCGCTGTCTTTTTGCTGTGAAACGGTCGAGTTCGCGATGGTCGTGGTCAACGAGCTAAGATTTTCCATCTCATTACGCAAGGTATTCGAACTTTTAATTACTTGAGAAACTGTCGCTTGGATTTTAGACACAAACTGATTAAACGCGTTCGCTAAATTGCCAATTTCGTCTTGTGTTTTCACATCGATTCGCTGGCTTAAATCACCTTCACCAGAAGCAATTTCTGTCATCGCATTTTTGATATCGTTGATAGGCTTCACGACGGTTTGCAACAACAAAAACACCATCGCAATAGCGGCCAGAATAACAATCACAATGCCCGCTTCAAGAATTACCTGAGCTCTTGTTGCGGCTGCTGAGATTTCATCTTTCAATAGGCTTTGTTTTTCTTCTATCGCATCTTTCACAACATTAAGTTGCGCTCTTACCTCGATAAACTGATTTTCAAAGGTGTGTTTGTGTTCGTTGTAGTAACCAAGCCATTGTGATTGAGGTAAACGCAACATCGCTTCATAACTCGCCAACCATTTTTCACCTAGGGAGACAAGCTTTCTCACTTCATTACCGTGTGAAGAAGACATCACGCCAGCTTGCGATAGCTCAATCATTTTCTCCATACGTGGCAGCGCTTTGTATGCGTTGTCTTTGTATTCACCGATGTGGTGGTCAATATCGGTTTGAGTATCAGAAAGAGCAACACCTTGGATTGCAGATGTAGCTTGGTAAAGATCGCGGTAAGCATCCTCAATCGTTAACAAGTTTGGCACTATCTGTTCGTTAAGTGTTTCACTCAACTCAGATTGTTTCCAACTTGTCATAACGTTTAATACAGAGCTCACAATAAACAATCCAATAATCAGTGACAGCGGAATCACTATCTTCTGCTTGATCGTTAAGTTCTGGAACATGAATAGACTCTCTTTAATTATGGTATACAAACTGCCAGAAATTATATCAAACAAATAGAGTATCCCATTAGGTAAAAGACTCTATTAAACATGATATCTGATGACTTTTTGACAAGCGTTCTAATTTCAACAATTAATTGATTTTGTGGAAAATTTAATAAGGAACGCTCATCACAACATGCGAATAAAAACGCACTACCTGTACGGAAAATGTGTAACAAAAGATGAATAAAAAGGAGGCTTTTTGAAGGGCTTGCCGACTCAATGAGTAATTGAGAATCAATACGATATACAGCTCTGGGATTGAACTTGTCGCGTAATACGAAAAAGCCCCAGCATTTCTGCTAGGGCTCAAATGTGGCGGTGAGTGAGAGATTCGAACTCTCGATACGTTGCCGTATACACACTTTCCAGGCGTGCTCCTTCAGCCACTCGGACAACTCACCGAATCAATTTTTGTTAGCATCATTGGCTAACGAGGCGCTAATTTAATGATTATGTGCCTGATGGTCAAGGCTAAACATAAAAAAAAGCGCCCTTTTCCACTCGATTGCTCACTAAGTAACTAAATTGAGCAAAACTGGGTCATTTAGATGCCTTGAGAATAGCCGGGAACACGGAACCAACGGCGGCACATGTCCAAGAAGTACCCATACAACACACCCATACCGCAAGAAATAATGGCGTTACTTGTCACCGCGGTCACTATTTGGTCTGTAGACGCACCAACTGCGAATAAAATTCCTGCATAAACTGGAGACTGAAATAGCACATAAGCGACCAGATCAGATACGTTTTTCATAAATGAAGACGGCGATACCTTGTTACCCTGACGTAGTACCCAATCACGAAAAACGCCATACGGCCAAGCAATAGCAATATTCACTGGAATAGATAGTGTACGTGATGCTAAAGATTGCTCAAACGTCATCCCTGAAATCAAAATCTCGACAATCATCCCTGTGATAAAGCAAAAAACAACCATAGCAAAGGTATCCGCTGCGGCGTGACGAATACAAAATGGTCCGCGAGACTTCATTAACCAACCCCTAAAATTAAATACCACCAACAATAAACAAAATAAAACTATCAACCGTCAAACAAATACATGACCAGTTAATAAGGCAATTAAATCACACAAAAAGCAGCGCATGGCACTGTATTTGAAATCAAGTTGTAAATTTATAACCATTTTTTAAAATGAAAGTAGTTTTTTTCACCACCAACAACTAAAAACGCCTAAAATGACGTAAAAATGGTAGAAAAATACGGATTTAACTTACACAAAAAGTGGGATAAGTGATTGTTTGGATGGAGGGTTAGGATAAAGTTCGGGGAATAAACGATAATTCCAATAACTTATGCTGCTGAGTTGTAAAAATTCAGAGTATTCCCGATGTGAGCGCAACTGAGAGCCGCACCGTTTCTCTTATGACAGAATCCAACAGCAGAGCTAAGCTCATTGAAAGTAAGGAAAAAATAGACGATTCAGCTAAGGTTAGGTATGAAGAGTAAAGACAATTCATGATTGCGTTGAATCGCGCTATATGGATTAAGCTATGATGATGCGAGCAAGAGCGTTAATGTATCGATATCATCTTGGTTTGGAGACTGCTGACGCTTTAAGTTATGCCTTATTCGCTCGGCAACTAAAGAAACGTCTTTATTAGCATCAGGGGTGACTTGAGCAATAATCGCTGAAATAGCCTCTAGCGCTTCGTTGAGATGACCATTATCTAGAGCAACATAGAAGTTTAGTAGCCACTTTTCCGCATCAAGGATATCCGTTGTATTATCACCAAAGTCCGACTGGTATTGGTATAACCGTGCTGCATGGAGATATAACGCATCATTTAATTCAGACTCCACAATTGGTTTCGCAATTATGTGGTCGGCCCCTACATTTATCATGCGCTCTTGTGTTTCTTTGAATACATCCGCTGTGCAGCCAAAGATCAGTACCGACTTTACAGGCGAACTCATCGCTCGAATGGCTGATATTGCCCCAACACCATCAAGAACAGGCATATGATTGTCCATTAATATCAAATCAAATGACTGAACGGCCACCTCATCGACGGCAAGCTGACCATTTTCAACACTTGTGCACTCAAAGCCTTTGGCTCTTAGGAAAGTTTCCATAATGATCGCATTTGTTCGGTTGTCTTCGACAATGAGCGCTTTCAAACCTTTGCAATTCAGCTTATGTGCATTGACTGCTTCCACTTTCCCAGGCTCACAAGGCGTAAGCGCGATCTCGACGGTAAAGGTTGTCCCGACATTCTCTTGACTCTGCACAATCACATGCCCTCCCATATGCTCGGCAATTTCTTTTACTATCGCCAAACCAAGCCCTGTACCACCAAACCGCCTAGTCGTCGAGGACTCCGCTTGTTCAAAAGGACGGAAAATGCGTTTTTGCGCTTCTTGAGAAATACCGATACCGGTATCTTTCACCGCGAGAATAAGCTTGGTACCTGCCTTGCTCGATTTCTCGGTCAGCTCTACCTCTACGATGCCTCGGTCGGTGAACTTGACAGCGTTGTTTAGTAGGTTAAACAATACTTGGCGCAGACGGGCTTTGTCATTGTTGTACCAGCGCCCTGTTGGTAAATGAGACACGACTCTAAAGCGAAGGCCTTTTTCTGCACATAGTGTTTGATAAACACTTTTTATGCTGCCGATGATCGACTCAATTGGGAAAGGCGTATTTTCGAATTCAACATGTCCTTGCTCAATTTTTGAGTAATCTAAAATCTCATTAAGTAACGTCATCATATGATCACCTGAGTCATAAAGTGTTCTCAGGTGCTTACGTTGATCATCGGTGAGTGGCGTTTTTAACAATATCTGAGCGGTTCCTAATACACCGTTCATTGGCGTACGAATTTCATGGGATAATGTGGCTAAAAATGCCGTTTTAGCGTTCGTCGAAGCTTGGGCTTTTATTCTCTCTTGCTCTAGATAGATGGTTTTTTCATTGAACTTCTCGATGAGCTGTCCAATTTCATCTTCGCTATCGTAGTCAATGTCTATGATCCCGCCAGTTTTCGAGTCATCAATCTTAGCGGCAATACGGACAATCGGTTCGACAATGTAACGATTCAGCAAGTAATACCCGACCAATACACACAAGAGTAAGAATGGAATGATCCTCCCCTCAACACTCATGACTTGTTCAAACACTTGATCGGCTACTTTAGCTTTCGCGTTGACAACTTCCATGCGCCAATCGAACTCTCCAAAATCAAGCTCACTGACATAAATTTCGTCTGTTAGTTGGAAGTTGTGCTCAATAATCACGTTCGATTCAGCATCGCGAACCACCACACCTAAAGAATGCAGGTTCGTGTGCTCTCGAATAAACTGAAAAAGTGCATCAAGTGATAAGTCTACCGTTACAACGCCAGCGAATTGACCGTTTTGATAATATGGGGAAGACGCAGTAATCATCTGAACCTGAGTAAAAGTGTCGATATAAACCGTAGACCAACTCACAGAACCAACTGGCGCGTCAGCAGCTGCCTTATACCATGGTTCATTATCATAGCCGCCAGATTCAGGATTATTGTAGGAGTGAATTTGGTCAATACCGCCATGACTGTTTTTATTGAAGAATAGGCTTTTATATCGCCATTGTTCAGCTTTGAGTTCTGGTTTAGGCCATACGCCACCACTGACGAGCATCTCATCACTCAATTGGAGAATATGCGGAATTGTCGTGTTGAGAGATTGAATATTTTCAGTCCCCTGGGCGAGTCCTGCAAGGCTACTCAATACACCGGTAGAGCTAAGGAGAGGCTCTTTAATCTCTAGAGCAAGGAGTTGGGTGCGTAACTCTAGGTTTTGCTCTAGCTTTTGCCTAACCGGAGGCTCGACAACCAAATAGGCAACAGAACCAATCGTTGCGATAAAGAAACACAGGTACAGTGTCAGGGCGAGAATGCTTTTTTTTCTAAGTGATGAGCGAATTTCCATAGATGTCTGTGAATCATTCCCTAATATCGATTTATCACAAATTGATTGGTAAGATGAGCGCAATCAACCAGCCCATTAACAAATGGTATTCTATTTTGAAACTACAAGACATCCTTTCTCTCCCAGAACTTGACGGTAAACTACTAAACCTAGCAAAAACTCAAGGCTTTGTAACAGCGATGGCTGCAGCGCCAAACGTATTAATGCCTCAAGAGTGGTTGCCATTCTTATGGGGTGGTGAAGAAACAGCGCCATTTACTGACGGTGAGCAACTAGAGCAATACATTGATGAGATTGTGCAAATGTGGAACCAAACTCGTCCTGCTCTCCTAGAAGGATCTTGGCAGTGGCCTGAGGGATGCGCGTTAGATGAACAAGATATCGTAACAAGCCAGACCCGTGATTTCTGTGAAGGTGTATTACAAGGTTGGCAACTTGCTCGTGATGACTGGGAAACGCTAATGCCAGAGGACAGCGAAGATAATGCTCTGCTCGGCGGTGTTTTGCTTTCTCTTACGATGCTTTACGATCCAGAAACGACCATTGAAACGTTGGCAGAACAAGGCATGGAAGGCTTAGAACAGTTTGAAGAGATCTTCAATGCCATGCCAGTGATGCTATGTGGTCTTACTCAGCGCGGTGTTGCATTAGCTGAAGAACAATAAGACACAACGCTGTCGACCATCAAGATTGAACCGCTGAATAGACAAAAGCTCTCTGGATGGAGAGCTTTTTTGATCATGTTAAAATCACATGTGGAATATATCGCGCCATATCTTGCGTGACTAAGCTAGTGTCTTCCCGAATCGAAATCCCAGCGGCTCTATCGTTGACTAGCCAACTGCCAATTAACGTATGGCTTTGCCCAAACTTGGGTAACGGACGATACTGCTGGACGATATTGAATTTAGATTCATAAGGCCCTGCCGTTTTGAGTATGCGTTTCCCACCTTTGACGATCTCAATATTTGCGCCTTCTCGAGAGAATAGTGGTTTGATTACATAGTCTTTCAAACCGTTCGCTTTTGAATTGTTAGCAAAATAGGCAGGTAAAAGATTAGGATGATTCGGAAAGCGCTCCCACAATAACGGTAAAAGTGCTTTGTTGGATAGAATCGACTTCCACATGGGTTCTAACCAATTCACTTTCGCGGTCGCTAAGTATTTCGCATATTCCTCTTCAAACATAAACTCCCACGGATAAAGCTTGAACATCCAACGAATCGCTCTGTCATCTGCATCCACGAACTGACCATCTTCCGTCGCACCAATATCTTCGACATAAACAAACGCCGTCGCTAACCCAGCTTCGCGCGCGCAATCTTCTAAATACTGGACAGTCCCTTTATCTTCTTCAGTGTATTTACAGCAGCTAAAGTGAAGGGTTTGCCCGGGTTGATATTTGGCTATCTCGGAAAAACGCTCAATCAAAAAGTCTTGAAGAATGTTGAATTGATCCGCGCTCTGGTGAATTAGACCTTTATTTACAACATCCTCTAACCACACCCACTGCCAAAAACCCGTTTCAAACAGGCTGGTCGGCGTATCCGCATTGTTCTCCAGTAACTTAGCTGGCGAAGTTCCGTTGTATGCAAAATCCAGACGCGAATAGAGTGAGGGTTCATTTCGGTGCCACGAAGAAGCAACCTGCTCCCACATAAATTCAGGGATCGCACATTGCGTCAGCAACCTCTCACTCCGAACTACTTCATCCACAATAGCCAGACACATCTGATGCAGCTCTTCAGTGGGCGCTTCAATATCGTTCTCTATTTGCTCAAGCGTGAATTGATAGTAAGCACTCTCATCCCAATACGGTTGGTCATACATGGAATGGAAGCCAAAACCAAACTGGCGTGCTAAATCACGCCAGTTTTCTCGTTCTTGTATTTCTCGTCGAAACATAGTGCTTATTAACCGCCTCGGCTGACCGATACCGCTTTACCAAACCCGCCTCGAGACATTGCTCTACCAATAGTTCCGCCACCACGTTTATTTAGGTTACTGGTCGCAACCTTCGTCGGCTGATTACGATAGGAACCAAAAAATTGTCCGGCACCATTATAGAATTTGGATTTATAGCGATACATTGGTTCAGAGTAATAGCTCTTGTTGTAACCTTTCAAACCGCTCAGTGCGCGACTGTAAAAGAAGCCCCCAAAGTGAGGCACATAAGCTCGGGAACTGGAACTGTAGTAACAATCGTCTTCGTAAAAATCATTTTCACATTCGAACTCATTGTTGTAGCGAGGGGCATTTCGTTCGGCGCGAGCCAAAGCTTCTTGATAAGCAATATCGCACTGCTCACTGAACTCTGGCGAGTTTGATTTGCATTCATCAGCGTCAGAAAAAATGTAGCCTTCGGTTTTCGATTCTTGTGTCGCCAAGAAGAAAATACCGCCAAAAGCAGCAAAGGGAATAATTTTCCCAAGCTTTAAACTTTTGTCCATGGAAGAACGTTTAACGTTAGAACTCCGCTTCATCATTCCTCCTAGTACGTCATACAAGCGGCATTTAATACGCCGACCGATATAGAAACAGCGGCTAATACAATACCGGCAGGCAGCTCATCTTTTTCGATACGCTCAGTCACTTTTGGAAGTAAAACAAAACGTACAATCGCAAATGCAATAATCTGCGCCAGCATTGCAACAACGCCCCATACCATAAAATCGACAATGTTGACTGAGTTTTTTGCAGCCCCCGAAATCGCAATACAATAACCAAGAAATGCGCCACTTAGTGCAATCGCTGCCGCTGTATTTTGCTTTTCTTTGATCAGGTGCCATTCATCGTAAGGCGTAAGCTTGACGTAGATGAACTTAAACGCCAAAACGAAAATAATAGAAACAGAAAAATAGAGTAAAAAGTTGGGAAAACCTGCTAACAGGTCAGCAATCATGTACATTATTGTTCCTTGTTCATTTCTTTCCATGCAAAATCTTCAATACGTTCATCTGCAATGTAAAACAGCTTGGTACTCGGTGGTACTTCTGCATCTAAATCTGGGTTGAGTTGGATACCATGGCCAATGTCAAAAGCAATTAGCGTGGCATGATGACGTCTTTTGAGAAAAACAAAGAGACTCTCAACAGTAGTTACTGGCAGCCTTTCAGGATAAATAACCGAGTATTGAGTCATGCCTCGTGTTGAAGCTAATAGCTCTTGGTGAAGTGCACTTGAGCCTGGATCTACCGCCGCTTTTGCCAACATTTCTGCGCCAACAGCAGGTATGCATTCCGCTTTAGGACAGTGTTGACTTAAAAGACGGCCTAACGCCTCATCTTTAAAGTAAGCGACCAAATGTGCGGAAGGATTCACAGAAGCACAGTACAGCGCGGCTGACAGCGTGATATCGTCCGAGAGGTTATCAACAATAACGCAAGCTGCTTCAGCAATATTGGCGTTTTTCATCTCTTGTGAATCCGTGTAGCTGGTCACTTTGATAAAACTGATCTCGCCTGGCAACGGGTTTTCTATTTCTGAACGGCTGCATAAAACAATCGGACGCTTCCCCTCTTCTTCATGTTGTAACATGCGAATAAGGTGCATCGTTCTCGATCCATTCCAACCCAACAATACAATATGGTTTTCCACTCTTACTCTCCGTTTTCCTAAAATACCCGCTCGCCAGTAATCCATCGCTGCTCCAGCGACACGTCCCAATAATGCAGCGAATAGGCTCAAACCGCCTGGGATCACAAACAGAACAACAACCCATTTACCCAAATCTGTCACTGGAGAATGATCGCCATAGCCAACCGTACTCGCCGTAACCATAAGGTAATAGATAAAGTTAGAGAAGCTGTCTGTTAATGCGGTTTCACCAGCGAGAATGAGCAGCCCCCAAGAAAGGCTCACATACAAGCCACTAAAGATGAGAAGACTTCGGTTGCTCAATTTAAAAAGGTGTGAACTAAGCCACTTTTTAACTACTAACCACACCGCCATAAATTTATGACCTCGATATTCATTGATTACATCAATAGTAACTCATTGATAGTAAGACACAAAAAAACCAGCCATATTCGGCTGGTTTTTGAGATTTACTTTCAGTTACGCCTAATTTTTAAGCATTACCTTTCACTTGCATATTTAGCTGCTCAGCAAAGTCCAACATACGATTTAACGGAATGAGCGATTTAACACGCAATTCTTCATCAACAAAGATCTCGTGTTCTTCACCGCCTTCGCTAAGCGCTTTCTCTATCGCTTTCAAACCGTTCATTGCCATCCAAGGGCAGTGTGCGCAGCTACGGCATGTTGCGCCAGCACCTGCGGTTGGAGCTTCGATAAGTTCTTTCTCTGGCACAAGTTGCTGCATTTTAAAGAAAATGCCTTTGTCTGTCGCAACGATCATTTGTTTGTGAGGAAGCGCTTTCGCTGCTTTGATCAGTTGACTCGTTGATCCAACGGCATCGGCAAGTTCAACCACGCTTGCTGGTGATTCAGGGTGAACCAAAATAGCCGCATCTGGATACACGCTCTTCATTTTGCGTAGCGCATCAGCAGAAAACTCATCATGAACCACACACTCACCTTGCCATAGCAGCATGTCTGCGCCAGTTTTATTAGCGATGTACGATCCTAGGTGACGGTCTGGTCCCCAGATGATTGGCTTGTCTTCAGCGTCTAAGTGTTCCACGATTTCAAGCGCAATACTTGATGTAACGACCCAATCGGCACGAGCTTTAACAGCGGCAGACGTATTTGCATAAACCACAACCGTGTGATCAGGGTGAGCATCACAGAACTCACTGAACTTATCCGCTGGGCAGCCAAGATCGAGCGAACATTCCGCTTCCAACGTTGGCATTAGAATTCGCTTTTCTGGTGTTAGGATTTTGGCCGACTCGCCCATAAAGCGAACACCGCCAATGATCAGTGTGCTTGCAGGATGACGATTACCAAACTTCGCCATTTCCAACGAGTCACCAACAAAACCACCCGTTTCTTCCGCTAGGGCTTGAATCTCAGGATCGGTATAATAGTGTGCGATAAGTACCGCATCCTTTTCTTTTAGCAGCTTTTTAATGCGCTCAATGTAAGACGCTTTTTCTTCTTCGCTTAATGGAACTGGCTTCGGTGGGAATGGGTAAACAGTGTCGATTTTATCTAATATATGGCTCATTGCTCTTGCTCTACGCAATTTCCTTTAATCCGAGTATTGTAACCTCGTTAATTTTCAAAAACCAACTTGTCGCGGGGATTTCTAGCTATCTAGCCGTATATCTTTGTTACAGGTAGCACTTCTGATTGAAAGGATCCGTTGCAAGATGGGGGTAAAAGGCTCGATACCATTCCTCTCGATTTATTCGATCACCACCGATAAAGAAACGAAAAAGAAAAAGGAAGCCGAAGCTTCCTTTTTAAAACATAACGTCTTACAGCTTAGAGCTGGCAAGTTTTGCAGATGCACTACCTGGGTATTCATCAACCACTTGTTGGTAGTACTTTTTCGCTTGAGCTGCATTGTTATTACGCTCAGCGATTTCACCTAACTTGAGCAAAGCATCGGCTCGCTTATTGGAGTCTTTATAAGACACCACCGCAGCAAAGCTCTTTACAGCATCTTTGTCCTGCTTCTTAGCGAAGTACAATTGGCCTAGCCAATAGTGAGAATTCGCTGAGTATGTGGAGTCAGGATAATCTTTCTGGAACTGCTGGAACGCTGCAATTGCGCCAGTGTAGTCACGTTTCTTGAGAATGAGGTCGACTGCATTTTGGTATGCCGTTTGCTCATCAACATTTGGTGTGTACTGACCACCTGTTTTAGCCGGTTTCGCATCTTGCGCAGGCGCGGATTTGATTTCTCCACGCACACGATCTAGCTCGACAAACAACTCTCGTTGACGTTGCAACATTTGCTTCATTTCGTAGCTATTTCGCTCTAATTGACCACGTAATTCACTGATCTCTTGTGACATTTGGTCAATTTGCTGTTGCATTTGGAGCTGAACGCGATTGCGGTTTTGTAGCAAGCGCTCTAGACGCTCTACTTCCGTTTCAGATGAACGGCTCTTAGAGACGGATGATGTGCTGTTGAGATCGGATACTGGAGCTGGTGCAGCGAACGCAAAGTTCGCTGCACTTGCCAGTAACGTAAGCGCAACAGCGCGCTTAGTGTTACTGAACATGAGGATTACCTCGAATTAGTATACTAAAACCGCGCGACGGTTCTTAGCGTAAACTTCATCTGATTGACCTAGAAGAAGTGGCTTCTCTTCACCGTAGCTAACGATTGAGATTTGGTCAGCTTGAACACCTAGTGCTTGCAGGTAGTTCGCTACTGCTTGTGCACGACGCTCACCAAGAGCGATGTTGTACTCAGGAGTACCACGCTCATCAGCGTGACCTTCGATAGTTACGTTAAGTGCTGGGTTCTTGCTTAGGTAAGAAGCATGAGCTGCAAGCATCTCTTCGTAATCTGCTGCAATTGTTGAGTTATCAAAAGCAAAGTAGATTGTTTGAGTTTCACGTAGCGCTTGCTCTTTTAGCTCTTGCTCTGTTAGCTGACCGCTTTGATCAATTGGCGTAGCTACTGTTGTTTCAACTGCGCCATTGTTGTTTGTTGCTGCACCAGTGTTAGAAGCAGCGTCGTCGCTTGAACTACACGCTGTAACAGCCATTACAGGAAGCGCGATTAGTAGCCCTTTTAGAACCTTGTTCAGTTGCATCTTATTTTCCTTTATTAATCAAACTTATTACTACAAAAACGGTGACCATGCAGGCGCTCTAACACGCCCATTTGTTGCCGGTAATCTAGCTTTGAATCGACCATCAATTGACACCATCGATAGTACGTTTTTCTTGTTGTAAATCGAGCTATACACAACCATGCCACCGTTTGGGGCAATACTAGGAGACTCATCAAGCAAGGTCTTAGTTAAGACTTGAAGAGCACCAGTTTCCAAATCTTGTTTCGCCAAGTTAAATCCTGCGTTGCTGCGGTTCACCATTACTAGGAATCGCCCATCAGGAGTAATCTGGCCACCCAAATTTTGGCTGCCTTGCCAAGTCAAACGGTCAATAGAACCGCTGCCCAAATTTACTTGATAAATCTGTGGTTTACCACCCCTATCCGATGTGAAAATCAACGATTTTCCATCTGGATGCCAGAACGGTTCAGTATTATTTGATCTGCCACGCGTAATTTGCGTCAGCTTGCGAGTGTTAAGATCGAACGTGTAAACATGAAGCGAGCCTGTCTTAGAGAGAACAATCGCTAACTTATTGCCGTCAGGCGAAAATCTTGGCGCACCATTATGACGTGGGTATGAAGTAATCTTCTCACGCTCACCGGTGTAGATGTTCATGATAAAGATTTCTGCTTGACCATTTTGGAAGCTAACATACGCAAGCTTTTTACCATCTGGCGACCATGCTGGTGACATTAATGGTTGCTTAGAACGTAAAACCAAGCGCTCGTTGTAACCATCGTAATCAGCCACACGAAGTTGGTAAGGGAAACGGTCTTTATCATTCACCACCACGTATGCAATACGGGTCATGAAGGCACCACGGTCACCCGTTAACTGCTCATACACCAAATCAGAGATGCGGTGAGCGTACTCACGCATGCGAGGGCCTTGAACGGTCGCGACCTTATTGAACAGCACATGATCTTTTGACAGTACTAATTCGCCATCGCTACCAAGCGCTTTACTTTTCCCGCCCGTTAGCTGGCCACGCACAATATCAACAAGTTGGTAGTTGATAACGTAATCACCTTGAGCATTTTGTTTGATTGAGCCAGTCAGCAGAGCATCTACACCTAAATTAGTCCAGGCATCAAAATTGACTTCTGATTCACTGAACGGAGTTTGTGGCATCTTGCTCGTTGGAACGGGGCTGAACTTACCACTGCGTTGCAAATCCGAGGCAATAACAGCAGAAATATCCGTTGGAAGCGCTTTAGTGCCCTCCCACTTAAACGGAACAACAGCAATTGGTCGTGCTGAATCAATACCATCGGTAATGACCAACTCTAATGCGGCATTCGCCACATTTGTCATACTGCTAAACAGTACAAACATTCCTAGTAAAAGGCGTCTAATCACGTCTTATTCCTTTTAGTCCAAAGCAACAGTTATGTTGATGTCTTTTAGTCTTTCGTTTACCGCAGCTTCTGAAGATTTAGGGAACGTCCCTACCTGAGCTATCGCTCGCTTCGCCGCTGCACATACTCGAGTATCGCCACTCAAAACGGTAACACCAGAGACCATCATATCAGTTCCTGTCGGAATCAATTTGATGTTTACCCTACACTCCTTTCCCAGCAAGTAGTCATCCTTAATCAACTTTTGCTGAATATTTTGAGTATAGATGGATGACATTCGAGAAAGTTCGTCGTCAATAAATTGATTTCGAGCAGCACTATTTTTACTAACCTCATCCTCAAGGCCTGCAAAAATATCATCTAGCGCGGCTTCTTGCGCTTTACGCTCGCGCTCTGCACGTTCCGCAGCTTCTCTCGCTTTGCGCTCTCGCTCTGCCGCCTCTTTTGCCGCTTTCTCTTTTGCGATGCGCTCTTGTTCAGCTTTTTCAGCGGCTTCACGCTCACGACGTGCTTTTTCTTCCGCTTCTTTTGCCGCCTTTTCACGAGCTAGACGTTCTTGCTCAGCTTTTGCTATAGCCGCTTCTTTCGCTAAACGCTCCTGCTCAGCTTTACGCACAGCTTCTTCTTTTGCCTTACGCTCTTTCTCTAGCTTAGCAGCTCGCTCTTTTTCTTTGCGAACACGTTCTTCTTCCTGCTTGCGCTCTTGTTCTTTTTTCTTACGTGCAGCTTCTGCTTCTCGTGCCGCTTGAGCATCTTTCGCTTGCTGTTCTTTCAACTTGCGAATTTGCTCTTCTTCAGCTTTACGGTTTTTTTCTAGCTGCTCTGCTTCGCGTCTCAGTTTATCAAGACGCTCTTGTTCTTTTTTTGCTGCCTTTTCACGTTGCTGGCGAATTTCTTTCGCTTGTTGCTGCACAAGTTTTGGATCGATGACAACAGCTTGAACCATTTGCCCTGTAGGCTCTGGTTTAGACATGTTGAAGTCCGTCCCCCAAAGCAGGGCTGCAACGAGAATTGCATGCAAACCAACCGATATTGCTATCGGTTTGGCGTATTGGTTGGGTTTCTTCTTGTGATCTTTCATAGATAATTGATGTCTATTCCCTGATATCGGTCATTAGACCTACCTTAGGGATACCAGCTCGACTTAGTTCATCCAGTAATAGGACAACATCGGCATATGGTGTTGCCGCGTCGCCACCTACCGCAACTGGTGAATCTGGCTTAACCTCTCGCTCCGCTTTCACTCGCACAATAACATCTTGCAACGACAAACCTCGCTGAACTTCTTCATCGTTTACGCTTAGGCCTAAATTACCCTCGCTATCAATTTCGATGATGATAAAACTACTGTCAGTTTCGCCAGCAAGGTCTTGCATAGATTCAGCGGTCGATGTTTTCGGAAGATCAACATCGACGCCTTGAGTCACAAATGGAGCGGTCGCCATAAAAATGATCAACAGTACGAGCATTACGTCGATATACGGAACAACGTTGATCTCCGCTGTCATTTTTCGCTTTTTAGGTTGATAACCCGCCATGCTTTATTCCTTATCCGCGCTGTCTCGGCCAGCCATCGCTTGACGATGAAGGATGCTGTGGAATTCTTCAGAAAATGTTGCGTAAGTGTGCTCTAGTTTGCTCACTTTATTGCTTAGGCGGTTGTAGGCCATTACAGCCGGGATAGCCGCAAATAGACCCATCGCTGTCGCGATCAATGCCTCGGCGATACCCGGTGCAACCATAGACAACGTAGCTTGTTTTACTTCACCCAACGCAATAAAAGCGTGCATGATGCCCCAAACGGTACCAAATAGGCCGATGTAAGGACTGATAGAACCGACTGTCGCTAAGAACGGTAAGCTTGTTTCTAGTTCATCAACTTCACGAGAGACAGCAACGCGCATTGCGCGGCCAGTGCCTTCCATGATGTACGCTGGTGAGTTTGCGTTGCTCTTACGTAGACGAGCAAACTCCGTGAAACCTGCGTAAAAAATTTCTTCTGTGCCTTCAATTTCGTCTTTACGCGCTTTTACTTTTTGGTAAAGCTGAGAAAGATCAGTACCCGACCAGAATTTGTCTTCAAACTGCTCTGCATTCTTTGACGCTTGAGAAAGCACTTTGCTGCGCTTGATGATCATTGCCCATGACACAATTGACATGCCAAGCAACGTCAGCATCACAAGCTTTACCAACAGACTAGCCTGAAGAAAGAGATCTAAAATGGAAATATCAGCAGTCACTATTTGTTAGCTCCGAATTTATAAAGGTTGGAATAGCTATTGGTTTCATTTTCTTATTATCGATACATGCTACCTTAACAGAGGCCTTGCACAATATCTTGCCTTGATCATTGACCAACTCTTGACAGAATTGCAGGGAAGCACGTTTTATTTCTGACACTCGGGTTAATACTGTCAAATGCTCGTCCAGCCTTGCACCTTGGTTGAAATCAATATCCATGTGTCGGACAACAAAGCCGATATTTTGTTCCAATAACACATGTTGAGAAATGCCTTTAGCACGTAACATTTCTGTCCGCGCGCGCTCAAAGAATTTTAGATAATTAGAATGATATACAACGCCGCCCGCATCGGTGTCTTCATAGTACACGGTGATCGGCCAGCGAAAGAGATTTGATGTGCCTTGCAAGGGAGTCCCAATATATTCAA
Source organism: Vibrio sp. D3 (assembly GCF_043995865.1). Lineage (NCBI taxonomy): Bacteria > Pseudomonadati > Pseudomonadota > Gammaproteobacteria > Vibrionales > Vibrionaceae > Vibrio > Vibrio sp. D3. The sequence continues at coordinate 1,139,338 of NZ_CP171887.1, read as the reverse complement.
TTCTTTAAAGTAATTACTATAACTGAAGCGACAGCAATTGGTACCGAGCTAAGGGAATATTTTTGAAATTTGTAGAAAAAATAAAAGCTAGGCGAAATACCTAGCTTTTATTCGATGATTTAGTAACCGACTTTATTACAGCGTATTTCAGCCTAAAAGAAATAAAGTGCCGTTAAATAAATTAAGATAGCTAACGAAAAATAGGGACTAAACAAAACTTGCCAGTACCAGTTTCTCGGTTTGAAGCCCACACCGTAAACCATGCTTGAGCATACAGACCAAATCAGTGCCGGTGCAATGATTGAGTTAAAACCACCAATCGCTTGATGATAAGCTTCAGGATCCCACATCACCAATCCTACGTGCATAAAGCCAATGATGAGAGATAAGACTCTTAACAGAGTCTTATCCATCGGAGCGTGAAGTTGCGCTACCTTATCAGCGAGATTACTCACTGTCTTTATCCATCATTTCTGAGTGCTCTAACCAAAGAGCGTTGATGATACCGAATGCACAAGCAAGTAGTACACCTAGAATCCATGCGAAATACCACATAGTAAATGCTCCTTAGTAAAGTGAGTTTTTGTTGTCTTCAATGTACTGATCATCAAGGCGACCAAACATCTTGTAGTAAGTCCAAGACGTGTAACCAAGGATGATTGGTACCATAACAAACGCAACGCCTGTCATTAGGTTCAGAGTCAGTTCAGATGACGTTGCATCCCACATTGTTAAGCTGTGGCTTGGCATTAAGTCTGAAGGCATGATGAATGGGAACATCGCAAAGCCTGCAGTAAAGATAACGCCAGCAACACCCAGACTTGAAGTAATGAACGAAATCGCACATTTTTCAAGACGAGATGCCAATACGGCAAGAAGCGGCATTGCGACACCTAGTACAGGAGCAGCCCATAGTAGTGGGTAGTTTTCAAAATTCTTCATCCACGCACCAGCTTCACGGATTACCTCTTTGTTTAGAGGGTTAGAAGCTGCATTAGTGTCGATACCGCCAACAATGACGTAACCATCAATATTTTGGATCCAGAAACCAGCAGCTACAAACGCTGCAACCGTCAGTAAACCAGCCAACTGAGCAACGTTGCGAGCACGCACATGCACTTCGCCCGTTGTTTTCATTTGTAGCCAAGTCGAACCTTGCATCAAAATCATGAACAAACTAACTAAGCCACACAGCAGTGCAAATGGGTTTAGAAGACCAAAGAATGAGCCATGGTATGTTGGCATCAAGAACTCACTCAATTGGAATGGTACACCCTGTAGTAGGTTGCCAAACGCTACACCAAAGATGATTGGTGGAACAAAGCCACTGATTGAGATACAGATATCCCAGGTATTACGCCACTTTGGATCTTCGATTTTAGAGCGGTAGTCTAGGCCCAGAGGACGAAGCCATAGCGCTGCTAGTGTCAAAATCATCGCTAAGTAGAAGCCTGAAAATGACGTTGCATAAACCAAAGGCCAAGCTGCAAACAATGCACCACCAGCAGTGATAAGCCAAACTTGGTTACCATCCCAGTGAGGGGCTATTGAGTTAATCATGACGCGACGTTGCGTGTCGTTTTTACCGATAATAGGTACAAGCGCGCCTACACCCATATCGAAACCGTCTGTTACTGCAAAACCAACTAGTAGAACACCGATTAGTACCCACCAGATGAGTCGCAAGATTTCGTAATCAAACATCTTGTTATCTCCTTACCTTACGCTTCTACTTGGCGACTAACTTTGTCTTCAACAGAGTCAGCATTTTGCTCGAAGTGGTAGCGACCCGTTTTCAGGCTACTTGGACCTTTACGAGCGAATTTCAACATTAGGTAAACTTCTGCAACCAGGAATACCGTGTATAGCGCCAGAATTGCGAATAGTGAAGTCCAGATTTCACCTGCAGTTAGTGCAGAAGCTGCAACATGCACTGGTAAAATTTCACCTACAGCCCAAGGCTGACGGCCGTACTCAGCGACGAACCAACCCGCTTCAATCGCAATCCACGGTAGTGGGATGCTGAATAGTGCAGCTTTAAGAATCCATTGTTTCTGTTCGATCTTCTGACGACACGTTTGAACAAATGCAGCACCGAAAACGAATAGCATGATGAAACCACAAGCAACCATGATACGGAATGACCAGAATAGCGGCCATACTGTTGGGATTGAGTCATCCGCAGCAGCTTGGATTTGCTCTTCTGTCGCATCAACAACATTGTCTGTGTAGCGTTTTAGAAGTAGACCGTAACCTAGGTCACCCTTCACTTCATCAAACGCAGTCATGTTTTCTTCTGACTTGTCGCCCGCACGAAGCTTCTCAAGAAGTTCATAAGCGTACATACCGTCACGAATACGATCGACGTGCTCATCACGTAGGTCACGAAGACCTGTTACTTGCTCATCAAAAGAACGTGTCGCGATGATACCCATTACGTAAGGGATCTTGATTGCGTAATCTGTGTGCATGGTTTCTTGGTTAGGAACACCAAACAACGTAAACGCTGCTGGAGCTGGTTCTGTGTGCCACTCTGCTTCAATTGCAGCAAGCTTCACTTTTTGAACTTCACCAAGCTCGTAGCCAGATTCATCGCCAAGAACGATGGTAGATAAGATAGCCGCAATACCGAAAGAAGCAGCGATAGCAAATGAACGACGAGCAAACGCAATGTCACGACCTTTTAATAGGTAGTATGAACTGATGCCTAGAATAAACATTGCGCCACAAGTGTAACCAGAAGCAACCGTATGCACGAACTTAACCTGAGCAACTGGGTTTAGTACAACTTCAGAGAAGCTTACCATTTCCATTCGCATGGTTTCGAAGTTGAAGTCCGCGCCTACTGGGTTTTGCATCCAGCCATTTGCGATAAGAATCCAAAGTGCAGAGAAGTTAGAGCCCAGCGCCACAAGCCAAGTAACCGCTAAGTGTTGACGTTTAGATAGACGATCCCACCCGAAGAAGAATAGACCAACAAAAGTTGACTCCAGGAAGAATGCGACAAGGGCTTCGATCGCTAGCGGCGCACCGAAGATGTCACCTACATAGTGGGAGTAGTAAGACCAGTTCGTACCAAACTGGAATTCCATGGTAAGGCCTGTCGCCACACCAAGTGCAAAGTTAATACCGAATAGCTTACCCCAGAACTTGGTCATGTCCTTGTAGATTTGCTTGTTCGTCATTACGTACATCGATTCCATAATGGCCAGAAGGAAGGCCATACCAAGGGTCAATGGTACGAATAGGAAGTGATACATCGCTGTCAGTGCAAACTGCAACCGCGATAGATCAACTACGTCAATCATGGTAACTCCTATGTGTCGGCTGAATGACACTCTCTACATATTGCAATCCATACTCAAGTGTTATTTACACTTGAAAAATGTTGAATTATCACAACTCATTGTTGCAAAAATGTGCTTCATTGGTTAGTTAATTGTTAAGCATCAGCTAATATAGCTAGGGCTAATATTACTTGTAAAAACAGATTGTTTCAAAAGGTTTATAGCCGGAATGCGCTTTGATATACATCAATGTTTATGCGCGGAATTTGCACAAAAATCCATCACATTGATCCAGATCAACCAGTATTAGATACGGATGTTAAGAGAGAGTAATCAGGAGAGAAATTAACCAGTTGCGAGCAAACATAGAGTTAACAATCAATGCTTTTTACTTACTAAACTGATATGAGAAGAAATTCAAAAAATGTGAGTTTGGTCAACTTTAATGAAGCACTGGGCCGCAAAGGCCCAGCGAGGGAATCTTATTTTTCAATTCCGAAATGCAAATACGCACGATCTGTCGCGATTCTTCCACGCGGAGTGCGTTGTAAATAACCTTGCTGAATAAGATAAGGCTCAAGAACGTCTTCGATAGTATCCTTTTCTTCACCAATCGCTGCCGCCATGTTATCGAGTCCGACCGGACCACCACCAAATTTCTCCATAATTGCGAGTAGCAGTTTGCGGTCCATATAATCGAAACCTTCGGCGTCCACATCAAGCATATTCAGCGCTTTGTCGGCAACCTCTGCACAAATGTGACCATTTCCCTTCACTTCCGCATAATCGCGAACACGACGTAGTAGACGGTTAGCAATACGTGGTGTGCCACGTGCACGTCTTGCCACTTCCAAGGCGCCTTCAGGTTCCATTGACAAACCTAAACAATCCGCGCTGCGCTGCACAATATCTTGTAGGTCTTTTATCTTATAAAACTCAAGACGCTGAGTAATACCAAAACGGTCTCGTAATGGTGACGTTAAAGAGCCTGCTCGGGTCGTTGCACCAATCAAAGTAAACGGCGGCAAATCGATCTTAATAGAACGAGCGGCCGGACCTTCACCGATCATAATATCCAGTTGATAATCTTCCATCGCCGGATACAGCACCTCTTCAACCATCGGGCTCAAGCGGTGAATCTCATCGATGAACAACACATCGTTTTCTTCTAGATTAGTTAACAGCGCGGCCAAATCCCCAGCTTTCTCAAGTACAGGGCCCGAAGTGGTGCGAATGTTCACTTCCATTTCATTGGCAACGATATTCGCAAGTGTGGTTTTACCCAAACCAGGAGGACCAAAAATCAAAAGGTGATCAAGTGCTTCGCTACGTAACTGAGCAGCTTTAATGAAGATCTCCATTTGGTCACGAACGTGGTCCTGACCTTGGTAATCCGCCAACTTCTTTGGTCGAATAGCACGGTCAATGACATCTTCATCACGAAAGGCAGGGTTTTCTGGAGCGATTAAACGATCGGCTTCAATCATCTTTTTACCTTGAAAAATGGTTACCTGAGAGAATAATGCCGCTCGTTTAACAGCAAGTGGCATATTTCTGTATCTCGTCATCCTGTACAGCGACGAAGGAGCGTGATACAGGATCTTCTATCCGAGCGGTTTATGGTCAAATTGTTTCATTAACCGCTCAGCGTGCTGCTATTAGATTCCCAGTCTCGCTAGGCTCGCTGGAATGACACAAAAAATATCGTTAAGCGATTGGCGTTAACCTTAGAGAATGAGTTATCTTGAACAAATGCTCACTGTGAAACCAGCGTTACACCATTGATTTTAGAGCTTCACGGATCATTTGCTCACTGCTCATGTCCGGTTTAGCAATTTGAGACACCACTTTCGATGCCTGAGTAGGCTTGTACCCCAAAGCAAGCAACGCACTGATTGCCTCTTCTTCAGCGCTGTTTGAGTCAGACGCACGAGAGTCTGCAGGAGCCGCGTCCGTAAATGGCGTAAACAAGTCACCAGCACCCCACCCTTTCAAGCGGTCTTTCATTTCAACAACCAAACGCTCTGCGGTTTTCTTACCAACGCCTGGAAGCTTAACTAGGGTAGAAACGTCTTCATGTTCCACACAAGTAACAAATTGGCTTGCTGTCATACCAGAGAGAATACCAAGGCCCAGTTTAGGACCAACGCCATTGGCTTTGATCACTTCACGGAAAAGTGCGCGTTCTTTTACTGTGTTGAAACCGTATAGCAATTGTGCATCTTCACGGACGACAAAGTGAGTATAAATAATGGCTTCTTCGCCAACATTTGGCAGCTCGTAAAAACAGCTCATTGGCATCTGGACTTCATAACCAATGCCATTAACTTCAATTAATACTTCAGGTGGTTGTTTTTCAATCAGTGTGCCACGAAGACGTCCAATCACTATAAATACTCTTTGGAAATGAATTTGCGACAGGATAATAAAGAACTGGATAGACATCCAGTTAATTTTATCGGTAGCGCCCTTTTCTGGCACTGGTTGCTTTGCCCGCTAAGGCAACGAGGGTTTTGTTCGTATTGGCATGACAAATCGCCACACCTAAAGCATCGGCTGCATCCGCTTGAGGCTTGGCGGGCAGTTTAAGCATCTGCTGAACCATATGTTGAACTTGCGTTTTGTCCGCACCACCAGTACCGACTACAGCTTGCTTAATAAGACGCGCGGCGTATTCGTATACCGGCAACTCTGCATTCACCGCAGCAACAATTGCGCTGCCACGAGCCTGGCCAAGCTTTAATGCTGAATCCGCATTTTTAGCCATAAACACTTGTTCAATCGCAAATACGTCCGGTTGAAACTGAGTAATGATTTCCGTGACGCCAGCGTAAATCTGCTTAAGACGGCCCGGAAGTTCTTTTTCTGAAGTACGAATACAGCCACTACCAAGGTATTGCAAATGGCGTCCATTTTGACGAATGACCCCATAACCGGTAATGCGTGAACCTGGGTCAATGCCCAAAATAATTGACATGAATGTTCCTAAAAATGAGGCCGAATGCGACCTCAATTTCTTATTATTACTTTCTAATTTCGGAGCGAATACCGCTCACTGCACATTGAGTTTACTCTAGAGAGGCTGCAACGTCCTCAGAGATGTCACCGTTGTGATAAACCTCCTGAACATCGTCCAGATCTTCTAAAGCGTCAATCAAACGAAGCAGTTTTGGCGCAGTGTCCACATCCAGTTCTGCTTTCGTTGAAGGGATAAGCGACACTTCGGCGTTCTCCGCCTCAAAACCTGCAGCATCAAGGGCATCTTTTACGAGTCCAAAATCGCTTGGCGCGGTGTAAACATCAATCGAGCCATCTTCTGATGTTTCGATGTCATCAGCGCCACTTTCTAAGGCCACTTCCATCACCGCATCTTCATCTAAACCTGGGGCGTATGAGATCACGCCTTTCTTGTCGAAAAGATAGTTTACACTACCATCCGTACCCAGATTGCCGCCAGACTTCGAGAACGCATGGCGTACGCCAGATACTGTGCGATTTCGGTTATCCGTCATACATTCGACCATGACCGCAGTGCCACCCGGACCATAACCTTCATAGATTACGGTTTCCATATTGTCATCGCCTTCACCACCAGCACCTCGGCTGACAGCGCGGTTGACAGTGTCACGTGTCATGTTGTTAGACAGTGCTTTATCAATTGCTGCTCGCAAACGTGGGTTATTTTCTGGCTCACCGCCCCCCTCTTTTGCCGCAACAACGATTTCACGGATTAATTTAGTAAAGATTTTGCCGCGCTTCGCATCTTGCGCTGCTTTACGGTGACGAATATTCGCCCATTTACTATGACCAGCCATAATTCACCTTTTAATGTATTTTGACGCTTAATAACAAAACATGTTCTAAAAGCGTTGCTTGGGAAATTGCTTTGGAAGTTTCTTGGGTTTATTTAAACAAAAACTCCCGCAGTTGCGGGAGTTTTCTTCAAATGTTGTGCGCTTATTCTGCGTCTTTTTCTTTCGCTGCAGTTACTGCGATTGCTAGCTCTTCTAGCGCTGCTGGGTTCGCAATACTTGGTGCGTCTGTTAGTAGACACGCCGCTGCTGTTGTTTTAGGGAACGCGATAACATCACGGATGTTCTCTGTGCCACATAGCAGCATTACTAGACGGTCTAGACCAAATGCAAGACCAGCATGTGGAGGCGTACCGAATTTCAGCGCATCAAGCAGGAAGCCGAACTTAAGCTGTTGCTCTTCAGGTGTGATGCCTAGAATATCAAATACGGCTTCTTGCATATCTGCGTTGTGGATACGAACAGAACCGCCGCCAACTTCGTAACCATTTAGAACCATATCGTAAGCGTTAGAGTTTGCCGCAGCTGGGTTCGCTTTTAGCTCTTCCGCAGTCACACCTAGAGGTGACGTGAATGGGTGGTGCATCGCGTGTAGGTTGCCTTCGTCATCTTCTTCGAACATTGGGAAGTCAACAACCCATAGTGGAGCCCATGCAGATTCGTCAGTTAGCTCTAGGTCTTTACCTAGCTTCAGACGCAGTGCACCCATTGCTTCTGCAACGATGCCCGCTTTATCAGCGCCAAATAGGATGATATCACCAGATTCCGCTTGAGTGCGATCTAGGATAGCGTTGATCACGTCTTCGTTTAGGAATTTAGCTACTGGAGATTGGATACCTTCCATGCCTGCAGCACGGTCGTTAACCTTCATCCAAGCTAGACCTTTCGCACCGTAGATACCAACGAATTCGCCGTAGCCATCAATTTGCTTACGAGTCAAAGATGCACCACCTGGAACGCGAATAACGGCAACGCGGCCTTTCTCGTCGTTTGCTGGGCCAGAGAATACTTTGAACTCAACGTCTTTCACTAGGTCAGCAACGTCTACTAGCTCTAGTGGGTTACGTAGGTCTGGCTTGTCAGAACCGAAACGGCGAATCGCTTCGCTGAATGGCATTACTGGGAACTGACCTAGGTCTACGTTTAGTAGCTCTTGCCACATATCGCGAACCATGTTTTCCGTCACTTCACGTACTTGGTCAGCCGTCATGAATGACGTTTCGATATCGATCTGAGTGAATTCTGGTTGACGGTCAGCACGTAAGTCTTCATCACGGAAACACTTAACGATTTGGTAGTAACGGTCAAAACCAGACATCATTAGAAGCTGTTTGAATAGCTGTGGAGACTGAGGAAGCGCGTAGAAGCTGCCTTTGTGAACACGGCTAGGTACTAGGTAGTCACGCGCGCCTTCTGGTGTCGCTTTCGTTAGTACTGGTGTTTCGATATCTAGGAAGCCGTTGTCATCTAGGAAACGACGAACAAAGCTAGACGCTTTAGCACGTAGCTTGATGCGATCGCTCATTTCAGGACGACGAAGGTCTAGGTAACGGTATTTTAGACGTTGCTCTTCAGAGTTCTTTTGGTTGAAGTCTAAAGGCAAAACGTCACTGCGGTTGATGATTTCAAGACCTGTAGCAAGGATCTCAACTTCACCTGTTGCCATGTCTTTGTTTGCTTGGCTTTCTGGACGAACGCGTACTTCACCCGTTAGTTTGATACAGAATTCATTACGAAGTGTGTTAGCCACTTCATACGCTTCCGCCATATCTGGATCAACAACTACCTGAACGATACCTTCGCGATCTCGCATATCAATAAAAATAAGACCGCCTAAATCACGACGACGGTTAACCCAGCCGCAAAGTTCTACAGTTTGTCCTGCAAGGGACTTGTTCAGGTGACCACAGTAATGGGTACGCATAATGAAATTCCCAATCTCTCAAATGTTGTTAACTACGCTCTGTCAGCCTCATTGCCAAGCAGAGTAAAGATTCAGTTATACGCTGAATGTCCACGAAAATCGACTACTCAACATACAATTAAGTGTGTTTTATCATTCACTGGTGCTTTTTAGTACAACAAATGTTCAAAAGCGCACCAAAGCGAAAAAATTGGTGGGGATTATAGCGTGAAATTACCTATTTCAGCAAAACTCTCGTAAAGTATTCACACGAGTAGCAAGCAGTAAAGAATAATGGATAACTTACCTCTTCGACTTGGATTGACAATGTGGTCGCATAATCAATGGCAGCAAAGCTTTTACGGCAGCGGGACAAAGCCCGCTGAACGTTTAGAAAAGTATGCACAGGTGTTCCATACCGTGGAAGGCAACACGACATTTTATGCCACGCCGACGCTCAACACGGTGCAAAACTGGAGAGCAGCAACCCACGATGATTTTCGCTTTACTTTCAAACTTCCTAAAGCCATCACTCATGAGCAAATGCTAAGAGGTTGCAGCGAACAACTGAGAGACTTCATGAAAATCATGGAGCCGTTGCATGACCGTGTGGGGCAATGGACAATTCAATTGCCAGCCGCTTTTGGTCCTGAGTACCTTGATCGATTGAAAAAGTTCTGTGCGAGCTTTCCACCTAACTTCCCTCTTGGTGTTGAGGTTCGTCATATGGCATTTTTCTCCAAAGGTGAAGAAGAGCGAGCGCTTAACCAATGGTTAGTAGAAAATAACATTGACCGCATTATTATGGATAGCCGCCCTGTCTTTGCCGCTAAGCCAGACAATGAAGCGATCATTGATGCGCAAATGAAAAAACCAAGAGTACCAGTCCACGCCATTGCTACCGCTTCACACCCTTTGATTCGCTTTATTGGTCATCCAGAAGAACAGCAAAATTACGAGTTTTTTACACCATGGCTCAGTAAGTTGCCGCAATGGATTGCAGAAGGTAAACAGCCGTATGTCATGATCCATACTGCGGACAATATAATTGCGCCGGAGTTGGCAGCCAATCTGTATAAAGACATACAAAAGCGTATAACACTTCCTGACTTGGCATCTTTCCCGGCTAACGATGGCAACTCGCAGTTACAGATGTTCTAACGCAACACATGACAGAGGCGCGAAATTCCCATAAAATACGCGCCTTTTTTGGTGCCTGACGTTTTCAGGCGGCTTGTATGCAGAGACTTGGTTATGAACCCTAAGAGCAATCCAGATACTATTTTTTCGGCTCCAATCGATAAAATTGGGGATTTCACGTTCGATGAACGCGTAGCGGAAGTATTTCCTGACATGATTCAACGATCGGTGCCGGGTTACAGCAACATTATTTCTGCAATTGGTATGCTGGCAGAGCGTTTTGTAAAACCTCACTCAAACATCTACGACCTAGGTTGCTCTTTGGGTGCTGCAACATTGTCTATGCGTCGCCATATCAAACAAGAAGGTTGCCAAATCATCGCAGTGGACAACTCTCCTGCGATGGTTGAGCGTTGTAAACTTCACGTCAACGCGTACCGAAGCGATACTCCTGTAGATGTGGTTGAAGCGGATATTCGTAATATCGATATTGAAAACGCATCAGTTGTCGTACTGAACTTTACTCTGCAATTTCTTTCTCCAGACGATCGTTACGCCCTGCTTGAACGAATCTATGCAGGTCTACGTCCTGGCGGAATTTTGATTTTGTCGGAGAAATTCGTCTTCGAAGATGAAGTGTCAAACGAGCTATTAATTGACCTTCACCACGACTTTAAACGTGCAAATGGTTATAGCGAACTAGAAATCAGCCAAAAGCGCAGCGCGATAGAAAACGTAATGCGCCCAGATTCAAAGAAAGAGCATAAAGAGCGTTTCGCTAAAATTGGCTTTTCTAGCTACGATGTTTGGTTCCAATGCTTTAACTTTGGCTCTATGTTCGCAATTAAATAAACCGTGCATACAAAGGCCCTGAATCACGCCACTTTAGGCTGTTATTTAATAATTTTAATACCATCAACTCAGCGATTAACTAACTATGTTTAACTTTGCAAACTTCTACCAATTGATTGCCCAAGACACACGTCTTCAACCTTGGCTCAATGTGCTACCACAACAGCTAACGGATTGGCAAAATGCAGAGCACGGTGACTTTGGTCGCTGGTTGAAAGCACTGAACAAGATCCCAGAAGGCTCACCGGATCAAATTGACATCAAGAATTCAGTGACCATCAGCAACGACACTCCTTTCCATGAAGGTGAGCTGAAGAAATTAGAGAACTTACTTCGTACATTCCATCCGTGGCGCAAAGGGCCATACCACGTACACGGCATTCATATTGATACTGAGTGGCGCAGTGATTGGAAATGGGACCGCGTGCTTCCGCATATTTCTCCATTAAAGAACCGCAGCGTACTCGATGTTGGTTGTGGTAACGGCTACCACATGTGGCGCATGCTGGGTGAAGGTGCACGCTTAACCGTCGGTATCGATCCATCTCACCTGTTCCTAATTCAGTTCGAAGCAATTCGTAAACTCATGGGCGATGACCAACGTGCACACCTACTGCCGTTGGGTATTGAACAACTACCTAAGTTAGAAGCGTTCGACACGGTATTCAGCATGGGCGTACTTTACCACCGTCGCTCTCCACTGGATCACTTGGTGCAGCTAAAAGATCAATTAGTGTCTAGTGGTGAACTAGTATTGGAAACACTCGTGATTGAAGGTGATGAGAATGCAGTGTTGGTTCCAACTTCTCGTTACGCACAAATGCGTAATGTCTATTTCTTCCCTTCAGCAAAAGCGCTGAAAGTGTGGTTAGAGTTGGTAGGATTTGAAGATGTGCGCATCGTTGATGAAAACGTCACTTCGGTTGATGAACAACGTACCACAGATTGGATGACGCATAACTCTCTACCAGACTATCTAGATCCGAACGACCCAAGCAAGACTGTAGAAGGTTACCCTGCCCCTCGCCGCGCGGTTCTTGTCGCTCGCAAACTATAATTCGCTGAGATTCCTGACATTGTCTTAACTCATTTTACGAGTTAAGACATTACCCTCTTTCCTCGTACTGAGCGTGTTTGTTTTTCGAGTCCATTTGTTACATCAAAACATAAGCACGCTCTAAATAAGGATGCGCTTTTATGTCCTTGATTTTTAGCTTTTCATCACTATTCCTCAAACAATAAGTAATAGAGAAACATTCTTACTTGTGAGGCTTTATCGATATGAGCTAAACTCCTAAAAAATAAACAACTTAATCCAATCCCAAGGTTTTCAATGTTATTACGATTGACCCCGATTGTTGCCATCGCCTTACTATCTGGATGCTCACTAACCAAAGGCGAACAGTACCACCAAGAAACGTTAGCGGCTATTCAAACTTCAGAAGCGAATGTCAATAATCGCATTACTAACTTAGAGCTTCAGCTCAGCAACCAATCGGACTATATCGACAGCCTTGAAGAACAAGTCGATAAACTACAGGTTGAACTTCTAACATTTCGTGATGAAGCAATGGCAGAAGTGAAAAAGCCAAAAGAGCCGATTATTGTCCAATCTCCTGCTCCTGTGGAACCAACACCAACTCATGATATTGTCCTTGGCTCAATTGAAAAGGTCACTATTGACTCCATTAAGCAGACTTTTGATGCACGTGTCGACACCGGTGCCGCAACCTCATCTTTAAATGCAGTTGATATTGAAGAGTTCGAAAGAAACGGCAAAAACTGGGTTCGATTCCACCTGGCAGATACCAGTAAATCCGAAGAAGAAAAAAATACTTGGATTGAAGCGCCTGTCATTCGTTACGTAAAAATTCGCCAAGTTACCAGTGAAGAACTAGAACGTCGCGCTGTAGTCGAACTTTGGGTGCGCGTTGGAAAAATTCATGAAAAAGCGCAATTTACGTTGGCAGATCGCTCGCATATGAACCATCCTATTTTACTGGGTAGAGAATTTATGCGCGACATCGCACTTGTCGATGTAAGTCGTACCTATATCCAAACGGACGAAGATAAAAAATAATAAGGTAGATTATGACGTCAAAAATACCGTTTTACCTTTCAATCATCTTATTGGTGATTGCGGGCATTGCTTTGAGTGTTTTCAGACATGAAAACTACGGCGTGCCTTGGACACCAGGCGAAACTCGTCAGGTATGGGATGTAGAGGCACGTATTGAGTTCAATGCTAACGGCAATGAAGTCAAAGCTTCACTCGCAGCACCTCATACACAAAGTGGTTATACGCTTATCGGTGAATCCGCTTCCTCTTCTGGTTATGGCGTTTCCTACATTAATTCTGATTCTGGACGTCGTGCCGAGTGGTCAATTCGTCAGGCCAAAGGTCCTCAAACCATTTACTACAAAGCGCAGTTCTTAGTGGACCCTCAGGCTAAAGTTACGCCTCTACCACCAACTGAAGACATTACGCCACCAACGCTATCAGCGCCACAAGCCGCGGCGGCAAATGCCCTTGTAGAGCGTGCGATGAGTCGCTCTGCCGACAATGTGACCTTTACTCGTGAGCTCATCAAAGCGCTTAACGACCCAGACAGTCAAAACTCATCGCTACTACTGAATGACTTCAGCCGTACTGATGCACTACATAATATTTTGCTTACCGCAGGTATACAGAGCAAAACCGTCGGTGTTATCGAACTAGAAGATGGCCGTCGACGCCAAACCATTCAACCAATGGTTCAAGTTTGGTCAGGTAAAGATTGGGTGCTGTTCTCACCAAATTCCGAACAGAAAGCTGTGAAACCAAACTTATTAGTTTGGGATGAGTCGAACGTATCCCTGCTTGATCTTGTTGGTGGTAAAAATAGCCAAGTTCATTTCTCAATGATCAAGCAAGAAATGACTCCACAGCAAGCGACGAACAACAAGATAGAAGCTGATGGGCTGCTGAATATTTCAATTCATAGCTTGCCTCTTGAAGAACAAGCGATGTTTAAGACCATCATGCTGATCCCTATCGGTGCCCTTATCGTGGTGTTCTTGCGTGTGATTATCGGTCTAAAAACATCCGGTACTTTCATGCCAGTACTGATTGCTGTTGCGTTTGTTCAAACCCAGCTATTAACGGGTATTGTCGGTTTCTTACTAATCGTTGGCACAGGCTTGATTATTCGAAGTTACTTATCGAGGTTGAACTTACTACTTGTAGCACGGATATCAGCGGTCATTATTACCGTTATTATGATCATTTCGGTGTTCACAGTAGTCGCATTTAAGATGGGCTTAACGGAAGGCTTAACAATTACGTTCTTCCCTATGATCATCTTGTCTTGGACAATTGAACGTATGTCTATCCTATGGGAAGAAGAAGGCGCGAAAGAAGTCGCTCTGCAAGGTGGGGGCTCACTGCTCACCGCAGTATTGGTTTACTTAGCGATGACGAACTCATACATTCAGCATCTAACCTTTAATTTCATTGGTCTACAGTTGATTGTTCTGGCCGGTATTCTATTGCTAGGTACTTACACAGGTTACCGTCTAACTGAGTTACGTCGTTTCAAACCACTAGCGGAGGACTAAACGATGTTCGAAAGTTTTACTTCGCCAGCTAAGCTTCGCCATAAAGGCATTATGGGAATGAACAAACGTAACCACAGTTATATCGGCCGTTACAATGATCGTTCTAAATACCCATTAGTTGATGACAAGCTCAAGACTAAAATTATTGCGCAGGCAGCAGGGGCGACAGTCCCTGCCCTGATCGGCGTTATTCATAACCAAGCAGAAGTAAAGACCATCCATAAGATGGTGGAAGATTGGCCTGGTTTTGTTATCAAGCCCGCTCAAGGTAGTGGTGGTAAGGGTATTTTGGTTATTACCTCGCATAAAGATGGGGTCTATACCAAACCTTCCGGCTCTACAATTGGTAAGGACGAAGTTGAACGTCATATCAGTAATGCGCTTGCTGGCCTTTTCTCTCTTGGTGGTAAAAACGACGTCGCAGTCGTTGAGAATCTGATTAAGTTTGATGATTGTTTCGATGGCTTCAGTTATGAAGGCGTGCCTGATGTTCGAATCATCGTATTTAAAGGCTACCCTGTTATGGCAATGATGCGCTGTTCTACGGCGGCGTCGGACGGTAAAGCAAACCTTCACCAAGGCGCTGTGGGCGTGGGCATTGATATCGCCACAGGTAAAGCAATCCGAGCGGTGCAATTCGACCATCCAGTCACCCACCATCCGGATACCGGCAAAGACCTTTCTACCCTCCAAGTCCCGCACTGGGAGCGCTTGCTTGAGCTTGCGTCTAGTGCGTGGGAGATGACAGGGTTGGGATACATGGGCACGGATATGGTGCTGGATAAAGAGGAAGGACCTATGGTTTTAGAGCTCAACGCTCGTCCTGGCTTAGCAATCCAAATCGCTAATGGTGCAGGCTTACTTCCTCGTTTGAAACACATAGAGAGCCTCGGCACACCTGCCGAGTATCCAAAGCCGATTGAACGTGTCGCCTACGCAGCAGAGCAGTTTGGGGTAAAACCACAGTTCTAATCGCCAATAGCAATACCATTCGCCAGTAATTGTTCTTATTGCTGGCGTTTTTGTTTCCGATTCCAAAACCGTCTACCTACTCATCTTATTAAACAAACCGATCTCACCTATAACTTGAATCAATGATCGAGCTAACAGAATCAACATAGATCGTTTCTTTTCTCCTTTAACTTTTGAGTATGATGAGGTCTCCCCTTACTCAACTTGAGAGGTTGAGAAATGCTAACAAAAGAAACAGATAACGATGAACCAGAGCTTGAAGAACAAGAGAGCTTAGACCAGCATTTACAACGCTTGTCTGAGCTTTCTGTCCAAGCACTTGAAGAGCTTGCTGAAATGATCGATATCAGAGACGACATTTCAGAGGAATAGAACTTAGCCTCCCCGCTAAGTTCTATTAATAAGCCGAGACTGTCGTCCTACAGTCTCGGCTTATTTTATACGCTTTGAAGCCTCCCGCTAACAAATACAAAAACGCCCGCAATAAATGCGGGCGTTTTGCTCGATTCGAAGTTTACGATTCAAACTCTTCGATCATCTCTTGCGCTTCGGTCTTAGGCTTATCCGTTTGACCAAAACCACGTAGACCAACTACGTGTACGTGCTCATGGTCTTTAAACACCTTACGCACCAACTTGTAGGTAGTCCCTTTCTCTGGGCTGATGTTTTCTGGTGCCGCGATAAGAAGTTGCATATCCAGACGGTCACACAATTCGAACAATGTCGCGATCGATTTAGCATCCAGACGCGCTGCTTCATCCAAGAAGAGCAAACGACAAGGCACAATGTCTTTGCTGCGCAGACGACGAGACTCTTCTTCCCAGCTTTGCACTACCATCAGTAGGATTGACTGACCAGTACCGATCGCTTCACCTGTTGATAGCGCGCCAGACTCGGCCTGTAGCCAACCGTCTGTACCACGGTTCACTTCTACACTTAGCTCTAGGTAGTTACGGTAATCCAGTAGCTCTTCACCCAGAACTTGCGGTGAACGTTGGCCCATATCGATGTGTGGGTTCACGCGTTGGAACAGTTTCGCCATCGCTTCTGAGAAGGTAAAGCGAGTCGATTCGAACAGATCTTTATGCTGCTCTTGTTGTGTCGCTAGACCGTTCAGTAGCACTTCGTGACTTTCGCGAATTTTCACGTTTAGACGTACGCCCTTCACCTGACCGAACGAGATATTCGACAAGCCTTGGTTCAGCATACGAATACGGTTTTGCTCACGCTGAATCGTCTTCTTGATGATGCTCGCTACCGACTCAGAACTGATCGCTAGGCGGTTTTCACGTTGCGTTAGCTCTTCCGTTAGACGCGCTAGCTCTACTTCCATCTCTTCAATCGCTTCCACTGGATCATCAGTACGGATGATATCCTGACGAATACGCTCACGAAGATGTTGGTATACAGCAATGTAGAACAGAACTTTACGCTCTGGACGTGCGTTGTCTTCTGATAGACGCAGCGCATCACGCAAGTCGTCATTGTTCGCAACCGCTAAACGCAGCGCACCCAATGATTTATCCGACATCGAACGCAATTCATCCGCCGACATGTAAGCCAGTTCGCGCTTGTGTAGACGACGCTCAACATCGTTCTCACGCGCCAGACGAAGTACTGAACACCAGCCAGCTTTCGCAGCAACCACGAACGTACGCAGCTCAACGTATTCTTTCTGAACTTTCTTCAGACGTTTTGCCAAGCCTTTCATCTCTAGTTCAGTAGAGGTAATCGTACGCTCGTATTCGCTCTTACGACTGCGAGACGTGTGTAGACGCTCGTGCAGTTCGTCACGACGACGCATTGCACGTTCTTCCGCACCTTCGTCCGCATTAACACCAAACTCTTGAAGTTCTTGTTTGAACTCTTGAACGGTTTCTTGCTTAGCTTGATGCGAACTCTTCAAAGACGCCAATACTTGGTTGTATTGGTTCATTTGTCCTTGTGCTTGCTTCAACTCTTCACGAGAACGAGTACGAGTCTGTTCAGCTTGAACCAACTTCGCTTTTAGCTGCTCACTCAGTTCGCTACTTTTGTTCAGAAGATCAACCGAGTCTGAGTAAGCGAAGTAGTGACGACGTTCAACCAGATCCGAGAGTGCAAAGATTTGCTTCTTAAGATCTTGTAACTGTTCATCTGCTGCTTTGTATTCTGCTTCTAGTGCATCGAATTGCTCTGGGTCAGCATCAAGCGCAGACGCAATATTTTCTAGTTGCGCGACGGCTTTTGCATGGTTGTTTAAGAAGTTTTTCGCCTCTGCAAGCTGAGCGATTTTCTCTTCTAGCTCATCAAAACGCGCTTGCAATGATTCATCTTCAACAAGCACCATGTGTGATGATAACTTGTCCAGAGAAGACAGTGCTTGCTTACTAGTTTGAAGCTGAGAGCGTTGCTGCTGCTCTTTTGCATCCAGATCCGCCAGCACGCGAGCGATTTGGTTACGCTTATCACGAATGGTTGCGAGCGCTTGTTCTGGATCAGCGTCAAAAGCTACTTGAATGTGGTTAGACACAAATTGGTTAAATGCTTGGTACAAACGCTGCATTTTCTGAGAGTCAAACGCCGCTTTTGCGTGCTTCTCTACCACTTCTTCTCGTTCGTTACGCAGCAACTCTAAACGCTGCTCACGTGCCGCACGACCAAACAATGGGATCTCAGGCAAGCGAGAGTAACGCATTTGGCGATCGTTCATGCGAACACAAACCGCGCCCTCTAACTCTTCTGCATCGAACGAGCTGTCATCAAAGGCATCGATGTCACCTTCAATGATGTACAAGTCTTCTGGACAGTCGTCTAGCTCTACCAGTTTCTCTTCGATACCTGACAGGTCAGAAACAACGATAGCGTGACGAGCCGGACCGTACATCGCACTGAAGTAAGGCGCATCATCAATCGTGATGTCATCGTAGATCTCAGACAGTAATACACCGCCTAAAGTATCAGCCAAACCTTTCAGGCGAGGGTCGTTTGAACCACCAGGAGAAGCAAGACGTTCAATCTCAGTGTCAAGCTGACTGCGACGCTCAGCAAGTTTATCTTTAGCTAAGGACAGCTCCCTTTCTTGCTCAAGAACAACCTGCATGTGGTTCATTACCGCATGGCGATCCTCAAGGTCTGCCCCGCTCTGCTCTCTCAGTTTCTCTAGCGCATCATTAGCCGCAATCCAAGCTGGCGCTATCGCTTCAAGTTTACTGATTTCTGCCGCCGCGTTTTGCTCTAGACGGCGCTGTTCACCACGCTGATCACGAACTTCTTCTTGAGCTATCTCTAGTGATTCGATTTGCATCGCATGACGTTCACGCTCTTGTTCAAACGTAACTTCATCGGTTAGCTCGACGTGATATTGCTTTTTGTATTCAGCAACCAGTTCACGTGCTTGACGTTGCTGATTGAGGCTACGCTCAAGATCGCGATGTTGCGCTCGCCATTGCTGTTCGTTTTGTGCAATTTGCTGTGATTCTCGAGCTTTAGCGATTGCCAATTTTGCGTGCTCAGAGGCTTCTTTGCGCTCAACAGGGCCAACGATGCTCTGTACAAGCTTCAATGCAGTATCAAACTGCTCTGCCGCAGCTGATGACATATCGAGCTTATGTTTCACAGACAACAACGTATTGGTATTTTCTGTCTCTTTGTTTTTCAGCTCCGCCACTAACGCTTGTGCGGATTCTGCCGTTAGGCTCTCATCACCAAGTAGCTGCTTCGCTTTCTCCAACGCTTGAACGGCTTGTTGGTATTGAAGTGCGCGAGTTTGCTGAACGTCAAGAGCTTGCTGGTAATCAGCAAGTTGCGTCTTAAGGCTGTCCACCTCTTCTTCTGCAACGGTCGCTTGCTCTTCAGCCATCATCACGCGTTCTTGCGCTTCTTCCACTACCATCATTTGTTCTTCAAGACGCTCGCTCAGCTCTTCAAGATCTTCTTGGTAGCGTTCTATCTTCTCTTGCTGACGCAGCGCGTTTTGCACCAGTTGCAAGTGATCCGAAGCCGCTTGGTAGTCTTGCTCTAAAGAAGATTCTGATTCGTTCAGCAGTTCCAGCTCTTCTTGAACGCGGTTAAGCAGGTTGTTTTGCTCAATCAAGGTCTCGCGAGAACCAAATAACTCTGAACGCAAAGACAGTGTCTGTTCTAGTTTTTTACGACGCTCGTTGGCATGGCGCATATAGTCCGCTGCCACGTAGTTGGTCGACTCTGTAATCAAGTGTTTGAACAAGTCACGGTCTGCTTGCGTAGTTTTGATCGCTTCTAGCGTCATGCGGTTTTCACGCAGCGCCGACTCCATATCTTGGAACGCTTTCTTCACGCCGCCGTTTTGTGGCAGAAGGTAGTCACGTAGCGAGCGCGTAATCGCACTTGAAATACCACCGTAAAGCGATGCTTCGATCAAGCGGTAGAATTTAGAGCGGTCACCAGAGTTACGCAATTTCTTCGGAATCACACCGAATTCAAACATTTGTGCGTGGTAATCAACAATAGAAGAGAAGGCTTTGAATTGAACACCTTCAAATTCCGCGATCGATTCTTTTACTTCGTTGATTTGACGTACACGAGCTTGAGTCGCTGATACGCTTTCAACCAAAATATCTGTTGGTTTTACATGGCTAGGAAGACCTTGGATAACAAACGGTTTGATGTCTACTTTCTTATCACGACCCGCAACTTGCTGTAGTTTTACTGCAAACAGTAGGCGTTGGTTACGTGAGTTCACCACGTCTAGCGCCGCATAACATGCGCCCGGCTGCAGCTTACCGTACAAACCTTTATCGCGAGACGATTGGCTGCTGCCTGCTTCTGTCGTGTTACGGAAATGCAGTAGCGTTTGGTCAGGAATCAATGCGGTGATGAACGCCGCCATTGTGGTTGATTTACCTGCACCGTTACCACCTGATAGCGTGGTGACCAGACCATCGATGTCAAACGTACGGGCAAAGAAGCCGTTCCAGTTGACCATGGTCAGCGATTGGTATTTACCGCGTTCAATCATGCTCATGCTTCACCCTCTTCTGTTGTTTCTTCTTGGGCTTGGTCGTCTTGATCTTCTTCAGACAATAGGCTGCCTTGGCTTGGCTCTTTGGTGTGCACTACCGCTTCACCATCACGGATCAGACGTAGCTGCGCTTCACGCATATCATCGCCAATACGTACATCGGCACCAAAGCGGAATACCGCTTCACTGATGCTGAATTTACCGGTCTCACCAATGTTGATGATCATGCCTAGGCGGCGTAGACGACGAAGTGACGTGCGTACTTTTTCAAACAGCTTTTCTTTATCAAGGTCAGAACCGGTAGCACGGTTGGTCACCAGCTTCATCAGCTTGTTTTCATCTGCTAGTGCAAGCAGTTCGTCGTACAGCTCTTGGTTAGTGAAGATACCTTCGTGCGCAAGACGCTCTGGGCTTAGGTAAAGGAAACACAGTACCTTACCCACCAGCATATCCAGCTCAGAAAGCACACTGCGGCCAATCAAAGAAGTTGAACGAGGACGAAGGTAGAAGAAACCTTCTGGCGCTTTCACCAATTCGGTATTGTAGCGCTGGTAGAAAGAAGAAAGCTCAAGTTCGAAGTCCGATAACAACGCGTGGTTATCCAGATCTTCACTTGAGATATGACGCCCTGCTCGTAGCATGCTGTCTAGCGCTGGGAACAGAGGGTTAGAGATTGCTTTTGCCAGATTCTCTGACATGTATTCATTAGTATCGGTCGATGACATTCGCTTGTACCTTTGCCCCAAATTCGTTGATTGCTTTCCAGTCCGGTTGAATCGCTTGGTAATCCGATTCTGAATACCCCAGACGTACGGCTTGATCAACGATAATGCGAGCTAAATCAAAATGATGAGTGTAAGGATGCTGTGCAAGGTAATCTCGCAATACCACACTCAAGTCGATTGGCGTGCCTTGATCTTTA
The DNA here is from genome assembly GCF_043995865.1 of Vibrio sp. D3. NCBI lineage: Bacteria > Pseudomonadati > Pseudomonadota > Gammaproteobacteria > Vibrionales > Vibrionaceae > Vibrio > Vibrio sp. D3. The sequence continues at coordinate 1,117,872 of NZ_CP171887.1, read as the reverse complement.
TGCGCTTTTAGCATGTCACCAATTCGTTCAGACAACTCATCATTGACTTGTTGAAACTCTTCGTATTCTACTTCCATCGGAACTTGACCCGTTACCTCGTCATCACGCAGGACTAGGGCCTCATCACGAAGGTCAGAAAGCCTTTCCGCATCTGCATAAGTCAGATACCAAGGCGCATCGAAGTAATCTTTGACGGATTGACGTAGACGCGAGCTAAACGCACGGTTCTTATCCATATCAATTGCAGTACGGATGAACTTGTGCACATGTCGGTCGTAACCAATCCAAAGGTCGATCGCTTGCTGGCCCCAGCTTGTGATTCGATCCAGCTTCATTTGCAGACCAAACAACGCTTCTTCGATGAACTCTAGCTCAGGATCGCCGTACACAATTTCTTGAATATCTAGGATCTGAGTTTGCAGTTCATCACTGGCGGCTTGCAGCGTATCTTGAAGTTCACGCAACGTGCTTGATGTTTCTGATAGGAGCGCTTCACAGTTGTTGATCGCTTCGCGCCAGTCTTTATTTAGCAGATCGGCAATTTGTTGTTTTACAGATTGCTGCTGCTCATCCATCACACGTTGGTTAAGATCGATTTGATCGAAGATTTCGCCTACAGAATATTTTAAAACTCCGTATACGTTTTTCTTCCAGTGGCCCGGTGTGCCACCTTTTTGTGCTGCCTCAATCGCTTTCGCCATTTCATCTGCCACCATAGACAGTTGAATAGAAAGGCGCAGTTTCGAGAACTCACGATGACGCACGTAGTAATCGGTAATTCCTATCGCTAAAGGCGACAAGCGGTAAATGCTCGCTCCATCAGTAATCTCACTGACAAAACGGCTAATAAGGCGCTGCTTTACCATCTCGTTGATGGCGTTGTTAGCACGAAAAGCGGATGCTTCGCCAGTCTCATCAAATAATCGAGTGACGATGGCAAACGCATCATGCAATTCACCTTCACCCAATTCTTCATCGAACCTTTCATTACTCAGTACGGCAATGGCTATTAAGAATGCCAATCGCTCTGTGGTCAGGTTCAACGAGAAATCGTGCTGCTTAACCCAGCCAACCAACTCATCGATTGGTTGCTCTGCAGCATTGAGAGTCATCTCACTCATTGTTATTCCTGTTTATCGTTCTTTTTAGCCCACACATGAATGTAGCGGCCTAATGAGAGGTATGGCTCTTGTCGACAAAGTTGTTTTTCTAGCGCCAACACATCTTCAAACTCGTAATCGCCCATGTATTGCATATTGCCTATGTAATCACTAAATGAGCGGATACCAGATTTACCACAAATACTAAAGCCTGAATCTTCTATCCATTGGTAGACTTCTTCAGGTTTTAAGCCTTTTTGCGGCTGTAGTTTAAATCTTTTTCGGTGAGGCATGCCGTCTAATATATGAGGAATGTTGCCACAAACCACGTTTTTATAGACTAAACCATGGTGGTTATAGAACATCACTGATGCGATGCCTCCCGGTTTTACTTGTTCTAGTACCGTTTCAAGTGCGGCCTTAGGATCGACCAACCACTCCATGACGGCGTGAAACATAACAAGATCCACCTGTTCATCCATATGCTCACCAATGGATTGGACAGGCGAATGAATCAGGCGATACTGCTCAAGCAAACCGTTTTTTTCAATATCCTGCTTAGCCAACTGCAGCATTTCCGAAGATAGATCACATAAAGCGATTCGATGTCCGAGCTTAGCAAGCTTTTGCGACATTTGTGCCAAACCACCACCAGCATCCAACACCTCTAGGGGTTGCTGGTCAGCATCTAATTCACTTAGAATCTGTAGAAAATCTTCCCACACAATGATTTGGCGGATCTCCCCTTTGTCGGAGCCGTAAATATTTTTTGCAAATTTGTGGGCGATATCGTCGAAATTGCGGTCTTCTGTCACTTCTGCTGAGTTATCATAACGGATTGTGCCGCTATTCTGGCACAAGGAAAGCAGGAATAAAGAGGGGTACCCTCATTTTTATTATCAATTGATGTTTTTTCGGACTATTTATGTATGTTTGAGCTGAAAAAAGTAGTGTCAGCCTTGCTTATGCCACTTCCGGCATTGCTGCTGATAGGCTTGTTGGGTCTTGCTCTCATTAGTTTTACCACAAAACGTAAAACTGGCTGCTTCGTTGTTCTATTCTCTTTTGTTGGCATTTTTCTTGTTGCCTTCCAACCTGTTTCAACCAAGCTTCTTATGCCATTAGAGCGAGAGCATAAAGCCTTTTTGCCAGTTTCTGGCACCATCGACTACGTGATGGTTTTAGGGAATGGTCATGTTATCGATGACGAAATTCCACCCACCTCGCAGTTAAGCCGTGCAGCATTAATGCGCTTAACTGAAGGCATTCGTATTTTAAGAATGTATCCAGGTGCTAAATTAATTTTGTCTGGCTATGCTGGCGGTTCTGAAATTAGCCATGCGAGAATGATGGCGAACGTTGCCCTTGCGTTGGGAGTCGCGAAATCCGATATCATTTTATTAGAAGATGCGAAAGATACGTGGGAAGAGGCGCGTCAAGCGGCTGCATTCGTTCAACAAAAGGAGATTGTGTTAGTCACTTCTGCGAGCCACATGAGCCGTGCATTGTATGAGTTCAACGCAGCAGGCATTAAACCAATCCCAGCCCCGACCAACTTCTTAGCTATTAGCGAAATCAGTCAACCTTGGGATAAATACTCACCTAAAGCGCGTTACTTAGAACAAACGGAGCTTTATTGGCATGAGTACTTGGGCAGCATTTGGCAAAGATTGCGTGATACTGTCGGCCAAACACCAATGGTTGAAGCAAAGTAGTACTATCTTGAAACCACAAAAAAGGAGAGCCGAAGCTCTCCTTTTCTTTTTAAGACTTAGGTTTGTTCAGTTTAATCACCAGCAAACATATAGCCTTCGCCGTGCACCGTCACAAAAATTTGCGGGTTCTTTGGATCAAACTCCATTTTTGCGCGCATACGTCGAATAAGAACATCAATAGTACGATCATTGGGAGCATCAACTCGGTGGCTGATCATATTCAAAATACGCTCGCGACTTAACACCTGGTTAGGGTAAGACGATAACGCCACCAAAAGTTCGTATTCTGCTTTGGTCAATTTTACGGGTTCGCCGTTACGGCTCAGCGCACGACGTTGAATGTCGAATGTCCACTCTCCAAAACGTACAATATGTTCTTCACTGGTTTCGTTCGCTTTCGCGCTACCGCTACGCGCTGCTGAAATACGCCACAGCAAGTTTTTAACGCGAACCAACAACTCCCTCAGTTCAAAAGGTTTTGTCACATAATCGTCAGCGCCCATTTCTAGGCCTACGATTTTATCAATGCTATCCGTGCGTCCTGTTACTAATATGATACCAATATCCGATTGGCTACGTAATTCACGAGTAAGCATCAGGCCGTCTTCACCCGGCAGGTTGATATCCAGCATGATCAGGTCTACATCGCCCGCTTGCAGGACCTCACGCATTTCTGCGCCACTCTCTGCTTCGCTGACTTGGTAACCCTCATTTTGGAAATATCCCGCAAGCTTACTACGAGTTACAACATCATCTTCTACGACTAATACGTGATAGCTCATTTACACCACTTTTCTGTCTTCTTATTATCCAAGACGTATTCTATTCATAACTAGTAACATTTCTAGTCATAGATACATTAAAAAGCAAGATTTAGCGTTTTTATTGATTCAAAACAAGCTTACCCATCGCTATTAATAAACGTTAATTTTTGACCATAAAACATAATAATTATAGTTACTGCTATTCATTTTAATTGATTACACTTAGGGGATATCCCTAATTGACTTTGTGATGCACAACTTGAAGCATCATTCAGGAGCCCAAGATGCAAGAAGTGAAAGCTTTTAATGAAAAACGCGCTGAAATTTACTGGTGGTTTTCGAGCTTGTTCGCAAAAGAGCTAACAGAGAAAGAGCTGGAAGCCTACCACAGTGTTGAAATTCGCAGTTTTCTAGCAGGTTTAGGTGAAAATGAGTCGCTGAAACCAGCCGTTGATAGACTAGTTGATGCGCTAAACCGATTGCAAGATCGTGAAGACGCTCAATTGGAGCTTGCTGCTGACTTTTGTGAACTGTTTTTGAAGACAGAAAAATACGGCGCTCTTCCTTACGCATCGATGTACATCGGTGAATCAGGTTTGCTGAATGACAAGCCCGCCGAGGAAATGGAAAAGTTGATGGCAGAATTTGGCGTTCAAGTAGATGAAAATCTAAAAGAGCCAGCGGACCACTTAGCCGTTGAACTAGACTTTCTCGGCAACATGATCATCCGCTCAAACGAACTTGAGCAAGAAAAACACATGGAAGAAGCCTTCGTTAAACAAAACGACTTTATCCAGCAACAGTTGATGTCTTGGTTACCTCAGTTTGCAGACAAATGTAAACAATTCGACGAATTTGGGTTCTACTCGAGCGTCGCGAAACTATTAGTTGCATTTTGTAAACTAGACAGCGCTTACCTTCTTGGTGAATAATTGCCGCCTATTTTTAAGGAGCCCGCCTATCGGGCTTCCTGTATACCTGAAATAACTGAATGTAAGTAAGTTGGGTATATTATTCGTTTGCCTTAACTTAGCTCAAAGACGCTTGGTTATTTAGCAGTCAAAATGTGACTTCAAATACACAAATCTCTTGCTGAAAACATTGCTAGTCAGTCCACATAGGGCTAAAATGTGAGCGCAAACGATTAAATATGATTTATATGTAAACCGCTGAAATATAGCGGTTTTTGTGTTTTTTAACAGGTTGATGGCAATTTCTAATCAGATAGAAAAAAGATAAAATTCATCGACCGATGCTGCTACGTACCCTTTTGTCGTACTTGGACCAACCGCTGCCGAAACACTTAGCGCCAACCTTAGATTGCTGGGTGTAAAACCATTAGAGCATCAGGTACATCCAACACGACATATTTCAGTAGCTCGATACAGGACACCATTTATGGCCACTATAAAAGACGTTGCTCGCTTAGCCGGCGTTTCCACTACGACAGTTTCGCACGTTATCAATAAAACGCGTTTCGTTGCAGAAGCAACGCAAGAAAAAGTAATGAAAGCCGTGGACGAGTTGAATTACGCGCCAAGTGCGGTTGCACGCAGCCTAAAGTGCAACTCAACTCGTACTATTGGCATGTTAGTAACGCAGTCAACCAACCTATTCTTCTCAGAAGTGATTGACGGGGTTGAGAGCTACTGTTACCGCCAAGGCTACACTCTGATTCTGTGTAATACGGGTGGGATTTACGAAAAACAACGCGATTACATCCGTATGCTGGCTGAAAAACGTGTTGATGGCATCCTAGTGATGTGTTCTGACTTAACCGAAGAGCTTAAAGAGATGCTTGACCGTCATGCCGACATTCCTAAAGTGGTCATGGATTGGGGTCCAGAAAGCTCACAAGCGGACAAGATCATGGATAACTCAGAAGAAGGTGGCTACATCGCAGCCAAACATCTGATCGACAATGGCCATACTGATATTGCTTGTCTAAGCGGTCATTTTGAAAAACTTGCTTGCCAAGAGCGCATTGCAGGTTTCCGTCGCGCGATGAGCGAAGCAAACCTAGCTGTAAATGAAGATTGGATCCTTGAAGGTAACTTTGAATGTGATACGGCCGTATTAGTCGCAGATAAAATTACAGCAATGGACAAACGTCCGACAGCGGTATTCTGTTTTAACGACACAATGGCTCTGGGCCTAATGAGCCGCTTACAACAAAACGGTATCAAAGTTCCTGATGATATTTCAGTGATCGGCTACGACAACATCGAGCTTGCGGAATACTTCTCTCCACCGTTAACCACTATCCACCAACCTAAACGTCGTGTGGGTAAAAATGCGTTCGAGATCCTACTTGAGCGAATCAAAGATAAAGAACACGAAAAGCGCATTTTCGAAATGCAACCTGAGCTTGTAATTCGAAACACCGTGAAGAAAATGAACTAAAATTCGCCAAATATAACGATGTCAAATAAGCGCTCTAAAAGGGCGCTTATTTTTCATCTCTAAATAACTTTTCCCTGACTTAGGTTTGTTAGACAAAAAATCTCGAATCTCTAAGTCTCTGTTTTATATGTAGGTAAATCACACTCCCTCACAACCTCGAGATCATCCCGCCTTATTCTCAAATATGCACAAACATGCGCTTGTCGACACTTTTTATTGAACCGGAATCACACTTTTACGGGTAAAACGTGATGTTAATTCAATATACGAAGTATGCTCATTCTGTCACGCACAGGGCAAACCATTCGAAAGGGTGGGACGCAAAGCCTCCGGCCTGAACCATAGTACTATATGGAAGGTAGCGGGGTTACCGATGGCAAGTGTGCAAGCGATGACTTTACCCTGTAATGACATTGCTTTTGCACATGTTTGCTACTCTCTCGGACCTGACTTTTGGTGGCGTAATATTAATTACACCGAGATAACAAAACATGGATAAACCGATACTCAAAGACTCTATGAAGCTATTTGAGGCACTTGGTAATATCAAGTCGCGCTCAATGTTTGGTGGCTTCGGACTATTCGCTGATGAAACAATGTTTGCACTAGTTGTAAATAATCAGCTTCATATAAGAGCAGACCAACAAACTTCATCTGACTTCGAGAAACAAGGGCTAAAGCCTTACGTTTATAAAAAACGTGGCTTCCCAGTCGTTACAAAGTACTACGCAATTTCCAACGATTTATGGGAGTCTAGCGAACGCTTAATCGAAGTAGCTAACCAATCGTTGAAAAAGGCAAAGCTTGAAAAAGAACAGCAAGCAACTACAAAGCCTAATCGCTTAAAAGATTTGCCTAACTTACGACTGGCGACTGAACGCATGCTAAAAAAAGCAGGCATTGAGTCAGTAGAAAAACTGGAAGAGGAAGGTGCACTTAACGCTTATAAAGCGATAAGAGATACGCACTCTGCAACCGTCAACATTGAGCTGTTATGGGCACTAGAAGGGGCTATTAACGGTACTCATTGGAGCGTTGTGCCTCAAGCTCGCCGAGATGAGTTGATGAACGGCCTCCAATAAAAGTCGGCCTTAAAAACTATCTTGTAAAACCGCAGTCTAATCTGCGGTTTTTTTGTGAAATTTTTTCGACTTTCCTTCTGTCTTATTACATATATCCCAAATTGGAATCATAAATATGAATAAGAAACTGATATTAGGCCTAATACTGGTCGCGATCATTATCTTTTTAGGCGTTAACTTTAGTCAGTATTTAACGTTGGAAAATGCAAAAGCCCAACAAGAAGCGCTGACCACATACATCGATCAGAACTTTGTTTTTTCGGCAGCTATTTACTTTTTTGCCTACATTGCAATTACCGCTTTTTCTATTCCTGGTGCTGCTGTGGTTACATTACTTGGTGCGGCCCTATTCGGTTTTTGGACGAGCTTATTACTGGTTTCTTTCGCCAGTACTGTGGGTGCAACGCTAGCATTTTTAAGCAGCCGATATTTGCTGCGTGACTGGGTACAAAACAAGTTCGGCAATAAGTTAATCGCAATTAACCAAGGTGTCGAAAAGGACGGTGCATTTTATCTATTTTCCTTGCGTCTCATTCCGGTATTCCCTTTCTTTCTTATCAACTTGTTGATGGGCTTAACGCCAATGTCTGTAGGTCGATTTTACCTTACTAGCCAAGTAGGTATGTTGCCAGGCACTGCAGTTTACTTAAACGCCGGTACTCAGCTAGCAACAATTGAAAGCCTGTCAGGCATTATTTCACCTGCGGTATTGGCCTCTTTTGCGTTACTGGGGCTGTTTCCAATCATCACTAAATGGGTTATGAATAAAGTAAGGCCAACACCGAGTCAGCAAAACTCATAATTAGTAAGTGGACGTGTTTAATGAAAATATTCATTGCTAAAAACCCAGCAGAAGCGCATATCGTGTGCGAATTATTGAAAACCGAGCAAGTCTACTGTGAAGTCCGCGGAGAAGGCATTTTCGGTTTAAAAGGAGAGCTGCCGTTTAGTGATGATACCGATCCTTATGTCTGGCTTTTTGACGCCAAACAACAAGTAAAAGCAGAAGGAATAGTACAAGCCTACCGCAAACAATCCGATGGAAATGAGTATCAAGATTGGCAGTGCCCGAAGTGCCATGAGGTAAACGAGGGGCAGTTTGGTGCTTGTTGGCAATGTGGACATCAAATAGGGGAGCCTTAATAACTCCCCTACTCCTATTCAATCGATTTATTAAGCGCTAAGCAGAAACCGTTTGCTGCTTAATAAATTCGATGGAATGTTGGTTGAAATCTTCAGGGCGCTCAACATTACAGACATGACCACAGTTGGGGATCTCTCGTAAAACACTAAGCTTATGCGCCGCAACCATTTCTTTAACAGGCTTAATAAACATGTAATCTCTGTCGCCCATTAAATAGAGTGTGGGAATGGGTAACTCTCGATCTTTAAAATACTTCATTAAAGGATTTACATCAGCAGCAAGAATAAACCAACGTTTAAATTCTTTTTGGCAAAGCTTCTTGGCCTCACGAATAAAAAGATGGCGAGACTCTCGCTGGCTTCTCTGTGGCATAACAATGTACGCAAAAAGTTTGTAGAGCCACATGTACGGCAGAATGTGCTTACAAAAATTACCTAATTTAACCAATATTTGAGAACGAGTATTGAGCCTTGTGACAGCACCACCGAGTACCATTGAACGCACGCGTTCTGCTGATAATTCAGCAAGGTTTCGAACAATAATGGTACCAAGTGACATACCGACAAAATGAGCGGATTGGATCTTTAAATGGTCCAATACTTTCAAAATATCTTGGGTAACTTCCGTAAAGGTATAACGGCTGGCAATGAGCTCTTTAAGTAACTGATTTGACTTTCCATGACCTCTTAAATCGATCAGCAATAAGTTAAAATGTTGCTTGTAAGCTTTGATTTGCTTGAACCAGATAGAAGAGCTACCGCCAGCACCATGCACAAATACAACCCACTCATGACTAGTAGGGTGCAAATAGGTTTTATGAAAAAGTAGCGGCTGGGTCATATTCAAGTATCAAAAAGGTCGTGCTATTGAGTAAAAAGCCATCCTACCACACTCCCCTTACTCAAGATAATAAAGGCACCTCATTCGGTGCCTTTCGTTACAATTTTAAGTCAATTTAACGCCGAATTGTAAAGTTGCAAATAAGCTTCTGCGGCCTTTTGCCAACAAAAATCTTGTTGCATCGCGTGCAACTGTACTTTATTCACTTCAGGTTCGTTTTGAGCATAGAGCAACAGTGCCCTTAGCATCGTTAACAACAATGCCTGCGGTGTCGGTTCGAAAAAAACAAACCCCGTCGCTTCAGAAGGGTTCACATCATAATCGTTGACGCTGTCTTTTAGACCACCGACACCACGTACTATCGGCAATGTACCGTAAGACATACTATAGATTTGATTCAAACCACATGGTTCAAACTCAGAAGGCATCAGAAAGAAATCAGAACCCGCTTCAACGATATGCGCAAGTTCATTATCATAAGCTTCTACGAAGACAAATTTACTAGAAAACTGTGCAGCAACCTCTTCTAGCTGAGCGGCTAGTACAGGGTCTCCGGTCCCAACGACAACTAGTTGAACATCGTGCTTCAAAAAATCAGCCAAAGCAGGCAATAAGTAATGCACACCTTTCTGCTGGGTCAACCGACAAACCATACCAAACATAGCAACATCTTTTTCAGGCAAATTTAGCCGCAGCTGTAATGCTTGTTTACACGCTTTCTTGCCTTGCGTCATACTTTGTTGGTCAGCGCAGTAATTAACTGGCAAGTAAGTATCCGTTTCCGGGTTCCAAGCACTGTAATCACAACCGTTCAAAATACCAACTAAGTCCTGCGCGCGTTGCTGAAACTCCCAAGCCATTCCATGACTGCCAAGCTCTGTTTTGAGTTCCTCTGCGTACGTAGGGCTGACCGCGTTTATCTTATCTGCATTCATTACACCAGCTTTGAGCATCGTAATATGCGTTGCACTCACCGCAGCATCGGGAACGTTTCGACAATGAAACTCTGGCAAGCACTGCACGTCTTCATAACTAAATACGCCTTTAAAGACCGCATTGTGAATTGAAATGACGCTTTTAGTATGAGCAAAAAACGGATCATTGCCATACCTGTGCTTGAGCAAAAATGGAACAAGACCAGTGTGCCAATCGTTCGCGTGTATGATATCCGGCTGAAAAGCAAGCTTCGGCAACATGTCTAAACATGCCGCACTAAAAAACGCAAAGCGCTCACCGTTATCGGTATACGCTTGGTTGTTCTCCGCATACATCGATGGTCGATTGAAATACGGCTGACAATCAATCAGATAAACAGGATTTTGACCTAGCATGAGCCGCAGAACTCGATACTCCGTATGCGGCCATGATGTTAGTTCTGTTTCTAATACAACTTCTGCGTCAGCGAGTTTATCAATACTGCTGTACGCAGGGATGGTAATTCTTACGTCTTGCTGTAGGTTTTGAAGGGCTTCCGGTAGTGCCTTGGCAACGTCTGCCAAGCCACCACTTTTAATGAGACCTTCAACCTCAGAAGCTACAAACAGAATAGATAAGTTGTTAGTAGCCAACTCGAGCTCCTTTCGGAATAACAACAATGCCCTCCTCAGACACATGGAAGTGTTTTTTATCTTCTTGAAGATTCACACCAATCTGAGTACCAGGAGCAATATCGGCATCCTTATCGACAATCACACGACGTAAAACACAGCCTTCGCCAATTTTCACGTCACCAAGAAGGATACATTCGCTGATATCGCAAGCAGATGCAATATTACTGCGGAACCCAAGCACCGACTTTTCTATTCTTGAGCCTCTGACGTAACTGCCATTACATACCAAACTGTCGATGATCTGAACACGGCCATTATCAGAGTCTGTAAATGTCGCTGGCGGCAGTGGAGGATAATAAGTATGCAGCGGCCATTTACGGTTATATAGTGAAAACGGTGCGTCTTTTTCTAGCAGATCCATGTGCGCCTCCCAGTATGCATCAATGGTTCCCACATCACGCCAGTACACCTCTTCTCTTTCACCGCTGATTTTGTTAGTACTGAAGTCATACACGAACACGTCACCTCGAGGGAACATCTTAGGAATAATGTCCTTCCCAAAATCATGTGACGAAGCTTCATTATCCGCATCTTCAACCAACTCAGAGAATAACACCTGAGCTTCAAAAACGTAGTTACCCATTGAAACTAAAGCGTAATCAGGATCGCCAGGAATCGACTTCGGGTTTGCTGGTTTCTCTTCAAAGCCTATCATGCGACCTTCACTGTCCACTTCGATAACCCCAAATTGCGACGCCTCTTTTAGTGGCATACGCAATGCCGATACCGTGAGAGAAGCCTGTTTCTCTGAGTGGAAGTTCAGCATTTGTTTAATATCCATCTTATAGATATGGTCAGAACCAAAAATACAAACTTGATCCGGCTCCTCTAGTTCCATAAAACGGAGGTTTTGATAGATCGCGTCCGCCGTTCCTTCGTACCAACGCTTACCAGTGCGCATTTGAGCAGGAATAGGATCGATAAAGCGGTCAGTGATGCCATTAATGTTCCAGCCCTTTTTTAAATGATGGAACAAAGATTGAGATTTAAATTGGGTGAGGACGTAAATGCGCATTAAATCCGCATTTACAAAATTGTTTAGAGCAAAATCGATCAATCGATAGCTACCACCAAACGGTACCGAAGGTTTACTACGAGATTCTGTTAAAGGTCTCAAACGAGAGCCTTCACCGCCAGCAAGAATCATTCCCAAAACACCAGCCATTTGTTGTTCTCCATATCGTTATAGCTTGGATTTGGTACTCGCTTGAATGAGTCATACTCGGGGAGTCAAGCGAATACATTTAGTAACCGTATCAGGAGTTTCTTTGAACTCTTACAACACGATAAAAAAGCTACGGCACTTCCAGTATGCAACGTCCACTCTTTTCTTATTTTTCGACGCAAAATGCACACAGTTGCACTAATTTTTGTAATAAATTATCTAAGCAGGTTCTAAATTACAATTTTTAATACGCCATTCTGTGTTCCATACAGTTCTTGCTTACTCAAGACGATATCTAGATCACACATGCAAAAGCAAACGATTACATTATGAAAACAATTTACGAACGGATTCACTACACGACCGACTTTTTGAGCTTAATATATAACAAATACATGAACGCAAAATGAAAGTTACGACGAATGTTTTTTACATAAAAAATACGTTCGCTACTAATAAATCGTGACTCTGGTGTTTTCTAGCGACAATGGTGCTTGTTAAAGTGAGGAAAGGTCGATTAGAGGAAGAATGCGCAGGAGAAAACTGTCGGCCCCTACGCAAAAAAGGCAGCGATATCGCTGCCTTTTTACATTACTTTAATGATGCATTTTTATGCTTTCGCTTTTTTACGCTTATCTGTGACTTCCCACTTACCTTCAACAAAGAGCGCTGTCCAACCAGATGGTTTGCCGTTCTCTTCCGAACGAACGTAGTTCTCTTTTGTTTTGCGACTAAAACGTACGACTGCAGGACGACCATCAGGATCTTCTTGCGGTGCGGTCGCTAGGTATTTGAACTTCTCAGGTAAACGCTCTTCAAAACGTGCCAGTTCAGCAACCAAAGGAGCACGTGTCTCGCGCGATTTCGGGAAGTTGCTTGCCGCCATAAATAGACCTGAAGCACCATCACGAAGTACGAAATACGCATCTGAGTTTTCACAAGGCAACTCGGGGAAATGAACAGGATCTTCTTTCGGTGGCGCGACTTCGCCATTCTTCAGAATCTTACGAGTGTTCTTACACGTTTCACTCGTACAGTCCATGTATTTACCAAAGCGACCGTTCTTAAGCACCATATCAGAGCCACATTTGTCACATTCAACAACTGGACCATCATAGCCTTTGACTTTGAACTCACCGTATTCAACAAGGTAGCCTTCACAGTTCGGGTTATTACCACAAACATGCATCTTACGCTTGTCATCAATCAGGTACGCATCCATCGCCGTTTCACAGATCGGACAACGCTTTTTAGCACGAAGCGCGGCCGTTTCAACGTCTTCTTCTAAAACGTTAATAATGCCTTCTTCATCACCCAAGTTGATGGTTGTCTTACAACGCTCTTTAGGTGGTAACGCGTAACCTGAACAGCCTAAGAACACACCTGTCGAAGCGGTGCGGATACCCATTGGGCGCCCACACGTCGGACATTCGATATCCGTCATGACGATATGGTTTAGCTTCATACCGCCTTCTGACTCATCCAATTCCGCTTTTTCAAGATCGCCAGTGAAATCAGCAAAGAAGTTATCTAGCACTGCTTTCCAGTTCACTTCACCTTCCGCGATTTGGTCCAGTTTCTGTTCCATGCGGGCAGTGAAGTCGTAGTTCATTAAATCGTTAAAGCTGTCATCAAGGCGGTCGGTAACAATTTCGCCCATTTTTTCGGCGTAGAAACGACGCTGATCAACTTTTACGTAACCACGATCTTGAATCGTAGAAATGATCGATGCATAAGTCGAAGGACGGCCAATGCCTCGTTTTTCCAGCTCTTTAACCAGTGCTGCTTCAGTGTAGCGCGCAGGTGGCTTTGTAAAGTGCTGTTTAGGGTCAAGTGACTCTAAGCTTAGCTTATCGCCAAGTTGTACCGCAGGAAGGATTGTATCCTCGTTTTTGCCCATTGGACGTTGTACACGAGTCCAGCCGTCAAATTTAAGGATACGGCCTTTCGCTTTAAGCGTGTATTCTGCTGCTTTTACGCTGATGGTTGTTGAATCGTATTCTGCTGGCGTCATTTGACACGCAACAAACTGATTCCAAATCAAAGCGTAAAGTTTGTGCGCATCAGCATCGACACCTTGCAGGTCTTCCGCTTTAACACCCACATTTGAAGGACGGATCGCTTCGTGCGCTTCCTGTGCCCCTTCTTTACTGCCATACGTCAGCGGTTTCGCTGGTAAGTACTTATCACCAAATTCAGAACCAATAAAGTCACGTACAGCGTCCACAGCCTCGGCACTTAGGTTAGTCGAGTCCGTACGCATATAAGTGATGTAACCGGCCTCATAGAGGCGCTGAGCTAGCATCATGGTCTTTTTCACGCCGTAGCCAAGACGTGTACTCGCTGCCTGTTGAAGCGTAGAGGTGATGTAAGGTGCTGAAGGCTTGCTCTTCGTCGGGCGATCTTCACGCTTACATACTTCGTAACTTGCATTCTCAAGCACAGACATCGCTGCTTTGGTTTCTGCCTCATTAACTGGCTTAAACGCAGAACCATCTTTCTGAGCAACAAGTAGTTTAAAGTCCGCTTTGTCTTTCGTTTTCGTATTCGCATGAATATCCCAGAATTCTTCTGGTACAAACGCGTTAATCTCACGCTCACGCTCAACTAATAGTTTCACCGCAACAGACTGCACGCGACCAGCAGATAAACCACGAGCCACTTTCTTCCAAAGTAAAGGTGAAACCATAAAACCAACGACACGGTCCATGAAGCGACGCGCTTGTTGGGCATTAACACCATCCATGTTCAGCTCTCCAGGTGTCTGGAAAGCTTGTTGGATCGCGTTTTTCGTAATTTCGTTAAAAACTACACGTTTGTATCGCTCTTCATCGCCACCTATGATCTCACGAAGGTGCCATGCGATTGCTTCCCCTTCGCGGTCCAAATCGGTTGCGAGATAAACGCAATCTGCGTCTTTGGCGAGTTTTTGTAGTTCGTTGACAACTTTTTCTTTGCCTGGAAGGATTTGGTAATTCGCTTCCCAGTCATGATATGGGTTAATCCCCATTTTTTTGATCAACGCTTTGCGGTCTTTCTCTTTTTTAACGCGCGCTTTCTCTTCCGGACTCATCCCTTTTGTTGAGATGGCTGCGGCTTTTTTCTCACCAGTGCTTTGACCGGCCGTAGGCAGATCACGCACATGACCAACACTAGACTTAACAATAAAGTCTTTACCAAGGTACTTATTTATCGTCTTTGCCTTGGCTGGTGACTCCACTATAACGAGTGATTTACCCATAACTGACTCTAACGTCCTTCATAATAATGCGGGTAGAAACCTTGTTTAAAGGCCACCCGCATAATGTTCTATTTCATTGCTTCTTTTTTTACTATTGTGCGAGATGAAAAGAAGATCAACTGCTTTTTTGAAATTCAGATCCGATTGGTTGACAATTCATCGTCTTTATACTTCAAAGAGACAGGGTTCTGAAAGGTATTGAGCGGCATATCTAAACAGGCAAACTTAGCATCCGCTAATCCAATGCAATAAATTTTGTTACCCATCACAAAATAGTTTCGTTCAGTGGCTCTTCCATATCCTCCAACTAATCATACTTACACTCTAAAAATTGATCTGTTTAGGCTAAGTGAACGATTGACTGAATTAATCATGCAAACCCATTTTAGTTGTAGGTATACTCAGCGTTCTCAACTGAAATGAATGGTAGAAAAAGTATGTCTGATAGAACGTTTATCGAAGAGTTCGACCTTCTTTTGATCGCTAACCAAATCATCCAAGAACACGATGATTACATCGAAGGGATGCGAGCAACAAGCGTAGAAGAAAAAGAAGGTGTTTTAGTTTTTAAAGGTGAATACTTCCTTGATGACAAAGGTTTACCAACTTCAAATACGACTGCAGTATTCAATATGTTCAAATACTTAGCGCATCACCTTTCCAAGGAATTTACGCTGGTTAAATAGTAGCGGAAAACAAAAAAAGCCAGAGTGTTATTCACTCTGGCTTTACTGTTTCAGGTCAGAATATTTAGCAGCTTAAAGCCTTAAGTTTGTCGAAGTAGTCAGGGAACGTTTTCGACGTACACTTTGGATCGTTAATCGTCACAGGCGTATCACTAAGTGCCACCAGCGAAAAACACATCGCCATTCGATGATCATCGTAAGTATCAATTGCAGCATGCTTTAACTGAGAGACAGGTTTGACGATGATGTAGTCTTCCCCTTCTTCCACTTCCGCACCAACTTTACGTAATTCCGTCGCCATAGCTGACAAACGGTCTGTTTCTTTTACACGCCAGTTATAAACGTTACGAATAGCAGTAGTGCCTTCGGCAAATAGCGCTGTTGTCGCGATGGTCATTGCAGCATCAGGGATATGGTTGTAATCCATATCGATGCCTTTCAATTGACCAACACGTGAAATTACGTAGTCATCACCCCATTCAATTTCTGCACCCATTTTTTCAAGCGCATCAGCAAATTGAATATCACCTTGAATGCTGTTTTTACCGATACCCGTGACTTTAACTTCTCCGCCTTTGATGGCTGCAGCCGCCAAGAAGTAAGAAGCAGAAGACGCGTCACCTTCAACCAAGAAATCACCTGGAGCGATGTATTGCTGACCGGCAGGAATCACAAACTCTTGATAGTCGTTGTTGATCACATCGACCCCAAACTGCTTCATGATATGCAGGGTGATATCGATATAAGGCTTAGAAACCAACTCGCCTTCGATGTTGATGCGCATTTCACCTTCAGCCAATGGCGCAGACATTAAGAAAGCGGTCAAGAACTGACTTGAAATGGATCCATCGATAGAAACTGTACCTGCTTTTAGGCCAGTACCGACTATTTTGAGAGGCGGAAAGTTCTCGTTTTCCATGTACTCAACGTTCGCACCAGCATCTTTCAGTGCCGTGACAAGGTGACCAATTGGACGCTCTTTCATACGAGGTTCGCCCGTCAGTACATACTCCCCTTCCCCAAGACAAAGAGCCGCAGCTAATGGTCGCATCGCAGTGCCAGCATTACCGAGAAATAACTCTACCGGTTCTGAGACAGAAAACGGACGCCCAAGGCCTTCAACGAGACATTCTGTTTTATCTTCGGAAAGTTGGAATTGAACGCCTAGTTTAGTCAGCGCATTCAGCATATGACGGATATCATCACTGTCGAGGAGGTTAGTAAGGCGAGTTCTGCCTGTAGCAAGAGCAGCAAGTAAAAGAGCTCGATTAGAAACGCTTTTAGAGCCAGGAAGATTCACTTCCCCTTGAATTTTATTGATAGGTTGTAACGTTAGGCTTTCCATTAAAAGTTGATAATCCTTTGTGCCCTCAACATACGATTTTTTATGAGAGCTAAACAATTCTTCGTGAATTCAGACTACCCAAAAAAACACGACAAAACCAGAGCAAATCGGCGCTAATTTATGAATATACTCAAGTAGCCTAAAGATGCAGAATTAAAGGCATTGCCAGCGATGTAAATAAGAGCGAAAGAGGCGCGACGAAACAGCAAGCTATTTCGACTTTATTTGACGATAAGCCAGCCCTACTGTGCATGCCTGGTTAGGCTACCTTAGGTTAAAATAACGTAGGATTAATAAGTGATATCAACCCTGACTCCATCATCAAAATATAAGATACGAACTTCATCCCCTCGACTAAATAGCATATTTTTATCAACATCTTGGATAACATTAATCAGCTTGTCGCCCTTCACTTTGATGAGTAGCTCAACTAACTTATATTCAACCGTGTATTGGTAATTACTTTGATTTTGTGCAACCGCTGCACCTGCAAGTGCACCCACTGCCGTCGCAACTTCTCGTCCAGTACCACCACCAAATTGATTGCCGACTAAACCGCCTATTGTGGCACCAAGTAGCGTTTTCCAACCATTATTTTTCGATTGAACGACCTCTTGCTGAGTAATATAACGGACAGAGTCAATCTTCCCATACACCACTTCATTTACCGGCTTGGCAACATTTCTTTCATATGCTGCGTTGGCGGCAAGTGGGAAAAACAGTATGATCCAAAGCCATACTTTCACAATATTTCTTGACCAGGTCATCATAAACTCCTCTGACTCTAATGTTGGTAACGACTTCTTATGGCTATTTATTTAACTGAACTCGATGATACGTTCAACTTTCCCTCACCGTATAAAGCACTCAGCGATCCCAATGGTTTGCTTGCTTTTGGCGGTGACTTAGATCCCATGAGAATCCTCAATGGTTACTATCAAGGCATTTTCCCTTGGTATGGTCCTGGAGAACCTATTCTATGGTGGAGCCCTTCCCCTCGCGCTGTTTTTGATCCCTTAGAGTTTAAACCGTCTAAAAGTCTCAAAAAATTTCAGCGTAAACATAACTATAAAGTAACACTCAATTTCGCGACAGAAGAAGTGATTAGACTATGTTCATCAACACGTCCTGCAGAGGAAACTTGGCTCAACGAGGAAATGCAAGCGTCTTATATTGAGTTAGCTAAACTTGGTCACTGTCACTCTGTAGAAGTATGGCATGACAACGAGCTCATTGGGGGACTATATGGCATCTGCGTTGGTCAACTTTTTTGCGGAGAGTCGATGTTTAGCCTAAAAGATAACGCATCTAAAATTGCATTGTGGTACTTATGCAACCATTTGGCGTCAAAGCAAGGTCAATTAATCGATTGTCAGGTTATGAACTCGCACTTGGCATCACTTGGCGCATTTGAACTAGAGCGTAACGAGTTTATGCAAAAACTACTATCTTTAAGAGAAAAACAAACACTATTTGATACCTATAAGCCCCAAGTTTTGCAGGATTCAGTATGAGTACGGATATACAACATATTCGAATTGGATTAACGAATAATCACCCTTGCAGTTACTTGCCTGAACGGCAAGAGCGTGTGGCGGTGGCACTTGATGCAGGGCTGCATACTGAAGAAAACTATCAACTACTGATGGCTAACGGTTTTCGTCGTAGTGGAGATACCATATATAAACCGCACTGCGAGCATTGCACCGCTTGCCAGCCAATTCGAGTCTCGATTCCAGACGTTAGACTATCAAAAAGTCAGAAGAGGCTGCTCAGTAAAGCACAGCCTTTACGTTGGGAAATGAAACCTGAAATGGATGAGGAATGGTTTGCGCTTTACAGTTGGTACATCTGCAAACGGCATAAAAACGGCACTATGTATCCACCAAAGCGTGATGAATTTTATCGGTTTGCCCAAACCAGCTGGTTGACCACTTCATTTTTGCATATTTACGATGAGTCAAATCAATTACTCGCCATTGCGGTAACGGATGTAATGACTCAATGTTCGAGTGCATTTTATACTTTTTTTGACCCTGACTACCCGTTATCTCTTGGCACTTTGGCAGTGCTCTATCAAATAAAATACTGCCAAGAAAACAAACAACAGTGGCTTTATTTGGGTTATCAGATTGATGAGTGTCCAGCAATGAACTATAAAACACGCTTTCAACGCCACCAAAGGCTAGTAAATCAGCGTTGGCGAGGGTAGAATACGCCTCAACTTTACATAATTACTATTTAGCGGCAGAATATAGCCCGCTAATATTGCCTAATTTCTAAAGAGGATTAAATGGCTAAAGAAGACGTAATCGAGATGCAAGGCACGGTCCTTGACACTCTACCAAACACTATGTTCCGTGTTGAACTTGAAAACGGTCACGTTGTGACTGCTCACATCTCTGGCAAGATGCGTAAGAACTACATCCGTATCCTAACGGGTGACAAAGTAACTGTAGAGATGACTCCATACGACCTGTCAAAAGGCCGCATCGTCTTCCGCGCTCGTTAATCTCTGATTTTCGGATGCAATAAAAAACGGAGCAGTTTGCTCCGTTTTTTATTGCATGATTTTTATTTCCGAGTAGGTTCAGACAAACAAAAAGCGCACGATAAAATCGTGCGCTTTTACTTCCCTTACGGGGCAGCGATTAATGCATCGCTGCCTCTTTCTCACTCAAATATTCAAATTTAAGTGTGTCATTCACTAGTGTTACTTTCACAGTGCCGCCGTCGACTAGAGAGCCAAACAACAATTCATTAGCCAAAGGTTTCTTAAGTTGCTCTTGGATAACGCGTCCCATTGGGCGAGCACCCATCGCCTTATCATAACCTTTATTCGCTAACCAATGGCGTGCATCTTGCGATACCTCCATTGATACGCCACGAGCATCAAGTTGCACCTGCAGTTCAACAATAAACTTATCAACAACTTGATGGATAACGCTTTCATCAAGGCTGTTAAACCAGATGATGTTATCAAGACGGTTACGGAACTCAGGAGTGAATACCTTCTTAATTTCCGCCATCGCATCGTGACTGTTGTCTTGCTGAATCAAACCAATTGATTTCTTCTCAGTTTCAGCCACACCCGCGTTGGTTGTCATAACGAGGATGACATTACGGAAGTCTGCTTTACGACCGTTGTTGTCCGTTAGCGTACCATTATCCATCACTTGCAATAGCAAATTAAAGATATCTGGATGCGCTTTCTCAATCTCATCGAGTAATACGACTGAATGTGGGTGCTTGATAACAGCGTCTGTTAGCAAGCCACCTTGGTCGTAACCGACATAACCAGGAGGTGCACCAATTAAGCGACTCACGGAGTGACGCTCACCATATTCCGACATATCAAAACGAAGTAGCTCGATCCCTAGAAGCTTAGATAGCTGCACCGTCACCTCTGTTTTACCCACCCCAGTAGGGCCAGCAAACAAGAATGAACCAACTGGTTTGTTATCCACGCCCAAACCTGCACGTGTCAGCTTGATCGCTTCGGATAATGCATCAATCGCATTATCTTGGCCAAATACCAACATCTTCATCTTGCTATCTAGGTTCTTCAAGATGTCTTTATCTGAAGAAGAAACCGACTTCTCTGGGATTCGTGCCATCTTGGCAACCATCGCTTCGATATCGGCAACACCAACCGTTTTCTTACGGCGGCTTGCAGGAGCAAGACGACTGCGAGCGCCAGCTTCATCAATGACATCAATGGCTTTATCTGGTAAATGACGTTCATTGATGTATTTCGCCGAAAGTTCTACCGCGGCACGCAGTGCTTTATTGGTGTAACGTACTTCATGGTGTGCTTCGTACTTCGGCTTCAAGCCCATCAAGATTTTAGTTGTGTCATCCAGAGAAGGCTCTACAACGTCAATCTTTTGGAAACGACGGGACAACGCACGCTCTTTCTCGAAAATGTTGCTGTATTCTTGGTATGTAGTCGAGCCGATACAACGCAACTTACCGCTACTTAGTAGAGGTTTGATAAGGTTTGCGGCATCAACTTGACCACCAGAAGCCGCACCCGCACCGATGATTGTGTGTATCTCATCGATGAACAAAATTGCATCTTCTTCTTTTTCAAGCTGTTTCAAAATTGCCTTGAAGCGTTTTTCAAAATCACCACGGTACTTAGTACCAGCCAATAGAGAACCAATATCCAATGAGTAAATCACGCTGTTTTGAATAACTTCCGGGACCTGCCCTTCTACAATTCGCCAAGCAAGACCTTCTGCGATGGCTGTTTTACCTACCCCGGCTTCACCCACTAGTAATGGGTTATTCTTGCGGCGGCGGCAAAGTACTTGAATAGTGCGCTCTAGCTCTTTATCGCGACCAATCAGTGGATCGATATTGCCATCTTTAGCGACCTGATTAAGGTTAGTCGCAAAGCTTTCCAAACGTTCTTCAGAATTCGGCTCTTCGACACTCTCTGAACTGAACGAATCTGATGATGGGTCTTCGCTTGCACCTGACGCTTTAGTAATACCATGGGAGATAAAGTTAACAATATCTAATCGGGAGATGTCGTTTTTCTTCAGTAGGTAGGCGGCATGCGACTCTTGCTCACTGAAGATCGCCACAAGCACGTTTGCACCTGTTACTTCGTTGCGGCCAGACGACTGTACATGAAAGACGGCGCGTTGTAGCACACGTTGAAAACTCAAAGTCGGCTGGGTTTCACGCGTCTCATCACTGTCTGGGATAAGAGGCGTAGTTTGATCGATGAATATATCGAGTTCGTTACGTAAAGCGTCAAGATCCGCTTTACAAGCTAAAAGGGCTTCCTTAGCTGCATCATTTTCCAATAATGCAAGTAGGAGGTGTTCGACAGTCATAAACTCGTGGCGTTTATCTCGCGCCCGAGCAAATGCACCGTTAAGGCTTGACTCTAGTTCTTTATTTAGCATAAGTACCTCCCGAAAAAACAACTTGGGTTGTTCGAGCAAGTCTTCTTTGTTTACGCTTGCTCCATAGTGCAAAGTAGCGGATGTTCATTTTCCCTTGCGTACATCGTAACTTGCGCTACTTTTGTTTCGGCAATTTCTGCACTGTATGTGCCACAGATTGCCTTTCCTTCATAGTGAATCTTGAGCATGATCTGAGTCGCTTTATCAATGTCATGTGAAAAGAATCGCTCAAGTACCTCTATGACGAAATCCATAGGTGTATAGTCATCATTATTTAGTACAACATTGTACAGCTTAGGTGGCTGAACTTTCGTACTTTCTCGCTCCAGAAGATCAGAGTCCGGAGTGACCCATTCAAAATTTTTACTCATGGCAATTCAAAGATATCGTATCAAAGGGTTGATGTTTTCGACCTATAAAAACAATCTACCACAAGCGTGCAGCGCGGTGTAGTGAGATATGGCACCGAATTCGATCTTTGATCGATAAAAGTTGCTACCTAATATAGAGACTAATGCAGGTCTTGAGGGGGCGCAAATAAAAGATGCTTGTCGATAAGTTACACATTTTTACTTATAAAATAACTTTCTTTTTACCCCCTCCGAGCTATTGCGAAACATCTCTCAGTCTTCTACCGAGATCACACTTCCTAACTGAGAATGGGGTAATTATCACGAAAACTTCATTTTTTATTCAGTTAGAGGATTCATCTATCATAAGCAACACGAACAGTATGGTTTTTCCAGTGAATACTACTTTGCAGGCTAATTGACCAAACTTCCGCGTATATACGAAAAACTGTTTGCAAATTTGTTAATCTCAAAAGTGATTTGTTTTCAATTATGTTTCTGTTTGTTGCTTAATGCTATTGACTGTCGGGATTCATTGACTACAGTGGAAAGTGTTGATGCATAAATCGTCATTTTGAATCCATTTGTTTTTAAGCAGCTTGGTGAATGTGATTTCTCATTGACTAGATGTTTGTTAGCGTTCGCTGACAATAGTAGTACCAGGTTAAAGGTATAACTTGGTTGTTGTAACAACTCAGTAAAAAATGCATGAGGGATGTAAAAGCATGGCTACAGGTACAGTAAAGTGGTTTAACAATGCCAAAGGATTTGGGTTTATTTGTTCAGATGAAGAAGAGGGAGATATCTTTGCCCACTACTCAACTATCCAGATGGACGGTTATCGTACACTGAAAGCAGGCCAACAAGTCTCATACGAGATTGAAAAAGGTCCCAAAGGCTGTCACGCGAGTAGCGTCGTGCCTCTTGAAGGTCAAGCCAAATAATTAGAGCGCTGTCGAAAAATAAAAATATTGCTCTCGAAACATCATTTTGATGTTCTGAAGAGAAAAATAAACCCGCCAAGATAGCGGGTTTCTTACTATTTGTAGCTTATGAAATGCAGATAGACCACATACAAAGTATTGATAAAATAAGAAACACATCGAAAGCGACGTGCTCTTTTCATCTATTTTACTTGTTAATGATCGCGTTAAAGGTTTCGCTTGGGCGCATCAACTTAGAAACCAATGCATCGTCTAGCAGGTAGTAACCGCCCAGTTCTCCTTTCACACCCTGTGCGTTGTTTAGCTCAGCGACGATTTTTTCTTCATGCTCTGACAACGCTTTCGCAATCGGTGCAAACTCAGCAGCGAGATCAGCATCGTCTGTTTGCTCGGCAAGTGCTTTCGCCCAGTAAAGTGCGAGGTAGAAATGACTACCGCGGTTATCTAATTCGCCCACTTTACGTGACGGAGACTTGTTGGTATCTAAAAACTCACCAGTCGCTTTGTCTAGCGTATCCGCCAAAACTTGTGCTTTCGGGTTGTTTGCCACCACACTTAGATGTTCTAGGGATGCAGCTAGTGCTAAGAACTCACCTAAAGAATCCCAACGAAGGTGATTCTCTTTTTCTACTTGTTGAACATGCTTAGGAGCAGAACCACCAGCACCTGTTTCAAATAGACCACCGCCATTCATCAGTGGAACGATAGATAGCATCTTAGCTGACGTGCCTAACTCTAAAATTGGGAACAAGTCTGTTAGATAGTCACGAAGAACGTTACCCGTTACAGAAATAGTATCTAGACCCGCTTTCATACGCTCTAGCGAGTACTTACAAGCATCAACAGGAGATAGGATCTTAATCTCTAGACCGTCAGTATCGTGCTCTGGTAAGTACGTATTTACTTTCTTAATGAGTTCAGCATCGTGCGCACGGTTTTCGTCTAGCCAGAATACGGCTGGAACACCTGTTGCACGTGCGCGAGTCACTGCTAGCTTAACCCAATCTTGGATTGGTGCGTCCTTCACCTGACACATACGGAAGATATCGCCTTCTTCAACCGCTTGCTCTAACAATACGTTACCCGCAGTATCAACAACGCGAACAGTACCCGCTGCGTCTAGAATAAATGTCTTGTCGTGAGAACCATACTCTTCTGCCTTTTGAGCCATTAAGCCAACGTTAGGCACGCTACCCATAGTGGTCGGGTCAAATGCACCGTGCTCTTTACAGAAATCAATCACCGCTTGGTAAATACCTGCGTAGCTACGATCTGGTATCATCGCTTTGGTGTCTTTTTGTTTACCATCTGGTCCCCACATTTGACCAGAAGAGCGAAGCATTGCTGGCATAGAAGCATCTACAATGATGTCGCTTGGTACATGTAAGTTTGTGATACCACGATCAGAGTCAACCATCGCAAGCTCTGGTTGAGTTTGGTAAACCGCTTGAATTGCCGCTTCAATTTCTGCTTTTTGTGCTTCAGGTAGAGACTCAATTTTCGAGTAAACATCACCAATGCCATTGTTTACATCAACGCCCAGTTCTTCAAACAGCTTACCGTATTTATCGAAAACGTCTTTGTAGTAAACTTTTACTGCATGGCCGAAAATGACTGGGTCAGAAACCTTCATCATCGTCGCTTTCATATGAAGAGACAACAGCACGTCTTGTGCTTTCGCTTCAGCAATCTCTTTCTCGAAAAATTCAACCAGCGCCTTCTTCTTCATGACTGAAGTGTCAATGACTTCTTTATCTAGTAATGGGAAAGCCGGCTTAAGCTCTTTAACTGTACCGTCATTACCGACGAACTCGATTTTGACCTCTGTTGCGCCAGAGATAGTCGTAGACTTTTCGCTACCAAAGAAGTCATTGTCTGACATGCTCGCAACATGAGACTTAGACTCTGATGACCACGCACCCATTGAATGTGGATTTTTCTTCGCGTAGTTCTTAACCGAAGTTGGAGCACGACGGTCTGAGTTACCTTCACGAAGTACTGGGTTAACCGCACTACCTTTGATTTTGTCGTAAGCCGCTTTAATCGCTTTCTCTTCGTACGTGCTCGGTTCTTCTGGGTAGTTTGGTAAATCGTAACCTTTCGCCTGAAGCTCTTTAATCGCCGCTTTAAGCTGAGGAACTGAAGCTGAAATGTTAGGCAGCTTGATGATATTTGCTTCTGGAGTTTGAGCCAGTTCACCAAGCTCAGTCAACGCATCGCCAATGCGCTGTTCTTCTTTTAGATGCTCTGGGAAGTTAGCGATAATTCGACCTGCTAGTGAAATATCACGAGTATCTACATTGATGCCAGACGATGCTGTGAATGATTGAATGATTGGTAGTAATGAATAAGTTGCTAGCGCCGGCGCTTCATCAGTGATGGTGTAGATAATTGTAGGTTTTTCTGTAGGCATGAAATTTCCCTATTTTTTAATCAACTTGTTGGCTGATCAACTCAGCGTCTGAGTTGGTTTAATTGACGCATTGCTGCACGTTAGCAGTACATGTCTCCTCACTAACGCCACATGCGGTTCGCACTCTTTGTTGTAGTTTGAAGCTCTAAGCTCTGAATCCATGAGTGCACTGATATAATTAAACAAATAACACGAATTAGTCTATCATTCTGTGCGCGTTTGTTAGTTTTAGGCGCGCAAATCATATCCGATCATGAGAAAACTTAAAACTTTCAAACACAGTTCATTTACATTTTTGCAGGGTAGTTAACATGTCATCTCGTACAGGTCAGGAAAAAGGTCGCAGTCGTAACCAGTCTAAAACGGGCCATTTTAAACACTCAGGAGCTCGCAATGGCTCGAAGACTCGTACTCAGCAAGACCGTCGCCCTAATCGCCCAACAAAAAGCCAAAAGCCAAAAGTGGCCCCCAAAGATCGTAAAGTCATTATTTTCAATAAGCCTTACGATACGCTCAGTCAATTTACCGATGGCGATGGTCGCAAAACGTTAGCGGACTATATCCCAATCAAAGATGTCTATGCGGCTGGCCGATTGGACCGAGACAGCGAAGGTTTGATGGTACTCACTAACGATGGCATCTTGCAGGCGAAGCTCACGCAGCCAAAGTCAAAATCGCCGAAGACTTATTGGGTTCAAGTTGATGGCGCTCCTCAGGAGCAAGATCTTGAAAAATTGAGAAAGGGAGTAGAGCTAAAAGATGGTATGACTCTACCAGCCGAAGTTGAAGTGATTCCAGAACCACAAGTCTGGGATAGAACCCCTCCTGTTCGTTTTCGGGCAAATATCCCAACAACGTGGCTAGCCATTACCATTATTGAGGGAAGAAATCGCCAGGTGCGTCGCATGACTGCACACATTGGCTTCCCAACGCTGCGTTTAGTTCGTTACTCGATGGGCGGCATTGTTCTTGACGATTTAAAGCCAGGGGAGTGGCGAGAAATAAAGCTCTAGGCTTAAACCTCAAAAAACATAATAGCAGGCAATCGCCTGCTTTTTTAGTTTTTGTCGTTACCAATAACGATTATTGTTGAGCAACCCACTTCTTGAATGCCTGACGTTCTTCGTCTGTCATTTCTAGGTAGGCAATCTTCGCTTTTGTTACGGGTGATTTTACTCTTTGCGCGCTTTTGCTGGTTACAATTTCAGCCGTCGCTGCTTGTAGCTCAGACAATTCGACTCTCTTACCGTTTGCAAAGAAAACGCCATGAGCTTCATTGTACTCCGCTAGTTGCTCATCAAGGTTTGAATATGGGAACGCGCCTTTCTCACCTGGCATTTTATATTGCGAGTAATCAATAGACTTATCGTTGAAACTTACTTTCCAGTCCATTTTATCTTGCTCAAACAGCTTGTCTGCCTGACGTTTTTCTCTAAAAGGTGGCGCATCAATATAAAGCTCACCCGTGCCAGAACTAAAGCCAAGAATGTATGGTGCAGAGTAAACTTGAGTACGTTTATCACCACGCCCAATCGCTTTGTTTACTTTTACAACTACTTGGTTAGAGCCATCAACAAGACCAAACGGTTCACTCAAATCATCCGCACTAACGCCATTTACAAATAGCACTTGAACGCCTTGAGCGGTAGTTAGGGTTGCTGAAGTATCAGCTTTATTTGTTGTGTCTGCGTTCGCTGTTGTACCAAACAACCCAAGCACAAATGCTACTGTCCAAGCTTTTAGTCTCATATCCTAATAACCTTAAAATTCAATTAATTACATCAAAAGAGTTAAATATCGCTTACGATTCATCACAGTTTGAGGAAATCATTGCTGAAAAGCCAATCATTTCTACATCATTGACTGTAGATAACTGGTAAGCGCATTCAATTCTCAAAAATCTTCATGTACTCACTTGGTCAATGCTTTCAGGTGCCTAAGGAGATACAAGCTATTAATATAAAAAAGGCCGCAATAAATGCGACCTTTACTATATCTACTTAAGTTCTGCGATTAGAACGTGTAGTAAACACCAGCAACAACGATATCGCCTTCAGTTTTCATAGAAGCATCTTTGTTATCGTTTTCGCTTGCAGTGTATTCGATGAACGTTAGAACGTTACCAGTTACAGCGTAGTCAGCACCAAACGTGTAGTAAGATTGGTCGTGGTCGCCTTCGTACTCAGTGAAACCGAATGAAGTGTAAACGCGAGCTTCGTTCATTTGGTAAGCTGCTACTGCAGACCATGTATCTTGGTCAGCTTTGTTTAGCTCTTCAGCAACGTAGTTAACTGCAGCAGAGAAGTTGTCCATGTTGAAACGAACAGCTGCGCCCATTACTTGGTAGTCATCACCAGCAAGGTTACGGTTTTCTTGATCTTGGTAAGAAGCACCAACAGTGAACATTTCGTTGATTGCGTATTGTGCAGATAGACCGAATGCAGTATCGATTTTCTCGTCTTGATCTAAGTATGCATCAGCGATAACAGTTAGCTTATCGAAACTACCTTTAACAGAAACAGCGTGACCAGCACTTTCTTTTGATTTTACGAAGTCATCAACGTAGCCAAGACCTTCGTTAGTGTTGTCGATAGTGATTGCGTCCAGAGAATCACCAAAGTCACCAACTTCGCCAACAGCTACACCCCAGTTGTCACCGAAGTAAGCACCGAAGTAAAGATCATCTGTGCGTACACGTGCGTGTTCTCCGTCAATTTCACCAGTAAGTTTGTTGTCGTTATCGAAGAATTCACCGTTTTCTAGTTCAAATGAACCGAATACTTTAACGTCTTGGTTTAGTTTGTGTTCAGCATCGACTTGGACTTTAGCCCAAAGGTCAACGTCTACATCACGCTTAGTAGAAGTTTTACCGTTTTCTTTACGTTCAACAGTACTTACGTAAGTATCGATCTCACCTTTAAGGTTGAAAGAAGTTGTACCGTTGTCGTAGATGTTGCCTGCTGCTAGAGCAGACGTAGAGATGCCAGCTACTGCAAGAGCTACTAGAGTTTTTTTCATAATTAATCCACTGCCTTTTCTTAGTTCGGGATATCCTTGTCCGGTTCCCTTTTTTTATATGTTTGAGATAGAGCGTTAACAAAACGTTATACAGCGCCTTCTCAAAATCTGGAGCTAAGAGTGCAAAAGATTATTCTGGCTGTCAAATTTTCTAAATACCAATGTAAAAAAACAAAAATAACATTTAAAAACAATAACTTGAAAAGTTTGTCTTTATTTATTCGATGAACATCTAATCAATCCTCTTGATTTTTCATAATTTATAAAACCATTAACAATGAGATTTTAAACCCAAAACAAATACTAAAAAACACAACATATAGAATAAAAAACCATACAAATATCATATTTGGAGTTTTATATTTTTCATATAATGAAATTAATTTCATTTAGATAAGGTTCAATATTTTTTTGTGAAGAAGATCTACATTCCTCATAAAAGCATTCCGTTTTGTGAACTACTGTACAACTAGTGATGTGTGCTACTATTCGCCTCCAACGCATTTGAGGCCCGTATGCTGACCAGTAACATTCAAAAATCGATTCGTAATAGCTATCAAAACCTGCAAGATCAACTTGATAACTTTGTACCTAGAAGAGCACAAAACTACCTTGTTGCAGAGATTGCAAAAACGCTGTGCGGTCAGTACCACAAATCTAACCGAATACTGGTTGCAGAAGCAGGGACTGGAATTGGTAAGTCGCTCTCCTATCTAATGGCCGCCATCCCCGTGGCCGTACATAACAATAGAAAAGTGGTTATCTCAACGGCGACCGTAGCTCTGCAAGAGCAGCTCATAAATAAAGACCTCCCTCTTTTTCGTCGGATTACCGACCGAGAGTTTTCTTTTATTTTGGCAAAAGGCCGTCAACGCTATTGTTGTGCAGAAAAACTTGCTTCAGCTTGTGGTGCTGATGGTGGTCAGTTAGCCATGTTCGAAACCAAGCCTAAGCAAAAAGATATAGAGCTGTTGGAAACAATGCATCGCTCTCTTGCGCAAGGTAAATGGGACGGTGACCGTGATTCTTGGCCTAAAACCATCGATGATAAGCTTTGGCAACTGATTGTTAGTGATAAACACAGTTGTAATAACAGCTTACCCGGCCATCGCGGCTGCCCATTCCAAAAAGCGCGCTCAGAGTTGGATAAGAATGATGTCATCATTGCGAACCACTCTCTCGTCATGGCAGACGCAGACTTGGGGGGCGGAGTAATCTTACCTGAGCCAGAAAACACGATATACGTCTTTGACGAGGCACATCACTTGCCTCATGTCGCCCGCGATCATGCTTCAGCATCTGCGAGCTTAAAAGGTGCGGCAGCGTGGCTTGAGAAGTTAAATCAGTCGATTAGCAAGTTTTCATCGCTCGCAGACGAGAAACGCGTAGCTCGATTTCGCAACGACCTTCAAGACGCGGTTCAGAACTTGATACCAGCACTGACTCAACTGCCTAAACAGTTCGATCCAGCTCAATTTGAAGAAGGCATCTACCGCTTTGAGCACGGTGAACTACCAGAATGGCTAGAGAACCAATCCAAAGAGTTAAAGCAGTTCAGTAAAAAAGCAAATCAAAGTGTGGCAAAAATTGCCGACCTTATTGCGGAAAGAGTAAAAGATGGGGAGCTTGCGACAAGATTGGCTGAACCAGCGCTTGCAGAGCTCGGCTTCTACATTCAAAGGTTAGAAAACCTAGCGCAAGTCTGGCACTTGATGGCTGAGCCAACTCGTGAAAAAGGTGCGCCTTTAGCTCGCTGGTTAGAAACCCACCCCGATCGCGAGGGTGATTTCATTGTGAGTGTTTCTCCGCTTGAAATTGGATGGCAACTCGACCAACAAATTTGGAGCAGGTGCATTGGCGCCATTTTAGTTTCCGCAACGATGCGTGCATTAAACTCCTTCCATTACTTTTGCCATCAGGTTGGTATTGATGGAAAACCAGAATCAGGCACACAGTTTTTAGCGCTTGCGTCACCATTCGATTACCAAAACCAGGCAGAATTGCTCATCCCTGCGATGAAATATGAACCACCAGCGCCTCAATTTACTGAATATCTTATTGAGATATTGCCTAAGTACTTGGAAGACAAGAAAGCCAACTTAGTATTATTCTCATCCTATTGGCAGATGAACCAAGTTGCGAAGGCGCTGTCTTCGGAGTTCATAAAAAAAGGCTGGGCGTTGCAAGTTCAAGGTGAAAGCTCACGTCAAGAAATTCTAAAAAAACATAAAAAGCTAATAGAATCAAATAAAACCAGCATCTTATTTGGTACTGGCAGTTTCTCTGAGGGGCTAGATTTACCTGGCGCATTACTTGAAAACTTGGTGATTACAAAAATTCCATTTGGTGTTCCAACCTCCCCTGTCGAACAGGCTCACTCCGAGTATATCGAGAAAAAAGGAGGGAACCCGTTTATGCAAATAACTGTACCTGACGCAAGCAAAAAGCTGATCCAGAGCGTAGGTCGCTTACTGCGTAAAGAGAGAGATTCTGGTAGAGTAACGATTCTTGATCGACGCCTAGTCACTAAGCGATACGGACAAGCCTTAATCGACTCACTACCTCCATTTAAACGTAAAATAGAATATTAGAAGAATCACCATTTATGGAAATGATTGAGCCAACTATGCTGTTGGTGTTGGCGCTTGTCGCTTTTGTCGCTGGATTTATTGATGCAGTTGCCGGTGGTGGTGGCATGCTAACCGTACCTGCGCTACTATCGTTGGGCTTGCCGCCTCATATTGCACTAGGCACCAATAAACTTGCGGCTACCTTTGCCTCTTCTACTGCGGCATTTACGTACTACAAGAAACGTTTATTCAAGCCTCAATGCTGGGGAAGAGCATTTGTTGCGACGCTTGTCGGAGCAACATTAGGTACCCTACTTGTGGACGCGATTAGCACGGATTGGCTAGAAAAAGGGTTACCTCTTGTTATTTTAGCGGCGGCGTTATACACCGTCTTCCATAAAACACCGCACTCTCCTCATCAAAGTCCAATTCCCGAGCCTTGCCCAAAACTTCATAGAAAACAGTACATGCAAGGATTATCCATAGGGTTCTATGATGGGCTCGCAGGGCCTGGAACTGGGGCTTTTTGGACGGTAAGTTCAATGGCTCTGTATCGGCTGAATATCTTGCTCGCCTCTGGCTTAGCAAAAGCAATGAACTTTACCAGCAACTTTACCTCTTTGATCACGTTTGCAGTCCTCGGTCATATCAACTGGGTGCTAGGCTTAACAATGGGGGTATGTTTAATGGCTGGGGCTTTTGTTGGCGCACATTCCGCCATTCGGTTTGGTTCTAAATTCATTCGCCCTGTATTTGTTACTGTCGTCAGTATACTGGCCATAAAATTGGCTTATGACGCATGGTTTGTAGGTTTGTCATGAACATTTCTCAACTCCAGGAAAACCTAGAACAAATGGCGAAGCAAGCCGCTGTTCTTGACCGTCAAAGAGGCGAACACCATGTTCCGCTTTTTGATGAGCGCTTATTTGGTTGTCGCTCTCGCTTACTTACTCCTTGCGTAAAAGAAGCAAAAGCTACGCTGGATGCGATTGTGCGTGAGCAAAATGAAGGTAAGCTCACCGCTTTGCGTGCTGAGTACCTCACTGAACGGTTAGTAGCGCAAATCGGTGCGATTCAACGCGAGATTTCTACCACCAAAATTCGCAAGAATGAGATCAAACATAGCAGCCATTTCCGCAAGCCTATTAACGTGCTTTACCAGGAACTCGCTCAACACCAAGAGTGGGCAAGACGCTTGCGCGAAATGGTGTTAGAAAAAGAACGTGCTGTCGAAACCGCTCCTAGTTTTATGCGTGCCGAGGCTCAGAAAGTGTTACTAGCGACCGAGCAACGTTTGGCACGTTGTGAGGCAGCGCTTCTGAAACTAGAGAACCAAATTACACATAGGGAAAAACACCAATAATGGCCGATCAACCAACCTCGCCTTTAGATGACGCACCTGAAGAGATCAAATTGGCTGTCGATTTGATCTATTTACTTGAGAGCAATGAGATAGATCCAGAAGTTGCGCTTAACGCTTTGAAGATCGTGCAAAACGACTTAGAAAACAAATTAAAAGCAAAGTAGCCCAACGTTTCGCTCCTTTCACCGAGACTCGTTTTCAGTGCTCTTGCACAATGATACTATTCATAAAAAAGTACGCCCTCAAAAAGGATAAACAATGAAAGTAATCAGCTTTAACATCAATGGACTACGTGCGCGACTGCACCAACTCCAAGCGCTAATCGACAAACACCAACCAGATGTGATTGGCCTTCAGGAAATTAAAGTTCACGATGAAGCATTCCCGATTGAAGCTGTCGAAGCCATGGGCTACAAAGTGTATTTCCATGGTCAAAAAGCGCATTACGGCGTCGCAATGCTTTGTAAGCAAGAACCTCTACACGTACAAAAAGGGTTCCCGACGGATAACGAAGAGCACCAAAAGCGCATGATCATGGCAACGTTTTTAAATGAAAACGGCGAAAAGGTCACGGTGCTAAACGGCTACTTCCCTCAAGGGGATAACATCAGCCACGAAACAAAATTCCCATACAAACGTCAGTTTTATAAAGATCTGATGACCTACCTAAACGATCATCACAATAGTGACGAGCAATTGATTGTTATGGGTGACATCAACATCAGCCCTATTGATGCAGATATCGGTATCGGCGAACCAAACCGTAAGCGTTGGCTAAAAACAGGTAAATGTTCATTCCAACCGGAAGAGCGCGAATGGCTGAAAACCTTGCTAGATTGGGGCTTTGAGGACACCTTCCGCAAGCTATATCCAGAAGTGAACGATCAATTCTCGTGGTTTGATTATCGCTCTCGCGGGTTTGATGATAACCGAGGTCTACGAATTGATGTCATTTTGGCGACCCCTTCTCTCGCGCAAAAATGTATTGAGTCGGGTATCGATTATGAATTGCGCGGTATTGAAAAACCTTCAGACCACGCTCCAATTTGGTCGACGTTCAAGTAATACATAACTGAGCAATAAGCGGGACTCAACGCTAAGCTTAACCCATGAAAAAGGGAGACTCTGTCTCCCTTTTTCATGCAAGTTACTTTCTACTCAGCTAGTTCAGCGGCCAAACCGTTTGACCATCAACACTGACTGGCGTTTGAGCAAATTCGTTCAGACAGTAGCCGGTATTGCTGCTTGCAAAGTAAGTGAGAGGCATCGGTGGTAGATTCAGCGCCACAACCTGCTGTTTCGCTTTTTCTGTGAACGAGAAGCCCCACATATCTAAATAGCTCGTCATGTCTCGCTGAGAGATGTAGCTCAGAGCAATAAGCAACCAGTCATTGTTTGAGATGCTATTTGCCTCTTCACGAGAGTAGTTGGCGAAACCAATACTCAATCGTCTCTCATTCCAAAGCGCATCATCCGATTTCAAGCGGTTAAACTCACGTTCAATCAGGTGCAATCGCGCCAATAAATGCCAACCATTTTGCAGTACACCTTCATGCTGCGTCGCCATCATCATTTGAATGTAAACGCGAGCTCCCCAACTCCAACCAGTTTGATTTTGCGCTGCCATGTAAGCGTTTGGATCCGCTTGAGTTCGGCTTGCTTGCAATAATTCAAACTGGCCTTTGAAATCCAAGCTTTGGCAAGTTGAAACTTTCCCCGTATTCTGGAAGAAACGAGACTTACTGTAATACGAGTAGTAATTGGTCGTTGAATGCCCTTCCCAGCCTGCAAATCGGAATCGACCTTTTTCCAAGCCATGACCAAGCTCATGTAAATCACCGTGACCGAGTGGGCTGAATGACCAGTAAGCATCGTATGGGTTACCAGAACAGCCGTAACCACACGTCGCTTGGTCAGCGTTCATATGCTTCACCATATCAATATTGGCGATTTCCCAACCTTGATTTTTGGCATACTGGATAATTTCCGGAACCTCATCGATACCCGGCCCTTGGAAACCAGCCAAGACATGTGGGTAGTTATGAACATACTCTTCTGTCGCCAGGGCCATTTCAGCTGGTGTCGACCACATCTCATCGTTGACAGATTCAAGCATTTTGTCGCGTTTAGAGTGTACCTCAAATCCAGGCGTGATCAGTTCAGCCCAATCGAACAAATTCGCTTCAAGCTCCTGAATAAACGCATCGTTATCCTTTTCACTTCTCCATACAGGGTGTTGCGCTACATGGCTAAATGTTAGAGCTACTGGTACATCATTATTGTTAAAGTGAACCTGGATAGGCCCGCCATAAGGTGAAGTCAGCGTGATGGTTTCACCCTGCTTCACCTCATAGGCGAAAGAAGTCAGCATTTTTGGTCGCGTGTATCCATCTTTGCTGAACTCATGAGTTGCGCCACTTCTTAAACTGTTGATGACAATTTTAGTCGTCACTTCATTACTGTCATTGCGCGTGACCGTAAAGGTCTCCCCAGGAAGCGCATACACACCAGCAGAGCGGAAGTTACGCTTTGATTCCATATTAATCGTTGCGCTGATTCTCTTTACTTCAGGGCTAAACTCACTACGGCTGAAGTTCCCCATATTTGGTTGTTTTGGGTTCACGCTTCGGCTGTTGTATTGTACGTAATCGGCAAAATACGATTTTAGGAATTCGGTCGTTTGGGTTGATTGTTTGTCCATTGGGAACACAGCCGTTTGACGATAGTGATCAGCCAGCAATACCATGAGTTTTTCGTATTGGTAGCCATCTTGATTAAACAAATCTACTTTTTGTTCATCAAGCTTTTTCAACCGATGGCGAATACTGTTTGCCCCTACATAAAATTGACTTTCCATATTCGCAGTGTCAGGACAAGATTTGTCATCACACTGTGACAAGTCAACATTGAAGTTTTGAGATTCAAAACGAGACAACAGCGCTTGTTGCGTAGCAACAGAGTCTGGCACGAAGTTCATGAGTGATGAAGGCGCCCAATCAACCAAGCCTAACTTACGCCAATAGTTATCTCCCACATAATCAACATGGAATTTTTCCAAAATGTCTCGGCCAAGTTCAGTTAGTCCTCCATCCCAATGCAGGTATAGAACAGGAATTTGGGCTTGCTCAGCGTATGCCAGAGCATCGAGTACTTGTTGGTTGGTGTCGCCAGATTGCAGATGCTGTGACAAGATCAATAAGTTTGGAGTATTGGTTTGCAAGCAGCTAAGTAGCTTCGAACCATCGCATAGGTTGGCCTCGTTAAACGCCAACTCTTGTGAAACATTGTCTTTCAGCCAATTCCGAGTCGCTTGCTCATCAGGGAAGTAATAAGACTGATCCATTTGCGCGATGACAACGTTTGAAGTAGCTCCGCCTGACAACCAAGTGACCAGGTTGCTT
This sequence comes from Vibrio sp. D3, assembly GCF_043995865.1. NCBI lineage: Bacteria > Pseudomonadati > Pseudomonadota > Gammaproteobacteria > Vibrionales > Vibrionaceae > Vibrio > Vibrio sp. D3. The sequence continues at coordinate 1,081,799 of NZ_CP171887.1, read as the reverse complement.
AGCCATTGAGTCATCGCTGCATTCGAAGACTCGGGAAAGCGTTGTGCCGTTCTAAATGGGTTACTACCTAATAGCGCATAACGTTGACCATGAGCTTTTTCTCCAGCAACGCCAATTGACAACGCCTGATCTTTATAACCGCTAACCATGGCCTTGTTGGTCATCAAGATTGTGTCGTTGAACCCATACTGAGGTGCCAAGATCGCAGCATCATAGGTTGGATCCCAATAAAGGCCAGAAAGGTTTTTCGCAATTGCAGATTTGATCGTATTCGACTGTTTCTTGTGCCCTTCCACAACTTGCCGACTTTCTCGAATGAAATCGTTCGGGTCAGAAACGAGCAGAGCATTACCAGTTTCCAGAGCTTGTTGAACTGGAGCTGGCGTTGGTTTTACTTGAGCATTAGATTGTGACTCTCCCTCTCCCCCACCACATCCAGTGGCAACGGCGGCAAGGCCCAACGATAGAATTGTTTTTTTCATTTTTTACTTACTAAACAATGGGTTTATCAAATATTAATGTAAGTGCATGAATAAAAAGAAATAGTCTTTTGTATCGGTAGGAAAAATAGGAATGAAGATAACAAAATCATCAAAAAGCAATGGTACCCATTTCGATACCATTGCTGACACTAATTATTAACTTAAAGGACGTAGGTATGCCAAGAAGCGCTTCTCTGCCACTTTAAAGCACCACAAGATCATAAACGTCAGTGCCATGTAGAACAGCCCCGCCGTAAGGAAAGATTCAAATGGCGCATAGTAACGTGAGTTAACTAAGCGCGCAGCGCCAGTTAGATCCATAATGGTAACGATACCCGCGACCGCACTACCGTGCAGCATGAAAATCACTTCGTTTGAATAAGCTGGTAATGCTCGACGCAGTGCACTCGGCAAGATAATACGTCTGTATGTCATAAACTTACTCATCCCATACGCTTTGGCAGCTTCTACTTCACCTTTGGGCAAGCCATTAATCGCACCACGAATAATTTCTGCTGTATAAGCCGACGTATTAAGAATAAAAGCGACTAAAGCACAAAACCAGGCGTTTTCCCACAAGGTATCTTTCACAGGAAAGAACTGATCCATACCGTAATAAATCAAATACAACTGGACCAACAACGGTGTTCCACGGAAAAAGTAAATGAATCCCCAAGAAGGTAAGCTAAAGGCATAATTCGCACTATTACGTGCCACAGCTAATGGAATCGAGACACACAAACCGATAACCAACGCTAATCCTACCAGCCAAACTGTCGTCCAAAGTCCCTGAAGATAAGTTGGGAAGCTTTCAATAATCAAAGAAAAATCCATAACTTACCTCGCATGAATACTGAACTTACGCTCAACAAGCTTGAGTAGCCCGGTCGAAACGCTGGTAAAAAATAGAAAGATGAGCGCGACAGCCATGTAAAAGGTAAACGGCATTTTCGTCGTACCTGCCGCCAACGAGCTCATTCTCACCATGTCATCCAGGCCGATGATGGAAACTAACGCAGTGGTCTTGAGTAACACTAACCAGTTATTACCAAATCCAGGTAATGCATGACGAATCATCTGAGGCAGTAAGATTCTTCTAAACGATAAGGCTGAGCTCATACCATAAGCTTTCGCCGCTTCTAGTTCACCTTTGTCCACCGCCATGATCGCTCCGCGAAAAGTCTCCGCCATGTAGGCACCAAAGATAAAACCAATCGTGAGTACACCTGCAATAAATGGGCTGACATCAATATAGTCGGGTAAGTAAGACGTCCATTCATGGTTTGGATCACTCGAAGCAAACCACTCATTGAGCGTTTCGTTAATGGAGTACAGGCTATTGTTTAAAAGTATTTGTCCACCAAAGAAAATCAGCATCATCAGAACCAAATCTGGAATGCCGCGAATGACGGTGGTGTAAAGAGTGGCAATCGCCCTTGCCCATTTGTAAGGCGCTAACTTAGCTAATGCGCCAAGCATACCTAAGATCACCGCAAGAAGGAGTGAAAGCACTGCAACTTCTATCGTTACTAAAGCCCCTTTTAAAATCGAAGCTTCGTATCCTTGTAAATCTAGCATAGGTGAGTTCCTAATCCCTAAACTCAAAAAATCGACCGTTGACTACTTCTAGGAACAAGCCAACGGTCGCTTAATTACGGTTTATTCACCGTACACATCGTAGTTAAAGTATTTACCAGCAATTTCTTGATAAACACCTTTCTCACGTAGTGAAATTATCGCCGCGTCCAATTTCTTCGTTAGATCTTTATCTTGTTTACGCACGGCAATACCAAAACCTTCACCGAACCACTTAGGATCGGTCAATGACGGACCAACAAACTCGTACGCGTCGCCGCCCGCTTTATTAAGCACACCTTCTTCTAGAGCAGAGGCGTCGCCCAATACAGCGGCAACACGACCATTGGCTAAATCTAGGTAAGCCTCATCAAAAGAACCGTAACGAACAATTTCTACTTTATCGCCATAGTTATCTGTCAGATATTTGTCGTGTGTTGTTGCACGTTGAACGGCGATTTTCTTGCCATCTAGGTTGTCAAAATCCAGATTCGCGCCCTTCTTGGCAATAAATTTGTTTGGAATCAGTGCGTATTTGCCAGTGAAATCGACTTTCTTCTTACGCTCTTCTGTAATAGACATCGCAGCGATGATTGCGTCGTACTTACGCGCTAATAGAGAAGGAATGATGCCATCCCAATCTTGCGCGACAATCTTACATTTCACTCGCATTTCTTCACAAAGCGCGTTGGCCATGTCTACGTCGAAGCCTTTAAGAGAACCATCCGTTTCTGTCCAGCTAAACGGAGGGTAAGCACCCTCAATGCCGAAGCGAACTGTTTTCCATTCTTTCGCTTGAGCGACACCAGATACTGCCGTTGCAGCGATCGTTGCTGCTAATAACCACTTTTTCATTTCCATACTCCTGTGATTGCTATTTTATTTCGTTTTGTTTGTTGTGCTGGCTTAGGAGGCAATAGTCTGCCGCCTAAAAATATTAGTAAATGGATGAGATAAACTGCTGTAATCGTTCCGAATCCGGGTTTGTAAATAGCTTAGCTGGATTTCCCTGTTCTTCCACTAAGCCTTGATGCAAGAACATCACATGGTTTGATACGTCTCGCGCAAACGCCATTTCGTGCGTGACCACCAGCATGGTTCGTCCTTCATCTGCCAAATCTCTCATTACCCCTAATACTTCCCCAACTAGTTCTGGGTCAAGCGCAGAGGTTGGCTCGTCAAACAACATCACTTCAGGGTCAACTGCTAGCGCACGGGCAATAGCGGCACGTTGCTGCTGACCGCCAGATAAGTGTCCAGGATAATAGTCTTTACGCTCATATAGGCCTACTTTCTTAAGCAAGACTTCTGCGTTTTCAATCGCTTGGGCTTTTGGCACGCCTAGAACATGAACAGGGGCTTCAATCACGTTTTCTAGTACTGTCAGGTGTGACCATAAGTTGAAACCTTGGAACACCATCGCTAGACGTGAGCGAATACGTTGCACTTGCTTTTCATTAGCAGGAACGGACTCCCCTGCTCGGTTGTTCTTCATTTGGATTAATTCACCATTCACCCAAATTTCGCCTGCGGTAGGCGTTTCTAGCAAGTTGATACATCTAAGAAAGGTACTCTTACCAGAACCGGAAGAGCCAATGATGGAGATGACATCTCCTTTGTGCGCGGCAAGAGAAATTCCCTTGAGAACTTCATTTTGTCCAAATGTTTTGTGCAGGTCTTTTATATCTAGCGCTGGTACATCATTCATGCGCTCTACTCCCTGTGTTTTTGTCACTGCAATTAAGGGACTCCGCCCTCTCTAATTCGGAACAAATTAGCACCACGCCCTGAAACTTGCAACAAATTATTAACCTAAATAATTCGAATAGAAAGATACGATAGCCAAATTAATATGCAATATATAGCAACTTATTCTTCAAAAGCTGAATATTAAATATAAAAAAGCCCCTTTAGAAGGGGCTTAATAAATTTACAAAAGTGTTAATTGAAACTTATTTAGGGTCGTAATGAATTAATTAAAACGACTGACTACCAATGAGTTTGAAGTACGTAATGTCACTTCATTTTCTAGGCCTTCTTTTTCAGAAGTAATGATGCCATCCAAGTCTTCATCTAGCTCAGGCTCTGACGCTTCACCATTAGAAAAGAAGCTCATGAAAACTTTAGAGTCGATATTGCTATCGTCACTCAATACCAAAGCAGTGCGATTAAAATCGTCCGAAGCTGAAACTTTCAAACCGTTAACGGCTGATGTTGGGAAATTGTAGTAATGGAGCTCAGGAACAACAACAGAGTCACTGTCGCTCTTTGTGAAAATACGATGTGTGACTTTATAGTCGCCTGAAGCCGCAAAGTAAGCGACACGAGTAAAGCCTTCTGTAGACGATGTTAAACCCATGTCCAGATCAATCACCGAGTCTGCACTTCCTTGTGTTGATACACTTGGTTTTGTGTTTGGCAGGTTATCAATATTTAAGTAAGAGCTTGGATCAACGTCAATATCCCATCCATCAGAGACCGTTTCGTTAAGTAGAGAGTCCCAACCATTAACTTGATTCTCTGAGAACGCCATGTAGACCCAAGTTTCTTTATTCGTTGCACTAGGACGATTATATTCAACGGCCGTTTTATCTAGCTTCAGCGCATCATACGCAAAGCCGTTAGTAATAAAACCAATGTGGAGAGTGTCGTAAGTATAATCAGAAGACGAATAAATGTTTGACGTATTATCCGCTCTGACTAAGGCGATCTCACCAGTCCCCCACGAACCAATACCATACTGGTAAAGCGCTTTGTCGCTTGAACCAGATTCATACTGGAACAACGCCGTAGGCTCACCTTTAAGCCCCATAAGCTCATCGGTAGGCAACATATCAGGGTTAGGTGACGTGAAAACATCGGTTTGCGAGACAAAGTTGTAGTCTCCACCACCTGATTCAGCATTTCGGTAATCTAGGTTAGTAAACTTATTGCTTGCTAAGTTACCGCCAGTAAAGCACTTGTTCAAAGAGTCTCGGTTAAGGGCAAACGTGGCATTACGTAGTTTCTTATCTTGTAAGAATTCTTTTGAAAACGTATTTACGCGAGCTTCTCTACCGTTAAATTCTATTGCTTGAAACGTTACAAAGCCGCCGTCAGGAATATCTTCAAGATAAAACTTAAAGTTATCAGTGGTTGGTTTGATGATGTCTCCGGCTCTTTTGCCATCTGCATCAGAGTAGTAACCGATAACATAGTTAGTCACTTGCTCTTTTGACGCTGCGCTATAGGTTAAAACCGTTTTATCACCGTTTAGCTCAGTTTTGTGGTCATACACCGTACAACCTTTCGCAGTAGCTTCACTTTCAGTCATTGTTGCTGGTATAGCAAAATCAAAAGTAAACGCTGTTTTCGGCGCAGCACCACCGCCGCCACCGCCACCGCCGCCACAACCGACCATTAACCCTGAGATGATTGCCACTAGTGGCAGTACTTTAAGCTGTTTCATGTCTTTTTCCTAAACTGAGCGGCAATGATTAGCCAAAAAAATCGTCTTTGCCCTGTAGAAAGCAAGAATAAAGCCAGCTTTATATAATCATCATGAATATTGATATTTACCCCGCATCCCCGAACGATAAGAGCAACAAATTCTAATTTTATGCAACTTGTGTAATGAAATTACACAAGATTTCACCATCTCATTCGCATGCCTGAAACTTTCTGTAGTTTTATTTCACAACCATTCTTAAAGTGATCTAAATCAATCACCCTAAATGGCTATCTTGCTAGACTCCTGCCAAAAGATGAGGATTTTTTTGTGCCTCAACACAATAAGTTATTAGCTATGCTTAGGCACAATGTCGACGTGTAACAAATCTAATAATAGCTAGCATAAGCGTGCCGCAGGATGCGGATTAACACAATTGAATGAAGAATTCATAACTTTTAAATATATGAGGAATCTATGTCAGACGCAGTTAACAAAACTCACTCTGATTCAGATATCGAGACCAAGAGCTACCGTGAGCTTCATCGTCCAGCATCTGAGTTCGCAAGCCGTTCAGACTACCTAGACCACGAACTACAAATTATGAAGCCGCGTCGTTTCGGCTTAAACTTGCCAGGTCGTGACTTCCGTTTTGAACTTGAAGATCTTGTTCCAGCACTTGCCGGTACGATTGGTATTATCGCGATGTACTCTGCGGTAATGATGTCTTGGGCTGAAGGCCTAACTGCCGCATGGGACCATGTTAATCTGGGCAAAGATTTCGCCATCGAAGTTGCCCGTGTAGAGATGCTCATCCCTGCACTTCTTTTCTGTGTACTTGCTTCTGGCTTTATTAACCCTAAAGCCAACCTAGCTGGTAACCACGGCCCAATGATCCCTCTTATTGGTACCATCGCGCTTGCTGGTGCTCACCCTCTTGCATTGGCAATTCTCATTGGTGTGTTTGGTTTAATTCTGAGCCTGTTAAAAGGTGGCTCAAAACTGGTTAACCTCACCTCTGAAGGTACGGCTGGTGGCCTTCTCATCTTCTTGGGTTTAACCGGAACGATGAGCCAAATTAATTCCATTCAAGCTTGGGCTGTTGGTTTGCAATCCGACACAGTTGCCGCAGGTAGCATGGGTTACATCGGTCTAATCGTTCTTGCGGTTACCATTGGCCTGTACGCGTTTCTTGCTAAAGTGAACAAACGCTGGCTAGCAATCCCTGTTTGTGCCTTCACTGGCCTTGCAATCGCACTTGTTCTTGGCGCTGGCTTCGATATTAAATTCGTAACCGAGACGGGTCTTCCAAACCTAAACCCAATCTACTGGTGGGGTTCAACAGAAGAAGGTTGGATGCTTGGTCTTCCTAATATGGAACACTTCATCGCTTCTCTACCATTCGCAATTCTTGCTGTAGCAATGTGGTCTCCTGACTTCTTGGGTCACCGCATCTTCCAAGAAATGAACTACCCACGTAAGAGTGAAAAAGTACTGATGGACGTTGATGACACAATGACAATGTGTTCTGTGCGCCAAATGGTCGGTACCGCTGTCGGTGGTGGTAACATCACATCATCTTGGGGGACTTACATGATCCCTGCAGCAATCGCGAAGCGCCCTATTCCTGGCGGTGCAATCTTACTAGGTTCTCTATGTATTATTGTTGCAATCCTTGGTTTCCCTATGGATGTTGCTGTATGGCCACCAGTTATGCGCGTTGCTCTTCTCGTTGGTGTCTCTCTACCACTACTTGAAGCAGGCATGCAGATGGTGAAAGACTCAAAAGATTCACAAGCAGCAGGCATCTGTATCTTTGGTTCAGCAGTCGTTAACCCTGTTCTAGCTTGGGCACTAACTATGCTTTTAGATAACAACGGCTTAATTGGTGATAAAGAGCGCGCGTCTCGCTTGTCGTTTGTAGACAAGATTGTGATCCCAGTAAGCGTACTTATTATCTGTTTAGTTGCTATGCTTGCAGTTGGTATGCTTGAAGGCCAATATGGCATCCAAGCTTGGCTGTAAAGCTGACAGTTCAGAAAATGTGTGGGTAGCGCTAGTCGCTACCCCATTTTTATCGAGATTTTTGAGGATTTATTGATTTAGTTTAAGGTTTGCAAAAAAATTTTAGTTTAACCTCTAACTGTTGCTTAAAAAGAGAAACGTTAAAACTAGTGACAATATTTATAGTTTTGTAACTCGAACATTTAAATTTAAGACTATAAATATTGTTATTCATAAGAGTGTACTGTTCCCCTCTTTAACTTGGGGATAGCTGGCTCAACGGCGAAGCAGTACGTATTTTTTTCTACTAAAAAGGTAGGTATGTCATGGCAGAGCAATTTGCTAAAGCTTGGGAAGGTTTTGCTGCAGGCGACTGGCAAAACGAAGTAAACGTTCGTGATTTCATTCAGAAGAACTACACTCCGTACGAAGGCGACGAATCTTTCCTAGTTTCTGAAGGTACTGAAGCGACTAACAAGCTTTGGGCTAAGGTAATGGAAGGCATCAAACAAGAGAACGCGACTCACGCTCCTGTTGATTTTGATACTTCAGTTATCTCTACCATCACTGCTCACGATGCAGGCTACATCGAAAAAGATCTAGAAACTATCGTAGGTCTTCAAACTGACGCTCCTCTAAAACGTGCGATCATCCCTAACGGTGGTATCCGTATGGTTGAAGGTTCATGCAAAGCCTACAACCGCGAGCTTGACCCACAAGTTAAGAAAATCTACACAGAATACCGTAAAACTCACAACCAAGGCGTTTTCGACATCTACACTCCACAAATCATGGCGTGTCGTAAGTCTGGCGTATTGACTGGTCTTCCTGATGCATACGGTCGTGGTCGTATCATCGGTGACTACCGTCGTGTTGCTCTATACGGTATTGATTTCCTAATGAAGGATAAATTCGCACAGTTCTCTTCTCTACAAGAGCGTTTCGAGAACGGCGAAGACCTACAAATGACAATGCAGCTTCGTGAGGAGATCGCAGAGCAACACCGTGCTCTAGGTCAAATCAAAGAAATGGCTGCAAAATACGGTTGTGACATTTCTCGTCCTGCTGAAACTGCACAAGAAGCTATCCAGTGGACTTACTTCGGTTACCTAGCTGCTGTTAAATCTCAAAACGGCGCGGCAATGTCTCTAGGCCGTACTTCTACGTTCCTAGACATCTTCATCGAGCGCGATATCGCTGCTGGCCGCATCACAGAAGAACAAGCTCAGGAAATGATCGACCACTTCGTAATGAAACTACGTATGGTTCGTTTCCTACGTACTCCTGAGTACGATGATCTATTCTCTGGCGACCCTATCTGGGCAACTGAGTCTATGGGTGGTATGGGTCTTGACGGTCGTACGCTAGTTACTCGTACAAACTTCCGTTTCCTAAACTCACTATACACAATGGGCCCTTCTCCAGAGCCAAACATCACTGTTCTTTGGTCTGAGCAACTACCGGAAGGCTTCAAGAAGTTCTGTGCGAAAGTGTCTATCGATACTTCTTCAATCCAGTACGAAAACGACGACCTAATGCGTCCAGACATGAACTCTGACGACTACGCAATCGCATGTTGTGTATCTCCAATGGTTGTTGGTAAGCAAATGCAGTTCTTTGGTGCTCGTGCTAACCTTGCGAAAACTATGCTTTACACCATCAACGGTGGTGTGGATGAGAAGCTAAAAATCCAAGTTGGTCCACAAATGCCGAAGATCGAAGGCGATGTACTGAACTACGATGAGTTGTGGGAGAAAATGGACCACTTCATGGATTGGCTAGCGAAGCAGTACGTGACTGCACTAAACGCTATCCACTTCATGCACGACAAGTACAGCTACGAAGCGGCACTAATGGCTCTACATGACCGTGACGTTAAACGTACTATGGCTTGTGGTATTGCTGGTCTATCTGTTGCGGCTGACTCTCTGTCTGCAATCAAATACGCAAAAGTTAAGCCAATCCGTGACGAAGACGGTCTAGCAATCGACTTCGAAATCGAAGGTGATTACCCTAAATTTGGTAACAACGACCCACGCGTTGATGATATCGCATGTGAACTTGTTTCTGTATTTATGGGCAAAATCCGTAAGCTTAAGACTTACCGTGATGCAATCCCTACTCAGTCAATTCTTACTATCACTTCAAACGTGGTTTACGGTAAGAAAACTGGTAACACACCTGACGGTCGTCGTGCTGGTGCTCCATTTGCTCCAGGTGCTAACCCAATGCACGGTCGCGATGAGAAAGGTGCCGTAGCATCACTAACTTCCGTTGCAAAACTGCCGTTTGCTGACGCACAAGATGGTATCTCTTACACATTCTCTATCGTACCTAATGCACTAGGTAAAGATGAGGGTTCACAACGCGCTAACCTTGCCGGTCTGATGGATGGTTACTTCCACCACGAAGCGGGTATCGAAGGTGGTCAACACCTAAACGTGAACGTTCTTAACCGCGAAACTCTAGAAGACGCCGTTAAGCACCCAGAGAAATACCCTCAGCTAACAATCCGTGTATCTGGTTACGCTGTTCGCTTTAACTCTCTAACTGCAGAGCAACAAGCTGACGTAATCGCACGTACATTCACAGAGTCTCTATAAGACTTTAGTGAAATAACGTTTTAGTGATACAACAAAGGCTGATGCTTCTAAGCATCAGCCTTTTTTATTTCTTGAATGAAAGTTGTGATATTACGAAAGATTTTGCCCACATTCTTACGTATGATGCGAAAAAAGTTAGTAAATAAAGTATATGAAACTCAGTAAATTAATTGTTCTTACTCTTCTTTCTCCAGTTGCGATGGCATCCACTAAGTCTACGGTCTCTTTTACACTCGACAATGATGGTATTTTCGGCGTCGACCAAGACTACACAAATGGTATTTTTCTTTCCTACGCAACAGGCCAACTGAAACAAGAAAGCCAATGGAAATGGCTGAGTCTGGCTGACTCAGAACACGCCAATATCGATAAAATAGAGTTGGTTCTTGGCCACAAAATGTGGACTCCGAGCGACATTGAAGCGGATTATCCACTGGTCAATGATCGCCCATATGCGGGTTATCTACATACTGAGATCAACTATCTTTCTTTGACTGATGATAAGGCCGTCCGCTACAACTTCACCATCGGTGCAACAGGTGAAAGTTCGCTTTCAGAAAAAGCGCAAGAAATCGTTCACGGCATAACAGGCTCGACTGACCCACAAGGTTGGGATTACCAGATCGACGATAAAGTGGCGTTTAGCCTTGGCTACCGCGTATTTAATAAATTGATGCGCAGCGAAGAACAAAAAACGCAATGGGAAATCACCAACATTAACGACATCAATGCAGGTAACTTCCGTAGTGATGTCTCTCAAGGCGTCATGTTTCGTTGGGGTACAAACCTAGCAAGCAGCATCGGAGCCGCCAATATTAGTGTTGAGAGCCCGTTCTCAGCGAGTATGCTCGCACAGGATACTTCAAGCTGGTTCTTATTTACGGGGTTTGAAGGTCGTTACCGTTTCAATGACATGACCATCGAAGGCGATCGCCCTGGTATTTCTGAGCCATCCGCGCCATACGACGTCACACTGCAAAATTGGCAAGCAAGCGCCGTAGCGGGTGCAACTTGGTATAACCAAAATTACGGTGCAAGCCTAACCTTTACGATAAAAACGCCAGATTATGAAGAATCCCAAACTGATGTTTATGGGACAGGCTCCTTCTCTGTGTTCGCCTTTTTCTAAAAGCTGACTTATCCCTGTATCCGTACCAATCTAAATACAAGGCAAGTTCTCTCGTTTGGTATTAACCAACCCTGTGATCAAGCATTTATTTAGATTGGTCTATCTATTTTCTTTCTTCACATAACCTTGCCTTTAGTACCGACAAAGCTGTTTTAACCCTGCTTTTTGTAATAAAATAACAGCTAGAATTTACTAGTAATGAGAGCAAAAGATGTCAACAACTGGTCGTATTCACTCATTTGAGTCATGTGGTACCGTAGACGGACCTGGTATTCGTTTTATCGTCTTCTTGCAAGGTTGTTTGATGCGCTGTAAGTATTGCCACAATCGCGATACATGGGATACGCATGATGGCAAAGAAGTTACGGTTGAAGAGATCATTTCCGAAGCGAAAAGTTACCGCCACTTCATGAATGCATCAGGTGGTGGCGTTACTTGTTCTGGCGGCGAAGCGATGCTTCAACCTGAATTTGTACGGGACTTTTTCCGCGCAGCTAAAGCAGAAGGTATTCATACGTGTCTAGATACGAACGGTTATGTTCGTAAACACACTGATGTTATTGATGAAGTACTGGATGCAACAGACTTAGTAATGCTTGATATCAAGCACATGAAAGATGAAGTGCACCAAGATCTCATCGGCGTATCGAACCGACGTACATTGGACTTTGCTCGTTACTTGCAAAAAATCGGAAAGAAAACTTGGATTCGCTATGTAGTCGTGCCTGGTTACACAGATGACCCTGAAGCAGCACACATGCTTGGTGAGTTTATTAAAGATATGGATAACATCGAAAAGGTCGAGTTACTTCCTTATCACAAATTGGGTGCCCATAAATGGGAAGCATTGGGCTTAGAATACCCACTCGAAGGGGTAAACCCTCCACCGAAAGAAACTATGGACGAGATTCAATCCATTCTTGCGCAGTACAACGATAACGTAAAATACTAAGTGAACAGCAAGACTAACCTCTTTAAAATACCAGCATATTGCTGGTATTTTTTTAACTATACCTAAGTACCTTCAATGAATCTCTATGAGTTGATTTAGGTATAAAAAGAACAATAGAAATGATTGCGTCATGATCGCATAGGAAGGAAGTAACATGGATTGGTTTAACTTGGGCTCTCTGGTTGTCATACTTTGGATAGTGCTCGCCTACTGTCTACCAGATTGGAAAAAAGTAGTTTGGCCCAAGCTTGAAAAGGAAAAAGCATTTCAGCACCTCGTTTTTGCAACACTCTTTTTTTTCAGCATCCTATGGGCAACTCAAGCAGGCGTAAAAGAAGGACTACAGATTCATTTTCTCGCGCTAACAACGCTGACGATGATGTATGGTTGGCGTATGGCCTTTCTAATCAGTATCCCCGCAATGCTGGTCAACCACCTGCTACATGATGTGTCGTTGTTGCAGTTACCCACGTCTTTAGTATTGTCTGCCCTGCTTCCTATCTTCATTAGTTACCTCGTCTTTCTTTTGAGTTATCACTACTTGCCAAGAAACATTTTTGTGTTCATCTTCGTTGCAGGTTTTTTCAACGGCGCGATAACAGGAAGCCTGCATCTGCTGATTAACTCCTTTTACCATTTATCGGTTGGTCATTACGATTGGGAAACCATTCAACATAACTACTTTATTTTTGTACCGTTGCTTGCCTTCCCTGAGGGCCTATTAAATGGTATGTCACTGGCGGTTTTAACCGTATTCAAGCCAGAGTGGCTAAGAGTATTTTCAGACCGAGACTACATATACAATCATTACCATAAATAAGTGTTTTTAAACTGGTCAAAAGTGACAGTTCTTGCCATTTTTTAGTATTAAATATGTGTTGAGATCATGTTTCACTCATGTCTTAAGCGTTAACCTAAGCACATTAAAAATGTATTAGATATCTAGTGAGGTCATCATGGAAATGTCAAACGCTCAACGTTTGATTCTATCAAACCAATACAACCTTATGTCTCAACTTGATCCAAGTAATGCGGCCAAATACAAACGCTTACAAACGATCGTTGAACGTGGCTATGAGCTACAAATGCGTGAGTTGAATAAAGATTTCGGCTGTCTGTCAGAAGCGGAGTGTCGTGAGATCATCGACGTTATGGAGATGTATCACGCGATGCAAGAATCTTACAACATGCTCGATACCGAAGATCGTAACAAAGTGGATCAGCGCCGCTTGCAGTTCCTTGGGTTTGATATTGCTTCGGAGGCCCAACAAGTCCATTACGTACGCTTCCTTATTGATTCTGAAGGTCTGTACCCTCAATTTGATAAAGCAGACCATCACTTTAACAGCCAAATGCCAATGCTGGATAAATACCGTCGTATGCTACAAACTTGGCGCAACTGCCCTCGTCAGTACCATTTATGCGAAAACGAGCTTGCACAAATCTTCAGCGCATAAAATATTCGTCTACGAAAAGGAAAGCACTCGCTTTCCTTTTTTATTTGCCCTGTCACAACCTTACCGCTGCTTTTTCACCTTCTTACACTTCCCTTGTGCGATGTAGAGCAATGAATCACTAAGACCCTTCTGTCTTTGACAAATATTTGATTTCTATTGCACCTATTCACGACATAAATTCATCTTCAGTGAAAGAGTGATTCAAATGTCACTTTTGCAATAAATTCATAATTGTTAAGCAAAATTGCAAATCCCCGACTAGGCTTAAGTAGAGAAAGGCTGTGATTGAAAGATTCATACCCACCGCTCACCGTTGTAATGAAAAAACTGTCCATAAAGCAAAGTCTTTGGTGTCGCCAATCTTACATTCTGTACGAACCAAATGTGATAACAGGACGTATATTCAAACAACAAGGAGCATAACAATAGGTGGGAAAGCCTGAATCAACGTTCGTCGGTAGACTGACTATTAAAGGGGAAAGCGACATGAGTATTTTCGACCACTATCAATCAAGATATGAAGCTGCAAAAGATGAAGAGATGTCGTTACAGGAGTTTCTAGCCCTGTGTAAGGATGACAAAAGCGCTTATGCTAATGCAGCAGAACGCCTACTGATGGCGATCGGTGAACCAGAGATAATCGATACGGCAAAAGACCCGAGATTGAGCCGCATCTTCTCGAATCGTGTTATCTCTCGTTATGAAACCTTTAAAGATTTTTATGGTATGGAAGATGCCATAGAGCAAATTGTGTCTTACCTAAAACACGCGGCGCAAGGTTTAGAGGAACGTAAGCAGATCCTTTACCTACTCGGTCCTGTCGGCGGTGGTAAGTCCTCACTTGCTGAAAAGCTTAAGGCTCTGATGGAACAGATGCCTATCTATGTACTTACTGCCAATGGCGAACGTAGCCCAGTGAATGACCATCCATTCTGTCTATTCAAAGCCACGGAAGACGGCGATATTTTGAAAAAAGAATATGGCATCGAGCAACGTTATCTTCGCTCAATTATGTCGCCATGGGCCGCTAAACGCCTTCATGAATTTGGCGGTGATATCACTAAGTTTAAAGTAGTGAAAGTTCGCCCTTCAATTCTCGATCAGATCGGTATTGCTAAAACAGAACCAGGGGATGAAAACAACCAAGATATCTCATCACTGGTTGGTAAAGTCGATATCCGTAAACTCGAACATTATTCGCAAGACGACCCAGATGCCTACAGCTACTCCGGTGCGCTGTGTAAAGCAAACCAAGGTTTAATGGAATTCGTTGAGATGTTCAAAGCGCCGATCAAAGTACTGCACCCACTATTGACGGCAACGCAAGAAGGTAACTTCAACGGTACTGAAGGTCTATCTGCTATTCCATTCGACGGTATGATTCTGGCTCACTCGAACGAATCTGAGTGGCAGACTTTCCGTAACAACAAAAATAACGAAGCCTTCCTCGACCGTGTATACATTGTAAAAGTACCTTACTGTCTCCGCGTATCCGAAGAAGTGAAAATTTACCAAAAACTGCTTGAAAACAGTGAGCTGTCTCAGGCTCCTTGTTCTCCAAGCACGCTCGAAACTCTAGCGCAATTCAGTATTCTTTCACGCCTGAAAGAGCCTGAAAACTCTTCTATTTTCTCAAAAATGCGCGTCTACGATGGTGAAACACTCAAAGACACCGATCCGAAGGCAAAAAGCTATCAAGAGTATCGTGATTATGCGGGTGTTGATGAAGGCATGAATGGTCTCTCTACACGTTTCGCCTTTAAGATTTTGTCACGCGTATTTAACTTCGACCAAACCGAGGTGGCAGCCAACCCTGTACACCTGTTCTATGTAATTGAACAACAGGTTGAACGAGAGCAGTTCCCTGCTGAAACGGCAGAGAAATATCTCGAGTTCTTGAAAGGCTACCTAGTGCCTCGCTACGTTGAATTTATCGGTAAAGAGATTCAGACCGCTTATCTCGAGTCTTACTCTGAATACGGTCAGAATATTTTCGACCGCTATGTCACCTACGCAGACTTCTGGATTCAAGACCAAGAGTACCGAGATCCAGAAACTGGTCAGCTATTTGATCGATCTTCACTCAACGCTGAGCTAGAGAAGATCGAGAAAACCGCTGGTATTTCTAACCCGAAAGATTTCCGAAACGAAATCGTTAACTTTGTGCTTCGTGCGAAAGCGAATAACAATGGTCAAAACCCGGTTTGGACCAGCTACGAAAAACTGCGCACAGTAATCGAGAAGAAAATGTTCTCCAATACCGAAGAGCTACTTCCGGTTATCTCATTTAATGCGAAAACCTCTTCTGAAGATCAGAAGAAGCATGACGACTTTGTCGCTCGCATGATGGAAAAAGGCTATACCGAGAAACAGGTTCGCCTACTTTCTGAGTGGTACCTACGAGTACGTAAGTCATCCTAACCCAGTATTGAGTTAGGTCGCTTGTGAAACATGAAGAGGGCTATTTCATGGCGCAATTTATAGACCGAAGGCTCAATGGCAAGAACAAGAGCGCTGTTAATCGACAGCGCTTCTTGAAGCGCCACAAAGAGCAAATAAAAGAGTCGGTAGCAGACGCAGTGAATCGACGCTCGATTACGAATACGGAAACGGGCGAAGACGTCTCTATCCCTCACAAAGACATCAATGAGCCGATCTTTCATCAAGGCAAAGGTGGTGTTCGCGAACGAGTTCATCCCGGCAATGACCAGTTCATTACTGGTGATAAAATTGAGCGTCCTAAAGGTGGCGGTCAAGGTAGTGGCTCGGGAGAAGGCAATGCCAGTCCAGATGGAGAAGGCCAAGACGAATTTGTATTCCAAATATCAAAAGATGAGTACCTCGATATTTTGTTCGAAGATCTCGAGCTGCCTAATCTAGAAAAAAACCAAATTGCCAAAATTACTGAATGGAAAACGCACCGCGCAGGCTTTCAAACTGCTGGTATCCCTTCAAACATTGCGGTAGTACGTTCGCTGCAACAATCTCTTGCACGACGTACGGCAATGACCGCGGGTAAGAAACGTCTTCTCAAAGAGCTAGAAGATGAACTTGCTCGCATCAAAAACATTGAACCCGCTCAGCAGTTTGAAGAGAACCGCTTGAAGGCTGAAATTGAAGAGCTGCGTAAGAAAATTGAGGGGGTTCCATTTATTGACACCTTCGACTTACGCTTTAAAAACTATGAAAAACGCCCTGTACCATCTAGTCAAGCTGTGATGTTTTGTTTGATGGACGTATCGGGCTCGATGGATCAAGCAACGAAAGACATCGCAAAACGTTTTTACGTTCTGTTATACCTGTTCTTAACTCGTACTTACGAGAATGTAGACGTTGTCTTTATTCGCCACCACACCCAAGCGAAAGAAGTGGACGAGCACGAGTTCTTCTACTCGCAAGAAACCGGGGGCACCATTGTATCCAGCGCATTGAAACTGATGGACGAAATCGTAAAAGAGCGCTATCCAATTGGTCAATGGAACATTTATGCTGCGCAAGCATCCGATGGCGATAACTGGGCAGATGACTCGCCAAGATGCCGCGATCTGTTAGTGAACAAACTACTGCCAAACTGTCAGTACTACTCCTACATAGAGATCACACGACGTTCGCACCAAACTCTATGGCATGAGTACGAAAAGCTTACCGATGAATTTCCGAACTTCGCAATGAAAAACATTCGCTCTGTGGAGGATATTTTCCCAGTCTTCCGTGAACTATTCCAAAAAGAAACGGCGTAAGGAGGCTAGCGATGAGTACCGCAACGAAAAACCTCTCAGGAGAGGCGCCTAAGAAGCGTAATAGTAAAATGCTGCCAGATGGACCGGATTGGACATTTGAGCTGTTGGAACGCTACCACAAAGAGATTAAGCGTGTCGCACAACACTATCGCCTAGACACTTACCCTAACCAGATAGAAGTGATTACTTCCGAACAAATGATGGATGCCTACTCAAGTATTGGTATGCCCATCAATTACAACCACTGGTCGTTTGGTAAAAAGTTCATCCAAACGGAACAGAACTATAAGCATGGTCAAATGGGGTTAGCCTACGAGATTGTCATTAACTCCAATCCGTGTATCGCCTATTTGATGGAAGAAAATACCGTGACAATGCAAGCGCTAGTGATTGCTCACGCTTGTTACGGGCACAACTCTTTCTTCAAAGGTAATTATCTGTTCCAAACCTGGACGGACGCTAGCTCCATCATCGATTATTTACTGTTTGCCAAAAAGTATTTAGCTGAATGTGAGGAGCGATATGGAGTACAGGAAGTGGAAAAACTGCTCGACTCCTGCCACGCCTTAATGAACTTTGGTGTGGATCGTTACAAGCGACCAGAGAAAATCTCCATTACCGAAGAGAAAGCGCGACAAGAAGAACGCGAGGCATACTTACAGTCTCAAGTGAATGAATTGTGGCGCACAGTACCAAGAGCCAAAACCAAAGAGGAAGATCTTAAAGAGCGTTTCCCAAGCGAGCCTCAGGAAAACTTGCTCTACTTTTTCGAAAAGCATGCCCCACTACTAGAGCCGTGGCAACGTGAAGTCGTGCGGATTGTACGCAAAATCAGTCAGTATTTTTATCCGCAAAAACAAACGCAGGTCATGAACGAAGGCTGGGCAACATTCTGGCATTACACCATTCTCAACCATCTTTACGATGAGGGTTTGGTATCCGAAAAGTTCATACTAGAGTTCTTACATAGCCATACCAGTGTGGTAGCTCAACCGCCTTATAATAGCCCTTACTTTAATGGTATTAATCCATACGCCTTGGGCTTTGCCATGTTCCGAGATATTAAACGTATCTGTGAAGAACCAACTGATGAGGACAAGGAGTGGTTTCCGGACTTGGCAGGAACGGATTGGTTAGATGCGGTACATTTCGCGATGCATAATTTCAAAGATGAAAGCTTCATTAGCCAATACCTTTCTCCGAAATTAATGCGTGATTTCAAGCTGTTTGCGATCAACGATGATGACCACAAAAACTTTATTGAAGTTGCCGCGATACACGATGAGATGGGTTATAAACGCATTAGAGAAACCTTAGCCGCTCAGTACAACTTATCTAATCTTGAGCCAAACATTCAGGTATTTAATGTCGATGTTCGTGGTGATCGCTCACTCACGTTGCAATACGTACCTCATAACCGAATCCCGCTTGATGACAGTTATGAAGAAGTTCTGAAACACGTGTACCGATTGTGGGGATTTGATGTCATTCTGCAAGAAGTAAAAGACACAGGTCACCGAGAAGTCTTAGCGACCTGCCCTAAACGGAACCAATATGACACAAACATCTAACTAATACTTGGATATAAGCAACAAAAAGGCTCCTAATTCAGGAGCCTTTCTCGTTCTTAATTCAATGTGACCTTTAGTTATGCTTGCTTCGCCACAATAGCGCGCACCGCCTCTAGATCTTCTGGCGTATCAACGCCGGCTGCTGGCGCTTCTTTCGCTACCGCTACATGAATTTTTTCACCGTACCAAAGCACTCGTAGTTGCTCAAGGCACTCGATCTGCTCCAATGCGCTCGGAGCCCAGTTTACATACGTATTAATAAAACCAGCTCGATAAGCATAAATACCAATATGACGCATTAATGGGTTGGCAATGATTTTGTCTTGTTTGGCAAAGTTATCGCGATCCCAAGGGATAGTTGCTCGGCTAAAGTACATCGCATAGCCTTGCTCATTAGCCACAACTTTAACTGCATTCGGATTGAACACTTCTTCTTCTGAGTCTATTTCTACGGCTAATGTCGCCATCGGAGCATCACATCCCGATAAGTTATCAGCAACCTGACGAATGATAGACGGTGGAATCAAAGGCTCGTCCCCTTGCACATTAACAATAATGTGGTCTGCAGGAATAGCCATCTTTTCAACAACTTCAGCAAGGCGTTCAGTACCTGACTCGTGATTGGGAGAGGTCATACAGACTTTACCACCAAACGACGAGACAGCATCAGCAACACGTTCGTCATCAGTTGCCACGATAACATCTTCCGCACCCGCTTGTAGCGCTTGCTCGTAAACCCACTGAACCATAGGCTTACCGCCAATATCCGCTAACGGTTTACCAGGCAAGCGGCTCGATGCGTAACGCGAAGGAATGACAACCGTAAAAGACATTAGCGTCCCTCGTCCATACTCATAGTACGAGCCTCAGGCTCGAGCAGAACGGGAATACCCTCTTTGATCGGGTAAGCGAGGCGATCCAATTTGCAGATCAACTCTTGATTCTCTTTATCGTACGTCAGCTTACCTTTGCAAACAGGGCAAGCTACAATCTCAAGCAGACGGTGATCCATAAGCCGCTTTAACCTCTTTTATTCTATTTAAAATTTGCTCAGCATCGTTTGGTTCAAACTGGGCAGATACAGGCAGATACCACCAATTATCTTGCGCATAATGGCTGCACTTGACGGCATCTTTCTCGGTCATAATCACATTGGCTCCTTGTTGAGCCAATGCTTCTAATTCTTGTTGGTTAAAGTCTTGATGGTCAGCAAAACCTTTTGTGACTTTAACATCTGCGTTCATCGAGTTTAGTGTATGAAAAAATCGTGGTGGATGCCCAATCCCTGCAAATGCCACTAGCTCTTTTAATTCAGAAACGTCCACAAGTTGCTTAGTCTTGAGGTTAATGGCTTTAGATGGCGCTAAAGTCATTGCGATTTCGCCCGTATGTGCTTGACCACCATTGGTGATGATAAAGTCGACTTCAGCAAGACGCTCGACCCCTTCACGAAGTGGGCCAAGCGGAATGAGGCTTTCATTCCCAAATCGGCGATTCCCATCCACAATCACTAACTCAATATCACGGCCTAACGCATAATGTTGTAACCCATCGTCCGTAATAATGATATCCACACCTGACTCTAGCAGTGCTTTCACTGCATTTGAACGCACCGGGTCTACCGCAACAGGCGCTCCTGTGCGGCGATGAATCAACTTAGGTTCATCACCACAATGTTTCGCAGGCGTATCTTCTTTTAGCACTAACGGATAGACAGGAGCTTTTGCTCCATAGCCACGAGAAACGACCCCTGGCTTAAGCCCAAGCTGTTGCAGTTGCTCAACAAGCCAAACCACAACTGGTGTTTTGCCATTACCACCAGCCGTGATATTGCCGACAATAATAACAGGGATAGGCGCGTTGTAGGCTTGCTTACGGCCTGTTTGATATTGCTTTCGCTTAGACTTACTTATTGCTCCAAATAATACACTCAGTGGCCACAAAAGCGGCCACAATAGGTATTTTATTGGATGGTTTTCAAACCAGATTTTTTCAACCACCGCGTCTATTCACCAAACTGAATACGGTGCAATTGTGCATACGCACCATTTTTTGCAATAAGATCGGCATGGTTGCCACGCTCAATGATGGCGCCATCATCAACCACAAGAATTTCATCGGCTTTCTCGATTGTGGATAAGCGGTGCGCAATCACGAGTACCGTTTTGTCTTTCTGCAGCTCATCTAATGCAGCTTGGATAGCGCGTTCAGATTCCGTATCCAAAGCAGAGGTCGCCTCATCAAGAATCAATACCGGTGCATCACGCAATAGAGCACGTGCAATAGCGACACGTTGACGTTGACCGCCAGATAGACTCGCGCCATTTTCACCAATCATGGTATCAAGTCCATCATCCATTTTGCTGATGAATTCCATAGCATGCGCGAGTTTTGCCGCTTTCTCGATATCACTACGCTCGTATTTTCCATCCGTTGCGTAAGCAATATTGTTTGCAATCGTGTCATTAAATAAATGAACATTTTGTGATACTAGCGCAAACTGCTGACGCAAGTTCTTTAGCTCGTATTCACGAATATCATGTCCGTCTAATGTGATAGAGCCACTATCAACATCATAGAAACGATTGAACAAGTTCGCGATGGTACTTTTACCGGAACCGGAACGACCAACCAGCGCAACGGTCTTCCCTCTTGGAATATCGAAGCTGACATTTTCCAATGCTGGCTTTTCTGCGCCAGTATAAGTAAAGCTTACGTTTTTAACTGAAACATCGCCATTTGCGCGTTCAACTGTCAACTTACCTTCGTTTTTCTCAGGCTCAAGATCAATCAACGCAAAGAGCGTTTGGCTCGCGGCCATACCACGTTGGAACTGAGAGGTAACGTTAGTAAGCGCTTTAAGCGGACGCATCAAACCAAACATCGCAGAGAAGACAACGGTAAATGTACCTGGAGTCAGTTGCTCTTTAATCGAGTCAATACTTGCTAAGTAAAGAACGGCAACAATAGCAAGTGACGCAATCATTTGGATGATAGGGTTAGCCGCCGCTTGAGCCGTCACCAACTTCATGCTTTGTTGACGCATTTGGTTGCTGACCTTCTCAAATCGTTTACGTTCGATATCCTGGCCGCCGTAGCTCAACACGACTTTATGGCCTTTCAGCATCTGCTCTGCTGACGCAGTCACGTTGCCCATCATTGTCTGCATATTTTTAGATATTTTTCTAAAACGTTTAGAAACGACACCAATACCCCATGCGACAACAGGAGCAACAGCAAACAGCACTAACGACAACTGCCAGCTGTTGTAAAACATCAGGACTAACAGGCCAATGATACTTGCACCTTCGCGAACGATGCTCACTAACGCTTGGCTAGTTGCCGCAGATACTTGCTCTGAATCGTAGGTAATACGTGACAATAAATTGCCCGTCTTTTCCTTATCGAAGTAAGACACAGGCATATGCATAAAGTGATTGAATACCATACGGCGGACTTGCATAACCACATTGCCGGATACCCAGCTCAAACAGTATGTGGAGACAAATCCACTTATGCCACGGACAAACATCATGGCAAAAATAATCAATGGAAGCGTGCGTAGAAAATCAGATTCAGCGTTCCCAAAACCTTCATCTAGTAATGGTTTTAATAGGGAAATCATATAGGTATCTGATATAGCATTAATAACTAATGCAATGACTGCAACGACAAGACCTGACTTGTAAAGGCGAATAAATTGCCATAGACGCTTAAACGTCTGCCAAGTCGTTTCATCAGTATTTATCGACATAGAAGTGCTTTATTTTCTTACATTAAGACTCTCATTCTACTCCCTTACGCAGCATCTGCCTATACCAAGGCTCAAATGTATCGCTACGTTTGGTTTCTGAGCGCCAATTATCACGGTGAATAGAGAAGCTTACCTGACCATATTCCCCAGTATCAAGCCAAGTAATGTCAAGCTTGCGATATGCTGCAACAACATGTTCTGCCGGCATTCCCCATTGATTATTTTTTGCCAAAGAAGCAACGGCCACACTCGGTTTTACCGCCTCAATAAAGCGAGGATTCGACGAACTTTTACTACCATGATGAGGGACCAACATCACATCACTTTTTAACTTTTCAGGCTCCCTGAGCAAGATCCACTCGCTAATGGTCTCAATATCACCAGTAAAAAGCATACTGAACATAGAAATAGGGTCGGTAAGACGTAGCACACAGGAGTGCGGATTATATGCACGTTGAACAAGAGCAGGAGGCCAAAGTACTTCTATATTTAACCCTTGCCATTTCCAATGATCGCCGCGAGTACAAGACTCATATCCGATAAAGTTTTGGCTACTGAGTTTGCGCTGTGGCGAAAAGGCATCTTCAATGAACAAGCGCCCTCCTGCATGGTCATTGTCGGAATGGCTGAGGATCATCGTATCGATGCTTTCATAACCTCGTTGATGCAAGACCGGAGTGACGACCTGCTCCGCAATACTGCCATTTTGCCATGCTTTACCTGTGTCATAGAGCAACACTTTATCGTCTTTTTCTACAATCACCGCAAGGCCATGGCCCACATCTAGTACATCAATGCGCCAATGTTGCTGATCATATTCCGATGTGAGCTTAATACTAATTACAATGCCAAGTAACAAACACCACGCGTACTGAAACATGAATCGTTGAAACACCAAGCAAACAATTCCCGCCAGAATCAACCCTGTCATTTCTATACTAATGGGTTGCCAGGAGCCTATCGCGTACTGAATTGACGTGCTCAATGGCTGCAATGACCAGTCCACCAACTGCCACAGAGACTTTGCTATCATTTCAAGAAATAAAGATGAGAACAGGGCCAGAAACATCAAAGGCACAACGATAAATCCGAACCAAGGAATAAACGCCAAGTTGTATGCAATTGATGACAAACTGAAACCAGAAAAGTAATAGCCACTAATAGGCACGATTAACACACTCAACATCAATTGAGTAAGCAATAGCACTTTTAACTTCGCCTTCCAGCCCCCGTTTTGATGCCGAATCAAATTGATTGCGAACAACACTGCGCAAACTGACAAATACGATAACCAAAAACTCATGCTATACGATGCAAAAGGTTGAACAAGCAGTTGTAGCGCTACCGCGAGCAAAAGTACTCGCCAGGAAGCCCAGTGCACTAAGGTATACTTGAGAACGACGTAAATAACACATACCGACACCGCGCGGGTAGTAGGTAATGAGAAGTCCGCTAACCAAGCATAGGCAACGGCAAACATCAGCCCACATAAGCTAGGCAATAGCTGGTATTGAGGTAACGTATAACGAATGGCACCGCCCACCACTAGCCCAAAAGTGAACGCCATACCAATATGTAAGCCCGAAATCGAGACCAAGTGCAGTAAACCACTGTCTCTGAGTGCTTGCCAATCCTCCTTAGATAACCAAGAGCGATCGGCAAAAACTAACGCATTTATTAACGAGAAATGATGAAGGGAGGACACATCCTCCGAAACATCAGCGATAATGGCTTGGCGCAAAGATGTGGTAGAGCGAATAATCCAGGTAACATCCTTGTTAACAACACCGCGTGCGATAATGCTTTTACCCATTGCGTGCTTTTCGGCGTCAAAACCAGCTTCGTTGCGTAGGCCTGTAATCGGCTTTAACGAGACGGATGTCGTAAACTCACTGTTAACATCGAGTGGAAAAGGCGTAATAAGACGGATTTTAGGTTTAAGAAAAGGTAACAGAGTTTGAGAATTTACCTTTTTTAGAGCCACAATGCCTTCATATCCGTGACTTATTTGCGTAAAAGGGCTGTCAACTTTACCAATTATGGTAATATTCTCCCCTGCTTGAAAAAGGGCTTGTCTCTGAGACTCCAATACATTGCCGTGGACGATGACAACCATAAAGCCCGCAATTGCGCCTATGCTAATTAAGCCACGACGTAATTTGATTATTGAGCCAGTGGTTATTATTCCCAGCAGCAGCCAACGCCAATCTGGTATTGTCGGCCACCAAGCTGACGAAATTACGCTCGCTACAAATAACGCCAAGGTCCAACTTTTTTCTGAGAGAGTCATGCTGTCCTATGCCTAGAAAGCTGATAAAACGCTTCATGCCAGATCATGAATTGATCAAACGCCAAAAAGCATTGAAGGTCTTCGGCAATGTGTTGTACAACCCGAACTTGTGGTGTTTAAATCGTCGCTCGGCGTCTGGGGCTTTTGCTGTCGGGTTATTTATGGCATTTGTTCCGCTACCAAGCCAAATGATCATGGCTGCAGGTTTGGCAATCATGCTTGGCGTCAATTTACCTCTCTCCGTCGCTTTGGTATGGATAAGCAACCCTATTACCATGCCTGTGTTATTTTATTTTGCGTATAAGCTTGGCGCTTTAGTGATGCATGTTCCTCCGCAACCTTTCCACTTTGAACTTTCATGGGAATTCATCATGCAACAGATGAGCACTATTGGCCCTCCATTCTTATTAGGCTGTGCTATCTGTGGTGTTGTATCCGCGATTATTGGCTACTTCGGCATTAGAGGACTTTGGCGCTACTCAGTGGTTCGGAGCTGGCAAAAACGCAAAATAAGATAAGACGTTACTGCATAAAAATCAGCATTTGCGCTATCAGTTGAGGGGCACCTAACAGTTAGAATGAAACACGATGTCGCTCAAGTTGGATAAATACAAAAAAGGACCGAATTCGGTCCTTTTTGCTTTTCTCGTATTGTAAAACGGTTGGTTATTTAGAACTCAGCACCGCTGCCGGATTTAACTTCGCGGCGCGAGAAGCGGGATACCACGTTGCAAGCAAACTCAAAACGATCGCCGTCACCGACACCAATGCTACGTCTGGCCAGTGTAACTGTGATGGTAAGAAGTCGACGAAGTAAATATCACCCGATAAAAACTGATGACCGATTAAGCTCTCTAACCCTTTAATTAACGGAGTCAGGTTTAACGCCACTAAGACACCAATAACACTGCCGACGAGACTGCCAAATACACCAGAGAACACGCCTTGCCAAACAAAGATACGTTTGATTAGGCTATCTTTTGCTCCCATTGTTCGCAAAATTGCAATTTCTGCGGCTCGATCTTTCACTGCCATCATCAGCGTAGACACAATGTTAAAACATGCCACACCAATCACGAGTACCATCACCAAGTACATAATGGTGCGTACGAGCTGAATATCGCGATACAAAAAACCAAACTTTTGCTGCCAGCTTTTCAAATACACGTAAACATCCACCATGCTACCTACCTCACGAACAATAGAAGGCGCATTGAGAACATCATCCGTTTTTAGTGAAATGCCAGTGACCCCTTCCCCTAACCTCGCGTATTGCTGAGCATCCGCTAATGGCACTAACGCTAAAGAATGGTCTATTTGGCCATTCAACGTTAAGAACCCAGACACCTTCACGCGCACACGCTTGGGAGCCTGCACTTTGTTTGCGCCGCCTGTTTGCGGAATCATCAACGTAATGTAATCCCCCACTGCGACATTTAGCTCGTTTGCAACACCTCGGCCTAAGATCACTTGCTTCTGACCGGCATAAAAGTTTTGCCAAGCTTCTTGGTCAATAAAATTCGATAAGCTCGACACCGCTTGCTCGAAAGTAGGCTCTACGCCACGAACTTCTATCGCTTTTAGCTTACTGCCTTTTTCTGCTAACCCCGTAAAACGAACGTACGGCGCTGCCGCAACAACATCTTCATGGTTTAGGGCTTGATTCATCGTTTTGGTGTAGTTATGAAGCGGACCATTAACGCCTTCCAACTCACCGTGTGGAATAACTGACAACACACGCGATTGCAGCTCGCGCTCAAAGCCATTCATTGCAGAAAGACCGATAATGATCACGGCTACACCAACCGCAATACCAATCGTTGAAGAAAGCGAAATGAAAGACACCATCTTGTTGCGCTTTTTCGCTCGACTGAAGCGACCACCAATCATCAATGCTAAAGATGAAAACAAAATTAGCCCTCCGCAGACGCAGTATCAGTCACAAAACGATCTACGAGCAAACCATCTTGCATGTGCATTTGACGATCCATTTTCGCTGCCAGCTCTTTGTCATGCGTGACAACCAAAAATGCAATGTTTGACTCTTTATTGAGCTCGCGCATCAAATCATAGATAGACAGTGCCGTATTGTGATCTAAGTTCCCCGTAGGTTCATCGGCCAAAACCAGATCAGGTTTATTCACCAATGCACGTGCAATCGCAACACGTTGACGCTCACCGCCCGATAACTCAGAAGGCCTGTGTTGCATCCGATGACTCAAACCAACTTTATCTAACAACGCTTTAGCCGCCTGTTTTGCATCCGCTACTTTAGCGCCGCCAATCATCAGTGGCATCGCCACGTTTTCAAGCGCAGTAAAATCAGCTAACAAGTGATGGAACTGGTATACAAAACCAAGGTGCTTGTTGCGTAAAGCCGCCTGTTTATTCGAACTTAAAGCCGATAGGTTTTGCCCTAGAAAATCAACTTCACCATGAGTTGCGTCATCTAACGCCCCTAAAATATGCAATAAGGTACTTTTTCCCGAACCAGAAGAGCCAACAATAGAAACCAACTCCCCTTTGTCGATATCGAAACTTACGCCTTTCAACACTTCCGTATCTAACGAACCCTCTCGGTAGACTTTACGAATATCACGACATTCTAATAGCTTATTCATAGCGAAGTGCCTCAGCAGGTTTAACAGAAGATGCTCGATAAGAAGGATAAAGCGTAGCAGCGAGGCTAAGAGCAATCGCCAACACCACCACTAAAAGAATTTGCAGTGAATCAATCAAAATAGGTAGATGGCCACCGAAACTGAATAGCGCCACACCGGCAGATTCAAGAATCGCATTCAGGTTAAGTGACAAGATCACGCCCGCAGCGCCACCGACAATCGCGCCAATTACACCGCTGCTCGCCCCTTGTACCATGAAAATGGTCATCACTTGAGATTGAGTCATGCCTTGAGTTTTCAATATTGCGACTTCTGATTGCTTCTCCATCACCACCATGATTAAGGCGGAGATAATATTGAATGCAGCAACGCCCACTATCAGACCTAGCATGAGTCCCATCATGTTCTTTTCCATTTTCACCGCTTGGAAAAGCTCACCACGCTGTTCGCGCCAATCACTCCATTGCCACCCGTCAGGCATGGGTTGATCAGCAAAATCCGTCACCATAAATGGATCAGAGAAAAAGACACGCCAACCAGAAACCGTGTCTTTCGGAAAACGCATCAGCTTAGATGCATCCGTCATGTTAACAATCATTAATTGACCATCAACGTCCGATCCCGTATTGAAAATACCAGCGACAGTAAAATTGCGCTGGCTAGGAATACGGCCAAGTGGGGTAAACTGCGTCGCGTTGGTCACCATTAAGCGCACTTTATCCCCCATTGATACCTTTAGAGAGCGCGCCAAACTATGACCTAAAAAGACATTGTAATCGCCCGCTTGAAGTGACGATAATCGCCCAGCAATCAAATGGTTGCTAATCGGGTCGCCTTTCTTTGGTTCAATGCCAATGAGGTAACCTGCCGTCAGTTGCGCAGAACTCTGAATTACAGCCTCTCCACGCACGATAGGCTCCGGTTCAGATTCACTCGACATCGCTTGAACAAATGAAGGGGCAGACTCGGTCAACGGCGTTTTTCCATCATGTTGTGAAACAACAGCGTGAGGCAGCACACCTAAAATGCGCTCTTTTAACTGCGATTCGAACCCATTCATCACAGAAAGAACCGTCACCAACGCCATTACACCGATCGTAATACCCGCCGTCGACATATAAGAAACAAATCGGCTGAACCTATCTCCAGAGCGTCCCCGAAGATATCTCAAACCAATAAATAATGAGATAGGATGATACATATAAGACAAACCAACTGGTTGTTTTGATATAAAGCTTTAGCAGATTATCTTACCTTACTCTTCTCATTAAGAAGACAAGAGAATCGCTAAATTTGTCAACGACATGCAATAAGTCTGTATTTAGGGCAAAAAGTTCAAGGACAAATCAGGTAAACTTGATAACTTCATTCAGTTAGCGATAATCAGTGCCCTACTTCTCTTTGTTTGTTGAGTGAACAGGGAGCGCTCGCTGGCAAAAGGACCGACTATATGACAGAGCAAGAATACTTTACCGTCCATCATAATCTCACTATCAACGTCGAAACGTTGAGTGCGGATTTTGCTTTGCCAGATGAAGAAACCTTTGTCTCCGAAATTCCAGCACCGTTTATTGTTGCCAGCGAATTTAGCCATCTAGATATGTTGGCAGACAATGCACGTCTAGAGCTAAAAAACAAAGATTTAAAGCATGTGATTAACTTGCTTGATACGCAAAACGCGAAACTTAACCTCTTGTTGAGCTTTATGCTTTCACAACAAGATGACGCCTCCATTCGATACCAAACCACAAAGTTTGGCGCCAGCCAACTCAGTTACCGTTCAGATACAGCGCTATCTGCCCAACAACTCGTTCGTGTTAAACTGTTTCTCGATCATCCTGCTGCAGCGATTTACGGTTACGCTCAAGTAGAAGAATGTGAGGCTTCAGAGCAAGATTTCATTATCACTCTTAGATATAAGATGCTACGTGAATCTGACCAAGATTTGCTGATAAAAGCGGCACTATATCAACAACAAAAACTTTTACGTCAGCGCTCGATGGAGCGAGATAAAAAATAACTCCTATGACAAAAGCAACGATTCTTTCCGTCACCAATCCTTCTGAGCGTGGCGACAAAAAACAGCTAGGTAATTTACCGGGCGCGGCTCTACCTCTAGCTATTGCTGAGCTAGCCAAGCAGCATTCGA
Source organism: Vibrio sp. D3 (assembly GCF_043995865.1). Taxonomy (NCBI): domain Bacteria; kingdom Pseudomonadati; phylum Pseudomonadota; class Gammaproteobacteria; order Vibrionales; family Vibrionaceae; genus Vibrio; species Vibrio sp. D3. The sequence goes on along the minus strand of NZ_CP171887.1, from coordinate 1,052,045 downwards.
GTCACTCGCTACTCGTCGTGCCTGACCCGCAAATCGCTTTAAAACTTCAAGCGGAGATTGAACAATTCACCGACCAAACAGTAAGCCTGTTCCCTGATTGGGAAACGCTGCCTTACGATAACTTTTCTCCGCATCAAGAAATCATCTCTGAACGTATCGCGCGCCTATACCAACTGCCAAGCCAACGTGATGGCATAACCATCGTCCCGGTCAGTACAGTATTGCAACGCCAATCGCCACGTGATTTTCTGTTGCAACACACTTTAATGGTGAAAACTGGTGATCGACTCTCGCTTGAGAAGCTACGTGTACAACTTGAAAATTCGGGCTACCGCCACGTAGACCAAGTATTTGGGCCAGGTGAATACGCGAGCCGTGGGTCGATTCTGGATCTCTTTCCTATGGGCAGCGATGACCCGTATCGCATCGACTTCTTTGATGATGAGATAGATACCATTCGCACGTTTGATCCAGAGAACCAACGCTCTATCGACGATATTCAGCAAATTCAATTGCTGCCTGCGCATGAGTTCCCAACCACTAAAGAAGCGATTGAGGATTTTCGTACACGTTGGCGCACCCAATTTGAAGCACGCCGAGAGCCAGAGTCGATCTACATGCAAGTGACCAAAGGCACTTGGCCCGCGGGTATTGAGTATTGGCAACCGCTGTTTTTTGACCATACCGAGACTTTATTTGAATATTTGCCAGAAGACTCTCAAGTCATCACATATGGTGATATTGAATCTGCGGTCGATACTTTCTTAACCGATGTCGAATATCGGTACGACCAGAAAAAAGTTGATCCACTACGTCCTCTTTTGACTCCTGAACAACTTTGGCTGAAAAAAGACGAACTCTTCAGCCAACTAAAACAGCTCCCTATGGCTCAATTGAGCCTAGAGAAAGTGGTTAAGCGTGCTGGTCGTCAAAACCTACCAGTACAATCGTTAGCCGAGCTTGGCGTTCAGCAACAAAATAAAGAACCGCTTTCGCGTCTTCGTCAATTCAGTGAGCAATTCAGCGGCAAAATTGTTTTCTCGGTAGAGTCAGAAGGTCGTCGCGAAGCACTAACGGAACTGTTGCAAGGCATCAAAGTTCGCCCAGTCGTACATGGTTCACTTTACCAAGCTCTAGATTCGGGTGATCGCTTCAGTTTGATCTTAGGCGCTGCAGAGCATGGTTTCATTCACGAAGAGCTGAACTTCGCTCTGATCTGTGAAAGTGATCTTCTCGGTGACCGCGTTATCCAGCGACGCCGCAAAGATAAAAAAGCAGTCAACAGTGACACCGTTATTCGCCACCTTGCGGAATTGAAACCCGGTCAACCCGTGGTTCATATTGATCACGGTATTGGCCGCTACATCGGTTTACAAACACTTGAAGCCGGTGGCATGAAAACGGAATACGTCACCCTTGAGTATCAAAACGATGCCAAGCTCTACGTACCAGTTTCATCACTAAACCTTATTAGCCGTTATTCAGGCGGTGCTGAAGAAAGTGCACCACTGCATAAATTGGGTGGCGAGGCTTGGGCAAAAGCACGTCGTAAAGCGGCAGAAAAAGTGCGTGATGTCGCGGCTGAGTTACTGGATGTTTACGCTAAACGAGAATTAAAACCGGGCTTCAAATTTGAGCTAGATCGTGGGCAATACGCAACGTTTAAAGCAACGTTCCCATTTGAAGAAACGGATGACCAAGCGATGGCCATCAATGCTGTCTTGTCTGACATGTGCCAAGCAAAAGCGATGGATCGCCTAGTGTGTGGTGACGTGGGCTTTGGTAAAACGGAAGTCGCTATGCGCGCAGCATTTGTCGCAACGGATAACAGTAAACAGGTCGCCGTACTCGTACCGACAACCCTGCTTGCTCAGCAGCATTTCGAAAACTTCCGTGACCGTTTTGCCAACTTACCAATCCGAGTTGAAGTACTGTCTCGCTTTAAGTCTGCCAAAGAACAAAAAGTCATTTTGCAAGACGTTGCAGATGGTAAAGTCGATATTGTCGTCGGTACGCATAAACTGCTTTCAAGCGATATTAAATTCAAAGATTTAGGTTTGTTGATCGTTGACGAGGAACACCGCTTCGGAGTTCGTCAAAAAGAAAAAGTCAAAGCAATGCGTGCGGATGTGGATATTCTTACCCTCACCGCAACACCAATTCCACGTACTCTTAATATGGCCATGAGTGGCATGCGCGATCTGTCGATCATCGCGACACCTCCAGCGCGTCGTTTAGCCATCAAAACCTTTGTTCGTCAAAGAGAAGAATCTGTGGTCCGTGAGGCGGTACTGCGTGAAATCATGCGTGGTGGTCAGGTTTACTTCCTGCACAATCAGGTAGAGACTATCGAGAAAACCGCGGAAGACTTGCAAAAGCTGATTCCTGAAGCACGAATTACCGTGGCACATGGTCAAATGCGTGAGCGCGAACTGGAGCGCATCATGAATGATTTCTACCATCAGCGCTTTAATGTGTTGGTGTGTACAACTATTATCGAGACCGGTATCGACGTACCAACGGCGAATACCATTATTATGGATCGTGCAGACAACCTTGGTTTAGCGCAACTGCACCAATTGCGTGGCCGTGTTGGACGCTCTCATCATCAAGCCTATGCTTACTTATTAACGCCACATCCAAAAGCCATGACCAAAGATGCTATCAAGCGTCTTGATGCGATTGCTTCACTGGAAGACTTAGGCGCAGGCTTTACTCTAGCAACTCACGACTTGGAAATCCGTGGGGCTGGTGAACTGCTTGGTGACGAGCAAAGTGGGCAAATTCAATCGGTTGGTTTTACACTGTACATGGAAATGCTGGAACAAGCAGTCCAAGCATTGAAAGAAGGTAAAGAACCTTCTTTGGACGAGCTGCTTCGTGAACAAACTGAAGTTGAAATGCGAATCCCAGCGCTCTTGCCAGACGATTACATCCCGGATGTGAATACACGACTGTCGATGTACAAACGTATTGCGAGCGTTACGAGTGGTGAAGAACTCTCAGAGCTCAAAGTGGAACTTATCGATCGATTTGGACTGCTTCCAGACGCGACGAAGAACTTACTTGCTGTCTCAGAATTGAAAATTTCGGCTGGTAGCCTAAAAGCGAAAAAGATAGAAGCCCATGATAAGGGTGGATTTATCGAGTTTTACCCTGATGCTGACATAAATCCAGCGTATTTGGTTAAACTGCTGCAATCACAGCCGCAAAAATTTGCAATGGAAGGTCCAACTAAGTTCAAGTTTAGCGTACCATTGGCGGACCGACGTAAACGCATTCAGTTTGTTCAAGACTTACTGAATGATTTTAAACAGAATTTATTACCAACGAGCTAATAGTCGAATGAGAATACTGATCCCGTTATTGCTTCTATGTGTCTCAATGCCTTCCTGGGCACAGCGTCAATTTGATATTGAAGTGATCATTTTCAAGCGAGCAGTCGACGCTGAAAGCACCACTGAATCTTGGCCGAATCAACTGCCAAAAATCGATATGGAAAATGTCGGCAGCTTAGAGAGTGAATCATACCGTCGCTCTAAAGGTGTAACACTACTGCCACGCTCATCTTTCCGCCTGAATGCGCAAGAAGCGGCATTAAACAACCATGCTGGGTTTAAAGTGCTTAAACACGTTGCATGGCGTCAAGGTGACCGAGGCAAATCTAGCGCCCCAATTTTCCGTATTGTTGGTGGACGAGATTTCTCTGATTCTTATCACGCAGATGGTAGTCCAATCAATGGCAGTACTCAGACATTTTCCACTGACGGTTACAGTGAGGAGACAGTCAACGGTCCTTTGTATGAACTAGACGGTCGATTCCAAATTTACGTGCAGCATTATCTATTCGCTGAAACGACACTAGACCTGCGCGAGCCAAGTGTTAGAGAAGTGCGTTTTGAACCAACTTCAACCGATCAATTGGCGGATGATTTAGGTGAGGTCGATGGTAATGTTCAAGTGGGTAACTTAGCGGAAATCTCCCCTACAATAACAGAAGAAAAGTTTCTCAAGAGCTACCGAATGGATCAAAAACGCCGTATGCGTAGTAGTGAGACTCATTACCTAGACAACCCATTGATGGGCATGATCATTCAAGTTCGTCGCGTTCGATAAGCACGAGTGATTCAACAAAGCGCAGCATTTGCTGCGCTTTGTTTTTATCTGTTATGTCCTCAGTTATTCCTAACCAACGCAGAGCAAGGAAAATAACTGCGTTACAGTATGAAATAGACAGTTTTCAAATTACTTACACTCAACATGGAAGTCGTATCAGTTCATGAGTCCAGATTTTGAAATCATTGCGCCCCGCTTAGCGCTCAAGCTCATCCCTTCTGAAGAAGCTCACTTACTACAACGTTTGCTTGCAGAATCCCCTTCCCTACACCAGTGGCTAGATTGGTGTAATCAAAACATTACGTTGAAAGATGCACAGGACTTCCTGTTGGCAACCCGACTTAACTGGGTAAAAACAGAAGCTTTCGGTTTCGGTATCTATGAGCGACAAAGTAACACTCTAGTAGGAATGGCCGCCGTAAACGAGTTATATCACACGTTTAATATGGCAAGTATTGGCTACTGGGTTGCTGACCGCTATCAACGACAGGGCTATGCTCAAGAAGCGGTTAGAGCCTTGGCTGAATTCTGCTTCGCAAAGCTGAGTTTAACTCGACTGGAAATTGTCTGTGACCCCGACAACGAAGCAAGCCAAACCTTAATTGAGTCAGTCGGTGCACAAAAAGAAACCATCGCCAGAAATCGGTTTATTTTTCATGGTAAGCCTAAGGATGGCGTTGTGTACTCACTTTTACCGGCAGATCTAACATAAATAAAAAGCCACCGACTTGCGGTGGCTTTTTATATTTCGAAGATACAGCATCCGCGCAATCCGCGTAGATGTGAATTTGGCGTCTTAGTGAAGCTTAAGGTTTGGACGCAGTACTCGGTTGATACGGCCCACGAGCATCATCAGTCCGGTTTTAAATACGCCGTGCAACGCCATCAGGTGCATTCGATATAATGAGATATAAACGACACGTGCAATACGGCCTTCTACCATCATCGACCCTTTGGTTAGGTTGCCCATCAAGCTACCAACGGTAGAGAAACGGCTTAGAGACACCAATGAGCCGTGATCTTTATACACATAGTCTTTCAGCTCACGTCCGTTGATCTTCGCAACGATGTTGCTGAATGCTTGGCTTGCCATTTGGTGCGCAGCTTGCGCACGTGGTGGAACAAACGAACCATCAGCCTGAGTACATTGTGCTAAGTCACCAATAACGAAAATGTCATCATCACGCGTCGTTTGTAGTGTATTTTTCACTACCAGCTGGTTGATACGGTTCGTTTCTAAACCAGCGATATCTTTAATAAAATCTGGTGCTTTAATACCCGCAGCCCAAACCATGATTTGTGCCGGGATCTTCTCACCATCTTTCGTGGTGAGGCCATCTTTTTCAGCTTTAGTCACCATGGTTGCCGTGCGTACATTTACGCCCAACTTCACCAGCTCCTGATGAGCAGCAGCCGAAATACGTGGAGGAAGCGCAGGTAGAATACGCTCACCCGCTTCAATCAGGTTGACGTTCAGCTTGCTAGAGTCAAGATCGCCAAAGCCGTAAGTACGCAGCTCTTTAACGGCATTGTGTAGTTCTGCAGATAGCTCAACGCCAGTTGCACCAGCACCAACAATGGCGATATCCACCGTACCGTTGCCGTTTTTCGCGTGCAGTTTTAGGAACTCATTGTTCATTTCTGTGCGGAAACGGTGCGCTTGTTCTGGACTGTCTAGGAAAATACAGTTCTCACGAACGCCAGGAGTGTTGAAGTCGTTTGATGTTGAACCAATCGCCATGACCAGAATGTCGTATTCTAGCTCGCGGCTTGGCATCAGAAGCTCACCATGCTCATCTTTAAGCTCACTTAAGATGATCACTTTACGTTCGCGGTCGATGTCTTGAAGGCTACCCATTTGGAAGTCGAAGCTGTGGTTTTTTGCATGAGCTCGATAACTCAGAGCATCCACCCCTTCGTCCAAAGAGCCAGTTGCAACTTCATGCAATAATGGCTTCCACAAGTGGCTCGCTTTACGATCTACTAGCGTAATTTGCGCACGGTTCTTGCGACCTAGAGTTCGGCCAAGCTTAGTTGCCAACTCAAGACCACCAGCACCGCCGCCTACAACGATAATGCGTGTCACAATGATTTTCCTCTACAAAAATGAATATATGGGGTTCAGCTCGATGCATGGTTCACAGACATGCTGTGCCATACATCCAACCGATGAATTCTTGGTTCTTAGAGGTGTCTCAATTTATTTGGATTAAAAACTGCTGCCTAATTTTATTCTTTATCTATCAATAACTTGTTAGGAATCAGCATATTTGTCTGGTACGCATACGACGCCAGAGATTTTTGGGCAAGTTTATTACTCGCTCTCAATTTTTTTTGATATTTATCAAATTATTTTAGTCTGGTTCATTATATAGAGACGTACTTTGAAGGCAACCAAAATCCGTGTGACGAGTACGGATTGACTACTTTTCGACTACTCTACAACAAGGTATTCGTGCCACATAGGATGGAAGTAAGAAAACGGTAAGGAGAACACAATATTCTGAGCGCTAAACCAAGAAAATGAGGCCTTTAAAGAGAAAGTGACTCGGCATACTCACAAGAGGGGGTCGCAGCAAAGCAGCCGATAAAAAATGCCGCTTTACTGTTCACACTCAAACACTCTTAAGTATTTTTAAATGCCTTCATCGCTTGTAAATGGTGAGAGATCTTTTTGAACTTGTGGGACTGCGTTTCGTCCCAAATGATTTGATAGTATTTTTCTAACTCAGCTGCAGTTTTCGCATTGTCATGCACTTCATCATCTTTGGATAAAATCACCAAGCAGTGCGCCTGATTTTTCGCTCGAAACTGATCAACACATTTTGTTGCGATATCTTCGTACTCTTCTGGGCGATCGATTCGACCAGCCATCGTTTTTTCTGGGTGCAAGTTCGGGTTAAACATCACTTGCTTGATACCGCATAGAAAACCAATTCGTTCAGACCAATAACCACCTAAACCAACCCCACAGATTAACGGGTTTGGATCAGCCGATTGATCGATAACTTTAGACACCTCTTTTAACAAGTGTTGCATGTCGTGCTTTGGGTGAAGGGTGCTGTAATTGATAAAACGAACGTCGTCGTCGATGAATTGCAGTTGAAGAACTTTTTCGTGGTTACCCGGGCTTGTACTGTCAAAGCCGTGTAAGTAAATAATCATGTGTACCTCTCCCTGTGTGTATCTGGTACTTTTATTAAAACTACCACTATTTCCTTACTGTTAAAGGGGAAAATATCACGAGTTCTCAAAACAGTGATCTTCCATACACAATGAGCCTTTCAACTCATGCGCACTGTTTAAGTATTGTTCATCTCCCCACAATTTATAGGCCAGTAGATACCAAAGCATCGCCATCACTAGGGTTCTTGGCTGCCACGCCTGTACACCACTTAACCAAAGAGACGTATCGTCGATACCTCGAATTTGGCAATACTGTTTCACCGCCTCTTCCACAGGCGCATCCGCGACTTGAATAGTCAAGGTCAAATCAAGCCTAGGGTCAGCAATACCAGCATACTCCCAATCAATGACTTTCACCCCACTATCTCCCCGAACGAGGTTGTAACACCCCAGGTCAAAGTGACAAAGAGCTAGTGGAACCGGCGCTACACTCGGTTCCGTGCGCCACTTCATGTATAGAGCCTCAAATTCCGTATCCGCATACTGACCATCAAGCTCAAGCCAATAATGATCGATGCGAGAAATATAAGAAAATGGAACCAAAGGGAGCGCGCTGATCGGGTGCTGATGAATGGTCGCCGCAATGGATAATAAATCTCTTACTGGTAGCCCTACATCCGAAAGTGCTTGCCCTTCGATCCATTCCACCAGTAAACCTTGCTCGTGGATAAACACTGGCTTAGGACCAATTTCTAATGAAGAGATAGCATTCAGAACTTGATATTCATTGTGGCGAGAAATTGAAAAAGCCTTGCAAACATTACTGGTCGGTCGCCAGATGTATACAAGGCCTTGAGAGGATTCCAACCGCCAACAACGGTTGGTTAGCCCCCCGGTAACGGTTTGAACTTTTACCGGAGGCTCAGTAAAGAAGCCATCGAGAGCATTAAGACTCGGATCTAACTGTTTTGCTTGTTGCCAAGAAAACCATGCCATTGATGACTTCTCCATCAGTATCGATTAAAGACCGAATAAGCTCTTCGATTGCGCTTTACGAATTTCCGTTTCATCCGCCCACTCAATCAAACCTGTTTCTAGATCCATTAGGCGCATGGTCATCTTGTAGTATACATCTTTATCGCTACCTGCATTTTTGACGATGCTAGATAGGTTACCGTAAAGCATGTATTGCGCACCCACCATTTTACCAAATTGGATCGCTGTGCTTTGGTTAACCAGCTCATCCGTGTTTTGGAAGTTAAGCTGTTCACGCACAGACTCAACACGGTCCATATCAACAAAGCGGAACTTACCAGAGTTCAGCATCTTAGTAGAAATAGTGTCGGTAATGGATTCAGTGTCAATGTGTTCACTGGTCTTGTTCTTAATTCGCTCAACAAAAACGATAGGACGTTGATCACGAGTAATTGCTGCTACAGAACCCGACATCATCATGCTATCCACCATTTCAGCCGCGATTTTTTGTAAATCTGTTGAGCCAAAATCGATAGTTGTGGTTTCTGTTGCTTGCGCATCGCCGTAAGAGACTTTGTTAGAACAGCCACCCAAAATGACGGCAAGACCTAAAAGAGCAATAATACTTTTTTTCATGAGAGTTCCTTAGTTTTTCAATACCAGCGCATCGTTAGCGCGGCAACTTCGGCAAAGCCGTTAAGATTAATTGTCTTGTGCTTCTCTAATTTGAACACGGAATTTGGTGCCATTTGGATTCACAGTAACTTCAGATAACGTGACTTGCTCAAACCCTCGCACAATCATTTTGCGCCATGGGCCAGGCTTGGTATTCACTTCTAAACCATTATTGTCATACCAATAGAAGCGGTAAAGAATGTGCTGGTCACCTTTATAGTTACTGCTTAGTTGCACCACTCCACGTGGACGATCATCAACGTAAGTGGTGGTGATGTTGTCAACTAATAAGCGACTACCCAAAACGTTATCATTAAAAAATACTTTTTGCGTTTGACCATCAATTCGAATACCAGCCGTGTTTTCGGCGCATCCAACTAAACCAATAGCCATTGCTAAACAAATAAGCCATGCTTTCATTACAGTCTCCCTAGCTGTTTATGCCACACGGTTGAGTGTGTTCCCTGACGAGATACCCATACCAATGTAGTCTGCTGTGCAGGCACTTCAAACTGATAGGTTTGATCACCCAAGTTTAAACTTTGTGTTCCCGGTTTCACGACTTTTGATGCCGTTTTCACTTGCGCTGGTAATGTTTGCCAACTTCTCGTATCCGGTTGCTCGGTCAATGTGTTCCATACATTGAAAAGTATGTTACCCACATCATCGCCTTTTTTCGCCGCCTCTTTTCGGATTCGATCTTTTGCCCAAACGCGAAGAGCTTGACGGATCACCATTGTAGTCAGACGTTCATTAAGATCGTTTTGTGCCATCGCATTAACATCAGTCAGCGTGCTAGAAGGCAATACCTGACCATTTAAAACCACATCGCTAAAACGTTGAGCACCCCGATTCGGATAATAAGGAAGCGCCAACGAATAAATGGCCCCATTATCGCGACTGTCGTAAATCGGTAGATCAATACGCCAACCTTTCAAAGCCTCCACTACGCCTTGTTCATCAATAATGATGACTCGACCTTGAGACTGAGCTAACCCAGAAGGTGCTTTACCATACCGTCTCTCTAGCATGCGTAAGTCTTCACGCATGCCTAGTTTCTTAGCGGCGTACAACGTGCTTTCAACAACTTGTTTGTTGTCTGGCATCACAGCGAGTGCTCGTCGGTAATCAACATAAGCACTGTTTAAATCTCGTGACGCTTCATATAACAAGCCAGAAAGATAGAACAAATAGCCGTTTTGTACTGCGCTTAGTTTTTTACCAGCATCAGGGTAGCTCGCCAACACACTGCCTAAATTGGCAGACATGCCTTGCTTTTTCAGGTCTTTTTCTGCTGCTTTTAGTTCTTTTTCACGCGCCTTTCTTGCCGCTTCCTGAACTTGATTGGCTCGACGCACTTCAACAAGCGCCCCTTCCAAATCGTTTTTCTGTAAATAGTTTAGCCCGAGATAAAGGTGCAGAAAGCCAAGTTCATAATCGGCGGGATGATAATCTTGGAGATTGTCGTTCACTGCGAGGGAGCCGACGCTCGTTGCCGTCTCTGACACAGAAATAGTCGCGCGATCTTGCTGAACACGAACGGCACGCTCACCATTTTCCAGTGCTTTCAAACTTGTCGGGTAATCTTCAGCAAGAAAAGAAATACGGCCCTTTTCAAAGTTGCCAAGTATCTCGCCACCCACTTCGCTCGATTGAAGTTGTTTCGCTTTCGCATATTCCCCTGCAACAACGGCTTGATAAACTTCTTGATTCTGGTTGCTGTAGTGACTAAACAGATTGCCCGCAGACAAATTCGCGCAGCCAGAGGCCATTAAAGCCCAGCTCATCAGCCCTAACAGCTTTACACCTAGTTTCACATTTATCTCCACAAATGTGTCATTCGACAGGAAAAAGAAGTGGGTGAACTGCGCCACCCACTTTTTAAAGCTTAGCTCAATACCATTGGACCTAGAGGACGACCGCCTAATAGGTGCATGTGAATATGGTAAACCTCTTGGCCACCGTGCGGGTTACAATTAACGATCAGGCGATAGCCGTCTTCCGCAATGCCTTCCTCTTTCGCCAGTTTTTTAGCAACAGTGAACAAACGCCCCATCATTGCTTCATCTTCAGCTTCAACATCATTCGTTGTTGGGATCAATTTATTCGGAATAATGAGAATATGGCTCGGTGTGCGCGGGTTAATATCGCGAAACGCAGTCACCAACTCATCTTGATAAAGAATATCGGCAGGGATTTCCTTACGAATAATTTTACTAAAGATCGTTTCTTCCGCCATGAGGACTCCATTTTATAAAGGTAATTAGACCCCAATTAGTATGCGCCAACCAAAAGCGGAGCTCAATAAAAACAGTGTTCACTTAACATTATTAATCAAACGCTAATTAACGAAGCTTTTTTTGTCGTGTGCGTCATAAAATGCGCGTCACAAACTCAATACAATCCAATGAATTTTGTTACTTTTTTAAGACAATTATTATTTTTATACCCAAGTAAGCTCAAAATTCTTGGGTAGCTTGTCTATTTTGGGAGAGGAAGCTCACTTATGCGAGGTTCAGTTATTAAAAGGATGTATGCAGGCTTTGCTCTGATCATCATCCTATTTGCCGTCACAATTGCCATTATGATGGGAGGAATGAGTGATATTCACGGGAAGTTTGGCACCGTGTCTAAATCATCTCTACCACTGGTATCGTTATCTAACCAAACCAGTGTTGAATTGCTTTCTGCCGACAAATCGTTTAAAGATTTTCTGACGACAGAGAATAAACAACGCATGGATGAAATGCGTCAGGAATTTGCTAGATCTCAACAACGTTTCGAATCCACTTTGGCTCAATTGGAAACAGCAAGCCAAATCTACCCTTCTCTTGCCAAACCGTTTTCACAATTAAAAACGTTAGAGCAGAGCTATTTTACTGAAGCTCTTGAAGCCATGGACAACTACGAAGCGATGTTCGCTGCGCAAGAAAAAGTGCAAAAATCGTCACGTCGCTTCCAAAAGCTGAATACCGAGTTGTCGGTCGGCCTTAAAGAATATGTGGCAGATCAAACCAGCATTTCTGTCAAAGTCATGGCGAAGAGTTACTTCATTAAGCTAAAAGATGCCGAAGTTATAACCTCTGATGCCCTCGCCAGCTCTGATCCTGAGTTTGTTACACAAGCCGTGACCAAAAACCGCAAAGCAGTGACTCATTTGAACTATGCTTTCCGTGGTTTAGTTACTCAATTACCTGAACTAAAAACAGCGTTTGGTGAGTCGGTAGAACAATTCACACGCGATGTGGGAATGCGTGGAGGTGTCTTAGACCAGCACAATAATTACCTCAATGCTCGTGCAGCGCTATACAACAACATCGCCAACCTAGCGAATAAAGTTGATTCAACCATGGCGATTCTTGAGCAATTTACGACAACCGCAACGGATAAACTTAATGAATCGTTAGCAGACGCTGGTGACATTTATTCTGCGGGTGTGACGAAAGCAATCATCATTGGCGTTGTTGTCGTGTTACTTGCCACAGCGATTGGCTACCACATCGCGCATAGCGTTCGCGAACCATTGACTCGTATTCTAAAAGTGCTTGAAAGCCTGACTGAAGGTGACATGACACAACGTATCGATATTCGCTATAACAACGAGTTCAGCCGAGTGAGTGGACACATTAACTCACTCGCCGACAGCCTTCACGAGATCTTAGTGAAACTCAACGAAGCGTCAGAGAACCTATCTTCGACCGCAGCAACAAACGAAAGCACGTCTTCGCAAGCGCAAAGCAAATTAAGCTCACAACGCGAGCAAACAGCAAACGTTGCGACCGCAATGACGGAAATGTCTCACTCAGTGCAAGAAGTCGCTCAAAGTGCACAAGGTTCACTAGAAATGGTGCAGCGTGTCGAATCTGCCTCTGAAGAAGGCAGAAATGTCATGAGCAGCAATATCTCGACCATAAATCAACTGGAAACGCGTTTGAACGAATCCGTTTCCGCTGTCTCTGAACTTCAAAAAATGAGTGGTCAAATTGGTTCTATCCTCGATGTGATTCGTAATATTGCTGAACAAACTAACCTACTGGCATTGAATGCAGCAATTGAAGCGGCTCGCGCTGGCGAGCAAGGTCGCGGCTTTGCGGTAGTGGCCGATGAGGTGCGTGTGCTTGCATCCAGAACCACTCAGTCCACCACTGAAATTGAATCGATGATCAGTAATCTGCAATCCAGCTCTCAGTCAGCAAATCAAGTAATACAAAGCTGTATGAGCGATATGGAGATGTCTGTTGAGCAAGCATCAAAAGCGAACAGCTCAATGGAAGAGATTCAAGCGCTAATCATCGAAATCAGCCAAATGAGTACGCATATTTCGCAAGCGGCAGCAGAGCAAAGTGAAACCTCAGCAGACATTGCACGCAGTATTGAAGATATCAATAGTATCGCCGATGAAAGCTTCCAAGCTATGTCGAGCATCGCACAGACCAGTGAATCCCTGACTCACTTGGCTCATCAACAGAATGAATTGGTTCACCGCTTTAAGTTATAAATAATTTATAAATTTGAGCATTAATCAGTGCAATCAACTATATAAGGGCGACTTTTTGTTAAGTCGCCCTTGTTTTTTATCAGCCATGTCTACATATGATTAATATGGCCAGCTCATCCCCTTGCACATCTCTTTTCGAGCGGCCTCATAAAAAGGAAAATCTATGGCTGTTCATGTTGGTATTATCGACCAAGACCCAGTGAGATTGGTCACTCCTCTATTAGATAATCGTACGCTAAGCACACATATCGTCTTCATCGGAGACAAGAGCCAGTTAGATATATTTGACCGACTGAGTGCCGTTTTAGAGCAACGAGACATTACTTCCGAATTTTTTGAAATCCCATCCGCCGTCAATACTTCGCTGATCAAACAAGCGATTCAAAAACTGGCAAAAGATCTCCATGAACGCGGCGAAGATGTGAAATTGAACGCCAGTTGCGGTCTTCGTCATCGCTTATTGTCTGTTTACGAGGTTTTCCGTACCTATCGCTGGCCAATTTTTGTGGTTGAGCCAAGTAGCGATAAGCTTTGCTGGTTATACCCAGATGGCAAAGAAGATACTCAAGTCGAAGACCACATTACGATTGCTGACTACCTCACTATCTTCGGCGCACGCGGCGAGTTCCACCACGTTGATTTACCTCCTCTTCTTGATAAAAAACTGTATGAACTTGGTGAACGCTGGGCCTCAAATGCGCTTGAGCTTGGTCCAGGCTTAGCGACTCTTAACTACCTTGCAACCACATGCCGCAAAGAGCAAAAACTTGATGTGGAGCTTTCTGAAAAGCAACAAGGCTACCGTGAGCTCAACATGCTGCTTTCGGACTTAGTGGAAGCGCAAATCGCCACTTATGAGAATGGCGTTCTAACGTTTGCTGATGAAGATGCACGCCGCTTTTCAAACGGTGAATGGTTAGAGACTCTGGTACACAGCACAGTCAAGCAAATTCAAGATACGATGCCGACGATTCAAGATCGCTCTTTGAATGTTCAGGTTTATCGCAAACTTGGTGAAAGTGAAGTACGCAATGAGTTGGATGTTGCAACAGTGGTAAACAACAAGCTCCATATCATTGAGTGTAAAACCAAAGGCATGCGAGATGACGGCGATGACACCTTGTACAAGCTAGAATCCCTCAGAGATCTGCTAGGTGGTTTACAAGCACGTGCAATGCTGGTGAGCTTCCGACCGCTTCGTCACAATGACATTACTCGTGCAGAAGATTTGGGGCTAGCTCTGATTGGCCCTGATGAGCTTAAAGACTTAAGAACGCACCTAACGGCTTGGTTTAAAGACGCAGGTGGCTCGGACGAGATCTAACATCAGCGATAACAGCTAGAATTCAAAATGATCAAAAGCAGCGTTACAGGCTGCTTTTTTTATACCTAATTTTTAAGTGTGGATTTAGATAGGTAGAAAAAAACCAGAGGCATGCCTCTGGTTTTTCCGTTTGTTTAAAATGCCAATTATCGCGGCTTACAGCATTTTACGCGCTGCTTCTACTACCACCTTAATTGAACGAGCTTCCGTCTCTTTCAGAGTTGAATGATCTGGAATCTCTTTTTGTGTACGGTTGATGATTACACCCGCCACACAACCTGCTTTTAGACCAGAGCTCGCACACATTGTTAGCAATGTTGCAGACTCCATCTCAAAGTTAAGTACGCCCATGTCTTGCCATTCTTGCATAGAACCTTGGAAACGCTTAACAACGCGACCAGAGAACGTGTCGTAGCGCTCTTGACCTGGGTAGAAAGTATCACTTGAAGCCGTCACACCCATGTGAACCGCAGCGCCAGACTCTTCTACTGCCGCTTTCATTGCAGTTGCTACTTCAAAGTCAGCAACTGCTGGGAATTCCATTGGCGCAAAGTGCAGGCTCGCACCGTCAAGGCGAACTGACCCCGTCGTTACGATCATGTCACCTACGTTTACATGCGGTTGAATTGCGCCAGTTGTACCAACACGTAGGAAAGTACGAACACCAAGCTGCGCGAGTTCCTCAACTGCGATAGAGGTAGAAGGGCCACCAATACCTGTAGAACAAACCACAACAGGTTTACCGTCTAATTCGGCACGGTATAGCGTGTATTCACGGTGACTTGCTAGAAATACTGGGTTTTCCATTTGTTCTGCGATTTTTTGAACGCGCGCTGGATCACCAGGAATGATGGCTAGAGTCGCACCATTAAGATCAGCTTCAGTAACACCTAAATGAAATACAGCTTGAGACATAAGTCGCTCCTTATTGTGGCTTATTTTATGAACAATAAGCTCATTAATCAGTTATTGGGTACAAATGCACTGTAGCGAACCTTTCACCAACATAGAGTGATCACAATCACAATGAGAAAATGTAATGAAACTATAATTTCACCCAAAACAAGCAATGATCACACTTTTGGGGAGTTTGGCTCATTTTGTTGCATAGCGATGCGTGATTTCAAAAACAAACTAAAACATATTATTAGATTTCGTCGATACGGTTAAAAAAGCCCGAGACACGAATGCCTCGGGCTTTTTATTAACTAGTTAGGTAGGTCACTTGGCCTGCTTGGACTCAAAACGGAGCAATCTCAACGCATTTAACGTAACCAGTGCAGTTGCGCCGCTGTCGGCTAATACTGCCACCCATAGACCCGTAATGCCCAGTAAACTTGTCACCAAGAAAACGCCTTTCAAACCAAGCGCTAACGCAACATTCTGACGAATATTACTTAACGTCGCACGCGATAGTTCTATCATGGCAGGTAACTCAATCAGACGATTGTGCGTTAATGCCGCGTCGGCCGTTTCCAGCGCAACATCCGTACCGCCTCCCATCGCAATACCGATACTCGAAGCTTTCATCGCTGGCGCATCATTAATACCATCTCCCACCATTGCAACGGTGTGTTGCTGTGATAGTTTCTCGACGTAATGCACTTTATCTGCTGGTAATAAGCTTGCTTTATAATCCAAGCCTATTCTGGTCGCCATTGCTTCAGCACTTCTCGGGTTGTCACCGGTTAGCATCACCGACGTTATCCCAAGCTCCTTCAACGTAGCGATAGCTTCTTGGGCATCTGGGCGCAATGTATCTTGCCATGCGATCACGCCAATGACCTCGTAATCGTAACGCACAATAACAACCGTTTTACCTTGTTGTTCCAACGTCACCACTCGCTCTTCGGTTTCTTGAGAAAGTGGGAAATCTGCCTTAGAAGGCGTGACTACTTGGACTATTTTCCCATCGACGTAACCTGTGACACCAGAGCCCACTTGCGCGGTTTTATCTAGCGCTTCAGGAATAGGAAGCCCCTGCTGTTGCACTTTATTAACTAAAGAAACCGCGAGAGGATGGCTTGAGCCAACTTCGATTGAGGCTGTCAGGCTAAGTAACTTGTCTTCATCTACATCAAAAGCAAAGACGTCGGTCACCTGCGGCTTGCCTTGCGTCAATGTACCGGTTTTATCAAATGCGACGGACTCCACCTTACCAAGCAACTCAAGCGCCGCACCACCTTTGATTAATGCCCCCCGCTTCGCCGCAGCCGCCAAGCCAGAAGTAATCGCTGCAGGCGTTGAAATAACCAACGCACACGGACAGGCGATCAGTAACAGGGCAAGTCCTCGATAAATCCACGTTTCCCATGGTTGAGCAAACAACAGTGGTGGCGTGACGATAACCATCAAGGACACCAACATCATCAGCGGCGTATACCAACGGCTGAATTTATCCAGAAAACGTTCTATTGGTGCCTTACGAGATTCTGCTTCTTCAATCAAATGGAGAATTCGGTCAATCGCATTCTCGCCTTGACGAGAAGTCACCTGTAAACGAACGACTTTATCGACAACCACAGCCCCGGCCATCACTTTGCCACCCGTTTGGTGCTCAACGGGAACGGATTCTCCCGTTAACGCACTTTCGTCAAAACTCGCAAGCGCATCTTGCAACACACCATCCGCTGGCAAACGACCACCGGGGGCAACTTCTATAATATCCCCCGGCTTAAGCTGAGCTGCAGGCACCTCTTTACGCTCACCATCAACAATTAAAATTGAATTTTCTGGGACTAAGTCCATTAGCGCTTGGACACCACTTCGAGCGCGGGATGATGCATATGCTTCTAACTTTTCACCAATAAGGAAAAGCAATAACACCATTGCCGCTTCAGCGGTTTCACCTAAATATAAAGCGCCGAGCGCTGCCACACTCATTAACGTTTCAATCGCAAAAGGCGTACCGCTACGCGCCAACTTGAACGCTTTAAGCGCAATTGGGTATAAACCCAGTAAACAGGTCAACGTGAATAACCAAGTGCTTATTTGAGGGTCGATCTTAGAAATTATTGCCGCGACAACCATCGCACTAGCAATAGAGAGAATTTGAATGTTGTCTTTTACTACCCCACGCCAGCCCTTCGTTGCGGTATTTGGTTTTGGAGCATCGAGTGAAGAAAGCGGAAAACCTGTTTGTTGGGCTGTATGCTCTATCGTAGAGGTCAGCTCGCGATCGTCAAAATCGACAACCAGTTTTTCTGTTGCAAATAAGACTTTTGCTTGGTTAACACCTTCCAAAGACGTAATAGCCTTCTCAAGCTTTTGCGCACATGAAGGGCAATCCATACCTGACACAAGCCACGAGTTTCGAATTGAGGAATCACTCTCCCTTGAGGGCTCTTCTTCCTCACCAGGGTCGGCGCTACAACTCCCTCCGCTGCAACATGAACTTTCGGACACTTCTACGCCAGCTTGAGAAATGTTGAGTGAAGATTTTACTGGTGCGCAGCACGACTCGCTCGCGCCAAGCGGCACCGCAGTTTTGATTTTGCTAGATTGGCAACCTTGATGTTTCGTACACATAATTTATTTTCCTTATTGGTGTAGGCTCTTTGCCTATGACTAAGGATAAACCTTAGAGCTAGCTCCAAGGTCAAGGTGATTTTTTAAAAACTCGTCGATTGAAAATAAAAAAAGACGCCGAAGCGTCTTTCCAAATGACTTATTTAAAATCAAGCACCTATGATATTTGATCAAAAAGGTTAAACTGGATGCTTAAAACACTCATTTAAAGTCATCCCGATGGCGCGCAGCACATCTCGCCTAGTGATAACACCAACCAATTTACCTTTGCCGTCAACCACTGGATACATTTTTGGCTTACCAATCTTCATCATGTCAGCCAACTCAATCACTGACATGTCTGGAGAAACAGATAAAACATCGTCATGCATACACTCTTGAACGGTATGCGTATCTTGGCAGTGATAACTCGCTTTCACCAATTTATCTAACAAGTCTTGCTCTGATAAGAATCCAACTACCTTTTCATTCTCATCAATGACGGGTCCACCTAATGTGACGCTTTGCATGACTTTATTCAAAGCAGCCGAAAGTGACATATCTTTAGTGAAGGTCACCGCTTGCAACGTCATGTAATCTTTTACTTTTAATGAATGCATTCTTATCTCCTTAAGGGCATTTTATTGCGGCCTTTAGATAAGTGTCGCCTAATTTCCTGAATTTACTAAATGGAAATGAGTAATTTTATTTATAGGTGCAGCCTATTGATCTGAATCAAAATTAAGTCATCATCGGCATTCACTGTTGTTTAATTGAGTACAACTTGCAAATGGGCTGATTTTTAACAGGTGGTAAATACAACAAAGCCAGTCAAATTGACTGGCTTCATTATTGGCACATAGTTACATTAACAATGATGTCGACGCATATTGTCTAAAATAATACCGGTTGCCATTGCGACATTCAGCGACTCAGCACCACCAAATGCCGGAATCGTGATCTTATTTGTCACGAGCTTCGCAGCTTCTTCACGTACGCCGTGGGACTCGCTGCCCATCAACAAAATACCTTCAGCAGCGAATTCCGTTTTATGAACGCTCTCCCCTTCCAGAAACGCGCCATAAACTGGCAAGTTGGCTTCTTCTAAGTAGCTTGGCAAATCCACCAGACTCACTTGTACGCGGCCAAAACTGCCCATGGTCGCGCTGATCGTCTTAGGGTTATACGGATCAGCACAATCTGTACTCGCAATAATGTGCTTGATGCCATACCAGTCTGCGACACGAATAATCGTTCCTAGATTACCTGGGTCAGATACGCCATCTAGCGCAATCATCAAGCCTTTTGCTTGAGGCACTTTTACACTCGGGATTTCAACCACGGCAATGGCCGCGTTATTGCTCACGAGTGTGCTCGCTTTGGTCAGGTCGTCAAGCGATGCTTCAATGCAATCAAAACCACTTAGCGCACTAGCGTTTTGTTCGAGAAATGCTTCGGTTGCGAAGACGTGCTTCACCTTTAATGAACTGCTTGCCAGCTCTAAAACGTTCTTTTCACCCTGAACTAGGAATAAGCCATGCGCTTTACGCTGTTTCTTTTGACCTAAAGCACGAAGCAGTTTTAATTGGTTTTTTGAAATCATTAAAGTATCCCAGGTGAAAATGGTTATTCGGCGAATGTACTCGAAACAATCTTCACGACAGTTCGGTATCAAGCGCGTGAGATTATAAATTATACCTAAATAACCTCAAGAAACTTGATTCATCAGAAGACTTTGAAGAGCAAACGCAGTAAAAGAGGGTTCAAAAACGAAAAAAGCCCTGCGATATACGCAGGGCTTTTAAAGGGTGGGACCCCAGCCACATCCCGGCACACAAGTCACCCGCTGCGGCTGCTTCCTTCCGGACCTGACCGAGTTCACGAGCTATTGTTGCGAGAGGACCAGAGCCCCATAATTCTTTTCGAGAGGACTTGCCTCAATCGATGGGGCGATTATTCAGTATCAGCCCTCATAATGCAAGAGCAAAAGCCTTGAATTTCGTCATTTCATTACCGTTTGGACAAAACTCGATCAATTCATTCCTCTATGATTGAGCCACGTAACGATGCGAAGAAGGATAACGGCGTGTTGACTGCTTACTTGAATACATATCTTCATCAGCTAAATGCATGGCTTGCTCTAAGCTCATGTGCTGTTCTCTTTTTGCAGAGACACCGATAGAGATACCCACAGACTCTAACTCACTACACAGTTTGCCTTTTACATCAATTCTGCTGAGCTCTTTCATTGCCCTATTTAATTCTGCTTGAGTCGGATAGCCCAACAGTATGAACTCATCTCCCCCTATCCGGTAACTTTTTCCTGACCATACATAATGAATTTTTAGCGCCAATAATTGCAACACCTCATCACCAGCACGGTGACCGTACGTATCATTGATTCGTTTGAAGTGGTTAATATCCAAGTAAAGTATGGATAGATCTTTGTTTACGCCTTTTCGATGTTTTACTTGCAACGCGCGGCGATTTCTTAACCCCGTTAAATTGTCAGTATTCGATTGACGATAAAGATAAAGCGAAACGCAAATCGCAAACAACAATACAAAGACAAACACAGCCTGCGTTTGCGTTGCCAGCCGAACCTCATATTCAAGCGCGGTACGCCAATCTGGGCGCAGGTCGTACTGGGCAATGATCTTATCAACTTCCAACATCGCTATCGCTCGACTGAAAAAAGGAGCAAGCATGGCACCTTTCTCGTTCGCCACCAATCCAACAGAAAGTTGTGACTGGTAAAACTCGCCAATCGCCGTGTCCTGCTCTATCGGAACCAACTCGCTCAGACGTAAAAAGTGGTTGAGCATCGCTGTATCCATCGGAATGTAATCGACCTCTTCATTCAATAAACCCTGAATGAGTTCTTGTTGGGTACGATAACGTTTCAGCTCTTTTAGCGGTAAAAGTTGCGTCATCATTTGATCGAAAAAGTCGTCCTCAACCACACCAATCCGCTCAGAGATCAACTGTGACACATGAGAGTAAGTGTTCGGCTTGTAACCTAAACGCTTGACCATAACGGATGCTGGTGAGTAATGGGGCTTGGGAAAGTAACTAAATTCATGTCGCTCTCGACTGACCGTTAACGGCGCTAAAATTTCAAAACTCCCCTGCATAAACTCGTGATACATGGAGCCCCAACTTTCATTTGGCTCACTAATGATCACGCAGTTTAATGCCAAGATCTCACAGCTTCTCAGGACGACATCTGCCGTCATCCCTTCGATACTGCCGTCTTCGTTGTAAACAACATATGGAAAGATAGATTCGAGCTTGATCCGTATTGGCTCACTAAAATCGAGAGGTAATAAGCGAATAGATTCTCGCAATGCCGCTCGCCTTAATTCAAATTGATACTGGGAGATCTCTTCACGAAGTTGCTTTTGCACTCCTTCCCCATGAATAAACGTAGCGAACGTATCCAACTCTTCGAGGTGATGATCTTTTTTACTGATGATCGATACTGGCTTTATCGAAATCTGATCATTCAACATCTTAGCGTCAAAGCCCTCCAGCAGCATCGGCTTAAGCTGATTGATGGCATCGACTACGCCTTCAACAACGCCTGATCTCAGTAACGTTACCGCTTGCTCATGACCTTGATAAGAGACCTGTTTTAGCTCCGGGTAGTATTGTTTGAGTAATTCGGCATAAACCGTATCTTTAGGGACGCCAACTCGTGAAATGTCACTCAACGTCGAGTCTTTTAAACCAAAAAGGTAGGTATATTCGATATTAGTTGGACGGGAGTAACTAAAGCGTTGAGCACGCTCTTCTGTGTAAGTGATATTAGCAGCAAAGTCCGCTTCTCCATTCGCGACGGAATTTAGAATGGCATCAAAGCTGGAATAGTTCACATATTGAACGGTAAAGCCGAACTCTTTCGATGCAGCATTAAAAAGAACACGGGTGACGACATCATCCGCTTCTGTCGCAACTTTATAATGAGCAATTAAAGGTGATTCAGCTTTTACATTCAAACTCAGTAGGCAACAAGTAAAAAGCAACAGTGTTCGAGCAAAGGTAGTCATGACAAACTTATCTTAAATCAACCACTTATAATGTGGTTATTATTATTGGAAGTTTAGTAAATATGAAATGAAGAACATATACTAATCTTCATTTTGTTCCACAACCAATTCGATAGTCTGCCGCACGTGTCACTTTTTACCTGACGAAATACTCATAATTCTGCCTGTTCATCGCTGCTACGTAAGATATAGTCCGTCATCCAAGCCGTTCCTAACAAACAGATCCAAACAACAAAAACAGGGTTTGGTACATCTGTAGTCGGACTCACCACTAAGGCAGCAAAGCCAACGGTCGGTAACGTCCAGCACAATAGTTTACTCCAACGAATGGAGTGTTTAAGCTTCGCGAGGGTTTCCATTGAAGCCAGCATTCCTGTCACGCTCAGTGCCACAAGAACGGCATATGGCAAGCCAGCAATCCATAATGGGAACAACAACAGCATCGGCCACCAACTGTGCTTATTGGATGGGGTCCAATGTACAGCAGACCACCACATCGCCATGACAGCGACAGTTTGAACCACTGTAACCCAAGCGGAGCCATCTAGCTTCCCACCTTGTTGCGTGACCATAATACCGACTTGTAGAGTAAGTACGATTAGGCCTGCGGTGAGCAGAACGCCCAACGAACTTCTACGAGAGAACACTACCATTAAAAGTGGGAAAAGGATCAAAATACCAATCGATAGCGCGATTGGCTGCATTGAGAGCGTAGCGCCAAAAGCCATCATTGCGCCCAGCAACACCAAACCTGCAAACCCGCCTTGTGGCAAGATCCACAACGCCGGGATCATGAGTGCAAGAACGGGAATATCTCCCTCGCTCAAACTCATCGCTCGAACGCACACCACTGCGAGTAAAGTCGTAATGAAAAATTGAAGTGTCGATAAAATCATAGCGCCTCCTGGCTTCCCCACCTACTTGGTAACTCAACGGCAAAAACTGGGATTAAAAGTCGTTGAGAGGGTCTAGATTCAAGCTTAGCTTGTGTTTGTTTTATGCTTTTTAACGCTCATTAACATACGGCACGACTGAAGAGAAAATATGATCAACAAAAGTCAATCGCGGGCAATATAAACGTTAAGAACCGTTAGCAATATACAAGTCCGATGGTTTACCATTCCTTAGTAATCCACAATAGACACTTTTGAGTATGGACCAATTTTTAGCGCAAATCTTTGCTGTAATTCACCAAATTCCAAAAGGAAAAGTCTCCACCTACGGGGAAATCGCAAAAATGGCAGGTTACCCGGGCTACGCAAGACATGTTGGTAAGGCGCTTGGTAATTTGCCAGAGGACAGTAAACTCCCGTGGTTTAGAGTGATAAATAGTCAAGGAAAAATATCCTTAAAAGGCAGTAATTTAGAACGACAAACAAAGAAATTAGAAGCCGAAGGAATTGAAGTATCTGAGATTGGAAAAATTTCGCTAAGAAAATACAAATGGCAGCCTTAAGCTGCCATTTTTTGTTCGCTGAGTTTGATATTAACGCGTGCCAACTAGACGAATATCCAACTGGTGAGTTTGTGCTTCATCTGTGATTACACCGTTATGTGTATCGCTGATAAAACGCAATTTACCATCCACTTCAATACGCGCACGGACGCTGTAACGATGGTTTGGTTTGATTTCATTGTTATCGTAGTTCAGCTCAAAAGAAAGAGGAACTTGTTTACCTTCCGTTTCGAATGTCTGTTTTGCTAGTACTTTTGCTGGCGCGTCAGCCAAAGACACATCTTCTAACGCGACGGTAACCACTGCGTTTGGCGGCAGAGCAATACGCTCACGGTAAGCCACTGTACCTGTAATCGTCTTCATTGACGCCTCTGCAGATTCCATTTCTGTATTTTGAGAAGTTTGGCAACCCACTAACGCAGCCCCAAAGAGTAAAGAAGTAACAAGCAGTAGTGTTTTTTTCATATCTTCCTCGAAAAGAGTATTAAACCGGAGCAATTATAGGTGTGGAATATAAAACTGTCTGCTTCCTGCCAGTTTATTTGACAATAGTTTGACTGAGTTAGAATTTATCAAACAATTGATTTTGTTTCATAATCGGAACAATACTATTTCTAAGTTACTCAATAGTTCTTAACTATGGCACTTCACAAGAGTGAGACTGTTGAGGTAAGTTGGAGTGAAAGACAACGGTGAGGAGACACAATGAGTAAACCATTACGAGAATTGCTCAGCCTACTACAACTCGAAAAATTAGAAGAAGGCTTGTTTCGTGGCCAAAGTGAAAACCTAGGTTTGCCTCAAGTGTATGGCGGCCAAGTGATTGGGCAAGCGCTTTCTGCTGCGCGCTACACCGTTGAAGAAACACGCGCGGTACACTCCTTCCATAGCTATTTTTTGTACCCTGGCGATCCAGAAAAGCCCATCATTTATGATGTAGAAAACCTAAGGGATGGCCGCAGCTTCAGCACCAGACGCGTTAAGGCGATTCAAAATGGACGCCCTATTTTCTACCTAACGGCGTCTTACCATGGCGATCAACCTGGGTTTGATCATCAAAAGGAAATGCCAGACATTCCTGGCCCAGAAAACTTCGCCTCTGAGAGTGAGCTTGCTAGCCATATAGCCGAATTTCTGCCAGAACGACTACGCAAAACATTTTGTGGTGAAAAGCCAATTGAAACCCGTCCTGTTACGGTCATCAACCCCCTAAAACCCAAAAAAGCAGAGCCTAAACAGTATCTTTGGATTCGTGCCAATGGTGAAATGCCAGAGAACCTGCTTATACATCAGTACCTGTTGGCCTACGCATCAGATTGGGGATTCCTCGTGACAGCAATGCACCCGCATGAAGTGTCATTAATGACGCCAAACTTCCAAGTTGCCACCATTGACCATTCAATCTGGTTCCACCGTCCGTTCAAAATGGATGAATGGCTGTTGTACGCGATAGAAAGCCCAACAGCGAGTAACACTCGTGGGTTAGTGCGTGGCGAAATCTATAACCAACAAGGTCATTTAGTGGCAACCGCAGTGCAAGAAGGTGTAATGCGCTATACCAAGTAACCACTAAACCCTAAACGACAAAAGGAGTGCTCAGCACTCCTTTTTTGTGGGTATCAAACGATAATTAATTTGGTTGATACTTCATAGTAATGACCGACCATTCGTAAAGTGATTTCGGGTAACCGTATTCGCCTTTCCCGTAAACGACATTTGGGTCAGCATAGAATCCACCTTTATCCGTTGCTAAAAATTCACGCACCCCACGACGGTAAGTAATGATTGGTGCAGCCAACTCATACTCTATGTCTTCCAAATTAGAATCATCAATCACTAAGAACCGAGTCATACGGATAGTGCTACCGCTGGTGCAATACCCTGGATCATCATAACCAATTGCATTAAAAGGCTTAAGGTCATCAGCAAACAGCTCTGATGTACATCCATCGAATCGAGCAACATGCACCCACGCTGCCTTTTCTTGTCTTCGGTCATCGCTACCAACTGGCTTAAACATAAATAGCACAACCTTACCTTTACCGTGTTTTTGCAACTCGTCATCCGTCGGTTCACGTACCGAACGCGAACCCAAGATACCAAATTCACTCTCTTCTAAATTGGCAAACTGTGGGGCACTAAGCGTGCTCACAATAACGGTTTGTTCGCTATTAAGTTGTGTGTATTTATCTGCAACACCCGACTCTGCCAAATCGACACTAACCGTGACTTTTGTTCTTGGTAACGCTTTGTAATCTCGCGATTCACTCTCAGAGATATCTAGAGCAATAGAATGGTATTGAGAGTAATTGGTTAGCGTCAACTCTGCATTCGCATTGTCTAACGTGGCAAGATCTTTGCTCACAGTATCGCCAAATGAGTAAGTTCGAGTACCGACCGTTCTACCGAAATCTAAGTCAATTTCCTTGAAAGGCGTAAACTCAACGGTTTGAAGTTTCGCGGTAAGACCGGGATGATCCGCTTTATTAATGGTGCCGTTAACCAATACGGTTTTAGTTATATAGTTACGTGCAGTTAGCGTCACTTCTAATTGGTACTCGCCTGCGTGCAAAACCTTCAAACGCCCCGTTTCAGAAGAGGCTAACTCAACCACAGGATCTTTTTGGTTAATAAGACGATAGCTGGCTTTCGCCTCTCCTCCACTCATCACTGGTGAGATAATAGTACCCGCTGAAAAGTCTACCGTTGGATAAGCAATCGATACAGGGTTTGTGCCCTGTTTGATCGTAACAGAGAAACTGCTTTCACCCGGAGTAAATTTATCGTCCCCTGCATCCGATACAACAACTCTTGTGCTGCCAGCATTGAGGATGCGCATCTCGCCCGTTTTGCTGTCTAGGGAAACCACATCCGTTGCTGCATTTTCTGCAAATCGATACGAAACTTCGCCAACCGTACCAGAGATGGTCGGTTTTTGAACATAAGGCTGGCTGGTTTTCCAAGTCTCTTCCACATCGGATTGCACATCAATCCGACTCGGCGCACTAAGAATATTAACGTACACTTTCTGATCTGGACCCGCAGTATAATTCGCGCTCTCCTGTCTGCGAACTGTTAACGTCGCTTTACCCGCTTTGTAAACATAGGCACGTCCATCCGCAGTAACCTCTATAACATCTGTAGCAGTGTTATCAACGAGTTCTACATGATCGTTACTTGTACTTAAACCAAAGTCACGACGAAGGTCAAAGCTATAGTCTTTGCTATACACCATTTCATAATCTTGTGTCACCATGGCTTGTCCCGCAGCTTTCGCTACTTTGATGACTACATTAAACTGAATTGGTTGATATAAATCCCCACCATCATCTTCAAACTTAAGACGATATTCACCAGCCGTCTCTACTTCTAACTTGCCATCGGTCATTCTTAAACCGTCCGGTAAACTACCGACTAGGCTTACGTTGCCTTTTTGTCCTGAAAATGCCAAAGGAATTGAGAGGCTAGGCTGATAAATAAGCGACATTTCAATGTCGTTCATCACTGGATGAGGCGCGCGATTAACTTCAACATTGAAGCGAGCTTTACTTGCAGGATAATTACGCATTTCATGCTCGTAGATTTCAACTTCAGCCGTACCTACACCTTTGATCAGCAGTGCTTCACTGCTCATAGACTTAGCGATAACATCTGTGCCGCTAATAATTCGCAGTGAATAGTCGCCGCGAGCATTCGTCACCTTAGGGAAAATTCGGCCACCTTCCTCATAAGTTTTCACAACATCCGCTACGCTGATTGTTTCGCGTTGACCTTGTTTTACATCCACAACAAATTGCGCCGTTTGCTGCTTATCTAAAAAGGCATCGCTGTAAGTTGCTGTCGCTTCAACGGTTAACTGCCCAACATTATGAACAAGGAGCACACCTGACTCAGGGTTGAGTAACTCGGCAACTTTGTTGTCTGGTTCGCTGCGAATGATTTTGTATGTGATGCTTTGCGTTTGAGCTTTATCTAAACGTGCAGGTTCTAACGTCAGCCCTTCTCTATATTCGTCTTCCAGCAAGGCGAATTGAAGTTGCCCGGATGCTACTCCATGAAGCTTCACCGTCGCGCGAACTTGTTTCGGCAGATAAAGCTCGTTACCTGAGTCAGTAATCAGTACCGACGCCTGACCAATTGAGCCTAATGAATATACCGAACCGTTCTGATCAACCCGAATCAAGTTATGACCACTTTCTACTTCATAACTCAATTCACCTTTTTGGCCACGAACGGTCAGCGCTTTCCCTTCAGATTCGATTGCATTGAAGTTTAGATCACTAACCGAAAGGTCTGTGTTAATACCTCGTTCCACAGTGATAGAAAATCGTGCTTCAGAGGATTCATAAGCAGAACTGCTATCCGTAGCCAGAATTGTTGCCGTTCCTGGACGCAAAATTTGTAGCATTCCAGAGTCATTAATTTTCACAACATTTAGCGGATTAGAGTCAATGACTTGATAAGACACCGAGCCATGTACATTGCTCAATTTTGCCTCTGTAACGGTTCCCACGCCCTCAAACTTCAATACCGTGTCTTCAGCTTTTAACTGTGGACGACTCTGCTTTGTTATCGTAGTTGGTGTCTTTGTATTGTTCGTTTTAGAGTCACCTCCACCACCACAACCAGCGAGTAAAGCCGCAAGAAAAAGCAAATAATATTTTCTGTTCATTTTTAGAAACACTTTGTCACAAATAAGTGCTAGCGATAATAATACGATGTTTTATTAATCACTATATCCATTTTTGAGTACTTTATTACTTAAGTATTTGCTACTGTATTACGCATAAAAATAAATGTTCAGAAGTGGTGACTAAAATACCCAAAACAACACAAAGCAAACGTTTAAATTAAACCAATTAATTAATTTAGTAAGAATGAATATTCAACAAAAATAAAACACGAAAAATAAAGAGAAAAAATTGCGTTATTTTTTCATGCATTTTGCTGTATTAGCGCTTGGTGGAGGATAAAAAACAAACAGTTAATGCGGAAATAGAAGAGAGAATAAATATCGTTTATATTTATTCCAACCCAGTAAAAAGTAACTTAGTTAGAATAACCCTGCTACCTGTTAACATTTAAAATGCTAACAGATAGAGTAACCATTAAATAAAATTCGTATAAAGCTATTTAGTTGAGAAGTGGTAACTCAGTCGTATATTTAATGGATTCCATAGCAAATGTTGAAGTCACATTAGACAGTCCCTTTACACTATTAACTAAGCGCTTATAAAACTCGTCAAAACACTTCATATCTTTGACTAGCACTTTCATCATGTAGTCATACTCGCCGGCCATACGATAAAACTCCATCACCTCAGGGAAATCACTCACTGTTGTGACAAAGTGGTGATACCAATCTTCAGAGTGATCGATGGTTTTTAGCTGAACAAAAGCGATAAAAGACAGGTCGAGTTTTTCTGCACTCAGTAACGCCACGCGCTTTTCGATGTAGCCTTCTTCTTCCAACCTTTTCAAACGCTTCCAACATGGCGTTGTTGTCAGATTAACCTGCTCTGCTAACTCATTTAATGACAAGGTGCTGTCGGTTTGTAACAACGCAAGCAGCTGCTTATCGACTCGATCCAAACTCATCCTATAAAACCCACAAAGTGTAGAAAACTTTTCTATCAAAATAGTCATTACCAGCAACTATAGCAAAGTTTTTCTCTCATATTATAGGTAAATTATTCCCATCCAATGCTTATCTATCGATTTCCAAGGAGAGACGCCATGTGTACTGACCACAACTGGATCAACAATGCAGTGCGTAAAATTGAAGCAGACTTTCAACGTTCTGCTGATACTCATTTATTTAAACTCGAACTGCCTTCTCTTGATGGTATCGATATCTACCTAAAAGATGAGAGCACGCACCCAACAGGCTCTCTGAAACACCGATTGGCACGCTCGTTGTTTCTTTATGCGATTTGTAACGGATGGATTGGTCCTGAAACCACAGTGATTGAAGCGTCCTCAGGCAGCACTGCCGTTTCAGAAGCGTATTTTGCTCGCTTGCTTGGCTTACCGTTCATTGCTGTTATGCCGAAAACCACCGCACGTAAAAAGATTGAACAAATTGAGTTTTACGGTGGTAAAGCGCATCTTGTAGAGCGCTCAGATCAGATTTATGACGAGTCTCGACGTTTGGCTCAAGAGTTAAATGGCCACTACATGGATCAGTTTACTTATGCTGAACGTGCGACTGACTGGCGCGGCAACAACAACATTGCGAACTCTATCTTTAGCCAAATGGAACTAGAAGATCACCCAATTCCTAATTGGGTAGTAATGAGCCCAGGAACTGGTGGCACGTCTGCAACCATTGGCCGTTTTATTCGTTACCAAAAATACGACACCAAACTTTGTGTCGTAGACCCTGAAAACTCGGTGTTTTACGACGCTTTCCAGTCAGGTAATCACTCATTAAAAGGTGAGACCGGCAGCAAAATTGAAGGCATTGGTCGACCACGTGTCGAGCCAAGCTTTATTGCAGGTGTCATTGATGAAATGCGCAAAATTCCAGACGCAGCCAGTGTGGCAACCGCCCATTGGGTATCTCAGCTGATTGGGCGTAAAGTCGGCGCATCGACAGGCACGAACCTTTACGGTGTGCTGCAATTGGCTTGTGAGATGAAACAACGCGGTGAAACAGGCTCTATCGTGACACTTTTATGTGACTCTGGTGAGCGTTACTTAGATACGTATTACGACTTAGCATGGGTAAAAGAGAACATCGGCGATATTCAACCTTACCTCGCGCAACTTGAAGTCATTCAAGCGAAAGGCTGTGTCGAACCTGCATGTTGCGGTCCAATTACCGCTTAATATGTAAATTCGAATGTAAAAAAACAGCCCGCTGATGTGCGGGCTGTTTTTTTGGAAATGAGTATTACTTTTTCTGACGCGCTTCAAACGCCGCCAATTGTTCTGGCGTTGCCGCTGGCTGATGATTTTGTTTCCATTCATCGTAAGTCATGCCGTAAACACGTTCGCGAGCGTCATCAATATCTAAATCCACACCGAGATTTTCCGCTTCAGCTTTGTACCATTTGCTAAAGCAGTTGCGACAGAAGCCCGCAAGAATCATGAGGTCGATGTTCTGCACGTCTTTATTCGCGTCTAAATGCGCCAATAAACGACGAAATGTCGCCGCGTCTAACTTATCTTGTTCTTCTTGAGTCAGATTTTTATATTTGAATTCAGCCACTTTCCTTTCCTTCTCTCTTATTTGATTGACGTTAGTCACCATACCGAATAGTAAGTTCTCCAGCCTAGGAAGGCTGCTTTAGCGCAACAATTCCCAGTCTAAATGACTACCTTTGCGTAAAAGCTGATATGATAAACGCCATCTATCTTATTGATTAAATTAATATTAACACAACTCATTACAACGGTCTTTTACAAAGGTTATCGTCAAGTTATGAAAAACGCCATTCTATTATTGTCTGCCTTGACCATCAGTGTGCCGACTTTTGCTGCTCAAGAACAAACTCATCAATCTTATTTTTATCTGGGTACTGGTAACGTCGGTTTTGATACACCCTATTTTGGCTCAGACAGAGACAATGAGTGGTCCACACCACATATCACTGTTGGTTGGGGCTATCATGTCAATCAATACCTTGCGTTTGAAGGTGTGCTTCGCTATTCCCAAAACGAACTTAAGAACGACACACTGAAAACAGATTTGGATTTGCACTATTACCAAGCGGGTATGTCAGCAGTATTGACCAGTGATAACCTTGGCGATACGCCACTTTCTTTGTTTGGCCGCGTGACCGCGTTAGGGACTCAGGCAGAAATGTACGTTCCAAACCAACAAAAAGTCACCGATGATTCAGGAGCACTATTCAATATCGGTGCTGGTGTCCATTGGGATATGAGCAAAGACATCTGGTTGCGCGCAGAGTACATCTATAATGTCGCAGATATGGGCTTTGAAGATTTTTACGACAGCTACGAAGGTGTGCAAGTTAGCTTAGGGAAACGCTTCTGACATTAGATAGCACCAAGTTACCAGAATTGAAATACAAACAAGCCGAGGTTTTTACCTCGGCTTGTTTTACAATCTACGGTGTGTCATCAGTTACTGAGCGGAGAACTTTTCTGTTGTCTCTTGATTCACATGGCTACTTGGTTGCCCGGCATCGAGAGAGTGTAAAATGCCATCTTGACGATCCTTTAGTGCATTCGTTAACGTCGGAAGTGCAGTGGTCGCTAACAACGCCATAACACCCGCAACTAAAACCATTTCTACCATGTAACTACCACGTACTTTTTTCAAGAGAACACCTCAAATAATAATAGGTATATGCTGCTTTCCCGGCATGATACCTAACAAGACCCGACATTCAGTCAATACGATGAGCGAGTCCTGTGCCCCTCGAAGAAGTGGCGAAATAATAAACAAAAATAATCATTAGATCTATAAGTAATCACGCTCAATATAAAAAAACACCGAACAACTTTTGTTCGGTGTTTTCAATCAAAGCTTTACGTACAGCGGCTAAGGATGAGCAATACGGCCTTTTGTATCGTGGCTGAGTGCTTTGTTCAATTCTGCTTCTACATGACCTGGCGCCTGTGTTTTCGCCGAAATCAATCGGTACATAGCCGGGATGACAAACAAGGTCACCAATGTCGCAAATCCCATCCCGAAAAAGATCACGGTACCCACGGCAATACGGCTCTCATAACCTGCCCCTGTCGATACAATCAACGGGATAGCACCAGCAAGCGTGGTAAATGCTGTCATCAAGATCGGGCGTAGACGTCGCGCAGCTGCATCAATAACCGCTTTTTCGAATTCAACACCACGGTCACGTAACTGGTTGGCAAATTCGACAATCAAAATGCCGTTTTTCGTCACCATGCCGATCAACATGATCATGCCGATCTGGCTGTAAATGTTCATGCCTTGCCCCATCACAACCAAGCCAAGGAAGCCACCAAATACGCCCATCGGCACCGTAAACATCACCACTAACGGGTTCACGAAGCTTTCAAACTGAGCCGCCAACACGAGATACGCCACAAGCAATGCCAACGCAAATACGACAGCAACACTCGCCTGGTTCTCTTTAAAGTCTTTTGACTCGCCAGAATAACTCACCGAGATGTCACCTGGTAAGTTGTCTATCGCTTGTTGATCAAGGTAATTCAGCGCGTCTCCTAATGTGTAGCCTTCTGACAGATTAGCCGTAATAGTGATGGATTTCTGTTTGTTGTAGTGAGATAGACGAATAGAAGCTGCCACTTCTTCAATTTTAGTGACCGCGTCTAACGTCACTAACTGCCCACTATTAGTTCGCAGATAAATCTGGCTTAAATCCGCTGCATTATTAAAGCTGTTTTCATCACCACGAAGATACACATCATATTCTTCGC
Organism: Vibrio sp. D3; assembly: GCF_043995865.1. NCBI lineage: Bacteria > Pseudomonadati > Pseudomonadota > Gammaproteobacteria > Vibrionales > Vibrionaceae > Vibrio > Vibrio sp. D3. The sequence continues at coordinate 1,018,926 of NZ_CP171887.1, read as the reverse complement.
CACGCTCAACATAAGTCGTTTCACTTTTACCACCAAGCATGATTTCTAGCGTATCAGAAATGTCTTTGACACTGACCCCTAGTTCTGCGGCACGCTGTCTGTCGACCGTAACCAATAGCTCTGGCGTTTTCTCTGAGTAATCGATCTCAGCACCTTCCATCATTGGCGATTCTTCTGCTTTGTTTTTCAACATTTCAGCCCAGACGAGAAGTTCATCGTAATCAGAGCCACCTAATACAAACTGAACAGGCTCACTCGAACCACCTTGGAAACCAGGCATAAATGGGAACACTCGAACATCAGGTATGCCAGCCAGTGCGCCACGCACTTTGTTAAGCGCTTCCTGAGCTGTTACATCTCGCTCGTTCCAGTCTTCTAGAATCATGATAACAAAGCCGGTTTGATCGCCTGCCTGCCCACCAAACGCTGGCGTTTGGATACTAAACGACTTCAGATACCCTTGCCCGAGTAATGGCATCAATCGGTCTTCAACAATGTCCATATTGGCTGACATACGATTGTATGACGTAGCATCAGCCCCGCGTACAAACGCAAACATCACGCCGCGATCTTCTTGAGGGGTCAACTGGGCTGGCACTTGGTTCATCAAGAAGTAACTGCCGCCCAAACACGCCAAAATCACCAGCGGTGCAGCCCAACGCATTTTCAATGCGCCTTTCAATAATGAGCGGTAACCACTCTCAAGTTTGCTAAATAGGCGATCGACCACTTGATTAAATCGATTTGGTTTTACATTCGCCTTCAAAATCTGACTACCCAATACAGGAGTTAATGTTAGGGCAATCAAAGACGAGAAAATCACAGACATCGCCAACAAGACAGAAAACTCAGTAAATAGCAGACCTACCATGCCATCCATAAAGGAAATCGGCAGGAATACCATCACCAGCACTAGCGTTGTCGCGATAACGGCAAAACCTACTTCCCGCGTGCCTTTATAGGCCGCAAGCAAAGGTGATTCACCACGTTCTATATGGTGGAAGATGTTTTCAACAACCACAATCGCGTCATCCACTACCAATCCGATAGACAGGATCAACGCCATCAAGGTGATTAAATTGATAGAAAAGCCAAAGTAATAAGCGGCAATGAATGAGGAAATCAGCGATACAGGAACCGTAACAGCTGGGATCAAGGTTGCACGAGCTTGACCAATGAAGATGTACAACACCAAAATAACCAAACCACCCGTAATAAATAGCGTGCTATATACCTCTTCTATCGAGCGCTCGATAAACACCGTCGCATCGTAGTCGATAGCAAGCCGCGTCCCTTCCGGCAAGAACTTCTGGATGTTATCAACTTCAGCTCGAACTAATTTTGCTACTTCTAACGGGTTCGCATCAGACTGAGGAACAACCCCCAAACTAACATTGACGACGCCATCGCTTTTAAAGGTCGAGTTTTCGTTCTCTGCACCGATAAAAACATCAGCGACATCTTTCAAATAGATAGGCGTGTTGTCGCTTGCCCTTTTAATCACGAGGTACTGAAAATCTTCCGGCGTGTTATAGCTACGCGCTGTCCGTACCGACATGACTGTCGAATCATTACGAACTTCACCACCCGGACTTTCTAAGTTTTCACTTCGCAGTGCCGATGTAATGTCCGAAGCCGTGACTGAGCGCCCCGCCATCAGCTCTGGCTTAAGCTTCACGTACATCACTTTGTACAAACCACCAGAAAGATCAATGGAGCTCACCCCAGAGATCAAGCTAAAGCGATCCATCAGTACACGTTCTGCATAATCCGTCAATTGAGTGCGGTCCATCTCTGCAGAGCTGAGGTTAATATAGAGGGAGGCCTGACCTGAACCGTTATTCTTGTAGACAATTGGATCGTCCGCTTCATCAGGTAGCGAACGTTGAGCGCGAGCCACCGCGTCGCGAACATCACTAACACCCGTATTGAGATCGTAACCTAGCTCAAAAGTGATCGTGATACGCGAACTGCTGTTTCGCGTCGTCGAACTGATCTCATCGATTCCGCTGATACCTGAAAGCTGATCTTCTAATACAGAAGTAATTTGACTCTCGATGATCGTCGCGGAAGCTCCCTCGTAACGCGTACTAATGGAAACGACCGGACTTTCAATGTCCGGCATTTCTCGCACCGCTAGTTTCGTAAAGGATACAAAACCAAATACACACAGCAGCATACTCAATACCAACGCTGCGACTGGGCGTTTTACAGAAACGTCAGAAAGTAACATTAGTTTGCTTCCTTAGCCGCTTCGTCTTGCGTGCTTTGAACACCTTGATTACCCGTTGCGTTAGCTGTTTCTGACTTTCCTGGTGCGACAATTTCCTTAACTTCAACACCATCTCGCATATTAACGATGCCCTGTACAACAATTTTGTCGCCAACTTCAACGCCTGATTCAATAACGACTTCGTTATCGACACGAGCACCGAGAATGACTTCTTGTCGAGTCGCTTTATTGTTGTCATCGATGACGTATACGTAACGCTTGGTGCCAGAGTATTCTAGTGCTTGAACCGGGATAATTGGCGCTTCAATCGCAGGGAAGGCCAATGATGCATTCATTAACATGCCCGGCTTTAAGCGGTTTTCAGGGTTCTCAAACTCAATACGCACACGCAGGTTCAGAGTTTCTGAGCTGATCCGCGTATCAATGCCTGTAACCTGACCAGTAAACGTCTGTTCACCCCATGCACTGGTTTTGGCAATGACTTCCATACCAATAGAAAGCATCGATAAATAGCGCTCCGGTACTTGTAAGTCCAGCTCCATGACGGAAAGGTCATCCAAGGTCAACAGCTCTGTACCCGCGCTAACCATTTTACCGCGACTAAAATCGATAAAACCAACAGTGCCAGAGAATGGAGCCGTAATATGAAGATCGGCCAAATTTGCTTGAGCGGCGTCCAGCCTTGCTTGTGCAATTTCAACGCTTGCTTTTTGTGCGTCGATCTCAGTTTGGGTGATAGCATTTCGCTTAACCAAACGTTGAAACTCTTTTAGCTTACGTTGTTCATCTTTAAGGTACGCCTCTGCCTCAATCAAAGCGGCTTGAGCCTTATCATCATCCAACTTGATTAACAGCTGACCTTGTTGGACATTTTGATTCGCTTTAACAGCGATTTGATTCACTTTGCCGGCGACTTCCGATGCAACAACCACAGACTCCGCCGCTTCTAATTTACCGATAAGCGATAAGGATTGATTGATCTCGTGCGTTTCTACTTGCTCAGTTACGACGGTAACTGCTGAGCCTCGCATAGCTGCGAAAGCTGATGGAGAACTCATTAATATAGAAAGCGTTAAAACAGATAACGATAACGTGGCTTTCATGCTCATGATATTGACTTCTAAACGAATAAACTTATGTCATTAAACTGCTTACATTTTATCAGTAGATACGTGGTTTAACGTCAAGTAGTGTAAATTCAAGTAAAAAGAGCGTTTCTCTTCTGTTCAAAGGACACACAAAACGCTGACTTTCTACCATCTTTGCCCAAAAAGACAGCATTCAACGTAAAAACGCAAGAAAAACGCTTTACAGCCTGAGCGAGTTTGCTATGATTCGCTCCGCACTTGGGAGATGAGTTGGGAAAACATCTTACTAAGTATAAAAATCCTCTGGAGGGGTTCCCGAGTGGCCAAAGGGAGCAGACTGTAAATCTGCCGGCACTGCCTTCGATGGTTCGAATCCGTCCCCCTCCACCATATTCTTTCTTGTGTTTTTCCTTTAAACATAAGAACAACTTGGAAGCTAGGTTGGGAAACTATCTTTTAAGTATAAAACACCCTGGAGGGGTTCCCGAGTGGCCAAAGGGAGCAGACTGTAAATCTGCCGGCACTGCCTTCGATGGTTCGAATCCGTCCCCCTCCACCATATTCTTTCTTGTGTTTTTTCCTTTAAACATAAGAACAACTTGAAAGCTAGGTTGGGAAACTATCTTTTAAGTATAAAACACCCTGGAGGGGTTCCCGAGTGGCCAAAGGGAGCAGACTGTAAATCTGCCGGCACTGCCTTCGATGGTTCGAATCCGTCCCCCTCCACCATATTCTTTCTTGTGTTTTTCCTTTAAACATAAGAACAACTTGAAAGCTAGGTTGGGAAACTATCTTTTAAGTATAAAACACCCTGGAGGGGTTCCCGAGTGGCCAAAGGGAGCAGACTGTAAATCTGCCGGCACTGCCTTCGATGGTTCGAATCCGTCCCCCTCCACCATATTCTTTCTTGTGTTTTTCCTTTAAACATAAGAACAACTTGGAAGCTAGGTTGGGAAACTATCATTCAAGTATAAAACACCCTGGAGGGGTTCCCGAGTGGCCAAAGGGAGCAGACTGTAAATCTGCCGGCACTGCCTTCGATGGTTCGAATCCGTCCCCCTCCACCATATTGAAAAAGCCAGCTCATTGAGCTGGCTTTTTTCGTTTCGGATTCTTGATAAAGTAACAAGCCCTTCCTTATTTAACCCAACTTCTTCGCGATTCTCCCTCTGTTGGATCCTACTTTAACAACTGAGCCTAAGCGAATCTCCGATGGCCAAAGTTCGGATCTGGTCGTTGTAATACAAACAATGTACTAGCACTTTGTCCTTGTTTTATCGCAATGACCATAATGTGAATGCTAAAAACATTCAGTAAAGCACTTGAGGACTAGCTAGCAAAAAAGATATTCGGCAGAGTTAAGCGCGAGCATGATGAAGGCTCCACCTGGCAGGTTTTATAAAAATATCTTTCGTAGATACAAACGACAGATACAAAAAATCCCGCAGGGGGCGCGGGATTTTTATTAGTGACTAAATTGGTTTAAAGGTGACTAGCCTTGAATACCAACAATTAACCATGGTGCATTAGGCACAGTCAGGTCACGCTCTAGGTGCCAGATATCTTCGATTTCTTCTTCAACACCTTCTACTGTGTCACGGTAACGACCGCTAAACTGTAGGCTAAGCTGTGCTTTATTTGCATCGTAATCGGCACGGACGATCTCTGCATCAACGTACATTACATCAGTATGCTGCTCACCGTCGAGCTTCGCGCGCTCTGCTTTCAGATCTTCAAACAAGCTTGGAGAAACATATTCTTCAATGGTTTCCAGTTGATTGTGATTCCACGCTCCTTGCAGGATTCGGTAGTGTTCACGAGAGCCGTTAATGAACGCTGCTTGGTCAAAGCCCGGTGGGTAGTTATGTGGTACGTCCGTTTGAGCGCCGAAACCACCAAAGCCACCATTATTTGTGTTTGGCTGTTGCTCAAAGTTTTGCATGTTTGGTTGCTCAAACTTAGATGCGTTACCACCAAATGCAGGTTGCTGGCGATGCTGGTTCATACTGCCCTGCTTCGCACCTAGCATACCGCGCATTAATTTAAAGATGACAAAGGCAATCAAACCAATAATTAAGATATCCATAAACTGGATACCTTCAAAAGCACCGCCAAAGAATGCAGCAAGTAGACCACCAGCAAGAAGTCCGCCTAGCAGACCACCCATTAAGCCTTTTTTACTTGAAGACTTCGCCGTCTGATCTTTGCCGACCGTATTGGTGTTTTGTTGCTGTTGTTTTGGTGCTGGCGCTGTTTTGTAGCTCTTACCGAAAGACTTACTGCCACCAAACTTCTTCGCTTCCGCGATAGGCGTTACAGCAACGGTAAACATCAACAGAGCAACAATAGAAAATAAACGTTTCATCGTTATCCTTAAAGTTAGCTATCTAAGATTGTGCTCTATCAGACGAAACAACGATTGTTTCAAACAGTAGCACGCCAAAGATGATTGTTACGTCATCATACTCTGTATGCCTGTTGATGAAAACAGCTTACAGAAGCTGACATGTATCAGAATATTGCCAAAGATACAGACTGCTCTCGGTTAACTTCGAGATACTTGGTTCGTTTAGAAATGCTGGGAATGAACTCGCTACTACTCGGGGATGTTTTACTTGAATTAGAATCAGTGACACAGCTCAGAATCCTGGACCTTGACGTCACTTGAGTATATTGCCTTGTTGACGGTTAATAGGTAGCTGACTATCATATTGAACGATGTTCAATAAAGCAGTTTGAGAGTATGGCGCGCAGAAACGATCACACCAGAGAAGAGTTAGTGAATTTGACGTTAACAACAGTCAAAAACTTTTTAGATGAGAATTCTTACCACGAACTCAGTCTTCGTAAAATCGCTAACATGATTGGTTACGTGCCAAGCACATTAGTCAACATTTTTGGCAACTATAACCTGTTACTTTTACACGTAGTCGCGCAAACTTTAGACGAACTCTCCCAAGAAGCACTGAAGGCGACCAATAGCAGTAAAGACGCTCATCAAGCTCTATTTGAACTGGCTTATTGCTACCACGATTTCGCTCAAAAGCACCCTTACCGTTGGCAGTTAGTGTTCGAGCACAACATGAATGGTGCAGAACTTCCAGAATGGCATGCCAAACGTATCGACGGGATGACAGGAATGCTGGAGTCACTATTGGCTCAAATCGCACCACATCGTACCGAGTCCGAAGTGATTCAAGCAAGTCGAGTGCTTTGGTCTGGCGTACACGGTATTACTTTACTCAGTGTTGATGATAAATTTTTCTCTAGTGAACCCATTGATGGTAAAGAATTAATCAGTAACCTGCTTTCTAACTACCTCACAAACTGGTAACAAAGGATTATCCATGTCGTCCGACAGACAGCCGTCCTTACTTACGCAAAGAAAGTTCCTACCCTATTTCATTACTCAGTTTTTTGGCGCTTTCAACGACAATATTTTTAAAAACGTTTTGCTGCTGTTTGTCGCCTTCGCGGGATCCAGCGCACTACCTATTTCGAGCAACTTGTTCATCAATTTAGCGGCTGGCTTGTTCATTCTACCGTTCTTTCTATTCTCCGCTTCAGCTGGCGTATTAGCCGATAAATATGAAAAATCATGGTTTATTCGCAAGGTAAAGCTGTTTGAAATCGCCGTCATGCTTTTGGGCGCCATTGGTTTTATAACCGAAAGTTATGGTGTGCTTTTGCTGCTACTGTTCTTAATGGGCACACAGTCAGCATTCTTTGGACCGGTTAAATATGCCCTTTTGCCCCAAAAATTAAAAGCAAAAGAGTTAGTGCCAGGCAACGCCCTTGTTGAAGCTGGTACCTTTATCGCCATCCTTATTGGTACCCTAGGTGCTGGAATTATCGCCTCAGCAGACAACGCAAAATACCTTGCCGCATTTTGTGTCGTACTCTTTGCATTGTTGGGATATTTGTCGAGCCGATCAATACCCTTTGCAGCCGCCAGCGCGCCTAATCTTTCTTTTCGTTGGCAACCGTACAAACAAACTAAACACACGCTATCCATCGCAAAATCAGATCGTGTTGTTTTTCAATGTATTATGGCGATAAGCTGGTTTTGGTTTTTAGGCGCCGCCTATCTAACCCAGTTCCCGAATTTCACCAAGATTTACTTAAATGGCACCGAGAGTGCGGTGTCTTTCTTACTTGCTCTGTTTTCCATTGGTATCGCGCTAGGGTCGCTACTTTGCAATTGGATCTCGAATCATCGTATCGAAGTCGGTATTGTGCCTATTGGCGCACTTGGCATTACGGTATTTGGGTACTTGATGGCAACCTCCATTCCAAGTGACCTACCTATCTTCCATGACTTTGTAGACTTCTTTAGATATGAGCCTTTTTGGCCATTATTTTTCTATCTATTGATGATTGGCGCCTCTGGCGGATTGTTTATCGTACCGCTTTACGCATTAATGCAACATAGAGCAAAGGAAACCGAGCGCGCACAAGTCATCGCAGGGCTCAACATCTTTAACTCTCTGTTTATGGTCGGCAGTGCTGTCTTAGGTATTGTGTGCCTGAGTGTCATCAAGATGACAATTCCTCAGCTGTTTGCATTGTTAGCCATTTTGAATTTCTTGGTCGCCGCCTACATTTTTTTGCAAATACCGATATTCGTTGTCCGTTTTGTGGTTTGGATGCTAACTCACACTATTTATCGAGTGAAACATAAAAACCTACATAACTTGCCAGAACAAGGCGGTGCGTTGATCGTATGTAATCACGTGAGCTATATGGACGCCTTGCTACTTAGCGCAGTATGCCCAAGGTTGATTCGTTTTGTGATGGAGGAAGATTACGCCAACCTACCTCCACTAAGACGCTTTTTACGCAGAACTGGGGTAATTCCGATTTCAGCGAGTAACAGAAACTCCATCAGGCGTGCATTTAATGATGTAGAAACCGCATTAAGCGAAGGACATATCGTCTGTATTTTCCCAGAGGGGAAATTAACCTCAGACGGTGAAATGAATGAATTCATGCGTGGCATTGATATTATTCTGCGTCGCAGCCCAGTACCTGTCATACCCGTGGCACTCAAAGGCTTATGGGGAAGCTATTTCAGCCGCGCGAAAGGCCGCGCATGTTGTGGCTTACCGACTCGATTTTGGTCAAAGCTAGAAATTGAGGCCGGACAGCCGGTTCCACCAAATGAAGCAACGGCAAAAACGATGTTCGATAAAGTGCATCAACTTAGAGGCGACTGGCGATAAAAATACATTTGAACACATGTTTAGAATAACTGAACATGTGTTCAAATCATTAAGACAAACTGACCACACTCAGTGCGATATACTCGCGCTTTCATTCACAACAGCGAATAAAAACCTTGAATAGAAACTACCTCTTGTTTGGATTGGCGTTACTCTTTTGCTTAACCCCTTTTGTCTCCTCTCCTATTGCCCTAGTTATTGGTTTTCTACTCACAAGTTTTGGTTTTGTGCCTTCAGAACTGCCCATTGCTTCTTTTACTAAAAAGCTGCTGTCCTACTCGATTATTGGTTTAGGCTTTGGCATCAACTTTGAGCAAGCACTCTCTGTTACATCGGATGGTATCGGTCTGATTATCGCCACGATTGCGGGCACACTGATCATAGGCACTATCATTGCCAGAATAATTAAGTTGGAGCGAGTAACCGCATACTTAATCTCGTCAGGTACAGCAATTTGTGGTGGTAGTGCAATTGCCGCGGTGGCACCAGCGATTAAAGCAAAAGACGAACAGATTGGATTAGCACTGGCAACGGTATTTGTCCTAAACTCCATCGCACTATTCGTGTTTCCTGTGGTTGGGCATGCTTTAGGGCTAGATCAACACACATTTGGTACATGGGCCGCGATTGCTATTCATGACACTTCTTCTGTTGTTGGGGCTGCCTCAGCCTACGGTGAAGAAGCACTAACTACAGCAACAACGTTAAAACTCGCACGAGCTTTGTGGATCATCCCTGTCGCATTGATCAGTGCCGTGATCTTTTCGAGAGACCAGAAAGAGAATGGAACGAAAAAGTTAGTTATTCCTTATTTCATTTTTTGGTACTGCGCAGCCATCGCGTTTAGCGACTTCTTCCCTCAATTTGAAATGGTCTATCACGGTATTTTCGTTGGAGCGAAACAAGCTTTGGTGGTGTGTCTGTTCCTGATTGGTTGCAGCATTTCAATTTCGAAGCTGAGGTCTGCTGGAGCTAAGCCACTGTTGTTTGGTGTAACTCTGTGGGTGTTAATTTCAACCACTTCTCTAAGTTGGTTATTGTTTAGATATTAGTGGTCTTCTCATCGTGTTGAGATGACGACGGCTCAAGTTTGCTGTTTTTGTATGTAACAACCAATGCGATAGCGATCAAAAAGGCCGTCAGCTCTGCAAGAGAGCGGGCGAGCCCTTCACTGCTTATTGCAATACCAATTTGTAGTGCTACCGCCGTAATTAATACTAGCTTTACCATCCTGAACCTAATGCCTTTTCTCTCTTCGAAGAAACATAATTATGATTCAGAGTTATAAGGATACGAAATTCCCTTTCTGACTAATACATAGCAAAATTGACTAATGCTGAATTGATGGCAATAGCCACTCCTTCACTGCCTTCCGAGAAACTTTGATCCCACTTTCTAGTAGCACTTGTGGCATTAAATGGTATTCCACTGGCCATTTAAACTTCTCTAATTTGGATTGCAAATGCAGGTCATATTCCGCTTTGCTGCGCAAATCATTGGTCTGAATCACAGCAACAGGGCGATGACCAAATTCCGCATCTTCGACTGGAACCACTATGCTCTGCACCACGCCATCAATCTGGTTCAATGCTGCCTCAATCTCTTCACAATGAATGTTCTCACCACCAGAGATAAATTGATTGTCGGCACGGCCGATGATCTTTAACTCGTCACCTTGCCACTCACCGAGATCCTTGCTATCGAACCAGCCTTTCTCATCCAGAAACGGAGTAACATGACCTTGATGAAAATACCCTGCCGCCAATGTTTTACCACCGACAAAAATGCGTTGGTCAACCAACTTTACCTTACGGTGCTTCAATACGTGTCCAGCATTACTGGTACTGTCAATTCTCTTTGCGGTAACGGTAGAGGCTGCTTCCGTCATCCCATAACCTAACCACGCCTCAATCCCTCGTCCTGTTGCTCGCAACGCCAACTCGTGAGCAACGTGGCTGCCGCCCAATAGCACATGCGTCAATGACAAGTGAGCATCATCATCCAATAGCCGTTTGAGTTGCGTTGCAACCAAAGATGCGTGTGACACGCCCTGAATATCTTCGACAAGTTTTCCTGTACCGATTTTCAATGTCGCTCCGACATATAGCCAACGATATACAATCGCCAATCCAGAGACGTGATAAAGCGGAAGCGACAATAGCCAAGAATCTTGCTGAGTGAAAATGAACTCTTGCAACAAGCCTTCTGCGGATGCAAAGTGTTGTCGATGTGTATGAACCACGGCTTTAGGCTCCCCTGTCGAGCCAGAGGTAAATACCACTGAAGCGAGCCTGTCATGGTGATAGGCATCTTCAATCACCGCATCACGCTCTTGTTGTGAAACTAAGGGCGGTGAAAGCAATGTTGCCTTGAGTTTTTGTATATCATGTTCAGAAAAGGTCGAAGCGCACTCCTGAGCAAACCAGATAAACCGAGTTTGTTCAGGTTTATAAAGGGTCGCAAGTTTACTCTGTAGCGTATCGAGTGGTTGTACCATGGTCAGCGCGGCAAGTGCGCCTAACTGCTTGGAAGCAAGATAAAACAGCAGAGTTTCGACTTGGTTTTTACCTACCAAAGTCAGCACATCTCCCCGCGTTACACCCAAGTCATTCAAATAGTGAGCGTATTGGTCAATACGTACTGAGAGTTGTTGCCAGTTTAATGTTTCTGTTGGTGTCTTGAGTGCAATAGAAAAAGGGCTCGTTTGAGCCCAATATTTCCACGGTGCCTTCGCAACATTGTCTATGCAGAATGCCACACAATCTCCTGATCTTTCAGAGGAAGAACGGGAAGTTCACACTTAGGCCAGCCTTGCTCTAACTGAGCTTTGAATAGGCCAATCGTATCCAAACCTGGAACTTCATCAGGCAGCTGCCATTGGGCAAAGCGCGCTAATTGCGTTAAGCCGAGACTGGATTCAATGCTCGAGCTAATAACCGCTTTCATCCCCAGTGACTTCGCCTTCTCTATCAGTGTAATACAAAAATCCACCGAACCAATGAGTGTGGGTTTGATGATGATCGTTTTCACACCAGTTAGATCTTCAAGACGGAAATCCTCTCGACGAACCGCATCTTGCAACGTTTCATCCCAAGCAATCGCAATACCAGTATTGATAGCAAAAGAGAGACTATCGCCAGGAGAGCGGCACGGCTCTTCCAAAAAGGTAATGCGCTGACGCAGAGACGGAGTAATGTATTTAGCAAACTGCTGCGCTTTTTCTGGTGTCCAAGCGCGGTTTGCATCAAGTCGAAGCGTTAATTGAGGGATAGATTCAAGGAAAAGGTTCACAAGCATGCCATCGCGAATTGGCTCATAAAGCCCGACTTTTACTTTCGCGACTTTCTCGCCTTCCATTTCGTTCAGCTTTGGAATGAGCTCGTCTGGGTCACCAGTACACAGCGGCGCTGTTTGATACTTACCTTGTTGGGGTAAGCCACCAGCTAACTCTAACTGTGCCATCGATAAACCAAACGCGACCGATGGATACATGTTGGCGTAATCCACATCCAATCCTGCTACCCAACGCTCCGCTTGTTCTTGTAGCTGAATACCAGCATCTTCGGTGTTCTCTAAACTAAAACCAGGAAGAGGAGCGACTTCTCCAAGCCCTATTTGGTCACGTTCAGAAAGCGCGACAACATAACCAACACGTTCTGTTAGCTTATTGTCTCGCAGGATGACACCACTATCCATGGGCAAGCTATAACGATAAATTTTCGCTTCACGCATAATTCAAGTCCTATGTAATGCCGTATATTTGAGCGTTCTGGCGAGCAATCCCACCAGCCTCCCAGAGGGCGAGGCGCTCAGGAAAAATGGAACAGAGGAGCTAAAACACTCCTCTTTTTATACGAATTATGGGTTACGAGGGAATTTGTCGAAGTCTGGGCGACGTTTCTCGTTGAATGCGTTACGACCTTCTTGTCCTTCATCGGTCATGTAGAACATCATCGTTGCGTTACCCGCAAGCTCTTGAAGACCGGCTTGACCATCACAGTCCGCATTCAATGCTGCTTTCAGGCAGCGTAGTGCCATTGGGCTATGCTGAAGCACTTCACGACACCAACGAACGGTTTCTTTCTCTAGCTCTTCTAGCGGCACAACCGTGTTGACCAAACCCATGTCTAACGCTTCTTGCGCGTTGTAGAAACGGCATAGGAACCAGATTTCGCGAGCTTTCTTTTGACCGACGATACGAGCCATGTAAGACGCGCCCCAACCACCATCAAATGAACCCACTTTAGGGCCCGTTTGACCAAACTGCGCGTTGTCTGCTGCAATTGTTAGATCACACATCATGTGCAGTACATGACCACCGCCAACAGCCCAGCCGGCAACTGATGCGATCACAGGTTTTGGACAAGTTCGAATATCGCGTTGGAAGTCCAATACGTTTAGGTGGTGTGTACCTTGCTCGTCTTTATAGCCGCCGTAGTCGCCACGGATCTTCTGGTCGCCGCCAGAACAGAATGCGTCTTCACCTAAACCTGTCAGAATGATCACGCCAACACCAGAGTCGTAACGCGCATCTGCCAACGCATCAATCATCTCTTTTACTGTTTGAGGGCGGAATGCATTACGCACTTGTGGGCGTGCAATGGTAATTTTCGCGATACCATCTTCAGATTTATGGTAGTGAATATCCTCGTATTTCTCGCTGCAATCTTTCCATTGAACCGGAGCGTAAAGTTCTTCTTCAGAAATGCCTACTGTTTTAGCCATGGTGATTCCCATTGTTCTCGTTACTCTCACCAAAGTGAGATTGAATTATTTGCTTAATATGCATCGCAAATTGTTGGGGCTGCTCTTGATGAACGTTATGTCCTGCGCCTTCAACTTGTCGATACGCCAACCCGCTACGTTGTGCCAGTTGGCTAAATTTTTGGTCTTTCGCGCCACACAAGTAATACATCGGTATATTCTGCTTTTTCAGTGTGGGCAACAAATACGCCTGCTTGGCTAACGATGTTGCCATCAGCATGCTCGCGACCGCCGAGCCAAGATTATCACTTCGCTTCGCAATTAATGTTTGTCTTTGCTCATGGTTTAGTGAAGAAAACACCGCTTGCTGATACCAATCGTTCAAAACACATTCAAGTGGTTCAGTTTTGAAACGCTTTGCCCAGCGAGCATCATTCTCCAATCTCACCTGTTTCTCTGACTCAGTTTGAAGCCCGAAGTTTCCCCCTTCAACAATTGCGCCCACAATATTGAGATCTGAGAAGCATTGATTGGCAATACCATGCATCGCAATACGGCCGCCCATCGAGTAACCAATCAAAATAAGTGGTTGTTGTGAGGGAAATAATAAAGATAGTGTGGAATTAAGAAGTTTGCAGCAATCATCGAGATCGTTGCACTTTGTAAACTGGCTACGACCATGACCAGGAAGGTCTATAACAATTCGTTCAAACCAAGTCAGCTCATCCAAACAAGCTTGCCAATCAGCACCACTTCCTAAAAAGCCATGCAAAAACACCAGAGTGGGAAGATCACCACTTTGGTGTTTTTCAGTTGAAGAGAGACGCTCAGAGTGAAGCATGCAGGCTCTTATTAAATGCCTTTATCAACTCTGCGGCTTGACTTGGTGGGGTTTGAACTTCCACCAGCAGTGTGCCTTGACCGCTCGACAGGTGCTCGGCAACCATTGCTTGATACATTTCTAACGTAGTTGGCTTCTCATACTTTAAACCAAACTGTTTGGCTGCATGTTCAAACTGATAACCGTGGGGCATTTGGTAGTACGCAGTGCGATGCTCCTGAGGCACCGGTAACATATCGAAAATTGCGCCACCATCATTGTTTGTGACCACAAGTACCGTCGGCAATTTATTGTGAGAAAACAGCGCTAGTGAATTGAGATCATACAGTGCTGATGTGTCACCAATATACATCAGTAACGGATTACCTCTTGCTCGCTGCACACCTGATGCGGTAGCAAACAAACCGTCAATTCCTGACGCGCCTCGGTTAGTGAACACTTCTACATCATCAAGTTTGCCGTACATATCGACAAGTCGAACAAACAAACTGTTACCCAAAAAGACATCAGCGTTTTTAGTGCGCTCGTTGATGTCTGCTGCCAACGCAATTTCGTCAATGGCAGACGCTGAACCAGATAGGAAAGCTTCTTCGATACGTTGATGAACTCGCTTAACTCCATTCGCTAACCTATCAGCCCACCCAGCAAATATTGGCTTCTCAAAGCTAATGCGAGAAACCCAAGTTTGAGGAAGCTCAACCCAGTGCATTTGCGCCAGATGATTTTGGTTATTACGGTCCATACGCGGCGAGATATACCAGTATTGAACGTCTTTATTTTGTTGATTTTGCGAAACTTGTTTATCAATCCACTGGTTCAAACGTTTGGAGATGATTCGGCTACCAAATTGGATAATAAGTTCACAAGATTCAAGCTCGTTTGCGAGCTCGGGAAGTTGAAGCCATACATCGTAATGCGCCCAATCCGAACTGAGACCACTTTGCGGGTCTGCAAGTACCGGCCATCCCATCTTTTGTGCAAATGCCTGCGCCGACTTCGCTTGTTCAAGCGGTAAGCTGCCAATCACAACCAAGCCTTTTTTATCCGCACAAGACGGGATTTTCGCCTGTGACAAGTGGCTAAAACGCTGGGTATAACTACCACTTCCTTTTCGCCATCCGGCTACCGAGTCTAAGTAGGTTTGATAATCCGCTTTTGCACCGTTGGAATACAAAGGCTCTGGAAATGCACAGTTAATATGAACAGCACTGCCTTGCAGTTGCTGAGTAAACATCACTTCGTCAACAGAGGTCAGCAACCAATTAAGCGATGTTGTTAAAGTTGGGCTTGGTAAATTCAAGCTGGCCGAGACATGATGTGAAAAAATACCCAACTGGTTAATCGCTTGGTTTGCGCCACAGCCAACGAGCTCCATCGGACGATCCGCAGTGAGCAGCACCAGCTTTTCACCAGTAAGCCTAGCCTCCGCAACGGCTGGTAATAAGTTCGCCACTGCCGTACCAGAGGTAACGATGATTGCCACTGGCTCTTGAGTAGCTTTCGCTAAACCAAGAGCCATAAAGCCGAGACCACGCTCATCAAAGTGAGTATGAATAGAAAAATTGGACCGCTCTGCCACCTCTAAAGTTAAAGGAGTAGAACGAGAGCCAGGAGCGATACAAACATGCTTAACGCCAAATCGCTGAAGCTCAATCAATATGGTTTCTGACCAAATTCGATTGAGCACCGCTTGGTCATGGTTCATGATGCGACTCCCAACGGGGGGTGATCAGAAATCAGCGTAAGTAACGTCGACATTTTCTTATCAAGTTCCGCCCACTCATGCTCTGCCACAGAACCTGGCACAATACCTGCGCCCGCAAACAGTTGTACTTGGTCACCAAGAACAAGCGCGCTTCTGATCGCGACACAAAACTCTGCTCGTTCATGGCTTATGTAACCCATTGACCCCGCGTACCAGCCGCGTGCAAAGGGCTCATTATCAAGAATAAACTGCATGGATTCTTGTCGAGGTAAGCCAGCAACCGCCGCCGTTGGCTGAAGCGCCGATAACAACTGAACACCGTTTATTCCCGTCTTTAGGCTCGCGTGAATATTTCGCTTGAGGTGTTGCACTTTTCGTAGCCTAACCAAACTTGCCTCGGCCTCCACTTCAACCGCTTCGGAATGCGGTGATAGGCGATCAATAATGTCATCAACTACATATTGGTTTTCATTGAGGTTCTTTTCATCTTGGGATAACCAATTCGCCAACTCCATATCGTGAGTGGCGTTGTCCCCTCGACCAATCGTGCCTGCTAACGCTTCGGTATGAAGTTCGTGCCCTACGCGAGAATACAAACGTTCTGGCGTAGAGCCCATAAAGCTGTGTTTGCTGTCTAAGCTCAGCATGAAATGGAAACTATGATGGTTATTTAAGTAACTCGCTTTCAGCAACTGTGCAGCGCTTAATGTGTTATCAAGCTGCACGGTAGAGCGACGCGCCAATACCACTTTCTTAAAATCATCATTCTTTATACCAGTCAGAACTTTATGAACTAACTCATTCCATTGAGGCTGACTTGGCGTATGAACAATAGAGCGGATGTGAGAAGAAATCGGAGCTAAGGTCGCGACCTCACAAACCAGTTTATGCAGTCCTGCTAGGGTTCGCGCTTTGTCTTCTGAAATATTAACTGCGAGAGACCATTGTTGGTCAAAACGAATTAACTCAATTTGAGGCAAAAAGAAGAAAGAAGGCATACAGCGACGATTCTTCTCATGCTGGCCGTCAAAAGAGCGTCCGCCCCAGACTCGTTGCCCTTCACCTAGAATGGTATAAGCAGGGCCTGGCTCAACAAAAGCGTGTAATTGCCCTAGTGCAACGACCTCTTCACGAGTATCGCGGGACTGCCAGTAGAATTTAGGGAAAAGTGGTTGTGCATCAAGCCAATCAATAAATGAGAAATTAGGTTTCTCGCTCAGGGGCTCGACCAGACGTGTTTGATTGCCTTCCGCTTGCTGAACTCGCTCGATAATTCTCTTTACGGCTTGATGGAACTGTGACAAATCAACCTCGTAGTATGTGAGGATAAATGATAACTGACGGCTACTCTAAGTTTAGACCCAAAGCAAATCAAGGTCGTATGCGATCTTTTGCAAAATCCTGTGATAGCAAACGAGCAAAACTTAACCAGCAAACAGATAATTTACAGATATATATTCTAATAAAAAACAAATTATTGTATTTTAATAAAGAAATTAACGAATTTTTAGGAATTATACAATGCAAAATATCGGGATGTCGTCAAAACTCGATAATGTCTGCTACGACATTAGGGGTCCTGTACTCAAACATGCTAAGCGCATGGAGGAAGAAGGGCATAAAATCCTAAAGCTAAACATTGGTAACCCTGCCCCATTTGGTTTTGACGCCCCTGATGAGATTTTAGTCGACGTGATTCGTAATCTGCCGACTTCTCAAGGCTATTGTGATTCCAAAGGCATTTACTCTGCTCGTAAAGCCGTGGTCCAACACTATCAACGTAAAGGTATCCGCTCGCTAGATGTCGAAGATGTGTATGTGGGTAACGGCGTGTCTGAGCTGATCGTGATGGCCATGCAAGCGCTGTTAAATAATGGCGACGAAATGCTAATCCCAGCTCCCGATTACCCGTTGTGGACAGCTTCAGTTGCACTATCAGGCGGTAAGTCGGTTCATTACCTATGTGATGAAGGTGCAGACTGGTACCCAGACCTTGAAGACATCAAAAAGAAAATCACACCAAAGACACGTGGCATTGTTCTGATCAACCCGAACAACCCGACAGGTGCGGTATACAGCCGTGACTTCCTACTTGAAGTGATTGAGATAGCACGCCAGCACAAACTGATCATTTTCGCAGATGAGATCTACGACAAAGTGTTGTACGACGGTGCAACACATACCTCAGTCGCCACACTCACTGAAGATGTGCTAGTCATGACATTCAATGGCCTTTCAAAAGCCTACCGTGTTTGTGGTTTCCGTGGTGGCTGGATGTTCCTAACGGGACCTAAACACCTAGCTCAAGGGTACGTGAATGGCTTGGAGCTGCTTTCATCGATGCGTTTATGTGCAAACGTACCAATGCAACATGCGATTCAAACTGCGCTAGGTGGATACCAGAGTATCAATGAACTGATTTTACCTGGCGGACGCTTATTAGAGCAGCGCAATAGAGCGTATGAACTGATCAATCAGATTCCTGGTGTTTCTTGTGTCAAACCTAAGGGTGCTATGTACCTCTTCCCGAAAATCGACACAAAAATGTACAACATCAAGAACGATCAGCAGATGGTTTTAGATTTCTTAAAACAAGAGAAGGTCTTACTGGTGCAAGGTTCCGGTTTTAACTGGCCAAAACCAGACCACTTCCGCATCGTGACACTGCCGCACGTTGAAGATCTAGAAATCGCCATTGGACGTTTTGAGCGATTCCTATCAACCTACAGCCAGTAATGAATCACTGGTAGTAATTAGTGCTGATCTCTCATATGCTTAGAGGAACTCCTAGTGAGTTCCTTTTTTACACCAGAAACGGAGAAAGCCATGAAAGAAAGCCATTTTTTCGCCCACCTGGCTCGAATGAAGCTGATCCAACGCTGGCCTTTAATGCGGTCCGTCTCACCAGAAAACGTTTCAGAGCATAGCTTACAAGTTGCTTTTGTCGCTCATGCCCTTGCCCTAATTAAAAACAAAAAGTTCGGCGGCAACCTTAATCCAGAACGCATCGCGATTCTTGCCATGTACCATGACTCTAGCGAAGTATTAACGGGTGACCTTCCAACCCCAGTGAAGTATTACAACCCTGAAATTGCCAAAGAATATAAGAAGATAGAATCGGCAGCGGAACAAAAATTGCTTTCAATGTTACCGGAAGAGTTCCAAGATGATTTTGCCCCCTACCTTCTTTCCCACTCTGCACACAGAGAGGACGCAAAAATCGTCAAGCAAGCCGACTCCATCTGTGCCTATTTAAAATGTCTCGAAGAACTAAGCGCAGGCAATCATGAGTTCGCTCTGGCAAAAAAACGCTTAGACATCACTTTGCAAGAACGTAGAACGCCTGAAATGGATTACTTCCTCAATACCTTTGCCCCAAGTTTCGAATTATCGTTAGATGAAATCAGTTAGCTTACGGAGATAATCGTGTCGTTTGAATTACACCCGCAATGGCAAGAGCGCCATGATGATGAGCATAAAATACGTCGTGACGACCATCGAAGCCCGTACCAAAGAGACCGAGCGCGCATTCTTCACTCGGCTGCATTTCGACGCTTACAAGCAAAAACCCAAGTACACGGCAATAGCTTGGAAGACTTTCACCGCAGCCGGTTAACACACTCCTTAGAAGCGTCGCAACTCGGGACCGGTATCGTCGCCCAGTTGAAGAAAAAACAACCAGAGTTCCGTGATCTATTGCCATCAGACAGCTTAATTGATTCATTATGTTTGGCGCACGACATCGGGCATCCTCCATACGGTCATGGGGGAGAAGTCGCTCTAAACTACGTAATGCGCGAACATGGCGGTTTCGAGGGAAACGCCCAAACCTTTCGTATCGTCACTAAGTTAGAGCCTTATACTGAGCATTTCGGAATGAATTTATCACGCCGCACACTGCTTGGTTTGATCAAGTACCCTGCCCTTATTAGTCAAACACGCTCCGTCAAGTTGCCTCAACCAGCTGAGCATCAACGTAAACTAAAAGCCAAAGATTGGAGCCCAGCTAAGGGCATTTATGATTGTGATAAAGACTTATTTGATTGGGTAATTGCACCGCTTTCTGACAACGACAAGGCATTGCTTAGCCTAATGCGCTCAAAACCAGAATCGGAGTTTGAGCACAGTAAAACGCGCTTTAAATCACTCGATTGCTCAATCATGGAGCTAGCGGACGATATCGCCTACGGCGTTCATGATTTAGAAGATGCAATCGTACTTGGTATGGTGACACGTCAGCAATGGCAAGAAGGCGCAGCAAGTCAATTAGCGGACTGTGGCGACCCGTGGTTTGAAGCACATATCGATTCCATCGGACAGATGCTATTTAGTGGTAAGCATCATGAGCGGAAAGATGCCATCGGTGGTATGGTTAACGCCCTGCTGACCAGCATTTCAATTAAGGCGGTGGATGAGCCTTTCAATAATCCATTACTGTCTTGGAATGCGTGTTTAGAGCCACAAATGGCACGAGCACTTGACGTGCTCAAGCACTTTGTCAGCACCTTCGTTATCCAAGTCCCTCAGGTCCAGATCGTTGAGTATAAGGGTCAGCAAATTATTATGGACATTTTTGAAGCCTTAACAGCGGACCCAGAGCGCTTGCTGCCTGTTCATACAAGAGAACTGTGGTGCCAAGCGAAAAGCGAAAGCAATAAGATGAGAGTCATCGCCGATTACATTTCTGCTATGACCGATGGTCACGCGCAAAAGCTGCACCGTCAGCTATTCTCTTCCATCGTTCTTTAGTCACACTCAACCTTTCAAGTAATTCTTTTCAAATACGCCCGGCGGCATCTGGGCGATTTGGAATTCGATCATCTTTTCAAAGGCATGCATAAGTGGTGTAAAGTCTCTCTCGGGTTCAAGCAAACGAAGCGAATGATAACCTGCCTCGACTGTCGATAAGCTATTCTCAGAGGGCGCTTTACGAATGGTGTAATGCCCTTGCAATTGCTTCGGTAATTGCACGGTTGGGAGTGGATGTAAATTGCTAGAAAGCTGCCACATTTTGTACGCTTTTTTCCACGTCCCATCGAGCAAAATCAAACGTATTTTCTTAGATACACTACGACTCGCTTGATTGATTTCAGAGATGCATCGTGACTGTTCCGATGGGTAAAGAACAAAATGTTGATATGATTCATCCGCCAACAAGTGATTTAAGACATTATCACCAGAAAAGTCCTCTCCTATCAGACAAATACAGTTATCTAAACTCAAATTGAGAATCCGTGCCGTACCAAGCGGACGATGTTCTTCACTCGTGTGCTGAAGAATGATAAGTTCTACCTCGCTTGCCAACGGTACAATCCATTGGCAAATACACGCTTTTTGCGATTTTCCACAACGAGAACAATAACGAGACATAGAGTGAACCTTTATACCTTGCTGAGTATTATCAGCGTGATCTGTTTGATACTTCAATTCGAACCAATGGCAAGCCTAACCGAGTGGCACAGCTACAATATACGCCATGGCGAATGGTGGCGAATCGTAACAGGAAATCTCACACATACCAACTTTGCACACTTAGGGATGAACCTGGCAGGATTGTGGATCATTACTTTTATTTTTCGTCCAAGTACTCGCAACTTCCTTATCGTTTTCTCACTCTTGTGCGCATTTGTTGGCGCAATGAATTTGTTTACCAACATGTCGGTGTACGTGGGATTATCTGGCGTACTACACGGACTATTTGGATTCTGGGCACTCAGAGAAGTCTTTGAAAGCAGAAGAAGCAGCTTGTTGTTGGTCGGCGGGCTTATTGCCAAAGTAGCATGGGAGCAGATCTATGGTCCATCAAGCAGCACTGCTGCGCTTATCGGCGCAAACGTTGCTATTGATGCTCATTTATTTGGCGCACTCGGTGGGTTAACAATGGCTCTAATGGAAAAAGGCTTTCGCCGTCGTTTATTCGGTTAAAAAATCCCGAACCACGAAAGAGGGGTTGGTTCGGGAAAGCAGTAATAGGGAAACAGATATTGTTCTGAATTCAGACTCAATATCTGAAATACATCAAGCTACAGTAAAATGCGGTCTTCGTTTTTCTTAACTGTCGCTTCACCAATGCCTTTTACGCTCTTCAAATCTGCTGCTGTTTTAAAAGGGCCATGCTCCTCGCGGTAGTCCACGATACTCTGCGCTTTCTTCTCACCTATACCTTTCAACATGGTCGCTATTTCTTCAGCAGAGGCCGTGTTGATATTTACGGTAATTTCAATTCCTTCATATTTGCCAGTGGCTGAATCCGCAGCCATGCTAAAAGGTGCAAAAACAAATAAGCACAATGTCAAAATCCATTTCATATTGAACATACAATCTCCAAAATAGTAGGCTAAAACCAGTCATCGGGAGCAAGTAACTACCAAGTTCGTAGTGAAAAGCAACGTGATTATGCATTTAACAAACTTAGATGACCCGATATTCGCAATGACTGGTATCACTTAAACGCGCACTAATTTAAGTAATGCTTATTGATGATTGAAGTTAATAAAGACAAAAATAAAACGGACCGCTTATGCGGTCCGTTTTAGTTAACATGCAAATTACACTAATTGTGCTTAGTTGCTCACAATAAAGTACTCAATGTCAGTGTTTGCGCGCAGTACAGCTAGCACAGATGATAGGTCTTGCTGAGAAGATGCTCGCTGCATTTGCATCGCAACTTGCTCTTCTAAATCACTATCTAGCTCAGCATTTACAGCATCAAGCTCGATGATAACAATGTTACCTTCAAGATCTTTAGACTGACCATATACTGGCTTACCATCGACTGGTTTTGCCATCGCGAATACCGTTGTTGCCAACGGAGAACGGCGATCTACTGTCTCTTGTTCACCAAATGCAAGGTTGTTTTCAGTAAGCACATCTGTCTTACCTTCTTTCAATGCAGCAACAACCTGTGTACCAAGTTCCATCGCATCTTGCTCACCCTTAACGCGAGATAGCTCTGCAATAACCTGATCTTTCACTTCTTCTAGTGGAAGAACCGTCTCATCACGTGCGTCTTCAACACGAACAACAATAATATGTTCAGGTGCAACTTCGATAGCTTCAGAGTTTAAGCCATCTTCTTTTACTTCTGGGCTAAGGATAGCTTGCATTACCGCAGGGTTACGAAGCACTTCAGGTGCGTCAACTTGAGAAATAAAGTCCGTTGTCTTCACTTCTTGGTTAACCGCTTGAGAAGCGTCATACAATGAGTCTGGGTATTCAAACGCTACGCGCTCAAGTTCGCTTTGTAGCTCGTAGAATTGATCAACCGCTTGTTGGTCAACCATTTCTTGTTTGATTTCAGCGGCTACTTCTTCAAATGGCTTCGCCACAGAGTCTTTTAGCTCTTCAAGCTTGATAATATGGTAACCAAAGTCCGACTTTACTAGACCCGACGTATCGCCTGGATTCTTCAACGCGAATGCCGCTTCTTCAAAAGCAGGGTCCATCACATCACGCTCTATCCAACCTAAGTCACCACCGTTTTCAGCGCTGCCAAAATCGTCAGATTTCTCTTGAGCTAGCGTCGCAAAATCTGCACCCGCATTTAGCTCATCTAGGATAGCCTGCGCTTTTGCTTCATCGTCCCCTTCTACAAGAATATGAGCGACACGACGCTGCTCTTCTGAAGAGTATTTGTTTAAGTGCTCTTCGTAGTACTTTTTCACCTCAGCATCAGAAACATTAACTTGTTCCTTTAGCGCTTCAGCAGACAGTTCGATATAAGCGACTTTAACCTGCTCTGGGCGAGTAAAGTTGTCAGGGTTTGCTTTGTAGTACTGTTGAATTTCTTCGTCAGTCAATTCAATGTTTTTCGCAAACTCTGCTAAGTCGATTTTAATCGTGCGAATATCACGAGTTTGAGTGAACAGCTTACCTTCTGCCTGTACTTCACCTGGCAGAATAAATTCACTGTTTTGTAGTGCATTCAGCAGTTGTTCACGAACCAATTCACGACGCATGTACTCAGCAAAAGAGTCTGGCGAAAAGCCTGCACGACGCAGAGAAGCTTGATAGATCTCTTGATCGAACTGACCATTAGATTGGAATTGAGGCATGTCTAGAATCATGCTACGAACTTGGGTGTCGCTGATTCGCAGACCTAAAGCTTCTGCTTGTTGGTCAAGCAACACGTCATTGATCATTCGATCTAAAACGGATTTGCGGAAAGATTCAACATATGCAGGGTCAGCCAGCATTTGAGAGAAGTAGTCACCCAACTGAGCTTGCATACGGTTACGCTCATTTTGGTATGCCATCTCGAACTCACCACGAGGAATCTCAGTGTTACCGACTTTCGCTGCAGAGTTGTTGTTACCACTAACGATGTAGCTACCCACACCTGCAAATACGAAAGACAGGATGATAAGCCCAAGGATAATTTTGACCGCGATGCTATTCACGCCTTCGCGTAGTCGATCCATCATAATTTAACTGCTCTCCACAATTGAAGCCTACTGCTTCTATCTAATAGAAATAATGGCGCAATAATATCAGAAAAAGAAATGCGCATCAGTATGATGCGCATAATTTAAGAAAGTTCGGCTCGAAGTTTGTAAATTTTTGTTCGAAACTTATTGTTTGAGCAAAAGTTAAGCAAATGGCCGGTTACAGAATTAACGCTGTGATTAGTTACAAGCGTCTTTCAGTGCTTTACCAGCTTTAAAAGCTGGTACTTTTGCTTCTGCGATTTGGATTTCTTCACCAGTTTTTGGGTTACGACCAGTACGTGCAGCACGAGTACGAACGCTGAATGTACCAAAGCCAACTAGAGCAACTTGATCACCAGACTGAAGAGTACCGCTTACTGCTTCGATGAATGCATCTAGAGCACGACCCGCTGACGCTTTAGAAATGTCTGCATTTTCTGCGATTTGTTCTACTAACTGAGTTTTATTCACTGTAATTTCCCCTTTGTGTCATCTGTGATTATTTTTGTGATGACTTTCGTTCCATTGTTAAGAAAATATGCTCCATCCCTTATTCGTCAAGGGCTGGCAGCTATCGAAACTAACTTAGCGCCCAAAAAAAACGCTGACAAGCCTTTTTAGACTTATCAGCGTAAACTTTTACTTATTTTTGCTGCACATCACTATTTTTGAGACTCAAACTCAACGCCCGTCGGGTCTCGCTCTAGTGCGACTTTCAGTACTTCATCAATCCACTGTACAGGGATGACTTGCAGATCAGCGATAACATTATCAGGAATCTCTTCCAAATCACGCTCGTTGTCTTTTGGAATTAGCACAGTCTTAATGCCGCCACGGTGTGCCGCAAGTAACTTCTCTTTTAGGCCACCGATAGGTAGGACTTCACCACGCAGTGTGATTTCACCCGTCATCGCTACCTCTGCTTTCACAGGGTTACCTGTCAGAGCAGAAACCAAGGCAGTACACATTGCAGTACCCGCACTTGGGCCATCTTTTGGCGTCGCGCCTTCCGGTACGTGCACGTGAATATCTTTCTTCTCGTAGAAGTCAGTATTGATACCCAGTTTTTCTGCACGAGAGCGAACTACTGTCATTGCGGCTTGGATAGACTCTTGCATCACGTCACCAAGAGAGCCCGTTTGCGTCAGCTTACCTTTACCTGGCATGGATTGAGTTTCAATCGTTAGCAGATCACCACCCACTTCTGTCCAAGCTAGACCTGTCACTTGACCAATTCGGTTACTTTCATCCGCTTTGCCGTAATCGAAACGTTGAACACCCAAGTACTCTTTTAGGTTGTCCATCGTTACCGTGACTGACTTGATGTCTTTATCCAGCAAGATGTTCTTCACGGCTTTACGGCAGATCTTAGAGATCTCACGTTCTAAGTTACGGACACCCGCTTCACGAGTGTAATAACGGATGATGCCAATAATCGCAGAGTCTTCAATGATTATCTCATCCGGTTTTAGACCATTGCGCTTCACTTGCTTATCAACAAGGTGACGTTTTGCAATGTTCAGCTTCTCGTCTTCGGTGTAACCAGATAAACGAATAACTTCCATACGGTCTAACAATGGACCTGGAATGTTCATCGAGTTCGAGGTTGCAACGAACATAACGTCAGAAAGGTCGTAATCCACTTCTAAGTAGTGATCGTTGAACGAGTTATTCTGTTCAGGATCAAGTACTTCTAGTAGCGCTGATGCCGGATCGCCGCGCATATCTGAAGACATTTTGTCGATTTCGTCCAATAAGAACAGTGGGTTCTTCACGCCAACTTTCGACATCTTCTGGATTAATTTACCTGGCAATGAGCCAATGTAAGTACGACGGTGACCGCGGATTTCTGCTTCATCACGTACACCACCCAGCGCCATACGAACGTACTTACGACCTGTAGCGGAAGCAATTGAACGACCAAGAGACGTTTTACCCACACCTGGAGGACCAACAAGACAAAGGATTGGACCTTTTAACTTATTGATTCGGTTTTGAACCGCCAAGTATTCAAGAATACGCTCTTTTACGCGCTCTAGACCGTAGTGGTCTTCATTAAGAATCTCTTCTGCTTTCGCTAAATTTTTCTTAACTTTTGAGCGTTTAGCCCAAGGCACGCTGACCATCCAATCGATGTAGCTACGAACCACTGTTGCTTCGGCAGACATCGGAGACATCATCTTAAGCTTTTGAAGCTCTTGCTCAGTCTTTTCACGTGCCTCTTGAGGCATTTTTGATTCGTCAATCTTCTTCTGCAGCGTTTCGAACTCGTCTGGTGCGTCTTCCATCTCACCAAGTTCTTTCTGAATCGCTTTCATTTGCTCATTCAGATAGTACTCACGCTGAGATTTTTCCATTTGCTTCTTAACGCGACCACGAATGCGTTTTTCAACTTGCAGCAAATCGATCTCTGATTCCATCTGGCCCATTAGGAATTCCAGACGCTCAGTGACATCAACAATTTCAAGTACTTGCTGCTTATCCACCAGCTTCAACGGCATATGAGCTGCAATGGTATCCGCTAAGCGTGCTGCTTCGTCGATACCGTTGAGTGAGGTTAAAACTTCTGGTGGAATCTTCTTGTTTAGCTTAATGAAGCCTTCAAACTGATTAATCGCACTGCGAACAATCACTTCTTGCTCACGCTCATCCAATTCTGGCGTAACAACAAATTCCGCTTCCGCTAGGAAGAAGTCACTCTCTTTAAAGTGATTAATTTTCGCACGTTGCTGACCTTCAACCAGTACTTTTACTGTGCCATCCGGAAGCTTCAGTAGCTGGAGAATGGTGGCTACCGTACCTACTTCAAATAGGTCGTCAACCGTAGGCTCGTCAGTATCAGCTTGCTTTTGTGCCACAAGAAGAACTTGTTTGTTGGTTTCCATCGCCGTTTCTAAACAGCTAATCGATTTCTCACGACCAACAAACAATGGAATAACCATGTGCGGGTAGACCACTACGTCACGTAGAGGTAGTACCGGGATCTCGATACGCTCGGAACGTTCCAAGTTCATATAATTCTCTCTTCCGCTTTCACGTTTACGTATTACTTATCGATTTATATGGGGGCTAATTGTTTGGATTCAATAAGAGAAATAAAAAAAGGAGGTAATTACTTACCTCCTTTTTCATTACGGCTGAATTTATTCTGCTCCAGCGGCCTGATTGTCTGAGTTGCTATAAATAAGCAATGGCTCTGACTCACCATTGATGACGGACTCATCAATCACGACCTTACTTACGTCTGTCGCAGATGGCAGTTCGTACATGGTTTCCAGTAATACGCCTTCAAGGATCGAGCGTAAACCACGAGCACCTGTTTTACGCTCCATTGCTTTCTTAGCGATAGCGCGCAGCGCATCTTCTCGGAACTCAAGTTCGGCGTTTTCAAGCTCAAACAATGCTGCGTATTGCTTGGTTAATGCGTTCTTCGGTTCACATAGGATCTGAATCAACGCTTCTTCATCAAGCTCAGTCAGTGTTGTTGTCACAGGAAGACGACCAATGAATTCTGGAATGAGTCCGTACTTCACTAAATCCTCAGGCTCAACCTGAGTAAATAGCTCACCCACGGTCTTCGATTCGTTTTTAGAACGAACTTCAGCACCGAAGCCAATACCTGTACCTGTTGCAACACGCTGCTCAATCACCTTATCTAGGCCAGCAAATGCACCACCACAGATGAACAGGATCTTCGACGTGTCCACTTGTAGGAATTCTTGCTGAGGGTGCTTACGACCACCTTGAGGTGGAACCGATGCAACCGTGCCTTCGATAAGTTTTAGTAGCGCCTGCTGAACACCTTCACCAGATACGTCACGCGTAATAGATGGGTTTTCAGCTTTGCGTGAAATTTTATCAATTTCATCAATGTAAACGATGCCGCGTTCAGCTTTAGCTACATCGTAATCACATTTTTGCAGAAGCTTTTGGATGATGTTTTCAACGTCTTCACCCACATAACCAGCCTCGGTTAGTGTGGTTGCGTCTGCCATTGTAAATGGCACATCCAAGAATCGAGCTAATGTCTCAGCAAGTAGTGTTTTACCGCTACCTGTTGGGCCAATTAGAAGGATGTTACTTTTACCAAGCTCCACACCTTCACTCGTTGTATCACCATTGCGTAAACGCTTGTAGTGGTTATATACCGCAACTGCGAGCACTTTTTTCGCGTAATCTTGCCCGATCACATAGTCATCAAGGTGTTCACGGATCTGTTTTGGCGTTGGTAACGCTTCAGATTCTTTCTTAGGGAGAACATCCTTGATTTCTTCGCGAATAATATCGTTACATAAGTCGACACACTCGTCGCAAATGTACACTGACGGACCTGCGATTAGCTTGCGAACTTCGTGCTGACTTTTGCCGCAGAAAGAACAGTACAGCAATTTACCGCTGCCACTTTCTTTGCTTTTATCTGTCATTCGCTAACCTCTTAGCCTTTACTCTTCATGAATGAGTGTATATCAATTTTTGCCAAAATGCGCTGGCTAATTACTCGCCGCGGTGGCTTAACACTGCATCCACGATACCGTATTCCACAGCCTGCTCTGATGACATGAAGTTATCACGATCAGTATCGCGCTCAATGACTTCAAGAGGTTGGCCAGTATGTTCTGCTAACAACTTGTTTAGCTTCTGCTTAATGGTCAGGATTTCCTGAGCATGGATTTGGATATCAGAAGCTTGACCCTGGAAACCACCCAATGGTTGGTGGATCATTACACGAGAGTTAGGCAGTACGTAGCGCTTACCTGGCGCACCACCTGCTAACAGGAAGGCACCCATTGAACATGCTTGACCCATACATACAGTGCTAACATTTGGCTTAATAAACTGCATGGTATCGTAGATAGACATACCAGCTGTTACGCTGCCGCCTGGCGAGTTGATGTATAGGAAAATATCTTTATCTGGATTTTCAGATTCTAGGAAAAGTAGCTGAGCCACGACAAGGTTTGCCATGTGGTCTTCCACTTGACCCGTTAAAAAAATCACGCGCTCTTTCAGCAGACGTGAGTAGATGTCGTAAGAGCGTTCGCCGCGGGAAGTTTGTTCAACCACCATTGGTACTAGCGCGTCCATAATTGGCGACATTGCATTTTTTTCTTGGTAGCTCATATTCTTATGTCCCTAAAATAAATGGCCCGGATGATGACTATCATACGGACCATTGTTAGCAGAATAGTTAACGTTAAGTCAACCTTCT
This sequence comes from Vibrio sp. D3, assembly GCF_043995865.1. NCBI lineage: Bacteria > Pseudomonadati > Pseudomonadota > Gammaproteobacteria > Vibrionales > Vibrionaceae > Vibrio > Vibrio sp. D3. The sequence continues at coordinate 989,498 of NZ_CP171887.1, read as the reverse complement.
ACGCAAGATATTGCTTATTAAGCAGCAGGTTGTTGTTGGTTAAGTAGCTCGTTGAAGCCTACTTCTTTCTCAGAAACCTGTGCTTTAGCGATGATCGCGTCGATTGCTTGCTCTTCTAGAGCTACATTGCGCATGTTGTTCATCATTTCTTCGTTTTGCTCGTAGTAAGCAATAACTTCTGATGGATCTTCGTATGCAGTAGCCATTTCTTCAATTAGAGCTTTAACTTTCTCGTCGTCCGCTTTTAGCTCTTCAGACTTGATTACTTCACCTAGTAGAAGACCAACTACTACGCGACGTTTAGCTTGCTCTTCGAACAGCTCACGTGGAAGCTGAGCAGCAGCTTCTGGGTTACCACCGAAGCGTTGTGCAGCTTGTTGACGTAGAACTTGGATTTCTTGCTCGATAAGCGCTGATGGTACGTTGATGTCGTTTTGCTCAACTAGACCGTCAATCGCTTGCTCTTTGATGCGGTTCTTAACAGCTTGCTTAAGCTCGCGTTCCATGTTTTTACGAACTTCAGCTTTAAGTGCTTCAACACCGCCTTCAACAACACCGAACTTAGCAACGAACTCGTCGTTTAGTTCTGGTAGTTCACGAGCTTCAACTTTGTTCACTTTGATTGCGAACTTAGCTGCTTTACCTTTTAGGTTTTCAGCGTGGTAATCTTCTGGGAAAGTCACGTCGATGTCGAATTCCATACCAGCAGTTTTACCTGCGATACCGTCTTCGAAACCAGGAATCATGCGACCAGCGCCCATTTCTAGTGGGAAGTTCTCAGCTTTACCGCCTTCGAACTCTTCACCGTCGATAGAACCAACGAAGTCAATGCTTACGCGTTTGCCATCTTCTGCTGCTTCTTCAACTTCAACCCAAGTAGCTTGTTGCTTACGTAGAGTATCGATCATCTCTTCTACGTCTGCGTCTTTAACTTCAGTTAGCGGTTTTTCAACAGTGATGTTTTCTAGGCCTTTAAGCTCAACTTCTGGGTAAACTTCAAAAGTTGCAGTGAAAACTAGGTCTGAACCTTCTTTGTTTTCTACAGGAGCGAAAGTTGGAGCGCCAGCTGGGTTGATTTTCTCTTTAACGATAGCTTCGATGAAGTGGCGTTGCATAACTTCACCAAGAACGTCTTGACGTACTGCTTTGCCGTACATCTTAGCAACCATTTTTAGAGGCACTTTACCCTTACGGAAACCATCGAAACGACGGTTTTTAGCGATGTTGCGTAGTTCAGCTGTTACAGCGTCTTCGATGTTTGCAGCTGGAACAGTAATGTTTAGACGGCGCTCTAGGCCCTCTAGCGTTTCAACAGTAACTTGCATTATATATAAACCTCTAAAGTGGCTCGGTTTTCCGAGCGTATGAGCGAAACTCAGCGGAGCTTACGCTTCATCCTTGTGTAGTGTTCTGTCCGAACACCTAATTTAAATCGAGTATCGATACTGTTTGTCAGTACCGGACTAATCAGTGATATCTTCGATAAAATTACCAAAGGTATCTCCTATTAGCCTCAGGACAGAATTTTTAGACGCGACATTCTAGCGATCTGTCGCAACCCTGTCGAGCCAATAGCCACTATGTGGACATTGTCTGCGCTAAATTCTCGAATGCTGACCCATTTTTTCTTCAAAAATGCGATTCAAACACCGTCTAAGTATCGTCAGCATATCTAGAATGGGGACAATAGCGACTTTTTCAAGAGAATCGACCGGTTTTTTTATCGAAAAGCCTAAAAAGAGATCTTGCTCTTGTTTTACTCCACAGAGTTGAAAACTAAATCCCTAATCCTCCCTACAAACTATTAACATTTTCTTACGTGACCAAAGGAAAGGTTTAAGGAGTGTAAGGATGTCGCAAAAAAACCGGATTCTGCTGACTTTTTTTGCCTTCTATTTCCTTTGCGCAATCATAGGTGGTCATTGGGTTTGGCAGACTAGTTATCAATCATTGCTTGATAAACACCAGTCCCAACTTGAGCAATTTTCTAGTCATATTAAAAACAAACTCGATAAATACGCCCATATCCCTAACCTTCTGGCTAAAGATGACCCTCTCCATCAAGCGTTACTGCATCCAAATAACAGTGCCCAACTGGAACTCACCAATCGGTATTTAGAATCCGTTAATGACGTGATTGAAGCGGCAGATACCTATTTAATCGATCAATGGGGTACAACAATCGCGGCCAGCAACTGGCGTAAAGAGCGATCTTTTATTGGACGAAATTTTGCGTTCCGCCCTTATTTCAAACAAGCAATCGTTGGGGAACGAAGCCAATACTACGCGCTGGGTTCGACTTCGGGTAAGCGTGGCTACTACTATTCTTATCCGATCATATACGCGGGCGGCGTACTTGGTGTGGTCGTGGTTAAGATGGACTTGAGTAAGATAGAAGACAACTGGCAGCAGCCAAATAGTGTGTTCGTCGCGAGCGATCCGCACGGGATTGTTTTCATGAGCAGCCGAAGCGATTGGCTACTCAAAAGCTTACAACCACTGACTGAGAATGAAAGAAAACAAGTTTGGGCAAGCCGACAATATCTTGATGAGCCAATTGAAACTCTAGGATTGGTGGGCAATGTGGAGGAAACGCATTCTGAGCTAAAACAAGGTTACCCATATAACAAAGGGACCTTGGTGGTCTCTTCGTTGCTCCTACCAGAGCTCAAGCTGACCATCCGTGTACTATCTCCCAAGCAGTCTATCGTCTGGCTCACTATGGGTTACATTTTTGTACTTACTCTTGCATTCACCGTGTTGTTTTTAATTGGCCAGCTCATCTATCACCGTCAACAACGCCACTTACAACTTGAGAGAATTCAGCAAGAGGCCAATCAAAAACTTGAATATCAAGTCATGGCTCGCACCGCAGAATTGCAAGCAGAAATCGCCCAGAGAATTGAAACCGAACAAACACTTCGCCTAACGCAAGACGAACTCGTTCAAGCTGCGAAACTAGCAGTATTGGGGCAAATGTCAGCCAGTATCAGTCATGAACTGAATAATCCACTTGCGGCCATTCGCAGCTTTGCTGAAAACGGCAAGCTGTTCCTCCAAAAAGAAAAATATGAGCGAGTGGAAGATAATCTAACTCGCATCTCAGCCCTCACTGATCGTATGGCAAACATCAGTCAGCAGCTTCGTTCTTTCGCTAAAAAAACCAGTGGAAACGAGCTGGCTCAATCTCGTTTGTTTCCAGTAATTGCCTCAGTCAAAGAGCTGATGAAACCCGCACTTAAATCTGCACGTGTCACGCTAGAAACGCAGGTACCAGAGCACGATGTTGAAGTTCAGATCAATATCATTCAACTTGAACAAGTGTTGGTTAATTTACTGACCAATGCGATAGAGGCTCTCAAAGAGCAACAAGACAAACAAGTACAGTTATCCATAGAGCAAGACGAACATGCCGGTTTGGTTTGGATTCATGTAGATGACAATGGTGCAGGGCTTGGAGATTTCTCACTTTCGGACTTATGTGAGCCTTTCCTAACTACCAAACAAAATGGGTTAGGTTTAGGACTCTCTATCTCGCAACAAATCTTAGCCAGTATGAACGGAAGATTATGTGCCCAAAATCGAGAACAAGGCGGAGCTCGATTTTCATTGTGTTTACCTATCGCTCCTAACAACACAGAACAATCAAAAGGATGAGATCATGTGTCAGGTGTTTTTTATTGATGATGAAGCCGATCTTAGACTGGCAATAGAACAAACGTTTGAATTGGCAGATATCGATGCCACATTCTTTCCAGACGCTGAATCTGCCTTACTCGCCATTAAGCAGGGAGCCGAGCCAGGTGTGGTGATTACCGATATTTGCTTACCCGGTATTTCAGGGATGGATTTACTGAATACCCTTGTGCGCAAAGACACCCATCTTCCCGTGATTATGATTACTGGTCATGGCGATATCTCAATGGCGGTTAATGCATTACACCAAGGAGCGTATGATTTTATCGAAAAGCCATTCCCACCTGAGCACCTAGTTGAAACCGTCAAGCGCGCCATTGAGAAGCGCCAATTAACGGTTGAAAACGAGAAGTTACGCCTGTCTCTCAAGGCAAGTAAAACGCTCGGACCTCGTGTTATCGGAGAAACGTCTAGCATTCAAATGTTACGCGAAACCATTGCTCACATCGCCGATACTGATGCAGATATCTTATTGTTTGGCGAGACTGGTACAGGTAAAGAGTTAATCGCCCGTTCTTTGCATGAACAAAGCTCTCGACGGAACCAAAACTTTGTCGCAGTAAATTGTGGTGCAGTACCAGAGAATTTGATTGAGAGCGAACTCTACGGGCATGAAAAAGGCGCATTTACTGGCGCAGAAAGCCGCCGTATCGGTAAATTTGAATTTGCTCAAGGCGGTACACTTTTCTTGGATGAAATCGAGTCAATGCCAATCCAAGCCCAAATCCGTTTACTGAGAGTACTGCAAGAGCGTGTGATTGAGCGTGTCGGCTCGAATGAACTCTTGCCCTTAGATATTCGAGTAATTGCCGCAACCAAAGTCGATTTGAAACGCGCTGCTGAAGAGGGAACCTTTCGCCAAGATCTTTACTATCGACTGAATGTGGTTACCTTAGATCTCCCGCCACTGCGTGAACGGAAAGAAGACATCCCTGCCCTCTTCCATCATTTCCTATTGGTAGCGGCTTCACGTTACGGTAAAAGCTCTCCTAGCTTGTCATCCCACGACCTCGCCCAACTGATGAACCATGACTGGCCAGGCAATGTTCGCGAGCTAAGAAATGCAGCAGAGCGTTTCGTGCTATTGGGTAAATTAATTCAGTTAGGAGAATCGACTCCGGTTGCCAAGCCTTCTTCAAGTCTTGCAGAACAAGTTGCAGAGTTCGAGAGAGCAGCCATTGAAGGTGCATTACTAGAAAATAACGGCAGCATTAAACAGACAATGGCGCAATTAAATGTGCCTCGAAAAACTCTGTATGACAAAATGCAACGCTATCAAATAGATAAAGAGCTCTATAAATAAAACGATTCCCAAGGATTGGTATTATATCCAACTTGAATCATAATTTTTAATAACTGATTCATCATGGTTGTTACGGATATGAACGAGAAAGTGAGAATACCGATCATTACAGATACCGTGATGGTAGACGGGCAATATCAAGAAGAGAGACGTTCAGGCGAGGAGCGGCGCAAGAATAAAAAGAAGTGGCGAAGCTACGAGCGGCGAGTCCAACCAGACCCTCGTAGGCCTAGCTACAAACCCATAGACGAAGAGGTGTGAATCATCACACCTCTTTTGTTTTTCTTCAAATATCTGGTGCCATTACTTAGTAATGATTTCTGGCCCCATCAAGGTCGTTGGTAACCAAGTCGATACCCATGGCACGTACGTTACAATAATGAGGAATAGGAACATCACCGCCACCCATGGCAGTGCGGCTTTTACTACATTCATCATCGACATTTTGGCGACACCTGCAGTAACAAACAAGTTAAGCCCAACAGGTGGTGTTATCATACCTATCTCCATATTCACCACCATCATAATACCTAAGTGAATTGGGTCGATCCCCAGTGCTATCGCAATCGGGAACACCAGTGGTGCAACAATGATCAATAAGCCTGATGGCTCCATAAACTGACCACCAATCAACAGCAATACGTTCACCACAATCAAGAAGGTGATTGGTCCTAGACCAGCTGACATCATCGACTCTGTGATCATTTGCGGGATGCGTTCTTCCGTGAGAACGTGCTTCAAAATTAACGCATTGGCAATAATGAAAAGCAGCATGATGGTGAGTTTACCCGCTTCATACAGCGTGTGTTTAGTGTCTTTATGAACGAAAGTTTGGAAGATTTTAACGAGCGCAGGTTTAGTGTTTTTCTTGTCTGCAAATGGCCCCATGTCTTTGTATACAAAGTTGGCAATAAAGAACGAGTACACAGCAGCAACTGCAGCGGCTTCTGTTGGGGTGAAAATACCGCCATAAATACCACCGAGAATGATCACCACCAGCAACAAGCCCCAGCTTGCATCCTTAGCTGCATCAAACGTCTCTTTCCAACCGACAAATGGTTGTTTTGGCAGGTTCTTAATACGGGCAGCAATATAGATCGCTATCATCAACATGACACCCGCTAGCAAACCGGGAATCACACCACCGAGAAACATGCGTCCAACTGACACATCGGTCGCGGCAGCGTAAACTACCATAACGATAGACGGCGGAATCAAAATCCCTAGCGTACCTGCGTTACAAATTACGCCGGCCGCAAACTCTTTTGAGTAACCGTTTTTGATCATACCTGCGATAACGATGCTACCTATGGCAACAACCGTTGCTGGAGATGAACCTGACAGCGCGGCAAACATCATACATGCCACAACAGAAGCCATGGCGAGACCACCACGGAACCAACCGACGATGGCAATCGCAAATCGGATGATTCGCTTTGCAACGCCACCTGTCGACATAAAACTTGAAGCTAAAATGAAGAATGGAATTGCTAGCAGAGTGTAGTGTCCAGCAAATGCATTAAACAACGTTTGAGCAACAGACGCCAAAGACGCATCCGAATGAATCAAAAGGAAAAGAATACTGGAAAGACCAAGAGAAACTGCGATTGGCACGCCGACGAGCATGAAACCAATCACCATCAAAAATAGAAATAAGATATCCATGGCTTATTGCTCCTTGCTCTTAGAATTGTCTGAGGCCTTTGGAGCCATAAGATCACCGGCATCACTCATCTCTTCTTGAAGCGCCTCTAGCTCTTCTTCCGCTTCATGTCCTGCAATCAGTCGGTCGAGCTTTCCGGTAGCAATTTGCCATGTTGCCTGAGCAAATCTCAGCGTTAGCAACGCCATACCAAGCGGCAAAGCGAAATAAGGAATAAAACGTGGCAGCTTTTCGTAACGCTCTCCCTCGTTTAACCAATCCGCCATAAACTGAAGCATTTCCGGCATTGGAATATCATCCGTTTCATACCACGCTCGGTCTGTGGCGAACGGATACCAGTAGTTCCAAGAGCCAATTAAAAGCAAAATAGAGAAGGCTAAACAGCATATTGAAGCAAATAACGCCAAGGCTTTTCGTTTGCCCTCTGGCACTATGTTGATGATCACATCAACACCAATATGAAAGTGTTTTTTCACACCGTAAGAAGCGCCGACCAACACCATCCATGCGAACATAAAGACGGTGAGCTCAAGCGCCCAAAGAATATTGTCGTTAAAGACATAACGAAAGATGACATTGGCAAAGGTTAACAAGGTCATGGCACCTAAGAAGAAAGCAATCAAAGTCTCTTCAATGGCATCGGTGATTCGTCCAGCCTTGGCAAAAAAAGTCTGTTCCATAATTACATCACGTCGTCTGTAGGGGAAAAGAGCCCCCTCTAATCGAGAGGGCTAAGCGTGCTAGGCGTTATTATTTTTGGTTAGAAGCCAAAGCGGCTTCAATTAGGTCAGAACCAATGTCTTTTTCAAACTTCTTCCATACTGGCTGAAGTGCAGTGACCCATTCTTGGCGCTGCTCTGGTGTTAACGTGCGAACCACACCACCAGCTTCGATGATGTTGTTTTTGTTCGCCAGGTTCACTTTGGTCGACTCAGCATTACGCTGCGCTGTCACCTCTTGGATGATTGTGTTTAGCTGCTCGCGCTGATCGTCTGGTAAGTTTTTCCAGAAGTCGTTTGACGTCACCACTAGGTAATCCAGAATCCCGTGGTTCGTTTCCGTAATGCCATCTTGAACTTCGAAGAACTTTTTGCCGTAGATGTTTGACCAAGTATTTTCTTGACCATCAATAACCTTAGTTTGCAGGCCACCGTACACTTCTTTGAATGACATTTTTTGCGGGTTTGCGCCTAGCTGTTCAAACTGAGCAACGAGAACGTCCGAAGCTTGAACACGGAACTTAAGACCTTCAGCATCGGCTGGAGAAATGAGCGGCTTGTTGGCTGACATTTGCTTCATGCCATTATGCCAAAACGCAATACCTTGTAGACCACGTCGTTTCATTGAGTTTTTCAGCTTTTCACCGGCTTCAGAGTTTTGGAAGCGGTCAACAGCGTCGACATCGTCGAATAAGAAAGGCAGATCGAAAAGGCGGTACTTTTTGGTGAATTTCTCAAACTTAGAAAGAGAAGGTGCAGCGAGTTGAACATCACCATTTAGTAGTGCTTCCAACACCTTATCATCATCGTAAAGCGTTGAGTTCGGAAACACCTGCATACAGACTTTACCGTTCATCTCTTCGTTAACGCGTTTTTCAAGTAACGAAGCCGCAATACCTTTTGGGTGTTTGTCCGCGTTCGTTACATGGCTGAACTTGATGACCGTTTCACCTGGGTCACAATTCGCGGCAGCGTTAAAGCTCGTTACAGCAAGCGCAGAGACAGATAGTAGAGTTAGAGGCTTAAACATTATTATTCTCCTTGTTGAATCACATCCCATCCCGTCCATGAATAACTAAGTGTTAGGCGATGGGTACGGATGTTCAACAAAGAGCAATTAATGGACCATGTTAAAATTCATATGCATTTCAATAAATTAACAAAGACCATTAACATGAACACAGAGTATAACGAGTGAATTCCACCCAAGAAAAAGATTCAAATGGGTGGGAAATGACCCATTTATGAAGAACAGCTTATCTCCATTTTCTTCCCCCATTCTGGTGGCAATTTCGCGTAATCATCAAACTCGGGTTGCTCATCAAATGGGCGCTTTAACAGTTCGGCCAATCGGTGTAATTCGCTAAAGTCCCCTTCTTCCGCTTTATCAATCGCCAACTGAGCCAAGTAGTTACGCAAGATGTATTTGGGATTGGCTTGACGCATCTGTTCGCAACGCTGTTCGGCTGAAATCAGGCCCCCTAGTTCATCAACCTCTAGCTCACATCGAGCTAAGTACAGATCAAGCCAAGCTCGCGCAGCTTCTCGGTCAAGAAACAAGTCGATTACGGATTGAGAAGAATCAGTATCAAGATTTGAAAGCGTTCTAAAGAAGCGAGTGTAATCCGTGTTATTTTGGTGAAGGAGCTCAAACATTGCTTCAAATAAACGTCCATCTTCCGCGATCTTGGTTTTTAAACCCAACTTCTCACGCATTAGGCGGCTGAACTGCTGACTCAACCGGACTTCAAATTGGCTCAACGACGCTTCTAAATCTTCTCGCTCAACGAGTGGCGATAGCGCATGCGCGAGTGCTGAGAGGTTCCAAAGCGCAATTCTTGGCTGTTGGTCAAATGCATAACGGCCTTGGTAGTCGGAATGATTACAAATATATCCCGGCTCATAATCATCAAGAAAACCAAACGGGCCGTAATCAAACGTTTGACCAAGGATCGACATATTGTCGGTGTTCATTACCCCATGAGCAAACCCATACGCTTGCCAATAAGCAATCATGTCCGCTGTTTTCTGAACAATTTCACCAAACATTGCAGCGTATGGCTTCTCTGCCGATGCACAATCAGCAAAGTGCCACTCGATCACTTTGTCCGCCAGTAACTTCTGCTCTGCCAATTGATTGGTATAGAAAAAATGCTCGAAATGGCCAAAACGCACGTGGGTCTCCGCCATACGAATCAACATTGCGCCGAATTCTGTTTTCTCGCGATAAACCGGCGTGTCACTGACCATCATGCCAAGAGCACGAGTCGTCGGGATCCCAAGCCCAGCCATGGCTTCACTACATAGATACTCACGAATGGTTGAGCGCAACACCGCCCTGCCGTCCCCCATTCGCGAGTAGGGGGTTAGCCCCGCGCCTTTAAGGTGAAGATCAAACCAAGTGCCATCTTGATGCTCAATTTCCGCCAACAGCAATCCACGTCCATCGCCCAAGTCTGGGTTGTAAACGCCAAACTGATGTCCTGCGTATTTCATCGCCAGAGGGCGAAACGGTTCGAATTCGCTTTGCCCAGAAAAAACCGCCAATAGCTCATCGCTTTGCTCTGCTGGTAAACCAAACTGCTGCGCAAACTCACCATTCCAAGCGACCCAACGAGTGTTATCCAAGGGTTGTGGCTCGACCAAAGTATAGAAAGCTGACGGTAATTGACTAAAGCGATGGGTGAAACTGACCCGTTGCCAAATGGACATGTGGGGTTCCTTAATAAAAAGAAGTACTGCTGTCAGTATACGTGTGAACGTCACTGTCATTCAGCCATGAAATGGGCATGGGTATTTTGCGTGAATAACGCGAAGGCGGTAGGAAGGTATTAACCCGCTGCATACCACCTCACAAACGGAAGTGGTATGTAAAAGCGATCAAATGATTAAGCGGAAAACTCTTCACCCGTTTTTGGTGGCTCTGATGGTGTATCAAAACGAGCGCGTTCAATGTCCACGACCGTTTTATAGCTCAACGATAACAAAGCCAACTGGTACGCACCGAAAATACCATAAGCAACACCCACAAGACTCAGCATGAAGAGGTTAGTAAAGTGACTAAAGATAAGCTGACTGAGCAATCCCGCGCCCAATGGAATTAAGCCCATCAAAATGAATACTTGTTTGTTGTATGGTCTGCTTTGGTTCCACGAACGACGCAAGCTGCGCGGCTGATGATCCATTGCGGTCGCTGGCAACACGAACGACCAGCGCGCCATCACCCAATAGCCCGGAATGCTTGCAACCGTTGTGATAAATGCCATGGCGACAAAATCAGGTTCACCACTTTCTGCAATATAGAGAAACGACAACACAAAGATTGGGATACCAATGACGAGCATCATCATCAACCCAAATAATATCCACCAGCCAATGAAACGGAATTCTCTGGCTGACAAGCGAAATACATCCAACGCTGAGTGCATGTAATCGCCAACCAAATAAATTCGGTGTACACGCACAGCCGCCATCGCGGCAACAAGTGGGTATAAAATGATTGTGACGAAATAAAATCCCGCGATGTTTCCTTCTTGAGCGTTCGCTTGATCTTGCCCCGTCATTTCAGGATACATAAACACAAAAATTGAGTGCACGATGATCAATGGAATACAAGCAATGACAATTGCGAGTAGGTTCCTTCTGACCATCACTGCTGCTTCTCGGCATATTGCCGAAACAGAAAAGTCCTCGGTTGACATACAACATCCTTAATTTATAAAAATCTGCCCATAGGGTAACCGCTGAATAGAAAAATCGCTTTAAAAATAATGAGAAACACATCTCATAAGATAATGAGAAGTATTAGGAAGTAAAACAGGCACAAAAAATAAGCCACTCAATGTGAGTGGCTTATACGGTAATTCGATATCGTTTTAGACGCGGCGTCGCCAGCCCAATGCAACGAGTAACATCAGAGCCCAATAAGAAACACTGCCGCTACCTTCAGAGTTCTTGAATGTCGTTGTTTTCAAGGAAGCGACAACCGTCACAGTCACTTCTCCCATTGCGGTAGCACCGTTGCCATCTGAAACCGTGTATTGCAGCTTGATGTTATCAACCGCACTATCCGGAGCTTGAAAACGAATTTTGCCATTTTCTACACTCGCACTTCCCACGCCCGTCAGGTTCTGTACGCTTTCTACAACCAGTTTATCGCCATTCACATCCGAATCATTGCCAGCAGCATCAATCACAATGCTTTCACCAACGGCAACGGTCGCCGTATCTGCTAGCGTGACTGGCGCTGCGTTTTGCATGGTTAAATTGACGGTAGCACTGGAGGTTTCATTACTTGGATCAGTAACGGTTAGACGGAATGTCAGAACCTCACCCGCTTTTATACCTTGAGGCACTGTAAAGCTTGCCGTAGCACTGGTCGAATTTCCGATAGAAACTGAAGTACCAGCCAATTGCTCCCATCGGTAGTTCAACACATCGCCATCCGCATCTGTGCTGTTTGCCGCCGACAATGTTACTTTCTGTCCAGCAGTAATCTTTTGGCTATCCACATCGATGAGCGCTTTTGGTGCTTCATTACTACCAAGTACTTCGACCTGCACGCTCACAACCGAAGACGAATACACGCCGTCCGTAGACAACAAACGATATTGGAAGCTGTCCAAACCAACAAAGTTAGCTTCAGGTTGGTATTGGTTGCCAGAAATGGTGCCGTGCTCAGGCTTCTGCACAATGTCCACATTGAACTGATACCCTATGGCCATGAAATCATTGTCCATCAGATTCAGATCGATTGGCGTATTCTTATCGGTTTGCAGTGAATCAGCTTTCGCTTCAACAATGTTGTTCGCCTCCACATTCAAGAGTGCTGCGAACGGAACATAAGAGAACCCGGCTTGCTCTAAACCAAACGTACCTATCTCGTTGTAATTACCAGTCCACATTACAGGCAGGGATGATTTTTCAGTTTTTAGTAAGCGGCCAAAGTCAAAGTTCGATTCAAATTCACCGCCTTCTAATTCCACTACTAACAGGTGCTGACCCGCACTTAATTGGCTCGGTTGAGGGAATAAAATTCGGGATGGCTTTTGGAAGCTACCTTGCTGTAAAAGTTCAGCATTGTTCTGATCCAATATTAATCGGTAGCCCACGTTACCTGAGAATGGGAATCGCCATACTCGATAAGTCATGTCACTTTGAGCGCTATTGCTTTGCGCGTAAAGTTGAAGACCATCAAGCTTTGTCTCAGCATTCAAATCCAGTGATACCGCCAGAGTGTTACTGCCACTTGCGTACACATAACCTTGGTGAAGAGAGTTCAACCATGCCGATTTATTTGGCTCGTTTATATGCTCAAGAGAAAAACTGCCGCCGTTGGTATTGCTGGCAATGTTGGAAATACGAACCCCAGTATCAAACCCGGCGATCGCTCTCAGACCCGGGGTCGATGTATCTGAAATGACATTACCACCATTAGGATACAAATCGCCGGCATCACTGCTTCCATCATGTTCTAACTCATTCAGACCATCGGCCTGCATGATTTGAACCTGCATCGAGCCAACATCGTTAAAGCGATTCTGGACATTAACCGACGTCGCTAGTATGCCTTCTGCCGCCAATGCTCGGTCGTAACCGCTAAAGGTACGGTTTTCCAAATAAACGCGTGGGCCAAACTCTTTCAAGTATGGGTCGAGATACACCAGTTTGACATCGTCGTTATTCACGGAAATAGGCATCGGGCTTTCATGAGTGATCGTTGGTACAACGAAACCAGCGGCGTGTTTACTCCACGCGCTCATGTTCACTGGCGTGTCTCCTGCGTATGAGTCTCCCGGTTTCTGTGCCCATGAACCACCGCCCATCACGCCCCAAGAACCGATCGAGGCATCACTGTTCCTTGCGTACAAATCCGGCAAGCCAAGCATTAAATGGCCAAGCTCATGTACGATCACGCCTAACGTCGCTTGATGATCAACTTGGTAGTCAGCAAACACACAATAATCGGCAATTTTTTTGCCATCTAATGTCACATCGTCGTGAGAGAATTTATGAGGCCAAATAGAAGGACGATCAAGGAATCCGGTTGAACGGTCGCCACCCGCAAAAATAAACATAACTGAGAGTTCTGACGGTTCTACGGTACCATTTTGATTGCTGTCGTAAGCCGAAAGATTAAAGTACGGATCCAGTTTTTGATATGCTTCGGTGAAGACCGCATTCAACTTGGCAGTGCAAGTCTTGTCAGTTGAGCTAGAGTGGCAATTTGGGTGGCTTTGCGCCACGGTCACATTGATCACACCATCATTCGCGGTACCATAACTCTCAATCGCAGGGACAACTTTGAATTTCCCTTGAGAGTTTTTATCAAAATAATCGACAACGCTTTGGCCATCGGTATTAAACACACGTTGTTCGAAGTCATGCACCATTGCTTGGTCATCAAAGGAGACTTGCACAACCAACAGTGGTTGTTGCTTCACCGATGAGCTACTCATCGCCTGATAACCTTGCGCCGAACGCAATAGATTTTGGCGCGCCATCGGTTCAATGGTTTTTAGAGAAGATAACTGCGGCTTAACTTGTAGATCCGGACGAAACTTCGCCGATTCAGGCGCATCACTCGATTGAGTTTTAGCAACACCCGTCGAGCGTAACGTTGGGATGTCTGACTCGCGCTGAATCTGTGCAAAAAACCAAATGCCATCTTCATGAACCAAGGCATTACCTTGTTTATCTTCAAACCAGTGGAAATCGGCAGTGCCGCGTAAGATTGCCTCACTAGAGGTACCATCGCTCAACGCAATAGTATGCCAAACTGGTGATGGCGGAGTAGTTGCCATGCTCTTACCTGCAAGAAGCGCAGTTAGCATAGTCAAGGCAAGTGTGTTGAATTTCAAAGTACGGCTCCATCTTTTCGATTCGTTTAATACCAAGCACAGCCAGTACACAGTAACCCATAAACATAGAATGAGGTTAAGTAGCTAACGACTAAGGCTGGTATCAATTCGCTCAGATAACACAATATTATTTAGCATCACGTTACAAAAGCGTCGGATGCCCAAATACTTTTGTAAGTGTGGCTTCCGAGGGTATAAATTGAGTGAATGAATAGTATCGAAACAAAAGGAAGAAGAAATAAACTTCTGCGACTTTGTAGATAAAATTGGGCAACGTCCCACATATTTTATAAATGTACGAGCACTGCTATTAATCAGTGCTCGTTATGGTCGGTGGGGTGCAGATAAACACTACTTTACCCTGTAAGAACGGCGTCTTCTGGGTATTTGATTAAGGTAGGTTCAGGGCGGGCCAACATGTAGGCAAGCGTGAGTGGCCCGATACGACCAATGATCATCACCACGATCATAATGTACTTGCCAGGTTCAGAAAGCTCTGCCGTCAAACCAGCGGTAAGCCCTACCGTCGCAAATGCGGAAATGGTTTCAAACATGACCTTATCAAAGCTTGCCTTCTCTGTGAGCATCAATAAAAACATCGCGCTTGTCAGAATGGCGCCGCTAACAACGATAATGGCAAGTGACTTAGTCACGGTTTGCCAGTTTACGGTTCGTTTAAACATAACCACGTGTTTCTTTTGGCGCAAAAAGGTCCATGTAGCCATGAACGCAACGGCAAATGTGGAAACCTTAATACCGCCCCCCGTTGAGGTGGACCCAGCACCAATCAACATCAGAACAATCATGATCAATAACGCTGGCTGGGTAAACTGCGCCAAGTCGACACTGTTGAATCCGGCCGTCCGAGCACTAGCGGATTGGAAGAATGCCGCCAACCATTGACCCGCCACAGGTAACGATTCCATTGTATTTGGATTACTCCGCTCGAGTAACCAAAACATCACCGTTCCAACGAGGAGCAATATCGGTGTCGCGATAAGCATGATTTTGGTATGAAGATGCAAAAAGTGGAAACCTTTACGCCAGTTCAGCCAGATGTCTCCGACAACAGTAAAACCAAGCCCACCAAAAATGAATAACCCGGCCAGGGTAAAGATGACCAGCGGGTCATTCACAAAGCTCATCATACTGTCTGAAAACAGAGCAAACCCTGCGTTGTTAAACGCAGAAATCGCATGAAATAACGCGTAAAACATGCCAGTTTGCCAGCCCATTTCAGGAACCCAACGAACGGAAAGGAAAATAAACCCAATAGATTCTGCGACAAGCGCAAAAATCACAATCCGCTTCACCAGTCGGTTTAAGTTGACCTGTCGAGCTTGCCCTAGCGCTTCTTTCGCTAACGCTTGCTGGCGTAAGCTTAAACGCACACCAAACATATAGAGTAAAACCGCCGACAACGTCATCTGCCCCAATCCACCGATTTGCATTAAAAACATCAGCAAGATCTTCCCGGCTAACGTAAAGTGCTGCCCGGTATCGACAACACCAAGCCCTGTCACACTGATGGCGGATGTTGCGGTAAACAAAGCGTCCGTTATCGAAAGGCCTGTAACAGAAAAAACTGGCAAGGTTAACAGCACGGCAGAAGGCAGCAACACACCGAGAAAACTCAGCAATATAATCCGCGGCTCGTTACCCTTGGCTTTTTCTCGTTTACCATCTGGCGCGTAAAAAACGCCTTTTTGATGAAACTGCGTCATAGTGATTTTAATTTATTTGCCAGCGCATCTTGCGGGCCAACCACAATAATGAGATCGCCAATTTCTAGCTTGGTATTAAGGTCTGGCGCCTTGGTAATTTCTGGGCCCCGTTTAAACCCGAGTACTTGCACACCGTCGACTTTGCACAGTGCGAGGTCACTTAATGTCTTACCCATCCAACGAGATCCAATCACAAACTCCGTCATGGCTAAGCCACTACCTAAAGGGTGGAACTCAAGAACCCGTTTATCGAGCATTTTACGCGCGACACGTATCCCCATGTCACGTTCAGGCATGATAATGTGGTCCGCACCAATCTTTTGCAGGACACGCGCTTGAAATCGATCGTTGGCTTTAACCCATACTGACTTCACTCCCGCTTCTTTGGCGATCAGTGTGGCGAGAATACTGGCGTTAACGTCCGCTCCGATAGCAATCATCACCATGTCGTAATCATCAAGCTTAAGCTCAGCAACCGTCTCTTCGTGAGTACAATTAGCCACAATTGCCTGACTAACAAAACTGGCAGCTTCTTTAACTCTGTCTTCGTTGATATCAACCGCTAAAACTTGAGCTCCTGAATCTTGTAGCTCTTTACACACTGCCAAACCAAATCGGCCAAGACCAATAACGGCGAATTGCTTATCACCTGTTTTCATTTATGCCTCATCTTATGCATTCACTAGCAAGCAAAAAAGTCTGCGCCCATTCCTAACCTTGTGCAAACCTGAGGACAGAGAATTGACAAAAGCTTTACGAAAGCTGACTCACTTTGAGTGTTAAGCGTATGACATAAATTAACTTTTTTCCTCATTACGGCATAAAAGCCAACACTGTCAACCCATGAGTGAATCTCCATGGAACGCAAAAAGCCGCAACAATGCGGCTTTTGGATCGTAGAGATAAAACAGGCTATTTTGATTCGCGCTTATCGTGCGGTTTACGTTTGTTCTTAGGTACGTAATTTAAAATAGAAATCGGCACTGGCTTTCTTGGTGCAAAGCCGTCAATTTCCACTCGCTCTAGCAAGTGCCCTAAACGGCTCTCGATCATACAAAGGTTTTTAAAATCATCTTTTGAGACTAATGAGATCGCTTCACCTTGTGCGCCAGCACGACCAGTACGACCAATACGGTGTACATATTCATCTGCTGGATACGGTAAGTCGTAGTTAATAACAACGGGCAAGTTATCGATATCAATACCGCGCGCTGCAACACCAGTTGCGACTAGGTACTGGATTTCACCGGCTTTGAACTTTTCTATTAATTCTTGGCGAACACGCTGATTACGGCCACTGTGAAACGCTTCAGCCACAATGCCGCGCTTTTCAAGTTGGCTAACAAGCTTGGCAGCACCGTGTTTGGTTTCAATAAATACCAGTACTTGTGACCAGTCGTTTTCTTTGAGCATGTGACTTAACAGCGACGACTTCATGTCCTTATCGACGGTGGTGATCCACTGTTTGATGTTCGACTTAGATGCACTGTGTTTTGCAATCGTGATCTCTTCAGGATCAATAATCGCGTTTTTCGCCAAATCACGAACAGGGTTAGATAGCGTTGCCGAGAACAGCAGACTTTGAACATGTTCTGGCATGCAATCAACGATCTTATCGATCGCATCGATGAATCCCATGTCCAACATTTTGTCCGCTTCATCAAGCACTAGCATTTCCACTTCATCAAAGTGAATAGCGCGTTGACCGTACAGGTCAATCAAACGTCCCGGCGTACTTACCACAATATCGACACCCTCGATCAAGGCTTGTTTTTGTGGCGCATAATCCACACCACCAAACATCGCCATTGAGCGCAGCGGTAAGTTTTTACCATAAGCTTCAATGCTTTGATGAACCTGAAGCGCAAGTTCGCGTGTGGGCGTAAGAATAATAGCGCGAGCGCGTTTTTTACGTTGCGTTTCGCCTTGACTAAGCTTTTCTAAGATTGGTAGAACAAAACTGGCCGTTTTACCTGTCCCCGTTTGTGCTGCAGCAATTAAGTTGCTACCACGCAGTACGATTGGAATGGCTTTTTGTTGGATAGAGGTCGGTTTTTCATAACCTAGCGCTTTTACTGCATCAGTAATAGATGCGCTTAAACCAAGCTTAGAAAATGGCATAGAAACGTCTCAACAGAGGAAATGGGCGCGTAGTGTATCAGAATCCCAGTGAAGTAACAGAAGGATTCATGCGCGTAGAGCCCGATAATAGAGCGCTGCATGATTTACTCGCAACATCACATTTCTTGCGCGTGAATCTAGTTATGCTGCTAACGTGTACATTACTGGGAAACGTTATGGACGTATTACTGCTGGTTGGATTAATCGCACTCAATGGCGCGTTTGCTATGTCAGAGATCGCTCTAGTCGCAGCCAAAAGCGGAAGGCTAAAATTAATTGCAGAACACAACGCCTCTGCCGCTTTAGCGCTCGAACTTAAAAACAATCCGACTCAGTTTCTTTCCACGATCCAAATAGGCATTACCGTCATCGGGCTATTAAGTGGTATTTTTGGTGAAGCAACGCTTTCAGTACCATTCGAAAATTGGTTAGTAACCCAAGGGCTAGAAAGAGAGATAGCCACGGTACTTTCAACGATGAGCGTCGTGCTCATGATCACCTACTTCGCGATTGTGGTGGGAGAACTCGTTCCCAAGCGCTTTGCACAAAACAACGCAGAAACCATCGCTATTATCGTAGCTTATCCGATCCACTGGCTCGCCAAGCTCACCACTCCTTTTGTCTTCTTATTGACGTTTTCAACCGATACTTTTCTCCGATTATTGCGCCAAAACGACAGCAACGGTGAGATTGTTACCGAGGAGGATATTTTTGCTATTGTTAGCGAAGGCTCTGAGTCCGGTGCGATTGAGCCACAAGAGCAATTGATGATTCGCAACTTACTCCACCTTAACGATCGTTTAGCATTATCGTTAATGACACCACGGTGCGATATCCATTACCTAGATGCCAACCAACCTATTGATGTCATCCTTACTGACCTTCGCCAAACCCAACACTCCGTATGGCCAGTCTGTAAGGGTAGTTTGGACAATATTATTGGTACCATTTCATCCAAAGTCCTGCTCGATGAATATGACGAATTGTCTATCAGTAAACTGGCTAAACAGCTCAAGCGTCCGCGTTTTGTACCCGAGTCCATGAAAGGGTTACCTCTCCTTAACTACATGCAACAAACCAGTGCGGAAATGGTCTTTATTGTCGATGAGTATGGTGATGTACAAGGCCTAGTAACCCTTTACGACTTGTTAAAGTCAATTGCTGGAGAACTGGGCATGGCTCCACAGCAAGTGTGGGCCAAGCAACAAAAAGATGGCAGCTGGTTGATGGACGCGTTGATCCCGCTCAATGAGCTCAAGAATAAACTCGAACTGAGCAGCATAGAAGGCGAAGAGCGAGAAGGCTTTCAAACATTAAATGGGCTTTTGACATGGCTTTATGGTCGAGTCCCAAATGTTGGGGAGCACATTCACTACCAAGGTTGGCGATTTGACATACTCCTCGTTAAAAAACATCGCATTATGCAAGTCAGAGTCACCAAAGACATCGATACACCAACCAACAATAGCGAAGTTGAATAAAACACGGCCCTATCCCATCAAATTGGGCTGTAAACCTTTCTCTAGTTTTTTCCGTACTTTATAGGAAACATCATTAAGCGTGATTTTTCCTGTATTGTGACGATCGATACCCGCATTTTGTCGGTATGCAATCGAGCCTTGCTTGAACAAAACGAAAGAAGACGGTTTGCCAATCGCAGCAGGATAGAGAATTGCCATATACGTATCTTCCAGACTATTAATTTTATGGCGATATGGCCAGTAATAGGCTTTTACATAGTCAAGTTGCTCGACCGCGCTCATCCTCGCAAGAGTTTTCGTACTCACTCCTAATGACTCAGCGGTAGAGGGCATAAATTGAATTAACCCTGTCGCCCCACTTCCTGAACCATTTTTGATGCTTGGACTGAAGGTTTCAGCGGTTTCAAATGCCATGCAGGCCATCAGATGATTAGGGTTGATCTCCAGCTCTTCACTAATACGAATGACTTTGCATTTGAACTCTGGAGAAACTTTGCCTCCCCACGCCACCGCGTTATCGGGATCAACAACCGAAGAGACCGTTGGCGCGTCGTGTTCTTTGACAATTCGAGAAAGTAAAGGAAGTGTTTGGCGTAGTCGATGGTTCGAACTCACCAAGCGAATTGATTTGGCAAGAAACTTATCTTTTTTTTGGTGCAGTTTTTGGAACTTTACTAATTTATACAGTTGCTTATAAACCGTTTTCACAACGAAGCCGGATTTAGGGAACACTCCCAAAATGTAATCCATTTCCTACACGTTTAATATAAATATCAGCAACAATGAGTATGTATGTGATCATAATCACTATAAATTTTCTCAAATTCGATACACCTCGAAACAAGTGGTCAAGATGTCTCCAGTAAGCTCGAAGTACAAATAAAAAGGTATTGTCGAGAATAAAAAAGGTCTTACCAATTTCTCGGTAAGACCTAGGTTTACGCATCCTCAGCTAAGAGAATTTATACTCTTACAGTTCCGCTTCTCGAACCAGCTCAGCGAGCGTCGACAAACGTTGTTCGCTTTGTTTTACGTAAGGGTTGTTTGTATCCCAAGCGTACCCAGCCAAAATCGCGCTAATCATCTGCTTAATACGTGGATTCGGGTTTTGGTAGAAAATCACATCTTGCAATGTGCCGTTGTACCACCCCTCCACATAAGTGCGGAATGTATTCACCCCCACCATCAAGCGTTGCGAGTACTCTTCTTGCCAATCAACCTTTTCACCATTCAGCTGACGAACCACGCAGTCCGCTGCAAACTCTGCCGATTTCATGGCGATAGTGACACCCGATGAAAACACAGGATCAAGAAACTCGCCGGCATTACCAAGCAGTGCGTAGTTTTCTGTCGCTAAGCGTTTGACGTTCGCTGAATAGCCACCCAACTCTCCTGTTGGATTTGGGTACTTCGCGTTTCGCAACAAAGAAGCCAACCCCGGCTCTTCATTCGCCAACTGCTGCAAAGCTGCAAGCTTATCCTCTGGGTATCGCTCAAAAAACTCAGGCTCACCCACCACACCAAACGAACACGTACCATTCGAGAATGGAATCAGCCAGTACCACACATCGTGATTTTCAGGATGTACGGAAATCAGAATTTTATTGCGATCGTACTCTGGCTCTTGTGGAGAGATACGATCTTCAATATGAGTAAATATCGCTTTTCTTGGAGGAAGACAAGAAGGCTCTTCAAGATCCAACAAGCGTGGCAAAACACGGCCAAAACCACTCGCATCCAAAACAAAATCTGCTTCGATTTGATAGGCCTGTTTATCCGGTCCAACAACTTCTAAGCGCGATTTTTTGCCTTCAAACGCCAAGCTAACTAGCTCATGTTGATAACGAATATCGACGCCCTGCTCTGCAGCACTGTCGGCGAGCACTTTATCAAAACTGGCACGTTGCACCTGAAACGTCGTACCTGGCCCTGGGGTATATTTGTCCGTAAAATCGAACTGGGTGTAAACACCATTGCGACGAAATGCAGCGCCATCTTTATATTGGAAGCCAAACTGCTTTACCGCATTGGTCATTCCGGCTTGCTCGACAACTTCCATACATGCAGGAAGCAGGCTTTCTCCGATAGAGAAACGTGGAAAGGTAGTTTTTTCTATGACAACGACATCTATGCCACGCGATTTTAATAACGCAGAAACGGTGGAGCCAGATGGGCCCGCTCCTACGACGACAACTTGCTTGAGCTCTGTTTTCATTCTGAATTTAGTTTGCTTGTAGTTTTAATAAGGTGTGACCAAGGCCAATGTTGTCGGTTCTTTCGACGACAGATAAACCTGCCGCTTCGACAATTTCTAAGAAATCATCACTGCGATAAAAACGACTATTGCCGTTGGCTAAACAGGTAAAGTAGAGAGAGGTTGCATTAAGACTATAGGAAGCACCCGCGTATTTTTGGGCATCCCAAAATAGCTCCAATACGTAAATAGTATCTCCCTTCGTTAACTGGGCTTTGACTTTTTTAAGGATATTTAGGATCTCAATTGGTGAAAAGCAATCCAAGAACTGGCTCATCCACCATACGTCAGCATGCTCAGGCAATGTTTGTGCTTTATCAAGCATGTTGGCAGGGTATGGACGTACACGCTCGGCGAACTGGTTTTCTGAGACATTTGACATCGCCACTTCTAATTGCTGCGGCAAATCGACAATGGTAACTTCAACATCAGGATCATGCTTACAACACTGAATAGCCCATTTCCCGGTATTTCCGCCAATATCCACGAGGTGCTTTGGCTTGCTTGCAAACACTTCTTTAAGCAGTAATGGAAACGAGCGATCCGAATAGAAGTGATCGAACTTAAACCAACTCTGTTTGGCTTGATCTGGCAGCGTCGACAGACCTTGATAAATCGTCTCCCAATTGCCCAACTCTTTCAAACCTGAAGGCTTACCTTCTTTAATCGCTTCCGTCAGATGCATCATCGCGGCGTAACAGACATCAGCCGTAAAATCCATGTTTGCGTTCGTCATACCATCGTGAAGAAGGTAAAAACCAAGGTTCGCAAGCGAATAGTTAGGTCTTTCCCATAAAACAATATGTGCGCTAATCGCCATATCCAACAATACTTTGACACCATATTCTGACACGCCCGTTTTCTCGGCAATGTCCGTGGCACTCATGCCTTGTGGACCGGCGCTGTCTAGCGCGGCTAAAATACCTAAATCTCGGAGCGTTCTGGCGGTCTGGAACACGATTGGTGCAAAAGATAACTTCTGAGCTTCTGTTTTTGCTTCAAAAGCATTAAAAGGGTCATTATTTTGATTTAACACGGAAAAACCTAACTGCAATTAATATTTTTATTGTTTAGACTGAGAGCCTAACAATGCAATAGCTCGTTGAATATCAACATTCAAGTTGTTTATCCAACGATTGTAATTGCGATGGATTTTGCCATCACTGGCTTTTAGATTTACTGAGTTGAGATAAATAATTGAGTAATATTTGTTGTTATATGGAATTTTTACTTCTGCAAAGTGTTTACGAACGTGAATTTTTGCAATAAGAACGCCTGGGCTTACTTCTTCAATCGTCCAACCTCGGTTGGTTGCCGATTGCACAATGGCCATTTTTACTTGTTTATTTTGAAGATCATAAGCAACTGGAGTATCCTCCACATTCATTACAGGTTGTACTCGTCCACAACCGACAAGAAGCAAAGTTAATAATAACGAGACATACAGCTTAAAACGCGACATGATAATTTCCTTTTTTATTATGACTTTGGGTAAAGCCCAATTTGTATCGAGCTGTAAAATAAACAATTTAACCCAATATGCCAAACTCGAAGATCAACATTTCGTTCAATATTGATGCGTGGACAGCGAATTCATTCGGTTTATCCGAATCCAATGAATGGAAACAATGGGCAACAGAGATAACATGGCCAGAAGATGGCAAAATCAATGTTGCAGATATTCCTGCGATGATGCGCAGAAGAATGAGTCCACTTAGCAAACTGGCAGTGCAAACGGCAATCGAGTTGCTTAATCAACATCAGGTTGATTACCTCGTATTTTCGAGTCGTCATGGCGAATTGCATCGCAGTGTTGCGTTAGTTAAAGATATTATTAACGGAGAAGAAGCGTCTCCGATGGCTTTTTCTCAGTCAGTGCATAATACCGCCGCAGGGCTTGCCACTATTGCAACCAAACAGCCCATCCCCCTAACTTCGATCGCTGCGGCAGAAAACACATTCCAAAGTGCAATATTAGAAGCATGGCTGTTTTTGTCCGACAATCCTGATAAAAAAGTGCTGCTTGTTGATTTTGATGAGCCTATGCCTGACTCTTATTTAGAGTATGAAAACCAACAATACAAAGGGTTTGGACTTGGCTTGATACTTTCTCATGGAGATGGCTTCACGGTGCAAAGCGGCATCAGTGCAAAATGCTCAAACCACCCGTTACCACAAGGCTTAGCGTTTTTGCAACACTACTTGTCAGATGAAAATCAGTGGACTATTCACGCTCCGAAACAAATTTGGGAATGGCACAAGCAATGAGTCGCTTAAATCAGTATTGGCGTGTGCTAGCAACCGGCTTTTGTTTTTCAGTATTTGGGTTAGGTGGTTTAGCACTGAGCTTCATTGTTATTCCTACCATTCGTATTTTCGTTTCAGACCAAACGGAACGTGAATATAAAGTTCAAGGTGCCATTCGATATTCATTCAACACCTTTTGTAAATTGATGAAGTTAAGTGGAGCAATCGATTACGAAATTATTGGCGCCGATATTCTTCAACAAGATCGTAATTGTTTAATTGTTGCCAACCATCCTAGTTTAATCGATTACGTTCTCATTGCTTCACAATTAAATCGCTGCGACTGTTTAGTAAAATCGGCAATATGGTCGAATCCTTTTATGAAGCACATCGTAAAAGCAGCCGGATATATTCCCAATGAAGCGCCGGATGATTTATTAGCACTTTGTGATGAACGATTTAACAAAGGCAACGTGTTGCTTATATTTCCTGAAGGGACAAGAACAACACCAGGTGTAGAACCAAAATTACAACGCGGCGCAGCACAAATTGCGGTAAGAACAGAACGAGATTTAAGGGTTGTCCATATTACGGTAACGCCAAGTTTCCTCACAAAAGAGAAAAAATGGTATCAAGTACCGGCAACAAAGCCTTTTTTCAGGGTTGAAGTTAAGGATAAAGTTGAGATTGACCCTTTTATAAAGCAAACTACGTCGCCGACAATAGCGGCGCGACGCTTACAACAGCACCTAGCTGAAAACATTTTTCCAGAAAACTTTTATTAATAAGCAGGTCCCAGTGGAACAGTTACACAACGACATTAAGCAACTTATTATTGATGCTTTAAACCTTGAAGATTTAACCGTAGATGATATTGAAACGGATGCACCACTTTTTGGTGATGGACTTGGCTTAGATTCTATCGATGCACTTGAGCTTGGACTCGCAATTAAAAAACAATACAACATCGTTATTGATGCCGACGACTCAAACACGCGCGAACACTTTGCTTCTGTAGCAAACCTAGCGAAATACGTTTCTTCTCAAACTAATGAATAAGTTGTAGGTATATTCATGACTGATGTAAATAAAGATCAAGTATTTGAACAAGTTAAAGATGCGCTTGTTGAGCTGTTCGAAATTGACGCAGCCGACATTCAGTCAGATGCGCACTTATACCAAGATCTCGACCTTGATAGCATTGACGCCGTTGATTTGGTCGTACACCTACAGAATGTCACTGGCAAAAAAATCAAGCCAGCAGAGTTTAGTGCTGTAAGAACCGTTGACGATGTGGTTAACGCCGTCACTGAGTTATTGAAGGAAAGTTAATGCGCCAATTGCTGACTGGTCTGTCTGCAATTGTACTGTTTGCCTACCCCTTCGCCGTCTATTTCGGTATAGATAAATTTGGCTTGAACTTGGTCGGGGGCTTGTTAATTGCTGCGTTACTTTTGCGTGTTTTCGTCGCAAATAAGACCCCACTAAAAGAGTTTAAATTCTTGGCGCTCGCTACGGGCGCTGTTGGCATTGTTCTAATTACACTTGGCATGGTGTTTAAACAACACGGGTGGCTTCAGTTTTACCCTGTGGTTGTCAATGTATGTATGCTGTGTGTCTTTGGACTGAGCTTAAAACAGCCGCAATCAATCATTGAAAGGCTTGCTCGCTTGCAAGAGCCTGACCTTCCGGCTAGTGGCGTGGCTTACACACGCAAAGTGACGATGGTTTGGTGCGTTTTTTTTACGCTCAATGCTGCCGTTGCGCTCTATACCTGTTTCCTACCAGTAAAAATATGGACGCTTTATAACGGCCTCATCAGCTACTTACTTGCTGGTGGCTTGTTCGCTGGAGAATGGATCGTGCGTCAATTTGTTCGAAAGGAACACTAATCGTATGAATACAACGTATTCGAGCTTTACCTCCCTAGCGACCTTGTTCGTCGCAGAGAGGTCTGAGCAATCCCCTGTCTCTTACGATCGCGACACAGTTATCACTTGGGGTGATTTCCAGCAGCACGTCGCAACGCTTGCTCAGCAGTTAGAAACCCAACCAACGCAAAACATTGCGTTGTGTTTTGGCAACAGCTACCTGTTTGCCGTTGGCTTTTTCGCTTGTTGTTATGTAGGAAAATCCATTGTATTACCTGGTAATTACCAACCAGAAGCACTCAAAGAGCTCAGTGATCACTACGATTTGTTGCTGCATGATGCCGATGTCTCGGTTCCAGAACTGGTGAGCTCGCTTTTGATCGAAGCTCAATCATTGCTAGAAACCACCGTGATTAACGAGCCAGAGGCCAAACAACCTTATTTTTGGCGAGAATTAAACCTAGCGGAAATACCGGTAACGCTATTCACTTCGGGTTCAAGCGGCACACCAAAAGCCATTGCAAAAACGCTGAAACAGCTCGATATCGAAGTTGCTATTCTAGATAACCTGTGGGGCGACACGGTTGCCAGCACACGCGTTGAAAGCACCGTTTCTCATCAACACATTTACGGCTTGCTGTTCCGCGTATTGTGGCCTTTGTGCTCCGCACGTCCATTTTCAGCACACAACCTTGAGTTCCCAGAGCAAATTGTCCATCACGCTGATGCTGACACCACGCTAGTAAGCAGCCCTGCGTTACTAAAACGACTCAGTGAAGAGCACAATCCGGTTGCGATTCGGTGCGTATTTTCTTCTGGTGGTCCCTTGCCAAACCAAGCCGCGCAGCACAGCCAGTTGTTGTTTGGGTCACTTCCTATTGAAGTTTTTGGCAGCACAGAAACCGGCGGCATCGCTTACCGTCAGCAGCACGAAGCCAGTACTCCCTGGACGTTATTCCCTGGTATTGAAGCCGAGCTTAACCATGAAAATTGTTTAAAGCTCCGCTCGCCACACATTGATGAAAACACTTGGTACCAAACTGCGGATGAATGCTATTTCCATGATAGTATTTCTTTTGAATTGCGTGGACGCACTGACCGAATCGTCAAAGTCGAAGAAAAGCGTATTTCCCTTGTCGAAGTGGAAAAACGTTTAGAGCAATTGCCGTGGGTTCAAGAAAGCGTGGTGATCCCAATGGAAGAATCTGGTCGCCTCACGTTAGTCTCGATCATCGTACTTAACGATCAAGGCAGCGATGTGCTTAATGAACTTGGTAAAGGCAAATTTTGGCTTGAGCTTCGCAAGGCACTGCGCAATTGGCTAGAACCGATCGCTATCCCGAGAAAATTCCGAGTGGTCGACGAAATTCCATTGAACAGCCAAGGCAAACGCCAAGTTGCTGAAATTGAAAAACTATTCCAATAAAGCTAGTAACATGGATAAAAGAAAACCAACTATTCAGAATATTGAAGTGAGTGACCATACCGCGGAGCTGTCGCTGCGAGTGGATGCTGACATCTTAGATTTCCAAGGTCATTTCAATCACTTCCCTCTTTTACCCGGCGTCACTCAAATTGATTGGGCGTTGTTCTACGCCGTTCAATATTTGAACACTCCCAAGGTATTTAAAGGAATGGAAGTCATCAAATTTCAAGAGCCGATTCTGCCAAACGCCGACGTTTGTCTCTCACTCTCTTGGGACAATGAGCGCGAGAAATTGACCTTTAAGTACACATCGAAAAACGGTGAAACCTTGGTGACTCACTCTTCAGGCAAAATGAAACTGGGTGAGTCACGTGAGTGATTACCGTCCCTGCTTTTTAATTCCTTGCTACAACCACGGCAGCACAATTGCAGACGTGGTGGCATCGTTATCCTCTTTCGCTTTGCCAGTGCTGGTCGTGGACGACGGCAGCAATGAAGACACCAAACAAGCGCTTTCTGCTTTGAGTGAACAAGGGCTGATAAAACTGATTAGTTTGAGTGAAAACCAAGGCAAAGGTGGCGCGGTGATGGCAGGCCTACATCAAGCTCACCAACTTGGTTTTACGCACACCATTCAAATCGACGCAGACGGTCAACACGACCTAGAAGCATTGCCGAAATTGCTCAGCGCCAGCGAAACAAAACCAGATAACCTGATTTCGGGCCAACCGATATACAACGAGAGCGTACCTAAATCCCGTTTGTATGGTCGCTACGCTACGCACGTGTGGGTGTGGATAGAAACCTTGTCACTGTCTATCAAAGACAGCATGTGCGGTTTTCGCGCCTACCCAGTGGCGAAAACGGTCGCCGTGTTGAACAAGTACAGTATCGGCAAACGCATGGATTTTGATATCGAAATTCTAGTGCGAATGTACTGGGAAGGCGTCGACATTGATTTTGTTCCAACGCGCGTGATCTACCCTGAAGGTGGCATTTCCCACTTCGACGCATTGTGGGATAACGTCAAGATAAGCTGGATGCACACTCGCCTATTTTTTGGCATGTTGCCGCGCATTCCTTCGCTACTCGCCAGAAAGCGCCAAAACACAGATGACAGTAATGCCCACTGGTCGAAACGAAAAGAACAAGGCACGATTTTAGGCATCAAAACCTTACTCGCGGTTTACCGCTTGTTCGGCAGAAAAGCGTTTGACCTGATTTTAAAATTAGTCATGCGCTACTACCACTTCACGGGTAAATCTGCCCGTGAAGCGTCTGAGATTTACCTGCAAAACTTGCAGTACTACGCAACGCAGCAGAGCATCGCACTACCAAAACAGTTGGACAGCTATCATCATCTGCTTTCTTTTGGGCGAACCATGCTCGACAAACTGGCAGCATGGCAAGGTGACTTTAACGTCGATAACCTAACCATTCACGGCCAGCATCATTTCGAAGAGATGGCGCAGAAAAAACAAGGCGTGCTCATTTTAGGCTCGCACCTTGGCAATATCGAACTCTGCCGTGCGCTTGGTCGTCGACACTCTCATGTCAAAATCAATGCCTTGGTATTTACCCAACACGCTGAACAATTTAATGCGGTAATGAAGGCGGTAAACCCAAATTCGGAACTGAATCTGATTCAAGTCAGCTCAATGGGGCCAGACACCGCGATTCTGCTTCAACAAAAAATCGAGCAAGGCGAATGGGTGGTGATCGTTGGCGATCGCACGTCCACCAGCAAAGAAAATCGTGTCGTTTGGGCAGGTTTTCTTGGTAAACCCGCGCCATTCCCGCAAGGCCCATTCATGCTGGCCTCGGTATTAAAAGCACCGGTTTACCTACTCTTCGGCCTACGCGACGACGAAGCAAACACTCCGCATTTTAATGTGTACTTTGAACACTTTAGTGACCAAATCACGCTACCACGCAAGGAGCGTCAGCAGGCACTAGAACGCGTTGTTCAACAGTACGCACAAAGATTAGAACACCACACACTGCAAGCGCCGTTACAGTGGTACAACTTTTTTAACTTCTGGACTTTAAGTAATCAGCCACATGACAAACAACAATAATCACAACATCACTTTTGGTGCCCAATCTTTAACCATCGAAGATGTCGTTGCCATTGCTCAAGGTGCAAAGGCAAACATGAACACCTCGCCAGAATTTACCGCGAAAATTGATCGTGGCGTGGCGTTTCTGGAACGATTACTGAAAGAAGAAGGCGTTATTTACGGCGTGACTACCGGTTACGGCGATTCATGTACTGTGGCGATTCCACCCGCTCTTGTGGATGAACTTCCGTTGCACCTTACACGCTTCCATGGTTGTGGCTTAGGTCAAATCCTTTCTCATGAGCAAGCTCGCGCGGTGCTGGCAACCCGTTTGTGTTCATTGTCGCAAGGCGTATCTGGCGTGTCTCACGATCTGTTGAACCAAATCGTTACGCTTATCAACCACGACATTGCGCCGCGTATTCCACAAGAAGGCTCGGTGGGCGCAAGTGGCGATTTAACGCCTCTGTCTTACCTAGCGGCGACCTTAATTGGCGAACGTGAAGTGCTTTACAAAGGTGATGTGCGACCAACACAAGAAGTGTTTGCAGAGCTGGGCATTGAGCCAATTCGCCTAAAACCAAAAGAAGGTTTGGCGTTAATGAACGGTACATCCGTGATGACGGCCCTCGCCTGTCTTGCCTACAAACGTGCAGAATACCTAGCGCAGCTTTGCACCAAGATTACCGCGATGGTCTCTGTGGGTATGCAAGGTAATGACTTCCACTTTGATGAAGCGTTGTTTGCGGTAAAACCTCATCCTGGTCAACAGCAAGTTGCGGCTTGGCTGCGTGATGATCTCAATGCTGAGCGTCCGCCACGCAATAGCGACCGACTGCAAGATCGCTACTCGCTGCGTTGTGCGCCACACGTAATTGGCATGGTGCAAGACTCACTGCCTTGGCTACGTCAATTGATTGAGAATGAACTAAATAGTGCCAACGACAATCCAATTATCGATGGCGACAACGAGCGCGTTCTGCACGGCGGTCACTTCTACGGTGGTCATATCGCAATGGCGATGGATACGTTGAAAGTGAACATTGCCAACTTAGCTGATTTGCTGGACCGTCAGATGGCGCAACTGATGGATTACAAGTTCAATAACGGCCTGCCGTTTAACTTAACCGGTGCAGAAGGCGAGCGTAAACCGATCAACCACGGCTTTAAAGCGGTTCAGATTGGTATCTCAGCTTGGACGGCAGAAGCGTTGAAAAACACCATGCCAGCGAGCGTTTTTTCTCGCTCAACCGAATGTCACAACCAAGACAAAGTGAGCATGGGCACCATTGCGGCTCGTGATTGCTTACGCGTACTTGAGTTAACAGAGCAAGTTGCTGCGGCTTCACTCCTAGCAAGCGTTCAAGCGGTTGAGATTCGTCGCCGTCATAACGAATTGGACGAACACCACATGAGTCAGAGTTTGCGAGTAATTCGTGACGCAGTACTGAACGAGTTTGAATTTGTGATTGAAGATCGCCCATTGGAACAAGATTTGCGCCATTTCATTGAACGCATTCAGCAACGTCATTGGCCACTCTACGCGGAGGTATAATGCAAGAGCAGGTTCTCTACCCATTAAAAGCGGAGGTGACTATGGTCACCTCATTCCAAGATGCTGACCCGATGGGCGTGATTTATCACGGCAACTTCTTTCGATATTTTGAAGAAGCGCGTCGTGTGCTGATGGAAAAGATCCAATACAGCTATCGCGATATGCAAGACTCTGGGTACATGTGGCCGATCATCGACACGCGCGTTAAATACGTGAAGGCGATTCCGTTTAATCACACCATTCGCATTACCGCGCAACTCACTGAGTGGGAAAACCGCTTACGTGTGGATTACGTGATTTACGACGCCGAAACGAATCAACGTATGTGCAAAGCGCATACAACGCAAGTCGCCGTATCCATTGAAAAGCAAGAGATGTGCTTTGTTTCTCCAGCAATCTTTTTAGATAAAGTAGAGCAATGGCACAACCATGGGAGTCTGGACTAATGCAAAAGTGGTTACTCTCTTTTTTGCTGATATTTTCTGTTCCAGCACTGGCCACACCGACAGTAAATGTAACGGATTTGGCATCGCTTCAACAGCAGTTGTCTCAGCATGAAATCGTACGCGGAGATTTTACGCAGCAGCGTCATCTGGAAATGTTCAGTCAACCTTTAACCTCTAAAGGTCAGTTCACACTGAGCAAAACACATGGCTTGTTGTGGCAACAAACAGAACCTTTCGCAGTCAATTTGGTATTGACGGAAAACAAACTTCGTCAAACTTTTGCCGACCAAGCACCGAAAACGATCTCTGCACAAGAAAACCCAATGGCGTTCTACTTTAGTCATGTGTTTTTATCCGTGTTCCACGGGGATACTTCTGCACTGCGAGAACAATTCACACTCGATTTTTCAGTTGAGAACAATCAGTGGCAGCTCGTTTTAGTGCCAAAACAGTCACCATTAAATGCGGTGTTTCAATCCATCACTCTTTCCGGTAAAACGCACATTGATCGCCTAACCCTACAAGAGCTGCGTGGCGATAAGACCGAAATCACGTTTACGAACCAGACCTCTCTACCTCAGGAACTCACGGATGCCGAAGACGCTCAATTCCGTTTCTAAACTCAGTCTTGGCACTCACACCTTTGCTCTGGTTTGGCTCAATCTCGTTGTTTTAGCGGGCGCGTTGCTACTCAAACAATGGGTTTGGAGTGCAGAATCTCCGATTGAGACCAACATTTTAAAACTGTTGCCGAAGAACCAACAAAACCCGGTGGCTGAGCAAGCCTTTGAGTCGGTCTCGGCAAGTATGAGCGACAAAGTCATTTTCGTGATCACAGCGCCGGACAAAAATGCCCTTTTTGCAGCAGCCGCTGAATTTGATAAGGGTTTGCGTCAGAGTAATCATTTTCGCGATGTGGTGGGAAAAATCTCACCTCAAGAGCAGCAAGCTTGGGCGAGTTACTACTTTAAGCACCGCTTCCAATTGCTGACGCCTGAACAACGAGAGCGTTTAAGCCAAAATCCAGAACAGCAAGTGCAGCATGTGATTCAGTCGCTGTACAACCCGTTTTCTGGAGTGACCGGGCAAGAGTTACAAAATGATCCTTTCTTGCTATTTCGTGATTATTTGAGCCAAGTTACCCAGCAATCGTCCTCTTTCCGATTGGATAACGGCTATCTGTCCGTCGAAAAAGACGGTGCTCAATACTTGCTTATTACTGCCGAGCTAAAAGACTCGCCTTATAGCCTAACTGGGCAGCTTGCAGTCCCTGATATTCAAGCGCTAGAACAAGGCGTCGCGCAGAAATATGGCGCTGAAGTCGCACATACTGGCGTTCTATTTTACGCCGACTTTGGTACGCAAAGTGCAAAATCGGAGATCAGTACCATCGGTGTGTTCTCTCTGCTCGGTATCATTGCATTGTTCGTATTGGTCTTTCGTAGTGTGGTGCCACTGTCTCTCGCACTGCTTTCAATCACCATTGGCTTGCTCGTTGCGTTGTCCGTTACGACGTGGATTTTTGGAAAAGTCCATCTGTTCAGTTTAGTGTTTGGCGCAAGTTTAATCGGCGTGTCTATCGACTACGCATTCCACTACCTAACCGAACGTCTTGCGGCGGGAAATGAATGGGATAGCGAGCAAGGATTAAAGCATATTTTCATAGCTATCACACTTGGCTTAATCACCAGTTTGATCGGCTATTTGGGCATGTTAGTGGCACCGTTTCCAGGTTTGCAGCAGCTTGCGCTGTTTTCATCCATTGGTCTGATTGCTGCTTACATCACCGTGGTGGCTTGGTATCCGATACTGGCTCGTAACCCATCGCGATCCATTTCGAACTTACCAGGACAATCACTGTTGGCGAAATGGTTAACGCTTTGGAATCAACCTCGAATTAAAGTCGGATTGCCGATGTTATGTGTGGTTGCGAGTGGCTTTTTCTTGCTGCAATTGAACTACGATGACGACATTCGTCTACTGCAAACGATGCCGAACGATCTCAAGCAGCAAGAAACCTTGATTACGACGCTTAGTGGCATGCAATCTTCGCAGCAAATGTTGGTCGTTACCGCCGACGATGACGAAAACCTAATGAAAAAGCTGGAGTCTTTGACGCCAACATTAGAAGCGTGGAAAGCGGACAGCACCATCGAAAGCTACCAAAGTCTGAGCCGCTACTTGAGCTCGGTGGAGCGTCAGCAACAAGACTATCAATTGATTCGCGATCTTTACGCGACACAATCCAGCCCACTAGCTTCCGGACTGAGCTTAAGTAAAAAGCCTAAAATGGACGCCGACTTTATCCCTGTCACGGTTGCTCAGTACTTGCAAAACCCAGTATCAGCGCCTGTGCGTTTTCTCCATTTGGGTAAGATCAAAGGAAAATCTGCAACGGTAGTGGTGTTAAACCAATTGCAAGACTCCGCCGTTGTTAAGGCATTTGCCAAATCGCAGTCTGATGTTGTTTATCTAAACAAAGCTGAGGAAATATCCGCCCTATTTGGTGAATACCGAATCAAAATCATGGAACTATTGGCAGCCGCCAGTGCTGTGATCTTTCTGGTATTAATCAAGCGGTACGGTCTGCAACACAGTTGGCGAGTTTTACTGCCATCATTGATTGCTTGCGCCTGCGGTCTGGCAACGGCAGTCGCGATGGGAACAACATTAAACCTATTCAACTTGCTTGGCTTGGTGCTCATTCTTGGTATCGGGATCGATTACACTCTGTTCTTTGCCGAGAAAGCCCGCAGCGTGAGCACACTATTGGCGATCACCCTTTCGGCAATAACCACTGTGCTGTCATTTGGGTTGCTATCACTCAGCCAAACTCACGCGATTCACAGTTTCGGCATTACGGTGTTAAGTGGTATTTTTGTTGCTTGGCTGCTCTCTCCGATTGCGATTAAAACAGAGGAAACGACGTCATGATTTTTAACCATGCTTTTCGCTACGCGACGTTCATCACACTGAGCCTGTTTTTAAGTGCATGCAGCTTGGTCCCTCACCAATCGACGCCTCAGGTCGACATTGACGAGCACACCCAAGTTAGCTTGCCCACTCCCGCAAGCTTGGGCTATCAGTTGTCTGCCAGTCAGTTGATTACGGCTTCTTGGGCAATAGATGGTAAAACCACATCTGAGCAACTTCCGGTACAACTGCAAGTAACCAACAACGAAGTGGTGCTGGCAGGCTTCTCATCCTGGGGGACAAGAGTACTCTCACTGTCTTACGATGGAGAACAAATTCAAACCGAAGTGCTCAACGGTTTACAAGGTTCGCTACCGCAGCCAGAACAGGTATTATTTAACCTGATGATCACGCTCTGGCCGAGTTCCGCTTGGGAAGGGTCGTTAAATGAGGTAAGGTGGCGAATTATTGATAAAAATAATTCTCGCGCCATCTTTGATAGCGACGGTGAAAAGATCATTGAGATTCAATACAGCTCTTCTAACAAGTTAGAGGGTAAAATTGATTTTCATCACCTCAAACATCAGTTTTCAATTTCTATTCAAACACTGCAACATCAGATTAATTAAGAACAATTTAGAATAACAATATGCCTATTCGCTCTTCTCAACCTTTGTATATTCAGGCCTGTGGCTTCCACTCTGCCATGGGACAAGATGACGCGCTCATCCACCAGTGTTTATCGGGAGCGAAGCCATCCAACATGGTGGTTGACCAAGATATTTTAAATTCAGGCCGCCAAACCGTAATCGGTCGAATTGCACAGACGTTACCGCAATTACCGACCGCACTCAGCCAGTTTGATACGAGAAACAACCGCCTCGCACTGTCAGCTTTGCAGCAAATCGAAAGCGACGTGCGTGACGCCATTGCTAAATATGGTCGTGACCGTATCGCAGTCGTGATCGGCACCAGCACATCTGGCATTTCAGATGGCGAAATCGCATTTGGCGAAAAGCTGGCAAGCGGTGAGTTTCCTGCCGACTACCATTACACCAAACAAGAGCTTGGCAACTGCAGCGATTTTATTGCCGCCTACTTTGATTTGAGCGGCCCACATTACTCAGTTTCAACCGCTTGCTCTTCTAGTGGTCGTGTCTTTTTAACCGCGCAACGCCTGATTCGCTCTGGCATTGTTGATGCGGTCATTGTAGGTGGTGTGGATACCATTTGTCGCCTAACGCTAAACGGCTTTAACGGTTTAGAAGCTCTATCCGATACCCTTTGTAAGCCGTTTGACCAACATCGCAACGGCATCAATATCGGCGAAGCCGCAGCATTAATGTTGCTAAGCAAAACACCTGCGCCCGTTGCTCTTCTCGGAGCTGGCGACAGCTCAGACGCACACCATATTTCCGCACCACATCCAGAAGGTTTAGGCGCAGAAGAAGCGATGAAAAAAGCGTTGGCCAATGCAGGACTTACAGCGCAAGACATTGGTTACATCAACGCGCATGGCACAGCAACGCCGTTAAACGATGCGATGGAAAGCAAAGCCATTCATCGCTGCTTTGGTGACTCCGTCCCTGTGAGCTCTACAAAGCCACTTACCGGACACACATTAGGCGCTGCAAGTGCAACGGAAGCCGCTATCGCTTGGCATATTCTCAAGTACAACCTTGACTTGCCAATGCAACACTGCGAAACCAAAGCAGACGATATCCATATATCGTTAGTTGAGACGCCAACCAAACTGGGTAACAAAGCGATTCTCAGCAACTCTTTTGCTTTTGGTGGCAATAATATTAGTCTTATTTTTGGTTACGCTCATGACTAAACTTCCTCCCATCGAACAACTTTTGCCACACGACAAACCAATGATCTTGGTCGATCGTGCTTTAGATGTTCAACAAGATACGATTCACTGCCAGGTTGATATCGCAGAACACAACCCGTTCTTCGACTCGGCCTCTCAAACTGTGCCAGCTTACGTTGGCATTGAGTTTATGGCGCAATCTGTCGCGGCGTGGTCTGGTTACCACGCATTAATGAAAGAACAAGCGCCACCGATTGGCTTTTTACTTGGTAGCCGTCGATACACGTCTGAATGCGATACG
The DNA here is from genome assembly GCF_043995865.1 of Vibrio sp. D3. NCBI lineage: Bacteria > Pseudomonadati > Pseudomonadota > Gammaproteobacteria > Vibrionales > Vibrionaceae > Vibrio > Vibrio sp. D3. The sequence continues at coordinate 953,042 of NZ_CP171887.1, read as the reverse complement.
TTTTCTCGCGGACAGGTGCTCGATGTGTATGCTGAAAAAGTTATGGAAGATAACGGTATGGCGGTTTTTTCAGCCCGTATTGAGCTACAAGGAACTGTTGTAGCGACTTGCCAATTGAACGTTTACGTTCCATCAGAAGAAAAATTACAAGAAATGAAAATCAGGAGTCAACAATGACCCGACAAGTCCTCGTTACAGGTGCCAGCAAAGGCATCGGTAAAGCCATTGCCGTTCAATTAGCCAAAGATGGTTTCCAAGTCATTGTCCATTACATGGGCGATCAACAAGGCGCGCAAGACACCCTAAACACCATCGAACAGCATGGTGGTAGCGGTCGTCTTATCCAATTCGACATCAGTGACCGTGCAGATTGTCGTGAGAAGCTAGAAGCCGATATCGCCGAACACGGCGCTTACTATGGCGTCGTAAACAACGCTGGCATCACAAAAGATACCGCTTTCCCTGCGATGACCGAAGAAGAATGGGATGGTGTGATTCATACCAACTTAGATAGCTTCTACAACGTTCTTCACCCTTGTGTTATGCCAATGGTGCAAAAGCGCAAAGGCGGCCGAATTGTTACCCTTGCATCAGTCTCTGGCCTAATGGGTAATCGTGGCCAAACCAACTACAGCGCAGCAAAAGCGGGCGTAATTGGTGCAACAAAATCACTCGCACTTGAACTGGCAAAACGCAAAATCACCGTCAACTGCGTTGCTCCAGGGCTTATCGACACAGGCATGGTAGACGAATACGTGAAAGAACACGCGATGCCGCAAATTCCTTTGCGCCGCATGGGAGAGCCAGAAGAAGTCGCTGGTTTAGTCAGTTACCTTATGTCTGACATCGCAGGCTATGTAACTCGCCAAGTCATTTCGGTAAACGGAGGCCTAGTATGAACCGTCGAGTTGTTGTAACCGGAATGTCGGGTGTGACTGCGTTTGGTAACGATTGGCAATCTGTCGAACCAAAACTGCGTGACTGCCAGAACGCGACCCAATACATGCCTTCTTACGAACAGTATGATGGTTTGAACACTAAACTCGCGGCACCCATTTTAGATTTTGATCTGCCAAAGCACTACAAGCGCAAACAAGTACGTGGCATGGGGCGTGTTTCCAAATTAGCGACCGTCGCAACAGAAAACGCACTAAGCCAAGCAGGTTTGATTGGTAACGACGTACTCACCAATGGCCAAACGGGTATCGCATACGGCTCGTCAACAGGCAGTACTGACGCAATCGGCGCATTTGGTGTCATGCTGAATGAGAAAACCACTAAAGCGATCACCGCAACGACTTACGTGCAGATGATGCCACATACCACGGCGGTGAACGTTGGTCTATTTTTCGGTTTGAAAGGCCGAGTGATCCCAACCAGCAGTGCATGTACCTCCGGCAGCCAAGCAATCGGCTACGCCTACGAAGCGATCAAACACGGCTACCAAACGGTCATGGTTGCTGGTGGCGCTGAAGAATTGTGTCCAACGGAATCCGCTGTCTTCGATACCCTTTTTGCCACCAGTCTGAAGAATGAAGACCCGAAAAGCACACCAAGACCTTATGACTCCGATCGCGATGGTTTGGTGATTGGTGAAGGTGCGGGAACACTGGTTCTGGAAGAGTACGAACACGCCGTCGCTCGTGGCACGAAAATCTATGCAGAAATCATAGGTTTTGCCAGCAACTGTGATGCCGCACACGTCACTCAACCACAGATGGAAACCATGCAAATCTGTATGGAAATGGCTTTGAAAAACGCGAGCATTCCTGCTGAGAAGATCGACTATGTATCTGCTCACGGCACTGCCACCGACCGCGGCGATATTGCGGAAAGCAACGCAACAGCGAATGCTCTGGGCAAAGTGCCAATCAGTTCACTCAAGAGCTACTTTGGCCACACACTAGGCGCCTGTGGCGCAATTGAAGCGTGGCTAGGTTTAGAAATGATGCACACAGGTTGGTTCAACCCAACGCTCAACCTAGAAAACCTCGACGAGCAATGTGGCGATTTAGACTACATTGCCGGACAAGGCCGAGAGCTGGACGTGAAATATTTGATGAGTAACAACTTCGCCTTTGGCGGCATCAACACCTCCATCATCTTTAAAAAGGTGTAATGCCCTTAGTAAATACAAAAGCGCTGGTTAACCAGCGCTTTTTTGTTGGTTGCCTATCAGGTTCATATATCACGCAGTAACGGCAAACAAGACATTACCATTCCGCGATACAAAGGCGACTTTTAACACCACGAATTTGTAATCCCATCGCTTCAAAGACATGCTCAAAATCTTGGCAAGATGCAGGCACATTAGGTAGCGACAATGAAGCCTCGGTAAAAAATGTACGACTCAAATTATCCGTCTCTCCCCAAGCTAACTGCCACCAATCCAAAATTCGCGGCTTGGATGCGTTTAATCGATAGCTAGCAGGAATACGATCACGCTTGTTTAGGTTTTCAACCTTAGATGTTGGTAGTAAGTTCCACTTATCATTGTTGGGCCAATAAGCAAAAGGCAAACAGTGATCAACGTGATACTCATTTCGTAATTTGCTTCCACTCCATACACTGACAATGTCGTAATGGCTGAGCTTCAACGGTTCAATTCTCTTTCGCACGACTCGCGTATCATGGTCTTTATCAATCCAGACCAAACAATCGTGATACGTTTGCAGTGGAATACTCCGCTCTTGATTAGACCGAAATCGTTGCATTTCCATAATCCACTGGTTGACCACCAGCGGCTCAATCCAAGAGTTATACAATCGAAAACAATCCCAAAGGCTTTCACACAACACAAACAGCCCATAACTTTTGAGGAACTCGCTATCCACAACAATTGAACTTTTTGGCTTCTTAGCTGAACGAATCATTTCAAAGTAAGGGTTTGATTTATCGCCCTGATAGGTAAAGGCGACGGGGCCATCTTTTATGGTTTTTAAGCTATCTTTTATTGCTTTATCCAGCGCCACTGCGTCTTCGCCAAAAAATGTCGCGCCTATAGCAAGATCATCAGGACTTAAATGGGAAAGTCTGCCCCAACCATCGGGCTTTATAAAACCTAGCCCTTTAGACGAGTTCGAGCTTTGCTGGATGTTCTCTTTATCGATTAAACGCTTAAATTGACGAATCCAATACAAGCCAACTAATCCTAATGGGATGGCAACTTTACCTTCGCTGCGATCAACCACTGCACCAGAATGAGCATCTGCAATTCGTAGTAAAGTACGCAGTAGTGCGAGTTTATAGGTAGCCGATTTGGAATCATTGACGATAATGTGACGAACCTTATTCAAATCACCAGAACCATCATCAGGCAAAGACATCACTACCGTTTGCCAAGATACACCCGTTCGCTTTAACTGATCATCATCGAGAGATACGTTCCTCACCATTAAAGCGCTATTCTTTGCAAACTTTTCGAGCTCTTCAACCGATACCGGATAAGCTTTACGACCGTCAGAAAAGTCACCGTGACGAAGGCTAATCACCAATCGACCATTAGGCGCTAACAAATTTGCAAGTTTGCGAAATGCACGTTCACGGTGCGTAGGCGCAAGATGCATCCATACCGCACTGATAAGAATTAAATCGAAGCGAAAGCCAAGATTAATGGTTTTCTCAAGCTTAGGTAATGCATCTTCAAGCCAAGTAACGGAATCGCCACAGTAAGACTTACCAAGCCTTAGAAGTGCTTGAGCAGGCTCAATCGCAACAACTTCACACCCATGTTCAGCCATCCATTTCGCGTCTCGACCAGAGCCCGCGCCAACATCTAACACGCGATCTCCAGCCTGGGGCCAGAAAACTCTCCAACTCGCGTGGACATCCTCAAACTGGAGCGATGTGTATTGCTTCGCGAAAGAGTCGGCGTGTTGGTCATAAAAATTAGAAGTGGCAGGCATAAAGACTAACGAAAGATAATTAATATGCGTCCATATTAATTGCTAGAAATTGCAATGGCTAGAATGCCATTCAAAAGTTGTAGATAGAGTGGTAATTACAGCCAAAAACCTAAAAACGACAAAGCCCCGACAACTCAAAGAGTTATCGGGGCTTTTGAATAAATGGCACGCCCTATTGGATTCGAACCAATGACCACATCCTTAGAAGTGAAATGCAGTCGCTTCGCTCCCTGTACGTGCTCTATCGCACGGGCACAGTCGTTAAATCTATCAAGCACGGTATTGTGCTTGGTCTTTTAATCTAAGTCCCGTGCCCCTCTCTGTCAAGCTAGGCTTCTTGATTCATGTTCGCAAGCTCAGGTAACTCTCGCTCTACAGGTACTTCTAGTTCCTTGGTTTGGAACTTAGGTACATCTAATTCTAGTTGCTGCAATTGTTCCACAGCATCATGCTCAGTAAGTCGCTCAATTGCCATCTGCCACAATTGTTGTTGAATCTCGTCAGGGATAACACCATTTACTCCTAACCATTCATTACCAAGTAAAACTGTTGATGTCATCAGTATGTGGAACCAGAACGCATGTTTCGCTGCAAACTTCAACCACACATCACCTTGGGAATGGTAGGAAGCTTTGTTAGTTACAGTTAATAATCCATCATTCAAGTAACCTTTAAAGACAGCATCAAAAGCCTCTGGACTATATTCTGTATCCTTAAAGGCGTTACCTACCTCTTTGGCAAGCACTTCCATTTCACTAAACAATGTCAGAAGCGTACCAATCGAGTAACTACCAATCGGGTTATCTGTACCTATTTTAACTGATAGATACAGCTCCTCACCTTGAGCAAAAGCAGGGTATATCGCATGGCACAATGCTTGCCAATGCTCATCAAGACAAGTAACCGTCTGTCTTGCTCGAAGAGCCTGTGCAAGACCATACGGCACATGCTCTCTGCGGATTACTGGCCCCCAGTTCACGTCCCTACGCAAGTGCATATCAGCATCACCAGCAAAGCCTCTCGCCTCACCCTTTAGAACTACAGGCTCTCGCTCTATGTATGCCTTACTGGTGATTACACCGTACCTGTAGCCAGCTTGACCAACCGTAATAATCCAGTCACCGATAGCCATTTCATGGATAAACTTAGTAGCTTGCTTTAGCTGTCTGTTGTACTTATCAAAGCGCTTCTTCTCAAAGCCTTTCTGTCTTAGTGCATGCCTTAGTTCAACTTCAGTGCTATTGAACTCTCCTGCTGCCTTTGACTCCAAATCCAGTACATTCAGATGCCCAATACCAATACAGTTATTAGAAGTGAAGTGGTTGTAGTAATGTCCACCACTAGACCTAACCATCCAGTATCGTCTGTTCGTAGGTACTTCATAAATCTCGTTATTTAACATGCACTAATCCCTCATTTATCTCAGGGATTGTACCGTACCTTTATGCTACTACGCTCGCATTCTGTTGCATCTTTTGAACTGCATCTCTTTATCCACCAGCTACGGGCACTGTCTCGACAGGACTGTGCTTGGAGTAATAGATGTACTAGCTGTACTAGCTGTATCTTCCATCACAGCAACACGCTTGCTCAGTCAACAAATACCGCGCAGTGCAACCGCTGGAGACTTATACTTCTCTAATGGTGTGGTGTAAATCCCGCTGAAGTATTTCCATTACTCGCCAGCAGCCAGATTGCTCGGCCACCTTACCCGACAGAAACACTCAAGTTTTCCTAAAGGTCGTGTCTTGCGCACGCAGGCGACACCCGCACGGGGGACGCGAGCTATATTGAAGTCGAGGGATTGCCCCCTCACGAAATTTATTCCCTAAAATCCATCGCTTGCACTTCAGGGACAAGATTTCCATGGAAACTCCGTCGGAGAAGTGCGGCGTGATTACTCTTAGTTGGGAGTAACCACGGGCTGACTATTATTACGTGGTCGCCCAGCTTATTTATATATAAATTCCTAGAGCGACCGGGAGATTTTGGAATCCTTGCAGGCAGACCCGACCGTGGTAAAACCACTATGCTTGCAAGTGAATGGAGTAACCGTGCAAGATTATCCTATTTATTCCACACGGTTACTCCAGTCTGGTTCATCACTATTTCCTGTGAAATTCTGTTGAACCATCAGCTACCGACCTTAACTCCCCGATACGTTTTAGCTCACTATCCCGCTGCTCTCGATTGCACAACTTCTCGGTCTCCTGTTCCCAGTAATCCGCTAACCTGTACGCCCAAGTCCACGGGTAACGCTCTGTGTAGTTCCCTGTATCTTGCATGAACCCTATACAGATTCTTTTAGGTACAAACCATGCTATCGCATGCATAAAATGAAACACTGTAATCTTGTGCATAACTCTACTCCTCCACCCAATCTAATCCGTGTTGTACCGCCAAGGTGTAACACCACAGCCAAGGCAGTCCACGTTGAACCGCACGGGCTTTCGCTTCTTCCTTGGTCGGGCTGTTGATGACGACTCGATAGCATCGCCTAACTAAACTCACTCGTGGCTCATAAAGGTACTGCTCTGGTTTCAATGCACTCTGCATAAGATACGCCTCCACTCTATTTCTAGTTACTCCACTTCGCTGGTGGAATTTCCAGTTACCGGATTTCTCCCAATGACCAAGGTTCACATTGCACGCTGGATGTAGCCACCCACGGATAAGCGCAGTCGAGTGACGATGGTCTAAGTGCCTAGCTTTACCCGTCAACTTTTTACCGCATAACGCACATGAGTTGCTTATGGGAAAACTCTCCCTCGGTCTAATCACCATCGGGGCATCGCTACCCCACAGTTCACGAGCCATTGGATTTTCTTGTATCAACTTCTCGGTTAAATCCACCCTAATTGCCCTCCCTTAACCCAAGCCTTACGCGTGTTCTGCGCCTGCTGCTCTGGTGTTGCCCATCGGCAGTTCAACGGTGTGTAATGCCCAAAGGGATTAATCCTATCCAGCGTATGCTCTGCGGTTGGCTTCTCACCCATGTCCTCAATAAAAGCTTTGAACCCTGTTATAGGGTCTCTCCAACGCTCACAAACCTTAACTCCTTTCGCACCGTAAGATTTATATCCTGTTGCCGTTTCTCTGTAGCAACGTGCCCGCATGCTCGCCCATGTTTGATACAAAGGATGGGTGAATAAACCGTGAGTAGTAAACTGTTTCACCGCTTTAACTGCCGCTACTTCACGACTACTACAACCACAGGATACCGTATGACCACTTGTTAAACTATTGCTACGCACTAGCACATATCCTGACCCGCACTCGCATTTGCACTTCCATCGTTGCTCTGCACGACCTGACCGTCTTTTTGCTGCATGAACTACAGTCAACCTGCCGAATGTCTGCCCAATCAGGTTAACTGCCCTGTGATGAGTTGACGGACTGCACACGATATCTCGTGCCTCTTGCGTTCCCATCTTGATAACTGTGCTCTTCCCATTCTTAAAAGTATCTGTGTTCATAATCCTCCCCTTCAAATACAACGAAGCCCGCATGTGCGGGCATCTCGTCTACTACTGTTTTGGTCTTTGGGGCGGGGCTTTCATGCTCCCCCGTCCCTCTCCATTTGCTATCGGATTATCCGCGAGCAACTGCTCAACCATCCTCATGCTTCATTCTCCTCATCATCTTTCTCATCGTCCGGTGGGTTCCACCCGACTGAATGCCACGTGCTGTCTTTGGGGATACCTCCCAGAGTTTCCTCTGGTTCACCGTAAAGTGCTGTGAATCTGTTCATTCTTACCTCCCTTAATAGGATGGGTAAAAATGTGTCCCCTCCTCTGCTGTTCCTCCGCTATGGCTAGTCGCATAGCTGCGCCGCCCATCTTGTGTAGTTGTGCTTGTACCGATTGATACGCACGTTCAGCGGCGTGTCCGTCGTCTTGTTCATTCTTGGCTATGTCTGCCTCATACCTTTCCAAGAACGCAGCTACACGCCCTCTGCTGCCGCTTATCAAGTGCTCTTGAATGTACGGTTCAGCATCCTCTAGTATCGTGCCATCCAGTAACCGATTCGTTAGGGTATCCGTTTGCTCTACGTTCTTGGTGCTGTACGTATCCTCTGGCATATCCAGTAATCGTTCTGCACTTTGCGGTATCGCAATGCACGGAGACTTGAAGCTGTAGATTTTATCCTCTTCACCCTCATCTCGCTTCACTAACTCTTTCTGCCGTAGCAATTGCATCAGGTTAGTGTTCGTGAGCAACCACGCTTTCACATCCTCGATACGTGTACCATCTACTTTCTTGACTCCAGTGTGGCAGTGTCGTCTGAACACCTTATCCCCTAGTGCCCTGTTGAACACTTCCGGTACGGGGACGAGGTTCCATGCTGCTAGTGGGCTAATCCATTCCGTACTCACTGGGTATAGGTGCGCAATATCCACGCGCATCGTAACCCCTATCTCACCATCAATTCGCCAGTACCCGCGCATCACTTGTGCGTGTCGGTACACTTGATAAACTTCAAATGCATCGAACTCTTTAAATGCTTCCTCGTAACTTCCGTGTCGTTTGGTTGTTCTCTCTAGCCACCTCATAAAACCGTGTGACCAATCCACTGCAACGCATGCATCACTACATCGTTTCTTCTTGTACTCACGCCATGCTGTGTACTCGTTCCCGCATCTCTTGCATGTGAACGTATGCTTCTTTCTCGCCATGTTCTTCTCCGTATATAAGAGGATGGGTAAAAAAGTGTCCCCACCCCTCAACCCTTGTTACATAAGGGCTCCCGAGTCTCCCCCCTCTAAAAACACCCTGCTCCAGAACCCCTGATTTCAGACTCTGGATTTCTTATCGGGTCAACCACTTCTCAACCCTTTGGTAATCCCCTCGCCTCAACGCAGCATCGACCCATTGCGGCACTCGTCCCCGTTCTTGTACTCGCTTGCGTAGGCTATCCGCTTCACTGATAACGGGCTGCTGCCCTCGCTGCAGCATAGCTGCTGCCCTGTGCATGGCTGCTGCCTGTACCTGTTTCTGTGTCGGCACAGGAGTATGCGGTATCGCCTCGTCAGCAAGCCTGTCTTGCCTCTCCTTCCGCAATCGAGCACGCATCTCTGCCTTGCTTTCCTGCACCCCTTTACGACTCGCTGGTGGATGCTGGGAGAGCATGCGCTTAATCTCATCAACCCTTTGATTGAACTCGTTGGAATTCAACAGCGTCTGCGCCCTCTCTCCCACGCAATACGCCCTGCACGTACCCTTTGGAATCCCTGTTAAATAACTAATCTGACCGTATCCAATGCGATACTTTTCACGCAGGGCAACAACCTCAGCAATTTGTAAATCCGTATGCTTCCTTGCCCTCTGGTTTCCCATAGGCGGTTTATGGTAAGTTCATGTTCATAATGCTGTGACCCTCTTATTAAATGTTGTGACGGAAGTAAGCCCCCGCTGCACTCCACACTCTCTACGGGCATGTTGATTGCCCTCCCCTCTCTACGGGCTTCATCGAAGCAGAGGGTTTCATCTTCGATGAATCCCGTAGAGATGAATCCCTTTTCTCGAATGCTTTCAACCCAAGCACATCAACACGCTGTAACTTACCCTGACTGATGTATCTATTCAGCGCATTAGCTACTGCTCCCTGACTCTTATATCCAAGTCCAACCTGTATCTGCTTTGCTGTCAGATACCTGTGCTCATCCAGCATTTTATTGATTGCTGTGATTACCTTATTCGGTCTAGCCATATCTACCTCACTCATAACTCATTATTACTATATATCCTGTCCCCTACGGGTAGTTGCTCTGCACCTACTACGTGCATAAACAAATACAGGTGCTTTCCTAACGGAATACTGTATTTACTACCTGTGGGAGATATTAAAATCCTGTCCCCTGACGGTATAGTTAGCCCTTGCAGAACTACTTCCGTGCATAGTGCGTTCGTTAAAGTCTTTCGTTGACTCGAGGTGTCTATTTCTCTAATGGTGTGGGGTCTCGAGATATCTACTTCTCTAATAGTGAGGGTTCAAGCTTTTCTTGCAGATAAAAAAAAACGGGGACTCTGCGTTAACAGAATCCCCGCTAAATTTTTAATCTCTTGTGTGGCAATGTAGTGCAAGCGGCTTCAATATCTAGTCGAATAGCATTGAGGCTAAATCAGTAGCATCCAGCTTCACATACCTATTCAGCATCCTATGGTCTTTGTGACCTGATACCTTGCTAACAAGCACAGCATCATGCCCTGCTGCTATCAACTTACTCAATCGGTAGTGCCTTAAACTGTGAACAACGAATTCAGACAATCCCTCTTTATCAGCAGCTTTACGGAACTGCTTACTAAGATACTCAGGCATAACGCTGAACAGTGGATAAGTATCTGCCCTCCCCTGCACCAACTCAAGACGTTTACGAACTACTGCCATAGCTGCTGAACTCAAAGGAACTTTCCTATCTTCACCGTTCTTGGTATCAACTAGTTGCACATACCTTTTATCAAGGTGACAATCACAGATACGCAACCTAAGCACTTCATTCCTACGGCAAGCTGTCTCTGCCAGTAGCAAAGTAGCATCTTTGAGTTCATCGCTTGGTAAATGACTGATTACTGAATAGACCTGCTCATCAGTAGGAACGAACTGTCTTACACCGTAATCGGATGGGATTCTAATCTGCTTAAAAATATCAGGGATGTTCAGTCCTATGTCTCTGCGTAACCAGTTCAACATAGCCTGTAATGCACTGGCATCTTTACGAACAGTGCCAGATTTAACTTTCTTTAATCGGGAATCAATAAAGGATTGAATACTCTCACGAGCATCAGGAGATACAGTAAGGTCACGAACAGTCATGCTGCTGTAATGCTTACTGATACGAGCTAGACGGTACTGTAACGTACCTAAGTAAGACTTATGATATTGGGCTTTAACTTGGATGTAGTAATCCACACAGACAGGTACAGGAGTGTTCAGTGTTGGGTTAGATAGTGTGACGGGAGTCATAGATTGCATGGCACAGTCCTCTTAGTAAACAGTAAGAAAGACTGTGCCCGCAGAATAAATGGCACGCCCTGTAGGATTCGAACCTACGACCACATCCTTAGAAGGGACGTGCTCTATCCAGCTGAGCTAAGGGCGCGCTACAGGGACAGGATTATACGAGTTCAAACGGGTAAATCAACGGGTTTTCATAACATTCTGATCTGAATGCCTAAAAAAAGTCCATCAAAACGCTTAATGTTCAAAAACACCACAAAGCAAACGTTTGCGTATGGATGTTAATAAGAAATTCTGCGACAATGCGCCGCAGATAATTTGCCTTCTTAATTTATAAGGAAAGTCATGACTGCTCAAAATATAGACGGAACTCTCATTTCCCAAACTGTTCGATCCGAAGTGGCAGCACGTGTTAAAGCTCGTGTTGAAGCTGGGCTACGTGCCCCTGGTTTAGCAGTGGTTCTAGTTGGTGAAGATCCTGCTTCTCAGGTTTATGTCGGTAGCAAACGCCGCGCATGTGAAGAAGTTGGGTTTGTTTCTAAGTCTTTTGACCTTCCTGCGTCTAGCTCAGAAGAAGAGTTACTAGCGCTGATTGATGAATTAAACAACGATGATGAAATTGACGGCATTCTAGTGCAATTACCCCTTCCTGCGGGCATCGACACAACACATGTTTTAGAGCGCATTCACCCAGAGAAAGACGTGGATGGCTTCCACCCTTATAACGTTGGTCGTCTTGCGCAACGTATTCCAAAGCTTCGCTCTTGCACGCCAAAGGGCATCATTACCCTACTAGACCGTTACAACATAGAGCTTCGTGGCAAACATGCTGTTGTGGTCGGTGCATCAAACATTGTTGGTCGTCCTATGACACTTGAGCTGCTGCTTGCGGGCTGCACGACAACAACATGTCACCGTTTTACCAAAGACCTAGAGAGTCATGTGCGTCAAGCTGACGTTGTCGTGGTTGCGGTTGGTAAGCCAAACTTCATCCCTGGAGAGTGGATTAAGAAAGGTGCAGTGGTTATCGATGTCGGCATTAACCGTCTTGATTCAGGCAAGCTAGTTGGCGACGTGGAATACGATAAAGCACGTGAAAGTGCGAGCTTTATTACTCCTGTCCCTGGTGGTGTTGGCCCAATGACCGTCGCAAGCTTAATTGAGAACACGATGCTCGCTTGCGAGCAGTTCCACACAGACAAATAACGTAAACTTCAGATACGAAAAAGGCTCCGCAAGGAGCCTTTTTGCTAATTTTAGGTATCTCTTTCAATTACAGGCTTAAAATCACGCCCGCAATCGAAGCGCTCATTAAGTTCGCCATGACACCAGCGATAATCGCACGGAAACCATGTTTAGAAACAAATGCACGCTTTTCAGGTACCAATGAGCCCAACCCACCAATCAGCATCGCCATGCTTGAGATGTTTGCAAAACCACACAAAGCAAACGTCACGATTGCTTGTGAGTGTTCACTGAGTTGAGACTTCACTTCAGCAAGCTGGATGAAGGCAACGAACTCATTCACCACAATCTTATTACCAATCAGCGAGCCTGCTGTGGTTGCTTCTTGCCATGGTACACCTAATAACCAAGCGACAGGTGCGAATACATAACCTAGGATCAGCTCGAAGCTTAGTGGCGTCCCAACAAGATCACCAATCCAACCTAGCATGCCGTTTAACATTGCAATGACACTGATGAAAGCCAATAGCGTACCACCTACCGATACAGCAATGCGTACACCCGCCATTGCACCATCGGCTAATGCTTCTACTACGTTGGTTGCACGTGGAATTTCAACTTGGCTAATGTCGATATCTGCTGCTTTATCCGTATCTTCTGGCATTAAAATTTTTGCCATCAGCAAGCCCGCAGGTGCCGACATAAATGCAGCAGCAATAAGATAGTTAAGGTCGACGCCCAGTGATGCGTAACCGACCAACGTTCCACCAGCAACTGATGCCAAACCACCTGTCATCACCGCAAAGAACTGCGAGTCAGTCATGTGTTTTAGGTAAGGCTTTACCATCAATGGTGCTTCAATGGTGCCAACAAAGATATTCGCCGTAGCAGACAAAGACTCCGCACGACCGATACCCAGCAGTTTTTGAATACCGCCACCGATAAAGTTGATGATTCTTGGCATCACGCCAATGTGATAAAGACCTGAGATAAGAGAGGAAAAGAAAACGATGATACCCAGAACATTGATCGCAAAGGTGAAGCCCCCTGTCGCCAAATTACCGAATAAAAACGCAATGCCCTCTTGACCATAGTTGATCAAATTCGACACTACGCTGCTCACTGAATTCAGCGCATCTCGTCCTGCTGGTACATATAAAACCAACAACGCAAACAGTACCTGCAAAGCAAACGCAAACGACACTGTTCTCAGCTTTATATTTTTTCTATTTGTAGAAAGTAGCCATGCTACGAATAGTATGGCTACGATACCAATAATTGAGTTCATAAAATGAATCCGACAGAAGGGGGATATGGAAGGCACCGGATTGTATAGTGGACTCAAAATGCTGCAAGTTGAGGATGTTAACAGTGTGAAAAGTTTAAGCGCCCAATAATTAACCTTAACTATAAGGCATTGAATTATATAAATATAAACGTTTGCTTATTCTTATTATTTCTATATGGAAAAGATGTTTCTAGTTCTGGAAAAATTTTTGTGAAGTGAATCACCTTATGTGCCGTTCAATAACGTCATTGATCCTGTTACTTAGGAATAGAGATGTAAGGCGCTAGACGTTGATCCCAATGACACGGGTTACCGATCTTCTGTTTGATGAAGTTAATCACTGCGGATATTTTTTTGGGCATATGTTGGCGGCTTGGATACACCGCATAAAACGGCATCGACTGGCTTGCTTTCCAATCCGGTAACAATTGTATTAACTTACCCGTCCTAAACTCATCACCCAGTAAGTAAGTGGCAAGGTAGGCAATACCCCAACCTGCAATAGCGGCATCCCGAACGGCTTCTGCCAGATCCACTGAATAGTTGCCCGAAACTTTTACGTTCAACTCCTGCTGATCTTTAGTAAACGCCCAACCCGTATAGTCACGCTCCCAGCTTCTGTATATAAGACAGTTGTGAGAAGACAAGTCATCCGGCTCTGTTGGCGTATCATGTTTCAATAAGTAATCTGGTGATGCCGCCACAACAAACTGGCAATCCGTCAAACGCTGCGCAATGTAGCCTTCAGGCAAATGCTCGTTGTTGGTCACCCATAAATCGAGCCCTTCGGCTAACATATCGACCTTATAGTCAAACAAATGCACCTCCACTTGAAGTTGAGGATACAGTTCGCGTAACTCTTGAATCGCTGGGATAATGTGTAAGGTACCAAATGATTGCGACAATCCAAGACGTACCAAACCTGCCACTTCATCCCGCTGGGTCTCCATCTCTAATGTGGCGCTGCTCACCGCTTGTACCACTTGCTCACAGTGATGAAAAAAGGTTTTCCCTGCCTCAGTCGGCGTAAAGCTTCGCGTAGTGCGTTGAACAAGCTTGATACCAAGAGACGCTTCTAGCTGACTCAACTGCTTACTCACATGAGACACCGACACGCCTAAGCTCTTTGCAGCCGCTGTGAAGCTTTTATGTTTAAGAAGAGCGGAGAAAATCACCATTTGTGCGGCACGTTCAGATAACACGCTTTACCTCGATTTGATTATAGGAAAAACAAAGGACTCCGAAGAGCCCTCATATTGAATACTGGATGCCAAGTGATTATTTGATAACAGCTCAGTATTTGATTCGGTCAGCCAAGTGACTCACGGCGAGTGCGAAATAGTAAGAGCGGTTCCACTTCATCAGTACGTTGTAGTTATTGTAAACCAGATACGTACGACCATTTTCGTCGTCCGGCATGATCAACCATGCTTTGATGTCTTCATCCAGTTTTGGCAACGGACTACCGTCGTATTTTGTGATGCCAAGTTTGCTCCACTCCTGAAGGTATTTACCTTTTTCAGCCGTGCGCCCTTCTAAGCTACGATCAATGCCTTTAGGGACTTTCACTTGGCGACCCCAAGTGTATTTGTCATCCCAGCCGGACTTGCTCAAATAGTTAGCAGTTGATGCAAATACGTCGGCTTCAGATTGCCAAATGTCTTTTTTACCATCCCCGTTGCCGTCAGCGGCAAAACGAAGAAAAGAGCTTGGCATAAACTGACATTGCCCCATCGCACCAGCCCATGACCCCTTAAAGTTTTCTAGTTCAATATGGCCTTGATCGAGGATCTGCAATGCCGACATGGTCTCTTTACGGAAAAACTCTTCACGACGACCTTCAAATGCCATTGTCGATAGCGCGTCAATCACTTTGAAGTTACCCGTAAATTTACCAAAGTTACTTTCTACACCCCACAGCGCCACGATAAAGCGAGGCTGCACACCGTACTCATCGCCTATACGCTTTAGCTCGGTGTAATGCTCTTTATAGAGCTGTCTGGCTTGCTTCACCTTCCATTCGGGCACCGCGCGAGGAATGTATTCATCCAACGTCAGTTTCTTCTCTGGTTGGTTTCGGTCCGCTTTTACTGCTCGAGGCTTGTACTCAACATTCGCAAAAGCAGCACTAATGACCTGCTCTGAGATACCTTTATCACGCGCTTCAGCACGCAGCTTATTCAAGTATTCATCGAAACCCTCGCTACTTGCAAAAGCCGAGGTACACACACCAACGCTAAGCATGGTAGCCAGTATTTTTTTCATATTGCCCTCCTTGAGCAAGGCAGAAATCCCAGATGAAAAACGATGACGTTATTCGCCTTTCTGCTGGGCTTTTTGTTCTTTGTACTTTTCTAGTAGGTTCTCCGGCGGAGGCGGAACCTGCAAAAAGAAGCCATCATTTTGCAATGAAGCCTTCACTTTTTCGATATCAACTTGTGCCAATTTACGGCCATCAAGTTTAATCGTCATAACAGCGATAGGCTTACCGAACATCTGCATTAAGGTGTCAGGAACCTGTGAAAAATCATCCTTTTTCGGAATATAGAGATAAGTACCTTCTTTTTTCGAGCTTTTATAAATAGAACAAAGCATGACACGCCTTTTATGCTGATTTAGCCGCGTTGAGTGCGGATTAGGTTGAAAACGTCAAATTCTCGCAAACTTAATAGCAAATTTGAGATTAATTCACCTATTTGCCCACGAGAGAACTTGCTGCGTCAAAGGATGAAATATAACATGACAAACCTAGTTTAAGGCAACGCTCTTTCAATAAAGGCAAGAAGTCCACGATGACCCATTCACCAGACCTTAAAGGTAGCAGTTTTACATTGTCAGTTTTACACCTTTCTGACAATGAGATCGCAAAGACTGTCGAATTTTTGCAAGAAAAAGTTTCTCAAGCACCTTCTTTTTTTGCATCCGCGCCTTTGGTAATCAATATAGCAAAAGTACAAGGCGACATTGATTTCCCTAAGCTTAAACAAGGCATCTCAGATGCTGGTTTTATTCCGGTCGGTGTAACGGGCTGTAAAGACAAGCGTGTACAAAATCTTGCTTCCGAAGCTGGCTTCGCCATTATGTCGGCAAGCAAATCACCAAGCCAGGCGCCAGCCAAAATGGCACCAACGAAAGTAGTTCGCACGCCTGTTCGATCAGGACAACAGATCTACGCGAAAGATGGTGATTTGGTGGTGTTAGCGCACGTAAGTGCTGGTGCTGAAGTCATCGCTGACGGCTCTATTCATATCCATGGCACACTTCGAGGCCGTGCGATTGCAGGCGCAAGTGGTCAGCAGGAAGCGCGTATTATTTGCCACGATTTACAAGCAGAACTGGTATCCATTGCGGGTGACTACTGGTTAAGCGATCAAATTGAAAGCGAGTACTGGCAAAAGAAAGTAATGATCAGTAAAGCCGATGAATCATTACATTTAGAAGTTCTCGCGATTTAATCTAAAAAGGAAAAAAAATGGCACGCATTATTGTAGTAACGTCTGGTAAAGGTGGCGTTGGTAAAACCACTTCAAGCGCAGCCATCGCCTCTGGTCTAGCTCTGAAGGGAAAAAAGACCGCGGTGATCGATTTTGATATCGGTTTGCGTAACCTCGACCTAATCATGGGCTGTGAGCGCCGTGTCGTGTATGACTTTGTAAACGTCATTAACGGCGAAGCGACATTAAACCAAGCGCTGATCAAAGATAAGCGCACGGACAACCTATTCATTCTTCCTGCTTCTCAAACTCGTGATAAAGACGCACTGACAAAAGATGGTGTTCAGCGCGTATTCGGCGAACTTGATGAAATGGGCTTTGATTTCATTATTTGTGATTCACCAGCAGGTATCGAACAAGGCGCATTGATGGCCTTGTACTACGCCGATGAAGCCATTGTCACAACGAATCCAGAAGTCTCTTCTGTGCGTGACTCTGACCGCATTCTCGGTATTTTAGATTCTAAGTCCCTGCGCGCAGAACAAGGGCTAGAGCCAGTAAAACAGCACCTGCTACTGACTCGCTACAACCCATCTCGCGTCACTCAAGGCGAAATGCTAAGCGTTGAGGACGTAGAGGAGATCTTACATATTCCACTACTGGGCGTGATTCCAGAAAGCCAAGCCGTGCTTAACGCGTCAAACAAAGGTGTACCGGTTACTTTTGACGATAACACCGATGCGGGCATGGCTTATTCTGACACCGTTGATCGCTTATTAGGCAATCAGGTTGAATTTCGTTTCCTTACTGAGGAGAAGAAAGGACTCTTTAAACGACTCTTTGGAGGCTAGACATGTCATTATTAGAATTTTTCCGTCCACAGAAGAAAACTTCTGCGAATCTAGCTAAAGAGCGTTTGCAAATCATTGTTGCTGAGCGCCGCAGCCAAAATGATCCAGCGCCTTCTTACTTACCTCAATTGAAAGAGGACATCTTGAAGGTGATCAGTAAGTACGTGGCAATTGATCCAAATATGGTTGACTTAACATTTGAGCACAAAGACGACGATATCTCAGTTCTTGAGCTCAATGTGAAGCTACCAGACGACGAGAAGTAAACCACTTTTCCTCGCGAGATTGAATGCTCAGATTTGAATGAAAAAGGTTGGCACCGAGGCCAACCTTTTAATCTTTTATTACTTTAATGCTTTGTTCATCTTGTCGCCGAGTAGATCCAAGCGCCAGCCCTGCATCAAGTCAGGCAACACTTCTGGATCGCGATCTTTTTTCCACACCCAACTGATTAGCTGATTAATCTGCTTTTTAGAAGCAAGGAACTCCGTTGCTAAGCCAGACTTCTGCGACGCCGATTTCACTATGTCTTTCATATTTTTGAAGACTTGTTTGTAACCTGGATAATCCATTAAGCGTTCAATTTTTGCTGGATACTCTTCAGAAGGTGTTTGCTTCGCTTGTTTAACAATAGCGGCAATCTTCGCGCCATGGCGGTTAATCGCTCGGATATCAATATCTTCCGCCTCCATCTTCTTAAAGTTAGTTAAGCCAAGACGAGCGACTGTTAACAGGTCACCTTCTTTGAAGATAAAGTTCAGCGCTAAATCTCGTTTGATTGCTTCACGGTAACGCCACATCGCTAGAGGCTTTAAAATGGCCAGTTCAGAAGGTTTTAACTGCCAAGCACCTTTAATATCAAGGTAGGCATTCTCTTCATTAGTGACGCGAATGCGTTTTGAAACCAACAAATCACTTTCTTGTTGTACGGCTTCCCACCAACCTGCTTGCGTCACCTTATCGAACAGCTTCTCGTATAACGGTAACAAGTAATGCACGTCTGCAGCAGCATAATCTAATTGCTTTTGCGTCAACGGTCGGGCCATCCAGTCAGTACGTGACTCACTTTTGTCTAGCTCTACGCCTAAATATTCTTCCACCAGCGATGCGAAGCCTGTCGATAGGCCGTGACCGAGAAAGGCCGCCATCAACTGAGTATCTACCATAGGGAACGGCGTACAACCAAATGCATTTTGGAAAACTTCTAAATCTTCACCGCAGGCATGCAGCACTTTTAACACGGAAGTATCTTTTAATAGCGCTACGAACGGCGTCATATCCGTTAATTCGGTCGGATCAATCAGCGAGAGGCGATTACCATCGAAAAGCTGAATCAGACCTAACTGCGGGTAGAAAGTGCGAATACGGACGAATTCGGTATCCAGCATCACTACATCTGCCTCTCGGGCATGAATGCAAACTTCTTCTAGGTCTTTGTTTTTGGTAATAATTTGATAATTCACATACTTCTCGCTATAAAAAATGCCAGCAAAACGCTGGCATTCTATCATTTTTTAAATCTTTCGACTCGACGAAATCGGCTTATGCGCTTTTCTTCGCAAGTTCAGCGTCGTTCTCTTCACGCAGAACACGACGCAAGATCTTACCGACATTGGTTTTAGGGAGGTCTTCACGGAACTCAACCAACTTAGGCACTTTGTAGCCAGTTAAGTGCTGACGACAATGCGTAATCACTTCATCTTTGGTCAAGCTCGGGTCGCGTTTCACGACATAGATCTTCACTAATTCACCAGAGACTTCGTGCGGTTGACCAATAGCGGCCACTTCAAGGACTTTGCCGTGTAGCGCTACAACGTCTTCGATTTCGTTCGGGTAAACATTAAAGCCTGATACCAAGATCATGTCTTTCTTACGGTCAACGATGTGCAGGAAGCCTTCATCATCGAACTTAACAATGTCGCCCGTTGATAGCCAACCGTCTTCGTTGATCGTATCTTTCGTTGCTTCAGGTCGTTGCCAGTAGCCTTGCATAACCTGAGGACCGCGAACTTGAAGTTCACCAGTTTCAGTGTTCGCAAGAGCATTGCCTTCTTCATCCACAATGCGAACTTCCGTTGATGGCACAGGCAGGCCAATCGATCCATTGTATTCAACAAGGTCATGCGGGTATGCCGCAACCAATGGAGAACACTCGGTTAGGCCGTAACCTTCTAGTAGGTAACAACCCGTGGTCTTCTGCCATCTTTCTGCCACTGAGCGCTGCACTGCCATGCCGCCGCCAACGGCTAAACGTAGGTTACTGAAATCCAACTCGTGGAAGTCTTCGTTGTTGATCAAAGCATTAAATAAGGTATTCACGCCCGTGATCGCAGTAAACGGATGCTTTTGTAGCTCTTTTACGAATCCTGGAATATCTCTAGGGTTGGTAATAAGTAGGTTACGGCCACCCATTTCGACAAACAGTAAACAGTTTACGGTAAGAGCAAATACGTGATACAGCGGTAGCGCTGTCACGACCAATTCGCGGCCTGGAGATAAAACCGGCCCGTACGCGCCTTTCGCCTGTAAAACGTTCGCAATCATATTACGGTGTGTAAGAATCGCACCTTTCGCGACGCCTGTCGTACCGCCCGTGTATTGCAGGAATGCGATGTCATCCCCAGACATAAACGGTTTAACGTATTGTAGACGACGACCTTTACGTAGAGCCTGACGCATTGAGATTGCACCAGGTAAATCATACTTAGGCACCATGCCCTTAACGTACTTCACGACAAAATCGACAATCGTACCTTTCGCTCGTGGCAGCATTTGACCAAGGCTGGTTAACACCACGTGTTTAACTGGTGTTTTATCGACGATTTGTTCTAGCGTGTTCGCAAAGTTAGATACAATCACAATCGTCGTCGCACCTGAGTCATTCAATTGGTGCTCAAGTTCACGAGGAGTGTAAAGTGGGTTAACGTTTACGGCGATACAACCTGCACGCAAAATACCAAACAACGCCACTGGGTATTGCAGTAGGTTTGGCATCATCAGAGCAACACGGTCACCCTTTTGCAGTTTTAACTCGTTTTGCAGATACGCTGCGAATGCGCGACTACGCTCTTCCAATTTACGGAAGGTCATAACCGAGCCCATGTTCATGAATGCTGGTTGGTCTGCATATTTTTGTACAGACTGCTCAAACATTTCTACCAAAGACTCATATTGCTCTGGATTAATGGTTTCAGGTACGTCACTTGGATAACGTGAAAGCCATGGTTTATCCACGATGTTACTCCTCGTTTATAACTGGCTAAAAAATAGCGTCCTTTTTATTTTGAAAGCTATTACAGCACAGCGAACGTGCTTGAGCACGCAACTCTCAAACACTTGTTTAAATTTTGTTAACTACACCAAGAATTCGCGTTGCGACCTCGAGTATTTGCTCTAAATGACAGTGATGACCACCCTTGACAGAAACCACTTGCGGCGGGTTCTCTCCCCAATCAGCTTGGTTAGATGGTAAATTCTGAAATCCTTGATCGCCTAATACGATCAAATGAGGACAACGTATTTGGCTGGTAATCGAGTTAGCATGCGCTTGCGCCATTCGGTAAAGCGACGCACATTTTAACTTGGCGTCATGCCGCCAATACCATTTATCTCCTCGCTGCTCCGTTCCTCGCTCGACTATCGGCAGAAGCTGCTCAGCGGTTAATTGGTTGGCTTGCACGCGTAATTTTAACGCCAGATCGAAGGAGGCAATGGCTCGCTCTGGCTTGTTTTGCTGTCTTATTCGACTTAAAACGCCATCGCGAAGACGAGGCAAACTGTTAGTAGGATCTTCAGTAAGAGGTCCTGCTCCCTCAATTTGCACAAGAGCTTCGACCTGCTCTGGAAACGCAGCACTATAGCAACTTGCGATTAAAGCACCAAGTGAATGCCCTACTAATATCAGTCTGTTTGGTGATAATTCGTCCAAAAACTGATACAAATCGGCAATATAGTCGTGAAAGGGGTAATAATTATCGTGAGATTTATGACTCGATAAACCGTGACCAAAATGATCGATGGCGAGGAGGTGTAAGTGAGGATTAAGTTGATTCAACTGCTCCATGAGCGCTTTAAAGCTGCCCGCATTATCTAACCACCCATGAAGAAAAACGACTGACAAGTCAGCCGTTTTCTCGTTCCCTATCTCAAGGGCTGCCATTTTGCCGGCAGGAAGCTCGAATTGACGCTCATGCATCGCAGATTATTTGACCTGTTTTATCACTTTACCGTCTTGTGGGAAATCATTACGCCACATGCGGCAGTTAATCGAGTAACATGGGTAAAAGTAGGTTGGCGAGTCATACATGCGTACACGTTCTTCAATTTTCCATAAACGGTACCCTTCCCCCTTTATTACCGGGAAGATGTAACCGTGCTCACCGATCTTTCCTTCTTCTTCCCCTGCTCCTTTGCCTACAACCGTCACCAAACGGCCTTCACTAAAGGCGACAGGCTCTAAATAGCCATCAAAATAGGCGACAAAACGTCCCGTAGGCTCTTCATCGATATCAGGTTTACCAGACTTACTGATAGGAAGGTTTACAATCTCTAGACGCGTTTTATCTTTAAAGTTATCCACTTTAGCGATGATTCCACCAAGGCGAACATCTTCACTCACTTGCCCCTGAGACTCAGCAAAAGCTTTATAGTCTGTAACGACCAATTCTGTGCTTGCATTTAGCTCCTCAGGCAACGAGCTACACGCAGACAAACCAACCGTAGCAAATAATGCGAGAAAAAACCGTCCAAAAACCTTCATAAACCACCTTTCAATATTAGTAACCCCAAGCTGGGGAGATCTCACACGTAAATATCGACACCAAGTAATTGAGCCAGTTCCTCTTTTTTAGCTCGATTCATGACATCCATGTACTGCTCCATTGCTTTACGTGCGCCCCCTTCAGGAAGGTCATATTGCACTTGAGCTCGGTGAATTTGGGACTCATCCACGTGTTTTATGGAGTGCGCCACGGCGTTAGCAACCTTTGAAGGCTGACCTACAGGCTGCTTTGTTTGTGATTTATTTACCTGCTTCTTTTGACTGGCTTTATGAGTGCGATTTGCACCGGGAATCAAAGAAGGAGGCAAGCCATTAATCGACGCCATAGCACTCCATAAAAATACAGGGCAAACGCCCTGCTTTTTGTCAGGTTAATGAAAAACGGACTATTCGCGACCAGGAAGTTTTTTCCATGTCACATTATCACGTAAATAAACAGGGCTCGAATCTTCGACCGGCACGGTATTACCCTTTTTAAATTCTTGTTCAGCAAGAATCACGATGTCTTGTGAATCAGGGTACAGAACGTCACCATGCGTCAAATTAAACGGTAGGCCTGCTAATACTTCTTGGTAAGCATCCCAACCAGTACCTGCTGTCGTCCACGTTTTGTCGTCTGCTTGTGCTTCTTCAACGAGACGTGCTGGTGGAATTACGCACTCTGCATCCACCCCTGCCCACTCACCGTTTGCTTGGCGAGTGTAACGTGCCCAGTAAACTTCACCCATACGTGCATCAATGGCCACAGCGACATCGGTCACACCATGTAAGCGATAGCTACCTTGAGCCATTGCAGCCAGCGTTGAAACGCCGATCATAGGTAAGTCAGCACCGAACGCCAAACCTTGTGCGATACCAATACCGATACGAACGCCAGTAAAGCTACCTGGACCACGTCCAAACGCTAACGCATCCAGCTCTTGTAGAGTCAGGCCAGCTTCTTTGAGTACTTCATCAACCATTGGCAGTACTTTTTTGGTGTGATCGCGTGGTGCAACCGCGCTACGTGAAATCACTTGATCATTAGCCAACAACGCAACTGAACAGTTTTCAGTCGCTGTATCGATAGCAAGAATTTTTGCGCTCATTTAACTCTCTACAACTCTCATTTATTGGGTTATGCCTCAGCACTTGCGTCTGTGACAGATTGTTCTGCTTTCAGGAATGCTTTGATTCCATCTAAGTCTCGCGTCCTTGGGATAGGTGGTAGACTTCCGAGGAAAATACCACCATAGTCTCGCGTGACAAGGCGATTATCACAAATGATCAACGCACCGTGATCCTTCTGATCTCGAATTAATCGCCCGACTCCCTGCTTTAACGTAATCACTGCATCCGGGATTTGTACTTCAGCAAATGGTTCACCGCCACGTAATCGACAATCCTCGATACGGGCTTTGAGTAACGGATCGTCAGGGGCGGTAAACGGTAATTTGTCGATAATAACACAGCTCAGCGCATCACCTCTAACATCAATCCCTTCCCAGAAAGCGCCCGTCGCCACGAGTAAAGCGTTACCCAGTTCCATAAACTCCGCCAAGGTTTTCTGCTTACTCATCTCCCCTTGCATTAACACAGGCAGCTCAAGTACTTCTCGGAACTTCTCACCTAGTTCACGCATCATGCTGTGCGAGGTACATAAAAAGAAGCAGCGACCATCATTTTCTTCAATCACCGGAGCAAGCATTCGGACTAACTTATCCGCTAAGCCGTTACTGTTTGGCTCTGGCAAATACCTTGGCACACAAAGGCGCGCTTGTTTTTGATAATCAAAGGGGGACGGCAGAGAAAATTGCTTTGTAGGCTTGAGGCCAAGGCGCTCAGTAAAGTGCTTGAAGTCGCCCGATACAGCTAGGGTTGCTGACGTGAAAATCCACGCGCCTTGTTTAATCTCTATTTGCTCATGGAACTTGTCCGCGACAGAAAGAGGCGTAATGTGCAGAGCGAAATGACGAGGCGAGGTATCGTACCAGTATGAGTAACCGGTAATATCGACATCACAGACGCGGGCGATGCGGCCTTTGATCAAATTGGCTCGTTCAAAAGCGGTATCCAGTAATTGACTGCGCCCTAAAGCTATTTTGAGTACATCAATCGCCAATTCGAGGCTGTCAGTTAAGCGCAATAATTCTCGCTTAATAGAACCTGATTGCAACGCCTCACGCCAGTTGCCACGAAAGCCTGGCTCACCTAATACAATCCGCATGTCCATTGCGCTTTGCATGAGTTTGTCGCCCACTTTTTGCAATTGACGCATATCTTTGGCTTCGGTGCGGTAGGCTATTTCAATGTCTTTGGCAAGATCGTGAATTTGGCGGCTTGAAACTGACTGGCCGAAATATTCGCTCGCAATATCTGGCAACTGATGAGCTTCATCAAAAACAAACACATCGGCTTCTGGAATCAGTTCACCGAATCCTGTTTCTTTGATCGCTAAATCAGCAAGAAACAAGTGATGGTTCACTACAACAATGTCGGAATCCATGGCTCGCTTACGCGCTTTCAATACAAAGCAATCGGTGTAGCTCGGACACTCTTTACCTAAACAGTTATCATTGGTTGAGGTGATGGTCGGAATGATCATGCTGTCTTCTGGCAGATCATCACAATCACCAAGGTCACCTGTTTTGGTTTCTGATGACCAAGCACGCACTTTAACCAGTTGAGTTAATAACGTCGGGTCAGATTCATTAGTGTGGCTTTCGACCATTTGGCGGCTCAAACGATCCAAACACAGATAATTAGGACGCCCTTTTAATAATGCCACTTGACCATAAAAACCAAGCGCATTGACCATGAGCGGTAAGTCACGATGGTACAACTGCTCTTGCAAGTTTTTCGAGCCTGTACTGATAATCACTTTTTTACCGCTCAACAGCGCAGGGACTAGGTATGCGAAGGTCTTACCGGTTCCGGTTCCTGCCTCCACCACCAACTGGGTTTGATCTTTGATCGCACTGCTGACGGCTTCCGCCATATCGATTTGTGGCTGACGAGCTTGAAAGCCAGGAATGGCCTTACCTAACGCGCCATCAGAGGAAAAAGTTTTTGCGATCATGCTTGGTATTGAGTTTGAAAAATTATCGAGAGTATATCAGAGGAATAGGAGTGACATCAGCCCACAATCTGACCAGCTTGCGGCGACACAAGGATATTTTGTTGAAACCAACGTAAGAATAGATTATTTATGGTGAAACATGGCAGTACAGTTACACCCGCCAGGGAATAATAACAAATTCGTACGCTAAAATATTAATGCATGGAAGTACCTGATTTATGGAAAAGAAAACACTGTTGACCCACTGTTCTGACGCCCCGGGTCTCATCTCGAAAATTACTAATATCTGTTACAAGCACCAACTCAACATCGTTCACAATAACGAATTTGTTGATAATACCAGTGGCCACTTTTTCATGAGAACGGAGTTGGAGGGGTACTTCAACGATCAAACGTTTCTTGCCGACTTGGACCAAGCTCTCCCGCAAGGTGCTAAGCGTAAATTGGTTGGCTCTCGCCGTAAGCGCATCGTCATTCTCGTCACAAAAGAAGCGCATTGTTTAGGCGATATTCTGATGAAAACCTACGATGGAAGCCTAGATGTTGAGATCGCCGCTGTGGTGGGGAATTACGACAAACTGCAAACTCTCACTGAACGCTTCGACATTCCTTACCACCATGTGACCCATGAAAACCTTAGCCGTGAAGAACACGAGCAGAAGATGCTAGAAGTGATCGATCAATACGATGCTGACTTTTTGGTGCTAGCTAAATACATGCGCGTATTAACGCCGACGTTTGTTGAGAAATATCACCATAAAATCATTAATATTCATCACAGCTTCTTACCTGCTTTTATTGGCGCGAAGCCATATCAACAAGCTTACGATCGCGGTGTGAAAATCATCGGTGCAACAGCACACTTCGTGACTAATGATTTAGATGAAGGGCCGATCATCAAGCAAGACGTAATTCCTGTCGACCATACATTCAATGCCCAAGATATGGCGCAAGCGGGACGCGATGTAGAGAAGAACGTATTGAGTAAGGCTTTGAATAAAGTGATCAATGACCACGTCTTTGTTTATGGGAATAAGACAGTGATCCTGTAATCCCTCCGTACTAGTTACAACGATAGTGAAACCCGTCCAACTTGGCGGGTTTCATCTTTTCAGAAGATCCCCCCTCCAATTCTAACCATCAAAGTTAAACCGATACGTTATAATTTTTCATTTCTCCACAACTATTTACTGAGAGAATGATTCCGTTTATCATTTGCCCTCCTTATAATAAACCACGTTAATATTACGGAATTAAAATGAAAAAAACGTTAGTGGCTTTTCTGATTGGGCTGACTTTACCAGCAACCACAATCGCAGATACTCTTGAGCCTGTTCAGAATGATGTATCCACTCGCATTATCGGCGGCGAACCTGCCAACACTTCCGACTGGAAATTTATTGCTTCACTGGTACGTAAAGGACAACCTACATCTATTGGTCACTTTTGTGGTGGCAGTTTCCTAGGTGGAAAATACGTATTAACTGCTGCGCACTGTGTGGAAGGTCTTAATGCGGACGATCTGGATATCGTTCTTGGTCTTTATGACAAAAACAGAGAGTCTCAAGCACAGCGCATCGCCATTAAAAATATCTATTCACATGATGAATATAACAACATAACAACGAACAATGACATTGCTCTTATTGAGTTGGAACGCAGTGTCGACAGCGCGACTATTGCTCTTGCAACGCCAGAAGTTCTAGCTAACGTACGCGCAGGAGACAAGTTGCACGTGGCTGGATGGGGAAATACGTCCACGACAGACCGAATATACCCAACCGTTTTACAACAAGTAGATTTGGAATACGTAGATCGAGCTACCTGCCAAAACCTACCAGGAAACTACTCTAATGTATCAGATGACGGCATTTGCGCTGGATACTATTGGGGAGGTAAAGATAGCTGCCAAGGAGATAGCGGCGGTCCGCTCATCGTTGACGATAACGGCATCAACAAGTTATTAGGGGTGGTCAGTTGGGGTGATGGATGTGCTCAACCAAATGCTTATGGTGTTTACGCCAACGTCGCTCATTTTCAACACAATGGATGGATAGATAGTCATCGCAATACTATCAGCTTCACTAAGTACCGAGATCTTCGTTTCGTTGAGCGAAAAGCGCAGCAAGAGACCTTTACTATTCGTAATGACGATACTATCCCATTCAACATCTACCAAAGCACAATATCATACGGAAGTACCATCGAGAAAAGCACTTGTACTGGTACCTTAAAGCCTTCGCAAAGCTGTCAAATTACCGTCGGCTACCAACCTAGCTATTCGGGATCAGAAACAACGATAGAGCTCTTTACCGATCATCCGAAACTGTCCAGACTCACAACAACTTTCGAGTATTCAGGTGTAGATAAAGCAAGCAGATCAGTGCGTAATGCCATTCCGCTAGCAGACGCAAATGTTTATACCGGTCAAAACGCTTGGACGGCTGAAAATGGTGAACTGCAATCAGCGGATATGGGAGCTTATCCTGGTGTATCTGAGCTGGTTTTGACCGATCTTCCGAAGGGCAAACTTACCATGGATCTCAAAGTAATGTCCGATGGTTTTGATTACTTGTTCATCTTAGTTAATGGTGAAATTTACGATAGCACCAACCAACTCCTCGATTATAAAGAGATCCAGATCGATCTTTACAAAGCATCTAATACGATAACGTTTGAATACGTCCAACACCCGTTTTCAAGTGGCATTTACAGCGCGCAAGCATTTGTTCGCAACATAAATATGTCAGTCAGCACAGATAATACGGGCGATGCTGGTAACGACGTTAATAAAAAGTCTAGTTCAGGCGGCAGTTTATCTATTGGCCTACTGGTGTTAATGGCTGCAGGTTCATTCGTACGACGCAAAAAAAGGTAACGAGATGAAACATAGACTCAAGATATTCCTACTTGGTTTGGGCACTATCAGTTTAACTGCATGTTCAGCAAACGCAGGACTGCAAACAAACCAGACGTCTGAGCACCAAGCAATGATGGTAGAGACTTATAGGACAAGTGAGAGTCAAATTTCATTTATCACAGAGTCTAACGGCTGCAGTGAAAACGAGGACTTTAGCCTAAAAATAGAGCAAAGCTCACAGACAGAAGCTCTTATTACTATCGTTAGAGACAAGGCGGATCATTGTAAACGAATGCCGTTTGCCAAAACTTTTACACTGCCTTTAGATGAAGAGTTGCAAGGCAAAAAGCTTTTCATTACAAACCCAAAAAGCAAGTCACTAACTAAATAATAGTTAGCTTGCAAAAGGGAGCCTCGGCTCCCTTTTTACTTCCAACAACTAAGCAACTCTCACTCTAGCGTTTACGACTGCTCAGACTCAACAATACGCTTGAGTGAATGCGGGTGCAGCTTGATACAAATGCCTTGATACTTAAACGCCACCGTTGGGTTATTCAAGCGTTCGCCTTCCCCTTTCGGGCTCGATAGTTTGATCTTCACACCCAGCTCTTCTAACTCATTAAAGCGTGCGCCAAACGCTGGATAAGTGTGTCTCAAATCAGCAAGAAACTCATCTGCGGTTTCGGCATGAGACGGAATCACAAACTCCACATGTTCCCAGCTTTCAGTTGGGTAGATTTTGCCTTCCTCAGGGTATGGCAGCTCCAGACACTCAATCTTCCAGCCACGACTTTCCAACGCTTTATCGAACTCAATAACAATAATTGGGCGACCGTTGATTTTCGCTTGTGAAATCACCTTTCCGTATTGACTCCAAGCCTCATGCGCAGCTTTTGCGGTATCAGTATCGTTAATACGCAACGCAATATGGTCAGCTTGAGCAAAGCTCAGATCCAGTTTTAACAGGGATGCAAACTCTTCAATCTTCGCCATAAATGCATCCAAATCTTGGATCATCAATTCAGGCGCTAGGCGTTTTTCAACTAGTTGAGTCGTCATTGTGGCTCTCTTGTGGGGCTATTTATCTCATTACTCTGAGCGCAATAGTAAACGCAAACCAAGCCTCATTTCCATTCAATCGAAAAAGTATAAATTTCCCCAATTCCTCTCTGTATGAAAAGCAATAAAGTTGTTATCATTAGCCCCATTTTTGTGAACTCCAGCAGAACTTGGCACTTACTTCGCCGAGTTCTTCGTCCTTGAATTGAAGGAAACGCGTGTGAATATCCAAGCACTTATTAATGACAAAGTATCTCAGGCTCTAGAAGCCGCTGGCGCACCTGCAGGCAGTCCTGCGGCGGTACGCCAATCAGCAAAGCCACAATTTGGTGACTACCAAGCAAACGGCGTAATGGGCGTTGCTAAAAAACTGGGTACTAACCCACGAGAATTTGCACAGAAAGTACTGGATGTTCTAGACCTAGACGGTATTGCGAGCAAGACAGAAATCGCAGGTCCTGGTTTCATCAACATTTTCCTAAGCGAAGAGTTCCTAGCAAAACAAGCGGAAGCAGCACTGGCTGACTCACGTCTTGGCGTTGCAGCAGACGAAGCTCAAACTATCGTTGCTGACTACTCTGCACCAAACGTTGCTAAAGAAATGCACGTTGGTCACCTACGTTCAACCATCATCGGTGATGCGGTAGTACGTACTCTTGAGTTCCTAGGTCACAAAGTGATCCGTGCGAACCACATCGGCGACTGGGGTACTCAGTTCGGTATGCTTATCGCAAACCTTGAGCGTGTACAACAAGAGTCTGGCGAAGTTTCTATGGAACTGGCTGACCTTGAAGGCTTCTACCGTGAGTCTAAGAAACTGTACGACGAAGACGAAGAATTCGCAGTGAAAGCGCGAAACTACGTTGTGAAACTGCAAAGCGGTGACGAGTACTGTGCAGAAATGTGGAAAAAACTCGTTGATGTAACCATGATCCAAAACCAGCGCAACTACGACCGTCTAAACGTGTCACTGACTCGTGACGACGTGATGGGCGAGAGCATGTACAACGACATGCTTCCTAAGATCGTTGCAGACCTAAAAGAACAAGGTCTTGCCGTTGAAGATGATGGCGCGCAAGTTGTATTCCTAGATGAATACAAGAACAAAGATGGCGAACCAATGGGCGTTATCGTTCAAAAACGCGATGGCGGTTTCCTATACACAACAACAGACATCGCATGTGCAAAATATCGTTATGAAGAGCTAAGCGCAGACCGTGTGCTTTACTTCATCGACTCACGTCAACACCAGCACCTAATGCAAGCTTGGACAATTGTTCGTAAAGCAGGCTACGTACCAGAGTCAGTATCTCTTGAGCACCACGCGTTCGGCATGATGCTTGGTAAAGATGGTAAGCCATTCAAGACTCGTGCGGGTGGTACCGTTCGTCTTGCCGACCTTCTAGATGAAGCAGAAGTTCGTGCAGCACAACTGATCGAATCTAAAAACCCTGAACTGGATGCGGAAGAAAAAGAGAAGATCTCTAAAACAGTTGCAATGGCAGCGGTTAAATACTCTGACTTATCTAAACACCGTACGACTGACTACGTGTTCGATTGGGACAACATGTTAGCGTTTGAAGGTAACACAGCACCATACATGCAATATGCATACACTCGCGTAGCTTCTATTTTCGCTAAAGCTGGTGTTGCTATGGACGCTCTCCAAGGTGACATCAAAATCACTGATGAGAAAGAGAAAGCACTTATTGCTAAACTTATGCAGTTCGAAGAAGCGGTTCAATCTGTTGCTCGCGAAGGCCAACCACACATCATGTGTAGCTACCTATTCGAACTAGCAGGTCAGTTCTCTAGCTTCTACGAAGCGTGCCCTATCCTAGTTGCTGAAGACGAAGCAGTGAAACAAAGCCGTCTGAAACTAGCTGCGCTAACAGCGAAGACCATCAAGCAAGGTCTGTCTCTACTGGGTATCGATACTCTAGATCGTATGTAATCCGCTTTTACGTAGTTAGCTTAAGTAGCACAAGCTAAATGATGACAAAGGTTGACGTGAAAGCGCCAACCTTTTGTTTTATCTGTCGTATACTAATTCAAACTAAAAGTTAATCGGACTGCAATAATGAGTTTTGAACTTCATCCTCAATTGGCAAAAGACACTTCGGTGATTGGTCACTTCCCACTTTGCGTCGCGCTTCTTCATAAAGATAATGCTGTGCCATGGGTTATCTTGGTGCCTAAACGCGAAAATTTGAAAGAGCTACACCACTTGCCAATGCAAGAGCAACAACAGTTTTTGCTCGAATCTCAAGCGGTAAGCCAAGCACTCGAAGCGACATTCCGCCCAGACAAGTTAAACCTTGGCGCCCTAGGTAACATGGTGCCACAGCTGCACATTCACCATATTGCGCGCTTTAAAGACGATATGGCATGGCCAGGACCAGTTTGGGGGAATACAAAAGGAGAGTTTCGTACTGACGAAGAACAAGAAGAGATTCTTAACCGAATTCGTAATGTGTTGTCGTTAAGCTCTATCTTCCGTAAAGCGTAACCGTTATATAACTTTTAATTCAGGCAGAAAGTAAAAAGCCGCATCATTGCTGATGCGGCTTTGTTGTTTTTGCGCGATGGTTCATTGCTCTTACTACATGGTTACGGTAAGTGACAAACCATCGTGCTTTGTGACTGCATAGCGTATTCGCGTTATATGATGAGCTTTATTTGTATCTACCAAGCGAGAAATACGACCTTTGTTAATCCATACACTTAACATGGCGTCTGCACCGTCTTCACTCATTCCGAACTGTTTTGCTAGCTCAGATTGGGAAACCGTTCCTTTTTCGGCAATATATTGATAAAGCTCTTTTAAAATCATACGACTTGCGCCTCAAACTCGCCTTGATGTTTCTTGCCTACGCGCATGAAAACGCGGTACGTGCCAAAGAAAATCGCAATAATTGCGGCAATCCAAACGCCGCTGGTGATAGGGCTATCAGCGAAATGCATAAGCTGATGATAGAAAGTCGCACTCAAGTACGCGAGCCCCATTGTCCATACCGCTATAAAGCGCGCAAAGTTATTGCCGAATTCTCGAACATAGGCACCCATCGCAGCCACACAAGGAGTGTAAAGTAAGATAAAAATTAGGTACGCAAAAGCAGCATGACCAGAAACAAATTTCTCTTTTATGTTACCAAAGATCGATTCATCAATTTCTTGCTCCTCTGCGACTGCATGAGAATCTGCTAAATCACCGACGTCAATCCCCAGAGGATCAGAATAGCTCAGCCCTGCTAGGTTTTCAGGAATGCTCATCACCGCTTCTTCTAGGCTACCCATAAGATCAAATTCTGCATCCTCTCCATCGGTTGGCGTAGTATATAAGCTGTTCAATGTGCCCACGACTGCCTCTTTCGCGAAGATACCAGTAATAATACCAACCGTTGCTGGCCAGTTATCCTTTTGAATACCAATTGGTGCAAACACTGGCGTCACAACCTGAGCGGCTTTTGATAGAACCGATTTATCACTGTCTTCATTACCGAATGTACCGTCAGTTCCTAGCGAGTTGAGGAAGCTCAAGATAGCAACAACCACAACGATGGTTTTACCTGCACCCAGTACGAAACGCTTAAGTTTTTGCCAAGTTTTGATCACGACGTTCTGCAATGTCGGAAGCTCATAGTCAGGCATTTCCATCACCAAGCTATCACTGCTGCCAGGATACAGCGTGTGCTTGAGGAACAAACCGGTAAACACCGCGGCGACAATACCAAGTAGGTAAAGTGCAAACACAATGTTTTGACCAGAGCCTGGGAAGAAAGCGGCAGCAAATAAAGCGTACACAGGTAAGCGAGCACCACATGACATAAACGGTGCCATCGACGCAGCCAACTTGCGCTCACGCTCTTGGTCTAGCGTGCGCGTTGCCATGATTGACGGAACGTTACAGCCAAAACCAAGAACCAAAGGGACAAACGCTTTACCCGGCAAGCCGATTTTCTGCATCACTTTATCAAGCACAAACGCAGCGCGTGCCATGTAACCCGAGCTCTCGAGCACAGCAAGGAATAAGTACAAACACGCAATGACCGGGATAAAGGTCGCAACTGTTTGAATACCGCCGCCTAAACCATCAGCAATCACCGTAACTAGCCATACGGGGAGGTGACCATCTAATAAGTGGTGTCCACCATCAACCAGCAATGCGCCTACACCAATGTCAAAAAAGTCGATAAATGCACTACCGATGTTAATCGAGAACATAAACATCAAGTACATAACAACAAAGAAGAATGGGATCCCAATCCACTTGTTCAAAATAAATTGGTCGAGTTTTTCAGTCACGCTACGGCTTAGCTTGCCTTCGCTTCGGCGAACTTTTTTACACTGTTCATGCAGGTATGTGTACTTGGTATCCGCGACATGCAAATCGATATCCAAGTCTAAAGTCGCAATGACTTCCAATACTTTGCTTCTATCAATATCGGAAAGGCTATTGAGAACCATCGTGTCTTTTTCAAGCGCACGAATCGCTAATGCACGATGGGCGACGGTTTGATCGTTAAAAAGTGCGGAAACAGTTTGAATCGCCGACTCCATCTTTTCACCGTAATGCAAAGATAACTCTTTAAGCGCGACCCCTTGAACAATGGACTTATGAAGTTTTTCTTTAAACTCTGCAACTTGAGTTTTATTGGTTGCAGATAAACTTACTACAGGACAACCTAACGTTTTCTCAAGCTCTGAAACGTTAATCATTTGACGTTCACGTTTTAGCGCATCCATTTTGTTGAGAACAACAATCATAGGACGGCCAAGTTCGCGAAGTTGTAACGTCATATATAAGCTGCGCTCTAAACTCGTGGCATCAACCACGTTGATAATGAGGTCGGCAGGATGAGTTAGAACCGCACGCGATGCAATGGATTCGTCAATACTATTGCTATCATTACCACTGTCTAACGAGTAAATGCCAGGAAGGTCAGTGAGCAAAAACTCGTCACCCGCATGTTTGAATTGTCCCGTTTTCTTTTCAACGGTGACGCCTGCCCAGTTACCAACTTGCTGTTTTGCGCCAGTCAAACCATTAAATAGCGTCGTTTTACCACTATTAGGATTACCTACGGTAAGCACTTGATATTGCATTACACTCGCTCCACTTCAATTTTCTGAGCAATGGTTTCTCGCAATGCGACAGACACACCACGGACTTCGACTTGTAAAGGATCGCCCATTGGAGCACGTCGAATCACTTTGACTTCTGTATTGGGAAGCAGCCCCATTACCATGAGTTTCTTTCTGATATCTGATGAAAGACCATCTAACAACCGAATCGTCACCGTATCGCCAGGATTAATCTCTGATAACTTCATAGTGGCCCTTAAGAGTATTGCTAATGAGAAATATTATTATTTAATAAGTTTAGGCTGCCAATATTACTCTTCTATAACCCTTCAATCCTTGTGTGAAATCAAAGATTTCATAAATGTTTTCATGCTTTCAAACGTCAACTCCGTAAATTTCCTCTCGTTATTTACGTCAAAATTAACAATTAAAAATCACGATCAATGAAATAAAAATGTCACAAACAAAGGGAAAAAATAAAAAATTCCATACAAAACAATAATTTAGTTGAAACTTAAAACTTTGTCGCTTTTCTCATATCAACATGGCGTTATTTTTATAAGAAAAATAAGTAACCTCTCGTATAGTTACTCCATCGAGAGGGCAACCTCTCAAATGAATTCCAGAGGTGGCATGGCAACATGTCACTCCGGCAGCAAGCGAAGGTGTCATTGACACCCGTGGTATAGTCCCCCCGGCTATACCACGATATTTTTTTTCATCTCTCTAAACTCTTTAGCTTATCCACCTTTTCAGCACAGTTCTGTTTTCACGAATTTCGCATTCCCCCACTACTCAAATGAACCAACGCACTCTAGATACAAAAATACAACCATTCATCTATTTGTCGCCGTAGGTAAATCCGTCCTCTTAAGCCATGTATGGTTATAGCTAAGAACAGCGCTACTAACAGATAGAGCGTGACCGTGCTTACGTATTGAGAATGGATTTGTAGGCTAGATGTTATGAAGAAGCAATGAGAATCACTGCATTGGTAGCTCTAGCAATAGTAGAGCACTATAAGCAGCTCCCCAGTCTTTTGAATATTCACTAGGGAGTGTGTAATGAGTTTTTTAGTTGGTTTCTTGGCTTTCTTGAGTCAAAGCAAACTTGGAAGGAGGCAAACCAAAATGCAATTTAAACTTTTGGCTAAAGTAAGAAGGATCATTAAAGCCGCAGTTAAACGCTACTTCGCTGATTTTCTCGCCCGCTAATAACTGCTCACACGCCGTTTCTAAACGAACTTCGGTTACATAATCTTTTAACGTTCTTGACGAGGCTGATTTAAAGCGCCTCTGTAAAGAGCGTTCTGACATGAACAGCATTTTAGCCGCTAAAGCAGTACCAAACTCAGGGTCATGGTAATGCTCAGCCACCAGCTGATAGACTTTTTGCAACCATTCTTTCTCTGGGGTCACTTTATCTTCGACGATAGGTTCAGACTCAAATTCTTGCAAAGATTCATCCACATAACTCATTTCCTTCGCAGTTGGCCATGTAATTTCGATTTTATTTTGAGCGTCGGAAGTAAACACCGCCAAGTATCCTCCACTCGTTGTCACTAACTGGGCAAGATGATCAATACTCAATTCAGAGTGGTTCATATTAGATGGACGCCCGGTCGTGACTTTATTAGGCAGTTGCGTCCCATAATCAAGAAAACTCAATGAAACAATATCATTGCCCTCTTCTAGCATGATTCTCACCGTTTGGCCTCGGAAAGAACGCTTGATGATATTGGCAAAAATGCTGTTGAAGATAACATCAAGGTTAAAGCTTTCCAGAGCAATTCGACTTGTTTTTCTCTCATCTTCAAGCTCCACCATAATCCCAGCCTTCGCAAAATCATCTTGCCATACATCAACCACCGATTGAGTTATCTGACTCAAATTGTAATTGTGACTACCGCCGCTAGCTTCGCCAGGAACACTTTTTAACTCATTTAATTGCCATGTCGTTTTCGCCAGATGATCTTCCGTAGCTGCATCCAAAGGTATGGGTAATTTTGACGCTATAAAATCCACACTGGACTTAATAGATTGCGCCACGTGATCAACCAACAGGTTTCTGACTTGAATCTGTTTACGTAGCTGTTGGTTACTCGTCAACAACACTCGGCTTTGATGCCTCAACTGGTTAGTTTTGAGTGTCACTTGCGCAGCTAAATCACGGTTAGCCTGTACAACATAGCGAGAACGCCAGTACATAAGTAGTGCAACCATGGCAATACTCGCGACCACAAAACCTAAAATTGCGAGTTGCGATAAATACCAAGGATTAAGCACAATAAAATACGACTCGAGCCCAACCAATCCAGCAGCGACTTGAGACTCATTACTTACCTGTAGGTGGTATTCACCGGAATTGAGATGCTCTAGAGTCAGTTGGCCTCCCTCTAGCGCTTGCCAAGGATCATCGCTATTCAATCGATAATACAAATTTTGGCTGTCTGGTTTTGGCATCACGCCAAATAAGAAACTTAGAGAAGAGCCATACGGTAATTTTATTCCATTCAAATCGGCGCTACCAACTTGTAGAACCTCGTTTTCAAGCACAACTTGGCTCACGATAAACTTCGACTCTGGAGGGTTGGACACAAGCAGCTTGGATGCTTCAGCTTTTACCAACCCGTATTTCGACCCTAGGACGAGCTCTCGCTCACCATCTTCTGTGTACTGTATAACACTGCAAATTCCTGGTAGAAACTCGTTGTTCATTAAGCCAGACGCTGATGAATAATGTTTCACTAATTCACCCGAAAGGTGGTAATAGCTTAGTCCGACAGAAGAGGCTAACCACACGCCTTGCCTGTCTCTGATCAAGCAAGCAGGTCGCGCGTTGGGCACACTCATTTCAACAACACGTTTCTCGTCACTTCCTTTAATCGTTTTAAAAACGCCGTAAGATGACGCAAACCACTGACTGCCATCAACCGCCGTGACCATGTCTAATGATTCACCAAACTTTTCGGAATAGCGGATGAACTGGATGTTTTCATTGCTGTATTGATAAACCCCATGATCGGTCCCTATCAATAGAGAATCTTCAGTGTCGTATAAACGCGTAACCTTAGCTGGTAAGTACTGACTTACTAGCCACTCACTTCCAAAGTTTCTTACGCTTTGCTTGGTTATATCAACATTGTAAAGATGGTATCCACTTGATACCCAGAGACGATCATTACCATCTACAGTCACGTGCTCCACTGCGTGTCCAGCCATAACCTGTAAATAAGGAAATGTCACTTTGTTAAGACCATTCAGCTCGAATATTTCGAGCCCTTTAGAGGTCGCAAGCCAAAGCATCCCACCTTGAAATGCAAATTCATTGATCTGCGAATCAAGCTCCAAGACTTTGATGTTGCCACTCTCACCTGTCCGGTAAAGCTTTCGGTCATCCGCGAACCAAAGCGCATCATCAGGTCCTGTGGAAGTTTGTCGAATTCGCCCTGATAAGGTTTGCGAGTCGTAACTACTGAAGGTTACTCGTTCAAACTTTTTACTAAACAAGGAGTAATAGCGAATGCCTTGGTTAGTCGCGATCCACATCCCTCCCATGTTGTCACTCAGTAGCGAATAGATCTTTGTATTATCCAGCTCCAGTTCAAGAAAGCTTGCAGGCTCGACTTCTGTCACTTCACCTGACAAGAATGAGTATAAATACAGACCATGCTCAGTCCCCACCCAGTACTCTTGATTTGTCTCAGCGAAAGTCAACACATGAGAGCCGCCAATCTTAATCACCTCTTTATCAGGTTGATAAATATTGAAAATTAATGCCCCACGCAACGTTCCTACCAGAATTTCTCTGCGCGTGTGTGAGTAGTAGATCTTTTCAATGTAGTTCTGACCTGAAGCGACTACATGGTCAAACTTATCTCCTTCTGAAAGATAAAAGCCAGAAGTTGTAGCAAGTGCCCACTTCTCTTCGAGCAGAACTGCATCGTTAATATAAACATAGCTATTGTTGCTATGTTGATAGAGCTGCAACAAAGAAAAGGACTTTAACTCGTTAGTATCGATGTTGTAAGTATAGAAATGTGCGCCATCACTAACCCAAATATAATCTTCAGAAGAACCGATTTTTCTTATTTGCGACCCGGGGTTTAAGCTAAAGACTAAACGTCTTTCTTGATTTGGATAAGTTTGATACACCTCATTCTCAACAAAGGTCCAGAACGAGCCTTCATGATAAGCCAGTTGCTTGGCAGACATTTGTAAAAAACTGCCTGATTTAGGTAGGATATTTTGGCCATCATAAAACAACACCCGCCCATGCACGTCGTGAATCCACAAGCCCCCTTGCTCACCCAAGAACAATTTTTTAGCCGCAATAAAAGTACCCTTAACCTGAGTCGGCAAAGGGTAAAAGATGGCATTCGCATTATGAAGAGCAAATGCTTGGAAAGATAGGAAAAAGCCCAACAAGACAAGGGCTAATTGGCGTAGCAAGACGAAAACCTTTTATATCAATTTGTGCTCGGCGCTCACCGTCCATATCTTCTACAGCATGGACTTATACGGTTATTTTGAGCTGCTAATTATTGATAATGATATCTCAATTACTGTTTGAGAAAAGGCTCGCTTTGCCAAAGGTTGTAATTCTTACTACTGGATCACGTTAAAAGGACTATTCCTACACAACAACACTACTTAATCCGTCTTTTGGCTCAAGCACTGCTCAAAATTATTCGCCATATTGTTGAGAAAAGTAAAGTAACTGCCCGGTTTTGCTTCAATTGTGCTCCCTAATGGGTCAAGTTCACCTTTGGCAACTTTGCTACCTCGCATCACGCTCTGAACGACAGCTGGAGTAAACTGAGGTTCAGAAAACACGCAGGCTACATCTCCTGAACTTAACTTTTGACGAATTTGGATTAAGGTTTTTGCTCCCGGCTTACGATCCGGGCTCACGGTGAAGTGCCCCATTTGATTTAACTCATAACGCTCTTCGAAATAACCATAAGCATCGTGAAACACAAAGTAACCTTTGTCTTTCACTGGCGATAATTTCTTCTTGATCTCTAGGTCCGTCTGGCTGAGCTCAGTTTCAAATTTTTTAAGGTTTTCTTGGTACTGTGCTGCATTTTCCGGATCAAGTGATCCTAGTTGATTTACGACAGCCTTGGCAACTTGTTGTGCTTGACTTACACCTAACCAAAAGTGCGGATCATGTGAACCATGATCGTGGCCATCATGGTCATGGTTGTGCTCACTATCAAACTCACGCAAATCTAGATCTGGAATTTGACTAATAGTCAGAGTATTCGATCTGTCTGACACGACTTTTTCCAGAAACGGTTCGAGATCATGTCCGTACCAAATGACTAAATCAGCAGAAGCGATTTTCTTAACATCCGATGGGCGTAAAGCGTAATCATGGGGCGAAGTGTTAGACTGCAGTAATACATCTGGCGAAGTCACCCCTTGAGTAAGCTCTGTCACTAATAACTGAATAGGTTTGATACTCGTTAGTACCGTTACTGCGTGTGCTGGCAACGTTAGCATCGCTGACGCAGCAAGAATTAATGCTCTTTTCATAGTTTTACTTGGGATATGGTGTAGAAAGTGTGATAATGTTACATTATAACATTATTGATTTGCAAATGAGTTTCATTCATGTCTTCCTTAGTCCATCTTGAGCACTTATGCGTCGAGTTCGATGGCCGCAGAGTTCTCGATAACATTAGTATGGAATTACAAAAGGGCAAAATAACAACCCTAATTGGTCCCAATGGAGCGGGAAAATCAACGTTAGTCAAAGTCATTTTAGGCCTTCAAAAACCGACTAGCGGCAAATTAAACCGACAAAGAAAACTAAAAATTGGTTATGTTCCTCAAAAATTGAAACTCAATGACTCTCTTCCATTGAATGTCACCCGTTTTCTAAATTTAGCAGGAAAATACAGTAAACAAGAATGTATTGATGCATTAAGGCTTGTTGGCGCTGAGCATTTAATTAGTAGTAACATGCATCGCTTATCAGGTGGTGAAAACCAACGCGTATTACTTGCGCGTGCTTTGCTTCAACGCCCAGAGCTGTTAGTGCTAGATGAACCTGCGCAGGGTGTGGATATTCAAGGTCAAATCGATCTCTACGATCTAATTGAAAGC
This sequence comes from Vibrio sp. D3, assembly GCF_043995865.1. Classification (NCBI taxonomy): domain Bacteria; kingdom Pseudomonadati; phylum Pseudomonadota; class Gammaproteobacteria; order Vibrionales; family Vibrionaceae; genus Vibrio; species Vibrio sp. D3. The sequence continues at coordinate 912,466 of NZ_CP171887.1, read as the reverse complement.
ATTCGTCACCGATTCGATTGCGGTGTATTTATGGTGTCACACGACTTACATTTAGTCATGGCCAAAACAGATGATGTCATTTGTCTGCATCACCATGTTTGCTGCTCTGGTTCACCTGCCACGATTACTCAGCACCCTTCTTACATCGCGCTATTTGGCAATGCAGCGAGAGAATCGCTCGCGTTTTATCATCACGACCACGAGCATCATCATCACGATTTATCCGGAACGCCAGTAACTGGCGATGCGACATCATGCTCCAACCATAAACACGGACATCATCACCATGATTGAGTTTCTTCTACCTTCTATTCTTGCTGGTATTGGCATCGCGATCATTGCAGGTCCTCTTGGGTCATTTGTCGTTTGGCGCAAAATGGCTTACTTCGGTGATACCCTGGCACATGCTTCATTGATGGGTTTGGCATTAGGCTTTCTGCTCAACGTGAACCTTTATCTTGCACTACTCGTTTGCTGTTTAGCACTCGCGGTATTGCTCGTGACACTACAGAAACAACAACTGGTCGCAACCGATACGCTTCTGGGTATACTCGCCCATAGCGCATTATCTGTTGGTCTAGTTTCTGTTAGTTTCTTGGATAATGTCCGTGTAGATCTGATGAGTTACTTGTTCGGTGACTTACTCGCAGTATCTCCGCAAGATCTGATGTTCATTTACGCAGGTGTCGCTGCTGTTAGTGTGTGTCTTTACGTTTTTTGGCGACCTTTATTGTCGAGCACAGTTAGTGAAGAGCTTGCTGCCGTCGAGGGCGTCAATACAGACTTGGTTAGATTGGTGTTAATGCTTATGGTAGGTGTTGTGATTGCCGTAGGAATGAAGTTTGTTGGGGCACTTATCATGACTTCTTTGCTGATCATCCCAGCAGCAACAGCACGTAAGGTCTCTTCATCACCAGAGCAAATGGCACTGTTCGCATCTATTATTGGCTCTGTGGCAGTACTAATGGGGCTTAGCCTATCATGGCACTTCGATACGCCGGCTGGCCCATCAGTAGTAATCAGCGCAACATCTCTGTTTATGCTTAGCCAATTTATTCGCCAAAAATCGTAAAAAGTACCTTGATACAAAAAAGCCTAGCAATAATTGCTAGGCTTTTTTAGCTTTAAGCTTCGAGTTGGAAATTACCAGCCCGTTACTTCACGTAGACCTTGGCCGATCTCTGCTAGAGATTTCACAGTCTTAACGCCCGCCGCTTCTAGTGCTGCAAATTTGTCTTCAGCAGTACCTTTACCGCCAGAGATAATCGCACCAGCGTGGCCCATACGTTTACCAGGAGGAGCAGTTACACCAGCAATGTAGGAAACCACTGGCTTCGTTACGTTTTCTTTAATGTATGCTGCTGCTTCTTCTTCTGCAGTACCACCGATTTCACCGATCATAACAATCGCTTCTGTTTCAGGGTCTTCTTGGAACAGTTTTAGAATATCAATGAAGTTTGAACCTGGGATTGGGTCACCACCAATACCAACACAAGTAGACTGGCCGAAACCTTCGTCTGTTGTTTGCTTAACTGCTTCGTAAGTTAGAGTACCGCTGCGAGATACGATACCTACTTTACCTTTCTTGTGGATGTGACCAGGCATGATGCCGATCTTACACTCGTCAGGAGTGATAACACCCGGACAGTTAGGACCGATCATGCGAACGCCAGTTTCTTCTAGCTTCACTTTCACGTCGATCATATCTGTTGTAGGGATGCCTTCCGTGATTGTTACGATTAGCTCGATGCCGGCATCAATCGCTTCTAGAATTGCATCTTTACAGAAAGGTGCTGGAACGTAGATTACTGTCGCTGTTGCGCCAGTTGCTTCTACTGCTTCGCGAACTGTGTTGAATACAGGTAGACCTAGGTGAGTTTGGCCACCTTTACCTGGAGACACACCACCAACCATCTGAGTGCCGTATGCGATAGCTTGCTCTGAGTGGAAAGTACCTTGACCACCAGTGAAACCCTGACAGATTACTTTAGTGTCTTTGTTAATTAATACAGACATTATTTAGCCTCCGCAGCAGCAACAACTTTCTGAGCAGCATCCGTTAGCGACTCAGCAGCAATGATATCAACATCAGAATTAGCAAGAACTTCGCGACCTAGGTCAGCGTTAGTACCTTCTAGACGAACAACAACAGGTACGCTTACACCTACTTCTTTAACCGCACCGATAATACCTTCTGCGATCATGTCACAACGTACGATACCACCGAAGATGTTAACAAGTACCGCTTTCACGTTGTCATCAGATAGGATGATCTTGAATGCTTCAGCAACACGCTCTTTCGTCGCGCCGCCACCTACATCTAAGAAGTTAGCTGGCTTGCCGCCGTGTAGGTTTACGATATCCATCGTACCCATTGCTAGGCCAGCACCGTTAACCATACAGCCAACGTTACCGTCTAGTGCTACGTAGTTCAGTTCCCACTGAGCTGCGTGCGCTTCACGCTCATCTTCTTGTGAAGGATCGTGCATTTCACGAAGCTTAGGCTGACGGTACAGTGCGTTTGAGTCGATGTTGATCTTACCGTCAAGACATAACAGGTTGCCTTCGCCAGTAATCACAAGTGGGTTGATCTCTAGCAGAGCAAGGTCGTACTGAGAGAACATAGTGCCAAGACCCATGAAGATCTTAACGAATTGTTTGATTTGGTCACCTTCAAGACCAAGTTTGAACGCAAGCTCGCGACCTTGGTAAGCTTGTGGGCCTACTAGTGGATCGATTGCTGCTTTGTGGATAAGCTCCGGCGTTTCTTCCGCAACTTTTTCGATTTCCACACCACCTTCTGTTGAAGCCATGAAAACGATCTTACGGCTTGCACGGTCAACAACCGCACCTAGGTATAATTCGTTTGCGATGTTTGAAGCTTCTTCAACAAGGATTTTTGTAACTGGCTGGCCGTTAGCGTCTGTTTGGTAAGTCACTAGGTTTTTACCTAACCACTTTTGTGCAAACTCTTTAACGCCTTCTTTTGTATCGTGCAGCTCTACACCGCCCGCTTTACCACGGCCACCAGCGTGAACCTGACATTTAACTACTTTCTTTTCTGTACTGATACGGCCTGCAGCTTCAAAAGCTTCTTGTGGTGTATCACACGCGTAGCCTTCTGGCACAGGCAAACCGAATTCTGCAAACAGCTGTTTGGCTTGGTATTCATGCAAATTCATTTCGATATTCCGTTTGTTTTTCCCTTAAGGGATTTATTATTTCCATAACGCTGCAGTCTTGGCTGCTTGTACGTCTGTAGGGTCTTCTCAAATCAATCCCTCATCACGAGTACTCATGGTGTGGGATTCAAATGAAGGCCAGACGTTGAGCTAGTCTAGCCATTGAAATTTTTAACGTCTAGCTACCTACGATAACTAGACGTTTTAGCGATATTAAACGTCTAATAGGAGACGTGCTGGATCTTCTAGCAACTCTTTAATAGTCACTAGGAAGCCAACAGACTCGCGACCATCAATTAGGCGGTGATCGTAAGACAGCGCTAGGTACATCATCGGCAAGATTTCAACTTTGCCATCCACTGCCATCGGGCGCTCTTGGATCTTATGCATACCAAGAATCGCTGATTGAGGTGGGTTGATGATTGGTGTAGACATTAGTGAACCGAACACACCACCGTTTGTGATAGTGAAGTTACCGCCCATTAGCTCGTCTACCGTTAGCTTGCCATCACGACCTTTGATAGCCAGTTCTTTGATGCCTTTTTCAACATCAGCGAAACCAAGCTTGTCACAGTCTTTTAGGACTGGTGTAACTAGACCACGTGGCGTTGATACCGCCATGCTAATGTCGAAGTAGTTGTGGTAAACAATGTCATCGCCATCAATCGAAGCATTTACTTCTGGGTAACGCTTAAGCGCTTCTGTTACAGCTTTCACGTAGAAAGACATGAAGCCTAAACGAATACCGTGACGCTCTTCGAACTGATCTTTGTACTGTTTACGAAGGTCCATGATTGGTTTCATGTTCACTTCGTTAAACGTCGTTAGCATTGCCGTGTTGTTCTTCGCCTCTAGCAGACGGTTAGCGACTGTCTTACGCAGGCGAGTCATTGGAACACGTTTTTGGCTACGAGCCGCTGCCGGCACGTCAACCACTGCTGGTGCTTCTTCTTTTGGCGCAGCTTTAGCGTTCGCAAGATGCGCTTCAATATCTTCGCGCGTAATACGACCACCAACACCAGTGCCTTTCACTTGGCTTGCTTCTAAGCCATGCTCAGCCAATAAACGACGTACTGCTGGGCTTAGTGCATCATTGCTTTCTTCGCTAAGCGCAGCTTTATGACGTTTATCAGGAGATGCTTCCGTACCTTCTGTTTTGTCTGCGGTAGGCTCACCTGCAACTGCACCTGGCTTCAATTTAGCAATGATTTGTTTAGAAAGTACTGTCGCACCTTCTTCTTCAACGATAGCTTCCAAAACGCCTGCTTCCGGAGCTGGCACTTCTAGAACGACTTTGTCTGTCTCGATGTCAACCAAAACCTCGTCACGCTCTACTGCGTCGCCTGGTTGTTTGTGCCATGTCGCTACGGTTGCATCAGCAACTGATTCAGGTAAATCTGGAACCAGAATTTCAATTGTCATATCTGTTTCTTCCTTTAACTTCTAGTTCTTAATTCGAAGTTTTTGAGTTCACGTTCAGAGCGTCTTCAACCAACGCTTTTTGTTGTTTCAAGTGCACCGACATGTAGCCAACTGCTGGCGAAGCAGAAGCTGGGCGACCTGCGTATTTAAGATCTGCACCTGCAGGAATAGCGGCACGGAAGTTGTGTTGGCTACAGTACCAAGCACCTTGGTTCTGAGGCTCTTCCTGACACCACACGAAGTCTTCAACGTTAGTGTATTGAGCAATCGCTGCTTGTACTTCTTCCATCGGGAATGGATAAAGCTGCTCGATACGCACGATAGCGACATCGTCTTGCTCGTTGTTACGGCGCTGCTCCAGTAGGTCAAAATAAACCTTACCTGAACAGAACACGACGCGTTTTACTTTGCTTGGGTCTAAATCATCTACTTCTGGAATTGCAGATTGGAATGTACCGTCCGCTAAGTCTTCAATTGTCGAAGTACATAGAGGATGGCGCAGCAAAGATTTTGGCGACATAACAATCAGAGGTCGACGCATTGGGCGTACAACTTGACGACGAATCATGTGGTATACTTGAGCCGGTGTTGAAGGAACTACAACCTGCATATTTTGCTCAGCACACAACTGAAGGTAACGCTCTAGACGTGCAGAGGAGTGCTCAGGGCCTTGACCTTCGTAACCGTGAGGTAGAAGCATTGTGAGACCACACAAGCGTGCCCATTTCTGCTCACCTGACGAGATGAATTGGTCAATCACAACCTGCGCGCCGTTGGCAAAGTCACCAAACTGCGCTTCCCAAATAGTCAAACCACCTGGCTCTGCTGTTGCGTAACCGTATTCAAATGCCAATACCGCTTCTTCTGACAGTACTGAGTCAAACACTTGGAATGGACCCTGATTGTCATGAATATTCGCTAATGGAATGTACGTACTTGCATCTGTTTGGTTATGAAGAACCGAGTGACGGTGGAAGAAAGTACCACGACCCGAATCCTGACCAGAAAGGCGAATTCGCTTACCATCATCAACTAATGTTGCATACGCCAATGTTTCGGCCATACCCCAGTCGATTGCTTTTTCACCGGTCATCATTGCTAGGCGATCGTTGTAAAGCTTATTAACACGGCTTTGCAGTTTATGGCTTTCTGGATACTGACAAAGACGATTACCCAACTCGATAAGACGCGTCTTGTCATATTTTGAATCCCACTCCATATCCCATTCATGCCCTAAGTAAGGGGACCAGTCTACAGAGTGCAACGCCATTGGACGCCATTCTTTAACCACCACTTCACCGCGGTCTAATGCGTCGCGGTACTCATTGACTAACTGAGTCGCTGTCTCGATATCTGATTCGTTTTTATCGATCAGAATATCCGCATACAATTTGCGTGGTGTAGGGTGTTTTTTGATTTTTTGGTACATCAAAGGCTGAGTCGCGTTTGGCTCATCGGCCTCGTTGTGACCATGGCGACGGTAACACACCAAATCAATCACGACATCGCGCTTGAACTCGTTGCGGTAATCCAAAGCAATACGAGTAACAAAAGCAACCGCTTCTGGGTCATCGGCATTCACGTGGAAAATTGGCGCCTGAACCATCTTCGCGATATCTGTACAGTACATCGTTGAACGCGTGTCACGAGGGTTAGACGTCGTAAAGCCAACTTGGTTGTTAATAACAATACGCACCGTACCACCGACTTGGAAACCACGAGCCAGTGACATGTTGAACGTTTCGGCAACCACACCCTGACCAGCGATTGCAGAGTCACCGTGGATAGTGATAGGAAGCACTTTGCTACCTTGATTATCACCCAAGCGATCTTGACGTGCTCGCACCGACCCCATGACTACTGGGTTGACGATTTCTAGATGCGATGGGTTAAATGCAAGAGCTAAGTGAACATCACCACCTGGGGTAGCAAAGTCGGCAGAGAAACCTTGGTGATATTTCACATCACCGGTGCCCCAAGTTTCGTCGTGTTTACCGGCAAACTCATCGAACAGATCTTGAGGCTTCTTACCAAGCACGTTCACCAGCATGTTCAAACGACCACGGTGAGCCATACCGATAACCACTTCACGCATCCCACTTGTTCCCGCGTGACGGATCAACTCTTTCGTCATCGGAATCAGTGCGTCACCACCTTCTAGAGAGAAACGTTTTGCACCTGGGAATTTCGCCCCGAGGTAACGCTCCAAACCTTCAGCGGCTGTTAGCTCTTCTAGGAATGTGCGCTTCTCATCTTTGTTGAATGATGGCTGGCCTACGACAGACTCAAGACGTTGTTGGATCCAACGTTTTTGCTCTGTGTCAGTCATGTGCATGTATTCAGCACCGATGGAACCGCAGTAAGTTTTGTTGAGGGCTTCATAGATGTCTTTCAACTTCATGGTTTCTTGCCCAACAGCAAAAGAACCTACGTTGAAAGTTTCTTCGAAGTCATCTTCGGTAAGATTATGAAAAGCAGGGTCTAACTCCGCCACGGTTGGGCGTTGCCATAGACCTAGTGGGTCTAATTCTGCAGCTTCATGTCCGCGGAAACGGTATGCGTTGATTAGCTGTAGAACTTTTACTTGTTTTGCATCGACATCTGGGTCACTAACTTGGACATTGTAATGCTTTGTTTCTCTAGCGAGTCGACGGAAGTAGTCACGGACACGTGAATGTGGTTGTTCTGCCACTTCTTCTGACGGCTTAGGTAAGCCTTCAAAAACACGTTTCCACTCCTCACTTACCAGATCGGGATCACTTAGATACAGTTCGTAGAGGTCCTCTACATACGTTGCATTGGCGCCAGCCAAGTGTGAAGACTCGAGCCATGCCTTCATCACGCCGTTGTGCATATTTTCCCTTAACCAGTAGTTTTCACGTTTGCTTCGGTCTTTGCCGAGCTATAAGAGCCGACCAGAACTAGTCGGCAATTTTTGTATTCTTTACTCGAAATATTCTTGAAGCAGTGAAGCGGTCATATCGGGTGATCCGCAACACTGCGACATTCCTAAGAGCGAGTAAATTAAACCGAGCGATTAACCAGCATCGACTTAATATGGCCGATGGCTTTCGTCGGATTTAATCCCTTAGGACAAACACTTACACAATTCATGATGCCATGGCAACGAAAAACGCTAAATGCATCATCAAGATCAGACAAACGTTCATCTGTTGCCGTATCGCGACTATCAATTAGCCAACGGTACGCCGCAAGAAGACCAGCTGGACCGATGAATTTGTCAGGGTTCCACCAGAATGATGGGCAAGACGTTGTACAACATGCACACATGATACATTCGTACAATCCATCTAAATGAGCACGATCATCAGGTGATTGTAGGTTCTCGCGTGATGGTGGTAATGCACCATCATCAATCAAGAATGGTTTAACTTTCGCATAGTTATCATAGAATTGTGTCATGTCAACGATAAGATCACGCACGACAGGTAACCCTGGCAGTGGACGAATAACTATCTTATCGCCTTGTAGAGCAGATAACGGTGTGATACACGCTAGACCATTTTTACCATTCATGTTCAAACCATCAGAACCACATACCCCTTCACGGCATGAGCGACGGAACGCGATGCTTGGATCTTGCTCTTTTAGCAGAATCAATGCATCAAGCACCATCATGTCTGAGCCTTCGTCTACATCAAGGGTATACTCTTTCATGTAAGGCTTGGTATCCACATCCGGATTGTAACGGTATAAAGAGAAGTTCAATTTCATAGTCGTATCCTCCCTTTAGTATGTACGTACTTTCGGCGGGAAAGCTTCACGATGCGTTGGCGTCATGTTCACATCACGCTTAGTCATCGCTTCTGTTTCCGGGTTGTAGATAGAGTGGCATAGCCAGTTCTCATCATCACGCTCAGGGAAATCGAAACGAGCATGTGCGCCACGGCTTTCAGTACGGTAGTTAGCCGCTACGGCTGTAGAGAATGCTGTTTCCATCAAGTTGTCTAGCTCTAGACACTCAATACGTTGCGTGTTGAATTCAGAAGACTTGTCCGCTAGATGTGCATCTTTCAGACGTTCGCGAATCACTTTCAACTCTTCTAGACCCGTTGCCATTGCATCGCCTTCACGGAATACCGAGAAGCTGTTTTGCATGCAAGCTTGTAGGTCTTTACGGATTTGAACTGGATCTTCACCGCCAGTACTATTTTCCCAACGCATGGTACGCGCTAGAGATGCTTCAATATCAGATTCAGTTGCAGGGCGTGCCTCAGCTTGCGCTGCGAGCGTTTCGCCAAGGTGCAAGCCAGTCGCGCGACCAAACACGACCAAGTCTAGTAATGAGTTGCCGCCTAGACGGTTTGCTCCGTGTACTGATACAGAAGCAATCTCACCACATGCATATAGACCTTGTACTTCCATCTCGCTGCCGTCAGCCTTTTGCTTGATTGCTTGGCCAGACACTTGAGTCGGTACACCACCCATCATGTAGTGACAGGTTGGAATTACTGGAATTGGCTCTTTCACTGGATCAACGTGCGCGAAAGTACGAGACAGCTCACAGATACCAGGCAGACGTGACTCAAGCACTTCTTTACCAAGGTGATCCAACTTCAGCTTAATGTGTGGACCCCAAGGACCATCACAACCACGGCCTTCACGAATTTCGATCATCATTGAACGTGCAACTACGTCACGACCTGCAAGGTCTTTCGCGTTAGGAGCATAGCGCTCCATGAAGCGTTCGCCATCTTTATTTAGAAGGTAACCACCTTCACCACGACAACCTTCTGTTACAAGAACACCTGCACCAGCGATACCCGTTGGGTGGAACTGCCACATTTCCATGTCTTGCATAGGTACACCCGCACGCAATGCCATACCTACACCGTCACCAGTGTTGATGTGTGCGTTAGTGGTCGACGCGTAAATACGACCTGCACCACCTGTTGCTAGAATCGTTGCTTTCGATTTGAAGTAACAAATCTCGCCTGTTTCCATACAAATCGCAGTACAGCCCATTACGGCGCCGTCTTGGTTTTTCACCAAGTCTAGTGCATACCATTCCGAGAAAATGGTGGTTTTGTGTTTCACATTTTGTTGGTAAAGCGTATGCAGAAGCGCGTGACCTGTACGGTCCGCAGCTGCTGCTGTACGTGCAGCTTGCTCACCACCAAATTCTTTTGACTGACCACCGAATGGACGTTGGTAGATAGTACCGTTATCAAAACGAGAGAATGGAAGACCCATTTTTTCTAGTTCGATAACGGACTCAGGGCCATTTTTACACATGTATTCAATCGCGTTCTGGTCACCGATGTAATCGGAACCTTTAACGGTATCATACATGTGCCATTGCCAATCGTCTTTGTGCGAGTTACCCAGAGCAACGGTAATACCGCCCTGTGCAGACACAGTATGAGAACGTGTTGGAAATACTTTTGACAACAAAGCACATGATAGGCCTTGTTCTGAAATTTGTAGTGCAGCGCGCATACCTGCACCACCAGCGCCGATTACTACGGCGTCAAACTCACGAACTGGAATAGACACTTACGCACCCCACAGAATAAATAGACCAGAGAAGACATAGCCGAATAGCACGGCAATAACACCAAGTTGCAGTGCGCCACGAAGTTTCGCGCACTTAATGTAATCCGTTAATACCTGCCATAAACCGACCCATGCGTGGATCAGGATCGAGACAAGTGCCAACATGGTGAATACTTTAGTGAAGGTACCACCAAAGAATTGGGTCCAAGATGCGTAAGAGATATCTGAAAATGCACAGAAGCTAATCAGATAAATCGTGTATAGCGTCATAATGATTGCAGTTGCACGAATCAGTAGGAAATCGTGTACACCATTACGACCAAATGAAGATACGTGTTTTACCATACCAAGATCCCCGCCAATAATGATAATACTGCTGTTGCACCAAACGCGACTTTAGCGCTCATCGTGCCAGAATCTAGCTCTTCAAAGTGACCTAGATCCATCAACAAGTGACGGATACCACCTGCAATGTGGTAGGCAAGTGCAGTAAGAATTCCCCACAGGATGAATTTTACGAAGAAGCTATCGACGATGTCAGCGGCTTCCATAAAACCCATTGGGGATGACAGAGAAATGGACAGTAACCACAGTAGTATACCCACCGCAACAAACGTAATTACCCCAGACACACGGTGTAGGATGGATGCGATTGCTGTGATAGGAAAGTGGATGGTCTGTAAATCTAAATTAACAGGTCTTGACTTTCTTTCTTTCACGGGCTTGCTCACTCAGCTCCATTGAGCATTTATTGTTATAACCAATTTCAGCTTCCAAACGTACAAAAGTTAACATCTATTTAACAAATATCGCGAGTAACCACCCAGATAATTGTAAACAACTTGTTAACAATCGGAGTCCAGCAACAAACCTCACTCTTTGTTTCTAGCCCCGAATTTATAAGGATTTAACTAAAATTTTCTTAGCCAATATACGGCGAGCAACATTCTAATACAATTGGTGTAACAAATTATGCTACATAGAACAGATTTTTAACGATTTTCATGAGAAAAATCATAACAAGTGCACACAAAGATGGAGAAAAATTGACTTTAAGCTTTAACAACAGTACAAAAATGGCACATAAACATCCTGGACGGATTAAATAATAAACAAAGGAGATTGTTATGGCGGATAAGAAAGCGACCCTTCATGTTGAAGGTCAAGCGCCAATCGAACTGCCAATTATGGACGGTACGCTAGGTACACCTGTAATTGACGTTCGTAAGCTGGGAGCCAATGGTTACTTTACTTTTGACCCAGGTTTTCTTGCCACTGCATCTTGTGAATCATCAATCACGTACATCGATGGCGGCAAAGGTATTCTTTTGCACCGCGGTTTCCCGATTGATCAATTAGCCAATAACGCAGATTACTTAGAAGTATGTTACATCCTTCTTTATGGTGAAGCCCCTACCCGAGAACAATACGAGCAATTCAAGACGACCGTAACGCGTCATACTATGGTCCACGAGCAAATCGCAAGCTTTTTCCATGGCTTCCGACGTGATGCTCACCCGATGGCAGTAATGTGTGGTGTAGTCGGTGCACTTGCAGCCTTCTACCACGACTCTCTTGACATCAACAACGACGAGCACCGTGAGATCGCGGCGTACCGTCTGCTATCGAAGATGCCGACACTGGCTGCAATGTGTTACAAATACTCTATCGGTCAGCCATTTATCTACCCACGCAACGATTTGAGCTACGCAGAAAACTTCCTACACATGATGTTCGCAAACCCTTGCGAAGAGTATGAAGTAAATCCTGTCGTTGCGCGTGCGATGGATAAAATCTTCACTCTACACGCGGATCACGAACAGAATGCGTCGACGTCAACTGTACGTCTAGCTGGCTCTTCTGGTGCTAACCCATTTGCATGTATTGCCGCTGGTATTGCATCACTTTGGGGACCTGCTCACGGTGGTGCAAACGAAGCGTGCTTGAGAATGCTAGAAGAGATTGGCAGCGTCGATAACATCCCTGAGTATGTAGACCGCGCGAAAGACAAAGATGACCCATTCCGCTTAATGGGCTTTGGTCACCGCGTTTATAAAAACTACGATCCACGTGCGACAGTAATGCGCGAAACGTGTCATGAAGTTCTCAAAGAGCTAAACATTCAAGACCCTCTACTAGATGTAGCAATGGAACTTGAGCGCATTGCGCTTTCTGATGAGTACTTCGTTTCTAAGAAGCTGTACCCGAACGTAGACTTCTACTCAGGTATCATTCTTAAAGCGATTGGTATTCCAGTTTCTATGTTTACGGTTATCTTCGCGATTTCTCGTACCATCGGCTGGATTGCTCACTGGAACGAAATGCACAGCGATCCACTGAACCGCATCGGTCGTCCTCGTCAGCTATACACTGGTGAGACACAGCGTGAGTTTTCTCCACTTCACGAACGTGAATGATATTTTTAGTTAGAAGATAAACAAAAGGGTTGAGATTTTGTCTCAACCCTTTTTCTTTTCAGCGTCTCACGTTATGAATAGCGAACACTAAACCGGATTATCAATATCGATAAACTCCACATGTAGGCCGTATTCATCCGCTAGCCATTTTCCTAAAGCCTGAACACCATAACGCTCAGTAGCATGATGACCTGCAGCAAAGTAATGAATGTCCATTTCTCGCGCAGTATAGGTTGTACGCTCAGAAATTTCGCCAGAGATAAACGCATCTAATCCGTGTTGTACAGCAAGCTCAATAAAATCCTGCCCTCCACCAGTGCACCAACCGACCGTCTCAATCATCTTATCGGTATTCTCTGGAGCAATATGCAGTGGTTCTCTATCAAGAACTTGATTGATCTTGCTCGCAAACTCAGCACCAGACATCGGTTTTTTCAAGCGTCCAAACATGGCTACTGATTGAGGATGTCCTTCAAGCCCACCTTCTACTTCTATTTCAAGTAAGCGAGCTAATTCGGCGTTGTTGCCTAGCTCTGGGTGAATATCCAGAGGAAGGTGATAACCATATAAGTTGATATCGTTTTTGATCAGACTACGAATTCGTTTACCTTTCATACCACGAATTGGCTCAGGTTCACCTTTCCAAAAATAACCGTGATGAACGAGTAATGCGTCTGCATTAAGCTCAATCGCTTTATCGATTAAGGCTTGGGAGGCAGTTACGCCAGTGATAATACGCTTTACGGCTGGCGTCCCTTCTACCTGTAACCCGTTTGGTGCGTAATCTTTAATTAACTGCGGTGACAGTTTGTCATTAAGAATCTGTTCTAGCTTTAAGTTATTCATTATTACTTCCAATTTCTAGCGCATGTAAACCTAAATAACCTCTCGATGAAATCAGACCGAGAGTGTGCAACCTAGTTGATACAACAACGTTTTGACATCTGGCACCTTGATATCATTTAGGTACTTAAAGTGTATCTCGAACCCCAATATCGATGCTAGCCACCCTACCCTCAAAAGCAAATTTAGTTACAATAACAAAGCTTGTCGCCTCACCATACATATAGGGATACGGATGAACCAACTGCAACGCTTTTACCAATGGATCGCCACTTCACCTCCTCTTTTCAAGTTACGCCCTCCGTTTACAACCTTAGAGGATCTTTCGGTAACGCCTTTAAATAACGCTGAGCAATACAATGGTAATCCAAGATTGGGCTTTTTATATCAGCACTTATGCACTGCAGTTCTCTCTAGTTCAGAACGATATCAGGTTATCGCGGAAGAGGTTCAGTTAAACGACATCGAAGGTAAGACTATTGGTGCTATCGACTTGGTGTTGCGGAATACAGAATCAAATCAAATAGAGCACTGGGAAGTAGCGATTAAGTTTTATCTTCTTTATAACGGCGTTTGGTATGGTCCGAATGCTCACGACCAGCTGCATACAAAACTGAATAGAATGCTTACTCATCAGTTGAAAATGAGCGATCGCCCGGAATTTCAAAAAATAATTCCGTTAAACGACTCTCCACAAGAACGTCTATTGATGCAAGGACGACTCTATATTAATCCGTTTACTCCAGAGCCAACTCCTAGCGAGTGCTTGGGTTATGAACTAAATCCAAGTCAGATTAGTGGTTACTGGTGCTACCAGAGCCAATGGGAGTTAATCGGTAAGCCACTTTATCATTTACACAAACCATGCTGGGCGATTGGTACGGACGATTTATCTCAACCCATTGAAAAGCCTTCAGACCGATTTGTACATGCACAAACGGAGGACGGTCAATTCTGGTTTGTGGTACCGGATTCCTGGCCCGGAAACAACTCAGTTCAGGAATCTTAAAACGCAAAAGGGTTGATGCTTGCACATCAACCCTTTGTTTTCTAAATCGACTATTGAATGGTTTACAGGCCGGCAGCTGCAAACACTTGATTAACGATCTCTTGTGCTTCTGCTTCGATTTGTTTTAGGTGCTCTTCACCTTTGAAGCTTTCACAGTAAATCTTGTAGATGTCCTCTGTGCCTGATGGACGAGCAGCAAACCAGCCGTTGGCAGTCGTTACTTTTAGACCACCGATTGCAGCACCATTACCAGGCGCATGCGTGAGACGAGCCGTAATTGGATCACCCGCTAGTGTTTCAGCCGCGACCATTTCTGGTGACAACTTCTTCAGTACGTCTTTTTGAGGGCCATTCGCTACAGCTTGAATACGGTTGTATTTCGACTCACCGTGTTTCGCCGCTAGCTCTTCATAGTAGTCTTGTGGGTTCTTACCCGTTACCGCAGTGATCTCTGCCGCTAGAAGACATAACAAGATGCCGTCTTTGTCTGTTGACCAAGGCGTACCATCTTTACGAAGAAAAGATGCCCCGGCACTTTCTTCGCCACCGAAGCCGAATTTACCAGTGTACAGACCATCAACAAACCATTTAAAGCCTACTGGTACTTCACATAGCTCACGACCTAGATCCGCAACAACACGGTCAATCAGTGCACTTGATACTAGTGTTTTACCAACAGCTACATCTTTACCCCATGCGTCACGATGGCGGTATAGGTAGTCGATACAAACGGCTAAGAAGTGGTTCGGGTTCATCAAACCTTTTGGCGTAACGATACCGTGACGGTCGTAGTCAGGATCGTTACCAAATGCTAAATCGTATTCGTCTTTCAGTGCCAATAGACCCGCCATTGCGTATGGAGAAGAACAGTCCATACGTACAACGCCGTCTTTATCGAGAGACATGAATTGGAAAGAAGGATCAATCGCTTCACTTACTAGCGTTAGGTCTAGGTTGTATGCCTGACCAATTTGACGCCAGTAATCGATGCCGCTGCCACCCAATGGATCTACACCAATCTTCAGATTTGCTTTTTGGATTGCTTCCATATCGATAACGTTCACCAGATCATCGATATAGGGTTTAACCAAGTCCATCTCCACAAACAGATCCGATGCTTTTGCTTCTGCTAGTGGTAAGCGTTTAACACCTTGTAAACCTTCGGCAATCAGTGCGTTCGCACGATCTTCGATCGCTTGAGTCAACTCAGCTTCTGCCGGACCACCATGAGTCGGATTGTATTTGATACCACCGTCTTGTGGTGGGTTATGAGATGGTGTAATCACAATACCGTCTGCTTTTTCATCGTGCTTGATGTTGTAAGTCAGAATTGCGTGCGAGATACCTGGTGTTGGCGTGTAGCCGTTATCCTGCTGTACGATGACTTTTACGCCATTCGCAATCAAAACTTCAATCACGCTAGAAAATGCAGGTTCAGACAAAGCATGCGTGTCTTTACCGACAAACAAAGGACCTGTGGTCCCTTGCTGGGCACGAACTTCTGCAACCGCTTGAGCAATAGCCAAAATGTGGTTTTCGTTAAATGTATGCTTATCAGCGGTACCACGGTGACCTGATGTGCCGAATTGAACCTTGTGATCGGGGTTCTTAGCATCAGGTTGAAGCAAGAAGTAATTGGCAACAAGTGCCGGAATATTATGAAGATCTTCCTGCTGCGCTTTTTGCCCAGCACGAGGGTGCATAGCCATGTTTGACATCCTTTCTTTAAATACAAATAAAATTAAAAAAGCCTCATAATATCCGCTAACTGCGACACATTATGAGGCTTCTATCAGGTTTCTTAGATTGAACCTGTTACTTTTTCTATTAAGTCAGGTTGGTACCCCATGTGTGTCATCACTTGTTCAACCATCTGTCTTTTACGACTGGTATTGTTGTTCGTGATAACCCAAAACGGTGTGCCAGGAATGGCTTTTGGCTTGGTCGTGTTGCCATTTGCCAACAAGGTTTCTTCATTATCTGCAAAGTACACGCGTTTGCGTCCCTTTACATTCGTAGCCTGCGCGAAACCTTCTGGATTTAATTTATGTAAGGTCGATAGTACTAACATAAAGCGATCAATCGCTTTTTTTAGACCGGCAAACTCATCAGAAATAAGCAGCGAACGCATTTCTTTCACTACATCAACAGATTCCGTTTTACCCGCATCTTTACTTACTACAATCCCTTGTGGCTTCTCTACTACAGGCGCGGCTTCAGCTTCCTGCAACTGACCATCAAGGTTTAAAAGGCGTCGCAAAATATCCGAGGCGCTTTCACCGATATGCTTAGTTTGGCTAGCAATGTAACGGTATAGATCCTCATCAACCTCAATTGTTTTCATTCGCTTTTCACATTCTCAATGTTTAAACTCTGGGGGATTATAACGAGATCCTCTCGGATACTCCACGTTAAACCCATCACGAATAAGATAAAATGTCAGCATTACTCAACTATAAGCAGGAAGGCCAAGGCCAAACAGTTGTTTTGATTCACGGATTGTTTGGTAGTTTAAGTAATCTGGGTCTACTAGCCCGCGATCTTATTAAAGATCATACGGTGATCAGTATTGATCTGAGAAATCACGGCCTCTCTTTTCACTCACACATTCATAATTACGCCGACATGGCAAAAGATGTGGCGCAACTCCTACAACACTTAAATGTAGATCCATCTATTATTATTGGGCACTCAATGGGTGGAAAGGTCGCGATGACACTGGTGGACATTGCTCCAGAGCTCGTCAAACAGTTGGTTGTGCTCGACATGGCACCTGTCACCTACACAGCAAACCGTCACGACAATGTGTTTAATGGTTTACACGCCGTAATTAACGAAAAGCCAGCAAGCCGTCAACAAGCGATGGATATCCTAGCTCAACATGTTGAGATCGACGGTGTAAGACAATTTCTCTCTAAGTCACTATACAAAAATGGCGATAAAATGGACTGGCGGTTTAACGTACCGAGCCTTTTTGAGAATTACGCACAAATTATCGGCTGGCAGGAAATTGCCCCAACAGACATACCCACTCTGTTTATTAAAGGTGGTGATTCCGATTACTTAATGCCAGAGCACCAACCTGCGGTGCAAAAACAGTTCAAACAAGCAAAAGCACATATTATCGCTAATACTGGCCACTGGCTTCACGCCGAAAAACCGGCTGAAGTAATGAGAGTCATTCGGAAATACATTTCGAGTTAACAAATTCGAAAAGCAACAATAGATTATTGAAATAACCCTTCTTGTAGTGCATTAACTTTACCGTTTAACAGTGGTATAGTGCGCCCAAGATTTTTCGGCATGAAGGACTAAAATGCTTTACGACTATATGGATATGCTCGAGTCTATTGGGCTCGATCTTCTTTTTGCTGCTATCTTCTTTTTCATCGGGATGGCGATAAAAGATGTGCTAAAGCAAGGCAATGTACCTGTTTTTGGTCGTCGTATTGTGTGGTTAGTCCTTTTCCTAGGCTGTGCTGGCTTTATTGCAAAAGGTGTAATTCAGCTAACTTGGGAAGGCTCTGGGTTAGGTTAAACCCTTAGTACCATCGCCAATAACAAACAATGTAAAGGTATAGACTCTATGGCAAGTGTAGGTATCTTCTTCGGTAGCGACACAGGTAATACTGAAGCCGTTGCAAAGATGATTCAAAAGCAACTAGGTAAGCATCTAGTTCACGTTCAAGACATCGCGAAAAGCAGCAAAGAAGACATTGATAACTTCGATCTTCTTCTTCTAGGTATCCCAACTTGGTACTACGGTGAAGCACAATGTGATTGGGATGATTTCTTCCCTGAACTTGAGCAAATCGACTTCTCTACTAAGCTAGTGGCTATCTTTGGCTGTGGCGACCAAGAAGACTACGCAGAATATTTCTGTGACGCGATGGGCACAGTACGTGATATCGTTGAGTCTAAAGGCGGCACAATTCTTGGCCATACTTCAACAGAAGGCTACGAATTTGAAGCGTCTAAAGCACTTGTTGAAGGCGACGACAGCCAATTCGTAGGTCTATGTATCGATGAAGACCGTCAACCGGAACTGACTGACGAGCGTGTTGAGAACTGGGTTAAACAGATTTACGAAGAAATGTGTTTAGCTGAGCTTGAAGGCTAAATAAATCGAATTATGCAAAGACCTCCGATTGGAGGTCTTTTTGTATATTTTCACAAAGCATCGGTGAGCGCTTCCTCTTCACGATACTGAGGTTTCTTTCTTACATAAAGCTTGCGTTGAACCTCTGAAACCACGTTCCCCTGTTTATCTTTTACATGGGTAATAAATTCAGGAAAACACTTTTCCCCATTCCGTGTCATTTGATAAATGTTTTCTAGCATCCCTTCAGTAACTTCGAATTCTGCATATAAATCACTTTGCCCTGGCTTAATAAAGTTAATACTCGCCTCTTTATCCCACACGTAATACTCCTCGCGTAGAATCCCCATCAGCATCAACGAGTATATGGGATCAGTTAAAGAGAAAATACTGCCACCATACTGAGTACGATTGGCGTTTTTATTCCACCAGCGAAGTTTCAAACGCACCTTCACGGTACGAAAGTCTTCAGAAATATGTAAGATTTTAATACCAGCGCCCCAAAAAGGTGGCCAAATATTGAGTGCGAATTTTACAATTCCTGGTTTGTATATCTTCGCAAGTCGCTTATTCATCGCAGTCCGTGCCCTCTCTAAGCTCAATGTTACAAAGTTGTAACTGGTCAGATCTGTAATATAATCGACCTGTTTCTAATTTACAAAAAGATTCTATTAACCCTTTGAAGTTCGTGGTTTAATGTTCTGAGCGCTTATCCTATAATGGTAGGAAGATTGAATTCTGTTAAATCGCTGCAGATGATCCAACGGGAAAGTATATGTCAGATAATAATCAGGCGCTGAAGGATGCGGGTTTAAAAGTAACCCTTCCAAGGCTAAAAATTCTAGAAGTACTTCAGCAGCCAGACTGCCAGCACATCAGTGCTGAAGATTTGTACAAAAAGTTGATTGATCTAGGTGAAGAGATTGGCCTAGCAACTGTTTACCGAGTTCTAAACCAATTCGATGATGCTGGTATTGTAACTCGTCACCACTTTGAAGGTGGTAAGTCAGTCTTCGAATTATCGACTCAACATCACCACGACCATCTAGTGTGCCTAGACTGTGGTGAGGTAATTGAATTTTCTGACGATCTTATTGAAGAACGTCAAAAAGAGATTGCAGCTAAGTACAATGTCACGCTAACAAACCACAGCTTATACTTGTACGGCAAGTGCAGTGATGGTGGTTGTAAAGACAATCCAGATGCACACAAACCAAAAAAATAACGGTTTGTTGATTTAAAATAAACGTCAGCTCATGCTGGCGTTTTTTGTTTCTGAGGGCGATATCTTTCAATAGCTGAATTGCCGTACCAACTTTTGTAAAGCGTCGATTAGACTTACCAATTCAAACCTTAATAAACATCATTGTTTTGCCTCCAAACCGAACATTTATCAAACGTCCCTCGTTCTTAAGCAACTCCCTACACTACCTATAACCGCCGCATTACGATAATGAGAATAAAAAAATGCCAGCATTTGCTGGCATTTTTATCGGTTTTTGCATTAATCGAGATTATTGGTTCTCAATTTTTGCCCAAGTATCACGTAGACCAACCGTGCGGTTGAATACTAGTTTATCTGCAGAAGAATCTTTCGAGTCTGCGCAGAAGTAACCCATACGCTCAAACTGATAGCCTTTTTCTGCTTCTGCTGATGCTAAGCTAGGCTCTACAAAACCATTGATCACAACTAATGATTCAGGGTTGATTGTAGAAGCAAAGTCTTCTGCTGCACCCGGGTTTGGAACCGTAAATAGACGATCGTAAAGACGGATTTCCGCTGGTAATGCTTTATCAGCTGATACCCAATGAATCACACCTTTTACTTTACGGCCATCAGCCGGGTTCTTACCTAGTGTGTCTGCATCGTAAGAACAGAAGATAGTCGTGATGTTGCCTTCGGCATCTTTTTCAACGCGCTCTGCTTTGATCACGTAAGCACCACGTAAGCGAACTTCTTTACCTAACACTAAACGCTTGTACTTTTTGTTCGCCTCTTCACGGAAGTCTTCACGCTCAATCCACAACTCACGAGTGAATGGTACTTCACGCACACCCATCTCTGGTTTGTTTGGGTGATTAGCAACCGTCAAGTTTTCTACTGCACCTTCTTCAAAGTTTTCGATAACAACTTTAACAGGATCCAGCACAGCCATTGCACGCGGAGCGTTCTCGTTTAGGTCATCACGAATACAAGATTCTAGTGAGCTAAACTCGATCATATTTTCTTGCTTCGTTACACCAATACGCTTACAGAACTCACGGATAGATGCTGGCGTGAAGCCACGACGACGCAGACCTGAGACTGTTGGCATACGTGGGTCATCCCAACCGTTAACCAGTTTTTCCGTGACGAGTTGGTTAAGCTTACGCTTAGACATCACTGTGTATTCAAGGTTTAAGCGACTAAACTCGTACTGATGTGGACGGCTTTCGATCGTGATGTTGTCCAGAACCCAGTCGTACAGACGACGGTTATCCATAAACTCAAGCGTACAGATAGAGTGTGTAATGCCTTCTAATGCATCAGAGATACAGTGCGTGAAGTCGTACATTGGGTAAATGCACCACTTATCACCAGTTTGGTGGTGCGTAGCAAAACGCACACGGTATAAAACTGGATCGCGCATAACCATGAATGAAGAACCCATGTCAATCTTGGCACGAAGACACGCTTTACCTTCTTCAAATTCACCAGCGCGCATTTTTTCAAATAACGCTAAGTTCTCTTCAACAGAACGGTCACGGTATGGGCTTGGTTTACCTGGCGCCTTTAGCGTGCCACGGTATTCACGAATCTGCTCTGGACTTAGCTCATCTACGTACGCTAAGCCTTTGTTAATCAATTCAATTGCATATTCGTAAAGCTTATCGAAGTAGTTTGATGAATAACATACTTCACCACTCCACTCAAAGCCCAACCAGTTTACATCTTTCTTGATAGACTCAACGTATTCGATGTCTTCTTTTTCAGGGTTCGTATCGTCGAAACGTAGATTACATTGACCCTGGTAGTCCTGAGCAATACCGAAGTTCAAACAGATAGACTTAGCATGACCGATATGCAGGTAGCCATTTGGCTCCGGCGGGAATCGAGTATGCACGCTAGTGTGTTTACCATCCGCTAGATCTTTATCAATGATCTGGCGAATAAAGTTTGATGGACGAGCATCAGCTTCACTCATCTATAGCACCTCAAAAATATTAGTATTGTCAGAGAAAACGGAACTCTGCATCCAAGTATGGTTTTGCAGAGTACATTGTTTCTAATGATCCACAATTCTAAGCAATTAGACAACAAGAACTCGCGCTAAAACGACAATATTTATCGAGTTAGTGCGAAAGCACAGCAGATTCAAAGTGCCAAAACAAAAAAAGACCTCCCGAGGGAGGCCTTAGTCAGATATCAGTTCGATGTAATTAAGGCAGTTTTACATTCGATAGGTCTTCATTAGCACCGATTGCTTTCATTTCGCCAGCAACGATTTCAGCTAGAGGACCAAGGATAACTTGAAGGTTGTTTTCACCAAGTTTAACCACACCTTTCGCACCCAATTTCTTCAGTACTTCCTCATCAGCGACTGAACGATCTTTTAGCGTCAAGCGTAGTCGAGTGATACATGCGTCGATTGAAGTTAGGTTATCATGACCGCCAAGTGCTTTTAAGTATTGGCGAGCTAGGTCACCACTTTTCTTCTCACCAGCAGGCGCAGCTGCTTCGCTGTCGTCATCTTCACGACCAGGCGATTTCAAGTTGAATGCGCGGATTGCGAAGCTGAATGTGAAGAAGTATAGAGCACCAAAGCCAAGACCAACTGCACCAAGTAGTAGCGGTTTAGTTGCTAGACCGTAGTTCAACAAGTAGTCAATTAGACCAGCTGAAAATGTGAAGCCGTGTAGCGTACCAAGCATGTTAGCAACAACAAGCGACAGACCAGTGAACACTGCGTGAATCGCGTATAGTGCAGGCGCTAGGAATACGAACATGAACTCTAGAGGCTCTGTGATACCAGTTAGGAATGAACAGAATGCAACAGAGAACAATGCACCACCAACTTGGCTGCGTTTCTCAGCAGGAGCCGCTAGGTACATAGCAAGCGCCGCACCAGGTAGACCGAACATCATTACTGGGAAGAAACCGTTCATGAACACACCAGCGCTCTTATCGCCGCCGAAGAAACGGTGTAGGTCACCAGATTTAACTGTTTCAGTTACTTCCTTCACTGTTGCAGTGATTTCAGGAGTGACAGAGTTAGCGAATTCAAATGTATGAGTTTGACCAGCCACAAGCGTTTTCGCTAGCGCAGGATCAACACACAGTTGTTGTAGAGCAGGAAGCGCTTGACCCGCAGCATTTGCACCAGTTACTAGCACTTCTTGACAAGACCCCATACCAAACCAGAAGAATGAGTTAAGTACGTGGTGTAGACCTACAGGAATAAGGGCTCGGTTCAGTGTACCGTAGATAAACTGACCAATAGCGCCAGAAGTTGAGATGCCATGAGCAAGCGCATCTAGACCACCTTGAATTGTTGGCCATACAATGCCACCAACTGCACCAGCAACTAAAGCGAATAGACCTGCCATAATCGGCACTAAACGTTTACCAGAGAAGAAAGCAAGCCACTCAGGAAGACGTGTAGCATGGAAAGCGTTGTAAGAGTGGCCAGCAATAATACCTGCGATGATACCACCAAAGAACGACATGTTTACTGATGCATCAATTGTTGACGCTGTCGCTGTCAGTACAAAGTACGCAACTGCACCAGCAAGGCCAGCTGCACCTTGACCATCTTTAGATAGACCGATCGCAATACCAAGGCCAAATAACAATGGAAGGTTAGAAAAGATTGAGTTACCTGCTTGTGCCATAAATGCGATGTCAAAAACATCCGGCTGGCCCAAGCGCAGTAACAAGCCTGCGATTGGCAAAGTCGCAATAGGAAGCATAAGAGCTTTACCTAACTTCTGCGCGTATCCGAGAATATTCACCTTAAGTTCCCCCTATAGGATTAGATGTTATGTTGAATGACTTATTTCAGTCGTCCAATTTAGTCATCCTCAGTTTATGACATTAATTTTGCTCCGCAAATTAAAAGCTCACCGTTTGTGATCATAATCACCACAATTTGCCCTTTCGGAAGGTTTTTGCTAGCGAGATCATAAAACTTATTTTATTATACGAAAAAAATGGCGTTTTAAAGATAATATTCTCGCACTTTATGCAAGGCAGAATCAGTGTTATTTTGGTATCTAGGCGGGTAAATCACTGTAACTTTGCTCTGAAAAAGAATCATAAAAAACCATACAATTATTACTTTTCAGTTAGTTACTATGACAATAACATCGATAAAACGCGACTTGCTGTATGTGACTCGTTATCTAATTCAGTGATACAAACTAAGTACCCATATGACTAAAGCAGTCTCCACTTAGGTAACGATATAGAAATTGAATTCTCATCTATAAGGACTAGCTGACTATGTACGCGCTAAGTAACTGTAAAATTTATACCGGTAGTGATGTTCTTACCGATCATGCGGTCATCATCGAAAACGACCTTATTCAATCTATTGTACCGGCTGCAGAGCTACCTCAGGGCATCGAAGTGAAAGACCTCGCAGGCGCAAACCTAAGTCCGGGCTTTATCGACCTGCAACTGAATGGCTGTGGCGGTGTAATGCTAAACGATGCAATCACACCGGAAACCATGCAAATCATGCACGAAGCAAACCTCAAGTCCGGCTGTACTAGCTTCTTACCAACGCTCATTACTTCATCAGACGAAGATATGCGAACTGCAATTTCTGCCGCTCGTGAATACCACAACCAATATCAAAACCAATCACTTGGTCTACACCTAGAAGGTCCTTATCTTAACGTCGCGAAAAAAGGTATCCACAACGTCGATTTTATTCGCCCGTCAGATGAAAACATGATTGATCTTATCTGCGCAAACGCCGATATCATCGCTAAAGTAACGCTTGCACCAGAGCAAAACGATCCAGAGCATATTGCACGATTAAAAGCAGCCGGCATCGTAGTTTCTATTGGTCATACAAATGCGACCTACGCCGAAGCGCGTAAAGGCTTTGAAGCAGGTATTACTTTTGCCACACACCTATTTAATGCGATGACACCAATGGTTGGTCGTGAACCTGGAGTTGTTGGTGCAATTTATGATACGCCTGACGTTTATGCTGGCATTATTGCTGATGGTTTCCACGTAGACTACGCAAACATCCGAATTGCTCATAGAATCAAAGGTGAAAAGCTTGTTTTGGTGACGGATGCCACAGCTCCAGCAGGTGCTAACATTGATCACTTTATTTTTGTCGGTAAGAAAGTATATTACCGAGATGGTAAGTGTGTTGATGAAAACGGCACACTAGGCGGCTCAGCTTTGACAATGATAGAAGCAGTTCAGAATTCAGTTGAGCACGCGGGGATCGCTTTAGACGAAGCTCTACGAATGGCCACGTTATACCCAGCAACTGCAATTGGTGTTGAGGATCGCCTTGGCCGAGTTCGAAAAGGGATGGTTGCAAACCTGACCATTTTCGATCGTGACTTCAAAGTAAAAGCGACGGTTGTTAACGGACAATACGAGCAAAATTAAGCATGAATGGCGGACAGATTGGTAATGTAGATTTAGTAAAACAGCTTAACAGCGCTGCGGTATATAGGCTGATTGATCAGCAAGGTCCTATCTCCCGTATTCAAGTCGCAGATGTGAGCCAGCTCGCACCTGCTAGTGTTACCAAAATAACCCGCCAACTTTTAGAGCGCGGCCTTATTAAAGAGGTCGCCCAGCAAGCTTCAACTGGTGGTCGTCGTGCAATCTCTCTGACCACCGAAGTCAAACCCTTCCACTCTATTGCGGTTCGTTTAGGTCGAGATTACGTACAATTTTGTTTGTACGATTTAGGTGGCACTGCACTTGCGGAAGATCAGCACGAACTGCATTACACCAACCAAGCTGACTTGATCGCTGGGCTTATCGATTTACTTAAAGAATTCGTAAACCGTTGCGAAGACAAAATTGATCAGCTCATCGCAATTGGTATTACGCTACCGGGCCTTGTAAACCCAACAACAGGCGTAGTTGAGTACATGCCGAATACCGATATCGATAATCTGGCGCTGGGTGAAATTGTTGGAGAGAAGTTTAATACCGCATGCTTTGTTGGGAATGACGTACGTGGCATGGCGTTAGCGGAGCACTACTTTGGGGCAAGCCAAGACTGTCAGGACTCCATTTTAGTTAGCGTTCACCGCGGTACTGGCGCAGGTATTATCGTTAACGGCCAGGTTTTTCTTGGCTTTAACCGCAACGTCGGTGAAATTGGTCATATTCAAATCGATCCGCTTGGTGAACAGTGCCAATGTGGGAACTTTGGTTGCTTAGAAACCGTAGCAGCGAACCCAGCCATTATCCAACGAGTAAAACAACTGATTGCTCAAGGCTATGAGTCAAGCTTGACTGACCTTGAAAACATCACGATTGAAGCTGTGTGTCAGCATGCAATGGATGGTGACGAACTTGCAAAGCAAAGTTTAGTGCGAGTGGGTAACCAGTTAGGTAAAGCGATTGCAATTACCGTTAACTTGTTTAACCCTCAGAAAATTGTCATTGCGGGCGACATTACTGCCGCACAAGACATTGTCTTCCCTGCAATTCAACGTAATGTCGAAAATCAATCTCTCAAAACTTTCCATAACGACCTTCCTATCGTGGCTTCACACATTGATAAGCAGCCAACGATGGGTGCATTTGCGATGATTAAACGCGCAATGCTAAACGGAGTTTTGTTACAAAAGTTACTTGAAGACTAAGTTTATACAACTAATTGAGTTACAATCTCGGGCTGTGTTTTCACAGCCCGTTTTTGTATATCAGGAATACAGCTCAACAGTATGGAAATTATTCTAATTACAACAGCTTTTTTAGCTGGCTTTATTGCGCTTAAATGTAGCCTCCCTCCCCTCGTTGGTTTTCTACTGGCAGGATTTGGTTTGCATGCATTTGGCTATCAAAGCAATGACGTTATCGTCACTCTTGCAGATCTTGGTGTCACTCTTCTTCTATTCACGATCGGACTCAAGCTTGATGTCAAAACGCTACTGTCCAAAGAAATATGGGGAGGAGCGACCGCCCACAACATACTGTCTACCGCTTTTTTTGCACTAGCGCTATCAGGTTTAAAACTACTGGGCTTAACTTCGCTCGCCAGTATGGATAGCGGTCAAATCCTACTTTTAGCTTTTGCACTATCGTTCTCCAGTACCGTTTTTGCCGTAAAAGCATTGCAAGAAAAAGGGGAAATGAACGCTACCTACGGCACACTCGCGATCGGTATCTTGGTTATGCAAGATATTTTTGCCGTGGTATTCCTGACTGCTTCAACTGGCAAAGTCCCAGAATGGTATGCCATTGGTTTGTTCGCATTGCCTTTCCTTCGTCCGCTATTCTATAAGCTGTTAGATAAAGTTGGCCACGGCGAAATGCTGGTGCTGTTCGGTATTTTCTTCGCGCTTGTTGTTGGGGCTGGGCTATTCGAACTGGTCGGTATGAAACCAGACTTGGGCGCGCTGATTTTAGGCATGTTACTCGCAGGCCACCCTAAAGCTTCAGAGCTATCCAAATCGCTATTCAATATGAAGGAGCTGTTCTTAGTCTGCTTCTTTTTAAACATTGGCTTGTCCGCTTCATTGAGCGTCAATGGCGTCGTACTCGCCCTACTATTTATCTTACTGCTGCCAATAAAAGGGCTCTTGTACTTCGTCACGATTAATCACTTTAAGTTTCGAGTACGTACCTCTTTGCTCGCCTCTTTATCGCTGTTCAACTACAGTGAGTTTGGCCTTATTGTCGCAGGGTTGGCCTATAAAATGGGCTGGATGCCAAGCGATATGCTCGCTGCGATTGCGGTTGCGGTGTCTGTGTCCTTTATTATTTCTGCGCCACTTAACCGCCTTAGCCACAAAATTTATCAACACTCCGGCAAGTGGCTGCAAGAGACAGCCGCAGAAAAGCTTAACCAGCGTGACCAACTCATTAACCCTGGGCATGCCCAGGTATTGATCTTAGGCATGGGGCGCATCGGGACTGGGGCCTATGATGAATTACGTGCGCGCTATGGCAAAATTTCACTAGGCATAGAAATTCGTGAAGATGCAGCACATCAGCACCGTTCAGAGGGAAGAAACGTGATCGCTGGCGATGCCACAGACCCAGATTTTTGGGAACGAATTTTAGATACAGGTCATGTCAAACTGGTGCTGCTTGCCATGCCTCATCATCAAGGTAACCAAACCGCACTTGAGCAGCTTAAACGCAGAAAATATAAAGGGCAAATAGCTGCTATCGCCGAGTACCCAGATCAGTTGGAAGGTTTGCTGGAAAGCGGAGTTGACGCCGCATTCAATATATACAGTGAAGCAGGTAGCGGTTTTGCTCGACATGTGTGTAAACAACTCGAACCTCAGTTCACACCAATAAAATAAGCAACCATACTAATATTTTTTAAAAGCCTTTCTATCAATAGAAAGGCTTTTTTGTATGGTTTTTATACCAAACCTTGATTTCATTCACCAAACGAGCCATTAAATTAAATAATATTTACACAACAAGGCTTTTTATCATTTTTATAATCACAAAACGTTGCTTTTTTTACTAGTAATGGCAAATTGAAGCCATACCGATTAGAAATTATTTAGTTTAGTAAGGATGTAGTATGTGTTCAGTATTTGGCATTTTAGACATTAAAAGCGATGCAGCCGCATTGCGCCCTATCGCATTAGAAATGTCGAAAAAACTTCGTCATCGTGGCCCTGACTGGTCTGGGATTTACTCTTCAGAGCGCGCTATTTTAGCGCATGAGCGCTTGGCGATTGTTGGTCTAAATAGTGGTGCACAACCGCTATACAGCCCTGATAAAAAGCTCATCCTTGCAGTCAATGGTGAAATCTACAACCATAAAGAAATTCGTGCTCGTTACGAAGGAAAATACGAGTTTCAAACCGATTCAGACTGTGAAGTCATTCTTGCACTGTACCAAGATATGGGTGCAGATCTCCTTGAAGAACTAAACGGTATTTTCGCTTTTGTTCTGTACGATGAAGAAAAAGACGAATACTTAGTCGGTCGCGACCACATTGGCATTATCCCTCTTTATCAAGGTCATGATGAGCATGGCAACTACTATGTTGCATCAGAGATGAAGGCACTTGTTCCAGTATGTAAAACAGTGAGCGAGTTCCCTCCTGGTAGCTACTACAGCTCAAAAGATGCCGAGCCAACGCGTTACTATGTTCGTGACTGGAACGAATACGCTGCCGTTCAAGGTAACACCACCAGCAAAGAAGAACTGACTGAAGCACTAGAAGCAGCGGTTAAACGCCAACTAATGACGGATGTTCCATATGGTGTTTTACTATCAGGTGGTTTAGATTCATCCATCACCTCTGCTGTGGCTAAACGTTTTGCTGCAATGCGAATTGAAGACGATGAAAAGTCAGAAGCTTGGTGGCCACAACTGCACTCTTTTGCTGTTGGCCTAGAAGGCGCGCCTGACCTGAAAGCCGCTCGCGAAGTTGCCGACCAAATCGGTACCGTTCACCATGAAATGACTTATACAATTCAAGAAGGTCTCGACGCGATTCGCGACGTGATTTACCACATCGAAACGTACGATGTGACCACCATCCGCGCATCCACGCCTATGTTCTTAATGGGTCGCAAGATCAAAGCGATGGGCATTAAGATGGTACTTTCTGGTGAAGGTGCAGATGAGATCTTTGGTGGTTACCTATATTTCCACAAAGCACCAAACGCGAAAGAGTTCCACGAAGAAACAGTACGTAAGCTGCTTGCTCTGAACATGTTTGACTGCGCGCGCGCAAACAAATCGCTAGCGGCATGGGGGGTTGAAGGCCGAGTACCGTTCCTTGATAAAGAGTTTATTGATGTTGCAATGCGCCTAAACCCAGCAGATAAGATGTGTGGCAACGGCAAAATGGAAAAACACATTCTACGCGAGTGTTTTGAGCATTACTTGCCAGAGTCGATCGCATGGCGTCAAAAAGAGCAGTTCTCTGATGGCGTAGGTTACAGCTGGATTGATACGTTGAAAGAAGTCGCAGAGCAAAAAGTGACGGATCAGCAGATGGAAACGGCTCAATACCGCTTCCCATACAACACGCCAACCACCAAAGAAGGTTACGTGTACCGAGAAATCTTTGAAGAGCTATTCCCACTACCTTCAGCGGCTGAGTGTGTGCCAGGTGGTCCTTCAGTAGCTTGTTCATCAGCGAAAGCGATTGAATGGGATGAGTCATTCCAAAACTGTGTAGACCCGTCAGGTCGTGCGGTGCAAACCGTCCATAACGACGCTTACTAAGCGACTAAGTAGGGTGTCATGCCCTACCTAATCGGTAATCATCGTTGTTTTGCTAAGCTCGCTAAACAGCGTCCCACTGCTGGTGATCACCAGCAAGATTAAAAAAGAGGTGCCAAAGCACCTCTTTTTTTGTTTGTACGCATTAGCTATTTCAAGTCTAAATCGCTGTTGTCAATGCTGACAGGCACTCGTTTAGTGATCATCTGCACTAACATGATTGAGCGTTTCTCACCATCTTGCTCTTGGAAGATAGCATCTATACCTGCAAACTGACCGCTCTTAACTCGGATTTGATCACCTGGTTTTGGCATACACTCAGAAGCGGTATTTTCATTACAGCATTTTTCTAGCTGCATCAATTCAAAGACTAAGTCACCTTGGACTTCTTTCGGTTGAGCACCAAAACGCACGAAATCAACAACCCCTCGAGTGGAGCGGACTGAGGTGAAGTTAGGTCCCTGTTCATAATCAAAGTAAGCAAACACATAACAAGGAAACAGCGGCTCTTCGACTTTTTGTCTTTTCCCGCGCAAAATCTTCTCAACTTCTACAGTTGGATAAAAGCACTCTACACCTTGGTTTTCAAGGTGCTGTTTCGCCCTAACCTGCTCCCCACGTTTACAATAAAGTAGATACCAACGTTTCATCTTTTTTACTAGCCAATTCTATTTTGTTTTTATCCTAGCATTAAGCCAAAGTTGAGTCATTGACATTCAGTTTATCTATAAAAGTATGATTATACATCGCTCGCATTAACGATATCTTTTCAATAGCTTACGAGAAGAAGTCCATAGACAAAAATGGAAATTAAGTTTGTAACACAGCCAACACACCATCATATCATCTGCAAATTCACCCAAAAACAGTTACTTAACAAGCAACTTTAGTCGTAATGCAAAATTTTATTGTTTGTCACTCATTAAATTGCAATGTATACGTAGAAGTCGTTAAAAAATGTAATAACTATTATTAGAAGAGCTTATGTCAAACCAACATCAATATTTCGGCCACCCTCGTGGCTTGTTCTTATTGTTCGGTACTGAACTGTGGGAACGCTTTTCTTACTACGCAATGCGCGCCATTCTAGTACTTTACCTTACAGATACAACGATGAATGGCGGCCTTGGCTGGTCAACTAAAGACGCACTAGATCTATACGGTATTTATACTGGTCTTGTGTATATCACACCTCTCATCGGAGGTTACTTAGCGGATAACTATCTAGGTCAACGCCGTTCAATTTTGCTTGGTGGCGCGTTAATGGCTATCGGCCAGTTTACACTCGCACTTCCCGCTGACGCTCTGGGTATTGGTTCGCTACACAGTTTCTATTTAGGTCTTGGCCTGCTTATCACTGGTAACGGCCTCTTTAAACCGAATATCTCAACCATGGTTGGCGATTTATATAAAGAAGGTGACAACCGTCGTGACGGCGCATTCACTATCTTTTATATGGGTATCAACTTAGGTGCGTTACTTGCCGGCGTCGTTTCTGGCTCTGTGACAACCTCTTACGGTTGGAAAGCCGGTTTTGTGGCCGCAGGTGTAGGTATGATTATTAGCTTAGTGATGCAAATGGTGCTAGCTCAATCATGGCTTGGTGACATTGGCCGCGAACCGGCGGCGAAACGAGATCTAAACAACAAAAACTCAACCACGAAGCAGCCACTCACCAAAGAAGAAGTGAATCGACTAAAAGTAATTCTGGTCATGAGCTTATTCACTATTGTCTTCTGGGCAGGCTTTGAACAAGCTGGTGGTCTGATGAACATCTACACTCAACAATATACTGATCGCATGATTGGTGGTTTTGAAGTTCCTGCTGCGTGGTTCCAATCACTAAACCCATTTTTCATTATTACTCTAGCGCCAGTTCTGGCTGTCCTTTGGGTAAAATTAGGTAAACGAGAACCCACTTCGCCAGTTAAATTTGCGATGGCACTATTTTTCTTGGCAATTGGCTTCCTATGTATGGTTGGCGCTGTGCTAGAACAAGGTGGAGACACAACGGTAAAAACATCAATGTTGTGGCTGGTGGGTGCTTTCTTCTTCCATACATTGGGCGAACTGTGCTTATCTCCAATTGGTCTTTCACTGGTGACCAAGTTAGCACCGCTTCGCTTAGCTTCACTCATGATGGGTGCATGGTTTGGCTGTAATGCGATTGCAAACTACGTTGCGGGCTATGTGGGATCTCACGTAGGCGAATTGGGCGCAATGGCTATCTTTAGTGGCATTGCCGTCAGCGCTACCGTGAGTGGTGTCATCCTACTTCTATTCTCGAATACGCTCGTTCGCTGGATGCATGGTGCAGAGAATACTCACAGCACAGCAGAACAAGTCGAAGAGCAGCAAGTGCAAGTCGCTTAATCGCTCTACAAAAAAGGGTCGCTTTTGCGACCCTTTTTTGTACCTAAAGCTTAGAGTGAACTAACTCAGCCATCATTTCTATATGAAGCTCACTATCGTTCAAACAAGGAATGTAGGTAAAGTTTTCACCACCTGCTTCAAGGAAAATCTCTTTACACTCTTCCGAGATTTCTTCCAACGTTTCTAAACAATCCGAAGAGAATGCTGGTGTCACTACATTGATATTTTTTACCCCTTTTGCAGGAAGTGCCTCTAGGGTTTTATCGGTATAGGGCTGTAACCACTCTTCTCGGCCAAATCGAGACTGATACGTCATACCTATCTGTTGCTCGTTTAACCCTAACGCTTCAGCGAGTAAGCGAGTCGTCTCTTCACAGTGCTGAGGGTAAACATCTCCATTATCAGCGTAACGTTTTGGAATACCGTGATAAGAACATAGCAAGTAGTCTCCCTTACCATACTCTCGCCAATGTTCACGAACTGAATGCGCTAACGCTTCGATGTATTTCGGGTGATTGTAGTAATCCCGAATAAAGCTAAAGCCCGGCATCACGGGCAGGTTTTTAAACGCTTTAGTGATTCCGTCAGAAACCGCTGCCGTTGTTGTGCCCGAGTATTGCGGATACAAAGGTAAAACGATGACTTCCTCTACCCCTTGGGCCAATAGCGCTTCAAAACCTGATTGCAAACTTGGATTTCCATAAGTCATGCCAAGTTCGACTGGCATATCAAGCTTTTGAGCCAACTTTTCTGTTTGACGCTTAGAGTACACCATCAGTGGCGAGCCCTCTTCCATCCAAACTGATTGGTAGAGTTTAGCAACCTTGGGAGCTCGGATTGGAAGGATAACGCCGTGCAATAGCGGACACCAAAGCCATCGAGTCATGTCTACCACTCGGTGATCATGAAGAAACTGACTTAAAAAGCGCTTTACGGCAGGAGCGGTTGGTGCGTCAGGAGTACCCAGGTTCACTAGGAGTACACCCTGTTTATTATTCTCTTTCATAACATCCTATTCATGGTAAACGGCTTGGTTCATATACTTAAATAGCCTCAAAGTGCTGCATCGCTGCAGCTTGAAGTTATTTAGATATATGTTTACGAGTAAACTAAAAAAGCGACCACTTGGGTCGCTTTCAATATATCAAAATATTAAATTTTTGACTTCAGCAAATTAAGAAAGTGCTTTCTCGATATCTGCACTAACTTCAGCTACTTGCTTAGTACCATCAAACTTAAGGTACTTAGTGTTGCCTGCTTCAGCTTCTTTACCGTAGTAGTTGATTAGTGGTGCAGTTTGCTCGTGGTAAACACCTAGACGTGCACGTACTGTTTCTTCTTTGTCGTCATCACGAACAACAAGATCTTCACCAGTTACGTCATCTTTACCTTCCACTTTAGGTGGGTTGTAAACAACGTGGTAAGTACGACCAGAAGGAAGGTGAGCACGACGACCTGCCATACGCTCAACAATCACATCGTCAGCAACGTCAAATTCGATAACGTAGTCTACATCAACGCCCATTTCTTTTAGGCCGTCAGCTTGAGGAATAGTACGAGGGAAACCATCCAGTAGGAAACCGTTTGCACAGTCTTCTTGAGCGATACGCTCTTTGATAAGACCAAGGATGATTTCATCAGAAACTAGCTGACCAGCGTCGATAACAGCTTTAGCTTGTTTACCAAGCTCTGTACCTGCTTTGATAGCAGCACGAAGCATATCACCAGTAGAGATTTGTGGAATACCGTATTTTTCCATGATGAAGTTTGCTTGTGTGCCTTTACCTGCACCTGGAGCACCTAGAAGAATGATGCGCATGATTTATCCTCTTTAATATTTAAGATTTATACCGAAGCTCACAATAGCTGGGCTTCTTAGACATCAAACCCGAGAAGCACTCGCAACGATAAGTTTCGGTATAACGTATATAGGCGAGCAAAAATACACGCCTTATTACTCACATTCAAGTCGTAGATTCTATCACAGGTTCGCCGCGCAAAGAGTGTATTAAGACTAAAGAATGTTAACGATACCCTCTTTCATGCCCTATTGATTATTAACTCAACACTTGAGATGCAAAATTTTGCGACAACAAACAAAAAGCTCGCGAAATGCGAGCTTTTTGATGTACTGAGGTTATTACACCTTAGTCAAAAGTTTATTAACAGCTCCTAAGAACTCCGTTGGGTCCTCAATTGAGCCTCGCTCTGCAAGCATTGCTTGACCAAGCAGGACTTCTACCCAACGACCAAATGCCTCTTCATCCGCTTCGTCAGCCATGCGCTTAACCAGCTCGTGCTCAGGGTTTAGCTCAAAGATGTACTTCACTTCTGGCACTGCCTGACCCGCCGCTGCAAGAAGCTTCGCCATTTGAGTGCCCATTTCGTAGTCGTCCGTTACCACAACAGCAGGTGTAGACGCGAGTTTAAAGGTCGTACGAACTTCTTTCACACGATCGCCTAGGTAAGACTTCGTGCGTTCTACAACCGACTTAAACTCTTCTTCAGTTTCTTTCTGCTTCTCTTTTTCTGCTTCATCTTCAAACTGACTTAGATCGAGCCCAGCTTTTGTGATTGACTGGAACTGCTTACCATCAAACTCAGTTAAGTAGTTCATCAGCCACTCATCAATGCGGTCGTACATCAAGATAACTTCAATGCCTTTCGCTTTGAACTGCTCTAAGTGAGGGCTGTTTTTCGCAGCTGCATAGCTGTCTGCCGTCAAGTAGTAGATCTTATCTTGACCTTCTTTCATGCGCTCAACGTAAGCAGCTAGACCCACGGTTTGCTCCGCAGAATCCACTTCAGTTGAAGCAAAGCGCAATAGGCCTGCAACTTTCTCTTTGTTTGCAAAGTCTTCTGCCGGCCCCTCTTTCATCACAAGGCCAAACTCTTTCCAGAATGATTGGTATTTCTCTTCATCATTCTTAGCCATGCGCTCTAACATCGTTAGCACACGCTTAGTACAAGCATTACGTAGAGACTGAGTCACTTTGTTATCTTGTAAGATCTCACGCGATACGTTGAGTGGCAGATCATTGGAGTCTATTAAACCACGTACAAAACGTAGGTAAGACGGCATGAACTGCTCTGCATCGTCCATAATGAACACGCGTTGTACGTACAGTTTCAAGCCTGATTTGTGGTCGCGGTTCATCATATCCCATGGCGCTTTAGATGGGATGTAAAGCAAGCTCGTGTAATCGTTTTTACCTTCTACACGGTTATGGCTCCAAGCCAATGGATCGGCAAAGTCATGTGACACGTGCTTGTAGAACTCTTGATACTCTTCATCTGAGATATCCGATTTATTACGCGTCCACAGTGCTTGAGCTTTGTTGACTTGCTCCCACTTCTTCTCATCCGTTTCTTTGCCTTCGTCATCTCGAACAACAGTTTGGATGGAAACTGGGATGCCAATGTGATCCGAGTACTTGCTGATCACATCACGTAGACGCCATTCATTTAGGAACTCTTTACCTTCTTCACGCATATGAAGA
The DNA here is from genome assembly GCF_043995865.1 of Vibrio sp. D3. Lineage (NCBI taxonomy): Bacteria > Pseudomonadati > Pseudomonadota > Gammaproteobacteria > Vibrionales > Vibrionaceae > Vibrio > Vibrio sp. D3. The sequence goes on along the minus strand of NZ_CP171887.1, from coordinate 876,705 downwards.
ATGATATCAGTACCACGCGATTCTTTAGTGATGTTTTCGATGGTGTACTCACCTTCACCGGCTGAGTGCCATTGTACTGCTTCATCAGCGGCTAGGCCCGCAGCACGAGTGCGTACGGTGACGGCATCAGCAACGATAAACGCAGAGTAGAAGCCAACACCAAACTGACCAATAAGCTGAGAGTCTTTGCTCTGCTCTTCAGACAGCTTTGAGAAAAACTCCGCGGTCCCGGATTTTGCGATCGTACCTAAGTGCTCGATCACATCATCGCGGCTCATACCGATACCGTTATCAGAAATGGTTAAGGTATTTGCGCTTTCATCAAACGACAGTTTCACGCAAAGGTCTGCATTACCTTCATATAAGTCTGGGTTAGATAGCGCTTGGAAGCGCAGCTTGTCCGATGCATCTGATGCGTTAGAAATCAGCTCGCGCAAAAAGATCTCTTTATTTGAATAAAGAGAATGGATCATTAAATGCAGTAGTTGTTTTACTTCTGATTGAAAACCACGAGTTTCTTTGTTTTGAGATACGGTTTCGCTCATGTGTGCTCCATAACATCTAAACTAATTGGCTTTTTCATGGAGATAAGTTTGTGACTTTCCCCTTGAAATTACCTTACTGAGATGTCATTTAACATGTGGCTGACAAATGTAAATTCAAGGTCAATATTGCTAAAAACGGTGTTTTTTTAGAAAAATTTAATTATCCTACCAGCCTAAAAGCATCTAAAATGTCGTGCGCACTCCATGCGCTTCGGTAATTTTGTGACATAAATCACTATAATTACAACATCATCCATCTAAGAAGAACTAAATGACTAACATCGGCACCAAATTTCTACTTGCTCAAAGGTTCACCTTTGATCCAAATAGTAATTCGCTCGCTGACCAACAAAACGGCAACGACGTTGTACGATTAGGAAGCAACGAAAGCCGTATACTTCTGATGTTGGCAGAGAGACCAAACGAAGTTTTAACCCGTAACGAGCTTCACGAGTTTGTTTGGCGTGAGCAAGGTTTTGAGGTGGATGACTCAAGCCTGACTCAAGCGATCTCTACTCTGCGTAAGATGTTGAAGGACTCAACAAAATCTCCAGAGTTTGTTAAAACGGTTCCCAAACGCGGTTATCAACTCATTTGTTCAGTGGAACGCTTAAGCCCATTATCTGCTGACTCTAATACTGACGTTGAAGAAGCCACTTCTGAAAATGAAGCGCACGCTGCGGAAATAGAAACAAGTGACGCGCCGTCAACAGAAGCGGCGGCAGACACCACGATTGAAGTAGAGCCTCAAGTAGAACTACCTAAGGCACAGCCAAAACCAGCAGCTAACACTAATAACTGGCTGCCGCGTATGATCGTTCTTTTGTCTCTACTGCTTCCTATTTGTGTATTGCTCTTCACCAATCCTGCAGAATCCCAATTCCGTCAGATTGGTGAGTATCAAAATGTACCTGTGATGACGCCAGTGAACCACCCGCAAATCAATAGTTGGTTGCCGTCCATTGAGCAGTGCATTGAACGCTACGTAAAATACCATGCAGAAGATTCAATGCCGGTAGAAGTGATTGCTACAGGTGGCCAGAACAATCAGCTGATTCTGAACTACATTCATGACAGTCAACATTCATATGAGAACGTGACATTGCGTATTTTCGCTGGTCAAAATGACCCAACCGATATCTGTAAATAAGGAGGCCAGAATGAAGATAAAATTAGCATCTGCGGTTTTGGCCGTATCCGTTCTTTTCAGTGGTTGGTTATATTGGGGTAGCGACCTAAAAGTGGAACAGGTCCTCACTGCCAATGAGTGGCAGTCAACCATGGTGACGGTCATTACAGACAGCTTGCCTGACGATCCTGTCGGCCCACTGCGTCGTGTTAATGTTGAATCAAATGTGAAATATCTCCCTAATGGGGACTATATTCGCGTAGCAAATATCAAACTATTCGCTCAAGGTTCAACGGCAGAATCCACGATTAATATCTCGGAAAAAGGGCGCTGGGAAGTAAGTGACAACTATTTGTTGGTTTCGCCTTCTGAGTTTAAAGATATTTCATCTTCTCAATCAAAAGACTTCTCCGAAGCACAGCTACGTTTGATCACTCAAATCTTTAAGCTTGATGCTGAGCAAAGTCGCCGTATTGATGTCGTGAACGAAAAAACGCTATTGCTCACTAGCTTGAACCACGGTTCTTCGGTGCTGTTTAAAAACTAACTTTGATTTGATGATAAGGGGGCAAGACGCCCCCTTTATTTTGCTTATGGATTGGCTAGATACCCTCACCCTCTTTTTCGGCTCACTTATCGCCAATACTCTGGCTTCGCTTTCTGGCGGCGGTGCAGGCTTACTTCAATTCCCTTTGCTCATCTTTCTCGGCTTGCCATTCTCGGTTGCGCTGGGGACACATAAAGTGGCTTCCGTCGCTTTAGGCTTAGGGGCAGCAAGTACACACTTAAAAGCAGGCACAATTAAATGGAAGATCGCGCTCTACCTTATAGTCTCTGGCAGCATTGGCGTAGTCTTAGGGGCGAATTTAATTGTCCAAATACCTGATGGTATGGCGGAAAAAATGCTAGGGAGCATGATTCTCGCGCTCGGCATCTATTCACGATTTAAGAAATCGTTAGGCCAATCAGAAATAATACGTAACCGTCACCCAATCGGTTGGGTCATCGGCGGTGTCGGACTAATGCTCATAGGTATCATCAACGGGTCGCTGACCGCAGGTTCTGGTCTGCTCGTGACATTATTTTTAGTTCGCTGGTTTGGGTATAACTATAAACAAGCCGTTGCTTACACCATGATTTGTGTCGGCCTGTTTTGGAATGGCATTGGAGGCATTGCCGTCGTCCAAGCTGGCGCTCCGATACATTGGGCTTGGTTGCCTGTTTTATTGTTAAGCTCATTTCTAGGCGGCAGTTTAGGCGCATGGGCCGCGACTCGATACAGCAACCGAGTGATTAAAATTGCATTCGAAATTCTCACGTTTGCCGTGGGTATCAAGTTGCTAGTTTAAACCGATTAAAAGGAAAGTTTCATGGATAAAGCAATCATTGATATTTATTACTGCCGCCAATGCAACTGGATGTTGCGTTCAACTTGGCTATCGCAAGAATTACTGCATACTTTTAGCGAAGAAATAGAAACGATCAGCTTACACCCAGATACGGGTGGTCGCTTCGAAATTTTCTGTAATGGCCAGCAAATTTGGGAACGGAAAAAAGACAGCGGCTTTCCTGAAGCAAAGGTGCTAAAACAGCGCGTAAGAGACATTATCGACCCAGAACGCGATTTAGGACATTCAGACACAAAATAGGGAGCAATTTGCTCCCTATTTTTTACTTAGTAAAACCGTTAAATCATGGTTTGTGCTAATACTTCGCCTTCTGGCGTTTTTACCGTTAGCGTATTGTCTTCTAAAGTACCAAAGCTTCTTGGTAAACCATTACGTGGAAATGTCATCGAGCCTGGGTTAAAAATAATGGCCCCATCTTGCATCTCTGCGACAGGAACATGCGTATGACCGTGGGCGATGATATCACCTTCACGCAGTGGCGGCCGTTTTTCAGAGTTGTACAAGTGACCATGAGTCAAAAAGATTCTCTTGCCAGATTCAAGTAGCACCCACGAGTAATCCATCATCATTGGAAACTTCAATAGCATTTGGTCTACTTCACTATCGCAGTTACCACGCACAGAAATAATTTGATCACTGTATTGGTTCAATAGCTCCGCCACCTGCGGTGGGTTGTAACCTTCTGGAATCGGGTTTCTTGGCCCGTGGTTTAGCGTATCCCCCAACAAAATCAGGTGCTCCGCACCAGAGGCTAAAAATAGCTCAATAGTTTCTTTAGTTGCTGGCAAAGAGCCATGCAGATCTGAGGCAAAAAATAGTTTCACGACATCGTCTCCTCACAAAGTACGAGGTCATTCTACGGCATTTTTATGACAGCTCAACCAACGACTACTGATAACGCAATGATTCAATGACCATAGGCAAAATATAGAACCATGCGGCATACGCAGTTCCAACCAACACCAGTATCCAAAACACCATCGACATAAATTTTGACTTAGCTAGGTGGTGCAGCGGGTCTGGCTCTCCGCATCCTGGACATGCGTGAGCGCGCTTTGAGATTTGTTTCTCACACACAGGGCAAGAGACTAAAGGCATGATACAAATTCCTCGACAATAGACTTAGGGCGCAAAGAATAATGGTGAATTAACACATATGCAACCTAACATATATTAAATATTTTAGTTCTTTGTAACAGTCGCTGACTTGAGAAAAAAATGCGTTGATTTTTCATTTATATCAACCTATTACACTTCTTCTCGCACCATGCCATTGATGACAATATTGTTATAACTCACCATGCCAATGACCTCCCCATCTTCAATGACCGGAGCTCGGCTAATGCCAAATCGTTCAAATAGGCGCGCACAATATTTCACATTCATATCAGGGTCGACACACAAAGCGGGCTTGGTCATGATCTCATAAATATTCGTGCGCTGTGGAGAGCGATTATTCGCCAGCACCTTTTTGGCGATATCATTCATCAAGACGATGCCATATTCATCGTTGTCATCTCGCTTTTTCACCACCAGCGCTTTTACTTGGTATTTTTTAGCCAACGTTATGCCTTCATAAACTGTCATTAGCCCATCAACCATGACATAAGTAGCCGCCATTACATCTCGAACTCTAATTATCGTTTGACTGCTCATAACTCATCCTCAACCACTTTGGTCAACGTCTCTACTTGATGCGCGACACCGACTGCATCCTCAATATCGATCTGAATAGCAATGCCCTGCCCCGACTCTCTGTCGAACTCACCAACTTCATTGATGGTTTCTAATATGTGTCGAGAAAGGTGCTCCTCAACGACAAACAGCAGCACATCTTTTTGTACTTCCAGCGTTAAGCCAAAAAACGTTCGCTTTTGATTTAAGCCTTGTCCACGAGCGTTATTAATCACCGTCGCACCAGTCGCGCCAGCTTCGCGAGCAGCGTCCAGTACCTTGTCTGTTTTGCTGTCTTCAACAAACGCAAGTATCAATTTAAAGCGCATTTTCTTCGTCCTCCGAGACATCTTTATTCAGCCATTGGGTTATTTGCGCATAGCCCATCACAGAGATCATAGGAAACAGACTGGCAAAAGCGATCAAGCCAAAGCCATCAATCATTGGGTTTCTTCCTGGGACGGTAGAAGCAAGCCCCAGCCCTAGTGCGGTTACAAGCGGAACAGTGACAGTAGAAGTCGTGACGCCTCCAGAATCGTAGGCGAGCGGAACAATAAGCTTTGGCGCATAAAATGTTTGAATCACAACCACGATATAACCCGCAATGATGTAATAGTGGATAGGGTCACCGACAACAATCCGATAGCTCCCTAGCGCGATGCCAATGGCCACCCCAAATGCAACAGCCACGCGTAAGCCGTTAATACTGATACTGCCACCAGAAACTTGGTTTGCTTTTATCGCTACAGCGATTAGAGAAGGCTCAGCAATCGTGGTACTAAAACCGATAAAAAAGGCGAAGGTATACACCCAATAGTAGTCGACCCACACTAAGGCTTTTCCCACAGAGACTTTAAACTCTTGTAAAAATTCCGGCGCCGTCAGTTGCACGGCCATGGTCTCTCCGAGCGGAAACAGAGCCATTTCTAATCCGAGCAAAAAAAGAGCGAGCCCAAGAATCACATAAACAAACCCAAGCAAAACCCTCTTAAGGTTGTTAACTGGACGCCTTAACACCGCTAACTGAAAACCAAAAATAATGCTGGCGATGGGAATGACATCTCGAACGGTCGATAATAAAGTGTCTAGGAAATGTTCAATTGAAATCATGTTACGACCATTCCGTAAACCATCACAAACATCATCGGTAGCAGCGAGGCAAAAGCGATCAAACCAAAACCATCCACCATGGGGTTGCGCCCTTTAATCGCCGATGCTAAACCAACCCCTAGTGCAGTGACCAAAGGCACGGTGATAGTCGACGTCGTCACACCTCCAGAATCATAAGCAACGCCAATAATGGCTTCAGGTGCAAACCACGTCAGGACTACAACGCCGACGTAGCCGCCGATGATCATGTAATGAATTGGCCACCCTTTTAAGATGCGCAGAACGCCAATAACGATGGCGATTCCCACAGAAAGAGCCACCGTTACTCGTAGCCCTTGTCCATAATCCTGCATCGATTGCTCTGAGTTTGGGATCATCCCGCCTTCTGCCGCAACTTCTGATGCTTCTTCTGCTACGGCCGTTAATGCAGGCTCGGCGATCGTGGTGCCGAAGCCTAGACAAAACGCAAAAACTAACAACCAGAATACGCTGCCTTTTTTTGCAAAGGCTTGAGCCATACTCTCTCCGATAGGAAAAAGACCAAGCTCTAGACCAAAAATAAAAAACGTTAACCCTAAAACCACAAGCAATAAGCCAAAAAGAATGGAGATGAGATTAGGAAGTGGCTCTTGCAAAACAACTAATTGAAAAAAAGTGATAACAACAACGATGGGTAGCAGATCGCGAGCACTATTAAGGAGCGCTCGAAAAAGAGCAACAAATGCTTCCATACCTATCCTCCTTGATGGTGCAAACTGATTACGCTTGTTCCGGTAGCGATGTTTTTAGTCTGGCATAGATTTAGTTCTCCTACCGTGAACGAATTAGCGCCATACATAACATTTAGTTACATTTTTTCAATATGTGAAGTCAGTAGCCTCGCTACAGGCTTGCCACTATCCTAGAAATAATAGTGTTGAGATGATCAAGCTCAGCACAAAACGACTATAATGTTCTAATACGTGTACATTCAAAGAGATAACATGAAGATATTACTCACAGGTGGCACTGGGTTTATTGGTTCGGAGTTGCTCAAGCTGCTATCCACTCACCAAGTTATGCTACTTACACGCTCTCCTGAGCAAGCAAAACAACGCCTCCAACACGCTGATTTGGGTAATATCGAATACCTTGACTCGCTTGAGTCATTCGCCGATCTCAATCACATTGATGCCATAATTAATCTTGCGGGTGAGCCTATCGCAGATAAAAGATGGACCAGCGAGCAGAAAGAAAAAATCTGCAAAAGTCGCTGGAAAATTACCGAACAAATCGTTGAACTGATCCACGCCAGCACAGAGCCTCCCGCAGTTTTTATTAGTGGCTCGGCCGTTGGTTACTATGGCGATCAACAAGACCACCCGTTTGATGAGTGCCTGCATGTTAACAGTGAAGACTTTCCTCACGAGGTTTGTGCAAAATGGGAACAAATAGCCAAACGCGCAGAGTCTGAACAAACACGTGTTTGTCTATTGCGAACTGGCGTTGTACTCGGCCTTAATGGCGGGGCTTTGGCGAAAATGCTCTTACCTTACAAACTTGGCGTAGGCGGCCCGCTCGGGAACGGTAACCAGTACATGCCTTGGATTCACATTCTGGATATGGTCCGCGCCATCATGTACTTGCTTGAAACACCACATGCCCACGGTGCGTTCAATATGTGCGCACCTCACCCTGTGACTAACCGTATCTTTAGCGGTACGTTGGCAAAAACGCTCAAACGACCACATATCTTGTTCACGCCTAAATGGGCAATGGAACTCCTAATGGGTGAATCTTCCTGCTTATTGTTCGATAGCATGAGAGCAAAACCCAAAAAGCTCACCGAACTTGGCTTCAAATTTAGCTACTCCAGAATAGAGCCAGCACTCAAGCACTTGCTTCATGACCGGAGCTGATGAATGATGACCTCATTCAATGTTTCTTGAGGCTTAATTTATGAAAAAGTCGATTCTTATTACGGGTTGCTCAACCGGTATAGGTTACGTGTGCGCTCACGCCCTGCAAAACGAGGGATTTCATGTCATAGCATCTTGTAGGAAAGAGCAAGATGTCCAACGTCTAATTAATGAAGGGCTAACCTGCATCAAGCTAGACCTAAACAGCCCTGAAAGTATTTCTTCGGGCGTGAAGCAAGCATTAGAGCTAGCAGAGGGTAAGCTTTATGCCGTGTTCAATAATGGTGCCTATGGCCAGCCCGGTGCATTGGAAGACTTGCCCACCGAGGCTCTTCAAGCTCAATTTCAGACCAACTTTTTTGGTTGGCGCCAGTTAGTCAGAGAAGTGCTTCCTCACATGCGCATACAAGGCGAAGGACGCATAATACAAAACAGTTCTGTTCTTGGCTTTACTGCAATGAAATACCGTGGCGCCTACAATGCGTCAAAGTTTGCCCTAGAAGGCTGGACTGACACACTACGGCTAGAGCTTGCGGATACGAATATCAAAGTGGCATTGATAGAACCTGGGCCTATCGAAACTCAATTTAGAAACAATGCATTAAAAGCCTTCGAGAAGTGGATTGATATTGAATCCAGCCCTCACCGCCTCGCCTATGAAGGACAAAGAGAGCGACTCAACAACGACAAATCTAATAATCGATTTGTTTTACCTGCAGAGTCCTGCGTCGCACCTGTTCTTCATGCATTAACTAGCGCTTCACCTAAAATTCGCTATCGAATTACTACGCCGACTAAATTATTCGCAATCTTGAAAAGGTTATTACCAACCCGTGTGCTTGATAAAATTTTGCGACAAGCTGCATAAAAAAGTTTTGTCACAATGTAATTTCATCGTAACAATGTGATGTCATTATGAGCATGTAGGTTAAAAAAACCTCAAACAAACGAATCAATTTCTACGCAATTCAGTGAGCACTATTCAGCCTAAAGTGAATGAGTTGCTTAGATTTGGTATCGCCACCCATTACGTTTTGTAGCAATGTTTTTACTACTGCGAGGCAATAATGACATTAAATCAGCTTAACTGGCTTAGTGTGGGTGTAGTGTTGACCATGTTCATCCTATTTTGATACCGCACTAACAAATAGCATTAGAACTGCGCTGCTTCGGCAGCGTTTTCTTTTTGCCTTACACCTACTCAGCAGTAACACTATTCTCTTACCGCATCCTTTCACAAAATAGAATGATTCATTATTGATGACGATTAGCAACCATCGCTTGAATTTCCCTTAAATCAACTCCATATCTATTATCAACGACAAGACACAAAGCAAGGATACTCTGATGCAATCCCCATTTATCGTTGAGATAACAGAACAGAACTTTCGCGAAACTCTTGAAGGATCAATGAACACTCCCGTTCTGATCCACTTTTGGGCCAATGCTCAACCAGAAAGCGCACAGATACTCCCTGAGTTGCAATCTCTTGCTCAACAGTACAACGGTGCATTTACGCTTGCTTTATTAAATTGTGAAGATCAGCCGGCTCTAGCGTCTCAATTTGGTGTGCAAGTATTGCCAACTATCGCGCTGTTTATAAATGGTCAAGCCGTCGATGGATTGGGTGGCCCTCAGCCAATTGATGCCATTGCAACCATGCTACAAAAGCATTTGCCAAGCCCAGATGAACAGCTATTAAAGCAAGTCAGTGAACTTCTTCAGCAAGGTGAGCATGCTCAGGCTTTAAGCATCATCCACACTTTGCCGCCAGAACTGCAAGAGCGTGGCGATGTGAAACTCGCGATGGCTGATTGTTTATTAGAAACCAAACAATTTGATGTCGCCCAAGAGCTACTGAACGCTATCCCTCTTGAGTATCAAGATAACTACTACAAGAGTCTAATAGCCAAGCTCGAGCTGCATTTGCAGGCTGCAGATAGCCCTGAGTTACAACGACTAGAACAAGCATACGCAGCAGACATGGCAAACTTCGAACTTGCTTGTGAATTGGCGGTACAGTACAACCAAGTGGGTCGTGATGAAGAAGCGCTGGAACTGCTGTGGAATATTCTTAAAAAAGACTTGGGCGCCCAAGACGGTGAAGTGAAGAAGACTTTTATGGATATTCTCAGTGCGCTAGGTCAAGGCAACGCATTAGCAAGCAAATATCGCCGTCAGCTGTATTCGATTCTGTACTAACTCGCTGAAAAGCGAAACTTCAACTAAAGGCCGGATATTCCGGCCTTTGTTATATAAAAACCAATAACCTCTTAAGGTTCTCAGAACTTCAATTGTCTATTGTCTATAAATAGGTAAAAATGAATCGGACATTATGCACTTAAGGGAATAACTCATGCCAATTGATTCACTGATTACCATCGGTATTTTCGTCGTTCTTGCTGTAGTTATCTTATCTTCAGCCATTAAGACGGTGCCACAAGGAAATAACTGGACAGTCGAACGCTTCGGACGCTACACCCATACGCTAAAACCCGGCTTAAACTTGATCATCCCATTTGTTGATAAGATAGGGCAAAAAGTCAACATGATGGAGCGCGTTCTTGATATTCCAGCGCAAGAAGTTATTTCAAAAGACAACGCTAACGTAGTTATTGATGCCGTCGGATTTGTTCAAGTCATCGATGCTGCCAAAGCGGCTTATGAAGTCAACGATTTGGAACATGCCATTAGAAATTTAACTCTCACCAATATCCGTACCGTTTTAGGCTCAATGGAGTTGGACGAAATGCTGAGTCAGCGTGACATGATCAACTCAAAGCTGCTGGCAATTGTTGACCAAGCCACCAACCCATGGGGTGTAAAAGTCACACGAATTGAAATAAAAGATGTCCAGCCACCATCCGATCTAACGGCGGCGATGAATGCTCAAATGAAAGCCGAGCGAAATAAACGAGCGGAGATTCTCGAAGCTGAAGGGGTACGCCAAGCTGAAATTTTAAAGGCTGAAGGTCATAAGCAATCGGAGATATTAAAAGCTGAGGGCGAAAAGCAGTCTGCTATTCTCCATGCTGAAGCTCGTGAACGCGCCGCGCAAGCAGAAGCAAAAGCGACTTATATGGTTTCTGAAGCGATTGCCAAAGGCGATATGCAAGCCGTCAATTACTTCATTGCTCAGGGCTATACCGAAGCGATCAAAAGCATTGGTCAAGCCGAAAACGGCAAAATCATTATGCTTCCATTAGAAGCGACCGGACTAATGGGCTCGGTTGCAGGGATAGCAGAGATGTTTAAACAACAAGATAAAGAATAACTTATGGACTTTTTCAGTTTGCTGGAAGGCGTCTCTTTCTGGCATTGGCTAGCCTTCAGTTTTGCACTTCTAGCGGTAGAGCTACTTGGGACGGCGGGATATTTTCTCTGGCTCGGAGTTTCTGCACTTATCGTTGGGGCACTAATGACCGTTTTGCCAATGAGCTGGCAATTACAATGGCTTTGCTTTGCAAGTTTCAGCTTAATCACCACTTGGTTATGGTGGCGACGACAATGGTCTCAAGACAAGAAAGAAGACCAAGAAAGAGATCTGAACCAAAAGTATAAGCAGTTAATCGGACGCACACTTACCATTGAAGAGGACTTTTCTGTTGGGCTCAATCGTATCAAGGTTGCCGATACCACGTGGTCGGCACAGTCGGATCAAGCACTTCCAGCAGGAACGCGCGTTAAAATAAAAGATATCGATGGTATTATTTTAATCATTGAGCCTGATTCTAAGTAATTTATGCCAAAGTAATGGGGCATAACTATGCTCCATTATTTTAATCTAAACAACCGCTTTCATTTCATTGATTTAATTAAAATCGAACAAAAAATAAGTAGCAGAAATATTATTAATATCCTACCCTATTCTTCCAATTATTTAATTCTTCATCATACGATAATCAATAAGATAGAAATATATCGATATAAATTATCTTTCTAAATTTATTTTAAAAAATAAAACTTTATTGAATTATTTTTTGATCTTTTTGCCCCCCCATACATACTTAACGCATAAGCATTTAAGTTGAATGCTTTTTATTTGGTAAGTAAGAGGATGTACTATGAAGAAACTTCTCTTTTTAATGTTATGCGGTATCTTTTCTTTTTCTTCCTTTGCCTACACCAACGGAAATGGTGGTACAACTAATTTAGGACCGATAGTCGAATGTAAATTGCCCAGTGGTGATGTCACTAATATTCCAAGTGAAATGTGTCGATTTAGAGGCGGGGAATGGAACTAATATAGAAGTCAGTAGTTAGTTCAATATTAAGAAACTATTGATACCTTACTTTTCAGTAAAGTCATTATTTATCCAAGCAAGTAGATATTCAATGTCTACATTAAGGTGATGATTATGAAATTTTTAGCTGGTCTATTGTTAGCATGTTTTGCCCTAGCTCCATTAACTACTCATGCTAATGGTGCTTCAGGTGGTCGTACGCTAGCCCCAGAGATAAAGTGTGAGTTACCAAACGGTAACGTGCATATGCTACCGCCGTTATATTGCAAAATATATGATGGTCGAGAAGTAAAATAAAAAAAGGAGCCTAGCGGCTCCTTTTTATCATCTCACTAAGTATTAGTGGAAGCTGTAAGGGATAAGAACTTGTAGACGTAGGTCTGTTTCATCCGCATCACCAGCACCAGCGTACTCATCACGCTCTAGGATTGTACCGTGTAGACGGATCGTAGAACCTTTCAGTGCACCACTCTGTAGAGAGTAAGATACTGTCGCGTTAACTGCGTATTCACTTTCGTAATCCCAGTCACCTGATGCACCGCTTGCTGCAGAATCAGCACCAGTACCATAACCAAAGCCTAGGTAGTAGTTCCAGCCGTTACCTTGGTTGTAAGATAGACGGTTGTACCACGCTAGCTCACCCGCTTTGTTCCAGTCAGACAGTGCATCCCACCACTGAGACCAAGTACCGTTGTTCATACCGTAAGTATGAATTGTACGAGGAACGAAGTCAGCACGGTTGTCTGTGTCTGTGTAGCGTAGCTCAGACATCCAAGCTAGCTTGCCGAAAGATTGATTCAAAGATAGACCAGTGTGGAAACCTAGACCATCGTATTTCACATCATCGTCAACACCGTAGAAATCAAATGCTAGATTTGTACGGTCACTCACAGTGTACTTCAAGTAAGCCTTGTAAGAAGTGTTGTCAGTTTCGTTGTGGTAGCTAGTTACTTGACCTGCACCCCAGTCGATACCATTTGCATATTGAACGCCAGTAGCTTGACCCAAACCAAGTTGCATAAACAAGCTGTCAGTTAGGTTACCGTTTAGGCCTAGAGAGTGTAGGTAGCTCCATGAAGTGTCAGACCAAAGCGCTGGCGCGTAGTCATCTTCGTGAAGTAGCCAAGGTGCTGTAAATTGGTCTGCACCAAAGTAGCTTAGGTTGAAATCACCTAGTTTAGCGTTCAGTTCGAAACCACGGTAAGTACCAGGTACGAAACTCCAAACGTTACCAATAGTACCGTTACCACCCGCTTGTAGCATACCAAAGCGCGCGTTGAAGCTTTCGTTTGCTTTGAACTTCAGTGCTGCTTTGTAAACTTTAAGCTGTTGACCATCACCTGCACCCCAGTCTAGGTTGTTACAAGTTGAAATTTCATTACATAGGTAGCCTTCGTTTGAATTGTAAAGGCTATCGTTGTAAAGGTCGCCAGAATAGTAAGCCGCAACATCTGCACCAACCCAACCATCGTGGTAGCCAGAAGTAAAGTCTAAAATTGCGTTGTAAGAAGAGTAGTTTAGACGACTCCAACGGTCACCGTTTTCACCGCCAGGCTTACCTGTTGTACGAGTACGAGAACGAGTATCAACTAGAAATAATGCATTAAGACTAGAGTCTTGCATAAATTCGTTCACTTTCTCTACGTACTCGCCACCTGCTGCACTTTCAGTAGACGCTGTAGCTGGAGCAACAGCAACAACACCAAACATTGCTGCGGTTAACGCTGAAACCTTAAAAAATTTGTCCATGGAAAAACTCCTAAAAATGGATATAGCTGTATTTTTCTATCTCACCTTTAGTTGGCCGCCGAAGGAGAGAAGTAAATTCCTGATCAAACCTCATTATTTCTAATTTGGCTTTTTTTAGTTCCTGCATACACACCGTGTATCCACGTGATTAAGACTAACTTCGCAGCTAAAAACATCCAAACGGAACTTATTTTTTTTCTAAAAAAATATGAGCCAGTCCAAAGTTCCATATAAGTTGTTGATCCAGATCTTACTTTTAACAACACCAATACAAAAAGACAGTTAAACATTGAATATCAACAACTTAAATCACACCCTGGAATTCCAACTTGAAGTCACTCGCAGACTAAAGAAGTAAAAAACCTTAATAATTCAATGGGAGATCTTGATCACTGAAAAGATAAAAAGCACAAATAACTCAATCAAAAAGCACTTAATTATGAGCAAGAAAAAGCCCCACATGCTTACCATGTGGGGCTTTTAGTTATTTTTTAGCTTTTTGATAAGACTTAATTCATCAACTCGAGTAAGTCTTGTTCTGTTTTGATCTCGATACCCAGTTCTTGTGCCTTTGCCAACTTCGAGCCTGCATTTTCACCAGCAAACAAAATATCTGTTTTCTTAGAAACACTACCTGTCACTTTTGCACCTAGTGATTGAAGGGCTTCTTTAGCCTCTGTGCGACCTAATTGAGAAAGTGTTCCTGTCAATACAACTGTCTTACCTTCTAACGGTAGCTCTCCTACCTGCTCAGTCGTATTAATCTCTGGCCAGTGGATCCCTTGTTCAAGCAAATCTTTAACCACTGCTTGGTTCTGCTCTTCACTGAAGAAAGTCGTAATATGTTGAGCAACCACAGCACCGATGTCTTGCACTTCAATTAACTGCTCTTCGTTAGCATTTTGGATGGCTTCCAACGTTTTAAAGTGCATTGCTAGGTTTGCGGCGGTTGCCTCGCCAACTTCACGAATCCCAAGCGAATACAAAAAGCGAGGTAACGTTGTTTCTTTGGATTTTTCTAACGCATTCACAATATTCTGCGCAGACTTTGGCCCCATGCGATCTAATACCGTTAAAATCCCCGCAGATAACTTAAATAAGTCAGCAGGGGTTTTTACCATCTCACGATCAACAAGTTGCTCGATCACTTTATCGCCTAGACCGTCAACGTCTAACGCTTTACGAGACACAAAGTGTTTTAGCGCTTGTTTACGTTGGGCTTGGCAAACTAAGCCACCCGTGCAACGTGTTACCGCCTCTCCTTCGATCCGCTCAACATGCGAGCCACAAACCGGACACTGAGTTGGAAAAATAATATCTCGCGCTGTTTCTGGTCGACGCTCTTTGATGACAGAAACGACTTGAGGAATAACGTCACCCGCTCGACGAATCACAACGTGATCACCGATCTTAACTTGCAGACGTTCTATCTCATCTGCGTTATGAAGCGTCGCATTACTTACCGTTACCCCGCCAACAAATACAGGCTCTAGTTTAGCAACAGGTGTAATCGCACCAGTACGACCGACTTGGAATTCCACCTCATTCAACGTCGTCATTTCTTCCTGAGCCGGGAATTTGTAGGCAATCGCCCAACGTGGAGCGCGAGCAACAAATCCAAGACGCTCTTGCACGGCAATATCGTCAATTTTAATGACGACACCATCGATCTCATAAGGAAGGGCATCACGACGCTGCAAGATATCTTGGTAGTAAGCTTTTACATCCGCCAAACTTCCAACTCGCTTGGTCTCCGGGCACATTGGTAATCCCCAAGATTTAATTTGCAAGAAGCGTTCGTAGTGACTTGCCGCCAATTCAGCGCCTTGCACCACGCCTACACTGTATGCATAGAAGCTAAGCGGACGAGAAGCCGTAATGCGTGAATCCAATTGTCGTAAGCTACCTGCCGCAGCATTACGTGGATTAACAAAGATTTTCTCGCCTTTCTTCCTTGCTAATTCATTGAGCTTTTCAAACCCAGCTTTCGGCATAAAGACTTCACCACGAACTTCAAGACGATTTGGCCAGTCATTACCCCTGAGTTTTAAAGGAATGGCTTTAATCGTGCGAACATTCTCTGTGATGTTCTCGCCAGTAGTGCCATCGCCGCGTGTTGCCGCCTGAACTAACACACCGTTCTCATACAGTAAACTAACTGCGAGTCCATCCAGTTTCGGCTCACAACAGTATTCTTTCACACTCTGACTGCCCACCCGCTCTTGTGCTCGCTTATGGAAACTATCAAGTTCGCTGTCATCAAACACATTATCAAGCGAAAGCATCGGTACTTCATGTGTCACTTGGCTAAACGCAGAGAGAGGTTGTCCACCGACACGTTGACTTGGTGAATCTACGGTAATTAAATCAGGGTTCTCAGCTTCAATATCCAGGAGCTCTCGCATTAAACGGTCGTACTCGGCATCAGGGATCTCTGGGTTATCTTCCACGTAGTAACGCACAGCGTGGTAATGCAACGACTCTTTTAGTTCTTCTAATCGCTGAAGTACTGATTCAGACATAGTAAAGCCCCGTGTATTTTCAATCGGTGAGGTTGGGAAATCCAAGAAAAAGGGCTCCATCCGGAGCCCTATTATTACTTGCTGTTAAGATTATGCGTTAGCGGCATTAAACTCAACTATTTGACGTCGATAAGACGCTAAACGGTCTGGCGTCATTAAGTTACGCTGGTCATCAAGAACGTTGCCACCTAAATCATCAGCAATTTGCTGCGCAGTTCGGAGCATTAAGTTGAAGTTCTGTTCAGCCTCGCCATAACAAGGCAATGTCATGAAGAATGAAATCCCCTTCGTTGTAAACTCAGCAGGATCAGCATGCTCAAACGTACCAGGGTGCATCATATTAGCGACGCTAAACAGCACTTTGCCGTTACCGGACAAGTCGACATGACGGTGGAAAATATCCATCTCGCCATAAATTAAGCCGTTTTGTTGCATACTCTCAAATAAAGCAGTACCAACAAATGGCTCTTCACCCGCACAGTGCACATTCAATACAATCACTTGCATTTCAGGTTCTGGCTTTGGCTCTTCCTTAGGCTCTGCAACGACAGGCTCACTAACCGTTTCGACTTGCTGTTCTTTCTCCGTAATATCAAACGCGGCGGGAATAGCTTCTTCTTCCACAGCAGGCTGGAATGGCTCTTCAGCTACTGGTGCTTGAACGACAGGCTCAACGTACTCTTCTTTATCTTTTTCTGCAACAAATGAAGGGATGTCATCTGGCTCCTGCTGTGTCTGTGTTACTTCAGATGGACCACCGAATAGCGGGTCAGATTCAAATTTGTTGTCGAAAGAACTCGCCATCCCAAAATCTGGTTCTTTGCGATCTTTACGAATGATCTCAAAGTCATCTTCAGGAGCGGGAGCGAAGTCTCGTTCTTTCTCGACAAGATCATTTTTGTCCCCTTGGTCAACATCCAGCTTACCAAGCGGCTTGTTACCAAACTTTGCTTTGCCTTCTTTTTTACTGCTCCACAAACCATGAAACAGCAATGCCGCGATGGCTAATGCGCCAACAACAATGAGTACGAATCGCAATTCCTGCATTATTTACTCTCAATATACTTGTTTTTACTACTCGCAGTTCCTTGAGCAGCAACCCAAGTGCAATAAATCTGAATGATACGTTTACTTTACCAAAACTATATGTAGATTTAGAACAACTTAATGCAAGAAGTTCCGTTTTTTGTTGTGATTCTTGCCACGATTCCACTTAACAAGACGTCATTTGTCAGGGCATTGAAAGAAAAGCCCTCACAGGTACAATGAGTTTTCATTTACACGAAGCCAAAATAGACATGAAGCAAAACAATCAGCAGAGAACCGGATTCGGTTATTTTCTATACGGGATACAATTGGCACTTGCCCCTAAAATCAGACGCTTTGTCATCTTACCTCTACTTGCAAATATCTTGCTTGTGGGTGGTGCCATCTTCTATCTATTTTCAAACCTTAATATATGGATCGAAGACTGGATTGGGCAATTGCCTGAGTTTTTATCCTGGTTAACTTACATTCTTTGGCCTTTACTCGCTCTGACGATACTCGCTACCTTCTCCTATTTTTTCAGCACGCTCGCGAACTTTATCGCCGCGCCATTCAATGGCCTCTTAGCTGAAAAAGTGGAAGAGTACTTAACGGGACAAAAAGTAAATGATGATGGATTCATTGCCGTCCTGAAAGATGTTCCTCGCGTTTTAGCTCGTGAATGGAGAAAGCTGCTTTACATCTTACCTAAAGCAATAGGCCTATTCCTGTTATTGCTTATACCTGCCCTTGGGCAAACAGTAGGCCCATTTTTATGGTTTATTTTTACCGCTTGGATGCTCGCGATTCAATATTGTGACTACCCGTTTGATAACCATAAAATCCCATTTAACGACATGCGTTACAAATTGAAACAAAAGCAAGGTAAGGCCTATGGCTTTGGGGTATTGGTGTCTGTGTTTACGACGATCCCAATTTTGAACCTCATTGTCATGCCTGTAGCAATATGTGGCGCAACCGCTATGTGGGTGGCGGAGTTTAAGCACCAACGATAGTCGATTAGAGATTAAGGAAAGGGATCTGCGCCAGCTTTTCCCTTTTCTTTTATCGAGTTCTGGGCCAACCTAATAAGATATAACTTTTTAATCCTTTTCCCTTTTTTTCATACCGCATATTCTTCTATCCATATTCACACAACGTGTAATGAAGGAACATCACTATGAGCAAAATCTACGAAGATAACTCTCTTACTATCGGTAATACACCTCTCGTTCGTCTAAACAAAGTAAGCAAAGGCAAAGTTCTCGCGAAAATTGAAGCGCGTAACCCTAGCTTCAGTGTTAAGTGCCGTATCGGTGCAAACATGATTTGGGAAGCAGAGAAAGCGGGGCTTCTTAAGCCAGGTGTAGAGCTTGTAGAACCTACCAGTGGTAACACAGGTGTTGCTCTAGCATTCGTAGCGGCCGCTCGCGGTTACAAGCTAACATTGACCATGCCTGAATCAATGAGCCTAGAACGCCGTAAGCTACTTAAAGCACTGGGCGCTAACCTTGAGCTGACTGAAGCGGCGAAAGGCATGAAAGGGGCGATTGCTAAGGCAGAAGAAATCGTAGCAAGCAACCCTGAGAAGTACCTACTTCTTCAACAATTTGACAACCCAGCGAACCCAGAAATCCACGAGAAGACTACGGGCCCTGAGATTTGGGAAGCGACAGACGGTGAAATCGACGTATTCGTTGCTGGTGTTGGTACGGGCGGTACTATCACAGGTACAAGCCGTTACATCAAAGGTGAAAAAGGTAAAGCCATCACTTCTGTCGCAGTTGAGCCAGCAGAGTCTCCAGTTATTGCACAAGCACTTGCTGGCGAAGAAATCCAACCTGCTCCGCACAAGATCCAAGGTATCGGTGCTGGTTTCATCCCAGGTAACCTCGATTTAGACATTATTGACCGCGTTGAACAAGTCACCTCAGAAGAAGCGATTGAGATGGCTCGTCGCCTAATGGAAGAGGAAGGTATCCTAGCTGGTATCTCATCTGGTGCGGCTGTTGTTGCAGCCAACCGACTTGCAGAACTCCCTGAATTTGAAGGAAAAACAATTGTAACCGTTCTACCAAGTTCCGGTGAGCGTTACCTAAGTACAGCACTCTTTGCTGGTATCTTTACCGAAAAAGAGAACCAACAATAATATGTGTTCAAATCAATTTTTAGTTTAAAAAAGCCCCGTTTAGGGGCTTTTTTGTTGATCCCTGCCCTACCTTTGGTAATATCAGGGTGTTTTATTTCTAGCTTCAAAATAAAGAAGCAAGAACACAAAAAGGTTTCAAAGTGATTACGCACGCAAACAGTTGCGTAGTTACCAAACTTTTGACTAGTATCAGAACTGACGCGCTTTGAACTCTTCCCGTGCTAGCGCACAAGATGTAAAGCAGTTAAGCTAAAATCTAGTCACAAACTAACAAAAAAATACATTTATTGGGGTATATCACATGTACGAGAAGCAAGTAGAAATCACAGCAGAAAACGGCCTTCACACTCGTCCAGCTGCACAGTTTGTTAAAGAAGCAAAAGCATTCGACGCAGACATCACTGTGACTTCTAACGGTAAAAGCGCTAGCGCTAAGAGCCTATTCAAACTACAAACACTAGGCCTAGTAAAAGGTACTCAAGTAACTATTTCTGCTGAAGGCCCACAAGCTCAGCAAGCAGTTGACCACCTAGTTGCTCTAATGGACCAACTACACTAATCCGGTCTCCTACTCCAGAAGCCATTTTGTGAAAGCAAAATGGCTTCGTTGGAAATAGGCTCAAAACTAAGCTAAAACTATTCGTTAGCGCACCCATTATTCTCCCGTTTTATAAAGTTGACCAAACTTAAGGTAAGGCTATGATTTCAGGCATCCTAGCATCTCCTGGTATTGCAATCGGTAAAGCACTACTACTTCAAGAAGATGAAATTGTCCTAAACACAAACACTATTTCTGACGATCAAGTAGAAGCTGAAGTTCAGCGTTTCTTCGACGCTCGTAACAAATCTGCAGCTCAGCTAGAAACTATCAAGCAAAAAGCGCTTGAAACGTTTGGTGAAGAAAAAGAAGCGATCTTTGAAGGTCACATCATGCTTCTTGAAGACGAAGAGCTAGAAGAAGAGATCCTAGCACTTATCAAAAACGACAAGATGACTGCGGATCACGCTATCCACTCAGTTATCGAAGAGCAAGCATGTGCTCTTGAGTCACTAGATGACGAATACCTAAAAGAACGTGCAACTGACATCCGCGATATCGGTTCTCGTTTTGTGAAAAACGCACTGGGTATCAACATTGTTTCGCTTAGCGACATCAATGAAGAAGTTATCCTAGTTGCTTACGACCTAACGCCATCTGAAACGGCACAAATTAACCTAGACTACGTACTTGGTTTTGCTTGTGATATCGGCGGTCGTACATCTCACACTTCAATCATGGCTCGCTCTCTTGAGCTTCCAGCTATCGTTGGCACTAACGACATCACGAAAAAAGTTAAGAATGGCGATATGCTGATTCTTGACGCGATGAACAACAAGATTGTTGTTAACCCATCAGAAGCTGAACTAGAAGAAGCGAAAGCGGTTAAAGCGGCATTCCTAGCTGAAAAAGAAGAGCTAGCGAAACTGAAAGACCTGCACGCAGAAACGACTGACGGTCACCGTGTAGAAGTTTGCGGTAACATCGGTACAGTGAAAGACTGTGACGGTATCCTCCGTAACGGCGGTGAAGGTGTTGGTCTGTACCGTACTGAATTCCTATTTATGGACCGTACTGCGCTACCAACTGAAGAAGAACAGTACCAAGCGTACAAAGAAGTTGCAGAAGCAATGAACGGTCAAGCTGTGATCATCCGTACTATGGATATCGGCGGCGATAAAGATCTCCCATACATGGATCTTCCAAAAGAGATGAACCCATTCCTAGGCTGGCGCGCTGTACGTATCAGCCTGGATCGTCGTGAAATCCTTCGTGATCAGCTACGTGGCATCCTACGTGCGTCTGCACACGGTAAACTGCGTATCATGTTCCCAATGATCATCTCTGTCGAAGAAATCCGTGAGCTTAAGAAAGCGATCGAAGAGTACAAAGAAGAGCTACGCGCTGAAGGCCACGCATTCGACGAAAACATCGAAATCGGTGTTATGGTTGAAACTCCTGCTGCCGCAGCGATCGCACACCACTTAGCGAAAGAAGTATCTTTCTTCTCTATCGGTACAAACGACCTAACTCAGTACACGCTAGCGGTAGACCGTGGTAACGAGATGATCTCTCATCTTTACAACCCACTATCACCAGCAGTACTAACCGTGATCAAGCAAGTTATTGACGCTTCTCACGCAGAAGGTAAATGGACTGGTATGTGTGGTGAACTTGCAGGTGACGAGCGTGCAACGCTTCTACTTCTAGGTATGGGTCTGGACGAGTTCTCAATGAGCGGCATTTCAATCCCTAAAGTGAAGAAAGTAGTTCGTAACTCTAACTTCGCAGAAGTGAAAGCAATGGCTGAAGAAGCCCTTTCTTTACCAACAGCTGCAGAAATCGAAGCAGTGGTAGAAAAGTTTATTGCTGAGAAAGCTCAGTAATCGGTAGTACCAAGTAATTCAATACTTAATGGCCATTAGACGGCGAAAAAAGTCGTCTAATGCGCTATATTGGTATACTATAATTCGACAGAATAAAACCAAACCTTAGGAGCATGACACAATGGGTCTGTTTGACAAACTTAAGAAGCTTGTATCTGATGACAGCGCTGACGCTGGTGCTATCGAAATCATCGCGCCACTTTCTGGTGAGATTGTAAACATCGAAGACGTGCCAGATGTTGTTTTCGCTGAGAAAATCGTTGGTGACGGTATTGCTATCAAGCCAGCAGGCAACAAAATGGTAGCTCCTGTAAACGGTACTATCGGTAAGATCTTCGAAACTAACCACGCATTCTCTATCGAGTCTGACGACGGTGTTGAGCTTTTCGTTCACTTCGGTATCGACACAGTTGAACTAAAAGGCGAAGGCTTCACGCGTATCGCTGAAGAAGGTCAAACTGTTAAAGCTGGCGACACTGTAATTGAATTCGATCTAGCTCTTCTAGAAGAGAAAGCGAAGTCAACGCTAACTCCAGTTGTTATCTCTAACATGGACGAAATCAAAGAGCTGAACAAGCTTTCTGGTTCTGTGACTGTTGGTGAAACTCCAGTTCTACGTGTAACTAAGTAATTTTTACTTAGCCGAACACGAAAAAACGCTGCCATTGGCAGCGTTTTTTATTACCTGAAGTTTATGCTTTCTTACCAGATTCAACTGAGTAGACCAAGTGCCGAGCTCGGCCTTTGTTTTGCCTGAGCCAATAACGCAGTTGTCGCATCTTTGAGCACTGAGAACGCACCATTTCCGTAGATTCTCTTGCGAAGTCTGTATCTCTTATTCGACTCTTGGATTCCGTAACACTCCGATTCACGGTATTTAAGTTATCCACCGAACCATTTACACGATTCTGAAAGCTGCCAATTTCACTTCGGTGCGAATCAACGTACTTGATCGCTGCATCAATCACCCCAATTGAAAGCTGCGCCTTACCAGCCGTCGACATATCGATGTCATCCATTGTGACTAATTGACCAGTGCTTATATCAAGCTCATCCGCTAAACTGCCTTCTAACTCCACTCCTTCTGGCGTATTCATCGTAGAGGCAAAGAATTGCAGTTCATTGTTTTCCGTTACTGAGGCACTCACTACCGATTGTTGAGCATTGATGTAAGTGGCGACCTGTTCTATGCGATCACCCAATTTGAGCCCAATGGATTCCGTTTGGGTTTGCCCTTTACTGTCTTGGTATTCGACTTTTAGAGTTTCGTTATCTTTAGTGACTCGCCAATCTTTATCGACCGCATCACCAACATAATGCTGCCCTCCCATCTCTGGGATATGGCTACGCATATTACGTAACGTCAAAGAGATTGAATTAGCGTTCGCTCCAATATGGAAACTTTGTGAACCGTAAGATCCATCAAACAGGTTTTTATCCGCAAATGTTGTCGTGATCGCGACACGATCAAGCTCATCCTGCAGCGCTACGACCTCGTATTGGATGCTTTGTCGGTCACTGGTATCGTTACTACCATTTGCCGCTTGAAGCCCTAGAGAGCGTAACCGTTGCAAAATATCACTGCTCTCATGTAACGCGCCTTCCGCGGTTTGCGCGACCGAATAAGCATCGTGCGCATTTCTTAAGGCGACATCAAGCCCTCTCGTTTGCACATGGAGAGTATTGGATATCTGTAAACCTGCCGCATCATCACTCGCCGAGTTAATTCGAAAACCAGAAGTCAGGTTGCGTTGTGATTCGACGTTTTGCGCTGCCGCTTGACTCAAGTGTCTCTGCGCCACCATCGCGGCAACATTGGTATTTAAAGAGACCATCTAATCGATATGAGTGCCTTGTCGAACATCCTGTTGGGACGCATCTAAACGTTATAGCCGATAAGCAAAAAAGCCAGGGATGAGCCTGGCTTTTGTATCTTGTCTTATTAAGGTGCTTAACCTAGCAAACTTAGCGCTGAGTTTGGCGCTTGTTTCGCTTGCGCAAGGATTGAGCTTGACGCTTGCGATAGAATTTGTGACTTGGTCATTTGAGTCGTTTCTTTCGCGAAGTCAGTATCTTTGATACGGCTCTTCGACGCGTTCACGTTCTCGTTAATGTTGTCCAAGTTGCTGATTGCATGGTTGAAACGGTTCTGGAATGCACCCAGCTCTGCGCGGTGGCTGTCTACGTATTTCAGTGCCGCATCGATGATAGCGACAGATTCTTGTGCGCCACCAACTGAGGTTACGTCGATAGTATCTACCGTCACTTTTTTACCTTCGCCCAAACCCAGCTCGCCAGATAAGCCGCCTGAAAACTCGACTTCGCCTTCGACTTTGTTGTTGCCAGCAAAGATTTGCAGTTTACCGTCTTGGTCTACTGAGGCTTTCACTAGGTCAGTTTGACCGTTAATGTAAGTCGCAAGCTCTTCGATATCATCACCTGCTTTTGCGCTGATGTTGATTTCTTGCTCTTGACCGTAGCTGTCCGTTAGGTTGATTTTTAGGTCGTTCTTACCTTCAGCAACGTTCCAGTCTTTACCTTTACCACTTTCAGCTTGGTAACTCACACCGCCCATCATTTTGTTGTCTGAACGCATGTCTTTTAGCTCAAGCATCACGGCTTCACCGTTATCCGCACCGATTTGGAACGATTTCGCGCCGTGTGTTCCGTTTAGTAGCTTGTTACCACCGAAAGAAGTGGTTTCTGCGATACGGTTTAGTTCGTCGTTTAGCGCGGTCACTTCTTCTTGAATCGCCACACGCTCTGATTTCGAGTTTGAACCGTTTGCTGATTGTAGAGACAAATCACGCATACGTTGAAGAATGTTAGTGGTCTCGTTCATTGCACCTTCAGCGGTTTGTGCAATTGAGATACCGTCGTTCGCGTTGCGAACCGCCACATCCAAACCACGGCTTTGTACGTTCAAACGGTTCGAGATTTGTAGACCCGCAGCGTCATCTTTTGCGCTGTTGATTTTGAAACCCGAAGACAAACGCTCCATAGAAGTTTGTTGAGCTGAGTTTGCGTTGTTTAGGTAACGCTGAGCCGTCATCGCTGATACGTTAGTGTTTACATTCACTGCCATGGTGATTTCTCCAATTGATTTTCCGGTATAGCGGTTTCCGACGTCTCGGAAAACCAAGTAGTTCTCTCAAAGTTACCCCTATTAACGACACCAAATTCAGAAGCTTTAGAAAAAAATTTAAAAAAATAACATTGCGAGATTTGGCTAAAAAAATTGAAGAAAAGTAAGAAAAAGTGCTCAAGTTTCCACAAATCGAGCCGAGTGGGCCAAATTGTATAGAAAACCAGCAAAAGGAAACAGTTGAAGGTAAGTTCGCAGACGATAGACGTGAGAATTAGAAAAGAAAAAGCCCCTTTTCCTTTGAGAGAACTGGGGCTAGGTTGGTCGCCAGAGCCTATGTGGAGATCAAGAGAAATGAACACATTTCCGGCATACCGAGTGCAACTTTACATTGAAAATGATTGGCAGGTGAGAGATGAGAGAGCCGCTCATTCTATTATAAAGTTGCTTGCCAAAAGCCTGCATTCCCATCCACGTCTGAATGTATTGAGTACAGGCTAGAGGATACCAATCGTAGTAAATAACTGCTCACCCTAGCTTGCTAAAATACTCGATAACTACGTTAAAGTTTTTGAATGTAGAATAACTACTTATCGAAAAACTTTGCCTCGTTCTCAAGCATTTTATCTACGCTATTTCTGAACACTTATTCACTGTGATTGGTATAAACTACTGCAATAGTGACATTGCAGAGTTTGGCAACTGTTTCGCTTGAGCAAGAATCGATGTACCTGCTTGTTGCAAAATTTGTGCTTTGGTCATTTGCGTGGTTTCTTTCGCAAAGTCCGTGTCTTTAATTCGGCTGTTCGACGCGTCAACGTTTTCTTGGATGTTTGCCAAGTTGTTGATGCTGTGACTCAGACGGTTTTGCTTCGCACCCAGATCCGCACGTTGTGAATCCACGTATTTCAGTGCCGAATCCAGCACAGAGATAGCGTTTTGAGAACCTTGTACGGTTGTCATATCAATATCTTGTACTGATGTTCTAAGAGGTTCATCGCTCAAACCAAGCTCAGACGCCAATCCACCCGAGATTGAAATCTCACCCTGAACGTTTGGATGTGCAACAAAAACTTGTAACTTGCCATCTTCACTTACAGACGCGTTGATCATATCAGACTGACCATTAATGTACGTAGCAAGCTCTTCGATGTCGTCACCTGCTTTTGCATTAATGTTGATTTCTAGATCATCGACATTGCCGTCTTCGTCTTCACCCATACCTGGCAAAGTGATTTTTAGGTCCGATTTAGCAGGGTCAACGCCCCAATCTTTATCTTTACCGTTTTCCGATAAGAAGGTCACACCGCCCATGCGAGTATCGTCCGCACGAATGCTGGTTAGCCCCATGATCATTGCTTCACCTGAGCTCGCACCAATCTGGAATGCCGCTTCACCGAATGAGCCGTTCAATAGACGACGGCCACCGAATGACGTGGTTTCTGCGATACGGTTTAGCTCGTCAATCAATGCCATTGACTCTTCGTTGATCGCCTGACGCTCAGCCGGAGAGTTAGTACCGTTCGATGATTGAATAGCAAGGTCACGCATACGTTGCATGACAGATGTTGCCTCATTCATCGCACCTTCAGCGGTTTGTGCAATCGAGATACCATCGTTCGCGTTACGCATTGCGACATCTAGACCACGAGACTGTGCAGTTAAGCGGTTAGAGATCTGTAGACCTGCCGCATCATCTTTTGCACTGTTAATCTTATGTCCTGAAGATAAGCGCTCCATCGACGTATTTAATTCGTCAGTCGCTTTGTTTAGGTAACGCTGCGCGGTCATCGCGGAGACGTTAGTACTAACTGTTACAGCCATTTTGCTCTCCTTTTGAGTTCGCAAGCTTTTGCGAAGCGGCCAGCTTTACTCTCATTTGGATAAGCACTGACCGTAAAAATTACTTGCTAAATCTGCCTTAAACGCAGGGTTTAGAATCTCTAAATCTGTTCTGATATTTTCAATACAATTTGTGTGCCAACTTATAAAATTTATTTCACCGCTTTTAAAAGAAGCGCATAAACAATAAGTTAGCGTTATCACTAAACCATTTCCGGATAATGAGGCTCATCTTGCTTCATAGATATTGACCGCTACTTTGTTGCCGCCCGACTTGCCTCTCGCGTCATTGCCGCTTTGGGTAAAATCGTGCCGCATAGCATGACTCTTAATTTACGTCGATTTATCGCACTTAAGGCTTTGCACATAAGGCATCAAAAATCAGACAGTGTGTCTTAAGTCAGACTAAATATAGTTAAACAGAGTTAGATCTTTGGTCTTACCGAATGCTTGTTGCGATGCCTGTAACGCTCGCGAGTTTTCACTGAACTCGATAACGGCTTTAGAGTAATCCAAATCCTCAAAGTTGCTCTTCGCTTTCGCCAGAGACAAATTAAAGTCTTCGTGGTTTTGCTCTTGGATATCGAGCGTGCTCAATCGAGCGCCAGCATCAGTACGCGCTTTATTCAAATGGATAAAAGCAGCGTGAAATTCTTCTGTCATTTGGTGCAATTTGGCGGTCGCCGACGTATCCGACACCGATTTATCTGACCACGCCATTGCATCCTTGAAGGTATCGAAAATGCTGAACTCTGCCCGCTTTTCGATCTCGATGCTATCGCCAGGCGTAATTTGACCTTTTACGTGCACTTTCAGGCCTTTGTACTCAATGCCTTTTTCTGGAGAAAACTCATCGGCATCCACGACTTTACCGTTACGCTCTAGTTGGTAACCAAATTTGCCGTTGTTCATATCGACAAATGTCACGCGATACGCCGCATCATCCTTCGTATCAACGTTAGTGGCTCTGTTTAATAGCAACTCAGAACCGTTTTGTAGATCGTAATTCGGCTGATAATCGCCAAATGGGTTTGGTATCTCCATAAACAGCTTGCTGCCAGGATCGTTCATTGGCATCTCAAGCATGCTGGAGACTTTCATTTTACGCTGGTAATCGTCTCCAGCGTACTGAACACTACCGTCTTTATCGCGATAGAATGGTTGGCTTTTTGGCTTAGTGCCAGCAAACACGTAGTTACCAGATTCATCTTGCGAATTCACTAAGTTAAGGAAGTTGTTCGCAATCTCTTCTAGCTCACGCTTCTTTGCTTGTCGGTCTTCCGCAGAAAACGCACCGTTAATCATCTCCATCGTTAAGCGCTTCGACTCGTCGGCAAAATTCTCTGCATTGGCGATATTAACTTCGTGGTTTTCTAGACGATTACGCACCAACACTATTGAGCTAAGGTATTGTTGTAGCTGTTCTTGTTGCTGACTAATATTTTGAATGTAATGCGACGCAAGGGGATCGTCGCTAGGTTTCAGTAACTTTTTCCCTGAAGCAAGTTGCTCTTGGTTATGGTGAACCTTATTTTCTTGACGACGCAAATCATTTTGTACGGACTGATAGTTATGGAAACTAGAAATTCGGGTTAGCACTTATCTCTTCTCCTTACCTCAGTTGTAAAATGGTATTGAAGGTGTCATTCGCCGCTTGCATCACACGTGATGAAGCCATGTACGCTTGTTGAAACTTCATCATGTTGGCCGCTTCTTCATCGAGGTTAACGCCAGAGATAGAAGCAACGCGCTCTTGTGCCGCCTCATGCTCTAAGCGAGCGACAGAAGCTAATCGGTTTGCTGTAGAAGATTTCAATCCGACTTCGGTATTGAGGTTGTGATAAACATCAATCAAAGTACTGGATTTTCCGTCCATCATCTTGTCTGTTTGGATCTTCTGCATTTTTCTCAAGTTGCCATTACCACCTTCCGAAGGCACCAAGTTAGCGGTGAACTTGTCATTCATCAGCGCACCTTCGCTCAGCTCAAATACAGTCGCATCGCCGTTTTTATACAGCGGATGGCTTTTCGGCACTGAGATTTCAATCATCGGGTTATCTTTGTCTAGCGGGTATGAGTATTTGTCCGATAGCAAATTGCCTTTGTTGTCCGTGATCTTTAACCACGGCTTATCATGCTTCTCGTCGGCTGGTTGTACGGTAACCTCAAACTCTTTAACATCCCCCGCCTCACGAATTTTAAACTTGGCGTTACCTTGGGCAAAAGTGGTTGAGGCTTCATAACTTTGTGCGGCAATAGCTTTTGCGTCATTGGTTTCCATCTTGATGATGGCTGCGCCACTTCGTGTTGGGCGCAATAATACGCGCTCACCAGCGGCAAGACCTTCACCGATTTGCACTTTCATACCATCCAGAACAAACGAAGAATCTGATTGATCAATGTTCAACGACATTTGCTCACCTTTCGGTGTTGTCACGCTATACTGGTCGCCATCATAACGTAGCGAATATTCACCACCTTTGATCGCTGAGATATCATCAATGTAAACCGCAACATCAGCTTGAGAGTCAGGCGCAGCAAAAACTCGAGATTTTGCCACCAGCTCAGAGTTCACGTCGGTAAATACGTCTTTACCTATCTTACCGTTAAGATCCAGACCTTGAGATTGCAGCTGATTAATTTTGTAGGAAAAGCCCGTCGCTAAACGGCCCATTTCATCCTGAAGTTGCGGAATGTGTTTGTCGCGCATTTCAAGCAAGGCACCGATTTTGCCATCCATGTCGTCAGACTTGATCGCTTTAATGCCATCCCCTTCCACCATTGCTAATCGTCTTTGGTGAACATCAGGATAGCCGTCAATCATTTTGAGCTGGCTTGCTTCCGTGCCAGAAACTAGCGTGTGTCCATTGCCGATGTGAACATTAAACCCTTCCGCATTTTTGCGTGGGGTGACGGTTACTTTGGTGTACTCAGATAGCTCAGTAACCAGCTTTTCATGCTGGTCCATCAAATCATTGTGTGGACCGGGTGTGCGCATCATTAACCGATGCACATCGCGGATTTCCAACGCAAGTTGGTTCACGCGTTCAATGCCCATATCCAATTTTTTATTGGTCACATCAGATTGCAATCGCACGGTTTCATGGAAGTCATTTAATGTATCAGAGAAGATTTTCGCCTTTTCCAATACCACTTTTCGTGCCCCCAAATCGTTCGGGGTATCTGCCATGGTTTTGACCGCATCGAACCACTCGTTCAAGTTCTCTGGAATTTTCTTCGATGCAACTGAGCTCAACATGCTAGAGAGCATATCAAGATTGTCTTGGGTATCCGTTTTGTTGGCATTGTTGGTTGACGACAAGTTCAGTTCATTCACGGCAAACTGATCCCACGAGCGGCGAACATTTTCCACATGCACACCCATGCCGTAGGTAGAGCCACCAAACATGCGCGGATCATTCGTACCTTGGATAACAGACTGGCGGCTATAACCCTCTGTATTAACATTAGAAATGTTATGACCAGTGGTGTTTAATTGTCTCTGAGCAGTAAGCACACTTTGAGTACCTACATTCAGAAGATCTGACGCCATACATGCCCCCAAAAACGAAATAAAATCGGCAAAACCGATCACCTAGACACATCAAAGCAAAAGGTGTGCCAAATAAAAGAGAGGTGTGAATGTTCAGAAAAAGTAAAGGCTTGCACTGTAGCAAGCCTTCGAAAACAACATGAACTGGCGAAGAGTAAATTACATACTTTCGATTTTCTGCTTCACCTGCAGGACTTTGTCTGCGTAATTCGGATCGGTCGCGTAACCCGCGCTGTGAATGCCGCGAATGAAGGACTCTGAATTCCCTCGCTGTTGCAATGCTGTCTCGTAACGTGGGTTGTCATTTAAAAAGCGCACAAAATCATTAAAGCTGTCTTCGTAATTTGAGTAGGCGCGAAACGCTGCCGTCTCTTTCACTGGCGTATTATCGTGGAACTCTAGCGTTTGAGTCGTCACTTTGTCACCCTGCCAGCTTCGATCTGCTTTGATGTTAAATAAGTTGTTGCTGCTGCCACGCGCGTTCTTCACGACCTTTTGTCCCCACCCGGTTTCCAAAGCCGCTTGCGCAAGTAGCAGAGATGGCTCGACACCTAGGGCTTTCGCGGCTTTCTCCGCGTATGGCTTCATCGAGTTAACAAAAGATTCTGGCGAATCGAATCGAGTTGGTTCATTGCTTGGTCGAGATAGCTGACCAGATTCAATCAAGCGCTGTTCAATCTCACGCGCTTTTTTCGGGTCAACACGACGATATTCCACGGCATTATTTGCCGCATCACGCATTGCAGTTTCACTCTTGTCGTTACCTTGCCCAGCCGTTAATTGCTTAACAATCATATCGGCCAAGCCCATTGAACCAGACGAACTGAGCTCGCTCGCCATCTGCTCATCCAGCATTTGTCGATAGAACTTCTCGTTCTGGCTGTTCATCATGTTGGACTCAAAGCCCTCATTGGCTTCTCGCATGGATTTCAACATCATGGAGGTGAAAATAGATTCGAACTGACGAGCCGCTGCACGCAGTGCTTCTTGCTCGCCATCTTTACCTTCCTTCACTGCTTTTTGACGCAAGGTATCCAGCGAACTGATGTCATGAATAAAACCAATGTCGTTAGGATTGTTCATTATACCTACCTCCTAACCATTAAATGATGATCAACTGGCCTTCAATGGCACCAGCTTGTTTCAATGCTTGCAAGATAGCCATCAAATCCGACGGCGCTGCGCCGACTTGGTTAACGGCACGGACCAAATCATCCAACGTTAAGCCTGGCTCGAACTTAAACATCTTGCCCTGTTCTTCGCTGACTTCGATATCCGAGTCTGGCACGACAACGGTTTGCCCACCAGAAAAGCCGTTAGGTTGGCTAACATTCAGGTTTTCTTTGATTGCGACCGTCATTCCGCCATGGGTTACCGCAGCAGGTTTAAGGCGAACATGTTTACCAACTACGATGGTACCCGTGCGAGAGTTAACGATGATTTTGGCTGCGCCATCTGCTGGGTCGAATTCTAGGTTTTCAATTGCCGATAAGAACGCCACACGCTGGCTGACATCACGAGGGGCACGTACACGTACCGACGTCGCGTCTACTGCACTCGCCATTTGTGGGCCAAGGAAGTTGTTTACCGCATCCGCCATACGTTGAGCCGTTGTGAAGTCTGACTCAAGCAAGTTGAACGTGATGTAATCGCCACGACCAAATGGGTTTGGAATTTCGCGCTCTACTGTCGCACCACTAGAGATAAGACCAACGGTTGGATTGTTACCTACGATTTTGGAACCGTCAGCACCTTCAGCACTGAAACCGCTCACTACTAAGTTACCTTGAGCAACCGCGTAAACTTGACCGTCTAAGCCTTTCAAGAAGGTTTGTAGTAGCGTACCACCACGCAAACTTTTGGCACTTCCGATGGAAGAGACTGTCACGTCTACTTGCTGACCCGGTTTAGAGAAAGGCGGCAACTCTGCCGTTACCATGACTGCAGCAACGTTTTTAATTTTTGGCTTTGTGCCCGGCGGCATCTGAATGCCGAAGTTTTGCAGCATAGCGGCGAAACTTTGCTCCGTAAACGGGTTCGCTTCGCCTGTGCCAGGTAAGCCTGAAACCAAACCATAACCCACGAGTTGGTTGCTTCGTACACCTGCCACTTGCGCGACGTCTTTGATACGTGCAGCTTGGGCAGCGGTAGAAAACAGAGCAACGCTCATCAGTATTAAAAGGAGTTTTTTCATGCTTACTTATCTCTTGCAGTCAAATTGCCGTCAGCACGGCGTGTTATAGCGCTACATTAAAGAATCGTGCCAAGAAACCCGGCTCTTGCATATCTTGTTGTACACCGGTGCCAGAATACTGAATTCTTGCGTTAGAAACGCGATTTGATGCAATGGTGTTGTCGAAACTAATGTCATCCGGACGAATAGTGCCACTTAAACGTATGTACTCATCACCCGTATTTAGCGTCATCCACTTCTCACCGCGGATCACGAGGTTGCCGTTTGCCAGTACTTCAATCACCTCAACAGTGATGTAACCACTGATGCTGTTACTCTGCTTAGCAGAAGAGTCACCCGCAAATGAGTTTGAGTTATTTAAGTCATAAGAGAAATTGTATTTGCCACCAATTTGCAGCTCTTCTCCGCCCACTTGAAGCGGGTCCATTTGCGCTTCATTGGTTTTCGATAAATCGGCATTGGCGCTTTTCGTGGCGCTGGTAGTCTCATCCAGTGTCACGGTAATAATGTCGCCAATACCACGTGGCTTGGAATCGTCGTAAAGATCGGTAATGTGCTCGGCGCTAAACAGTGAGCCTGTTGCAGCAGCATAATGCTCAGGTTTCTTTTTCGGATGAATCGGAGCCCATGCAGGATCACCCGCAACCGGATCGCTTCTGCCACGCAGTGTATCCACGATACCGCTGCTCTCTTCTTTCGATTTATCGCCTTCTACCGCGTCAACCACTGTCGTTGCTTGTGTCACTTCATCCGTTTCAATCGGCTCTAACATGGCACAACCCGACATCGTGGCAATCAAAGCAAGTAGACAAATACGTTTCATCGTGAGCTCCTCAATTCTTGCTCTTAACCGTTATAACTGCTGGTTAACGAAGCTCATCATCTTATCGACTGACGAGATCACTTTTGAGTTCATTTCGTAAACGCGCTGGGCTTCGATCATGTTGACCAACTCTTCCGTTACATTCACGTTAGACGCTTCCAGCATGGATTGACGGATTTCACCCAAACCGTCCAAACCAGGAACACCTTCTTGTGGATCACCACTGGCACCCGTTGGTAAGTAAAGGTTCTGGCCAATTGGCTCTAGGCCTCCTGGGTTAACAAAGTCTGTAATGGTTAGCTGACCAACGACTTGGTTGTCTTGCTGACCACGGACTCGAACCGATACTTCACCATCCGTACCGACAGTGATAGAAATCGCATCTTCTGGAATCACAATTTCAGGTTCTACAGGGTAGCCAGAACCCGACGTGACTAACGTGCCTTCACCATTTAACGTGAACTGACCGTTACGGGTGTAACCGATGTTGCCATCCGGCAACGTCACTTGGAAGAAGCCGTCGCCTTCAACCATCATGTCCAGTGCGTTGGTCGTTGTCTGCGCATTACCATGCGTGTGCACTTTTTGCGTCGCAACCACTTTAGAACCCGCACCTAGCATCAAGCCACTCGGAAGCTCAGTGTTCTGAGATGATTGGCCGCCAGGCTGGTTGATGTTCTGATAGAACAAATCTTCGAATACCGCACGGCTCTTTTTGTAGCCGACAGTAGAGGCGTTCGCCAAGTTGTTCGAAATCGTGGCAATGTTGGTTTGCTGGGCGTCTAGACCTGTTTTACTTACCCATAGTGCTGGATGCATAGTGAACCTCTAACTCAGTTAACTCATACGAAGCAGTGAATCTGAAGATTTATCCATTTCTTCAGCTGTGCTCATCATCTTGACTTGCATTTCAAACTGACGCTGTA
This sequence comes from Vibrio sp. D3, assembly GCF_043995865.1. Lineage (NCBI taxonomy): Bacteria > Pseudomonadati > Pseudomonadota > Gammaproteobacteria > Vibrionales > Vibrionaceae > Vibrio > Vibrio sp. D3. The sequence continues at coordinate 842,403 of NZ_CP171887.1, read as the reverse complement.
AGTCAATCAATGCTGTCATTTCACCTACGGCATTCACGTTACTGCCTTCAATCGCTCCTGTCTGGAGGCTAACAGTAGCGTCTGCTTCGTAAGGTTGGTTTGGAGTTTTATGGCGAAATAAGCCATTGGTGTCTTTAAATAAGCTTTGATCATTAGGCTTAACAAGCTTGATGCGATCAACCGCTTGGAATTCTTCCGCCGGGGCACCTTGAGGAAGCACAGAGATGGTGCCATCACGACCAATTTCAATTTTGGAGAGAGGAATAGGCAAAGTAATCGGCGCATCGTTTTCACCCAGCACCAAATGACCACTTGCGTTGGTAAGCATGCCATTTTGATCGACTTTTAGGTTACCGTTACGGGTCAACCCTTCTTTACCCGTGTGATCGAGTACCGATATCCAGCCGCTGCCTTCAATAGTCACATCCAGATCACGCCCTGTTGTAATCACGCTACCTTGAGCAAAGTTATGCCCTGGACGCTCTGTCATGCTGAACACACGTGAAGGATGGCCTTCACCATAAGCCTGCATTGAGCGAGCCTGCGCTAAATCCGCACGAAACCCTGTCGTGCTTACGTTAGCCAAGTTATTAGCACGCAATTGTAGTGCCTGCATATTTTGCTTGGCCCCACTCATTGCGAGAAACAGTGCGCGATCCATAAATTACTCCAAAAACTTCTCTGTACACGGAGTAAAAGCAATAGTTATGCCAACATAAAATGAGCTTATTTATCAAATATTTAAATAAGAAACAAAAGATTAAGAGGGGTTTCAGTGGCAGAAAACTGCAACAAGGGGCAAGGTTTTGATCCACATGGCGGCAACGGCGGCAAATCAGAGATCAAAGCATGCTTAACCTGAACTGAGGTATTTTCAGGCTAAGCATCAGATGAATGTCATGATGTTATCAAGCCAAGCGGCGAAAGCTCGCCTAACTTGATGATGCAGATTATCGGATCTGCAGGATATTTTGTTGTAGCTGGTTGTGCACTTCTAGCGAACGTGAGTTTGCTTGGAAGTTACGCTGAGCAGAAATCAGGTCCACCAGCTCCTGCGTCATATCAATGTTTGACTGTTCCAGCATACCGTTGTTGATGGTGCCAAAAGAGCCTTTGTTAGATTCACCCCAAATCTTGTCACCAGAGAACTGAGTTGAATCCCATTGCGTACCGCCCTTCTTATCCAGACCTTGCTCGTTTGGAACACGTACTAGCGCGACACGACCCAATGTGACGTTTTCACCGTTTGAGTAAGTCCCCATTACGCTGCCGTTTTCATCGAAGTCAACTTTGGTTAGGAAACCCGTTGTTGCACCGTCTTCATCGAACTTAGTCAGTTCGAACGGAGCAGCAAACTGTGTTGCCGAGCCTAAACCGAAGTTAAGCGTCTGCGCAGGATCGGCACCATTCATATCGACTGGTGTCGTGTTCGTCGCCGGATCGCCTAATGCCACAGACGTAATTGGCTGACCATTGTTCAAGCTCGCCAACGTACCATCGTTGTTGAACTTCATGGTATGACCCACATGGCCTGTTGGCGTTTGTGCATCACCTGCCGCAACATTTAAAGGCTTTTCGCCTTCTTTATCTGTCACGGTGTAGTAAGTGTTCCACGTGTTTGGCTGAGTCTGATCTTTCAAGTAGTACGTCGTTAGCTTGTAAGACTGACCCATCGAGTCATAAATAGTCGAAGAGGTTGAACGGTTGTATGTATCTGGGTCTGAAAAATCAAACTGAGTCGGATCTTTCAAATCGCCGTTAGCTGGCAAGTTCACGCCCACTTCAATGTTTGCTGTTTGCTTTGGCTTACCAAATTCAGCAGGAATATTGATAGGTTGTGGCTCGTATGAAGAAACCTCACCAGAGCTTGGATCCACTTGGTAACCTAATAAGAACTCATCGTTCGCGGTCACCATGTAGTTTTCTTTATTTAAATGGAATGCACCATTACGTGTCAGTTCATTCTGTTGGGGAGTCAAACGCTCCTTCGCCACGGCGAAGAAACCTGTACCCGAAACACGCAGATCCATTGGGTTGTTGGTGTAAATGCTTGAGCCTTCATGGAACTGCTGCGCCACTTGGCTTGCTTGCGCACCACCACCCGGCGTGGTTTTTGCGTTAGTAAATAAAGAGTTAGAGTAAACATCAGCAAACTCAGCTCGGGACTCTTTAAAGCCGTACGTGTTGGCGTTCGCAATGTTGTTACTGGTGGTGTTCAAATCCAGTTGTGCGGCGGACAAACCGCTTAAAGATACATATGACATTCCAAAATCTCCTAATCTAGCGAGCTATGACTACGCTTTGCCAACTTCCAATACTTCTGCAAGTCGAACTGGCGATTCAAAACCAGCCAGATTGAGTAATACGTTTCCGTCACCTTTGCCGAGCAATACACTGTTTACGTTGGCATACGTCGATACTGGGAACTCTTGCGACTCCCCTTCAACCAAGCCAGACGCTTTCACTTTGTATTTGCCAGCAGGCAGTGGATTTCCGCTTTCATCTTTACCGTCCCAAAGCACACGCGTGTCGCCGGCTGGTTTCGCCCCTACCTCAAAAGTACGAACCAGTTGGCCAGCTTCATCCTCTACACGAACAAACAGATTATCGATAGATTGTGAAAGCTTAACCATTGCCGCCATTGGCGCGTCGTCCTGCTTCACACCTGCCGCTCCTGGGACCAATACGTCACGCCCTACCAAAGAGGAAGCTTGTAACGCTTGGTTTGATGTCATTGACGAGTTCAAACTCTCAAACTGAGTATTCATCTTGCCGATGCCATCAACGGTCGCAAATGAAGCCATTTGCGCAATCATCTGGTCATTACTTACCGGCTTAAAAGGGTCCTGTTGAGACAATTGCTTCGTGAGCAATGATAAGAAGTCTTCCTGCTTTAGGTCCTGCTTACCCGTGCTCTCTTCCGTCTTCTTGTTACTCTCTTGTAGACTTTTAAGCTGGTCGATATAGGACAAGCCGCTTTGACCAACGTTGTTAATTCCGGCCATACGCTACCTCCTTATCCTTATTGACCCATCTGCAGCGTACGCAGCAGCATTTGTTTACTAGAATCAGCCACTTGCACATTAGTTTGGTATGCGCGAGAAGCTGAAATCATGTTCGCCATTTCTTCCATTACATTCACGTTCGGCTTGTAGATGTAGCCTTCTTCGTTTGCAAGGGGATGGTCTGGGTTGTACTCCGCACTCAGCGGTTTATCGCTTTCTACAATACCCATCACTTTCACTGGCACCGTATCACCGCCACGCATGGCGTTACTTAACTCAGCACCAAACACAGCATGGCGCGCTTTATAAGTGTCTTTCGCAGAGCTGCTGACACTGTCGGCGTTCGCCAAGTTGCTTGAGGTAGTGTTCAGACGAACGGATTCAGCGCTCATTGCGGAACCTGTCACATTGAAAACGTTAAATAAGCTCATCTAAATTATTCCCCTTTGATTGCTTTGGTTAAGTTCTTGAATTTGCTGCCTAGAAAGTCGAGTGATGCTTGGTGTCTGATTTGGTTTTGCATAAACAAGTTACGCTCTAAATCCAAATCAACCGTGTTGCCATCACCCGTATCAGGTTGCGTAGGAAGACGATATAGCTTGTCCCCGACCAACGTTGTAGTGGCAGGAATATGCCGACCATCCGTACGACTAAGACCAATGCTTGCCCCAGATGTTGCCGCTTGTAATTCCTTCGCAAAGTCTAAACCTCTTGCTTTGTAACCAGGCGTGTTGGCTTGTGCAATGTTGGTGGAAATCACCTCAGCATTGCGCTCACGTACGCCCACCGTGTGCTGGTGGATGCCTAGTGCATTGTCAAAAGATATAGCCATGTTTGCCTCTACAATTAAGAACTGACCGTGATTGATAACCAAAAAGCAATTAGCATGCCAAAAACATAAAGCGCTCTATCTACTTAATAGCTATCACCCATTGGAATAGCAATAAGTGAGCCAAAGTGACTGGAATGTCATGTCGTTTCACCTTGTTCACTTAATAAAGATACACCGTGATGAGGGAACAAAGCAAAATCGCGCTTCAATTTAGCAAGTGAAAACGTGGAAACACTCGAAGGCAGGAAACCAGCAAACAAAAAAAGCCTGACACGAGGTCAGGCTTTTTATCAATGAAGAGATACCGCTATTTAAGCTTGTAAATGATACCCGGATTACAGCGCACCATTTCAAATTTATCAGTCAGACCAGTTAGCGACTCTGATGCCCCTAACAGCAGATAACCACCTGGGTTTAAGCTGCTCGCCATTTGGTTAAGCACTTTTGATTTCATTTCCGGTGAGAAGTAAATCAGCACGTTGCGACAAAAAATAATGTCGAACTTACCCATCAGTGCATAACTGTCCATCAAGTTTTGTGGACGAAAGTTCACCAAACGTTTGACGTTGTCTTTGACTTTCATACGGCCACCGTCCGCATCCTCAAAGAAGGTGCGGCGACGTTCTGGTGAAAGTCCGCGCCCTAGAGCCAAATTGTCATACACACCTGCACGACACATTTCGAGCATACTTGCTGAAATGTCTGTTGCTGTAATAGACACGTTTGGTAACAAACCCGGCTTGCGCTGTTGCGTTTCCAGAATCGTCATTGCAATAGAATACGGCTCTTGGCCCGATGAACTGGCTGCAGACCAGATCTTGATTGGGCGCTTGCTTGCCGCTACTTCTGGCAATAATTTGTCAGCTAAAACTGTGAACGGATAAGTATCTCGAAACCACAAGGTTTCGTTAGTCGTCATCGCGTCCACAGCGGCCACTCGTAATTCACGATTGCGCCCTGTAACAACATCACGTAGCAAATCTGATAACGATGCGAGCTTAAACTTCGTCACTAAAGGACTCAGTCGGCTACGCACAAGGTATTGCTTGCTATCACCTAACACGATGCCACATTGCGATTCTAGAAAACGGCTAAAGTCACGATACTCTTGATCACTGATTGTAATAGCAGTCATTAATGTCTCTTTTATTGTGTTAATGCAGATTTAACCGCGTTACCCAATTCATCTGGGTTAAATTTCGCAATGAAGGTATTGGCACCTACACGCTCAACCATAGCCTGGTTGAATACACCACTTAATGAAGAATGGAGGATAACATAAAGGTCTTTCAAATCGGCATGTCTGCGAATTTCAGCCGTTAAGGTATAGCCGTCCATTTCTGGCATTTCAATATCGGAAATAACCAACGAAATTTGATCGTAGATATTGCCTTCTTGAGCCATTTCAATCAACTTATTGTACGCTTCTTTGCCATCTTTGACAGATACGACCTCGAAACCGATTGATGTAATCGCACGCTCTACCTGTTTACGCGCGACAGTCGAGTCATCAGCAATCAATATACGGCGTACAATAGGCTTTTCTTGTTCTGCTTGCGCGATTTCTTCACCGATAGCGGAATCCATCGTTTCATCAACCGGCGCAATCTCTGCCAGGATTTTTTCAACGTCAAGGATTTCAACCAGCTCGTTGTCGATGTTTGTCACTGCGGTCAAGTAGTGCGCTTTACCCGCACCGTCTGGCGGTGGCAAAATCGCTTCCCAATGCATATTGATAATACGCTCAACCGATGATACCAAAAATGCTTGGATCGTACGGTTAAATTCTGCGATAACAACAAAACATTTATCCAGATCAGTGGTTGGGCGGCCACCAATTGCCAGGCTCAAATCAATAACGGACACGGTATGGCCGCGGATATGAGCGATACCTTTTACCAGCGGGTGTAGATTTGGCATTGAAGTCAGCTTAGGGCACTGCAGTACTTCTTTCACTTTGAATACGTTAATGCCGTAGCGCTGTCGGCCCATCAGTCGAAAGGTCAATAATTCCAATCGGTTCTGACCGACGAGTTGCGTACGCTGATTCACCGAGTCAAGAATCCCCGTCATATGCTCATCTCCATCTCAAACTTTTTGTTTTTAAATGATACTCTACCACTGGCAAGCACGATACCAGGGAGACAGTATGGCGTATTTCACTTTCACTTCGACACCATTGACTATGACAATATGTAGAGCGCTAATTACAAAGTACGCTAAGTCTATCGGCATTTTGCTCAGTATGTTTAGCTTTTTTGTTCATTCAGCTTCAGATAATCAGATCGAGCAAATAAAAACGGCAGCAGAACAACATATTCTTGCTACAGTTGATCAGCCTGATGGTGGCGAGCTATCTGTTAATGCGGCAGATATCGACTCGAGAATAAAAGCAACGGATTGCCCAGTGCCCCTAGATACGTCAGCTTCTTCCACCAGCAGTACTCGAAGCAACATCAATGTTCTAGTGGAATGCCCACCTGATGACTGGAAAGTCTATGTGCCTGTAAGGATCTCTGTATCGGTGCCAATGATCGTCGCAACACGAACACTAGGGAGAGGAGAAATCGTCAGCGCATCGGATGTCACCACTTCTATGATCGAGCTGCAGCGCTTTCGCAAAGATGGCTTTTCTAACTACGATCAAGTGGTTGGCGCAAAGCTAAAACGCAACGTTCGCTTAGGTGATGTTGTTGAGCGTAATGATGTCTGTGTCGTTTGCCGGAATGAAAAGGTCACAATTAAAGCGGTGAATTCTGGCATGACAATCACCACGCAAGGCACAGCATTGCAAGATGGTGCGGCTGGCGATCAAGTAAGAGTGAAAAATGATAAGTCACAGCGTATAATAGAAGGCATAGTGACTGGCATTGCGGAAATCACTGTTAATTTTTAACACCGACTGGTAGCGTGTTTAAACTGATCAATAAAAATGCAAAAAATGACTAAAGTTATTTTTGCACTGGTCGATAGTCTGGATACCAGTATTACGATACAAGGCAAAGGTTAAACATGGCAGGTATAGATAATATACGTTCAGGGCAAATGATGACGACGACAAGTCGTGCACCTGCGCGTAACGATTCCAATGCTACCAGCACGACTGAATCGAAAAAAGCACCCGCACAACAAGACGCTGTATCACTCAGCCAGCAAAGTAAAGCCGTCAGTAAACTCCAGAAGGATATGGCAGCTTCTCCGGCATATGACAGCGCCAAAGTTGCAGCAATCAAAGAAGCTATCACAAACGGTTCATACAAAGTCGATCCTGAAAAATTGGCTGACAACATGATTAAGTTTGAAAACGAATTGCAAGGCAAAAGCTAACTGACTTAGGCCGAAGGTAAGTATTTTATGGCAGCATTAGTCGATCTCGTTAATTTCCAGCTAGAAAATGCTAAGGCACTTTCCGCTGTTTTACGCCAAGAAACACAAGCAATAACGGCGCGTGTCTCTACCGAGATTGAGAACATTGCCAAACAGAAGATGACGCTCATTGATCAGCTCAGAACAACTGATCAGCGAATCGCCTCTCACCCGCACGTCAATCAACTTACTGAAGATGAGCACCTAAGTCAGGTTGTTGCTCAAATCCAATCGATCGTCCTCGACTGTCAACAAGTCAACAAAGTAAATGGTGAATCGCTTAGTCGCGCACAGCTGAGTTTCAATAAACTCAATAACATGCTTCAGCGAACTCATGGCAAAGTGGGCATGACCTACAATGCCGGTGGCAAAACCCATACTATTTCGACACTTGGCACCAATATAAAAGCCTAAACGTCACTCCTGCCCCACCACCTCTAGAATGTAGATATAAAAAAGCGACTCATTGTTGCCAATCAGCCGCGGGAAAGATTATCTGGTCTTCTGAAGTAATGCGCTTAGGGCATTAGAACAAGGTTTGTTGACGCTTCTCAGGCACCTGTTGAACTTCTCCGTAATCACGTAGCTTATCCATTTTACGAATATCAAGACGCAACTCTGTAACGTAACTGTCTTCAACAAGATAACTACGCACAACTTCTGCACCGCGAATCACACCATCAACCGCGCCTGTAGTGCTCTCAATACCTAAACGCTGGTCTTGCAGTTCTGCACGTCCACTAACACGCATACCATACACTTGTTCTGCCAGCTCACGGTATGCATCAATTTTTGATGCGCGCATCGCTCGTACACGCTTCTCTTCAACAGTACGACCTGTTTGCTCACTGACACTCGCATAACCCACTGCGACTAAGATTTCATCTTGACGCATCTGTTGTAGTGGCTGACACCCCACCAATACCAGTGTGGTAATAATAAATAATAACTTCTTCATGCTTCTATCCTATGGACGCAGAATCACAGTGTACGGCTGACGAATGGTTGGGTCTGAGCGAATCAACACGCCATCTTGCGTACGGATACTGTTTAACGTATCTAAGTCACGACCAATACGGTCAGCCGGAAGGAAACCCTGCGCCGTTGCTACAACCACACGGCTCTGCATACCGACCACACGTGCATTGACCAGCACTCCGCCCTCTTGGCGCAGCATCGTGCCAGTCAGTACATACTGAATTTGTTGCTCTTGCGCCAGATCTTGCCAATCACGGCTTAAAGCAAAATCGCCCTGCTGCGTCACTTGGATAGAGCCCGTAGTTTTGAAATCAACCACTTTAAACCCTCGGCGCTGGAACTGATGGATAAAACCTTCCGAAACCGAGTTACCTAACCAGTTTGTTGCATCCATATTTTGTAGATCAACAAACGAGGTAATTGCAATCGGTGTCCGCGCAGATACCGCCACATTAGAAACCATCAGGTCTTCGGTCATGCTTTCAATGAAAAAGTCCATCGTATGACGTGGACTATCCATCAGCATGAACTGGCTTCCCGAGTACGGTTCTTTACCATTGTAAATCGGTGAGTACGCGCACGATGTCAGAAGCGTCATCATCGATGCGGCGACAAGCCACTTTTTCATGGTTTGATTCTCCAGATAATCTTAGGTGATACCGTTCTTGATTAATTCCTTTCTAAGAAAGTGAATATTGGAACAGTCTTTGCTTTTCTTTGTTTGCCTAACGAAGAAAAATCCACCAAACTTCACTGAAATTGTTAAAGCAATATTTATACCCGAACGGTTGTAATCAATGAAAAAAATATTAAACAGTCTGTTTTCAATCACTTTAGTGATGCTTGTGCCTTTTAAAGTAATGGCATCTTGGTATGAAGTAACAGGCGTTGCCACTATCGTTTCTTCAGAAGAGACGGCAAGGCTCCATGCGTTGGAAGACGCTCTGTTCAAAGCCGTCAATTTTTCGGGCGCAGATATTGGCAGTATTAGCAATTTGATGCCGCTATTAGAAGAAAGCCGTAACGAGTACCAGTTTACCAACCATGAAGTCCGTTACATTTTGGTCGAGTCTGAACGTAAACGTAGAGGTAAAGTCGAGGTAAAAATTCGCGTCGATATTTATCCATCGGCAACGGGTTGCCACACCGATCAATACAAAAAGACGCTCCTTGTCGGCAATATTGAGGTTGCCTCACCACAACAAGCGGTGATGGGACAGATTTACCAAGTGGGTGACGATTTTAGCCGCGTGGTGAATCGCCAGTTGGATCAAACCTCTCGCAGCTTTGTATCTGTGGGTACAACGGACTATTCAATTAGCAGTAACTATCCCGCTCGTACTCAAATGATCGCGCAAGACAACGGCGCACAATACATCATTGGGGGAGTCATTACCGATCTCACTGCGACGGTCGAATCTCAACTACTGCAAGATGACATCATCAATCGTCAGTTTGCGTTAGAGATGAAAGTATTTGATGGTAAAACTGGCCATGAAGTCTTCAACAAAGCCTACCGTGAAGTGGCGCGTTGGCCCTTTGCCAAAACGAGCCAAGTAGATACTCGCAGTGCGCGCTTTTGGGCGTCGACCTATGGCGAGATGATGCTACGCGTTAGTCGCAATATAATGCTGGATCTAGAGTCAGAGCTGTCTTGCAAAATTACGCTGCCAGAGGTCGTCGCAGTCTTCGGCAATACGGTAACGATGGATCTCGGCCGTATGCATGGCGTAAAAGAGGGAGACAAATTGCAACTTTGGCACACCGCATCATTTATCGACCAAAACGGATTACCAAGAAATAAAGTATCGCAAAGTGAAATTACATTGACGGTATCTCGTATATACGAACACGAAGCCGAGCTGACGATTGATCAGCCAAATTTAGCGTCTAGTGTTCAAATTGGCGACGTAATGAACAAGATCCTATAAAAGCAAACATTAAGTCTTGAGATATGCTCACTTTTGAATATCATAGGCAGCGCATCTTATTTGATTATACCAATGACCGTAGTGAGTCGTTCAAAGTGATACTGATAAAGACCTAAACAAAGTTGCTAGGTTTGCATTCAGTAAAACGGTTCAATGAACTGCAACTATTGGTATTACGCCCCCATGGCACAGCTGGATAGCGCAGTCCCCTCCTAAGGGACAGGTCGTAGGTTCGAATCCTACTGGGGGCGCCATATCATAGCCTTAGCTCCCACTTGAGCTAAGGCTTTTTTGTATCCACTATTTCGAGCTTCACAGAGCGTTTCCAAGTAACGAGTGAAACAATTTCTTCAGTAATCAATATGATCGCCTCGCTCCTTTACTCGACGAGATAAAACCTTTTACTGATCCGATCTCTTCCCCTTGAAATCATTTCAACAAGCCCTATTTACAGTTTTGTATTTTATTACTTTAATTATCTATGAGTTTTGCTTACCCTTTTAGCTATTAATAAAATTATTAGTTAGCACTATGTCTAAGAGCAATTTAATAACTAACACTGGACACCGCTTTATTTCTAAAGGCAAGACTGCCTTTAAGATTCATATCCATACCCCCGAGGACACGGTACTGCACCGCTCGGTTGGGTTTGTTCGTATTGGAGAAAAGAAAGGCTTACAAAAAGCCATTAAGCTGAGAAACGAATTAGGCCGGCAAATGTGGGGCAAATTTTGGCGACGTCTTTTGAAGGATCCTTACCTCATGACCAGACTCCCACACAGCGTTGAGCCAAAAATTGTTCACAAGCCTAACCCCACTCTTGAAAACCCAGATAACCGAGATACGTGTTACATCGCTAAGTGGCGAGAGTTCAATGATGACGGTGACTACAAATACAAAACGGTGGTTCGCTCTATTAGTAAATACGGCAAGCTTGCCGCCTACATGCAAACCAAAAAAGCGTTGTTAGAAGCACATAAAGACAACTTGGAAATCCTAACATTCATGGGGCGCTTAAACAGCATTGACCTCAAGTGATGTTTACCGTTTTTAGCTTTTCAGTCCGTTTCAAATAGAAATGAAAAAGCCCCAAAGAGCGAACTCTTTGGGGCTTTCAGCTTCAGTCTTCTATACTACGGTCGGATAGGAGCTTATTGCTGAACTTGGTATTCAAACTCTGGAACAACGATTTCTACGCGACGGTTTTGCTGACGACCTTCACGAGTGTCGTTTGAAGCGATTGGGTTGTTTTCACCTTCGCCACGCGCTTGAATACGTGATGAATCAATGCCTTTTTCAACGAGTGCGTTAGCTACAGATTCAGCGCGTTTCTCAGAAACTTTTAGGTTGTAAGCTGCTGGGCCAGAAGTATCTGTGTAACCTACAACTTCAACGTTCGCTTGTGGGTGCTCGTTTAGGAAAGCAACTAGGTTATCAAGTTTTGCAGCGCTCTCTGGTTTTAGAGTTGTGCTGTTTAGATCGAAGCTACCAGTGCCGATTGTTTGAGTTTCGAATGTTTTCGTTACAACTACTGGCTCTTCTACCACTTCTTCTACAACCACTTCTTCAACAACAACTGGCTCTTCTACGATTACTGGCTCATCGTTGCCACCGAATTTGAAAGAAACACCCAGTGTTGCTGTGTTACCTGTCGCACGAGTTACATCGTTGCTGATATCAGTCAGAGTTTGGTATTCCGCGCGAGCAGTTACGTTTTGGCTTAGGTTGAACTCAAGGCCAGCTGCGCCTAGGTAAGAGTAATCATCTTTACCATCAAACATTACGTAAGCGCCACCCACTTTACCGTAAAGTGCGATGTCTTCAGTGATTGGTAGGCTGAATTTAGGTGCAAGAGTGATTGCTTCTACATGGCCACCGAAAGAAGTTTGGTTAAAATCACCGATGTTGTCGAAACCTGCTTCTACTGCGAAGTATTTATTCATTTCGTAACCAACAAAAGCGCCAAGAGTAGAGTCGTCTTTGTCACAAGCCTGGCCCGCTACACACGCGTCTTCCATCCATGACTTACCCATCTTACCACCAACGTATACTTCTGCTTGTGCTGCTGAAGCCATAAGTAGAGACGCTGAAATTACCGCTGCTAATTTTTTCATTATTGATTCCTCTAAAGAAGTTCTTTTGTTAGATGCCGAAATGCGCCGTCTGACTGACGTTGTATTTCAATTCTTTTTATTCATTCCTTGAGTGAGATACTTAGTCAGCTTCTTTTTATGCACATGCATTTTTTTTATGGAAGCTACTTACGTACATTTCCTGTTCAGTGATACATATCGCCATCTCGGTATCACTGACGGGGTGAACTATAACGCTAAGAAATCGCGAGAAAAATCCCAATTCTGTCAATTTATTGTCATCAAAAATCTCAACAACATGTGATCTTAAGCAAAAAAATCCCCACACAATCACGACGCAAACGTTTGCTTTATTTTCTGGAACACTACAAATTAAGCAAAGTTTTTTCTTAAAAATGAGACAACAAAAATGGAACTTTAAGGAAGGTGGATAAAAATCAATCAGATATTTGATATATAATCGCTCATTTTTTATTCATGCCAACGATATTTGGATTAAAAAATCTTATCCATACCTAGGTGAATTACGGTCCTAAATACCACATCCTTCACCGACATATGAGAAGGTTTCTCATTATCTAGGATTCAGATACAAAAAAGCCGCGGGTGTTTACCGCGGCTTTGTGACTATTTATTCAAAAGAACCTTTAGTTCAAAGCAATTATGCGTTTGCTTCACGCTCAGCAATGAACTCAAGCGCCATCTTAATACGAGCAACACAACGCTCTTTGCCAACCAGTTCCATTACTGCATCTACAGAAGGAGACTGACCGCCGCCTGTTACAGCAACACGTAATGGCATACCGATTTTGCCCATGCCAATTTCTAGCTCTTCACAGACTGCTGCGATAACGCCATCTTTGATGTTTGCTGTTGTCCACTCGGTCAGTGCTTCAGCTTTCGCTAGAGCAAGCTCTAGAGGCTCTTTAGCCACACCGCGTAAGTGTTTCTTCGCTGCGCCCGCTTCAAACTCAGAGAAATCTTCGTAGAAGTAACGGATTTGCTCAGCTAGCTCAACCAGCGTGTTGCAACGCTCACCCACTAGCTTGATCACGTCAGTGATAGCAGGACCATTCGTTACGTCTAGTTTTTGTTGATCTAGGTGCCATTGTAGGTGCTCTGCAACGTATGCTGGGTCTGAGTTCTTGATGTAATGGTTGTTCAACCATTGCAGTTTGTCGGTGTTGAAGGCAGACGCTGACTTAGATACTGCATTTAGGCTGAATAGGTTGATCATCTCTTCTTGAGAGAAGATTTCTTGGTCGCCATGAGACCAACCTAGACGCACTAGGTAGTTGTTTAGTGCTGCAGGCAAGTAACCCATATCGCGGTATTGCATGACCGATACAGCGCCGTGACGTTTCGACAGTTTCGCACCGTCATCACCTAAGATCATTGCACAGTGCGCAAACGTTGGTACTGGTGCACCTAGTGCTTCGTAGATGTTGATTTGACGAGGCGTATTGTTGATGTGGTCTTCACCACGAACAACGTGAGTGATACCCATGTCCCAGTCATCCACTACTACACAGAAGTTGTAAGTAGGTGAACCGTCAGTACGACGAATGATTAGGTCATCCATTTGATCGTTGCGGATTTCGATACGGCCACGGATTTGATCATCAAATACTACGCTGCCTTCTTTCGGGTTACGGAAACGGATAACACATGGATCGCCATCTTTTGCCGCTTCGTTTGCTGCTTTGATTTTTGGATGGTTAGCATCGTAGCGAGGCATTTCTTTATTTGCTTCTTGCTCTGCACGGATTTCATCTAGCAGCTCTTTAGACGCGTAACATTTGTAAGCTTTATCTTCTGCCAGCAGCTTATCAACCATTTCGTTGTAACGATCAAAACGTTGAGTTTGGTAGTAAGGACCTTCATCCCACTCCAAGCCTAGCCATTCCATGCCTTCAAGAATTGCATCAACCGCTTCCTGAGAGTTACGCTCAAGGTCTGTATCTTCGATACGTAGAACGAATTCACCACCTTGGTTTTTAGCGTATAGCCAAGAGTAAAGTGCAGTACGCGCACCACCAACGTGTAGATAGCCAGTTGGGCTAGGAGCAAAACGAGTTTTAACCGTCATTTGAGTTCCTTAGGGGTAATGAGCAACGAGAGATCTCTCGTTGTAATGTCAAGGATAAAAGTGGCGACATTTTACCACCGTAAGTCAATTCTACAATCGGTTTGACACCAGAAATACAAACAGGGCAGCACCAATAAAGGTACTGCCCTCCTATTTACTGTTAAAGTGCAGAACGAAATTACTTCAGGTTACGCATCGCCCATTGCATAAATTCTTGCTGCTCTTCACGGCTTAACTCATTAAACGATGCTTTGATTGTTTTGGTTTCCGCCGGAGAAGACGCAATGCTTGCCTTGGTCGACTCTTTGTTCATTGCATTGTTATAGTCAGCCACTTCTCGCTCGTAATCACGAAAACCTTGCAAGCCACCTTTACGAAGTTGAACCATAGAGAATGCCACTTCTTTTCCGTGTTTGTCTTTCAATACCACTTTTGGATCGAGTTCGAAAGCTTTCGCTTCTTCGATGGTACGGAACGCTTTGTAAGTCAGCGATAGTTCGGCGTCTTTTTCTGCTTCAAACTCTAATACCAGTGGCTGCGAATCGAACTTACGGCGCTTGCCATCTTCAAAGACAATTTGTCCAACCGTCACCGCCAACTGATTTTCCCCGTCCTTCAGCTCGATGCTGTTATTTTTGGAAATCCACTCAGGGTACACGAACTCACCGTTGAGAACGCGAGGAACCAGTTCAGCTTGCAGAGTCAGTTGAGCAGCAAAAGCAGGCGCAGAAAGCATTGCGCAAAGTCCGAGAAGTGTCGTTGTTTTTTTCATCGTGGTTTCTCACTTTATACTAATTTAGATAAGCCTCTGAAACTTACAGGCCCGTCATTCCAAAGGCTTATTTGAATCAGTATCAAGACAAAAAGGGCGTTTCCGCCCTTTTAGCTGCTTCTTTATTAGAAGTAGTATTCAACACCCACAGAGAACTCATCGTAGTCCGCAGATTTCCAACGCGCTTCTGTTGGTTTATCCAGTTGATATGCACCGTCGCCAAAGTCTAGAGTACGAGCACGTACGTAAAGCACTGCCGATGGGTCTACGAAGTACATAACTTGTGCAGATAGTACATCGTCTGCTGTATCGTTAATGGTCTTACCGTCACGCTCTAGATCGAAGTTAGCTGCGTAAGCCAGTTTGTATTGCCAATCACCAGTGGTGTACATGATAGCGGCAGACATTGCGTCTTGCTTCTCACTCACGCCGTTGCTTGCGTCAGCTTCCATGTATTTGTATTGCGCGAAGAAAGAAATACCGTTATCAAACCAGCCTTGAGCACCCACCAAGTATGTGTTGTTTTCCCACGTTTGGCCTTCCATCTTAATGTTACGGTTACCCTCGTATGCGGCATCTAACTGAATTGGACCAATTTTGTAGTGCGCTGCGATACCACCCCAGTAATCATCACCTTCACCCAGACCCGCTTTGTCACCTGCACCTGCCGCGATATCTAGAGAGAATTTGTCCGCATACATTGGCGAGTCCCAACGAATGGTGTTTGATTGGCGGTCTTGATACTTAGCACCACCGATTGCACCACCCCAGTCGTAAACGTCACCGAGACCTGGGTTAGATGCAGGCCAGTCAACTAATTCGTACATCGGTGTTAATACACGACCTAAACGAACTTGACCCCAAGATGCACTTTCAAAACCGACGAATGTGTCACGTTCACCAAGACCTGCACCCTCGCCGCCAAAGCTAGGGTCAACGTAACCACCTTCGATTTGCCAAATAAAAGTAGGGCCGAAGTTAGCAAATTGTTTTTTACCACGGAAACCGATGCGAGATTCGTTGTTTAGCTGCATGCCACCTAGATCATCGTCCGTTGCTTTGTTGCCAGAATCGTAATCGCGGTACGCGGCCTGCATCGCGATGATCCCGTAAACTTCATAAGAGAATGAATCTTTGGTTAGGAACTCTTTTGCTGCGTCACTGTTTGCACCATCAGCAAATGCAGCACCACTGAACATCATGCCTGTGATTGCCGTAGCAAGTAGGCTTTTCTTTAGGTAAGACATTTTTAACCCCTATATTTTTTAGTTTTTTCCATTTTCAAATTCGCTAACTAGGACATGGCAGGAACTTGAAACAATGTTTGGACGGGGCAAATATGACAAACTTTTTTCGCACTAAAAAACTTTCCCTACAGCAATCTGAGCGACTTCAAAATGAGAAGATCAAAAACAATATAAATACTTAATAATCAAATAATTAAGTTCAAATATAAAAAGTTAAAAACGTTAAAAGCACTTCTTGACACTGAACTGACATTGAGAGCATCTTAAAAGCGTGAGCGACTTCATTCATCTTTTAGGTGTTTTAACGGAACTTTATATTCAGAGAGAAAAAACCTTGAGATCACTCGCAAGTAAAATGGCAGTGAACTTTTGTGATTCAAGCGATTTTGACGAAATTGTTGAGAACAAAAAATGGGTATTGACCTTACCCTTGCAGGAAGGTTTAAGCTCAATGTATCACTATTATTGAGGTGCAGATTATGTATCAGTTTGTCATACCTTTATCAGGGCTCAACTGCATGGGCTGTGCGAGAAAAGTTGAGAAGGCTTTACATGCGAATCACGATGTAGAGATCCTCACTTTGTCCCCAACGCAAGTCGAGGTCAAAACCGAGTCCTCTCTCAAAGAGCTTGTCTCATCAATTGAATCTCTTGGTTACCAAGCAGGAAATCAGTACGAGTTAAACCTTTCAGGCTTAAGCTGCGGCGGCTGCGTGAAAAAACTCTCGTCTTTATTAGACTCTCATCAAGACGTTATTTCTTTCGAGGCTTCAACAACGCACTTAGAGATTCGTACCCTACTCTCCGAGCAACAAGTCATTGAGCTAGTTGCTAGCTTGGGCTATACGGCCAACAATAACGCTGTTACTGATAACTCAGTTGCTGAAGAGCAAAAGGCAATCACTCCCGATCAACGCCAAAGCCAGACACATCAAAGCGAAAAAGGCGACCAAGCAACGCCTGACGAGCAACTAGCAGGCACGGCTCAACTACAGATGTTGATTCAAGGTATGACCTGTGCAAGCTGTGTCGCATCAGTAGAAAAAGCCCTTACTAATGTACAAGGGGTTGAAAAAGCTCAAGTAAACCTCGCAGAACAAAGCGCACTGGTGTTTGTGACTGAAGACTCAGATTCGTTACATCAATCTATTTTGCAATCTGTCAAACAAGCGGGTTACCAAGGCGAGGTTTTACAAGACGCCGCGACACAGCAAGAAAAGCAAGCGCAGCAACAGCGTCAACAGCAGAAACGCTTTAAGTTGGATGCAATTGCTGGCCTTGTTGTGGGTGCCCCTTTGATGATTTGGGGTGTTGCTGGTGGCAACATGATGATTCGCAACACCAATGACCAATTGGTTTGGGGCGCGATCGGTATTGTGTGTTTGCTGCTGCTTGCCACTGCCGGAAAACAGTTCTTTAGTAACGCTTGGTTAGCGGCCACTCACAAGCGCGCCACGATGGATACCTTAGTTGCGCTTGGTACTGGCGCAGCGTGGTTCTATTCTATGCTTGTGGTAATTTTCCCAGATTGGTTCCCAATGGCATCTCGTCATGTTTACTTCGAAGCCAGCGCGATGATCATTGGTTTGATTTCACTTGGCCACTATATAGAAGCCAAAGCGAAAGCAAATACAACTCGCTCGCTTCAGGCTTTGGTGAACTTACAGCCTCAACAAGCGACCGTCATCACTGAGAAAGGTGATAAACAAATCGCGGTAGAAGAAATCACTCTAGGAATGAAGTTACGTATCAAGCCGGGAGAGAAAGTGCCCGTCGACGGTACGGTAATCAATGGTGAATCGTATATCGATGAGTCCATGCTAACTGGTGAACCCGTTCCTGTATTAAAAGCACAAGAGGCTCATGTATCTGCAGGGACATTGAATACCGACGGCTCTCTCACTATAGAGGCTACCGGAATCGGCGCTAATACGATGCTCGCACGTATTATTCGTATGGTGCGCAGCGCTCAGAGCAGTAAGCCTGCCATCGCGAAATTGGCAGACCAGATTTCATCGGTGTTTGTCCCTGTCGTTGTAGGCATAGCAATACTGGCCGCGCTTGTTTGGTTTGCCGTTGGCCCAGAGCCAAAAGCGAGCTATATGCTGGTGGTCACCACAACCGTACTTATCATCGCCTGCCCTTGTGCTCTAGGCTTAGCAACCCCACTTTCTGTCACGGTGGGAGTGGGTAAAGCCGCAGAACTCGGCATTTTGATCAAAGATGCTGATGCCCTGCAGCTAGCGAGTAAAATAGATACGGTTGTGTTCGATAAAACAGGCACGCTTACCCAAGGTAAACCGAGTGTGCAGCAAGTGTTTACTCAGACCACCAGCCAAGAAGAGCTGTTGGGGTTAGCGTACGCCGCCGAGCGTCAGTCAGAGCACCCACTAGCAAAAGCGGTATGCGATTTTGCTAATCAGCACGACACACAAGAAGTGACTCTCGATAAATTTGAAAACGTTCGTGGACGCGGCATTTTGGCAACGTATCAAGGTAAACCGCTGCTTATTGGCTCGCTTCAATTTATGCAAGCGGAAAACGTTGCAACAGAGGCTCTTCAGGATGCAATTGACGAATGCGCTCAGAACGCATGGACTCCGGTTGCCGTTGCGCTCGATGGTGAGTTAGTCGGCCTGATCGCCATTGCTGACCCAATCAAATCAGATGCAAAACACGCTCTCTCTGCATTAAAATCGCAAGGCATCAAAACGGTAATGCTGACGGGTGACAACCAACACGTAGCCAACGCTATCGGTCAAGAACTTGGTATTGATGAAGTAATCGCTCAAGTAATGCCAGATGAGAAAGCTCAGCACATTGAGCAACTTCAATCCCAAGGCCATGTCGTGGCAATGGTGGGGGATGGCATTAACGACGCCCCTGCTCTCGCGTTAGCCAACCTTGGTATTGCAATGGGTAGCGGCAGTGATGTCGCCATTGAAAGTTCGCAAATGACCATCCTGAACACGTCACCAATGGCGGTGGTACATGCGATTGAACTGTCGCGCGCTACACTTAAAAACATGAAGCAAAACCTATTTGGAGCCTTCGTTTATAACTCACTGGGGATCCCTGTTGCCGCAGGCGTACTTTATCCTGCATTTGGATTTTTGCTCAGCCCAGTTGTCGCAGGTGCGGCAATGGCGCTGTCATCTATTACTGTCGTTAGTAATGCAAATCGACTACGACTTTTTTCAGTAAAATAACCACTTATATTTGAGGCTATTATGAAGTTGAAATTATTGACCTTTGCAATGCTTGCGACCGCATCCGCCAACGTATTGGCAGCTGATGTCATTAACCACAAATCGCCATACTGCGGCTGCTGTGGTGAATGGACAAAACACATGGAAGAGAACGGATTTACGGTCGAAGAGAAATTGCACGATGACATGAACGCCATAAAACGCGATCTAGGCATCAAGAACGAACAGCTTTACTCTTGCCACACAGCAGAAATCAACGGCTATGTGTTCGAAGGCCACATTCCAGCCGAAGACATTAAAGCATTCTTAGAAAATCCACCACGTAACGCAAAAGGGCTCTCGGTACCGGGCATGCCAATGGGCTCCCCTGGTATGGAGTATGGCGATAAAAAAGACAGCTACACTGTTTACGCCTTTAACGAAAAAGGCCAAGTGTTCGAATATAGCCACCACGAAGGCAACGATAAATAACAAGAAAGCCCAGCAAATCAATTGCTGGGCTTTTTCTTAATGGACAGATATAAGATTAGAAGCCGTAAGAAGCACCAAATACAAACGCATTGTTAACTAGGCTATCACCACTTGCGTTTTCTGCACCGTGTGCTTGGCTACGGAACTCAAAGTAAGGCTGAACACCTTTACGTGTCCACGTTGCGCGAAGTTCGTGGTCCATCGTTTCCGCTTCAATCATGTAGACGTTGTTGTAGCTTAGCGTCACATCTTCATTCATCACGTAACCAATACGGTTATCCATGCGGTAATCTGTATCCGCATCTGCGTCTGTCGCATCAATATGCGCACGAGTACGGTTACTTAGCGAGATACCGTTATCGAAGTTGTAACCGATCTTAACCAATGGACGGTACTGTACGTTCTCGCCAGCAGAGAACAAGTGTTGGTAACCCGCTGCAACCCATAAATGATCGGTAATGTTAAATGACTGCTCACCACCCACAGTGATTGCTGGTGTTGTGTTACCCGCGCCACCGTTTTCTGTTTCCAGTTTACCCAACTGAATACCATCAAATTCGGTGTAAACCGTAAAGCCGCCGAATTGGTTATCAAAAGTATGACCAGCTTCCAGTGTAGACGTAACGTCCGAACCATGGATTCGACCATCATCGTGGAATTGAACATTACCTGTTACGTAAGAAGAACCAGCAAAAGCGCTAGAAGCGAAAGCGAGAGAAAGAGCACTCAGTGCAAAAATGTTTTTCATAATTACTGCCTTTATTTATTCACGTTATGCGACGGTTTTAAAGGGCTTCTCTTCCCTTTTATCGCAAACTTTGGAATGTGCCTCCTTGGCGATCGCAATATTGTTCCAATTAATTCGCGATGGAAAATAAAACATTTTAAAAAGTGATCTTGTTCAAACCGACGCTCAACAACCCTGATAAAAGTATGGCAAATACAGGCACTTACCGTATTTTTCTATAATGATTCAAAAAATAGAAGTGTGATCATAAACAGGTAATTTATTGACATTTAGCAAATTAAGTCGATCTAGTTCACAATAACCCTGACCATTACAAGCTAAAACTTATTTATCAATGAAAAATAATCAGACATTGGTCACACTTAATTTCCCATAAAAATAAAGAAACCCTCAACATGACATTGAGGGTTTGCTTAAATTTAGCTGAGAAGATTAAGGTTATTTCACGCTAGTTACGCGGCTTGCTCTTTCCCCTGTCGCCGATACAGAGCGGATAAACACTTCTCCTTTCACACTTGGACGAGCATTGTCTGCGTAAGTCAGCCAGTTTTGACCGTCTAATGAGTATTGCAGTTCAACGCCAGGGAACTGAACGTTCATAGCTAGCTTGCCGTTTTCTACTTTCGCACCAGGAATTGGAAGGCGGTAGTCGATACCAGATTTTTCTAGCTTAGCCAGTTCACGTTGGCCAAGCACGTTCGCAAAGCGGTTGTAGTCTTGGTTTAGCGATGCTTTATCAACTAGGTTAGAGTTTTGCGAGTACTCAACACCGACTTTGTAGTCGTTCTCCCAAACTGCGCGGTGCCATGCACGCTCAGCGGCTGCGAGTACGCGAGGGAATACCATGTACTCGTATTGCTCATCGTTACGTACTGTCTCAGACCAAAGCTGTGCTGATAGACCGTAGAAAGGTTTCGCTTCGATTTCACCTTTACCAGTAAAGCCGTTGCCATCGCGGTCTACAGAGGTTTCTGCGTTCTGAGGCATGTTCTCTGGTGCAAAGCCAAACATCTTACGCGTATCGGTTGCACGTGTTGCCCAGTAGTAACCACGCTCTTTCGGATCAACTTCGTATGGCATGTCCATGTACACATAGTCAGGGTTAGAAACGATCACGTCGTAACCTTTCTCAGACCACTCGTACACTGATGATGTACCACCCCAGTAAAGAACGTCCCAGAAGTTAACACGCGTATTTTCTGTTGCGAATGCTTTCTCACCTTCGCTGTATTTCAAACCATCTTGCCATGCTTGGAAGTTTGGAATGCCTTTCTCAGCAACTAATTTTGATACTTCTTGCGCAAAATGACTCGGTAGGTGAGCAAAATCACTCACTGTGCCTTCTGCGATTAACGCCTGACACTGTGGAGATTGCGCGAATGGCTTGTCTTGTTTCGACAGGTCAATCGTGCCTTTCCAGCTTACTTTGTCTTCTGCGTTAACGTCTTGGAAACCAGCACCTAGCTTGATGTTCTTCGCCTCGTCACCACCAAAGTGCCATGTCGTTAGCGGTGCCCCAGCTTCAGCGTGCATTGCTGCCACTTCTGAAATCACTTTATCTACAAAGCGAGTGGAAGATTCCATACACGGGTTGATAAAGCTTTGCTTATCGTAGAACTGAACCGTAGTGACATTAGAAGCATCTTGAGGATCCATCAGGCGGTATTCGTTCGCTTCAGCTTCCTTACCTTCTTCCATCAGGCGGTCGTAACGTGCTTCCATTGATACTACCGCTGCACGCGCGTGTGCTGGCATATCGATTTCGGGAATGACTTCAATGTTACGCGCTTTCGCGTATTTCAAGATTTCCACGTAGTCTGTTTTACTGAAGTAGCCAGAGCCAAAGTTGTCTGTCGTTGGACCGGAACCAAGCTGAGGCAGTACGCAGCTTTTCTCTTGTGTATCGAAACAACGATTAGCGCCAACCTCTGTCAACTCAGGTAGGCCTGGGATTTCCAAACGCCAGCCTTCATCATCGGTTAGGTGAAGGTGAAGTTTGTTCATCTTGTACGCTGCCATTTGGTCTAGCGTTGCAAGAATGGCGTCTTTAGAGTGGAAGTTACGAGCTACATCTACCATCACACCACGGTAATCAAAGCGAGGTGCATCTTGAATAGACAGTTGTGGTAGAGAATCAGCATTTTGGCTATCTACCAGGCCAAAGATAGATTGTACTGCGTAGAAAGCACCTGCTTGGTCAAACGCTTTAATCGCAATACCATCGCCCTTGATGCTCATCTCGTAAGCACCAGATTTTGCCAGTTCACCGGTGAAGTCTGCAGGAACAACAGTGATGCTTACAGGAAGATCACCACGAACGTCCACACCTACCACTTCTGCACGATCTTGAATTGCTGCGTATTGAGTCGCATCGAATGCGTCTTTAGGCAGCGCAATACCCGCCGCGATATCTACTGTACCTTTGCCTGCTTCAACAGACATTGGCGTTGGTAGTAACGTGGTTGATACGTCTTGTGTTGCTAGGTCTTCGTTCTTCTCGAAACGAGACACAGCGTTTGCAAATACGTTGTTGTCATCTGGCGTACGTTTTAGGTTGTTACCTTCAAGGCCAGTCACGAAAGATGCAACGTCTTCTGTGTTAAGAGAAGCGATCATCTTAGGTTCTGCGTTTGGTGCAGCCACGAAAGCGCCTGGCATAAAGTCGGTTTCAAATAACTGCCAGTATTCGCCAATTAGTGGAAGTACCACTTCTTCGCCCGCCGCAAAGCCATCAAACTTATCTGTTGGTTCCAGTTTGTGTAGGTCACCCGTTACACGAGAAATTTTGAACTGATCATTATCTACATCCAAAATCAGACGAATGCTGTGGAAGTAGATAGCCCAATCTTTAGAGTTAACCGCTTCACCTTGGTTAACTAGCGTCATGTTCACCTTGTTACAAGAAGCCCACTCAGCTCCTAAATCCTGACAAGCAAGACCTTCGTTTGCACCGTGGTTAGTCAACACTTGGTATTGAATATCAAGGTTATTAGCCAGTGAATTTACAGCTTGTTGCTCAGAGCTTTGCAGAGCAGAGCAACCTGCTAATGTGGTGATAACAGAAACAGCAATCAGACTAGGTTTAAACATCTTACTTCCCCAAAAAAGTCAGTGGTTCAAAACGACAATGATAAAAATCGCGGCTCCTCAAATGCGAGGGGCCTAACAGTTGCATTCAACATACAACCAGTTATTTCTAAGCGTAAAATAAATAGAAATAGGAAGTGATCTAGTTCAAAAAATGATACTCAGCAAAAACCATAAAAACTTAACTTTCATGAAGTTACAAGCCACGTCAAAATCGAACAACTTGTTTTGACGAGTTTGCTGCGATCTAGGTCACTAATATTCATGAGTTACGACTGATTTTGTAAGATTTGGATCACGCCTAATTATTTTGTGAACCATTAGTAAGCGAATGACCTATTTATCTTTCGTGAAGTGACTCTCATTTATTCATCGTCAAAACTCGTCAATATTTTTAGAAATGACGATTTTGTCGAATATCCCCACTAGAGAAATTGCACTTAACCTCAAGCATTTTTGCGTATAAAGTTTAAAGGTACTTACCTGAGGACCATTCTATGTTTCGTCTCTTGACACTCATATCATCCCTACTTGTTGCCTTTGCTCCCTTTTCCTCTTATGCAGAACCGCAACATTGGCTAGCAAAAAAAGGGGAAACCGAGCTGATGATCATTGGCTCTGTGCATGTGGGCGATAAAACGATGTACCCGCTCCCTAAAACTATTACTCAGCACTTAAGCCAAAGCGCTGGATTGATTATCGAAGCTGATGTCAGAAACTCTGAAGGCTTGGTTTACCCACAAACAACCATTCTTTCTAAAGATGTTTTAGACAAGGCTCAACGTCGCCACTTAGTCGAGATAGCACAAGATTTAGGGTTGCCAGAAACTCAACTTTTAAATTCTCCACCATGGACGGCTGCATTAACCATCCAACTCGCTTTAGTCAACAAACTGGGGTATGTCTCTGATAAAGGGGTCGACATGCACTTAATAGGACTCGCTGATAAAAAACAAATCCCGGTCATTCCACTGGAGTCCGTGCAATTCCAAATTGATTTAATAGCAGGTCAATCAGAAGGCGGTAAAGAGATGCTCCTCTCGTCAATTGAAGAATATGACGGTGGGGAAGAATTGGTTCAGTGTTTGATAGAAAGCTGGAAGAGCGGTGATGGTAGTATGTTGGTCGAGGCATCATTAACCGATCAAGCAACAGAAGATTTTAATCAGGCTTTCTTATATGAGCGCAATCGAGATTGGGCAAAAAAGCTTGATACTGGCAGTGTCCTACCTCAACGTTCGGGTCGCTATACCGTTGTTGTCGGCAGTTTGCATTTAGTTGGTAAAGATAATCTGATTGAGCTGCTTAAAAAAAGGGGCTTTGACATAAAACCACTCGGTAAAACCCGTCAAGCTAGGTGCCATATTTAGAAATTTATTTGAAGGCAGCCAGCCTCATCAATGATGAATAGCAAGGCATCACGCTAACACGATCACTGACAATGGTTTACTCCTCTGCTAAAACGACTCTAACCTATGTGGATACATAATAACTCATATGAAATTTAAAGCTTTATTCCTATGCGTGAGCAGTATGATGCTCACTTCATCGCTTGCTTATGCTAAACCGTCATGTAACGTAGAAAATTTTCAAGCTATTGATATAACCCCGGAAGCAAAAGGCGGGGTATTAGATAAAGAGAGTGGCCAGTTTCTTATTACCGAAAAACCAATGATGCGTTGTGCGAACATCACTTTTTCCACTAACCATACCCGAAATCGCGTCGCACATATGATGAATCAAGGCTTTGAAGCTGTTTACTTTGATGGAAGCTCGAGCAAATCTCACTCTGTCACGTTTGATGAAGACGAACTAAAAGCAGGTTACATCAAAGTTGGTCCAAACCATCCAAAGACCGCTTATGTTTGCTTCACAACTTCTGAAACCCCTATCAGCACTATCTCGTGTGACATCAAGTAATAAATTTACTCGCTCTAAAAAATGAAAAGGCCCTACATCTCTGTAGAGCCTTCCGCTCAATACGTGTCGGTGAAGTGCCATATTCTAACGTCAGGTGAACCCATTTGGCTCGATACTATTGAAGTCTAAAATTACTAGCGCTAAAAACGACGAAAGCCTGCTCATTGAGCAGGCTTTCTAAAAGTGGTCGGTGAAGTAGGGATTCGATTGGACTGGCATTCCAGACCCCGACCCTCTGGATCCAAATAAATATCACCAAATACGAAAAAGGCTCTACATTTCTGTAGAGCCTTTTTCTCAATATGGTCGGTGAAGAGGGATTCGAACCCCCGACCCTCTGGTCCCAAACCAGATGCGCTACCAAACTGCGCTATTCACCGAGATGTTTAACTGAGGACTTGTCCTCGTCAACGAATGCGTATATTACGGATTCTGAACTGTGACGCAAGTGCTTTTTACAAAAAAACCTTAGGTCTTAATTCGTTTGATGAATAACTGAACACTAGCACGTAAAATGTGACTGATAACTCACAAAAAAATACAGTTTATTAACCTTAGCAACATAATTGATCCAGATCAGTGTGCAACAAGGCACTGCCATTTAGTTTTATGCCTGTCGGGAACATCTTGGAGGAAACGTATGGACTTTTGGCTTGATCTCCTATTTGGTAATGCAGTGGGTCTATCGTCAATGATAGTAATCTTTGGGGCAATTGGTCTGATGTTATTTTACGGCGGTTTCTTCATATACAAGATCATGAACGACAAATCTCCTCACTAGATCTCGCTTAGCTCTAGAAACGCTTTGCACCGGAGTCGGTTACTTGCCTACTCCGGTTTTTTATTTGATCTCAATGCACCACTCATTGATATAATCCTATTATTCCTCCCTGTTCTTAATGAGATTACTACTATGTCTCACGATGACGATTTTGATCTGTTCCAACAGATGATGGGCGATGTAAAGCCGATCACTCAAGACACCGCCGAACACAAAAAAGTACACCAAGTAACCGAAGCGCAGCTCGCCAAGAGAGAAGCGGCAATCTGGCTAACAGAAGATGACCCAGAATACCTGTCACTTGATCACGCAGAAATGCTGAAACCAGAGGACTTTGTTGAGTTTAAACGTGATGGCGTACAAGACGGGGTTTACCGCAAGCTTCGTCTTGGCAAATATCCAATCCAAGCACGCCTAGATCTGCATCGTAAAACATTGAAAGAAGCTCGTGATGAAGTCGTAAAGTTTTTAAAACAGTGCCTATCAATGGACATACGAACGGTCGTTATTGTCCACGGCCGAGGAGAACGCTCAAATCCACCAGCACTAATGAAAAGCTTTGTTAGCAGCTGGCTACAACAAATCAGGGAAGTTCAGTGCGTGCATAGTGCGCAACGCTTTCACGGTGGAACCGGAGCCGTTTACGTTCTACTTAGAAAAAGTGCGGAAAAGAAATTAGAAACTCGCGAACGTCACCAAAAACGGTTGGGCTAAATTTCACCCTAATGCTAGAATGCCCGTCCTTATTCTTCCTTCTCTCTCACGGGAAGGAAACTTCATTCGCCGTTGTGAAACGTTAGGAGACAAAAATGTCACAAGACAACGCTAAACGATTAAATAAATTCATCAGTGAAACTGGCTTTTGTTCACGCCGTGAGGCAGACAGACTGATTGAACAAGGTCGTGTCACCATTAATGGAAACAAGCCTGAAATGGGAACAAAAGTACTACCTGGTGATGATGTTTGTGTGGACGGTAAGCCTGTTGCAGCAAAAGAGAAGCCGATTTATATCGCTCTCAATAAACCAACAGGCATCACCTGTACAACAGAACGAGATGTACCCGGGAACATCGTTGATTTTATCGGTCACAAAAAACGTATCTTTCCGATCGGCCGCTTGGATAAACCCTCTGATGGTCTGATTTTTTTGACCAACGATGGCGATATCGTCAACAAAATCCTCCGTGCTGGCAACAGCCACGAAAAAGAGTACGTTGTGCGCGTGGACAAACCGATTACAGGTGAGTTTCTCAAACAGATGTCGAGCGGCGTTAAAATTCTCGATACCGTCACTCTACCTTGTAAGGTAACGAAAGAGACTAAGTTCTCTTTCCGTATTGTGCTCACTCAAGGACTTAACCGCCAAATCCGTCGTATGTGTGAAGCACTAGGTTACGAAGTCTTTAAGCTTCGTCGTGTTCGAATCATGAATATCTCTCTTGACGGTATTCCGAACGGAAAATGGCGTTACTTAACTGACGATGAAGTCGCTGAGATTCTTGCTATGTGCGATGGTTCGGTGGGTACAGAAGAGGCATCTCGTGTTGACTCAAAAGGCCGCAATATTCGTAAAGCGACCGACGCGAAGTTATATGACAGCCGTGAAGAAAACCAAGACTCGGTATCTCGACGAAATCAAAAGCCACGTACCTACCGCGGAAATAACGCAGACGATTTTCGTCATGCTCCAAACTCGAAAAAAGGTCAACAAAAGCGTCGTCAGCGTGACGATGAAGGCGGACGTCCAGCTAAAGAACATTACAAAGCGAAACCACAAGGTGAACGTAGCAGACCGCAAGGCGAGCATGGAAAATCACACCGTAAACCAGATGCATCGAGCAATACGCACTCAGCAAACAAGCCTCAATCACCGAGTAAGCCTAAGCAGCATTACATGAACCCAAATGCCGCGAAGCCAAGCAAACCAGCTAAACGCACCGGTGGTACATTGAGTCTGAAGAAGTAAGTAACGCTTCTCTGACAGGCAAGATCAAAAAAGGACACTCATGAGCGTCCTTTTTATTTGTCATGAGTTTACAAACAAAGAGGTGCAAACTGACCACGAGTTAATCCAAGCAAATCTTTCGGGGCTAACTCGATTTCTAAACCACGTTTACCTGCACTCACACAGATGGTGTCTTGCTCTGCTGCGCTTTCGTGCAAAAAAGTAGGTAAGGCTTTCTTCTGCCCCAGTGGGCTAATCCCACCAACAACATAACCTGTGGTCTTTTGCGCGATTTCCGGATCAGCCATATCGGCCTTTTTGCCCTTCGCTGCTTTCGCTGCCAGTTTTAGGTTCAGCTTTTGCTCAACAGGGATAATCGCAACCGCAAGGTTCTTTGGCTCGCCGTTCAAGCAGAACAGCAAGGTTTTAAATACTGTTTTCGGATCCTGCCCCAGTACTTCAGCAGCCTCCAAGCCATAACTATCGGCTCTAGGGTCGTGCTCATACTGATGAATCGTGTGTGGAATTTTTTTCTTTTTCGCAAGATTAATGGCCGGAGTCATCAAGATTCTCCTCATAAAAACAAAAAGCGCAGATTGAATTGGATCTGCGCTTTTAGTTAATGATATCAGCGAGTTTGAGTCAATCGCTTTTTCTCTGTTGGGTTACTGATCAATCGCCGTATCAACTAAATACGTGATTTCACCTGAAGGGGCATACTCATTAACATCAATAGGGCTGTGTGTTTCTAAATAATCCTTCAAAACCTCAGCATCGGTAAAACCTGTATTTACATACCCTGGATGATCGTCGATTTTAGGGTAACCATCACCACCAGCAGCATTATAGCTTGGTACGGTAAAGCGGTAATTATCATCTAAGCGAAGTTGCTTATTACCAATGAACACATTGGTTACCTCACCATTATTGATACTCATCGCAATACCCGCAAACTGCGCGTAAGCTCCAGAGTCGACAGGCTTAGTTGCAACAACATTTAGGTAATCCAATACTTCTTTGCCCGTCATATCAACGTAAGAGACCATATTGCCGAATGGCTGAACAGTCAGCACATCTTTGTAGGTAATGTCACCTGCTGCAATCGAATCGCGAACGCCGCCAGAATTCATTACGGCAAAATCTGCTTTTGCCCGTTCCATATGAGCCGTTGCAATTAATCGACCTAAGTTTGTTTGCTGGTAACGAACCACACTGCGGTCACCCTCAAGCTTACCGTTAGATTCTGCAATCTTCACGTTTAGCTTGCCCTGACCTTTTTCTTGATAAGGACGAAGAAACTCAAGCATCGCTTCGTCTTGTTCAATCTCTTCTTGGATCAAAACTCGTTGGGACTGGCCATCAACTTTAATTTTCTTTTTCAAGTTTACTGGGATCAGATCGTAGCTCACCATCGAGAGTTCACCATTACGAAACTCGTAATCGGCGCGTCCCACATATTTCCCCCACTCATGTGCCTGAACAATATAAGCACCATTTTGTTGATCAGGCTGACATTCATCACCCGGTTTAAAGCTCTTTTTGATGACATTTGGACCTTCCATACAAACCGGCTCTTGTGAGTGACCACCAACAATCATATCCAGATCACCTTCATTCAAATAACGAGCTAACGCTACATCACCAGGTGCATTGATGCCTCTATTGCCATTCTCATAGTGTCCCATATGTGTGACAGCAAAAATAAGGTCTGGGTACTCCGTTTCTTTCAGCTCAGCAATTAGATTCTTGGCTTCTTCTTTTGGGTCACGGAAGTCAATTTGTTCAATGAATTCAGGGTTGCCAAGTTTCGCTGTATCTTCGGTTGTAAGACCAATTACTGCAATCTTAATACCCTGTTTGTTAAACATCGCGTACGGTTGGAATAGGCGCTTGCCAGTATTTTTATCGTAAATATTGGCAGACAACATCGGAAAACTTGCCCACTCTTGCTGCTTGAAAAGCACATCCAATGGATTATCAAACTCATGATTACCTAGCGCCATCGCATCGTAACCAATTTTGCTCATGCCTTTAAAATCTGGCTCGGCATCTTGTAAATCAGACTCAGGTACTCCAGTGTTGATGTCACCACCAGAAAGCAGTAACACACTGCCCCCCTCTGCTTGTATTTCTTCACGCAAATCATCTATTAACGTTTTACGTGCCGCCATACCGTACTCGCCGTATCGATTTTGCCAAAAACGACCGTGATGATCGTTAGTGTGTAGCACGGTCAATTTATAGGTTGTATCTGCATTCCATTCTGGTGCAGGTTGCGTAGCACACCCAGCTAACGAGGCCAAAATAGCGGCACTCAACGCAGTTTTAATAATCAGACGCTGCTTCATTTATTTACCTTTTTTCTTATTGGGAGTCACTGATGCACATTCCCAGCGGCCTAGAGCCTTTGCAGCAAGAAGCTGAGAATGATGCGCCATCTGATAAAAAAATAGCCAACACGAGGTTGGCTATTGCATTTGATCACCAGTCATCTGGCGTTTACTTGATATCGATATCTGCAAAGCTCTTGATCAGATCATCAAGAGATTTCATTTGCGCTAGGAAGGGTTCTAACTTGTCTAGCGGCAGTGCAGATGGGCCATCACAGCGTGCTTGGTCTGGGTTTGGATGCGCCTCGATAAATAGACCTGCGATGCCTGTTGCTAGACCCGCTTTCGCAAGTTCAACTGTCTGCTCACGACGACCGCCAGATGCCGCACCTGACGGATCACGCATCTGTAGTGAGTGCGTTACGTCAAAGATGATTGGGCTGCCTTTCGATGCATTTTTCATCACACCAAAGCCAAGCATGTCTACGACTAGGTTATCGTAGCCGTGGCAAGAGCCGCGCTCACATAGGATGATCTTGTCGTTACCGCATTCCGCGAACTTCTCAACGATGTTACCCACTTGACCTGGGCTCATAAATTGAGGTTTCTTCACGTTGATAACCGCACCTGTTTTTGCCATTGCTTCAACAAGGTCAGTTTGACGAGCTAGGAATGCAGGAAGCTGAATAACGTCTACCACGTCAGCGACAGGTTGAGCTTGCGCTTCAGTGTGAACGTCAGTGATGATCTTCACACCAAATGTGTCTTTTAGCTCTTGGAAGATTTTCATACCTTCTTCAAGGCCTGGACCACGGTATGAATGAACAGAACTGCGGTTTGCTTTGTCAAACGACGCCTTAAATACGTAAGGAATGCCAAGTTTTTCCGTTACTTTTACGTAGTGCTCACAGATCTGCATCGCAAGATCACGAGACTCAAGAACGTTCATACCTGCAAATAGGGTGAATGGCTTGTCGTTAGCAACCTGAATGTCGCCGATATTAACGATTTTCTGTTCCATTTTGATTCTCTTTTTCTGTCCACGATACGCCACAGTTCGGCACATCGATAAAATTAGTGAAGTGTGACGTGCGTTTCACTCATCACATTAACTTGTGATTTTAGTAGCTCAGAAGCCGGATCGTCAGGGCATTGGTCAATAAAGTACTGAAAATCTGACACCGCCACTTGAGGGCACTCTAGCTGTTGGAAAATAAAACCACGGTCACGAATCTCGTATGGGTCATCTGGCACAAAGGTTAACGCAAGGTTCGTACAACGCAACGCCAGCGTGTAGTGCTCTTCACGTAACATCGCGCTTTTGATCAACGCTAACCAGCGACCAATAATGGTTGGATTGTCAGCTTCTTCAAAGTGTTCTGGCTTTAGCTGAGCTAGCGGTCCTTCTTGGCCAATAAGCCAAGCTTGAAGAATCCTTTCACCTACATACTCACCATTAAATGGGTTAATGTAGTCTGGCTTTTTATGCATCCAATCGACTTTTAGCAGGAACTGAGTAGGAAAAGTGACTCCCTTCAACGGGAAACCCAGCTTTTTACCTAGATATAATAAAATCGAACCTAAACTAACCGGGATACCTTTTCGGCGCTCCAACACTTTATCGATAAAGCTGTTGTCCGAAATAAAGTATTCCTGCTCGTCGCCTTTGAATCCCCACTCATGGAAAAACAGTCGTAGGAATGCATCAAATCGTTGCTCTTCATCGGTTTCATGAACAAGCGTGGCTTCTGCATCTTTGTAAAGACGCTCTAACTCTTGTTTCGCCCAATGTACTTTGGTTTCTGGGTTAATCGCTTTGTTTAGCTCAAGCGCACCTTCCACCAACGGTATATTGTCAAAATCTTCGTCAAAAAACTCTAACATGACGTCTTATCCAAATAACGTAGGGCTCTTAGACACAGCAATATTCGCAGCCATGACCAACCAACCTAATGCGCCGAAAAAGCCAAATATCTTCAGTAGGTTGTTTTTCGCAAGCTTCAACGAGAAGAAACCGAGTGCAATGTACGCTAGTACGCAGGTGATTTTGTTTGTTAACCACGGTGCGGCATCAGTAAACGGGATGAAACCAGTAATGAAAATAAGCGCGATACCTGACACTAGCAATGCAGTATCAACGATGTGGGGAAACACTTTCAAAAAGCGATTGTTTCGCTTCGGTGAGTTCATCATCATTAACACGAATCGGATCGATAATAGTGTCGCGCTGAGCGCAATCGTCACTAAGTGTATGTGTTTTAGAGCTACGTACATTTTTCTTCTCTTTTTAGTTAGTGTTTGCTGACTTCCGTGATTAACAGGCAAAACAACCGAGCGTTACTCGATCGTTACCGCCGTAATCTTTTTCCGTGGCAACTTGTTGGTAACCAAAACCACGCATTATCTCACGTACGGCATCACCCTGATCATAACCATGTTCGAATGCCAGCCAACCGCCCACTTCAAGATACTGACGAGCAAGATCCGAGATATGGCGGATATCGGCTAAACCATTCTCCTTAGCAACTAATGCTGATTTTGGCTCAAAGCGCACATCACCTTGGGATAAATGTGGATCTTTTTCATCAATATACGGCGGATTGGAGACAATTAAAGCAAACTTCGTACCCTCTGCAATAGGCTCGAACCAACTGCCTTGAGCAAAGGTCACATTTTTGATGTTTAGCTGCTCAGCATTGTACTCTGCAAGTGCTTTCGCTTCTTGCTTGAGATCTACGCCCATCACTTGACGTGTTGGCATTTCAGATGCGAGTGCGATAGCAATTGCCCCCGTCCCCGTTCCAAGATCTAAAATAGGTCCTGTTTGCTCATAGGTCTTATCGAGTGCAACTTCGACCAAACGTTCTGTATCCGGTCTTGGGATCAAGGTAGAGGGAGAAACTTTGAACGGTAGAGACCAAAACTCTCGCTCACCAATAATATAAGCGACGGGTTCACCAGCTAAACGTCGTTCAAGTAGAGCGTCGAATTTTGCTTGTTGCTCTGCTTCTAATGCTTTTTCTGGCCAGGTCAGTAGATAAGTTCGTGGTTTGCCAAGGACATGGCAGAGGAGTACAGCTGCATCGAGAGAAGGCGACTCTTTGCCGCCTTCTGCCAGTTTCGCCGTCGCACTTTTCAGTGCTTGCTCAATTGATTGAACTTGGCTCATCGATTAGCCGTTCTCTGCGAGCGCCGCAAGTTGGTCTGCTTGGTGCTCTTGAATCACAGGATCAATCAAGCTCTGCAGGTCACCTTCCATCACTTCGTTCAAACGGTAGATGGTTAGGTTGATGCGGTGATCAGACACACGACCTTGTGGGTAGTTGTAGGTACGAATACGGTCACTACGGTCACCAGAACCTAGAAGGTTACGACGTGTATCAGACACTTCTGCAGCACGACGCTCTTCTTCCGCTTGAACGATACGAGCAGCAAGAACCGCCATCGCTTTCGCTTTGTTCTTGTGCTGTGAACGCTCGTCCTGACACTCTACTACCGTACCCGTTGGTAAGTGGGTAATACGGATTGCAGAATCCGTGGTGTTAACGTGCTGACCACCCGCGCCAGATGCACGGAACGTATCGATTTTCAGGTCTGCCGCTTTGATTTCTGGCAGATCCGCTTCTGGGATTTCTGCCATCACCGCTACGGTACATGCAGAAGTATGTACACGACCTTGAGACTCTGTTGCTGGAACACGCTGTACACGGTGACCGCCAGACTCAAACTTCAGTACGCCGTACGCACCGTCGCCGCTCACTTTTGCGATCATCTCTTTGTAACCACCGTGTTCAGCTTCGTTTGAAGACATCACTTCGATGCGCCAGCCACGCTTTTCTGCGTACTTGCTGTACATACGGAATAAGTCACCCGCGAAAATACCCGCTTCGTCGCCACCCGCACCTGCGCGAATTTCTAGGAAACAGTTACGATCATCGTTCGGATCTTTT
Organism: Vibrio sp. D3; assembly: GCF_043995865.1. Taxonomy (NCBI): domain Bacteria; kingdom Pseudomonadati; phylum Pseudomonadota; class Gammaproteobacteria; order Vibrionales; family Vibrionaceae; genus Vibrio; species Vibrio sp. D3. Next base: position 807,648 of record NZ_CP171887.1, on the reverse strand, counting down.
GGCAGAAGAAGAATCTGTAGCTCATCAGTAAGACGCTCAATAGTCGCTTTCGCTTCTTTGATTTCTTCTTGCGCCATTTCACGCATTTCTTCGTCGTCTTCGTTTGCCATCTCTTCAGCGGCGACAAGATCTTCTTGCGCTTGTTGATAAGCTTGGAAGCACTTAGTTACTTCTTCTAGCTGAGAGTACTCTCTTGATAGAGCACGGAATTTGTCCTGATCTCCAATAACATCAGGATCACCAAGAAGATGTTGAACTTCTTCGTAACGTTCTACTAGCGTTTCTAGCTTAGTCAGAATAGAGGCTTTCATAGTGTCGTTTTCTTAATAAAAAGCGTGAGTTATAGATCATCCAAGCCAAGTGTTTGGCGGATAATCGTTAATTTTGCTGGTTCGCCTTGCTCTGCTGCACTTTGCAATGCGCGAGTTGGAGCGTGAATCAGTTTGTTGGTGAGTTTATTACTCAGCTCGCGCAGCACTTTCTCCGGATCTGCGCCTGCCGCTAAAGATTGCAAACTTTTGCTCAGTAACTCTTCACGAATTTCGTTGGCTGATTTGCGATAGTCGCGAATACTATCGACGGCTTGCAGTGAACGCAACCATGTCATAAACGCAGCGCTTTCTTCACTAACAATCGCTTCGGCTTGAATCGCTTCGACTTTACGCTGCTCAATGTTGCTGTCGATGATAGATTGCAAGTCATCAACCGAATACAAATATGCGTCGTTCAGTTCACCGACTTCCGACTCTACATCTCGCGGCACCGCAATATCGACTAACAAAATAGGTTGATGTCGGCGCTGCTTCAGAGCCGTTTCGACCATACCTTTGCCAATAATAGGCAATGGGCTCGCCGTTGAGCTAATCACGATATCCGCTTTCGCCAAATGTTCAGGAATTTCGTTCAAACTGATCACTTCTGCGCCAAATTGATCCGCTAAGCCTTGCGCACGCTCTTTAGTGCGGTTCGCGACAATCATTTTTGTGCAGCCGTTGGATGCTAAATGCTTTGCGACCAGTTCAATCGTCTCTCCCGCACCAACCAAAAGCACGGTTGAATCAGATAACGACTCAAAAATATGTTTTGCCAATGTACATGCGGCATAAGCCACGGACACAGCATTACCGCCGATATCTGTTTCTGTTCTCACACGCTTGGCGACTGAGAACGTCTTTTGAAACAGTTTATCAATTGAAGCATCGATGGCTTGATGATCTCGCGAGTCAGAAAATGCTTGCTTTACCTGCCCCAAAATTTGAGGCTCACCCAACACCAGAGAGTCAAGGCCGCACGATACGCGCATCAAATGCTTAATTGCGGCTTGTTCTTCATGAACATACAAACTCGGCATTAAATCTTCGCGGCTCACTTGATGAAACTGAGCAAGCCAATCGATTAACTTATTTCGCGCTCCTTGCTTAACATCGCAGTACAACTCAGTTCGGTTACAGGTTGAAACAATCACACTGCCGTTAACCGCTTCGTGCTCTCTAAGTTGCTCGAGTGCAGGGCCGAGTTTATCCGGACCAAACGCCACCTTCTCTCGCAAGTCGACAGACGCTGTATTGTGATTGATTCCAATAGCAAGCAAGGACATCTAACGTGGTATCTCTGGGATAGGTTATAAAATAGGTCCAGAATTTTACTGTAAGCACGCATTTATTGAAAGGGTAAGCCGGATTTGTTTTCCTAACTGCGACTTTTCAATGCTATAGTTGTGAGCGATTCCCGACGAAACTGATTAATAAGCCATCAAACATGACGTTACGCTCCTTTATTCTTTTTTTCTTGTCGAGCTTACTGCTCGCTGGTTGTTCCTCCGTTCCTGAAAGTGTTACCAGCGTTGAGTGGCAAGCTCATGAGCAACGACTCGAGACCATCCAAGATTTTCAAGCAACAGGAAAACTTGGTTATATTGGCCCAGACCAAAGACAAAATTTAAATTTCTACTGGAAACATTCTTCAGCACTCAGTCAACTACGTTTAACAACGATTCTTGGTCAAACGGCATTAAAGCTCACCATCACACCACAAGGTGCCACAGTAGAAACTTACGACGACCAGGTCCTTTCCTCTCGCAGTGCAAACCAGTTAATTTACCGTCTTACGGGGTTAATGATGCCCGTTGAACACATGCCTGACTGGCTATTAGGCCTACCGACCGATGCCGACAAATTCCAATTGTCCTCAACCAATACACTGCAAGCGTTAAACAAACAAATTGGTTTAAATGATTGGAGTATTGCTTATCAACGGTATGGCGACGTTCAATGGCATGAGCAGTCTCTACCACTGCCAAATAAGCTGAAACTCACCACTACTGACGTAAAAATAAATCTAGTGATCACAAAATGGAACATCACCCAATGATCGAACTTTCAACCCGCTGGCCATCGCCAGCGAAATTGAATCTCTTTCTATACATCAACGGTCGCACAGAAAATGGCTACCACGAGTTACAAACCTTATTCCAATTCGTCGATCACGGCGATGAACTGACCATAAAAGCCAACGAGTCTGGCGAGATCACCATTTCCCCTGAAATCGAAGGCGTTCCGCTAAAAGACAACCTAATATGGAAAGCAGCAACCGCGCTTCAAGCTTACTCAAACTGCCCTTTTGGCGCGCATATTGAGCTACAGAAAGTGCTGCCTATGGGTGGGGGCATTGGTGGGGGCTCATCGAATGCAGCTACAGCACTAGTGGCACTGAACTACTTGTGGCAACTGAATCTAACTGACGATGAACTGGCTGAAATTGGTTTAAAGTTGGGCGCAGACGTGCCCGTATTTGTGCGCGGATTTGCAGCTTTCGCTGAAGGTGTTGGCGAGAAACTCTCCCCCGCTTATCCAGAAGAAAAGTGGTATTTAGTCGTCAGACCGAATGTTTCTATCGCAACCGTCGACGTTTTTTGTCATCCAGATCTAACGCGAAACACCCCAAAACGAGATCTAGAAACACTTTTAAATACGCCAAGCGTAAACGATTGCGAAAAAATTGTACGAATGCTCTACCCAGAGGTTGATAAGCAACTTTCTTGGCTGCTACAATACGCGCCGTCAAGATTGACGGGGACAGGATCTTGCGTTTTTGCTGAATTTTCGAGCAAATCTGAAGCAGAAACTATCCTTGCACAACTCTCTGATAAAGTCTCGGCATTTGTCGCTCAAGGGCGCAATATTTCGCCATTAAAAGAGACTTTGGCTGAATACCAATCAGCCTCACACCGACCTATTTAAACTGGACGCAAACCCGAGGTTTCCACCGTGCCTGATATGAAGCTATTTGCTGGTAACGCAACACCTGAACTAGCCCAACGTATTGCTGATCGTCTTTACATCTCTCTTGGTGATGCATCTGTTTCTCGCTTTTCTGATGGCGAAGTTGCAGTTCAAATCAATGAGAATGTTCGTGGTAGCGATGTTTTCATCATTCAATCCACTTGTGCACCGACTAACGACAACCTAATGGAATTGGTTGTTATGATTGATGCAATGCGCCGTGCTTCAGCAGGCCGTATCACTGCAGTTATCCCTTACTTCGGCTACGCTCGCCAAGACCGTCGTGTACGTTCTGCGCGTGTGCCAATTACTGCAAAAGTTGTTGCTGATTTCCTATCTAACGTTGGTGTTGACCGCGTTCTAACTATCGACCTACACGCAGAGCAAATTCAAGGCTTCTTCGATGTACCTGTAGACAACATCTTCGGCACGCCAGTGCTACTTGAAGATATGCAGGCTCGCGGTCTAGATAACCCTGTTGTGGTATCTCCTGACCTAGGTGGCGTTGTTCGTGCTCGCGCAACAGCAAAAGCACTAGGCGACATCGACATCGCAATCGTAGATAAGCGTCGTCCACGTGCAAACGTTTCTGAAGTAATGAACCTAATCGGTGATGTTGAAGGTCGTGACTGTGTGATCGTTGATGACATGATCGACACAGGTGGCACACTATGTAAAGCAGCTGAAGCACTAAAAGAGCGCGGTGCTAAGCGTGTATTCGCTTACGCTACTCACGCTGTATTCTCAGGCAACGCTGCGGACAACATCAAGAACTCAGTTCTTGACCAAGTTATCGTAACTGACTCTATCTCTCTATCTAAAGAGATGGCTGCAACAGGCAAAGTGACAACACTAAGCCTATCTCGCATGCTAGCTGAAGCGATTCGTCGTATCAGTAACGAAGAGTCAATCTCTGCAATGTTCAACTAATCCGAACATTTCAGTTACACTGATTTCAAAAGCACCCCTCTTTGGGGTGTTTTTTTATTTGTACTGATAACCAGAAAATCCCTTGGTCGCCCACTGCGAGAATTCTGTGCTATCATACTGCGCTTTTTGAGATTCCAGAGAGATCCTAACCTTGAGTCAACAAATCAAACTTCTTGTTGGTCTTGCTAATCCAGGACCAGAATACGCCAGAACTCGTCACAATGCGGGCGCTTGGGTTGTAGAAGAATTAGCACGCGTTCACAACGTTACACTGAAGAACGAACCAAAGTTTTTTGGTCTAACAGGACGCATTATGGTCAATGGCCAGGATCTCCGTTTGCTTATCCCAACCACCTTCATGAATCTATCAGGTAAATCGATCGCAGCGCTTGCGAAATTTTATCAAATTAAACCTGAAGAGATCATGGTCGCTCATGACGAGCTAGACTTACCGCCAGGTGTCGCTAAGTTTAAAAAAGGTGGGGGTCACGGTGGACACAACGGTCTGCGTGACACCATTAGCAAACTGGGCAATAACAAAGATTTTTATCGTCTTCGCATTGGCATTGGTCATCCGGGACACAAAGATAAAGTGGCGGGTTTTGTATTAGGTAAAGCGCCAGCTAAAGAGCAAGAGCTTTTAGATGCAGCAGCTGATGAGGCTGTTCGTTGTCTAGATATCCTGATTAAGGATGGCCTATCTAAAGCACAAAATCGCCTCCACACGTTCAAAGCTGAATAAGGTTACTATCATGGGTTTTAAATGTGGCATCGTTGGTCTACCTAACGTAGGTAAATCAACTCTGTTCAACGCACTAACTAAAGCGGGTATCGAAGCAGCAAACTTCCCGTTCTGTACCATTGAACCAAACACTGGTGTGGTTCCTGTGCCAGATCTACGTCTAGACGCACTAGCTAAGATCGTTAACCCACAGAGAGTTCTTCCAACGACGATGGAGTTCGTGGACATCGCTGGTCTTGTTGCTGGTGCATCACGTGGTGAAGGTTTAGGTAACAAATTCCTAGCTAACATCCGTGAAACAGACGCGATTGGCCACGTTGTACGTTGTTTTGAAAACGAAAACATTGTTCATGTTTCAGGTAAAGTTTCACCTATCGAAGATATCGAAGTGATCAACCTTGAACTTGCAATGGCTGACCTTGATTCTTGTGAGCGCGCGATTCAACGTAACGCGAAGAAGGCAAAAGGCGGCGATAAAGACGCAAAATTTGAACTAACAGTACTAGAAAAACTGTTACCAGTACTAACTGAAGGCGGCATGGCACGCACAGTTGAGCTATCTAAAGAAGAGTTAGCAGCAATCGGCTACCTAAACTTCCTTACACTGAAGCCAACTATGTACATTGCAAACGTAAACGAAGATGGTTTCGAAAATAACCCATATCTAGATGCGGTTCGCGAGTTCGCAGAAAAAGAAAACAACGTCGTTGTACCTGTATGTGCAGCTATCGAATCTGAACTATCTGAACTAGAAGATGAAGATCGCGAAGAATTCCTAGCGGATATGGGGATCGAAGAACCGGGGCTGAACCGTGTAATTCGCTCTGGTTACGAGCTACTGACTCTTCACACCTACTTCACGGCAGGTGTTAAAGAAGTACGTGCGTGGACAATCCCTGTTGGTGCAACTGCGCCTCAGGCTGCAGGTAAGATCCACACTGACTTCGAGAAAGGCTTTATTCGTGCAGAAGTAGTCGGTTACGACGATTTCATCCAATTCAATGGTGAAAATGGCGCAAAAGACGCAGGTAAATGGCGTCTAGAAGGTAAAGACTACATCGTAAAAGATGGTGATGTTGTACACTTCCGCTTCAATGTTTAATTAAATGAATGAATTTTAAACACTTCATTTACACTAAAAGCCAGCTGCTAAGCTGGCTTTTTTAATACCTTAAGTAAATGAGCAAAAATAAATTACCTAACTGCGAGCTAATTTATTTCCAGTTTTAGATCATAAACACGCCTCTTTGTTTAAAAAGGAAGCGAACGAGGTTTTTTCCGAAATTTATTAAAAAAAACTGTTGACGGATCTCACTCAACTTCGCATAATGCGCGCCGTTCCCAACGACAAGACAACAAAGCGTTGAGAGCAAAAAATATGGTTTTGGCTACGTAGCTCAGCTGGTTAGAGCACATCACTCATAATGATGGGGTCACAGGTTCGAATCCCGTCGTAGCCACCATTCCTAAGTGTTCTTTTTATCAGAGCAATTAGGAATAGATGCGGAAGTGGCGGAATTGGTAGACGCACCAGATTTAGGTTCTGGCGCCGCAAGGTGTGAGAGTTCAAGTCTCTCCTTCCGCACCATATTTTGAATAGTCATTGTGACTATTGCCTGCAGGTCTATCGCCAAGCGGTAAGGCAGCGGCTTTTGATGCCGCCATTCCCTGGTTCGAATCCAGGTAGACCTGCCATTATTCAAGTGAGATTCCTTTATAAAAGGGGTTGTCACTGAGAGCGTGAAGGTTTATATTGTCTCGCTCCAAAAGATGGCTACGTAGCTCAGCTGGTTAGAGCACATCACTCATAATGATGGGGTCACAGGTTCGAATCCCGTCGTAGCCACCATGAACAACGTTATTTAGGTTTTTACCAATTACCTTGATAACTACAGAATAAGTTGCGGAAGTGGCGGAATTGGTAGACGCACCAGATTTAGGTTCTGGCGCCGCAAGGTGTGAGAGTTCAAGTCTCTCCTTCCGCACCATTATTGAAGTCTCTTTTATTAGAGCAATGTAGGGCTATCGCCAAGCGGTAAGGCAGCGGCTTTTGATGCCGCCATTCCCTGGTTCGAATCCAGGTAGCCCTGCCATATACAACGATATTGAGATTTTACCAGTTATCTTGATATCTACAGATCAAGTTGCGGAAGTGGCGGAATTGGTAGACGCACCAGATTTAGGTTCTGGCGCCGCAAGGTGTGAGAGTTCAAGTCTCTCCTTCCGCACCATTATTGAAGTCTCTTTTATTAGAGCAAAGTAGGGCTATCGCCAAGCGGTAAGGCAGCGGCTTTTGATGCCGCCATTCCCTGGTTCGAATCCAGGTAGCCCTGCCATATACAATGATATTGAGATTTTACCAATTATCTTGATATCTACAGATCAAGTTGCGGAAGTGGCGGAATTGGTAGACGCACCAGATTTAGGTTCTGGCGCCGCAAGGTGTGAGAGTTCAAGTCTCTCCTTCCGCACCATTATTGAAGTCTCTTTTATTAGAGCAAAGTAGGGCTATCGCCAAGCGGTAAGGCAGCGGCTTTTGATGCCGCCATTCCCTGGTTCGAATCCAGGTAGCCCTGCCATATACAATGATATTGAGATTTTACCAATTATCTTGATATCTACAGATCAAGTTGCGGAAGTGGCGGAATTGGTAGACGCACCAGATTTAGGTTCTGGCGCCGCAAGGTGTGAGAGTTCAAGTCTCTCCTTCCGCACCATTATTGATCAAAAATTTAAAATGGCTACGTAGCTCAGCTGGTTAGAGCACATCACTCATAATGATGGGGTCACAGGTTCGAATCCCGTCGTAGCCACCATAAACAACGTTATTTAGGTTTTTACCAATTACCTTGATAACTATAGAATAAGTTGCGGAAGTGGCGGAATTGGTAGACGCACCAGATTTAGGTTCTGGCGCCGCAAGGTGTGAGAGTTCAAGTCTCTCCTTCCGCACCATTATTAAAGCCTCTTTTATTAGAGCATTGTAGGGCTATCGCCAAGCGGTAAGGCAGCGGCTTTTGATGCCGCCATTCCCTGGTTCGAATCCAGGTAGCCCTGCCATATACAATGATATTAAGATTTTACCAATTATCTTGATATCTACAGATCAAGTTGCGGAAGTGGCGGAATTGGTAGACGCACCAGATTTAGGTTCTGGCGCCGCAAGGTGTGAGAGTTCAAGTCTCTCCTTCCGCACCATTCTTGATCAAAAGTTTAAAATGGCTACGTAGCTCAGCTGGTTAGAGCACATCACTCATAATGATGGGGTCACAGGTTCGAATCCCGTCGTAGCCACCATTGATTGGATTGCTAGCATAAGCTATCAGTCACGTAGATTTAAGATGCGGAAGTGGCGGAATTGGTAGACGCACCAGATTTAGGTTCTGGCGCCGCAAGGTGTGAGAGTTCAAGTCTCTCCTTCCGCACCATCTTAAATTAATCTACACTATCAGAATACGCGGAAGTGGCGGAATTGGTAGACGCACCAGATTTAGGTTCTGGCGCCGTAAGGTGTGAGAGTTCAAGTCTCTCCTTCCGCACCATTCTTTCTCTCGATAAGAGAGCTTAAGTAGTCTTTGGCTATTTACACTGTAGGGCTATCGCCAAGCGGTAAGGCAGCGGCTTTTGATGCCGCCATTCCCTGGTTCGAATCCAGGTAGCCCTGCCATATATAACGATATTGAGATTTTACCAATTATCTTGATATCTATAGATTAAGTTGCGGAAGTGGCGGAATTGGTAGACGCACCAGATTTAGGTTCTGGCGCCGCAAGGTGTGAGAGTTCAAGTCTCTCCTTCCGCACCATTATCGGAAAACCCAGCATGACTTTGCTGGGTTTTTTCTTTTTTTGGTTCTGGACTCGGGAAATCATTAGATTTGCCGAATTAAAAAAGCGAGCTCATGGCTCGCTTTTTTTCTATCTGTGATTTGAGTAGCTTACTACATACCTAACGCGTATTTCAGTACTTGAGCCTTAATTGGCCCTGAGTTTTCAGCAAACTTCAATGCAGCATTACGTACAAACTTCAATGGCCCAAGATCGTTGCTAAAACTTTTATAGAAAAAGTCCATGCCAGTCTGCATGAGTAAGTTGTCAGGTCGACGTGCACGTTCGTATTTCGCGAGTAAGGCATCTTCCAGCTGTTCTTTGTGTTCTGTTACCGAAAGGAGAACGTCTACATCTTTGAAGCCTAAGTTTACCCCTTGCCCTGCAAGCGGATTGATCGTATGAGCAGAGTCACCCACTAATACGCAATTTTTGCTTGAGTAGCTTTGCGCATGACGACGAGTGAGTGGAAATGAGCCAAACTGTAAAACTTCAATATCGCCCAATTCAGCCGGGAAATGACGTAAGATTTCTTCCCTTAGTTGAGGCTTACCCATCGCACACAGTTGTTTAATGCGTTTTGGCGAGTCATACCAAACCAACGAACCTTGGCCTACTTCTTGACCGTCTTCATTAGTCAAAGAGCACAAAGGTAAAAATGAACGCGGGCCTGAAGGAGTAAATTGTTGCCAAGTGATATCTTGCTGTGGCAATTCTGTTTTCACGTTAATCAACATGCAGTGTTGTCGGTAATCCCACGCAGTCACACCAATTCCAGCCAATTGACGAACTTTAGAGTTTGCACCATCAGCACCAATTACCCAGTTAGCTTCAAACTGCACCCCACTTTCTAGTGTCACAAGGTTTACATCTGCAAACTCAATGTCTTTTAATCGCTCGGGACACATCACGGTTAGATTGTCATACTGAGAGAAGACTTGCCAAAGACCTAATTGGATTAGGCGGTTTTCAACGATATAACCTAGCTGCTCCAATGACAGTTCATCAGAGTGAAAACGAGTACGGCACTCCGGGTTCTCCCAAGTTTCTAAACGCCGATAAGGGCAAACTCGCATACTTTTAATTTCTGACCATGCGCCGAGTGAATCAAGTAACTCCACCGACTGGTGCGAAATCGCAGATACGCGAATATCCATCACCTGAGCGGCATCAAAAGCTTTGGGTTTTGCACCTTCAACCAAGACAACGCTTCTGCCCTGCTTGGCAAATCCAACAGCGACGGCTGCCCCAACCATACCGCCACCGATCACGGCGATGTCATACTTGTTCATTTTTCACTCTTCATCGTGCTGATTAATTGGCGTTTTTTATTGTACTTTCCATGGCTATTTTTACAAAATTGTTTAACAAAAAACCTTGTTCTGTATAGGGCGAAAAACTAGATTTCATCAGGCTTTGCAGAGAATTAGCCAGATCACTAGTCAGGTGCTTTTTAAAGCAGTACAATACGCCGCTTACCGCCGTGATGGCGGCTATAATTTGAGCAATAGCTCTCCAATTTAAGTACAACTGAACGAGCGAAAGTGAGATGAGTAAGAAACTGCTAATTAAAACCTGGGGCTGCCAGATGAACGAATACGATTCATCAAAAATGGCCGACCTGCTTAATGCTGCAAACGGCTACGAGCTGACGGAAGAGCCAGAGGAAGCAGACGTACTTCTACTTAACACCTGTTCGATCCGTGAAAAAGCGCAAGAGAAAGTTTTCCACCAGCTTGGCCGCTGGAAAACACTAAAAGATAAAAAACCTGGCGTAGTTATCGGTGTAGGTGGTTGTGTAGCAACGCAAGAAGGTGACCATATTCGTGAACGTGCACCATACGTCGACGTTATTTTTGGCCCACAAACTCTGCACCGCCTACCTGAGATGATCAAACAATCTCAGTCGGATGACGCACCAGTTATGGACATTTCGTTCCCAGAGATCGAAAAGTTCGACCGCCTACCAGAGCCTCGTGCAGAAGGCGCGACAGCATTCGTTTCTATTATGGAAGGCTGCTCGAAGTACTGTACTTACTGTGTCGTACCGTACACTCGTGGTGAAGAAGTAAGCCGTCCAATGGATGACGTGCTGTTCGAAATCGCACAGCTTGCTGAACAAGGCGTACGTGAAGTAAACCTACTGGGTCAAAACGTAAACGCGTACCGCGGTCCAACACACGACGGTGAAATCTGTTCATTTGCAGAACTGCTTCGTTTGGTTGCGTCTATCGATGGTATCGACCGTATTCGTTTCACAACGAGCCACCCGCTAGAATTCACTGACGACATCATCGCGGTTTACGAAGATACGCCTGAGCTTGTGAGCTTCCTGCACTTACCTGTGCAAAGTGGTAGTGACCGTATCCTAACTATGATGAAACGCCCTCACACCGCTATCGAGTACAAGTCGATCATCCGTAAACTGCGTAAAGCTCGTCCTGATATTCAAATCAGTTCAGACTTTATTGTTGGTTTCCCTGGTGAGACAGACAAAGACTTCCAAGACACAATGAAGCTAATCAAAGATGTAGACTTTGACATGAGCTTCAGCTTCATCTTCTCTCCACGTCCAGGTACGCCAGCAGCGGATTACCCTTGTGATGTATCAGAACAAGTGAAGAAAGAGCGCCTTTACGAACTACAGCAAACTATCAATGCTCAAGCGATGCGTTACTCTCGCTTAATGCTTGGCACAGAACAACGTGTTCTAGTTGAAGGTCCTTCGAAGAAAAACCTAATGGAACTACGCGCTCGTACAGAAAACAACCGTGTAGTAAACTTTGAAGGTAGTGCAGACCTAATTGGTCAGTTCGTTGATGTGAAGATCGTAGACGTATTTGCGAACTCACTGCGTGGTGAGCTAGTACGTACTGAAAAAGACATGGATCTTCGTAGTGTGATTTCCCCAACGCAGATGATGGCGAAAACACGTCGCGAAGATGAGCTGGGTGTAGCTACTTTTACGCCATAAGCTCGTATAAATAGCCATGGAGAGCCTGGTCGTTATCAGGCTCTCACTAAGTGGCAAAAAATGAGAGGCAACATTGAGTAATAAAATCGTAACTCTAGAAATTAACCTAGAACCTTCCGACAACCGCCGACTTGCTAGCCTGTGCGGTCCATTCGATGACAACATCAAGCATTTAGAACGTCGCCTAGGCGTTGAAATTAACCACCGTAGTGACCATTTTACAATTGTCGGTAAACCTCACACCGCATCAGCTGCGCTGGATATCCTGAAAACTCTGTATGTTGATACCGCACCTGTACGAGGTGAGATCCCAGACATTGAGCCTGAACAGATCCATCTAGCAATTAAAGAATCTGGTGTTCTTGAGCAGAATACTGAGTCTAATATCGAGCATGGTAAAGAAGTCTTCGTCAAAACCAAGAAAGGCGTGATCAAACCACGTACGCCAAACCAAGCTCAGTACTTGGTTAATATGGTCACGCATGATATTTCTTTTGGTATTGGCCCGGCTGGTACAGGTAAAACTTATCTTGCTGTTGCAGCAGCAGTTGACGCACTAGAGCGCCAAGAGATCCGTCGTATTCTATTGACGCGCCCTGCGGTTGAAGCCGGTGAGAAACTGGGCTTCCTACCTGGTGACTTAAGCCAGAAAGTCGACCCATACCTACGTCCGCTATACGATGCCCTATTTGAAATGTTGGGCTTTGAGCGCGTAGAGAAGCTGATTGAACGTAACGTGATTGAGGTAGCCCCTCTTGCTTACATGCGTGGTCGTACTCTAAACGACGCTTTCATCATTCTTGATGAGAGTCAGAACACCACGGTTGAGCAGATGAAGATGTTCCTAACGCGTATTGGTTTTAACTCTCGCGCAGTTATCACTGGTGACGTCACGCAAATCGACTTACCTCGTGGTGCAAAATCAGGTCTTCGTCATGCTATTGAAGTATTGAGCGAAGTCGACGACATCAGCTTTAACTTCTTCTTAGCAGACGACGTTGTACGTCACCCAGTGGTTGCTCGTATCGTTAACGCGTATGAGAAGTGGGAAGCACAAGACCAGAAAGAGCGTAAAGAGTTCGAGAAGCGTCGTCGTGAAGAACGCGATGCGAAGTTACTAGAAGCAGCAAAAGCTGAACTGAATGCACAAGTTGCTTCCACTAAGGAATAATCATGGCGATTGAACTTGATCTGCAACTGGCAGTCGAAAATGAAGAAGGGCTGCCTTCGCAGCAAGATTTCCAATTGTGGCTAGATAAGACGATTCCTCTCTTCCAGCCACAAGCCGAAGTGACCATTCGCATTGTGGATGAACAAGAAAGTCACACGCTTAACCATGAGTATCGTGGTAAAGATAAACCGACTAATGTGCTGTCTTTTCCATTTGAAGCTCCTCCGGGTATGGAAATAGATTTACTTGGCGACTTAATTATTTGCCGCCAAGTCGTTGAAAAAGAGGCAATTGAACAGAACAAGCCTCTGTTAGCACATTGGGCGCATATGGTTGTACATGGCAGCTTGCATCTGCTAGGTTATGATCATATTGAGGATGACGAAGCCGAAGAGATGGAGTCCCTCGAAACCGAAATCATGCAAGGTATGGGCTATGAAGACCCTTACATTGCTGAAAAAGAGTAGCCATTGGCTATTCAGCAGGGAAAGGCGAACCACCAAAATGATTCTCGTGTTCGCCTCTCTATGTGTGCTATCACACTTCTGATAGCGTTACTTAATTGAGAAACAATGAACGAAGATAATTCTCCCTCTTCTAACGAAGATAAGAAAGAAAAGGCAGAAGGTCCGAGTAGAAAGTCCTTCTTTGAACGTCTAGGTCAATTATTTCAGGGCGAACCAAAAGATCGCCAAGAGCTTGTGGATGTTATCCGTGACTCTGAAGTCAATGACCTGATTGACCATGACACCCGCGATATGCTTGAAGGTGTTATGGAAATCTCCGAAATGCGCGTGCGTGACATTATGATCCCGCGTTCGCAAATGGTTACGGTTGAGCGTACTCACGACCTTGATACCTTGGTTGCCTTGATTACCGATGCTCAACACTCTCGCTACCCTGTGATCAGCGAAGATAAAGACCATGTGGAAGGCATTCTTCTTGCGAAGGACTTACTTAAATACTTAGGCTCAGGCAGTAATCCATTTGATATCGAAGAAGTTATTCGACCAGCCGTTGTGGTACCGGAAAGTAAACGCGTTGATCGACTGCTGAAAGAGTTCCGTGAAGAACGTTATCATATGGCCATTGTTGTCGATGAATTCGGTGGTGTTTCTGGTCTTGTGACCATTGAAGATATCCTTGAAGAAATCGTCGGGGATATCGAAGATGAATTCGATGAAAGCGAAGAGACAGACATTCGTAAGCTTAGCAAGCATACGTTTGCTGTCAGAGCGCTGACAACCATCGAAGAGTTTAATGAGACATTTGGAACTAACTTCAGCGATGAGGAAGTAGATACCGTTGGTGGCATGGTCATGACTGCCTTTGGTCACTTACCTTCTCGTGGTGAACTGGTTGAAATTGAAGGTTACAACTTCAAAGTCACCGCTGCCGATAACCGTCGTGTCATTCAACTCCAAGTGACGATCCCAGACGAAGAAACCCTGGTTGAAGCCACTCAAGAGTAACGCGATACCCATTGGGAATCTCAGAAAATTATAATGATGAATGAACTCTTTCATCGCCTCAAGCGGCCCTTAGTGGCCGCTTTTGTTGGCGCCTCTACTACGCTCGCTTTTGCACCTTACCAGTTGTGGCCTGTTGCCATTCTTAGCCCAGCTATTCTACTGATTCTTCTTGCTAACCAAACTCCGAAACGTGCACTGTGGATTGGCTATGCTTGGGGGTTGGGTCAATTTGCAACTGGCGTTAGCTGGGTGTACGTCAGTATCTCCGGCTTTGGTGGCATGCCACTGATTGCCAATTTATTTTTAATGGGCTTGCTTGTCGCCTACTTGGCTGTTTATTCCGGCTTATTTGCTTGGCTCAACAACAAACTCTTTCCTCAATTTACGCTCGCAAAAGCGCTTCTCGCTGCGCCCGCTTTATGGCTAATCAGTGATTGGTTGCGTGGTTGGGTGATGACCGGCTTCCCTTGGTTATGGCTAGGTTACAGCCAGATTGATGCTCCACTAGCAAGCTTTGCGCCTATCGGTGGCGTGGAACTGCTCACTCTGTTTATCCTTATTAGTGCGGGGGCATTAGCCTATGCTTGGGTTCATAAACAGTGGCTGATGGTGGTTATTCCCGCGGTATTACTCAGCACAGGCTTTGGGATTCGAAACTACGATTGGGTAACACCTCGGCCAGAAGACACGACTAAGCTCGCGCTGATTCAAGGTAACGTTGACCAAAACCTTAAGTGGCTGCCAAGCCAACGTTGGCCAACCATCATGAAATACGCCGATCTCACTCGTGAAAACTGGGACGCTGATATTATCGTCTGGCCAGAAGCTGCAATTCCTGCTTTTGAAATTGAAGTGCCTTCATTTTTGAGCAATATCGACAGCGCAGCAAAAATGAATAACAGCGCAATCATCACTGGTGTCGTCAACCAAGCTGAAGATCGACAGTTCTACAACAGTATCCTATCCCTTGGCATCACACCATACGGTGACTACAGTTTCGACTTGAGCGAACGCTACCATAAGCATCACCTATTACCGTTTGGTGAGTTTGTTCCATTTGAGGATATTCTGCGCCCATTAGCGCCATTCTTTAACTTACCGATGTCGTCGTTTAGCCGTGGGGCTTTTGTGCAGCCCAACATCGTTGCGAATGGCATGCACATGGCACCAGCGCTTTGCTATGAGATCATCTTTAATGAGCAAGTACGTCAAAATGTGACTGACGAAACAGACTTCATTCTAACGCTATCGAACGACGCATGGTTTGGTCACTCTATCGGCCCTCTTCAGCATATGGAGATCGCCCGTATGCGTGCCTTAGAATTAGGTAAACCGCTCATCCGCTCGACTAACAACGGATTAACAGCGGTAACCGATCACAAGGGTATAATCGTTGAGCAAGTACCGCAGTTTGAAACTGCAGTACTGCGCGCAGAGCTCACCCCAACCAATGGACAAACGCCATATCGAATCGTTGGTACTTGGCCATTGTATATTTGGGTTGGGTTAAGTTTAGCGCTGGCTTTCGGTTTAAGAAGAAAACAGAGCTGATAACAGCTTGAAAGTAGAAAAGACAAAAAAGAGGCGACCAAGCCTCTTTTTTATTCATAGCACTATACAGTCGTTACGCGCCATTTATGGCTTTAATGACTGACGAGTAAAGCCTTTGTGACCACATTTAATACACGGAATGATTACAGTTGGGTGGTTATACGTTGTCTTGTGACCACACTCATCACAGACCAAGGTGCCTAAGCCTATCACCTCTCCTGCTTCATATAGCCCTTGATGCTCTAAGTCATCGAACAACTCAACCCACTCAACTTTAGTTCGGTCTGTAATCTCTAACAGCCCTTGCCATATCGAATCCGCAATCGTTAAGTAAAACGGGCCGCTTTTGCTATCCTCGTAACTCTCTGAAAACTCTTTTAAGTCTGCTTTAAGGTACGCTTTGATTAAAGCCAATTCATCTTTGGTCAAGTCATTAGCAGCATCCACCACTTTGCCCGACGTCTCAATCGCTTTGTTAACTTCTTCCGGACTGTGCTTCAAGGTTTCAATCACATCCTCGAGCATTTCCTCATAACCTGTTTTACGTTTAGGCATAACTGACCTCCATCTTTCTCCTACCTGCGTCACTTAAGGGCGCATGGGTACAGATTGGCTATTGTTGTGATCCCTAGCTTTAGGTATTCTATGACGATCTATTTAAGTCTGTTCTAACCGAACTCACAAATTCCAAGATAACGGATACCATCGATGCAAGAACAATACAACCCACAAGATATTGAACAAAAAGTTCAAAAGCACTGGGATGACAACAAAACCTTTGTTGTAAGTGAAGACCCAAATAAAGAAAAATTCTACTGTCTATCCATGTTCCCATACCCAAGTGGTCGACTGCACATGGGTCACGTGCGCAACTACACTATCGGTGATGTAGTATCTCGTTTCCAACGCCTACAAGGTAAAAACGTGATGCAACCAATCGGTTGGGACGCATTCGGTCTACCTGCAGAAAACGCAGCAGTAAAAAACAAAACTGCACCAGCACCTTGGACTTACGAAAACATCGAATACATGAAGAACCAACTTAAGCTTCTAGGCTTTGGTTACGATTGGAACCGTGAATTCGCAACATGTACGCCTGAGTACTACCGCTGGGAACAAGAGTTCTTCACTAAACTTTACGAGAAAGGTTTAGTTTACAAAAAGACTTCTTCTGTTAACTGGTGTCCTAACGACCAAACTGTTCTTGCAAACGAGCAGGTTGAAGACGGTTGCTGCTGGCGTTGTGATACGCCTGTAGAGCAAAAAGAAATCCCTCAATGGTTCATCAAAATCACTGAATACGCTCAAGAGCTACTAGACGACCTAGACAAGCTTGAAGGTTGGCCTGAAATGGTGAAAACCATGCAGCGCAACTGGATTGGCCGCTCTGAAGGCGTTGAGCTGAAGTTTGAAGTTAAGGGTCAACAAGACCTAGAAGTTTACACAACACGTCCAGATACGCTAATGGGTGTGACTTACGTGGGCATCGCAGCCGGCCACCCTCTTGCAGCTCTTGCTGCAGAGAACAACCCAGAGCTTGCAGCGTTTATCGACGAATGTAAGAACAACAAGGTTGCAGAAGCTGAGCTAGCGACAATGGAGAAGAAAGGTATGGCTACTGGCCTTACTGCTATTCATCCATTGAACGGCCGCGAAGTTCCTGTTTACGTAGCAAACTTCGTACTGATGGACTACGGTACAGGCGCGGTAATGGCAGTACCTGCACACGACCAACGTGACTACGAGTTCGCAACGAAGTACGGTCTAGACATCGTGCCTGTTATCAAGCCTACTGATGGCAGCGAGCTAGACATCTCTGAAGCAGCATACACAGAGAAAGGCGTACTGTTCGATTCAGGTGAATTCGACGGCCTAGAATTCCAAGCGGCGTTCGATGCAATTGCAGCGAAGCTAGAAGCAGAAGGCAAAGGCACTAAGACTGTAAACTTCCGTCTACGCGACTGGGGTGTATCTCGTCAACGTTACTGGGGCGCACCAATCCCAATGGTAACGACTGAAGACGGTGAAGTTCACCCAGTACCTGCTGACCAACTACCAGTGATTCTTCCAGAAGACGTGGTAATGGACGGCGTAACCAGCCCAATCAAAGCAGATAAAGAATGGGCGAAGACCACATTCAACGGCGAACCTGCTCTACGTGAGACAGATACGTTCGATACGTTCATGGAATCTTCTTGGTACTACGCGCGTTACTGTTCACCGCAAGCAGACGACATCCTAGATCCAGAAAAAGCAAACTACTGGCTACCAGTAGACCAGTACATCGGCGGTATCGAGCACGCTTGTATGCACCTACTGTACTCACGCTTCTTCCACAAGTTGCTACGTGACGCGGGCTACGTAACGTCTGACGAACCGTTCAAGCAGCTACTATGTCAAGGCATGGTACTGGCAGACGCGTTCTACTTCGAGAACGAGAAAGGCGGTAAAGAATGGGTTGCTCCAACAGACGTAGCTGTTGAACGTGATGGTAAAGGCCGCATTACTTCTGCTAAAGACACTGAAGGTCGCGATGTAACGCACTCAGGCATGATCAAGATGTCTAAGTCTAAGAACAACGGTATCGACCCTCAAGAAATGGTAGATAAGTACGGCGCTGACACAGTACGTCTATTCATGATGTTCGCGTCTCCAGCAGACATGACGCTTGAATGGCAAGAGTCTGGCGTAGAAGGTGCGAATCGCTTCCTGAAACGTGTTTGGAAACTAGTGAAAGAGCACACAGCGAAAGGCGCAGCAGAAGCAGTAGATACCGCAGCGCTTTCTGGTGATCAAAAAGCACTTCGCCGTGACGTTCACAAAACTATCGCGAAAGTGACGGACGATATCGCTCGTCGTCAAACATTCAACACCGCGATCGCAGCGATCATGGAGCTGATGAACAAACTAGCGAAAGCGCCTCAAGAATCTGCGCAAGATCGTGCAATCCTTGACGAAGCACTGAAAGCTATTGTTGTCATGCTTTACCCTATCACTCCGCATATCTCATACGAGCTATGGGCAGCACTAGGTGAAACAGACATTGATAACGCGGCATGGCCGACGTTTGACGAAAAAGCGCTAGTTGAAGACGAAAAAACTATCGTTGTTCAAGTTAACGGTAAGCTACGTGCGAAGCTAACAGTCCCAGCGGATATCTCTAAAGACGATATCGAACAGCTTGGTCTAAACGACGAAAACGTGGTTAAGTTCACTGATGGCCTGACTATTCGTAAAGTCATTTACGTTCCAGGTAAACTGCTGAACATCGTTGCAAACTAATCACAGCTTGCAATTTGTCTCTGTTTAGCGAACTTATTTGTTAACCAAGAGTCATTAAACAGGGTAGTTCGCTACCCTGTTTATTTACCTCAAACCATTCACATGAGTGGTTTAAGGTAAATAACCCCTTCAATTTAGGATGAATACAATCAATGCGCTTTTTCTCTTTGATTAAACTACCAGTGGTATTGGTATTAGCGGGGCTTCTTTCTGCCTGTGGTTTTCACCTTCGCGGCGAGTATTCCGTACCGGAAGAGCTGCACACTATGTCTTTCTCCAGCTACGATGAATACAGTGAATTAACTCGCTATGTTCGCTCTCAACTCGAACTGAACAAAGTTGAACTTGTTCAACCATCATCGACGGTACCCAACCTTCATTTGACGGAAGCGACTATCGATGAGCGTACACTGTCTCTGTATCAAAATAGCCGTGCAGCAGAAAAAGAGCTGACATACGTAGTAAAATACCGTGTGACGATTCCTGGCTATGGCTCTAAAAACTTTACGACAACAGTAAACCGCAACTACCTAGACAACCCGTTGACGGCACTTGCAAAATCTGTTGAACGTGACGTAATTGAAGACGAGATGCGCTTGCAAGCTGCAAAACAGATGATGCGCCAGTTGGGCCGTATTCGTGCCGAATATGAAGCAGGACAAATCTCTGAGCCAGCGAACACAAACTCTTAATCACTATGCGAATTTATGCCGATAAATTAACGGATCATTTAACTAAACACGTTAAACAAGTTTACCTAATCTTTGGTAATGAGCCGTTACTGATTCAAGAGAGCCGCCAAGCAATCCAAAAGGCAGCGTTTCAACAAGGTTTTGAGGAAAAACACCGTTTTGCGGTAGACGCAAGCATCGACTGGAATCAAGTTTACGATTGCTTCCAAGCGATGAGCCTGTTCTCAAACCGTCAATTGATCGAGCTTGAAATTCCAGAGAGTGGCGTGACAACCGCCGTCAGCAAAGAGCTGCAAACACTGTGTGATATGCTGCATGATGACATCATGCTCGTCATTGTTGGTAGCAAACTGACCAAAGCCCAAGAAAATGCGAAATGGTTCAAAGCATTAAGCTCAAAAGGCGACTGGGTAAGCTGTTTGTCGCCAGATCTACAACGCTTACCTATGTTCATTCAGGCACGTTGCCGCACGTTGGGCCTAAAACCCGATCAACAATCACTGCAAATGTTGGCTCAATGGCATGAAGGTAACCTGTTTGCATTGTCACAAAGCTTAGAGAAATTGGCCCTACTCTACCCGGATGGTGAGCTGACCATCATACGTTTAGAGGAAGCCCTAAGTCGCCATAATCACTTTACTACGTTTAACTGGATCGACGCCTTACTGGCAGGTAAAGCAAACCGTGCACAACGTATTCTTCGCCAACTTGAGGCGGAAGGGGTCGAGACCGTGATCTTGATTCGAAGTGTACAAAAAGAGTTGAGCCAACTTTTAAATATGCATCAAGACTTAACTCAAATGGGAATGAACCAGGTATTTGAGAAATATCGAGTTTGGCAAAACAAGCGTCCACTCTATAACGCAGCACTGACCCGCTTATCGGCGAGTCGTATATGTGCATTGCTCTCCTTGTTGGCTCAAGCAGAGATAAAAGCCAAAACTCAATATGACGAGTCTGTATGGCCAACTATTCATCAGTTGAGCTTAGAAACCTGCTCTCCTGATATTAAGCTGGCAATTTAAAAATCAAAGCGTGATATAGTGCGCGACCTGTTTTGCAAGCAAGAATGTAAAACACTGTAGAGATAAGAGACAAACCGAGGAAAACCGAGTGCTTCGCGAAGAACTGAAAGACTTTTTAGCTGATAAAGCCGACGACATGAAAGCGGAAGACATTATCGTCCTAAATGTGGAAGATAAATCAAGCGTGACAGATTACATGATCATCTGTACTGGCACATCCAAACGCCACGTTTCATCCATCGCTGACCACGTTGCAACAGAAGTGAAAAAAGCCGGTCTTGAGCCACTAGGAATGGAAGGTGAAAACGAAGGTGAATGGGTAGTCCTAGATATGGGCGACGCCATGCTTCACGTGATGCAAGAAGAGCACCGCGAACTCTACCAGCTAGAAAAACTCTGGGGTTAATCTTTTGAAAATTCAACTAATTGCTGTTGGCACAAAAATGCCAAAATGGGTTGAGGAAGGCTTTCAAGAATATCGTCGCCGTTTCCCACATGATATGCCATTGGAGTTGATTGAAATCTCTGCTGGCAAACGTGGAAAAAATGCCGATATCGCTCGTATCCTGCAAAAAGAAGGGGAAGCGATGCTCGCTGCGGTACCAAAAGGCAACCGTATCGTCACGTTAGATATCCCAGGTAAAAAATGGGACACTCCTCAACTCGCTGAGCAGTTAGAAGCTTGGAAATTAGATGGCCGTGATGTATCAATCTTAATCGGCGGTCCTGAAGGACTCGCTCCTGCATGCAAAGCTGCAGCAGACCAAAGCTGGTCATTGTCTGCCTTAACGCTACCCCACCCTTTAGTGCGTATCGTAATGGCAGAAAGCTTGTACCGAGCGTGGAGCATCACCGCGAACCATCCTTACCACCGCGAATAATCGTTGTTTAACTTTAGAGCCAAGCGTTAATGATTCGTAAGCGCCGCAGTCAAATCCGAGATTATCAAGCCGAAGCGCGTCTGTTTGCCAGCCGCGCTATTGTCGCTTTTATCGGCATTGTTCTCTTGATGGGAGCTCTGGTCGCCAATATGTACAACATTCAGGTGAACCAGTTTCAAGATTATCAAACCCGCTCGAACGATAACCGTATCAAAGTGGTTCCTATCGCGCCTAACCGAGGTCTGATTTATGATCGAAATGGTGTTTTACTGGCAGAGAACCGTCCCGTCTTTAACTTAGAACTGACTCCAGAAAAAATTAAAGACATTGATGCAACCATCCAAGAACTACAAACCATTCTGGAAATTACCCCAGATCAGATTGAACGTTTCCACCAAGAGCGTAAACGGACTCGTCGATTTAAGTCGGTCCCACTGCTTACCCAACTGAACGAAAAACAAGTAGCGGTATTCTCCGTCAATCAGTACCGCTTTCCTGGTGTAGAAATAAGTGCGACCTTAAAGCGCTACTACCCTTTCAGCGAAGTCTTAACCCACGTGATTGGTTACGTTTCTCGAATCAATGATCGCGACATGCAGCGCCTGATCCGAGAAGAAAAAGACGCAAACTATCAAGCCACTCGCGACATTGGTAAGCTGGGTATCGAAAAATACTACGAAGACCTCTTACACGGTACGGCCGGATATCAAGAAGTCGAAGTAAACAGCCGCGGCCGAGTAATTCGTACGTTAAAGTACGTTCCACCTGTACCCGGAAAAGACATCGTTTTAAACCTTGATATCAACTTGCAGCTGTACGTACACCAATTATTGGATGGCCGCAGAGGCAGTGCTGTAGTGATCGATCCTAGAGACAACGGCGTACTGGCTATGGTTTCAAGTCCTAGCTACGATCCTAACTCGTTCGTGCACGGAATCTCAGGTAAAGACTATCGCGCCCTTTTGAACGATAAAAACCGTCCCTTGGTCAACCGAACCACACTTGGCATTTATCCACCCGCGTCTACCATCAAACCATTTATGGCGGTAGCCGCGCTACAAGAAGGTGTCGTCACACCGAACACTACGCGAAATGATCCTGGTTATTGGCGCATACCAAACTCCAACACTCGCCCATTCCGTGACTGGTTGCGTTGGGGGCACGGACGCGTCGATATCATTAAGTCGATCGAAGAGTCTGTTGATACCTTCTACTATCAAATCGCTTATGACATGGGTATTGACCGTATTTCGAATTGGATGATGATGTTCGGTTTTGGTGATTACACTGGCATCGATATCTACGAAGAAAGTAAGGCGAATATGCCGACTCGTGACTGGAAAATGTCTCGCCATAAAACCCCGTGGTACAAAGGCGATACGATCCCTGTGGGTATCGGTCAAGGTTATTGGACAGCAACACCAATGCAAATCGCCAAAGCGACCTCCGTATTAGTAAATGAGGGAGAAGTGATCGCACCTCACTTACTAAAAGCGACGATAGAGAACGGCAACGACTTCGAAGAACAACAAACAACAGAATACGTGACTTACCCGCCAATCAAGAATGTACCGAAAAAGTACTGGGATATGGCGAAAGAAGGCATGCGTCGTGTAAACCATGGCACGCGCGGAACAGCTCGCCGCTCATTCTACAAAATGAGTTATCAAACAGCGGGTAAATCAGGTACTGCGCAAGTCTTCGGTCTGGGTGAAAACGAAGAGTACAACGCAGATGAGATCGCCGAACACTTACGTGACCATGCGTTATTTACTGGCTTTGCACCATTTGATGATCCTAAAGTGGTCGTCACTGTAGTGCTAGAAAACGCCGGCGGTGGTTCTAGCAACGGAGCCCCAGTAGTGAGAAAGATCTTTGATCGAGTCGTACTTGGCCCAGAAGAAATTGAGCCTGATAACAATGCGAAGAAAGAGGTAAAACAGTAATGAAGATGGATCCCTCTACAGGTAAAAATCGCGCCCTGTTTGAACGCTTCCATATCGACTTACCACTCCTACTTGGCATATTGGCCCTGATGGGGTTTGGCCTCGTGATCATGTACAGCGCTAGTGGCCAAAGTTTACTGATGATGGATCGCCAAGCCATGCGGATGGTGCTTTCACTCGTTGTGATGATCGTTCTTGCGCAGCTTTCTCCACGAACCTACGAGAGCCTGGCACCTTTGATGTTCGTCGGCGGCGTCATACTGCTCTTTGGCGTGCTGTTTTTCGGTGAAGCATCTAAAGGCGCACAGCGTTGGCTTAACCTCGGTTTTGTGCGCTTTCAACCTTCCGAGTTATTGAAGCTCGCGGTGCCATTAATGGTGGCACGCTATGTAGGTCGACAACCCCTTCCACCAACGCTAAAAACACTCATCGTTGCACTGATTATGGTCTGCTTGCCAACCATCCTCATTGCAAAACAGCCTGACTTAGGGACCTCTATTCTAATCGCCGCTTCTGGTATTTTTGTTATCTTCCTCGCGGGCATTAGTTGGAAAATCATCGCTGGTGCCGCCATCGCACTCGGTGGTTTCATTCCGATTTTGTGGTTCTTCTTGATGCGCGAATACCAAAAAGTTCGCGTACGTACTCTGTTTAACCCAGAGTCAGATCCGCTTGGTGCGGGCTACCACATTATTCAGAGTAAAATCGCGATTGGCTCTGGTGGTATTTCAGGCAAAGGTTGGTTGCAAGGCACTCAATCACAACTGGAATTTCTTCCTGAACGACACACTGACTTTATCTTTGCAGTAATTGCTGAAGAATGGGGTATGATTGGCTTCCTTTGCCTTTTAGCCATCTATCTATTTATTATTGGACGAGGTTTATACCTCGCCAGCCAAGCGCAAACTGCATTTGGACGAATGATGGCAGGCAGTATTGTACTCAGCTTCTTCGTGTATATTTTTGTAAATATTGGCATGGTAAGTGGCATCCTACCTGTAGTAGGTGTACCGTTGCCACTCATTAGTTATGGCGGCACATCAATGGTAACCTTGATGGCTGGCTTTGGTATTCTGATGTCAATTCATACGCACCGAAAAGCATTCTCTAAGGCGACCTAGACATGCAAAAACGCGCTTTATATTCCTTGGTTTTCTCTGCTCTTATTTTGGCAGGCTGTTCATCAACTAGCCAAAAAGAACAAGAAGGCCGTTACGAACTCGAATCCGATGTTGCACCGGATACACCGCTTTCAGTCGAACACATCGAGGATGCGCACCCTAAATATGAACCGTACAGCCTAGGTGGGAACAAAGATTACCACTTGCGTGGCAAAGACTACAAAATAGTTCGCGATGCCAAAGGCTTTAAAGAAAAAGGCCGCGCATCTTGGTATGGGAAGAAGTTCCAAGGTCATTTGACTTCTAATGGCGAAATCTATGACATGTACTCAATGACAGCGGCTCATAAAACGCTACCGTTACCGAGTTACGTAAAAGTCACCAACACTGACAACGGCAAAACTACCGTAGTACGAGTTAATGACCGAGGTCCGTTTCACGATGGCCGTATTATCGATTTAAGCTATGCCGCAGCACATAAGTTAGATGTGATAAAAACAGGTACAGCGAACGTGGAAATTGAAGTAATCAGTATCAATCAGCCCACGGATAAAAAATCTTTAGAAGCGCACCCTAAGTACGTTATTCAGGTGGCATCATCAAAAAATGAAGAACGCGCACGAACTTTAGGGACAGAGCTTGGTCAAAAACTGGATACAGAAACTTTCCTAGAAAATGCGAAAGAGTCTTATCGCTTGTTGTTAGGGCCATTTACTGACTATTCCCTGACGCAAGCCACTCTAGATAAAGTAAAGTTGCTCGGCTATTCGTCTGCATTTATTAAAAAACACAACACTGCCAAATGACCTAGTGTCATGAATTTCTCCTCGATCCCCTCTTACATAGCTGGGGATTCTGATAAGATGTCCGCAGTTAACCCAAAAATTTGAATTACCATGAATAAAAATAAGTTTGTGAAATCTATTCTCGTTTCTTCGGTTGCCCTTTCTGCAACTTTCGCTCAATCTACTCTTGCATCACCTATCGTTGTTCCAGATGCCCCTCAAATCGCTGCGAAGGGCTACGTACTGATGGATTACCATTCAGGTAAAGTACTGGCAGAGAAAGAGATGAACACAAAATTGTCTCCAGCCAGTCTGACTAAGATGATGACCAGCTACGTAATCGGCCAAGAACTAGCGCGTGGTAATATCTCAGAAGATGACGATGTCACCATCAGTAAAAATGCATGGGCGAAAAACTTCCCTGAATCATCAAAAATGTTCATTGAAGTGGGCACAACTGTAAAAGTACGTGACCTAAACCGCGGTATCATCGTCCAATCTGGTAACGATGCCTGTGTAGCGATGGCTGAACATATTGCAGGCTCAGAAGATGCGTTTGTTGACCTAATGAACGCTTGGGCCAACACACTAGGTATGACGAACTCGCACTTTGCTAACGTTCATGGTCTAGATAACGCTGAGCTGTACTCGACACCATACGACATGGCATTGCTAGGTAAAGCCCTGATCCGTGACGTACCAAATGAGTACCGCGTGTACTCAGAGAAGAAATTCACTTACAACGGCATCACCCAATACAACCGTAACGGTCTACTTTGGGATAAGAGCATGAACGTTGATGGCATCAAAACGGGTCACACAAGCAATGCAGGTTACAGCCTAGTAAGTTCAGCAACTGAAGGCCAAATGCGTTTGGTTGCGGTCGTAATGGGCACGAAAGATGCCAATGCTCGTAAGTCAGAAAGCAAAAAGCTACTAAGCTACGGCTTCCGTTTCTTCGAAACAGTAGCGCCGCACAAAGCAGGTGAAACGTTCGTTGAAGAAAAAGTGTGGATGGGTAACAAAGACACTGTAGCGTTGGGCCTTGACCAAGATACTTACGTAACACTACCACGTGGTGAAGCGAAAAACCTAAAAGCCAGCTTCGTCCTTGAAAAAGAGCTAGAAGCCCCAATTAATAAAGGTGATGTAGTTGGTAAGCTATACTATCAGATCGATGGTGAAGATATTGCCGAATACCCACTAATGGCACTAGAAACCGTAGAGCAAGGTAGTCTATTTAGCCGCATGTGGGATTACATCGTATTGTTATTCAAGAGCTTCTTCTAAGAAGAACGTTAGAGTAGCAAACTTATTCGCAAAGCCGCCTGAAAGGGCGGCTTTTTAAGTTTGAGATCCTCGTCTTGAGTTCCCCCTAATTTGACTGTACTATTTCGCACCGCAACGAATATCTACTGGAGTTATCGATATGCTAACCATCAACTCTGATGCAAAATTAAAAGACCTGCTTGAGTTCCCTTGTTCATTTACTTACAAGGTAATGGGTCATGCAAAGCCTGAACTTCCAGAGCTTGTTCTTGAAGTTATTCAGCGCCATGCTCCAGGTGACTACAGCCCGACCGTTAAACCAAGTGCTAAGGGCAACTACCACTCGGTATCAATCAACATCACTGCAACGTCTATCGAGCAAGTTGAGACGCTATACAAAGAGTTAGGTGAAATTGACATCGTGCGCATGGTTCTATAATTTTTTGATAGATTAAATTTTTTTTGAAAGCAGCTTCGGCTGCTTTCTTTTTATTTATCAACCAGATAACAAAACTTTACATCGCTTTCAGTTAAAAATCTGTTACTCAGCGGTAGAGCATCAGGGTTATCCGGTTTATAATCCAAAAACTTTATATATTAGCAACAGGAATTCCCATGCAATACCAACTTGTTGTAAAACGACTTGGCCGCCAAGACTATGAGCCTGTATGGAAGGCGATGCATGAGTTCACCGACCAACGCACAGAAGAAACCCCTGATGAAGTCTGGTTGGTAGAACATAACCCAGTATTTACGCAAGGTCAGGCAGGTAAAGCTGAGCACCTTATTAACACTGGTGACATTCCTGTTGTACAAAGTGATCGCGGAGGCCAGGTTACGTATCATGGCCCTGGTCAGTTGGTCGCCTATTTCTTGATCAACTTACGCCGCAAAAAATTAGGTGTACGAGATCTCGTTACCACTATCGAGAACCTCGTGATCAATACGCTAAAAGCATACAATATCGATTCGGCCGCGCGACCTGACGCACCAGGCGTTTACGTTGACGGTAAAAAAATATGCTCTCTCGGTTTACGCATTCGTAAAGGATGCTCGTTTCATGGCTTAGCCTTGAACGTAAATATGGATTTAACACCGTTTCTGCGTATTAACCCTTGTGGTTATGAAGGTATGGAAATGGTTCAGGTCAGCCAATTTGGCGGCCCAGACAATGTAGAAGCCGTAGAAAAACAATTAATAGAAGAACTCGTTACTTTGCTCGACTATGAGCAAGTAGAATTCAGCACAGAAGCACCTTCTCAAGGTAATAAAGCATGAGCAAACCAATCCAGATGGAAAAAGGCGTTAAATATCGTGACGCCGATAAAATGGCATTGATTCCCGTAAAGAACATGCCTACAGAGCAGAAAGAAGTGCTACGTAAGCCTGATTGGATGAAGATCAAGCTACCAGCCGACAGCCAACGAATTCAAGACATCA
Organism: Vibrio sp. D3; assembly: GCF_043995865.1. Taxonomy (NCBI): domain Bacteria; kingdom Pseudomonadati; phylum Pseudomonadota; class Gammaproteobacteria; order Vibrionales; family Vibrionaceae; genus Vibrio; species Vibrio sp. D3. Next base: position 779,259 of record NZ_CP171887.1, on the reverse strand, counting down.
AGGCGGCGATGCGCAAGAATAAACTTCACTCCGTATGTGAAGAAGCATCTTGCCCTAACCTAGCGGAATGTTTTAACCACGGTACAGCTACCTTCATGATCTTAGGTGCTATTTGTACTCGTCGTTGTCCTTTCTGTGACGTTGCTCATGGCCGCCCATTACCACCGGAAGCAGAAGAGCCTCAAAAGCTGGCGAAAACCATCGCCGATATGAAGCTGAAATACGTAGTAATCACTTCTGTTGACCGTGACGATCTGCGTGATGGTGGTGCACAGCACTTTGCCGACTGTAACCGCGAGATCCGTGCATTAAACCCGCATATTAAGATTGAAACTCTGGTTCCTGACTTCCGAGGTCGTATGGATGTAGCGCTTGATCTAATGAAAGACAATCCGCCAGATGTCTTCAACCACAACTTAGAAACAGCACCACGTCTTTACCGTAAAGCTCGCCCAGGTGCGAACTACAAATGGTCACTTGAGCTTCTTAAGAAGTTCAAAGAGCAGCATCCAGATGTACCGACCAAATCTGGTTTGATGATGGGTCTTGGTGAAACCAAAGAAGAAATCATCGAAGTACTGAAAGATCTACGCGCACACGGCGTAACGATGCTGACTCTAGGTCAGTACTTAGCGCCAAGCCGTCACCACTTGCCAGTAGAGCGTTACGTTCCGCCATCAGAGTTTGACGAGCTAAAAGAAGTCGCACTAGAGCTAGGCTTCACGCACGCAGCATGTGGTCCATTTGTTCGCTCTTCATACCATGCCGATATGCAGGCACAAGGTCTTGAGATCAAATAAGCTCTCGCTTGTTTTGAAAAGAAAGGTTGGCTCAGTGCCAACCTTTTTTGTTTCTGGCAAATGATGATAAAAAGCCATTCTACCACCGTCATTCTGAACAGCGAGGAACGAGCGTGATTCAGAATCAGTTTTCAGAGTACTGATGATTTTTAGGGAAACTCTGAGTAAAAGAGTGTGCCTCAACAAGATTCCTGATCTCGCCTAGGCTCGTCGGAATGACGTGGTTTGGATATATTGAAAAGGGACAGTGTTGGTAGCCATCTCCTTATCACACACTCTTCGCTATATCTCATTCCAAACGCCAGACAAACAAAAAGGCCCTCAATTGAGGACCTTTAGTATATCAATGTTCAAAATAGATGAGTCGAGTTCTAGGAGAACACACGGAGTTTGCGCGAGCAAATGAGTATGTTCGACACCGAAATCGACTCATTCTATGAAGAACAGTTAGGCGTAAACCGGTAGACGCTTACAAATTTCGAGCACTTTCTGTTTAGTCGCTTCGATAACTTCTTCGTTGCCGATGTTATCTAGAACGTCACACATCCAGTTTGCTAGCTCTTTTGCATCTTCTTCAGTGAAGCCACGGCGAGTGATCGCTGGCGTACCTACACGGATACCAGACGTTACGAATGGGCTGCGTGGGTCATTTGGTACCGAGTTTTTGTTCACTGTGATGTTTGCTGCACCTAGTGCCGCGTCTGCATCTTTACCAGTGATGTCTTTGTCGATCAGGTCCACAAGGAACAAGTGGTTTTCTGTGCCGTTAGATACGATTTTGTAGCCACGCTCTTGGAATTGACCAACCATTGCTTTTGCGTTTTTCACTACGCGAGCTTGGTAAGCTTTGAACTCTGGCTCCATCGCTTCTTTGAACGCTACTGCTTTACCAGCGATAACGTGCATTAGAGGGCCACCTTGACCACCAGGGAACACTGCTGAGTTCAATTTCTTGTACATATCTTCGCCAGCATTTGACAAGATAAGACCACCGCGAGGACCTGCTAGTGTTTTGTGCGTCGTTGTTGTTACCACGTGAGCGTGTGGAACAGGTGTTGGGTATTCGCCTGCTGCGATAAGACCCGCTACGTGCGCCATATCAACGAAAAGGTAAGCATCTACTTTGTCAGCGATTTCACGCATGCGCTTCCAATCAACGATTTGCGAGTAAGCAGAGAAACCACCGATGATCATCTTAGGCTTGTGCTCAAGCGCTAGCTGTTCCATCTCGTCGTAGTTGATTTGACCCGCTTCATCGATACCGTAAGGGATAACGTTGTAGTGCTTACCAGAGAAGTTTACTGGAGAACCGTGAGTCAGGTGACCACCGTGTGCTAGGCTCATGCCTAGAACTGTATCGCCTGGGTTAAGAAGCGCCATGTAAACCGCGCTGTTTGCTTGAGAACCTGAGTGAGGCTGTACGTTCGCGTATTCACAACCGAACAGTTTACATGCACGGTCGATAGCAAGTTGTTCCGCTTTATCTACGTACTCACAACCGCCGTAGTAACGCTTGCCTGGGTAGCCTTCAGCGTATTTGTTCGTTAGCTGAGAACCTTGCGCCTCCATTACACGTGGGCTTGTGTAGTTTTCAGAAGCGATAAGTTCAATGTGTTCTTCCTGGCGAAGAGTTTCTTCCTGGATAGCTGCGAACAGTTCCGCATCGTAATCTGCGATGTTCATATCACGCTTAAGCATCTGTATCTCCTGACTCAGATTAGTACTGAAAGTTGCAAAAAAACTGTTGAATGACCCTACGCAAACGTTTTCGTCACCCTAATGGCGCGCATTCTACATAATTTGATCTGGGTCATAAAGAGAAATTTATAATTTTTCTCATGCAGTTTTTTCATGATGGCAAGCAATCTGTATCACGCCCGCATTGCAATTGCATAACGACGATCTATTGCCTGTCAATTTTGTGCTTTACACCCTGTAAAACAGCAATTACATAGGTTTACCGTAAATTTTACCCTCTAGCTACCGAAAAGATCATCTTTTTACTACTATGCACGCCTTATTTATCACTAATGACTGCAACATTGATGGAAAAACACTCATTAAAAGAAGACTGGATAGCGATTCTCACGGGTACTTTTTTGGTAGCTCAAGGCGTTTTCTTTCTCCAATCCGCAAACCTCCTAACAGGGGGGACGACAGGATTGGCTCTGCTTATTAGCCAATTTACACCTTTTACGTTTGGTGTGCTGTACTTTTTAGCAAACAGTCCCTTTTACTTGCTAGCATGGAAACGCTTCGGCCGTCATTTCGCCATTAATAGTGCCATTTCTGGCGCTTTGGTTTCTATCTTTGCCGATCATCTTTATTTGCTAATCTCGCTCGAATCGGTAAATGAAGTTTATTGTGCCGTCGCAGGTGGGCTTTTAATGGGACTCGGTATGCTGATCTTGTTCCGACATCGCTCCAGCTTAGGTGGCTTTAACGTGCTGTGTTTATTTATTCAGGACAAATTTGGCATTTCAGTTGGCAAAAGCCAAATGGCAATCGATGCGTGCATCCTGTTTGCGTCATTCTTCTTTGTCACTCCAGAAGTAATTGGTCTTTCGATTTTGGGCGCGTTTGCACTGAATGTCGTGTTAGCGATGAACCACAAGCCTCATCGCTATTCCGTGACCTACGGTTCATAAACTTTTGATGATAATTGGAGCGCAATTTATAAGATTTCGCGCTCCAATCGCTATATAATATTTCGCCATTTCCAAATAACGCGGTGCGGTATGCGCGATTTTTTGCAACAAGCCAAACAAACTCACAGTTGTATTGCGATTGGCGAGTTGGTCTATAATCCGAAGACACAAACTCTTCATCAAGACACTGTCGCGATTGATCTCGAACCTCGTACCATTGAGTTATTAGAGCTGCTGCTAACAAGCGTGGGACATCCGCTCTCTGCCGATACCATTATCGAAACCATTTGGCAGAGCAAATTCATCTCTAAGAATGTACTCACTAACCGCATTAGCACCTTACGTGCGCTGCTACAACAGCATCTCCCCGAGTACGATGCGACTAAGCTCTTGGTCACTTATCCTCGCAAAGGTTACTTTCTAAACCCAGCGAATATCCGTTTAGTGCCACCAGCGAAAAACCATCGACGTGCTATTACAGCTCAAGTTGAGAACCGTAAGAACATCAAGCTGATTTTTGCTTATAGCTTATGTGCCGTACTTACGGTTTGTAGCGTGACGCTCGCAAGCTTGTTATGGCAACGCCAAGAGATTTCAACGCAACAAACACGTCATCAGTTACTTATCCCCAAAGTCGAACTGCTGCTCAACCGTGTCGATGCGATTGGCTCCCAAGCAAGAAAGTATCGCATACTGGTCAAAGCCATCTTGCTGCAACAACAGGTCGAATATCCATACACCGACATCGCCAACCAAGACGCTCCCAGTTACTTTCTTGATCCTATCGGTCATACGCCGTATTTCCCTGGCGCGCGAAACATGCAGACCAGTGATTACGAACTCAACATAGAGTTAAAAGACGGCGCAGAGCAAGGCACCTTGAAAGCTCAGATGAACCTTATTTATCCTGCGACAGGGAAACTGGCGTTTCGCAACGAATACACACTGCGCTTATCCGACCTACAATCGGATATCTTCCAAATTCACTCAGATGTCGCGCAGTACTTCAACTTGCCTGCACCTTCAGCCAGTACATGGCAACTGTCAGACGTTCACCAAAAAATGCTGTTTGAGAATGTCTTTTCTAACCAACCTCTCCAACAAGCTGATGAGTTTGCAGCGATCACAACCGCAAGGCATCTCGCTTTGTACGAGCAAGAACCTCAAAAGCTGGAAGCGTATTTGACGCAAGTGCAGTCGTCGTTCGATGTTTTGCCAGATGAGCTAAGCCTCTGGTTGGGCGTATTGCATTTCAAACTAGGCAACCTAGACCGAGCAAAAGTTCTGCTGACCACTCCAGATGGCGACTCTCGTATTCAAAACGCGCTGATTTATACGTTTGTGTCTCACATCGCTTATAAACAAAACAAACTCGAACAGTTCCGTCTCAACTACATGGAATCACTGGTGGCACTGCTGCGCGTTTTACCGTCCGAGACATTGTTTGAACGTCTTTCTCAATCTGAATCGAAAGAGACTTGCCTTCAACCATGGAAAACGTTGCATGTCAGTTTGACCGATCAAGAAATTATCAGCCGATGGAAAGCGCTCATCAACGAGTATTGCACCAACGTAGCTAACGAAATAAGCCCAAATAAAACAAAAACCTAAATATAAAATTAAGCTTTCGTTAAGCCCTATTAGCTTTTGTTTTTTGCCCTTTTTAGCTCATTAAACTTAGCATGCTCGCATTCAAGCAACGGCCCAACATGAAACGGCCTAATCAATCAGGAATGTAAACCATGCTAAACAAAATGACGCTTATCGCAGCAGCAACTCTGGCTCTTTACGGCTGTGGCGGCGGTTCATCTTCTGGCAGTGCTAATCCAAACAAAGTGCCTCAAGAAAGTTTCGACATCGCGATTCAAAACTCAATCTTCGCTCCCACGCCAAGCACACAACTAAACTACGCGTTTAGCCTGGATGGCCAGCCTGAAGGCGAGATGAAACTGAGTTTCCAAGCGATGGATAACGAGCAATTGTTGGCAGCATTGGCACAAATCCCAAACAGCGAAGTAATGGTCCAGTTGGTTAATGACTTGGTGAACTACGGCGCCAAACAGTTCTACTATTCTGACGAACAGTACAACGACGATGAAGAGGGCAATACGCTTTATTTTGCAGGCTCTGATGGCGCACTTCATGAAGTCACCGACGCTTATCTCATTGGTCATCAGTTTATTGCCATGCTTATGCACAGCGGTCCGATTTTCCGCCTAAACGGTGACGACGTAAAAGAGAAAAGCCCGAATATTGACACCGGTGAAGAAACTATGTCTCTGCAAACCACTCTTACAGGCTACTCAGTTCACAACCTACTAGACAGTTTTGAAGATCATGAGTGGGTACAAAACCTTCCTATGACAGCATCTTGCCAAGTGGTTTGGAAACAGCAAATCCGAGAGACTGGCGTGCGTAAAGCGTTCTCGATCTCAGGCAAGAAAATTGAAGCGGCGTACCTGACGGAAGAGAATACTTACAACCTAAACTGCGATGATATGGACTCAATGGAGTTCGCCACTTCGGCAGAACGTTGGTTTAACCCGAGCTTAGGTCTGATTGAGCAAATCGAACTGCTAAAAGTACAACAAGTACAAGTCAATGAAGAGAAAGTGCTGCTAACAGCAATTGAAACAAAATAAGCCTGTACTCCACAAGTATCTCGCATCTCAATAAAAAAGGCTTTGGGGAGCGCACCAAAGCCTTTATCTCGAACATCAATCTTAGGGGGTGACACCCGAGTTTATTCTTCTATCAATAAAATACGAGTTTCGTAAGGTCGTAATACTTGATGGTTTGACGCGACTGCACTCGCGGAGTTTTGATAGTTAGATAGCAAGTTTTTCGCTTTACTCATATCAAAACGTTCTGGCAGAACGCATTCCACCTCTTCAGCGTAGTAGTTATTGATACACAGCAGCGTTTGTTTGTCGTTCTGGCGAGCGTAAGCAAAAATGCGTTGATGCTCTGGCAGTAAATCTTCATAACGGCCATCAGTGATCACCGAAACCTGTTTACGTAGCTCAATCAAACGTTTGTAGAAATAGAACACCGAGTTTAAATCAGCAACCGCAGCTTCTGCGTTGATTTCAGAGTAATTCTGCGCCACTTCAAGCCACGGTGTGCCTTCGGTAAAACCAGCGTGCTTTTGGCTATTCCATTGCATTGGCGTACGTGAGTTATCACGCGACTTCTGCGCCAAAATCGCCATCATCTCCTCGTGTGATACGCCATCGCGGTTGACCATGATGTCGTACATGTTTGTGCTTTCTACGTCGCGGTACTGGCTGATCTCCGTGTAACCTGGGTTGGTCATGCCAATCTCTTCCCCTTGGTAAACATAAGGTGTGCCTTGCATCATGTGTACAGACGCCGCCAGCATCTTGGTAGATTCAACGCGGTATTGTTTATCATCGCCTAAGCGGCTGACCACACGAGGTTGATCGTGGTTACACCAGAACAGCGCGCCCCACCCTTTGCCATTTAAGCCCGTTTGCCAATGGTTGAAGATCTGCTTTAACTGAATGAAATCAAATGGCGCTTTGGTCCATTTTTCACCATTCGGATAATCGACTTTCAGATGATGAAAGTTGAACACCATGGATAGCTCTTTGCCGTCTAGCGAAGAATATTGCTGGCAGTGATCTAGCGTGGTCGAAGACATTTCTCCCACCGTCACGCTGCCGTACTTTTGAAACACGGCTTCGCTGATTTCTTGCAGATATTCGTGCACGCGAGGACCATCAGTATAGAAACGACGGCCATCGCCAATATCATCGCTTGGGAAATCTTGTTGTTTAGAAATCAGGTTGATGACATCAAGACGGAAACCATCCACGCCTTTGTCTGCCCAGAAGCTGATGACTTCTTTGACTTCTTCGCGCACCACTGGGTTTTCCCAGTTTAAGTCCGCCTGCTCTTTAGCAAAAAGGTGCAAGTAGTACTGCCCTGTCGCTTCATCCAATTCCCAAGCATTGCCTCCAAACTTCGATTGCCAGTTGTTGGGCTCTGCGCCATCAACCGGATCTTTCCAGATGTAGTAATCACGGTAAGGACTGTTTTTGTCACCTAACGCCGATTGGAACCACTTGTGTTCTGTCGAAGTATGGTTGACCACGATGTCCATGATGATTCGAATGCCCAACTGATGAGCCTCTGCCAACAGGGTATCGAAATCTTCCATAGTGCCGAACTCGGGGTTGATCGAGTAGTAATCGGAGATGTCATAACCGTTGTCGATCATTGGCGATTGGTAAACCGGCGTCAGCCAAATCGCATCCACACCGAGGTGTTTTAGATAATCCAGTTTAGAAATGATCCCTTTAATGTCGCCCGTGCCTTTACTGCCGCTGTCACAAAAGCTTTTTGGGTAAATTTGATAGATGGTTGCGGTTTTCCACCAGCTCTCATCATGCTTGGTCATAGCCATTTCTAACACTCACTTACCAGTAATCGGAAACTTAAAATTTGAAAAGAAAAATAGGAGGAGGCAGCCAAGTCACTGCCTCAAATTGAATTACGCGTTTGCCGCCTCAAGCTCACCTTTCGCTTGTGCACGCTTATAAAGAAGTAACGTTAATGCAGCGGGTACCACCATCGCGACCAACATCGCCAGAGCAAAGATGCCCCAGAACTGCGGTTGGATAGATAAGATACCCGGCAAGCCACCTACGCCGATACCGTTCGCCATGACGCCCGCACTACCACAGATAGCAGCAGCACATGCACTACCGATCATCGCACTCAACATTGGGAACTTGTATTTCAAGTTGATGCCGTACATCGCCGGCTCTGTTACGCCAAGGTAGGCAGAAATCGCCGCAGGCACTGAGATTTCACGCTCATCCTGCTTTTTACTGATGATAATGATGCCAACCACTGCCGATGCTTGAGCAATGTTCGATAGTGCAATCAAAGGCCAAATCGGCGTACCACCCAATTCTTGCATCAACTGCAAGTCAACGGCGTTGGTTGTGTGGTGGATACCTGTGATCACAAGTGGCGCGTATAAGAAGCCGAAGATGGTTGAACCAATCATCGCAAAGTCACCCGTCATGGCTGCTTTTGCTGCGAAAGCAACGCCGTCACCCAACATGCGACCGAATGGGCCAATGATAGAGTGCGCAAGAATCACAGACACAATGATGGAAACAAACGGTACTACTACTAGGTAAAGGTAAGACGGAATGATGCGTTTTAAGCGTGTTTCGATAAACGCTAGTGCGATACCTGCTAACATCGCGGGAATCACCTGCGCTTGGTAACCGACTTTCTCAATCGCAAACAACCCAAAGTCCCACACTTCAGGTACTTGCTTACCAATCAGGTAGGCGTTCATTAACTGCGGCGAAACCAATGTCACGCCAAGCGTGATACCCAGAATCGGTGTACCGCCGAGCTTTTTCACGGTCGACCAACACACACCAACGGGTAGGAAGAAGAAAATTGCTTCACCAATTAACCATAGGAATGAATGAACAGTCGCCCAAAACTGACTGATTTCCGTTAGGGTTTGACCATCAAACATCTTGATGTCGCCAATCACATTACGGAAACCAAGAATCAAACCACCAGTAATGATCGCAGGCAACAGTGGTACAAAGATTTCTGCAAGGTGGGAAATACCACGCTCAACGATATTCATGTTTTGGCGAGCAGCATTCTTGGATTCGTCTTTGCTCGCTTCACTTTTACCGCTTAGCTCGATCAGTACTTTGTAAACCTCATCAACTTCAGTGCCGATGACGACTTGGAATTGACCTGCGTTGGTAAAGCAGCCCTTCACCATCGGTAATGCTTCTAACTGTTTTGTGTCTGCTTTGTCCGTATCGTTTAGAACAAAACGCAAGCGAGTTAAACAGTGGCTTACACTGGCAATATTGTCCGGCCCCCCGACCAGCTCAATAAGACGCTCCACGTCTTTACGCGCAATCTTACTCATAACTTTGTCCACCCTGTATTGGATACATTCGATTCATCATTTTATTTTTTTATAAATGGGAACATTCCCATTTCTTAATTTTAATATTGCCACTCAAAGACAAAAAACAAAATGGGAACAGTCCCATTAATTGAGAATGATCACAGTATAATTTTAGAGCAAATCGTTGTAGTGTGGATTAGCGGCAAATAGGTTGTTGAGTGAAGTGAACGACTTCTTCATCGCCATTTAATTGATTAATCAGCATTTTAGCGGACTTTTCACCCGCAAGGGTATAACCAGGATCGACACTAAATACTTTAGGGAAAAGGAAAGAAAGCAACTCGTTACCACCCACGCCTGTCACGACCACGTCTTCACGACCTAACTCTTGAAGACGCTTGATTACGCCCAATGCAATGGTATCGCTGGCACACACAATGGCTTGCGTGTCTGCTTTCAGAACGTGGTCCACCAACTGATAAGCACTTTCATGGCTAAGCTTACCGGTTTGGAAGCAAGGCGTAAGTTGCTTGCGTTTACACCACGATTTATAAGCATTTAGACGAGCTAAGCCAGTGGTTTTGTCTTCAGGATCAACACCAATATAAGCAATGCGAGATAAAGATTGCTGCTCAAGGTGAGACAAAGCCATGTCTATCACGCCTTGGTTATCATAATTGATGGAAGAGACGTTATCGGTATCCATCGCAATCACCACAATGCGATTGCCCCACTCGGCTAAGGCTTGCTCATCGCATCCAGTAAACCCAAATACAATCACGCCATCCACATTGCGACGCTTAAGCACACTCAAGTGCTCATTGGTTTTGTCTCGGTCAAACTGACTCTCCATGATCACCGCATCATAACCAGCGGAATACAATGCATTGAGCATTGTACCAACGGCGCGATTTTCTGATGGTGAGTCTAGACGGGAGATGATAACACCAATGACTTTTTGGCTACCGCCACGCATTGATTGCGCAGATTTGGACGGTACATAACCAGATTCACGAATGATTTGCTCTACTTTCTCTCGCGTTTGAGGTTTCACTTTTGGATCGTTGGTAAGCACACGGCTTACTGTTGATTTGCCAACGCCTGCCAATTTCGCGATATCAAGAATGGTGAGTTTTTTGCTCATAAGTGATCAAACTAGAATGGATGAATGCTTAGGTGACTGAACTTTAACAGTAATAAGAGAAAAGGGAAGCAAACGCTTCCCTTAAATATGCGAATTGTGCAGATTATTTCTTTAAATATGCAGGCACGTCAGCAACACTATCAAGCACAACCGTTGCTAATGCTTCACCTTGCTCGGTGATTGGCTTACCTGTGCGAACCAGAATCTTAGTGCCAACACCTGCGGCTTCTGCTGCCATCATGTCTTCGGCTTTATCACCAATCATCACTGATTTTTCCATGTCGATTTTCAAGAAGTCGCGAGCAGAGATAAACATACCAGGTTTAGGCTTGCGGCAATCACAATCTTGCTTGTAATCCCCAATGCCATGTTCAGGGTGATGTGGACAGTAGTAGATACCATCAAACTCAACACCATGATCAACAAAGTTCCAGTCCATCCATTGAGTCAGAGACAAGAAACGGTCTTCACTGAATTTACCACGTGCGATGCCCGATTGATTCGTCACTAGCACTAAGAGGTAACCTTGATCTTTCAGCGCTTTCGTCGCTTCAAATACACCATCAATGTACTCAAAATCATGTTCGTCATGAACGTAGCCGTGGTCAACGTTTATCACGCCATCACGATCGATAAAAACAGCAGGTTTTGCCAAAACGTATTTCTCTATTAACTCGGTTTAATCAGATTATTACATACCTTATAAACTTCAACACTATCTAATTCATTCTAGGCCTCGACAAAACAGTTGATTTGTTGGGCAAGAATCGGTAATTCTGAGGGGGCTCTCCACTTATCTTCTCCTCGTAACTTACTCCTCATTCTCTTCAAAACAGAACATCCATACATTTAGACGTCTAGACGTAAAAATATCTATTGACTTCATTCTGGTTAACCCATAGCATCAACTGAGAAGTGAGATAAAGCTCAACATTAAGTTCTGTCAAAGGCCGTTTTTGACAGCGAAGTTCCCCGTATCTTTGGGCAGGTTGAAACATGATAGAAATAAAAAACGTCAATAAAGTGTTCTACCAAGGCAGTAAGGAAATCCTTGCCCTGAAAGACATTAACCTACACATCGCCAAGGGCACCATCTTCGGTGTTATCGGTTCATCTGGTGCTGGTAAAAGTACGCTGATCCGCTGCGTAAACATGTTAGAAGCACCAACATCTGGCTCCATCATCGTTGATGGCATTGATTTAACAAAGCTCAGCAAAAAGCAGTTGGTCGAAACGCGCCGTAACATCGGCATGATCTTCCAGCATTTTAATCTGCTCTCGTCTCGTACTGTGTTTGATAACGTGGCGCTACCACTGGAACTGGCAGGCAAAGACAAATCGCAAATCACAACAAAAGTCACTGAGTTATTAAAACTTGTTGGCTTAGCCGACAAACACGAGAGCTACCCATCGAACTTAAGTGGCGGCCAAAAACAACGTGTGGCGATTGCTCGCGCATTGGCATCCGATCCAAGCGTACTACTGTGTGACGAAGCCACTAGCGCACTGGATCCTGCAACGACTCAATCTATCCTTGAGCTATTGAAAGAGATCAACCGCAAACTCAACATCACGATTCTCCTGATTACCCACGAAATGGAAGTGGTAAAAAGCATCTGTCACGAAGTGGCGATCATCGGTGGTGGTGAGTTGGTGGAGAAAGGCACCGTTGGCGATATTTTCGCGCACCCTAAAACGGAGCTGGCGCACCAATTCATTCGCTCAACGCTGGATCTATCCATTCCTGAAGATTACCAAGCACGTCTGCAAGCAGAGCGTGTTGATGGCAGCTACCCGTTGGTTCGCTTAGAGTTTACTGGCGCAACCGTCGATGCACCGTTAATGTCGCAAATTTCTCGTAAATACAATATTGATGTAAGTATTTTAAGCTCCGATCTCGATTACGCTGGCGGCGTGAAATTCGGCATGATGGTCGCAGAGCTATTTGGTAATGAAGAAGATGACAACGCAGCACTGGAATACCTGCGTAAGCACAACGTAAAAGTAGAGGTACTTGGTTATGTCCTTTAATACGATTTCTGAATGGCTGAGTTTAAACAGCAAACTACTTTTAGGTGCAACGTGGGAAACGCTTTACATGGTTGCGGTTGCCGGATTAGTCGGCTTTGCCGTGGGTATTCCATTAGGCGTAATCCTCCATATTACTAAGAAAGGCGGCCTACTTGAAAACACCAAACTAAATAGCAGCTTAGGCGCTGTCGTTAACATTGGTCGTTCTGTTCCATTCCTCGTCCTGATGGTTGCGATTATTCCAGTGACAAAACTGCTAGTTGGAACCTTTATCGGTACAACCGCAGCAATCGTCCCACTGACTATTGGTGCCATTCCGTTTGTTGCCCGTCTTATTGAAGGTGCTTTGTTAGAGGTACCAACAGGCTTGGTGGAAGCGGCGCAGTCAATGGGGGCGACACCAACACAGATCATCACAAAAGTTCTACTACCTGAAGCAATGCCGACTATTGTTAACTCAGTAACGATCACCTTAGTCACTCTCGTTAGCTACTCGGCCATGGCGGGTACGGTAGGCGGCGGCGGCCTCGGCGACGTAGCCATCCGTTACGGTTTCCACCGCTACGATGTAACTATCATGGCTGTGACTGTCGTGATGCTGATTGTTCTAGTACAGATTATTCAGTCTATCGGTGACGCAGTGGTGCGCCGTGTAGACCACAGATAAGCATTGAAAATACAAATTATAAGGAGATAAAGATGAAATTTAGCCTTAAAGGTCTTTTGACTGTAGCAACGGCCGCTTCTGCTCTTGTTCTAGCGGGTTGTGGCGACAAAGAAGTAGACGTAAATAAAGTAAAAGTTGGCGTTATTGCTGGTGCTGAAGCACAAGTTGCCGAAGTTGCAGCTAAAGTAGCAAAAGAAAAGTACAACCTAGACGTTGAATTAGTAACATTTACCGATTACGTAACCCCAAACGCCGCTCTGGATGATGGTTCAGTAGACGCGAATGCGTTCCAACATAAACCATACCTAGACCAACAAGTGAAAGACCGCGGCTACAAACTGGCTATCGCGGGTAACTCATTCGTTTACCCTATTGCTGGTTACTCTAAGCAAGTGAAGTCAATCGATGAAATCCAAGATGGCGCACGCATCGCAGTTCCAAACGATCCAACAAACCTAGGTCGCTCACTACTGCTTCTTGAGCAACAAGGTTTGATTACGCTACGTGATGGCGTTGGTCTACTCGCTACAGTACGTGACATCGTAGGCAACCCTAAAAATATCGAAATCATTGAGTTAGAAGCGCCACAACTTCCACGTTCATTGGATGACGTAACGCTATCTATCATCAACACCACTTACGCAAGCTCTATCGACCTATCGCCAGAGCGTGACGGCGTGTTCGTTGAAGATAAAGACTCACCATACGTAAACCTAATTGTTGCTCGCGAAGAAAATGTTAATGCGCAAAACGTACAAAACTTCGTAAAAGCTTACCAAACGGAAGAAGTTTACGAAGCGGCAAAAGAGCTATTCAAAGGCGGCGTAGTGAAAGGTTGGTAATCCCACTTTTCTAAACCATACTGAAAATAATAGTCTGAGCATAAAAAAGGGCTGATGTGAAAACATCAGCCCTTTTTATTTCTCTATCTAACCATTTAACTAACCTCAATTAGTTACTTTAGGTGGTCCCAAGAGATATTCGACACGATTCGGCAGTCATCACACTTAAAGTGAAATATGTCATGTAGTGGCTCATCGAGTAGCCACTCTCCACCGCATTTGGGGCACTTGCGCGCTTTCTCGCTCTCCAGCGACTGACCGCCCACGCGATACTGGTAATAGTATGTTGGAACCTTGGTGATGTATTCGATACGACCTCGCAAATCCCAACCTCTGCGGAACAACACGCTGTCTACATCGCAAATCTCGTGCAGCGCCGCATGCTCTGCACGGCACCCGCCAGCCATTTGGATTTCATCGCACGCTTGCCATTCTGTCTGCCATTTGATGACGGCTTTATGGTCACCATTTAGCGTCGGCTCATTGCGATACAAAGGAATCGGCAACAACGTTTCCCCACTGCGCAATGGCGAACACGTATGAACATAAGTCGTGTACAACACTTGCCAGCTAGGGATCTCTTCTTCGGCCGCTTGTTCTGAATTTAAATCACGGCCAAGCATACGCATTTTCGGTGCAAGCAAAGACGCGTCTGACAAACGGTTCATGCACACTTTGACAAAATCTGAGTGATAACGTGGATGCAAACTTTCTTGCTCTGGGCAAACGACACGAACATAAAACTCGCCATCTCCCATCACTATCGGGAATTCTCGGCCTAGTACTTGGCCGTTATAACGCAACGCATCCATCAAGCCATTAATGGCTTTGTCTACCGCGCTGACGGTGGTGTTATCAAAACACTCAAACTGCAACTCAACAACGTACATATTTAGACAGCGGCCTCTAACTTGCTCAAGAACTCAGCCAATGAATCCGCCAGCACATCGCGTTTAGACGTACCTAAACGCTCTAAAATCACATTACCAGTGAGGTTACAAATCGAGATCACATCCATTTCCTCATCTGTCGCCGCGATAAATACCGTTGGTTTAAGTTTCAGGCGACGTTGCGTCACCAAATGACCAAGAATATTTTCTTGTAGGCGCACAAAATCATCATCGCTCCACACTTGCAGCAGCGTCAACGAATTACCTTGCCAAGTTGCCTCCATATCGGCGCTGTATTGAGAACCATAAAAGGCTTTTACATCATCTTGCAGTGACAACTCAATCGCATTTTCCACATTAGTGAAATCGGCCATCTCATTACGTGCGACCGCTTTCCAAAGCACCTTTCCATCACGCTTCTCTTCGACACAAGGAGAAACAAGATCTGCAAGCTCTTCACTGCTTGGCAACTCATTATATTTAGCTTGCCAAGCTTGTTGGTAGCGCAGGCTGAACTCTTGTAGCGCCTGAGTAACGTTTTGGGTCATGAAGGTCTCCTCATTCCTTATTTATCAGATAGCCGTGTTTGCCGGATGGCAATTGACCAGCGGATTCAGTAAAATTCTCGCCATTCTAATCGAAAACGACCACAAAGTATGAGCAAATATTCTGACGCTAAAGAGCTTGCTGGCCTAACACTAGGTAAAAAAACCGAGTATGCGAACCAATACGACCCAAGCTTGCTGCAACCAGTTCCTCGTAGCCTAAACCGAGATGACCTTCAGTTAGGCGAAAGCCTTCCTTTTATGGGCCACGACATTTGGACGCTGTACGAGCTCTCTTGGTTAAATAGTAAAGGCTTACCACAAGTGGCCGTTGGCGAAGTATACATTCCAGCCACCAGTGCAAACTTGATTGAGTCGAAGTCTTTCAAACTGTACTTAAACAGCTACAACCAAACCCGCTTTGCAAGCTGGGAAGAAGTTGAAGAGCGTTTAACGCAAGACCTATCTGAATGTGCCGGTGAAAAGGTGTTGGTCGAGGTGAACCCGGTTACTCACTACACCAATCAGCCTATTGTGACAATGGAAGGCGAATGCATTGATGACCAAGACATTGACATCACCAGTTACGATTTTGATGCCGATTTGCTTGAAGGCGCAGCAGGTGAAGAGCAAGTGGAAGAAATCCTACATAGCCACCTATTGAAGTCAAACTGTTTGATCACCAATCAACCCGACTGGGGCAGTGTAGAAATTCGCTACCAAGGTGCGAAAATAGATCGCGAGAAACTGCTGCGTTACTTGGTATCTTTCCGCGAGCACAACGAATTTCACGAACAATGTGTTGAGCGTATTTTTACGGATCTAATGAAATACTGCCAACCAAGCAAACTGACCGTATTCGCCCGCTACACGCGCCGTGGTGGCTTGGACATCAACCCGTACCGCTCAACGGAACAAGACAAGCCAGATCACAACCACCGCATGGCTCGTCAGTAATCACGTTAGTGACAGAAATAAGTTCGGTAATCTAAAGGGTTACCGGACGTTTTTATTGTCCAAGCATGTTACTATATCAAATGGCTTCAACCTGCATTTAAGGGGCTTGTTGAGGTCTTTTACCGTTATCCGCCATATCTAAAAACAGTTCGAGGGAACGAAAGGATGTTTTGGGACAGTTCGCGTCTATTCAAGTTAATTGGCTTTCTTTGCTTGCTGTTTGTACAGCCGCTTCATGCGACTATTTTATCGTCCGCGTTACTCAACGAAGCACAACAATTGGCGGAAATAGAGCCATCACAAGCAAAACAAGCGGCAACCAACTACTTGTCACAACGTGAGCTAACGGAACGCAAAGAGAGTGACAGCCCTTCTGCGATGTCTCGTGACGAGACCGATCGTAGCGTTCGCACACCAAGCAGCACCATCGAAGCACACAAGATTATCGCTCAGGCAGACTACGCCATGGGTAACGTTCGTTCGGCTATCGAACACCTAAACAAAGCCGAGCGCTTAGCGCAAGAATATCAATTGCCGTACATGGACTTAGATCTCCAGCTGATGCGCAACCAAATGATTTGGATGTACGACAAAAACTATTCAAAAGCGGAAGATACGCTTAACCAAATTGAGCAGCAACTCGATGAAGCCGATGCGGTATTGCAACGTACCGACAGCGTCCGCTATCGATTAGTGATGCAAAGAGCGCTCCTCGCTTCACATAGTGGCGATCTGATTAAAGCGGAAAGTTTGTATTCTCAAGCCAAAACTATGCTTGAAGACAGCCGATCTGACTTAGCCTTGATCGACTATTACACAGCCGTCGGCGAGTTTTATCTGAATAGCAAGAAATACAATTTGGCTTTGTCGGAACTGCTTTACGGTTATTGGCAATCTATTGAGAGTGACAGTGGCGCAAGGTTAGCAAAAGTTAATCGCCTGTTGGCGAGACTCTTCCAAGAGCGTCGAGTTTACGACAAAGCGATCGAATACTTATCTCAAGCCGCAGACTTCTATGACTCCTACCCTAGCTCTCCCATCCTAGCGGATGTGCTTGAGCAAATGGGTGACATTTATTTTTACCAAGGCAAGTTTAACCTTGCCTTAGTGCACTACTTCAACGTGCTGGACCATGAAAGCACCAGTAAGAACATTAATCGGATCATTAAGATTCGCTTAAGCTTAGCGGCTACCTATCTGCAACTCTACAACTACGCGCTAGCTGAACAATACCTAGACCGTTCTAAAGAGCTTTTAGAATACACTGACATTCCTAAGCTTGAAGCAAAGGCAGCGTTGCTTCAGTCAGGCCTGGCTTATCATCAAAACGACAGTAAAAACGTCATTACCAATGCAAAGCTGGCGTTAGCACTTGCTGAAAAGTCACCTGAAAATAACAACTTCATTAAGCAGCAGTCTTACCGCTTACTCGGGCTTGGTTACGAGCAGGCAGGCGAATACCAACTTTCTCTGCAGGCTTATAAGAAATACACCAACCTTGTGCGTTTAGAGCAAAAACAGCTCAACCAAATCAGTGAGGATGCATTCCGCCAACAAAAAGAGTTTGCTGAACAAACCATCCACTATATCGGCCAATCGGAACGCCTTGAGCAAGTGGAAAGGGAACACCGCAAATTCCAGAAAATCTCATTCGCATTGTTTATTACTGTGTTGGTGATGTTTTTGTTCATTATGCGCCGCGGCGTGATCATGCAGCGCCAAGCAAGTGAAATCGAAAAACTGCGTAATGATCTCTTCACTCACTCTCGTTCGCGTTTACGTAACTTGCGTATGCTGAACGTGAAGCTGTCTCGCTCATTGAAAAAGTCGAGCGAAACTTTCGAGCAATGGCAAATGGGCGAATTGATCCACGAGCCACTTAACGATCGCCTGCGCTTTGTCATGATCGACTTGCCATTCCTACGAAGCATGTACGTCCACAACGGTTATAAAGCAGGTCTAGAGCTGGAGCGCGCATTTGGCGACTTTCTAGCGGAAAAGATAGAAAAGCCATCGCGTCTTTACCATTTCTCAGATGCAAACCTACTCTATATCGAGCCGAACGCTGACCGTGATGCTTCTGCCGAAGTCATGTTCGAGAAATTCCAGACTTGGGTGGATGAGTTCGCTCAGCAGCACAACGTCAACCGCATTATTCGCATGGGTATCAGCGATTATCCGTTCTTACCCCGAGCCTACACTGCAATTAACGACGAGGAATTACTCGATCTGTTGCTGCTCGCGACTCACATTGCGCGAGAAGTCAGCTTGAAGGATAAGCAAAGCCACTGGGTTTTCTTGAAAGCCATCGATAACGCGCCCGCCGCGAGCTTTGCAACGGGTAACATAAGAACCGCCTGTCAGCATGCCATTAGCCAAGGCCTGATTAAGATCCATTCGTCCTACAAGAATGAGGACGACATCAAGAAAATATTAAAAAATGGATAATTAAACGCCTGTTAGACATAATAACTAATGACGCTATAACGTTTTTTGTTATTATCGGATAATTGTCAGTAGTACATGGACTTAACCGTAGTCACTTCATGGGAATCTTGGAATCCGATATTCAGTCGCAGCTTCATCAGCTGAGTTGTCAACTTGACCAACTCAGACTGACACATCGTGATACTTCACTCAAATTCAAACGTGAACAACAAGTTCTTAAACGCGTTGTGGCATCATTGTCTTCAGCTTGCCAGGGTTCGAATACCCAGGTATCCAATTACCTGTTTGAAATCCAACAAGAGCTGCAACATCAAAAAGATATCAGTACTCTTATCCCACGTTTAGCGGTATTAGAGAGAATGCTCAAACAGCAGTCGAAGACGATGGACAAACAGAACGGCTACCTAGACGAACAAATCAAACACAGTGGTGAAACACTCCAACGTGTCACAGGGTTACCTGCGCAGTTAAAACGTGAACTACGGAACTTAATGAGTTTCTCAGAAGCTCATGCCAGCAATAAAGCCGATCAAGCCACTAAGCTACTGAGCATTTACGAACGCGCTCTGAAAATCATCACTTCCAACTCGCGTTTGCATCTCAGTGAGTTTGAGAATAATCCTGATAAGTCTCAACTTGAGTGCTTAGCCAGCGATCTACAACATACCATCACCGAGCTGGATTTTGAGGGAGAAACGGGAGATCGATTGCTCGATATTCGGGCTAAGCTGCTTCTTGGCGTCAGCGCGGAATCTCTCATTGAGCTAACACTTTCAACGCTAAAACTGGTTGTCGAAGCAACAAAGTTCGAGCGCGAAGCGTCTAGCCAATTCCTTGATCAGCTGAACACTTCTCTCGCAAATAACCTAAAAACCGTTCATCAGAACGTCGACCAACATCATACCTACTTTGAGCACCGCCAAGAGCTCAACACAGAAATGAACAGTCTGGTTGAATTGAGTCAACTTTCGCTCGACCAAGCTCAAGATCTAGCGGATGTAAAAAAAGAAATCGCCCCGTTACTTGCGAAAATGGCGTCGCTGACAGAGCGACTTAAAATGACGGAAGAACGAGAACAAGCGCTGCAAGAGCGTTTGAATTACAGTAAGAACCAGCTCGAAGCCGTGTTTGAAACCACCCAAGATCATCGTCGACGCTTAGATGACCAAGCTCAACGCATGTTGCTCGACCCTCTGACTAAAGTCTATAACCGCACCGCATTTAATGATCGACTAGAGCTAGAGTATCGGCGTTGGATTCGCTCTCAACAGAACCTGCGTGTAGTGTTGTTTGACGTTGATAACTTCAAAGCGGTGAATGACAGCTATGGTTATACGGCTGGTGATAAAGCGTTGAAGATCATCGCTCGCACCATTAATAAACGCGTATCAGAAACTGAGACGGTAGCTCGCTTTGGTGGTGAAGAGTTTATTTTACTCGTTCCAGAACAATCTGAAGAATACACACTGGATCTCATTAAACATATCCAGCGTGATATTAGCCAATTGCCATTTAAGTTCCGTGAGCAAAATATCATGATCACCCTAGCGGCTGTGTCGACCTCTTTTAAAGAGTCCGATACGCCAGAGTATGTACTCGATCGACTCGGCAAGATGCTTGCGGACGCTAAAAAACGTGGAACAAATCAGCTTAACTGGAGCTAGATTTCGTACAAAAAGCGAACAAACAAACCAGAATTGGCGCAATTTACGCTTTATAACCACCCATTTTCAACGAGTTATCACATTTCTTCCCTTTCAGTCTGCTAAGCTGTAAAAACCCAAGTCACTTCAAGATGATGCATTTACAGAACGCGAATGTACCATCTTGAGGTTGCTTGGGAGTCAATAACCATAAAACCAAATCGGCCAACTGCCTTTCATCAAACCATACGTATAACCCAAAAAGGTGAGTTGGTACTTTCCCTCAAAATAATGCAACACAAGGAGGCGTTATGATTACCCATATAAGCCCCGCTGGTAGCATGGACTTGCTATCTCAATTAGAAGTAGAGCGCTTAAAAAACACGGCCTCGAGTGAACTTTATCAACTGTACCGCAACTGCACGTTAGCGGTGTTGAACTCCGGCAGTCATACCGATAACTCGAAAGAGCTGCTCGATAAACACCAGTCGTTTGATGTCAACGTAGTGCGCCGCGAGCGTGGTATTAAGCTTGAGCTGACTAACCCACCTGAGCACGCCTTTGTCGATGGCGAGATAATTAAAGGTATCCAAGAGCATCTGTTCTCCGTGTTACGCGATATCGTTTATGTCAATATGCATTTAGCAGACGCACAACGACTCAACCTGACGAACCCAATTCACATCACTAACCTCGTGTTCGGTATTCTGCGTAATGCCAGAGCACTCACACCAGGTATCGAGCCAAACCTCGTCGTGTGTTGGGGTGGTCACTCTATCAATGGCGTGGAATATCAATACACACGTGAAGTCGGTAACGAGCTTGGCTTGCGTGAACTTAATATCTGCACGGGTTGTGGCCCTGGTGCGATGGAAGGACCAATGAAAGGTGCCGCTATCGGACATGCGAAGCAGCGTTATACTCAGCAACGTTATCTTGGTTTAACCGAGCCTTCGATTATTGCAGCCGAGCCACCAAACCCAATCGTGAATGAGCTGGTTATCATGCCGGACATCGAAAAGCGTTTGGAAGCCTTTGTACGTATGGCACATGGCATTGTGATTTTCCCTGGTGGTCCGGGCACTGCAGAAGAGTTGCTGTATATTCTTGGCATTATGATGCACCCAGACAACGCCGATCAGCCAATGCCTATCGTGTTAACTGGACCAAAAGAGAGTGAAGAGTACTTCCGCTCTATCGACGAGTTTGTTCGCGATACACTTGGCGAAGAAGGTCAAAAGCATTACGAGATCGTCATTGACGATCCGGCAGAAGTGGCACGTATCATGAAGCGCTCAATGGACTCTGTACGCCTTCACCGAAAAGAAAAAGGCGATGCTTATAGCTTTAACTGGTCATTAAAAATCGAGCCTAACTTCCAGTTACCATTCGATCCAACTCATGAGTCGATGGAGCAATTGGATTTAAGCTTAGATCAAGAACCTCAAGTCTTAGCGGCCAACCTGCGCCAAGCCTTCTCCGGTATCGTGGCTGGTAACGTGAAAGCCGAAGGAATTCGAGAAATCGAACGTCGAGGCCCTTTCACCATTCACGGTGATCCTGTGCTAATGAAAAAGCTCGATAAGTTACTACAAGACTTTGTCGAACAACACCGAATGAAATTACCTGGCGGTTCAGACTACGAACCGTGTTATCGCATCGCTCACCCAGAAATTGGTGGTCGATAGTCAGGCTAGCATTCGTTACACTAGGGGCATTACGCCCCTTTTTTATTGCTAAGTCATTATGTCTATTCATCTTGTTATTATTGATGCCCTAAACCTGATCCGCCGAGTGCACTCTGCACAACCGGATCCAACCGACATAGCAAGAACCATCACCACGACACAAAGAACCCTCACTCGCATTCTGTCAGAAGCCAACCCGACACACATCATTGCGGTTTTCGATCACCATGAACAAGACAGAGGGTGGCGAGCTGAGATTCTTCCAGACTATAAGCAAAATCGAAAACCAATGCCGGAACCACTGATGCAAGGTCTAGATGCGATTCAGCAAGCATGGTGGGAACAAGGTATTGATTCATTGCTTTCTGAAGGCGATGAAGCGGACGACTTGGTTGCTACTCTCGCGACGAAAGTGGCCAGTCATGGTGAAAAAGTCACCATCGTTTCTACGGATAAAGGCTACTGTCAGCTGCTTTCTCCTACCCTACAGATCCGTGATTACTTCCAACATCGTTGGTTAGATGAACCGTTTATCGAAAAAGAGTTCGGCGTAAAACCAAGCCAACTGGCCGATTATTGGGGGTTAACGGGGATCAGCTCTAGCCAAGTGCCTGGGGTTCCGGGCATTGGACCAAAAGCGGCGAAAGAGATTCTTACTCAGTTTGAGAATATTGAAGCAGCCTACGCCAGTGAAGACCTCGCACCGAAATACCGTAAAAAATTAGACGAGCACATTGAGTCTGCACGCTTATGTAAACGCGTCGCGGCTTTAAAGTGCGACATTGAACTCGGCTTTAACTTACAGGACATTCGCTTTACAGGACCAAATAAGGCGGAATAGTGTCTGATGATGGTTTCAAACCATAGAGCTATCAGACAATAAAAAAGCGCCATTTGAAGGCGCTTTTTCTATTCTCGGGACTATCCCCAAATGACTCGGAGATAGAATTAGTACGGCGAAATGTTCGATAGACACTGGATATGAATCGTGATCTCTTCACGATCATGATACAAATGCTTAGCTTGTAGTCTGAACTTTACCTTATTATCAATCAGGAACTGCTTCAGGTTTTCAAGGTCTTGCAGCACCTCGTCATAGCGGCCTTTCATTGGCAGCTTAAGGTTAAAGATTGCCTCTTTCGCCCAACCTTTTAACAGCCACTGGCCCATAAGGTGAGCAACACGAGCTGGCTTTTCTACCATGTCACAAACAATCCATGTTACGTTCTTACGGTCTGGTTCGAATTTAAAACCATCCACCATATGATGCTTGATCTGGCCGGTTTCCATCAAGCTGTCTGCCATCATGCCGTTATCGACACAGTGAACGAACATCGAGCGCTTCACCAATTGGTACGTCCAACCGCCTGGACATGCCCCTAAATCGACCCCCCACATTCCTGGAGCTAAACGCTCATCCCACTCTTCACGTGGAATAAAGACGTGAAATGCTTCTTCCAGTTTAAGCGTTGAACGACTTGGGGCGTCTGCTGGGAACTTAAGGCGAGGAATACCCATGAAGAACTGAGAGTTATTGTCAGTGTAAGAATAACCGACATAACAGTGGCCAGGCTCCACAAAACAAATGTGCAGTACTGGCTTCTTCGCGTTGTCTTTGTTCAACATTAAACCTTTACCGCGCAACGCTTGACGCATTGGGACAGTAAATTTACGGCAGAATTTCAGTAGCTCTTTCGCTTCATTCGTATCCGGAGTTTCAATTCTCAAATCCCCACAGCGAGGAAACGCTTCAATGTCTGCTAGCTCATTCAAAATTGGGCTAATGCGGTCATCACTTGGCAGCGATTGAAACTCAGCCGCTACCGCAAACATTTGGCGAGCGAAGATTAACGACTTAAAGTCCAAACCTCTCGCAAGTTTGTCCGCATCTCCATCTTGGTAACACTCGAAGACAACATAACCTGAGTTTCTCTTCACACGAGGGAAGCCATACACTTCCAACTGTGTCGCTTTGTCCTGAATTTCACCAGCACACTCTTTCTCAAAGCCAGAACGGCAATAGAGCATTAGTTGTTTCACTTGGAGACCTCTTTGATATTGAACGCAGCAAAAAAGAACAGACACCAACCAATCATGAACAGTAATCCTCCCATTGGAGTAATGGGCCCAAACCACTTAATGCCTGTCAGCGCCAGCGCGTAAAGACTGCCGCTAAAACAAAAGATGCCGATGATAAAGCAAATCGCTGCAATGAAAAAATATTTTTGTGCTTTTTGTCCCAAATTCAATAGCAATAAAACCGCACAAAACACAATCGCCAGCGTGTGAATAAATTGGTACAACACTCCAGTCTCAAATACGCCAAGTAAATACGGA
This sequence comes from Vibrio sp. D3, assembly GCF_043995865.1. Lineage (NCBI taxonomy): Bacteria > Pseudomonadati > Pseudomonadota > Gammaproteobacteria > Vibrionales > Vibrionaceae > Vibrio > Vibrio sp. D3. The sequence continues at coordinate 754,696 of NZ_CP171887.1, read as the reverse complement.
GCTAGCTGAGCTTTTAGCCCATGTGCAGCAAAGGCTCCTAGAGCGACAGAAACCAGCCCAGACAGACCAGAAAATGAGAGTAACCACTTACTTTTCACGGTGCACCTCTTTGATAAACGCCGCTAACTGCTCTACCGCGAGATCGATGTTACCCGCCTCGGTATGGCCTGAGCTCTTGCGCGGTTTAAAGCTGTGGTCACCATCAGGTAAAAAACTCACCTTAACTTGCGATGAAAGGACAAAGTCATCGAACTCCTCACGCTTACCAAAGGTGTCTCGCTCCCCTTGTAGAATCAGCGTAGGTTTCTCGATATTCGCTAAGTGATCGCCTTTGAACTTTTCTGGCTTTCCCGGAGGGTGAAATGGAAACCCTAAACAAGCAATGCCCGCCACCAGCTCATTTTCAGCCAGTAAACTCGACATGCGGCCACCCATTGACTTACCACCAATGACAATAGGTTGAGAGGTAAAGTGAGCAATCACTTCTTCATAGGCTTCCAGCAGTTTTGGCGCACGATCTGGTGGACGCTTTTTCCCATCTTCCGCTCGCTTAATCATATACGGGAAGTTAAATCGCACCACGCGAATTCCTTGTTCAACTAATCCTTTGGCAACGGCGGCCATGAAATCATGTTCCATCCCCGCTCCAGCGCCATGGGCAAAGATAAATAGAGGACCGCTTTCAGGTCCCTCAACTATCCATTGGCTCATCTAGTACTTCCTCTTGCTCTTTTCTCGCGGTCGCTAACATCCAGTCTCTAAACGTTGCGATTCGGCCCATATCTGCCTGCTGTTCATGACACACCACGTAGAATGCATTCTTGGAGATCAACACCTCGTCGAATGGCGCGATGAGTCGTCCAGCTTCCATTTCTGGCTTGGCGAGTACGTTGTTACCAAGCGCAACCCCCTGACCATGCGCAGCAGCCTGTAGCACCATCGTCGAGTGACTGAAAATAGGACCGTGGTTTACATTGATACCTTCGATGTTGTAATGACGCGCAAACTGCTTCCAGTCTTTACGCGAAGTATCATGTAACAAAGTGTGTAATTTGAGGTCACTTAGAGATTCTAATGGTTTGTTGCCTAAAAGTAACGAAGGTGAACAAAGTGGGATCAGAAACTCTTGGTACAATTTATCCGCTCGCAAACCCGGCCAATTCCCACGGCCATAGTAGATAGCCACATCTACATCATCAGTCAGTGAACCTTCATCCATATCCACAGCTTTAATACGTACATCGATATCTGGCTCTTGAGCATTAAAGTCGGCCAAACGAGGCACCAACCATTGGATAGCAAAACTCGGCGGTAGACTGATCGTCAATGCCCCTTTTTCACTACGTTCCAATACCTTATCTGTCGCCTCGGCAATCGAGGTGAAAATATCTTTGATGTCGAGAAAGTAACTTTGTCCTTCTTCTGTCAACAATAGCGAACGATTACGGCGACGAAAGAGCTTCAACGATAAGAACTCTTCGAGTGCTTTAATCTGGTGACTGACCGCGGCTTGAGTAACAAACAACTCTTCTGCTGCTCGCGTAAAACTGAGATGACGAGCAGCCGCTTCGAAGACTCGAAGCGAATTTAACGGAGGCAATCTGCGAGACATATGGGACCTCAAATAGGATTAGTTTTTTTAATCTGAAACATTATAAAATGTCCGTTGTCGAACAGCCAGATAAATTCTATATTTCACCCCGCAACACGAGCCTGAACGGCTTGATTTCTTTGGAAATCAATTGGCTTCGTTGTTGCGATGTTGTGTTTGCAAACTCGTATTTCGAGTTAGGTAGATTTCTACCATAATGTTTTGTCCACACTCCCTGTGATAAAACATATACTTCCTGTATTTATTTTTGACCTGTCTGTCAAATTTGTTACACCGCCTAAATTAGGCGGTGTTTTTTTATCTATCGAAAATCTCATCCGTATATCTGGCAGCAACATCACTTTATTACTCTTCTTTCGGATTAATTATCGTTATATCAACACAAAGTGTATGGCTTTGCGATAAGCCTCAACATTATGCTAAGTAATGATTAGCTGTAACGCGATCAAAAACAAAAAAGGCGCAAATTGATGTCTCAATTTGCGCCTTTTAACGTCTTTTTATCAGTCAACTATGGGCGGTAAACTTTTACGTTATTGAAGCCTTGCTCTTGCAAGTAAAGCGCTTGCAGACGGCTCATCACACCGCGGTCACAGTACAGTAAATATGTCTTAGATTGGTCTAAATCACCAAACTGTGTACCCAACTTGTAGAATGGGATATGTTTCACATCCACACCTTCGATTTCGAGCGGGTTATCGTCTTCCTCTTCAGGACTACGAATATCTAGCACAACCGCGTGCTCTTCTACCGCCTCAACCTGCTCGACTTCTGGTGCTGCTTGCTCAGACTCTTTCGCGATATCACGAATGTCCATCATGCGTGCATCACGAACTACTTGCTCAAGAATGCTAAAGTCAAATTTCTCTTCTTCCGCTTCTAGCTTCGCTTTAATCGCTTTTACTGTCGGCTTCTTAGAAATAACACCACAATACTCTGGCATAGTCTTCGCAAAGTCTTCCGTGCCGATTTCGCGTGCTAGGTTAATGATGTCTTCTTTATCCCAGTTGATAAGTGGGCGCAGAATCAACGTGTCCGTTACGTTATCGATATGGCGGAGGTTAGTTAGCGTTTGGCTCGATACCTGACCGAGCGCTTCGCCAGTCACCAATGCTTCGATCTTCATCTTCTGAGCGATCATGCCTGCTGCACGCATGAACATACGCTTCAAGATAACCCCCATTTGGCCGTCATCGACTTTCTCTAGGATTTCCGCAACCACAGGTTCGAAATCAACTGAAATGAAACGTACTTTTGCAGAAGAACCGTATTTGTTCCATAGGTAGTGAGAAACCTGCTTAACGCCGATTTCGTGTGCTGGACCACCTAGGTTAAAGAAGCAGTAATGTACTTTTGAGCCACGCTTGATATGAAGGTAGCTAGAAACACCAGAGTCAAAACCACCAGAGATCAAGCTCAACACGTCTTCTTGCGTGCCCAGTGGGAAGCCGCCTAAACCTTTATGACGAGCCAGCACTTGGTTTAGCTTGTCGTTCGAGACTTCTACCTTGATCGTCACGTCTGGGTTTTGCAGCTTAACTCTTGCGCTCTCAATCGCTTGGTTTAAACCACCGCCGACATAACGCTCTAGTTCGATAGAGGTAAAGTCGTGCTTACCGCGACGCTTCGCACGTACAACAAAGGTTTTATTTTCGAGTGCAGAGCGATTTAGCTCCAGTACTTGTTCGAAGATATCGTGCAAATCTTTAAATTCGGTCTGCTTCACTTCCAGTACGTGGTGAATGCCTGGTGTATGAGTCAAAACCTCAAGAACTTCAGCGTGGAATTCGTTACTCTCAGAGGTCACTTCAATGTGATCACGACGGTTGAATACCGCGACAGATTCCGTGCGGCTCTTAATGATGTTACGAATGTTGCACTCTAAAATCTTTGTGAAGCGCTTACGCACAGATTCACTTTTTACAAAAATTTCTGGATGGGGCTTTACAATAAATTTCATAGTCTAATTCGCAGGTTAGTTTCGCAATCAACAAAGAGTGACACTCAACTTCAATGCTTCATACGCAGTAAAACCGCGTTTCAGTCACAAAAAGTAGTCTGAGCTCACTTTTAAGGCGCAAGATTATACACCCAAGCGGATTGGAAAAACAAAAAAAGCGAGCAATCTGCTCGCTTTCTTATCTCTCTACTGACTTAAAACCAAAGTCTAGTTATTGAATTACAGGCACTTCTTCACTGTATAGTGGCTCGCCTTGCATGATGCTGATTTCAACCCGCCGGTTAAGCGCGCGATTTTCATCAGAATCATTCGGCAACAATGGTTCAGTATCTGCCATGCCTCGCACTCTCAAACGTTGATGAGAGAAACCTCTCACCTTCTCCATCTCTTGTGCGACCGATACGGCGCGCTGAGAGGAGAGATCCCAGTTAGAACGATAAAGCTCAGAGTCCAACGGTCGGTTGTCCGTATGACCAGATACTCGCACAATGCCTGGCACGTCTTTTACTAACTCTGCAATTTGTCGAACTAAAGGGCGGAATTTAGGCTGCAAGAAAGCCGAACCTTCAGGGAATGCACCTTTTTCACGCATGCGTATGACAATCTGTTGGCCAAGATTTTCAACTTCAATGGCACCTTGTTCAATCTCTCGCTCTAAGGCTTTCTTGATGCTTTCCATCAAGGTTTCCATCTCTTGCGACATCTCTTCAGATTGCTGCTGTTGCATGTCCGCTTCTGCAGATTGATTGTTTTGCGTTGACGTTTCTGGCGACTGGCCCCCCGTTAACTTGCCTTCATCACGCTTTGTGCCACCAGCTCGGTCAGACTCCCCTTCATGAAATTCGAGCGTCTGCTGAGTGATGTCCATGGTTTGCTGCATGATGACATCAATCGGCGTTGGTTCCGGTCGGCCCGGTCGAAATTCTTGAGCAATGATGCTAGTACCTTTGGGAATGTCTTTCACTTCAAGTTGATTTTGTACACCGAAGGCAAATTTCATTGATCCCGCAATCTGTTTGAACTTCAGCACGTCCATCTCAGAAAACGAGAGCAGAAGAACAAAGAAACACATCAGTAGCGACATTAAGTCCGCGAATGTCCCCATCCATAACGGGAGACCGGGTGGCGGACAATCGCATTTGTTATCTTCATCATCCATCACTACTCTCCAAGTTACTCGTCAATCTCAAGGGCACGTTTACCTTCGTTGAGGTAGTTCTTCAAGTAACTATCAATAACTCGCGGATTTTGACCATCTTGAATCGCTAATACGCCATCCATGATCAAACGGCGGTTTAGCGTTTCTTGGTCACGGCGCAGAGAAAGCTTATCCGCGATAGGGAAAAACACCATGTTGGACAGGATCGCGCCATACAATGTGGTTAAGAGCGCAACCGCCATTGCTGGTCCAATCGCTTTTGGATCATCCATATTTGAAAGCATCGCGACTAAGCCAACCAAGGTACCAATCATCCCCATTGCAGGGGCAACGTCACCAAAGGCGCGAAATACGCCAGTGCCTTGAGTATGTCGTTCATCCGTAAGCGCGATGTCTTTTTTTAAGGCAGCTCTTACCACGTCGGCATCATGGCCATCAACAAGCAAATCAATACCTTTTTGCATAAAAGTGTTATTAATTTCCATCTCTTCAAGAGCAAGAAAACCACCTTTACGTGCCGCATCGGCCATTTCCACAATTTTTGCGATCAAGTCTTCCGGTTCATCCGCTTTAAACATGAAGGCTTTGCCTGCGATCTTTGTTGCACCAAAGAACTGTCCCATTGTGAACTTCATCAGTACTACAAATATTGAGCCACCAACGACAATAAGGATCGACGTGACATCGACAAACATGCCGATGCTGCCACCAAGCACCATCGCCATAATGACGAATGCAAAACCACCAATCAAACCTAATAGGGTTGCTAAATCCACAAAGCACTCCTCACGCTATACTCAAATACTGCCATTGGGCGGATTATTACCTGTATCGACAACTCGCGCAGAATTTTTAGAAAAATCTTAGCTAATGGATCACAAATTAGACTTAACAACCTTAACCAAAATATGGGGTTTCAGCGCTTAGGCTCGTTTAACGCTAATTTTGTGACAATTATATAAGGTTAAATTTGACCAAGTTACTAGGCTAAGGTAACTTTCGTGCATCTTCTCCAAGGCTTGATTAAGGCAGAAAAAAGATGGCGGTCAAGAAACCAGAAAACATGACCTTCGAAGCAACCATTGAAGAGCTTGATAGCTTGGTTGATCAATTAGAAAATGGCGATCTTGCCCTAGATGATGCTCTACGTAAGTTTGAACGAGGCATTGCCTTAGCTCGTGCTGGCCAAACTAAACTTAGCGACGCCGAACAGCGCGTAAGTATTCTTCTTAGCGAAGATGATGAAGCACCACTGAGTGACTTCAAACCAGATTCAGAATAACCATCAGTAGTGAGCAATGTGATGCAACAGACATTGACGTCTTTTCAACAAAGAAACAATCAGCAATTGAACTTGTGGCTCGATCAGCTTCCATATCAAGAGCAGCCATTGATTCAAGCAATGAAATACGGCCTTTTGCTAGGTGGAAAACGCGTTCGCCCTTTTCTTGTTTACATCACAGGTCAAATGCTCGGCTGTAAACCTGAAGACTTAGACACTCCTGCCGCTGCTATCGAATGTATACATGCCTACTCACTCATTCATGATGATCTGCCAGCCATGGACGATGATGAACTGCGTCGAGGTCAACCAACTTGTCATATTAAGTTTGATGAAGCAACCGCAATACTGACAGGTGATGCACTACAAACTCTCGCCTTCACCATTATTGCCGATGGTCAATTAAACCCGGCAGCCGAGACTCAACGCATCAACATGATCAAAGCGTTGGCGCATTCTTCTGGCGCCAACGGCATGTGTGTTGGACAAGCTTTAGATTTAGGCGCAGAAAATCGCCAAGTTTCTCTTGAAGAAATGGAAGAGATACACCGTAAAAAAACCGGAGCTCTGATTGATTGTGCGGTAAAATTAGGTGCATTAGCTGCTGGTGAGAAAGGTATCGAGGTTCTACCTCACTTGGAGCGCTACTCAAAAGCAATTGGTTTGGCGTTTCAGGTTCAAGACGATATTCTTGATATCATCAGTGACACAGAAACACTGGGTAAGCCTCAAGGTTCCGACCAAGGTCTGAATAAGAGCACTTATCCTTCCCTGCTGGGTTTAGAGGGAGCCATAGAGAAAGCTCACACTCTGTTACAGGAAGCACTTCAAGCATTGGAAGCTATCCCATACAATACTCAGTTACTCGAAGAGTTCGCCCGATATGTCATCGAGCGCAAAAATTAACACTATAAGCGCGCATTTATATGACTCTTGATATTTCAAAGTACCCAACACTGGCGTTAGCAAATACACCGGAAGAATTACGTCTCCTTCCGAAAGAAACATTACCAAATCTGTGTGATGAACTGCGAACGTATCTGCTAAATTCAGTGAGCCAATCTAGCGGACACTTAGCGTCTGGCTTAGGCACCGTGGAGCTAACTGTCGCTCTGCATTATGTTTACAACACCCCTATCGACAAATTGATCTGGGATGTTGGTCATCAGGCTTACCCGCATAAAATCCTCACCGGACGTCGCGATAAAATGCCAACAATTCGCCAAAAGGATGGTCTACACCCTTTCCCTTGGCGTGAAGAAAGTGAATATGACACCTTATCTGTCGGTCACTCTTCGACATCGATTAGTGCAGGTCTTGGCATGGCCATCAGCGCACAAAAAGAAGGCAAAGGTCGTAAAATTGTCAGTGTGATTGGCGATGGCGCAATTACAGCAGGCATGGCATTCGAAGCTATGAACCACGCTGGCGACGTTCATCCTGATATGTTGGTGATTTTGAACGACAACGAAATGTCGATTTCAGAAAACGTAGGCGCGCTGAATAACCACCTTGCTAAGGTACTTTCTGGCAGCTTGTACACTTCTATCCGTGAAGGCGGTAAGAAAGTGCTGTCTGGTGTTCCACCTATTAAAGAGTTGGTTCGCCGTACGGAAGAGCACCTCAAAGGCATGGTAGTGCCTGGTACTCTGTTCGAAGAGTTCGGCTTTAATTACATTGGTCCGATTGATGGGCACGACGTCAATGAACTCGTCAAAACGCTAAAAAACATGCGTGAGCTCAAAGGTCCTCAGTTCCTGCACATCATGACCAAGAAAGGCAAAGGTTATGAGCCTGCCGAGAAAGATCCTATCGGCTACCACGGTGTTCCTAAATTCGATCCAACGCATAACTGTCTACCGAAAAGCAGTGGCGGTAAGCCAACTTACTCAAAGATCTTTGGTGACTTTTTATGTGATATGGCGGCCCAAGATCCTAAGCTAATGGCAATTACGCCAGCAATGCGCGAAGGCTCTGGTATGGTACGTTTCTCAAAAGAATATCCAGACCAATACTTTGACGTGGCGATTGCTGAGCAACACGCTGTGACACTTGCAACAGGTATGGCAATTGCTGGCGATCATCCAATCGTAGCTATCTATTCGACTTTCTTGCAACGTGGTTATGACCAACTGATCCACGATATCGCGATCATGGATTTACCAGTAATGTTCGCTATCGACCGTGCAGGTCTCGTTGGTGCAGACGGCCAAACTCACCAAGGCGCATTCGATCTAAGCTTTATGCGCTGTATTCCGAACATGGTGATCATGGCGCCAAGTGACGAAAACGAATGTCGACAAATGCTTTACACTGGCCATAAACATACTGGCCCTAGTGCGGTTCGATACCCTCGCGGTAGCGGGATGGGCGTAGAAATCGAAACTGAGTTTACGGCTTTAGAAATCGGTAAAGGACGCATGGTTCGCCAAGGTGAAAAAGTTGCTATTCTGAACTTTGGTACTTTCTTGGGTAACGCGCTAGAAGCGGCAGAATACCTTAACGCCACTGTTGCTGATATGCGCTTTGTGAAGCCGCTCGATGAAGCATTAATTCGTCAATTAGCCGCAGATCATGATGTGCTCGTGACGTTAGAAGAAAATGTTATCGCAGGTGGTGCAGGTGCTGGTGTCGTTGAGTTCATGATGAAAGATAAAATCATTAAACCTGTGTTGAACCTAGGTTTACCAGATGAGTTTATTCATCAGGGAACACAAGATGAACTGCATGAAGAGCTTGGTCTCGATGCAAAAGGGATTGAACAATCCATCTTGGATTATTTAGCAAAATAGAATTTAAAAAGGGATGCTCATGGCATCCCTTTTTTATGTCCAACGTTTAATTCATCCAGCCTGCGTATTTTGCGACTAGAAACAGGGCAACACCTGCCATAACTCCCGCCACGATATCATCAACCATAATACCCAACCCACCGTGAACTCGCTTATCTAGCCACCCAATTGGCCACGGTTTTACCATGTCGAAAAAACGGAACAAGATGAAGCCAGTGAGCAGCCATTTCCACTCAGTGAGTGGAATATTTAACGCAGGGACGATGCCCATCGTAATCCAAAAACCCGCAAATTCATCCCATACGATTGAACCATGATCATGTACTTTCATGTCTGCTGACGTCACTTGGCAGATTTGAATACCGATCACACACGAAATCAGAACAACAATGACATACGCCGTAAATGGCAATTGCGCCAACAACAAAAAGAAGGGCACGGCCGCCAATGTGCCCATTGTTCCTGGGATAAACGGAGATAATCCGCTGCCAAAACCCGTCGCCAATAGATGCCACGGGTTCTTTAATGAAATCAGAGAAAGAGGGTTGGTCATATCCTTAAACCTATACTGCTAGTTTGGTTTCAATCGTCATGCCTGCGAGTTGCTCAATAGTAACAGGCTCTTGGCTAGAGCTTAGCTCAGATCATTTAAAGTGGTCGAAGCCACTTAAGTCCCAATCAAGTGGTTGATTGTTATCATGCAGCTCGAAGGTTCCATTTGGTCGGATTTGACCAATACATGTGACCTTACAGCCAGTATGAGATAAAGCGCTTTGTAACGAGCCTCGATTTTGCTCCGGCACGGTAAAACACAACTCGTATTCTTCGCCACTTGCTAAAGCATACTGCTGCGCGCTGATCTTATCATCTAAAAACTGGACTAATTCTGAAGAGATCGGTAGCTGAGAGACATCAATACTCACCCCAACCTGAGATCGCTGTAAAATGTGCTTAATATCAGAGATTAAACCATCTGAAATATCTATCGCCGACGAGGCTAAGCCAACAAGAGCTTGTCCAGCAAGCACACGCGGAGAACTAAGGTAATGAGCTCGCTCTAGTGCTTCCGCGCCGACTCTGCTGCGCAGAGAGTCATCTAGAATCACATCCAAGCCAGCTTTTGCATCGCCAAGGTTTCCCGTTACGTATACCCAATCCCCAGGCTTTGCGCCGGATCGCGTGAGCGCTTTGTCTTCAGGTACAAAACCTTGCACCGTTAGTGTCAGACACAATGGCCCTTTGGTGGTGTCACCGCCTATTAACTGGATACCATAGTAATCAGCCAGTTCGAAAAATGCATCACAGAAAGGTGCAAGCCATTCTTCATCTGGCTCGGGCATCGTTAATGCAAAGCTCACCCATGCAGGCGTTGCTCCCATCGCTGCCAAATCACTGATGTTAGAAGCTAATGCTTTGTGCGCCACCCACGCCGGATTTGCATCGGATAAGAAATGCGTTCCAGCCACCAATGTATCCGTGCTAATCGCAATCTGAACATTAGCTGGCGCTTTGACCAAAGCACAATCATCACCAGCGGCTAGATGGACATCTTTACGTTGGCTCTGACGACCGACGAAGTATTTGTCTATCAGATTAAATTCACCAGACATAATTCACTTACTTTTTGATGTAAAAGCTTTTGATACAAAAAAGGTCAGCATGTGCTGACCTTTTCATTGAAGAAATCTTTATTTCTTACGAATGTGAGGTGCTGCTTTATCAAGTACACCGTTCACAAACTTGTGGCTATCTTCTGCTGCGAAGACTTTTGCAAGTTCAATCGCTTCATTGATAACAACTTTGTAAGGAACATCTTCGCGACGAGTCATCTCGTACATAGCAAGGCGAAGAAGAGCAAGTTCCATCATATCTAAATCCTGCATAGGACGAGAGATGTATGGACGAATTTTGCTATCTAGCTCAGCGTGGCTAAGTACAACACCGCTTAGTAGTTCACGGAAGTAAGCTACGTCTGTTTCTGGAGCAGCAAGCGCTGGCTCAGATGCATGAAGTTCTTCTTCATCGTATTTGTCGCCAGACAAAAACTGTTCTTCAATCTTGGCAACATTCTCTTTAGTAATTTGCCATGAGTAGATCGCCTGTAGAGCGAATTGACGTGCGTTACGACGTGCGGCTGGTTTCACACTGGCCCCCATTAGGAATCAATTTCAGATAGTACATTAATCATTTCAAGTGCGCTTAGTGCAGCCTCTGCACCTTTATTACCAGCCTTGGTTCCTGCGCGTTCAATCGCTTGATCGATCGTATCAACAGTCAAAACACCAAATGCTACTGGAATGCTGAATTCCATAGACACTTGTGCTAGACCTTTGTTCATTTCACTACAAACATAGTCAAAGTGAGGCGTTCCACCGCGAATAACAGACCCTAGAGAAACAATAGCGTCGAATTTGCCAGTTTTAGCAACACGCTGAGCTACTAGAGGTAGTTCTACGGCACCTGGACAACGCACAACCGTGATGTTGTCTTCGCTTACTTGTCCGTGACGCTTTAGTGTATCGATCGCACCAGAAAGTAGGCTTTCGTTAATAAAACTGTTGAAACGAGAAATAACGATAGCAATTTTTGCATTTGGCGCTGGGAAGCCACCCTCGATCACTTTCATAAGCTTTCCTTTAACTCTATTTATAAGTGAAATATGTTCATCAAGTGAGAATCGCCGGATTCTAGCACAAATTTGTGAGCAATATCTAATGGAAATTGGAGGCAAATCACCGGTTCCTAGCCATTGACGAGTTGAGTGCGTAAAAGACTAGGAACTTATTGTTCGGTTGTTACTCGCAGACGTACTCAACCACGTTCAGACCAAAACCACCTAATGCGTGGTACTTTTTGTTGGTCGATGACAGAAGGCGCATATCATGTACACCGAGATCCGCAAGAATCTGTGACCCCACACCAACACGGCGAGACGTGCCCTGTTTCTTAGCAAGCGTTGGTGCTTCACCTTTGTCTTGCGCTTCAAACATCTTCACACGATGAATAAGTAGATCGGTCGATTCTTCATGGCCAAGAACAACCAGCACACCGCCTTCTTCACCAATGCGTTTCATTGCCTTATCTAGTGTCCAGCTGCGCTCTGCATTGCGATCGCTACGTAATAAATCAGTAAAGACATCTTGGAGGTGAACGCGAACCAATGGCGCTTTTTCTTTCAAATCGCCCTTGCACATTGCGTAATGCACTTGGTTATCAATGGTGTCCTTGTACGTGACTAACGTGAACTCGCCAAACTCTGTCGGTAACTTGCACTCTGCCACACGTTCAATCGTTGTCTCAGTGTTATTGCGGTACTCAATTAGGTCGGCAATAGTGCCCAATTTAATACCGTGCTTCTCTGCGAAGATCTCTAGATCAGGGCGACGAGCCATAGTGCCGTCGTCATTTAAGATCTCAACAATCACCGATGCAGGCTCTAAACCAGCAAGGCGAGCCAAATCACAGCCAGCTTCAGTGTGACCAGCGCGAGTCAGTACACCACCGTCTTGGGCTGCGAGCGGGAAGATATGACCAGGCTGCACCAAATCCGCAGCTTTGGCGTTTGGCGCGACTGCCGCTTGAACCGTACGTGCGCGATCCGCGGCTGAAATACCCGTCGTTACTCCTTCTGCCGCCTCAATAGAAACGGTAAAGTTGGTTGTGTATTGCGCATTATTGTCTTGCACCATTGGTGGCAGACCTAGGCTTTCGCAACGATCTTTGGTCATGGTTAAACAAATCAGGCCACGGCCATAGGTTGCCATAAAGTTGATGGCTTCCGGCGTAATATGCTCGGCAGCCATGATCAAGTCACCTTCATTCTCGCGGTCTTCATCATCCATTAGGATGACCATTTTGCCTGCGCGAATATCATCAATAATTTCTTGTGGCGTACTGATTGGCATAGTCTGTTATCCCGTTATTCTAAATTTGTTATTGCGACAGCAATGAAAAATCATGTTGCAGTGAATGCTAGTTAGGTCAATAGTTTGAGCTTTGCACCAAGCAAGTCAATGAATCTCGCGGTGTTCTGTGAGTCTGCTCTTTATCGCATGCCTCACGCAGCCACTCCCAAGACTTATGCAAAACCGTTTTGCTGTAAAAAGTCCATCGTGATACGAGACTCGGCCTTATCTTCTTGCTGTCCTTGCAGTAAACGCTCCATATAACGAGCAAGTACATCAACTTCTAAGTTTACTTTACGTCCCACTTGAAACTGGTCAATCGTAGTTTCTTCACTCGTATGAGGAACGATCGTCAGCTTAAAAGCATTTTTACGTAAGTCGTTGACAGTTAGGCTAATACCATCAACGGTAATCGAGCCTTTCTCTGCGACGTACTTGCTAATTTCCGCAGGCATTGCAACCCAAAACTCTATCGCGCGGCCAACTAAATTGCGTTCGACAATTTCACCAACCCCATCGACATGGCCAGAAACGATATGTCCCCCCAATCGCGTTGTTGGTAACATGGCTTTTTCTAGATTCACCTTATCGCCTACTTGGTATTCAGCAAACCCAGTTTTCTTCAAGGTTTCTAATGACAGATCAGCACTGTAATAATGGCTTCCGAAGTCAACTACCGTTAAGCAAACACCATTGGTCGCGATGCTATCGCCTAACTTAACGTCTGACATATCAAGAGTCCCCGTTTCAACTGTGACGGTGATGTCTTCGCCCTTCGGCGTAATCGCAGCTAACTTGCCAACTGCTTCTACTATTCCTGTAAACATACTATTTCTTATCTAAGTTCTTTACGTTTGATGGTGGCAGTGATGCGAATGTCTACCCCAACCATACGAACGTCTGTAATGTTTAAATCAGTGACGTCAGCCATAGCGCTTAACCCTAAAGCACCAATCAGCCCCCGACCATCGCTGCCCATGAGTTTTGGCGCAAGGTAAACAATGAGCTCATCTACAAGATTAGCCTTTATCATCGCGCTGGCTAGCGTTGCTCCAGCTTCAACCCATAAGTGATTGATGTGGTGCTCATCCGAGATACGTTTTAATGTTGTTGATAAGTCAATTTGGTCAGCGCTGTCCAATAGAGGGATACTGTCTCCATCTGGGCTAACAATAACTCGCTCTCCATCGGTGTGGAACAGCTTGAGCGCATCCGTTAAATGGTTCTGACGGTCTAAGATTACACGTACTGGTTGACGAAGTTCTTCTCGTAAATACTGCGCTTGAACACTGGTAGGTAAGTCATCCCAACGCACATTGAGTGACGCATTATCATCAATCACCGTTTTGCTGGTAGAGAGAATGCCACCACTCATCGCTCGATAACGCTGCACATCTTGGCGGGCCGCTGGGGAGGTGATCCATTGGCTCTGCCCATTGCTGAGTGCGCTTTGCCCATCCAAACTGGCTGCCATTTTTAATTGAACAAACGGCATGCCTGTACGCATGTACTTTATAAAACCAGGGTTAAGGGCAAGGGCATCTTGCTCTAACAAGCCGATTTGTACTTCAATTCCGGCATCACGCAACATCTGGATGCCCCGCCCCGCAACTTTAGGGTTTGGGTCTACCATTGCGCAAACCACACGAGCCACTTTGGCTTTGATTAGCCCTTCAGCACATGGCGGTGTACGGCCGTAATGAGAGCAAGGTTCGAGCGTCACATAAGCGGTTGCACCAACTGCTTTTTCACCCGCCATGCGCATCGCGTGCACTTCGGCATGCGGCTCACCAGCGCGGTGGTGATAGCCCTCACCAACAATTTCTTCATCACGAACGATGACGCACCCCACATTTGGATTTGGGGCGGTGGTATAAATGCCACGTCTCGCTAACTTAATAGCTCGTGACATCATGGCGAAATCTAAATCAGAAAACGCTCTTTCAGGAGTGTGTTGAGTCATGAGCTACTCAGTCTTCTAGGCGGGCAATCTCTTCGCCAAACTCGCGAATGTCTTCAAAGCTGCGGTAAACTGAGGCGAAACGGATATAAGCGACCTTGTCGAGCTCTTTGAGTTGGTCCATGACTAAATTACCAATCATTTCACTCGGAACCTCTCGTTCACCCGTCGCACGCAGTTGTGATTTGATCATGCTGATCGCTAGCTCTATAGAATCGGCACTCACTGGGCGTTTCTCTAATGCGCGCTGAATACCGCCAACCATTTTATCTTCATCAAATGGTTCACGGTTGCCATTCGATTTGATCACTTTAGGCATCACTAACTCTGCGCTTTCAAACGTAGTAAAACGCTCGCTACACGCCAAGCACTGACGGCGACGTCGAACTTGATGGCCATCTGCCACTAAGCGGGAATCAATAACTTTGGTATCGTTCTCGGAACAAAAAGGACAATGCATATCACCTCCATATCTATACCAAAATAACCTCATTAGCAATCACGGATAACCACGCGTTCATGGTTATACGGACTCTATTAAAGCTATTTGGGTATAACGCTTTCAAACCGAAATAAAAGCTCATGTAGTGTAGCGGAATTGGTATGTTAGACAAAACAAAAAGGGGCCCCAAGGCCCCTTTTTCACTCAAGATCTCGTTGAATGTGTTAACTGCGTGCTAAGTAATTCGCTTTACCAACCCACTTGTAGCTAGTTAGCTCTTCTAAGCCCATTGGACCACGGGCATGTAGCTTTTGCGTGGATACTGCGACTTCTGCGCCAAGGCCAAATTGCGCACCGTCTGTAAAGCGCGTTGAAGCATTCACATAAACCGCCGCCGAACCGGCAGAATTGATGAACAGTTCTGAGTTTTCCAAACTATTGGTCATGATCGCATCTGAGTGGCTCGCGTTATGAACACGCATATGATCAATTGCATCTTTCACATCAGACACGACTTTTACACCAAGGGTATAGCTCAACCATTCCGTATCAAAGTCACCTTCAACAGCATCGCGAACTTGTTTCGCTTGCTCCATGAGTTCTTTTGCTTTTGGCTCTGCCACGAACGTCACTTTTTCGTCCATACGCTCAACGATCATTGGCAGAAACTGTGCTGCAATTTTTTCATGCACGAGCAGCGTATCTAGTGAGTTACACGCAGATGGACGTTGAACTTTAGAGTTCTCAACCACATTCAGGGACTTCTCTAGATCAGCGGATTCGTCGACAAAGATATGGCTGATACCAAAGCCGCCAATAATCACCGGAATCGTGCTGTTTTCTTTACACATTTTGTGTAGGCCAGCACCACCGCGTGGAATGATCATGTCGACGTAATCGTCCAGTTTAAGCAGTTGAGAGACTAGCTCACGATCTGGCTTTTCAATGTACTGAACCGAAGCGGCAGGAAGGTTCGCCTTTGCTAGCGCAGACTGAATAACCTTTACCAATTCCATATTCGAGAAAAATGTCTCTTTGCCGCCACGCAAAATGCTTGCGTTGCCGGTTTTCAAGCACAGCGCCGCAATATCAATAGTCACGTTAGGACGCGCTTCATAAATTACGCCTACAACACCCAGTGGTACACGGCGACGAGACAGTGACATCCCATTTTCCAGTACCTTACTGTCGATTTCGCTGCCTACAGGATCGTTCAAGCTAATGACGTTGCGAACATCATTCGCAATAGCAGTCAATCGTTCTTCATTCAGCAAAAGGCGATCAAGCAGTGCATCGGTTAAACCCGCTTCACGGCCAAGTTCGATGTCTTTAGCGTTTGCCGCCAAAATAGCAACGGAGTTTGCTTCTAGCTCATCAGCAATGATCGCTAAAGCTTGGTTCTTTTGCGCAGTTGACGCTGTCGCTAATTCGAAAGCTGCATCTTTAGCAGCTTTACCCATATTCGTTAAATCCACTTTGCTTCCCTCTAATTCTATTCCTGAATGACGACCAAATCATCGCGATGAATCACCTCAGAGCCATAATCATGCCCCAAAATAGAGATGATATCTTTACTGTGCTTACCAGTAATTTTAGTTAGGTCATCACTTGAGTAGGCGCTGATGCCACGAGCCACCAACTTACCGTGAGAATTTGTTACACGCGCCACTTCGCCTCGTGCAAAGTCACCACTTACTTTGATTACTCCTTTAGCAAGTAGGCTACTGCCCTTACCGACCACAGCATTTACCGCACCGTCATCAATAATGATGTCGCCCGATGCCGCAGGTCCCGCCAGAATCCAGCGTTTACGGTTTTCTAAAGCTTCAGCGCAAGGTAGGAAGCGTGTGCCTTGTGGCTCTGCACTCAAAGAGTCAAAGATAACATTCGGTGCACTACCGGCAGCAATAATAACCTCGATACCAGCGCGGCGAGCGATGTCTGCGGCTTGCAGCTTCGTTGCCATACCGCCAGTACCCAATGTTGTACCACTTCCTCCTGCGATTTTACGCAGCGTATCGTCGATGGTTTTTACTTCCTTGATCAACTCTGCATTTGGGTCTTTACGAGGGTCAGCAGTAAACAGACCTTTTTGGTCAGTTAAAAGCAAGAGCTTATCTGCGCCACACAAAATGCCCACCAAAGCGGAAAGGTTGTCGTTATCGCCCACTTTAATCTCACTGGTCGCAACGGCATCATTTTCGTTTACGATAGGAATAATATCGTTCGCAACGAGCGCATTGATGGTGTCACGTGCGTTTAAGAATCGCTCGCGATCTTCTAAATCAGCACGAGTTAGTAGCATTTGGCCGATCTTGATACCGTAAATACCAAACAAAGACTCCCATGTTTGAATCAAGCGACTTTGCCCTACCGCCGCAAGTAATTGTTTACTCGCCATCTCGTTGGGCAATGCGGGGTAACCAAGATGCTCACGGCCTGCTGCAATAGCACCAGACGAAACCATTACCACTGAATGGCCTTGTTTTTTAAGCTCAGCACACTGGCGCGCTAACTCAACCATGTGAGCACGGTCGAGTGCCAGAGTGCCGCCTGTCAGCACACTTGTACCCAGTTTCACAACGACAGTTTGTGGTTGTGAAACAACTGCATTTTGTTGATTCGTTGTCATGATGTCTTCTGAAGTGAAAAACAAATAAAGAGAGGATGTTTTAACAATCAAAGAGGGAATTAACAAGAGAAAAGGTGCGTTTTCGCACCTTTTTGTTTGGTATTAAATGAAAACAACCAAATTAAGCGAAATCGAAAGACTCCGTGTGATATTCGACTTCCAATTTGAAGTGTTCTTCTAAAGTATCAACCAGCTTTTGATGGAATGTGCTCTGCGTCAGATACACTTCCTCTACCGCTTTTTTAGGCAGGGCTTCAGATACCCATTGCCCTTCTTTGTTGTACTTGCCGATATGATATTTGGCAGTAAAGCCTCCTTCGATGGATTCCAAATCCATCCACCAGCCCCAAAATTCACGCTTTTCAGGCGATTTTTTGTCGTCTACACAAACAGATAGACAATCAAAATAATAGCGCCCTTCTTGCGATTGTGGTTCGCGCAGGTAAGGCCCTATCGCCTTCAACTTTGACATCAAGCGAAAGTGAGTCGGGCCCTGAGTCGTCTCTGACATATGAATCTCCGTTTTCATAGTTAAAAGTAAACACCCAAGAATGATTATTATTTTTAATTATCATGAGCTTATTTTTTGCTCAGATATATCACTTTTAACTAATTTAGGAGAATTGTCACCCTAATAATTCATCTTCTAGCCACTTTATGGCTAAATCGAGGGATTGCTCATATCCTTTTGTAATCGTTTTGGAACTGATTTTTTTCGCTCTGCCATACTGGCTAAACAGCGCGACGAGTTGGTTATCACTGTGTGGAGACACCGGATCGCCTTCAAGGCTCAAAGCTAAAATAGGTACTTTAGTTTTTCTACTGCTCAAGAAGCCCTGAACCTTCAATGACCAGGCCATCATCTGGCCCGCCATGCTATTAATATCAACCGCGCTTTTCCCTAAGCGAGAAGCCAACAGATCCAGATACATCTTCGGCATTTTTTGCAGCTTCTCAGGGGAAGTAAAAATATCATGTACGGGTGCGCCGAGGGCTACACAAGCTTTGATCTTCTCTTGCTCAACAAAAGAGAGTCGGATCATGGCATTACCACCAAAACGAAATCCAACTAACCCCACTTTGTGATGATCCACCCAAGGCAATGAATACAGCTCATTTAGTACCGCTTGGTGCAGACAGCTTGAGTTCTCAGTCAAAGGCCAGTGAGAACTGTGCCCTACCGAAGGCATGTCGACCGTCAACATCGCAATATCTCGTGGTGCAAGATGATTGCGGAACAAACGCCACATGTCGGTTTGTAACGTATCGAGACCAGCGCTCACCATCACCACAGGCAGTTGTTTGTCGGTTCTTGGCAAATGAAGGTTCGCGATGATTTTGCGATTTTGGTAAGGCAC
The DNA here is from genome assembly GCF_043995865.1 of Vibrio sp. D3. Taxonomy (NCBI): domain Bacteria; kingdom Pseudomonadati; phylum Pseudomonadota; class Gammaproteobacteria; order Vibrionales; family Vibrionaceae; genus Vibrio; species Vibrio sp. D3. Next base: position 735,594 of record NZ_CP171887.1, on the reverse strand, counting down.
TTCAATTTGCTTGATGGTGTACTTGGTCTTCTCTGCGCCGTCAGAGTACGCTTTGTTTGCCAGCACTTGAGCCTGCAAGGCCAAATTATCATTCTTCAGATGTGGGTAGCCTGCGATACTAAAACACAAAGAAGCGGTGAAGAGTTCATCGGCGGCCTCCTCACCTTGCATTTCATTTGAACGCTTCTGATGCTCCATGCCGAGCTTAATCCACTCAAATGTCCAGTTGCCATTGTGGTACCCCATTACGGTGTCTAACCAATCATCATTGGTTCGAGAGTGGGAAGAAGAAGCGATTTTAGAAAGCACACCTTCCATCTCTATCGGAGACAACCCTTGCCAAGCCCATTGCAAGCGGCGCAAATGACGATACCAAGCACGATCACCCTGCGCTTCTCGCTCATCAAGTATTTTTTGACTGGTCGGCATGTACTGGGTAAGCGCAGAGGTTTCTTTTGCTTGCTTATGTTTCACGAACAAAGTTTCGGAAAGATTTTTACTGACGTCTTCAGACATAGGAAGAACCTTAGGCTATTAGCATGAGTTGTTATGATAATAAAAAAAATGCCCCTATACAGGGGCATTTCTCAATATTCTTTAATAGCGTTTATTTTTGCTTGCGGTTTACAGGCTCAGCGTACTGGATTGACATATCCCAAGGTTGTTCAATCCAAGTGTCTTGCGCGATATCTACCACATAATCATCTAGCAACGCTTTGCCTGAAGGTTTTGCACACACAGCGATCATCTTCGCTTTTGGATACATCTCACGTAGTTTGCGCGCCGTATCACCACTGTCTACTAGGTCTTCAACGATTAGGTAACCTTCACCATCGCCTTCAGGTGCTTTTAGTACCGTCATATCGCGCTGATGATCATGGTCGTAGCTTGAAATACAGATTGTATCAACGTAACGAATACCCAGTTCACGAGCCAAGATAGCGCCAGGAACCAAACCACCGCGGCTTACCGCCCAAATCCCTTTCCATTGCTCAGCTGGCATTTGTTTTTCAGCCAGTTCACGGCAGTAAGTCTGCATTGCATCCCAAGTGATAATGAATTTTTTACTCATTGTAATAACCTAATAATTTGAAAATATGCATCCTCAAAATCTAGCGAACTCACTCAAAAGCGGAATGCTCACTGACCTCTCCAAAACGTATGGAGATGAGGATTTCAAGCTGCGCAAACGATTATTCTACCGAAACACACCGCTAATACCAACGGTGATATCAAAATTCTCTGCCTATTCCGCAGAAAAACCGTCTGAAGTGAACAACGTGAAAAAAGAAAAAGCCAGCGTGAATAAATCCACACTGGCTTTTTGCTCGAGAAATTAACCGACGAGGTATTTGACGATGAAGATGGCAGACATCACCCACACACTCATCGACACTTCACGGCCCTTGCCGCTGAATAATTTGATCGCCGAGTACGCGATAAAGCCTAACGTAATACCCTCTGCAATCGAGAACGTTAATGGCATCACCAAACAAGTCACAACAACTGGTGATGCTTCCGTTAGGTCACGCCAATCAATGCTTACCAGCCCAGACAGCATCAAAATCGCGACATAGAACAGAGCGCCCGATGTTGCGTAAGCTGGGATCATTCCTGCTAGTGGTGAAAACAACAGAGCAAGTAGGAAGAGCACACCAACAACCACTGCTGTTAGACCAGTACGACCACCAGCCGCCACACCAGAAACACTCTCAATGTAAGATGTGGTGTTTGAGGTACCAAGTAATGCACCTACTGACGTTGCCGTTGAGTCTGCAAGTAACGCTTTGTTTAAACGCGGGATGTTGCCATTCTCGTCCGTGAGGCCTGCTTTTTGAGAAACGCCAACTAGCGTACCTGCGGTATCAAACAAATCGACAAATAGGAAAGCAAACACAACGGAAATCATGCCAACTTCAAACAAGCCAGAGAAATCCAGTTGCATGAAAGTTGGTGCAATGCTTGGTGGCGTAGACATAATGCCGCTCCACTGCACATCACCAAATAGAAGGCCAAGCGCTGTAACACCAAGAATGGCGATCATCACCGCACCTTTCACACCACGGTGAACAAGCGCGATAGTAAGGAAGAAACCAATCGCAGCCAATACAGATGGCAATGATGTGATGTCTCCCATAGAAACTAATGTCGCAGGGTTATCAACGACGATGCCTGCATTTTTTAATGCGATAAATGCTAAGAAAAGACCGATACCGGCTGAAATACCAGTTCGAAGAGAATGCGGGATAGAGTTAATAATCCACTCACGGATCTTAAATATACTCAAAAGAATAAACAGCAGGCCTGAAACAAACACCGCCGCTAACGCAACTTGCCACGTATAGCCCATCCCCAACACAACAGAGTAAGTGAAAAATGCGTTCAGCCCCATTCCTGGTGCTTGTGCAATTGGGTAGTTGGCAACAAATCCCATGATGAAACAGCCGATAGCGGCCGCAAGACAAGTTGCAACAAAAATGGCACCACGGTCCATACCGGTATCCGACAGGATCGCTGGGTTTACAAAAATAATGTAAGCCATAGTTAGGAAGGTGGTAACACCTGCAATGATCTCAGTGCGCACATTTGTGCCATTGTCACTGAGCTTAAAAAGCCTCTCGAGCATGATCGAATCCTGTAAAGGTAAAAAAAGTAAACGGTTGCGTAATCGATTGGCGGGAATTATAAAGTTATCAAATAGCAAATTCTAGATAGAATCTTCACTCTAATGCGATTTTTTTCTTTGGATATGAAACCCATTCGCTAATTCTTAAAAGCAAAACAGAAAATATATTCTTATAAAACAACAATTAATAATTATTGCTCAGAACCCAACAACAGAATAAAAACTGAACAATGTACTAAACTTTCAAATAGAAACTAGGCGTTTTAAGCGTCATATCTAGGTGGATTTGACGGGGCAGTCGATAAAACTGAAGAACGGAGAATAGAATCCAGCCTTGATGGCAGAAAATGTGTCAGAAAGAGAAAGTGGAGATAAAAAAACGCCACCCAATTTGGGTGGCGGCGAATCATGTCAGCACTATCACTGAAAAAAAATTCCAATTTATAGGGGTGAACAAACTGTTCGAGTCACATGCGTTGACTTCACTTAGTAGCCAAAGCTTGTTGGGTATACAAAGTTGCCGGTGTAAACAGACTTGCTATTCCAGAACATTGTACTTGGTAAACCTTTCATAACTATCACCTTTTAAATCAATTAAACATTCGTTGATTTCTCGGTTCCTTGGAGGCGATAAAACGGACTCATCCTTTGAGCATTTCATTCTTCTTTCAGAAGCTGGTTACAAATATACCACCAAGAAATTTAATTACAAGCATTTTAGTGACTGGAATCACAAAAAATATATAAATTGACCTTCATCAAAGTTTAACTGTAATTAAATTACAGTTTTATGAATTAAAAAATAAAGCCACTTTCAGAATGTATGATAAAGAACGCACAGTGCCTGTTATTGTGTTCACAAACTGTGACAGTTCTGAGAGAAATCCTTGTGCACGCGACTACTCGTACTCCTTATCTGGTGGTATGCTAAACGGCAATTTGAAGGCCAAATCGTCTAGCATTTAATGCTATTTTGATAATATTTTTACGGTATATATTTGGCAAAGCACATCAAAAGGAGTCCTCCGTGTCTGAGTTCCATTCTGAGATCAGTACCTTATCACCTGCTCCACTTTGGCAGTTTTTCGATAAGATTTGTTCTATCCCTCACCCATCTAAACATGAAGAAGCATTAGCGCAGTACATTATCAACTGGGCAACAGAGCAAGGCTTTGACGTTCGCCGTGATCCAACCGGTAACGTGTTCATCAAAAAGCCCGCGACACCTGGAATGGAAAATAAGAAGGCTGTTGTACTTCAAGCACACATCGACATGGTGCCGCAGAAAAACGAAGACACCGAGCACGACTTCACCAAAGATCCAATCCAACCTTATATCGATGGCGAATGGGTAACGGCGAAAGGCACGACACTTGGTGCAGATAACGGGATTGGTATGGCTTCTTGCCTTGCTGTATTGGCATCTAAAGATATTAAGCACGGTCCACTCGAAGTTCTGCTGACAATTGATGAAGAAGCAGGCATGACTGGCGCATTTGGTCTTGAGGCTGGTTGGTTAGAAGGTGAGATCCTTCTAAACACAGACTCTGAACAAGAAGGCGAAGTCTACATGGGTTGCGCTGGTGGTGTTGATGGCACCATGACTTTCGATATTTCTCGAGAATCAACGCCTGCAGGTTTCGTAACACGCCAACTGACGCTGAAAGGCCTAAAAGGTGGTCACTCAGGTTGTGACATTCACACAGGTCGCGGTAATGCCAACAAATTACTTGGTCGTTTCCTTGCCGGTCATGCTCAAGAGCTTGATTTACGTTTAGTCGAATTCCGTGGTGGTAGCTTACGTAATGCAATCCCTCGCGAAGCGTTTGTTACTGTTGCGCTTCCTGTCGAAAACCAAGACAAGCTTGCTGAGCTGTTCAACCACTACACTGAGCTGCTTAAAACTGAATTGGGTAAAATCGAAACAGGTATCGTAACCTTTAATGAAGTGATCACGACTGACGCGCAAGTATTTTCAATCGCCGATCAGCAACGATTCATTGCGGCACTTAACGCTTGTCCAAACGGAGTAATGCGTATGAGTGATGAGGTGGAAGGCGTTGTTGAAACTTCTCTAAATGTTGGTGTGATCAGCACAGAAGAAAATAAAGTCACCGTGCTTTGCTTGATTCGTTCTCTCATTGACTCTGGCCGCAGCCAAGTTGAGAGTATGCTACGTTCAATTGCTGAATTAGCAGGCGCACAAATTCAGTTCTCAGGTGCTTACCCTGGCTGGAAGCCAGATGCAGATTCCGAGATTATGGCAATTTTCCGTGATATGTATGAAGGCATTTACGGTCATAAGCCGAACATCATGGTCATCCATGCTGGTCTTGAGTGTGGCCTGTTTAAAGAACCATACCCACACATGGATATGGTGTCTTTCGGTCCAACAATTAAATTCCCTCACTCACCAGATGAGAAAGTGAAGATTGATACCGTTCAGCTGTACTGGGACCAAATGGTAGCGCTTCTAGAGGCAATTCCAGAGAAAGCGTAATTCAACCACGAAAAACGACAAAGGGTGCTTTACGGCACCCTTTTTTGTTTGGCTGGACCAAATTACACGCGATTTTGCGTATAAGCAGCTAGCTCATCCATTGAGGTTTGTGCAACGACTTCGCCATCAATGTAGTAAGTGACAAACTCACCATCGCGCACACCCATGAGTGTCGCCTTCTCGCCGTTATTGTAAGTAATATCCATTTGAACAGTATTCTCATCGATTTGCTGCATTCGACCCTGCTCAATAACACGGTTATTCGCTAACGGTGCAATTGGCGCCGTCGTTAACGATTTATCTAACTGGTGGTTTACATCGATGTAAGTATCCATCTTTGTATCGAAGATATGTGGCTTACCATTTAAAGGGTTCTTACCCGTCCAAAACTCTAGAGAGTTAAACACGATGTAGTCCGCTGCGATTGCGACACCATAAACAGGTGCTAAAAGCATGTTTAGACCACCTCGAGCGTAACGGTTATCTACAGCTTTCAAGTTAAACCCCATGACATAACCTGTCACGGCATTACTGCCAACGCAACCTGAAAGTGAAACTGCTACAGCAGTCAATGCACCAATTTTAGCAATTGCCTTTTTCATCAAAACCTCTAGTTAGAAATGTTAGACCTCAAATTCGGCGCGGATATTATCGGATAAAAAGTAGGGTTAAAAGTCCGTTTTTTTGTCCTTCATTATCAGTATTATTTTTAATACAGTCACATTTTTTAAGCCTATGATTGCTCTTCCTTCTGTACCTCTCGTTATGTATTAAACTGATAGAAAAGATCATATTGAAAACAAAAACTTCACACATGCTGAGGTTTCGCGCATGACGATTAAAGTAATTTGTCGTGTCCTTAATGAGAATGATTAGTGCGATTTTGCAGCAATTGTTACATTGCTGATAACGCATTTGACAGAGATGGTTTATGGCCAGAAGTAAAAAAAGCAAAGTGTTTGAGCTCTTAGGGCATCAAATACAACCAGGACAACGATTAGAGATCGAATTTGAAGCAGCGAAGCTATACACACATTCGCCTTTATCTATTCCTGTGGAAATCATCCATGGGAAACAAGAAGGGCCTGTGTTGATGGTGAATGCTGCTATCCATGGTGATGAGCTTAATGGCGTAGAAATCGTTCGTCAGATCATTAACCAACTGGATCCACAAAAACTGAAAGGCACTGTCATTGCAGTACCTATCGTTAACGTTTTTGGTTTCATCCATAAATCACGTTACTTGCCCGATCGACGAGATCTCAACCGTTGTTTTCCTGGCAGTGAAAAAGGCGCGCTTGCATCTCGAATGGCACACGGGTTCTTTAACAACATTGCCAAGCGTTGTGACTACATTTTGGATCTGCACACCGGGGCCATTCACCGCACGAACTTGCCACAGATTCGCGCAAACTTAAGCAACCCAGAAACTCTGCGTATTGCTCAGGCGTTTGCGACGCCAGTGATTGTTGACTCAGCATTGCGTGATGGCTCTTTACGCAGTGAAGCAGAAAAATGTGATATCCCCGTGCTAACCTACGAGGCTGGCGAAGCATTGCGTTTTGATCCACTTTCGATCAGCGCTGGTGTACTCGGGGTTCGGCGCGTAATGCAAGCCATTGGTATGTTGCGTGCGAGCAGGAAAAAGCTGCCAGAGCCTATCATAGCGAAGTCCACCAGCTGGGTTCGTGCGTCAGGTAACGGTATTTTGCGTACTGTCGTTAATCTGGGAGACAAAGTGGAACAGGGTGAAACGCTCGCCTATATCAGCTCTCCTCTTGGACATGATGAGGTAGAGCTCAAAGCGCCTAAGCGTGGCTTGGTGATCGGTCAACAAACTTTGCCACTGGTTAATGAAGGCGATGCGATCTTCCACCTTGCTTACTTCAACCAAGGTGATGATTCGGTAGAACAAGCCGTTGAAAGTTACATTGAAGGACTGACCGAGTTCGATGTCGAGCCACTGACTACCGGACAGATCCCGTTAGAAACTCAGTAATTCCTACCAAGTACGCACTTGATTAGCTCGAAAGGAGCAACAGTGCTCGCACCATTTTGTTTAAAAGCCAATGAGCTCAGCGTCCATGATGCTGGGCTTTTTGTTTTCTGTAAGCTAACGATACTCATCGTAGTTTCCACGAATGGATAAAAAACTTTACAAACCATCGCAAAAACACATTTGATAATTAATCTCATTATCATTTATTAATCGTAATAATGTTCTTATAATCCGAGCTTCATAAAAACACTATAAATCATCAATATGAAACGATTAAAAAGTCATCCATTCAAAGTAAATCTCATTTCACTGACTTTGCTCTTCCCTCTTTATTCATATGCCGAGACAACGCCAAATGAAGAGCTCGAAGTCATCGGTGTGCGTTATGCCAAACCCATCACCGTTGCTGAGCCTGCGCAAACCACCATTAATTGGTCAGAGATTGAAGAGCAACAATACTCCAATTTTGCCTCAATGATCGATGCCGTTCCGGGCGCATCATTAGATGGCGGCGGCCGTTCCGGCGGCGAACGTATTAATATTCGTGGTTTTGATGATCCAAGCGATATCGCCGTATTTGTCGATGGCGCTCCCATTGGCTTTCAACAATACCGCTACGGAACTTTCTTTTTTGATCCGTTCTTGATTGGTGAAGCAGAAATTATCAAGGGCGCGCACGACTATCGAGCACTCAACGGAAAGTTTGGTGGCTCAATTCGTATTAAAACCAAGAGTGTCGATGACCTACTGTACGGCAATAGAAACTTTGGTGCTCGCATCTCAAGTGCATATAACACCAACGGCGATGAGAATGCCTACACGCTAACACTCTATGGTAAAAACGATGCTGGTTTTTATTTTCTAGCGAATGGCTCTTTAAAAGATTCTGATGACATTAAAGTTGGTGGTGGTGAAACGCTGGATTACTCAGGTTATGAGCAAGAAAACATGCTCGTAAAAGTCGGTTATGAAAACAACGATCACGAGTTTGAAATTAGCCACACTCGCTACAAAGATGAAGGTCGTAAACCTTGGGCTAACCGCCGCGGAAAAATGCCTAACATCACTGAGTACAACATCAAGAAATACGGATCATTAGAAAAAGCCAAATACGCATACACCGTCGATAATAAATACACGGATAACACCACGACCATCTCTTACCACTACATGCCGACTAACCCGTATATTGATTTCAATATCAAAATGGCACGTTCTGAAAACGATCGTCACTGGGTTCGCCCTGACGTGGCATTCGAGAAAATGTTCGTTTCTGTTGGCAGTTACGGTCACGAGTCTTGGTTAAGTTACGAGCGTGACTATGCTGATGTGTTTAACCAAGCGCAGTTCGGAGACCACACTCTAGTCACAGGGCTTCAATATCAAAAAACCGATAGAGACTCATTAGTATTCAACGCATCATACGACAGTAATGAAGCCAAAAACTACGGTTGGTATACCCCTTACTACGAACCATCTGGCACTCAGTCAATTTATGCGGCTTACATTGCTGATCACTATCAAGCAACAGACCGTCTAACCATCACACCTTCTCTGCGTTACGAATACATCAAGAGTGAAGGAAAAGGGAACGCCGCGCCGGATTATAATGATCCAGCCGCCGGACATGACTACGGTGAAACGACGCATAAAGGCTTTAGCCCACGTTTGGATATCGACTTTGATGCGACCAATAATACGCGTTTAAACGCCTCCTACGCCTACGCTTTAAAAGCACCAACCGTTGATAACATCTACTCAGTGCAATATGCGCGAGCTACCGCTACGGCTACTGCTTTGAATCTGGACGTGTCTCGTATCCATGCTTATCAAGCAAGCGTTATCAACTTAACGGAAGGGCTGGTGAACTCTCGCGATAACCTCGCAACAGAGTTAACTTTGTTCTATAACGATGTTAGCGACACAGTTGATATACGAACGGGCGAAAACCTCGACAAAAATACTACTGAGTTACAAAGCTGGAATACAAACCTAGATGGCTTTAAAAACTACGGCTTTGAGCTAATTTCACAATACCGGATTGAAGATTTCTACAGTAATTTCTCAGCAAGTTACATTCGCGGCAAAAACAAAGGCAGTCTATCTGACTCGACAGGTTCAGATGATGATCACCCTGATGTGCCACCATTAAATATCAACTTAGGTTTAGGTTACGAATGGATTCCAGGTTTACGCACTGGCTGGGAAGTCCGTTGGTATGATGCGCAAACCAAAACCAAGGCAAGCGGTAACAATTTAAAAGTGAAATCGCCAAGTGAGCAATACACGCTACAAAACGCTTACGTGGTTTGGGAAATACAACAAGTCGAAGGCTTGAGTGTTGGCGCTGTTGTGAAAAACTTAACCGATCGTTACTACGAAGCATACCTATCTAATGGCGTGCCTTCGCCTGGTCGCGAAGTCAAACTGCATCTCACTTATCAATACTAACCATACCTAAAAGATGCAGGGCAGACATTAACTGCCCTGCTATATCGTGTCCAACGGACATAATTGCACACCGTTTTATTTACCAGTACTATCATTTCTTTTTGCTTGCATACACACTATGAACAACTTAAAAACACTGTTTCTTCTTGCTTGCTTCGTTCCAGCAAGTCAAAGCCTGGCACAGACTTCCGAGAGCATTGCTGACTACTTACAAGAGCAGAGTCAGCACCAAGTTATTGAGGATCATTACGCACAACCAACAACAAATAATCTGAATCTAGACGCCAAAGCAAACGCGTTAACTTGGCACGAAGATGGCAAGCCGGATCACTGTCGTTACGCCAAGCAGCCCAAGGACGTCGCAACACATTTCGACTACGGTGAAGCAAACGATCTATCTGACGGATTGCAACACTTTGATTTACCAGAGAGGCACTCGGCAAAGGGCAAGTCAACACATCGCACTTATGCTAATAACCCTCACCTTCTTCCTGGCAATAAACAATTTGCAGCCCCTGAAGACGGTACGTTTAGTCTGTCAGTATCTTCGGATTGTTTTTAAGTCGATACAATAAAAAATGCCCTGAGACAAAGCTCAGGGCATTTTCACTTTTTGTTTGATGGGTGACGTCACCATCTCACCGACTTGAATCTATTCTTCGTCAGCGTCTACTTCAGCGTCACGTGCTTTGCGGGCTTCTTCTTTACGAACTTTTGCCGCTAGTTGTTCTGCTTCACGCTCTTGACGTTGCGCTGCTTTACGCTCGTTACGAACCACTTGGTTTTGGATAAAACCAGCCAGTTCTTGTTCAGCCCAAGCTTGTGCTTTCTCTTCGCTGTCAAAGCCAGTTTCACGCTTTGATACTACAGTCTTACGAGATGTCACTTGGCGAGTGATTTCTGCGCTCCAGCCGTTACGTTTTTCAGTGACGCGGATAGCAAATTTTGGATTCTTAGACATTTCTTTCATTTCCTAAGGGATTTAGGGATCAATCAGGGATTCGGTCAACTTGATAACTCCATCTAAGCTGAGCTGTTTAACACCATCCCTTGGTAAGCGCGGTATTAGAGCATAAAAGTAATCTAAACGCTGCAAGTTTTTTACGCGAGATAATAGATGACAAAGAAGAGGCAGAACAAAGCAACGTTTCGCCAAGTCACTAGAAAGAGCGGCGAAGAAAAAGAGTGATAAGAAAAAAGAAAGCGCTGGTCTCTCAACCAACGCTTTACTTAAGCTAGATTAACCTTTGGTTAATTAACCGATATTCTTACGGGCATTTTGGAACATACGCATCCAAGCACCATTTTCACCCCAACCTTCCGGAGCCCAAGAGTTTGCAACTGTGCGGAATACGCGCTCTGGGTGAGGCATCATGATAGTCACGCGACCATCTGCTGTTGTTAAGCCAGTAATCGCGTTTGGCGAACCGTTCGGGTTGTTCGGGTATTGTTGTGTTGGGTTACCGAGGTTATCCACGTAACGAACCGTAACCGTACCTGATGCTTCAATCGCTGCTAGGTGCTCTTCATCACGTACTTCTACACGCCCTTCACCGTGGGAAACCGCGATTGGCATGCGCGAACCAGCCATTCCGTCGAAGAATACAGAATCAGATTTCTGAACTTCAACTAGGCTAAAGCGCGCTTCAAAACGCTCAGATTCGTTACGAACAAAACGTGGCCACAAGTCTGCACCCGGGATAAGTTCTTTCAGGTTAGAAAGCATCTGACAACCGTTACATACACCTAAAGAGAACGTCTCTTTACGGTTGAAGAAGGCTTGGAACTGTTCACGGGCTTGTGCGTTAAACAGGATAGACTTAGCCCAACCCTCACCCGCACCTAGTACGTCGCCGTAAGAGAAGCCACCACAAGCTACTAGGCCATGGTATTCATCCAGTACCGCTTGACCCGTTAGGATATCGCTCATATGGATGTCGGTTGCCTCAAAGCCTGCGCGGTCAAACGCTGCTGCCATTTCGACGTGGGAGTTAACACCCTGCTCACGTAGAATCGCCATCTTAGGTTTAGCACCTTTCGCAATGTACGGTGCTGCAACGTCTTCATTTACGTCGAAGCTGAGCTTAACGTTTAGACCCGGGTCAGAGTTGTCTTTCTTAGCTTCGTGCTCTTGGTCAGCACACGCTGGGTTATCACGTAGCGCCTGCATCTTATGCGTTGTTTCAGCCCAGATAACACGTAGTTCGGTACGTGAACGTTCAAGCACAACTGCATCACCAGAAGTGATAATAAAGTCGTCTGAAGCGTTAACTGAACCAATCACATGTGAACATGCCTCTAAGCCGTTTGCCGCCAGAGTAGATAGAACTGAATCCAGATCATCATTCTTAACTTGAACAACCGCACCTAGCTCTTCGTTAAATAGAACGGCTAGCGCATCATCACCCAGCTCTGCGATGTTCGCTTTTACGCCACAATGACCCGCGAACGACATCTCAGCCAGTGTAACAAACAGACCACCGTCGCCTTTATCGTGGTAAGCCACCAGCTTGTCATCACGTACTAACGCTTGCATTGCATCAAAGAAGCCTTTTAGCTGCTCAGCGTTATCTACGTCAGCAGGTTTGTCACCCAGCTGTTTGTATACTTGTGCCAATGCTGTCGCACCTAAGCGGTTTTTGCCGTTACCCAAGTCAACAAGAACTAGAGAAGTATCGCCTTTGTCAGTGCGTAGTTGTGGAGTCACGGTCTTACGTACGTCTTCCACACGACCAAATGCCGTGATAACTAGAGACAGTGGAGAAGTGACTTCTTTACTCTCGCCGTTCTCTTCCCACTTGGTTTTCATCGACATGGAGTCTTTACCAACTGGGATCGTCAAACCTAATGCAGGACAGAGCTCTTCACCCACCGCTTTGACTGCTTCATAAAGACCTGCATCTTCACCTGGGTGACCCGCTGGCGACATCCAGTTCGCAGACAGTTTAATGTGTTTAATATCACCGATGTCTGTTGCCGCAATGTTCGTTAGTGACTCACCAACAGCTAGGCGAGCCGATGCACCAAAGTCTAGTAATGCCACTGGCGTGCGCTCACCCATCGACATTGCTTCGCCGTGGTAAGTGTCATAGCTTGCCGCTGTTACTGCACAGTTTGCTACTGGTACCTGCCAAGGGCCAACCATTTGATCACGAGCAACCAGACCCGTTACTGTTCGGTCACCGATAGTAATTAGGAATGTTTTTTCTGCAACCGCTGGAAGACGAAGTACGCGATCCACCGCTTCATTAAGCTCAATACCATCACGAACAATGGCAGGGCTTTCCACCTTTAGTGTGGTTGCGTCGCGGTGCATCTTCGGTGGCTTACCAAGCAGGATATCCATTGGCATATCGATTGGCGTATTGTCGAAGTGAGAATCTTCTAGCGTTAGATGACGCTCTTCTGTCGCCACACCCACCACTGCATATGGTGCGCGTTCACGCTTACAGATTGCATCGAATGCTTCCATGTTTTCTGGCGCTACCGCAAGAACGTAACGCTCCTGTGATTCATTACACCAAATTTCTAGCGGACTCATGCCCGGCTCATCGTTTGGTACATCGCGTAATTGGAACTTACCGCCACGCTCACCGTCGTCGACAAGTTCAGGCAATGCGTTAGAGATACCACCCGCGCCCACATCGTGGATAAATGCGATTGGGTTGTCGTCGCCTAGCTGCCAACAACGGTCGATCACTTCTTGACAGCGACGCTCCATCTCTGGGTTTTCACGCTGTACTGACGCGAAGTCCAGATCTTCTGCTGACTGACCAGACGCCATTGAAGACGCCGCGCCACCACCAAGACCGATGTTCATTGCAGGACCACCAAGTACGATTAAGCTCGCACCCACTGGAATTTCTTTCTTCTGCACGTGTTTGTCACGAATGTTACCCATACCACCAGCAATCATGATTGGTTTGTGGTAACCACGGATTTCTTCACCCGCGTGAGAGGTCACTTTTTCTTCGTAAGTACGGAAGTAACCCAATAGATTTGGACGGCCAAATTCGTTGTTGAATGCCGCGCCGCCTAGAGGACCTTCAAGCATGATGTCTAGCGCGTTAACAATACGACCTGGCTTGCCAAAGTCGGTTTCCCATGGCTGTTCAAAACCAGGAATACGTAAGTTAGAGGTTGTAAAACCAACCAGACCCGCTTTTGGCTTACCGCCGATACCCGTCGCGCCTTCGTCACGGATCTCACCGCCTGAACCAGTCGATGCGCCCGGCCATGGAGAGATTGCTGTTGGGTGGTTGTGCGTCTCTACCTTCATCAAGATGTGTGCATCTTCATGGTGGTAAGTATATTGGCGTGATTTTGGATCTGGGAAGAAACGACCCGCTTTAGAACCCGTCATAACGGCCGCGTTGTCTTTGTATGCAGACAGTACATAGTCAGGTGTCGTTTCGAACGTGTTTTTGATCATTTTGAACAGAGACTTAGGTTGATCTACCCCGTCGATAGTCCAATCTGCGTTAAAAATTTTGTGGCGACAGTGCTCTGAGTTCGCCTGAGCAAACATCATCAATTCAATGTCGTTTGGGTTACGCCCAAGCTTAGTAAAGCTCTCTACCAAGTAATCAATTTCATCTTCTGCGAGTGCCAAGCCTAGGGAAACGTTTGCTTCTTCAAGCGCAAGACGACCGCCCGCTAAGATATCAACATGTGCGACAGGCTTAGGCTCTGCGACTGTAAACAGCGCTGACGCAGCTTCAAATTCTGTAAATACCGTTTCCATCATGCGGTCATGAATTAACGCTTTGACAGCGTCAACTTGAGCTTCTGATAGAACAACTGAAGATTCGACATAATAAGCCGTACCGCGCTCTAGACGTTTCACTTTATCCAAGCCACAGTTAACAGCGATATCGGTAGATTTAGAAGACCAAGGCGAGATAGTGCCTGGACGAGGCGTAACAAGAAGTAGAAGACCTTCTGGCTCATGCTCTTCGATGGTTGGGCCGTAAGTTAGTAACTTTTCAAGTTTTTCTAACTCTTGGTCATCAAGGTCAGACTTTAGATCGGCAAAGTGCATAAACTCGGCATAAATGCCAGTTACAGGCAGATCTTGTTCACGACAAAGTTCCAGTAGTTTATTAACACGAAACTCAGAAAGAGCTGGGGAGCCACGCAAAATTCTCATGTGCTTAGGTCTCTTATGCAATTGATTAAGGTGATATTGGAATAAATTCAGACACTTAAAATAAGCCCTGTCGAACCTATGCCGATTCCACCTCGTCATTGCGAGCGCATTATATAGCAATTGTTTTTGTGATGTAACACCAAAAGCAACCGTTTGCGTCATTTTTTTTGTCAAATTTGAATTACGACTAAAATGTCGATAAAACACACAATGTCACGCTATAAGTGTGTGATTCACTTTGCCCCATGAGCTCGCTTTGATATAAAGGCAAATAGAAATTTCCTAAGATGTACCTATTAATGCAAATAAGCCAGCTCAACCGACTCAAGCGCAGCGCTCTAATTTTTGTTTCTGTGCTACTACTCTCTGCCTGCCAGATTGAGTCGGAACCCAAAAGTGAATTCGAAAAGATTCAGGAACGTGGCGTGCTTCGTGTTGGCACGCTAAACAATCAGCTTTCCTATTATATTGGTCCCGATGGTCCCGCTGGGTTGGATTACGAATTGGCGCGTCAGTTTGCGGAGCAGCTCGGCGTCAAGCTCGAGATTAAACCTGCCTTTCGCCAAGCTGAGCTTTTTCCTGCTCTTAAGAAAGGAGATATTGATCTCATCGCTACGGGCTTAAATCAAACGTCACAAGCGGTAAAACGCTTTAGACCGGGCCCTGCTTATTATTATGTAAGCCAACAAGTTGTGTATAAAAAGGGGCAACTTCGACCACGTGATATCGAACAGCTGATTGAATACCAAGCATCGAAAGACAGCGAATCTGACGAAGATACAAATGCAGGCGCGCAAACATTAAAGATTGTCGAACAATCGCAATATGTTCCGACCCTAACCGCATTAAAGAAGAAATACCCAGAGCTGCAGTTTGAAATTGTTGGCGATGCTGACACGAGAGACTTACTTAAATACGTATCCACTGGTGAGTTGCGTTTTACTGTGACTGACTCTGTGGAACTTTCCCTAGCTCAGCGCCTTTACCCCGATCTTGCGCTCGCGTTTGAACTTACAGAAGATCAACCAGTATCGTGGTTTACTCGACGCTCTGAAGACGAAAGTTTGTATGCGATGCTGATAGAGTTTTTCGGTAACATTAAACAATCAGGAGAACTGTCCACTCTCGAAGAGAAGTACATTGGTCATATTGAAGCATTTGACTACGTTGATACTCGCGCATTCATTCGAGCTCTGGATGACAAATTGCCTCAGTGGGCACCTTTATTCCAAAAGTACAGCGAAGAGTTCGACTGGCGCTTAATTGCAGCATTGGCGTATCAAGAATCACACTGGAAGCCAGCGGCAAAATCGCCAACAGGTGTTAGAGGGATGATGATGCTTACTCTGCCAACAGCGAAAAGCGTCGGGGTAACAAACCGTTTAGACCCTGAGCAATCTGTTCGTGGTGGTGTCGAGTACTTACGTCGCATTGTAGGTCGCGTGCCTGATAGTATCAACGAGCATGAAAAAATATGGTTTGCCCTGGCTTCATACAACATTG
The DNA here is from genome assembly GCF_043995865.1 of Vibrio sp. D3. NCBI lineage: Bacteria > Pseudomonadati > Pseudomonadota > Gammaproteobacteria > Vibrionales > Vibrionaceae > Vibrio > Vibrio sp. D3. The sequence continues at coordinate 719,366 of NZ_CP171887.1, read as the reverse complement.
GCTATGGCCACATGATGGACGCACGACGACTTACTAAAGCGCAAGGTGGCGATCCAAACGCTTGGGCGGATGTAAAAGACAGATTGCCTTTACTGCGTCAGAAGCGTTACTACAGTCAAACTCGCTATGGGTACGCCAGAGGTGATGAAGCGCGTAATTACGTAGAAAATATTCGACGTTACTACCAATCCATCATTGGTCATGTCAGCCAAAGACCAGCGATTGATGAGAATAGCGATGACTTGCAAGTTATCCCGCCGCTCAACCCCGACATTTTGATATCAGGAGCAGTAGAGGCTGTCGTCGAGCAAGTCTCAGGTGCTTCTGACGTCACGGTTGAAGAAGACACCGAACAAGAAAGCCTTGAAGAATAGACCCGCTGTAAACTAAAAAATGACGAGCCCATGAGCTCGTCATTTTTGTTGAGTCCTAGCGAAAACTTATCTAGAATCCAAGACTCTGAGTGACACCAACCACACTCAACCATTCCTTTGGTTGGTCGCCTTTTTCACCGTTAGTTAAACTGATTGCTTTGTAACAGATTGCTTCGTAACCACATTGTTTAGCTCAGTTGATGAAGCGGCGCTATCGGCTACGCTCTGCCGAAATAACGCCACTCCTATTATTAAGCACCGTATTGAAATTGTTTGCTGGCTCTGTGCAATGCAGAAGTCAAATGAAGAACGTTTAAACCATACAATGTTTAGTGCGATTATCGAGCCTATTGCCAAGCATCGATGAGCCGCGCTTTACTGGTATAAGTCTTGTCTGCAGGAGGTTTTGAATATGAGAAGACGTAGAGTGCAGTCAAAGCGTTTAAATAACACAGTAGCTGCTATCCGACGTAAACGTAAACTGACATGTATGAAAAAGAAAGTAAGTTCACGTAATCGTGTTTTTGTACATTTAGTCAATCACTAGTGCGTCCAAGCAAACATCTACCACGTTGTAGATGTTTGCTAACTCTCACTATTTCCATATTTTTGTCCACTCTCTCCATTTTCTAATGCTTTTTGTGCTTGTTTCTTCGCTTTAATTTCCTTTCGGCGACGCTTAAAAAACGCTTGTAGCTGAGTACGGCACTCATCTTCTAGTAGCCCCTTTTCAACCAAGGCGTAATGGTAAGCAGCTTGGCTTTCAAACAAATTAAGCACTGTTCCTGCTGCTCCAGCTTTTAAATCTGGCGCTCCAAAAACGACCCGCTTAACGCGGCTATGCAATAAGGCTCCCGCACACATTGGGCATGGCTCAAGTGTTACATACAAAGTCGTATCCAGAAGGCGGTAATTTTCTAGCTTTTGGCCTGCTTTACGCAGTGTTTGAATCTCAGCATGTGCGGTAGCGTCATTAGTACCAATAGAGCGATTCCACCCCTCAGCGATAATTTCACCATCTTTGACAAGCACTGCGCCGACAGGTACTTCCCCCTCAGCTTCTGCTTGCTCAGCAAGCACCATCGCTCTGCGCATAAACAATTCATCTTGAGGGGTAAACGGATGGTTAGACAAAGGAGGCTCCAAAGAAACAAAAAACGATTGAATTCAGGAATTTTAGCACCAACTTCGGTTTCACTACAGCAACACATCACGGGACAAAGTTTGCAACTCCAAAAAACCTAGTTACAAGACCTATCGATGTTCGTTTTGCGAGAACAAAAAAGCGCAGATCGAAGACCTGCGCTTTTTGGCTGCCAATTAGCGGCTTTCACACCCTACACGTTTTTACATTGTGTAAGTGTAAGGAGCTTGAATGCCTAGCGGGATACCTACCATCCAATAAGCAACTAGGAAGATAGACCAACCGATCAGCATTGCGATCGAGAATGGCATCATTAGTGACGCAAGCGTACCGATACCAGCCGACTTCACATAACGCTGACAGTAAACCACTACAAGAGGGAAAAATACCATTAGAGGCGAAATGATGTTCGATACAGAGTCACCCACACGGTAAGCCGCTTGAGATAGCTCAGGCGAGATACCAACCGCCATTAGCATTGGCACTAGGATTGGACCAATTAAAGCCCATTTTGCCGATGCCGAACCAATAAGTAGGTTTACAGACGCGGTTAGAAGGATCATACCGATGATAGTCACTTCACCTGGTAGGTTCATCGCTTTTAAGCCTTCTGCGCCATACAACGCTAGCATCGTACCGATGTTTGACTGAGCAAATGCAGATAGGAACTGAGCACAGAAGAACGACATTACAATGTATGCGCCCATGGTCGACATAGTATCAGCCATCGCTTTGATAATGTCGTTGCTGGTCTTGAACGTTCCAGACACTTTACCGTAAACGTAACCAGGAATGATAAACAGAATAAAGATCAACGGCACGATAGACTTCATGATCGGTGCTGAGAAGGCAGTAATTTCACCTTCAGGCGAGCGAAGTGCTGATGTTTCTGGAATTAACGCTGCAACAAGTAAAGCAATACCCGCCATCATTGCCCAACCTGCATAACGGAATGCTTTTGATTCCAGTTCAGTAAATGAACCTAGGTTTGGCGCGGTTTCCGCATCGTCATCAATTGGCATTTTTGACAAACGAGGCTCGATGATTTTCTCTGTCACGTACCAACCAATCGCTACAATAATGATGGAAGATAGGCCAGTAAAGAAGATGTTTGCTAATGGGTTAACCACGTATTCAGGATCAAGAACCTGCGCCGCGGTTTGCGTAAAGCCTGCAAGTAGTGGATCGATACCAGAAGGGATAAAGTTTGCAGAGAAGCCACCAGATACACCTGCAAATGCTGCCGCAATACCCGCTAGAGGGTGACGACCTGCCGCATGGAAGATAATACCGCCCAGAGGAATAACCAGAACATAGCCTGCATCTGCCGCAGTATGCGACACAATAGCAACCAAAATAAGCATTGGAGTAAGAAGCTTAGCTGGCGTGAAGTTCAGCATCTTCTTAAGACCCGTCGTAATAAAGCCCGAAGAGTCTGCAACGCCCACACCTAGCATCGCGACAAGTACGATACCCAGTGGCGCAAAACCAGTAAACGTCGTCACCATGTTCGCAAGGAAACTTGCTAGCGCTTCGCCCGTAAGTAAATTAGTGATGGTAAGAGCTTCGCCCGTTCGAGGGTTTGGAAGATCGAATGATACATTCGACAAAAGTGCTGACGCCGCCCAAGTAATGATCAATGCCCAGAAGAACAAAATCGCAGGATCAGGAATTTTGTTACCTGTCCTCTCGATAAAGTTTAAAAAGCGCTCCATCCCGCTCGGCTTCGATGATGGTGCCTTATTTACAGCTTGGTTACTCATGGTAACTCCATAGTGAATGATGTTGGTGCCAAGGCCTATTTGAATAATTATACGGCCTACTATCCAACGAGTATTCTAGTAAACACTAATGGAGAAAGCACAAGGTTCTATATTTTTTTTCATAATTGGAGACATATTTTGCAAAAACACCACTTCAATTAAACATAATAAAAACAGTAGCACATCAACTCGATTAACAGTTCAAAAACCATTTATTAACCGCGACAAATCCGGTATCAAACAGGAATTACACCCGCATTTGTCTCAGCGCATGCATGCAATTGAACTTAGTTTTCGAATTCACTGTACTGTGAAATCATAGTTTTCAGCTGAACGGATTGCGTCTGCCCCATTCTATCTTCCCAACTTGTTGTGATGATGATCGTCTTTAGTGAACCTGATACAGTAGCAGGTGGCACATCCCACTCCACCGTGTACGCTCCAGTGGCGGAAGATCCTGTCACGATAGAGGCAAAACTGGCAGTAGAAATCGTAGAAAGCGCATCCGAAGCACCACGCGTTCGGAACCATTCAAGCTGGTTCTCTGTTAGACGCAGTGCTTCAATACTTTTTATGGCATATTCGGATTCACGTTCTAGATACACGTTTAGCTTCGTTAAACCTAACGCGCCTACGCCAAGAAGCAGGAAAGAAATTAAGACTTCTAGAAGGTTAAATCCTTTTTGTTTAGAGATCATTCCAAGAGCCCTTTTTCCAATGTGCTTTCTTCAGCTTCTCTTGAGGCTCCTCAATTACATCGCGATTGTATTGGAATGATAACGCGGCATTAAAGAGTGCAAATGTTCCTGGTGCATCCATGACAAATCCTCCTAACGGGTTAAATGCACCGTGCTGAAAATAGCCAACCTTTGCCTTTTCCATAGGCACTGTTGTTTTTAAAGCCGCTATGACGCCATCCAATTCGGCATCATTGGCAGAGCCAGACCAGTCGGTAAAATCAAATGTAGCCCCAGTTGTAGGTTCGGTATACAGCGGAGAAATAAAGTGGTAAAGCATTCCTTTGAAATCCTGCGTGCCTATCGTAGAAAAAATACCGTCTTGAACGACTAGAATTATCCCGCTCCCACCCAGGCTATTATCTATGGCGTTCTTTATACTCGTAAAATCGGCCGTATTAATTTCACAGCCACCATAAACCCAAATAAGATCTTTCCCATTTTCGATATTGCTAACAATCCCCTCCGCGCATGTCTCGTTGAATACAGGAGAAGGGAGATCTGCTTTTGAGTTCAATTTCATACTATTTAATGACAAGGGTACATATCCGAACAGGGAATTATCCGACATCACATCGAACCACTCACTTCGAGGGACATCAAATACATCTTTAAACGGATCCATATCCGAAGACTGACGATAATCACTCTCAGATGCAGCAACACTTGTTCCCCAACTATAGTGAGTAGATGCGCACTTTTGTTCTTGTCCTGCAGGACTGTCAGGGAAACTCGAATAAGGCTTATCAGATAGCTGATAGGGGTGAAAAGTGTTTACACTTGTTGCATAAAAAAAGTTGTAGTAAAGAACAGAAGTGCATTCCCAGAAATTATTACCGAGACTTTTACTCGGATCTGGAGAGCTCGTATATGAGCCATTAATCACGAGGTCGGATTTAGATTTTATCGCTCCAGCCCCACTGCTTGTAGGTAGTTTAATGGTCTTTTTAATTTCCCGATTACCTATCGTTGAAGTCACTAGACTTGAAGAGCCCGAGGAATATGTTAAGGCATCAAGCCCCATAGCTGTGATGCAATCATTCACATTAGTTGGCAATGTTTTATTTATTTTTGTCTTGCTATAGACGCACTCTAGCCCTCCTTCTGCACGCCAATGTTCCTGTCTTGCTTCAATTTGATTATTGGCTCGTTTAATTTGGTAAAAGAGGGATTTATAGCTACCGAGAGACATCATTAATGCCACAACTAGCAATACGCTCACAACTAACAACGCAGCTGCACCTTGTTGTTTCTTCATTACTGCCAGTTCCTTTGCATCGCAGTAAACGACTGCTGAGTGTGAATATCTGTCGCATCTTTCAATTCGGTTCCCAATGTAACGGTCACCAGTACACTTTTTGCATCAGTGCTTTCTAACAGTTCACTAGTAAGGTCAAAACGATTAACGTGAATAACTTTCTTATCAAAAAGATTTTTACATGAGCCAGTGCCTGCAAGGTTAATCACGTCATCAACATCCCATATCGTTGTTTGCTTTTTTTCACAAACAAATAGCGACTCTGGCGTGCTAACTCGTTGCTCATAAGCTACGTTTTTATATAAAGGAAAAGAGCTAGCGCCAGCGCCAGAAACACCTATGTAATAAGCATAAGCAATCACCCCTCTATCAACATCATCGAGAGTGTAAATTGTGTTTGATGAGCCAGATATTTTTATAGAATTGCCATCGTTACCATCAAAACCAGCACGCTGAATGTCACTCTTGAGCATTTGCACAACACTTTCAGAGTTCTGTAACAACATTAGCTCTTTCGACCGTTCCATTATCACCCTTTGACCACTCACATAAATTGCCCCCACTGTCGCAAGAGAAATAAGCCCAAGTGCAGATGCGATCATAAACTCAACAAGGCTTGCCCCTTTTTGTTTAAACATAATCATCCTTTTAAGAGCAAGTTGAATAACCGTAATATTCTTTATTGCTGCTATCACTACACACTCGCACGCGAGCAGACAAAGTGTGGGAAATAAGTTTGAGGACTTTTGAAGGTTCCCCTACGGGATAAAAACGAATACTGCCTGATGACGGACGGCCATAAACGTCGTCAAAACTGATTTGGTCTGAAGCGTAGCTAGGTGTAACGACGATCCCCTCATAAGGTGTTCCTGAAAAAGAGAACAAAACTGTCCCTTCCCCCTCCGTTCCGTTATCAGTAAGCTCGATACGCCAATTACCATCACTGGATGAACTACCGGGCATGATGATGTGTGCCCAAAGTCTTTCACGCTGTAATACTGCTTCAGACTTGCCTTCAATAACAAAGCCATGCAATTCATTAGCTAAGCGCTGCATTTTGTTGGTTTCAAAAACATTTTGGAAAGATGGTGCTGCAAACGCCAATATAATACTCAGTACAGCAACAGTAATAAGAAGCTCCAACAACGTAAACCCGCGAGGCATTTCCCAAATTCCTATGTAAACGGCAAAAGGGCCGTAATTCATCTTGCACAGATGCTATCACCTGCCAAAAATAGGCGGAAAAGTGAAAAGGAAACTACTCGTGATGATTCGAATTTCTCGCTGTAACAGCTACAAAAAAAGATTGGGAGGGATGACATTGATCGAATTACTGATAGCCGTAGTGATTGTCGGGATCATTGCGGCTGTCGCCTACCCTTCTTACACCAATCATGTGCTCAAGTCTCATAGGACGGTTGCCTTGAGCGATCTTAGTCGAATTCAGCTAGAGCTAGAGACATCTTATGATGGTGGGTACGACTGGAGTCATATTATCTCTGGAGGCACATGCACTCTATGCGATTCAGACACAGATAGATTTTCTTTCAATATTGCGAGCTCTGCAAGTACGGCCTATACCATTACAGCAACAGCAAAATCGGCTCTGGGACAAGACGACGACGAGTGCTTGACTGGCGCTAAAACGATTACTTTAACGTCAAAAAATGTCGAAGAACCAAGTGATTGCTGGAATTAGAAAGAACACCAAGATGCAAAAAGGCCTGCATTTTAGCAGGCCTTTGTATTTGTGCTTTTCACTAACGTCTTAGCTGGTTAAATCATCAAAGAACTTTTTCACACCGTTGAAAAAGCCTTCTGATTTAGGCTTGTGCTTTGTCGCCGCTTCACCACCACAAGACTCTTCAAACTCTTTGAGCAGTTCTTTTTGGCGTGAGCTTAGGTTTACTGGTGTTTCAACAACCAACTTAACAATCAAGTCACCGATACCGCCACCGCGAACGCCTTTCACACCTTTACCACGCATGCGGAACATACGACCTGTTTGCGTTTCTGAAGGCACTTTTAGGCTTACGCGACCATCTAGAGTTGGTACTTCTACTTCACCACCTAGAGCCGCCATCGCAAAGCTTACAGGCACTTCACAGTACAGATTGTTACCATCACGTTCGAAGATATGGTGCTCTTTCACGTGCACTTGTACATACAAGTCACCAGCTGGTGCTCCCATTTCTCCCGCTTCACCTTCGCCAGATAGACGAATACGGTCGCCAGTATCAACACCTGCAGGGATCTTAACGTTAAGTGTTTTGGTTTTCTGCTTACGGCCTTGACCATGACACTCATTACAAGGGTCTTTAATGATCTTGCCTTTACCGTGACAGGTTGGACAGGTTTGTTGCACTGCGAAGAAGCCTTGGCGCATCTGTACTTGACCATGACCATGACAGGTACCACATGTTTCAGCAGATGAGCCTTTCTTCGCGCCACTACCATCACAGGTATCACAGTGTACTAGTGTTGGTACTTCGATCTCTTTCGTTACACCACGAACCGCCTCTTCTAGCGTCAGTTCCATGTTGTAACGTAAGTCCGCACCACGTTGAGCACGGTGACCGCCACCGCCACGACGACCACCACCAAAGATGTCGCCGAATACATCGCCAAAGATGTCGCCGAAATCAGCACCGCCGCCACCAAAGCCGCCGCCACCGAAACCACCGCCGCCTTGTTCAAAAGCAGCATGACCGTACTGGTCGTACGCCGCTTTCTTTTGAGGGTCGGTCAGAACTTCGTACGCTTCTTTTACTTCTTTAAACTTGTCCGCCGCAGACTCATCACCCTGGTTTCGGTCTGGGTGGAATTTCATCGCTAGACGCTTGTACGCCTTTTTGATATCGCGCTCTGAGGCATCACGGCTTACGCCTAATACTTCGTAAAAATCACGTTTTGACATGTTCTTCGTCACCAGTTAATTACTACAAACGGCATCGATTCACCGCTTGGTGTTTGTATCGTTCTAGGTAAGTGCACTTATCCGCAACATACTTAACTAGAAAGACAGCGTTTACAAACAGACGGGCGTAAGAGTTGCCCCAAACGCCCGCACACGAAGTCTTATCGACCCCAGATGGCTTTGCAGCCATCTGGTTAAGAAATATTATTTCTTGTCGTCTTTAACTTCTTCGAACTCAGCATCTACAACGTCGTCTTCTTTAGACTGTGCATCGGCGTCAGCACCTTGTGCTTGCTGCGCTTGAGCTTGTTGTTGAGCGATTTCCATCAGTTTTTGAGAAGCGGTCATTAGTGCTTGAACTTTAGCATCGATAGCTTCTTTGTCTTCGCCTTTGCGCGCTGTTTCTAGCTCAGAAATTGCTGCTTCAATCTTCTCTTTCTCTTCTGCAGGTAGTGCTTCACCAGCTTCTTCTACTTGCTTACGAGTACCGTGAATCATTTGGTCAGCTTGGTTACGTGCAGTCGCTAGCTCTTCGAACTTTTTGTCCGCTTCTTTGTTAGCTTCTGCTTCTTGAACCATTTTCTCGATGTCTTCATCGCTCAGGCCGCCAGAAGCTTGGATAGTGATCTTCTGCTCTTTACCAGTCTGCTTGTCTTTCGCTGACACGTGTAGGATACCGTCCGCATCAAGGTCAAAAGTAACCTCGATTTGTGGCATACCACGTGGTGCAGGCTGGATGCCTTCTAGGTTGAATTGACCTAGAGACTTGTTGTACATCGCTTGCTTACGCTCACCTTGTAGAACGTGGATAGTAACCGCGCTCTGGTTGTCTTCCGCTGTAGAGAAAACTTGGTTCGCTTTAGTTGGGATAGTTGTGTTCTTCTCAACTAACTTAGTCATCACGCCACCCATTGTCTCGATACCTAGAGACAGTGGAGTTACGTCTAGTAGTAGTACGTCTTTAACGTCACCAGCAAGTACACCACCTTGAACTGCAGCACCCATTGCTACTGCTTCGTCAGGGTTTACGTCACGGCGCGCTTCTTTACCAAAGAACTCAGCAACTTTCGCTTGAACCATTGGCATACGAGTCTGACCACCAACTAGGATTACGTCAGTGATGTCGTTTACTGATAGATCAGCGTCAGCTAGAGCTACTTTTAGTGGCTCAAGAGAGCGTTGTACTAGGTCTTCAACTAGAGATTCTAGTTTTGCACGAGTCACTTTAATATTCATGTGCTTAGGACCAGTTGCATCTGCAGTAACGTAAGGTAGGTTTACGTCAGTTTGAGAAGTAGAAGAAAGCTCGATTTTCGCTTTTTCTGCTGCTTCTTTAACACGCTGCATTGCTAGTGGATCGTTCTTAAGATCGATACCTTGCTCTTTCTTAAACTCGTCTACTAAGTAGTTGATTAGGCGGTTATCAAAGTCTTCACCACCAAGGTGAGTATCACCGTTAGTCGCTAGAACTTCGAATGTTTTCTCGCCTTCAACTTCATCGATTTCGATGATAGAAATATCGAATGTACCACCACCAAGGTCGTATACCGCGATAGTGCGATCGCCGCCTTTCTTATCAAGACCGTAAGCTAGCGCTGCTGCTGTTGGTTCGTTGATGATACGTTTAACTTCTAGACCTGCGATACGGCCAGCATCTTTTGTAGCTTGACGCTGAGCATCGTTAAAGTAAGCAGGTACTGTGATAACTGCGCCAGTTACTTCCTCACCAAGGAAATCTTCAGCAGTTTTCTTCATTTTCTTAAGAACTTCAGCAGAAACCTGAGGAGCCGCCATTTTTTGGCCTTTTGCTTCTACCCAAGCGTCACCGTTGTCAGCCTTAACAATTTTGTAAGGCATGATTTGGATGTCACGCTGAACTTCTTCGTCTTCAAAACGACGACCGATTAGACGCTTAATTGCAAATAGCGTGTTTTCTGGGTTAGTTACTGCTTGACGTTTCGCAGGTTGACCTACTAGCGTCTCACCGTCAGTGTAAGCAATAACCGATGCAGTAGTACGTTCGCCCTCTGCGTTTTCAATTACACGTGGTTTGTCGCCGTCTAATACAGCAACACATGAGTTAGTAGTACCTAAGTCAATACCAATGATTTTACCCATCTGGCTATCTCCGAATAAATTCTATTTTCGTTTGGTTATAACCCCAATGTGGGGGGAGGAGAATCGGGTTTCAACCCTTGCTCACAAACAAAAATAATCAATGTTTGCTTCTCTATGCCACATAGATAAGGGCGGCAAAATGCTTTTCAAGGGCAGAATTAAAAAAAAGCGTCTTTTTTCGAAATTTATGTGTTTCTTTCTGATTAGTTGGGAACTCGTCACACTGCTGTAGCGCAACAAAACACCATTTCTCAGGTAAATGTATTTATGCCCGACTCTTCCTAAACAAAAAAAACGAGCTCATAAGAGCTCGTTTCAATATTAGGGTTAAAATAAATGATTCAAGACATTAAGCGTTCGCTTGAGCAGGCTCAGCGTCAACGCCTTCTTCTTTACCAATCTCACCTTCTGTTTTTGCAACAATGGTGTTTACCGCCGTGTCGCCCACAACGTTTGAAGACGTGCAGAACATGTCATTAATACGGTCAACCGCAGCAATAATTGCCAAGCCTTCAGGTGGTAAGCCTAGTTGGTGAAGCAAAACGCCTACCATTACCACGCCACCTCCAGGAACGCCACCAGCACCAATAGATAATAGAAGAATAGTCAAACCAAGCGTGAAGATGTCTGCGGTGTTAATTGGCTGGCCAAAAGCGTTCGCAACAAACATCGTTGCTAGAGCAATATAGATAGACACACCAGACATGTTCATCGTTGCGCCCAGTGGTACACCGAAGCCAGCAACCGATTTAGAGACCTGAAGCTTTTCTGTCAGTGTACGCATCGTTACCGGGATAGTCGCGTTTGAGCTCGCGGTAGATAGAGAGAACAGAATCTGCTCACGAGTTGCACGTAGGAAAGTCTTTGGAGAAGTTCCGGTCGCAATACTCACTGCCATTGGGTAGAAGAAGAAGATCCAGAACACCAACATCGCAACCACCAAAGCCACGTAACCAGCCACGGACATCAATGTATTGGCGTTTAGCGTTGCACCTAGTTGAATCATTAGTGCGAACACACCATATGGTGCAAGACTCATCACTAATCCAACCAGTTTCATCATGATTTCATTTGCCATTTTGAATGTGCGGATGGCAGGACCACCACGAGAATCCAAAGCTTGAATTGCAAGACCTGTCAGAATTGCCATGAAGATAATTTGCAGCATATCGCCGTTAGCAAACGCTTGTACTGGATTGCTAGGAACAATGTTAACAACTAGAGAGAAAATGTCCGGCGTTTCTGTCGTCGTCAGCTGTACGGCCTCAGATACCGTTCCTGCCAGATTAGCACCAGCTCCTGGCTGGAAAATCAAACCAACAGTCAAAGCCGCCGTAATCGCAATGATGGTGTTAAGAATGTAGAGGGTAAAAGTTTTTCCACCAAGACGACCAAATGCACTGATGTCTTTCAAGTCAACAATGCCGCATACGATTGAAACGTAAACTAAAGGAACAACAAGCAATTTGATCAGCGAGACAAACATGCCGCCAACGCCTTCTGCTGCTCCAAGTAGGTATGTATCAAAAATCGCAATACCGCTAAATAAGTACTGAATTGCTGTTCCCAGCACAAGGCCGGCAAACAAGCCTATAAAAATCTTACTAGAAAGCGATTTATCCATTATAAATCTCCGATATGTTGTGTTTGCTATTTACATCTTTGTAGTTATATATGCTTACTTTTAAAGCATTAGTCGCAAATCATACACACGAAGGTTACAAAATAAAGTGATAATTTACACTTTTGTTAACGGAATTATTGTAGAAAAAATGACTATCTTTACATTCCTATGCAGGACAAACATTCACACAGCGAATAATTACAATTACTTATAGCCCTCTTCGTTCATAAACACGCAGTGAGATGAGAAGAAATCTCCTATAGGAAAATAATTAACCAATAAGAAAAAACATGAAGGGGATCAAACTTCCATTTTATCGATATACAATGAAGCTCATTACAACAACTTACGTTTAAAACAAAAAAGCGCCCATCAAAAAATGATGGGCGCTTTATATTTGAAAACAGGCAGTTAAGGTTATTTAGCAACCATTACCATTGCCGGACGAATCACACGGCCGTTTAGTTCGTAGCCTTTTTGCATAACAAACATAACTGTGTTTGATTCATGATCTGGGCTTTCCTGAATCGACATCGCTTGATGGAACTCTGGGTTGAATGCTTCACCTTCAGGGTTGATTGCTTTCAAGCCAAATTTCGCCACAACGTCGACAAACGTTTTGTGTGTTAACTCAACACCTTCTAGGAACGGCTTAACCGTTTCATTCTCTGTATCTGCCGCTTGAATTGCACGCTCTAGGTTATCAATAACAGGAAGCAACTCTTCGGCAAACTTGTTCAACGCAAACTTACGTGCTTTATCGATCTCTTGCTCAGTACGACGACGCATGTTTTCTACTTCAGCTTTAGAACGCAACACCGCATCTTGCTGCTCTTTTACTTTTGCCTCGCTAGACAGTAGTGCCGCTTCTAGTTGAGCAATCTTAGCGTCTGTCTCATCACCAAGTTCTTCAAGCTCAGCTTCAACTTCTTGTGCTTCAGCTTCTACTTTTTCAGCCTCTTCGATGATTTGATCAAGCTCTTCTTCTGTAACTTTGTTTTCTTCGTTGCTCATGATATCTCCAGAATTCAACATAATGCCCTTAAAGCCATGCGCGTTTTTGCGGGCTTTAACCACATAAAAATTCGCATATTTAGGTGACTTGCCATTATTATGGGGATGAAGATTCCTGATTCAAGCCTCTTTAATGCGGAAATGCTATGAAAAATCCATGTAACGTGATCGCGATTATCGGAAAACCAAGAGATCAACAAGCAATTCAAACTCATAAAGAGTTGTACCAATGGTTGACCTCTGAGGGCTATAAAGTATTCATTGACGATCGCCTTGCCGCAATACTGGATGATATCCCACAGAGTCAGTTTGCTAGCTTAGTTGAACTAGGAAAAAATGCCGATCTAGCCATTGTGGTTGGTGGCGATGGCAACATGCTAGGTGCAGCAAGAATTTTATCTCGATTTGATGTACCAGTTATAGGCGTGAACCGTGGAAATTTGGGCTTCTTAACTGACTTGAACCCAGACGACTTCCAAGCGTCTCTGCAAGCGGTACTCGACGGTGAGTATATTGAAGAGGAGCGTTTTCTTTTAGAGGCGGAAGTACACCGCCACGGACAAATTAAAAGCCACAACGCTGCGCTAAATGAAGCTGTACTTCACCCAGGGCAAATTGCCCATATGATTGAATTTGAAGTGTACATTGATGAAAGCTTCGCCTTCTCTTTACGAGCCGATGGTTTGATTGTCTCCACACCAACGGGCTCGACCGCATATTCGCTTTCTGGCGGTGGTCCAATTCTTTCGCCTAGCTTGAATGCCATTTCACTCGTGCCAATGTTTCCTCATACCTTGTCGAGTCGACCTTTGGTGGTTGATGGAAAGCGTCGAATTAAATTGGTGGTGTCACCAGAGAACCGAGGAACACAAGAAGTTAGCTGTGATGGACAAGTGTCTCTCCCTGTTTCTCCAGGAGACGAAATCCACATCTATCAAAGTCCAAATGTGCTCAAACTCATCCATCCCAAAGACTACAGCTACTATCACGTTTTACGTAACAAGCTTGGTTGGTCTAGTAAATTGTTCTAACACTTGTTACTCAGGGAAATGACTTCAATAAAAAAGCCAGTAGCTTAATTGCCACTGGCTTTTGGCTTTCTTAGACAAGAAATAGACACAAAGTAGTGAGGCGACACGATATTTGCTGTCATTAAAGAGAAGTTTATAAATTTTGATCCTGTGGGCAAAGTTTACACAAAAGATAGAAAAGCAAATTCAATGATCTATGTCCGGTGATATTCTCACCATGAATAGAGTATTAACTCTATTTCATAAAATCAATAAAGGACATATTATGAAGAAAACCATCATTCTGTCTGTTCTCAGTACATTAGCACTTATTGGCTGCCAATCAGAGGAAACGCAAGTCAACAGTGTATCCAACGCAAAAGCGGAAGATATCACTAAGACGAAGCGTGCCCTCGCTCAACAATTGAGTGAGAACTATGCTGCCATTGAACCCATGTTGAGAAGAGATATTACTCCACAACAGACTAGCGTCTCTGTATCAGCATTTGTTCAACAAAACCCCAACTCCGAGTTTAGCCGTCAGCTTGTACAAGCTGACACTCAAATTCGTAGCTGGAAAGGTATTTCTGAATACTCAGATCAGTTGCTGGAAGTTCGTTTAGCGAATGAGAGCATGATAACAGCATGGCAAAGTGGCGAGGTCGAGCCATTATTTGCATTTGAACCAAGTGGTGATGATGAGAATTGGCAATATATCGAAGCATTTGATGTGTATGGCAACATCCATCAACTCGATGTTTACCAACTCCCTGAGGTACCTGTACTCGTTGTTGATAACAACAGCTCTGCAGAGCTAAAAGCAGGCTTGCAAGCTATGCAAGCTGAGATGAAAAAACTCGGTCAGCCAGCTTTAGTTCAACCATATATTGCTGATGAACAACGCCAAAATGCACCGCTATTGTCAAGTAGCACAGTGGGCGAAGCGGCTCCAATTCAAACAACGCAGTTGAAAAAGATCCGTCTAGCCGATGACAAAGAACCTTGGATCTCTGGCAAGGCAGAAATCTACGCTATCGTAACGGGCGTCAATCCAAGTCGTGATGAACCTACTCTCGATTTAGTAGAGCTTCCATACTTAGACTACGATAACCAAGATTACTACCCAAATCAGATCATTATTCACTGGTCTCGTTACCGTTGGGGCGCTGCGGACATCGTGCTCATGGAACAAGATGATGGTACAGACTATAAACAGTTGGCAAAACTCCTTGTTCAAGTTGCTGGAGAAGTGTTGAAAGCGATTCCAGATCCAGAAGTTCAGGCTTACGCGATTATTCCGCAAATCACGAATAAGATCATCGACACGATCCCTGACGGCGTCCTAACGAATGATGATGACTTCGTCGACGTTTACTACACACTAATGCAAGACACATCATACGTGGATCATCCAGGTGCTGGTGTGAATGCAGTAGTCACATTAGAGCCGCTCACGATTAACCCAACTCGTCCGTAACCTGTTCAATTTTAATGAGTCGTTGTAATCACTTCGGCTCATTTTTCCCACTTCATCACAAAAAAGCACCCCACACAGAAATTTTTTCTCACCTGTCTTTACTGTATAAAGAAACAGTATATACTGTTCTCTTATACAGTATTGTTCAGTTATACAGGTAAATAAAAATGCTGGCTCATCTAAGTGTTAATAATTTTGCGATTGTTAAGTCTTTACAACTCGAGCTGTCTAAGGGCATGACCACCATCACAGGTGAAACAGGCGCGGGTAAATCCATTGCTATCGATGCTTTAGGGCTCTGCTTAGGCGGACGAGCCGATGCCGGCATGGTTCGACAAGGTGAAGAAAAAACCGAAGTTAGTGCCGCTTTTTTACTGGACAACAACCTACATGCAACGCGTTGGCTAGAAGATAACGATCTGCTTGATGGCAGTGAATGTATTTTGCGTCGCATCATCACAAAAGAAGGTCGCTCAAGAGCCTTCATTAATGGCAGTCCTGTCCCACTATCACAACTCAAATCTCTAGGGCAACTGCTGATCAATATCCATGGGCAACACGCTCATCACCAATTGATGAAAAGCGAACACCAAATGGCTATGCTCGACCAATATGCAGGTCATCTAAACCTACTAAAAAGCACACGAAGTGCTTACCAGCATTGGCGTCAGGCAGACAATAACCTCAAGCAACTAAAAGAAAATAGCCAGCAAAACCAGGCGCAAAAACAATTGCTTGAATACCAAATCAAAGAACTAAATGAGTTATCGCTAGGTGAAGAAGAATTTGCAGAGCTCGAGCAAGAGCACAAACGATTATCCAATAGTGGTGAACTCGCCACTACCTGTCAGCAAGCCATCGAACTTATTTACGAAGGTGAAGAAGTCAATGCGCTTGGTATTTTGCAATCGGCCAATCACTCCCTAATTCAACTAGCTGAGTTAGATGAAAAGCTATCTGAGCTACCCAACATGTTGTCAGAAGCGATGATTCAACTGGAAGAAACGAAGAACGAATTACGCAGTTATCTAGATGGCATCGATGTGGATCCTGCTCGTATGGCTTATGTAGAAGAACGTTTTTCTAAAGTGATGTCTGTTGCTCGCAAACACCACGTGATGCCAGAAGAACTATACCAACATCACCAAGATCTTCTGGCTCAAGTAGAAGCGTTAGATTGCTCTGATGAACGTTTAGATGAACTCGCGCAAGAAGTGGAACAAAAGTACCAAAGCTTCCTAAACCAAGCAGAAAAACTACACAAATCACGCAGCCGTTACGCAAAAGAACTGAACAAACTGATCACACAAAGCATGCACGAATTGAGCATGGAAAAAGCGGTATTCAATATCGAAGTCAGCAATGAAAACACGCACCCATCACCACTTGGCATGGACAGTGTGTGCTTCTTAGTATCGACCAACCCAGGGCAACCATTGCAACCTATAGCAAAAGTTGCGTCAGGCGGTGAGCTATCACGCATCTCATTAGCTATTCAAGTGATTACCGCTCAGAAAGTGGATACACCAAGCTTGATCTTCGATGAGGTGGATGTCGGTATTAGTGGTCCAACAGCAGCAGTCGTCGGCAAAATGCTACGCAAGCTTGGCGAGTCTACTCAGGTATTATGTGTCACTCACCTCCCTCAAGTTGCGGGGTGTGGCCATCAACAAATGTTCGTGGCTAAACAAACCAAAGCAGGCCAAACCGAAACACAAATGCACGCATTAGATGAACAACAGCGTGTGGCAGAATTAGCTCGCCTACTTGGAGGTAGCCAAATTACAGATTCTACCCTTGCAAACGCCAAAGAGCTCCTCATCGCCGCTTAGCCATACTCTTCCAAAGATAGAGTCACGAACACTGCTCCGTGACTCTACCTCCCCCATCACCATATCAAAGTGCTTGGGTGCTGATTCCCTTTCGAAATAATGGTCAGTGCCACCCCATAGCTCAATAACTTGGCTATTTGTCATTAGTTACCGCTTAAACTGGATAGAAAACCGCTCATCGACATAAACATACATGTGAGAGAATCAATAAATGCAACTCAACTCAAAATTCGTTGTCAGATTTCCTATCATACGACGCATAGCTTTTTACATCTGCGTCGAGCTTGTTTATTATCAGCGCAGTATTTTAAAGGTTACTAAGAAATTATTATGCAATTAAAGAAGTGGTTAGTTGCCGTACCATTAGCAATGACATTGCTGACAGGATGTTCGGTATTGGAAAAACTGGTTTATCGCATTGATATCAACCAAGGCAACTATGTAGAACAAAGTGCGGTAGATAAATTAAAGTTTGGGATGACTAAAGCACAGGTTCGCTTCGTACTAGGGTCGCCAATGCTTATTGAAAACGGCTACCCAAACACTTGGTACTACATTTATCACCATACTCCTGGTCACGGTGATCCAGTGCAAAAAGACCTGATCGTTAACTTTAACGATCAAGGCACACTCGCAGATATCAGTGGTGACTTCCCAAAAAGTGACGCTTTTTACGAGCAGATTCAGTAAACGACTTTTGCAAAAAACCTCTCACATGAGAGGTTTTTTATTATCTAGATATCGCGCAATCACACTTTGAATCAATGACGCCATCCATTGGGATTGATATCAAGTCTACTTATTCTTACGTACAGAGCTAGGCTTACCACCGGTGACTGGGTCTGCATTCCCCTCGGCTTTAGCCTGCTCCGCCCGCTTACGACGAATCTCTTTCGGGTCTGCGAGTAACGGACGATATATCTCTATTCGATCTCGATCTCGAACGGTCGCATCTAACTTCACATTACGACTAAACACACCCACTTTATTCTTAGATAAATCAATTTCAGGGTATAACTCTAACACGCCAGATTGTCGAATGATCTCTTCTACCGTTGCGTGATTATTCACCACTAAATTAAATACACGCTGTTCATGAGGAAGAGCATAGACAACCTCTACGTGAATCATATCTGACTCAATACTCATAACACTCGTAGACCTGTTTTGCGCGTTTAGTGAATGCATTTACCATGTTACTGGTAAGCTCGTTAAAAACCTTACCGAAGGCCATCTCAATCATTTTACTTGAGAATTCAAACTCAAGCTTTAGCTCAACCTTGCAAGCTTGCTCATCTAGCGCGGTAAAAATCCAACCACCACGCAATGTCTTAAACGGACCATCCACCAAGTTCATCATAATTGCTTGCCCTGGGATCAGCTCATTTGAAGTAGTAAACGTTTTGCTGATACCAGCCTTCGCCACATCGACAGAAGCCACCATACCATTACCCGAAGACTCAATGATTCTAGAGCCCGAGCAACCAGGCAGAAACTCAGGGTATTTAGCAACATCGTTAACCAGATTGAACATCTGTTCAGCACTAAAAGACACAAGCGCAGAACGGCTGACTTGCTTCATACATACTCCTATCGATACATGTACAGATTTAAAGCTCCTGCCAATTTTACTTTTATTCCACGATTGCGCAAATAAAAGGATTTCCTATCCGATATCCAACCCGTATAATGTCGCTATTATGGCAAAGAAAAAAACGAAACAAAAAGCGGGTAGCAATACTATCGCGCTGAATAAAAAAGCTCGCCACGAGTATTTCATCGATGATGAAATCGAAGCTGGCTTGGAGCTCCAAGGTTGGGAAGTGAAAGCCCTTCGCCAAGGTAAAGCCAATATTTCTGAAAGTTACGTATTTATGCGTGACGGTGAAGCCTTTGTGAGTGGCATGACAATCACTCCTTTAAATCAGGCATCGACACACGTTGTGGCGAACCCCACACGTGTGCGTAAACTACTAATGAGTCGTCGTGAACTAGACAACCTATTCGGACGTGTGAACCGTGAAGGTATGACATTAACGGCGCTCTCTCTGTACTGGTCTCGCTCTTGGGTGAAACTAAAAATTGGCGTAGCAAAAGGTAAAAAGCTGCACGATAAACGTACGGATTTAAAAGAAAAAGACTGGGCAAGAGAGAAAGCACGCGTAATGAAGAGTACACTGCGTTAATCTTGACCACTTAAACGCATAGTACTGGACAGCCAATGCTTTTCTGTTACTATGCGAATATTACCTGGGGCTGATTTAGGATTCGACGGGAATTCAGAAGTCTGAGGTGCATGCCGAGGTGCGGTAGGCCTCGTTAACAAACCGCAAAAAAATAGTCGCAAACGACGAAAACTACGCACTAGCAGCTTAATAACCTGCTCAGAGCTCTCTCGCCCTAGCTTCCGCACGTAAGACGGGGAATAACGAGGGATCAAACCCAAACGCGCTAGCCCGGATTCTCCCGCCTGAGAGATGAACGGCGAATTTTAATTCAGGCTAGTCATTCATTAGCGTGTCGGTTCGCAGGTGGGTGGCGAAATTAAAGATCGACTAAGCATGTAGTACCAATGATGAACGGTTTTCGGACGCGGGTTCAACTCCCGCCAGCTCCACCAATCACTAGTAACGGGACGTCTCAGGACGTCCCGTTTTCTTTTCTAAACCCTTGACCCATCTAGCTTTAAGTGGTTCAGGACGTCTCATCAAGATTCACTTAATCTCAGTCATTTAGTAACATTCTGCGTAACACTAACCAATAACAACACAAATTGGTGTTACATCAGAAAGGAACCATTAAAATGGCTAAGCAAATCAAGCCTTTATCACCAACTCAAGTAACCAAAGCTAAGCCCTTAGAAAAAGAATATTCGCTTGCCGATGGCAACGGTCTGTACTTACGTATAAAGCCGAATGGCGCAAAACTTTGGATTTTCAACTACATCCATCCAACTACTAAAAAACGTAAGAACATAAGCCTTGGTGCATTTCCCGACATCACTCTCGCATCTGCGAGAGAAAAAACAAGAGAGATGCGACAGTTGGTAGCCGAGGGTGTAGATCCCAAAACTCACAGAGATAACCAACGTTTTAATGCTCAGATAGCACAGTCTCACACGTTAAGAGCTGTCGCTGAAGAATGGTTTGAAGTGAAGAAGCACGATGTGTCAGATGATTATGCAGATGACATTTGGCGATCTCTTGAACTGCATGTGTTTCCGAATTTAGGAAATATGCCTGTTAACGAATTACTTACTCAAACAGTGATTCAAACATTACGACCTATCGAAGCGAAAGGAGCTTTAGAAACAGTAAGACGCGTCTGTCAACGCTTAAATGAAGTTATGACTTATGCACAACACTGCGGCAAAGTTGAATTCAATCGGTTCGAAAACATCTCGAAAGCTTTCAAAAAGCCAAAAGCTGAACACATGCTTACGATAAAGCCTGATGATCTAAATATTCTTATGCAAAAAATGTCATTGGCAAATATCAAGCTTACCACTAGGTGCGCCTTTGAGTTTCAGCTTCACACGCTAACCCGCCCAAATGAGTGCGCTAGAGCCGAATGGAATGAGATAGATTTCGAAAACAGGCTTTGGATCATTGGTCGAGATAAAATGAAAATGAAACGCGACCATAAGATCCCTCTTTCAGACGCTGCATTACAGCTATTGAACTTTATGAAGCCTATATCATTCGGTCAACGATATGTTTTCCCAAGCGCTAGCTCAGCAGACAAACACATGAACAGTCAAAGTATCAACGCTGCAATGAAACGTGCAGGTATGGCGGGAAAGTTGGTGAGCCATGGTATACGCTCAATTGGCAGTACAGCGCTCAACGAACAGGGCTTCAACAAAGATGCTATTGAGCTGTGTTTAGCACACGTAGATAAGAACACGATTCGTGACATCTACAACAATGCTGAATACTTGGAAGAACGCCGCAAGATCATGGAATGGTGGAGTAACTTCATATTCGATGCTTCTAAAACTGCTAACACTATTGCAAAACCATCAAAATAAGTGACACAAGTCACACTATAAACGAAATGTGGGTGATTTTGTATTGACGATGAGAATCACCCACATTATTTTAAATCGCGTCTAAATATTTAATTTTTACATAGGAAACAGACATTTAAAGTCCGCTACGCGGCGACGTAACTTATTCCCGTTAAACTTCGGTTTAACTATTTGTTTATTGTTTTGGTATTAACTTAACTTTCGGAGCCTTTTTTTGAAGTCTTCACTATTCCATTACATACGAATACCTTCCTTTAATTATTAAGGAATGAGTCTGTAACCCAATAGGCTTCAGTCCCATCTAGGTGTTCCTTCACTGATAATAAACTTCCGTGGATCAGTGTAAGTATTGGAATATAAAGTTAGTACTAGACATGAATTAATGTAGGTTATCGTTATGTCTGTAAATACAACTCCTCTTCTAAAAATCGTACGTAAATCTGACGTTCTACAGCGCGTTCCATTCTCAAGAGCGACTCTCCATCGCAAAATCAATGATGGAACATTCCCACCTTCAATTCCACTTGGTGCAAACTCTGTTGGTTTCTTATCTCATGAAGTCGATGCAATTATCGCAGCCATGGCATTGGGCAAAGATCTACAGCAAACCGTTTCTCATCTTGTTGAGCAAAGACAGTCTCTTTTCGACAACAGTCTCTATGCACTAGCCGCATAACTAAAAACTCTCACTAAGCACAAATAAATCAATTGTTTACTGCATGCTTTAGCATGCTGGTAAAAGTGCAGAGTTCTTTAGTTATATATATTACTTAGAAACTTTGCACTTTTACGTTCTACTAGGAATAAGAATAAATGAACGTTATCGCGCAATCTCAAGCCTCAGAACATACACTGGTTCGTTCAACAGAATCCTGCTCGGTCGCTATTCTTAGCGGCGAGTCTCTAAGCTTCGATCATGACAAGTACAGGGTCGTTGCTGTTCGCAACGACAAAAACAACCTGGCTGAAGTTATCCGCTATTACCGTGATGCTGGCTTCAATAACATCAAGTTAATCATTGATTCAAAAAAGCTCCCCGCTCAAGCTGTAGATTTCATGATGATTAATTATCGCCACGCTATGTGTGACCTTTATGATTTAGCGTCAAAGCAGCTCTACAGACTGAAAGACTACAACGACACAGTGCAGTATCTATCTCTTTGTTATCAGTTGACGAGTTGCGGCATGCAGGGTGACGAAATCATTGACTGGCTAGCGAAAAAATTAGTCCGTACAATTCCTCTGATCTGTTCCGATGCTGAATCATGCTTGAGAACTTATCGTTTCTATCTTCACAAAGACAACAATTTCTTAAGCAAAGTCCTAGATTGCCTTGAACTACAGCTACACCACCACCATTCCTCAGTTCAAGATTTTATGAAGCTTAGAACGCCTACGAAAACAATCCGTACTTCAACTCTCGACTGTCCAGAAGTGTGTAAAGCGTTAACCAATGAGCGAACCCTTGCAATTAAATCTGCAACAGGGACTGGTAAAACGAAACACGTCTTTGGACCTATTACTCAGCTAGCTGAGCAAAACAATAAATCCGTGGTATACCTTTCTCATCTGATGGCTTTAGTAGAACAATACTGCATTCAAAATCATGCGGTCAGCTATACCACTCAAAACTTAACTCAGCTTGAACAGTCGAAAGCGATGGGATTAGTCGTCAATAGTGTGTGGAAAGCACATATCCAAGCATATTGCCACAATGCCGATACCTTGATTATTGATGAGTTTGAGAAAGTAATTTCAACTGTCGTGTGCTCGGAGCATTCACTACAAATGCCTAAACAACGCGTTTTTCATTGCTTGTCTGAGATTATTCGCTCCATTCCACAAGTCATTGTGGGTGATGCTGATCTTTCCGATATTAGTTTAGGCTTCTTGAAAGATTTACGAGGTGACGTGACTTTAATCCACTGCGACAAAAACCCATATCTGGGAATTGAAGCAGTTATCACAGATAAAAATCAGTACCTTTACAGTCAGGGTGATCTCAAATCCAAATTATTGGACGACAAGGTGTTTCTTTTTGACTCACTAGTGACGCTTCGAGGAGTTGTTAAACAACTTGGTTATGAGGACAAGCAAGGTTTAGATTGTGAGACTGCGGCTCTAAACGACGGTGTGCTAGTCATTCACGGGGAGAATAAAGGAATGGACGCACAACGTGCTTTTCTGGCTAACCCGAATGAAGAAATCTCCAAATACAAAGCGATTATCGCTTCTCCCTGTCTAGGGTCAGGCTTCTCAATCGTCAAAAACTTTGCCAATAGAGTTGTCGTATTCTGTGACAAAACACTAAATCCATTTGAACTAGTTAACTTCGCACGTCGATTCCGTAAAGCAAAGGAGATTTGGTTCACCGTAGATGCCCGTCAAGACTTCTTCTGCCGCCCGACAAGAGCAAGAGTCTACAATGCGAATATTCACTCAGCGCCCACAGACAACCTAGAGATTGCATTCGGTAACGTGAAATCACAGTTCACCGTACCTCTGGGACTACATCTATGGATCACATTGAAGGAACTCGGCTTTCATGTAGATTCGCTGCCATCCTCTGTGTACTCACAGAGCTGTGGGTCTAAAACGAACAAGCACTATTTAAAAGCTTACAGAGAGGCGTTAGTCAACGCCATTATGCAAGCTGTCGATTTAAACCAGCATGATATCAAACGGCTTATGAAGGCAGATAAGCGCACAGCTAGTGACAACGCAGCCATCTCGAAGCATACAATCAAAAGCTACTATCAGCTGACTGAAGTCACGAAAGAAGATGTCGAGTTTCATTTCCTGTTTTCTAAGAACAGAAAGCTCTTCGACAAGCTATTTTCTGTTCCAGCGCCGAACGAAGATAACAGCACACACTCAAAATATCGCCGCTTGGCGAATTTAATCAGTGAGAGTCTGTTCAACGGACATCAGTTTAATTCTCAATCTCCTTCTATCATGGTCCATAGGGAGCAGGTTTTAGGGTTTATTAATCTGATGATCGAGAGTCGGGACTTAGTCAATTGGACACTGCACAAAGATACTCATATCCCCCGATCACTCAACAAAAACAGCACGACAAATAAAAAGATGCTGTATTTTGGACAACTCATGAAGTCTCTGGGTTTTGAAATCGGTAGATTTAGCGGAACAACAAATAAAGCGAAGCTATCTCTTTCCCAAAGAACATCTAACTACGCAAAACTAGACGGCTTTAGAGACAGTGAAAGCTAAAGAATTGAGAATTGGCAGCATATATATGCTGCCAATTGGACTAACAATAGAAGTTATATGGCAAGCTTACTTTCAGTACGCTCTTCTGGATTAGATTCCTTTTCTTGCATAATGAATGGAACTAATAGTTCAGCAACAGCTGTAAAGACAGGAACAACTACCGAGTTGCCAAACTGCTTGTAAGCACTAGTATCTGCACATACAATATTGAAATCCACATCGCCTTCACAGCGCAGCTCTTCTGGCTTCTCAAACCCCATTAACCTTGCACACTCTTTAGGAGAAAGGCGTCTAGGTGTGCGATATTCTGGGTTAAACGAATCATAGCTAACATAACGCCCAAATCTTTCGTTATACTCTGACTCAGCTTCTTTTCTCAGTTCAGACAACTTTGCATTTGTTGCTTTAGGTTCACTCTGTAAATACTCAGTTACCTTCTTATCGACATATGCATGTCTTTCTTGTATTTTTTGGATACACTCTGCTTTTCTGCTTTCTAAATAACTGGTTTCCAAACCATTATGGTTTATAAGTATCTCAGAGCCATCTTTATGGTAACGCGCAGATAAAGTACGCGTTACTGCGCTTTCATCATTAGGATCAACTAAACCAAAACCAAAACCATTGCCTTGAGTTTGATGTTTAAGAGCATAGTTATACAAATAATTCCATAAATTTGGAGTAAGTGTATAACGATCTAACTCTTCAGGTGATAACTCGCATAAAACATCCCGCAGAGTTAAACGCTTTTGCGGTTTAGGTAAGTTAACCAGAGAAAATTGATCATAAGTTAAATCTAAATCTTTTCTAAACCCAACCAGAACAACCCTTTCTCTATGCTGAGGGAGAAAGTCAGCGCCATCTATAATTACAGGTTCTTTTTTCCTTTTACGAACCCTCTCTATGGCAGCCTCTATATCATCTCCTTCATTAGTGATGTCAGCAATCCAATATCCAAGCTTATCCAAAGCTCTGACAATTACTGCAAAAGTATTACCTTTATCATGACTTTTTAAGTTCTTTACATTCTCTAAAACGAAGAACTTTGGCTTTCTAGCTTCTAGTACTTTTTCTACATCAAAGAACAGTGTTCCTTGAGTATCACAATCGAATCCATGGGAACGTCCCATAGAATTCTTTTTTGAAACTCCAGCTATTGAAAAAGGTTGACAAGGAAAACCTGCAAGTAACACATCATGTGCAGGAATGTGCTTGCGAATATGAGAAATTTTCTCTTCTTCCGTAGCCATTTTGTCAGCACTTAGTGTTATGTTGGTTATGTCCATATATTTCTGATTTTTATCAGGGTTCTCGTCTTCACTATCAATAAAGTATGGGAGTTCACTCTCACCTACATAGTGATTGGCTAGATACGTCTTTCTTGCTTTATCATCCCACTCAGAGGTAAATACACACTTCCCACCAACCTGTTCAAACCCTTTTCTCAATCCACCGATTCCAGCAAAAAGATCAACAAAGGTAAACTTGGGATTGTCCCAATGCTTTGGTTTAGGCGGTAGCAGTTTCTTAGAGATATATGCTCTCTCTTTTTCAGATAACAATAGTGGATGCTTATCAGGATCTTTCTTCCAGTTACTAAGCGCTTTCCTATCTGTTTTAAATCCAAGTTCGTTCAATTTACGAGCTAAGTTCTTTTGATCGTAGATCTCTATTAAGAGTTTGATTAATCTTGAACTAACATCCTTGTCTTCTCGATGTAGCTTCTCATAAAGCTCATCGCCAAGTCTGATAACGTTATCAAGCATGGGAGGTTTGTGCTCACTTCTGGTACATGTTTGACCCATTGTACCAGGAGGTTGTGTTTTTATACAGTTGTAAGTGTACTAAAATAAAAAACTTTAAAGGCCAAAATGTAACCATCTGATTTAAAATAAAATTAAACAAAAAGTAAGTTATGACTATGAATGATATAAAAACTTGGCTTCGGTCAAAAAGCTCTGATGACTGGTATTTTTACATTAAGAGGCTTTCAGCAAATGACACAGGTGCATCAGGAGCACATCAAGTAGGTGTCTACATACCCAAAGGTTACATGACGTTTCTGTTCCCATCCATTAATAGAATTGATACAAAAAATCCATCTCTTTATCTGACAGCAAAAACTAGCTCACATGACTTCTTAGAAAAGCAAGTAAGAGCTATCTATTACAATAATAAGTTTTTTGATGGGACACGTAATGAGATGAGAATCACTTCATGGGGAGGCTCTAAATCACCTCTACAAGACCATGAAAACACAGGTGCTATTGTAGTGCTTGCGTTCTGTAAAAATGAAGATTGTGATTCTAAGTTGATCGATGTATGGGTATGTAGAAGTTTAGAAGAAGAGAATTTTATAGAAACATTAACAGGAGAATTACTCCCTGGGCTTTCTATATTCACCGATGCTAATAAAGTAATATCAGGGAGTACTGTGAGCTATGACTGGAAATCGAAAGACTATCCAATACCAGAAGAATGGAACATTAAGTTCCCTAGCGGAACAGAAATAATAAATTACTTAACTCAGGTGTTTGATATTAAAGCTGATACCTCTGATAAAAAACTACTCCTTAGAAGGGAAGCAGAATACTCACTATTTAAAAAAATTGAAGAAGTCCATGTGCTTGAATTGATCAAGTCGGGATTCACTAGTGTCGATGACTTTATAGCTTTAGCAAACTCAATTAGTAATCGTAGAAAGTCTAGATCAGGGAAGTCGCTAGAATTACACTTAGAGCACATTTTTTTAGAAAATGGATTGACAGAGTTCGAAACACAAGCAAAAACCGAAAACAATAAAAAGCCTGACTTCCTATTTCCTTCAGCAAACGCTTACCATGATTTATCATATCCATCAGATAAACTTCGCATGCTGGCCGTAAAAACCACATGTAAAGATAGATGGAGACAAGTTCTAAATGAAGCCGATAGAATCAATGATGTCTATCTATTTACTCTACAAGAGGGCGTTTCTAAGAACCAATTTAAAGAAATGAAAGATTCAAACGTAAAACTTGTTGTCCCACGTCCCATCCATTCGAGTTTTCATAAAGATATACGGAATGAAATTTTATCACTTGAAGAGTTTATCGATAAAACTAAGTCACTAGTATTAGATTGAGTTTGTTGATCTATCCACAACCAGCAACACACCAAGTAGATAAAGGTTCCTATCAAAAAACAGAACAACGTTCTCGGAGTATCATCGTTAGGCAGGTGTTATACATTGTAAACACTTGCTTAACATAGGTTAAAGGAGTTTCTATTTCATGACGACCGTGGAGAGAGGTGAGCAAAATCATAAGTATACCTAAGCAGAATACCGTTATATTCCTTGCATTTTTATGTGTTAATCGAATGCTCAATCTTTAGTTTTTGATGACTTGAGCGAGAACAGTGTTCTCGCAGTATCAACAGTCAGTGCACTAGCCCATTTCATAGTGACTTCCAACTAAGAGAAAACTGTTCTGATTTGAGAATAACCCTATTGTAGAACTTATAAAAACATGAGAGGAACAGAATCTTGTCCTAATACGGATTTAGCCTAAATAGACTCATGGTATAAACATATTAATTACTAATTACCCAATTAAACAAGTTTTTATTATACATAAAAAACTTTTTAGTCAAGTTGAAAAAACTCTTGATTAAGAAAAAACAATCTAATATATTAAATCTCGTAGCAAGAAGCAGAGCTTCTATCTAGAAAGTGGCTTAAAGATATATTTAAACTAATATTACTTCATCTTTAACAGTAAAAGTAATTTCTTCCACCTCACTGGTGGCTTAAAGAAAAATTAGTTTTAATACAAGTAAATGTATCACTATTTTATCCGCTAATAGATGGTTACACTTCCGCGCCAACTGGCGGTTAAGCGTTGGATAAAAAGGTCGAGTTTATCTCGGCCTTTTTATTATTAATTGTAATACTGTTCTCAGAATTTTAAATTAATTCTATTTTTAGAAGATTATCTCTTTAGTTTTAATGATTAAGTCTGGAAGCCTAGCTTATTAAAAGGAAGAACCTCCTACTTATCATTCGGAACATTGTTCTTCCACACAGTTTTTTATTGATTAATCAAATACCCAATCTTTACTATTTTAAGATTGGGATAAGAACATTGTTCCGAGTAAAGAGCAATTCACTCTCGATATGGTTATCATGCATCAATTAGCAGCTTATTCAAAGCTAGCAAAAGATAAGACTTCTACTGAATGTCGGCGAGAGAACTTGGTATTATTCGATAAGCTAAGCAAGAACAAGGTTCTTGCAATATCGTTAACCTCTTAACGAGTAATGACTTCTGGCAGAACTCAATCTTACATTGTCATGGAACATTGTTCTTCATTGAATACTTTCAGTTAACCTCTTGTTCCAATGTCGCTTGACCGTGGGGACGGAGATGCCTAGAGCATGAGCTGTTTTAGATTGGCTCAGTCCCCTTGATCTACATTCTTGAACTTTTTGAGTTGTACTGATAGCTTCTGGTCGGCCAATCCGCTTACCCTCAGATTTAGCCCTAGCCTGCCCTTCCAACGTTCGCTCTCGAATTCGGTTTCGCTCAAATTCAGCAAATGCTGAGAACATTTGCAGCATCAATCGTCCTTCCGCTGAGCTTAGATCAGCGGTTGGCAGATCCAGAGAAATTGGTGTAACGCCCTTCTCTAACAGCATACTGATCGTATGCTGAACATCGATGTTATCTCTTCCAAGTCGATCTAGCTTTAATACAACTAGTTTGTCCCCTGGCTCTAGTTTATGCTCAATCAACATTTTGAACTCACGTCGTTCAGTTGCAGGCACACTACCAGAAACTGTTTCATGTACAATTCGGTGTTCTTGAACATCGTAGCCAGCATTTCTGATAGCTAAGATCTGATTTGACACAGTTTGTTCGCTAGTCGATACACGACAATAAGCGAATGTCCGTCCCATAGTCTCCACAATACTCTCCTTTTGGGTATCACAACTAGTATCATCAATCAGTTGGGTATCATAAAAATCCAAACCCTATTTTATGAGACTGCAAACAGCTCACTCCCTTCTGGTGTCAGAAAACGGATGTTTGTTGATACTAAAGGAATGTTTACATCCCGCTAAAGTTGACTAGTTGAGTCAATAACTTTGGCAAACCACCTTTGCCTTCATAAAAATCGAGTAAATAAATTAATACGCATAGGTAAATATCATTACTCTAAAGTTATTTATATATAATTAAAAAATTCAGTATAAAAAAACTTTGACATTAAAATCCAACATAAGAAAATAAACTTTATTTTATTATTTTCTCATGTTATAACTATTATAACGGTTATAACTATTATAAAGTTATAATTCTAATATAACGTTAGATTTTAAAAAAGTGAAGATTAAGCTAACGTCAGCTTAATTTATTACAATAATTCTTCTGCCACTGCTGGCACTTTCAATGCCAGCAGTGGCACATTGATTGCCAATCTTGGCAAATTATCTTGCCAACATCTTTAATTACGGAATTCCCAAGGCTTTTATAACTTGCCTGATACAAGTCCACTGGCTTTAGAGTTGTGCAAAAAAGAACAACGTTAGAACACGTTGAATATCTCATTTTTTCTTGACTTGTAACGGTTACAACCATATAAACCAGGAACTCGACATTCTTTCTTTTCTTTAATAGATTGTCTTTTTGAACTAACTTGTGGAACACTGTTCTTTTCATCTAAATTAATAGAATTCGCTCTACGTAATGCTTCCTCATCTGAAATTTCATTATAAACCACTTTAAAATCATTAAGCTTAGTTTTACGTTTTTCTCTTACGGATAGATAACTCATTTTACGATTACGTTTAGAATAAACCAGAACTTGAGACATATCGACAACCCTCTTGATATATATACAATTTCAATGACCATTATATTTATCAAGTAATATTCTCTTTGTAAAGGACCTTTAAACATTATTTTAAAAATTACTTTAACATTTAATTATTAAATATAAATCGTTTGTTTTTTTAATTATTAAATAAGAGAGATAGTAATTAGTTAAACTCCTACCCAAAACGAAAAAGATCGGATTCTGGGCTATTAGTGCTGCTATTCCCCTCCTTAAAGAATCATATTCATCATCATAGATTACGAGTTAGGATCCTAACCGAGAAAAACAAGCTAGGCATCACTACGGTATCAACGACTATCGATGCTTTAACTTCAATCACAAGTGAACAAAAATATATGCCATACTTACTTTTTATGACTACTTATGAGTATTGAAGTGAAGATTAAGACTGCATTGGAGCGCCTGCATAGGTTTGACAAGCAAGGCATACATGTTTATCGGAAGAGTGATCTCAGAAGGTTATTTTTTGATGATTCACTTACAGCATTCCAACAAAGCCTGCCACGTTTAGTAAAAGCAGGAGTAATAGAGCGAACGTGTAACGGTGTTTATGTATTCTCATACAGTCGTCATAAGGGCGGTTATACCATTGAATACATTGCTAAATGCTTGCGACGAGGAGAGTACAATTACATCTCTCTAGAATCGGCACTCTCAGAATACAGTGTCATTTCACAAGTGATGATTGATAGAATTACGATCATGACAACAGGACGCAAAGGAGAGTTTAGGACCCCTTACGGCGTTATCGAGTTCACACATACTAAACGTGATGATATTGACATTATCAGCAATACAATAACTTCAGATCGGCCCCTGCGGATTGCTAGTAAAGAGACTGCCATTCGAGATTTGAAGAGGGTTGGCAGAAACACACACTTAATTATGACGAATCACGAGTAGGCAGATGCTGGCACTCCCAAAAACCACTGACTCACTTTTGGACAGAAGTGAGTTACGAAAAATCAAGCATAAGTAAGTCATGAATAACTATTGATAATGGCAAAGCTGTTCCAATAGAAGTTCAGTATTGATAGCGTTGGCTGTTATTTTTTTATGCCACACGGTCAGCAATAAAATATCGTTTGTCTGCGCAATAAGAGGCAAACGAAGAAGTAATGTGAAGACATAAATGCTTTATACTGTCTGCTTTGCTATCTAGCTGCGTAACGTTAAACCTACGCCCTATAGTAATTGCAGTCTCCCTACCATGAGCTATTGCGTTACGGTGATCTTTCACTTCCGTTAAGACAAAGTGTTGTACGCCTTCAGGCAGTGGTGAGCTATCTAAATCAAAAAATGTCCACACGTTCTCTAACTGTTTGATGGAAATATTCATTGAGCCACCTGATGGAAAAACAGAACTGTCAACATTAGTTACTTCAGTATCACCTGTTACTGCAAGAACAAGTTTATGACGATTCTCCCACACTTTTGAGGCACCACACTCTCGAAGTGCCTTAAAATAAGAATCAAACAGTGAGCATAATACCGTACTTTTAAAACGATTAGCTGGCGCTTCCTCTTGCTCAATAATTTCTAATGTCCGTGTAACTGATTGCGTAATTGCAAACTCAAGTGCTGCATACATTGCAACAAATACCAAGCCTTTCTGAGCACGATAGAAGTCTGAATTTTTAGTATCTTCTGTCAGTGTCTCATCTGACAAATACTCTAGTATTGAATCTAGTTGTCTCAAGCGATGCATAACACCAGAGTCAATATCATTAAACATTATCTACAAACCTAACTCGACAATATTCAATTCTTTCGCGTAATCGAGGCCCTGAGTTTGTGGCTCCTGTAGTCAAACGGCGTAACTCTTCATCATCAATCCAGTTAGCTACATCTGAGCCAGTAATATCAACACCAGCCTCAATAGCATCAGCAGCCCCAATAGAAATTGCTTCAAAAAGTACTTGTGGTGTACTTCCTTTATTTCCGCGCTTAATTCCTTCAGGTAAGACAGTTCTTAGTGACTCGAATGTTTTTTCAAACAACTCTCGATACTTCTTGTAATTAAAATGTACTGACGATTCAGCCATAAAGTCATTTAGAAACGTTTCTACACTGTGCTTAAAGCCATCACGTTTAGTTTTGTAAGCCAAAAACTTCAAAACAAGCTCTTCTTTAGTACCGTCTTTTGCTTTAGTTGATGACACATTAACAACTTTGTTAAAATCATCATTTTTTGCAAGTTCAACAATAAAATCATTAAATTGCCCCCTAAATACACAAGCTCGAATTTCTTGAGGAGTTAGTTTGATTCCACCAGTATTCAATCTCTCAAAGAGGTCGAATCGTACTTTCAGATCACTCTTATCGCTTAATGTTGTTACCTTAAGTGGGCGTAAACTGAACTTCAAACGAAGTGAATGAGGCAGATCATCAAACGTTGCCCCATTGAACTCGGAAAGGATATCCAGTCCCTTAAGTCTAAGAGGCTTATCCAGCCCAAAACTTTCTATTTGCTCAGGGGTTCCACAAAAATGAATCAATGAGTTAAGCCTTTGTACACCATCAATTAACTCCCAAGATCCATCTCTATTTGCAGCCATGAACAGATTAGGAATAGGTATTCCCAATAAAACAGATTCTACAAGTTTAGACTGGTTTTCCTCGGGCCAACGAAATTGCCTTTGATACTCAGGAGCAATGTTGATAATTGATTCATTCGCCATAGAAATCAACTCTTTAACAGAGATATCAAATGAATCAAAATCTACCTTTCTAGTCTCTTGATCGAGTTGATTCATATAGTCTTTCATGTGTTCTCCAGCGAGCTATCTAAATTTACTCCAGTGTAACAACAACTCCTGTTTTAGTCGATATTAGTCAATAAGTTAGTGAGTGGTAGTTGCAAATACTGGCTAGCAATTCATGAAGAGGCAAAGAGCTAAGCTGACATAAGTGAAAGTAAGTCATATAGCTATACTTAAAATGAGATTCGATTTCTCTCTGACTCACTATGGGGCGTGCGACGTGAGGTCGTATGAAGCGCTGTTCACCGCTCAACGAGTGGACCATCTGTATCACCAGATGAACCTAGGACTCTGAATAAAGTAGCGAGTCTGACAATGTAACGAAGGTTGGTATTTACCAATCGGGATTGAAATCGTGAGAAGACGATCCTCCTGATAACCACATAAATCGGGTGAGTGCTAGGTAGTCAGCATGATGAACATAAGTGAATCCGCTCAAGGTGCGTTATGTGATGAAACAGCGGAAGTGGTTAACACGCTGTAGCCAAAAGGCGTGAGAGTCGGAAAGAGATTGCCCCATGCTCTTTCGTGATCATTGAACTCTCCGCACCATAGCGGGCATCTACCCTGACATTGCGCGACATACGGAACACGGTAAGCCTGTATCACTCCCTTTGGGGAAAGCCTTTGTGGCCGATAGTGATGCAGGTAGAGGATGTTGGAAAAAGCGAACGCTGCATTGTAACGATGCAGATACAGATTCATATCTGATCACGAAAGTGAGCTGACTTCCGACTGGTCTTCCGTTGCAAGAGAATTTGAAGAACTTTATTCAAGGAGAAACGCAAATGATGATTTCAAAAGAGATTAGTGCCTCTCCTGACAGTGCTCAATGGCAATCCATAAACTGGAAAGCGGTAGAAGCGCGTGTTTTAAAGCTTCAGATGCGTATTGCAAAGGCAACACGAGAAGGTAAACACGGCAAAGCGAAAGCGTTGCAGTGGATACTGACTCACTCGCGCTCGGCAAAACTTCTTGCTGTTAAGCGAGTATCACAAAACAAAGGCAGTAAAACGCCTGGAATAGACGGCGTTATCTGGAACACAGATACGCGCCGTATGAAAGCAGTTAATCAATTGAGCAGAAAAGCTTATCAAGCCAAACCGCTCAAGCGTATCTACATCCCCAAGAAAAACGGCAAGCTCAGACCACTGGGTATCCCCTGCATGGTCGATAGAGCGCAGCAAGCGCTTCATCTTCTTGCTCTGGAGCCAGTATCAGAAACACTTGCCGACCCTAACAGCTATGGATTTAGACCAAACCGCAGCACTGCCGATGCAGTCGCACAGTGCTTCAAGTGTCTGGCATTAAAGAAATCAGCTCAATGGGTTCTTGAGGGAGATATCAAAGCCTGTTTCGACAAGATCGGGCATCAATGGCTTATGAATAATATTGCCGTAGATAAACGCATGTTGGGACAATGGTTAAAGTCTGGTTTTGTGGACAAAGGGCTGTTCTACCGTACTGACGAGGGGACACCACAAGGCGGGGTCATATCTCCGACCTTGATGCTAATGACTCTTGCAGGACTTGAGCAACGCATAAAGTCTACCGCACTCAAAAAGGGAGCTAGAGCCAACTTTATTGGATACGCCGACGATTTCGTCGTCACCTGTGCTTCAAAGGAAGTGCTGGAGAACGATATCAAACCGTTGATTGCTGATTTCTTAGCAGAAAGAGGCTTAACACTCTCCGAAGAGAAAACGCACATTACCCATATCAGCCGTGGTTTTGATTTCCTAGGTTTTAATCATAGGAAGTACAAAGGGAAATTGCTCATTAAACCGAGCAAATCCAACACACTACTGTTCTTGAGCAACTTGCGCGAACTCATCAAAAAGCACGCAACCATCCCTGTTAACGATTTAATCAAGTTGATAAATCCGAAACTCAGGGGCTGGTCGAATTACTATCGGCACTGCGTGGCTAAACAGGTATTCGGATATGTAGGTCACAAGCTATTCCATACGTTATGGCATTGGGCTAAAAGACGCCATCCAACAAAATCCAGAACTTGGATCGCGCTTAAATACTTCATCAACCGTCAAGGTCAATGGCAATTTCACGGTTGGCAGAAGATCATGGATATGGATTGTCAGTTCAATCTGTTTCAAATAGCCAAGGTGCCAATAGAGAGACATGTGAAAATCAGGAGTGCCGCTACACCTTTTGACCCTCAATACCAAGAATACTTGGCAAAGAGAAAGTCAAAGAGGCAATGTCGTAACTCTTGGCATGAGCCTGCTCTCACTGCTTTATAAGTTGCTGGGTGCCAATCGGTGCCTTCGTGAAGGCTTGAGCCTAGTGCGGTGAAAGTTGCACGCTGGGTTCTTAGAGGGACGACACTTGGTAACAGGTGTCGTCTACTCGACAGTTCTGCGTTACGATGATCTACCCCGTCAGCAAGCCGTTGGACAAAGGCGAGTTTGGCAGCCGCAAGCAAGTCTCTCTCAAAAAAGGCCGTTTGGCAGTATTGATTTATTGCTTAATGTTCCCAACTGCAAAACGTCGGAATCAAGATGAACCCTTTGTGATAAAATGCGTTTGAATAGATGATATAAAAATTAATTTGAAATAAAGGTATATTTTTTTTAATTAATCTGTATAGTGGTCTTTGCTCTGACACAGAGTTGTTTCAAGATAAAATATAAAGAAAGTTTTCCAGCGTCATCCCTAGCAAGTTTCTCTCTGTAATCTCCTTAATGCTCTATCCTAAAATAATACCTATGTTCAGTGCACCTTAATTTTAATTTTATAAGGGGCATAATATGTCTAATCAAGTAATTGGTACAGTAAAGTGGTTTAACGAAACTAAAGGTTTTGGTTTTATTTCTCAAGAAAATGGCGATGATTTATTTGTTCATTTCAGAAGCATTTTAGGCGATGGTTTTAAGAAGCTTATTGAAGGCGAGCAGGTTTCCTTTACTGTAGGTAAAGGTCCTAAAGGCCTTCAAGCAGAAAATGTAACGACTATTTAGTCTTACAATTGAATTTACACTGCCTCGTCATACGCCTGGCGAGGTAGTTGCTCTGACAAAGATTTGTTTCAAGATAAAATATAAAGATAGTTTTCCAGCGTAATCCCTAGCAAGTTTCTCTCTGTAATCTCCTTAATTACCTATCCTAAAAATACTTATGTTCAGTGCACCTTAATTATAATTTTTTATAAAGGGGCATAATATGTCTAATCAAATATTTAATAATGAGAATAGAAATAATAAAAACAAATCTATTCAAAATAAAGAAACATCAATACATAAAAAAATAAAGATGAATAGCCTTCTCCAAAGGATTGCTAATGGTGAGACTGGTGTTGTTTTGGAGGAACTACTTTGAAAAATCACGGTAGAAAGAAGATCTGGTTTAAGTTAAAAAAGTGCGAATCATACACTAAAAAAATTTTATTATATTGAATGTAAGGTTTGTACAAGGTTGCTCATAGAAAGACTATGCTCTTCAACAGATGAGCTTTGGGAATAGCAACAACGAAATATCTGGGGCACACATCATATTATGACAAGTGGAACGTTAAGTTGCTTAAACTGTAGGAGCGATGAAACATACTCGTAGTGCTCAGGTTTGTGAGATGAGGTAATAACCATTCTATGATGGTTTTTTGCCGTCCATACTCCTTGATAATCAGTTGCTTGCCTAGTCCAGCTTTTAGGCAGAAACCAAGTCAGTTCGAACGTTTAAGCGTGAAACAATGCCATATTGAAAGCATCACACCACTACGTCTCCTCAAAAGGAATAGGACCATGCCGACCTAAAACACACCGTGATGGATAGCGAAACTATCTTCATGAAAAGTCTAACGAACGCCAAGCGCTCAGCTGAGCATCATGCGCCAGAGGGTGCAATACTAATTAAGATTAGAGATTTAATGGATCAGATGCTAAGTCGAATAACGCTTGATGATAGCTGGGTAGATAGCTGTGAAGACTGACGTTGGTTAGCAATCATGATTCGTTTTTCGTAGTAGCCTTTGACACAGTTTGGATTGTTTGTCTGACAAGGTTTGCTCACGATTAAGTTGATCTCGTAAACCTGTCAGCATGTCTCGGTCCAAGTTGCTCAGCTTTTCGGAATGTAAGAGGAGTGTCGTATTGATAAGCTCAGAGAGGTTTCGTGAACTCATAGTCCCCACTCTTTATCCCACTTTTTTTGTTCTTCAATCTCTTCTATGCGTTTGCGAACACCCATTTTTTTCAACTCTTCTGGTATTCGTTTAATCCCTTTCTGATTAATACTAAATTGCTTCTGCTTTTGTGTCGGTTTAGGTGACTTACTCATATATCATCCTATTGATGCTATGAAAGATGATTTTATTCAGATTAGAATAAAGCCATTTCAATTCATTATCTCTTATTAATGTATCGTTCCGCGTTTGCAAAAAGTTTATCGCATGCTTTTTTCTGTGCTAAATATTCTGATGAACTTTCAGTCATAGAGTCGAGAATTTCTTTCGCTTCTTGATATTCTTTTACCATCGCAGCGAATCGTTCTTCGAAGTTGTTTTTCTGTGTTTTCTTGCTTGATTTTCTTACTGGTTTTCTCATATTGCTTCTTATCTTATCGATCCCAAAATTTATTTTATTCGTATTTCGAACGTTCAGAATCTTTATTAAAAAATAAAGTAAAAAAGTCTCCTCGACAGAAGAGACTTTTTATAAATATCTTACACTAACGTAACATTATCCGCTTGAGGACCTTTGTTACCTTGTTCAACAACAAAAGAAACCTTTTGGCCTTCAGATAATGTTTTGAAGCCATCACTAACAATTGATTTGAAGTGAACAAATAGGTCAGAACCGCCGTTATCAGGAGTGATAAATCCAAAACCTTTGGATTCATTAAACCATTTTACTAAGCCTGTTGATTTATTTGACATAATATATCTCGATACATTGATTAAGTTAAAAAGAAAGCTACTAAATAAGGAATGAAGAAAAAGGTATCGCAGGATAAATATGACGAATTTAATCGAATAAAAACTGAGAAGATCTTGAACTAAATATTTTACTAATAGCTCATCGTTTGAGCTTCTGACACTATACACTATATGAACATAATAGATATCTATTTCTTGATTGATTTTTATTTTCCATAAAATCAATGACATAAAAAGTGAAAGGCTGAATTGAAATCAACAGCATCATTAAAAATAATTATTGCAAAACAGATATTCGATACAAGCATGATCCCTAATTCTAACTTTGAATGGGGCACTTCTGTGCTACGGAGTGCCAATTGTGAAGGTTCTGGCCAGAAACGAGTCATTGATTTTACTAAATTAGCTATTGACGGATTAGGTAAGGTATTGCAAACCACCGTGAGTAACGATTGACGGCAGAGGAGCCTCATATGTGTTAGCCACAATCTTCAACCGACTCCTCGCCAAATAGTGAGAATACTACCTCTTTTGCTATAGGGTCTAAACTGTATGTGTAGTTACGTTGAGGTTGAGTAAATACGATTGTTTTTGAAAATGCAGAAAATACTCGCTCATTATCATAGTATTGGCTACCGTTTGAACGATTGTATCTTTTAGTGCAGATAGACTCTTTTTTCAAGAAATCAAGGAAATGCTCAACGTCTTTCGGTTGCATCCCAGTAAAGAACCTAACCAAAGCATCACGCTTTAGTTGCTCGAAATTAGACCAAAGCTCTTCCTCTAATATACTTTTAGCCAACGTTGTTAATGCTGCCGATTCATATCTATCACCCACGGCTGGAGTATAGATAATTTTCGCGTTCTTTAAGGTAAACAGGGGAGCGCCCTTGCGAACAGACACATGATTTTGTCGCTTCAATTCTTGGATGATGTGTAACTGGTGAACATCTAGCTCATTAAATGCTAGGCGTAATTTCTCTCGATTTCTTTGCCTTTCAATTTGTTCATGCTTTTCCTTTTGAGCTTGTTCCTCTTTGGCTTTCTGAGTTGTTCTCCAACGCTCTAAACAATCAAAAGCCAATGAAATCAGTGCATAGACTAAACGAATAACAGTTAAGAAGAACAAGCTTTGAAGCAATGTTTTAGATAATATTTCGAATTGAACTTGTTGAGTCCTTTCGAGCCAGAGTAAGCCAGTTACAACCAAGAATATTGCTAAATTTAGCCTAACATTCTTTGCTTTATTCAGAACATCTAAAAATTCTTTCATACTGCCCATCTACACTGATTCCCCCATCATGGCTAATGCGTGATAAGTGGTTAGCAACGCTTCCACCCTTCCTAACTAATTGTACAATGACTGAGGCCTCAAATGGGGTAAAAACTACGAAGCAAGGTCTAACTGATGTTTGTCAGCCCTTCTTGTAGTCCAAGGATCAGAAATCTACAGTTAGTACGGGGTTGTGTGACTCCAAATGTGTCTCGACTAAGAACAAAGCCATTGCGCCTGCGAGATTTACAGCTAATTCTGCATGTCGTTTTTTGGGTTTCGCTGATTTAGGCTTGTCGCCGTGCGCATCGCCATGTTTGTTTCTCAATGTGCCTAGACCATTCACAACACCAGAGCAACCACCAAGTATTTGCTTGAATACTTGCTCTGAATGCTGTTCAGGAGACATGTTCAACTCTTTAGCGGTGGATTTATATAAATCAGAAAGATCAATGCGACTTTCATCAAACATCACCCCCCTATCATGAAGAATGTGCTTACATACCGACTCTATGATACTTCGGGCCATAGTTATAGCACCATCTGGATCGTGAGATTTACGCTCAAGTGCTTTCTGCCATGCTCTATGAATACTGTCTTCACTGAACTGACTCAGTACTTCATCAATTGACTGATTTGCTGGGTGAGCTTGCTTCCCTTCTAGAAAATCTAAACTAGCAACAAACTGCCCATATATGTACTGTCTTCGCTCTTTGTAGGTTTCAAACTTTGGTTGTATGAATCCCCAAAACTGGTCGAGGCTTCTATTCGTTTTTATAAACGAAGGACATAAGGTTTTTAAGGTTGAATGGTTGATAACATAGTCTCGTAGAATTTTGTAATCACCTTGGCTGTTATCATCACCTCCCGTAGCCCTTGAAATAAGCATATTTTGGAGGTATTCAATCTTCTCTAGATCGGTGAACTCATCTAAGTAGCATTGTCTATTAACCAAAAATTGCTTCAAATTACTCTCCAAAGTCATCAACATGTCGATATGTGCATTCAATGATATTAAATGCATAAGATTAGTTCAGTCAAAGGTAAGCCAGTAGAAATGTTAAGAATACTTGCTCTAGCGCAGTTTGGGGCAAAAGTGTTTCAGAGCTTACGTTCATTACCCCATTGGTTCTGACAAACCCACTTATGAAAGATAATGGGTAACACATTTTTCACCAGAGAGTTCTGCACTGAGAGGGCTTTTTATCTATCAATGAAATGAGCAAACTTTAGTTTTTGATGATTTGAGCGAGAACAATGTTCTCGCAATAGCATTTTCAGTTGGAAATTAGGCTCAAAAGGTTAACTTTTATGTTCTGAGAACACCCTTCTATACGGTTAGACTGCTTGAACCCTCACTCACATTCAACAGTCGCAAGTGTAGCGACATTTAGGATACGTAGAGCAACCATAGAAACTTTTACCCGCATTACGACCTTTTTTAGCAACACGGATCACAAGGCTAGACTGGCAGTTTGGGCAAACCTTGGAATGAGGATCGGGTGTAGGCTCTGCAATGACTGGCTTATTCATAAAGCTGCGTCCATCTTCAATCATGTGGACTAGCTCGCTACCATTAACCAACCACAGGCGCTTCTCTTGAGCAAAAGCGATGGCTTCAGAAGTAAAACCTCCCGATGTTACGATGATCATTTTGCTAGCACGATTGTCGATCATCACACCATACATTTCTCTTAAGACTTGAACTCCGACTTTTCTAGCTTTCCAGTGCTTACATTGTATGAGACTCAACTCACCGTCTTTAGTTAACCAAATATCAACCCCTCCATCTCCCTGCTTTGAGAAAGATTGTTTAACGTCGTAGCCTTGCTGTTTAAAGTACTCGCCAATGTAGCTTTCAAATTCAATCCAACTGAGGGAATTAAGCGGAGTCGTGTTTTTGTGTGCTCTGATTTGAGATGTCGTCGCAAGATAATTATGCTTTCGCTGATACTGCTTAAAGAACGAAATTGGAGCTGGAATTAAAAACAAAAAAGCAAAATACGGTGCCATTTGCGGAAGATTCGGCCCAATGGCATTGAAGATGAAGTTATCACTGCGAGCCGCTAATCCTGGCAATAGGAAAGATAAACCAACATAAATGCCTGCTGAGAAAAAGATACTCACCCACCACGGCGCATCCATCAAATGCCAAATAATTCCATCATTCTTCCGAGCCATAACCCCTCCCAATAAGCATCAAAGTGAATTAAAGCACAATTACCAGGTCTAATACAAAGAGGTAAATCATGTATTTATTTATTGGGATTACAAGCAGTTAGAACATAGTTCTAGCAAGAGCATTTTTTATTTATTTATTAATTAAATAACCAAACTTCAGTTTTTGATGATGTGAGCGAGAACAGTGTTCTAGCAAAAGCGTTTGAAAGCTATCAGCCTTTGTCTGATATACCCAGACACTAATCGGATAATACCTGACTCTGCCTTTCGTCATTTCGGAGAACATTGTTCTCCGTTCAACTAATGAAGATTCGAGCAGAAATTGGATCCCTGAGATAGACAAAGCAAGAACAAGGTTCCTGCAAGAGCATTTTTTATTCGTGTTATTAATCATATAAACAATGACATACTTATATTTACGAGGGCTAAGCGAGAACACTGTTCTCGCAGTAACAAGTCGCATCTATTTTTGTTCTTCTAGCCAGCGCTCAATGTCTTTTCTCTGCCAGCCCACCACTCTAGAACTAAGTGCTACGACGGGCGGCATTTTTCCTTCTCTACGCCAACGCCACAAAGTACTTACGCTTACCCCGATCTCTTTAGCTAACTGCTCTTGTCTTACAAACATTTTATTACCTTTATTTCTCTATTATTTAGTCGTATCTTAGATTCTCATCACCTGACTCGTAATATAAAATAAGCAACAAACCATATTGACATGATGACTAATGGACTTAGATCAAAAACGCAATGCTGTTGAGACTACAGATAGAAACAGCAATCAATGACTTAAAAAACCAGGCCAAATCTCGAGGTTGTAAAATTGCTCAGCGACGTCGTTCTGGGTATTTACACGCTGTTGATGCCGCTCGGAACATTGTTCTAGAACCATGGTTTACCAAGTTGCTCAGACAACATGGAACCATACTCAAAAAGTACAGCAGTTTTAATGCTATCCATCTTGCCGAGATCATCTAAAGTTACGGAGGATTAAATAAAACAATTAAACTTATTGAAACGGTGCTAGCTTTACGTGGATTCGGGCTTCATACCCAACGACGCATCAATTATGCCGATCAAGTACTGTTGGGCTTAAAGGATCTGCGTTCACTCACTCCACAACATCAAGAGGAAGAGGTTCGTTGGAACAGTATTCTACCATACTGCCCACTATGCTGGCGTCTACGCAGCCGCTTTCACTACTACTGCGAAAAACACCACCCCATCAAGTCCACTAAACCTTATAAACAGCAAAAATACGCAGCTATCACTAAATTGAAGCGTCTGTCCAACCAGAACAGCACTGTTTACGAAAAGTACCTAGTACAACCTAACAAACAGAAAAATCTGGGACGACAACTGTATGACCTGGTCAGCGGCTATGCGCCGCATCCACGAGTATTTCTGCGCCAATGTAAAGATAGCGCGAAGGCAGGAGACTGGCTCTCGCTATCAAAGAACATTGTTCAGACATGTAAAGTAAACTACCCAGCGAGCTATAAAAAAATAAATCAGATCAAGTCAGATGATTTTGGTCAATGGTCATCATGGTGTATCGCGATAGTGAGATGTTTAGATCCTAAAGAACCAAACGCGTGGAGTGATAAAGAGTGCCTAACGCTTTTCAATGAGTTGAATACTTGGACCACACTGATTGGGATCTTGCATCGCTTCGAATGTGTAGAACTAATCAATAGCATTGGAACTAAGCGTGGCCCAGACGTTGGATATGGAGCCAATCTAGAACAACACCAGTTGATCAAAGAGCTGTTAAAACAACAACTAGCCACGAATAGCAAAGCTAACTTAAGTGATATCGCTAGAACGCTTGGGCTTAGCAGACAACGCATACACTAGATCATTAAAAAACATCAATTGCTCTCCTAAACAGCAAAGTAACTGTGCAAAAAATAATCGAATTTATTTTGCATTTTTAATTATTAAATCAAATAAAAATCATAAATATAATTACGAATAATTTAATTATTAAATTGAGCTAAGATAATTATGGAAATAAAATAGTTTTTACTTATTGACTTTTTCATGTTATAACTATTATAACTGTTATAATTATTATAAAGTTATAATTCTAATATAAGGATACATTATTTAAAATCACTTAACAAAATATAGAACATCGTTTTTTCTGCTAAATTTCTTCTGCCACACTTGGCACATTCACTGCCAATCCTGACACTTCCTCCGCCATTACTGGCAGTTTCGTTGCCAAGCTTGGCAAAAAAGTGTGCCAAGCAATTTTGGTGTAAAAAACTTAGGCAAACATACAGTGCATTATTTTAATAAATAAAAAGTAACACTTTGTGTTTATTATTTTCTATATATTACATTCAAGGTGAAGAAAAATATTTATTTGAACAATACTACAGTTCAAGTGTATATTATTCATAATATCGTTACTGAGAATATTCTTATGAGTAGATTTGTACTCTCCGCAGACTTACGCCTAGGACATGATAATATATTGAAATATCGTTCAGGATTCGATTCTCCTGAAGAGCATCATAATATTCTATTTGATAACCTTGCATCATTTGTACAACGTCGTGATACGTTAATCCTGCTAGGAGATATTGCAACTACCCCGTTTTGGCTAGAGAAGGTTGTAAGTATTAAATGTACGAAGAAAGTACTCGTACTTGGCAATCATTGTACAAACATGAAGATCAGCGGCAAGATGCTCGCAGCTGGCTTCGATGAGATTCACTCGATGCTATCTAAACGAAATAGCTGGTTTACACACTGCCCTATACATCCTCAGGAATTACATGGAAAGATCAATGTTCACGGACATTTACATGACAGTCTCATTCTAGATGATGCAGGCAAACCAGATCCCCGCTATATCAATGTATCAGTAGATCAGACTCGATTTAGACCAGTCTTATTCGGTGACGTCATTAGTCAAATCACTCGCTAAGTGGCTCTTGCCAACACTCTGTTTGATAAACGAGACAAAACCGTATAGCAAAAAAGCTCACTGGTAATGGAAACGCTCACTGCATATATGAACAACGAGCTTCCAGAAGCTATAGACCATTTAAATACGAGATTGCCAAATGACTTTCCAGAACATATCTCTAGCCTTATTTTCGACAATGCATTGAAAATGCTTCAAAGACTCTCCTTACAAGCATCCGAGTAG
Source organism: Vibrio sp. D3 (assembly GCF_043995865.1). Classification (NCBI taxonomy): domain Bacteria; kingdom Pseudomonadati; phylum Pseudomonadota; class Gammaproteobacteria; order Vibrionales; family Vibrionaceae; genus Vibrio; species Vibrio sp. D3. The sequence goes on along the minus strand of NZ_CP171887.1, from coordinate 674,687 downwards.
AGTACAAGCTATATGTCAAAAGCGGCTTAGACCTTGTAAGGATAAACATCATTAAACTTTTTGGAAAAACATATGGCATTCACATTTAAATTAGATTCCCCTATTCATGAGCTTCAAGCATCTACAGCACTTCTAGTTCCAAACGTTCCAGGGCAGAATCTGGTTGAGCAGTTAATTGAGCTTGCAACAAAAGAATATATTTCCTCATTAGAAAAAGGGAAAAATGGGGAGTTCGGCTTACTAATTCATGACAGCAACGGAGAGGAAGTAATTCATCTTGCTTATCGTAGTGACATAACTTATCTAACGCAATTTGATAAAACCAAAACTCACATTATTAAATATGCTAACGAAAAAAGCATACCTACCAAGGAATTAGTTCTACCTAGCGGTGAGATATTAGTTATGTGCAAAAACAATGCTGACTCTGAAGCGTGGTGCCAGTTATTAATGAATTTTTCCATGCAGAAAGTAGCTCAGATTGAGAGATTAGATTTGCACCCTGCTCTGCAAGGGAACGGTTTTTTTACTAAGTTAGTAAACCAATTACTCTGCATTGCTGATACAGAGTATGTATTAGTGACTAACATCGTCAATGACGAATGGTTTGAGTATTTAAAAGAGGTAGCAGATGAAATCGTAGAAAATCGTTTTCAATGTAGTGCTTTGTTTAACCAGAAGTAATCAATCTTAGTTCTAAGTAATAGTGGATATGGACTAACCTAGGCACTGGTGTACATAGCAAGACCAAGCATCAAAGCTCCCTCCCAAGGAGAATTTCAAACTCTTGATTCATATCGGTTAAGAGAGTCCGAATGATTTGGAGGAACTTGCTGACATTAGCTGTATTGACTCATACACGCTCCGACAGTTTTGATTATATAAGTTGGTCATGCACCTGTACTCGCCCCCACACAGCTCACTTCTGGACAGAAACATTTTAGTGAATATACTAAATTAGCAAAACATGGATTAAATGAAGTATGCGAAGAGCTTTCTATTGCAGCTTAGTTCTACCCATTTTGCCAAGGCAATGGAAGGTCAAAATACATGCATAACCCCACAATGATAACCATGCTTAGCGCTCTCCAAGCAAACTTTATATGAATGTCTTTTGTTCGAATTTCTAGAAGCATGATAAGTCTCTCCACATCATTATTTATAGACTCATCATATCCAGTGTACGACTGCCATTCTGGACACAAAAAGAGTTATTTAATCATTTTTGTCCATGCTTTTTGGTAGCTGCGTTGTAGAGCGTTTAGTCTCCAAGTATCTCCTGTAGGCTCTATTCAACGCCTGAGCACTTTCTTCTGGGTTCTCGGAGTTTTTACCAGCGTTGAAAACCATCACAGAGAACGCAATAAAATCACTATTTTGACCAGTTTGAGGCCGTTTATTGGTAATTTGCGACCAAATTTTTTCGATGCGGTGCCAATATATGCCTCTTTTTTTTGATTTATTTGTTCTAGTCTGAGCACTGCTCATCGTTAGCCCAACACTTCGAATCAAGTGCTTTAGTTCGATCTGAGGGTCATAATATGTAAAAGTTTGTGCTTTAAGCTCACCACTTCGCAAGTAAGGTGAATGCATCAGCTTAGTGATGTCATCAAATGTGTCAGGGGCTGTGTTTTTCAATGAATCAAACTTACTGATTAAGCTTTTTAGTTCAGCTTCTATAGTTTCTAACTTTGAAATGAGACCATCGGTAGAAGATGGTGCTTTGCAGTAGTGGTATTCAATCGCCAAGTCGAAGACGCGTTTTTTCAGTTCCTCTACTGAGTGTTGAGAACGAATTGCTTTCAGTATCTGTTTGTCATTCGCTGAAGCGTTTTTTTCAATATTTTTTATATGCTCCTTCCCAACCTTATACGCAAAATCATATGCTTCTATGACTGCTGCTTCTTGGCTCTCGTCAAACATCTATAGTCATCCTAATCTTCGAACTCACGGCGAATAGTTACAGTACATAGCTAACTAAAACTAAGTCAAATGTTGCTTTAACGAAATGAAGTGATAGTTGGTTGAAACACGTTTGGGGCAGAGGCTTGCTAACCAGGATCTAGCTGAAACGTCCAGAATGATGTTTCCGAAAATTGAACATTGGAAATTAATGAGTAACTTCAAGTATTAAAAAACGGCTTTGGGAGAGTTAGCGCATGACGTGTACATACGCTAACAGAGTGGCTTGTGCCAAAAGCCTGAAAGACAATTTTAATCACACACGCTAGGGTCTAAAACATAGGTCCGACTTGAGGATTTTAATGTGAGTTCTCGTTTAGAGGTGCATTCGATATAGCTTTTCTCATGAAGTTTTTCCTTCAATGCTCCATTTACCTTCCAGCCAGTTAGAAAAGCTAATACAGATACCCCCCCAAGAATGATTATAAATATCTTGGGTATCCAGAGGAGCTTTTTCCCTGTAATTAGGCAGATGACCATGAATACAGACACAACAAACATTGCCCAAGAAAAAGCAAATGTAGAAGCATCATTAATCGCTCCACTTACGACTATTCTATCATGAAGCAGTTTATGTGCATCAAACACCTCCATAACATCGTGAGCCGATAGTAGGAAAAGTGATGAAAAAATCAAACAGAAAGCAAATGCCTTTAAGCGGTTAATTTTCATCAATTAATCTCTCAACTTCTTTTTTCATTGGTTCAGTATATCTATATTTGTCATCTACTTCAGATACTTTCTTACCAATGTAAAATGCACTTATGGCAAAGAAACCTAGTAACAATGCTGTAGGCGGGGTAGCAAACGCTAGGATTAATCCAGCTCTTAATACTAAAGTAGCACCTTGAGCTATTACGCCTGCAACCACACCTTTAGATATATCCGCTGTAAATTGGCCGACCACTTCACCTAGCGTTTTTTCATCATGCAAAATGTAGTCAACTGCATTAACCGCACCACTAAACACAAGCTCTACATAGATGTTGCCTTTCAAGAAACTGACATTGCCTTGAACAGTATTTAGGGCGTGACCAATTTTAAGCATTTGTGGTGTTGCTTCTTGCCAACGGATACCTAGGTCTAAATATTTAGGCTTGTAGTTCTCAACCACAATATTCATTACACCATTGATATTTACAGCTTTGGCAGTTGCTCCCCATCCACCAAGCTCTTTAGCGACCTCATAAGCGCCTTTAAGCCCCATACCTACGCCAGTGTAGTCCTTCCCGTTCGAAAGTTGTCCATGCGAGTCTTTGATGAGCAAGTCTAAATACTCGTTACCTTCTTCAACAGTCAGTACCGCAATACTCACGTTCTCTTGTTGAGAAGTGTCCCACTGATATTCTTTAGCTTGCTTTTGTAAAACATCGTTCCATTCTTTTTCTGTTAGGTCGTAAGCTTGTTGGACAGCTTTGCGTTCAGCAAGAACGCGCTCTCTGTTTTCAGCCCATCGTTTCTCATCGCTCGCGGTAGATCTCAGCGCTTCCTGACGTTCTCGGCGTTGACGTGCTGCTCGTTCTCTAGTGGTTTCTTGTCTTTCTTCTGGGGCTACAGGAGCGGATTCATATCTCATGGGAGTCGGTTTTACTGATAAATAAAAAGGATAATAACAATATTTTCAGTGATTTATCATCCTCAACAAGATTACATGATGATTTAACCAATTAAATAGGCAAATTGCCAAGTCAAACAAGCATAGTAAAGGGGTAAGTCGTGTTGATTTGTATTCTATCGGATAACTTTTTGTAGGGTAAATTTACATCAGCAAGATATTAAAGAGCATTTACTCTGAATGATTTTAGGGCAGAGACGAGTTATAGTTGTTGCTCAAAATCGTGCACTTCGGATAAGTTGAATTGGATAAACCAAGTAACCGTGTCTAACCGAAGCATGTCTATAAAATCGGTGACTATTCAAATATCGTTGTTTTCCTTGATCTCTAAGATAGATTTTTGAACCTTCTCCAACGATGTTTATGATCGGTCAAAGGTTACGTGATCGCAATATATCACAATTTCTATTACTATCAGTGAGTTAATGGCCATTTACAGTACTTTGGTATCGTTGTTTCTCTTGACCTCTCTGTCATGAAAGTGGCGTCTATTCGCATAGCGAATATAACTATCCACTTTTTCTTTCAGAACAGCGTCGTATACACTAAGGTTCTATTACTTCATTCTGAGAAGGATACTCATGAAAGCTCGCATTGGGGTGGCATCTGAAGATCTCATTCGTAGGCATATGATTAGTGTGGCCGCTGGCAACATTAGCCATAACAAGCATCTACCGACGTTTTGGTTCACGTCACTAAATGAAGCCTCAAAGCTACTGTGTAATGAGAATATCGAACTAATGCTGCTGATCAATAGAGAAAAGCCTGAAAGTCTAGCTGAGCTTTCGGAGATTAGCGGTCATCATATCCGCGAACTCTCACGAACTCTCGACGACTTATCATCAAAAGGATTCATCCAGTTAGAGGAAAAAGGCAACGCTTGCCGCCCTATTGCTGTATTTACTGACTTTGAGATTATTCTCGGCAAAGAATTAGAGAATACACTGCAAGAAGGCTATCTTGCATGATACCGAACACTCGTTACTGCGGCGCATGCCGCTTGGGTAGCACAGCTTCATGCTGTGCAGACTCGAATGGTGATTGTTCTTGATACTTTCCGTCTAGGCCAACTTGATAGCCATCGATGATCTCTTCCAGTTCTATTTTGAGGGCTTCAGTTACTTCAACTAGCTTATCAGTATTGGTAGAGATAGCGTGATCAAGCAAGTCAAGAAGTCCATTTAGCGTAACCTTACTATCCTTTGATTCGGCTTGCTCGCTATCACTTCTTGTAGCCTTAGCCTCGTTCTTCATATCAGCCTCGCTCATAAAAATGCCTGCCGTACACACGGCTGTAGCACAATTACACTCTCGCCAGCCTCTGAGAAGTTTCCTCAGCAAAAAATCTTAACTGTTTACAATAAAAACGATTAATTTCATACAGTTATAAACCACTAAGATTTAGACACTAAAAGTTAGTGTCTAAATCTTAGTGCCGAAAAATCAAACAAAGCGTCCAATCATTGTCTTCCATGGAAGCTTCACTTTAAGCTACTGATGTTAAAGCACTTAGCGTATGTGCTCACTTCTCTAATCTAAAAAAAACCTGTACCATGGAGAAGTCAATCAACTCTAAGGTCATGATAGTTTGAAGTTTTACGTTGTTTCCGATCTGCATCTCGACATTCACGGAATACGCCGTGATTTCTGGTATAGCTTCGATAACGAAGCCACTTTAGTCGTTGCAGGTGACACAGCGAACGGCCTCTTAGGCATGGCGTATGTGAAGAATGTACTTTGCCGCCACTTTAAGACTGTGATAATGATTGCAGGAAACCATGAATGGTATAGCAATAAGAGTAAACCCTACCGCCATAGAAGTACGTCCGTTAGGTGCAAATCTAGTGCTAACTCTGACGTTCTCAAAGATTCTAGGGGTTCCGTACTAGCCAAGCTTAAGGCTCATAGTGATACAACTGAAAACCTGTTCTTTTTGAATAATGAGTCAATAGATTTAGATGGATATAGCATTTATGGGGGAACTCTTTGGTTTCCTATTCACACATACTCGTCTACACTGATTGATGCGTACTCAGAACTGATGAATGATACAAAGTACATCAGTCATCAAATGATTGAAGAGCAGCACAAAGCATTCATTAACAACTTTCCAGAGAAAGTTGATATAGCAATATCTCACCACCTTCCATCTAAAGAAGCTTTTGCTTTCGAGCAAAATGCCAGCAGCGATTATGCTCCGTATTATCATGCAGGGTTGAGTAATGAGTTGATCTCAAGAGCTAGGTATTGGGTGGCAGGACATCAACATGATGCTGTAGAGAAAGTCATTGCGGACGGTAGGACCACATTTATTTCTAACCCCAAGGGTTCTGTCCGCTTAACCAGTGGATTACTTACTAATAAAGCTTATTACCTATAAGAGCTAGCCAACAATAGACTTCGGCATCTGAAAGTCCGCTAGGGCTTTCTTAACTTCGCGCATTGATCACCTTGTGAATAAGGCCCTAGGAATTATGTACAGGTTCATCATCTATCTGCACAGCAAACAACACTTTTATGCGCATTAAAAGGTAACGTTCAAACACTTTTACGCGCATTAAAGTGTATTAACTGTATTTTTGTATGTAGCAGCCATTCTTAATCTCCTCATTCACTTTGTTCATTTAAGGCAACTGTTCATTTATTATGAACAACCTGCATAACTGAACAAACAATTAACGCCCCACTCCCTATCGCAGCTTTCATAGCTAAAATAATCCATTCTGCTCATCAACAATTTTGACTTACAAGCTATGCGTAATCATTTACTCATAAAGAGTCTCAACACACATTAATGAGTAAAATTTTACTCATAACTTGAAAAAAAATGACTTTAAGAGTAAAGTTTTACTCATTGATAAGTAGAGGTGTTGTCGATGGAAGAACTAACCGTACAAGCTTTTCTCAGAGGTGAATGGATAGATATTGGTATCATCTCATTCCCTAAAAGTAGCCAACATAATTTCCGAGTGACTGAACTCAACTACCTCAGCGACTATGCGCTAGAACATCACGATAAAGATGACTTTCACGCTGTTTCACTAAATCACCCTGTCTCATTCTTTTTTGATGACATGGGTAAACCTGGATGGTTAACGTTTCTAGACGATATTATGCCTAGTGGTGCTAGTAGACGATACTGGGTCAAACACCTGGATATTGAAGACCTTAGTTCTGATGAACAAGACTATGTTTTGCTCAAGTTTGGCACAATGTCGCCTATTGGTAACTTAAGAGTAAAAGACTCTCTTCCTGAGCGCTACGAAGTAGCAGACAACCTCTACTTCTCTGTTGATGATGTTAAAAATCGAGCAGGTGATTTCCTCGACTATGCACAACAAAGAGGGGCAGCCGCAGGTGGTGCAACTGGGGCTGGAGGTGAAGCGCCAAAACTGATCCTCCGATGCGGTTTCGATCATGGATCTGGTAGCGAAAAAATATGGATTGACCCATACCAAGATGACAATAGCAACCACGACTTACATTACTTAGTAAAGTACCCTAGAGGCTCAAGAAGCACCATCGACTGTAATATTCTAAGAGCTGAGTTCTACTTCTACCACGAGCTAACTGAAATGGGAGTTGAAACGATCTCCACCGACGGTATGCGCTTGGAGGAAGGATTAAACTACCCTTCCTTGTGGCTTCCTCGATTTGATGTTCAAATTATTGAGCAACAAATAGAGAGATTTGGCATGGAATCTGTGTATTCCATTTTGAACAAAGGCGCTGGGGTCTCTCTTGATCACGAAACAACAATCCGAACTCTCATAGAAAAAATTACTGAAAGCAATATGGTTAAACACCAAGGGTATAGGTTTGATACCCAAGCTTTCGTCATTGAATGGGTGAAGAGAGATCTACTCAACATCTTGTTTGGTAATAGTGATAACCATGGCAGAAACACTTCATTCTTGAAAGGTGATGGAGTCATAAAGCTTGCTCCCGTTTACGACTTCGCACCAATGAAAGCTGATCCTGAAGGCATTCCAAGAACAACAAAATGGAAAGCCCCACTAGAGGTTGGCGGAACTTACGACTTCGTAGGAATAGCGGACACCTTATCTGATCTCGTGCCAAAAGAAGTGTTATTACAAGAACTAGAGGTTACTGCAAGTAAATGCCTTAATTTAAAGCAGAGACTAGCATTACGAGGAGTACCAGAACAAATCTTAGAGATGCCAGCCGTTGGACTTAATCATATATCAGAAAAGCTCACTAAATGGGGGCTACTATGAATAAGCCAAGCAATAAAGAGTCCGTACAAGATACCGTTGCTCGTCTAAGAGCAAACCGAAATCAACATCAACCCAAGACTGGGACGGATGCAACTCATTCGACCAAAGAACGATCGCAACTTAATACTCCGACTAGATCGAAAACCTCAAAAAACGCCAAAGCAGTAAGTGCAGCAGAACGCAAAACAGAGGCAAACAAAATCATCAAACACTTATTGCTTGGAGAGCTAACACAAGGCCAAGCGTTAAAAAGTTTACGCATTAATATACTGGGACTCAAACAGGATGTGTTCGCAAGACTTGTAGATGTATCAAGAAAAACACTCTCAGATATAGAGAATGATCGGGGCAGCTACAATACAGAGATTCTCAACAAGGTATTCAAACCATTTGGCTTAAAAGTCGGAATGCTACCGTCTTCTCCCGATGTGTTAAAATCGCTACTAATAGATGGTGAGGCTGGGTAAAATACTCAGTATCAGCGCTATTTCTTTAGATTAAATTGCTATAGCAAGCTAGCATTTTTAAATGATTTAGTAATACATGGACGCGGGTTCAGTTCCTTTTTAAGCAGGAAATTGATGTAACATTTTATGCAACACCAAATTGGTAACATCGATATAAGTTACTGAATCTATGAAAATTGAGAAACCATTTCAACTCCCGCCAGCTCCACCAAACGTTTGGAAAAGGCCACCTTCGGGTGGCCTTTTTTGTATCTGCTATCCGTACTTATGTTGCAACAGTACACGATCTACTTTTACGATGTTACTTGCTATTAGTGCACGGCTTCTTTTATAGCCTATAGAAAATAAGCAGATGATCTCTAATAATCAACACTTCCAACTTTATAAATATTTTATTCATTAGTAATTTTATGCAGATAATTAAATCTCTTAAAAAATAAAAATGCGAAGCCATTTAGCTTCGCATTTTTATTTGGGTTAAACATGGTTAACAATATTAGAAGCGATATTCCACACCTAGCGATGCTTGGTTAAAATCAGTTTTTGTGTTTGCACCATTCGCTACGTTCTCTGCATTAAGTTCTACGTCGTACCACATATATTCTGCGTTAACTAAGAAGTTATCAGTAACTTTAAAACCAACACCGGCACCAGCGAATACACCTTCGTCATCTTTGTTGCCTTGGAAGCCCGCAACGTTGTAATCCGTCGAGTACCACATTTGACCGCCTTTTGCGTAAAGATCGACACGATCAGCAATAGGGGCTGTAACTTTTAGTGCTGCGGTGTAACCGTCCGTTTCGGCATTTGCTAAGTTATTACCATAGCTACCAAAATCAATGTAACCGCCCTCTAACGCTAAGTAAGGGTTAAAACGGTAACCAACCAAACCTTGAATAGCATCACTGTCATCATCAAAGTCATCTTGTCCATCAACTTTTAAGTAACCATAATTGGCGCCGACATAAACACCATGATCTTTGGAGTCCGCTGCGTGAGATAAAGTACTAAACGTTGCTAAAGAAAAAAGGCCAATCAAAGTAACAACATTGCTTTTCATTTCGTTCTCCTAATATAAGTGCCATTGAAAGTTCGAATTATATAAAGCAAATGCAATGCCAATTTTAATTTAATGAAAAACATTTTCTACTTTATAAAAAATTGACATTATTTTGAAATTAGAACAACAAAACTAAAAGTTATACCGCTTTATTTACCTTGAGAAAACAATATTAGATTTGTGTAAATACTAATGATGTAAAACATTCTATTTTATTTGTAGTTTTTTCAAAAGATAGGAGAAATCAATAAACAAACCCCAATCATCAATTATTTACATACCCATTATATTTAGAATTCTTAATTTTTGGTCTGGATTCTTTATGAACGAGTAAGGAAGGTAATCACACATCGGCTTTTTCTCTCTTTGCTTCAATAGGTAAATCTCCTACTCTGTGAAGAGGCTATCTCCATGGGACTGAAGTATGTTAAAAGGCAGTGAGTACCCTTCTATCCGAGCATTGAGGACGTTTGTCGCGGTTGCAAATTACCTCAGCTTCTCTAAAGCGGCGGATGCCCTATGCATTACACAAAGCGCAGTAAGCAAACAAGTCGCCGCGCTTGAACAACTAGTGGGTTTACCTTTAATACAAAGAGGCTCGAATGGTATTGAGTTAACTGAGGAAGGAAAACGCTACCTACCGCAAGTCACAGAAGCACTAGAACTTATTCAGAATGCAACCGCTAACTTAATCCAATCAGATTCAAAGCAAGAATTGCTCACCGTGGATGTTACTCCTTCTTTCGCTAGCCTTTGGTTGGTACCTCATATTGATGACTTCCACCAGCGACATCCCAATATCCGTGTAAGAATCTGTACCGGAGATGGGAACGTCAAAGGTTCAAGCGGTGAAAGCGACTTGCATATTCGTTGTCTTCCATTGTCCACGCATTATGAATACAGCCACTTGCTATGCGAAGAAATACTACTATTGGTCGGTTGTACTAACGCTCCTGCACTCAAGAGTGTGCACGCTGTTAGCGACTATCCGTTGATACCTCAAATCACTCGCCCTCAGTTGTGGGAGCAATTTAAGGCTGCACATGCAGTAGAATCAACCGTTACCTATCACTCTGTAGGCTTTGAACATTTTTACCTAGCTCACGAAGCCGTCAAAATGGGAAAAGGACTCGCCTTACTTCCTGATTTTATGGCGCAGAATTCTATTTTAAGAGGGGATATCCAACGTATTCTCAACCTATCTTTACAGAGTGGTTATGGTTATTACGTGATGATCCCGAATTATCGCCTATCGGCTAAGAAAGTGGCGGCGTTTTACGAATGGTTGAAGAGCAAACTAAGCTAATATTGTTTTCTTGAAATGCTTTTGGTAAACCAAAACAACTCAAAGACTTCAGTATCTGTCTGCTCCAAATTGTGGCATTCTCATTAACACTGTTTCAAAAGGATAAATGGATTGAAAGATATGGACAGCAATTCGCCCAAACTCTCATTACGTACCATTGAGCCAACGGATTACCCTGAACTTGCAGAACTAATGGACTTAGTGTTTCCTGATGTTGGCGGCTCATGGCCACGGCTGACGATTATGGATCTCATTCATCAGTTTCCTGATGGCCAAATCTGTATTGAAGATAACGGCAAAATAGTCGGTGCAGCATTAACCATTAAAGTGGACTACAACCGCTTTTCTCTTCCTCACCTGTATACCGACATCATTACCGAAAACAACGTCATACAGAACCAAGTAACCGGTGATGCAATGTATGGTCTCGATGTATTTGTCCACCCGGACTATCGAGGGCTACGTTTGGGTCGACGTTTATATGATGCGCGTAAAGAGCTTTGCCGTAGTAAGAACTTCAAAGCCATTTTAGCCGGTGGTCGCATTCCTAATTACCACCAATACGCAGATGAACTGAGCGTTGCAGAGTACATCGACAAAGTAAAACGCCGTGAGCTTCATGACCCTATTTTGTCTTTTCAGCTTGCTAACGACTTCGATGTAAAACGTATCATGCGCGGCTACTTACCAGAGGATAGCGCTTCTAAAGGTTACGCGACACTGCTGGAGTGGGATAACTTTTTCTACGAAGAGGATATTCAATCCGTACACGATGTAGAAAAAACACTGATTCGGATTGGTGTCGTACAGTGGCAAATGCGCGCGATGAATGACCTGGAGGATTTGCTCGATCAAGCTGAGTTCTTCATTTCTTCTCTTGCGAATTACAAGGCCGATTTCGCCCTATTCCCTGAGTTCTTTAACGCACCGCTGATGGGCTTGCAAAACGACAAAAATTCCGTTGAAGCAATCCGCTTTTTGGCTAGCTTTACGGAAGAGATCAAAAACCGTTTCTCGCAGATGGCGGTCACCTACAACATCAACATTATTGCAGGCAGTATGCCCGTTATCGAAGATGGCAAACTGTATAATGTGGCCTACTTGCTGCAACGAGATGGTGAAATTAACGCTCAATATAAAATCCACATCACGCCTCATGAACAAAGAGACTGGGTGATCGACGGTGGTGACAATGTTCAAGTGTTCGAAACCGATGCGGGCAAAGTCGGCATACTTATTTGTTATGACAGCGAATTCCCTGAATTGGGAAGAATGTTAGCAGAACAAGGCGCACAAATTGTATTCGTTCCTTTCTGGACGGACACAAAAAATGGCTACCAACGAGTACGAATTTGTTCCCAATCGCGAGCCATTGAAAACGAATGCTATGTTGCAATTGGTGGCAGTGTCGGTAACTTACCTCGTGTTGATAACGTGGACATCCAGTACGCACAATCTGCCGTATTCTCACCGTCGGATATCTACTTCCCGCACGATGCGACCTTGACAGAAGCAAGCGCCAACACCGAAATGATGATCTTCGCCGATGTTGATTTGACTAAGTTGAAGCAACTTAATACCGAGGGTTCAGTAACCAACTTACGTCACCGACGCCTTGATTTGTATGGCGCATTTACTAAAGCTAAAGAGTCATAATGGTGTGCCTTATTCGCCGCCACACGGGAGCGTGGCGGCGAATAAAACAAGCAGCAGATTGATTCCGCACAATAATCAGAGGCATGTCAGTTTTTCTCAGCAGTGAGAAACAAGAATTGACCCAGTAGGACATTCGGAGTATCACTCCAACTTCGTTCCGCTTTTATTAGGGGAAAGCTTTTGGAACACATTAACGAACTTCTCATGTCAATGAAGCCTTTGCTTGAGCAATACGGCTACTTGGCGCTGATTGTCAGTATATTTCTAGAAGGGATAGGTGTACCGATGCCTGGTCAATCGCTGATGATCGCGGCATCTTTGCTCTCTTCAGAACAAGTCATGAACCTAAGTATGGTTATGATGGTATCGTGGCTAAGCTGCTTTTTTGGGAATACCTGTGGTTACCTAATCGGTTATTACTTTGAAGGCTGGTTGGATAAAAAAGGCTATATCTCTGGCCCGAAGATGCAAACACTTCAACTGACTATCCAGAAATACGGCCCTACGTGCTTGGTCGTCAGTCGCTTTATTGAAGGAATGAAGCAATTTATGCCTCTTGCATGCGGTATCGCGAAAATGCCACGTAGAGAGTTTTTGCTCGGTAACGCCCTCGCGGCGACGGTTTGGGTATTGGTATTCAGCTTGTTAACTCACTTTGCATTTGAACATTTAAGCGTGTTGAGCAACCTGTACACCGAATACAAATATCTGGTATGGGCATTTGCTGCTGTCTTATTTACGTGGATGGTTTTAGGTATTATTAAACGCAAAAAAGCCAAATCAATGCAATAACGACAGTCCCTTCATTAGCGCATAACTAAAGCTCGTGGTATCAATGAGATACGTAATACGAGCTTTTATCTTTTTCTTTACGTGCAAAATTTAAACAGCCATTTAGACGTCTAGACGTTGACAATGCGTAAATGTGATATTAGTCTGCTCTTCTCTCTTATTATTAACATTGTCGTTTACATGTCCGGTTCCCAACAAACAACTAAAACAGTTGCACCTTCTGCGGTCGCACTGATCCCATTGATTGTATTCCTTGCGCTGTTTATTGGCGTAGGCACTTACTTATCTTTGCAAGGCGTTGAATTTGCCTTCTACCAGCTGCCTGCACCCATCGCGGTATTACCAGCCATCATCATTGCGTTTCTTTTAAGTAAAGAGAAACTTAACCGCTCAATCGAACACTTCATGCGTGGTGTTGGCCACCCAGACATCATCGCAATGTGTATGATCTATCTGCTTGCTGGTGCTTTTGCTGCGGTAGCAAAAGCCTCTGGCGGTGTTGATGCAACGGTGAACCTTGGTTTATCCGCAATTCCAACCAGCATGATTTTGCCGGGCATTTTTCTGATTTCTGCTTTTATCGCAACAGCGATGGGCACTTCGATGGGTACCATCGCAGCCGTTGCCCCCGTAGCGTTGGGGATTGCTGAATCAGCAGGAATGAGCTTACCGTTAACCGCAGGCGTTGTGCTGAGCGGCGCTATGTTTGGTGATAACCTTTCTATCATCTCTGACACCACCATCGCGGCGACACGCTCTCAAGGTTGTGAGATGAAAGATAAGTTTAAAGAGAACATTCGTATTGCTTTGCCTGCGGCGTTGATCGCGATTGCAGTGTTCGCTTTCAACAGTACAGCGACTCAAGTGCCTGCAACTGGCGATATTGAGTGGCTAAAAGTCTTGCCGTACATCACTATTTTGATCCTAGCGGTATCTGGTGTGAATGTGTTTGTGGTTCTGTCGATTGGTATCCTTTTGGCTGGCGGCGTGAGCTTGGCATCGATTGACAATTACGGACTGACTAATCTAGCCCAAGACGTTTATAAAGGCTTTGGTAACATGCAAGAGATCTTCTTGTTATCCATGCTAATTGGAGGTTTGAGTGAACTGATGCGTCGTCAAGGCGGTCTTGCGTTCCTAACCAATTTCGTTAGCAGCCTTATCCACGCGTTTGGCTCTAGCCACTCTAAGCATGCCAACAGCCGCGCGAGCGAGCTAGGTATCGCTGGCTTGGTGTCGATGGTCAATGGCTGTACGGCGAACAATACAGTCGCAATCATTGTATCGGGCAGCGTTGCGCGCCAGTTGGCGGAAGAGAACAATGTCTCTCCTCGCCGCTCAGCAAGCTTGTTAGACATTTTCTCATGCGTGGTGCAAGGCGTGTTGCCTTACGGCGCTCAAGTGTTGCTGCTAGGTTCCGTATTCAACCTATCGCCAATTGAAGTAGTTGCTAATTCTTACTACTGCTTTGCATTAGCGATAGCGGCTGTTGTCGCGGTATTTATCAAACATCCCGCGCGTCAACCTGTAGTGCAAACCGAAAACTAACGACAAATACCGAAAAGGCTCCGAGGGAGCCTTTTTACTTTCTTCTTTATTTTCCTTGCTGCGAGCAGATTTACTTCAAAGCTGAACGCAAACTTTGCGCACTGTGTAAAGGAATCGCAAATCGATGCGCCACATCACGTAGAGCTTCCACCTGAGCCGCGTTACTGATTGCTAATTCGCCTGCCACATCAAAGTGGTTATTCTCAAACCCCACTCTCACATCGAATCCAAGTAACATCGCACTCGCTAAACAGTCTTGCTCTCGCGCGCCAAAAGCACAAATGGCACATCGAATTTCTTCCTCGACAAAACGCGCCAAATTCAAACCTCGTAAATCCCATGGTGAAGACTGCTGAGCTTGGTGATAACGCCCTAACACCACTAATGCATGCTGATGCGTTTTAGGTAACACGCCCGCATCACGCAGTTGGAAATAACGTTCAATGTCGGTTGCATCGTAGAGAATAATTTGGCTCACGATGTTGTTTTCAGCCACCCAATGGAAAAAGGCATGCCCTTCTTTCTCACTTGCGCGATCGGAGATTAACTCCCTCAATGCGAAAGAAGCCGCTTCAGGTTTCACAGCTTTGACTAACGCCCTCTGTTGTGGCGGAGAATATAAACCCACCGCTTCTGTGGTGAGCTGAACCATCATGGTTTCTCCCACCGCTTCTTTCACGGCATGGTAAATTTCCATGTTGTCGTCGATGTCTAATGAATGACGTCCCTTGGCGTCTCTAGCATGCAAATGGATCATGGCAGCTCCTACCGTTTGACAAGCGATAGCCTCTGCAACCAGTTCGTCCGTTGTCATGGGTAAGTTGGCGTGATCATGCTTGGTTTTTCTTGCGCCGTTTGGAGCCACGATAATGGCGATAGGTTCTCGCAAATATTGGTTTGCTACTTCCATGTCTCCGCCACCTCTTTTAACGTCAGTGAGAGTTTGCCGACTAGTTCATCAATATGGTGAGGCTGAACAATGAAAGGCGGTGCGAGCAAAATATGGTGCCCATTAACGCCATCAATCGTTCCGCCCATTGGGTAGCACATTAAGCCATTTTCCATTGCTCGCTGTTTGATGCGTTTGTCTGCCAATGTGGCTTTACTCAGAGGCGACTTGCTTTCTTTATCCGCCACCAGCTCAATGCCAACAAACAAGCCTTTACCACGAATGTCGCCAATGTACGGTAAATGGGCCAATGCAGAAGTAAGCTCATTACGCAGCAAAACACTTTGCTGATTCACCGCCGTTAATAAATCATCTTGGAAGATGGTTTCAATGGTTGCCACGGCGGCAGCGCACGCCATAGGGTGCGCCATAAAGGTATGACCGTGTTGGAAAAAACCGCTTCCATCAGCAATAGCTTGATAGACTCGATCATTCGCAACCACCGCGCCAATAGGTTGATAACCCGCACCAAGCCCTTTAGCCATACAAACCAGATCGGGCTCTGCCTCTTCTTGCTCAAACGCAAAAAAACTGCCACTTCGCCCAACGCCACACATGACTTCATCCAAGATCAATAACACATCGTATTGGTCGCATATTTCGCGAATACGTTTGAAGTAACCTTGAGTCGCAGGCACAGCTCCAGCGGTGGCTCCCACAATAGGCTCGGCGACAAAAGCCATGACATTCTCAGCCCCCAACTCAAGAATTTTTGCCTCTAGTTCATTCGCCGCTCGCAATGAGTAATCCAATTCCGACTCATGACTCTGCTGATAACGATAAGCATAGCAAGGGGCAATGTGATGACTCGGATGCAAGATAGGTTTGAACGGTTCACGTCGCCATTCATTACCACCGACCGCCAGAGCTCCCAACGTATTGCCGTGATAACTTTGCTGACGCGCGATGAATTGCTTTTTCTCTGGCTTACCTGATTCCACAAAATACTGCCGCGCCATTTTTAGTGCCGACTCCACCGCTTCTGATCCGCCACTGACTAAATACACATGGTTGAACTGCTCAGGCATATGCTGACAAATCAATTCCGCTAGTCGCTCACTGCTGTCACTAGTAAAAAATCCAGTATGAGCAAACGGCACTCGCTCGAGCTGTTCCAACATGGCTTTTTTAACGGCTTGATGACTGTGGCCAAGGTTTGATACCGCAGCACCACCACAAGCATCGAGATACTGTTTCCCTTGTTTATCGAATAGATAAACACCTTCACCTTTATCGATGATTGGCAGCGTGGCATGGCAATGACGGTGAAATACGTAAGACATTTGAGTCCCTTTCAATGTATAAGATTTGCACACATCATCAGGAACAAACCCAAACGCGACAAGGGAATAAATCTCACCTACCATGAGCTTTTGGAATACCACAACCCAATAACAATAAAGCCTTTGATATTTAAACAATAAAACAAATAAAGGCCAGCTTTTTTAAAGGCTGGCCTATGGGTAACCAAAAGCTAAAAAAAGAATCGTTTACGCGCTTAGTGCCTGTTCTAAATCGGCTAGGATATCGTCAATATGCTCAATACCCACAGATAAACGAATCATCTCTGGTGACACACCAGCTTGTTTTTGTTCTGCTTCGCTCAACTGACGATGAGTCGTCGATGCTGGATGGCAAGCCAATGATTTTGCATCGCCAATGTTCACCAAACGCTTAAAGATTTTCAGAGCGTCATAAAAGCGCACTCCGGCTTCATAACCGTCTTTTAAACCAAACGACAAAATCGCAGAAGGCTTACCTTTCATGTATTTTTCGGCGAGGTTGAAGTGTGCTGAACTTGGCAAGCCGGCGTAACTCACCCAACTGACTTTGTCATGCTGTTCCAAGAATTCAGCCACTTTGAGAGCATTCTCAGTATGGCGTTCCATACGCAGCGGTAACGTTTCTAGCCCTTGCATAAGCATAAATGCATTCAACGGTGATAATGCCGAACCGGTATTACGCAATGGTACGGTACGCGCCCGCCCGATAAATGCCGCCTCACCAAACGCTTCGGTATACACGACTCCGTGGTAAGAAGGTTCTGGTTGGTTGAAAACAGGAAAACGGTCTTTGTGCTGCGCCCAAGGGAATTTACCGGAATCCACAATCACGCCACCCAATGTGGTGCCATGCCCACCAACGTATTTAGTGAGAGAGTGAACTACGATATCCGCACCGAACTCGATGGGTTTGCACAGCACTGGCGTCGCGACAGTGTTATCCACAATCACAGGCACGCCTTGTGCGTGAGCAAGCTCCGCCACACGTTCTAAATCAATGATATTACCCGCAGGGTTACCAATGCTCTCGCAGTACACCGCTTTGGTATTTTCATCAATTAACTCGGCCAAACTTTCTGGCTTGTCATCTTTGGCAAACTTCACTTGAATACCTTGATTTGGCAGCATGTGCGCAAACAAGGTGTAAGTACCGCCATAAAGTTGCGGCGTAGAAACGATGTTATCGCCCGCTTGCGCTAAGGTCAGAATCGCATAATTAATCGCTGCACTCCCCGCACTCACGACCAATCCAGCAATGCCACCTTCTAACGCCGCCATACGTTTTTCCAGAACATCGTTAGTCGGATTCATGATGCGAGTGTAGATATTACCCGGCACTTCCAAGTTAAACAGATCAGCGCCGTGCTGCGCGTTATCAAACTCGTACGCGACCGTTTGATAAATCGGTGTCGCGACAGATTTAGTGGTAGGGTCAGTTTCGTAACCAAAATGGATGGATAGCGTTTCGTCTTTCATGTTCTTCCTTGAGCGTCATCGAGATAAATCGTGGACTTATCATGCCGACTTTTTAACCACAGAACCTCGTTATGGGTCACATTGCCCAAGTCCAGAAACGTTTATGAAATGGGAAAAGGTAACATTTTTGATATTCATCGATAGGTATAACTTGCGCTTGATTGAAAGTCTTTAATCTTGTTGATAATCCTCCTTCAATATGAACTAAAGTGAATGTGACCTATTGAGTTCTCAAACTCATTGAGATGGGAGCAATAGGCAAAAAACTTACTCTGTATGGAGATGACCGATGAACAAAAACTGGATCCCCATTGCCCTATCTGGGCTTGCTTTAACGGGGTGTTTTTCTGAAGAAGCGAAAGAAGTAGAAGCCGTCGCCGAGCCACTCAAAGTAACCGCCGCAGACAAAATTTATTATGGTGGCGACATCCTAACTATGTCTGGCGATAAGCCAGAGTACGCCGAAGCCGTCGCGACATTAGGCGAGAAAATCATTTATGTCGGCAGCAAAGATGGAGCGATGGAACACAAGTTCGGTAAAACACAGTTGGTCGACTTAAAAGGCAAAACTATGTTGCCTGGCTTTGTTGATCCGCACAGTCATGTGTATGGTGTTGGTCTGCAAGCCATGGTCGCAAACGTGCTGCCATCTCCTGATGGCGAAGCCGATAACGTTGCGAAAATCATCGAAACTCTGAAAAATGCCGAGAACAATAATACGCAACGCCTATTCATTGAGAAAACGGGGTGGATTTTAGGTTTTGGTTACGACGACGCCCAACTGGATTACTACCCTACCAAAGCGGATCTCGATAAAGTCAGCACAGATAAGCCTGTATTAATCATCCATACTTCGGGGCATTTGAGTGTCGCGAACAGTAAAGCGTTAGAGCTAGCAGGCATCACGGCAAAATCGGAAGATCCAAAAGGTGGCATTATCCGCCGAATGGAAAACAGCCAAGAGCCAAATGGTGTCCTAGAAGAAAACGCGCACTTTGCAATGCTGTTCAACCTCAATAAGTTGATTGATTCAGAACTTCAAGATCGCATGTTAGAAGCCTCACAAGGTATGTACGCGAAATATGGCTATACCACAGCTCAAGAAGGACGAGCAACATCAGAAGGTTATGAAGCGATGAAACGCGCGTCGAAAAACGACAAGCTGATGATCGACTTGGTTGCTTACGCCGATATGGTATCGAGCAGTGATTTTATGAACTCGGAATACAACACGCCAGAGTACACAAACCATTTCCGCATCGGTGGCGTAAAGCTGAACTTTGATGGCTCTCCACAAGGTAAAACGGCATGGCTAAGTCAGCCTTACTTCCACCCGCCACATGGACAAGATAAAGACTACGCTGGCTACCCAACCTTTGAAGATCAACAAGCTTACGATTACGTAGAAACGGCCTTTAAAAATGAATGGCAAGTGCTGACGCATGCCAATGGTGACGCTGCGATCGAGCAATTTATCAACGCAGTGACCAAAGCAAATGAAAAGCTAGGAAAACAAGACCGCCGACCTGTACTCATTCACGGCCAAACCATGCGCCAAGACCAAGTGGATCGCTTAGCGGCGCAAGGCATCTTTCCGTCTCTATTCCCAATGCATACTTTTTATTGGGGTGACTGGCATGTGGACTCGGTACTCGGCCATCCTCGTGCCGATTTCATTTCACCAACTCAAGCGGTGAGAAAGGCGGGGTTAAAATTCAGTACACACCATGACGCACCTGTGGCGCTGCCAAGTTCATTCCGAGTATTGGATGCGACCGTCAATCGCACCACCAGAACTGATAAAATACTGGGTGCAGATCAGCGTGTTGACACTTATACCGCACTGCAAGCCATGACGATTTGGCCAGCTTACCAACACTTTGAGGAGTCGTATAAAGGTTCTATCGAAGTGGGTAAGAATGCGGATTTAATCATCCTCGATAACAACCCGATGAAGATTGAACCTAAGGCGCTAAAAGATCTCAACGTGGAAGAAACCATCAGCAGAGGTGAATCGGTTTATCAACGACAGTAATCCAAAATAAAACACCGCCGTCATCGAGGCGGTGTTTTCTATCTGACTCACCAGGCACTTTATCTATTTGCTCGCCACTTGCTGTAATAACCAAGTACGAAACTTGTTTGTGGACTGGCTTCGTGTGTTCATGATCAAGTAGTATCCTGCATTGGCTGGAACCGGCTGAAAGGGAGAAACTAAACGCTCTGTCGTCAATTCATCCTCAATCAGTGCCATTCGTGCCATCGCAATCCCAACTCCTGCTTCCGCTGCAGACATCGCCATATCCGTTCGATTAAAAAAGTGTCCAACATCGGTTTTAAAGTCTAATCCCATTGCTGACGCCCAATATAGCCACTCATAGTCACGCGTCGCTTTTTCCCATGGCATCGCATCGTGTAGTAGCGTCGCCTCCTGCCATTTCTTCACTGACATTGAGGATTCTTGTTCATCAAAAGGCACTTTTAGCCAACCATGCTCCTCAAGGTACTTCGGACTCATTACGGGCAGCAGTTGCTCATCCAAAATCAACTCTGCGTTAGCATTTCGGTAAGGATGAAGACCATAGTCTATCGCGACGTCATAATCTTTTATCTCACTATTCACTAACGCCCCTTCCGCGAAGATTTGCACTTGGATATCCGGGTTCTCGTGATGAAAACTTTCCAGCTTTGGGACTAACCATTTAAAAGCAAAAGAAGGCGTTAATTTTAAGCGGATCTCATTGGTGTGCTTTTCTACTTTGAGCTCATCAAGCAGTTTGCTCAGCTCAGAAAAGTGAAACTGCGTTGCTTGGTGTAACTGAGTGCCTTTAGCGGTTAAACGAATACCGCGGGAATGGCGTTCAAATAAAGTAAAACCTAATAACTCTTCCAAATGAATAATTTGTTGGCTCACGGCTCCCGTAGTGAGATGCAAAAACTTAGCCGCGCCAGTAAAGCTGCTGTGTTCCGCGACTTGGCTAAACAGACACAAGCCACTTATTAAATTACTTCTCATCCTTGAGCCTATAGTTTTTCTAAACGCTGTATGTAATTTATATCGATTGTTAACAAAAGGTAAAGAAAAGAAACTAACCACTCAGATAAATGTGTGGAGTACATCAATGGAAGTCATCGTATTAGGCAGCGGCGTCATCGGCTTAACCTCTGCTTGGTATTTATCTCAAGCAGGCTATCAAGTTACGGTTATTGACCGTCAACCAAGCAGTGCAATGGAAACAAGTTTCGCCAATGCTGGGCAGATCTCGTACGGCTATTCTTCGCCTTGGGCTGCGCCTGGTGTTCCTGTTAAAGCCATAAAGTGGTTAATGGAAGAGCATGCTCCACTCAAAATCAAACCAACCCTCAATGCCGATATGATCAGTTGGGCAAGTAAGATGGTGGCCAACTGCACCCTGTCTCGCTACCAAGTCAACAAAGCTCGCATGCTTTCGATAGCTAACCACAGTCGTATGTGTCTGGAACAATTACGTCAAGAACATGCCATTGAATATCAAGGTCGCCAGTTCGGCACCTTGCAAGTATTTCGAACGCCTCAACAGCTGCAAGCCATTGAAAAGGATATGCAGCTTCTAGAGCAAAGCGGGACTCGGTTTGAGTTGATGGACGTAGAACGCTGCATTGAACAAGAACCTGGACTGGATCTTGTGAAAGATAAACTGGTTGGTGGCTTGCACCTGCCAGATGACGAAACAGGCGATTGCTATCAGTTTTGCCAACAACTAACAGAACTCGCTAAGGCCCATGGCGTGAGGTTCGAGTTCGACACCGAAGTAAGCAATTGGGTTACAGTAGGCAAAAAGATCATAGGTGTCCAAACGAATCGAGGACAGTTTAAAGCGGACCAATATGTGGTTGCCTCTGGCAGCTATTCTACAGCGCTACTCAAGCAAATCGACATTGAGATTCCTGTCTATCCAGTAAAAGGCTATTCGCTCACCATCCCAATGGAAGATGAGCACTTCTCTCCTCGATCTACTGTGATGGATGAAACCTATAAAGTCGCCATGACTCGGTTTGATGACAGAATTCGCGTAGCGGGCACCGCAGAATTAGCAGGGTTTGATGCCTCCCTTCCGCAAAAACGAAAAAACACCATCGAAATGGTCATCCGTGATCTTTTCCCTCGCTGCGGCGACTTTAGCCAAGCCGAGTTTTGGAGTGGCTTTAGACCAATGACGCCTGATGGCACACCGATTATTGGCGCAACTAAATACGATAACCTTTTTACTAACACCGGACACGGCACTCTGGGTTGGACTATGGCTTGTGGTTCTGGTCAATTACTAGCGAGCATTATGGCTGGTGAAAAAGCGAAAGTGATGGATGACACAGAGCTTAACCTTTGCCGTTATGCATAAGGACATATCTGCATAAAAAACAAACAGGCCTTTACTCCACAAAATGCATATTATTTGACATTTTTAACTCATCAAATATGCAGCACATTTTAATGACAATGTGCTGCATATTTAATCATCAGACAAATCTTATACCTCAAAGGAGCAAATAAGCAACAAGAACTAAATTTTAACAATCACTCTCCATTCTGTGTTCACCATCACGCTACAAAGGATTTATAGCCAAAAAAATTAACAATTGCATTACATAAAGGGTAATGTATTGTGTGAAAAACAACCACAAACACAACTAACAGGGAAAATACTCATGCAGTCATTAGTTGATTTTCTGAATGGAATTATTTGGAGCCCGGTACTGATCTATTTGTGCCTTGGTGCAGGTTTGTTCTATTCAATCATGACGCGTTTTGTACAAATTCGTCACTTCTTTGAGATGTGGCGCTTATTACTTTCAGGGAAGAGTTCAACAAAAGGGATATCATCATTTCAGGCACTTGCCGTTTCACTATCTGGCCGTGTAGGTACAGGTAACATTGCTGGTGTTGCTGCCGCTATCGGTTTCGGTGGCCCAGGCGCCGTATTCTGGATGTGGGTCGTTGCCTTCTTTGGCGCTGCAACCGCATACGCAGAGTCGACACTTGCGCAAATCTATAAAGAAGAAGACGAAGGTGAATTCCGTGGTGGCCCTGCTTACTACATTGAAAAAGCAATGGGACAAAAATGGTACGCTTGGATCTTCGCTATCGCGACCATCTTTGCATGTGGTGTTCTACTTCCTGGCGTTCAATCGAACAGCATCGGTAACGCAGTAGAAGCAGCATTTGGCTCAGGTGACATGATTGAAACCGCTATTGGTACCTTCAGTTTTGCTAAAATTTTCACTGGTACGGTTGTCTGTGTCATTCTGGCCTTCATCATCTTCGGTGGCGTAAAACGTATTGCAAACTTTACCCAAATCGTTGTGCCATTTATGGCGCTGGCTTACATCATCACTGCATTTGTCATCATCCTACTAAACATTGGTGAGGTTCCACGCATTTTCGGCATGATCATTGGTGACGCGTTCACACCAATGGCAGGTGTTGGTGCGGCAATCGGTTGGGGTGTAAAACGTGGCGTTTACTCCAACGAAGCAGGTCAAGGTACAGGTCCTCACGCTGCAGCTGCAGCGAGTGTTGATCACCCAGCTCAGCAAGGTCTTGTTCAATCTTTCTCTATTTACATCGATACACTACTTGTGTGTTCAGCAACCGCGTTTATGATTCTTATCACTGGCGCGTACAACGTAAATGGTGCAGTTGAAGGTACGTTCCTAATTCAAAACCTACCGGCTGATATTGGTGCGAATGGTCCTGTATTTACGCAAATGGCGATCGAAAGTGCGCTACCTGGTGTGGGTAAGCCATTCATCGCAATCGCACTCTTCTTCTTTGCGTTTACGACCATTCTAGCTTATTACTACATTGCAGAAACGAACATTGCTTACATTCGTCGTACATTCAAAGTAAATGGGCTGATGTTTATTCTGAAAGTCATCATTATTTCATCCGTGTTCTACGGAACCGTGAAAACCGCCAACTTAGCCTGGGCGATGGGTGATGTAGGTGTAGGTCTAATGGCATGGCTTAACATCGTCGGTATTTTGATCATCTTCTTTATGTCGAAACCTGCTCTCAAAGCATTGAACGATTACGAAGAACAACAAAAACGTGGTGTGACCGACTTTACATTCAACCCTGTAGCGCTAGGCATTAAAGGCGCAGATTACTGGGAAGATAAGTACAAGCGTAAAACGGGTAAGGCGCCAACGGCAGACAACAGTACTACAGAAACTGTTGAACAACCATCAACATAGCCTTAACGCATAAACAAGAAAAAGCAGTGGTCCGTTTAAGGGCATAAAAAAGGGGATTAACCATTGGTTAATCCCCTTTTCTGCATTATGTGTAAAGGATTAAGCAGCGACAGCTTCAACTTTACGAGCGATTTTTGCTTTACCTACAGGTAGAACTTCACGACCAAATTCGTTGTTTAGTACTTGTGCCATTGCGAAGTAAATCGCGCTTGCACCACAGAAGATACCTTCGAAACCAGCGATAGCACCGATCACTTCACTACCAGTAAAGTCACGAACTGCGAGTAGGAAGAACAGGATGGTTAGAGAACCAAATACCACTTGCTTCGCTGTTGGGTAGCATAGAGAACCAATGAACATGAAACCAGTGAAGATGCCCCAAAGCGCTAGGTACCAACCCATAAAGCTTGCTGGGCTTGCAGGAAGACCCATATAAGGCATTACGATCAAGCCTACTAGTGTTAGCCAAAATAGACCGTAAGAAGTAAACGCAGTTGTGCCGAACGTGTCGCCGCGTTTAAAGCACATGATGCCAACGATTACTTGGCTAAGGCCACCGTAAAAGATGCCCATCGCTAGAATCATAGAGTCAATTGGGAAAAATCCTGCGTTATGAATATTGAGCAGAATAGTGGTCATACCGAAACCCATTAGACCTAGCGGTGCTGGGTTAGCCAGTTTTGTCGACATGTACAAATACCTTTTTTCAAAAATGTTGATAAAAAATGCGCGCGAATTTTAATGGGCCCCAGAACAAAAGAGAAAAACTGTTATTGAAAACTTAGATTCCATAAATAAGCAACCGCTCAAATAAAAAAAGACCCCGCTAAAAAGCAGAGTCTTTATAGATGGTTAGACTACTTTTCAATCAACTACAGGCAAGAGATCTCGTCCCAGAACCAGTTACTTTGCGTTGGGCTTTCCCACACTCCAGGGCCGTTTTTTGCGACAAAGCATTTGTTTTGGTACGTCACTTTATCGCCGTTAGCGACTTGCGTTACGCCCGGCTCCCACTGAATAAAATTACCTGTCACTGGTGGTTCTGGCTCGGTTACTGGTGGCTCCGGTTCTGTGACGGGCGGCTCTGGCTCAGTCACTGGTGGTTCAGGTTCCGTTGTAGGCGGCTCTGTCGGAGTGCCTGAGACCAGCTTCCACGGGTCGCCTTTCGTTGGCTCATTACCTTGTGACCACCATTTCGCTTCGTAAACAGCACCTTGGTAAGAGACTTGATCACCAGTGTTGTACACTTTGCTTGCATCCCAAGCTGCCACGCCACCTACAGGCGGATCGACCGGATCTACAGGATCTAACTTGTCAACCACACGAACTTCAGGCCAACCCGCATGAGATTGGTAGAAGTTAGTTACGCACTTCTCGTAATCACCCGCAACTAGCGCAGAGTAAGCCGTTTGGAAACCAACCAACTCACATTCAAACGAATGGCCTCCAGGGCGATCTGAGTAGTATTTCCAGTTACCATCCCAGTTGGTGTAAAGCACGTCTGTCGCACCATTTAGGTTCAGACTGCCGTAAGGCGTCTGCTGCCAACAAGTGTTTGTTTCATCAGCTTCAATTGGAATTTGATAATGGGCGGCAAGACCTTCCCAATAACGAATACGGTTAACAGGTTGACCTTTATCCTTGTTTTGCTCACCACACTCAATACCACCATTGATCACGTTGATGGTGGTACCAAAGCCGTAACCAATGCCAGCATCAAGCTCACGCTGTGAAGGCACCCAAGTACGGTCAATCACATGTAGCATTGCTGGTTTCGGTGCTTGTGGAGTTAGGAAGAACCAGATAGCCGATGCCAAGTTCAGCCATGAATCCGCAACCAAGCCTGGATTTTTTAGCAATACAGATGCATCACCATCAAACATCACTTCAGAGAACGCGCCATAGTTAAAATGGTAAGAAAGCTGTTTAGCACCACGTCCAAAGTAACCTTGTCCTGGTTCACATGGCCAACGCTTATTTTGCCAGTCATTCTGACCACAACCGGTCGTGTAACCTTCTTGACCTTCTGACCAGCCCATTTCACGCACATGAACCAAAGCTTGCTGCCACTCTTCCAATCCAAGAGGGTTATCCGATACGTTATCAATCGAAATATGACCACCAGTTTCCTGCGCAAAGTGAGCAAAGGCTGTCACGATCGATTTTTTACAAATCGCATCCGAATCTCGACCATCCGTATACTCACCACAGAATGCTGGGAACTTACCAATTGCACGTAGGAAACGCGTGTAAGTGTATTCAGGTGCCGCCATTTGAGTCAGGAAGTCCCACTCACTTTCAGGGAACACACGCTCTACACGCTTCACGTTTTCTGGATTGGTTGCTGCTCCAGGAACAATCGCCTCCACCACTGAGTTCGGGCGCGTCTCTAGTGCTTGTGACCAAATAGCATACATAGGATCAGAGGTTTTGCTTTGCTCTACGGCTTGAACGTCACCACGAGCAATGACATAACCATTCGGATTTAGCGGATCGGGCTGGATATTCATACTCGCATTCGCTTGTGCAGCTAGGACACAACTCAATGCAAGAGGAAGATGTTTGAGTGCAAACATGTCTAGTCTCCGGATTTTAACAATACAATATACAAGGAATAACTAGACATATAGTGGATCATATATACAAAACGCCGAGCTAAGTGCGTTGATTCTGCGAGACAAAATGAATAAATAAGTCCTCGCACACATTTTGTCACAAGAAAAATGTTACCTTGACTCAAAAGAAAAGCGGAGGCCCAATGAGCCTCCGCTTTATGATATTTCTATCTTTATTGTTCTGCCGAAACCACGTCTAGCTTCGCGGTTGATTTTTGTTTAGACAACACAAAATAAACCACACACTGGGCAACAATGGCGGCAAGCACAATCACTGGCGAAGCGTTGATTCCAGCTAAAAGGAAACACCCTAATGCAATCATTCCATTGAGTAATGCGTAAGGTAACTGAGTTCGGAAGTGCTCATACTGCTCACACCCAGCTCCTGTTGACGACAAAATCGTAGTTTCAGAGATTGGCGAGCAGTGATCGCCAAACAGGCCACCAGATAACACCGCACCAATACAAACTAACAAAGGAGCATCAATCGCGACGGCCGTTGGGATCACCAATGGCATCATGATGGCAAACGTCCCCCAAGATGATCCCGTAGCGAACGAAATAATACCAGCAAGCAAAAAGGCGACTGCTGGCAATAGCCAATACGGGAAACCGGCTTGAGCTTGTTCAGCAATGTATGCAGCTGCACCTAATTCTTTCCCAACCGAGCTAAGTGCCCAAGCCAATACCAAAATCACGGCTACAGACATCATGTTCGACATCCCTTTTAGGTAAACCTGAATGCCATCAGAGAGTTTTCTTACGCCATAAAACGCCATCAGCGCAATCAAAGTAAAGGCTGCGAAGAAATATGCCGAAGAAAGTGCAGCCCTGAACGTTGAGCCTGCTACTTTTTGAAATGGAAAACCGTGTGGTACGAGGATGGTACATAAAACCACCAGCATAACGAGCAAAGGTGCCCATACAAAACTAGATTTTGCATTTTTATGCGTAAACACATTCATGGACTCCTGCACTTTCCCAAAGTCGGAACCCTGCTCTGCTAGTTGTTCAGCCTTCGCCATCGGTCCGAAATCTAATTTGAAGAAAGAGACAATCGGCACAATCGCGATCGCAAGAAAGGCGTAAAACTGATACGGGATCGCGCCAATGAAAGCATCCCAGTCACTCATACTGACATTCAGGGCAGTAAACTCTTTTTGAATCAACCCCATGATGTAAACGCCCCATCCGATAAAAGGAATCAAGATTGCGACGGGAGAGGAAGTAGAATCGATAATAAAAGCTAATTTTTGGCGTGATACTTTTAACTTATCAAATAAAGGGCGAAAAACAGGACCAACAATCAACGGTGTACCAAGGTCAGAGAAGAAAATAACCACACCACCAAACCATGCGGACAGTTGAGCTTGGCATTTACTCGCCACCCATTGAGTAACCTTTTTAGCAAAAGCAACACCACCACCAGACTTTTCCATCAGCGCAACGAAACCACCAATGAACACTAATAACAAAATCACACCAGCGTTGTAGCTATCGGTAAGTTGCGGCAGTAGATAGCTTTTCATCAACGCACTAAACGAGTCTAGTGGTCCTTTTTCGACAAATGTCCCTTCAAGCATAGCGACGCCACTGACCACACCAGCGAATAAACCAACGACGACATTTCTCGTCGTCAGAGCGAGGAAAAGAGTAATAAGGATGGGAATGAGAGAGGTAACTTCAGCCTGTTCCATAGCAATACCATTTATAATATTTAAACAACTAAAGTGAATATATATTTAACTTTATCGCATGTATATATCTCCTATAAAAAGTTGAGTCCCCTCTTCACAAATTTGAAGCACAAAAAAACCAGCCCGGAGGCTGGTTCTTATAAACTCAACAGTCTAGAGGAAAATTATTCCCACTCGATAGTCGCTGGTGGCTTACCTGAAATGTCGTAAACAACACGAGAAATGCCATCAACTTCGTTGATAATACGGTTAGATACCTTACCTAGGAAGTCATATGGTAGGTGTGCCCAATGGGCAGTCATAAAGTCGATGGTTTCTACTGCACGCAGTGATACAACCCAGTCGTATTTACGGCCATCGCCCATTACACCTACAGAGCGAACTGGTAGGAATACCGTGAACGCTTGAGATACTTTGTCATAAAGGTCTGCAGCGTGAAGCTCTTCAATGAATATAGCATCAGCACGACGTAGCAAGTCACAGTATTCTTTCTTGATTTCACCAAGAACACGAACACCTAGACCTGGACCTGGGAATGGGTGGCGGTAAAGCATGTTATAAGGCAGGCCTAGCTCTAGACCAATCTTACGTACTTCATCTTTGAACAGCTCACGTAGTGGCTCAACAAGACCCATTTCCATTTCATCTGGTAGACCGCCCACATTGTGGTGTGATTTGATCACGTGCGCTTTACCAGTCTTAGATGCCGCAGACTCGATTACGTCTGGGTAGATGGTACCTTGCGCTAGCCATTTTGCATTTTTTAGCTTTTTCGACTCTTCATCGAATACATCTACGAATACGTGGCCGATTGTCTTACGCTTCTCTTCTGGGTCAGACTTGCCTTTCAGTGCTTCAAGGAAACGATCTTCTGCATCAACTTTGATGATGTTTAGGCCGAACTTATCGCCAAACATATCCATCACTTGTTGGCCTTCGTTTAAACGAAGTAGACCGTTATCGACAAATACACACGTTAGCTTGTCGCCAATTGCGCGGTGCACCAGCATCGCAACAACAGATGAATCCACACCACCAGATAAGCCTAGGATAACTTCGTCGTCACCCACTTGCTCTTTAATGCGAGCAACCGCGTCTTCGATGATAGATTCCGATGTCCATAGACGCTCACAGCCACATACGCCAAGAACAAAGTTCTCAAGCATTTGTAGGCCACCTTTTGTGTGTGTCACTTCTGGGTGGAACTGAACGCCGTAGTATTTCTTCTCTTCGTTCGCCATCGCAGCGTAAGGACAAGTGTCTGTCTCACCAACTTTTACGAAATCGGCTGGGATCTCTACTACTTTGTCGCCGTGGCTCATCCAAACGTCTTGAGTTGCTTCAAGATCTTTAAATAGGGCACATTCATCAGAAACTTTAACCTGAGCGTAGCCAAACTCACGTTCGTTAGAGCCTGCTACTTTGCCACCTAGTTGTTCCGCCATAGTTTGCATGCCGTAACATACGCCAAGTAAAGGAACACCAGAGTCAAATACATATTGAGGCGCGCGTGGAGAGTTCTCTTCCGTTACGCTTTCTGGACCGCCAGATAGGATAATGCCATCTGGGTTGAATTCGCGAATATCCGCTTCTTCTACATCCCAGCTCCATAGTTCACAGTAAACGCCGATTTCACGTACGCGGCGTGCTACTAATTGAGTGTACTGAGAACCGAAGTCCAAGATCAGAATACGTTGGTCATGGATATTTTTAGTCATTTTGAGCAGTCTTTTTAAGGCTAAGTGATTAAAACCGAGGCGAGTGTACTCGCCTCTTCTTAATGCTTCAAGGAAAAAGCAAACGTTTCCGTTGGGTAATTAGTTCCCTAGACGGTAGTTCGGTGCTTCCTTAGTAATTTGAACATCGTGTACATGAGACTCTTGCATACCAGCACCAGAGATACGTACAAATTCAGCTTTCGTACGCATATCTTCGATAGTTGCAGAGCCAGTTAGACCCATGCTTGAACGTAGACCACCCATTTGTTGGTGTACGATCTCTTTTAGACGGCCTTTGTATGCGATACGACCTTCGATACCTTCTGGTACTAGCTTGTCCGCTGCGTTGTCAGACTGGAAGTAACGGTCAGAAGAACCTTGAGACATTGCACCAAGAGAACCCATGCCACGGTAAGACTTGTAAGAACGGCCGTTGTATAGAATCACTTCACCCGGCGCTTCTTCAGTACCTGCAAACATAGAACCAACCATCACACATGATGCGCCTGCTACGATTGCTTTACAGATATCACCTGAGAAACGGATACCACCGTCAGCGATAACTGGAATACCATAATCATTAGCAACTTCTGCCGCATCTGCGATTGCAGTGATTTGTGGAACTCCCACACCCGTTACAATACGAGTTGTACAGATAGAACCAGGGCCGATACCAACTTTCACTGCGCTTACGCCAGCTTCGATTAGTGCTTTAGCACCAGCACCTGTTGCTACGTTACCACCGATGATGTCTAGATCTGGGTAAGCTGCACGTGTTTCACGAATGCGGCTTAGAACACCTTCAGAATGACCGTGTGAAGAGTCGATAAGTAGAACGTCAACGCCAGCTTCAACTAGTGCAGCAACTCGCTCTTCGTTACCAGCACCAGCACCAACTGCTGCGCCAACACGTAGGCGACCACGCTCATCTTTACATGCGTTTGGTTTACGTTCTGCTTTGTGGAAGTCTTTCGCAGTAATCATACCGGTTAGTTGGAACTCATCATTCACAACCAATACTTTCTCTACGCGAGCTTCGTGCATTTTCTCTTGCACTTCTTCTCGTGTAGCACCTTCTTTAACCGCTGCCAACTTCTCTTTTGGCGTCATTACTGAAGATACTTTCTTAGAAAGATCCGTCACAAAACGAACGTCACGACCAGTGATAATACCAACAAGCTCATTGCTCTCAGTGACAACAGGGAAACCTGCAAAACCATGCTTTTCAGTGAGTGCAACAACATCAGCGATGGTCGCGTCAGGGTTTACTGTAACCGCGTCAGTCACCATACCAGCTTCGAACTTCTTAACTTTACGAACTTCGGCTGCCTGCTGCTCAATAGACATGTTCTTGTGGATAAAGCCAATGCCACCCTCTTGCGCTAGCGCGATCGCTAGACGAGCTTCAGTAACAGTGTCCATAGACGCTGAAATCATTGGGATGTTTAGGGTGATGTTCTTAGTTAGCTGAGTGCGAAGATCAGCTGTGTTTGGGAGAACGGTGGAGTGTGCTGGCACAAGTAGTACGTCATCGAATGTCAGCGCTTCTTTGGCAATTCTTAGCATTTGCAATATCTCACAATTAGAGGAGTAAAAAGAACAATCCAATCTCATCGTTTCGCATAATGAGGGTAACCTGTGTTAACAACAAGCTACATTTGGATTAGATATTGCGGAGGGATTATACGGTTAACGCAATCGCTTGACCACAAATTTTTTAATTTTTTTCTTGCAATTACCCCCTTGCTATGTATTATATTGCCGCTAATTTCCATACTCACGTCTAAGAGATTAGCTGTGCTCTCCAAGACCAATCAAAACATCTTTACTGTTTCTCGTCTCAACGCAGAAGTTCGTTTACTCCTTGAAAACGAAATGGGGATCGTTTGGCTCGTCGGAGAGATATCCAACTTTTCAGCTCCTGTCTCTGGTCACTGGTACCTCACTCTTAAAGACTCTCGCGCTCAAGTTAAATGTGCCATGTTTCGTGGTAACAATCGCCGCGTTACTTTCAAGCCTGCTAACGGTAATCAAGTCCTAGTAAAAGCTCGTCTTTCTCTTTATGAGCCTCGCGGTGACTACCAATTGATCATCGAAAGCATGCAACCGGAAGGTGACGGCCGTCTTCAGCAAGAGTTTGAAGAGCTGAAAATGAAGCTTGCCGCAGAAGGGTTGTTCGCTCAAACCAATAAGCAACCTTTGCCTGAACACCCAAAACGTGTTGGCGTCATCACATCGAAAACTGGTGCCGCGCTTTACGATATCTTAGACGTATTGAAACGTCGTGATCCTTCCCTACCCGTTGTGATTTATCCGACAGTAGTACAAGGTGAGGACGCAGCCATTCAAATTGCACAAGCCATTGGTCGCGCTAACAGCCGTGATGAATGTGATGTGCTAATTGTGGGCCGAGGTGGTGGTTCATTAGAAGACTTGTGGTGCTTTAACAACGAGATATTAGCTCGCACGATTGCAGCAAGCCAAATTCCTATTATTAGCGCCGTTGGACATGAAGTCGACGTGACAATAGCAGATTTTGTCGCCGACGTACGTGCACCTACTCCATCAGCGGCCGCTGAGCTAGTAAGTCGTGATAACAGCCACAAAGATCAAGCTTTAGTTACCCGCCAGCATAAGTTAGCGAGCGCGATGCGTTACTACCTAGCACAGCAAAAGCAGCAATCTGCGCAATTAATGCACCGTCTAGAGAGACAGCACCCAAGCTATCGCTTGCAACGCCAGACTCAACAGTTAGATGATTTGGACATGCGCTTACAGCGAGCGATGAGTCGTTTTATTGCCTTGCGTCAACAGCGAATCGAGCGTCAACATTATCGGCTGCAATTGAACTCTCCTGTAACACGCCTTAGCGAGCAGAAGTCGAAGCTAGAACGTGTTGAGCAAAAGCTCATGGATGCAATGGATCGCAAGTTACTGACTATTCGCCATCAACTCGCGATTGCTGCAGAGAAGTTAGACACTGTCAGCCCGCTAGCGACATTGAAACGAGGTTACTCAATTACTCAAACTGAGCAAGGTAAAGTGATTACTCAATCTTCAGATGTAAAATCGGGAGATGTATTGATTACTCGATTAGCCGAAGGCGACGTTCGCTCTACCGTTAACTGAATACAAACTC
This sequence comes from Vibrio sp. D3, assembly GCF_043995865.1. Taxonomy (NCBI): domain Bacteria; kingdom Pseudomonadati; phylum Pseudomonadota; class Gammaproteobacteria; order Vibrionales; family Vibrionaceae; genus Vibrio; species Vibrio sp. D3. Next base: position 640,932 of record NZ_CP171887.1, on the reverse strand, counting down.
TGGTTAACTGATTTTCTGGAACTCAAATCGGACACGTGATTTTGATTTGAGTTCATTACACACATTACAAAAGTAACTCGCAGCACCGCATGCTTGCAGCTTCTCCAGCTCCGCCTCACAATCAGGGCAAAAACCTACTTTTTTAAAATCCGATTCACACTGTGCACAATGGTATTGTCCTGTCCATTCCAGTTCGACATTGCAAGTCGGGCAAATGTTCTGCTGCATATCCCGTTCCTCTCTCTAAACTAAGCAATTTCGATTAACGCATGCTACTCAAAATAACGAACAAGTATGTTGATCTTCATCACCGCCCCAACAAGTTTCACGAGGCGCTAACCATACTTGATAAGTAGGATCTTATACTGATCGTCTGATATTTACTCCTTGATCAGCGATCACCCCTTAAAAGAATATTTATATAACCACACACCGAAAGCATAAGTTACATATTCTGCATTCCAATTTAAGGCAGAATAAAAAACCTAATTTAAATTTAATTAAACAAAAAATTAGAATTTAATAAAAAGATCTTATTCAGAAAGCAGTGTTTACATTGGTGTGCATTTCGATAGTTTGAGCGTCGAGCTCAACGAGTTTAACTTGGATAAAAGCAAACTCATTTAAATGGCTCGCATGCGTTCCACCACAAGGGATTACCGCTAATTGACCTTCCCCTAAATCGCACTTCCAATAGCGAGAATCCGTTAATCTATCGCCGTGGCATTCCATGGTGATCATCGCATCTCTTTGAAGCCATTCAACCAGTTGGCCATTCACTTTTTCTGCAATCGCCTGGAGGTCATTCAGCATATCTGCACTGTTTAATCCTCTTTTACGGAGTGTTTTGCCTAAACGGTACGTATCGAGGCACTTGTCTGGAGTAACATAACTCGTAACTTGTGCATAGCTATTAAAGTCATAATAACCATGTGGGTCTTTGCGGTCTGCGTCTTTTCGCCAATAGTCTTCCGCTAGCACTTTATTCAACGCCAAATACGCTAAGTGTCCTGCAGTGTGGCCTCGGCTCAAAGCATTTTGATAGTCTTTATCTACCGCTAATGTCACCAAGTCATTAATTGCAAGTGATTCCGTACGTGATAAAACATGCACGACGACAAACACCCAACCTTCAGCATCACGCTTTACAGGGATGTCACTACCCACATACAGAGCACCACTTTTCTGCTCTACTGCGCCCACTTGGCAATCTATCACTTCATGCTCAGCCCCATTCACCTTCAACGTTCCTTTGTCTGCAGGGTGATCCGGCCATATGTGACTAACGGGATGGAACGGCGTGAAATCTGTAATAACGTAAGTCACTTCTTCCGTAGATTGAACGAGCTGTATTTGTGCTTCTAATTGCCATGTTTGATGACAAAAACGAGTCTTTGTTGCTGTGATAGTCATTTTTACGATTACTTTTGATAAAAAAATACCCAAGTAGAAACTTGGGTATTCGAATTTCATTATTTATTGCGGTTTTTCACCATCGACATCATACGCTTACGTTTACGCTCTTGTGATAGCGTAAGCTTATTCGTACGGTTCTCGTATGGGTTATCACTGTTGTGGAAGTTAATGCGAATCGGTGTTCCCATAATTTCCAGAGACTTACGGAAGTAGTTCATCAGATAACGTTTATACGAATCTGGCAATTCACGAACCATGTTACCGTGGATAACAACGATCGGTGGATTGTAACCACCTGCGTGTGCGTATTTGAGTTTGATACGACGACCACGAACCATTGGCGGCTGGTGATCATCCACTGCCATCTTCATGATACGCGTCAGTACTGACGTACCCACGCGCGTTGTCGCCGAGTTATATGCTTCTTGGATAGATTCAAACAAGTGACCAACGCCAGTACCGTGCAGCGCAGAGATAAAGTGGATACGCGCGAAATCGACGAATCCTAGACGGCGGTCCAGTTCTTTCTTCACGCTTTCTTTCACGTCACTGTCTAGACCATCCCACTTGTTAACGGCGATGACAATTGAGCGGCCAGCATTCAGTGCAAAACCAAGCAAGCTTAGGTCTTGGTCTGAAATATTTTCACGAGCATCAATCACCAGTAGAACGACGTTTGCATCTTCTACCGCTTTCAGCGTCTTAACAACAGAGAACTTTTCAACCGTTTCATTGATACGACCACGACGACGAACACCTGCGGTATCAATTAGTACGTATTCGCGTCCATCACGCTCCATCGGGATGTAGATAGAATCACGCGTCGTACCAGGCATATCGTATACAACCACACGTTCTTCACCCAGAATACGGTTAGTCAGTGTCGATTTACCTACGTTAGGACGACCGATGATCGCCAACTTAATCGGCTGCTCTTGAAGGCGCTTGAATTCAGCTTCTGCGTCTTCTTCAGTGTAATCTTCAACAAGAGGCTCTTCGTCTTCGAATCCAGTCAGGTCTTCAATCTCACCGTCTTCAGACTCACTTGTTAGTAGATCATCAAAGAATGGAGATAAAGCACGCTCAAGCAGAGCGGTCACACCACGGCCATGAGCGGCCGCAATCTGGTACATATCATCCACGCCGAGCTGCCAAAAATCAGCACACGCCGCATCGGCATCAATACCATCTATTTTGTTTACCACCAGCATCGCTGGCTTTTCAATTTTACGCAGATGCGCAGCAATTGCTGCATCTGAAGGTGTCAGACCAGCACGACCGTCAACAAGGAACAATACAACATCAGCCTCATCAATCGCGGCTAATGACTGTTCTGCCATCTTTGTTTCCACGCCTTCTTCTGTGCCATCAATACCGCCGGTATCAATCACAATGAATTCGTGCTCTTCACCAAGTCTCGCCTGGCCATACTTACGGTCTCGCGTTAGGCCTGGAAAGTCCGCAACCAACGCGTCACGAGTGCGAGTCAATCGGTTAAATAGTGTAGATTTACCTACGTTCGGACGCCCTACTAGAGCTACAACAGGTACCATAACAACCTCTACAATAATCTTTCTTCTGTAGTTATAGGTAACGACTTGCTCGATGCCAAATCAAACCAGCTTTTTACCTATAACCACGTCAGGGTTAATAAATTCAAACAACAAAACGGCTCCTAGCTGTCACCAGCCAGGAGCCGAATGTGAATTATATCACGATATTATTCGTTAATGGTTAGTTTCTTTACATCGCCGTTGCGAGTTGTAATCACATAACCATCCGACAATAACGTCGGGCCAACGGCCAAGCCGCTATCATCGATAAACTGCTGCGCAACAAATTCGCCCGTTGAACGATCCATCCAGTGAAGGTAACCAAGCGTGTCACCGACAACGAGATAATTGCCGATAATAACTGGCGCTGTAAGTTGTCGGTGCTCAAGCAAGCTGTTTTCCCACAACTCAGTCCCACTTCGTGAATCAACGGCAACAACATGATCTTTTTCCGTTATCACAAAGATGCGGCTACCATCTGTAGAAATGTCTGTTGCAGATGAGTAATTACGCTTCCAAATCGGGTTCGCTGAACGCAAATCAATGGCGATAAGTTGACCATTGTATCCAATGGTGAAAAGAGTACCGCCTAGCACAATTGGCGATGAATCAACATCAACCAAACGATCAATTTCTGTCGCGCCTTTTGGCGTACCAACAGGCTGTTGCCAAATCAACTGACCACGCTCAACGATAGCAGCTGCGAGTCGGCCATTTGCCGTTCCCCAAAATACACCGCCGCCAATTGCAGTCGGAGTACTGTCGCCACGTAAAGTTAGGTTCGGCACTTCTGTACTCAATGCCCAGCGTTGCTCACCTGTACTCTCATTAAGGGCAATCAACATGCCTCGGCTAGTATTGATGATAATAAGGCCTGAATCTGCAACTGGCTTCGCCAGTACCTCACCACCAACTTTTACACGCCAAACAATCTCACCTGTTTCTTGGTCAAGAGAGATGACTTCACCATTCTCAGAGCCAATGTAAAGGTTTCCGTATGCGGCTGTGATACCACCAGAGAGACGAGCAATGACATCTTCTTCTAGGTCCGTTTGCCAACGTTGTTTACCGTTTTCAGGATCCAGCGCTTTTACTAAGCCATCGCGACTTGCCACGAACAATGTATCATTCGCAAATACAGGGGATAGCTTTGAAAAGTAATGACCAACACCATCGCCAACCGATGTGCTCCACTCACTACTGGTTGTAAACTCACTGTCTACCTGAGGTAGTGGCGCCATTACAATGGTATCTTTCTCACCAGCACAACCGGCAAGAATTCCCATTGTTAGCGCCCCTAACAAGGCTTTGTTAAAGACTCTTTTCATCCAATGCGGTCCTTATTTCGCCAGATCGTCCAATTTCATTTGTAGCGTCGGGCTTGCGTCTGCCGCTTGCTGAGCTTCAGTATAAGCAGCATATGCGGCATCTTTGTCACCTTGGCGAATCGCAATATCGCCACGAAGTTCAGCAATACGACCTGTCCATGCAGCATCAGTGACGTTACTTAGTTCAGCCGTTGCAGCGTCAAAGTTACCCATTTCCGTTTCAATGCGCGCAATGCGGTAACTAATCAATGGTAACAGCGCAGCATCTTGAGTGTTGCTTTGCGCCCACTTCAATTGCTCTAATGCAGCAGAAAGATCTTGAGCTTCAACTTGTGCTTTAGCAAGTTGTAGCGCAGCCAATACTGAATATTCTTTTACTTCATTTGACTCAATGAAAGCTTTCACGTCAGCTTGAGCATCAGTGCCTTTGTCTTGCAAAGCATTCATTGCTGTCGTGTAGCTTTGAGAAGCTGCTTCACTCGCCTGAATCACAGAATCCTGGTAGTAACGCCAGCCAAATAGACCACCTAAGCCAACAACCGCACCGATGATGACGGCTTTGCCGTTTTCCTTCCACCAGTCTTTAATGGCTTCAACTTGTTGTTCTTCAGTATCGTAAAGTTCCACTTCCTGTCCTCTTAAAACATGTAAATGGCAGCTTAGCTGCCATTGTTCCTATTTCGTTTAAAGGCTCCACATTTGGGAGCCTTAGCTTACGAACTAGGATGTAATTTTGTTAGATTACTAAAAGACTTAAATCAGTGCTGCGATCTTTTCTGCAACTTCTGCTTGGTTGTAAGTCTCTTGCTCACCACCGGCCAAATCTTTCAGTACTACGGTATTATCCGCAACTTCGTTTTCACCCAGAACTAATGCTACAACAGCACCAACTTTGTCTGCGCGTTTAAACTGTTTCTTGAAGTTACCGCCACCGAAGTGATTCATCACACGAACGCCAGGGATAGACTCACGAAGCTGCTCTGCTAGCTTCATTCCTGCCATCATGGTGCCTTCGCCTGCTGTTACTACATAAACATCCACACTGCGACGAACGTCTGTTAGTTCTAGTGTTTCTAGCATCAGAACAAGACGCTCTAGGCCCATTGCAAAGCCAACGGCTGGTGTTGGTTTACCACCTAATTGCTCTACAAGACCATCGTAACGTCCACCGCCACAAACGGTGCCTTGAGCACCTAGGCTTTCAGTGATCCATTCAAATACCGTGCGGTTGTAGTAATCCAGACCACGAACTAGACGTTCGTTAACTGTGTATTCGATACCTGCAGCGTCTAAAAGTTCACATAGACCTGCGAAGTGTGCTTTAGATTCTTCACCTAAGTAATCTGAAAGTCGAGGTGCATCACCTAAAATAGCTTGAACGTCAGGGTTCTTCGTATCCAGAACACGCAGTGGGTTCGTGTGCATGCGACGCTTACAATCTTCGTCTAGCACATCAATATGTTGCTCAAGGAATGCAACCAGTGCAGTGCGGTAGTCTGCGCGATCTTCTTGAGAACCGATAGAGTTCAGCTCAAGACGAACATGTTCATTGATACCTAGCTCACGCCATAGTCGAGCCGTCATCATGATAAGCTCTGCATCAACATCTGGACCATTTAGACCAAACACCTCAACACCACACTGGTGGAATTGACGGTAACGACCTTTCTGCGGACGTTCATGGCGGAACATAGGCCCCATGTACCACAGACGCTGTTCATCACGGTTGATCAGACTGTTTTGAATACATGAACGTACACAACCCGCAGTACCTTCAGGGCGAAGTGTTAGGCTGTCTCCGTTACGATCATCAAAGGTGTACATTTCTTTTGAAACGACGTCTGTCTCTTCACCAACAGCGCGGCTGAATAGGTTTGTTTCTTCAACGATTGGCATGCGCACTTCGTTATAACCGTATGCGCTAATTACATTTTTCACTGTGTTTTCTAGTTTTTGCCACAGTGGCGACTGAGTTGGGAGGCAATCGTTCATGCCTCGAATTGCTTGAATTGTTTTTGCCACAATACTTACCGTAATTCTCGTTGAGATTAATCTTGTACTTTAACTTCGATGCGGTTTTCGCCATTCATCATGGCTGCTTTCGCACGGATCTTAGCTTCTAGCTGATTCACAAGGTCATCGTTATCAAAGCGTTCTTTCTGGCGTTTACCATCTTCGTAGAATGCGCTCTTCTTGTTACTACCTGCTAGACCTAAGTGAGAAACTTCTGCTTCACCAGGGCCGTTTACCACACAACCGATGATAGACACATCCATTGGCGTGATGATGTCTTCTAAACGCTGCTCAAGTGCGTTCACTGTGCCAATCACATCAAATTCTTGGCGCGAGCAACTTGGGCAAGCAATAAAGTTGATGCCTCGAGAGCGAATACGCAGAGATTTAAGAATGTCGAAACCGACTTTGATTTCTTCAACTGGATCGGCAGCCAAAGAGATACGCAGCGTATCACCGATCCCTTCAGATAACAGCATACCTAAGCCAACAGATGACTTAACAGCACCAGCACGAGCACCACCCGCTTCTGTAATACCCAAGTGAAGAGGCTGATCGATTTTCTTCGCTAGCAGACGGTATGAATCCACCGCAAGGAAGACGTCTGAAGCTTTCACGCTAACTTTAAATTGGTCAAAGTTAAGACGATCGAGATGATCTACGTGACGCATCGCCGATTCAACCAAAGCTTCTGGCGTTGGTTCACCGTATTTCATCTGTAAATCTTTTTCCAAAGATCCACCGTTGACACCAATACGGATTGGGATGTTTTTATCGCGAGCACAGTCAACAACAGCGCGAATGCGCTCTTCATTGCCGATGTTACCTGGGTTGATACGTAAACAGTCAACACCGTACTCCGCCACTTTCAGCGCGATACGATAGTCGAAATGAATATCAGCCACTAATGGTACAGAAACTTGCTGTTTAATCAGTTTGAAAGCTTCTGCTGCGTCCATGGTAGGTACAGAAACTCGAACGATATCTGCACCTACTTTTTCTAGTGCTCGGATTTGAGCGACTGTCGCTTCTACGTCAGTCGTGCGAGTGTTAGTCATTGACTGTACGGCAATTGGCGCACCATCACCAATTGGCACATCACCCACATAAATACGCGTCGATTTACGACGAATAATTGGAGATTCGTGTTGCATAATTTTTTATAACGGTAGAGTGAATCTAGCTACTTTGCCTGAAGTATACCCAGAAAGGTCGACAGGTTCACTTGCAAATGTCATTGTAACCCCTTCCGGTGCGCCTAATATCACTTTAAACGGCGCTTTTCCGGTAAGTTCTACATCTTGTCCTGGTTTATGAGTACCACTTACCAGCGTTTTACCATTGGTGTCTTTCACTTGAATCCAACAGTCCGCTTTAAACTTCATAGTAAGAAGTGTCATGCCTTCAGGTACGACTGGCGCAGGCTGTTCCTCTTCCGCAGTTTCAATCACGGCAACAGGTTCTTCAGAATCTACGCTTGTTGTATTTTCAGTTTCAGCAAGCAGAGGATCGCTACCCTGCTCGACTGGTACTTCACTCGTTTCAACAACATCATTACTTGTTGAAACAACGTCTTCAGGAGTACTTGCGATTAACTCCTCAGCCGTCATTAAATCGATATCAGCTAACTCTTGCGCTGTGGGCTTCGGCGCTTCAACACTTGAATCCGTAACTTCCTTCGTTAGGCTATTCTCTTGCTGGTTTTGCCACCACCAAGCTGCAGAAATACCAATAATGACCAACCCGATAACCCAAGTCAGGAGCATGATACGGCTATTGTGCTTCTCATCTTTTGTTTTGCGAGAGAAACTCTGCATTTCAATTTCTTGCTCTTGTGGCTGTACATCTGCTGTCTGCTCTAACGCAGTCAAAACCATCTTCTCATCAAGGCCTACGAACTTCGCGTAAGAACGCAAGTAACCACGCGTAAATGTCGCAACTTGTTGAGACTCAAATCGGTTATTTTCAATATCTTCAATAACAGAAACGCGAAGCCTCAGGCGATCAGCAACTTGCTTTTGACTCATCCCAAGAGATTCGCGTTTGTTTTTCAGTAATGCGCCAGCTTCAATAGAAAGTGGCACTTCATTCGTATTTTCGTGTTCTGTCATAATGGTGGTATTTAATCTGTTTTAGTGGCTAACGTGGTTATGTATTTTCGTTATTGTTCTTAAGCCTCTTTAAAAGATAGCTAGCCTAAACGCGTTAACCAAAATAATAATTTTAAGAAACTCTCAGCGATTTGAGTGTGAATACCCGTTTTGCAAAAATCAGCAAAGCGTATGTGAGAAAATGCTGAGAATTATCGGTGTCATCGTTAATGTCACATATCATGATAAGCGAATGTGTAACGAAGACAAAAACTCTTTACACTCAAACTAACAGATAGCTCAAGCTTTTGTCCAAACTTTGACAAAGGAATTCGAAATTATACCCAAATAACCTCGAGTTGGAGAGTTGTCGTCATAAATCTTGGCAGAAATGCCCTTATCGCTAAACAAAATAGCCAGAGCAAATGGCTCTGGCTATTTTTGAATTCCGGTCGTTTATACGGCTTTTACTTCAATGGTATCAGCACCGCGCGACGCTTTTAACATTGCAGTACGTTTAGTTCGGTCAATCACATCACCGACTAACTGACCACACGCTGCATCAATGTCATCGCCACGAGTCTTACGAACCGTTACTGTATGCTCATATTGCATCAATGTTTTTTGGAAGCGATCGATACGTGAGTTACTTGGTTTCTTGTAAGGTGAACCTGGATACGGGTTAAACGGAATCAAGTTAATCTTACATGGTGTGTCTTTCATCAGCTCAGCCAGTTCACGAGCATGGTCCATGTCATCATTCACATGATCAAGAAGTACGTACTCAACCGTTACCTTACCGCGGTTTGCATTCGATGAAGCGATGTAACGACGAACTGATGCTAGGAAATCTTGAATATCCCAACGATCGTTAATTGGCATGATTTCACTACGCAGCTTATCGTTTGGCGCATGAAGGGAAATTGCCAACGCGACATCGATTTTGCCTGTCATCTGATCAAGACCAGAAACCACACCTGATGTAGATACAGTCACACGACGTTTTGACAAACCAAAGCCAAGGTCGTCCAGCATTAGCTCTAATGCCGGGATCAAGTTCTTCATGTTTAGAAGCGGTTCACCCATCCCCATCATCACGACGTTAGTAATTGGGCGGCGACCTGTTTCTTTCTCAAGACCAATTTCACGTGCAGCGCGCCACACCTGACCGATGATCTCTGAAACTTTCAAGTTACGGTTAAAACCTTGCTGTGCGGTTGAGCAGAACTTACATTCCAACGCACAACCTACTTGAGAAGACACACAAAGCGTTGCACGGTCATCTTCTGGAATGTAAACCGTTTCCACATCCTGATCACCAACGTTCATCGCCCACTTGATTGTACCATCAGAAGAGTGCTGAGCTTCTGCGACTGTTGGTGCCTTGATTTCGCACTTGTGTAAAAGCTTTTCGCGCAGCTTCTTGTTAATGTTTGTCATTTTTTCGAAGTCATCTACACCGAAATGGTAGATCCACTTCATAACCTGATCGGCACGAAACGCTTTCTCGCCGAGTTCTTCCGCGAAAAACTGACGCATGCCTTTGCGATCAAAGTCGAGTAGATTGATTTTTTCAGTGGTCATGTTGCCTCTCAATGACTGAAACTAGAATAAGGGCGCGAATTGTACAGCCTTTATTCAGCTACAACAAGGTCTGTAAGGCCCTGACTTTGCTAAGGCATTAAAATCATTCTGATTAAATATTAAACAATGATTCTATCGTAGCCCCCGCTGATGCTCAGATATAAAAAAGCCCCGAAGGTTCGGGGCTTACGATCTTTACGAATACATTAATTTATAATTAACGCGGGCAAATCTCTGACTCAGGGAAGAAAAACTCAATCTCACGAGCCGCAGATTCAGGGCTATCGGAACCATGAACTGAATTGTGACGCATGCTAAGTGCGTAATCGGCACGAAGCGTACCGCATGCCGCTTCCTCTGGGTTAGTTTTACCCATCAGTTCACGGTAACGTGCAATCGCATTTTCACCTTCCAGTACCTGAACCATAATAGGACCAGATGTCATGAACTCTTTTAGTGGAGGGAAAAACTCTTTGCCTTCATGCTCTGCATAAAAACCGCTTGCCTGATCTTCAGTCAGGTGAACCATTTTAGCAGCGACAATACGTAGGCCAGCCTTTTCAATACGGTTATAGATTTCACCAATTAGGTTTCGCTCTACCGCATCCGGCTTAATGATTGAAAATGTTCTTTCTAGAGCCATAAAATTTCCTTTCTGTACTTGTAATAATAGTTGTGTTTTTAAAGTGACTTACTGGGTAAGAGCAGCACTCAAACAAGGAGTGCTGCAATCAATCTTATTTACCAGCTTGCTCATTGAGGAAACGAGCAAGTGTACGAACGCCCATACCCGTAGCTCCCGCAGCCCATTTATCAGACGCGGCTTTACGGTATGTACCCGCACAGTCGAAGTGCAACCAGCCTTTTTTGTAGTCTTCTACGAAGTAAGACAAGAATGCTGCTGCTGTGCTTGCACCCGGAGAGTAGTCGCCAGAACTGATATTCGATAGGTCAGCAAAGTTTGACGGCAGCATTCCACGGTGGAAGTCAGCAAGTGGTAGCGGCCATAAACCTTCTTTTTCTTGGTTTGCCGCAGTGAGCGCTTGATGCGATAACTCGTCATCGAAACTCATTAGTGCGTGGTAATCATTACCCAAAGCATTCTTCGCCGCACCTGTTAGTGTTGCACAATCAATGATTAACTCAGGTTTTTGTTCACTGGCGTAGATAAGGCCATCAGCAAGCACTAAACGACCTTCTGCATCGGTGTTCATGATTTCAACGGTTTTACCGTTTTTGTAGGTGATGATGTCGCCAAGCTTGAGTGCGCGACCAGAAACCATGTTCTCTGCACAACAAAGGATCAGTTTTACACGCTTGTTCAAACCACGAAGAATCGCCAGTGCAAGACCACCGGTGATGGTGCCTGAGCCACCCATGTCTGCTTTCATTGCGCTCATGAAGTTAGAAGGCTTCAAGCTGTAACCACCCGAATCAAAGGTGATACCTTTACCGACAAGACACGCGAATATTGGTGCGTTCTCGTCACCTGTCGGGTTGTAGTCTAGCTGGAGCATCGCAGAAGTACGCTCAGAACCACGGCCTACGGCGTAAATGCCTTCCCAACCTTCTGCCAACAAGTCTTTGTCTTTGACGATACGAGCTGTCACTGTGCCTTTAGGCGCAACAGATTTGATGAATTCAGCGGCCATTGTCGCTAGCTGACGAGGGGCAACTTCTTCTGCGGTTTTATTGATGATATCTCGGGTAAAATCAGTCGCAGTAATACGCGCTTGAAGCTCTGCTTGATCTTCTTCAGACAATGCAGACCACTCAACCGAGCCATGTTTTTTTGGGTTACGGTAACCTTGGTGGAAAGCCCAAACGCTCTCTAAATCCCAGTTATCACCGGAAAGAAAAATAGAACGAATTCCTTGGCCATCTAGCTGACGAGCTGCACGTTGAATTGCACCAAGATCGTGACCTTCACCTAAATGAATGGTTGCGCCGTTTTCAGCGAATGAAAGCAGTGCTTTTTCACCCCAATGTGGTGCTGCCGACTCTTGACTTAAAAATACAGACATCTGTGTAGACATGGTTTCTCCTTGTCTTATAGCAGCGTTGCCTACGCTGCTTCTTTTTAATAACTCACGGATGTTAGCATTATGTAGGGCAAAAATGTCAATTGGATAAAAAAACGGACCTAAAGGTCCGCTTTTTTTAGTAAGAATTGTTAACTAGGCTGTGTTTTACAGACTTAGTCTGCTTCATCCATCCAGCACATGATAACGGCTTCCAGAATCTTTTCGTTACAATGGTTTGGGTCATCTTCAAACTCATCTAACTCCATGATCCATTGATGAAGATCGGTAAAACGCACCGTTTGCGGATCAACATCTGGAAACTTGTCACAAAGTTCAATCGCGATATCGCGAGAATCTGTCCATTTCATTGCTCATCTTCCTTTTGCTTCTTCCCTATATTGGGAAGATAGTTTTAGTGATCTTCTGAAGCGTGGTTCAGCGTGTACTTAGGAATTTCTACCACTAAGTCTTCATCCGCAATTTTCGCCTGACACCCTAGACGAGATTCAGGCTCTAGACCCCACGCTTTATCCAGCATGTCGTCTTCCAGCTCTTCACTTTCTTCTAGCGAATCAAAACCTTCACGGATGATCACGTGGCAAGTGGTACACGCACATGATTTTTCACACGCATGTTCAATACCGATACCATTTTTTAGCGCTACGTCCAGAACGGTTTCACCAGTGTTTGCTTCCAACACTGCGCCTTCTGGGCACAAATCGTCGTGTGGTAATACAATAATCTTAGGCATAACTACTTATCTCTTATATATCGTCTACTGATTGACCTGACAGCGCAGCTCGAATCGATTTATCCATACGGCGCGATGCGAAATCTTGGCTCGCTTTATCGGTATCTTTAATGCCTTGCTCAATCGCATCTGCATCATCACCATTACGCAGCTCAATCAAGGCTTCGATGGCTTTTATCAGGTCTTGTTTCTCTTGTTCTGATAGTAGTTCGTCACCATCAGCTTGCATGGCTGCAATCAAGCCTTCTATCACACGGTCGGCCTCAACACGCTGTTCAGCTAGCGCACGAGCTTGCATGTCTTCTTTAGCGTGAGTCATTGAATCACGCAGCATATCCGCCACTTCATTATCGCTTAACCCGTAAGAAGGTTTTACTTGAATCTCTGACTGAACACCGGTGCTCTTTTCCATTGCCGTAACAGAAAGAAGGCCGTCAGCGTCAACTTGGTAAGTCACACGAATATGTGCCGCACCCGCCGCCATCGGTGGAATGCCTTTCAATGAGAAACGAGCCAGTGAACGACAATCATCAACCATTTCACGCTCACCTTGTACCACATGAACACTCATGGCCGTTTGGCCATCTTTGAATGTGGTAAATTCTTGCGCACGCGCAACAGGAATCGTGGTATTGCGAGGGATGATCTTCTCAACCAGACCACCCATGGTTTCAATACCAAGCGACAGTGGGATCACGTCAAGAAGTAACATTTCTGAATCAGGCTTGTTACCCGCTAGAATGTCGGCTTGGATACCCGCGCCGATTGCGACAACTTCATCAGGATTAATGCTTGTTAGCGGTGTGCGTCCAAAAAACTCGCCTACCATTTCACGAACCAGCAATGTGCGTGTTGAACCACCAACCATGACAACTTCGAGTACTTCGTCTGCGTTAACATCAGCATCTTTTAATGCACGACGACAAGACATTAGTGTTTTCTTCACTAGTGGGCGAATCAGATCTTCGAACTGCTCACGAGTAACGGTGCCCTTCCAACCAAACACGTCAACGTCAACGCTGTCTTGCTCAGAGAAAGCAATCTTAGTCGCAGTAGCAATGTTCAGTAGCGTACGGTTTTTTTCAGCAGAAAGTGGGGCTTCGAGACCCGCTTGCTCCATTAGGTAATCCGCTAACAGATGGTCAAAGTCATCACCGCCTAACGCAGAGTCACCACCTGTTGCTAATACTTCAAATACGCCTTTCGACAAACGTAGGATAGAGATATCAAATGTACCGCCACCTAGGTCATAAACTGCAATCACCCCTTCTTGGCCTGAGTCTAGGCCATAAGCAATTGCCGCGGCAGTTGGTTCGTTCAGAAGACGCAGCACATGAAGGCCAGCTAATTTCGCGGCATCTTTCGTACCTGCACGCTGAGCATCATCAAAGTAAGCAGGAACAGTGATCACAACACCCGCTAACTCACCACCTAACGTTTCTTCTGCTCGCTTACCTAGCGCTTTTAGAATGTCCGCAGATACTTCAATCGGGTTTTTGTCACCTTGAGGCGTTTGCAGGATTGGAAGACCATTTTCACTCTCTCTAAAACGATAAGGAAGTGAAGAGTAACGGGACTGAATGTCCTTTAATGAACGACCAATCAAACGTTTTACAGAGATAATAGTGTTCTCTGGTTCAAATTCTGCTTTGGCTTTGGCTTCGTGGCCAACCGTTAACGTTTCCTCAGTGTAATTAACGACTGAAGGTAAAATAGTACGGCCCTGCTCGTCCGCAAGTGGAGTTGCATCGCCGCTACGTACAGAAGCAACCAAAGAGTTGGTAGTACCTAAGTCGATACCCGCTGCTAACTTATGCTCATGAGGTGCCGAGCTTTGGCCCGGTTCTGCGATTTGAAGTAGTGCCATGATAGGTCCTTGTCACGCTAACTAGCCGAGGAGTTTGTCTTCGACTAGTTCAATTTCGTTCTTTAGTTTGGCAATGAATTTTAGCTTACGAACTCGGTCTGCGGCTTCAGCCCAAAGACCATCATCAAGCTCTTGCTCGACGCTTGCCAGATGCTGTTTGTACATTTTGCTGACCTTAGAATCGAAGTCAAAAAGCGCCGATTCAGGATCGGTGCTGTCAGCAATTTCTTCCAGTTCTTCGCGCAGCTCCATTTGCTCCATTAAGAACATTGGATCTTGCATTGTCTGCTGTTCACCTCGGATCTCAACTCCCTGCTCTGCGAGTATGTACTCGGCACGGGAGATAGGATTTTTCAGAACTTGATAGGCATCGTTGATTTGCGCTGCCTTTTGCACCGCCATCAAACGGTCACGTTCAGATCCCGTTGCAAAGTTATCCGGGTGGAAGCGTTTTTGTAGTTCTCGGAACTGAGAAGAAAGAAGGCTACCATCCAGCTTAAACTGACTTGGTAGCCCAAATAATTCAAAGTGATTCATTAAGTTCGGGTCCTAGTAAAGCCTTCCGGACTCGCTTGCCCAGAAGGACAATCAATTAGACGTTGAAGCTTTCACCACAACCACATTCACTTTTCGCGTTAGGGTTGTTGAATTCAAAACCTTCATTCAACCCTTCTTTCACGTAATCCAATTCGGTACCGTCTAGGTACACTAAGCTTTTTTTATCGATGATGATTTTCACTCCAGAGAGTTCAAAAACTTCATCTTCTTCGTTAAGCTCATCGACAAACTCAAGTACATATGCCATGCCTGAACAACCAGTCGTCTTCACTCCAAGGCGTAAACCGATACCTTTGCCTCGGTTATCTAGGAATGCTCTTACGCGACTTGCCGCTGATTCTGTCATTGTGATGGCCATACTGCACCTTAGTCTGTCTAAATTTCGATTGGAATGGGAGCGTCAAAGCTCCCATTATATTACGGAATAATTATTCTTGGTGTTTTTTCTTGTAGTCTGCAACCGCTGCTTTGATTGCATCTTCAGCAAGAATTGAACAGTGAACTTTCACTGGTGGAAGCTCTAGCTCTTCAGCAATTTCAGAGTTTTTAATTGCTGCTGCTTCATCAACTGACTTGCCTTTTACCCACTCAGTTACTAGTGAGCTTGATGCGATTGCACTACCACAACCGTATGTTTTGAACTTCGCATCTTCGATGATACCTTCCGGTGTCACTTTGATTTGAAGCTTCATTACGTCACCACAAGCTGGAGCGCCAACCATGCCGCTACCTACTGATGGGTCTTCTTTATCGAATGAACCAACGTTACGTGGGTTCTCGTAGTGATCAATTACTTTTTCGCTGTATGCCATGATAAATTACCTCGAATCCTCTATTTCAATCCCTGAGATTAATGGTGAGCCCATTCAACAGTGCTCAAATCAATCCCTTCTTTGTACATATCCCATAGAGGAGACATGTCGCGTAGCTTAGTCACTGCAACGCGGATTTGTTCAATTGCGTAATCAATTTCTTCTTCAGTCGTGAAACGACCAAACGAGAAACGAACCGAGCTGTGAGCCAATTCATCATCCATGCCTAGGGCACGAAGAACGTAAGAAGGCTCAAGACTTGCAGACGTACAAGCACTACCAGAAGATACCGCTAGATCTTTAAGCGACATTAGTAGTGATTCACCTTCTACGAATGCGAAGCTGATGTTTAGGTTGTGTGGTACACGTTGCTCAAGGTCACCGTTTACCGTCACTGCTTCTAAGTCTTTCACGCCATCAAAAAGACGGTTACGAAGCGCTAAAGCGTGATCGTAATCTTTTTGCATGTCTTCTTTTGCAATGCGGAATGCTTCACCCATACCAACGATTTGGTGAGTAGGAAGTGTACCAGAGCGGAAACCACGCTCATGGCCGCCACCGTGCATTTGCGCTTCAAGACGAATACGAGGCTTACGACGAACGTAAAGTGCACCGATGCCTTTAGGGCCATAAACTTTGTGAGCAGAAAGCGAAATTAGGTCAACTTTCATCTCTTGAACGTCGATTGGTAATTTACCTGCAGATTGCGCTGCATCCACGTGGAAAACAATTTTACGCTCACGACACAATTCGCCGATCGCTGTAATGTCTTGAACCACACCAATCTCGTTGTTTACGTGCATAATAGACACAAGCACTGTGTCATCACGCATTGCCGCTTTAAGCTTCTCTAGATCGATCAAGCCATTTGATTCTGGCTCAAGGTAAGTCACTTCAAAGCCTTCACGCTCAAGTTGACGACATGGGTCAAGAACGGCTTTGTGCTCTGTTTTACAAGTGATTACGTGCTTGCCTTTCTTCGAGTAAAAGTGCGCTGCACCTTTAATCGCAAGGTTGTCTGATTCTGTCGCACCAGATGTAAATACGATTTCGCGAGGATCTGCATTTAGAAGGTCAGCAATTTGCTCACGAGCAGTATCGACCGCTTCTTCTGCCTGCCAGCCGTAACGGTGCGAACGCGACGCTGGGTTGCCAAATGTGCCATCCATTGTCATGTACTGAACCATTTTTTCAGCAACACGTGGATCAACTGGACATGTAGCGGAATAATCAAGATAAATCGGCAGTTTCATTCTCTACTCCAATGTAAAAAGCTGACCGCTAAGAGCGGACGTTTACACCGATGGGCGCGGCGGTTGTATTTTTGTTTGATAGCCCATGGGTTACCGCCAGATCAATGTCCTGACGATCAGAAATTTCGAGGACTTCATTGTCTGTCATCAACTCACCAAGAGTGATGTTATTCAAGAAGTCACTAATGCGAGAGCTTAAGTCGCGCCATAGCGTGTGAGTAAGGCAACGTGTTCCACCTTGGCAATCTCCTTTGCCCTGGCATTTGGTTGCATCGACTGACTCATCAACGGCTGCAATCACGGTACCAATAGCGATACTGTGTGCGTCGGCACCAAGTCGGTAACCACCACCAGGACCACGAACGCTGGCAACGAGACCTGCTTTACGCAATTTTGAAAATAGCTGCTCTAAGTAAGAGAGCGAGATCCCCTGACGCTCTGAGATGTCAGCAAGAGGTACAGGGTTTTGTTGCGAATGCAGTGCCACATCCAGCATGGCTGTCACCGCATATCTTCCTTTAGATGTAAGTTTCATACCACACCGTATCCACATGGTTTGTAATGGTTAAGATTTTTCCATACCTGAGTAATTTGGTCAAGTATTTATTTGACCATTTTACTCAGGTATTCATCCTTACACCTAAAGTGGTTATTCTTTATTCAGAACTTTTTTTCTATCGAGGTCAAAATGCCGCGTAGAATATTGAGCTCCTGGGTTTCTGGCCGAGCACGAGAGAACAAGCGGCGCAATTTATTCATCACCTGCCCTGGTTGCTCTTTATTGATAAACTGGGTCTCAACCATCACCTTTTCAAGATGCTCGAAGAACATTTCGAGCTCTCTATGACGTGGGTACTCTTCCGGCTCATTTGGGGCAAACTGGCTTTGCTCTAAGTTCAAATGCGCAACTCGTACTTCGTAACTCAGAGTTTGTACGGCCATCGCTAGGTTAAGCGAGCTATATTCAGGGTTAGCAGGAATGCAAACATGGTAGTGACACCTTTGCAGCTCTTCGTTTGTTAGACCAGTTCTTTCACGACCAAACACGAGCGCGACAGGATGTTTTCTACCCTCAACCGCAAATTTCTCACCACATTCACCTGGCTCAAGCATTGGCCATTCTAATGTACGAGAGCGAGCACTGGAGCCCACCACGAGGCTGCAATCTTCAACCGCTTCCTCTAATGTGCCGACAATCTTTGCATTTTGAGCAATATCACCAGCCCCCGCAGCCAAAGCAAGAGTTTGTTCATCCACTTCACATTGTGGATCGACTAATACTAGTTGGCTTAAACCCATCACTTTCATAGCTCGAGCTGCTGAGCCAATATTGCCTGAATGAGAGGTACCTACGAGTACAATTTTTACTTGATCCAACATCTGTGTTTGCTACCTAAATTAAAACCGCAGAATGTTACCATAGTTTTTTAACACACCCTAGGGCGAAGCAGGCCTCTCTTCTCATTCTTGGTCATTGTTCTCGTTCGCCTCAAGCTAAATACAATAAAACCACTGACTTTAGAACAAAAAATAACCACTTCCCTTTTTACTGATCTCTGGTATACTCGCCGCCGCTTTCATTTGTTCTTTAACATCCGTTGGGAAATTCGTATGCATCCAATGCTAAACATTGCTATTCGCGCTGCGCGAAAGGCAGGCAATCATATTGCTAAATCATTAGAAAACACTGATAAAGTAGAATCTACTCTTAAAGGCACTAATGACTTTGTCACTAATGTAGATAAAGAAGCAGAATACATCATCATCGATACTATCAAGCAGTCTTACCCTGAGCACTGTATCGTTGCTGAAGAACAAGGTCTTATCGAAGGTAAAGATAAAGACGTACAATGGATCATCGACCCACTGGATGGCACCACTAACTTTGTAAAAGGTTACCCAACTTTCGCGGTTTCTATCGCAGTTCGTATCAAAGGCAAAACTGAAGTTGCTTGTGTTTACGATCCAATGCAAAACGAGCTATTCACTGCACAACGTGGTGCAGGCGCTCAACTAAACAGTGCGCGTATCCGTGTTGCTCAACTAAAAGACCTTCAAGGTACTGTTCTAGCTACTGGTTTCCCATTCAAACAGAAACAACACGCTGAGTCTTACATCAAGATCGTTGGTGCGCTATTCACTGAATGTGCTGATTTCCGTCGTAGCGGCTCTGCTGCTCTTGACCTATGTTACGTGGCTGCTGGCCGTGTTGATGGTTACTTCGAGCTAGGTCTAAAACCTTGGGATATGGCAGCAGGTGAGCTTATTGCTCGTGAAGCTGGCGCAATCCTAACTGACTTTGCTGGCGGCACTGAGTACATGAAGTCTGGTAACATTGTTGCTTCAAGCGCTCGTGGCGTAAAATCTATCCTTAAGCACATCCGCGAAAACGGTAACAGCGCGATCCTTAAGTAATATTTGAAAGTCATATTTAGCCCGTCACGCTGATGACTTTAGAAAGCCCCACTCAATGAGCGGGGCTTTTTTGTATCTACTGAACCGTATCTACTTAGCCGCAATGTAAGGCTCTCCATACAATGAGGTTCTGCAAGCACACAACTCGATTCAGATACAAAAAAACCGCTGATTGCTCAGCGGTTTTTTGTTGTCGACTCTCAATCTGCCTTATGGCATTTCGTCGAACTCTGCGCCTTCTTTTTCTACTTGAGGTGGCATCAAGTGCTCTTTCTGGATACCCAGTTTTAGAGCCAGTGCTGATGCTACGTAGATAGAAGAGTAAGTACCTACAGTGATACCAAGTAGAAGTGCGGTTGCGAAGCCGTGAATCATCGCACCACCCTGCATGAACAGTGCAATTACCACGAACAATGTTGTACCCGAGGTAATCAACGTACGGCTCAACGTTTGGGTGATTGAAGCGTCCATGATATCGGCTGGCTCACCTTTACGCATCTTACGGAAGTTTTCACGGATACGGTCAAACACAACGATGGTATCGTTGAGCGAGTAACCGACTACCGTTAATAATGCCGCGACGATGGTTAGGTCAACTTCTATTTGTAGGAATGAGAAAACACCTAACGTGATAATGATATCGTGAGCCAATGCCATAACCGCACCAGCCGCTAGACGCCATTCAAATCGCATCGAGACATAAAGCAGGATACAGATCAGCGACACGAGGATCGCTAGACCGCCAGCTTCTGTTAGCTCATCACCAACGTTAGGACCTACGAATTCAATACGACGCATTTCTACGCTTTCGCCAGTACCATCTTTGATAGCACCAATGATTTGGTTGCCCAGCGTTTCACCAGAAACGTCATCACGTGGACGAAGACGAACCATTACTTCACGAGCACTACCGAAGTTTTGTACTGTCGCATCACCAAAACCTTTCGCATCTAAAGCGGTTCGGATTTTTTCAAGGTTCGCAGGTTTTTCAAAGCCAACTTCAATTAGCGTACCGCCAGTGAAGTCTAGGCCCCAATTTAGCCACTTAGTTGACAAAGTGAAGATAGAAGCAGCAATCATAAAGATTGAAAAAACGAATGCTACTTTCGACCAACGCATAAAGCCGATCGTCTTCTCTGCTTTTAGAATTTGAAACATATTAATTCCCAGCCTTAGATCGACAATTTATCAACGCGTTTGCCACCGTAAATCAGGTTCACGATACAACGTGTACCAATAATGGCGGTGAACATTGAAGTTAAGATACCGATAGATAGAGTAACCGCGAAACCTTTCACTGCACCAGTACCGACTGCAAATAGGATAATTGCAGTAATCAGTGTCGTGATGTTCGCATCGGCAATCGTACTGAATGCATTCGCGTAACCTTGGTGAATAGCTTGTTGTGGACTACGCCCATCACGAAGCTCTTCACGGATACGCTCGAAGATCAGTACGTTCGCATCAACCGCCATACCGACCGTTAACACGATACCGGCAATCCCCGGAAGCGTCATGGTAGCGCCTGGAATCATCGACATAACACCAATGATCAACACTAAGTTAGCCATTAGAGCGATGTTGGCAATCAAGCCAAAGCCACGGTAGTAAAGCAGCGTAAACAGCATTACGGCAACCATACCCCAGATACACGCTTGGATACCCATATCGATGTTTTGCTGGCCCATTGATGGACCAATAGTACGCTCTTCAACGATAGAGATAGGTGCGATCAGTGCACCAGCACGTAATAGAAGTGCAAGGTTGTGCGCTTCAGCTGCGGAGTCTATACCCGTGATACGGAAGTTACGTCCAAGAGCCGATTGAATCGTCGCTTGGTTGATGACTTCTTCATGCTTATCTAGGATGACTTTGCCTTCTGGCGTGCGACGACCACTGTCTTTGTACTCAGCAAACACGGTAGCCATTAGCTTACCGATGTTCTTCTTAGAGAACGCTGACATCTTGTTACCACCTTCGCTGTCTAGCGAGATGTTAACTTGTGGACGACCGTATTCATCGACACTTGAGCTTGCATCCGTAATGCTTTGACCACCAAGAATAACACGCTTCTTAAGCACAACCGGACGACCGTCTCGGTCCATTTTGATTTCACTGCCTGCTGGCGCACGACCATTTGCCGCCGCTGATAGGTCAGCTTTATCGTCAACTTCACGGAATTCTAGCGTTGCAGTCGCACCTAGAATCTCTTTTGCACGAGCAGTATCTTGAACACCAGGAAGCTCAACAACAATTCGGCTTGCACCTTGACGTTGAACGAGAGGCTCTGCAACACCTAGCTCGTTTACACGGTTACGTAAAATCGTAATGTTTTGCTCAACAGCGTAGTTACGGATCTCTTGTAAACGTTGCTCGGTAAAGGTCGCAGTAAGAGCGTAACGGCCATTTGAATCAGATTCGACAAAGAGCATGTCCGGGTGATTCTTTTCTAGCATTGCTTTCGCTTCTGCTAATTGCTCTTCGTTACGTAGCAGAACCTCTACCGCTTCTTTGCCAGAAGGGCGGATAGCACGATAACGAATTTTTGCCTCACGAAGTTCGCTACGGAAAGCTTCTTCTTGCTGACCAACGAGCTTTTCCATCGCAGCGTCCATGTCTACTTCCATTAAGAAGTGGACACCACCACGAAGGTCAAGACCCAGCTTTAATGGTGATGCGCCAATCGCTTCTAGCCAATCGGGTGTAGAAGGAGCAAGGTTAAGTGCAACAATTGTGTCTTTGCCAAGCGCTTCGCTGATGACATCACGAGCACTGATTTGCGTGTCAGTGTCGTTAAAACGAACAAGAATTGATCCATTCTCTAAAGCAATGGATTTATGAGAGAGTTGCTCTTTATCAAGAGCAGTAGTGACAGCATCCAGCGTTGACATATCTACAGAGGCGCCACGCGCCCCTGTAACTTGAATAGCCGGATCTTCACCGTAGATATTTGGAAGTGCGTATAACGCAGCGGTGATGATGGCAAAAAATACCATCAAGTACTTCCATAATGGATAACGGTTTAGCACAGCGAGGATCCTTTAGCTGTTTTATAGAGACTTAAGCGTACCTTTTGGCAACACTGCAGTGATGAAGTCTTTCTTGATTACCACTTCATTGTTCGCGTTAAGCTCGATTGAAATGTAGTCATTATCTTCAGCAATCTTAGTGATTTTACCCACTAGGCCACCGCTAGTTAGAACTTCGTCGCCTTTGCCCATAGAAGCCATTAGGTTCTTGTGCTCTTTTACACGTTTCGCTTGTGGGCGGTAAATCATGAAGTAAAAGATCACTGCGAACATGCCAAGCATGATTAGCATTTCAAAACCACCGCCTGCTGGCGCGCCTTCTGCTGCTGCGTGAGCCTGAGAAATAAACATTAAAACATCCTCATTATATTTTATTGATAATCCAACAAGTTGGGCTTTCGCATTTTAGATTCAAGTCTGAGAGTAACTAATAGCGATCACTCTCTCAAAAATAACGTGCGTTAGCCTACTTTATTAGCAAAAGCCTCTGGCGACATGCCAAAGGCTTTAATTCTTTTTTAGTCCGTTAATGACTGTTCTTTTGCTAGTGGTGGCACTTCACGGCCACGACGCTCATAGAACTCAGTAACAAACTCATCGAAACGATCTTCATCAATCGCTTTACGAATACTTTCCATCAGACGCTGGTAGTAGCGTAGGTTGTGGATCGTATTTAGACGAGCACCTAGAATTTCATTACAACGCTCTAAGTGATGAAGGTACGATTTACTGTAGTTTTGACAAGTGTAACAGTCACAGTGCGGATCCAGCGGGGTTGTATCCGTTTTATGTTTCGCATTACGGATCTTGATCACACCACCAGTCACAAACAGGTGACCATTACGCGCGTTACGCGTTGGCATTACACAGTCAAACATATCGATACCGCGGCGAACACCTTCAACCAAGTCTTCTGGTTTACCCACGCCCATTAGGTAGCGAGGCTTGTCTTCTGGAAGCTGCGGACAAGTGTGCTCAAGAATACGGTGCATGTCTTCTTTAGGCTCGCCTACTGCCAAGCCACCAACCGCGTAACCGTCAAAACCGATTTCCGTTAGACCTTTTACCGACACATCACGTAGATCTTCGTAAACACCACCTTGAACAATACCAAACAGGTTGTTCGGGTTTTCTAGCTTCTCGAAGTGATCACGTGAGCGCTGTGCCCAACGTAGCGACATTTCCATCGATTTCTTCGCTTCATCGTGTGTCGCTGGGTATGGCGTACACTCGTCAAAAATCATGACGATGTCAGAACCTAGGTCTTTTTGAATTTCCATCGACTTTTCTGCGTCCATGAAAATCTTGTCACCATTAACTGGGTTACGGAAGTGCACACCCTCTTCGGTAATAGTACGCATCTTGCCAAGGCTGAATACTTGGAAGCCGCCTGAATCAGTAAGAATAGGACCGTGCCAGTTCATAAAATCATGCAAGTCGCCGTGCATTTTCATGACTTCTTGACCAGGACGTAGCCAAAGGTGGAACGTGTTACCTAGTAGGATTTCTGCGCCCGTACCTTTCACTTCTTCTGGCGTCATGCCTTTAACCGTACCGTAAGTACCAACTGGCATAAACGCTGGGGTTTGAACAGTGCCACGTTCGAAAGTCAGTTGACCACGACGCGCATTGCCGTTTTTCTTCTTAAGATCGAATTTTAATTTCACGATGCCTCCGGGTGTCAGAGAAACAGTCTGACTGAGTGTTTAGGGCTCAACCCTACTTTAAGGAGCGGTCGCTTTTCCTTGCGAGAGATAAAGCAGAGGTTCTGCTCTATTTCCTAGCTTACTGCTAGCACTCGTAAATCTTATTTTTTACTAAATCGTTTTCTTCTTGATGAACATTGAATCACCATATGAGAAAAAGCGATATTTGTTTTCTACCGCATGCTTGTAAGCATTCATGGTGTTCTCATAACCTGCAAATGCACTCACCAACATGATCAGTGTGGATTCTGGCAGGTGGAAATTGGTAATCAAGCAATCCACAAGCTGATATTCGTAGCCAGGAAAAATAAAGATTTCTGTATCACCAAAGAATGGGACCAACTCAGTCCCTTTTTTCAATGCGTCTTGCGCTGCGCTTTCAAGTGAGCGTACCGATGTAGTACCAACAGCAATAATTCGTCCACCGCGCGCTTTCGTCGCTTTAATTGCTTCGACGACTTCTTGCGGTACTTCTACGTACTCAGCGTGCATATGGTGATCGTTGATGTTTTCTACTTTTACTGGCTGGAATGTACCAGCACCAACGTGCAAAGTGACGTAAGCAAACTCTGCGCCTTTCGCTTTGATTTTCTCTAGTAGAACATCATCAAAATGAAGACCCGCTGTCGGCGCCGCTACTGCGCCTGGCTTCTGGTTATATACGGTTTGGTAACGCTCTTTATCTGCATCTTCATCTGGGCGGTCAATGTAAGGAGGAAGTGGCATGTGGCCGATTTCTTCCAAAATTTCTAATACCGTCTTATCAGCGTTAAATTTCAGTTCAAATAGAGCGTCATGACGCGCCACCATTTCTGCTGAGTATTCATCATTCTCGCCAACAATGATGGTTGTACCTGGTTTTGGAGATTTAGAGCAGCGAACGTGCGCGAGGATGCTTTTCTCGTCAAGCATGCGCTCCACCAGCACCTCTAGCTTACCACCCGACTCTTTACGACCAAAAAGACGAGCAGGTATAACACGAGTATTATTAAACACCACGAGATCACCGGGTTGAACTTGGCCCAATACATCAGTAAATGTGCCATCAATTAGCTCTCCGGTATTGCCGTCCATTTGTAATAGTCGGCTAGCGGTACGCTCTGGCTGAGGGTAACGAGCGATAAGTTCATCTGGAAGGTCGAAATGGAAATCTGATACTTGCATGTTACTTGTCTTATATATTGGTCAAATCACGTCTAGGACGACGATAAAATTGCGACGAGTTTTTCGCAGCAGACTAGTATATGTTTACATGCTGCAATAGCAAGCAAATCCCCAGAATATCACTGTAAAAGCCATGATGAAGAGTGTAATAAAACGTGAAAAACCGCGATCACTTGGCATTATTTTTCAGTTTAAGTCGAAAGAAATGGAACATTAAAAAGCAAAGCAGCGCATAACGCTGCTTACTCGTTTGGTATTCAAATAGCCCTATCAAACCTCACGCCTTCGCCACCACGCCAAGGGTACGAATAGACTCAATAGCCACAGACCCAAACTGCCACCATCATCATCTGCCCCTTTGAAATCACAGTTATTAGTTGCGATACCGTCGTGACACTCTTTATCTCCGCCGACTTCGTTATTAGCCTCTTTAATAAAGTTCGGTGCAATGATGTAGCTACTTGGTGGCGCATCGGCAGTAATGTAAGACTGTACCCAGTCGTAATATTGGCTCACCTTGGTGTAGAAACTTGGAATCGTCAAAGAGCCACAAGTCGGAAGAATGAGAGGTCCACCGCTAACAATACCAATCTGTTTTCCCGTCGCCACATCGACCAGCGGCCCCCCACTGTCACCTTTACATGCAGAGTTGCCATATTGGGTGTGGCTATCCGGCTCTAATACTCGGTTTTTCGTTGGTAGCGTACAAATTTTGGTTTGGTTTTCTCTTGAGTCGATGATCCCCGGAAAACTGCTGCCAATTTCTAAACGCTCATAACATTTGTCGATGGGTAAAAATGTACTAATGGTGGTTTTGAGCGTATTGGAAGGTTCAGAAGCATCCGGCTGAGTGGTCCCCCACCCAAACACTTGCACATTTTCGACACGTTGATTGGTCAGGTAATTATCGTTCCAATCCGCAGCCAACCGCGCTTCGATACTCTCCATGTCGGCTTTGTTTGCTAAATCAGCAAAGCTCGCATTTGCCACTGGGCGCGTGAGATACAGCAACGCGATGTCTGAGTCTAAACCGGTTTGTATAGGTTTCACGTTACCATTACTGTCGGTCTCAGCTTTTGAAATCCGCGTGTAATCAGGGTGAACCACAACGTGAGACACCGGATAGAAGTTATCAAGCCCTGCTGAATTAAGTTCATGCACATTCGCATTCACCGACAACTCGCCCGGCGGGGTCACATAGTAGCTTGCTTCGTTCGTTCCCTGCCCCATTACCACGCAGTGTGCCGCAGTCAACACCCACTGCTCCGTCAGCATGGTGCCGCCACACAGTGGGAACTCTGCCATATTACTTGCTCGTAAAGTAACACGATCAACAGAGTCGGTTAGTTCATCTCCTAACACAATCGCCTGTGCTGATTGCACACTGAATGCCGCCACTGCCAGCGCAATGAGTTTGTTACACGTTGTTCTTTTCATTTAGGTTGCTGTCTTCAATTTGGTAAGCCTGAACGTATCTTCTTCGAGAGACGAATCTTGGAAAATCCAGCGAATAAAAATGTGCGATTCAATTCATTGGATTACCTTAGCGGTCCATTCAATATCAACCCAAAATGCCAACTGACTCGCACACAAACCTACTTATTCAAATTAATAAAAACGTCGATAAGACACAGATTACGCAGACAAAAAGAAGAGCAAGTGTATTGTGCTATTTAATTGATGAAAAACGAGTTAGCTCCCAGATATACAGAAAAATATTCTCTATATTTAAGAGAAGGACAATGCCGCTGGAGGTCTCTATGATCAAGGTTGAAGACATGATGACTCGTAATCCTCATACCTTACTGCGCACGCATACCTTGCGTGATGCAAAAAGCATGATGGATGCGCTTGATATTCGACATATTCCGGTTGTTGATGCCAATAACCACTTACAAGGCTTGGTGACTCAACGCGACATTCTTGCTGCTCAAGAATCGAGCTTGCACCCAGATGAGGCTGAACAATCTTTTACTCTAGATACACCGCTCTACGAAATGATGCACACCAACATCATGACGGCCGAACCCATCGCGGGGCTTAAAGAGAGCGCTATCTATATGCAAAAGCACAAAGTTGGCTGTTTACCTGTTGTCACCAAGGGTCGATTGGTAGGCATCATTACTGACAGTGACTTTGTGACCATTGCGATTAACTTATTGGAACTGCAAGAAGAAGTGGAACCCGAAGAAATCGAGCCAGAAGAATAATACGCAAACGCGTTATCTTGGGTGTAAATTTCGTTTCTTAAACGTATTAAACGAAAAAAGAGCGGCAGGGTTGCCGCTCAAAATGCCATTACTGACGCTGATTAAGGAAGTGTTTCTCTGCCAATTAGAATTGGTCTTCTTCGGTCGAACCTGTCAATGCGGTCACTGAAGAGTTACCACCTTGGATAGTATTGGTCATTCTATCGAAGTAACCTGTACCTACTTCTTGTTGGTGTGCAACAAATGTATAGCCTTTTTCTGCCGCCTGGAATTCAGGACGCTGAACTTTCTCAACATAATGACGCATACCTTCACCTTGAGCATAAGCGTGTGCCAGTTCGAACATGTTGAACCACATGTTGTGAATACCTGCTAGCGTGATGAATTGGTACTTGTAGCCCATGTCTGCCAGCTCTTGTTGGAACTTAGCAATAGTTTCTGCATCTAGGTTCTTCTCCCAGTTGAAGGACGGCGAACAGTTGTATGCCAACAGTTGATCTGGGTATTCAGCGTGAATCGCTTCTGCAAACTTACGAGCTTCTTCCAAACATGGCGTCGCTGTTTCACACCAGATCAAATCTGCATACGGTGCGTAAGCTAGGCCGCGAGAGATGGCTTGGTCGATACCAGCGCGAACGCGGTAGAAACCTTCTTGAGTACGCTCTCCTTCAATAAAGTCTTTATCGTATGGGTCGCAATCTGAAGTAATGAGATCTGCCGCATTCGCATCAGTACGAGCAATAACCAAGGTTGTTGTACCCGCTACATCAGCAGCTAAACGAGCAGCAACCAGTTTTTGTACCGCTTCTTGCGTTGGAACTAATACCTTGCCGCCCATGTGGCCACATTTCTTCACCGATGCTAGCTGGTCTTCAAAGTGAACGCCCGCTGCGCCTGCCTCGATCATCGATTTCATGAGCTCGTAAGCGTTAAGCACACCACCAAAGCCCGCTTCAGCATCCGCTACGATTGGTAGGAAGTAGTCAATACCGCCTTCATCTTCAGGCGATTTACCTGCTGACCATTGGATTTGGTCTGCACGACGGAACGAGTTATTGATGCGTTTTACTACTGACGGTACAGAATCGACTGGGTATAGAGACTGGTCAGGGTACATCGTTGAAGCGGTGTTGTTGTCTGCCGCTACCTGCCAACCAGATAGGTAAATCGCTTCAATACCAGCTTTAGCTTGTTGAACAGCTTGGCCGCCTGTCAGCGCGCCCAGACAGTTTACGTAACCTTTTTTCGCGCTACCGTTGACCAGTGACCAAAGTTTGTCTGCACCACGTTGTGCAATTGTGTTAGCTGGTACCATAGAGCCACGCAGTTCCACCACTTCCTCAGCAGTGTATGTACGCTTTACATTTTTCCAGCGCGGGTTAGTTGCCCAGTCTTTTTCCAGAGCTTCAATTTGTTGGCGGCGAGTTAAGTTAGTCATTGGTCTATCCCTCTTTATAATTTGCACTTTATGCGTGTGCGTTGAGTTTCCGTTCTCAGGCAGTACTTCCCTATCTGCCTTGAAAATCCTTCACGTTATTGGTGTTACAGTTATTCTTTATTAATCCAGGTAGTCATAACCAGGAACTGTTAAAAAGTTGGTCAGCTCATCGCTCGTAGTGAGCCTTGCCATCAAGTCTGCCGCTTCTTCAAATCGACCCGCTTGGTAGCGCTGCTCGCCAATTTCTTGTTTCACTACTTCAATCTCTTCTTTTAGATAGAGCTCGAACAGATCCTTAGTGACCTTCAATCCGTTATCTAGCGACTTGCCGTGTTGAATCCATTGCCAGATAGAAGCGCGAGAGATTTCAGCTGTCGCCGCATCTTCCATCAAGCCATAAATCGGTACACAACCATTACCAGAAATCCAAGCTTCAATGTATTGCAGCGCAACACGAATATTGTGGCGCATTCCGGCTTCTGTACGCTCGCCTTCACAAGGCTCGAGTAGTTCAGCCGCTGTAATAGGTGCATCCTCTGAACGACTCACATCCAATTGATTGGTGCGCTCGCCCAGTACAGCACTAAAAACTTCCATCGCGGTGTCAGCCAAACCTGGATGAGCTACCCAAGTACCGTCGTGACCATTGTTTGCTTCTAGCGATTTGTCAGTCTGGATCTTGTCTAATACTTTTTGATTCTCTTGCGGGTCTTTCGCTGGGATAAAGGCAGCCATTCCTCCCATCGCGAAAGCACCTCGTTTATGACAAGTACGCACCAATAATCGCGAGTAAGCGTTCAAGAATGGCTTGTCCATAGTGACCACTTGGCGATCTGGCAGTACGCGTTCAGGGTGCTTCTTCAAGGTTTTGATGTAGCTAAAGATGTAATCCCAGCGACCACAGTTCAAACCAACGATGTGTTCTTTAAGTGAGAACAGAATCTCATCCATTTCGAATACGGCTGGTAAAGTTTCAATCAGCACAGTCGCTTTGATGGTGCCTGTATCAAGACCGAAATAGTCTTCCGTGAAATGGAACACTTCGCTCCACCACTTCGCTTCGTGATGCGATTGCAGTTTTGGAATGTAGAAATAAGGGCCGCTGCCTTTTTGAAGTAACGCTTTGTAGTTGTTATAGAAGTACAGAGCGAAATCGAATAGCGCACCTGGAATGATCTGACCGTGCCACGTAACGTGTTTTTCTTTTAAATGAAGGCCGCGAACACGGCAGATCAACACCGCTGGGTCATCTTCCAGCTGATAATGCTTGCCATTGCCAGGGTTGGTGTAACTGATGGTGCCATTCACGGCATCGCGTAAATTCACTTGCCCATCCAGCACTTTACTCCATGCTGGAGACATTGAATCTTCGAAGTCTGCCATGAACACTTTTACATTCGCATTCAGTGCGTTAATCACCATCTTGCGATCAGTTGGTCCGGTAATCTCCACACGGCGATCTTGCAGATCTTGTGGGATTCCCAGGATCTTCCAGCTTCCTTCACGGATGTCTTGTGTCTCTGGTAAAAAGTCTGGCAGCTCACCTGCATCGATACGCGCTTGCTTCTCTTCTCGTGCTTCCATCAACTGCTCAACACGTCCGGCAAATTTTTCACACAGCAGAGATAAAAAGGTTTGGGCTTCAACAGGGAAAATTGCTTGATGTTCTGGAGCAACGACTCCATTCACCTCAAGCATGCCTTGGGTTTGCTTTAGTTGTTGTGTTTTTTGTTCTGTCTGAGCAAGCATAATCATTCATCCTTAACGTGCTTTATCCATCTTGGGCAGTCAGCGTAAAGCTACATTTGTAAGTTATGAACAACAAATTACATCCTTTAATTTTGTGTTCAACTCGTCTAGCCATGTCGATAGATTGCGTAATGTTATGTGTATTTTCAATCTAGACATAAGTCTTATCGGCCTTTAAATAAGCTATCTCAACAAAGGGTTTAACGAAACCCCCAAGATAAATAAAACAGAAAATTCGAAGTTTTATTCGGCAGGGTAAAAACCGCCTATCGAACACCTATTTTTGTAATTTATTACGTAATTAAATTACATTAATTTTAAGGTCAATTTATCATTTCAAACGAGTGTATGAATATAGACTGGCAAACAAACACCTTGTATTCACAAGGGCTGGCAAGGTGAACTCAAACAAGGGTCAAACAAGACATACAAGGTTTTGTGTAAAATTAACATTGTGAAATTTCACTATTTTATGAAAGCTTCATCAAAGAAGAGCTGTAAAATTTTACAAGTCAAAGTTCACCAACAGAATAAAATACTAGAAAGCGCACTGTTTTCAGTGCGCTTTTAGATAAATAATGGAGATGTAGAGGCTAATACTAATAGCTAAAGCAGTTCGGAAACGACTTCTGCAAGCTGATTAAATGTTTTCGTTCTTGATGAACTCGGACGCCAAACTAAGCCAATTTCGCGATAGGCTTGCTTTCCTGGGGGATCGATCACAACTAAATTCTGGTTATGCAGTAGGCCGTGGTCGATAGCCATTTGAGGAATGAACGTTGTTCCCAAACCATTCGCAACCATTTGCACCAAAGTATGAAGGCTGGTTGCTGTAAACGGATTAATTTTTTCTTTATCTGTTAATTTACACGCTGATACCGCGTGTTCCGTTAAGCAATGCTCTTTCTCTAATAAAAAGACGGATTCGTCAGGTAAATCTGCGTAACGAATCGGCACAGGCACCGATTGGGCTTGATTCGCACTAATAACCATTCGAAACGGATCCTTACCCACCACTCGACTTTCCATACCGTCAATTTCAACTGGCAACGCTAAAATGAGTACATCCAACTCACCGTGTCTAAGCGCTTGAAGTAAGTTTGTTGTCGTGTCTTCTCTTAATAAAAGATTCAGTTGTGGGAAACGGTAGTTAACCTCTTGCACCAAATCACACAGTAAAAACGGAGCAATTG
Organism: Vibrio sp. D3; assembly: GCF_043995865.1. NCBI lineage: Bacteria > Pseudomonadati > Pseudomonadota > Gammaproteobacteria > Vibrionales > Vibrionaceae > Vibrio > Vibrio sp. D3. Next base: position 608,779 of record NZ_CP171887.1, on the reverse strand, counting down.
TTGGTATGCATCCCACTTTTAGCTGGCCTTGCATATCGTCGCCTTGGCACATACGTCCAAGCTCGACCAAATCTTGCCCTTTTGCTAACAGCTCTCGCCCCTGCTTTACTACCATTTCTCCTGTTTGGGTAAAAACCAGTGGACTTTTCTTGTCTTTTTTTTCATATAATGGACAACCAATCAATTCCTCTAAGTTTTGAATACCTTTACTTAAAGTCGACTGACTGACAAAACAACGCTCTGCAGCGTCACTAAAATGTCTTGTTTCATGCAGTGTGACTAAGTAGTGCAACTGCTTCAAACTGGGCCATTTATTCATAATTGTATTTGTATCTACCGCCGTTCCAGTGATCGAGTTAAGAGTTTTGCTATTATCGTTTTTTTCGATTAACTCAATCTATTTATTTCGCTTTTTTCAATACTACAATCTGTACTATAGTTTGTCTCGTACAAACACGGACCAAACCGACACAACTGAATTCGGTTTGGAACTAACCATACTTTTTAGGAGCAAAAAAATGGTACTAGTAGGTCGTCAAGCCCCTGATTTTACTGCAGCAGCTGTTCTAGGTAACGGTGAAATCGTTGAAAACTTCAACTTTGCAGAGTTCACTAAAGGTAAGAAAGCAGTAGTATTCTTCTACCCACTAGATTTCACTTTCGTTTGCCCATCTGAGCTAATCGCATTCGACAACCGTCTAGCTGATTTCCAAGCTAAAGGTGTTGAAGTAATCGGTGTTTCTATCGATTCTCAGTTCTCTCACAACGCATGGCGTAACACTGCTATCGAAGATGGCGGTATCGGTCAAGTTAAGTACCCACTAGTTGCTGACGTTAAGCACGAAATCTGTAAAGCTTACGATGTTGAGCACCCAGAAGCAGGCGTTGCTTTCCGTGGTTCTTTCCTAATCGACGAAGAAGGCGTTGTACGTCACCAAGTAGTTAACGACCTACCACTAGGCCGTAACATCGACGAAATGCTACGCATGGTTGACGCTCTTAACTTCCACCAGAAGCACGGCGAAGTATGTCCTGCACAATGGGAAGAAGGTAAAGCAGGTATGGACGCATCTCCAAAAGGTGTTGCAGCGTTCCTATCTGAGCACGCAGCTGACCTAGGCAAAAAATAATAGACCTTCACCCTAGCTCAACGGGTGTGATGGTTGGATGTATATAAAGCAAAAAGCTAATGCGGAAAACCGCAAACGCCAATCAGTCTAAGTAAAGTCTTATCAAAGCCCAGAGCAAATGCTCTGGGCTTTCTTTTACCTTCAGATAAACCGCCAAAATGAGGTAACGCAGCAGCGTAAACTTTACCTCTATTTCTCATTCCCTCCATACAGATTCTGCTTACTGGCCCTGTTAATATCTTAGCCACAACACTTATTTGTAACGTTAGCAGGATGAATGAACGTGGTTACTCACCTAGAAGTCTGTATCGATAATATTGAATCTCTGCACTACGCCATTGCTGGCGGCGCCACTCGGATTGAGCTTTGCTCCTCTTTGGCTTTAGGCGGGCTAACACCCAGTTATGGCTTTATGCAGCAAGCCGCTAGGATTTCGACTATTCCTATTTATGCCATGATTCGCCCACGCCAAGGTGACTTCTTCTACTGTGAAGAAGAGATCGAAATGATGCGTTGGGATATTGAAGCAGCTCACCAATCGGGCTTGGATGGTGTGGTTCTCGGTGTACTCACTCAAGAGGGGGATATTCACATGCCCTTTGCAACAGCACTGTGCGAATTCGCACAGGAATTAGGGCTGGGCATAACGTTCCATCGTGCTTTTGACCAGTGTCGTGACGCTGAAAAAGCTTTGGAAGAAGTGATCAGCTTAGGTTGTGAACGTATTTTAACCTCCGGCCTTGCGCCTTCAGCACCACAAGGGATCGATGTGCTTAGAGCTTTGGTTAAGCAAGCCCAAGGACGCATAGCAATCATGGCGGGTGCTGGCGTTAATGCGAGTAACGTACGTGCATTAGTAGAAGACACTCAAGTTCCTGAAATCCATCTGTCAGGGAAAGTGACTCGAGCGAGTAAAATGACCTTTGTTGCAGAACAAAGCAAAATGGGCGCATCCGATGTCGATGATTTTTTAATCCCCATCACAAGTACACAAGCCATTGCTGATGTCGTAGCAGCTCTCAAATAGACCACCGTAACCTCACAAGCATAGCTTTTGAGTGCTAACATATTGTTTATCAAGGAGTGAGGAACGGTGTATGTCTAAATTGAAGAAAAAGGAATACGAAAAGGAGCTCAAAAACCTGCAAGTTGAGCTCGTTAAACTTCAAGAGTGGGTCAAACACAAAGGGTTAAAAGTGGTGGTTCTGTTTGAAGGCCGTGATGCTGCGGGCAAAGGCGGGGTGATAAAACGCATCACAGAAAAGCTAAACCCGCGTGTTTGTCGCGTGGTCGCTCTGCCTGCACCGACAGAAAAAGAAAAAACGCAATGGTACTTCCAACGTTACGTCGCTCATTTGCCATCTGCTGGTGAAATCGTTTTATTTGACCGAAGTTGGTATAACCGAGCAGGTGTCGAAAAAGTCATGGGGTTCTGTACTCCAGACGAATACGAAGAGTTTTTACGCTCTTGTCCTGAATTCGAAAGAATGTTGCAACGCTCTGGGATTATTCTGATTAAGTATTGGTTTTCGGTTTCAGACGAAGAGCAGGAAAAACGTTTTCTAGGCCGAATTAATACGCCGATCAAACGTTGGAAATTCAGCCCAATGGATTTGGAGTCACGTCATCGCTGGGCGGAGTATTCGGAAGCAAAAGATAAGATGTTTGCCTATACAGACACGAAAAACTGCCCTTGGTGGGTCGTCCCTTCTGATGATAAAAAGAAAGCGCGCTTGAACTGTATCAGTCATTTACTAAGCCAGATTGATTACAAAGCACTTGAGTACTCACCCATCGAATTACCTGAACTCAATAAAGAAGGTTACGTCAGAGCGCCCATTGATGATCAGACCTTCGTTCCTGATAAATATTGATGTACTTTCCCTTTCCCTAATAAATAAATAGACCAGCCTAAAAGCTGGTCTATTTATTGAAATCAGTTACTTCAGTACGTCATCAATGCTTTGATCACCTAGATGGCGTACATCTTTCCCTTTCACGAAGTAAATAATGTATTCACAAATGTTCTGGCAACGGTCCCCCACGCGTTCAATGGCACGTGCAGACCACATCACTTGCAGAATGTTGGGAATATTTTTTGGGTCTTCCATCATGTAGGTCATCAACTGACGAATTACCGCTTCATATTCGGCGTCTAGCTTGTCATCTTGTTTGTGCACCTCTGCTGCCGCTTCCACATCCATGCGGGCGAACGCATCTAAAACCTGATGCAGCATATTAATAGCCTGACGGCAGAGAGGCTCTAACGACACTTGGAACTGTCGTTCTTTTGATGATGGGCTTTCAATGGCAACGTAAGCAATGCGTGTCGCCACGTCACCGATACGTTCTAAATCAGTGATCGTTTTGATGATAGCCATGATTAAGCGCAAGTCTTTTGCCGTTGGCTGACGCTTAGCAATAATGCGTGTGCAGGCGTCATCGATCGAGACTTCCATCGCATTCACTTTATGATCGTCACGCACAACCTTACGCGCCAGTTCGATGTCTTCTTTATGCAAGGCTTGAATAGCATACGAAAGCTGCTGTTCTACCAAGCCACCCATGGTCAATACATGAGTACGAATCGATTCTAGCTCTACGTTAAACTGCCCTGAAATATGACGTCCAAAGTGCATGATGTTCCTTATTCCGTATAGAGTCGCGACTTAACCGTATCGACCCGTAATGTAATCTTCGGTCTGTTTCTTCATTGGCGAGGTGAAGATCGAGTCCGCGTCAGAGTATTCAATTAACTTACCCATATGAATGAATGCGGTGTGATCACTCACTCGCGCCGCTTGCTGCATGTTATGGGTAACGATAACGACAGTATATTGAGTCTTAAGCTCATTGATAAGCTCTTCAATAGTTAAAGTTGAGATTGGATCCAACGCTGATGTCGGCTCATCCAATAACAGGACTTCCGGCTCAATCGCCACCGCGCGCGCAATGACCAAGCGCTGTTGCTGACCACCAGATAAACCAAATGCGTTCTCATGCAAGCGGTCTTTGACCTCATCCCACAACGCCGCCGAGCGCAAGGATCGCTCCACTGCGTCATCTAAACTGCGGCTGTTTTTTACACCTTGTAAGCGTAAGCCATAAACTACGTTTTCATAAATAGACTTAGGAAATGGATTGGGTCTTTGAAACACCATCCCCACTCGGCGTCGAAGTGTCGCAACATCGACATTGGGATGATAAACATTCTTGCCATGTAGACGCACTTTGCCTGTGACTCGACACCCTTCCACTAAGTCGTTCATGCGATTGATGCAACGTAATAACGTCGACTTTCCACACCCTGAAGGACCGATAAAAGCGGTGACTCGCCCTTTGGGAATTCGCATCGAAATATCATGCAGCGCCTGAGTTTGACCATAGAACAGATTAAGGTTCTCGATTGAGATGGCTGTTTGTTCATCCGTTAAATTATGAACGTCCAATGGTGGCTCATAACCTAATGTACTATCAAAATTAAACATACTTAATCTTGTCCTAACGTTCTGTATTTTTCTCGTAAATTATTGCGAATACTGATTGCTGTTAAGTTTAGCCCGACAATCACTGTCACGAGTAAGAAAGAGGTGGCATAAACTAATGGTCGCGCAGCTTCGATGTTGGAGGTTTGAAAGCCAACATCGTAAATGTGAAAACCTAAATGCATGAACTTTCTATCCAAATGCACATAAGGGAATTGCCCGTCAACCGGTAAACTGGATGCCAATTTCACGACCCCCACCAGCATCAGTGGCGCTACTTCGCCAGCTGCACGCGCAATCGCAAGGATGAGCCCTGTGATAATAGCTGGCGTCGCCATAGGCAAAACCACACGCCATAGTGTTTCGAACTGAGTTGCACCAAGCGCCAGAGAACCATGTCGTACTGAGCTCGGAATACGAGTTAAACCTTCTTCTGTCGTCACAATCACAACTGGAAGCGTCAGCACGGCAAGAGTTAGTGCAGACCATAACAAACCCGGCGTACCAAAGGTTGGTGCCGGTAGCTTCTCCGCATAGAATACGTTGTCGATAGAGGCACCTATCGTATAAACAAAGAAGCCTAAACCAAACACGCCATAAACAATCGATGGAACACCCGCTAGGTTTATAACCGCAATACGAATAACCCTGGTTAGAGCGTTATTCTTAGCGTATTCATGCAGATAGATAGCAGCGATCACCCCAAGTGGCATCACAATGATCGACATGATAAGTACTAAGAAAACCGTACCAAATATCGCAGGGAACACGCCTCCTTCAGAGTTCGACTCTCTTGGATCTTCAGATAAAAACTTCCAAACCTGCTTCCCCCAATGCATGACTTTATCAGGCAGTGACATTTGGTTTGGGTACCAGTAGTCCAAAATGTCTTCGAGCGGAATCGATACTTGTGAGCCCGTCATATCCTCGACAATTAGGGCATAGCCAGAAAGCTGTAATCGTAAGCCATCAAGCTGTAAATCTAACGTCGCCAGAGCTCTCTCTATCCGCTCTTTTTTCGTCTGGTTTTCCTTTAAGAAGCTTTCTGTCAGCGTGTCATTCAACTCATGCTTGCGCTTTTCTAATCGCAACTGCTCTAGCTTCCAGCCAAGCTCTTTAAGCTGATCGACAACCAAAGAGTCAATCTCATGGCGCAGAGTTTCTGCATCATCCAGTTTTTTGTTCAAGACGGATTGAATATCGTTGGTGTATAAGTTGTCTCCATCCTGAAACGCCACCAGCTTACCAAAAAAGTAACCGCCACTACTTCGCTCGATCACTGCCCACTCTTTTGGCGTCGTGGGCTCATCCAACTGCATTTGCAATACGGAGATAAAATCGGCGGGATACAACTCTCGGTTGGCGATTTTGATACTGAGTCGCGTAGCAAAGTCTTCATCGTCTTCTAATTGCTGCGCCGCGCTTTCAGGCAGATAACTCTTCGGTACAAAACTGCGTTCATACACTTGACCAATCAGAATAGTATTTTCATGTAGCACTTCGCCTTGTACAGGCGTCAATGCTGCAACATTCCACTGATACAAGGGAGCTGGCCAAAAGTAAGTCAGGCCTTTCCAGCCGATAAGGAGTAACAACCCTAATACCGACAACAAACTGATGCTGACTGCACCGCCTGTTAGCCATATCCACGGTGCGCCAGAACGAATCCAATTTAACACGTTATTACTCGCTCTTTATTCAAACCATTATTACAACGCACGGTACTTATCTCTCAGTCTCTGACGAACCCACTCCGCAAGCGCGTTTACTGCAAACGTAAACACAAACAAAATCAATGCAGCTAGGAACAGCAGGCGATAATGCGAACTTCCAACTTCCGACTCTGGCAACTCAACGGCGATGGTCGCCGACAGGCTGCGCAATCCTTCCAAAATATTCCAATCCATTAATGGCGTATTGCCCGTTGCCATTAACACAATCATGGTTTCGCCAACAGCGCGTCCCAGGCCCATCATAATGGCAGAAAAAATACCTGGGCTTGCAGTAAGCAAGACAACATAGATTAAAGTTTGCCAAGGCGTGGCCCCTAATGCCAAAGAGCCATCCGATAAATGTTTCGGTACAGAGAAAATGGCATCTTCGGCGATGGTAAAAATCGTCGGGATAACAGCAAACCCCATCGCTAACCCCACCACCAATGCATTGCGTTGATCGTAACCAATACCATGCTCGGTTAAGAATAAGCGCATATCGCCACCAAAGAACGTCTGCTCAATCGTAGGCGAAATCCACACGCCAAGCCCAATCAGTACCAATATGACAGGCATGAGCACTAAAGCATGCCAACCATTAGGCAGACGATTCCGCAAAGGTTGCGGTATTAATGCCCATAGCCCGCCCATAATCATGGTGCTCAAGGGCAAAACAAACAGCATGACGACGATCGTAATCAGGTGATCTTCGACAATAGGCGCGAACCACAGCCCCGCGAGGAAACCAATGATCACCGTCGGCAGTGCTTCCATTAGCTCAATCGACGGTTTTACGACACGACGCATACGTGGCGACATAAAGTAAGCCGTATAAATAGCACCTAGCACTGCGAGCGGTACTGAAAACAGCATCGCAAACATTGCCGCTTTTATCGTCCCAAACGCAATAGGTACTAGGCTGAACTTAGCCTCAAAGTTATCGCTCGCCGAAGTCGATTGCCACACAAATTCAGGCTTAGGATACCCTTCGTACCACACTTCTTGCCATAATGAGGACAATGAAATTTCCGGATAGGCATTGTCCACTTCCGCAACATTTAACTCATTACTTTGCCAAGTGATTAAGTAGCGTTCATTGTTAGACATTGCTGCGATTGCTGGCGCTTGATTGTACGCACGCTTAAACAACACCAGTTTTTCACTGGTTGTATAATGGCTTTGCAACGTGCCGTTGGTGTAAAAGCTATAAAATCCTTTTCGATGAGAATCCGGCAACAAATACTTAAGCTCTGATGCCAATTTAAAATCACGAATATGCGTTAACGTGCGCTTTTCTTCTTGCAGCGTATCAAACCATTGCGACACCCGACCATCGTTGTGCGTCACCAAAAGCGAGTAAGCACCAGCCAATAAATCTATCGTACGAACGGAATGCTTCTTATCACCTTGAGTAAGATCGACCACCTCTCGCACAGCAAATTTACGTGCGGTTTTCTTTAACACGATCAACTCAGAGCCATCGCGCAAATAAAGCGTTTCACCATCAGGTGTCAATAACATTTGCTGAGGTGCATCAAAGCCTGAAGAGAACGTAAAATCGATCGTTGTCGGAGGCGTACCCATAGACGAAGCCATTTGCCAACGAGCCTTCACTTCACCGCTTTGTGTCTGCCAAACAATTGTTGGTAAGGGCGTTGAAGCTGCAAACACAAACTGAGTCACAGGATCTTGAGGCGTACTCAGCGTCAGATCCATGCTGGTGTCTAGCTCAATCACTTCCGGAGGACGTGTATTTTCTCTCAACGTGGCATTAAATTCAGGCTTGAAAAGGTGCGCTTTACCCTGCCCATCAACAAACCCATACCAACCTAGTCCAGGAGCAGATTGAGAGAAAGCGACGGGTTCCTGGACGATTTGCTGTTTATACACCGCAGGTTTCGTAGGATCGTCCATCGACAAATATTGAATCTCACCACTTTGGGTTAGAACGAACGCGAGCTGAGCGTAATCATCCACCGAAATCGCCAGTGGTGTTTCAATATGGGAGGCTCGAATGGCTTGGTTGGTTTTGATCTCCGCATCAGAAAAAAGCGGAATGATCACCATGGCGAGGTAGACAAAGATCAAAATAAGCGCCGCGAGTACGCCGACACCACCGGATGTCACTGCAAGTCGAACTAAACGATCTTTTATTAGTCGTTTCTTATCTTTTTCCTGCAATGAAAACTCGGCTTGTGCCATTTAAATCTCTACCTTTTTTGACTTAGTACTAGAATATGTCGTTAAGATGACAATTATATTACAGATCACATTAAACACCTGAAAAGAATACAACTCTTATGCAATGCGTGGTATGAAATAAATCTGTAATGAAAATCTCATAATGTTCTCACTCATCCATTTTTCCAAGATGAGTACGTATTACTTCACTTTTGGCTAGGTAAGGTTATGAGCGCAGAAAAACTATATATAGAAAAAGAACTTAGTTGGTTGTCTTTCAACGAACGAGTATTACAAGAAGCTGCCGATAAAACCGTCCCTTTGATCGAACGTATTCGCTTTCTTGGGATCTTTTCCAACAATTTAGATGAATTTTACAAAGTACGCTTTGCGGACGTGAAGCGCAGAATCCTAATCAGCCAAGAGCGCGGTGGCAGCGATAGCCCTAAACGACTGTTAACCAAAATGCAGTCGAAAGCACTCAAGCTTAACGAACAATTTGATGAGCTTTACAGCGAATTGATTCGAGAAATGGCGCGACGTCGCATTTTCTTGGTCAACGAGCAACAACTGGATGAATCGCAACAAAAGTGGATCGCGAAATACTTCCGTAGAGAGGTCATGCCGCATATCACTCCTCTGCTAATGAAAGATGAGATCGATGTTCTGCAATTTCTCAAAGACGAGTACGCTTACATCGCCGTAGAGCTACGTAAAGAAGAACATTACCAATACGCTCTGATCGAAATTCCGACCGATCACCTTCCCCGCTTTGTGATGGTACCAGAACAGAAAGGAAAGCGTCGAAAAACCATCATCTTACTTGATAATATTATCCGCCACTGTTTGGATGAGCTGTTCAAAGGCTTTTTTGATTATGATGAGCTTAGCGGCTATGCGATGAAAATGACGCGTGACGCCGAATACGATTTACGCAACGAAATCGAATACAGCTTGCTCGAACAAATGTCTGAAGGTGTCAATCAGCGACTGACAGCAAAGCCCGTTCGCTTCGTCTACGAACGTGATATGCCGCCCCAAATGCTAGAGTTTCTTTGTAACAAGCTCAATATCTCTAATTACGATAACCTTATCCCCGGCGGCCGCTATCACAATTTTAAAGACTTCATTGCGTTTCCAAATGTTGGGCGAGAGTACCTTGAAAATAAACCGCTTCCACCAATGAAATGCGCCGATTTCGAAGGTTACGCTAACAGCTTTGATGCGATTAAAGCGAAAGATATTCTACTCTATTACCCCTACCACACTTTTGACCACATTAGTGAGTTGGTACGCCAGGCCTCCTTCGATCCAAAAGTACTTAGTATCAAGATTAACATTTATCGCGTCGCGAAAGATTCTCGCTTGATGAACTCATTAATTGATGCCGTGCACAACGGAAAAAATGTCACCGTGGTCGTGGAGCTGCAGGCTCGCTTTGATGAAGAAGCCAATATCGAATGGTCAAAAGTGTTGACCGAGGCAGGTGTGCACGTCATCTTCGGAGCGCCTGGCCTTAAGATTCATTCAAAGCTACTGATGATCAGTCGCCGTGAAGGTGAAGAAATTATTCGCTACGCGCACATCGGCACAGGCAACTTCCATGAGAAGACGGCACGAATTTATACCGACTTCTCTCTCCTTACCGCAGATCAAGAAATCACTAACGAAGTTCGTAATGTCTTCGGTTACATTGAGAATCCATATCGCCCAGTGAAGTTCAATCACCTCATGGTATCTCCACGTAATTCTCGTACCCAAATCTACCGCCTGATCGATAATGAAATTGCGAATGCCAAGCTAGGAAAGAAAGCCGCCCTTACGATCAAGGTCAATAACCTAGTCGATAAAGGCATCGTCAATAAGCTATATGGAGCAAGTACGGCGGGAGTGAAGATAAATATGATCATTCGCGGCATGTGCTCCTTAGTACCAGGCATTGAGGGAATCAGCGACAACATTCGGATCATCAGTATTGTTGACCGCTTTTTGGAACACCCACGCGTGGTGATTACCCATAACGATGGCGATCCGCAAGTCTATATCTCTTCTGCTGACTGGATGACAAGAAATATCGATCACCGCATTGAGGTGGCGGCGCCAGTCCGTGATCCACGTTTGAAACAGAGAATTATTGATATAACGAATATCCATTTTACCGATACAGTAAAGGCTCGTTTTATAGATAAGGAAATGAGCAACGCTTACGTACCACGAGGTAATCGCAAAAAAGTTCGTTCTCAAATCGCTATCTATGACTATCTTAAAAATATAGAAAAGCAAACTAGAAAACAAAATTCAGATGCCTCAAATACTTGAACAAGATACTCGCTACATTGCCGCGATAGACCTCGGCTCAAACAGTTTCCACATGGTGGTGGCCAAGGTTGTAGGCAGTGACTTACAACTGGTTAGCCGTCATAAACAGCGTGTTCGCTTAGCATCAGGACTCGACAGTGAATTGAACTTAAGTCATTCCGCGATGGAACGTGCGTTAGAGTGCTTAGCCATGTTCGCTGAGAGACTGCAAGGGCTTGATGAGTCGAATGTGCGTATCGCCGCGACACACACACTAAGACGCGCTAAAAATGCTCATCTATTCATTGAGCGTGCGAAAGAAGTGATGCCCTTCCCAATAGAAATCATCCCAGGGGAAGAAGAAGCCCGCTTGATTTACTTAGGTGTCGCTCACACTCAAGTAGAGTCAAACTCCAAGTTGGTCGTTGATATTGGTGGCGGCAGTACCGAAATGATCATTGGACAAGAGTTTGAACCTGAGCTTCTCAACAGTAAACAGATGGGATGCGTCAGCTTTACAGAGCAATATTTTAAAAACGGCAAACTGTCTGGGAAAAACTTCAATAAAGCGATGTTAGCCGCCGAGCAAAAACTCGAGTCCATCGCTTCAGCATACCGTAAAAAAGGCTGGGATATCGCTCTCGGCTCATCAGGAACCATCAAAGCAATTCAAGAAGTGCTAGTAGGATTAGGTTTTGAAGATGGCCTGATCACCGCGAAGAGACTGGACACGCTTATTGAAACTCTGTGTAATTTTGATTCAATTGAAGAGATTGAACTGACAGGTTTAACAGAAGAACGTAAGCCCGTATTCGCGGCAGGCGTGGCGATTTTGTCCGCGATTTTCAAAGCGCTTCGCATTGAGCAGATGTTTTTCTCCGATGGTGCTCTGCGCGAAGGCCTGTTGTACGAAATGGAAGAGCGTTTTGCGCGCTCCGATATACGTATGCGCACAACTGAAAATTTAGCCAACAAACACCGGGTTGACTTAGAGCATGCTGCTCGTGTTAAAGGCCATGCACGTGAGATGTTATGTCAGGTACGCTCTGAACTAGGCATTAAGAAAAAGAGTGAGTTATTTGACTTACTAGAATGGGCAGCATTGCTTCATGAAGTCGGATTAAGTATCAACTTACGTAGCTTCCATCGCCACTCTTTCTATATTCTGTTGCATTCCACTCTACAAGGCTTCAACCGTGAACAGCAATTAGTGCTCGCAACATTAGCCCGCTTCCAACGCAAAGCACTTAAACTGCAAGAACTACCAGATTTCAACCTCTACAAACAAAGTGACGTGATAAGCCTCATCAAAATATTACGACTTTCTATCGTATTAAATGGACAGCGTAACGAAGATCCATTGCCTGACATTACTTTATCCATCAAAAATGATGAATGGATTCTTACGTGCACAGATAAAGCATGGCTAGAAAACAACAAATTGCTTCATGCTGATTTACAGGAAGAACAAGAACGTTGGGACAGCGCGAAGTGGACACTCACTTTCTGATCTCGTGCTGTTCATACCTAAACAAAAAGTCGGCTTACAGGCCGACTTTTTTTAACTCTTCTTCTGCAAAATCTGCCGTAATGGGCACATAACCATCTTTCTCAACCAACGCTTGCCCTTGAGCGGAGAAAATAAAGCGAATAAACTCGGCTTCAATTGGTGTTAATGGGTAATCCGGGTGCTTATTCACGTAAACATATAAGTAACGTGATAGTGGGTACTTACCACTAACAATATGTTCTCGCGTTGGCGTCACGTAGTCATTCCCCGTTTTTGCCACCGGAACTAAACGTACACCTGCCACTCGATAACCGACACCGGAATAACCAATTCCACTGATGGTTGACGCTACAGCTTGCACAACTGACGCGGAGCCTGGCTGCTCGTTTACTCGGGTCTTGAAATCGCCGCCACATAAGGCATTGCTTTTGAAGTAACCATAAGTTCCAGAAACGGAGTTACGACCAAACAACTGTACGTTTCGCTTTGCCCACTGTGATTCAAGACCGAGTTGCTGCCAGTTTGTGACAAATTGACTTTCACCACAGCGCAGTGTTGCAGAAAACAAAGCATCTAACTGACTAAAGCTGAGCCCTTGAATTGGATTGTCTTGATGGACAAAAATACCGATAGCATCGATCGCAACCCTAAGCGCCGTTGGCTTGTAACCATGTTCACGTTCAAACGCTTCAACCTCTCTTAAACGCATCGGGCGACTCATGGGACCAAACTGAGCTGTTTGTTCGGTCAATGCAGGGGGCGCCGTGGAAGAGCCAGACGCTTGGACTTGCGCATTAATATTCGGGTAAATGGATTTAAACTCTTCAACCCAAAGCGTTGTCATACCCGCAAGTGTATCGGATCCAACAGAGAGCAAGTTCCCGACAATCCCCGTCGTTTTATGATAACTCGGCAATGGTTTATCTTGAGCGGCAGCCATACAGGAACAAACAAGCGCGAATAAACTAAATGTTTTTGCCAATCGTAACGCCATTATTTCACCACCAAACGCTCAGGCAATACAAAAGAAAACTTACTGCCCACACCTACTTCACTGTGAATTTCTAAATGAGAGTCATGGTGACTCAGCGCATGTTTCACAATAGCCAACCCTAACCCACTCCCTCCGGTATCGCGTGATCTTGCTTTATCGACGCGATAAAAACGCTCAGTAAGTCGATGGAGGTGCTGAGGTTCTATACCATCACCACTATCCTCCACCTCTAAGCATGCGCCTTGAGATGTCTGGAACCAACGAACATTAATGTTCGCGCCAGGCGGTGTGTATTTGACAGCATTATAAACGAGGTTAGAGATAGCACTACGTAACTGGTCATCATCGCCCAGTACGCGTAGGCTAGCATCAACATCAAATTTCAATTTATGTTGGTTGTCCCCACTAAGGCTGACCGCCTCTTTTTCTAGTACTTCGAGCATCGCAGGTACATTTACGACTTCTTCAAGCTCATGCATAGGTGCCGCTTCAATTTTAGATAGCGTCAGTAGTTGGTTCACCAAACTGTTCATGCGGTTGAGTTGCTCCGTCATAACACCATGCGCTTTGCTCCACATTGGGCCCACAACCATGTCAGGGTCTTCTGTCATCTCCAAATAACCTTGTAGGACCGTCATTGGTGTACGCAGTTCATGAGAAACGTTAGCAAAGAAATTACGGCGCATTCCCTCAAGTTGTTTTAACTGGCTAACATCACGCACCACCATCAAATGTTCACCTTCGGTATACGGTACGATACGTAGTTCTAGCATGCGTTCGACATTGAGTGGTGAGCGCATTTCCAATGGCTCAGAGAAGTCTTTCTTGTTGAGGTACTTGATAAAGTCAGGCGTACGAATGAGGTTGGAGATAGGTTGACCAGAGTCTTCCGGCCAATGGAAACCCAATAAGTGTTGAGCCAGTTTGTTACACCAAACGATATTGCCTTCAGCACGGAACACCACAACGGCATCGGGTAACGATTCCGCACCATTTCTGAATCGGCGAATGAGATTAGTAAGCTCTTTGCGTTTACGGCGTTGACGCTGCTGTAAGCGATACAAGCCATTGAACAAAGATTCCCAGTTACCGCTACCAGACGGTGGCGTCAGGCGCTTTTCATCCCATAACCAAGAAGATAAACGTACTTGGTTATGCAAATGCCACACAAGCTGCAATGCCGTAGCTGCCAAAAGCAACCACGGCATATAACCGAATATCCAACCTACTATCACCCATGGGCTGTAAAAAAAAGCCAGCTCCCAGGCCAGCTTTTTCCACGTTAATCTTTCAACCACTCATAACTCCAGAAATGGTACCGATAAGCTGCGTGTTAATTTATGCCTTTGTCGAGAAGCGGTATCCAGCACCACGAACAGTTTGGATCAGCTTATCGTGACCTGCGGCTTCCAATGCTTTACGCAGGCGGCGAATATGAACATCGACCGTACGATCTTCGACATACACGTTAGTACCCCAAACATTGTTTAATAGCTGCTCACGGCTGTACACACGCTCTTGATGCGTCATGAAAAAATGCAGCATTTTAAACTCTGTTGGGCCCATATCTAATGGTGCATCATTAGCCGTGACACGGTGTGATACAGGATCAAGCTTCAATCCCTGCACATCAATTACGTCTTCCAGTGCGGTCGGGGTTACACGACGAATCACCGCTTTTAAGCGGGCAACCAACTCTTTAGGAGAGAATGGCTTAGTAATGTAGTCATCCGCACCGACTTCTAAACCGCGCACTTTATCTTCTTCTTCACCACGAGCGGTAAGCATCACAACTGGAATGTTGCGCGTTAACTCCTCTCGCTTCATGTGTTTGATGAAGTTAATGCCGCTGCCGCCTGGTAACATCCAATCCAGTAAAACTAAATCAGGGAAGGGTTCAGCCAGTTTGGTTACTGCAGTATCGTAATCTTCCGCTTCCACCGCTTGGTAACCTTTCTGCTCAAGTACGAAGCACAGCATTTCGCGAATAGGAGCTTCGTCTTCAACAACCAGAATCCTTCTAGACATAATTGAGTAACCTTATGTTCGTTGAGCTAATGAATTTAAGAGACAAAGCGCCCCTCTATGCATAAGCATTATCACTACCAATTATGACACTTTTGTGACCTTTGAAAACAAATTTTCATATAACTTTCTTTTGAGGTTCATTCGGATATTTTTCATTTCTATTAAGACATCAGCACAAAAATTCCCTATGATTAGTCCCTTGTCATCAAGCCTAGAGAAGATTTATGTGGTTTAAAAACTGTCTGGTATACCGCGTTAACCGCGAGGTTACTTTCAACGCCGAACAACTAGAAACTCAACTGTCTGAATTCCGATTCACCCCATGTGGCAGTCAAGATAAACAGAAATTTGGCTGGGTCAGTGCAATGGGTAGACATGGTGACATGATGACTCACGTGTCAGAAAACCGCATTCTGATTTGCGCCAAGAAAGAAGAGAAAATGCTACCTGCCTCAGTGATCAAAGAGTCATTGAATGCAAAAGTAGAAGCAATGGAAGCGCAAGAAGGTCGTCCTCTGAAGAAGAAAGAGAAAGACAACCTGAAAGATGACATCGTAATGGATTTACTGCCTCGCGCATTTAGCCGCAGCAGCCACACTCACGTGCTCATCATGCCAAAAGAAGGGTTCATCCTTGTTGACGCAAGCAGCTACAAAAAAGCGGAAGACGTATTAGCACTACTTCGTAAAACCATGGGTAGTTTACCTGTTGTTCCTGCCATTCCAGAAGTAGCGATTGAAACAACGCTAACCGAGTGGGTGAAAACGGGCGACACACCTCAAGGTATCACCATGATGGACGAAGCTGAGCTAAAATCCGTGCTTGAAGAAGGTGGCGTGATTCGTTGTAAGAAGCAAGAGCTGACCACAGATGAAATCCGCAACCACATCGCAGCAGATAAAGTCGTAACGAAGCTTGCACTTAATTGGCAAGATCGTATTGAATTCATCATGACAGAAGATGCGGGTATTAAGCGTCTAAAATTCTCTGATGAATTGAAAGATCAAAATGACGATATTCCACGAGAAGATCAAGCAGCTCGATTTGATGCAGACTTCTCTCTGATGTGTGGGGAGTTCAGTGCTTTCCTACCCAACCTATACGATGCGCTAGGCGGCTTACCAAATCCCAACGCTTAATATTGTATAAAGGTTAACCATAACGCCCTCACTTTTTTTGAGGGCGTTTTTCTATCTGAAGCACAATTGCCCTAGTCACAGTTCACATTTTGACGTAAAATTTGCGCCCCATTTCCATTAGGTGGAATTGGCCTGACTTGTGATCAGATAAAAGAGAATTGAGCAATGACAACTGAGAAAGCATTCGTACCTGAGCTACTGTCTCCTGCGGGAAGCCTGAAAAACATGCGTTACGCATTCGCCTACGGCGCAGATGCAGTTTACGCTGGCCAACCTCGCTACAGCCTCCGCGTGCGTAACAATGAGTTTAACCACGAAAACCTAAAAATCGGTATCGATGAAGCACATGCTCTAGGCAAAAAGCTTTATGTGGTATGTAACATTCAACCACACAACTCGAAGCTAAAAACCTTCATCCGTGATCTTAAACCAATCGTAGAAATGGGTCCTGACGCATTGATCATGTCAGATCCAGGCCTAATCATGATGGTTCGTGAAGCTTTCCCAGAAATGCCAATTCACCTTTCTGTACAAGCAAACGCTGTAAACTGGGCGACTGTTAAGTTCTGGGCAGCGAATGGCGTGGAGCGTGTGATCGTTTCTCGCGAACTATCTTTAGAAGAAATCGAAGAAATTCGTGAGCATTGTCCTGAAACCGAACTTGAAGTATTCGTTCACGGTGCATTATGCATGGCTTATTCTGGTCGTTGCCTACTTTCTGGTTACATCAACAAACGTGATCCTAACCAAGGCACTTGCACTAACGCGTGCCGTTGGGAATACAAAGTGGAAGAAGGCAAAGAAAACGACGCTGGTGATATCGTAGAGAAATTTGACCCATCTGAAGCACAGCCTGTCGAAGTACAAGACGAACGCCCTGAAACCACAATTGGTCGTGGTAAACCAACGGATGAAGTCGTTCTACTTTCTGAAGCGCACCGTCCAGAAGAAAAAATGGCAGCGTACGAAGATGAGCACGGCACTTACATCATGAACTCAAAAGACCTACGTGCGGTACAGCATGTTGAGCGCTTAACTAAGATGGGTGTGCACTCGCTGAAAATCGAAGGTCGTACTAAATCATTCTATTACTGTGCTCGTACTGCACAGGTTTACCGTAAAGCGATTGATGATGCTGTAGCAGGCCGACCATTTGATGAAAGCCTAATGGGCACACTAGAGAGCCTGGCTCACCGTGGCTATACCGAAGGCTTCCTACGTCGTCATACTCACGACACCTACCAGAATTACGATTACGGCTACTCAGTCTCTGATGCTCAACAGTTTGTCGGTGAGTTCACTGGTAAACGTCGTGGCGATATGGCTGAAGTAGAAGTGAAAAACAAATTCCTTGTCGGTGATAGTCTTGAGTTAATGACGCCAAAAGGTAATGTTGTTTTCGCGCTAGAAGCGATGG
This sequence comes from Vibrio sp. D3, assembly GCF_043995865.1. Classification (NCBI taxonomy): domain Bacteria; kingdom Pseudomonadati; phylum Pseudomonadota; class Gammaproteobacteria; order Vibrionales; family Vibrionaceae; genus Vibrio; species Vibrio sp. D3. The sequence continues at coordinate 590,885 of NZ_CP171887.1, read as the reverse complement.
AAAACCGTAAGTCAGAGTCTATTGAGGATGCCAAAGGGAATGGTCACTTCGTCTTCATTCCAGTACCAGCAGATCTAGATTTAGAATACGGTCTATTGATGCGTAACTTAAACTCAGGGCAGGACACCCGTAACCCGACTGGTAAGTAATCATGGCCTTGCTCATTACTGACAAATGCATCAACTGCGACATGTGCGATCCCGAATGCCCCAATGGGGCAATCAGCATGGGAGAAAGCATTTTCGAGATTGACCCAGCTCTATGTACAGAGTGTAAGGGACATTACGAAAAGCCGACCTGTCAGTCAGTGTGCCCGATTACAAAATGCATTATCACAGACCCGGATCATGTAGAAACAGAAGAGCAGTTACTGGAGAAGTTCGTGATTATTCAAGGGTTAGCATAAGAACAAGTAGGTTCAACTTTGGAGACAAAGTTGAACCTTTTTTTAACCCGACTTTTCAATAGGATAGATATTACAAAACAACTCTTTTTCAAAATGAGACTCTAACCTATCTCGCCAATTTTCAGCTTGGGAAACCGGCACAAGATAAAAGTTTTCTCGGCTCGTATCCGTAACGAAAGCCATTCCATATTGCATCAGCTCGTAATGCACATCATTAACAAACCCGGGATCAAGACGCTGACGTCCTGTCAGGTGATTTACATCAACCCGAGTCAATAAGACCCCTTTCGTTTCACTGCTAAATCTGTGTCTTAACCACTCTGCAAATTCTTTTGCACAAATCATAGTCATGGTTTTATCCTTGATTTACTCTTCTAGCAGGAGAAGTATCCATTCCCGCCTCACACACTTGTCTGCCTTGTTATTGCTTCGCTAGCCAACTGACAGACATATTGCTAAGAAACCAAAGTATCGTGACGAAAGATCTTTCTAAACAGAGAAGTTACGACTTATCTATACTACAACTCTTTGTTTAATTTAGATTTCTATATTATGTCACCAAAACTAATTAGGTTAGTTTTTGTATTGGTATTATTCACTGTAGACAAAAGTATGATGTTTCTCCAGTTTCATAAAAGAGATACGTAAGGGAATATAAACCTGTAGAGCCACTCTAGTTAGTAGAGATAAGTGATTGGCATTGCGGTGGAATCGCTTTTTTTCGCTTGGGCTTAGCAATAACTTTCGCAGACGGCGGCTTATCGATAGGCTTAACTTTCGGTCCCCAACTAGCGAGCTCTACCCCACAACCATCACCAGCGGGAGGCAGAGCTTGTTCAACACAGTAGCCACTCGACTCAGGACAAGATAACCTGACGTGGAAGTGGTAATGATGCCCCCACCAAGGGCGAACTTTACGTAACCAAGAACGTTCTTTGCCTTCTTCTTGCGAGCAAAGCTGCTCCTTAATGACAGGATGTACAAAAATTCGTGCAACATCCTCACTCTGTGCAGCATATCGAATCAGCCTAAAGTGCCTATCTTCCCAGCGATGGTTAAGTATGGAATACCCTTTTAAGTCCACCACACTCATTGGCTTAGGGAGTTGTAATTCGTTATAAGAAAGCGGTTGGTCAGCGAGTCTTAACCAGATATCAATATCTAACCCAGTTTGGTGACTAGAATGGCCAGAAGAAAACCTTCCTCCTCTTGGTAAAGACAGGTCACCTATAAGCAGCGTTGTGTCGAGATTTTGATGAGCTTTAAGCGCTAGGTTTTCAATAAACTCTATCGTTTTAGGGTGCCCATAGTAGCGTTTCGTTTTACTGCGTAAAACTTGATAACCAACGCCATCAAGAGGCAAAGGTAATGCACCATCCAAACAACCGTTAGCATAGCTACCAATAGAGGAAGAAGAGTTTTGGGTAGGGTTAGCAACAGACTCCCAAGGAGTAGAGTATACAGAAGCTGAGAAACATAAACCCAAAGATACAATGAAACCCAGCTTCATAGATTTTAGCCTTTAGTAGTGTTCGCCATTATCGTAATAAGCTTTAGGGGATAAAGCTGAAAAGATAACTGCAACATCAATATCCGCACCAGCAATACCACGAACTTGCTGTGTAATAAGCTTAGCAACTTTATCTTGTACTTCCTGACCACGATCAAACCAAAGCACTTCGACAAAAGGATATGCAGCACTCACCTCGCCCTCATTGAAAAACGTAGTGTAGATATACTCAAAAGTAAAATCCTCACGCGGACAGTCCATCAGAGGCTGAAGTTCATCCGTCAGAGGCTTTGATAGTGCCTGAACAGCTTGCGGCTCTACAGCACGGAATCGAAAATGTGGCATAAACTTACTTCCTAATTATTAGCATTAACTCATGATAATAACAGGAACCAAGTCAGTAATCATCCAAGCCAATGTAACCACTAACCTTTTCTATACACGTCATATAGATCAAGTAGTAAATCAACTAGCTCACTAACGAAGAATAATGGGAGTATGAACAGAGGTAAGAAGGGGTAAAATGATACACCGAAGCTTAGTGACGCAATCTATTGCAAGGGAAATAGAATGGCTTAAGTCACCGATATAATATGTTCTTAAGATCAATGTGTATCAGATATCGACAACTATTCGAACTATTCGTTAGAAATGAAAAAGGCTCTGACCTAAGTCAGAGCCTTGATATATGGCAGGGGTGGAGAGATTCGAACTCCCAACACGCGGATTTGGAATCCGCTGCTCTGCCAATTGGAGCTACACCCCTATAGTTCGTGTTTAATGAGACGACGCTCAAATAAGTGGCGGAGTGGACGGGACTCGAACCCGCGACCCCCGGCGTGACAGGCCGGTATTCTAACCAACTGAACTACCACTCCGCAGTGGTATCACTCGCTTGTAATCAGCAAGTGTCCAAAATTTAAAGCCTGGCGATGTCCTACTCTCACATGGGGAAGCCCCACACTACCATCGGCGCTATTTCGTTTCACTTCTGAGTTCGGCATGGAAATCAGGTGGGTCCAAAACGCTATGGTCGCCAAGCAAATTCTTTAATTCGGAAAGCTGTTTCTTAATTCTCGTTCTTACACATTCAATGTTCTTTCATTGAGTCCATCAAAACCCCTTGGGTGTTGTATGGTTAAGCCTCACGGGCAATTAGTACAGGTTAGCTCAACGCCTCACAACGCTTACACACCCTGCCTATCAACGTCGTAGTCTACGACAACCCTTTAGGATACTTAAAGTATCAGGGAGAACTCATCTCAAGGCTCGCTTCCCGCTTAGATGCTTTCAGCGGTTATCGATCCCGAACTTAGCTACCGGGCAATGCGTCTGGCGACACAACCCGAACACCAGAGGTTCGTCCACTCCGGTCCTCTCGTACTAGGAGCAGCCCCTTTCAATTCTCCAACGCCCACGGCAGATAGGGACCGAACTGTCTCACGACGTTCTAAACCCAGCTCGCGTACCACTTTAAATGGCGAACAGCCATACCCTTGGGACCGACTTCAGCCCCAGGATGTGATGAGCCGACATCGAGGTGCCAAACACCGCCGTCGATATGAACTCTTGGGCGGTATCAGCCTGTTATCCCCGGAGTACCTTTTATCCGTTGAGCGATGGCCCTTCCATTCAGAACCACCGGATCACTATGACCTGCTTTCGCACCTGCTCGAATTGTCATTCTCGCAGTCAAGCGGGCTTATGCCATTGCACTAACCTCACGATGTCCAACCGTGATTAGCCCACCTTCGTGCTCCTCCGTTACGCTTTGGGAGGAGACCGCCCCAGTCAAACTACCCACCAGGCACTGTCCGCAACCCCGATAAGGGGTCGACGTTAGAACATCAACACTACAAGGGTGGTATTTCAAGGACGGCTCCACGCAATCTAGCGACTGCGCTTCAAAGCCTCCCACCTATCCTACACATGTAGGGTCAATGTTCAGTGCCAAGCTGTAGTAAAGGTTCACGGGGTCTTTCCGTCTAGCCGCGGGTACACTGCATCTTCACAGCGATTTCAATTTCACTGAGTCTCGGGTGGAGACAGCGTGGCCATCATTACGCCATTCGTGCAGGTCGGAACTTACCCGACAAGGAATTTCGCTACCTTAGGACCGTTATAGTTACGGCCGCCGTTTACCGGGGCTTCGATCAAGAGCTTCGACCGAAGTCTAACCCCATCAATTAACCTTCCGGCACCGGGCAGGCGTCACACCGTATACGTCATCTTGCGATTTTGCACAGTGCTGTGTTTTTAATAAACAGTTGCAGCCACCTGGTATCTGCGACTCTCAATAGCTCCATCCGCGAGGGACTTCACCGTCGAGAGCGTACCTTCTCCCGAAGTTACGGTACCATTTTGCCTAGTTCCTTCACCCGAGTTCTCTCAAGCGCCTTGGTATTCTCTACCCGACCACCTGTGTGTCGGTTTGGGGTACGATTCCTTACAATCTGAAGCTTAGAGGCTTTTCCTGGAAGCATGGCATCAATGACTTCACATCCGTAGATGCTCGACGTCGTGTCTCAGCCTTAAAGAGAGCCGGATTTACCTAACTCTCAAGCCTACGCACTTGAACCTGGACAACCGTCGCCAGGCCCACCTAGCCTTCTCCGTCCCCCCATCGCAATTGTAAGAAGTACGGGAATATTAACCCGTTTCCCATCGACTACGCCTTTCGGCCTCGCCTTAGGGGTCGACTTACCCTGCCCCGATTAACGTTGGACAGGAACCCTTGGTCTTCCGGCGAGGAGGTTTTTCACCCCCTTTATCGTTACTCATGTCAGCATTCGCACTTCTGATACGTCCAGCATGCGTTACCACACACCTTCAACCGCTTACAGAACGCTCCCCTACCCAATACTCAAAGAGTATTGCCGCAGCTTCGGTTTACTACTTAGCCCCGTTACATCTTCCGCGCAGGCCGACTCGACCAGTGAGCTATTACGCTTTCTTTAAATGATGGCTGCTTCTAAGCCAACATCCTGGCTGTCTGAGCCTTCCCACATCGTTTCCCACTTAGTAGTAATTTGGGACCTTAGCTGGCGGTCTGGGTTGTTTCCCTCTCCACGACGGACGTTAGCACCCGCCGTGTGTCTCCCGGATAGTACTTACTGGTATTCGGAGTTTGCAAAGGGTTGGTAAGTCGGGATGACCCCCTAGCCTTAACAGTGCTCTACCCCCAGTAGTATTCGTCCGAGGCGCTACCTAAATAGCTTTCGGGGAGAACCAGCTATCTCCAGGTTTGATTGGCCTTTCACCCCTAGCCACAAGTCATCCGCTAATTTTTCAACATTAGTCGGTTCGGTCCTCCAGTTGATGTTACTCAACCTTCAACCTGCCCATGGCTAGATCACCTGGTTTCGGGTCTATATCCAGAGACTGAACGCCCAGTTAAGACTCGGTTTCCCTACGGCTCCCCTAGATGGTTAACCTTGCCACTGAATATAAGTCGCTGACCCATTATACAAAAGGTACGCAGTCACAGGACAAAGCCTGCTCCTACTGCTTGTACGTACACGGTTTCAGGTTCTATTTCACTCCCCTCACAGGGGTTCTTTTCGCCTTTCCCTCACGGTACTGGTTCACTATCGGTCAGTCAGTAGTATTTAGCCTTGGAGGATGGTCCCCCCATATTCAGACAGGATATCACGTGTCCCGCCCTACTCGATTTCACTGAATATGCGTCGTCAGTTACGGGGCTATCACCCTGTATCGCCAAGCTTTCCAGCTTGTTCACCTGACGCCTATAAAGCTTAAGGGCTAGTCCAATTTCGCTCGCCGCTACTTTCGGAATCTCGGTTGATTTCTTTTCCTCGGGGTACTTAGATGTTTCAGTTCCCCCGGTTCGCCTCGTTATGCTATGTATTCACATAACGATACTTACTTATGTAAGTGGGTTTCCCCATTCGGAAATCCCAGACTCAAGTGGTTTTTTACTACCTAATCTGGGCTTATCGCAAGTTAATACGTCCTTCATCGCCTCTGACTGCCAAGGCATCCACCGTGTACGCTTAGTCACTTAACCATACAACCCGAAGGAGTTTCGAGTTGATAATCAAATCACCAAAGTTGTCTCTCATTATTTGAATGAGCGAGAGACATATCGATTTTGCCGGACTCAAATTCCAAGAACACTTGAATGTGTTTTTAGTTGTATTCATAAATGAATACTTTGAGAACTTTACAAACAACAATAAATTGTTGTTTTGTCAGCTTTCCAAATTGTTAAAGAGCTAATCACTTCTAATGAAGTAACCATTTTTAAAAACTCTCAAGAGAGAATGTTTAAAGATGGTATCCCGTAGGGGAGTCGAACCCCTGTTACCGCCGTGAAAGGGCGGTGTCCTAGGCCTCTAGACGAACGGGACACAGAAGTATGTGGTGGAGCTAATCGGGATCGAACCGATGACCTCTTCGCTGCCAGCGAAGCGCTCTCCCAGCTGAGCTATAGCCCCACATAAATTGCTTCAGCATTTTATGCAGAACCAATTTTGCTCTGAAATCTAAACCATATCAATCTGTGTGAACACTCATCGCAATAATCATCGTATAAGGAGGTGATCCAGCGCCAGGTTCCCCTAGCGCTACCTTGTTACGACTTCACCCCAGTCATGAACCACAAAGTGGTAAGCGTCCCCCCGAAGGTTAAACTACCTACTTCTTTTGCAGCCCACTCCCATGGTGTGACGGGCGGTGTGTACAAGGCCCGGGAACGTATTCACCGTGGCATTCTGATCCACGATTACTAGCGATTCCGACTTCATGGAGTCGAGTTGCAGACTCCAATCCGGACTACGACGCACTTTTTGGGATTCGCTCACTCTCGCAAGTTGGCCGCCCTCTGTATGCGCCATTGTAGCACGTGTGTAGCCCTACTCGTAAGGGCCATGATGACTTGACGTCGTCCCCACCTTCCTCCGGTTTATCACCGCAGTCTCCCTGGAGTTCCCGACATTACTCGCTGGCAAACAAGGATAAGGGTTGCGCTCGTTGCGGGACTTAACCCAACATTTCACAACACGAGCTGACGACAGCCATGCAGCACCTGTCTCAGAGTTCCCGAAGGCACCAATCCATCTCTGGAAAGTTCTCTGGATGTCAAGAGTAGGTAAGGTTCTTCGCGTTGCATCGAATTAAACCACATGCTCCACCGCTTGTGCGGGCCCCCGTCAATTCATTTGAGTTTTAATCTTGCGACCGTACTCCCCAGGCGGTCTACTTAACGCGTTAGCTCCGAAAGCCACGGCTCAAGGCCACAACCTCCAAGTAGACATCGTTTACGGCGTGGACTACCAGGGTATCTAATCCTGTTTGCTCCCCACGCTTTCGCATCTGAGTGTCAGTATCTGTCCAGGGGGCCGCCTTCGCCACCGGTATTCCTTCAGATCTCTACGCATTTCACCGCTACACCTGAAATTCTACCCCCCTCTACAGTACTCTAGTCTGCCAGTTTCAAATGCTATTCCGAGGTTGAGCCCCGGGCTTTCACATCTGACTTAACAAACCACCTGCATGCGCTTTACGCCCAGTAATTCCGATTAACGCTCGCACCCTCCGTATTACCGCGGCTGCTGGCACGGAGTTAGCCGGTGCTTCTTCTGTCGCTAACGTCAAACGATGCCGCTATTAACGACAACGCCTTCCTCACGACTGAAAGTACTTTACAACCCGAAGGCCTTCTTCATACACGCGGCATGGCTGCATCAGGCTTGCGCCCATTGTGCAATATTCCCCACTGCTGCCTCCCGTAGGAGTCTGGACCGTGTCTCAGTTCCAGTGTGGCTGATCATCCTCTCAGACCAGCTAGGGATCGTCGCCTTGGTGAGCCCTTACCTCACCAACTAGCTAATCCCACCTAGGCATATCCTGACGCGAGAGGCCCGAAGGTCCCCCTCTTTGGCCCGTAGGCATCATGCGGTATTAGCCATCGTTTCCAATGGTTATCCCCCACATCAGGGCAATTTCCTAGGCATTACTCACCCGTCCGCCGCTCGACGCCGTTATCGTTCCCCGAAGGTTCAGACAACTCGTTTCCGCTCGACTTGCATGTGTTAGGCCTGCCGCCAGCGTTCAATCTGAGCCATGATCAAACTCTTCAATTTAAGATTTTGTTCGGCTCAATGAATACTGAACATTACATAAAGTAATGTTTGAATTGACTGTGCTGAATCCGAAGATTCAATGGTCACTTCGTTTCATTGAAACCTAATTTGAAGCTGAAGCTTCTAATTGGATTATCATCAACGAGTGCCCACACAGATTGATAGGTCTATATTTTTAAAGAGCACACTTTGAACTTCTCTTCAAAGTGGACGGCCATTTTAGCTAGATAACTTATCGTGTCAAACACTTTTTTAAGTTATTTATCTGCGAGTTAATTCTTAACTCACTGACCTTGTTGTCTAGGCTTCGCTTAACTTGCTTTCCCTTGACAACGGAGGCGCATTATAGGGCGTTCATTAAGGAACACAAGTGCATTTTTAAAAAAAACTCACCTTTTTAGTTCATTCGTATAGAAAACAGGCAAAAGGTTCTAAAACATTATAGAAAAGGGGCCAAATGGCCCCTTGAATGTGATTTTTATCTCATTTCTTATTATATCTGTGCAATTACTGATGGGCACGAATTTGGTCATTAGTAACGATTAGCTGCACTTTCTTGTCTGGAACAATTTCACCAGAAAGAATCGATTTGGCTAATGGGTTCTCGACATTCTGTTGAATTGCGCGTTTTAAAGGACGCGCACCATATACAGGGTCGAAACCAACTTGAGCGATCAAATCGAGTGCTTTGTCAGAAACCTCTAGTTGATATCCTTTTTCTTCTAGTCGTTTCGCCAAACGTTCTAATTGAATAGAAGCGATGGACTTGATGTGTTCTTGACCAAGTGGATGGAACACCACTATTTCGTCAACACGGTTCAAGAACTCAGGACGGAAGTGTTTGCTAACCACATCCATTACTTCACTCTTGATACCTTGATAATCTAATGTTGCGAAATTCTCTTGGATACGAGATGAACCCAAGTTCGATGTCATGATCACAACCGTATTACGGAAGTCAACAGTACGACCTTGACCATCCGTTAAACGCCCATCATCGAGAACTTGCAGCAGAATGTTAAATACATCCGGATGCGCTTTCTCTACTTCATCTAACAAAATCACCGAATACGGCTTGCGACGAACCGCTTCCGTTAAGTAACCACCCTCTTCATATCCGACATAGCCTGGAGGCGCACCCACCAATCTTGCCACTGAGTGTTTCTCCATGAACTCAGACATGTCGATACGGACCATCGCATCTTCGCTGTCGAACATAAAGCTCGCAAGTGTCTTACAAAGCTCTGTTTTACCTACACCAGTTGGACCTAAGAATAAGAAGGAGCCAATTGGTCGGTTTGGATCAGAAAGCCCAGCTCGACTACGACGAATGGCATTCGATACAACAGAGACCGCTTCGCTTTGCCCTACCACACGATTATGCAGTACGTCTTCCATACGAAGTAGTTTCTCTTTTTCCGCTTCTAGCATCTTGGATACTGGGATGCCAGTTTGCTTAGAAAGTACTTCTGCAATCTCGTTGTCGGTTACTTTATTACGCAATAGTGTCATTTCCTGCATTTCCGCTTGGGTTGCAAGATCTAACTGCTTCTCAAGTTCAGGAATACGACCATATTGAAGTTCCGACATGCGGTTTAAATCACCAGCTCGGCGAGCAAACTCCATGTCCATACGAGCTTGTTCAAGCTCAGACTTAATATGTTGAGTGCCAGAAAGTGCGGCTTTTTCTGTATTCCAAACCTCTTCTAGTTCAGCGTACTCACGTTCTTTTTCATTGAGTTCTTCATTAAGCGCTTTCAAACGCTTTTCACTCGCTTCGTCGTGCTCGTTACTAAGCGCCTGTTGCTCAATCTTAAGTTGGATAATTTTACGTTCAAGCTTATCTAATGACTCTGGCTTAGAGTCAATTTGTAAACGAATGCTTGAAGCCGCTTCGTCGATTAAGTCGATCGCTTTATCTGGCAGTTGACGGTCAGAAACATAACGATGTGACAAACTCGCCGCTGCAACAATCGCTGGGTCAGTAATTTCAACGTGATGATGAAGCTCATAACGCTCCTTCAAGCCACGTAAAATCGCCACGGTATCCTCAACGGTCGGCTCATCCACCAGCACTTTTTGGAAACGACGTTCTAACGCCGCATCTTTTTCGATGTACTGACGATATTCATCCAGTGTTGTTGCGCCAACACAGTGCAGTTCACCACGGGCTAATGCAGGTTTGAGCATGTTCCCCGCATCCATTGAGCCTTCACCTTTACCCGCACCAACCATAGTGTGGAGCTCGTCGATAAACAGAATGACATTACCTTCTTCTTTAGCGAGTTCATTCAATACCGACTTCAAGCGCTCTTCAAATTCACCACGGTACTTAGCACCAGCAACCAGTGCGCCCATATCTAATGACAGCACACGGCGACCACGCAGACCCTCTGGCACTTCATTGTTGACAATGCGCTGAGCTAAGCCTTCAACAATTGCGGTCTTACCTACGCCAGGTTCACCGATGATCACAGGGTTGTTTTTAGTACGGCGCTGCAATACTTGGATGGTACGGCGAATTTCATCATCACGGCCGATAACCGGATCCAGTTTGCCCTGTTCTGCTCGCTCGGTAAGGTCAATGGTGAACTTTTCCAATGCTTGGCGAAGCTCTTCTGCATTCGGATCATTAACCTTTTGACCACCTCTGATCTTTTCGATTGCTTGGCTAACTTTTTGCTCTGTTAAACCGATCTCTTTGAGTAATTGCCCCAATGGTCCGCGATCTTCTAAAGCAGCAAGCAGGAAGATTTCAGACGAGATATAGGAGTCTTGACGCTTTTGCGCCACTTTGTCACACAGGTTAAACAACGTGCCCATCGAACTAGAGAGCTGTACATCTCCACCGATGCCACTGACTTTTGGTAATCTATCTAGCATTTCACTCAATTTAGAGCGTAAATGCGTTACGTCCACATCCAGCATAGTAAGCAATGGACGAATTGGACTGCCATTTTGGTCAAGCAAAGCCACCATTAGGTGAACTGGCTCGATATATTGATGATCGCGCCCTAACGCTAGTGATTGAGCATCAGAGATAGCGATTTGAAACTTACTTGTGAATCGATCAAGACGCATATCTACCTTCCTAACCTCAACTAAAGGAAATTCTTTTGACAGTTAGAAAGATGGATACTCAGAGGAGGAATTTCAAGGGAGTGAATGAATAAAGATAGCTTTGCAAAAATAGCACTATGCATCTTGGCACTTTAGTGCTTATAACTAATCTTCAATCCAAATAAAGGTTGCTTGTCGACCAGTTTTACCATCACGGCGATACGAATAAAAAGAGGCTTTATCTTGGTAAGTACAAAGTCCAGAGTCAAACACTTGTGTCACTCCAGCTCGATTTAGACGTTGCGTTGCCAGCTTTGACATATCAGCCAACCATTTACCTTTAGCCTCTCGTGGCATAAAAGCTTGATGTGCCAGAGAATCGACATCAACAAAAGCTTGCAGAACATCTTCACCGACTTCAAAAGCTTCAGGCCCAATAGCAGGCCCAAGCCACGCTATCACTTCACCTGAAAACAACGCTAATGCATTTTCGACAATACCATTTGCTAAGCCGCGCCACCCTGCATGAACGGCAGCGACCTGCGTGCCTTGTGTATTAGTCAATAATACAGGTAGACAATCGGCGGTCATCGCTGAACAAACAACATGGCTTGAAGAAGTAAATACACCGTCCGCATCAAGCACTTGTGTTGTTGGTTCATTTGCTTGAGCCACAACGGTTGAATGCGTTTGGTTTAACCAGATTGGCGCATGGGGCATGTTCGCCTGCTGCGCCAACCAAGCTCGGTTCTTCTCTACTAAAGACAAATCATCCCCAACGTGAGTACCTAAATTTAGCCCTTGATAAGGGCCTGTCGAAAAACCGCCTATGCGTGTTGAGGCAAAAGCTTTGACATTTTTAGGCGCACGCCAATTCGGAATGATTGTCTTCATCTTAGAACTCTTCCGGTAAACCGTGCTCTTCCGTATCTTGACGAAGCGCTTCAGTCATCGCCACCATGTCATCAGGCACAGGGGCATGGAACTCAAGTACTTCTCCCGTAATTGGATGTTCAAAGCGTAGCATTACGGCGTGCAATGCTTGGCGATCGAAGCCACGGATCATTGCCGTTAGCTCTTCAGAAGCACCTGTCGGGATGCGAGCACGTCCACCATATGCAATATCACCGAGCAGCGGATGCTGAAGGTAAGACATGTGCACACGGATCTGGTGCGTACGACCCGTTTCAAGACGCAGACGGATACGTGTGTGTTCGCGGAAACGCTCAGCGACACGGTAGTGCGTTACCGCTGGTTTACCCATTGGTGCTACCGCCATAAGCGTGCGCTTGGTAGAATGACGACCAATAGGTTGGTCCACTTTACCACCCGCTGTCATACGACCAATAGCGATTGCTTCGTACTCACGAGTAATATTACGTTTTTGCAGTGCGCGAACCAGGCGAGTTTGTGCTGGTACAGTTTTCGCCACCACCATCAGCCCCGTTGTGTCTTTATCCAGACGGTGCACAATGCCCGCACGAGGCACTTCTGCGATATCAGGGTAATGATGCAACAACGCATTAAGCACTGTACCATCTGGCGTACCGGCACCTGGGTGAACCACAAAGTCACGAGGTTTGTTGATAACGATAATATCGTCATCTTCATAGACGATATCTAGCGGGATATCTTGCGCTTCCCAGCGTTCTTCATCTTCTAACTCGGCTTGCAATGTAATTTCCTCGCCACCCATTACTTTGGTGCGAGGTTTGGTGACAACTTCACCATTAACTTGAACTTTCCCATCAAGCAGCCACTCTTTCAGGCGCGAGCGAGAGAAGTCCGCGAATAATTCGGCGATAGCTTGGTCTAAACGTTGACCTAACTGGCTATCTTTTACGGTATTTGTTAATACAATCTGCTGAGCCATATCGAACTTTTTTAAAAACTGTGAGACTAATGCTCACGACTGTGAAAAAATAGACTATTACGTCATTGTATCTGTTACTGGAAAGAAAGTAACGGCAGCTTAAGAAATATTTAGATTCAAGGAACAGACTCCTGATATGAAACGTCAGACTTTAACAGGCCTTTTAGCGGTATCCCTTCTGTTTGGATGTGCAAGCAAAGAAGAAATCGTTCCTGATGTGCCGCCTTCGGAACTGTATGCAGACGCACAGATTTCTCTTCAAAGTGGTAATTGGCTTTCTGCAATTGAGAAACTGGAAGCATTAGACTCACGTTACCCATTCGGTGCCTACTCAGAACAGGTGCAGCTTGACCTAATCTATGCGTACTACAAAAACGACGACCTTGCTTTGGGCTTGGCAACCATTTCTCGCTTTATGCGTTTAAACCCAACCCATGAAAAAATGGACTGGGTACTGTACATGCGCGGCCTAAGCCATATGGCGCAAGATCGTAACTTTATGCATGATCTGTTCAGCGTAGATCGAAGCGATCGCGATCCTGAGCCAGTAAAAAAAGCGTTTGATGACTTCAAAAAACTGCTTCAACGCTACCCGAACAGCCCATACGCACAAGATTCACAAAAACGCATGGTTGCGCTGAAAAACCGCCTAGCGAACTATGACTTAGCGACGGCTGACTTCTACCTCCGCCGTGAAGCCTGGGTAGCTGCAATTAATCGCAGTCAAGAGCTACAAAAAGCATTCCCAGACACCGAAGCGGCACGTAAGTCACTGACTATCCAGCTAGAGGCCTACAAGCAACTCGGTTTGGAAGACGCCGTAGCAAGAACTGAAAAGCTTATCGAGCTCAACCCTGTGAAGTAACTGAGCCGCTTCAAACTAAACCGCCACCGTTTTTACCGTGGCGGTTTTTTATTACCCGCAATAGCGTGTTCTGCCCTTGCTTGATGATCTACGGGGCTCTACATATGCTTAAAGTTCCCCTCCCCTTTATAAAAGGATGTGAACGTGACGATACCTAAGCTATGCGCAGTCATGCTGCTCTTATTGTCTGCTTCCGTTTGCGCACTGCAAATATCACCACTCAAGCAACCTCCTTACACTGGGGATCTCGATGTTATTAAAGAGAAGAATGTTTTACGTGTCCTCGTTTCTGCTGATCTAGGCTTCTATTACATTGAGGGCGGTACACCAAAAGGAATAGGTGCAGAACTCCTGGCGCATTTCGAAAAAGACCTTCGTAAGCTCAAACCGAAACTTAACGTACAAATTATTCCTCTAGCCCGTGACCAACTTCTGCCAGCCTTAGAAAATGGCTCCGGTGATCTAGTCGTCGCCAATCTGACCATTACCAACACACGTAAACAGAAAGTCGATTTTAGTTCACCCATTCTTACTGGTATTGACGAGTGGATAGTCACGAACAAAAGCACACCAGCCATGACTAACATTGAGCAACTGAGCGGCAAAGAGGTTTGGGTACGTGCCAGTTCTAGCTACTTTGAGAGTATTCAAGCACTAAATAAGAAGCTAAATAAAAAAGGCTTGCCACCCGTTGTCGTACATTTTATTGAAGAAACACTGCAAGACTACGAACTGGTTGGGATGCTCAATAACGGCTACGTCAAAGCCATTGTTCTCGATAGCCATAAAGCCAAACTTTGGCTGAAAGTGATGGATGATATTCGAGCTCACCCAGAAATTCCTATTCGTGAAAATGGTAAAATCGCTTGGGCAATGCGGGAAAACAGCCCAAGTTTGAAAGCCGTCGTGAACAAGTTTATTCAGAAATCTCGTTCTGGGACACTGCTCGGTAACGTCATTTACGGAAAATACATCGATAACACAGGTTGGCTAAACAAAGCCCTTAACCCCAAGAAAATTGCTCAGCTAGAAAAGCTTGCTACGTTGTTTTCACGCTATGGCGAGAAGTACGATATCGACTATCTACTGATCGCAGCCGTCGCTTATAAAGAGTCCGGCTTTAATAACGACCTCGTTGGAAGTCGAGGTGCAGTCGGCATAATGCAAGTTTTACCCAGCACGGCTCGAGACCCTAATATCAATATCAAAAACGTTCGGCAGCTAGAAAACAATATTCATGCTGGCGTGAAGTATTTAGCATTTTTGCGTAAGCAGTACTTCAGTGATCCTGCTATTACGGCGGAAAATAAACTCTACTTTACCTTAGCGGCTTACAATGCTGGCCCCGGGAATGTAGAACGAATTCGTAAACGTGCAGCCCAGCAAGGCTACGATCCTAATGTTTGGTTCAATAACGTGGAAGTCGTTATGCGGAAAAGTTTAAGCTCAACGGTTGGGTACGTTACCAGTATTAATCGCTATTACGTTATATACAAACAGCTAGAAAGTTTGGACCAAGTCAAAAGTCTAGAGCGGGTATCACTGGCTCCAAAGGATCCCGTCTTCATGATACCGCTACGAAAAGTCAGTCAAACGCCAGACACAAAAAAGCCGCTTGTACAATAAGCGGCTTTGTAAATAAACTCGTCTGAGAGACTCAGTGACTGTCATCACACTTTACGTATAGTTAAATTTTAACCACCTCTAATATTAGGCCGTAAAACTTCCCTAAAAACGAAGACGTTTTCAGCTGAGTACTCTATTCAATCTACGGATTTACTAACCGATAACAAGCAATTTCACGATAAATCTCAGCAGATCTTGAGTGAGATCACATTCATTTTTCATCATAAAAAACCCGAACAAAATAATGATCTGAGTCACATTTTTTTATACTTAAAGCGGTAATCTGAACTCAACCCATGAGGGATGCAACAGAGGAAAAACACTTATGACAATGAATATCACTGGCAAAAACATCGAAATCACCTCTGCAATCCGAGCTCATATTGAGAGCAAGTTTAAAAAACTGGAGAAATGGCAAGTAGACCTAATTGGTTGCCAAGCAACTTTCAGTGAGGAACCAAACAAACAGAAGAAATTCGAAGCGGTTATTAAAGTTCCTAAAGGCCAGCTCATTGCCTCAGCAACTCACGAAGATCTTTACGCAGCTATCAACGAAGTGGAGCAAAAACTAGAACGACAATTGAACAAGCTGACCCACAAACCTGAAGCTCGACGTGCAAATAAGCCTGAGCTAGTGGAAGAAGAAGAGTAAACTGACCAGATTGAGGAAATAGCGCCGAAAGGCGCTATTTTTTTGCTTGACGCTCTCCCCTGCCTTGCTTATTGTGTTTAAACACTCATAAATTAAGCACTATTTATGCATTTAACCTCACTGTTTATTTTTGACTTCTTTTTCCTCCCATAGTCGGAGGGGCGAACTCGTTTGTGAAAGAAAAGTCAAAAACAAACAGAAAGCCTCCCAAATCGGGAGGCTTTTTTATAAGGAAAGAATTGATGACAGACCAACCTATTTCCCTCGAAGAAATTCGTTTGCGCTTGAATGAGTTGGATGATCAACTCCTCAGCTTATTGTCTGAGCGCCGTAAACTCAGCATTGAAGTAGCCAAAAGCAAAGTACAAACCTCAAAACCCGTTCGTGATGCCGTTCGAGAACAACAACTATTAGTTAAGCTGATTTCTAATGGCCGAGATAAATACGAACTCGACGCGCAGTACATCACTAAACTATTCCATACCATCATTGAAGACTCAGTGCTTCTTCAGCAAAGTTACCTGCAAAACCTCGTTAACCCGCAACAAAGTCGTAAGCCACTTGCTCGCGTCGCTTTCTTAGGAGCCAAAGGCTCTTACTCGCACTTGGCAAGCCGCGAATACTTCAGCCGTAAAAATACAGAACTTATCGAGCTCAACTGCGAACACTTCAAAGAAGTGACTCAAACAGTAGAATCGGGCCATGCTGATTATGGTGTTCTGCCTATCGAAAACACCAGTTCAGGCTCTATTAATGAAGTGTACGACCTACTACAACACACGACGCTGTACATCGTTGGAGAGCTAACTCAACCAATCGAGCACTGCTTAGTTGCGAAAAAAGACATTCGTCTGGAAAACATTAAAACGCTGTATTCACATCCTCAGCCACACCAACAGTGCAGCGAGTTTTTAAGCCGTATGAAAGGGGTAAAACTGGAGTCTTGCGCCAGCACAGCAGATGCAATGAAAAAAGTCCAAGAGATGGATCGTGATGATGTTGCTGCAATTGGTAATGCATCAAGCGGTAAGCTATACGGCTTGCAAGCAATTCAAGGCAACATCGCAAACCAAACTGAGAACCATACTCGTTTTATCGTGGTTGCTCGCAAACCAGTTGAGGTTTCAACTCAGATTCCAGCAAAAACCACCTTGATCATGTCGACCTCCCAAGAAGCCGGCTCATTGGTTGAAACACTATTAGTGCTGCAACGTTACGGCATCAATATGACCAAGCTAGAATCACGTCCAATTATGGGGAACCCATGGGAAGAAATGTTCTACGTAGACTTGGAATCTCATCTTGCTTCGACAGAAATGCAACAGGCACTAGAAGAGCTAACAAAAATCACTAAACACTTGAAAGTATTAGGCTGTTACCCTAGTGAGAACGTAAAGCCTACCCAAGTAAAATTGAGTTAATAGACACCAGTGAGTAAAAAGATCATGGCAACCCAAAAAGTCGTAATCGCATCGCTAAACCCAGCTAAAATTAATGCCGTTCAAAGTGCATTTAACAGTGCATTTCCGCACCAAGAGTTCAACTTCGTCGGCGTCAGTGTACCTAGTGAAGTCGCAGATCAACCTATGACTGATGAAGAAACTCATCGCGGTGCACTAAACCGCGTTAAAAACGCAAAAGTAGAGATGCCAAACGCGGATTACTATGTCGGACTTGAAGCGGGAATTGAAACAAACGTGACGTTTGCGTGGATGGTTATTGAGTCGAATACTCACCGCGGTGAATCTCGCTCTGCGAGCTTAATGCTGCCGCCCAAAGTATTGGAAAAACTCGAGCATGCGAATGAGCTGGGAGATGTCATGGATGAGGTGTTTGGTACCGAGAACATCAAACAGAAAGGTGGTGCCATCAGCCTGCTCACCCAAAACCAGCTGACTCGAAGTTCGGTTTACCATCAAGCCTTGATTCTGGCTCTGATTCCATTCACAAACCCTGAGCACTTCCCTTCAAATTTATAACGCTCCCCCATTCGCTAGGTACGAAAAAGGGCGGATATTTCCGCCCTTTTTAACACGTTATCTTAACCACTTGTGATACCGATACCTAAAGGCGAATTGGAATCACTGGCTACTTAGATACCGCAACTTGCTCTAACAAAACCTTGAGTTTGTCTTTCTCTTCATCAGATTTAGACTTTAACTCGTTAGAACCACGAGTAATAGTGGCAATACCCACGCCAAGCATCTGGCTGATCTGACGTTGAGATAATTCTCCTTTAAGAAGCTCGTTAATAATATTAACGCGTGATATTAATGATTCTCTCTCATCACGTGACATCAGCATGGTTAACAGCATGTCATCTTGCTCACTGTCCATGCTAGTTCGAATTAGCTCAATAATCTGTTGCCAGTCTTTGTACTCGGGTTCGTGCGACATCAAGTTACCTCACTCAATACTTGGTATTGATCTCATGTTGATTCAAGAACGCGCCATCGATACCCAAAAGATCACGGTAATATGTTTCAAACATCAGGATGTTTTGTACATAACCGCGTGTCTCTCTAAATGGAATTGCCTCAATAAAGGCATAAGCATCCACTTTTCCTTGGGTACGCTCTCGCCACGTTTTTACTCTGTTAGGACCTGCATTATAAGCAGCAAGAGCAAAAATACGATTATTATCGTAATCCTCTAATAAGCCTTGCAAATAATGGCTACCAATTTCGATATTTTTGCCCACATTGTAGAGATCCTGCGTACCTTGATAACTCAACTTATATTTACGTGCTGTGTACTTTGCTGTAGCGGGCATGATCTGCATAAGACCACGAGCACCAACTGGAGAACGGGCTTCGACATCCAACGCACTTTCCTGTCGAGCTAGGGACATCATCGTCACGGGATCTATGTTGTGTTTTTTTGCATAAAAGTTAAACCACCAGCGATGCGCAATCGGGAACCTCAGTTCGATATTATCCCACATCTGCGCTTGAATACTCGCGGTCACCGTTAGGTTATGCCAACGCTTAGAAGACGCATAAGCCGCCAACATCGCCTTTTCATCTTTCCCTACGCGGCGCAATAAATGTGCCCATTCACTTTTCGCTGCTGCAATTTTGTCCGTCGCGATCAACTCTTCAATACGAACTAACGAGTCTTGATAGGGTTGAACCACTCGCTTATCAAACTTAACCGTATGCGTAGGGTATTTGATTGATTGTCCAATCGCATTAGCGGCTGCCACACTATAAAAGTTTCGCTGCCCGACCAAAGTCGCTAAACGCTGTTTCCCTGCGATGTCATCACCTAACGCAATTTCACTTCGTCCAAGCCAGTATTGCCAGCGAAGCGACGCTTGCTCTTCTTTATTGAGAACGGCAATCCATTCTTGTACGCCCTTCCAATCCGCGTTCTGAATCGCTAAGCGAATGCGAGTTTCAATGAGCGGTAAGTACTGGCTGGTTTTCGTTTTATCATCGCGCCACTTAGCTAGTGACTCAGACTCAGTACGGGTCAATCGAAATGCGATATAGTCAGCCAGGGCTTGCGCCTTTTCTGGAGAAAACTTCTGCCCTTTAATGACGGCATCATACGCACTCTGCGCTTGACTGGTATTCATGCGAGCTAGCTTTTCCAACGCATATTCGCTTTGCGCTCGATTAAAATCATTAGCCGGTTTTTTCTTCGCGAACTCCGCAACGCTTGAAGGGTTATCAAACAACGCCTTCATTTCTTTCGCTTGTTGCCTTGCCTGCGAGGATTTAGGCAATTTAAGTAAGTAACTCATCAAACTGCCATTACGTGCATCAAACGCCAGTAGCATACGCTGGAGAATTAATTCATCAGTACGTTCACCTGCCTTGTCCCATGCTGCGAATAATGGATCGCACTCATCGGCAATACTTCTGCCACGCAACCACATATGCTCAGCCCCTTTAAACGCGGCAACTTTCTTACCTTGCTCTAACTGAGCTACGTAGAAAATACATTGGTAACGCTCGCCACTTGGAATGACTTTTTGAAACTCAGTAATGGTTTTCCAATCTTTTTGCTTATAAAGATGGTTGAGGTATGGAGCGCGAACACGACGAGAAAAAGGAAACGACTCGTGCTCCGAAATAAATTCGTTCACCTGCTGTGGCGATTTTTCCGGTAACTGTCTAATAAATGTTCGGTAGTCCACATAAGGCGTCAGTGGATAGTCAGAAATTTTAGGACGGATCGAAAGGTATCCGTCGATGTCATTTTTATCTAATAAATCTTGAGCTTGCTCATAAACTTCACGCTGCTTTTCCAAGCTCAGCGCGGCATTAGCACTCAAACTCATCGCACACAGCACGGCTGCACAGCATACGTTTTTAGCCAATTCAGATACGTTGAATCTCATTTGTGTCATTTTCCCCAGACATATACTGCCCCAAAGCCTCGTTTTGTTAGCGTTCATGTGATGTTAAGGCAATTTTCACACATGCATCTATTTACACAGAATGCAGATGTCCATGTAAAGCAACTTAGTGTATTAAAAATTGTACTCGTGAAACTTTTAAGACGATGGAGACAAGGAGTTCCTAACTTGCGCAGAAAGCACTTCGTCATTTATAACGAATAACAAAAGTGTATACCCTAACCGTGTAAGTTTCCGGTCAGCTCAAAATAAGAAATCCATTCGAAAGGGAAATTCTTGCAATGCGGTAACAAAAACAAAGCACTTGGTATAAAATGATGGGTTTGAATGACAGTTAATTTAGGAACGATCGGCAATGGCTGAATACGTATATACCATGTCGCGGGTGAGCAAGATTGTGCCACCTAAGCGTCAAATTCTTAAAGACATCTCTCTGAGCTTCTTCCCTGGTGCGAAAATCGGTGTTTTAGGTCTGAACGGTGCAGGTAAATCCACACTGCTACGTATCATGGCAGGTATCGACACGGATATCGACGGTGAAGCGCGTCCACAACCTGGTCTAAACGTAGGCTACCTACCCCAGGAGCCAGTATTAGACGAATCAAAAACCGTTCGTGAAGTTGTTGAAGAAGCGGTTGCTGACGTTGCTGACGCACTGAAACGTTTGGATGCGGTCTATGCGGCTTACGCAGAGCCAGATGCAGACTTCGACGCACTTGCAAAAGAGCAAGGCGAACTTGAAGCTCTGATCCAAGCGAAAGATGGTCACAACCTAGAAAACGCACTTGAGCGAGCTGCAAACGCACTTCGTTTACCTGAATGGGACCAAAAAATTGCGCACCTATCAGGTGGTGAACGCCGCCGTGTCGCTATTTGTCGCCTGCTACTTTCTAAGCCAGACATGCTGCTGCTTGATGAGCCTACCAACCACCTAGATGCAGAATCTGTCGCTTGGCTAGAGCGCTTCTTAGTGGATTACACAGGTACTGTAGTCGCTATCACCCACGACCGTTACTTCCTAGATAACGCCGCGGGTTGGATCTTAGAGCTTGACCGTGGTGAAGGTATCCCATGGGAAGGTAACTACACCTCATGGTTGGAGCAAAAAGACGCTCGTCTACAACAAGAAGCATCTCAAGAAAGTGCTCGTCAAAAAACCATCGAGAAAGAACTTGAGTGGGTACGTAAAAACCCTAAAGGTCGTCAAGCGAAATCAAAAGCACGTATGGCACGCTTTGAAGAACTGCAAAGCTCTGATCACCAAAAACGTAACGAAACCAATGAACTGTTTATCCCGCCAGGTGAGCGCCTAGGTGATAAAGTTATTGAAGTGAAGAACCTAACGAAGTCATTTGACGGCCGTGTTCTCATTGATGACCTATCATTCAGCATCCCTAAAGGTGCGATTGTTGGTATCATCGGTGCGAACGGCGCAGGTAAATCGACCCTATTCAAGATGTTAAGTGGTACTGAACAACCAGATTCAGGCACAATTGAAATGGGTGATACTGTGAAACTTGCATCGGTCGATCAGTTCCGTGACAGCATGGACGATTCTAAAACCGTATTCCAAGAGATTTCTGAAGGCGCTGATATCATTAAGATCAACAACTTCGAAATCCCAGCTCGCGCATACTGTTCACGCTTTAACTTTAAAGGCAGCGACCAACAAAAAATCATTGGTGAGCTATCAGGTGGTGAGCGTAACCGTGTCCACCTTGCGAAACTGCTTAAAGCGGGCGGTAACGTGTTACTACTCGACGAACCGACCAACGACCTTGACGTGGAAACACTGCGTGCTCTAGAAGAAGCACTACTAGAGTTCCCTGGTTGTGCAATGGTTATCTCGCACGACCGTTGGTTCCTTGACCGTATCGCGACCCACATCATTGACTACCGTGACGAAGGCCAAGTTAACTTCTACGAAGGTAACTACACCGAGTACATGGACTGGTTGAAGAAAACGTTGGGCCCTGAAGCCGCAGAACCACACCGCATCAAATACAAGCGTATTGCGAAGTAATCGTAACCCGCAAAGTTTGATTGTAATTTGTACAAAGGCCGCTATCATAGCGGCCTTTGTTTTCTTTGTTATAAAAAAGAGCTCATTAGCCCGTCTCGTTCGTTAAGAACATGACATTGCACTTACGTCACTCTGTAGCGACCTCGACACTTTTCAAACAGCAATCGAACATTTTTTGTTCGCATTGATATACTATTCAATTCTGTTTGAAGACATGACGAGAAAATGCACATGGCAGAGAGACGACGCTTTTCACGCATTCTCCATCAAGCGCCAGCGAAGGTAGAACAACGTGACTTGGCAATTGAAGCTAGGATTCAAGATCTTTCCTTACATGGTTTACTCATGAAAGTGGAAGAGACTGAGGCTTTGGATCCAGCCCTTCCAGCCCATGTTACTTTTTCATTTGATCAATCCGAACAAGTGATTACGTTAAAAGCGCAAATTGTGGATATTTCTAAGTGTGAGATTAGGTTAAAGATCATCAAGATAGACATCGAGAGCATTAGCCAACTAAAACGATTTATAGAATTGAATGTAGGCAATAACGACCTTCTGAACCGAGAGTTAGAACATCTCTCTGATTTAGGAGAAAAATAAATGAACGCCTATTTAAGTAACAATAACTATGTCTAAAAAAATCATCATGCAGATCCCGACGAAAGACGGCGATCAGCAGTTCTATTTGGGCCGCAGTTCGGTCCTAGCAGTATTTGCTTCGGTATTGGCATTACCCGCCGTCGTTGGTGGCGCGTGGTATCTCAATCAACAGCAGATACACAATAAAGACGAACTAACACAAACCATCGCCAAACTAGAAAGTGAAAAGGCCGAAATCACCGCGCTTTATGAAGAGCAGCTTGATACCAACCACTCGCTTTCTCAGTCATTGACCGATAAAAACAATCAAATTCAGCTATTAGGAAAACGGGTATTCGACGTCGAATCGGTTCTAGGTCTCGCTGACGAAGAGCTGATGATCGATGAAAACAACATGGCGTTAGAAGAGCGAATTGATGCAGCAGCTATCGATTCCGCGGTTCGAGCAACCATGTTTCGTTTGATTCCAAATGATAGCCCAGTGACATACCAACGTATTTCTTCTTCCTATGGCAGTCGCATTAACCCTATTTCAGGTAAACGACACGTTCATACTGGTATCGATCTTACCTGTAAACGAGGAGAAGAAATCCTCGCACCTGCAGACGGAGTGGTGGAAACCGTTCGCCCGAGTAATCGTGGCTATGGCAACTATGTCACTATTCGTCACTCATTTGGCTTTATGAGCTCCTTTGCTCACTTACAACGCTTTAAAGTAAAAAGCGGCCAATTTGTCAGTAAAGGCGATGTGATTGCTCAATGTGGTAGTTCTGGTAATTCCACTGGCCCGCACCTGCATTATGAGGTGCGCTTTCTCGGGCGAGCACTCAACCCTCAATACTTGATGGAGTGGACACCTGAAAACTTCAATTATGTATTTGAAAAAGAGAAAAAAGTGAAATGGGGCCCTTTAGTTCAATTGATTGATAATGTCGTGCGTCTGCAAGTCAATTTAACCAACTCCCCCTATCGCGACACCAGTATCAATACAGTATCAAGTGAAGATACCAGCAATACCGCGACTAACTGATTTATCTCTCGACACAAAAAAGAGCAGCGTAAGCTGCTCTTTTCGTTTCGGGCTCCACACGGATAGATAACCAGCGATTAACCGCGATGAATATTATCATTCGCCTGTTTGAGTAAGTTTTGGCTCTCATTCATAAATTGTTGTGAATAATCACCAAACCACTCACTCACCTGCTCAAAGCTTTCGACAAATTTGGCTTTATCTTTGCTATCCAAAATCGCAAGTGCTTCGCCGAAGCGTTGGTGGAATCGCTTAATCATGTCGATGTTTTCTTGCGATGAGAGAATAATGTCACCGTAGAGGTTTGGATCCTGACCAAACAGACGCCCTACCATCGCCAACTCCAGGCGGTAGATTGGTGAGCTCAACTTTAACAGTTGCTCAATGTTCGGGTTCTCTTTGCTTAGATGCATGCCGTAAGCAAATGAGGTGAAGTGACGCAGCGCTTGGATTAACGTCATGCCATGATCGTGCTCTTGCGCATCAATCTGGCACAAGCTCGCGCCCCAAATACCAAACTGTTGCAGCAACCATTGGTATTGATCATTTCCACGCCCATCACAGTACACAATCACCTGCTTGGCAAGGCTAGGCACATCTGGACCAAACATTGGGTGTAAACCAACCACCGGTCCTTGGTGCACATTCAACATTGCTTGCAGTGGCTTAGATTTTATAGAAGTCAGGTCACACAGAATACAGTCTTGTGGCAGATTACCTAGCTTTTCAATCACACCTTCTGTTAGGTGAATCGGCACAGTAACCACCACCAGGCCCGCATCTTTTAGGATGTCATCCGCACGATCCCAGTCTTTGCTACCAAGCACTTTGACTTGATAACCAGATAGCTTGAACATACGTCCAAACAGGCCGCCTAACTGGCCATTACCACCAATAATGACCACTGAGCGTAATTCAGGGTTCAAACACTTAAAACCGGAGTCTTTTTCACTGGCATAAGACTCACGCATGGTACGACGCAGAATATCTTCAATAAGCTGTGGAGGAATTCCCATTTTCTCAGCTTCTGCTCGGCGAGAAGCCAGCATCGCCGCTTCACGATCAGGGGCATAAATAGGCAAACCATGTTCGCTTTTTACTTCCCCAACTTTCTCTACGAGCGCCAAACGCTGAGCTAATAGCTCCAACATTTGCTTGTCGACTGCATCAATCTGATCGCGCAATGCGTTAAGTTCAACTGCCATTGATGTTCCTTAAATCCTGTATTAATTAGCCTTTAGACGATTTTCTAAGAAAGGCACTAGCTCTTCATGTGCATGACGTAATAGTGCCTCAGTTGAATCCCAATTGATACATGCGTCAGTGATAGATACACCGTATTTCATTTCTTCAAGAGCTAAGTCAGAAGATTGATTTCCTTCATTGATATGGCTTTCAATCATAAGGCCGATAATGGACTTATTACCTTCACGGATTTGGTGAATAACATCTTCTGCGACTAATGGCTGGCGACGGTAATCTTTACGTGAGTTGGCGTGACTACAATCCACCATTAATGATGCATCAAGGCCAGATTTCGCCATTTCTTGCTCACACTCAGTAACTGACACTGAGTCGTAGTTAGTTTGCTTGCCGCCACGTAAGATCACATGCCCATTAGCATTACCCTGAGTGGTCAATAGCGCTACTTGTCCCTCACGGTTAATTCCCATAAAACGGTGGCTAGAAGACGCAGCTTGCATCGCATTGATTGCGGTTGCCAAACTGCCATCCGTGCCATTTTTAAAACCGATTGGCATAGACAGGCCACTTGCCATTTCACGGTGAGTTTGTGACTCCGTAGTACGTGCGCCGATCGCAGCCCAACTAAAAGTATCCGCCAAGTATTGTGGGCTAATTGGGTCCAGAGCTTCAGTCGCGAGCGGGATTTCCATCTCTGCCAATTCCACTAGCAGTTCGCGTCCAACATGCAGACCATGTTCAATATCGAAGCTGCCATCGAGGTGCGGATCGTTAATCAGCCCTTTCCAGCCGACCGTGGTGCGTGGTTTTTCAAAGTAAACACGCATAACAATATACAGTTGGTCACTTAGTTGTTCAGAGAGCGCTTTAAGACGTTTTGCGTAATCCTTCGCCGCTTCCACGTCGTGGATAGAACATGGACCACATACAACCAGCAGGCGATGATCCTTTTTATGAATAATATTAGCGATAGTTTGGCGAGACTCTTGAATAAAGCGGCGCGCTTTTTCACTCAAAGGAAGCTTGGTTTTTAGCTCCTCTGGGGTAATAAGAACCTGCTCTTCGCTAATATTAATATTGCTCAACTCACTTTTCTGCATAACTCTAACCTGTATATTTATTTTTACACCCAACCAAATCCTTGGTGAGACAACTAAGCTTTAAAGACAAGATAACAGGCTAAAAAAGAAAAACAAGCGTACACAATAAAAAACATTTGGTGTAAATTATAATTTACAGCTAAATAAAAAGCCAAAGTATAATTTACTTTGGCTTATAATCGGTGTTTTGAATCGTTTACAAGAGGTTTAGCTGGTCAAGCGTTTCATCGCTTCACTCGCCGCTTTCCACTCTTGAGATAACTTGAGATCGCTTAGAGAAAACGACTGTTTTTTCAGTAACGCATCCGCCAGTGGCACTGTTGATACTGGCAAGTTATCCAACACCTCAATGTGTGCTTCACGCTTATTACACATCAATAGCATATCGCAACCGGCTTTCAAGGCTTGAGCCCCACGCTCGGCAGGACTACCCATGATGGCAGCGCCCTCCATCGTCAGATCATCGGAGAAAACCAAGCCTTTAAAACCGAGTTGCTGTCGCAAAACTTGTTTCAACCAGTATTCTGAACCACTCGCTGGCTGAGAGTCGTAGTTCGGAAAAATCACGTGAGCAGGCATCATGGCATCTAAAATACCGGCATCAATTTGCGCTTTAAAGATAGCCATGTCTTGTTCGAAAATGTCGCTGCGCTCGTCGTATGGCGTTTCTAAGTGTGAGTCAGCAATCACACCACCGTGACCCGGGAAGTGTTTGCCTGTTGTTGCCATTCCAACGCTCTTCATACCCTGCATGTAAGCGGTGCTAAATCGAAGAATGGTATCGGCATCTTCGCCAAATGCTCGGTTACCGATCGCTTTACATTCATGACCTTTATCGAGCACGGGTGCAAAGCTTAAATCAATGTCGTGTGCTATCAACTCCGCTGCCATTAGCCAACCGCCCATACGTGCTAACTCTTCACCATTTTGATGTTTGGCGTATTCTTCGGCTGCTGGGATCAACGAGAAACCTTCACGGAAGCGTTGTACTCGCCCCCCTTCTTGATCCACACCGATCAAAATCGGGCGCTTGGCTGCCTTGCGGATTGATTGAGTAAGTGCTTGAAGCTGTTCACTATCATGATAGTTACGAGCAAATAGAATTAAGCCACCAACCGTAGGATGTTCCAGAATTTCTTTGTCTTCAGCGGTCAGTTCATAACCCGCGACGTCAACCCATAACGGTCCCATGTTTTCTCCTCAAAATCGGCTGAATATCTCGTATTCGATGAGGTTATTCGCTTCAGATTTGCTTTACAATAAGTGAATGAAGAATTGACGAGATCGGCTATGAAATTTAACGAACTGTACATTGGTGTGATGTCTGGAACGAGTATGGACGGCGTTGATACCGCTCTGGTTGAAATAAGTGATGAGCACGTTCGTCTGGTTGCGCACGACGATTACCCAATGCCCACAGCACTGAAAGAAATGCTGTTATCTGTTTGTACCGGTCAAGCCACAAATTTAAAAGCCATAGGTGAACTTGACCACCAGCTCGGCCACCTATTTGCAGATGCTGTGTTACAGCTGCTCAATAAGTCTGGTTACGTCGCAGAGCAAATTCGTGCGATTGGTAATCACGGTCAAACAGTGTTCCATCAGCCTACCGGAAACTTGCCGTTTACCACTCAATTGGGCGATGCAAACATCATCGCAGTGAAAACAGGGATTGATACGGTTGCAGATTTTCGACGTAAAGATATGGCGCTAGGTGGTCAAGGTGCACCGCTGGTTCCCGCTTTTCATAAAAGTATCTTTGCCATGCAAGATTCCACTACCGTGGTGCTGAACATCGGTGGCATAGCCAACATCTCTGTACTGCATCCCGAGCAACCAGTCATTGGCTATGACACTGGTCCGGGCAACATGTTGATGGACGCGTGGTGTGCGCTGCACACTGGGCAAAGCTTCGACAAAGATGCACAATTTGCACTGAAAGGAACGGTAAACGCTACTTTGTTGACTCAATTACTTAAAGAAGCTTACCTCGCCATGCCAGCACCTAAAAGTACCGGGCGAGAACTGTTCAATATTGACTGGCTGCATCAGCAACTGGCTCATTACAATTTACCAACCGAAGACGTACAGCGTACACTCTGCGAATATTCTGCGATTACCATTGCCAACGAAGTCGACAAGTTTTCTCATGGCATCACGCCTCAACTATTGGTCTGTGGCGGTGGAGCAAGAAACCCACTTTTAATGCAGCGATTGACTAAGTTATTGCCACAATGGCACGTTGCTACAACGGCAGAAAAAGGCGTTGATGGTGACTACATGGAAGCCATGGCATTTGCTTGGCTCGCGCAGCGCTATATTCATAGCCTCCCTAGCAATTTACCGGAAGTCACAGGGGCAAGTCGTCTCGCTTCACTTGGCGTACTCTACTCAAAAAATTAATCACGAAGGCTTAAATTACTATGACAAATGACGCGCTTATTGCGGCTCTTTCTCACCTCGTCTCTGAAGGTCGAAATCCTGAAACAATGGATATCGATCTTCTTCCTTCATTCGATATTGTGCAGCGTTTAAACCAACAAGATAAACTCGTCCCAATTGCGGTCGAGAAAGTGCTACCAGAGATCGCTCAAGCCGTTGATAAGATCACGGAAGCATTTAAGGTCGGAGGTCGGTTGTTTTACATCGGTGCAGGCACCAGTGGTCGGCTCGGCGTCTTGGACGCTTCAGAATGCCCGCCGACTTTTGGCACGGCTCCAGAGATGGTCGTTGGTATTATTGCGGGTGGAAAAGAGGCAATGTTTCGCGCGAAAGAAGGGGCAGAAGACGCCCCTGAACTAGGCGAGCAAGATCTTAAAGAGAATGCGCTAACACAACGCGATGTCGTCGTTGGTATTGCGGCAAGTGGACGAACACCATATGTAATTGGTGGCTTAGAGTATGCGAACGAACTTGGTGCCACCACTGTAGCACTATCTTGTAACCCTGACTCTCCGATTGCAGATATTGCCGATATTGCGATAAGCCCCGTTGTTGGACCTGAAGCGTTAACGGGATCCACTCGCTTAAAATCAGGGACGGCGCAAAAGCTCGTCCTGAACATGCTCACTACCGCAAGTATGATTCGCCTAGGCAAAAGTTATCAGAACTTAATGGTAGATGTGAAAGCGACGAATGCAAAGCTAGTTGCAAGAGCGGCTCGTATTGTTATGCAAGCAACAGATTGTACTAACCAAGAGGCTAAAACTGCGCTCAAAGAAACGAACTACGACGCCAAGTTAGCGATTTTGATGATTTTAACCGGGCTGGATAAAGAAAGCGCGACTGAGCAACTGAAAGCCAAACAAGGATATTTAAGAAAAGTCGTGATCGATCAAGCGAATCAACCTTAATCAATAAAGCGCCTCACTTATTTAAAAGTCAGGCGCCTTTTATGGCTTAATTTAGTAGTTCAATCGTTCAATGTGAGTAATACCGACTTTACCTTCAAGGTCGCTGAACATATGAACCATTGCTGGGTATGGTTGTGCTCCAGGGTAGACAACTTCTGCATTACAGAAAAACGCATAGTTTTGTCCGGCTACGACTTGAGTAGCCACAACCAAAGGGGAGTATTTGACGCCGACAAACCCCTCGATACCTTTAGCAAATACTTCTTTATCCTCTGCTTTGAGTTCATTAAATGGACTCCAGCCACCAGCCATTTGCGTTGACATAATGTGATTCCTTTTTCTGTGCTCACTATCAAGCAATATGAACATAGTTTAATAATGAGAATTTTGCCACAATTATGTTATGCGGACGGTATCACAACGGCTTTATTGACTATTAATTTGAGTACTCATTCCAGCCACGCTGCCATTCCATACGGAATTTTTGTGCTTGCTCAGTACCCTCACAAACCCCTTCATAATACTGACCAGATAGCCCCATTTGATACGCAAAAGCAGGGTTACAGTATTCACGTAGACCCTCTAAATAACCTTGGTCGTAGTCACTTTGCTTAACGCTACCCAACTCACGCAGCTCGCTCATCGTGCGTGATGTATGTCCGGCTACACCATCTTGATATCCGATCTGATGCCAATCTCCTGACTTGGCAAGATCTTCCGTCGTTGCAGCGCATCCTGCAAGTAAAGCCAGCGCCAAACCTAACGTTGCCTTTTTCATGGTTCTTCCTTAAGTAATTGTTTTCAAAAATAAGCTTACCACTAATTATTGGCGTTTGCCGCTTAGCTTGCAGATTAAACCACTGACGCCTCGAATCAGCCGCTCACTACTGCAATCAACCGTTCGCCATTTTTAAAAACCGCTCAAGCAGCATATCGACCACTCAGTGCTCTATTCGACCACTCATCTACTAACCGAATGCATTTAACACAAGTGACGCATAACATGCATCCTGAGATTAAAAAATTACCCTACCCAACTAAGACCAAGGACAATTGCTATGATGTGGTTTCTAACCTGTGTCGCAGCCCTAATCGGCGGATACTTCATCTACGGCGCTTTCGTCGAGAAGATTTTCGGCATCAATGAAAAACGCCAAACGCCTGCTCACACCAAATCGGACGGTGTTGACTTCGTTCCAATGTCAACAAAGAAAGTTTATCTAGTTCAGCTACTTAACATCGCTGGTGTTGGTCCAATTTTCGGCCCAATCATGGGTGCACTATACGGTCCAGCGGCAATGCTTTGGATTGTTGTCGGTTGTATTTTTGCTGGCGCAGTACACGATTACTTCTCTGGCATGCTTTCAGTGCGTAACGGCGGCGCATCTGTACCTACTATCACAGGTCGCTACCTAGGTAATGGCGCAAAACACTTTATGAATATTTTTGCCATTGTCCTACTGCTTCTTGTTGGCGTAGTGTTCGTTTCTGCTCCTGCAGGCATGATTACTAACCTCATCAATGATCAAACAAGCTTGAGCGTAAGCATGACGACTATGGTTATCGCTATCTTCGCTTACTACATCATTGCGACGATTGTTCCTGTCGATAAAATCATTGG
Source organism: Vibrio sp. D3 (assembly GCF_043995865.1). Lineage (NCBI taxonomy): Bacteria > Pseudomonadati > Pseudomonadota > Gammaproteobacteria > Vibrionales > Vibrionaceae > Vibrio > Vibrio sp. D3. The sequence continues at coordinate 559,493 of NZ_CP171887.1, read as the reverse complement.
CCGCTTCTACCCACTGTTTGGCGCTCTACTCATCTTTATGTCTGTTGGTCTAATGACAGCCGTTGCGTTTTCTAGCGAACACACAGTAATGGGTGACTTCCAAGTTTCAGACATGTTCTCGAACCTTAACCCAAATGATATGCCACTATGGCCAGCACTGTTCATCACTATCGCATGTGGCGCGATCTCTGGCTTCCACGCGACTCAGTCTCCACTGATGGCACGTTGTATGGAAAACGAGAAAAACGGTCGTTTCGTCTTCTACGGAGCAATGATTGGTGAAGGTGTTATCGCGCTAATCTGGTGTGCTATCGCTCTGTCTTTCTTCGGCTCTCTAGATGCACTATCAGAAGCTGTGAAAAACGGTGGCCCTGGTAACGTGGTATACAGCGCATCATTTGGTCTGCTTGGTGTGTTCGGTGGTATCCTTGCGTTCCTAGGTGTGGTTATCCTACCAATTACGTCTGGCGATACAGCATTCCGTTCAAGCCGTCTGATCCTTGCTGAATACTTCAACATGGAACAAAAGACGCTACGTAACCGCCTACTGATGGCACTTCCACTGTTCGTTATCGGCGGTATCTTAACTCAAGTAGACTTCGGCATTATCTGGCGCTACTTCGGTTTTGCTAACCAAACAACAGCAGTAATGATGCTTTGGACTGCGTCCGCTTACCTACTACGTCACAACAAGCTGCACTGGATTACCACTATCCCTGCTATCTTCATGACCACGGTATGTGTCACGTTCATCTTAAACAACAGCTCGCTAGGTTTTGGCCTGCCAATGCAACTATCAACTATCGTCGGTATTGTGTTTGCCCTAGCAGTGACTGGTTACGTTATCAAAACCTCTAAGGGTAAAGGTGAAACTGAACTGGCTGACGAAGAGAAACCACAAGCCGTGTCAGAAACAGCGTAATACTCGTCACATCCGAGTGACTAAGATAAGAGCCTGCCAATTGCAGGCTCTTTTTGTTTTATACCCAAGTCACTTTAAGATTCAGAACTCGGAGCGCAGCGCCATGTATTAAGCTGTCTTTATTTATCTGAGCCAAGCATCTTGAAGTGACTTAGGTATACAATAACAACATTGATTCTAGGTTAGGTTCACTATGGAACTGGTCGTTTCCCTTTTACAACAGATGTGTGTTTACTTAGTTTTGGCTTACATGCTAAGTAAAACGCCAATCATCTTACCTTTGCTGAGTATTTCTTCGCGCTTAAGCCACCGCCTAATTTGTTACGTACTTTTCTCTGGCTTTTGTATTCTCGGCACCTATTTCGGTCTGCATATCAACGACGCTATTGCCAATACTCGAGCGATCGGCGCGGTCATGGGCGGGCTGTTTGGTGGACCTGTTGTAGGTTTCGCCGTCGGATTTACTGGTGGCATCCATCGATACTCTCTTGGTGGCTTTACTGACCTCGCCTGCGCAATTTCAACCACCGCCGAGGGTGTAATTGGTGGCTTGCTCCACGTTTACCTTATCAAGCGAAATAAAGGCGCATTGCTGTTTAATCCAAGCGTCGTATTCAGCGTCACGTTTATTGCAGAAGTGGTGCAAATGATTTTGCTGCTCGCCGTCGCTAAACCCTTTGATCAAGCCTATGAGCTGGTGTCTGCCATTGCAGCACCGATGATCATCGCGAACTCATTTGGTGCGGCATTGTTCATGAGTATCCTGCAAGACAGAAAAGCGATCTTTGAAAAGTTTTCTGCGACGTTTTCGCGTCGAGCACTCACCATTGCTGATCGCTCAGTGGGAATTCTAAGCAACGGCTTCAACACCGAAAACGCTGAGAAAATCGCGCGTATTATTTATGAAGAAACCAAAGTGGGCGCTGTCGCGATTACCGACCAAGAAAAAATCTTGGCGTTTGTGGGCATTGGCGATGATCACCATAAACCGAACACGCCGATTTCATCGCAAAGCACATTAGACTCCATGGAGAAAAACGACATCATTTATCTTGATGGCGCAGAACGTCCATACCAATGTTCCATCGCAAAAGACTGCAAACTTGGCTCCGCGCTGATCATCCCACTGCGTGCGGGAAAAGAGGTCATTGGTACCATTAAGCTCTATGAACCGAAGCGTAAATTGTTCTCTACGGCCAACATGTCAATGGCAGAAGGGATAGCGCAGCTTCTCTCTAGCCAAATCTTGTATGGCGACTACCAACAACAACAAGCCTTACTCGCTCAAGCAGAAATCAAACTGCTTCACGCTCAGGTGAATCCACACTTTTTGTTTAATGCACTCAATACCATTAGTGCGATTACTCGTCGTGATCCTGATAAAGCACGTGAGTTGATCCAAAATTTATCGCACTTTTTCCGTAGCAATTTAAAGCAAAACATTAATACCGTGACGCTAAAAGAAGAGCTAGCGCATGTGAACTCGTACTTGAGCATCGAGAAGGCCCGCTTTACGGACCGCTTAGAGGTTGAAATCGATATTCAGCCTGAATTGCTGGACATCAAATTGCCAAGCTTTACACTCCAGCCTTTGGTTGAGAATGCCATTAAGCACGGCATTTCAAACATGCTTGAAGGTGGTAAAGTTCATATATACAGCGAAGCACACCCACAAGGTCATTTGATTACTGTCGAAGACAATGCAGGCAGTTTTGAACCGCCAAAAGAAAACCACTCCGGGCTAGGTTTAGAAATTGTCGACAAACGTCTCACTAATCAATTTGGGCGTGATGCATCGCTAAAAATTACGTGCGAGCCACATCAATTTACTAAAATGAGCTTTATCATTCCCCCAAAATCATAAAAGCACGCTGAAGCAATAAAGGTAATGTTGGATGTTAACCGCACTCGTCATTGATGATGAACAGTTTGCTCGTGAAGAGCTGACAGAGTTATTGGATGAAACAGGACAAGTTGAAGTGGTGGGCAATGCCTCAAACGCGATCCTTGGTCTAAAAAAAATCAATGAGCTCAAACCTGATGTGGTGTTTCTCGATATCCAAATGCCTCAAGTCACTGGGATTGAACTACTTGGAATGCTTGATCCAGAAACCATGCCTTATGTGGTTTTTGTCACGGCTTACGACCAGTATGCAATTCAAGCGTTTGAAGACAACGCCTTTGATTACTTGCTCAAACCTGTCGACCCATGCCGTTTAACCAAAACGGTCAAACGGCTAAATAAAGTCATTAGTCAATCCGCCCTAACTCAACAACTGTCTGCTATTACGCCCGACACTTTAGATCAGATTCCGTGCATCGGGCACAACCGTATCGTCATCATGGCCACCGACACGGTAGAATGTGCATACAGTGACATCAGCGGCGTGCATGTACGCTCCACCAGCCAAGCCGCGAGCACTCAACTAACATTAAAAACGCTAGAAGAGAAAACCCCACTGGTACGCTGTCATCGCCAATACTTAGTCAGTATTAAGGCCATCAGCGAAATCAAATTACTCGAAAACGGATTAGCAGAAATCATCACCAAAACTGGCTTTGAGATACCAGTAAGCCGCCGCTACCTTAAAGTGCTCAAAGAGATGCTGGGCATTAGCCACTAACACAAAAAGTTCACACATCACCGCTGAGTTTCCGCTAGCGTATAAATAAGACGCTCCGAAAAGACGAGGCGATGATGTATAAAGTTTTATTCATATGTAAGCACAATGCTGGACGAAGTGTGCTCGCTGAGTCGATCGCAACCCATATCCTGCCAGCAGATTTTAGTGTCGCCAGCGGTGGCTCTCATCCCACAGGCAAAGTTCACCCGGTGGTGCAAAAATATTTAGATGACCACCAACTTCCCATTCCACATATCCACACCCACTCATGGGAAGAGCGAACTCAGTTTCTTCCTGACATCGTTATTATTCTCTGTGACTCTTTACATCAAGAGGCAGCTCCTCAATGGCTTGCGGGGGGCGTTCGAGTAAACTGGCAAGTCGATGTCTTTCCGACTGAAGGTTCTGATGAAGAGGTGTACGCACATTGCGAAAGGGTTGCTCAGTCGCTTGAGCGAAGAATCACGAAGATGTCCGATATGATTATCGATGGTTTAGGGAAAGACCAAATTCGTGATTACCTAAATGAACTGAGAGAGATGTAAAAAAGGCGACCCTCTGGTCGCCTTTTGAATATTCGATAAATGGAGATTAATCCACTTGCTTGATTTGCAGTTCTTTGGGTACTTCAAAGAACATATTCTCTTCACGACCAAGTACTTCATCGACCGCTTCGGCACCGACGAGTTCTTTGATTCGCTCTAGAATCTGATTAACGAGCTCTTCCGGAGCAGATGCCCCCGCAGTCACGCCGACCTTTGTTTTGCCTTCGAACCATTCAGGTTTGATATCTTCCGGACAGTCGGTTAAGTAGCCAGGTGTCCCTAGCTTTTCAGCTAGCTCTTTAAGACGTGTAGAGTTTGATGAGTTTTTCGAACCCACCACAACCATCACATCTACGTCACCCGCTAATTCACGTACGGCATCTTGGCGGTTTTGTGTCGCGTAACAGATATCGTCTTTACGTGGTCCTTGGATATCTGGGAAGACGCGGCGTAGCTCTTCGATAACATCGGCAGTTTCATCTACAGAAAGTGTCGTTTGGCTTACGTAATGAAGATCAGATGGATCTTTCACAATCGACTTCAGTTTCTCAACATCGGCCGGGGTTTCAACCAAGTACATACCACCGGTTTCACTCGCGTACTGCCCCATTGTGCCTTCCACTTCAGGGTGACCTGCGTGACCAATCAGAACCACTTCCATATTGCGGCGGCTTGCTCGCGCTACTTCCATATGCACTTTGGTTACCAACGGGCACGTCGCGTCAAATACCGTCAAATCTCGCTGCTTGGCTTCCTGACGAACCGCTTGCGATACACCATGAGCAGAAAAAATCACAATGTTGTTGTCTGGCACTTCATGCAGCTCTTCAACGAAGACAGCGCCACGTTGTTTTAGCCCTTCAACCACAAAACGGTTATGCACCACCTCATGACGAACATAAATCGGTGGCTGATACATCTCTAGCGCACGCTCTACGATGCTAATCGCACGGTCTACACCAGCACAAAAGCCGCGTGGGTTAGCTAATAGGATTTTCATTTCATTGCTCATGGAAATTATCTTTATTGGGTTCGCTATTCTACTGACAAAATTTCAACTTCGAAAGTCACGTCTTGTCCCGCTAGAGGATGGTTGAAGTCCACAGTGACTGAATCGCCAGCAATCTCTGTAATAATGCCCGGGATTTCCATACCATCAGGACCACTGAACGCCATGATTGTACCCACTTCTACTTCTGCATCACCTACAAACTTAGTGCGATCCATATGGTGTACATGGTCTGGGTTTGGCATGCCAAACGCGTCTTCTGCTTTTAGCTCAATCGCTTTTTGTGCGCCTGTTTCTAAGCCTATTAAGCACTGCTCAAAGTTTTCACTCAAGCTGCCATCACCCATAACAAATTTCGCTGGTTTACCCATGTTATGAGTACTATCCGCAACCGATCCGTCTTTCATTTTAATCGTAAAGTGAAGGGTTACTACAGATTCATTGGTTATTGTTGTCACGTTACTGCTTCCTTGTTCTTGGGTTATTACGCTGTCAGCTTGGTCTTTTTATACATTGATATGCTGATTGGCGCTCCAACATAATAAAAAGCGTCGCCCGAATCAACGGGCGACGCTTAGGGTTATTCAACTTTTCGCAATATACACTGCCACTACTTAGGCTTTCGCCTCGTCTTTCTTTCGAAAGCCGTCAAGAATAATCATCGCGGCACCAATACAGATCGCCATGTCTGCAAGGTTGAACGCTGGCCAATGATAATTGCCCCAGAAAAAGTCCAAATAATCCACTACAAACCCATGTATTACTCGGTCGAATACGTTGCCTACTGCGCCACCAATAATCATGGCATAAGCAATATTATTCCATTTCTCTTTCGCTGGTAGTTTGCTCATCCAGTAAGTCAAAAGACCTGTAACGATAAAAGCAATACCTGTGAATAACCAACGTTGCCAGCCCGCTTGATCACTCAAAAAGCTAAAAGCAGCACCATAGTTATGCACGTACAAAAGATTAAAGAATGGCAAAATTTCTATGCGGTTTGCCCAGCCATATCCCATGTTGTTCATTACAACATACTTAATGCCAATATCAGCTAAAAAGATAACCACCGCTAACCATAACCAGCGAATACCAGATTGCTTTAAAGACAGTGCTTTTTCACTCATTACTTTACCTACAAACAGCCCCAGTAAATACTGGGGCTGTTAATTTTAAAAAAAGTTCAGTCGTTCTAGGCAATTACGCGAATTTACGTACTTCACCTTCGCCTTCTACGTTAGACACACAACGACCACAGATTTTCTCGTGACCTTCAATTGTGCCTACGTCTGGCGTGTGGTGCCAACAACGATCACACTTCTCGCCTTCAGCTGCTGCTACTTCAACAAACAAGCCTTCGATATCCGTGGCTTGTGCTGCATCAGTCTTCTCACCTAGAGGCTTAACTTTCGCCGCAGAGGTTAGTAGAACAAAGCGCAGTTCATCTTCAAGTTTGTTGATCTTCGCCGCTAAAGCGTCATCAGCAAATAGAGTCACTTCAGCTTGTAGTGCACCACCGATGGTTTTCTCTTTACGCGCATCTTCTAGAAGTTTGTTTACTGCACCACGAACCGCTTGGATCTCAGCCCAGAATTCATTGTTCAGCTCTTCACCTTCAGCAAGGCCGAATAGACCGTCGAACCACTCACCAGTGAATACGAACTTGTCGCGCTCGCCTGGCATTTCGTTCCAGATTTCATCTGCAGTGAACGACATGATTGGCGCCATCCAACGAACTAGCGCTTCTACGATGTAGTAAAGTGCAGTCTGGCAGCTACGTTGAGCGTTGCCGCCACGTTTTGCTGTGTACTGACGGTCTTTAATTACGTCTAGGTAGAAAGAACCCATTTCAATTGAACAGAATTGCATTAGACGCTGAGTCACACCGTGTGTGTTGTACTCTTCGTATGCTTTAACAATCTCTTCTTGTGCTGCTAGCGCACGACCAACTGCCCAGCGATCTAGCGCAACCATCTCTTCAACAGGAACGATGTCTGTTTCAGGGTTGAAGCCGCTTAGGTTAGCAAGGAAGAAACGCGCTGTGTTACGGATACGACGGTAAGCATCTGCGCTACGTTTTAGGATTTCATCAGAAACCGCAACTTCACCAGTGTAGTCTGTTGAAGCAACCCATAGACGAAGAATGTCAGCACCTAGCTTGTTAGTTACGTCTTTTGGCGCAACCACGTTACCGATAGATTTAGACATCTTACGACCCTGACCGTCAACCACGAAACCGTGTGTCAGTACTTGTTTGTAAGGTGCTTCGTCTTTCATCGCAATAGATGAAATTAGAGAAGACTGGAACCAACCGCGGTGTTGGTCAGAACCTTCTAGGTATAGGTCTGCACTATTGCCGTTGTACTCTTCACGAGCATCAACAACAGAGAAGTGAGTAACACCTGAATCGAACCATACGTCTAGCGTATCTAGCACTTTTTCGTATTGGTCAGCGTCAGCACCTAGTAGTTCAGCGGCATCTACATCCCACCATGCTTGGATGCCTTTCTCTTCAACCAGCTTAGCGACTTTCTCGATCAGCTCTAGCGTGTTTGGATGAAGTTCTGCTGTTTCTTTATGAACAAACAGAGCAATTGGCACACCCCAAGTACGTTGACGAGAGATACACCACTCAGGGCGACCTTCGATCATACCTTCGATGCGGCTTTGACCCCACTCAGGCATCCACTCTACATTCTTGATTGACTCTAATGCTTTAGCACGTAGGCCCGCTTGGTCCATAGAAACGAACCATTGAGGTGTAGCACGGAAGATGATTGGAGTCTTATGACGCCAACAGTGTGGGTAGCTGTGCTCGTAAGCGTGGTGATGTAGTAGTGCACCTTTTTCTTTTAGTACTTCTACTACTGCATCGTTCGCTTTAAATACGTGCTGACCAGCAAATAGCTCTGTATCTGGTAGGTAAACACCGTTTGAGCCAACTGGGTTTGCTACTTCTAGGTTGTACTTGTTACCAACCGCGAAGTCTTCTTGACCGTGACCAGGAGCAGTGTGAACAACACCAGTACCTGAATCAGTCGTAACGTGATCACCAAGGATCGCCGGTACAGTGAAATCGTAGAATGGGTGTTGGAATTGAGACAGCTCTAGATCCGCACCTTTAGCAAAGCCAAGATTGTGGAAGTGCTCGATACCCGCACGGTCCATTACGTCTTTCGCCAGCTCAGCAGCAACGATAATACGCTCAGCGTTGTCGCCTTCTGTTTGGATAAGTACGTACTCTAGATCATCACGTAGACATACTGCGCGGTTTGCTGGCAGTGTCCAAGGTGTTGTTGTCCAGATAACGATAGACACGTCACCGTGGCCTTCATGACCTTCAGTCAGCTCAAACTGAGACAACAGTGCCGCTTCGTCAGCCGCTTTAAAACGAACGTCGATAGATGGCGATACTTTATCTTTGTATTCTACTTCCGCTTCAGCAAGAGCAGAACCACAGTCTGTACACCAGTGAACAGGTTTGAAACCTTTTAGCAGATGACCATTACTTGCGATCTTACCAAGAGCACGAATAATGTTCGCTTCAGTTGCGAAATCCATAGTGCGGTATGGCTTGTCCCACTCACCCATGATACCAAGGCGTTTGAAGCTCTCTTTCTGACCTTCAACCTGACCTGCAGCGTATTCGCGACATTTCTCGCGGAATTCTGCTGCCGTCACTTTTTGGCCTGGCTTGCCTACTTTTTTCTCTACCATCAATTCAATAGGTAGACCGTGGCAGTCCCAGCCAGGAATATAAGGTGCGTCAAAACCTGAAAGTGTTTTGGATTTAATAATAATGTCTTTAAGAATCTTGTTTAGTGCGTGACCAATATGAATGTCACCATTTGCGTAAGGAGGGCCATCGTGCAATACGAATGACTTTTTGCCTTTCTTAGCTTTACGGATTTCACCGTAAAGATCTTCTTTGTACCAACGCTTAAGCATTTCTGGCTCACGATTGGCCAGATTGCCGCGCATTGGAAACCCTGTTTCAGGTAAGTTCAGGGTATCTTTATACTCACTCATCGATTCTTAATTCCGTTATATTGGGCGAAAATTAGACATTATGTTGAACGGTGGAATAAACCGCTCAACGCTTAAGCTGACGCAGCCACACCCTTGCTGCTTCAGCATCCAATTCGATTTGTTGTTTAAGTGCTTCAAACGACTCAAACTTTTGCTCATCTCGAAGTTTATGCAAAAGTTCCACTTCTAGTTGCTTGCCATATAAATTGGCATGAAAGTCGAATAAGTGTACTTCTAACTGCTGGCGAACGCCATTAACAGTCGGTCTTTGACCAATATTAGCGACACCGCCAATTGGCTTATTTCCTAAGCCAAGCGCTTGAACAACATAGACTCCGGAAACCGGAGAAACACAGCGTTTCAAAGGAATATTCGCAGTAGGAAAACCTATCGTTCTTCCCAGCTTTCTTCCATGAGAAACACGACCGCTGATGCTGTAGTTTCTTCCCAGCATCTGTTGCGCGGAATGCAAATCGTCACGCGCCAGCGCTTGACGGATAGCCGTACTGCTGACACGTAATTGTTGTAAACAAAAGCTCTGGGTACTCACGACATCAAAACCGTACTTTTCCCCTGCTTCCTGCAGCATTGCAAAGTTACCTGTACGGCCTTTGCCAAAGCAGAAATCATCACCAACGACAAGAAACTTAACACCCAAACGCTCGACCAACAAGTCACGGATAAATTCTTCCGCGGTTAAACTTGCAAAATGACGATTGAAATTGACGCAGAGCAAGCGATCAATATCGAGCTTACTCAATTGCACGAACTTATCGCGTAATCGCGTCAACCGTGCAGGTGCCTTATCTTTGGCAAACAGCTCCATCGGCTGAGGTTCAAAGGTCATCACAACAGAAGGCAATGATAGCCTGTCCGCTTGCTCAGACACTTGCTGCAATACTTGTTGATGGCCTTTATGGACACCATCGAAATTGCCAATAGTCAGCACGCAACCATGATGTCGCGGGGTGATATTGTGAATGCCTCTAATCAGTTCCATTGGATACTGCTTTCTGCCTCTGTTTTTACTTTACACTGTGTGAAACTGACGGATTATATACTAATCACCCTTAGTCTGTCCCAGCTTTTAGGTCTTTTAAGCGTGCACCCGTTAAAAATAGAACCACTAGGTAAACCACGGCTCCTAGACCGATCAACATTCCTAGTACACCGCTGCGGTGAGCAAAGCTCCAATCTAGCCACACTGACATGTCTTCCAATTGCCATAAGATCGCAGCCACCATCGCCGCACCTGCAATAACCAAACGTATAATAAAGAAGACGGTTCGTTTGGTGATTTGGTATACCCCTGCGATATGTAGACCACGATACAGCAATGCCATATTTACGAACGCCGAAAGTGCCGTCGCGATAGCCAAACCAACGTAGCCATAAAAGTACGCAAAAATTGCGTTAAACACCATGTTGGTCACCATCGCAATGATGCCGTACTTTACTGGCGTTTTAGTATCTTGACGCGAGTAATAACCTGGCGCGAGCACCTTGATCAGCATGAAGTTCAACAAACCTGAAGCGTAGGCAAAAAGCGACAATGATGCTTGATGTACGTCTTGAGGAGAAAATTCACCTCGCATAAACAGAACCATCAGCATAGGTTTTGCCAGTACCATCAGACCAAGCATTGCAGGAAGGCCAAGCAAGATCACCATGCGCACCCCCCAATCCATGGTTTGCGCGAAGCCTTCACTTTGTGCGTCAACGTGTTTACGTGAAAGCGCGGGTAAAATCACAGTCGCAATCGCAATACCAAACAGACCTAAAGGAAATTCCAATAAGCGGTCTGAGTAATATAGCCAGCTGATCGAACCGGTTTGCAAAAAACTGGCGATGAACGTATCAAACAACAGGTTAATCTGACTGACCGATACACCAAATAAAGCGGGGATCATCAAAGTGCGGATTTTCACTACACCCGGATCGCGCCAGCCCCATTTTGGCTTAACCATGACGCCTGCTTTAATAAGGAAGGGAATTTGGAATAAGAACTGGACCAAACCACCTAAGAAAACACCAATGGAAAGCCCTATTTCTGGCATTTCCATTTGCGGCGAGATAAACCACGCCGCCAAAATAATCATCACATTGAGGAAAACAGGGGTAAAGGAGGAGACAGCAAATTTACCTAATGTATTGAGGATAGCGCCCGATAGAGCGACAAAGGTAATGAACCATAAATAGGGAAAGGTGATTTTGAGCATCACGCTAGCAAGCTCAAACTTTGCTGCAGCCGGGCCACCATGCATCCAGTCAAGGAACCAACCAAAACCAAACACAGCAGTGACCACGCCGGAGCCTAGGACACCTAAAATGGTAACAATCGAGACTATCACCCCTAACGTACCCGCCGCGCGAGCAATGAGCTCCCGAGTTTTATCCATGTCGCCTTGAGCATGGCTTTCCGTTAAAACAGGTACAAACGCTTGGGAAAAAGCACCTTCAGCAAACAAACGTCGTAAAAAATTAGGAATTTTATTGGCGAAGAAAAAGACGTCTGCGCTTGCTCCTGCCCCCATTAAATTTGCCACTACAACATCACGAACTAGGCCAAGAACGCGGGAAATAAATGTCATAGCACTGACGATCATGCCAGACTTGAGTAGTCGTTTACTCACTGTAACCTCGGAATATCACCATAAGACAGCTAACCCTATACTGTTTCTCTGACAGGTGCTGTAAATAGACGTCAAAAATCTATCCGCGGGTTGTAAGGAATAAGTGTGCCTTTCGCGGATAATTATTAGCATTGGTATAAAAATGCTGTTAGAATCCCCGCCATCTTAACCGCGATAACCTCTCTTACCAAAATTTGTTTTGGCTTAGATCGGTTTTTGCACAAATCATTTGACATTTAAGCGCAAATGAGGGATATTCCTCGCCCTTAAATTGTCACAGAACTAAGTTTTTGGGAGTTAGACCCTTGGCAAATAGTAAATCTGCTAAGAAGCGCGCTATCCAAGCTGAGAAACGTCGTCAGCACAATGCTAGCCGTCGCTCAATGATGCGTACTTACATGAAGAAAACTGTTGCTGCTATCGAAGCAGGCGACAAAGAAGCTGCAACTGCTGCATTCGCTGTAGTTACACCTATCCTAGACCGCATGGCAACTAAAGGCCTTATTCACAAGAATAAAGCAGCTCGCCATAAGTCTCGTTTCGCTGCACAAATCAAAGCTCTTTAATAGAGTCCTGATTTTACAGTGAAGAAAAAACCGACCTTGTGTCGGTTTTTTTATATCTACAAAATTTTCTTAATAAAAAAGCTGGCAATGCCAGCTTTTCTTTTTTCTGCACGCCTATTCAAAGGCATCAGCTTATTTACCTTATAAAGCTCAAACTGGAAAGCACCAATAAAACACTTGAGAACAAAGCAAATTGGTCGATGCGCAGCAACTCTACCATCAAAAGTTTAACGCCACTCTCAAATATTCCAACGAGTTAGACTCACAGCCTAAAATGAACGATATATTAGGTATATGTAATTAACGCTAAGCGCTTTCAGCACAATAAAGACTATGCAGTGTTTTTATTAACGCTTTCACTTCATCACTCTTTAATGTGTAGTACACGGTTTGTGCTTCTTTCCTTGTCGTGACTAGCTCATCACGGCGAAGCCAAGCAAGATGCTGAGATAATGCCGACTGGCTTAGCTCTAACTTTGCACACAGCTCTCCCACGGACAGCTCTTGGTTATGCAGCATACAAAGGATTTGTAGGCGTCTCTCGTTTGCCATCGCTTTGAGCAACACGACGGCTTTTGCGGAGTTCTGCTCCATTTCTTGTAGATTCATGTGTTGGACCTCTAGCTACAACTTACTTATTCCAACCCTGGCCAGCTTGTTGTGTTGCACTGATTTATATATCTAAGAAAATCAAGGTACACTTCCAGAGTCTTCATTATTAGAACCTCTAATTTAGTTGTTAGTGATACACCAATATTATCCACCAAAGTGAAGAATTGATGCGCCATCAATAATTAATAGTTTTGCTCACTAAAACAAGTATCTTGAGTTACTTAGGTATTATTTAGAATTATATTTTTATTGATAGTAATCTATTTATTTGCGCAACGATACGGGTTTACTCAAACATTTGACTGAAATCAGCATCACAAACATTTTTTACCGCTGGGTGTTGGATCATTCGTTCCGCAAAAATCACGTAGTACTCTTCTTTTAACCCATCGACATGACCAATTAGCTGTAGATTTCGGTCGTCCTCAATCTCCGACATGTATACGGTCGGCGCTAAGAAAATCACATCATCGTGATACCGTGCGAAAGCCTTCATCAACGCAACATCATCAAATTCTCCCAACACATTAGGCTGAAGACCTTGACGATCAAACCACTGAATAACCTTACGCCCCATTGCTGTTCGGCTTGCAGGAATCAAAAGCTTTTTCTGTTCCAGAATCTCAGGGAAACGCACATTTTCAATTTCAGAAGAGGCGAAAAAGCTCATGCTGCTCTCACCTAGCTTTTTGCTATAAAGGCCAGGGCTTTGAGTTGAGTCAACGGGACAATCCGAGAGGATCATATCCAGCTTGTGCTGAGACAGTCGTTCAAGTAGCAATTCGTGGGTTGACTCATAACAGCGTAAATGAATACTGTTATCTTCCGGGACAGTCGTCATTAGTACTTTACTGACCAAGCGCTTAGATAACGCATCGGCTACGCCAACTTCAAACAGAATGTTCGAGTGCTGACTGTAATTGACGATATCTAACATCTCATAACTCAAACCAAACATTCGGTCGGCGTACTTAAAAACAAGTTGCCCTAACTCAGTTGGCTCAACTGTACGACCATTTCGTTTGGTTAACTTTCCTTTCATGCGTTCTTCAAGCGCTTTAATCTGCCCTGTCACTGTTTGCGGTGTCAGGAAAAGCGCATCGGCCGCTTTAGTTACAGAGCCCTGTTTGCACACCATCCAGAAATAATATAGATGGTTGTAGTTTAGATGTGACATGATCAAGTCCCGAAAAGAAAGTGATGCTTTTTATACCAAATGTGACAGAGACAAACAATAAACTCGACAAAACCATACAATACATTACAAAAACATAAGTTTTACCGAATATATAAAATTAACACTGTCATAAAAGTTGAACTGAGGCGCATTTTATTTCTAAAGAAAACGCAAAAACCACACAAAACAAAAGTCAATTTTATTCATTAAATTCAAAGAGTTAAAAACCTTCATTTTTCCCTACTCACACCACTATCAAAAAGAACAATAAAAATTACTCACAGCAAGAAATCTGTAATATTACTGAAATATTTGTTCTCTAACATCGCCCGCAGTTTCAACTACAGACCGAAAAATGAACTGAAAGGTCAACGGAGAAAATTATGATGAACCAAGCTACTTCAACAGTGGCGCCAATTTCGAGCACTGCTCGTTGGTTACGCTGGGCTAACTTGGCATTCATGTTGTATCTGCTTCTTCTAGCAGTATCTATGGTTGGTAGTGGCTTCAAATGGGCAACTGGCGATCAAGCTAAGGTGCTATTTGAGTTTGCCGCTCACCCTGTTGCAGGTCTAATGATCGGCTTGGTGGCAACAGCCTTAATTCAGTCCTCAAGTACTGTAACGTCTATTATTGTAGGTTTGGTTGCAGGTGGCTTACCAGTAGAAACCGCGATTCCAATGGTGATGGGTGCCAATATTGGTACCACAGTGACCAATACGCTTGTTTCTCTTGGTCACGTACGTTGTAAAGAAGAGTTCAAACGTGCATTTGCAAGCGCAACTATTCACGACTTCTTCAACTTACTTGCTGTTGCTATTTTCCTTCCGTTGGAAATGATGTTCGGCATTTTAGAGAAAGTTTCTCATTGGCTTGTTTCTCCACTACTTGCTACTGGCGATATGAGCATTAAAGGCTTCAACTTCATTAAGCCAATAACAAAACCAGTTGTGAGTGCAATTAAAGAGCCACTTTCAACATTCGGTGATACTGTTGGTGGCATCATGCTTATCGTTTTGGGTATTGCGACAATCTTCGTTGCAATTACGGTAATGGGTAAGCTAATGAAGAGCCTAATGGTTGGCCGTGCACGTGAAATTTTGAAAAACGCGATTGGTCGTGGCCCTATTCACGGTATTG
The DNA here is from genome assembly GCF_043995865.1 of Vibrio sp. D3. NCBI lineage: Bacteria > Pseudomonadati > Pseudomonadota > Gammaproteobacteria > Vibrionales > Vibrionaceae > Vibrio > Vibrio sp. D3. The sequence goes on along the minus strand of NZ_CP171887.1, from coordinate 544,239 downwards.
TATCGGGTTCAATCGTGACTGTGTTGGTACAATCTTCATCAACAACAACTAGCTTGATGGTTCCACTTGTGGGTACAGGCGTTCTTAAAGTTCGTGATATTTACCCATTCACGCTAGGTGCAAACATTGGTACTTGTATTACGGCGCTACTAGCAGCAACAGCCGTATCGGGTGAGTTTGCGGTATTCGCGCTTCAAATCGCTCTGGTACACCTAGTATTTAATATCATGGCAACACTGTTTATCTTTGGTATTCCGTTCCTACGTGAAATTCCAGTGAAAGGCGCTGAGATGATTTCTGAAATGGCTATCAAGAACAAAGCTGTTGTCGGTGGCTACCTAATGTCTGTATTCGTTATTTTACCAGGCGCGATCTTAGCCCTAACGACATAACAATAACTTACATACCATCGCTTATTGTTTAGGCTCCACATTGTGGGGCCTTTTTTGCGTTAATGACGCTGTTCAAATTCGTTGTCTGGTGATAATTTGAGCCATACCAGCATACTTATGCTGGGCTACCTCATTTGGAGTCGACAACATGACGCAGCTTAATGGCACTATTTCTGATCAGCTACTCGCAATAGACGAAAACCTAACTCAACTGGTTGCTGATATTGATATCCTCAGTAGCGTGAATCCTCTCAATTATGCTCAGGAAAGAGAGCGCTTTATTAAGAACAAATACTCTCAAGAGCCTAACTTCCAATACTCAACTACCAATCTAGATACTCACAGCGCAAAGCGACGTCTGTATGAACTGCCTTTAGAAAATATTCAAGACACCCAATTACAAAAGCTGTACGCGGATGTGATTCAGTCTTACGCAGATAAATTGGATCAAGTGAATACTATCGGTACACAAGAGTTTCTTTATAACTCCTTGCGCTATTACGGAGAGCCGAGCGCCAAAGATATTGCCAACGCCCATTTCATTTTACACCTTCCCACGGAAGAAGAGAGCAAACCGCAGCATGATAGCCGCGCGATAGCACACTTCATGCAAAACTTTGCTCAACGTAATGGATATGAATGTGAAATACAGGTGTTGGATGGGATGTTAGCAAACGCACTCGTTTCGGGATCTCGAGTCAAAATTAACCACGCAGCATACATCACGACCGATGAGTTAGAAGCTCTCGCACATCATGAAATGGGTGTACACCTTCTTACTACGCTTAACGGTCGTCAACAACCACTAAAGGTCCTGAGCTTAGGGTGCCCAGCTAATACAAACACCCAAGAAGGGCTGGCTATATTGTGTGAATATCTGTCAGGACATTTCAGTATCAAACGCCTAAGAACCTTAGCCTTACGAGTCCTGGCGGTAGAGTCGATGATCAAGGATCGCGATTTCCGCCATACGTTCATGCTATTAAAAGAACAGTATAAAACGTCTGACCTTCAAGCATTTACAACGACTGCTCGTGTGTATCGAGGAGGCGGTTTAACGAAGGATTACTTGTATCTAAGGGGGTTCCGAGAGGTGCTCAATGCCTACGATAAACTGGGCGATGACTTTTCATTGTTGCTATGTGGAAAAACAGAACTGAAGTATTTTGAGCTTATCCGCTCATTAGTGAGCAAGCAAATATTCACCCAACCCAAGTTTATTAGCCCGGCACTGTCTGCACCGATGCAGACCAACCCTATTCACCGCTATATTGTCAGTGCACTCAAGTAATACCTTCAAAGTACAAAAAGCAAAAAAGCTCCATTTGGAGCTTTTTTCATATCTTGAAGAACAATACTGGTTACACTGAGAATGGGTAACGAATAGGGTCGTGATGCTCATACCCTTCAACCCAAAAGTCATCCAGTGTGACCCATGTTTCCAGATCTTCTAGAGATTTAATCTCTGGATTGATGTGGAACGTCGGCGCTTTTAATGGTTCACGTTTCAACTGAACATCACGCATCAGTTCAAGCTGATCTTCATAAATGTGCGCATTCACAATCTTATGAAATGCCTGACCAGGTTTCTTGCCCGTGATTTGCGCCATGATCGCCAAGAATACGTAAACTTGAACCATATTGAAGTTTAAGCCAAGCGGTACATCACACGAACGCTGAGTACTGTTCAAGTAAAGCGTATCATCCAGCAATGAAAAATGGTGGCTATACATGCAAGGACGCAAGCATCCCATGTGGAACTCACCAGGGTTGTAGAAATTAAGGATTTCACCGCGATCATCAACACCACGCGTTAAGTCATCCACTATCTTGCGCAATTGGTCAACATGCCCGCCATCAGGCTTCGCCCATGCGCGCCCTTGGACACCGTAGACACGGCCCATGTCGTCTTCGCCCTTACGGTATGGATTATTTAACCAAGCATCATTTAGGTTGGCATTGGCATCCCAGGTTTTCGTGCCCAGCTTACGAAAATCTTCCGCATTATCGTAACCACGAATGTACCCTAGTAGCTCTGCAACGGCCGCTTTCCAAAAACTTTTACGTGTGGTTACCAACGGAAATTGATTGTTCGCAACATCGTAGGTTAAATCCGCGTTGATTACGGTCAGGCAGCGCTTGCCTGTACGCTCATTTTCAACCCAAACACCTTGGTCAACGATGCGTTGACACAAATCTAAATACTGTTTCACACCAATACCTTACTTCGTCTTTTGTGGTAACTCGTCTTTGTAATGACCACGTTTGTATGCCCAAACCATCATTAGGACACCGATAACTACCATTGGCAGGGATAAAATCTGTCCCATGGAAATAAAGCCACCGAATAACCCCAAATGAGCGTCTGGTTCGCGCACATATTCTACTAGGAAACGGAAGGTTCCGTAACCCGCAAGAAAGAGTCCTGAAACAGAACCTAGAGGACGAGGTTTCTTGATGAACCAATTCAAGATGAAGAAAAGTACGATACCTTCGAGCGCCATTTCATAAAGCTGCGATGGATGACGCGGCAGTGGACCACCATTTGGGAAAACGATCGCCCAAGGCACATCCGTTACTCGGCCCCACAATTCGCTGTTCATGAAGTTACCTAAACGCCCCATACCCAAACCAAATGGCACAAGCGGCGCGATAAAGTCGGCAACGCCGAAGAACGTTCGCCCGTTTTTGTGTGCATACCAGAACATCGCGGTAATCACACCCAGTAAGCCACCGTGGAAAGACATACCACCGGTCCACACTTTAAACAGATACAAAGGGTCAGCCAAGAAGAGCTCAAAATTGTAGAAAAGCACGTAGCCTACACGACCACCAATCACCACGCCAAGGAAGCCTGCGAACAACAAATCAGAAACCTGTTCTCGTGTCCAACCACTTCCCGGCTTATCCGCACGTCGGTTCGCCAACCATAGGGCGAACATAAAGCCCACAAGGTACATCAAACCGTACCAACGAACCGAAACAGGACCAATAGAGATTAAAACCGGATCAATATTGGGAAATTCAATATATCCCTGAGACATAAATCATTCTCTTCTTATCACAACAAAATAAATATACCCAAGTAACCTCTAGATGCTTGGTTCAGCGAGAATGACTTGGGTACAAACTTAGAGCAGCATGGTCGCTGCTACAAACATTAAGAACACCGCGAATATCTTTTTTAATACCGCAGTTGGAAGGTTAGTTGCCAGCTTTGCGCCCACTTTTGTTGTGAGCATCGAGGCCATGGCAATCGCTAATAATGCGGGAAGATAAACATAGCCAATACTGTATGAAGGCAAGCCTTCTACTTTATAGCCATGTAAGATAAAACCGATCATACCAGAAATAGCAATCACGCAACCACAAACGGAAGATGAACCTACCGCTTTACGCATTTCTATCCCGTGTTTATTTAAAAATGGGACCGATAGTGAACCGCCACCAATACCAGCAAGGCTTGATACGACGCCAATCCCCGTGCCATACGCAACGGTCACCGGGCTGCTCGGCATAGGTTTACTGCTCGTAACTTTAATGGAACGGAACATCTGTACTGACAGGCAAAGAACAATGACACCAAATACTTTCGGCAAGTAGTGCGTAGGGATCCACTCAGCAATATTGGCACCGACAAAACCACCAATAACCACACCTGGCATCAACCATTTTACGACGAACATATCGACATTGCCGAGCTTAAGGTGATTCATCGCCGATGAGCCTGACGTAACAATAATACTCGCTAACGAAGTGGCTAGGGCCATGTGCATACTCATTTCTGGAGAGATTCCAGCAAGAGGAAGCAAATACAACAAGGCAGGAACAACTATCAAACCACCACCGATACCGAGTAACCCCGCCATCACACCCACAAAAGCGCCTAGCGCCAACAATAACAAAAATAAAGAGACGGTCACGATTTCCTACTTTTTACCTGCACGGATAAAGCCCGCAAAACCCTGTTGGATGAAGAAGTCATGCATCATTTGATGAATGTCCTCCCCGTAGGACTTTGTCATTGCTTGCTCCGCTAATTTTTCTAATTCTTCTTGTTGGCTATGACGAATCAAATATTTCACCTTAGCCACGTTGGAGGTGTTCATACTCAAACTGGTATACCCTAACCCAAGTAAGAGAAGAGCGCCAAATGGGTCGCCAGCTAACTCACCACAAATACACACTGGCACCTGATACTTATCGCACACGTCATGGATTTGCTTAAGCGCTAACAGTACCGCAGGATGCATAGATTCATAGACATCCGCGACGCGCGAATTGTTCCTATCAACTGCTAATAAATACTGGGTTAAATCGTTTGTCCCGACAGAAACAAAATCAACACGGTGAGCAATCGTTGGCAATAAATACACCATTGATGGCACTTCGATCATGACCCCAACTTGTGGGAACTGAATTCTATCATCAAGCAACACGGCTTCGCTGTGGGCTTGATTAATCAAGCTAATGGCATCGTCTAGCTCTTTTACCCCAGACACCATTGGCAACAAAATACTTAAGTTACCGCTTTCTGCACTCGCCCTTAACATTGCACGCAGCTGGATCAAGAAAATATCTGGGTGATCTAATGTAAAACGAATGCCACGCCAGCCTAGAAACGGATTATCTTCTTCGATCGGCAAATATGGCAAAGGTTTGTCACCACCAATATCCAAAGTGCGCATCACCACTCGTTGATTCGGATAACTGTTGAGTATCGCTTGGTATTGATGATACTGCTCATCTTCTGACGGAAAGTGATGCTGAAGTAAAAATGCAATCTCAGTTCGGTACAACCCAACTCCATCAACACCTGTATTGATGGCAATATTACTGTCTGCACTGAGCCCCGCATTGAGCATAATTTCGATGTGGTGATTGTCTTGCGTAACCGCTGGGAGTGCGAGGTCCTTGTTTACCATTGCAAACAATTCTGACTCTTCACTCACTAAGCTGCGATACTCTCGCAATAATTGACGGTTTGGCTCTAGGAAGATCTCGCCCGTATAACCATCCACTATCCCGAGTTTGCCATTGACCACATCCGGGTTAATGTTGGCGCCCATGACAGCGGGAACTCCAAGTGCGCGAGACAAAATAGCCGCATGAGAGTTCGCGCCACCTTCTAGTGACACGACGGCTAACAAAAATTCTTTAGGTACAGACGCGAGCAAGGTGGCAGTGAGTTCATTCGCCACCAAAATAATGGGACGATCAATTGCAGAATTTTCTTGCTCACTGTTATGTAGAAAATAGAGCAGCCTTTGCCCTAACTCTCGGATGTCTTGCGCTCTCTCGCGCATGTAGACATCCGACATTCTGGCAAATCGATTCGAGTATGACTCTACCACTTGGCGTAACGCCCAATCTGCCCTGTCTCCTTTTTCAATCTGCTTCTTCAAATCACCACGAAGCATCGGGTCATTGAGTAAGTGCGTAAACAGATCGAAGATCGCCAGCGCATCTTTGTTGATTTCACTGTCCAGCTTTTTCCGCATACGGCGAAAATCATTTAACGCTCGCTCTATGGCCACCAGCAATGTCTCGTGCTCACGTTCCTTATCTAACGTGGACGATGGGAAAACATCCGATAAACTCGGTTGGGTATTGTCGAACCAAAACTCTCCAATCGCGACACCAGTAGATGCAGGCAAACCTTTTAATACCGTGGGTTTAGATGCCAACTGCCAATGCCCAAGATTCTGCGCATGCGCAATAAGCACTGCTAGCTGAGCGGACAACGTGACAAGAAACGACTCTTCCATTTCACTGAACAAGCGCGGTGTTTTTTGCTGGATAACCAACACACCTAAAACTTGTTTTCGATGAATGATTGGAGTGGCTAAAAAGGAGTGGTAAATCTGTTCGCCGAGTTGAGGGAAGAATTTAAACTCGGGATGTTTTGAGGCTTCGGCAAGGTTGAGTGGCTCTGCGCTTCGTTTAACCAACCCAACCAAGCCTTCATTGAAGTTGATATGAATACTATCACCTTCAAAAATAAGGCCTTGAGTTGCCATTAACTCAAGGCGCTGCATTTCTTCATTAGCAAGATAGATAGTACAGCACTCAGTGCGAAGGGCAGCACAAGTCTCTTTCACCAATATATCGAGTGCCAGATGCACATCATCGACCCTGGAGACTTTCTCAACTATTTCCCTTAGCTGACTGAGCATGATTATCCTCTACGTTGCTTTTTTCTTTTCCCTTTCGCTTTTCTCTCTCGAAAAGGCATGGCTAAGGATGCAAACTCTTTCATCGCTCGTCGATAAACATCTCGCTTGAAAGAAACAACTTGCCTAACTGGATACCAGTAACTCACCCAGCGCCAACCATCAAATTCAGGGGATTTTCCGCGTTGCATATTAATACGAGATTCATCGCATTCTAATCTCAGCAGAAACCATTTCTGTTTTTGGCCGATACAAACAGGCTTGGAGTCCCAACGCACCAATCGCTTTGGTAGCTTATATCTTAACCAATGACGACTTGTTGCAATGATCTTAACGTCTTTTTTCGTTAAACCGACTTCTTCGTATAACTCCCTGAACATGGCTTGTTCAGGGGTTTCACCTTCGTCAATCCCACCTTGTGGAAATTGCCATGAGTGTTGCCCGTATCGTTTAGCCCAGAAGACCTGACCATGGTTATTACATATCACAATACCAACATTAAGTCGGTAACCATCGCCATCTATCACTGGCTAACCTCTATGAATAAATTTTTTATTACCGTGATTTTTCCACATATCCCCATTACTAGCAAACTTACTGATGTGATATGAGCAAGATTTATTACCTTTTCACCATATTTGGATATCTTTTAATCAAACCATACCTTATCAACACAAGAGTGAGACATTGCCCACATTTATTCACCTTTTCTGTGAATAACTTTGTGAAGAATTCAATTCAAATGAGTAATTCTGTTCAACCCCATCACAAGCAAAACAAATAAAGAAACAGAAAAACAAACATAAATAGTTGATAAATAAAACCTTATATTAAAAAATAACGATAAATCGATCTTCAGTTTCTTGATGATCTTTTCACCAAACTCAGATCGGTCAAAGATCCACCAACCGGCTATTTATCCACACTTACCGGGTATTCGTTTAGAGTATTACAACAAAATCAACCCCAAAAATGCATTTTGACCCCTGTTTATTCATACAGACCCCGTCAGGATCTTATCAATACCTCCTCCACCTGTGGATAAGTTATGAATTGATCGTTCTTACACCGCCTCGGTGAAATCTTAAACAGTAGATTTGGCCGGAGTTTGATAAACTATATTTTTTGTAATACCACCTTGTGACTATGAAACCAGAACCACAAACAGAAGCAGAGCTATTGGAACGAGCGCATGATATGGCAGGACTCAGTTTTGCTGAGTTGGCCGCCGAGGCGAATATGATTGTTCCTGAAAACTTAAAACGTGATAAAGGTTGGGTGGGTCAATTACTCGAATGGCATTTGGGCGCTCCGGCTGGCAGTAAACCTCAACAAGATTTCGCTAAGCTAGGGATCGAGCTGAAAAGTATTCCGATCAGTCACTCTGGCAAACCGTTGGAAACAACCTTTGTTTCGGTGGCTCCTCTCACAGGTGTTCATGGTCTTACATGGGAAACAAGCCACGTACGCAACAAGCTGTCTCGTGTGCTTTGGGTACCAGTGGAAGGGGAACGAGAAATTCCACTTGCAGAAAGACGTGTTGGTAGCCCACTGATTTGGTCACCAGACGACGAAGAAGAGCGTATTTTACGAAACGACTGGGAAGAGCTAATGGAGATGATCGTCTTGGGGAAATTTGATCAAATTTCCGCCAGACACGGAGAAGCGCTGCATCTTCGCCCTAAAGCCGCGAATGCAAAAGCACTCACCGAAGCATACAGCTCAAATGGCAAGCCGATAAAAACTCTGCCCCGAGGTTTTTACCTCAGAACACAGTTTACTGAACAGATCTTACTCAAGCACTACATCAACACGCAATCTGAGTAATGTTGTTTCCGCCATTTAGTGCGTCACGAGCGATAACTCGATATCACAGTACGAGGCTGCCTCTTCAGTGCCACATTCGTCATACGCATTGTGCAGCCTTAAGTACGCTTTATCTACCCCTAACCTCAGCAGCTCTTCTTTCACCAAATCTAGCGAACCGAAATGTATCGGATCTTCACCGTCTTTAATTGGCTCAAGTTGATGCTTGTACTCCACTGCTAGCAAATAGTCAGAGACATCAGAACACCCAATCACAAATACTTTGGGAGTTTTATAAGTATCTTTATGGGGACCATGTAACCACATGTCCAATTGATGCTTCTGCATAACGCACCTCCTTCACACGATCATTTAAGTGTAGTTAGGCAATGTATAGCTTTCGAGTTTGGTCTTCCTTTATACGTAAATCATTTGCGATAGCGGTTAAAAATCCCCTATATTGGAATCACTTATTTAGTCGGTAACTCTTCAAGGACGTGATATGCAATACACAAAACTACCGCACTCATCACTTGAGATCAGTAAAATCTGCCTCGGAACCATGACGTTTGGCGAGCAAAATACAGAAAAGGACGCCTTTGAACAGCTCGACTTTGCCCTTGATCATGGGGTGAATTTCATTGATACCGCAGAGATGTACCCTGTACCTCCCAAAGCGGAAACGCAAGGACTCACCGAGCAATACATCGGTAATTGGTTAGCAAAGAGCGGCAAACGTGAAAAAGTTGTGCTGGCAACAAAAGTGGCTGGCCCTCGTGGTGTCCCTCACATCCGAGACAACATGAGCCTTAATCGTCGCCACATCCATACAGCAATTGATGACAGCCTTAACCGCCTGCAAACGGATTATGTCGATTTATACCAATTACATTGGCCTCAACGTCAAACTAACTGCTTTGGTCAACTCAACTACCCTTACCCAGACAAGCAAGAAGAAGTCACATTAATTGAAACCTTGGAAGCGCTGACTGAGCTAGTGAATGCAGGCAAAGTACGCTACATCGGTGTATCAAACGAAACGCCGTGGGGTGTGATGTCGCTACTGCGTTTGGCAGAGAAACACGATTTGCCAAGAATTGTCTCCATTCAAAACCCATATAACTTATTGAACCGCAGCTTCGAAGTTGGCTTGTCTGAAATCAGCCATTACGAAGGCGTTCAGTTACTTGCTTACTCTCCTTTGGCATTTGGCTGCCTGAGTGGTAAATACCTAAACGGGGCCAAACCTGAAGGCGCTCGATGCACTAAGTGGGAGCGTTTTGCGCGCTACTTCACTCCACAAGGTGTTAAAGCGACCGAAGCTTACGTCAATTTAGCCCAAGAGCATGGTTTGGATCCTGCACAAATGGCACTTGCATTTGTCAATCAGCGCCCATTTGTAGCATCTAATATTATCGGCGCGACCAACCTCGACCAATTAAAAGCCAACATCGACAGTATCGATCTAAAACTAAGCGATGAGCTCCTGACTGAGATTCAAGCAATTGGTACAACCTACTCGAACCCTTGCCCTTAACAGTAAAGCTCCCCTCAAACGAAAACAGCTGACCTTCAAGGTCAGCTGTTTATCAAATGAAGTATGACTTCATATCGCACGTTAAGCGTGTTGAATGACTCGATAGCAACTCAGTCAGTCCAACACGCTAACGATTACGTCATTATTCGCGATGTTAAAACTCGACGAAGGTGACGAACTCGACGTTCAACTTTTACTGCATCCGGAACATTGGCGCGTGTGGAACGACCATCGCTATCTAAACCAATATCTCTCAATAAATGAACATTCGTCCATGGAACATCATGAGCAGTGCGGCGTATGGTTCGCTGCCATTCCTTTTCTTCGCGTTTAAGGTCTGCTTTCAATAGCAAAGTTGCCAGTTGTAGGTAAATAGAGTGACGCATAATATTTTCTCCGATTATCGATGTATTCGACTGGGAAAAATAGTGCGTAAAATGAACAGAGGTGTTCTGTTGATACTAAGCCGCTACTTTTCCGCAGCCTAGTAATAAATAAGATAGGTTACGGATTAATTTTTATCTTGTGAGCCAGTGGTATTGGTATCATCCGACTTAAGAGTCATCGGAGCGATAGGCATACGATCAGCGCAAGCAGTGGTGTTAACAACGTAATGTTTCATCTTGCGCCTCCTAGCTAAAAATTAATCCGTTTATGAAAGGTATAACTCATTGAGTTACGGTTAAATTGTAAGCTTTGATGAATATATATCAAACATTTTTTGTCTTTTTGATTAAAAACAAACCAATACACCGCAATTCAGTTTCATATACTTTTCTATATAACATATTCACCTAGGGAATATATGAAATTACGGATTTTATAAATCAAACTGAATACAAAACAAAAAGAGCGGCTTTGTAGCCGCTCCTTCACTGATATTCATTCACCAATTTAACTTCAGAAAGAACAAATTACATGGCTTGATCAGAAATCAAATTATGTTTGTTCAGTAGTCGATACATCGTCGCGCGTGAAACACCAAGCTCCTTCGCCGCATTCGAAACTTGACCAGAATGAGATTCCAAAACAACCAGTAACGCGTCACGCTCACTCTTCTCACGAATCGATTTCAAACTACGCTTTGAGTCATTACGCTGAGGCAAATCTAGGTGATGCTCTTCAATCATTACGCTGTCAGACATCAGAACCGCTCGTTTCACTTGGTTCATCAACTCACGTACGTTACCTGGCCAGAAATAACGTGTCAGAGCCTTGAGTGCATCCTCAGAAAAGCTTTTTGCTTGCGAGTTATACTCTTTAGAAAACTCTTGTAAGTAGTAGCGCGCTAACAAAGAAATATCACTCGCGCGCTCTTTTAAGCTCGGGACATTAATGCGTAATACGTTAATGTAGTGATAAAGCTCTTCATTAAAATCTCCGTCAATCAAGGCTTTTTCTACATCTGACGAGTTAGCCGCAAGGATGCGCACGTTGACCGCTTTTACACCATCTTTGGTATCAATGGTGCCTTCTTGCAAGAATCTCAGCAGATTCATTTGTTGCTCTTTTGAGATGGTAAGAATGTCATTAAACAACACCGTACCGCCATCCGCTTGTTCGAGCATGCATGCTTCCATATCTTCATCAGCGTTAATACCAAATACTTCCGCCTGGAAACGTTGCTCATTGAGCGCGCGACAGTTAATTGCCATAAACGGTTTATGAGAACGTGAAGAGACTTTGTGGATAGCGCGAGCAACTGCTTCTTTACCTGTACCACTTTCCCCTGAAATCAGAATACTGACGTCCGTCGGACCGATTCGCTTTACTTGATCGCGTAAACGCTTCATCGGGATAGATTCACCGATCAGCCCCATGTCTAAGCTGCTACCAAAACTAGGCCAAACTTTTTTCTCCAACTTGAGCATACCAAGCTGGTGACCAATCGTGCTTAAAAGCTGGGCATCCGGGATTGGCGCAGTGAAAAAGTCGATACAAAAGTTAACAATGAACTGGCATATGGTGTCAGTGCCAAGCTGAGATTCACGAATAAACGCTAACCAACGCACGTGTTTGTGAGAACTGACTAAGTTCGCCAAACCGTTCAAGCTGAATTCGTCATGGCTGAGATCGACAATACCTATACATGGACCAATATCCTCTAACAACGTATTAGCTTTGCGTAAGTCACCCACTTGGTGACACTTCCAGCCCACTTGCTCAAGTACTGATAACCAAGGCTCATAAGTACCGCCAACTACCACAAGCGATCCCGGGATGGAATCCATCTTAAACTGCCCAGCCATTCTCTAACCCTTTTTCATTGTTAATAGAAATTTTGCGCCACAAACCTATCTTTGCGAGCGGGTAACATTATCGAGACTCCGCGCCCCACGTCTGTCTCAGTATTAAGACTATGCAATAGATTGAGATTTGGCGAATGTTTATTTGCATATCCTATTAAAAAGCAAATGCAACAACTTGAACTCATTTAACTAAAAGGCATAAAAAAACCACCCGAAGGTGGTTTTTTTGATCATCCTGCCAAATTATGCTTGTGGGCGCATTGCTGGGAATAGGATCACGTCACGGATAGTGTGCGTGTTAGTCAGTAGCATAACCAGACGGTCGATACCGATACCTTGGCCTGCCGTTGGTGGTAGGCCGTGCTCTAGTGCAGTGATGTAATCTGCATCGTAGAACATAGCTTCGTCGTCACCAGACTCTTTAGCTTCAACCTGTGCTTTAAAGCGCGCGTCTTGATCTTCTGCATCGTTAAGCTCTGAGAAGCCATTCGCCACTTCACGACCGCCGATGAAGAATTCAAAACGGTCTGTAAAGAACGGGTTGTCATCGCTACGGCGAGCCAATGGAGAGATGTCCGCTGGGTAGCCAGTGATGAACGTTGGCTGCATTAGCTTAGGTTCTGCTGTTTCACCGAAGATTTCTTCTAGAAGCTGACCACATGTCCAGAAGTCTTCTACTTCAACATGTACTGATTTCGCGATAGAAACCATCAGTTCACGGTTTTGTAGATCTTCTTCGGTTAGCGCTTGGATTTGCGCGTGATCTGGGTTGTACTGCTTGATTGCTTCAAACATGCTCATACGAGTGTAAGTGCCACCAAATTCAACCGTTTCATCACCGTAAGGCATTGATGTTGAACCTAGAACTTCTTGCGCTACCGAACTTAGTAGTTCCTCAGTAAAGTCCATCAGATCTTTGTAATCCGCGTACGCCATGTAGAATTCCATCATAGTGAATTCTGGGTTATGACGTGGAGAAAGACCTTCGTTACGGAAGTTACGGTTAATTTCGAATACGCGATCGAAGCCACCCACCACTAGACGCTTCAGGTATAGCTCAGGTGCAATACGTAGGTACATTGGCATGTCTAGCGCGTTGTGATGCGTGATGAATGGGCGTGCACTTGCACCACCAGGGATCACGTGCATCATCGGCGTTTCTACTTCCATGAACTGTTTTGAGATCATGAAGTTACGAATTGCAGACATCACTTTAGAACGTACAATAAATGCTTTACGTGAATCTTCGTTCACAATCAGATCAACGTAACGCTGACGGTAACGCATTTCTTGGTCAGTAAGACCGTGGAACTTCTCAGGAAGTGGACGAAGTGCTTTAGTTAGCAACTCGTATTCTTCCATGTTCACGTACAGGTCACCCTTACCAGATTTGTGCAGCGCACCTTTAACACCGATGATGTCACCGATATCAAGACCTTGGTATTTCTCTTTTAGCTCTTTTTGTACGTCTTTAGCAGCGTAAGCTTGGATACGGCCAGATGTTTCTTGAATTACTAGGAATGGACCACGCTTAGCCATAATGCGGCCAGCAATTGCAACCACGTGGTTAAGCTCTTCTAGCTCTTCCTTCGTCTTTTCACCGAACTCTTTTTGAAGGTCGCCCGCTAGTGCGTCACGACGGAAGTCGTTTGGGTGGCCGTTTGCTTTGCAGCTCTTTCGGATTTCATCCAGTTTAGCGCGGCGTTCAGCAATCAGCTTATTTTCTTCTAGTACAGTTTCGTTTTGAACAGCATCAGTCATTTTCGATGTATCCTGTTTTTGTCGGTGAAAAGCTTTATAGGCCTGATTTCAGGCTAGCTTCAATAAATTTGTCCAGATCGCCATCAAGAACCGCTTGAGTATTACGGTTTTCAATGCCCGTACGGAGGTCCTTAATACGTGAGTCATCCAATACGTAAGAACGGATCTGGCTACCCCAGCCAATGTCAGACTTAGCGTCTTCATTAGCTTGTTTTTCCGCGTTTTGCTTTTGCAATTCAAGCTCAAATAGCTTCGCTCGAAGCTGTTTCATTGCCTGATCTTTGTTCTTATGTTGAGAACGGTCATTCTGACACTGAACCACTGTGTTCGTAGGTACGTGCGTAATACGTACCGCAGATTCTGTGGTGTTGACGTGCTGACCACCTGCGCCTGACGCACGGTAAACGTCGATGCGTAGGTCAGAAGGATTAATGTCGATGTCGATGTTTTCATCAATCTCTGGATAGATGAACGCAGACGCAAATGACGTATGGCGACGGCCGCCTGAATCGAACGGAGATTTACGAACAAGACGATGAACGCCCGTTTCAGTGCGCAACCAACCGTACGCATACTCACCAGAGATGCGAACTGTTGCCGACTTAAGACCCGCGACCTCACCTTCAGAAACTTCAATCACTTCAGCTTTGAAGCCCTTCGCCTCTGCCCAGCGTAGGTACATACGCAGCAGCATGTTGGTCCAGTCTTGTGCTTCCGTACCACCAGAGCCAGCTTGCAAATCGATGTAGCAATCTGAACTATCATGGTCACCCGAGAACATACGACGGAATTCAAGCTTTTCTAGCTTCTCTTCCAACTCAGCAAGTTCTGGTTCAATTTCGTCAAATGTTTCTTGATCTTCTTCTTCTACAGCCAGCTCAAGAAGACCTTCTACGTCTTCTACACCTTGCTCTAGTTGATCAATAGTTTCAACAACCGCTTCTAGCGATGCACGCTCTTTACCCAGTGCTTGTGCACGTTCAGGTTCGTTCCATACATCAGGTTGTTCAAGCTCTGCGTTGACTTCTTCTAGACGCTCTTTCTTCGCGTCATAGTCAAAGATACCCCCTCAGGACATTTGTGCGCTGAGACACGTCCTGCAGACGGTTTTTAATTGGATTGATTTCAAACATGTTTACTCAACATTTTAGAATAGAATTTAACCGAGAAATTCTACTGAAAAATGTGACCGAGATACAGGAAAATTTCGGATGAGAAATCAGATTGCGGTTAGAGAGAGCACGGTCATAAAATTTTACACCCTCTTAGGGGCAACCGTACTCTATAAGAAAGGTTAATCTAGATATTACTTAGCTTCGATATGATCGATCATCAATTGCAGTGATTGATTACCACGAAATTCATTCACATCCAATTTGTAAGCTAAACGTACCGTTTTAACTGATGCATCCGGCCAGCGACGCAAATCGACATTAAATGCAATGCCGTCGATCATCACATTGGTAGGGTGACCTTTGTAAAGCGGCTCTAACATCAATTTAAGATGCTTCTCACCCACCAGCTTTTGATGCAACACTTTAAACTCACCATCAAAGATTGGTTCAGGAAAGGCTTGTCCAAAAGGGCCACCAGACCGTAGCTGTTCAGCGACATGCATAGAGAATTCTTCAGGCTTAAGTTCACCATCTGACATGATCACGCCTTTTAGCGCCGCTTCATCGAGTTCTTTTTTTACCACTTCATCAAATAAACGGCTGAAACGTTCAAAATCCTGCTCTTTAATTGTTAAGCCTGCCGCCATCGCGTGACCACCAAATTTGATGATCAAACCTGGGTTTTGCGTGTCGATGAAATCCAACGCATCGCGCATGTGTAACCCTGGAATTGAACGACACGAACCCTTAATTGTCCCTTCTCCGCCATCAGCAAATGCGATGACTGGACGGTGAAACTTCTCTTTGATGCGTGAGGCCAAAATACCAATCACACCTTGGTGCCAATCACGTTGGAACAAGGCTAATCCGTAAGGAAGCTCACTGCCTTCACCAAACTGGAGACGCTCGCAGAAAGCCATCGCTTCTTGCTTCATGCCTTCTTCAATCTCTTTACGAGTTTGGTTCAAACCATCCAGTTCACTTGCCATACGACGAGCGGCGTGAATGTTGTTACACATCAACAGTTCAACACCAAATGACATATCATCAAGGCGACCTGCAGCATTGATACGAGGACCTAAAGCAAAACCAAAATCGGACGCCACCAAACGACGCGCATCGCGCTTCGCGACCTCAATCAATGCTTGAATGCCAGGGCGCGCTTTGCCCGCACGAATACGCTGAAGGCCTTGGTGCACAAGAATGCGGTTGTTTTCATCCAGTGGGACAATGTCGGCGACGGTACCAAGTGCAACAAGGTCAATCAGTTCCATCAACTTAGGCTCTTGCATGCCCTGCTCAGCAAACCAATTGTGTTTTCGCATATGAACGCATAGTGCCATCATGAGATAAAATGCGACCCCGACACCAGCGAGCGCTTTAGACGGAAAATGACAGCTCTCAAGGTTTGGGTTCACCATTGCATCTACATCAGGCAACACTTGTCCCGGTAAATGGTGGTCGGTAACGAGCACGGTAATACCGTTTTCTTTTGCGTAACGCACGCCTTCGATTGATGACACACCGTTATCTACCGTCATGATCATCTCAGCGCCAAGCTCTAATGCTTGGTCAACGACTTCTGGGCTTAACCCATAACCGTCTTCAAAACGATTCGGTACTAGGTAGTCCACATTGTGACTACCAAGCATACGCAGCGCGAGCACCGACAATGCAGAGCTCGTCGCGCCATCAGCATCAAAATCACCGACAACGATGATGCGTTTTTGTTCTTTTATTGCCTGAAACAAAAGCTCGACAGCTTGCTCAATCCCCCCGAGTTTTTGGTAAGAATGCAAACCACGAGCTGACGTTTCTAGTTGCGCAGGATCCGTAATCCCACGGTTGATGTAGATACGTTTGAGAATCGGAGGAATGGAATCAGGAAGAAGGGAAAGATCAGGCTCAGGACGTCGTTGAATTTCTATCATGCTTGAAAAGAGCCGGCGACTTTGCCGGCTCTGCTCCTAAAGGATTATTGTTGCTTTAAACGTTTCAATAGCTCTGCAGGCGGTAGGTAACCGCCAACCATTTCGCCATTCGGTAAGAAGATCGCTGGCGTACCAGAAATTCCCAATTGGCGACCTAGATTGTAATGTGATTGGATGGTTTCTTTACACTGTTTTAAGTCTTTCGCAGGGTTATCAAACGTACGATTCACTTTCGCGTTGTGCATTGCCGACTTTGGATCTTCAGCACACCAAATCGTCGCCATTTGCTCTGCCACTGGGCCAGTAGCACCTTGGCGAGGGTAAGCCATGTAACGCACTGTAATGCCTAGATCGTTATAGCCTTGCATTTGGCTGTGCAGACGCACACAGTAACCACAAGTGATATCAGTAAATACCGTCACAGCATATTTTTCATCGTCGGCTTTGTATTCAATCATGCTATCGGAGAACTGCGCGATTTTCTCCGCATTAAGCGGCGCTTGGCGCTCTGCAATGACATCTTTGTAACTACCATCGTCATTGATGGCATAAAGCGTACCGGCGATAAAATGGCTACCATCATTTGAAGCAAACAAGATCCCGCCATTAGTTTGGATTTCCAATAAACCAGCAACTTCTGATGGCTGAATATCAACGATAGATAAACCAAGCTTTGAGAACTTAGTTTTTAATGCTGCTTCATCAAAACTGCTTTGCGCAGCTGGTGCCACTTGCTGTGCAGGAGTGTCCGTTTTAGCCTGACTTTCTTCTGCACCACACGCGGTAACAAAAAATGGTAAAGTCAGCAGAGTTAGTCGGCGTAATACGCTCATGAAATTCACCTTAATATAAAATCGTTTTTCCAAGAAGACATGGATGAATCTAACCATTGTTATGCTCTTGGGTGGTGTTGACTGTGGATCTGCTTCAATCGTTCAGTCGCCACGTGAGTATAAATTTGCGTGGTCGATAAGTCACTATGTCCTAATAGCATCTGTACGACCCTGAGATCTGCGCCATAGTTCAATAAATGCGTGGCAAAGGCATGACGCAGTACGTGCGGCGACAGCTGTTCAGTGTCAATCCCTGCTATCAAAGCATAGTACTTAATACGGTGCCAAAACGTCTGACGAGTCATTTGCCTTGCGCGTTTGCTAGGAAAAACAATATCAGATGATGTATCACCAAGTAACGCAGGACGCCCTTGTTGAATAAACGTCTCGATCCAATCTACCGCGTTCTCCCCCATTGGCACTAAGCGCTCTTTACCGCCTTTACCTGTGACACGTACAACTCCTTGACGCAAACTAATGTTTTCCATAGTTAAACTGACCAATTCCGTCACACGCAAACCAGTCGCATACAGTAGTTCCAGCATCGCTTTATCCCGCAATTCCACCGGATCATTCGGGTCTGGCGCTTCGAGCAAGGCGTCCACTTGCTCTTCACTAATATCTTTGGGCAAGCGTTGTGGCAGTTTAGGACTGACCAAGAGCGCACTCGGATCATCAGCACGTACTTTCTCACGATGCAGATATTGGAATAAACGGCGAATTGCCGACAACATACGCGCACGGGACGTCTGCTTGTAATCCAAGTCTACAAGGTAGCTTTGGTATTCTTGCAAGCCAGACAAACTAATGAAATCAAGACGGTAGCGATGTTTCTCCATCCACGTGAGCAGCTTCATCAAATCATTTCGATAGGAAGCCAGCGTGTTCTCTGATAGCCCACGCTCCATCCACATCGCATCTAAGAATTGCTCAACAAGCGAAAAATCTTGTTGATTGACAGGCTGTTGTGCCGTCATGAACGCTTCCTTATCTGTTTATATTTACAGTATTTAGATTAAGGCACCTGTCGATCCAATACCATAAAAAAATCATCCCGCTTAGGATATTCGCTGCAATCTTCCTCAATTTATGGTTAGAATCTTCCACAACAGCAACACAAATAACGATGAATATAATGAAAATCGGACTCTTTTACGGCTCAACGACCTGCTACACCGAAATGGCAGCAGAGAGAATTCGTACCATTATTGGTGAAGACCTTGTCGACATTCACAATGTGAAAGAGACACCGTTATCACTAATGGCGGACTACGACTTATTACTCCTTGGCATCTCAACTTGGGACTTTGGTGAAATTCAAGAAGATTGGAATGCGATTTGGCAAGACATCGCAACAACACCATTAAAAGGTAAAGTTGTCGCGCTGTTTGGTCTGGGTGACCAAGAAGGCTACGGTGAGTGGTATTTGGACGCGATGGGCTTACTTCACGATGAATTACAAGCGACCGGCGCAACCTTTATCGGTTACTGGCCAAATGAAGGCTACGAATTTGAAGCATCGAAAGCACTGATTGAAGATGGCAGCAAGTTTGTTGGACTAGCGTTAGATGAAGACTCGCAGTACGAACTGAGTGATGAGCGCATCGAAAAATGGTGTGAACAAGTTCTTGTGGAGTTCCACGACACACTTTAATAGTGTGAACGCTTCAAAGATAAAAAATAAAAAGCCCGATGAAGTAATTCATCGGGCTTTTTAATATCTTGATAGTGAGAAGTTATTACGCTGTTTCTTGTGCTAGCTCTGGACGAGGTTTCGCGATGAAGAACATACACACAATAGCCGCAAATGTTGGAAGCACCCAACCCATGCCCACTTCGAATAGTGGCAACATGTTAAACGCAGAAACATCAACACCCGATACTTTTGCCGCATCAACCAACGCAAACAGCAGAGATACAAGCAGTACCGCGCGGTAAGCAAAACGTGGATTTGGCAGTTTGCTGCGTACAAATGTTAGTGCAACCAACGCAATCGCCACAGGGTACAGCGCAAACAATACTGGCACTGACAGAGAAATCAGTTGTGCAAGGCCGACATTCGCAACCAACGCACAAACAGACCCGTTAATCAGTACCCATTGCTTGTATGACAGTGGCGTTTTCGAGCTGAAGAAGTCTGAACACGCAGAAATCAAGCCAATAGCCGTTGTCAAACACGCTAGTAATACAATGACAGACAGAACGATTTGACCGTATGGACCAAACAGCGCTTGAACGTATTGGCTAAGTACCAGACCACCGTTATCTGCACCAGCAGCAACAGTTGCACTCGTCGCGCCCAAGTAGAATAGTGAGATGTAAACAAACGCAAGACCAGCAGCGGCAATACAACCTGCATAGATCAGATATTTAGTCGTTGCAGAACGCTCAGTAATGCCTTTACCGCGCAGTGCATCAACCATCAGCATGCCAAACATCAATGACGCGAACGTATCCATTGTGTTGTAGCCTTCTAGGAAGCCTTTGGTCAGTGGTTGCGTTAAGTACTCACCGTGCGCGCCCAGCATGTCACCTTGAGGATCAATAAATACCGCGACAGCAAGAATGATCAAACCGACAAACAGCGCTGGAGTCAGCACTTTACCAATCAAGTCGATAAGACGGCCTTGGAACCATGAGAACATCATCGCCGCAATAAAGAAGATCACTGAAAATGCAGTGAGATGCGTTTGTGACGCTTCAAGGAAGAAAGGTTTCACCGCCATCTCGTAAGCCACTAGGCCAGTACGAGGCGCAGCAAACGCAGGACCGATGATGATGAAGATCAACGCAGCCATAATAACCGCTGCTTTTTTCGGAAGGTCTTGCGTTAAGTGATCCCAAGAACCACCAGCAACAGCAATAGCAACGATAGTAATAAGAGGTAGACCTACCGCTGTTAGCAAGAAACCAAACATCGCTGGCATTAAGTTTTCACCGGCTAGCTGACCCGCTAGAGGTGGAAAGATGATATTGCCCGCACCTAAAAAGAACGCAAATAGCATAAAGCCCACTGCGATAATATCTGTTAGTTTTAACGTCTGCTTCACAGATAACCCTTGTCTTTTAATTAATGAATGTTGTGTATGCTTAGACCACTTTTTGTATACCTAAAGTCAATAAGTACACGTGGTTCAATCTATAAAATTTTCGCCGCATAATGACGAAAGACTCATCATTTGGCAACCTTTAAGAAAAAAACACCATATTAATTTAGTTTTCAAACTTAAAAGCAGTGAATATAACCAGATCTAAATAACAGACCAGTTCTTTATCTCGATCAATTAACCATACAATTTAATAACCAACAAAACAACAATCTATACAATTAAGAAACAATAGAGAAATTCACTTAATTATTGAGCAAACATAAAACAATCATGAAGAGCAAAAAACTGAAAACTAAAGGCTTCAATTTTAAGCAATTTTGTATTGAGGGCGGCGAGAGTGGTATGCCCGTCAGCACTGATGGGGTCATGCTTGGTGCTTGGATTCAAAGCCCGAACAACGCTCAAATTCTCGATATTGGCACTGGCACCGGGTTGCTTGCCCTGATGTGTGCCCAACGCTTTACAGAAGCTCAAATAACCGCGGTCGATATTGAATTAACAGCCATTGAAGCTGCGCAAAAAAATGTAGTTCAGTCGCCTTGGTCAGATCGTGTAAGTGTGCATCACATCGACATACTGCACTTTACGCCGACACATCCATTCCAACGCATCATTTGTAATCCGCCCTACTTCAACAGCGGCGAACAATCGAAACACAGCCAACGTGCAACCGCGAGGCATACTGATACACTAGGCCATAACGTATTGCTGCAGCGTTGCTATCATTTGCTTGATGACGAAGGGAGGGCTAGTTTTGTGTTGCCAATCACCGAAGGCGAGCAGTTCATTGAGCTAGCATTAAACCAAGGCTGGTATCTATCGAGGATCTGTCGTGTGCAACCATCAGAAAAGAAACCAGTACATCGACTGTTATTTGAACTGGCGAAGCAGCCTTGCGATACTCAAGAATCACATTTAATAATTCATTCGCATGACGGCTACAGTGACGATTTCGTCCAATTAACCCGCGAGTTTTATCTTAAGATGTGAAATAACATGTGATCCTTATCACCAATCACTTTATAATGTGCGACCTTTTTGTATTCTATGCTGTTGTGGCGAACCATTAACCAAGCTTTGCTTGTGGAGAACTCATTGTGATCAGAACCTTTGCTGAACTTGATCTAGACCAAAACCTACTTGAAGCCATTGAAGAGATGGGTTACGAACGCCCAACAAAAATTCAGGCAGAAGCGATTCCACAAGCGTTGGATGGTCGTGACATTTTAGCGTCAGCGCCAACAGGTACTGGTAAAACGGCAGCCTTCGTTCTGCCAGCATTGCAATACTTGCAAGACTTCCCTCGTCGCAAGCCTGGACCTGCGCGTATTTTAATCCTAACGCCGACGCGCGAATTGGCGATGCAAATCGCTGATCAAGCACGAGCTTTGGCAAAAAACACTAAACTGAACATTTTCACCATCACAGGTGGTGTTCAATACCAAGAGCACGCCGATATCCTTGCGACAACACAAGACATTGTGGTTGCAACGCCTGGCCGTTTAAAAGAATACATTGATGCAGAGCGTTTTGATTGCCGTGCGATTGAATGGTTAATTCTGGATGAAGCAGACCGTATGCTAGACATGGGTTTTGCTCCTACTGTCGATCGTCTATCTAACGAGTGCCGCTGGCGTAAACAAACCCTTCTGTTCTCAGCAACTTTAGAAGGTAAAGGCGTAGAGGGCTTTACCGCTGATCTGTTGAATGACCCAGCAGAGATTGATGCAAAATCGCCACTGCGTGAACGTAAGAAGATTGCTCAGTGGTACCACCGTGCTGATGATGCAGAACACAAGCTTGAATTACTAAAACACATTATTACTCAGCAAGCAGAGCGCACCATTGTCTTCTTGAAGACACGTGAGCGTTTGGCAGAGCTACGAGCGCAGCTTGAGAGCGCACAGATTCCATGTTCTTGGATTCAAGGTGAAATGCCTCAAGATCGTCGTAACAATGCGATTTCTCGCTTCCGCGATGGTACTGTAAACGTGCTGCTCGCAACGGACGTTGCTGCGCGTGGTATCGACCTTCCGGATGTGTCACACGTTATTAACTACGACATGCCACGCACGGCTGATGTCTACCTTCACCGTATTGGCCGTACGGCTCGTGCGGGTAAGAAAGGTAATGCTATCTCAATCGTAGAAGCACACGACCAACCAATGATGGATCGCGTTGCACGTTACGTGAAAGAAGACATCAAAGAGCGTTTCGTGAAAGAGATGCGTCCGAAACACAAAAAACCTGTGTTTAAGAAGAAAAAGAAAAAAGAAGACAAGAAGAAGCCAGCGAAAAAGAAAACCGCTAAGAAGAAGTAATCTTGTTGGGGCGAAATAGCCTAAGCTAAAACATAACAAAGGGTTGGCACTGCCAACCCTTTTTCGTTTGTGTTTATTGAGATTAACGTAGACTACGTCTCAATCAGTTTTAGTTTTGCTCTTCGCGTTTAAATACTAACTCTGTTGGTGTCGATTCATCTTCAACAAAGTAGTAACCCGCCGTATCAAACTTAGTCAGGTCTGCCACGCTCTCAATACGGTTTTCGATGATGTAACGCGCCATCATGCCGCGCGCTTTCTTCGCGTAGAAGCTGATGACCTTGTATTGGCCATTCTTACAATCTTTGAATACTGGCGTGATCACTTGCGCATCTAAGTTCTTTGGCTTCACCGCTTTAAAGTATTCATTTGATGCAAGGTTGATAAGCACATTATCACCTTGAGCAGAAATCGCTTCGTTAAGCTTATCCGTAATCACATTGCCCCAAAACTGGTACAAGTTTGTGCCCTTGTCGTTTGCAAGCTTGGTACCCATCTCAAGACGGTATGGCTGCATCAAATCGAGTGGTTTTAGTAAACCATAGAGGCCAGACAACATGCGCAAATGATCTTGGGCATACTCGAAGTCCGCATCAGATAAGGTTTCGGCGTCTAGTCCTGTGTAAACATCACCTTTAAACGCTAGGATCGCTTGTCGTGAGTTTTCTGTGGTAAACGTTTCACTCCACTCTTGAAATCGCCCGACATTCAAATCGGCAATCTTGTCGCTCACTTTCATTAAAGAGGCAACATCAGCAGGAGTCAGTTTGCGGCAAACATCGATAAGCTCTTTTGAGTATTCGACTAAATCAGGTTGAGTAAATTTTTCTGTCGCTAACGGAGACTCGTAATCAAGAGTCTTCGCTGGAGAAACTACGATAAGCATGACTTTCCCTTCTCTAATTTTGTTTTTTAATAGGGTACAAAAAAAGCCATGCATTGTCTGCATGGCTTTTTACATCGTACTAATAGCTTTCAACTATGAGTGATAACTCACTTAGTCTTTTTTATTGTTGTACCAAATGCCTTCTTCAAGCTGAGATTTCAGCTCAGGGAAGTCATTCGCATCAAACGTTGGTACTTTACCTTCACCAAGTTGGCGATTGTAATCTTTTGCTAGCTTAATCACGATGCCAGATAGCAAGATGATTGCCACCAAGTTGACTATCGCCATCAGCCCCATCGAAACATCAGCAAGTGACCATACGACTGGGAGCGAAGCAAGTGCACCAAACATCACCATACCAAGAACAACAACGCGGAAAATGCTTAGGCCCGCCTTGTGGTTGTGCTCTAGGAAGATTAGGTTCGTTTCTGCGTACGAGTAGTTCGCGATGATTGATGTAAATGCAAAGAAGAAGATTGCCACGGCAACAAAGATGCCACCCCAATCACCAACTTGCGAGCTCAATGCACGCTGAGTTAGCTCGATACCCGTCACTTCTGTTGCTTGACCGACATACTCACCAGACATCAGGATGATAGCCACTGTTGCAGAACAGATAACGATCGTATCCATGAACACGCCTAGCATCTGAACATAACCTTGAGATGCAGGGTGTGGTGGGTAAGGCGTTGCTGAAGCCGCCGCGTTTGGCGCAGAACCCATACCCGCTTCGTTCGAGAATAGACCGCGTTTAATACCGTTAATCATTGCCTGTGCAATCGCGTAGCCAAGACCACCAGCCGCCGCTTCTTGCAGACCAAATGCACTCTTAAAGATAAGCATTAATACATCAGGTAGCTTCTCTAGATTAGAGAACATGATGAACAGTGCTAGAGCCAAGTAAAGCAGCGCCATGATCGGAACGATCATCTCTGCGACTTTTGCGATACGCTTGATACCACCGAAAATTACAATCGCAGACAGTACTACAACCGCGATACCAACGTACAGGTCACTCCAACCAAATGCGGTGCTCATTGCATTTGCAATTGAGTTAGCTTGTACGGCGTTGAATACCAAACCAAAAGCGATGATTAGGAAAACTGAGAACAATACGCCCATCCAACGCATGCCCAGGCCTTTTTCCATGTAGTAGGCAGGACCACCACGGTAGTTGCCATCATCATCTTTGGTTTTGTATAGCTGCGCCAGAGTACTCTCTGCAAACGACGTTGCCATACCAAGCATTGCGATCAGCCACATCCAGAAGATCGCACCAGGACCACCTGCAGTCAATGCAACTGCAACGCCCGCCATGTTACCTGTACCAACACGTGCAGCAAGACTAGTACAAAGCGCTTGGAAAGAAGAAATACCAGCTTTGTCTGCTTTACGACTGTTCTTAAGAACAGAGAACATGTGGCCGAAATGGCGGAACTGAATGAACCCTAATCGAACGGTGAAGTAAATACCAACACCAACAAGAAGATAAACCAGAATCGAACCCCAAAGGAGATCGTTCATCAAATTGATTAAGTCTGTCATGTGTACCTCAAAGTGAGTTGCGCCGGTCTATGCGTCCAAGCCATCCACCAAATTGCCTGCTAAGTGTCAAAGTGTGCTTAGCTTTTTAAGTAATGTTTATGGGCAATCTAGAATCGTAAACGTCGCTTCATGCATCCATTTTACGTACCAGCGTATTTTTTGACGGGCGGATAATGCAACCTAGGAGCGCAAAAATCAATATGCAATCATGATAATAACATTGTTATTTTTCACTATAAAGTCACCAAAAAATAACATAAATGGAAGACTTAACACCCATAAACCGCAACATTTCAATTACCAAATGCCAACATAAATAATTATCGCCCACCAAACAGAACGGAGAGCCATATAATTAAGACCAAGCTAGTATTCACAAGGTGTTACATAAATTTGCTCTAGTGTCTTACCATCTAATTGAACACTATTTCATCAAACTAGTTTTATGCAACTTTGACCTTTGCACTGTCCCCCCACTCGCCAAATCGAATTAACATTGAAAATCTCTCTATTTAATCGTTTTCTTGAGATCGTTTGTGCATTTTTTAGCCATCACATAGCCATGAAAAGTGTGATTTTGAGAATATTTTTGCACGAAAATGTCATGCTACCGACACAAATGCGAAATATATCATGGTTATTCTCACGGCTATTGTGGTACTTAAAAAACTCCACAAGGACTGGTTACAACAGTTTAGCTTAAGAAAGGTAAAGGTGGCTTATGGAAGGCTTTCAACTAGATGACATTTTTAATCTGGATACTACCTCAACAACCAAATCTCGTGCCAAACCAGTAAAGCGAAAGTGGCGTGAAATAGAAGAGATGAACGACAGGCGCAATTTGCTTAAAGAGCTACGCGAACTTGATGCCTGTACCGACTACAACTTGGAAGACATTAAACTCTAATTCAAACAAAAGGCACCTTAAGGGTGCCTTTTGTTTTTGTTTACAGTAACGGTAAACGACTTGAGTTTAAGCGCCAGGATTTGAGTATGAGTACCGTTATTACTCAATAGGAATTTTCCTGTCTTTTGGTTGAGAAGCGCAAAAGATAAATTTGCGTCCAATTCTCAATAAATAAGAAATGCAGCTAACAAACCCGAGTGATACTTTCGCTCACTCAGATTTTATCGCACACACTTAAACATACTCAGCATCACTTTGACGCACACGTTCAGCTAACTGTTTATAACGATCGGCAATAGTGTCACCAAAAACTGGATCATCTTCGCTGACGCTCCATAAGCTTTCAACATGCTGCCAATCTTCGGTAGTGAACAGCTCCTCAATGAGAGGCAGGATTTTTCGCTCCTCTAACTCCAAGTGGCGTCTTTGTGATTCAATGAAATCCTCTAGGTGGGCCACAAACATGTCTTGAGGCACAACAGCATCCTGCAGGATCATTTCTATCAAGGAAGCAAACTCTTTGGTTTTACTTGCTAACTCTTGGTGTTCTTTCTCTAAGTTTTCCATGGTCTGTTGCTTACCATAGTGCTCAAGAAAGTGGTGATAGAGAATATCTTCTTTCGGATGGTGAACTTTTTCTGAATGATTAGAGAGGTAATCAACTATCTCGCTTACTAATGCGTAGTTGATCGCACGTTCTTCTTTTATCTCATTAAGTTTATGGCGCAGTATCGCCAACAGACGAACCATATAACCGTGTTCGCGTCGAATTCTTTCGATCATCATAGCGTCTCTCCTTAACACCTACTTTTAATAAGTGTACATGAGAAATTTGCCATCAGCCTCGAGCGTGCTCAAAAAAACAGCGATAATGGCAGCATTATCGCTGTCTCTTCTTTTATACAGTTAATGGCAAATGCCAGTTGATTGGTGCTTTCCCTTGCGAGGCAAGTAACTGGTTTGCTTGAGAGAAATGCTTACAACCAAAAAAACCTCGGTGTGCTGAGAGTGGTGATGGATGTGGTGCGGCTAACACATGATGTTTATTGCGATCAATAAAGCGCCCTTTCTTCTGAGCGTGAGAGCCCCACAATAAAAACACCACGCCTTCCTGATGCTGGTTTATCGCTTCAATCACTCGGTCAGTGAACGTTTCCCACCCCGTTTTTGAATGTGAATGCGCTTTACCTTGCTCAACCGTCAATACCGTATTGAGCAGCAATACACCTTGCTCTGCCCAGCTTTGTAAGAATCCATGCTGAGGGATTTGGAACCCTTCAATATCTTGAGCCAGCTCTTTATACATATTAACGAGTGATGGTGGCGTTTTGATTCCAGGAAGAACGGAAAAGCACAAGCCATGCGCCTGATTTGGACCATGGTATGGGTCCTGCCCCAGAATCACTACTTTAACATCGTTAAACTCGGTAAAACGAAACGCATTAAAGACATCTTTCGCTGGCGGAAAAATCGCTTTGCCTGCGGCGCGTTCTGCTTCTACAAAATTCAAAGTGTCTACAAAGTAGCTCTGTTTTTTCTCTTCGCCGATCACATCGTGCCAAGTGGGTGACTGATTCATGGAAAGTTCCTGTCCTAAATTTTGCTTCTATTCTAACGAGCGAAACCCAAACAAACAAAAACTTACCACGAACTTGAGAACAGTAATAAAAGACTAATGCTTCTGTGGCGTTCGAAAATGCCCCTGTCCAGTAATGTGACGATTAGGCATCGGCAAACGAAGCACGCGGCGGCTATATGCGTAAGAAGCAAAAGAGTGTGGTCGAGACATAGTGGCATCCTTCTTTCTTAATTCAAATTGACTTAAGTGACTAAGAAAGAAAAGTGCCAACTCTGTGATCACATCATTGGTTATCTATCGCCGCTAGATGAAACTGACGCAGTGCGTTGATTTCTTGCTGCCAGATGTCCGGATCAATTGTTTCTAAAATCAGAGGGATACCATCAAAGCGAGGGTCTTTCGCGATGTACTCAAAACAATCCCACCCGATCTCTCCTTTGCCTAATGAGTGGTGGCGATCCACTTTGCTGGCAAACTCAACTTTTGAATCATTTAGATGCATTGCTCTTAAATAGTGCATCCCAACAATACGGTCGAATTCAGCAAAGGTATGCTCACAATCCTCTTTAGTACGCAGATCGTAACCGGCGGTAAACGTGTGGCAAGTATCGAGACATACACCAACACGTTCTTTGTCTTCCACTTGCTCGATGATTTCAGCAAGGTGCTCAAACTTCCAACCTAGGTTTGTACCCTGACCAGCCGTATTCTCGATTACCGCGATCACATTCGGCACCGCTTTGTGCGCAAGATTGATCGACTCTGCGATCGTCGCTAAGCACTCCTGTTCCGAGACTTTCTTTAAGTGGCTCCCAGGGTGAAAGTTCAGCAACGTTAAACCCAATTGATTACAACGCTCCATCTCATCGATGAATGCAGCGCGTGACTTATCCAACTTATCCGCTTCTGGTGCACCTAAGTTAATTAGATAAGAGTCATGGGGAAGAATATGTTCTGCGCCGAAACCCAGCATTTTACAGTTCGCTTTAAACGCACTGATGGTTTTTGCTTCTAAAGGCTTCGCCACCCACTGGCGTTGGTTTTTTGTAAATAGTGCGAACGCATTCGCGCCAATTTCGCGAGCTCTCAACGGCGCTTGGTCGACCCCACCAGCAGCAGAGACATGTGCACCAATGAGTTTATTCCCAAGCTTGTTTTTCATGTTTGTCATTTAATCACTTTAGACTTTCAGTATTGCTACCTAAATACAGATAGTTGCGTTAATCAGTTTAAACTTTAAGCTCAATTTGTAGTAAATTTACAATAAAATGAGTTATTAAATATTTTTTATATTATCAAATAAATTGTAATTAGTTTGTTTTCAAAGGTTTTATTGATTTAACTCAACAAAATCACCTTAATAAAAATAATGTTTTTGGTTGTTTTTTGACTTAAATCAATATTAAAATAGTGGATATTAGCTATATAATACTCAGCTCAACGAAAATTCGAAAATTAACACCAATAATCACCACGTAAGTGGTCTAGGAGATAGTGATGATCCAAGGTATCCAAATTACAAAAGCGGCAAACGACGACCTACTAAACTCTATCTGGCTATTAGATAGCGAAAAAAATGAAGCTCGTTGTGTTGCTGCAACTGCTGGCTACGAAGCAGACCAAGTTATCGCAATCAGCGATCTAGGTGAATACGAAAGCCGTGAAGTAGCAATCGAAACAGCTCCTCGCATCGAAGGCGGTCAACACCTAAACGTGAACGTGCTTAAACGCGAAACACTAGAAGATGCAGTTGCACACCCAGAGAAATACCCACAGCTAACAATCCGTGTTTCTGGTTACGCAGTACGTTTCAACTCGCTAACTCCAGAGCAACAACGTGATGTCATCGCTCGTACTTTTACTGAGACGCTATAATCTCAATAAAATCGACTTACTCACATTTAAAAAGCTTGGTCTCAATGGCCAAGCTTTTTTTGTTTTTCCATGCATCTAACCGTTCTGTTCCTTTACGGAGCATTTCTCTGTGACGGATCCTTCTTAAACACTTCAGCCAGTGAGGTTGGGTCAAGCCTTTCTCTTTGTTGTGAAGCGCCTTCTGCCCACCAAATGAGTTGATGTATTGTGCGATTCATATAGCTGTCCCACTGCGTCTGCTGCAATTCATCCGCAACGACACCCTGTTCGTCAAACACTTCTTGCGCTTTCGGAATGTGAATCATCGCCGAGACAGGTAAACATCCAAGTTCAGATAAGAAGGTACGCATCGACACTGCAGCTCGAACACCACCCCATTGTCCAGCAGAATAGGTCACGATAGCACTTGGCTTATAAGAAAACAGCGAACTACCAAAATGGTTAAGCATATTAGCCAAGGCAGGACTCATCGAATGGTTATATTCCGGACTGACCATCACGTACCCATCGGCACTTTTAATTTTGTCTGCCAGTTCTCTCAAGTGGGCTGGCACTTTAGCGCGATGGTAAGCAAACTCAGGCTTAAACACGTCGTCAAAGTCGTAGTTCAATGGGTCAATGATTTCGACGGTATGTTGCGAATACTGATTCTTAAACAACGTTTCACAAGCTCTACTCACTCGCATGCCCAAGCGGGCTGGTCGTGGCGGTGTGCTGTCCCTTACTGAGCCTAGAAAAATCAAAAAATGCATGCTTCTATTTCCATCTCATTTAGTTAAGTTCGTTTCTCAATCATAAAGAGAGTCGAGACTTACCGACAATAAAAAAGGCGAATGATTGCTCATTCACCTTTCGTCGTTCATCATTTTAATAATTACTGTACGCGGCGCAGTACTTGTTTCAATGCATCAAAGTCTGCGTCTAGCTCTTCCGATAGCAGTTCCATTGCCGCGTGCTTCGCTAGCGGTGCAGGAAGCTCGATGTCAGATTGCAAAATGTCATCCACCACTTCTTTGAACTTCGCTGGGTGCGCAGTACATAGGAACAGACCGGTTTCACCATCTTGCAGTTGCTCTTCAAGAACGCGGTAAGCAATCGCACCGTGCGGTTCACATAGGTAGCCCAATGAGTACAGGTCTTTCACAGATTGTGCGCTTTGCTCATCTGAAACCGCGCCTTTACCTAGAGTCTCTAGGCCCCACTCTTTCACTCGGCAGAGCTCTTCGATACGCGGCCAGTTGTTCGGTTGACTCACGTCCATCGCGTTCGATGTCGTTGCAACCGTTGGTTTTGGCTCCCACTTACCTGTTTCTAGGTAGCGCGGAACCGTGTCATTAGCGTTAGTTGCAGCGATAAAGCGTTTGATCGGCAGACCCAGCGCTTTTGCCAGTAGACCAGCAGTTAGGTTACCAAAGTTACCACTTGGTACAGACACTACTAGGTTTTCACGCTCTTCCTTACTCATTTGCGCGGCTGCTTCAAAGTAGTAACAGATTTGCGCCATCAAACGGCTGATGTTGATTGAGTTTGCAGAGTTCAGGCCGATCTCTTCACGCAGTGCGGAATCATCGAAAGCTTGCTTAACCAGTGCCTGGCACGCATCGAAGTCGCCATCGATCGCGACAGTGTGAATGTTCTTGCCTAGCGTACAGAATAGCTTCTCTTGCAGTGGGCTAATCTTGCCTTTCGGGTAAAGAATCACAACGTTGATGTCTTCCATACCATAGAAAGCGTGCGCAACGGCTGCGCCAGTATCGCCAGAAGTCGCAGTCAGAATGGTGATCTTGCCACCGTCCGATACCGCCGCAAGAGATTGCGCCATAAAGCGACCGCCAAAATCTTTAAATGCCAGCGTTGGACCATGGAAAAGCTCTAACGCGTAAACACCGTCTTTGACTTGATTGATTGGCGCAGGGAATTGGAACGCTGCGTCCACAAGCGCGTTGACTTGCTCTTCCGCCAGCTCATCACCGATAAACGCTGATAAAATCTTAGTGCTACGAGAAACAAAGTCTTCTGCCAGTAGCGCATCAACGTCTTCAAACTTTGGTAATTCCGATGGGAAAAATAGACCTTGGTTACGGCCTAACCCTTGGCGAACGGCTTGGCCAAAGGAAACTTGTTCATCATTTTCTTTTATATTGTAAAGCTTCATAGCTCACTTCCTGTTACTTTCGAACCCTGCTTATCTAGACGACAAACGTGGACGAATCCTTCTTCGTTTTGTACGTAGTTCTGTTCTAACCAGCGAGCAACTCGCTCAGCGACATCTTTCTCTTTGCAAATACTGAACAGTGTTGGACCACTGCCAGAAATACCGGTTGCTAACGCACCTGCTGATGCAGCGTATTGACGTGCATTCGCAAAGCCCGGAAGCAGTTTCTCACGATACGGTTCTGCGATCACGTCTCTGATCATTTTTGCAGCTAGCTCTGGCTGACCAGAATGACACGCATGAATAAAGCCCGCAAGGTGACGACCATGAGCGATGATATCTTGTCGGCGGTATTGAGATGGTAGGATCTCACGCGCTTCTGCTGTTGATACTTTGATTCCCGGATACGCCATAACCCAGTACCAATCATCAAAACAAGGCACTTCTTGACTGATGATACCAAGCTCTTCAAGCATCAACTGGACACCACCAAGGTAACACGGCGCGACGTTATCGTAGTGAATACCACCAGAGATTTTGCCTTCCATTTCCCCCATCAGTGCTAGCAGCTCAGTCTCATTCAGCGGTTGACCATGGAATCGGTTTAAGGCATCCAGCGCCGCCACGATAGAACATGCACTTGAGCCTAAACCTGAGCCGATTGGCATGTTCTTTTCTAGCGTCATTTCAAGTGGTTTTAGCTCAACACCTTTTTTATCTAGCTCGCGAGAAAACACCAGCCAACAATCGTAAACGATGTTTTCTTTTGGCTCTGTAGGCAACTTAGAGACAAAATTACCCGCAGTTTTCAGACTGAACGGTTCAGTCCCTGCCTTAACTTGCACTCTGTCACCTAGCAAGGTCCCATCCACTGGGGACACCGCCGCCCCCAACACATCAAAACCAACACTTACATTACCAATTGATGCTGGGGCATAAACCACTACATCCATATCACTTGAACTCATTCTTGTTATACCCCTAGTTTCCAACCTAAAGTACGCATCACGTCAGAGAATACACCCGCAGCAGTTACCTCAGTACCTGCGCCATAGCCACGCAACACAAGTGGGATTGGCTGGTAGTAACGGCTGTAAAATGCCAGTGCGTTTTCACCGTCTTTGATTTTATACATCGGATCGTTTTCATCCACCGCAGCAATGCTTACTGTGCACTTGCCCTCGTTAATTTCACCAACGTAACGCAGTACTTTGCCTTCTTTTGCTGCTTTAGCTGATAACTCTTTGAAGTAGGCGTCCGCTTCTGGGAGACGCGCCATAAACTCATCAACACTACCTGAATCATCAAAACCTGGCGGTAGCGCTTGGTCAACAACAACATCTTCAAGCTCTAGTGACATGCCCGCTTCACGAGCTAGGATCAACAACTTACGCGCGACATCCATACCAGACAGATCATCACGAGGATCTGGTTCAGTAAAGCCATTTTCTTTTGCGATATTCGTCGCTTCACTTAAGCTCATTCCTTCATCTAACTTACCGAAGATATAAGAAAGAGAACCCGAAAGAATACCGCTGAAGCGCTCCAGTTCATCGCCTGCAGAAATTAGGTTTTGCAAGTTTTCAATAACCGGTAGGCCTGCACCTACGGTTGTTTCATACATCAATTTACGACGGGAGCTACGAGCCACATCGCGAAGCTGATGGTAGTACGCCATGCTTGCTGTGTTTGCTTTTTTGTTTGGTGTTACAACATGAAAACCTGCCGCTAGGAAGTCGGCGTATTGTTTAGCAATGTCTTCACTGGAGGTACAATCAACCAATACTGGGTTGATAATATGATTGCGTTGTACCAAAGAAATCAGACGCGCTAGGCTGAACTCTTCTGTGGCTGCCGACATACGATCACGCCAGTGCTCGAGCGGTAAGCCTTCGCTATCAAGCAAAAGACCTTTGCTGTTTGCTAAGCCACAAACTCGAATCACAATGCCTTTCTCA
Organism: Vibrio sp. D3; assembly: GCF_043995865.1. NCBI lineage: Bacteria > Pseudomonadati > Pseudomonadota > Gammaproteobacteria > Vibrionales > Vibrionaceae > Vibrio > Vibrio sp. D3. The sequence continues at coordinate 510,106 of NZ_CP171887.1, read as the reverse complement.
GCAAGTTTGACTTGTTGGCGTTCGATCTGATCCACCAGTTCGCCACCCACACCACCGACACCAACAACGAACACATCTAGGAAGTGTTTCGAGTTGAATAGGTTTTCGTGACACGCTTTGATCGCCTCAGAAATTTTGTCTTCTGGAATAACGGCAGAAATCGCACGTTCTGATGAGCCTTGTGCTATCGCCACGATGTTCACGTTCACTTCAGCAAGAGAAGAGAAGAAGCGAGAAGCCACACCGCGCGATGTGCGCATACCATCACCAACAAGCGTAATGATTGAAACATTATCAATAAACTCAACCGGTTCTAGTAAGCTATCTTTGAGTTCTAGCTCGAACGCATCTGCCAGCACTTGCTGCGCTTTCGCTTTATCTTCAGCCTCAATACAGAAGCTGATGCTGTATTCAGAAGAAGACTGAGTGATCAGAACAATAGATACACCAGCAGACGACATCGCACCGAATACACGGCTCGCCATGCCTACCATGCCTTTCATACCAGGGCCTGATACGTTAACCATGGTTAGGTCGTTAAGTGTTGTAATACCTTTGATCGCAAGATTATCTTCACCAGTATCTTGGCCGATAAGAGTACCTGCACCTTGAGGGTTAAAGCTGTTTTTGATCAGACATGGAATGTGGAATTGAGCAATAGGGGCGATGGTTTTCGGGTGCAGAACGGAAGCACCAAAATAAGAAAGCTCCATCGCTTCTTGGTAGCTTAGTGATTTAAGTAGGCGAGCATCTTCGACTAAACGTGGGTCACAGTTGTATACACCATCAACGTCGGTCCAGATTTCACAGCAGTCTGCGCGTAAACAAGCTGCAAGAACCGCTGCCGAGTAGTCAGAGCCATTACGACCCAGCGTGACAAGCTCTCCTTTTTCGTTGCCAGCTGTAAAGCCCGGCATAATGTTCACGTGGCCCTGAGGAAGGGGGTTTTGACGGAAGTTTTGCGTTGAAATATCCACATCAACCATAGCTTCAAGATGATCACCTTGGGCATACAGATACTCGACAGGATCGATCAAGCTCGCTTGTTGTCCCTTCGCCTCCAAGACGGCTTTCATCAACTGAATGGAAACACGCTCACCTTTACTGATAATGCGTGCATTTACGTTGTTTGGGCACATACCTAATAGATTGATGCCGTGAACAAATTGACGTAATTGAGATAGCGAGGTTTTCACTTGGTTATCGAAAGCTGAACCATCAATATTGGGTAGTACTGCTTGGATTTGAGTGAATAGCGTTTTAAACGATTCATCCAACTCTTTGATTTGCAGCTCTGCTTCACCATTGCGCAACGCGCCTTCAATGACCGCAACCAACTTATTTGTTGTTTTACCTGGGGCTGAAAGAACAACCGCCACTTCTTCTTGTTGAGCGTTATTGGCAATGATGTCTGCCGCTCTTAAAAAGCGATCTGCATCAGCTAGTGATGAACCGCCAAACTTCAATACTCGCATCCCTTCCTCCGGTATATCTTCTCAAACTTGTCTAAATTCTGGATAAAAAAGCATAAAAAAAGGCCTGTATCTTGTTGGATACAGGCCTTTTTTGTGAATTTCTTTCGCTCAGCAGCCTGCCCCAACATGTGTCGTGTCGGTAATAATAATGGTCGTGGTCATTACTACTAGGCTGTTAGATGGCATAAATAAATATTCAACGTTAATTGTGTTTGCTTAACTCTACGTTTACCGAGTTTCCGATTCATAGTCAACAAAAAATTGTTTGTTTTTCAGTCTTACAGCGATTTCTGCTAAGCAATCTTATTGATATTTAACGCTAATTGGATGTTATTGCTCGTTAGGAAATCTGTCGCTTATTTTTGTAGGGGGCTCATCCCATCGTCATCAGTCTCACTTTTTACTCCATAACTAGTCTGATCTTCGTCATAAAGCGTAAGATCAAATTATGAAAGGGAGTTGTTGACACTTAACAACAACTTAACTGTGACCTATGTTCACAGGATCGAATTATTTAGAAAATAGGTGAGCTAGCTTTCATATTCTATGCTTTAATAGTGAGAAGCTTTGGGCACATACTAATAAAAAAGTTGACACAAGGAGTGGTGAGCATGAAAAGAGGGCTTTTTCTGTTGCTGTTTTTTGTGCCTGGCGTTTGTCTAGCAAACGAGCTTCCGCCTCTTCCAGGCAAAACATCCCCTTCTCCTCATAAACTATTTATTTCCAGCGACAGCTATCAATCTGACAGTTTCGATGTTTGGAATATCGACACGGGTTATGCGTACGAACTCTTTGACTCAGTAGACGTTTACGTCGGTGCACGAGTCAACAACTCTACAACCCAAAACCAAAGCGGTTTTTTGAGTGGGATCAGCTATCACTTCAATGATCGTGTCACACTAAAAAGTACGGTTCGCTCTTACAAGAATGAGACTGCGGAAGGTATTCGCCAAGAAGACAGCAGCCTCGCAGCTGAAGTCTCAAGTCGCGTAAAAATCACCGATAAACTGGATCTTCACGCGACTCTTGATTACCAAGATTGGCAACAAGGTATTGAGGTAGGTTTAGGCTTTCGTTTTTAGAAATCTAATTTTTGCTTTGAGATCAACACACCATTCCAATCAGCGTACACATAATGCTTCGGCTGCACGATTTGGTTTTGCATCGTTAAGGTCACATTGACCTCTCCCATACCTCGCTTCTCTGTCTTAAACGGATTGGTACCAAGTGCTTGCACGCCAATGTCCATCTGAGATATTTGTGCTACGTCGCGTATTGCACCATAGACAATAATGCCTTCCCACCCATTTTCTATTCCGAGTATTGCTAATTGATCGCCAAGCAATGCTTTCTGACACGAACCATGTCCGTCAACAATCAATACTTTCCCCGTTCCATCTTCGCCCAGTACTTCACGTACTTTTGAGTTGTCGTGATAACAACGCACTGTGACAATTTCTCCGTAAAAAGCGGTGCGTTGACCAAAGTTCTGCAGTGGCAAAGTAAGCAGGGTAACTTGGTCTTCAAATTGGTCACAAATATCGGGTGTAATGTCTCTCATATTTCCTCCGTGAATTTTCTCACCCAAGCAGTGCTTCGGTGAGCAGTATCCTTTCCTATACGAGTCGAGGCTTAAGGGAGCCTAACTTATGCAACACTTTCGGCTGTGAGCACGCAATAAGGTAAAGTTGATCATCAATGACGTAGTAAATCGCGTTTTGTTGAAAGTCATTCGCCAATGCGACCGCCGCCTCTGGTGATAACTCGACGGCAAAGCTTTCCTCATACCATGTAAAAGAGCTGTCACCTACTGTGATAGGCGCGTAATTAACGTGCTGTAGCAGTGTCTCTAATGCTTGATTGCTTATGCAGTTCTCTTCTTTGGACCGCAAATTACTGTATGGGTTCCAAGCGGTTATCACAGCGTAGTTTGAAACGCACCACTCGGCCTCGAATCTGAAAAAAGATTCTGAATAAGCATTCCATAACGATGCGTCTATGTTCGTATTACTTTTTTCTATCATAAGTCTTAAACGATTAATAACAGTTACATTTCATCAATTGATATAAATCAACAAACTGAATGGAATTAACATTTGAGCATTGTTAGCATGCTGTTAACAATATAAAATCCGCTCCATATCTTAGGGTGTTTACGTTTCAGGCCCCACAGAAAGCAGGAAATGAAAGGTAAACAAGCCCTTTAGAATAAACGTCGCCATTGGATACTGGTGAGTTGGCAAAATTCCATGGAGGGCGGATAACTGAAAGAAGTGTTTTTTTGATCAACTTGATTTATTATCAAAATCACATTACCTGTATGTTATATTTTTGCCTAGAATTTATTCTATTAGCACAATTTTGTCACAAATTTAGGTACCGCCAATGCAAACCCCGCAGATTCTTATCGTTGAAGATGAGCAAGTAACTCGTAACACTCTTAAGAGTATTTTTGAAGCAGAGGGATACGCTGTTTTTGAAGCCAGTGACGGTGAAGAGATGCACCAAGTGTTGTCTGACAACTCAGTCAACTTGGTTATTATGGACATTAATCTTCCAGGCAAGAATGGCCTTCTGTTAGCGCGTGAACTACGCGAACAAGCGAACATTGCTTTAATGTTCCTGACAGGCCGTGACAATGAAGTGGACAAGATCCTAGGTCTTGAGATTGGTGCAGATGACTACATCACTAAACCATTCAACCCACGTGAACTGACTATTCGTGCTCGCAACCTACTTAGCCGCTCAATGAGCTCTAACGCGGTGCAAGAAGAGAAGCGCTCAGTAGAAAAGTATGAATTCAATGGTTGGGTACTGGACATCAACAGTCGCTCTCTAGTAAGCCCTGCTGGTGATAGCTACAAGCTCCCTCGCTCTGAGTTCCGAGCTCTACTGCACTTCTGTGAGAACCCAGGTAAGATTCAAACTCGTGCCGATCTTCTTAAGAAGATGACTGGCCGTGAACTTAAGCCGCATGACCGTACTGTAGACGTAACGATTCGTCGTATTCGTAAACACTTTGAGTCTGTTTCAGGTACTCCTGAAATCATCGCGACTATCCACGGCGAAGGTTACCGCTTCTGTGGCGATCTAGAAGACTAATTGAATCGCTAATACGCAAAGGGCTTGCTCATTGAGCAAGCCCTTTTATTTTGGGTTTAGCAATTAGCGGATAATCACTGAATCTAATAAACCTTGTTAATCTTCACGTACTTTTCCACTAACCAGCGCTGTTTACCTGCGTCGTCTAAAAGTACCGCGATATCAACCGATTTTTCTGTGTCCGCGTCTACCTGAGACGTGAAGGCTACTTCCCATTGGCTCTCACTATGAGTTCGAGTTTCTAAAGAGTCTTCATCCACCCACCACTCTTTCTCTCCTTGCTTGATGATAAGCGCTTCGGCAGTCAGGTTGGCTGGGAGTAACTGGTCTCCTTCAAGGTAAAGTGATCCTTGAATGCTTTGCTCTTGTACTTCACCAACGGTCGGCATCAGGTTCACCCATAAGTTACTTTTGAGCTCGACATTCACCTGGTTAATCGTAATCTGACTGTTTTGTTGCCAGTTCACACTTGGAACGGAACTGCAACCTGCCATCAATGCTATAACCAACGCCAACGGTGCGATTTTTTTCATGTTATTTCCTTTGTTCCAACCAACTTTTGAGGACTTGAATATCGTTTTGGTATTCATTTTTGATCTCTTCAACCCAGTCTGAAATGTTTTCCCACCATGCTGGCATATCGGGAGATTGCGCTTTCTGCGCCACACTTTGGATACGTTTGAGGCCAATCGAACCTGCAGCGCCTTTAATTTTATGCGCTTCAGAAACAATCCCATCTTGATCTTTTGCCGTCATGTTTGAGTCTAAGACATCAATATAGTCTGGCATCATGTCTTCAAACATTTTTATGCTGTCGTAGACCGGCTTGGCACCAACAATGTCGACGTAAGACTCTAACATATCCATATCGAGCAAGTGTGTCTCAATCACAGGAGAAGGAGTCGGCTCTTCCACTGTTTCTGGAATGCTCTCAGGTTGCTCTTGCGGCTCTACCTGATGCGCGAAGAACTTATCAATTACAGACTGAATGGCATTCACAGCAAGCGGTTTGCTGATGGCATCATCCATACCGTTATCTAAATATTCACGACGATCTTTCATCACATTAGCTGTTAGGGCGACCAATGGAGGCAGATTGTTATAATGCTCGCGATAATAATTTGCGACATCAAAGCCCGTCATATCAGGCAGCTGAATATCCAACAACGCCAAGTCATATTTTTCTGGCACAAAGTTCACGAGCGCTTCTTGTCCCGTCATCGCCACGGTAACGGAGTGCCCTAAGCTCTCAAGCAACGATTTGGCCACGGTGACGTTAAGCTCAATGTCTTCGACCATAAAAATGTTGAGATGCACATTATCGCGTTTTGCATCAATGACAGGTTCTTCGAGTTCCACAATAGGAACGTGAATCGATACGGTAAAAGTACTACCAAAACCCTCTTCACTAGCGACAGTAATGTCACCATCCATCATATTGATCAGCTGTTTTGACACCGCCAGGCCTATACCAGTCCCGACAGCATGTAGGTTGTCTTTACCTGATTTCACTTGGTAATACATGGCAAAGATTTTATCGAGCTCGTCTTCTGGTATGCCAATACCCGTGTCTTCCACCTCCATAATAATGGTGGCAAAATCGTCTTCGACATCAGCACTCACCGTCATCACAACGCCACCTTCTTTGGTAAACTTCATTGCGTTACTAACCAAGTTCCAAATTACCTGACGCAAACGGGTCGCATCCACTTCAATTGCTTTTGGTAAATCACTCAAACGTTCTAAGTCAAAACGCAGCCCTTTTTGCTCCGCCATCAAAGCTGAGATGCTTTCAATCTCAGCGACGAAGTCTTCGAAGTTAAGTGGTGCAGGTAATAGTTCTAGCTTGCGGCGATCAAACTTATCCATATCGATAATATCGTTGAAGATGTTCCCTAGCGTAATCGCACTCACATTGATGGTCTGCATGTGTTTGCGCTGCTCTTCTGTCAACGGACTATCGAGAAGCATGCGACTTAAGCCCACAATGCCATTTAGTGGCGTTCGCAGTTCATGACTGATGGTTGAGATGAAAGTAGTTTTATCACGGCTTGCTTTCTCTAACGACTCTTCATGACGTTTACGTTCAGTGATATCACGGCCAAAACCTACCAAGCCAAGGTGACGACCATCTTTGCTGTAAAACGGCACTTTACGCAGTTCAAAGTAATGTTTGCGTCCATCAGGATACTCTAGCCACTGCTCGTAAGTGATGGCTTGATTATCGGCGAAGACCTTTTGGTCAGTATCAACGATGTGCTCAGCGATTTCTTTGCTATACACATCCCAAGGGCTTAATCCGACTAACTGGTGCTCTTTCTTGCCCGTTAGCTCTTCCATTGCCCGGTTACAACCGGAGAACACACCATCGGCATTGCGGTAGTAAATTAAGTCTGGCGAGGCATCAATAAATGAACGCAGTAGTGCAGTGCGTTCCGCAAGCTCTAACTGAGTACGCTCTCGTTGGAACACCTCGTTTTCGAGATCTTGCATCGCCTCTTCTCGAGCTTCTTCTGCTTTAATGCGCTCTTCAATTTCTTGGTTGAGCTTTTCGATGTTTTGTTGCAGTTGATAATTCAGTTCTTGGTCTCGCGAGCGCATGTCTTTCAGTTTGGACACCAACTTGGTTAAACGCTGGCGAGACTCTTCTAGCTGATCAACAACAACAGAAAGAAAATAAACCGCCCAAGGTGTAATCAAGAGACCAAAAAACACCGAACGGACAATGTCGATATCGTCGACTCGCCCCTTGAGAGCTAAAGTAATCCCCACCTGCACCACAACGGCTAATGCCACCAGCGCAAGGGCCAGCAAAATCGAGAAACGAACAATCCCCAGTTTGACTAGCAAGTCGACATAATACTGGGCGAGATTTTTCATGGGTTTCATTAACTACTCCATGGTGCTGGCTAGATGTTGCCCTTCAATGATAAAAAACGAGCAGACATATTCGGCCTAACGCAATTTAGGTCTGTGTGATTAGTGAAAAATACGTAGTGCGAACTGCGCTTGCTAAACAAGATAAAAAGATAAGTTAACCAACGAACGCACAGGCTTCGGTAAGTTTAACGTGTTTAATACGGCGATTTAAACAATCAGCTATCAACTAAGAGCAAGCGGTCACAAAGCGTTAGCAAGAACTGGGGTGAATACAGGTGCGATTACGTCCATCAGCTTTGGCTTGGTATAGCGCACTGTCAGCCATGGCAATACCCATTTCCGGTTCATCACCATGTTGAGGAATATAAGAGACAAGACCGATACTGACCGTGAGACGTTCCGAAGCTTCTGAGCTGTCGTGCTCCATATCGAGTTGTCGAATTTGTTCATGAATACGCTGCGCTACATTGCTCGCGCCTTCCGTTGTGGTATTCGGCAGGATAAAACCAAACTCCTCACCACCATAACGCGCAACACAATCCGAAGAGCGATTGATGACTTTTGTGAATACGGTAGCAACACTGACCAATGCTTCATCACCTTGCTGATGGCCGTAACAATCGTTGTAATCTTTGAAAAAGTCGATGTCACACAACATGATAGTGAGCGGCAGCTTTTCGCGGGCATGGTGGTACCATAGTACCTGCAGTTGTTCATCGAAGCGGCGTCGGTTCGATACCTGAGTTAAACTATCCATAAAGCTCAACTTTTCTAACTCTAAATTGGCTCTCTCCAACTTTTGTTCGGCAAGGTAACGTTCAGAAATATCACGCGCCATGATCAGCACACCATTCGTTCCTGAAGCTTTATCTTTAAAAGGCGATTTCACCACATCAAACCACGTACTTTTGCCATCACTGCTAACGACTTTATCTATGTATCGGACAGGCTCTGACTGACGCAATGCATCCAAATCACTAGCGGCTAAGCGAGCGTACATCTCTTCAGGAATGACATCTTGAAGGCGCTTACCGATCAAATCAGACACGTCTGAAATACCTAATGCATTAACGAACGGTTTATTACACGCTTGATAGACCATATTCTCATTGAAGATACCGATAGAGTCAGGGCTAGCGTCAAGAATAGTTTGTAAGATAGTATCCCTTTGCGCCAACGCAACTTCTGTATCTTTACGCCGCTCCATTTCATCTCTCAGGTTTTGCTGCATTTTGTGCCACTCGGTCACATCATGACTAATGGATAATGTACCGATCAGCTCACCACTCGGTGACACAAGGGAGTTTTGATTCACTTCCAATAAGCAACTGCGACCTTGTGGATCCGTCGTCCACTTGCGCTCACTCTTTCTGGTAGCCTCACCCATGGAAGCCTTTGATGCGCAGGCTTCTTCCCTTCGCCCTTCCCAAAATTGATCAAATGCTCGGTTCGTCGTTAATAAATTCCCTTGGCGATCTTGGGTACAGATTAACTCAGAGAGTGAGTCTAGTGCCGAACGGGCGATCGTTAATTGCGCAAGCTCTTGTTGCTGCTCTTGATGAGTGGATTGATATGGCTGCGCGTAGATGATCCAAACACGGTGATTGCGCAGCAAACTCTTTCTTCCTGACAACTCCACCTTGATAGATTCGCTTTCAGATAAGCGCCAATCAAATACCTGCTGGCTAAAATGACGACTAGAGACACTGTCGAGAAACGACTCAAGCTCACGAATATCGAATAAAGCGGGATACAAATATCCCGTGCCTAGAGAGCGAATACCTAATAACTGCATCGCAGCTTGGTTAGATAACAAGATCTGAGCATGGCCAGTATCCAGCACTATGACTGGATAGGGTGAATCCGTTACGAGTTGCTTAAGTGATGTTTGAAAGTGCAAATAGATCAGTGCTAACGCGCACACGCTAGCGATTAATAACAAGACGACATAGCCATAACCGCCTTGACCATCCCAAAGCCAATTGAGTAACTGATCCATCGTTTAAACCTTTAAAGAAAACTGGTTAAAATATATCAGTTATTTATTGAGCGATCTGCTATTAATTCCGGTTTAGTATAGATAAAAGCGTTTCCCGTTAGGCTTCCTTGAGCACCATGTTCACTGAGAGCTCGACCAATTTCAGTCATCGCCAGCCAGCGATTTTCACACCACAGTGGCGATAATAAGGTAGGTCTACGAGCTGCTGATGAAACGCGATGGTAAATCACATCTGGTGGTGTCATACGAATCATCTCACTGGCAATAGCGACATACTCTTCTAGCACTGGCGCCTCTAATCGTCCTGCACGCCACGCTTTCGCCATCGTGCTGCCTTCCACAATATGCAAGCCATGTAACTTAATGCCATCCGTGCCCACGGCTAACACTTTTTGCAGCGTCTCAATGTTATCGTCGCGGCTTTCTTTCGGTAATCCAACAATTAAATGAGTACAGACTTTAATACCTAGCGCACGCGCACGCTTGGTGATCTCGGCATAACATTCGAAATCATGACCGCGATTGATGCGCTTAAGGGTGTCGTTATTAGCGGTTTGAAGCCCTAACTCTAGCCAAATTTCATAACCTTGCTGTACATAGTCAGACAGCAAATCTAATACGGCATCAGGCACGCAATCTGGACGAGTCCCGACACACAATCCCACAATATCAGCCGCTTTTAGTGCTTCTTCATACATATTTTTCAGCACTTGCACTTCCGCATAAGTACTGGTGTAAGCCTGAAAATAAGCGAGATACTTCTTCGCTCGATGAATTTCGCCCGCACGATCTTTCAACTGATCGTGAATACTTTTTATCTGTACTTCTTCATCCGCAAACGAAGCCACATTACAAAAAGTACATCCTCCCCGACCAATCGTGCCATCTCGGTTAGGGCAACTAAATCCACCGTGCAACGTTAGTTTATGGACTTTTTCACCGTATCGACGCTGAAGATCTTGGCCGATTGTATTGACCAACTCATGTAACTGCATAAATTCCCACCAACAATGAACCGTAATCAATCTCACTACGATCTGTGTAAATAAATTACATCCCTGCAAGAAAAAACACACAATACTAGTCAATTCAAACAAACATCATACAGCTCAAAATCAATAAACCTGCATAAATACAGATAAAAAACGTTCATGTTGCGTAAATGTTAAACTAAAAATGCATAATTAAACGAAAAAATTGGGTCACAACGTCGACTTTTTCATTGCATTCTGAAGTGACAAAATTGTAGGATACTTACACAACCCCGTTATTTTTGTGACTTTTATTACAAAGTACACTGCGGGATTTGTCGGTGTTATCCCACTCCTACCTATATAAATCACTAAATAGTGGCAATAAATAAAGGGATACCACCAAGGATTGTTTTTCTCGCAAAACTTTTCCTGCGAGATACGGAAAGGAATCAAGATCGGTCAACCTAGATCGGTGGCGATAATAAATATAAAGGACAAGACGTAATCAATGGTCTAGGTGGCATTTGCCTGCCTGGTGCTTTTGCGTCGACATTGAACTGGAAGGATGTATCTATGGTAGATAGAGAGCAAAATCCACAGGGTCTATATACTCCTGAATTGGAGCATGACGCGTGTGGTATCGGTTTTGTTGCTCACCTTAAAAACCGTAAATCTCATGAAGTAGTGACTCAAGCATTGGATATGCTAGCTCGCATGGAGCACCGTGGTGGTCAAGGTTGTGATCCATGCAGCGGTGATGGTGCGGGTATCTTGCTACAAAAACCTCATGAATTCCTATTAGAAGAGGCCGTTAAGCTCGGCATTAAACTGCCTTCATTTGAAAAGTATGGTGTGGGTGTCGTACTTTTCCCGAAAGACGAATACAAACGCGAGCAATGCCGTGACATTCTAGAACGCAACGCTCAGCGTCTAGACCTTGAAGTTATTGGCTACCGCGTTTTGCCAACCGATAACTCGATGATCGGTGCCGACCCGCTAAGCACAGAACCTCAGTTTGAGCATGTGTTTATCTCTGGTGGTCCAGGTATTACACCTGAAGAGCTAGAGCGCAAACTGTACGTACTTCGTAACTACACTGTACGTGTTTGCCTAGAAAGCGTTTCGAACATTGGTGATGACTTCTATATTAACTCTATGTCTTACAAGACATTGGTGTACAAAGGTCAGTTAACGACCGAGCAAGTCCCTCAGTACTTCCTTGATCTGCAAAACCCGACCATGGTGACCGCACTGGCACTGGTACACTCTCGCTTCTCTACCAACACCTTCCCGAAATGGCGTCTTGCACAACCTTTCCGTTACATTGCCCACAACGGTGAAATCAATACAGTTCGAGGTAACTTGAACTGGATGAAAGCCCGTGAGGCGATCATTGAATCCGATCTATTTACCCAAGCTGAAATCGACATGCTGCTTCCTATTTGTCAGGAAGGCAGTTCGGATTCATCTAACTTTGACATGGCTCTTGAGCTCCTAGTTCTTTCTGGTCGCAGCCTGCCGCACGCATTGATGATGATGATCCCGGAAGCATGGCAAGAAAACAAAAACATGGATCCTAAGCGTCGTGCGTTCTATCAATACCACGCGAACATCATGGAACCATGGGATGGTCCGGCTTCAGTATGTTTTACTGATGGTGTTCAAGTTGGTGCGACACTCGACCGTAACGGTCTGCGCCCTTCTCGCTACACAGTGACCAAAGATAACTTCCTAGTAATGGCATCAGAATCTGGTGTTGTGGATATTGAGCCAGAGAACGTTGAGTTCCGCGGTCGTCTACAACCAGGTCGCATCTTCGTTGCAGACTTAGAGCAAGGTCGCATCATCTCTGATGAAGAAGTGAAAGACACCATCGCAACAGCGCAGCCTTACGAAAAGTGGGTAGAAGAAAACCTACTAAGCTTGAAGAAGCTGCCAGATGCGAGCAACCAATTCAGCCAACCTAAGCCAGAACATCTTCTACACCGCCAACAAGCGTTTGGCGTAAGTACTGAAGAAGTGAACGAAATCATCGTTCCAATGGCAAATGAAGGTAAAGAGCCATTATCAGCAATGGGTGCCGACTGGCCTCTTGCGGTTCTATCTCATCAGTCGCAACATCTTTCAAACTACTTCAAGCAGCTGTTTGCACAGGTAACTAACCCACCGATCGACCCGATCCGTGAGCGTATGGTTATGTCGCTGAACACTTACTTGGGTAAAGACCAAAACCTTCTGACTGAAACACCACTTCACTGTCAGAAAGTAGAATTGGAATCGCCTGTTCTGGCGAACTCTGAGCTTGAAAAGCTGCGTGCTATCGATAACGAGCACCTACAAGCTAAGACGCTGGATATCGTATTCCAAGCCAGTGAAGACCAAGGCAAGCTTGAGCGCGCACTAAAACGTATCTGCCAATACGCAGAAGACGCGGTGATTGATGGTTACTCAATCATCCTACTAACTGACCGCGCAGTGAACTCAAACCACGCCGCTATCCCAGCAATGCTGGCAGTTGGTGCAGTGCATCACCACTTGATCCGTAAAGGCCTACGTGCGAAGTGTGACATTGTGGTTGAAACCGGTGATGCGCGTGAAACACACCACTTTGCAACCCTTATTGGCTATGGTGCAAACGCCGTTAACCCATACCTTGTGATTGAAACCATCATTGAGCTTCAACGTACTAAGAAGCTGGATCCAGAAGCGAACCCTCGTGATCTGTTCAACAACTACCGTAAAGCGATCAATGGCGGTCTTCTGAAGATCTTCTCGAAGATGGGTATCTCAACCCTGCAGTCGTACCACGGTGCGCAAATCTTCGAAGCCTTAGGTATTCATAAGTCAGTGGTAGATAAGTACTTCACAGGTACAGTTTCTCGTATCCAAGGTCTCACCCTTGACGATATCGCTAAAGAAGTGCTCGTTCGTCACCGCATCGGTTATCCACAACGCGAAATCCCAATTCAAATGCTGGATGTGGGTGGTGTTTACCAATGGAAACAGCGTGGCGAGAAGCACCTCTTCAACCCAGAAACCATTTCTCTACTACAAGAGTCTACGCGCAACAAGAACTACGATCAGTTCAAGCAGTACGCGACAGCAGTCGATAAACAAGGTGACAACGCGGTAACTCTGCGTAGCCAGCTTGAGTTTATTAAGAACCCAGCCGGCTCTATCTCTATCGACGAAGTCGAGCCAATTGAAAGAATCGTGAAACGCTTCGCGACGGGTGCTATGTCATTCGGTTCTATTTCTTACGAAGCACACTCCACACTAGCTGTTGCGATGAACCGTCTTGGCGCGAAATCGAACTCTGGTGAAGGTGGTGAAGACCCAATGCGTTTCGAGCGCAAAGAGAACGGCGATTGGGAACGCTCTGCAATCAAGCAGGTAGCTTCGGGTCGTTTCGGCGTAACCTCTTACTACCTAACCAACGCTGATGAGCTACAAATCAAGATGGCTCAAGGTGCGAAACCAGGTGAAGGTGGTCAGCTACCAGGCGATAAAGTAGATGACTGGATCGGTGCTACACGTCACTCAACTCCGGGCGTCGGTCTTATCTCGCCGCCACCACACCACGATATCTACTCAATCGAAGATTTGGCTCAGCTTATCTACGATTTGAAGAACGCGAACCGCGCGGGCCGTGTAAACGTGAAGCTGGTATCGGAAGCTGGCGTAGGTACGATCGCTTCCGGTGTAGCGAAAGCGAAAGCGGACGTTGTACTAATCGCAGGTTTCGACGGTGGTACTGGTGCATCCCCAATGTCTTCAATCCGTCATACTGGTCTTCCTTGGGAACTTGGTTTGGCAGAAACTCACCAAACGCTACTGAAGAACGGTCTACGTAACCGTATCGTGGTTCAAGCAGATGGTCAGATGAAGACACCTCGCGACCTTGCAGTGGCAACACTACTCGGTGCAGAAGAATGGGGCGTAGCAACCGCAGCATTAGTGGTTGAAGGTTGTATCATGATGCGTAAGTGTCATAAGAACACCTGTCCTGTTGGTATCGCGACTCAGAACAAGACGCTTCGCGAGCGCTTTGATGGCCGCGTAGAAGACGTCGTAACCTTCTTCCAATACATGGCACAAGGTCTACGTGAAATCATGGCTGAACTTGGCTTCCGCACTATCGATGAGATGGTCGGCCAAGGTCAGAAGCTGAAGATTCGCCAAGACGTTTCTCACTGGAAATACAAGAACCTAGATCTGTCTCCTGTTCTACACGTTGAACAACCACGTGAGTCAGACGGTATCCATAACCAAACGCAACAGAACCACAATCTGGAATCGGTACTAGACCGTAAGCTGATTCAAGCGGCGATTCCTGCTCTCGAGAAAGGCGAGGCGGTGAATGCCGAATTCCCTATCGTCAACACTGACCGTTCTGCGGGCACCATGCTGTCGAACGAAATCTCGAAAGTGTACAAAGATGCCGGCCTACCTCGACCAATGAACGTGAAGTTCAAAGGTTCAGCGGGTCAGTCATTCGGCGCATTCCTAGCTAAGGGCGTGAAGTTCGAAGTAGAAGGCGACGCGAACGACTACTGGGGTAAAGGCTTATCTGGCGGTACGTTAGTACTTTACCCAGATGCGAAATCAAGCATTGTCGCAGAAGATAACATCGTGGTTGGTAACGTGTGTTTCTACGGTGCCACTTCGGGTGAGTCTTTCATTCGCGGTATGGCTGGCGAACGTTTCTGTGTTCGTAACTCAGGCGCGAAAGTAGTAGTAGAAGGCGTCGGTGACCACGGTTGTGAATACATGACGGGCGGTGCAGCAATTATCCTTGGTTCAACAGGTCGTAACTTTGCCGCAGGTATGAGTGGCGGCGTGGCTTACGTATGGGATAAATCAGGCGACTTTGAGTCGAAACTGAACCCAGAGTTAGTAGACCTAGATCCAATCGAGCAAGAAGACAGAGATCTATTACTCGACATGCTAACTAAGCATGTTCAATTCACAGGAAGTGAAGTCGCTCAGTCTTTCCTAGACAACTTTGAAGCAAGCCTAGCCTCTATGGTTAAGGTAATGCCGCGTGACTATAAAGCGGTGCTTCAAAAGCGTAAAGCTGAAGCACAGTCTCAAGGAAACGAAACTCAAGTGGAGGCCGTATAATGGGTAAGCCTACTGGATTTTTAGAGCATGGTCGTGAACTACCACAGAAGATCGACCCAGCTGAACGCATCAAGAACAACAAAGAGTTCGTTCTGAACGAGGAGTTTGGTGACAAGATCAATACTCAAGCGTCTCGTTGTATGGATTGTGGTGTGCCGTTTTGTCATAACGGCTGCCCTATCGGTAACATCATCCCAGAGTTTAACGATGCGGTTTATCGTGATAGCTGGGAAGAAGCATGGAACATTCTAAGCTCAACCAATAACTTCCCAGAGTTTACTGGTCGTGTTTGCCCTGCTCCATGTGAAAGTGCTTGTGTACTTGGCATCAACCAAGACCCAATCACCATCTGTAACATCGAGAAAACCATCGTAGAAACGGCGTATCGTGAAGGGTACGCCAAGCCAAAAACGCCACGTTCTCGCACTGGTAAAACGATAGCGATCATTGGATCTGGACCAGCGGGTCTTGCGGCTGCTGAGCAGCTAAACAGCGCTGGTCATACTGTGACAGTATTCGAGCGAGACGAGAAGGTTGGTGGTCTGCTGCGTTTCGGTATTCCAGATTTTAAACTGAGCATGGAAGTCATTGATCGTAAGATCAATCTAATGGCAGAAGCTGGCGTTGAGTTTAAAGTAAACCAACACGTCGGTGTTGATGTAAATGCTCAGCAACTGCGTCAAGAGTTCGATGTGGTTCTACTGACGGGTGGCTCAACGGTTCCACGTGATTTGCCAGTTCCGGGTCGTGAGCTCAAAGGCGTTCACTTCGCAATGGAATTCCTAGGTCAAAACAACCGACGTGCAAATAACATGGACCTGAAAACGGAAGAGATTCACGCAAAAGGTAAACATGTGGTTGTCATTGGTGGTGGTGATACCGGTTCAGACTGTGTAGGTACGTCAAACCGTCACGGCGCAGCAAGCGTAACTCAAGTGGAAATCATGCCGATTCCACCAGAGAAGCGCCCAGCCAATATGCCTTGGCCTCAATACCCAATGATCCTACGTACTTCGACCTCTCATGAAGAAGGTGTCGATCGTCACTGGAACATCCTGACCAAAGAGTTCATCGGAAATGACAAAGGTGAAGTCACAGGCCTTCGTCTTGCTGATATCGTTTGGCAAGATGCAAAACCAGGCGAGCGCCCAAGTTTCAAAGAAGTAGAAGGCAGCGAGCGAGTGATCCCATGTGATATGGCATTCCTAGCAATGGGCTTCTTACACCCAGAACCTACAGGCGTGCTTGCTCAACTGGATATCGCGCTAGATGATCGCGGTAACGTAGCAACTCAAGGTTTTGCTACTAACCAAGAAGGCGTATTTGCTGCTGGTGATATGCGAACAGGCCAATCTTTGGTGGTTCGTTGTATCAACGAAGGTCGCGAATGTGCTCGTGCTATCGATGACTACCTAATGGATGGCACAAACCTAGAAGCAAAAGCAGATTCACTGATGCTTTCTGCTTAACGGAAGTATTCACGCTTCCCTCTTTCAATGCCATAAATAGCCATCAGCGATATCGATGGCTATTAGCAAAGAAAGAAAACAATTCCTTCCAATCTTTCTATTTTGACCAGCATTTTATGCTGGTCTTTTTTATTTCCCACAGAATCAAATGTTACTTTTTTGTAACAATCAATTTTCTATCTATTTGAAATCATTAAACTATTTTAGATTATTAAATGGTAAATCGCATATTCACGTGATTATCCACTAATAACTTGACCTTTTTTACAATAAGCTATAGCTTGTGAAGTTGATGAAAATAAAACACTCAAAAAATGTTAAATATTTCACAGCTTTTATTGAATAAATATACATAAAACTATAAAGATGACGCATATTCAGTCATCACTATCAACGTAAGCAGTGTTGATATATCTGTCGGGATGACGGATAAGCAAAGGGAGAATTGCAATGGCTCTTTATGATCCAAGTCTTGAGAAAGACAACTGTGGATTTGGCTTGATCGCGCATATGGAAGGCGAACAAAGCCACAAGCTGGTTCGTACAGCAATTTCTGCACTTGACCGAATGACCCACCGTGGTGGTATTGCCGCCGATGGTAAAACCGGTGATGGTTGTGGTCTTCTATTACAAAAGCCTGATTCCTATTTACGTCTTATTGCCGAAGAAAATGGTTTCAACCTTGGCAAGCAATACGCCGTAGGGATGATTTTCTTCAACCAAGATCCGGTCAAAGCTCAACTCGCTAAAGACATCGTCAACAGAGAACTTGCGCAAGAGACGCTAACAGTGGCCGGTTGGCGTGAAGTTCCAACCAATTCAGAAGTGCTCGGTCCAATTGCGGCTAACTCGCTTCCAAATATTCAGCAAGTCTTTATCTCTGCACCGGCTGGTTGGCGAGAGCGTGACATTGAACGTCGTCTCTACATCGCACGCCGTCGCATCGAGAAACAAATCACCGAAGATCCTGATTTCTACATCTGTAGCTTGTCGACTCAAGTTTTGGTGTACAAAGGCCTGTGCATGCCTGCGGACTTGCCTCGCTTCTACCTTGATCTTGCTGATCTACGCATGGAATCCGCTATCTGTCTGTTCCACCAGCGTTTTTCTACCAATACTCAACCGCGTTGGCCATTGGCTCAGCCGTTCCGCTATCTTGCTCATAACGGTGAGATCAACACCATTGAAGGTAACCGCCAATGGGCGCGCGCGCGCGCTTACAAGTTCTCGTCACCACTACTGCCCGATCTTCAAACTGCAGCACCATTTGTGAACGAGACAGGTTCAGACTCCTCTAGCTTAGATAATATGCTGGATCTCTTCTTAGCTGGTGGCATGGATATCTTCCGCGCCATGCGTATGCTTGTGCCGCCTGCATGGCAAAACCATCCAGATATGGATCCGGATCTGCGGGCGTTTTACGATTTCAACTCCAAGCACATGGAACCATGGGATGGCCCAGCAGGTATCGTACTGTCCGATGGTCGTTATGCTGCTTGTAATCTAGACCGAAATGGTCTGCGTCCTGCACGTTATGTAATTACCAAAGACAAGTTGATCACTCTGGCATCTGAGGTAGGGATTTGGAATTACGCCCCAGATGAAGTTGCCGAAAAAGGGCGTGTAGGTCCGGGTGAATTGCTCGTCATCGACACTCGTAAAGGTAAGCTTTGGCAGTCTAGCGAGATCGATAATGATCTGAAATCTCGTCACCCTTATCGCGAATGGATGGAAAACAACGTTCGCAAACTCACACCATTTTCTCAGCTACCTGAGGATCAAGTAGGCGAGCGCAGCTTTGATGAAGACTTACTTAAGACTTATCAAAAGCAATTCGCGATGACGAACGAAGAAGTCGACCAAGTTCTGCGTGTACTCGGAGAAATGGGCCAAGAAGCCGTTGGTTCTATGGGTGACGATACTCCAATGGCAGTGCTCTCCTCAAAAGAGCGCTTGGTAACTGACTACTTCCGCCAGAAGTTCGCTCAGGTCACCAATCCACCGATCGATCCACTGCGTGAAAAACACGTGATGTCACTGGCGACCAGTATCGGTAAGGAAATGAATGTCTTCTGTGAAACCGATGGCCACGCGCATCGCGTAACATTTGATTCGCCTGTACTGCTTTATTCAGACATGCAGCAACTGCTCGAGCTTGGTGACGATCACTACCGTAATACCATTCTAGATATCAACTACGATCCACAAGAGAAAGATCTTAAACAAGCCATTAATGATCTCTGTGAGCAAGCAGAGCAAGTCGTACGTGAAGGCACGGTTTTAGTGGTACTTTCAGATCGCGCTTTGGTCAAAGGCAAGTTACCAATTCCAGCGGCAATGGCAGTCGGCGCCGTTCAAACTCGTTTGATTGATGCGAACCTACGTTGCGATGCCAACATTGTAGTCGAAACCGCAACTGCACGTGACCCACACCAATTTGCTGTCTTGCTTGGCTTTGGTGCGACTGCAGTTTACCCATACCTTGCTTATGAAGCGTTAGGTAAACTGATTGATGATAAGGCACTAGAGAAAGACTATCGAGATGTGATGCAGAACTACCAATACGGCATCAACAAAGGCCTGTACAAAATCATGTCAAAGATGGGTATCTCAACCATCGCCTCTTACCGCTGCTCACAACTGTTTGAAGCAGTTGGCTTGAGCCAAAATGTGGTCGATCTGTGTTTTAAAGGTGTCACAACTCGTATTGAAGGCGCGAATTTTGACGACTTCCAGCAAGATCTGACAAACTTATCTCGCAAAGCATGGGCGAAACGTAAATCGATTGATCATGGCGGCTTGTTAAAGTATGTCCATGGAGGTGAGTATCATGCTTACAACCCGGATGTTGTCGGCACGCTGCAACAAGCAGTTAAATCTGGCGAAAGTAACGACTATCAGAGCTTTGCCAAGCAAGTGAATCAACGCCCTGTTGCTATGTTGCGTGACTTAATGTCGCTGAAAAAGTCAGACTCACCGCTGCCACTTGAGCAAATAGAGCCGAAAACCGAACTGTTCAAACGCTTCGACTCTGCGGCCATGTCCATTGGCGCACTTAGCCCTGAAGCGCATGAAGCCCTCGCGACTGCAATGAACCGTCTTGGTGGCTACTCAAACTCCGGTGAAGGCGGTGAAGATCCTCGCCGTTTCGGTACTGAACGTAACTCGCGCATCAAGCAAATTGCTTCAGGCCGATTTGGTGTCACGCCTCATTACCTTACTAATGCGGATGTACTACAAATCAAGGTAGCGCAAGGGGCTAAACCGGGTGAAGGTGGTCAGCTACCGGGACACAAAGTCACCGCAGAAATCGCCAAGCTACGTTACTCCGTGCAAGGGGTGACGTTAATCTCCCCTCCTCCACACCACGATATTTATTCTATTGAAGATTTGGCCCAGCTGATCTTCGACCTTAAACAAGTCAACCCGAATGCGCTGGTTTCGGTAAAACTCGTCTCCGAGCCAGGTGTCGGCACCATCGCAACGGGCGTAGCAAAGGCTTACGCTGATCTCATTACCATCTCGGGTTACGACGGTGGTACTGCAGCAAGCCCATTAACTTCGGTAAAATACGCTGGTAGCCCTTGGGAGTTGGGGTTGGCAGAGACACAACAAGCACTGGTTGCTAACGGTCTGCGTCATAAGATCCGCCTACAGGTAGACGGTGGTCTAAAGACTGGTCTAGACGTGGTTAAGGCCGCGATTCTTGGTGCGGAAAGCTTCGGATTTGGTACCGCTCCAATGGTTGCTATGGGTTGTAAGTTCCTGCGAATTTGTCACCTCAACAACTGTGCAACAGGGGTTGCGACTCAAGACGAAACGCTGCGTAAAGAGTACTTCAAAGGCTTACCTGAAATGGTGATGAACTACTTCACCGGACTGGCAGAAGAAGTGCGCGAGCTGCTTTCCGAGCTAGGCGTTGAAAAACTGACGGACTTGATTGGTCGTACCGATTTACTTGAAGCAGTAGAAGGCTTTACCGCAAAGCAAACCAAATTGGATCTATCCAACATTCTAGAAGCTCCCGTCTCGCCTGAAGGTCATCCGCTGTTTTGGACGGAACCAAATAAACCGTTTGATAAAGCTGAGCTCAATCAAAAGATCATTGATGATGCCATGTATGCGGTAGAAAACAGCCAATCGGCAAGTTTCTTCTACAATGTCATCAACACTGATCGTTCTGTGGGTGCACGCTTATCTGGCGAAATAGCAAAACGCTATGGCAACCAAGGATTGGCAGCTTCCCCTATCAAAATCTATCTTGACGGCACTGCCGGCCAGTCCTTTGGCGTTTGGAATGCGGGTGGCGTAGAGCTTTACCTCACAGGTGATGCGAATGACTACGTAGGGAAAGGCATGGCAGGCGGCAAGATCGCCATTAAGCCTCACTTAGGTACAGCGTTCAAGTGTCATGAAGCCACCATTATTGGTAACACGTGTTTGTACGGCGCAACGGGCGGTAAACTGTTCGCAGCAGGTAAAGCGGGTGAACGTTTTGGGGTACGAAACTCAGGTACTATTGCCGTCATTGAAGGTGCGGGAGATAACGCTTGTGAGTACATGACTGGCGGTATTGTTGCCATTCTAGGTGCAACAGGCGTGAACTTTGGTGCAGGTATGACCGGAGGCTTTGCCTATGTTCTGGATGAAAACCAGAGCTTTGAAGGTCGAGTCAATACTGAATCTGTCGAAGCCATTTCATTGTCCGATCTATACATCCACCAAGAGCATTTGCGCGGCCTGATTGCGGAACACCTTGAAGAAACAGGGTCGAGCCACGCAGAAAATATTTTGGCGAACTTTGATGAATGGATTCCAAAGTTCTATTTGGTGAAACCACAAGCGGCAGATCTTCGCACGCTACTTGGTCACCAGAGCCGCAGTGCCGCTGAGCTGCGCGTTCAAGCCCAGTAATCATGGAGGATGTTTGAATCATGAGCCAGAACGTTTATCAATTTATCGATGTTCAACGTGTCGATCCGGCTAAAAAGCCGATCAAAGTTCGTAAGATCGAGTTCGTTGAAATCTACGAGCCGTTTACTAAGCAACAAGCCACTGCGCAAGCAGACCGCTGTTTAGATTGCGGTAACCCATACTGTGAATGGAAGTGCCCAGTACACAACTACATCCCTCAATGGCTCAAACTGGCAAATGAGGGACGTATTCTTGAAGCGGTTGAACTATCGCATCAAACCAATAGTTTACCTGAAGTATGTGGACGCGTTTGTCCTCAAGACCGTCTATGTGAAGGTTCATGCACGCTTAATGATGACTTTGGTGCCGTCACCATCGGTAATATAGAAAAGTACATTACCGACAAAGCCTTTGAAATGGGCTGGAAGCCAGATATGTCCAAGGTGGAGTGGACCGATAAAAAGGTCGCAATCATTGGGGCTGGCCCAGCAGGCTTGGCTGCCGCTGATATCCTAGTGCGCAATGGCGTTAAGCCAGTCGTGTTTGACCGCTACCCAGAAATCGGCGGACTACTGACTTTCGGTATCCCTTCGTTCAAGCTTGAAAAAGGGGTAATGGAAAATCGTCGCCGTGTGTTCACTGAAATGGGCGTCGAGTTCCGCATGAACGTGGAAGTCGGTAAAGATATACAAATGCAAGATCTAATCGATGAGTACGATGCCATTTTCTTAGGCGTTGGCACCTATAAATACATGCGTGCAGGACTAGAAAATGAGGATGCGCCGGGTGTGTATGACGCGCTGCCATTTTTAATTTCGAATACCTACAAAGTCATGGAGCTTGAGAACAACCAACCTTTTATCGACATGGCAGGAAAGAAAGTGGTCGTGCTTGGTGGTGGCGATACCGCAATGGACTGTGTACGAACCTCTATTCGCCAAGGAGCCTCCAATGTGATTTGCGCTTATCGTCGTGACGAAGCCAACATGCCAGGTTCACGTCGAGAAGTGAAAAACGCTAAAGAGGAAGGCGTGAAGTTTATGTTTAACCTGCAACCACTCGGTGTGGAGGTCGACGCCTCAGGTAACGTATCGGGCGTTAAAGTGGTAAAAACTGCTTTAGGTGAGCCCGATGATGCAGGTCGTCGCAGACCAGAACCAGTGGAAGGCAGTGAACATGTATTGCCTGCGGATGCCGTGATCATGGCATTTGGTTTCCAGCCACACAAAATGGACTGGTTAGAACCGTATGGTGTCGATTTAGACCAATGGGGACGTATCAAGGCACCTGTTGAGCAAGCGTTCATGTACCAAACCAGCAATGCGAAAATCTTCGCTGGCGGTGATGCGGTCCGTGGCTCAGACCTCGTCGTAACCGCCATTGATGAAGGGCGAAAAGCGGCAGAAGGCATTCTTGATTACCTAGAAGTCTAATCACAGCTAACATCACAAAAAGGATCCTATTATTGGATCCTTTTTCTTTTGTATCCATATAATTAGAAGCAAAATTATAAGAGTAAATACAATGAAAAAAGCCGCTCTCCTTTCCATCGCTTTACTCAGCCTTACAGCCTGCAGCCAAGGAGTCACCAGTATGCCAGATCGTTCTCAATCACCTTGTGGTGACAAACCAAATTGCGTTTCAACTCAGGACTCAAGAGACAAGTTTCAATTAGCACCTTTTTTGCTCACTGAGTCCGCAACGTTAGATGCCATTGAGCAAGCCGCGCTTCAACTTCCTGGCGCCAAAACCGCGGTAAAAGAGGGTGATTACCTTCGGATAGAATGCACATCTAAAATCATGCGCTTCGTGGATGACCTCGAATTAAAAGTAGCAGGAGACAAACTGATTGTTCGCTCAGAGTCACGTGTGGGCTATTCTGACTTTGGCGTAAACAGAAAGCGCGCCGAACAATTACGAGAAAAGCTCACTCAAGCTAAGCTCATCAAATAGAAAACTGCTCACGGGGAGTGCTATACTCTCGGCCAACTAAAATATTTACCGAAAGAGAGTGTTATGAAAGTTGGTATCATCGGTGCGATGGAACAAGAAGTGACCATCCTGAAAGAATCAATCACAAACTGCAAAACCGTAAATAAAGCAGGTTGTACGTTTTTCTCTGGTCAAATTAATGATGTAGAAGTAGTCGTACTACAATCAGGTATCGGTAAAGTTGCAGCTGCAGTAGGCACTACCATTCTTCTTGATGAATACCAGCCAGATGTTGTGATTAACACAGGCTCTGCTGGTGGCTTCGATTCAAGCCTAAATCTAGGTGATGTTGTTATCTCAACAGAAGTTCGTCATCACGATGCAGACGTGACCGCTTTTGGTTATGAAATTGGCCAAATGGCTGGCCAGCCTGCTGCATTCAAAGCGGATGAAAAGCTAATGGATTTAGCAGAAAAGGCACTAGCGCAAATGGAAAACACTCATGCAGTTCGCGGCCTGATCTGTACTGGTGATGCATTTGTTTGCACCGCTGAACGCCAAGAGTTTATTCGTAAGCACTTCCCATCCGTTATCGCGGTAGAAATGGAAGCATCTGCTATCGCTCAAACTTGTCACCAATTCAACACGCCGTTTGTTGTTGTGCGTGCAATCTCTGATGTCGCTGATAAAGAGTCACCAATGAGCTTTGATGAGTTCCTACCGCTAGCAGCAAAAAGCTCTTCTGAAATGGTATTCAAAATGCTGGAACTCATTAAGTAAACGACTCATTCATGGAAGAAGTTTTTCAGTCATTTTATGCCAACGGTGCGCTCCTTATTATGTGGGGCGCACTGCTCTTTCACCTTCTTTTACCAATCCCCCGTTCATCGCATCCCATCACTTTATGGCGAAAGTTAGCTGAGCAGCTCGCCAACAAAGTGAACAATAATCACAGTTACTCACAGAGCCTGACCTCCGGCAGTCTTGCATTGGGCTTGATGCTATTGCCTTGCTTGAGCTTGCTGATTGCCGTGGAGCCATTCGTTTGGCAAGTGCCTTTATACGAATTAGTGCTATTGATCATTGCTTTGAACTGGCGCAACAGCGAAGCCTTAACAAAACAACTCGTCACAAGTATGTCGAGAGAAGACAAAGCCCAGTGCCGACAATTACTGAGACCATATCTTAATCGCGATACTGACAGCCTCTCGATCATCGGCATAGGTAAAGCAAGCTCAGAAGCTGTGATTATGGGATACAGCCGCAACGTAATCGGTGTGTTATTTTGGTACGCACTCGCAGGTGGTATTGGTGCGTTAATGTATCGACTAACCACAGAGTTAGCTCGAGTTTGGTCCCCTAGCCGACGCCAATATTTGCCCTTTGGTAAACCTGCCGTTCAGCTGGTTGCCGCTCTGGATATTATTCCACTTCGTCTCTTTGCCATACTTTTAGCTGTAGGAAAGAACATAAGCAATGTGCTTTCTGGTGTACAGCAACAAGCGAAGTCTTGGCCACTACCTGGACCTGCCTGGGTGTTGTGTACCATCGGACACAAACTACAACTCTCTTTATGCGGCCCTGCTATCTATCAAGGTATACGTGCGGAACGCGCTAAAATCGGTGGACGCATTGCCCCATCGGCTATTCACCTTTCACAAATACATACGCTGCTCGTTTGGCGAGTCTTCGTTTGGATAGCTATCCAAAGTCTGCTTTTAGGAATGATTTATCAAGGATTATGATGAATAAACTATGCTTCGCATTAACGCTGTTTGTTTCGACAGCGACCTTCGCCCAAACACTAGCGCAACGCATTGTAAGTTTAGCTCCGCATGCCACTGAAATTGCCTTTGCGGCAGGGCTAGGAGACAAGCTTGTTGCTGTCAGCGAAATGAGTGATTATCCAGAGCAGGCAAAGCAGCTGGAAAGAGTCTCTAATTACCAAGGAATTAAATTAGAGCGCATTATTGCTCTTCAACCGGATTTAGTCATTGCTTGGCCGGCAGGAAACCCGGCAAAAGAGCTGGAGAAAATTAAACAGTTCGGCATTCCTATCTATTATTCCACTACAGGCTCACTGGAAGATATCGCCAATAATATCGAGCAGCTAAGCCAATACAGCGAAACCCCGCAAATAGGACAAAAGGCCGCTGAAGATTTTAGAACGCAACTGAATACACTAAAAGAGAAGTACAACACGCACGAGAAAGTTCGTTACTTTTATCAGTTGAGTGAAAAGCCTATCATCACTGTCGCCGGGAAGAACTGGCCAAGTGAAGTCTTTACTTTTTGCGGTGGTGAAAACATTTTCGCAGCATCCAGCGCGCCTTATCCTCAGGTCAGCATCGAGCAGGTCATCACTCGCCAACCAGAGGTTATTTTTACTTCTCGTCACGCAATGAGTAATGATGGTATGTGGGCAGAGTGGAGCAATGAGCTTCCCGCACTTAGAAATAAACACATCTGGTCTCTAAACTCAGATTGGATTAACCGCCCAACCCCACGCACACTAAATGCGATCACAGAAGTGTGTGAGCACTTTAAAAGCGTTCGTCAAAAACGCTAACGATTTCGTGGCAAATACCGTACAATTTCCGCCCATTTTTTCTCACACTATATAAAGGTACTAAGTAACATGGACTCCATGCTGCTTTATATGATCGATTTGTTCGGTACCGCTGTTTTCGCTATCTCTGGCGTGTTACTGGCGGGCCGTTTAAAAATGGATCCATTCGGCGTTATCGTTCTCGGCAGTGTGACTGCTATTGGTGGCGGAACAATCCGAGACATGGCGCTAGGTGCCACTCCTGTATTTTGGATAACAGATACTACGTACTTATGGGTGATATTTGTTACGTGTCTACTAACCATGCTTGTTATTCGAAGACCCAAGCGACTCTCATGGTGGGTATTACCCGTTTGTGATGCCATCGGTCTCGCTGTATTTGTGGGAATTGGAGTAGAGAAGGCACTCGCCTACAATGCATCTGGAATGGTCGCTGTGATAATGGGGGTTATTACTGGCTGTGGAGGTGGCATTATACGAGACGTGCTGGCTCGCGAAGTTCCTATGGTATTAAGAAGTGAAGTCTACGCTACGGCATGTATTATTGGCGGCATCTTCCATACGATGGCGGTAAACATGGGTTATGACCACTCAACGGCTTTACTCGCTGGTGTAATCTCAACGCTCATTATACGTCTCGGTGCTATTCGTTGGCATCTATCCCTGCCAACTTTCGCAATTAACCGTTAAACACAAACAGCATCACTCATCATCGAGTCGACCAAGTGTCGGCTCCTCTCATTTATGCTCATTTGATTAGCCAATTCTTGGACAATTCGCTAAATTATCTCAACCATTCCTAACTTTCATTAATTATTATGTTGCTTGAAGGTATTGAGACGTTACTTGTCCTCAGTAAAGAAAAAACCATGAGCCGCACAGGCAGCCAACTCTATATTAGTCAATCTGCGGTGAGTAAGCGCATTTCGAATCTAGAGAAGAAGTTAGGAAAAAAATTGATTGAGCCAAGTGGTCGGCACATAAAGCTGACCTCCGATGGCCTTGCGCTCATCAACACGATCGAGCCAACGTTCAATGAGTTAAGAGGTCAGATCTATGATCAGCAAAAAATAGAAGATACTTCTTTGATCAAGATAGACTGCTCTGAAACCTTAGTCGCTGGATACCTTAGTGTGATCATGGCAAAACGCTTTGCCCATGACCAATACATACGAATATCGACCAATCATACACCACGCATTATTGAGAACGTCAAATCAGGTAAAGCGACACTGGGATTCTGTGCTGGTTATTTACCGCCTCATCATGGATTAATGAGCCTTCACCTCGCTGATGAACCTTTTTCAATCGTAAGTAGATACCCACTTTCGCAACTACCCAAAGCCATTTTGACCAATGACTTAACCAATCCTGCCAACACTTACCAACAAGCTATTTTGTCAAAATACGGAATTGAGCCTTTGATGGAAATGGATTCATACACTGCGGCAGCACAACTGGCTTTGGGCGGAATGGCTCCTGCTTTAATTCCTAAATCTATCCTGAAGACACTTAATATCACACCCAAATTCTGCTATGACTTTGAAGAACTAGGACAGTTAATTCGACCAATACATATCTGCTTGCGCCACAGCACATATCGCAGCGAACGAGTTAAAGCACTGACAAAATCCATTGCTGATGTTGTTGCCAAAGAAGTTTCGTTGCCATGAGCATCGACATAACAACAACTAGACAATTGAAGTAGAGTATAATGTAAAAGTGTATTTCATAGTCATTTTACAAAAACATAGTACTCACTTAAAAACCATCGAGAACTAAGTTCCTCAGAATAATGGTATCCATGACTTTCAGCATAAGACAGCAGCCACTCATTAAACATATAAGAAAACAAAAAGCTAGAAACTAATAAAACAAAACATAATTTAAAAAGATTTTTAAGCTTTTCTTTATTTGGCTTTCTCTTAGTAGAAACAGTATAAATAGAAACATAAGAAAGCAAAGCAAATAAAAAACCGGATGAAAATAACTGAATATTCTGACCACCTAAGGATAAACTTTCCTGATCGGATGAAATTGCTCCAAAAAAGTCCAACAAATCAGATACCGGAAGATAAATCATAAAATATGTACATATAGGAAATAGAATTGAACCTATAATAAATGTGCTATAATCTATTTCTTCATTTTTCATAATGAAAAACCACTATTTTTAAAGCTTTGCATCGCTCGGTATTGGTTTGTTTATCTTTCATCTCCCATTTTTCACCTCTTCCTTTTGAGACCAAAATAGCATAATTCCCTTTTGGAACCTCTTTGTAAGGTTAAATTCTTCATTTATTTTACTAGTTGTAAAGCTGGCAACAACACCGACAAAAACAACCACAAACAGAGCCTCTGAACCACCAGCAGCGACAACACCTACAGAAACCATCGTTTTTAATGTTATACTAGCAACTAAAGCAGCCAAACCCACTTTAATAATGTCACTTGCTATAACTCCAAATAATTTAGCCAATACTCTTTTATTTGACTCTTCGAATAAATACTCAGCTATTATATAAGATGTGACCAAAATAACAGTAATAACTGCACCTTGCTTAACCGTCTGTAATACCTTTTCTTTTCCTATAGCAAAACTTACGGCCATCGGTGGCGAAATCTTACCAGACAAAGCCATAACTTTTCTTTGTAAACTAGGTGTTCCTTTAATTACAATATGATTAAAACCACCATACTTCTCAACTGCAATAGGAGCTGCGCTACCTAACAAGGCTACAGCAACTCTACCTAAATACGCCAAATAATCTACAGTTGCATAGTAGTTTGCAATAAGTTCTAATTTACCCTTTAAACTATTCCATCGAAGCTGTTCATGCTTAGGGATAAATTTAATAACATACTTATCAAATTCATTGATAAAAATGCATAGCATTCTAACTTTATTAAATGAAAATTGTTTATTACTTTTTCATTTTAAGTACGATATCACGCTATAATGAAATCATAGATATATCAGTATTTCTTTACATATGATTCATGAATAAGCGTAGTTGAACGTAGAGAACGAGTTATAACACTGACAAAATCCATTGCTGATGTTGTTGCCAAAGAAGTTTCGTTGCCATGAGCATCGACATCACTATAACTAGAGGACGAATCCATTTTTGCCCTTTACTTACCACGACCTTTGCCCCTAACTGAGCACCAAGAAAACCGCCAACAGCCATAGTTAAGCCAAGCTTCCACACTGGCAACCCAGCTAAGATAAAAAAGAGTAGTGCCGCAATGTTTGACGTGAAATTGAGGATTTTGGTTCTAGCAGTGGCTTCGACCAAAGAAAAGTGACCTAGTGCAACAAAACAAACAGTAAAAATAGATCCAGTCCCAGGGCCAAAAAAGCCATCATAGAAACCGATCCCACCACCAATGCATAGCGCAAACATCGCTTCAGATAACTTTGGTTCTCCATCGATTTTTCGTGTACTTGGCGCGAGTAAAAAATAGAGAGAAATGGCAATCAAAAGAACAGGAATCAAACTGGTGAGTACGCTAGCATCGATAAACTGCACAGCCTCGGCACCGATCGCTGCACCGATAAAAGTGCAAAGTATCGCAAAACGCATTTCCTTTAGGCTGACAATACCGTTACGCACGAAATACCAGCTAGCAGAGAAACTGCCAAACGAACTTTGTAACTTGTTGGTTGCTAGAGCTTGAGTCGGACTCAACCCTGCTGCCAAAAGCGCAGGGAGCGTAATGAGCCCTCCCCCACCAGCCATCGCATCAATAAAGCCTGCGGCAGTCGCAACAAAAAATAGAGCCAACAAAATCTCAACCGTGATTTCCACTACACATCCTTTTTATTTAAAGAGGCATCAAAGAGGAAAAACGGTAGCACTTATTCACAAAACCACCAATGGAAAGTCAAGACACCAATCTATTCCTAATTTTCATAGAATTAATGCATAAACTTGATTCCAAACTTTTATATAAAATTTAGTTGTTAGGAAGAATTGAATCACTGTCACAAATCGATTCCTAATAATGAGATCAAACGCTTACCTTTAAATATAAAACTAGACGAATATAAAAAATCTGTTCAGCATGTATAGTTTACATTGTCAGCGTTCGAAGTCCGATATCTGAGGAAAATACATGACTAGCAACTACCCTTTATCACGACATCAATCCTCAAAAAGTACTGGTAGTATAAGCACCTACCCACTTTATAAATCAAATAATCAACATCGAGATAAAGAAACCATTATCTTATCTATCGAGAGTTTTGATATCGTTGTCAAGAACAAAGTAAAAGACAAAGCGAAAATAGAACGTTGGAAAACATAAAGGGAATGTTTGAGAATTCAGCAAACTATTATGCTACAGGACAGGACTTAGTTTTTATAACCAACTTATCAAACTATTTGTACGGAAATAATAGCTCTGTTATCGTCAAAAATTATTCTGGATCTCCACATATCATACTCACAGGCTCCCCTGCTATGCACTCAAAGCTTTCTGGATTAGGAAAGTTTCTTCCCACACCAACTGTGGCAAAGTTCGCTGTTGGACCAGAAGGGGCATTACAATCCATTAGAAGTGGGGGCATAATAACAATTATCTTAATATCCACATACAGAGTGATTGACTTTTTCCTCAATGACCGTCAAACCTTAGCCAAACTATTTGGTACTTTAGCTAGTGATATAATCACTATCGGGTTATCGTCAGCTGCAGCAGCTATATTTGTAAACTTTGCCGCAGCAGTGGGTGGCAGTGTTGTAACTTTAAGCGCTGGCCCATTATTAGGGGCTATTTTGATAAGCTCGGCTGTAGGTCTTTTATTGAATAGAGAAAATGATAAATGAGGTTTAACACAGAAGTTAATAACCTCTATAGATATTTACTTAAAGCAAAGAGATATAGAAGCAAAGAAAAGAGCAAAAGAAGAATATAATGAGATTCAACGTAAGACTCAAAGTATGATCTTCTCTCAAGAAATACAGCGAGGTTTGTTACGGTGAAAAAAGAGAGTTACGACCGAACGCAAGTATTTTTTTATTTAATAGTTTTATTAGTATCCGCAATATCGCTATTAATATATGGTTTTGATGGATTGTCAGATTTTTATATTAAAATCTATAATAATGAAAGTTATTCATCTTTTGATCAGGCTGATATTTTGATCATAGGCTCTAGTTTGATCTTATTTGAATGCTCTAGAATGTCTGTAAAAACATTAAAATCAAATAAATTCCTAACTAAAAGTGAGTTTAAAAATTCTAGTAAGGTATTTCTAATCATATCGGTAACTAGTTTTTTTCTTCTTTATCCTTCACTAATAGCGGCAGATATTTTTGCAAAAAGTAACGGATACTCTCTTGATACTGAAGAATCAACTTATAACTTAGTCTTAGAAAAAAGAATATACCGAATAGCTCCATAGTTAGTATGTTTTTAAGCTCAACACTGCTTATTTTAACTTTTGCTAATTACCTATCTGTTTAAAGAATTATGATCGGCTTAATCCCTCAGGCCTACAGCGTCAACTCTGTTGTAGCAAGTGGTAGTACTATTTCTTCATCTTTGGGAATATTGCTTGCCATAATTAGCTTGATGATCTTCAAAAGCAAAGCATACCAATCGTTCCTAGCACACTTTAATGCTCTTCATTTTAGAAAAACCTCGATATAAAAAAGCCCGCTCAAATGAGCGGGCAATGAGGTTGTCATGTAAGCCCTGATTAACGAGCTTACTGATTTTTATCTGTTACGCGTCTAGACTCGCTTTCACTTTAGCGTGTAACTCTTGAACCGAAGTTACTGACGCTTTTGCGTCTGCAGTATGAGACATACATGTAGCGAACGCTGCGTTCAGTGTCGTTGTGTAGTTCACTTTCTCTGCCAGTGCGCCGCGACGTAGAACTTTCGAATCTTCAATCGCTTGACGACCAGCAGCCGTGTTTACGATGTAGGTGTATTCGTTGTTCTTGATACGGTCAAGAATGTGTGGACGACCTTCGTGTACTTTGTTTACCAAGCGTGGGTTGATACCCGCTTCGCCCAGAATTACAGCAGTACCGTGTGTCGCATCCAACTGGTAACCCAGTTTCACTAGCTTAGAAGCCAGGTCAACAACACGCTCTTTATCGCCTTCACGTACAGACAGTAGCGCACGACCACCTTCAGGGTAAACTGCACCACAACCTAGCTCTGCTTTCGCGTAAGCTTCTGCGAATGTTGCGCCAACGCCCATTACTTCACCTGTTGAGCGCATTTCTGGGCCCAATAGCGGGTCAACGCCAGGGAATTTGTTGAACGGCAGAACCACTTCTTTCACTGAGTAGTAAGGAGGGATAATCTCTTTAGTAAAGCCTTGTGACTCTAGAGATTGACCCGCCATTACACGTGCAGCAATTTTTGCTAGAGGAGCGCCTGTCGCTTTCGATACGAATGGTACCGTACGAGCAGCACGAGGGTTCACTTCGATTAGGTAAACGTCGTTGTCTTTCACAGCAAACTGCGTGTTCATCAAACCGCGTACACCGAGTTCGAACGCCAGCTTCTCAACTTGCTCACGCATCTTGTCTTGAATTTCCTGACTTAGCGTGTATGCAGGCAGTGAACATGCAGAGTCACCAGAGTGAACACCCGCTTGTTCGATATGTTCCATGATACCGCCGATAACGACGCGTTCACCGTCACAGATAGCATCAATATCAACTTCGGTTGCATCATCCAAGAAACGGTCTAGTAGAACTGGAGACTCGTTCGATACGCTTACTGCTTCGTTGAAGTAGCGACGCAGGTCTTGCTCGTCGTATACGATTTCCATCGCACGACCACCGAGTACATAAGATGGACGAACAACTAATGGGAAGCCAATTTCTTTCGATTTTTCAACCGCCTGTTCCATCGTTGTTACTGTCGCGTTTTCTGGCTGAAGTAGACCTAGACGGTCAACAGCTGCCTGGAAGCGTTCACGGTCTTCCGCACGGTCGATAGCATCTGGGCTCGTACCAATGATTGGAACACCAGCCGCTTCTAGAGCACGAGCCAGTTTAAGTGGCGTTTGACCACCGTACTGAACAATCACACCTTTTGGTTTTTCAACGCGAGCGATAGACAGTACATCTTCCAGAGTTACTGGTTCGAAGTACAGGCGATCAGACGTATCGTAGTCAGTAGATACCGTTTCTGGGTTACAGTTAACCATAATGGTTTCGTAACCGTCTTCACGCAGCGCAAGTGATGCGTGTACACAACAGTAATCGAATTCAATACCTTGGCCGATACGGTTTGGACCGCCACCAAGAACCATGATCTTGTCTTTGTCTGTTGGGTTTGCTTCACACTCTTCATCGTAAGATGAGTACATGTAAGCCGTGTCAGAAGAAAACTCAGCGGCACACGTATCTACACGTTTGTAAACCGGGTGAATATCAAACTGCTCACGAGCACGGCGAATTTCACTTTCAGCGACACCAAGCAGTTTAGACAAGCGCGCATCAGAGAAGCCTTTACGTTTCATCTGGCGAAGCACTTCTTTGGTCAAACCTGCGTAGCCGCCCGCCTTGACTTGCTCTTCGAGTTTTACAATTTCTTCGATTTGAACCAGGAACCAACGGTCAATTTGAGTCAAGTTGAACACGCCGTCAACTGACATGCCAGCTCGGAATGCATCGGCGATGTACCAGATACGCTCAGCGCCTGCTTCTTTAAGTTCGTGACGAATCTTAGTCAGTGCATCTGGTGCTTCTAAATCGACCATCTCGTCAAAACCAGTTGCGCCAACTTCTAGGCCACGCAGTGCTTTGTGAAGAGATTCTTGTTGGTTACGACCAATCGCCATTACCTCACCAACCGATTTCATCTGAGTAGTCAGACGGTCGTTTGCACCAGCAAATTTCTCGAAGTTAAAGCGAGGAATCTTAGTTACGACGTAGTCGATAGTTGGTTCGAATGATGCTGGTGTTGCACCGCCGGTGATGTCGTTTTGTAGTTCATCCAGAGTAAAGCCAACAGCAAGCTTCGCGGCAATCTTAGCGATTGGGAAACCTGTTGCTTTTGACGCTAACGCAGAAGAGCGAGATACACGTGGGTTCATCTCAATGATAACCATACGGCCATCTTTCGGGTTGATACCAAACTGTACGTTTGAACCACCTGTCTCAACACCGATTTCACGCAGAACCGCTAGCGATGCATTACGCATTAGTTGGTATTCTTTGTCGGTCAGTGTCTGTGCTGGTGCTACTGTGATTGAGTCACCCGTGTGGATGCCCATTGGATCAAAGTTTTCGATTGAACATACGATGATACAGTTGTCCGCTTTGTCACGAACGACTTCCATTTCGTACTCTTTCCAACCGATTAGTGACTCATCGATAAGAAGTTCGTTGGTTGGAGATAGATCCAGACCGCGACGACAGATTTCTTCGAACTCTTCTTTGTTGTACGCGATACCACCACCAGTGCCACCCATGGTGAACGATGGACGAATGATACAAGGGAAGCCAACCATATCTAAAACTTTGTAAGCTTCTTCCATGCTCTTCGCTGTATCTGCGCGAGGACACTCAAGGCCGATAGACTTCATCGCTTTATCAAAACGAGAACGGTCTTCCGCTTTGTCGATTGCATCAGCCGTTGCACCAATCATCTCTACGCCAAACTCTGCGAGAACGCCGTGCTTCTCTAAATCTAACGCACAGTTAAGTGCAGTCTGGCCACCCATAGTTGGCAGAACTGCATCTGGACGTTCTTTCTCGATGATCTTACGTACTACTTCCCATTGAATTGGCTCGATGTAAGTTGCATCTGCCATTTCAGGATCAGTCATGATGGTTGCTGGGTTAGAGTTAACTAGGATAACTCGGTAGCCTTCTTCTCGAAGAGCTTTACACGCTTGTGCGCCAGAGTAGTCAAACTCACATGCCTGACCGATAACAATCGGACCAGCACCAAGAATTAGAATACTTTGAATGTCAGTACGTTTTGGCATTATCTACTACTCCGAATTAAGCGCTGTGTTTTTTGATTAGTTCGATAAAGTGGTCAAATAGCGGTGCCGCGTCATGTGGGCCTGGGCTCGCTTCTGGGTGACCTTGGAAGCTAAATGCTGGCTTGTCTGTGCGGTGAATACCTTGCAAAGAGCCATCAAATAACGATACGTGAGTAGCACGTAAGTTTTCCGGTAACGTTGCTTCATCTGCCGCAAAGCCGTGGTTTTGCGAAGTGATCATCACAACGTTACGCTCTAAATCTTTTACTGGGTGGTTTGCACCATGGTGACCAAACTTCATTTTCACGGTTTGTGCACCTGACGCTAACGCAAGGATTTGGTGACCTAAACAGATACCGAAGATAGGTAAGCCTTTTTCTAGGAACACTTTTGTCGCTTCAATCGCGTAAGTACATGGCTCTGGATCACCAGGGCCATTTGATAGGAAAACACCGTCCGGGTTCATCGCAAGCACTTCTTCCGCTGACGTTTCAGCAGGAACAACCGTTAAGCGGCAACCGCGGTCAACCAACATTCGTAGGATGTTGCGTTTTGCGCCGAAGTCGTAAGCAACGACGTGGTATGGCAGCTCGCTGTCATCTTTCGCCTCTGGAAGTCCACCTTCAAGCGTCCACGAACCTTGTTTCCATTGATACGCTTCTTTCGTTGTAACTTCTTTCGCAAGGTCCATTCCTTTTAAGCCTGGGAATTCTTTTGCTTTCGCTAAAGCCAAAGCTTCATCTAGGTTATTACCCGCAACAATACAACCGTTTTGAGCACCTTTTTCACGCAAGATACGAGTGAGCTTTCGCGTATCAATATCAGCGATGCCAACGATATTTTGAGACTTAAGGTAATCAGAGAGGGATTGTTCATTACGGAAGTTAGAAGCGATAAGAGGAAGATCGCGAATCACAAGGCCTTGTGCATGAATGGAAGAGGATTCTTCATCTTCGGAAGTGGTTCCGGTATTGCCAATGTGAGGATAAGTAAGGGTGACGATTTGCTGAGAATAGGAAGGATCAGTGAGGATTTCTTGATACCCCGTCATCGAGGTATTAAAAACGACTTCACCAACGGAAATACCATCTGCCCCTATGGACACTCCGTGGAACACTGTCCCATCTTCTAGGACTAACAGTGCTAATTTACCCAAGACAACCTCCAGAATAAAAATGCAAAAAAAATAAATCAAACTGCAAACATGCCTTCCTTTACCTATAAAATCTACATAAATAGGTATTTCAGACAAATTGGCGGTATTCTAAAGTTGGACTGGAAACCTGTCAACCTACAATCAAAAATAAATTATCAATTTCTAGCAAGTAAGGTCATTTCGAATTAGTAAGGCTCAAAAAGACAACTTTTGAATGCTATTACATAGGGAGGGATAGAGGTTTAATGAATTTTACAAATTTGAACTTTTTAGGGATCACAAAAAATTATTAGTTTTTAACGCAAACGTTCACCAAGACAAAAATAGGAACACTTTTAACGGCTACACCCAAAAACAAAGCCAAAACAGACAAAAACACAACAAAAGTAAGTGCTAAAATCTTCTCTATCAGAATCATTTTATTTACAAATAATTCTATAGATATAAAAAAGCCGGCTAGCGCCGGCGAATAATTATGTATTTAGAGTTCATTCAATCCCAAAACATCTGTCATGGTATAAAAGCCCGCAGGTTTAACACTCAACCAAACGGCAGCCTTTACGGCCCCATTAGCAAACGTCATGCGATCAGTCGCTTTGTGCGTTATTTCCACTCGTTCCCCGATATCAGCAAACATAGCTGTATGCTCACCGACGATATCGCCAGCGCGAATCGTAGCAAAGCCGATCTCATCTTTTGTTCTTTCACCAGTAATGCCTTCTCGGGCATAGACAGCTACATCATTCAGCTTATTACCCATCGCACCAGCAATAGCTTCTCCCATTCCGATAGCGGTACCAGAGGGGGCATCAACTTTATGGCGATGGTGTGCTTCAACAATCTCGATATCACAGTAATCCCCCATCACTTTGGACGCTTTCTCAAGAAGCTTAAAGACAAGGTTTACGCCTACAGAATAATTTGGCGCCATCACAACAGGCACTTGCTTGGCTGCTTCATCGATAAGATCACGCTCTGCATCGCTGAAGCCAGTCGTCCCAATCACAATGCTCTTACCGTATTTCTTACACAACTCGAGATTCGCTAATGTGCTTACTGGAGCGGTGAAATCGATGATTACATCAAAATTATCGACGTCTTTAGCAAGATCATCCGTTAAGAGCACATCGAATTTACCTTCACCACAAAGCTCACCGATATCGACGCCGACAAGTGAAGACTCAGGTCGTTCTGATCCCGCGCTCACTGTCGCTTCAGGATTAAGGTGTGAAGCTTTAACCAAATTACGGCCCATTCGGCCAGCTGCTCCTGCGATTGCAATACGAACCATTGCGCTTTCTCTCCTTCTCTAGATAACGAGGTTGCTCTCGTTCTCTCGTTTTGCTTAATCTGTTTAAACTAACAACATACTATGGTTACCACAAGCAAGTTCATCGAGCTTAAGCAAACTCTTTTACAACACGCTCCAAGATAGGTACGTTCGCTTCAGGAAAGGTGTAGTCGCCCAATTCGCTGATCTCAACCCAGCATCCTTCTTGACCTTCTCGACCGTAAGGCTCATTACTGAATTGAGATACTGTAATAAAATCAAACTTGAGTGATTTATCTGGATAGTCGTATTCCAAGTGTTCAAAAGGGGCTTGCTCAATAACTTCAATTCCCACTTCTTCTTCGAGTTCTCTTGTAATAGCAAGCTCAATACTTTCTCCCGGCTCGACTTTGCCACCCGGAAACTCCCAAAACCCGCCTTTGTGCTTATCATCAGGACGCTTTGTAATAAAGATCTTTGATTTGTCTTGGTTAAAAATAATTGCCGCGACTATGTGAATTCTTTTCATGGGGATTCCTAACTCTCAAGACCGTTGTACTTTTCTATTGTGACAACGAGCTTCTACATCTCAAAAACTTGCTGACCTATCAAACTTATGGAATTTGATAGCCAAAGAATTTATTTAAAAAAAGAGTCGCCTAAGCGACTCTTTGATAAATAATCCGACTAACAGATTAGTCGATTTTGCCGTGGCACTGTTTGTACTTCTTGCCACTGCCACAAGGGCAAGGTTCATTACGACCTACTTTACGTTCATCACGTACCATTGGTTGATTTGAACCTTCTTCAGATTCTTCGCCTTCAGAAAGCGGATTTTGTGCTGCAGCGTGTTGCGCTTGCGCACGACGAGCGGCTTCTTCAGCTTGCGCACGACGCTGTTCTTCCATACGTTCAACTTCTTCTTGTTGCTGAACGCGAACACGAGATAGAACAGTAATAACGTCTGTTTTCAGCGCTTCTAGTAGACCCTCAAACAGTTCAAACGACTCACGTTTGTATTCTTGTTTTGGATTCTTCTGTGCGTAACCGCGTAAATGGATACCTTGACGCAAGTGATCCATCGCAGCCAAATGCTCTTTCCAAAGCGTATCCAGTGTCTGAAGCATGACCGATTTTTCGAAGTTGCGAAGCACTTGTGCACCCACCACTTCCTCTTTCTCTTTGTACACTTCAACGGCTAGGTTGATGATCTTTTCAC
Source organism: Vibrio sp. D3 (assembly GCF_043995865.1). Lineage (NCBI taxonomy): Bacteria > Pseudomonadati > Pseudomonadota > Gammaproteobacteria > Vibrionales > Vibrionaceae > Vibrio > Vibrio sp. D3. The sequence goes on along the minus strand of NZ_CP171887.1, from coordinate 471,056 downwards.
GTAATGCTTCTTCGTAAAGCTTGTCGTCTTCTTCAAGCCATTGCTTCACTGGCGCATCAAGATCGAAGTCCGCTTTCAAGCGCTCTTGTAGACCTTCAACATCCCACATATCTTCTAGTGACTGTGGTGGAATGTACTCATCAATAACCGCTGTTAGCACATCTTCACGGTTTTGCTCGATCATGCCGCTGATGTCTTCAACGTTCATTAACTCGTCACGCAGTTCGTAGACAACCTTACGTTGATCGTTCGCTACATCATCGTATTCAAGCAGCTGCTTACGGATATCAAAGTTACGACCTTCCACTTTGCGCTGTGCTTTTTCAATTGAGCGAGAAAGCATTTTCGATTCAATAGCTTCACCTTCTTCCATACCACTTTGAATAAGGCTCGCCATACGATCAGAAGTGAAAATACGTAGCAAAGAGTCTTCCATAGATAGGTAGAAGCGCGATGAACCCGCATCACCTTGACGACCAGAACGACCACGTAGCTGGTTATCAATACGGCGAGATTCGTGGCGCTCAGTACCGATGATATGTAGACCACCAGCTTCTAGCACTTGGTCATGCACCACTTTCCACTCTGCTTTAATCGCATCGATTTGCTCTTGAGTTGGGTTCTCTAAAGCTTCAACTTTTGATTGCCAGCTACCGCCAAGCACAATGTCCGTACCACGACCGGCCATGTTGGTCGCGATAGTTACCGCACCAGGCATGCCCGCTTCAGCAACAATTTCCGCTTCTTTCTCATGGAATTTCGCGTTCAATACGTTGTGTTTGATCTTAGCCTTCTTCAATGCGTTAGAAAGAAGTTCTGACTTTTCAATCGACACAGTACCAACAAGCGTTGGCTGCCCTTTGGCAACACGCTCTTTAATATCTTCAATGATTGCCGCAAACTTCTCTGCTTCAGTACGGTAAACCACATCTGGCATATCGTTACGAATCATCGGCTTGTTGGTTGGGATAACCACCGTTTCCAAACCATAGATAGACTGGAATTCGAACGCTTCAGTATCCGCTGTACCTGTCATACCTGACAGTTTTTCGTATAAACGGAAGTAGTTCTGGAAGGTAATAGAAGCCAAAGTTTGGTTTTCGTTTTGGATCTTAACGCCTTCTTTCGCTTCTACTGCTTGGTGAAGACCTTCAGACCAACGACGACCTGGCATTGTACGACCAGTGTGTTCATCAACGATGACCACTTCGCCTTCATCAGTAACGATGTAATCAACGTTACGCTCGAATAACACATGAGCACGCAAAGCAGCATTCACGTGATGCAACATGCTGATGTTAGCCGGAGAGTAAAGTGTATCACCTTCCTCCATCAGACCGTTTTTCACCAACAGCTCTTCAACGTATTCTTGACCCGTTTCTGTTAGGTATACTTGCTTTGATTTTTCATCAACAGTGTAGTGACCATCACCACGGTATTCTTCAGAGTCTTCTTTATCTTGCTTTTTCAGATGCGGGATCAAAAGGTTGATTCGAGTGTATAGCTCAGAGCTATCTTCAGCAGGACCAGAAATGATCAAAGGAGTACGAGCTTCATCAATTAGGATTGAGTCCACCTCATCGACAACAGCAAAGAAGCGATCACGCTGTACACGGTCTTCGCTACGGAAAGCCATATTGTCACGAAGGTAGTCAAAACCAAATTCATTGTTGGTTCCGTATAGAATGTCAGCTTGGTACGCTTCTTTTTTCTCTTGAGGAGGCATGTTTGGCACGTTTACGCCAACGGTCATACCTAAAAATTCAAATAGAGGGCGGTTCGTCTCAGCATCACGTTTAGCTAGATAATCGTTCACTGTTACGATGTGAACGCCTTTACCAGCAAGAGCATTTAAGTAAGCAGGAAGCGTTGCAGTCAGCGTTTTACCTTCACCTGTACGCATCTCCGCAATTTGACCCGCATTTAGAACCATACCACCGATAAGCTGAACGTCGAAGTGACGCATGCCGTAGACACGCTTAGATGCTTCACGAACCGTAGCAAAAGCTTCAGGAAGTAATTTATCAAGAGTTTCACCTTTCTCTAGGCGCTCACGGAACTCAACCGTCTTTGCTTTTAACTCTTCATCACTTAGAGCTTCGAATGTTGGCTCGTAGTTATTAATTTCTTTTACAATTTTTCTAAGGCGGCGCAGTGTTCGGTCGTTGCGACTGCCAATCACTTTTGTCAGTAGCTTAGTTATCATTTTTCGTGAATCTCTCTTTAATCAGACCGTTCCCGATCTACTCATAATGCCTTCAGTCTCTGCCAGTTTGGAACTAAGAATACTGAGATAAATCATTTATCAAAGATATTGAGTTCAAACATCCATATTTCAAGGCTAAGTTTCGAAACAATGTGGCTTAGTGTAAGGATTTTTCATCGATACAACCATAAATAGACGTATTTGTTTGAAGCACTCTGAAGTTTTTACTTAAAGTGGTGACTGATTAGACGATATTGCATACCACAATATGTGTAATCTATTCAGAGCAGACTTTGCTTTTTACCTTGCTACATTGTAAAACTGAAGCGAAAGACGTTAATGTAAACTATACCTTGATAGAAAGCTGCTCTAGAATAGCTGATATCTCAACAAAATTAGATTTTACCTATGCGTGATCACCGTCCAACCTCGACTGAAGATGTTATTGCTGAATCACAGTTCAAGCAGATTCAAGAACATGCTGGAGAAATCTTACAGCTTAACCAAGCTTTGCAAGAGATCTTACCCACAGGGACGGCCGATCATTGCCGGGTGGCGAATGTTCGTAACGGCCACCTATTGATCGATGTTTCTAGTGCCGCGATCAAAATGAAGATCGATTACGATCGCCTCATGATCCTAAATAAACTTCGTACTCAAGGCTTTGCCAAACTGATGAGCGTTGAAGTGAGGATCAATCCATCATTATACCGAAATCGTTTCGAACAAGACGACAGACCTAAACGTCCACCATTAACAGAATCTGCAGCAAAGTCATTGATGACGATTGCCGACATGGCACCGCCTAAAATTCAAGAGCGTTTAAAGCGATTGGCCGATATGGCAGAAAAGAAAGACCGTAAGTGATCGTTATTTCAATATGCTGAAAAGCTCGAATGCTATTAATAAGCCCAAGATTAAAGCCAAATAGCAAAAAACCAGGCATAAGCCTGGTTTTTATTAATTTTAATGCCGAGTATTTACGCAAGCACCATATTTGGTTCAGCGAATGCTACTGGTGAGCCGACTTCTTCTTCGAATGTAGTCCACTCCCACGCTTCCTGATCAGCAAGAACAGCTCGCAGAAGTTGGTTGTTCAAACCGTGACCCGATTTAAAGGCGCGAAATTCACCGATGATTGGGTGACCACACATGTAAAGATCACCAATCGCATCCAACACTTTGTGAGTCACAAACTCATTTTCAAAGCGTAGGCCTTCTTCGTTAAGAATACGGTAATCATCCAATACGATAGCATTGTCGAAACTACCACCCAAAACTAGGTTTTGAGACTGTAGATATTCGATATCACGCATAAAGCCAAACGTACGTGCACGAGAAATTTCACGAACGAAGCCTTTTGAGGAGAAATCAAACAGCAAGCGCTGTTCGTCTGACTCAATAGCAGGGTGATTAAATTCAATTTCGAAGTCCATGCGGAAGCCGTTAAATGGTACAAACTCTGCCCATTTATCACCATCTTCAAAACGAACTGGCTTTTTAATACGGATGAAACGTTTTGGCGCATTTTGCGTTTCGATACCTGCTTGTTGTAGCAAGTATACAAATGGGCTAGCACTACCATCCATAATTGGAATTTCAGGTGCGTCTACTTCGACAACAATGTTGTCGATGCCCATACCAGCAAGTGCCGCATTCAAGTGCTCTACAGTTGAAATACGCACACCTTCGTCGTTTACCAAAGCAGTACATAGCATGGTGTCACGGACAGAAGCTGGATCAGCTGGAAAATCTACAGGTGGGTTTACATCTGTACGACGGTAAATGATACCTGTATTTGCAGCAGCCGGGCGCAGAGTAAGCGTGACTTTACGACCAGAGTGGAGGCCCACACCAGTTGTTTTCACTATTTCTTTCAGAGTACGTTGTCTGATCATCTGCTTGCCTCTCAAAAATTTGCTACAAAACACGGCCGTCTGTAACGTCGACCGTGAATGCTACCATAATTTTGAGCCATGTCAAATTTATGGATTAAAGATTAATCAGCCTGACGACGCAAAAATGCCGGGATATCTAAATAACCACTTTCCTTCTCTTGCTTCGGAGCCGCAGAGCTTTGGCTCGACGATGCTGGAGAAGAAGAAACTGTATTTGTCGGCTGAGGAGTTACCTGTGGCTTCTCTTGCACTTGATTATTTTGCAAGGTTTGTGCCGGTTTCTCTTCAGCTTGCGTTGCCGCCGCTTGCTGTTGTGGTTGAGCCTGCGGCGTCGGAGCCACTTTCGCTTTACCACCCGCAACTAGCGTGATATCTGGTTTTTTCTCATTGCCAATACCTGTCGCTACAACTGTTACGCGGATTTCGTCCGTCATATCTGGGTCTAGAGAAGTACCGATAACAACAGTTGCATTGTCAGAAGCAAATGCTTTCACTGTATTACCAACCGTCTCAAACTCGTCAAGACGCATATCCAGACCTGCAGTAATATTGACAAGAACACCACGAGCGCCCGCTAGATCGATGTCTTCCAGAAGTGGGCTAGAAATTGCCATTTCAGCCGCTTCTTCAGCACGATCTTCGCCTTTAGCAATACCGCTGCCCATCATCGCGTGACCCATTTCAGACATTACTGTTCTTACGTCTGCAAAGTCGACGTTGATCATGCCAGGGCGAGTAATTAGCTCTGCAATGCCTTGAACTGCGTTCTTAAGAACGTCGTTCGCACTTGCAAAAGCTTCTAGTAGCGTGACACCACGGCCAAGTACTTTAAGCAGCTTTTCGTTTGGAATCGTAATCAAAGAGTCAACGTGCTTAGACAGCTCATCGATACCTTGCTCAGCAAACGCCAAACGCTTTTTGCCTTCAAAGCTGAACGGTTTTGTCACTACCGCGACAGTTAGAATGCCAAGCTCTTTAGCTACTTCAGCAATAACAGGTGCTGCACCAGTACCTGTACCGCCACCCATACCAGCGGCGATAAACACCATATCGGCGCCAGTTAGGGAATCTTTAATTCTATCTCTGTCTTCGAGAGCTGCGTCACGGCCAACCTGTGGATTAGCACCTGCACCCAGACCTTTGGTGATATCGCCACCGATCTGAATAACATTGCCAACGCTTGTCTTACGAAGTGCTTGCGCATCAGTGTTGACGCTGATGAATTCCACACCTTCGATGGATTCACGCACCATGTGTTCAACGGCGTTACCACCGCCGCCACCAACCCCAACGACCTTGATTACTGCATCGTCAGACATTTCCATCATCGGTTCAAACATGTGTTGTCTCCGTTTATCCTGCAACTCAGGTTAAAACTCTTTTTGTATCCAGTTACGCAATTTATCGAAAAAGCCAGTAACAGATGAGCGTTTAGGTTCATTATAATCGCTATCGTCGCTAGACTGCATGTCTCTTGCGTAATGAAGTAATCCAACTGCCGTAGAATGGTACGGCTCTTTTACATAGTCAGTTAATCCGCTGACTTCGAGCGGTTTGCCGACCCTTACTTGATTGCGGAATACGCGTTCCGCACATTCTATCACTCCGTCCATTTGCGCAGCACCGCCGGTGAGTACAACTCCCGCAGCTAGATGGTGCTTTATACCCTCTTCGCGCAATTTCGCTTGTACAGAGTCAATAGTTTGGTTAACCAGTCCCATAAGCTCAGAGTAGCGTGGCTCAATCACTTCTGACAACGTTTGACGTTGCAGACTACGTGATGGTCGCCCACCTACGCTTGGTACATTAACCGTGTCATCCTTACTGACCAGTTCACTCAAAGCACAGCCATATTTGACTTTTATTTCTTCAGCATCGCTCACTGGCGTACCAAAAGCAAAAGCAATATCGCTGGTTACAGCATTTCCTGCGTACGAAAATACTTCTGTGTGACGTAACGCACCGCCAGTCCAGATGGCCACATCCATCGTGCCGGCGCCAATATCCACCACACAAACTCCAAGCTCTCTTTCATCCTCGGTGATTACTGCATTACTTGCAGCAAGCCCAGAAAATACGAGTTGCTCTACTTTAAGGCCGCATCGTTCTACCGCCTTTATAATATTGCGCGCCATGTCATTATGGCATGAGATAAGGTGGACACTTACTTCCATTCTTACCCCAGATAAACCAAGCGGATTTTTGATTCCCTCTTGGTAATCAATGGTGAACTCTTGCGGAATCACATGAAGGATTCGCTGTTCATCACCGATTTTAATCGATTTTGCGGTATGGATAGCGCGATCCATGTCTTCTTGAGACACTTCTTCATCTGAAATCGTGCCCATACCTTTTTCAATTCGGCTTGCGATATGCTTACCAGACAACGAAATGAAGACTCGGCTGATTTGGCACTCGGCCATCAATTCAGCTTGATCAATTGCACGTTGTACTGATTTTACAACCGACTCCAAGTCATTCACGCCACCTTTATCCATGCCACGTGAAGGGCTACTACCTGCGCCAATAATATTAATTTGACCGTCTGGTAGAACCTCACCCACTAGAGCCGATACGGTTGCAGTGCCTATATCAAGACCAACAATAATGTTGTCATCAGCGGCCTTAGTCATCTGTACTCTCTTCTAACTCTTGTTCAGGAAACCAACCAACTGCGGCTCCTGTATCGTACCTAAGATCGATATAACTGATTCTTTGCGTGTCACTGCCAAGCTTGTTATAGAGCTTAAAAAATCGCTCTATACGCTCAAGAAGAGACTCTTTACCGAGCTCTAATCGAATACCGTTATCAAGGATGATTTGCCAAGCTCGTCGCTCGTTTAATACCAGAGACGATATCGCTAAACCCAATTGCTGAAACTTAGGACTCAAATCACGGTAAGTCTGTAAGACTTCTGGTCCGCTGTCTTTGGGTCCGTACAGTTTCACTTTTTCTTCTTGTAACAGAGCCACATCGCCATCAAAAACAAACCCATTTTTATCTAACAGTTCGTTGCCATTCCAAATGGCTTCAGGTTGATGCTCTGTCAAAAAAACTTTTACTGTATCCGGCCACTGCTTTCGGATTGCGGCATGCGCCACCCATGGCAGAGCTTCGACACTTTGCTGTAATACATCAATATCCTGAGACATAAATGTACCGATGTGATCTATTCGACTAAATGCAGCCTGCACATCGTCAGCTTGGACATACTCCAGTTTTCCCTGAAGTACTATTTTGGAGAGAGGTAACCTTTGGTCATCCCACATCCAACTGATCGCCGAGTACAAAACAGAACTAATTAAGGTCACAACCACAACGAAAAATAACGCACCCAAGATTTTCTCTTGGCGACCACGGTTATTATCCGTGTTTGGTCGCTCGTCATTCAGTGCAATATTCAACAACGTCTTCGTTTCCTGACTTTTGTCGTGTACTTTTTACCCACATAATTACGCAGAGGTAAAAGTCTTGACTTTAACCTTGGGATTATACTGAGCTCTTGTAAACTATCAAACACTGATAGCAATAAATCACAATGATATTGACGCAAAATCGAGATCTGAGTCTTTATCTGTCCTTCGCACCAACAATCTGTGTTAACCAAGCATCTTGTTTATATTTAATTCAAGACCTGCCAGTTGCTTCGCCACTTTACCAACATCACCCGCACCTTGCGTTAAGATTAGGTCGCCGTCTTGTATAACGTTAGCTAAAACTGAAGGTAATTGCTCGATTTCTGGAACAAAAATCGGATCTACCTTACCTCGGCTGCGAATTGTGCGACACAATGAACGCCCATCAGCTCCTGCAATTGGCTTTTCACCTGCGGCATAAACATCCAACATGATTAATACATCAACTTGCTCTAGCACATTCGCAAAGTCATCGTACAGATCACGAGTACGGCTATAACGGTGTGGTTGGAAAATCATAACGAGACGTTTATCTTGCCAACCGCTTCTCGCAGCATTAATGGTCACATCAACTTCTGTTGGGTGGTGTCCGTAATCATCCACTAACATGGCATGACCATTACCGGTATCAAACTCGCCAAGGTGATCAAAACGTCGTCCCGTGCCTTGCGTTCCGGCCATTGCTTTTAGAATTGCATCGTCTTCAATGTCATCTTCGGTAGCCACTGCAATCGCAGCCGACGCATTAAGTGCATTGTGACGACCTGGAATGTTCAGAGTGATATCTAGGTTGGCACGCCCTTTACGTACTACCGTAAATTTGCCTTGCTGACCTTCTTGACGATAGTTTTCAATGCGTACGTCAGCATCTGCGGAGAAACCGTAAGTAATCACTTGACGACTAATACGTGGGATTAACTCTCGAACCACAGGATCATCAATACAAACAATAGCTTGGCCGTAGAACGGTAGATTGTGTAGAAAATCAATGAAGGTTTGCTTTAACGTTTCAAAGTCACCACCATAAGTATCCATATGATCGGCTTCAATATTAGTGACGATACTTACCATTGGTTGCAGGTGCAGGAATGACGCGTCGCTCTCATCCGCCTCAGCAATTAGAATACGACTCGAACCTAAACGAGCATTTGTACCTGCGCTTTTCACCAAGCCGCCGTTTACAAACGTTGGATCAAGGCCGGCTTCAGAATAAATTTGAGTGACAAGAGCGGTCGTCGTGGTTTTGCCGTGTGTACCTGCGACAGCAATACCGTGACGGAATCGCATCAATTCAGCCAACATCTCTGCGCGGCGTACGATTGGGATACGTAACTCACGTGCCGCCATCACTTCTGGGTTTTCTTCGTTGATCGCCGTTGACACAACAACCACACTGGCTTTTTCTACATTGCTCGCTTGATGGCCGATAAATACGGTTGCACCTTTTGATACCAAACGCTCTGTCACTGGGTTTTCTGATAGGTCAGAACCCGTGATTTGATAGCCTTCATTCAACAGCACTTCTGCAATGCCGCTCATGCCCGCACCACCAATACCGATGAAGTGGATGGATTTCACGCGGCGCATCTCTGGCACCATGGCGCGAATCTGAGCTAAGTCTTGTGTATGTTGGATTGTCATCAATTCTATTCTCAATAATTCGTTAACGCTTTTCGGTCAAAGCGACAATGGCTTGTGCGACAACTCGGTCGGCATTCAATTTAGCAGCGCCACGCGCTTGCTCAGCCATCGTAAGTAAAGCTTGGCGATCCAATTGTTGGATCTGCTGAGTCAAAGACTCAACGGTTAAATCTGGTTGTTCAATCATTTTCGCTGCGCCGCATTCTACTAGATGATCGGCATTCAGTGCTTGTTGGCGATCTTTATGCATAAAGGGAATAAAGATCGCACCAACGCCAGCAGCAGAAACTTCAGAAACGGTTAACGCCCCTGAACGACAAACTAAAAGGTCAGCCCATGCATAAGCTTCTGCTACGTCGTCAATGAACTCTGTGACCTCTGCATTTACCACACCATTAGCTTGGTATGCTGCGTTCACTTCTTCGGCGGAACCTTTGCCCGCTTGATGACGAATACGGTAATTACCGCCCAGCTTTGCCATCACTTCTGGCAGAGTTTGGTTAAGAATGCGTGCACCTTGGCTACCGCCCATCACCAGAATACGAATTGGGCCTTGGCGATCTTGCATTCGCTCTGCAGGTGCTTCTAATCTTGTTAGGTCTTCACGCACAGGGTTACCGACTACCTCAGCAGCAGGGAACGCGCCAGGAAAGGCCTGAAAGACTTTCTTAGCAATTTTTGATAGCCATTGGTTTGTCAAACCCGCAACCGCGTTTTGTTCGTGCAGAACAACAGGAATACCGCTCAACCAAGCCGCAATACCACCGGGACCACTCACATAACCACCCATACCTAACACGGCATCGGGCTTCCAATGCTTCATGTGCGCGCGAGCTTGCATGATGGCATTAATAATTTGAAATGGAGCTGCAAGCAGACGCTTTACGCCTTGACCTCGTAACCCTTTCACTTTGATAAAATCGATTTCAATGCCATGCTTTGGCACCAAATCCGCTTCCATTCGATCCGCCGTGCCTAACCACCGGATCTCCCAGCCTTGCTCTTGCAGCTGTTTTGCTACAGCTAACCCTGGGAATACGTGACCGCCAGTACCACCAGCCATCACCATCAAACGTTTATTTTGTTTCATTAGTTTGTTGTTCTGATTGTTGTTGCTCGCGTTTCAAGCGGCATTCGTAATCGATACGCAGCAATATGGACACTGCGACGGACATAATAATCAGACTGGAACCACCATAACTGATTAGCGGGAGTGTTAAACCTTTGGTTGGTACGATACCGGCTGCAGCACCAACGTTAACCAACGTCTGGAACGCAAACCAAATACCGATACCGAAAGCCAGATAACCGCCGAACATTTCGCCTTCTTCAAACGCACGCTTGCCTATGTAAACCGCTTTTAACACTAAGCTAAAAATCAACATTAAGACCAACACAACGCCAACAAAACCGAGCTCTTCAGCAAGTACGGCAAACACAAAGTCGGTATGCGCTTCCGGTAGATATTCCAGTTTTTGAATTGAATTACCGAGACCTTGACCGAACCATTCACCACGACCAAACGCCATCAAAGACTGAGTCAACTGATAGCCACTGCCAAATGGGTCTTCCCACGGGTCAAGGAAGGAGGTTACTCGTCGCATACGGTATGGTTCGACTAAAATCAAACCTACCACAGCGCCGATACCTGCCACCATCAACGCGAGAAACTGAGTCAGTTTTGCGCCTGCGATAAACAGCATGCCAAACAGTGTTACTAGCATCACGACGACCGTCCCCAAGTCTGGCTGACCAAGTAGCAATACTGCGAAGAAGGCAAACACCATGATTGGCTTCATAAAGCCACCAAAGAAGGTTTGTCGTACTTCGTCTTGCTTTCGAACTAAGTAACCAGACATGAAGATAAACAGCGATAGCTTCGCGACCTCTGCTGGCTGAAGGTTAAACAGCCCAAGGGGAATCCAGCGAGACGCACCATTAACCGACTTACCCGCCAAGAGCACGATGATCAACAGTGCGAAAGAAGCCCAAAGTAAGTAATGGCTCTTCTTAAACCACTCTTGCAAAGGCACTTGCAAAATAACAGCGGAGGTCCCTAACGCCAGCACGAGAAACGTCGCATGACGAAACATAAAGTGAAACGGCTGTTCCGTTAATCGTGAGCTGATCGGAAATGATGCAGAGGTTACCATCACCAACCCCGTCAACATCAAACCCAGTGCAATCCACACTAGCTGACGATCAAACATCGCCTCTGGGGCTGGATGCTTGAGCCAATTGCCAATACTGCGTTTAACGTTACCTAAACCCACGAAGTGTGTAACCTTTAATTATGCATATTTCTGAACAAGAGCAGCGAAGGCATCGCCTCTTGCCATAAAGTTGTCGAATTGATCAAAACTAGCACATGCTGGAGACAGCATCACCATATCACCTGGTTTTAACTGCGAAGATACTTGTTGAATCACATCTTCCATGGTGTCGAAACGTATTGCAGATTCATGCAGTGGCATAAAGTCATCGCCATCAGCGCCAAAGCAGCACAGTTGCAAGTTAAGCGTCGCGAAGATCGGTTTTAATGGCGAGAAGTCAGCACCTTTGCCAACACCACCAACGAGCAAGTAGAGCTTACCTGTCGACTCCAAACCAGATAGCGCAGCCATAGTGCTCGCAATATTAGTTGCTTTAGAGTCATTCACCCATTTTACGCCTTGATTATCCGCAACCACCTGGCATCGGTGTGTCAGTCCCGTGTAATTTTTAAGTGCATTCAATGCGTTGTGATAGTTTACGTCCGCAGCTTTTAATAGCGCTAAAGCAACCAGAGCATTAGATAAGTTGTGCTTACCAACCAACTTAAGCTCATCACTTGCGACGACTCGTTGACCGTGATCGAGTAGCCAAGTGCGATTGCCATCCACCTCGAGACCAAAGTCCTGATTGTCGCTGCCAAATGTCACCAATGGCACCTCTGCATCTGGGAAGGTTTCTTTATCATCACGGTTCACTACCGCGAGATCAGCATGATCAAAAATACGCAACTTGGCTTGTCGATAGTCAGACATGCCTTGATAACGGTCCATATGATCTTCAGAAAGATTCAGAAACGCAGCGGCTTTGAGCTTTAAGCTTGACGTCGTTTCCAACTGGAAGCTCGAGAGTTCAAGCACATACATGTCTGCGTCTTGTTCTAACAAATCCAGTGCAGGAACACCGATGTTACCACCAACGCCCACATCCAAACCTGCAGCCTTAACCATCACACCTGTGAGGTCGGTGACTGTGCTCTTACCGTTTGAGCCCGTAATCGCAATCACAGGCTTCTGCACCGCCCAGGCGAATAACTCAATATCACCAACTACTGTCGTGCCTTTTTCCAATACGGCTTGGATCTCTGGTGTCGCTAGCGCAATACCAGGGTTGGTCACGATAAGATCAGCGTGAGAAAGCCAGTCTGCATTCCAACCACCACTATGCAGTTGAACATCTTCCGGCAAGCGCTCTGCACCCGGAGGGTTTACGCGAGTATCAATGACTTTGACCACAAGCTGTGGCTGATTTTTTCTTAGGTGTTTAACGACAGAGAGCCCGGTAATACCGAGCCCTACGACGACAACACTATGTATGTTTTGCCAACGTTCCATATTTGATCACACTGTAAATCTTGTTCTTAGAAAGTGCGATTAACGCACTTTCAATGTCGCAAGACCAATCAGAACAAGAACCATAGAAATAATCCAGAAGCGCACGATTACGCGAGGTTCTGGCCAACCTTTCAATTCGTAGTGGTGGTGAATCGGTGCCATACGGAAGATCCGCTGACCACGCAGTTTGTATGAACCCACCTGTAGAATTACCGACAGCGTTTCCATCACAAACACACCGCCCATGATCACCAACACCAACTCTTGACGAACGAGAACCGCAATGGTGCCTAATGCGCCGCCAAGCGCTAGTGAGCCGACATCACCCATGAACACTTGTGCTGGATACGTGTTAAACCACAAGAAACCAAGGCCTGCACCGACGATTGCTGTACATACGACAACCAACTCAGAAGCATGTGGTAGGTATGGAATATGAAGGTATTCAGAGAAGTTAACGTTACCCGTCGCCCATGCAATAACCGCGAAGCCTGCAGCAACAAGAACCGTTGGCATGATTGCCAAACCGTCTAGACCATCGGTCAGGTTAACCGCGTTACTCGTACCGACAATCACAAAGTAAGTCAGGATAATGTACATCAAACCAAGTTGCGGCATGATGTCTTTAAAGAATGGCACCACGAGCTGAGTGGCTGCAGTGTCTTTACCGTAAACGTACAATGCAAAAGCCACGACAAACGCGATCAACGATTGCCAGAAGTACTTCCAACGCGCGATCAAACCATCGGTATTTTTTCGCACCACTTTACGATAATCATCAACAAATCCGACTGCACCGTAGCCAAGCAAGACCGTCAATACCGCCCATACATATGGGTTGGATAAGTCAGTCCAAAGCAAGATTGTGATTGAGATGGCCGCTAAGATCATGATACCGCCCATCGTTGGAGTACCACGCTTACTAAAGTGAGATTCAGGACCTTCGTTACGTACTACCTGACCAATTTGCAGCATTTGCAAACGCTTGATCATGATTGGTCCCATCCATAATGACAGACCCAGAGCGGTTAATACGCTTAGAATTGCTCGAAAAGACAAGTATTCAAACAATCGGAAAAAAGACAGGTATGGCTGTAGCAGCTCGGCAAGCCAAATAATCATTAATAATACTCCTTCAAAGCAGCAGCGACTTCAAACATACGTGCACCGTTCGCTCCTTTCACCAAAATCGTATGGTTTTCAGGAACGGCTTGGTCTAGATGCTGCTTGATGTATTCAATCATCTCTTGGTGCGTCTCAAAATGAATGCCTTGGCAAAGCTCACTGATCACCTTGGCGTCTGCACCATATGTGAGAACATGTTCAAATTTTTGTGGGGCAGCATGTTCCCCGACTTGACGATGAAGTGCAAGACTTTCCTCTCCCAATTCCGCCATATTACCTAAAATCAGCCAGCGCTGACCTGGAAAAGCAGCCAATAAGTCAACCGCCGCTTTCATGGCTGGCACGCTTGCGTTGTAGCTGTCATCAATCAATTTGATTTTTTCGCTCAGCGCTTCAACCTCGACGCGACCTTTCACTTTGTTTAAATGTTTAAGGCCAGCGCGAACCTCTTCTAATGTGGCGCCCATTTGTAACGCAATAATAGAAGCTGCGATTGCATTCGCCACGTTGTGTTGACCTATAATACCCAGAGACAGTTCAATTTCTTGTGAGCTTGCTGCGATATGTAGGTTAAAGCTGGCCTCTCCCGCGGCATTCATCACGATATTTGATGCATAGTAATCAGCCGCAGAATTACTTTGTGAGAAGGTGATAACTTCCTTATCCGCCAGCACGCTTTCCCACTTTGTTTCGCCATTGCTGTCTAAATTGACAATCGCAATACTACCTGCAGCAAGACCTTGGTAAATTTCACCTTTGGCTTGTTTCACGCCATCAATAGAACCGAAGCCTTCAAGATGCGCGGCGGCTACATTATTTACTAACGCGATATCTGGTTTTACTAACTGCGTTGTGTAAGCAATTTCACCGATATGGTTAGCACCAAGCTCAATCACGGCATAATCGTCATCCTGCTGTGAGCGCAATAACGTCAACGGAACACCAATATCATTATTGAAATTACCTGCAGTAAACAGCACTTTGCCTTTCAATTGCAGAATGCTCGCGACCATTTCTTTGACGGTCGTTTTACCACAACTGCCTGTGATGGCAACGGTAGGTGTTTGGCAAGTTTGATGCACCCAAGAGGCTAACTCACCCAGTGCCATTTTGGTGTCCGACACCACGACTTGTGGCACATTCACATCTAGACGTTTTTGTACGATTAAAGCACCAGCGCCTGCATCCACCGCTTGTTGGCAAAAGTGGTGCGCATCAAAGCGCTCACCCACCAGCGCAACAAATAAAGCACAGTTGTCAATCGCTCGTGTATCAGTAGAAACCGCGTCGATAAGTAGATCATCGCCGAATAGCTCACCGCGAGTGATGTTGGCAATTTGAGATAATGTTACTTTGATCATAAGGACAATCCTAAAAGCTGCATAGCGGACTCACGGTCGGAGTAATGAATCGTTTCGCCATTCCGAATTTGATAATCTTCGTGGCCCTTACCCGCTAACAAGATGATGTCGTTTGGCGAAGCATTCTCAACCGCATAAGACAGTGCTTTGAAACGATCATGTTGCACAATCGCTTCGGCAGGTTTTGACAGCCCGGATAACATGTCTTTTACAATCTGAACCGGATCTTCACTGCGTGGGTTATCGTCAGTCAACACCACTCTGTCGCCTAGACGCTCTGCAATTTCCGCCATCATTGGGCGCTTACCTGCATCGCGATCGCCTCCGCAACCAAAAATAGCCCACAGCTGCCCCTCACAGTGAACTCGTAAAGCTTGCAGCGCTTTTTCTAAAGCATCAGGAGTATGGGCATAATCGACCACGACTTTGGCACGGTCCTCTGTCTGGAATAACTCCATTCGGCCGAGTACAGGTTGCAACTGACCTGCGGTTTCGAGTAACGCTTGTTTATCCTTACCCAAGCTTAATAAGGTCGCAAAAGCGAGCATTAAGTTGGTTGCGTTAAACTCACCAATCAGTGGCGCGTGCAATTGACCTGAGCCAAATTTACCATCGAATTGGATAGTAATCCCCGACTCCGCGTAACGGACATCTGTCGCCCAAATTGCGCTTTCAAACTCAGTGTTCGGTTTGAGTGACACCGCAATCGCATTGCTTAACTGCGTCGCCCATGCATGACCGACCTCATCATCGACATTGATAATGGCACGTTCACATTGATGTAGCGTAAACAACTCCAGCTTTGCATTGGCGTACTCTTCCATCGTGCCATGATAATCTAGGTGATCACGACTTAGATTAGTAAACACACCCGCCGCAAACGACAACGCCTTGACACGGCCTTGCGTTAAGCCATGAGAAGAGACTTCTAGCGCGGTGTATGTGGCGTGTTGATTTGCGAGAGAGGAGAGCGTTTTCTGAATTTCTACAGCATTCCCTGTTGTATTCGCGGCTTGCTGTAAATTGTCGAGAAAACCATTTCCCGTCGTGCCCATCACTGCCGCTTTGTGGCCAAGTAGCTCTAGCCATTGTGCAATTAGCTGAGTAATGGTGGTTTTGCCGTTGGTGCCGGTGACACCAATCAAATCCATATCTGGGTAAGCATAGAGCTTTCCAGCGATTGCAGATAAACGTTGATCCAACGTATCGAGGTAAATAACGGGAACGTCATCGATGATTTCCACCGTGCCGTGTGCTTTTACCTCACAGGCTTGCGCTAGAACCGCATTGGCGCCTTGCTCAATGGCAGAAGCAATGAAATTACGCCCATCCACAACATGGCCAATCACCGCAACAAACGTGGTTCCAGGCTGAACTCTTCGGCTGTCGAGCTCCAATTCAGAAACAAGAACGGACGATAAGCTGGGGCAATCCACCCAAGGGGAAAGCAGCACGTCCATACTGATGGCTTTAGTCATATTTGTTCTCCGAGCTTTGGCTCAGGTTTTCTTAATTTTGTTTGCTCAGTAAGCCACTCAGCTTACTGCTGGAATTTGTTTTCGTCTGGTGCAACATTGAGTATTTGTAGCGCGCCTTTCATGATTTCAGAGAAGACAGGAGACGCTACCGAACCACCATAGTAATCATCACCTTGAGGCTCGTTTACGATCACAACCAATGCAATTCGCGGATCGCTAACCGGAGCAAGCCCTGCCGTATAAGTGATGTACTCATCGCTGTATCCACCTGCAGACGCTTTACGTGAGGTACCTGTTTTGGCTCCCACTCGATAACCAGGAACTGCCGCTCGACGAGCCGAGCCTCCTTTTTGGGTTACGGTTTCCAGCATGTCCAAGACCTGGCGTGCGTACTTTGCACTCACTACTTGGCGCGACATGTCATGATCATTGCTTTCGATAATATGGATTGGCTCGTATTTGCCGAGATTTCCAAGCGTCGCATAGGCATGCGCTAACTGGATTGGCGTTATCGATAGACCATAACCAAACGCAATCGTGGCACGTTCAATAGGAGACCATCGTGTTCGTGTCGGGAAGATACCAGTCACTTCCCCAACGAGGTTCAGACCAGAAAGCTCACCAAAGCCCACAGAGCTGTACAGACCGAGCAGCGCCTCTACTGGCATTTGCATTGCCAGCTTCGTCACTCCGATGTTACTCGATTTTTTGAGGATCGTGGTCAAGCTCGCTTTACCCACGCGGGATACATCTCTTACTCGGCTACCACCTAAACGAAGTACACCATTACCGGTATCTACGATGGTATCTTTATCGGCTACCCCATTTTCTAAGGCGGCTAAAATAACGAAAGGCTTAATGGTGGAGCCTGGCTCCATCGAGTCCGTGATCACTCGGTTACGCATTTTATAGCTTTGCCAGTCGCTACGATTGTTAGGGTTGTAGGAAGGCGCATTCACCATGGCCAATACGGCGCCGGTTTTCACGTCCAACATAACAACGGAGCCTGACGTGGCGCGATGGTCCGCAACGGCTTGTTTAATCGCACGATAAGCAATCGCCTGTAGGCGCTGGTCGATTGTCAACTGGAGTGACTTACCTTCTTGCTTGTCTTGCCATGCAATGTTTTCTACGACGCGACCATAACGGTCTTTACGAATGGTTTTCTTACCTGCGGCGCCAGTAAGCCACTCATCGTAGCTACGCTCAACACCCTCTAGACCATGCCCATCAATCCCCGTCACCCCAACTAAGTGAGCACTAACCTCACCGGCAGGATAGTAACGACGAGATTCTGACTTAAGACCCACACCAGGCAGCTTTAGCTCACGAATATAGTTCGCCATGGCTGGACTCACTTGGCGCTGCAAGTAAACAAAGCGGCGCTTTTCATTGTGCTTGATCTTGTTTATCAACCCTTGTCGGTCAACACCAAGAACATCCGCTAATGCATACCAACTCTTGGTCTGGCTTAAGGCATTTTCTTTAAATATCGTCGCGGGATCCGCCCAAACGGCCTCAACAGGCACACTGACAGCGAGCGGCTCACCATTTCGGTCCGAAATAATACCGCGTGCAGAAGGAATGGATTTCACACGAACCGAGCGTAGGTCACCTTGTTTAATCAGGTTATCCGGTTCAATGATTTGAATATAGGCTACGCGCGCCACCAAAAGTGCAAATGCACAAAAGACAAAAAACAGTAATAGATGGAAGCGCCAACGAATCAGAAAGGATTCTTCAACCGCCACTTTCACTGCTTTTTTCTCGGTTTTCGTATCCCCCGAAGCGTTTTTTTCTTTCGCGACAGGTTTACGCTTGTTGCTTGGTTTCGTGTTGGTTTTCTTTCTAATCATTTGAGCGTGACAACCACTTCTTTATCGCCATCAGGTCGTTTCATTTCAAGTTCTTTTTTGGCAAGGTCTTGAACACGACTGTGTTCCGCGAGGGCCGTTTCTTCCAACATCAGGTTGCGCCATTCGCTATCTAAACGCTCTCGTTCAACCAAAGTGTGATCTTTTTCGGTGATCGCTTGACGCGCATGGTGGGTAGCAAATACCACTCCCATTGCCGATGCCACGATCAATAGCAACAACAGTAATGGCCAGCGACCAACGGTGATAAGATCCGTTGCAATCAACTTAGCAAGGTTAGGAGTGGGTTTCGTCATAATAATTAAAGCTTTTCTGCAATTCTTAGCACAGAGCTGCGCGAACGAGGGTTCATTTCAATTTCTTGTTTGCTTGGCTTAATCGCTTTGCTCACCGCTTTCATATTCGCACTACCAAGAGCACGAATTTGCTCTTCAGTCATTGGAATGCCGTGTGGCACTTCAGGTCCTTTGCTCTCTTTACGGATAAAACGTTTGACCATACGGTCTTCCAGAGAGTGGAAACTGATGACAGATAAACGACCTTCAGGAGCCAGAATGCTTGCCGCACCTTTTAGTGCCGTATCAATTTCTTCTAACTCACTGTTGATGTAAATACGAAATGCCTGGAACGCACGAGTCGCAGGGTGTTTTTTCTCTTTAAAGCTTTTGGGTGCAGCATCTGAGATCAGCTTCGCGAGCTGGCCAGTACGTACCAGTGGTTCATTTTCTTCGTCTTCACGGTAGGCAACAATCGCTTTGGCAATGCGGCGCGCGTGTTTGTCTTCACCAAACTCACGAATCACCCAAGTAATATCATCTAAGTCAGCTTCCATTAGCCATTGAGATACGGGAATACCTGATGTTGGGTCCATACGCATATCTAGCGGGCCGTCTTTCATAAAGCTAAAGCCACGCTCTGCGTCGTCTAACTGCGGAGAAGAAACACCTAAATCCAGTAGAACGCCATCAACTTTGCCAACCAAGTCATACTCTTTAGCATACTCAGCAATACCAGAAAATGGACCATGAATGATGGTGAAGCGAGGATCATTGATTTTGCCTGCTTCAGCTATCGCTTGAGGGTCACGATCGATACTGTACAGTCGGCCGTTTTCGCCGAGTTTAGATAAAATAGTCCGGCTGTGACCGCCACGGCCAAATGTTCCATCGATATAGATACCGTCTGGTTTGATAGCTAAGCCATCAATGGATTCATTTAATAACACGGAAATATGTTGGAAGGTTTCGGTCATAGCTTTCTCGTTGAATGATCTTGAAGCGATTTTAAGATATGTTGCTCTCTCATGCTGAATACTTATAGCAAAAGATCAACCTACCATAGTGTACTGATTTCCCACATCATCGCCACCTCAAGTCTAAAGTCAGACGTGATTTAACGCCAAGTTTATTGGTAATGACAGGGTTTGCGTCAATAAAATGCAAAAAACCCATCACTACAAAAAGTAGTGATGGGTCTCGAATAGTTGGAGTCGACACATAAGCCGGGTTCTGTTCCGCTTGCGCGGCGGTAGCCATTCGTCTAGGCCAGCAATCGCTCACTGGCTCAAGCAACCTACCCGCCTCCTTACGCGAGCAACGCAATGTGGAGGCCTATTTGGTCTTGCTCCGGGTGGAGTTTACCCTGCAACGAACTATTGCTAGTCGTCCGGTGCGCTCTTACCGCACCCTTTCACCCTTACCTGTGCCCTAGGGCCATCGGCGGTCTTCTCTCTGCTGCACTTGTCGTAGGCTTACGCCTCCCAGGCGTTACCTGGCACCCTGCTCTATGGAGCCCGGACTTTCCTCCCCTTTACCAGTCTCCCGAAGGACGTCAACGTCAGTCTCCCAAAGGACTTCAACGTCAGTCTCCCGAAGGACATCAGTAAAGCAGCGACTACCCAGTCAACTCCGAGGGCGGATTGTATAGAGTTATACACTCAGAGTCTAGTGAGATCACAGATATGATGAAATGAATGCATTGAGTGGTGTTTTTTTAACCTAACCATCAAACATTGAACCTAAAAAAGGCCGATATTTTCACATCGACCCGCTTTACCATGTGTCTCGTTAGCAGTGCTTAGTCTAAGTTTTCTAAGCCCCACTTATACAACGCATTCTTCTTCAAGTTATGAATTTCTGCCACCAAAGCCGCTGCTTTTTTCAAAGGCAGCTCTTTGGTTAAAATCCCTAATGTACGCAAGGCATCATCTGGCAATGAATCGTCCGCGGTTTCGCGATGACCATGCACCAACAATACCATTTCGCCACGCTGTTGGTTATCGTCACCTTTCACCCACTCAATTAACTCACCTAATGGCATACCTTGAATGGTTTCAAAGGTTTTCGTTAGTTCTCTCGCCAACACGACTTCTCTATCTGGGCCAAGAACGTCTAACATGTCTTGTAGAGAGTCCAAAATACGGTGCGGTGACTCGTAAAAAATACACGTACGCTCTACCGAAGCAATCTCTAGGAATTTATCCTTACGGCCTTTGCTTTTCGGTGGTAAAAAGCCTTCGAAGCTAAAGCGATCGGATGGCAAGCCTGATGCACTTAACGCCGTAATGACCGCGCAAGCACCAGGAAGCGGCACAACTCTAACGCCCGCTTGACGACATTTTGTCACCAAATGGTATCCTGGGTCGCTGATAAGTGGCGTACCAGCGTCAGAAACTAACGCGATAGACTGACCGGAAAGCAGCTTTTCTACCAAAACCTGTGCTTTTTGCTGCTCATTATGATCATGCAGAGCAAAAGTTTTGGTTTGAATATTGAAGTGAGACAGTAATTTACCCGTATGACGAGTATCCTCAGCAGCAATGATGTCCACCGTCGACAGAATTTCGATAGCACGTTGGGTGATATCCGCTAAATTTCCGATTGGAGTCGGTACGATATAGAGAGTTGGCCCCTCATTCGGCAACTTATTTTTATCTGTCATTTGTTTACCATCACTTCAACGATTAATATAGAGACAATTTTGTACAAAATTATAGAGAACTCACGGCAATGATTAACCATAAGAGACTCAGTGTACCACGCATACTTACTCCTGTTGCACTAGCAATTACGCTCGCCGCCTGTTCTTCAGGTCCAAGACAGCCTGATGGCGTTGATGTAACACTTGAGCCTACTCAGTCTGTTCAGAACTATATGATCCAAGCTGATAGCACGGAAGGCAGTTTACAAAATGACTGGTTGATCATGGCAACTAAAGCCGCTATTCAAGCGAACCAGTTTGATCAAGCAGAACTGTTGATCAAACGTCTGGCTCGACAACAGCTGACCGAAGTTCAGCAAGCGGAGTGGCAACTGGCGCGTGCGACCATACAGCAAAAGCAAGGTAATTACTCGCAGTTGCTGCAATTGTTAAACTTTAAACCTTGGTGGAAATTGCCAAACGAGCAATGGAAAGACTATTACTTGATGCGTGCCGACGCTTATCAAGGCCTTAACCAAGTGTTTGAAGCAAACCGCCAGCTGGTTGCATTTGGTCAATACGCCTCGTCAGCAGAGCAGAGGGAAATCTCTAGCCGTATTTGGATGAACTTTGGCAGCTACTCAGAATATGAACTCACCTCATTAGAAACAGAGCCGAATGAGGATGTTCTAGACGGCTGGCTTCAGCTGGCTGTTTATGCAAAAACGCTGTCGGGCAACCTGTCCCAACTTAAAAATACGCTAGAGCGCTGGTTAAGCGAAAACCCTTCGCACCCAGCAGCTATCTATACACCAGAAGAGATTCAAAACATTCTCTCTCTTGATATCGTGAAGCCAAACAATACTGCTTTATTGCTGCCGCTGACGGGTAAGTTCTCGCCACAAGCGCAATTAATTCGTGATGGTTTTGTGTTTGCGATGATGAATGATCGTAATCGAGATCCTAGTGCAACACTCACTGTGATTGACACCAATGCGTATAACGCTGACCAAATTAAACAACGCTTGATCAATGAAAACATCGATTTTGTTGTTGGCCCTCTAGAAAAAGAGAACGTGGAGTTGTTGCACACAACCATGGATGGCTCAGCAAATGGCCCTACCATTCCAGCCCTTGCACTAAATATCCCCGAGGATGTGCAACCAGATAGCAATATTTGCTACTTGGCATTATCACCGGAACAAGAAGCCGCACAAGCTGCAAAACACTTGTTCAGCGAAGGCTACAACTTCCCTCTTATTCTTGCACCAAAAGGCAGCTTTGGAGAGCGTGTAACTGAGGCTTTCAACAAAGAATGGCGAAAGTACAGCTCTAACAAAGTCGCAGCAAGTTACTTTGGTGACAAGCGCCAACTTCAAAAAGACATCAATGAAGTATTTGGCCTGCAAGAGAGCAAGCAGCGTATCGCCCAGATGCAATCATTAATGCGAATTAAGCTTGAAACACAGCCACGTAGCCGTCGTGATGTTGATGCGGTTTATATCGTAGCTAGAAGCACTGAGCTGACTTTGATCAAGCCGTTTATCGAAGTAGCGATTAACCCTGATGCGAAAGCACCACAAATCTTCTCTAGTTCGCGTAGCAACAGTGGCGGCGCGACATACGAAGATCTAACAGGCATCATCTACAGCGACATTCCATTGCTGATTGACCCAGATCCTAGCGTAACCGCTGAAATGAACGAGCTTTGGTCAGAGCAATCTAACATGGAAAAACGTTTGAAAGCACTCGGTATGGATGCATATAAATTGATCGGTGAACTTCCACAAATGAAGGTCGTTCCTGGTTACTCAGTCGGTGGCCAAACCGGTATTTTAAGTATCGACAACAACTGTGTTGTACAGCGTGAATTGAGCTGGGCTGAGCGTGGGGCTCTTTAGTAAGCGCCAAATCGGAAATCAATATGAAGCTCTGGCGAAGCGCTATTTGCAACGCCAGGGCTTGCGCTTTATTGAACAAAATTTCCTGACCAAGGTCGGTGAGATTGATTTAATCTTCCAACAAGGTGAAACTATCGTGTTTGTTGAAGTCAAATATCGTAAGAATGATCACTTTGGCTCAGCAGCAGAAATGGTAACGCACGCAAAAATGCGCAAGCTAATCAAAACTGCACAAGTTTGGCTTAGCCAACAAAAGCGCTTAAAACACAATATCGATTATCGGTTTGATGTCATCGCTATTCATGACAATGGGCGAGATATCAACTGGATAGAAAACGCAATCTCTGAAGGATAAGCGATGCTAGACAGCATTAAAGACAGCTTTACAGAAAGTATTCAAATTCAAATCGCAGCAGCAGAGGCGCTGCCTGATGCCATTACTCACGCGGCCCAAGCGATGGTCTCAAGCTTGCTCAATGGCAACAAAATTTTATGTTGTGGTAATGGCGGCAGTGCTTCAAACGCTCAACAATTTGTTTCTTGTCTTTTAAACCGTTTTGAAACTGAGCGCCCTAGCCTACCTGCAATGGCCTTAACAGCCGATAATACAACCCTGACCGCTGTTGCAAACGACTACCACTACCAGGAAATTTTCTCAAAACAGGTACGAGCGTTTGGCCAGCCAGGCGACATTCTGCTTGCCATGTCGACTAGCGGTAACAGCAAAAATATTATCAAAGCGATGGAAGCGGCCGTAACTCGAGACATGACGATTATCGCGCTAACAGGAAAAGATGGCGGTGAGATGGCAGGACTGCTTGGTGAGAACGACGTCGAAATTCGTATTCCATCACACCGCACTGCACGTATTCACGAAGTACATATGGTGACACTCCATTGTCTTTGTGATCTTATTGACCAGGTGCTTTTCCCTGCTCATGAAGAGTAACCAAGACTGAGGGTCAGAATTATGATACGTAGCCTCGTTATCTTATTAACAGCATTGAGTTTAAGTGGTTGCGCTGGCTTGTTTATCGCTGGCGCTGCAACCACAGCAAATATTGTCACGGACACACGCAGTACAAAACAAATTTGGCAGGACAACAACATCGAATTCGAAGTTGCGGCGATCGGGAATAAGGCGCCGTTTAAAGGTGAGGTTCGTGTGGTTGCCAGCTCCTATAACGGTACGGTTGTTCTTATGGGTCAGGCTCCAACGCAAGACCTTATCCATGCTTTAGAGCGAAGAGCTCGAGAAGTTAGTGGTGTGAAAGTCATACACAATCAAATCAAACAAAAAGAGCCACTCACTGTCACTCAAATTAGCAACGACAGTTGGATCACAACCAAAGTAAAATCAGCCTTGCTGACCGACTCTGAACTCAATGGCGTTAAGGTTAAAGTGATCACCGAAGACGGCGACGTTTTTCTGTTTGGTTATGTCACACCAGAGCAAGGCGAGCGAGCGACAGAAATCGCGCGTAATATCTCAGGCGTAAAACAAGTCATTAAAGGGTTCCAATATGGCGAAATGGAACCTGTAGAAGTGGACCTACCGAGTGACGGTGTACAAACAATAGAAAGTGAGACAAACGCGGAAAATGAAGCCAACGTCGAAGCATTTACGATCAGTGAGTAATTGCGAAACATCACTTGAAAACACGTCAAGACACTAAAAAGAAAAAAAGCAGCGTTACGCTGCTTTTTTATTATTTAATCACTCTTAAGCTTGGTTTGCCTTTTGGTCGAGGAGCATCGTCCTCTTCTGCATCCGAATCAGAGGCTAACTCAGAAGGCTCATCGCTAACCGTTGTAAACGATGGGGATGATTCTTCCTCGGTCATCGCTTCTTCGATGTGAGTGTACGCTTCTTCTGGTTCAAACATAGTACCAGCACCATTCTCACGCGCATAAATAGCTTGGACAGCATACACAGGCACAATTACTGAGTGTGGACGGCCGCTAAAGCGAGCATGGAAGGTAATCGCATCATTACCTAACTCAAGATTACCCACCGCACGTGGTGCAATATTCAAAATAATTTGACCATCTTGAATAAACTCAACCGGTACACGTACGCCCGGCATCGTTGCATCCACCACCAAGTGAGGAGTCAAGTCATTGTCTACTAGCCAATCGTAAAATGCACGAAGCATATACGGACGGCGAGCAGTCATTTTTGCAATATCCATAACGTGTTTAAAATCGCTTAGCGAACTAGGCGCATTTCACGTTCAGCTTCAGTTAGGGAAGCAAGGAACGAATCACGTTCAAATACGCGGTTCATGTACACCTTGATTTCTTTTGAACCAGGGCCAACCAGATCGATACCAAGTTGAGGCAAACGCCACAATAATGGAGCTAGGTAACAGTCGATCAAGCTGAATTCTTCGCTCATGAAGTACTCATATTCAGCAAAAATTGGCGCTAACGTTAGAAGATCATTACGCAGCTTTGTGCGTGCTTTTTCTGATTCTTCCGCATTACCTTTCATCACTTTTTCAGCGAGTGAATACCAGTTGCGTTCGATACGGTACATCATCAAGCGGCTGTTGCCACGAGCAACAGGGTAAACCGGCATTAGAGGTGGATGAGGGAAACGCTCGTCCAAGTACTCCATGATGATTTTTGAATCGTAAAGAGCTAGCTCACGGTCAACAAGAGTTGGCACTGATTTATATGGGTTTAGCTCAACAAGCTCAGCAGGAAGGTTTGCTTCGTCAACAAGCTCAACTTCAACACTTACGCCTTTTTCAGCTAGTACAATGCGAACCTGATGGCTATACAAATCTGATGCACTTGAGAAAAGAGTCATCACAGAACGTTTATTGGCAGCTACAGCCATGGAGCCCTCCAGTACACTTACAAATAAAAACAATGGAGGCTAAGCCTCCATTGTACATCAATTAAAATTGGGAATTAGCACGGTATTTTAGCACAATTAATGCACATCGCGCCAATACTCTTTCTTGAGCATCACGACAATGATGGTTAGAAGCACTAAGAAGCCCATTACCCACCAACCTAAAGCATGACGCTCAAGCTGCACTGGGTCACCTGAATAAACCAAGAAGTTCACTAGGTCGCCAACCGCTTTGTCGTATTCGCCTTCGCTCAGCTCACCCGTACCGTCTGTTTCAGTACCAACAACAACTTGTACTTCTTCGCCATCTACGATTTTCGTATCGTAAATCGGCGTCGGGATACCTTGTAGCTCTTCGAGCACATGTGGCATACCAACACTCGGGAAGACAATGTTGTTCACGCCGAATGGACGAGATGGATCAACATAGAAAGAGCGTAAGTAAGTGTATAACCAATCAGCACCACGAACTCGTGCAACCAACGTAAGATCTGGTGGTGGAGCACCAAACCAATTTGCCGCTTGCTTCGGTGGCATTGCGTTGACCATTAGATCACCGATTTTCGCTTCAGGATTGAAAATCAGGTTTTCTTTCATTAAGTCTGTTGGAATTTCCAAGTCTGTTGCTACACGCTCATAACGCTGATACTGCGTTGAGTGACAAGCAAAACAGTAGTTCATGAACAACTTCGCACCGTTTTGTAGCGAAGCTTTATCCGTTAGGTCAACATTCGCTTTATCAAGCGGAACGTTAGCCCCCGCTGCCATCGCTAGTGATGGCAACATAGCAAATAGAATTACAATCCACTTCTTCATTTGAATGTCACCCTCTCTGGTAATGGTTTGGTTGCTTCATTTTTGCTGTAGAAGAACAGCAACACAAAGAACATGAAGTAACACAAGCTAAAGATCTGAGATAGTAGTGTGTACGTTGGTGTTGCAGGTAACGCACCTAAAATACCCAGAGCGATAAAGGCGATAGTGAACTGTACAATATTCAACAGATGAAGTTTGCTACGGTAACGGTATGAACGAACTTTACAACGATCCAACCAAGGTAGAACAAACAGCACTGCTATTGACGCACCCATTAGGATAACACCTAATAGTTTGTCTGGAACCGCACGTAAGATTGCGTAAAACGGCGTGAAGTACCATACCGGAGCAATGTGCTCTGGTGTCTTCAGTGGGTTGGCCGCTTCAAAGTTAGGCGGTTCAAGGAAGTATCCTCCCATTTCTGGGTTAAAGAACAGCACGTAACAGAAGAAGAACAAGAAACCAGCCACACCAACTAAGTCCTTAACCGTACCGTATGGGTGGAAAGGAATAGAGTCGATAATGTCGTATTTCTTCGTGTAGTAATCATGGAACTTGAACTGTGTCTTGTAATCATCGCCCATTGAACCTTTTGGTAGCTTAGTTTCGATACCATCAGGGTTGTTTGAGCCGACTTCGTGCAGCGCCAATACGTGCAGAACCACAAGAAGAAGCAGAACGATAGGCAGTGCAATAACGTGTAGTGCGAAGAAACGGTTTAACGTTGCACCAGAGATGATGTAGTCACCACGGATCCAAAGCGTTAGATCATCACCGATAACAGGAATCGCACCAAACAAAGAAATGATTACCTGCGCACCCCAGTATGACATCTGACCCCATGGCAGTAGGTAACCCATGAATGCTTCAGCCATTAGAACGAGGAAGATCAACATACCGAAGATCCACAGTAGTTCACGAGGTTTTTGGTATGAGCCGTAGATCAGGCCACGGAACATGTGCAAGTACACAACAACGAAAAACGCAGATGCGCCAGTTGAGTGCATGTAACGTAAAAGCCAACCGTACTCTACATCACGCATGATGTACTCGATAGAAGCAAACGCACCGTCACCAGAAGGAACGTAGTTCATCGTTAGCCAAATACCCGTTAGGATTTGGTTAACCAGAACCAGCATCGCCAGAGAACCGAAAAGGTACCAAAAGTTGAAGTTCTTAGGCATTGGGTATTCAGACAAATGCTTTTTATAAGCATTCATTGCAGGAATACGCTTTTCAACCCAGTCTAACATTGCTTGCATTATGCATCCCCCTCATCAACACCCACAATGAGCTTGGTGTCGCTCAAATACATGTGCTTAGGAACGACAAGGTTCAATGGAGCAGGTACCCCTTGGAACACTCGACCAGCCATATCGAACTTAGAACCATGACAAGGACAGAAGAAGCCAGATCTTACGCCCTGGACCTGCTCTGAGAAAGAGTCAGGTAGATAGGTTGGTGAACAACCTAGGTGAGTACAGAAACCAACAGCGACAAAAAACTCTTCCTTAATCGAACGAAACTCATTCTGAGCGTACTCAGGCTGCTGTTCCATTTCAGATTGCGGATCACGAAGCTTATCGCCGATCGTTTTTAAGTTATCTAGAACGCTTTGAGTGCGGCGAACAATCCATACAGGTTTCCCCTGCCACTCGACACGAACCAGCTGACCTGGTTCAATTTTACTTATATCCACTTCCACCGGTGCACCTGCCGCTTTGGCTTTGGCACTCGGATTCCATGATTTGATAAAAGGCACGGCGACGGCGACTGCCCCTAACCCACCAACAACTGCCGTTGTAGCGGTTAGAAAACGCCTGCGACCGTTATTTAAAGGCGCGTTGCTCATCCAAACATTCTCCCATTTGCTCCCTTTGGATCGTTATTATTCCGCTTATAAGAGCATGGCTAACAAATAATGAATTTAGTTCTATTTATTGGAGGGAAATGATAAAGAAAACCCTACTTTTTGACAAGATAAAGCTACCTTTTTGTAACATTTGTGAGGCAAATCGCTCGCGTCGTCACAAAAGCGGCAGAATTATAAAAAATTGATGTGATTTGTAACAAGAAAGCACAACATGGAAGTTCTGCTGAAAGCTATTCAAACCTTTTATCTTGGTAGTTTTCAGTTAATTACACAGCAAAATATTTCTTAGTGCGCATTCAACTTACGTTGTTTGTATTTTCACTTTTGTAGCACGCCGCATACGCAAAAAAGACGAGTAGGCATTTTAAAACATGTTGCAGGGATATTAAGACGTAAAGGCACCCACAGCAGATAAATAAGCTTATAACGTATGGTAAGGAAGAAGCCTTACTTTGAACCTAGTTATAAGTGAATACACATGGATATTGATAGGCTGGTATAAAAACAAAAAAGCCCGGCATAGAGCCGAGCTTTTGGTACACAGTTTCCAGAGTAACTCTGAAAAGCAGAATTTCCAATAAGAGGAAATTAACGCTTAGAGAACTGTGGACGACGACGTGCTTTACGTAGACCAACTTTCTTACGTTCAACGCAACGAGCGTCACGAGTAACGTAGCCAGCTGCGCGTAGAGCAGGACGTAGAGACTCATCGTATTCCATAAGCGCGCGAGTGATACCATGACGGATAGCACCAGCTTGACCAGAAATACCGCCGCCTTTAACTGTTACGTAAAGGTCTAGCTTTTCAGTTAGTTCAACAAGTTCTAGAGGTTGTTGTACAACCATGCGAGCTGTTGGACGACCGAAGTATTCGTCAAGGTTACGCTTGTTTACTACAATGTTGCCGCTGCCTGGTTTAATAAAAACACGTGCAGCTGAGCTTTTGCGACGGCCAGTGCCGTAGTATTGATTCTCTGCCATTTTCGAAATCCCCAATTAGATGTCTAGTACTTGTGGTTGTTGAGCAACATGGTTGTGCTCAGCGCCTGCGTAAACTTTAAGCTTACGGTACATAGCACGGCCTAGAGGACCACGTGGAAGCATGCCTTTAACTGCAAGCTCAAGAACCATCTCAGGTTTACGATCGATCAACTTTTCAAAAGTGATAGATTTTAGACCACCTGGGAACTCAGAGTGACGGTAGTACACTTTGTTCTTAGCTTTGTTACCAGTTACAGCAACTTTCTCAGCGTTGATAACGATGATGTAGTCACCAGCGTCAACGTGAGGAGTGTATTCAGCTTTATGTTTGCCACGTAGGCGAGATGCAATTTCACTTGCTAGACGACCAAGAGTTTTACCTTCAGCGTCTACAACGTACCAGTCGCGTTTTACAGTTTCTGGTTTAGCAACGAAAGTTTTCATGCTAATAATAACCCGTTAATTAAAATTTAAACTTTAAGGAACACCGTTCTGGTGCTCCCACACTGTCTAAGAGCCCAGTCATCACCCCTTCGAGTCGTTGGTACTCTCGACCTTCAATTTCGAAATAACTTCGATAATCCGGTCTGCAGTAACGGTGGGTCGCAGGATTATAGAGAAGAGCGAAGAAAAAATCACCTTTTTTTGCGCCAAATCACTAATTTTTTCTTCACTTTTTAAGAACCCACTAGATTTAGGCCAAATGCTCACGCGCGAGGTACTCATGACTTTGCATCTCAGTGAGCCGAGACAAACAGCGCTTAAATTCAAACTCGAGCTGCCCCTCAGTATATAAGTCTTCCATTGGCACTTCAGCAGAAATAATCAACTTCACATTGCGCTCGTAAAACTCATCGACCAGTGCGATAAAGCGCCTCGCAGCGTCATCTATTTTTCGGTTCATCTGTTGAACGTCCGCCAATAATACCGTGTGATAAATTCGGGACAGCTCAATGTAGTCATTTTGACTTCGAGCGGTTTGGCATAACTGAGCAAACGACGCATGCAGAACCCCATCACTCGCTTCAATTACCTCAAGCTGACGGTGATTAACTTCGATTTGATGAGCGACGATCTGACGTTCGCCCGTCAGCTGCTGATA
This sequence comes from Vibrio sp. D3, assembly GCF_043995865.1. NCBI lineage: Bacteria > Pseudomonadati > Pseudomonadota > Gammaproteobacteria > Vibrionales > Vibrionaceae > Vibrio > Vibrio sp. D3. The sequence continues at coordinate 439,996 of NZ_CP171887.1, read as the reverse complement.
ATACTTGTTGAGATTAATGTTGGCCTGTTCATCAAGTGGATAATGGTATATTTCGGCCTGTTCAAGCGTTCTTAAGCGATAATCAACGCCACTATCAACATTCAACACGTCACAGCGTGCCAAAATCATATCAATTGCAGGCAAAAAGCGCGCTCTTTGTAAGCCATTACGATATAAGTTCTGCGGTTCGATGTTTGAAGTCGCGACTAGGATCATCTGCCGCTTGAACATCTCTTGGAGTAACGTTGCAAGGATCATCGCATCCGTAATGTCAGAGACAAAAAATTCATCAAAGCAAACCACATCCGCTTCTTCTTTGAATTTATCCGCTACTTTTGCTAGCGGATTTTCGACATCACCTAACAGCTTCAACTCATCATGTACTCGATACATGAAGCGGTGAAAGTGTACGCGCATTTTTCTTTGGGTTGGTAAAGCATCAAAAAACGCATCCATGAGGTACGTTTTACCGCGTCCGACTCCTCCCCAAAAGTAAAGACCTTTTGGGGGCTCAGGCATGTCGATTTTTTTCCCCATGAGCTTTTGCCATTTGGAAAGCTGGGGCACAGGAGCTGACTGAAATTCAACGATAGCATGGTAAAGCTTATCTAATGCAACGACCGCTTGATACTGAGCTTCATCACGCTGAAACCCGTGTTCTGCTATGTCTTTTTGATATTGTTGTAGTGGTGTCATCGTATTAAGTCGTATAGAGGTACTGGGAAAAGGGTTACCTCGGGGTCAACTTTGAGAATAGAGAGAAGTAGTTATCAGTCCCCGAAGACATACTGCTATTTTTCTTTATCGGCTGTTCAAGCCATAGTAACATGGACTAGCACCGCGTGTAACTAAGTAGTAAAAGACTTGTTAAAACAACTATAAGGAGCAGTTATGCCTTGGATTTATGCCATTGTGGGTTTGCTGGTCGGTACAATCGTAGGCGTAGTCATTAGTAGACTAACCACCCCTGAATACAAGAAACAAAAGTCTGTGCAGAAAGAACTTGAAGCGGCCAAGTTTGAACTAGAGCAACAACGTCAAGAGCTCGTCGATCATTTTGCACAAACCGCAGAAATGTTGGATACACTAGGTAAAGATTACACCAAGCTGTACCAACATATGGCTAAGACCTCTTCTGAGCTTTTGCCAAACTTGCCAGAGCAAGACAACCCGTTTGATAAGAAAACGGCAATGTCTTCTGAAGCTATTGCAGAAGATCAACCAGAGTTTAACGAACAGCCAAAAGACTACGCCAATGGCGCAACGGGTCTTTTAAAGGATCAAGAGAAAGAAATCATTAATGCTCCCGAAGCGGTAACCGCAAAAGCATCATAACCTTCTCTTACCTCTACCTACTAGGGCCGATACATTTGTATCGGCCCTTTTTTGAACTTTTTCTTCTTACCTTTGCTCTAACTTGGATGTGAACTGCCTCCCCCTTTGATTATCCGAACTAGGCCCTATATTAGTTATTAACAAAGTGAACTAACCGTTCGGATATTTCTTTTTGGCAGACATGTTTCAAGAGGAGTTATTGGATGAAAAAACCACTGCTTGCGCTCACCGTTCTATCTCTGAGTTTGGGCTCTATTATTGCGCCAGTTCAAGCCACCGCAGCATTACCTTTAAATGTGGATGGCCAACAGTTACCTAGCTTGGCGCCCATGCTTGAGAAAGTAACCCCTGCTGTTGTGAGTATTGCTGTAGAAGGCAAACAAGTACAAACCAGCCGTATTCCCGAACAATTTCAATTCTTCTTTGGACCGGACTTTCCGATGGAGCAAAGGCGCGAGCGCCCGTTCAGAGGTTTAGGTTCTGGTGTCATTATTGATGCGAAAAAAGGGCATATCGTCACTAACTACCACGTAATCAAGGGCGCGGATGAGATTCGAGTTCGCCTCTATGATGGTCGCGAGTATGACGCTACGCTCGTTGGCGGAGATGAGATGGCCGATGTTGCGTTGCTTAAATTAGAAAAAGCGAAAAACTTAACGCAAATTAAAGTCGCAGATTCCGACAAACTTCGCGTAGGTGACTTTACGGTTGCGATTGGTAACCCATTCGGACTCGGTCAAACCGTGACGTCGGGCATCGTCTCAGCATTAGGCCGTAGTGGCTTAAACGTTGAAAACTTCGAAAACTTCATCCAAACCGATGCCGCAATTAACAGCGGTAACTCTGGTGGTGCATTGGTCAACCTTAATGGTGAGCTGATCGGTATTAATACTGCGATTTTAGGCCCTAACGGCGGTAACGTGGGGATTGGCTTTGCGATTCCGTCCAACATGATGAAAAACCTCACCGAGCAAATTCTAGAGTTTGGTGAAGTCAAACGCGGCATGTTGGGTGTACAGGGCGGTGAAGTAACCTCTGAGCTGGCTGATGCATTGGGTTACGAGTCGAGTAAAGGAGCCTTTATTGGCCAAGTCGTACCAGACAGCGCAGCCGATAAAGCTGGATTGAAAGCCGGTGATGTAATTGTATCGGTAAACGGCAAAGCGATTAATACTTTCTCAGAGCTCCGCGCAAAAGTGGCAACGCTGGGCGCAGGAAAAGAAATCACATTAGGTGTGGTTCGAGATGGTAAGAATAAAACCTTTGATGTAACGCTTGGCGAATCTACAAATATGAAAGCCAAAGCCGAAACATTACACGAAGGGCTCAAGGGGGCGGAATTAAGCAATACGACACCAAGTGATGCGATTCAAGGCGTTAAAGTATCAAGCGTTGCAGATAACTCTCCGGCTGCTCAATATCAATTGCAACAAGGTGACATCATTATCGGTGTGAACCGTCAGCGCGTGAAAAACCTTGCTGAGCTTCGTGCAATCGTGGATAAGCACAAAGGCGTATTGGCTCTGAATATTCAGCGTGGCGAACGTACTATTTATCTTGTTATTCGTTAGTCACTTTCAAAGTGATAGGAAATAAGGTTTTCGATGCATAGCACTGAGTAATAAGCCTCGAATACTTTTCCTTATCGCTCAATAGCTAATGAAAAGGGCAGCACGATTCCGTGCTGCCCTTTTGTTATTTTTCAATGTAATGCTATTCTTCATCTTCTATGCCATTTTGGCGCTCATGCATGGAGAGGATATGCTCAGCTTTTTATTACGTTCTGTCTTTTTAGGCTTGGCTACTGCCGCAGTGGTATTACTGGCGGTGCCATCTTTGCGCCACAACGTAATTCCTGCCGCGCTAGATCCGCAACCTGTTAATATCGCGTCCGTTGAGTTGACATTTAATCAGGCGGTGCGAAGAGCAGCACCTGCCGTAGTAAACATCTACAGCCGTAAATATGTTGAAAATGATCGCAGTAAACTCTCGACTCAAGGTCTAGGTTCAGGTGTCATTGTCAGTGAGAAAGGCTACATCATTACCAACTACCACGTGGTTGCTCAAGCAGACCAAATTGTTGTCGCATTACAAGATGGTAGAGCCGCGGCAGCTCAGCTAGTTGGCACGGATAAACGCACAGATATTGCCGTACTGCGTGTCGAAGGTTCGAACTTACCTGTTATCCCTCTGAACTCTAATTACAAGCCACAAGTGGGTGATGTGGTCCTAGCCATCGGCAACCCATACAACCTTGGTCAAACCACAACGTTCGGCATTATTTCAGCAACAGGACGCTCATCTATTAGCGACGGTCGCCAAGCATTTATTCAAACCGATGCCGCCATCAATGAGGGGAACTCTGGCGGTGCTCTAGTGAACACACAAGGTGAGCTCGTCGGCATCAATACCGCCTCTTTCCAACAAGCGACTGATTTAGAAACTTACGGTATTTCCTTTGCGATTCCTGCGCCACTAGCCAGCAAGATCATGCAGAAAATCATCGCTGATGGCCGCGTAATTCGTGGTTATATTGGAATCGACGGCCAAGACATTAATGCGGTCACTGCTCGCCTACTTGGAAATGAACACATAGGTGGTATTGTCGTGCTTGGTATTGATCCAAATGGTCCAGCCAATGCGGCAGGCTTCCAAAAGCAGGACATCATTATCAGTATTGATGGCAATAAAGTGCAAGGGCGTCAGAGCGTCATGGATATCGTCACCGATTTACGTCCTGGCACCACCGTGGACGTCGGCATCATTCGCAAAGGAAAAGAGATGAGCTTGAAAGTCACCATTGCCGAAGACAAGCAAGAAGCATAAAAAATCCCAGCCATTGGCTGGGATTTTTTATTTGTGCGTTACTCGCTATCGCTCGGTGCTTCCGTCGTATCGGAATCATCCAGCTCAACTTCAATGCGAGTGACTCGCTGCAAACCTCTTGGTAATAACCCACCTCGGCGACCACGTTCGCCACGGAAGTTATCAAGGTCAGACGGTTTAAGACCCAACTTTCGCTTACCCGCGTACAGCGTTAACGATGCACCTTTTGGTAAAGACATTAAGTGAGATAGTACTTCTTCTCGCTCTTTTGCTTTAGCAGCAGGAATATTGATGATCTTATTCCCTTTACCTTTCGCCAGTTGTGGCAGGTCTTTGATTGGGAACAGCAGCATGCGACCTTGGTTAGTGATTGCTAAGATTTCATCAGAATCTAAATCTTCAATCGCTTTTGGCGTCATGACCTCAGAGTTAGCCGGCAAAGTGACCAGCGCTTTACCACTGCGGTTTTTAGACAGCAAGTCCGCGCCTTTACATACAAAGCCGTAACCTGCATCAGAGCCCACCAGCCACAGCTGATCTTCTTCACTCATGATCACTTGGCGAATACTGCTACCAGCCGTAATATTCAAACGACCGGTAATCGGCTCTCCTTGACTACGAGCAGAAGGCAGCGAGTGCGATTCCAGAGAGTAACTTCGACCGTCACTGCCTAGGAATACCGCAGGCTGATTACTCTTACCTCGCGCATGCGCTAAGTATTTATCACCCGACTTATAGTTCAAGCCTTCTGCATCCACGTCATGGCCTTTCGCGTGACGAATCCAACCTTTTTCAGAAAGCACAACCGTGATTGGTTCACTTGGAACAAGATCACGTTCAGTGAGCGCTTTTGCCTCTGCACGCTCAACCAATGGAGATCGACGGTCATCACCGTATTTCTCAGCATCCGCTTTGATTTCTTTTTTCAGTAGTGTGTTTAGACGGCGCTCAGAACCGAGTAGCTGTTCTAGCTTCTCGCGCTCTTTCTCTAGCTCGTCTTGCTCACCACGAATCTTCATCTCTTCTAGCTTGGCTAGATGACGAAGTTTGGTATCTAGAATCGCATCCGCTTGGATATCGGTAATACCGAAGCGTGCCATCAATACCGCTTTAGGATCATCTTCGGTACGGATGATCTCAATCACTTCATCTAGGTTTAGGTAAGCAACCAACAAACCTTCCAAAATGTGTAAGCGAGCCATGACTTTGTCTAGGCGGTGTTGTAGACGGCGACGTACGGTCGTGCGACGGAACTCAATCCACTCTGACAGAATTTGCACCAGACCTTTAACTTGAGGACGATTATCCAAACCAATCATGTTCAAGTTAACGCGGTAGCTGCGCTCAAGATCCGTTGATGCGAACAAGTGGTTCATCAACAAATCACAATCGACGCGGTTTGACTTAGGTACCACAACGATACGCGTTGGGTTCTCGTGATCCGACTCGTCACGAAGATCGTCAACCATTGGTAGCTTCTTCGCACGCATCTGGTTGGCGATTTGCTCAAGCAGTTTTGCACCCGATACTTGGTGTGGCAGAGAGGTGATAACGATATCAGAACCTTCTTTGTGCCACACCGCGCGCATCTTGATGCTGCCGCGACCGTTGCGGTAAATCTTCTCAATATCCGCTTGCGGCGAGATGATTTCTGCTTCTGTTGGGTAATCCGGACCTTTAACATACTGCATCACGTCCGGCAGTTCTGCTTTCGGGTTGTCGATCAAATGAATAGTCGCATCTGCGATTTCACGAACGTTATGCGGAGGGATATCTGTTGCCATACCAACCGCAATACCGGTTACACCGTTAAGCAGGATATGAGGCAGACGTGCTGGCAACATTTGTGGCTCTTTCATTGTGCCATCAAAGTTAGGTTGCCATTCAACCGTGCCCTGGCCTAGTTCGCCCAGCAACACTTCAGCAAACTTAGACAGTTTTGCTTCGGTATAACGCATTGCCGCGAATGATTTCGGGTCATCTGGCGCACCCCAGTTACCTTGACCATCCACTAATGGATAGCGGTAAGAGAATGGCTGAGCCATCAATACCATCGCTTCGTAACACGCTGAATCACCGTGCGGATGGTATTTACCTAGCACGTCACCAACGGTACGTGCAGATTTTTTGTATTTTGCTGATGCAGAGAGACCAAGCTCTGACATCGCATAAATGATGCGTCGTTGAACCGGCTTTAAGCCATCACCAATGTATGGCAAGGCGCGGTCCATGATGACGTACATCGAGTAGTTCAGATAAGCGTCTTCAGTGAACTTGCGCATTGGCAACTGTTCGACGCCATCGTAGGTAATTTCTGTAGACATCCGTTACACCTCTGCCAAGTCGCCGTTGTTTTGTAGCCAAGAACGACGGTCATCTGCACGCTTTTTACCTAGCAGCATGTCCATCATTTCCATGGTCGCCGTAGAGTCGTCAATGGTTAACTGCACTAAGCGACGCGTGTTCGGATCCATGGTGGTTTCACGCAACTGAAGTGGGTTCATCTCACCCAGACCTTTGAATCGTTGCACGTTGATTTTGGCTTTCTTCTTCGACAAGCGCTCTAAAATGCCATCTTTTTCATCGTCATCGAGGGCGTAGAACACTTCTTTCCCGCAGTCGATTCGATACAGAGGCGGCATCGCCACATAGATATGACCCGCTTCAACCAGTGCACGGAAGTGACGAGTGAACAGTGCACAAAGCAGCGTTGCGATGTGAAGACCATCCGAATCCGCATCGGCAAGGATACAGATCTTACCGTAACGAAGACCATCAAGATTATCGCTGTCAGGATCAATCCCCAAAGCCACTGAAATATCGTGTACTTCTTGAGATGCTAATACTTGGTCAGCAGAGACTTCCCACGTGTTCAAGATCTTACCACGCAATGGCATCACGGCTTGGAACTCACGGTCACGAGCCTGTTTTGCCGAGCCACCCGCAGAGTCACCCTCCACAAAGAAGATTTCAGTGCGACTTAAATCCTGTGCTGAACAGTCGGTCAACTTACCTGGCAGTGCCGGGCCGGACGCCACTTTCTTACGTACGACTTTTTTCGCTGCACGCATACGACGGTGCGCGTTAGCGATACAGACTTCTGCCAATTGCTCTGCTAGCTGAGGCTTTTCGTTCAACCAAAGACTGAACGCATCTTTGACTACGCCAGAGACAAATGCCGCGGTTTGACGAGAAGACAGACGTTCTTTGGTCTGGCCTGCAAATTGCGGATCTTGAATTTTAACCGACAACACGTAAGAACAGCGGTCGAAAACGTCATCACCCGTGAGCTTCACGCCACGAGGTAATAGATTACGGAACTCACAGAATTCGCGCATCGCTTCTAACAAGCCTTGGCGTAGACCATTAACGTGCGTACCACCTTGAGCGGTTGGGATCAGGTTAACGTAGCTTTCGGTGATCATCTCACCACCTTCTGGCTGCCAAATTACCGCCCAGTTTGCCGCTTCGGTATCCGCCAAGAACTCACCAGTAAATGGTTCTTCAGGAATAACTGGGTAGCCTTTTACGCCTTCCGCAAGATAGTCTTTAAGACCGTCTTCGTAGTACCACTTATAGTCTTTACCATTAACTTTGTCGGTTAATGTAATTTCTAAACCCGGACACAAAACCGCTTTTGCGCGCAGATTATTGACTAGGCGCGTAACAGAGAAGTTAGCCGAATCGAAGTACTTCGCATCAGGCCAGAAATGCACGCTGGTACCGCGATTGCGACGACCACACGTGCCGGTTACGGTCAGGTCAGAGACTTTATCACCGTGCTCAAATGCAATTTCATACACTTGGCCATCACGACGAACGGTTACTTCAACGCGTTTTGACAACGCGTTTACTACCGAAATACCTACCCCGTGCAAACCACCAGAGAATTGGTAGTTTTTGTTAGAGAACTTACCACCTGCGTGCAGCTTGCATAGGATTAACTCTACGCCTGACACTTTCTCTTCTGGGTGGATATCAACAGGCATGCCTCGACCATCATCGATCACTTCTAGTGATTGGTCGGCATGTAGGATGACTTGTACTTTTGAGGCATGTCCGGCTAGCGCTTCATCGACACTGTTGTCGATAACTTCTTGGCCCAAATGGTTTGGGCGCGCTGTATCCGTATACATCCCTGGTCGGCGACGTACTGGCTCTAAGCCATTCAGTACTTCAATGGCACCAGCATTATATTGTTCAGTCATAATACGGAATTATTCTCAAAGTTTACTTGTTACCTGAATATCACCAATGGGTGAACCCATACTCAGGAAACGAAAAAGCCACCCTGTTCACATCACTAAGTGCTTGTAAACATGATGCATAACAAAGTAGCCAGGGTCCTCGACCCTTAAGATCTTTTGGCAAAACATAGTCGGAAAGCATACCGCCCATGTCAAGAAACGGTTGGATATATCAATAAAAACTATGAGCCTTTTCCAATCGCTTTCGAATTACAGTTCTAGAAATTCGATAATCTGTGCAGGATAACGCTCAAAGCCTACAAAACTGTGATCACCGCCTTGTTCTACTGTTTGCTTAGCGTCTGCAAACTTATCTACCGCTTGTCGATAGTCTAAAACCTCATCTTCTGTCTGCTGTAACAACCAGAAAGAATGTGGCGACGCGATGCTTTGTACATCAAGTGCTTTTAACTCGTCAATATGACAAGCTTCAAGTGTATAGGTTTCGTGCGTATAAGGGTTAGTTTGCTCACCCAAATAATCTACTAACAACTCATAGGGCTTAACCGCGGGGTTGACCACAACCGCTTTAAATCCAAACTTGTCATTTAGCCACATTGACATAAAGCCGCCTAATGAGCTGCCCACCAGACCAATGTTATAGTCGTCTTTATATTTCTCGATGATATCCAACAACAATTTCGCCGCTTGTTGAGGATAACAAGGTAATTGGGGAACAATCACTTTGATATCAGGACGATGCTGCTCGCAGTATGCTCTCATCACATTGGCTTTCATTGAGAGTGGAGAACTGTTAAAGCCATGGATATACAGAAGAAGTGAAGGTTTACTCATAGATATCTCGCACAAAAAAGCGAGCCCGAACATAGAGCTCGGGCGCGTTAGTATCCGTTAGAAGAGAAGTCTGGTTGGAACTGGCCATCAGGAAGTCGGCCCACTTGAGTCGTAATATCACCACAAGCGTGCAGCTGCAGTTCACGCCAACCAGGCGAAGTCGTATCGAGGGCAAAATCATCCGAGTTAGGCTTAAACTGAACACACGTCGAGGGTGTTGCCATCACTCGAATGCCATTATGAAGCACATTCATGTCTTGATGAACATGACCACAGAGAATGCCTTTCACGTTATCAAAACGATCGACAACCTGCCAGAACGCTTCGGCATCTTTTAAGGTATGTTGATCAAGCCACGCGCTTCCCACCAATAATGGATGGTGATGCAGCAACACAAGTGTGTGCCTTTCTGGGTGTTCTGCTAACTTTTCTTCGAGTAATCCTAACTGCTGATCACTCAAGCGTCCGTGGGGAACGCCAACAACTTGCGAGTCTAAAAGAACCAACTGCCAATGCGCGCCAAGCAATACATGCTCTGCCGCTTTGATTTGTTGCGAAGGTAATACACTGCCCATATTGGGCTTGTAGTCATGATTACCAGGCAGCCAAAAGCAGTCTTTCTCTAGCGGTTCAATGCCTTCGGCAAAGCGCTGGTAAGATTCTGCACTATGGTCTTGGGAAATGTCCCCTGTCGCCAAGATGTAATCAAACGTCACGTTGCGGCGTAAAACATCAGCAACAACAGCGTTAAAGCTATCGGCCGTTTTTACGCTCAGCAAACTTCCCTCATCGGCAGCAAACAGATGAGTATCCGTAATTTGTAAAAGTTTGATGCTGTCACTAGATGATTGCAAAATGAAAACCTGATTCGTCCACTATATCGTTATTTGTTATTTTCCTTTAGTGACGTGACGATCAATTGAAGGCAAGTGGTGTTCTACTGATACCACTTCGTAAACAAAACGTCAGCCATTCACCGAGGAATGTGTTTAGTTGATGCTTTTCATCTTTCTGCATCAGTTGGTCGTTGGGATAATCATACTTAGCTTTTATGCGAGAGAACTCTCCGCTTGAGCATACTTCGGCTACTCTCGCATCGTGATAAAGCCTGACAGACATCGTCGGTAAAGGAAACACTGGCGTTTCATCACTCTGACATATCTCAACAACTGTGGTGTATTTTGTGATTTCATTCACGGTCAGTTGGTAAACCATGTTCGCCGCTTGATAGCAGCGTACATCCCCAACTTCGGCAGAAGCAGGCAATAAGGCGTTCAATTTAGCGTAGTTGGTCTCATAGGTTCTCATTAGACCCGCTAAATCAACATGATACCTCTGTTTTTCAGCCACTTGTGCCATTACTTACTCTCCACCATTTGGGGTTGCCCCCACTGTGACTTCAACTCTTGATGGTTTAATTGCAACCATTGCAACGCAATAATCGACGCACCATTTTCAAATTTTCCGTCTTTCACCCATTGATATGCTTGCTCACGACTCAAAACATGTACGCGGATATCTTCATTCTCATAGTCTAAACCATGAATGCCGTGCGCTTTAGATGCGTCCACTTCACCAACAAATACGTCCAACTTTTCCGAGCAACCGCCAGCTGAAGGATAATAAGAGGTGACTGGCGCAACACGCCCCACTTGTATCCCCGCCTCTTCGACAGCTTCTCGGCGAATGACGGCTTCGGCTGATTCATCACGGTCAATCATACCCGCGACAATCTCTAGCTGCCATGGGTGTTGATGCTCTAAGGCTCCTACTCGAATCTGTTCAATGATAACCACTTGATCCGTATTTGGATCATAAGGAAGCATCGCTGCAGCATGACCACGCTCGAACATTTCTCGTTCAACAACCTCGCTCCAACCTCCAGCAAATAGCTTATGCTGAAAGCGATATTTCACCATTTTGAAAAAGCCTTCAAATAAGGTTTCTTTCGAGATGACTTTTACATCTTGCGAAGTAAAATCCTTTTGTTGTTTGTCACACTGTTGCATTCGACACCTCTCTGAGTGAATCTTGTAGTTTACTCATTGTTATTCGCTTGCTCAAAGGACTTGGCTCAACTTTTTGTACAATAGTTACAAATTAATTTAAGTCTTTGGTGAAAATTTATTGCACGACTGGATAATTACGTGTAAAAAAGTGCAAACTTTAGAGTAAATATCGTGCAAATTGAGTTAAACTACTGAGAATTAACCAATCTATTGACCGCGGGAATAGAAAATGAAAAAATTGCTTCCACTATTTATCAGTGCAGCGCTAGGTAGCATGAGTACGTCTGCGTTCGCAGACTCTTTGGCTGAAATCTACGACTTAGCAAAACAAAATGATCCACAATTGCTCAGTGTAGCAGCACAACGTGACCAAGCTTTCGAAGCAATCACCTCAAGCCGTAGTGCTCTATTACCACAAATTAACCTAACAGCAGGTTACAACTTAACTCGTGGTGATACTGAATACGACTCAAATCTAGTCAATGACGTATCAAACGATGCCAACGCTCTAACCGCTGGTGTTAGCTTTTCACAAGCACTTTACAACCGCGCATCTTGGATCTCGCTAGATACCGCTGAGAAAAGTGCTCGCCAAGCAGACGCAACTTACGCTGCGACTCAACAAGCACTAATTCTTCGTGTTTCACAAGCGTATTTTGAAGTTCTACGCGCACAAGACAACCTTGTTTTCGTCCGTGCAGAAAAAGCCGCAGTGGGTCGTCAACTAGAGCAAACAAAACAGCGTTTTGAAGTAGGTTTATCTGCGATCACTGACGTACACGACGCGCAAGCTCAGTACGACCAAGTACTGGCGGATGAAGTGTTAGCAGAAAACGCACTGACTAACAGCTACGAGTCATTACGTGAAATTACCGGTCAAGAACACAAAGATCTCAACATCTTGGACACTCGCCGCTTCACTGCTAGCCCATCGACCGTGCCTGCTGAGTCGCTAATTGACGAAGCAAAAACCAAAAACCTGACCTTGCTGTCTTCACGTATTCTTCAAGATATCGCACGTGACAATATTTCACTAGCAAGTTCTGGTCATCTACCAACGCTGTCTCTAGACGGTGGTTACAACTACGGTGATACGTCTCATAGCTCTCGTGACAACACCACAGACAACTTCAATATCGGTGTGAACCTTGCGGTGCCGCTATACACGGGTGGTAACGTCACCTCTCAAACCAAACAGGCTGAATACGCGTACGTGGCTGCAAGTGAAGATCTTGAAGCACAATACCGTAGCGTAGTAAAAGATGTTCGCGCACAAAACAACAACATTAACGCCTCTATCGGCGCACTACGTGCTTATGAGCAAGCCGTTATTTCTGCGCGCTCTGCACTAGAAGCAACAGAAGCAGGTTTTGATGTGGGTACTCGTACTATCGTTGACGTGCTAGACGCAACTCGTCGTCTATACGATGCGAATAAAAACCTATCGAACGCTCGTTACGACTACATCTTAAGTGTTCTTCAGCTACGCCAAGCCGTTGGTACGCTAAGCGAACAAGACATCTTAGACGTTGATGCAGGTTTGAAAGCAGCAAAATAATTGCTGACTGAATGCTTCAGTTCTCAATAAATAAAAACGCCAGTTGATTTATCAGCTGGCGTTTTTTATTGCTTGCAGTTAAGAGACGAAAAGTATCTCAGAACATCAAGTATCAAAAAGGCCGCACTTGGCGACCTTTTACAAACAAATAGTGTTTCAATGCCAACAAATCGTAGGCTTAGCCCTTACCGCCTTTGATTGCATTGATGATTTCACTGGTTGAGCACCCATCCTCAAAGTTCAATACACGAACTTCGCCACCTGCAGCAATGACTTCTTTACCACCAGCAATCTCTTCTGGTTTGTAGTCACCACCTTTTACTAGCAAGCTTGGCAGAACTTCCGAGATCAAACGTTGCGGCGTATCTTCACTAAATGGTACTACCCAATCCACAGCGCCCAAACCTGCCAATACCGCCATGCGGCGATCGGTTGGATTCACAGGACGACCAGGCCCTTTAAGACGCTTCACTGATTCATCGGTATTCACCGCAACAATCAGGCGATCACCAAGTTCAGCAGCATGGTTTAAGTAAGACACATGCCCAGCGTGAAGAATATCAAAGCAGCCGTTTGTCATAACGACTTTCTCGCCACGTGCACGTGCTTTTTTCACTGCTTCAATCAGCGCTTTTTCTGAAATCACACCGTAATCCGTGTCTTGGCTGCCATGTACCGCTTCTGCTAGTTCAATTTCAGACAAGGTCGAGGTACCAAGCTTACCAACAACAACGCCTGCCGCAGCATTCGCTAGTGCACACGCTTCTTCGAAGGATTTACCCGCCGCAACTGAAGCTGCAAGTACAGAAATCACCGTATCACCAGCCCCTGTCACGTCGTACACTTCTTTCGCTTGAGTCGGAAGGTGGAATGGCTCTTGACCACGGCGGATCAACGTCATGCCGTTTTCACTACGCGTAACCAGTAGCGCTTCAAAATCAAACTCTTCAACAAGCTGAAGTGCTTTTTCAACCAGCTCTTGGTCTGATTTTACTTTGCCAACGACATCTTCAAACTCTTTCATGTTTGGTGTTAAGAGTGTTGCTCCGCGGTAGCGTTCAAAATCCGCACCTTTAGGGTCAATGAAAACTGGAATGTTTGCTGCGCGCGCTTTTTGGATGTATGCCTGAACATGCTCTAACGAGCCTTTTGCGTAGTCAGACATAATCACGGCTTTAACGTTTGGCAGAGCGGCATCCATACGCGATAGCACAGGTGCAGAATCCGTGTTTTCAAACTTATCTTCGAAGTCGAGACGAATAAGCTGTTGTCCACGGCTCATTACGCGAAGCTTCGTAATCGTTGGGTAATCCGGCAGTGCAACGAAATCGCATTTCACATTGAGTGAGCTCAGCGTCTCCGTCAGCACTTTTGCAGGCTCATCTTCCCCTGTTAGACCAACAATGTGAGCATGGCCACCTAGTGATGCGATATTCATCGCAACGTTCGCAGCACCACCAGGACGCTCTTCATTGTTTTCTACTTTTACAACAGGAACCGGCGCTTCAGGAGAAATACGTCCGGTTGGGCCATACCAGTAACGATCTAGCATGACATCACCGATGATGAGCACACCAGCGCTGTTGTAATCAGGTAGAATTGGTTTCATTATTGGTCTCCAAAAATTAAATCGAAGTGAGTTTATCACAGCCCTTATCGAGGCTAAATATATGGTCTTAACTGAACCACTGATTCCAAGCCTGTTTTACCCACTCCCTTTCGGCAACAAACTTATCTTCCACCACATCAGCATCTAAATTGAGTAGATTTCTTCGGTGTATTTCGTTTCGCATTGTCGTGTAGGCACGTATCAACTGCATTGCCTGGTCTTCGTCCATGACATTTTGTGCAATGAGCGTTTCAAAGATGCGCACATTATCACACCAACGCGTTAATTTCGGCTTATCGTGACTATAGTTGAGCACTAAGTACTGAGCGAGAAATTCGATATCGGTAATCCCTCCCACATCGTGCTTGAGCATAAAACGGCCGGGCTTTTTCCCCCCAAGATGACCGCGCATTTTCTCTCTCATTTCGACAACGGCTTTTTTCAGTTCCGCCCGATCGCGCGCTTTGCACAACACATCATGTCGCGTATTGTGAAATGCAATGGCAAGGGGTTCATCGCCATAAATCAAGCGCGCGCGCACAAGTGCTTGATGCTCCCATGTCCAGGCTTCTTGATGCTGATAATCGTCAAACGCATCGGTTGGGCTAACCAACAAACCTGACGCGCCAGATGGGCGCAAGCGGGTATCGACTTCGTACAAAATGCCGGAAGCGGTGCGAGTCGAGAAAATATGGATGATGCGCTGCGCTAGGCGAAGGTAGAACTGACGGCCGTCGATTTCCTTTTTGCCATCTGTATAGACATTGACTGGGCAGTCATGCATGAAGACGATATCCAAGTCGGAGTTATAGCCGAGTTCCCAGCCACCGACTTTGCCATAGCCAATGACGGCAAAACCCTTGCCTTCACGATCTTTCACATGCGTTGGCTCGCCGTATTTTTCGGACACCTGCAACCAAGCCTGACTGACCACCGCATCAACGATAGCTTCCGCCAAATAGGTTAAGTGATCACTCACTTTCATCACCGGCAATGCACCAGCAATATCCGCCGCCGCAATACGTAAAATGCAGATTTGCTTAAACTGACGCAACGCTTCCATTTGCTGCTCCATATCATCTTCTGGAATACGGGCCAGATAATCACGCAGCTCTGTACGGTAACTGTCTAATGGGATTGGATTGTACAACTGCGCAGGATCGATCAACTCATCGAGTAAGATCGGATACCGAGATAGCTGCTCTGAAATCATTGGGCTTGCGGTACACAAACGCACGAGCTGTACTAAAGCCGCTGGGTGCTCATCCAATAACTCCAGATAAGTCGTACGAGTGCAGATATTGTGCAGTAAATGCAGCACTCGCGGTAAACCAAACTGTGCATCAGGGTGGGCAAACACCGCATCAAACACCTTCGGCATCAAACGGTTTAACACTTCGCGTCCACGCGGTCCTAACGTTTTTTTAGCTAGATCGGTTTTAAAGTTGATGATGGTTTTCGCGCATGAAGCAAAGTCTTCAACCTGAATATCCTGCTGCAAGATATGTTCAAGCACATCTTGTTTGTTCGCCATATCCCATAACTCATGAAAATGACGAGCAACCGTAGTGCCCTCATCTTCTTCATCATCACCAATTAACGACTCAAATACTTGATGGACATTCGCCATGTGCTGCTGAGTTTGCTCAATCAGTTGGTCCCAAGAGGTCATTTGCATCGCGGTAGCGAGCTTTAAGCGTTCGGTTTCGCAATCAGGCAGCGTCTGGGTTTGCTTGTCCGCCATCGCTTGCAACAAGTTTTCTAATTGACGCAAGTACTTGTATGCAGCTTCTAGACTGCTGACTTCTTGCGAAGTGAGTAACGCCAGCTCTTCAATGCCTTGCAGCGTTTCCAACAACCCTCGATTACGAAGAGAAGGCTCGCGCCCCCCTCGAATTAATTGAAAAACTTGGGCGATAAATTCAATTTCTCGGATGCCACCTGCGCCTAACTTAATGTTGTTGTTCAAACCTCGGCGGCGAACCTCACTACTGATCATCGATTTCATCCGACGCAAAGACTGAATCGCACTGAAATCAATATAGCGACGAAAAACAAAAGGACGCAGCATTTGGCGTAGCTCTTGGTATTGCGGGTACATTTCGCACCCCATCACTCGAGCTTTGATCATCGCGTAACGTTCCCAGTCACGTCCCTGTTCTTGATAGTAATCCTCTAGTGCCGCATAGCTCATGACTAATGGACCACTCTCACCAAACGGACGCAAACGCATATCTACGCGGTAACAGAAGCCATCGAAGGTTTGTTGGTCGAGCGCTTTGATGATGCGTTGACCAAGACGAGTAAAGAACTGGGCATTGGCAATGCTGCGGCGCGCGCCTTGAGTCTCACCGTTTTCTGGATACGTGAAAATCAGATCGATATCGGAAGAAAAGTTTAACTCGCCACCACCCAGTTTCCCCATGCCGATAATCAACATCGGCTGAACTTCACCTTCCTCACTCGTCGGCGTTCCCCACTCCTGACAACACGCTTGATATTGCCATTGATAGGTTTCAAAAATCATCGCTTCAGCCAACTCGGATAAGTGGCTTAAAGACGTTTCTAGCGACCATGTATGCGTGAAATCCTTCCACGCAATGTACACCATTTCTCGGTTGCGAAACTGACGCAACACGCGATGACCAGACATCTCATCCGGACATTGTCCCAACAGTGCAGCAAGACGTGAGCGGTAAGATTCTTGACGACTTGATTGCGCTAACATGCTTGGCAACTCACGGGCTAAAACTTCATCGCGATGAATGGTCTCGGTAATAAACTGGCTTAAGCCCGCCACATAGCGAAATTGCTGCGCAATCTCATCTGGCCAAAGGGGAAAATAACCTGCCTCTTGAGCATTTTGTACGGCAGATTCAGCGATAGAAATCAGTGGCGAAGGCAGCTGCATTTTTCTTCCTTGTTTGAAAAGCACGGTAACTCATTCTTTATACCAGACTTAAAGCAAATAAAAACGCCCACAAAAGGTTTGTGGGCGTTTTATCAAAAGTTCTGGATAGAATATTAAACTTGGAAAGATTTGATCTTCTTGTCTAACTCGCCAGCATTATTTTGCATCATTTCAGAAGTTTCTAGCAGCTCTGTCACAACCACAACCGAGGCTTCCACCAGCTCACGTACATTGGTGAGGTTTTGACTCATCTCTTCTGCAACACTACTTTGCTGACCAGACGCCGTCGCGATCTGGAAGTTCATGTCATTAATTTGCGTCACTTGCCCAACAATACCATCGAGCTCAGATCCAGCATTAGAAACCAGCTCGTTTCCATCGGCCGCTTCCACTACGCTTTTCTCCATGAGTTCTACAGCAGATTCTGCACTGGTTTGCAGCTGAGCAATCATCTCTTGAATTTCTACCGTCGCTTGTTGTGTACGCTGTGCAAGGTTACGAACTTCATCTGCAACCACCGCAAAACCACGACCCGCCTCGCCAGCTCGCGCAGCTTCAATAGCCGCATTCAGTGCAAGCAGGTTAGTTTGTTCAGAGATACCTTGAATCGTACCCACAACACTACCAATGGATTCAACACGTTCTTCGACCTGGTTAACCGCCTGCGCCGATGAAGCGATGTCCGACGAGAGTTCACTCATTTTCGCCATCGTACTTTGCAAGAACTGTTGACCAGAAATCGCTTGTGCGGAAGCTTGCTCTGTAAGAGAAGACGCCGTCTGAGCATGTTCTGCGACGGTTTGTACCGTCGACGACATTTCACTCATCGCCGTCGCAAGTTGGTCAATTTCGTTAAACTCTTCTTGCGCCGACTCTTTCGTTTCCGACATGCTCAGCGTCATCACTTCCGTGAGTGTGGATAACTCATCAGAAGCGTTGATTTGCATTTGAATCACATCGTGCAGTTGGCGACGTGTCTTTTCTAATTCACGTGCCACGTCTCCGTATTCATCTTTACAATCCATACCAAATGGCACGGAGAGGTTCTTGCTCGCCATCAGTTTGATCGCGTCGCTCAGATACTGCGTTTGACGCAGCATCACTCTAGCCGCCGCTAATAAGAGCACGACAAAAACCACAATCAATAAGGCGGTTTGCCAAGCAACTTGCGTTAAGTATGCTTCGTAATGCTGTTGGGCAACTTGCGCGTTTTGTGTCGCCGCTAAAAGTGAATCGTAAAAGGTGTTCGCGTCCCACAGTTGTTTTGCCACTATCAGGACAGTACTGAAGACCATCAACATGACCATTTTAGGAACCAGTCGAATGTCGGATATGACCCTTTCCCATGGCTTAAATGCCAGCTTTTCCATTGTCAGTTCTCCACCGAGTCTTATATAGTCTTTATCTATAATCTTTATATTACTTATAGTTATGTTCGCGTTTAGCGTGGTTACGCGATTTATTTCGAGCTTCGTATGAAAAACAATGATATCAAAGACAGCACACGACCGATGGGCCTGTTGTCACTAATATTGTCTTTTATGGCACTATTTGTGATCTCTGGCTTGTTGTTTTTCCCGATCGATCACGAAACCCGTCAAGTTCTTATCGGTCTGGATTTCATAATCTGTAGTATTTTTCTATTACAGCTCACCATTGATTTGATCCGGTCCACAGATCGGTGGTTATTTCTTAAACGTCATTGGATAGATTTCGTGGCGAGCATCCCATTAATAGAGCCACTGCGCTTTGCTCGTATCTTTCATATTCTTCGAGTGGTATTAGTACTGCGCTCGTCAAAGTTCATTTTGCATCAGCTCAAAGAGAACCGCCGCGAAACCACGGTCGCCTCAATATTACTGTTGATGGTGATCCTCATTACGCTCGGTTCTAGTGCCATGCTGTTTATCGAAGCGAAAAACCCAGAAGCGAATATTCGCACTGGCGCCGATGCTTTGTGGTGGGTATTCGTAACGATCTCAACCGTTGGTTACGGCGATCATTATCCGGTGACCTCAATAGGAAAGTTTTTAGCCGTCATCATCATTGTTTGTGGTGTGGGGATCTTTGGTATGATTTCGGGTCTTATCACCTCTATCCTTACTGCCCCGACAAAACAACAGACGCACAGCTCAATCAATAAAGAACGTATGCTCGAGCAGCTCCTAAGCCAACAAGCGCAAATACTAGAACGACTCGACTTCATAGAACAAGAGCTGCAACAAAGCAAAACAAAGACAAAAAAATAGGACCATGCGGTCCTATTTTTTGTCATTATCACCAGAACGATCATTCACGCCAATAAGGCTGAACTTCTACACTGATCGCTCGGGTTTGATCCATTGCATGCAAAATTGAACGCTCTTGACGGTGCAACCAGCGTTCTAACTGCTCTTTTTCTGCGTCTTCCAACATATCAACCAACGGAAGTAAGTGGTTCAGCATTAGCAGATCATCAATACCATGCACCAGATCCGCCCATGGCAAACGGAAGCTGTTACGCTCATCCGAGTTATATAGACTCGCGAAACCAATACCGGTATAGAGGTTACGCAGCAAGCGATAGCGCTGATCAACGTACTCTTGCGCCGTCAGGTCGCGCTCTGCAGGGAAAGCTTCCATTAGTTCTGCCCAAGTGCGATCGAGCTGAGTGACTGAAAACGGCATGATATTACTTGCCATTTTTTCGCGCGCTTTTTCATCAAGAAACGGCTGCCAGCCACGCGCTAAGATCCAGCGACTAAGATCCAGCAATAACCCGGTGTAACGCGCGGAATTGAGCAACCCTAGCACTTCTTCACGGCTTGGCAGCTCTTGTAACTGCTGAGTCAACTCAGATACTAAGAACTTACGCGCATCCAACTTACGCAGCACATTGCCTTTGTCATCTAAGAGCTCTTCAAGGTGTGCATGCTCATCCAACCAACTCAGTTCTTCTTCCAACCATTTAAGCTCTTGGCGCAGAATCGCACTCGCGCGACGAGGGACAACACCACCAAAAATGGTCAATGTTTGACGAATAAAACGAATGGCATTGCTGATTTCACGTAGCGCTTCCACATTGTCACGCTCAGCATAAATTTGCTCGTGATAATGCCAGTGAGATAGGGCGTGTTCTAAAGAGTTGATCAAGCAGTATTCAACGGTATCCGTCGGGCTACTGTCCACAAGCGCCAACGATTTTACTTCATCACCTGCATAGCCACTTGCAAGTCGATAGCCTTTCGCCGCTTTACTCAAGTTACCCAAACGCATGCCACCTTGCTCGCAAAAGCTACGTGCTAGTGTAAATAGGGCATCGGTTTGGCCCGATTTAAGTTCCAGTTCAACTTCGCAAATCGGTTCTTGTTTCTCTTCCCCATCTTCACCTTTGGCGACGACCATACCTTGGTCAAACGCCACTTCTATTTGGCTACCGTCTGGCATGCCAATCAGCCACTGTTCACGTGTGAAGTTGGTCGAGAATAACGGCATAAGCTCAGATTGCAGCGTTGCTGCGTCTTTACCTGGCGGCCAAATGTCTACAGGATGAAGCGACAGATTAGGCTCGTCGCTAGTTTGCTCAGCATTGTATTCTGGTCTTTGATGTAAGCCTGCGACGACACGTCCTGCTGTCTTTACGGTTTGGACGAATACATCATCAAAACGGCGAATTCTTAAACCAATGTCGTGCTTTCTCAGCCATTTATCGGCGGTATCAAAGTAGGTGTTACCCAAGTCACGACAACTATGCTGAAGTACTTTTGTCTCAGAAATTTTTTCTTTTAAAGTTTCTGAAAATTCAGGAGAAACAAAAAACTTCAGTTCTATTTCGGTTTCCATAGCTATACCTTTCAAAGCAGATAGAAACAGGATATTGCGTAATTTCTCGCACGGCAAGAGAGAAATATCGCCGGAATGATGATCTAAAACAGTTTTAATGAGCGATTTAATGCGTTACCATGCGCGCCTTTATAGCCATCGTTCAACATTTCGCCAAGCACTCAGAAATGGTGTATGTTTTTTTAAGGTTATAGTTATTAGGTTGAATGACCATGCCAGTAAATACAATTATGGGGTTATTTGCAAAGTCCCCAATTAAGCCTTTGCAACGCCACGTTGTGTGTGTCAACGAATGTTGTTCACACTTGGTGAAATTCTTTGAAGTATCTTCAAAGGGTGACTGGGAAAAAGCATCTGAAATCCGTGCACAAATTTCTCACCTAGAGAAAGAAGCGGACGTGCTGAAACGTGAAATCCGTCTAAAACTGCCTCGCGGTTTGTTCATGCCAGTAGACCGTACTGACATGCTTGAGCTTCTGACTCAGCAGGACAAACTTGCAAACCTGGCAAAAGACATTGCTGGCCGTGTATATGGTCGTCAACTTGTCATTCCTGAGGCTCTCCAACCAAACTTCCTCGCTTACGTTCAACGTTGTCTTGATGCGGCCGATCAGGCGCAAAAGGTAATCAATGAACTTGATGAATTGCTAGAAACCGGCTTCAAAGGTCGTGAAGTGACGCTCGTCGCTGAAATGATTCATCAATTAGATGTCATCGAAGATGATACCGATGCTATGCAGATTGAACTTCGTCAACAGTTGATGGCGATTGAGTCTGACATGAACCCTATCGATGTCATGTTCTTGTACAAGATTCTTGAATGGGTAGGTGGTATTGCCGACCAAGCGCAGCGCGTAGGTGCTCGTTTGGAAGTCATGCTATCTCGATCTTAAAACATAAAGTTAACGACATAACGAAGAGCATAATGAACACGTGTCATAGGGACGATGACTATTTTCATCGTCTTATGGTTTGGCGCGCGTAAAATTTTGTTCCGCTTGTTATAAAACAACTAGGTATTACGATGGATATCCTTGCGAACTACGGCACTGTCCTGATTATTGTTGCAGCGATTTTTGGTTTCATGATGGCGATTGGTATTGGCGCGAACGACGTTGCTAATGCGATGGGTACATCAGTAGGTTCAAAAGCGCTAACCGTAAAACAAGCTATCATCATTGCGATGATCTTCGAATTTGCAGGTGCTTACCTTGCAGGCGGTGAAGTAACCGACACTATCCGTAAAGGTGTAATCGAAACTTCTTTATTTGCTAGTCAACCTGACGTTCTTGTCTACGGTATGATGTCTGCTCTTTTGGCTGCGGGTACATGGTTACTTCTTGCCTCTTACATGGGCTGGCCAGTATCTACGACTCACTCAATCATCGGTGCAATCATTGGTTTTGCATGCGTATCAGTAGGTACTGAAGCGGTTGACTGGGGCAGCGTTCAAGGCATTGTTGGTAGCTGGATTATTACACCAGTGATTTCAGGTTTCTTTGCTTACGTTATCTTTGTCAGCGCACAACGTCTGATTTTTGATACTGAGAACCCGTTATTCAACGCCAAACGTTTTGTTCCTGTTTACATGTTCATCACAACAATGGTGATTGCACTTGTAACTATCAAAAAAGGTCTAAAACACGTAGGTCTTCACCTAACCAATGGCGAAGCTTGGATGTGGGCAGCAGCAGTTTCAGCACTCGTGATGGTTGGCGGCTACGTATACATCCAGAAAAAATTCGCTAATCGCGAAGAAGACCGCAGCTTTTCTGGCGTGGAAGGTATCTTCAGCGTTCTGATGGTTATCACCGCTTGTGCAATGGCATTTGCACACGGTTCAAACGACGTTGCAAACGCCATTGGTCCACTGTCAGCTGTAGTATCGACTGTTGAACACATGGGCGAAATCAGCACGAAAAGCACCATCGCTTGGTGGATTCTACCTCTTGGTGGTATTGGTATCGTGGTCGGTCTTGCGACACTGGGTCACAAAGTAATGGCAACCGTTGGTACAGGTATCACTGAGCTAACTCCTAGCCGTGGTTTTGCAGCTCAGCTAGCAACCGCTTGTACTGTTGTTCTAGCTTCTGGTACTGGTCTGCCAATCTCAACCACTCAAACATTGGTTGGTGCGGTTCTCGGTGTTGGCTTTGCTCGTGGTATCGCGGCACTAAACCTGGGCGTGGTTCGTAACATCGTGGCATCATGGATCGTTACACTACCAGCAGGTGCACTATTGGCCGTTGTATTCTTCTACGGACTTCAAGCGATGTTCGCTTAAGACACTCGTCAATAGAATGTAAGCGCTTTGTCATTATTGACTCAAACGCACAGAAAGGGAGGCTTTGCCTCCCTTCTTTGTTGCACCGAAGTTTGAAACTGCATACTATTCGTCTATTTCCGGCTCCAATCATTCGGTGCCAACGCTGTCTCCAAGAAAAATCGTTAAGGGATTTACTGTGAAAAAACTAATCATCACGGTTTTGTTTACTTTGCTAGCAGCGCCAGCGGCCCTAGCAGCAGACCGTTATATTTCTGATGACCTCTTCACTTTTATGCACTCAGGTCCAAATAACACCTACCGTATTATTGGTAGTGTTAATGCCGGTTCTAAAGTACAACTGATTAAAACCAACCGAGATACTGGCTATACGCAAGTTCGTGATGACCGAGGTCGTACTGGTTGGGTACAAAGCAAGTTTGTGACAAACCAAGAAAGTATGGCGATTCGCCTTCCTCGCATTGAGAAAGAGCTAGCAGAAGTGAAAGAGCAGCTTGCTAACGCTCGTAAAACATCTGATGCAGAGAAAGCCGGCCTTGTTACCTCTCTAGAAACGCGTAACCAACAAATTTCCGATCTTGAGAATAAATACTCTGAGATCAGCGATCAGCTTACTTCTGTTGAAACAGAAAACCGCGAGCTGCGCGCTAAACTGGATACACAAAAAGATGACATGCTGCTTAAGTACTTCACTTATGGCGGCGGTGTTGCAGGTTTAGGTTTGCTATTTGGTTTGATTCTTCCGCATGTCATGCCTCGTAGAAAACGTTCACCTGCGGGTTGGGCATAAGTCCTTCGCCCTTTTATCTATAAAAAAGAATGCAAAAGCCAGTCTATATCGACTGGCTTTTTTGTTTACTTAGTTTTACGGAAATCTGCACTACTCCCCCATTGAACTAGACGCTCGACGACGATCCGTTGCGCCATAAAGCTTACCATCTTTTAGCTCAATTGCATTCAAACCACTTACCACTGGAATAACGTGTACTGGGTAGCCAAGCGCCATAAACTCCGGCACCAACATTTCTGCGAAGGTTTTCTTTTCCACCAGCAAGCCTGTTGGGTCATACGGCTTAGTGCGATCTATCTTGGTGCCATACTGGATATTTGGTAGGTCAATGGCCTCTTGCGCTGATAAGTTCCAATCCAGCACGCCAACCACGGTTTTGAGTACATACCCCGGGATTTGCGAACTTCCTGGTGAACCGACAACCAAACGCAAGTTATCATCACTGTCCATCACCATTAATGGCGTAATGGCTGAGCGGGGACGCTTGCCCGCTTCAATCGAGTTTTGAGTAGGCTTACCGTTAAGCGTTGGTTGAGGTGCAAAGTTTGCCATTTGTGCATTCAAGATAACGCCATCAACCATGACACCAGATCCCATACCCGTTCCTACCGTACTAGTCATCGCTATTGCATTTCCATCTCTATCGACGATAGAAATATGCCCTGTATCTTTGCTCTCGAAGCCTTGATATTGCGCATACTGAGTTTGCGTTATCTGTCCGGCTTTTGGATTCTCTTTCGAGGTGCCATTATCAGGGATTAAATCACGTCTCTGGTCCAAATAGGTTTTAGATAACAATTGTTCAACTGGTGCTTCCACATAATCCGGATCTCCTGCATACGCAATACGATCAGCTTTTGCTAAGCGCATCGCCTCGGTCATTAAACGCCAAGGCTCTACATCAGTTAATGCCATCTGAGATATATCGTACGGCTCCAGCAATTTCAGACTTTGAGCAACCATCACACCGCCAGAGGCCGGGTAACCAAACGAAACGATTTTGTTGCCTCGATAATCGCTTTCAATAATATCGCGAGATTTCACCTGATAGTTTTTAAAGTCCTCTAACGACAATTTCTCATGCTGATCGTTAATACGACGATTCACCGTATCAACAATATGTTGACCAAGTGCACCACTATACAAATAGCGATCGCCTTGCTGAGCTATTTTCTCTAGCGTCTCAGCCATTTTAGGGTTATTCATTAACGTCCCTGTTGGCTTCACTTCATCATCTTGCCAATACAAGGCTTTAATTTCTGGATCGCGAGCCAAACGGGATTGCTCTCGCACGACGATATCATAGGTATAGCTGTTCATCGCGTACCCATCACGCGCGAGCTTAATCGCAGGTTGAACCAACTCAGACCATGGTAATTTGCCGTATTGCTCATGAGTGGAATAAAGCAGACGTAAGGTGCCCGGCACTGCAACGGAGCGAGGCCCCAAAATTTCATCGCGGCTGAGTGCTTTCCCATTTTCAATAAACATCTCAGGGTGAGCGCTAGACGGCGCTTCATCTCGCCCATCAAGGGCTAAAAACTTCTGCTTGTCATGTTGATAAAACAGCGCGAAAGTACCGCCGCCAATTCCCGTCATATCCGGTTCAACCACAGACATCACCATCTGCATCGCGACCATGGCATCAACGGCGTTCCCGCCCTCTTTCAATATTGAATAACCAGTGCTGCTCACGTAAGGGTTGGTCGCGCTGACCATAAAATCTTGTCCGTTATTATCTGGTGTTATAGGGAAAGGGGTAGGCTTTGCTGCGTAACTTAACGACGCAACAACACTTAAAGAAAAAATCAGAATACGCATGTGTCTCTGTGTAGACTCCTGTTATTTCATGGGGTCTAACGTGGACCAGGTCGTGATGACGAAGTTCGTCAATATGGTGCTTTTTTACACAACGCTGACTGGAGTCATTCTACTAATACATGACTGATATTGATGTAATTTAAACGACTGAGAAAAGCTATATTTAGCTTGTGTGAGTCCCTAAAAATCATCACTCAAATAGATGAAAAAAGACCTTATGAGAAACAAAAAAGCCAGCGACATGACCTCGCTGGCTTGATGATTTACTATAAAAAACGGCTACCCTTTCCACTCATACAACGCTGGGATACGAATTTGCTCACCTTGGAACTCGACAATCACCGCTTGCGGTTGTATTTCTCTTAATGTGACCTGCCCATCAACAACGTCTCCTTGATGATATTCAACATTGTTAATTTTCACCCAGCGGCGATTTTCATCACTGGCGTACATGTGGGTTTGCAAATTGAGCGCAGGAAGACGACCTTGCCACTGGTGAGCGTTGCGCTCTAAATCGTTCACACGCACCGTTTGTGGTGAAGACGTATCATCTCGGGATAACGCATTTTCGACCTTTCGCGCCAAATCAGGAGATAATGAGGACAAGTCAAGATCGTCCAGAGACAAACCTAGGTCCTCTTCAACTACTGAAGTGCCTTGAGTTGATACAGATGTTTCTATCTCGTCTTTGTTTGCTGTATTACTCACGTATTCATCAGATGTTGCAAACGTACCAAAATCACGAGACAGCTCTGCACTTGGCCACTCTCTTGGCAATTGCGCCAACTGAGTAGTTTCAGGATAGTCCAATGCTTTGAACGGTTGTTCCGCTTCCATCTTAGCCTCAGGGGCGGAAGTACTAGCTTCAGCATGAGGCGTAAGGAGATCTAAATACCAAGCAACTCCGATTGCAGCAACGGTGATCGGCAACAAGAACAAACCAATATGTTTCATGGCTGACATTATGCGTCCTCCTTCTCGATTCGTGCCAGTTGAGGCGCATCTGGCTGCACGTTTTGTTGAAGACGATCTAGCGTCCGCTTACCTGCAATGCCGTCGACCCCGATACCTTGCCAACGTTGGAATAACTCAACGCGCTCTTTCATCGCACCATCAAAAATAGACGTTTCAAGCAGTGGCTCACTTACCGCTTCTGCTAATAGTCGGTCTAATACTTCGATCGCAGGGCCTTCCATGTCTAAACGTAATGTCTCTTTCAACGGCGCTTGCCACAGTTCAATGATATTGCCTTGCCACATCGGCTTTAGCCACGAAATAGGCAGACGCAGACGCTGCTTGCCATTGAGCACTTCGACTTTGTCATTACCGACGGCGTACAAAATGACATACCCAACATCACCTTGATAATTCAACTCCAAAATTACAGGGCGATTTTGTTGCATCAGCAGCGGCCAGGTCGCCATTTTACGCTCACAACGCATGGTCGATTGGGGTTCTGATAAACAAAGATTGTCGCGAACCGATGCTTGATAACCCCACAAACGATACAAATCATTCACGGCGAGATTCGACTGTTTTTGTGCTAACAATAAGTCACGCTGATCATCTGTCAATTGTTGGTTGACGACTATTGGCGTTAGCTCCTCTCTTGGTGCGGTCACTTGCGCCAACACTGACGTTGCTTGAGCTGGCATATAATTCACGACCGCCCACCCCGTACCTAATGCCGCAATAAGACCCACCGTGACAGAGCCCCAAGCAGGCCAGCTGAAAGTACGGCGCTCTTTTTTATCTTGCTGATAAATATCTGCCTGAAACTGCATCACCTCTTCACAGGCCTGCTGAACGGTTTGCTTATCCACCACCACATTACCTTGGTGATAACTGATGTTGAGAGATTTATCACAGATAAGATTAATCAAGCGCGGGATGCCGTGACTGTATTTGGCAATGAGTTTACAAGAAGCACGATTAAACAGTTGTTGGTCACCACCTGCCGTATGTAATCGAAACGCGATGTAATCTTCTGTCTCTTTTTCATCCAACGGCAACAAGTGATAACGCCCAGTAATCCGCTGAGCGAGCTGGCGTAGTTGCGTTGTTTGTAATAACCGCTGTAATTCAGGCTGTCCAACCAACAACACTTTGAGCAGTTTTCTGGTATCGGTTTCCAAGTTGGTCAACAAACGTAACTGCTCTAAAACGTCGGCAGCAAGGTGTTGAGCCTCATCAATGACCAGCAATGTCTGCCAGCCTGAGCGATAATTACGCAGCAAGTATTTGTGAATCACTTGGTTTAGCTGTTTGAGGTTTGCATCTGGCGGGTAAGTAATTTTGAATTCATCGCAAATAGCTTCGAGCAAGTCTCGACTCGAAAACGTGGGATTTAGGATCAGACCCGCTTTGGTGTTATCACCTAAATTCGCCAGCATCGCTTTTGCGACGGTCGTTTTGCCTGTACCCACTTCGCCAGTAAGCATAGCAAAACCACCGCCATCGCCTAACCCGGCTTGGAGATGTGTGATTGCCTCTTTGTGACGTTGGCTTAAATACAAATAACGCGAGTTTGGAACAATCGAAAATGGTTGTTCTACAAACCCAAAAAAGTCCTTATACATTAGGCTCTCCAGCTAAAAAACCACCAGGAAATAGTCAGATATAATATAAACATAGCTGCATCTACTCTCGGGAGTAAAGAAAAGTACCATTGCTTGCTACAATGTCCAACGGCATATCAATAAATTAAGAGGTAATTCGTGCAAGTTTATTTAGTAGGTGGCGCAGTTCGAGATAAATTGCTCGGAATTGATAGTTATGACAACGACTGGGTGGTCGTAGGTGCGACTCCCGAGACGATGCTGTCCCAAGGGTACACCGCCGTTGGTAAAGACTTTC
Organism: Vibrio sp. D3; assembly: GCF_043995865.1. NCBI lineage: Bacteria > Pseudomonadati > Pseudomonadota > Gammaproteobacteria > Vibrionales > Vibrionaceae > Vibrio > Vibrio sp. D3. The sequence continues at coordinate 411,133 of NZ_CP171887.1, read as the reverse complement.
CTGTATTTTTGCACCCAAAAAGCAAAGAAGAACATGCACTTGCGCGAACAGAAAGAAAATCAGGCTCTGGTTACACTGGCTTTGAGTGTTTCTTTGATCAAAGTGTCACCTTAGAAGAAGATTTAATTCGTCGTGATTTAACCATTAATGCAATGGCAATGGATGATGCAGGTAAGCTCCATGATCCTTACGGCGGCCAGAAAGATCTCAACGATAAACTGCTACGCCATGTCTCAGACGCCTTTGTCGAAGATCCTCTACGCGTTTTACGTGTCGCTCGCTTCGCAGCAAAGCTGGCTGATCTAAACTTTACGGTTGCCGACGAAACCATGCAGTTAATGCGCCACATGGCAGAATCTGGAGAGCTGAGCACACTGACTCCCGAGCGTGTTTGGCAAGAATGGCATAAATCTCTTTCCACTCCTCGCCCTGATATTTTCTTATCGGTTCTAAGAGATTGTGGTGCATTGGCCGTTGTTTTACCTGAAATTGATGCACTATTTGGCGTACCTCAACCAGAAAAATGGCATCCAGAAATCGATACGGGCATCCATACTTTGATGGTGGCAGAGCAAGCTGCAAGACTGAGTGACTCACTCCCCGTCAGATTTGCCGCTCAAGTGCATGACTTAGGCAAAGGGGTAACACCAGAGAGCGAATGGCCAAGCCACAAAATGCATTGTCATACAGGATTAAAACTGATCAAAAAGCTGTGCGAACGTGTCCGTGTACCGAATGAGTTTCGTGATTTAGCCTTGATAGTGTGCGAACAGCACTCCAATATCCATCGTGCGGCCGAGTTAAAGCCGCAAACCATCATAAAAATACTCAACAAATTCGATGTGTGGCGCAAAGCTGAGCGCTTAGAAGATATTTTAATATGTTGTCAGGCTGACCATGCTGGTCGAAAAGGGTTAGAAGAGAAGCCTTATCCTCAAGCTGAGATTTTTACCCGCGCTTATCAAGCCGCAGCCGCCGTAGATGTTCAGAGCATCATTAAGGATGGATTTAAAGGCCCGGCAATACGTGATGAACAAGAAAAGAGACGGATTGAAGCGGTAAGAGTCGCTTTGAATAAGTGATCTGAGCTCAGATTAATTAACCGAATTGTATTCATGCCAGGTCATTCCAGCGAGCCTTAGCGAGACTAGGAATCTAACATCAGCACGCAGGGAAGTTTTAGAAATGGCCAACGCCATAAGAAACTAAGAGGAGAAGATTCTGAACCTCGCTCCTTCGTCGCTGTTCAGAATGACGTTGTGGTTTAGGTATGCAGCTTGCGGTTAAGCAAGCTGCCAATCCGTCGCGTTATCATGCGCTAAGCAAGAACGCAAACAAGCCGAAACCTAGAATCAGACGGTAAATCACAAACGGTGTCATGCCCATGCGTGAAATCATCTTTAAGAAGAAGTGGATACAGATGTACGCACTGATAAACGATGTGATGATACCAGTCAGCAAGAAACCAATATGGACAGGTTCACCACTGGTCACTAGCTTCATGCCTAAGTAGCTACCTGCTAATGTAATGATCGGGATCGACATTAAAAATGAAAAGCGCGCAGCCGCTTCTCGAGTAAAGCCAAGGTAAAGTGCAGCCGTAATGGTCGCCCCTGAACGCGACGTTCCAGGAATCATCGCTAAGGCTTGGGCAATACCGATAAACACGGCTTTCTTCCAACCCGTTTGATATTCATCCGCAACCAACTTAGCGTTTTTGTCTACCCACCAAAGCAACAAACCAAATACGATCGTTGTGGTCGCGATGACATAAGCGCTACGTAGATACACTTCAATGATGTCTTTCATCAACAAGCCAAACACACAAGCTGGAATCGTGGCGATCACGATCATCCACGCAAGTTTTGCTTCTTTACTCCGATCTCCTTTAAAGATCGAAGCAAATAATGCCTGGAACAGAGTGATCACTTCATGGCGAAAATAGATCACTACCGCCATTAATGTACCGACGTGAACAGCAACATCAAAGGCTAGACCTTGGTCTTCCCATCCCAAAATGGCGGAGGGCAGGATCAAATGGGCAGAGCTCGAAATAGGCAAAAACTCTGTCAGACCCTGAATCAGAGCCAGAATAAAGGCTTCAAAATAACTCATGTAAACAACTCAAATTAAAAATGAAAAAGAAACAGGTTTGAGTGAATCGACTGGCTGCATTGCATGCCAAATATCTGCGACTGTGCGTCCATCGCCTGGGATCACTAATTGAGGTTCGAGATCATACAGAGGCTTTGTGACAAAAGGATATTTGTAGATATCACTGCGAGGTAGCTCAGGTTTTTTCTTGGAGACACATTCACCGAACAACACTATATCGAGATCCAGTGTTCGATCCTGATACTTTTGCGCATTTTCTTCGCGTCCCCACTTAAATTCAATCTCACGTAGCTGATGACTCAACTCTTCTAATGACAACTCGGTACGCATTGCAACGACAAAGTTGTAGAAGTTCTGGCTGCTAAAGCCAATAGGTTCACATTCATATACCGGCGATACGAGGAGACTTTCTCCAAGCTGTAGCAGCTCCTGATACGCAGCGAGCGCATGTTGTTCTCTTTCTACATTCGTACCAACACCGATATAGGTGGTGATCATGCTTGACCTCGCTCAATCACGACACCAACAGCGCGTGCTTGTGGCACTGCACCAGGTTTTGCTAAACGGATTTTCACCCAAGGCACAGAGAAACGCTGCATGATAAGCTCTGCCACTTCTTCGGCTACGCGCTCAACCAACAGAAAACGACCATTTTCAATATGGCTCAGTACCGCCTCACTCACTTGCGAGTAATCCAACGCATCTTGCACATCATCACTTTTACCCGCAGGCTTATTGTCGTGCGCCATTTCGATATCCAGAACCAACTTTTGTTTAATTTGTTGTTCCCAGTCGTACACGCCAATCGTGGTGATTACTTCTAATTGTTCAATAAAAACTTTATCCAGAGCCATCTTATGTCCTTCTATTACAGAGGTCGGATACCCGTGAGGGGTAATTTGATCGTAGTATTCTATACCTAAGTAACATTTCCTTGGGTCATCACAATGTTACTTAGGTATAAACTGCGAAAGCATCTTTATATACAAGAAATCACATAATGCAAGCTCTATCACAGTGAGGATTTCTGCATTATGTGAATTCGAGGTATGATAGCAACTACGCGGGAACCGAGCATTAAATTCCAATCCATCAAGGACTTCTATGGACGCACTGGCACTGATAATGACAATGGCCGCCTATTTACTGGGTTCGGTTTCCAGTGCGGTTTTGATCTGTCGACTCTTAAAACTGCCAGATCCACGCAGTGTAGGCTCCAACAACCCTGGAGCAACGAACGTATTGCGTATTGGCGGACGAGGAGCCGCTGTTTCAGTCTTGTTGTGCGATATGCTCAAAGGCACCATCCCCGTGTGGGGCGGATACTTTCTTGGTATCGACCCTATCATTCTGGGCGTCATCGCCATTGCTGCCTGTCTTGGGCACATGTACCCCATCTTTTTCCACTTTAAAGGCGGAAAAGGTGTCGCAACCGCGCTTGGCGCTATCGCTCCGATTGGTTTGGACTTAACAGGATTGGTGATGTTAACTTGGCTGTCAGTAGCCGCGCTATTCCGCTATTCATCCTTAGCGGCTCTCGTCACGGTTTTGGTCACTCCGTTTTATACTTGGATGTTTAAACCGCAATACACGTTACCTGTTGCTATGCTGTGTTGCTTAATCGTATTTAAGCATCATCAAAATATTCGGCGGCTTTTGTCTGGCGATGAGCCCAAAATTGGCGAAAAGAAACTGACACAAAAAAACTCGGCTTAATGCCGAGTTTTGTTTAGAGAGCGATGCATTCATTGGTTATGCATGAACTCGATTCAGGAAGTTCAACAACATTTGGTTGACGAACTCCGGCTGTTCTAAACAACTGATGTGTCCCGCTTGCGGAATTTCTACCAACTCACTGCCCGTGATACAGTCTTTCATTAAATACGATTCGAAAACCGGGCGAGGCTTATCTTCACAGCCCACCGCAATTAACGTCGGCAGAGCGAATTTTTCCGAATCTTCAATCACATCACGGCGACCAAACACCATGCGCCCCATACGAGCTACTTCAACCGCACGCTCACCGTTGAGGTCTTCTAAACTGCGTTTGAATGAAGCGACAAGTTCAGGGTTATCCTGATCAACGTTGTTGGCAAAGAACAGCGGCACAACGGCTTCAATAATTGGCGCAGGTACTGTTTGAACTTGGCTGATAGTATCAAGCATTGCAAAATACTTCTTATATGTAACTTCTGGCTCCCAGCCAATGAAGGTATCCATCAATACCAGTGATTTCACACGTTGCGGTGCTTGAGCCGTTAGTTCCGCTCCCCACATGCCGCCAACAGATAAGCCCACTATCGAGAACTCTTCAATATCCAAATGATCCATCAACGCCAACATATGTTGTGCATAATCAACTAATGACTCTGTCGATGCAGGGGCCGCTTCTGACTCACCATGTGCCCACAAATCTGGCACAATACAACGATATGACTGGCTTAAAACTTCAATTTGTGGCGCCCACATTTGGCTATCCCACAAATAACTGTGACCAAACAGTAATACTGGACCATCACCTTTATCAAGGTAAGCAAGTTGCTGACCTTCAATTTCAAACTTATTCATTGTTATATCCATTTCTTATTCTTCCGCACCATCCTATCACTGAAACGATACCGAACTGCTCGCATCAGTCAGAGTGTAAACGAAGCTTTTCATTGCATAGCTAAAAATAAAGGCCTCTGATGAGCAGAGACCTTTATCGTAGTGAATCTATTTCAAACCTACCGCATAAGTTTGATTAAGCGACTGGCGTCAGTTGGTCAATCGGCCAACGTGGGCGAGCCTCTACCGACATATCGGCCACTTCGCCATTCTTCAAACGCTGCATACCAGCGTAAGCGATCATCGCACCATTATCCGTACAGAACTCAGTTCGTGGGTAGTAAACCTCGCCGCCAACTTTCTTCGCTAGCTTCTCTAACTCTGCACGTAAACGACGGTTAGCACTCACACCACCAGCAATAACAATACGCTTCATGCCTGTTTGCTCAAGCGCGCGTTTACATTTAATCGCCAATGTTGCACACACGGCTTCTTCAAATGCCAGTGCGATGTCTGCGCGAGTTTGCTCGTCATCGCCATTCGCAGCAATCGTATTTGCTGTAAAGGTTTTCAGGCCAGAGAAACTCATATCCAAGCCAGGGCGATCTGTCATTGGGCGCGGGAACTTAAAACGGCCCGGTGTACCTTTTTCCGCCAGTTTAGATAATAGTGGGCCGCCTGGGTAATCCAAACCCATTAGCTTCGCTGTTTTATCAAAAGCTTCGCCCGCCGCATCATCAATCGACTCACCCAGAATTTTGTACTCACCGATGCCTCTCACTTCGACCATCATCGAGTGACCACCCGACACCAACACTGCCACAAACGGGAATGGCGGTGGGTTATCTTCCAGCATTGGAGCCAACAGGTGACCTTCCATATGATGAACAGGTACCGCTGGCACTCCCCAAGCATAAGCAATACTGCGACCAATAGTAGCGCCCACTAATAGTGCACCAACGAGACCCGGCCCCGCGGTGTACGCGACACCATCAATGTCTTTCGAAGTTAAGTTCGCTTCTTTTAGTGCCTCTTTAATAAGAGGAATGGTTTTCTTTACATGGTCACGTGAAGCCAACTCAGGCACCACACCACCGTAATCTGCGTGCAGTTTTACTTGGCTGTAAAGCTTGTGTGACAGTAGACCTTTTTCATCGTCATAAATCGCGATGCCAGTCTCGTCACAAGAGGTTTCAATACCGATAATGCGCATGGTTTTCTCAGTATGCTTTCTGTATAGAGGAAATTTGGGCGTCATATTACCTCGCCTTGGTGCTGCAAACAAATTTTGTACAGACAATAATCGACAAAAGGCTTTACAAAGTAGTTGTGATCGGATTAAAATTCCGCACCATTTTTGATCAAGCTGGTAAGAGACCAAACAATTGTGATTTGGTCTGTTGAATGCCAGCGTTAACGAATAACCCCTGAGGTGAAAGGCATATGCCAGTAGTTAAAGTACGTGAAAACGAACCGTTCGACGTTGCTCTACGTCGTTTCAAGCGCTCTTGCGAAAAAGCAGGTATCCTTTCTGAAGTGCGTCGTCGTGAGCACTACGAAAAACCAACTACAGTTCGCAAACGCGCTAAAGCAGCAGCTCAAAAGCGTCACGCTAAGAAGCTAGCTCGCGAAAACGCTCGTCGCGTTCGCCTGTACTAATAACTGAGCTCCAAAAGGAATTTAGTTATGGCTCTGATTGATCAACTCAAAGAAGAGCAAAAATTAGCGATGAAAGCCAAGGACAAATTACGCCTTGGTACTATTCGTTTAGCCCTATCAGCAATCAAGCAACGTGAAGTTGACGAGCAGATCACTCTGAACGATGACGACATTCTTGCAGTATTGACCAAAATGGTTAAACAACGTCGCGACTCTGTAGCGCAGTATGAAGCAGCGGGTCGTCAAGATCTTGCTGATGCGGAACAAGCAGAAATTACCGTTCTTGAGGACTTTATGCCTCAACCACTGACAGACGAAGAAGTAGCGGCTCTTATCGAGAACGCGATTGCTGAATCTGGCGCAGCTGGCATGCAAGACATGGGCAAAGTAATGGGCGTTCTGAAACCGCAAATTCAAGGGCGCGCAGATATGGGTAAAGTAAGCGGTTTAGTTCGCGCTAAACTGGCTTAAGATACCCCACCCAATTGCAGCAAGCCGTGCTATCCTTTGGAACGCACGGCTTGTTTGTATCTGGATGAATGGAATGAAATAAGTGAGCAACACGCTTATTCTTTTAAAGCATTCACTCCACTCATCATCTTCTTTTTTTGTTAGGTTTTATGGCTGGACACATCCCTCGCAGTTTTATCGATGACCTTCTAGCTCGACTTGATATTGTCGATATCATCGACGCACGTGTGAAACTTAAGAAAAAAGGCAAAAACTACGGCGCATGCTGTCCGTTCCACAACGAAAAGACGCCGTCATTCAGCGTCAGTCAAGAAAAGCAGTTCTACCATTGTTTTGGTTGTGGTGCGCACGGAAATGCCATCGACTTTTTGATGGAATTCGACCGGCTAGAATTCGTCGAAGCCATTGAAGAACTCGCTTCATACTTGGGCTTAGATGTTCCTCGCGAACAACGTAGCGGCGGTAATGGTTCGTTCCAGTCAGGCCCACAAGCAAGCAGCAGTGAAAAACGTAATCTATACGACTTAATGGGCAGCATTGCTCAATTTTATCGTAACCAACTCAAGCAGCCAGCAAGTAAAGTGGCGATTGAGTATCTAAAAGATCGCGGCCTGTCTGGTGAAATCGTCCAGAAGTTTGGCATCGGCTATGTGGCTGATGAATGGGATTTAGTTCGTAAGAACTTTGGTCAGAATAAAGAAAACCAAGACATGCTCGTCACAGGCGGCATGTTGATCGAAAACGATAAAGGCAACCGCTACGACCGATTCCGTGGTCGAGTGATGTTTCCTATTCGAGACAGACGCGGCCGAGTGATAGGCTTTGGTGGTCGAGTATTAGGTGATGGGACACCGAAATATCTCAACTCACCCGAAACCCCGATATTTCATAAAGGTAAAGAGTTGTATGGCCTTTATGAAGTACTACAAGCGTACCGTGAGCCACCACAAATTTTAGTGGTTGAAGGCTATATGGATGTTGTCGCGCTTGCTCAATATGGCGTAGATTATTCCGTCGCCTCTCTTGGAACAGCAACAACTGGAGAGCAACTACAGCTACTGCTTCGAAGCACTAATCAAGTTGTATGTTGCTACGATGGCGATAAAGCAGGCCAAAAAGCAGCTTGGAAAGCAATGGAAGAAGCTGTCACTTATTTAGGTGGCAACAAAACCATCAAATTTATGTTTCTAGATGAAGGTGAAGACCCAGATTCTTTCATTAGAAAGCATGGAAAAGAGCGATTTGAAGAGGAAATACGGAATTCACTTTCACTTCCCGCTTTTATTCTGGATCGCTTATTTAAAGCCGTAGTAGATAATAGTAGCCGCGACGGAAAGCTGAGGGTCGTGACACTGGCTTCCTCTATAGTTAGTAAAGTAAAAGATAGTACTCTCAAAGACTATCTGATTAGTGAGCTATCAAGAAGATTAGGTATAGGCTGGGAAGAAAGTAAGTTAATTAAAGCAATTTCTGAAATTAACTCAAAGAGTGGCTCACTGAATCAAGAAACTCGAATCTCTCAACCGCACAAAGAGATTAAACGAACTCCGATGCGAGAGGTGATCGCTCTACTTATTCAAAATCCGAGCTATGCTCAAATGGTACCTGATCTGTCTTCGGTAAGAGATTTATCAATACCGGGGCTAAGTTTATTTGTTGATGTACTTGATAAATGCCAAGCGCATCCCCATATCAACACAGGCCAATTATTAGAGCATTGGCGAAACAGCCAAAATGAGACCCTTCTGTCTCGTCTCGCGAGTTGGGACATTCCACTCGATGAGGACAACCAAGAAGAAATATTTTTAGACTCACTGGATAAAATTATTGCCCAGTGCGTAGAAAAACAAATTGAAAACCTGCAGGCCAAAGCAAGAAGTGTCGGTTTATCAGCCGAAGAGAAAAGGGAGCTGCTAGCACTTATGCTAGATTTAAAAGCGTAACCCTGTTTAATTAGTCAGCAACGATTTAATTTGTTATAGTAAGTGGTTTGCATTTCGCATACTGATTCCTTCACCAGATTACGAAGTTGGATACCGTCTATGGATCACAATCCGCAGTCACAGCTAAAGTCACTTGTTATTAAAGGCAAGGAACAAGGCTATCTGACCTACGCCGAAGTAAATGACCACCTACCTGCTGAAATCGTAGATTCAGAACAGGTAGAAGACATCATTCAGATGATCAACGACATGGGCATTAAGGTAGTAGAAACTGCTCCTGATGCTGATGATTTAGCACTGAACGATGACACAAATATTACCGATGAAGATGCAGCCGAAGCTGCAGCCGCTGCACTGTCTAGCGTAGAGAGTGAGATTGGTCGTACCACAGACCCAGTACGTATGTACATGCGTGAAATGGGTACTGTCGAACTTCTAACTCGCGAAGGCGAAATCGACATCGCAAAACGTATTGAAGAAGGTATTAACCAAGTTCAATCGTCTGTTGCTGAATACCCAGGTACGATTCCGTACATTCTTGAGCAATTTGACAAAGTTCAAGCTGAAGAACTGCGTCTTACTGACCTTATTTCAGGTTTTGTAGACCCAGATGCTGACGACACCGCTGCACCAACGGCAACACACATCGGTTCTGAACTGACTGAATCTCAGTTAGAAGAAGAAGACGATGAAGACGTTGATGACGACGAAGATAGCGATGACGATTCAGATGATTCTGAAGAAGATGTAGGTATCGATCCAGAGTTAGCGCTAGAGAAATTCAACCAACTACGCAGCACCTATCAAAATCTTCAATTAGCAATCAACGAGTACGGCTATAACAGCCCGAAAGCAACCGTTGCTAATGAAATGATGCTAGACGTATTCCGCGAGTTTCGTCTAACGCCTAAACAGTTTGATCACCTAGTGAATGAGCTGCGTACCGCTATGGATCGCGTTCGTACTCAAGAACGCCTGATCATGAAGTCTGTGGTTGAATACGGCAAAATGCCGAAGAAATCATTCATCGCGCTGTTCACTGGTAATGAATCAAGTGAAGCTTGGTTGGATGAAGTTCTTGCTTCAGACAAGCCATACGCTGAAAAGATCAAACGTAACGAAGAAGAAATCCGTCGCTCAATCGCTAAGCTAAAAATGATTGAAGAAGAGACTTCTCTGAACGTTCAAAACATTAAAGACATCAGCCGTCGTATGTCTATCGGTGAAGCAAAAGCTCGCCGTGCGAAGAAAGAGATGGTTGAAGCGAACTTGCGTCTTGTAATTTCTATCGCGAAGAAATACACCAACCGTGGCCTACAGTTCTTGGATCTTATCCAGGAAGGTAACATCGGTCTGATGAAAGCGGTAGATAAGTTCGAATACCGTCGTGGTTACAAGTTCTCGACTTACGCAACGTGGTGGATCCGTCAGGCAATCACTCGTTCAATCGCGGACCAAGCACGTACGATTCGTATCCCGGTACACATGATCGAAACGATCAACAAGCTAAACCGTATCTCTCGTCAAATGCTGCAAGAGATGGGTCGTGAGCCACTACCGGAAGAACTGGCTGAGCGCATGCAGATGCCAGAAGACAAGATTCGCAAAGTTCTGAAAATCGCTAAAGAGCCTATCTCAATGGAGACACCAATCGGTGACGACGAAGATTCGCATCTAGGTGATTTTATCGAAGATACAACGCTAGAACTTCCGCTAGATTCTGCAACTGCAACTAGCCTTAAAGTGGCGACAAAAGACGTGCTTGCAGGTCTAACGCCACGTGAAGCGAAAGTACTTCGTATGCGCTTTGGTATTGACATGAACACTGACCATACTCTAGAAGAAGTTGGTAAGCAGTTCGACGTTACTCGTGAGCGTATCCGTCAGATCGAAGCAAAAGCACTACGTAAACTTCGTCACCCAAGCCGCTCAGAGACTCTGCGCAGCTTCCTAGACGAATAAACGCAGCGCATATAAGCTTTAGAAACCAAAAAAAGGTGACTTTAGGTCACCTTTTTTATTATCTACTGTGCTAAGTGGATAAAAACTAAGCGCAATTGCCCCAGTTGGTATCTAGACACCTTGCAACGCTTCCCCTATAATCGTTGTCCTATTAAGGCCCCTTAGCTCAGTGGTTAGAGCAGTCGACTCATAATCGATTGGTCATGTGTTCAAGTCACATAGGGGCCACCATTATTCCTTAAGGCTTATGGAGAAATCCGCAAGCCTTTTTTCGTTCTAGTCCTTTCCATATCCGGTCCGCAATTACTTCCTGTACGCTCTGGTCCATTAGGTCAGCCGAAACACGCCACGTAGTCACCACAGAGTCACACTTCCCCTGTCAGAGTGATATCCACCATCAGAACCTTCTCTCGTATGTACAGCACGAATCAGAGCAGATACATACCACTCAACACCAGAACCGAACCCCAGAAAAACACCGCACCTGAACCAACAAAAATATAACCAACATCCTGTCCATTAGCTGAAGTTATTAATATAGGTATGGGATGGATAGCTAGTTCAGTGACGGGAAGGACACCCATGATCCTAAAGCTCTCAGAACTAGCCAGTCAGGAAAAAACAGCAATCAATGATGACCGATTACCCTCAGTGGTAATCGGTCTGTTATCTCTTAAGTGATTTAGGTCAGCAGTAAGCGACACTCAACCACAGCACCAGAAACAGCAGCTAATCACAGGACTGGTATTCATACTGGAACCGGAAAAACCAACGGCACACTGGATTACAGCGCGAATCTGGTATGAGTTAGGGCTGTGAGTTAGGTTAGTCGAATAGGATGTGACTCTAGCTGGTTACTGTCGGCACTGTCATGACCGTCGCAACTGTCAGGACTACAGGTAAAATACATCTACTGCCGCCGCCGTCGGCAAACTGGACGGAAAACCTAAATAGGAAATTTACATTAGGGTTCGTGTCCAGCTCGGTATCTAGCCAAAATTACAGCTAAAGACCGGATAGAGACCGGACCGACGACGCCGTCGCGGTAATTACAGAAACTACATCATGCAGGAAGTCAGGCAGGATAAGCCTTAGAGCGAGATTACAGGGCCAGTCTGGTGTGACCGACCCAGCGATCTAGGATTTTAGTTTGTGGGAGTGCTACTTCACTTTCTCGTACCACATATCAAATTTCTCTAATATTCGATTGTGGTAGAAAGTTTTACTTAAGCTCTTAGGGTTTTCAGGATCTAGGCGGCGTACCTTACTAAACTTCTCTCCCGCCGCTTTAACTTCCCTCATTCGGGCATTGAACTCGCCATTTTGTTTAAAGTTACTATATCTTTTTCGGAACAGAGCTAAGAGTTCTGCATAATCAAAAGGATAACTTTTCAGAGCATCCTCTTCTGACAGAACAATCTCAGGCGCATCAGGATCATCTGTTAATCGAACTTGCAGAGCTTCATCACCAGTGGTCTTTACCAGTTTAGTGTGCAGCTTGAGCGAGACAGCGTAGTTTGCATCTTCATCATTCTCATGCTCCCTTTCAATCATCTTGAGGTAGTGCAATAGATTGTTCTTCACATTATTGTCGACACTAAAGCTGCGCATGTCTGATAAATGGAAGAATGAAACAGGCATTAAATAGAAGTTAAACTTAGAGAAATCATATCTATACCAGTTCATTGCCAACGTCATGAAGTTGTGTAGTGAAGCCATACCAACTTCTTGGACAACTACGCTTAACTCTGGATCGTCGCATACAAAATGAACAGAGTCATCACGGATGTTGAGCAATGCGGTCACATTGTCCTCGATGATCTTAGATATTTCTTTCGTTTCAACTAGAGCTTTCAATGCTCCTCTAGCTGTTATAGTTCGAGGGTTACCAGTATCAGAAAGAATAGGGTCGCCATTCTTCTTGAATATATGTATTGCTGCGGCGTTACCACCAGCATTTGAGACCAGTTTTGATTTAAGCAATAATTCCCACGCATTTACCATCAAGATGGAAAACGTTTCTTCCCGATGCTCAAAGTTTGGTTTATTGTAAATCTCAATAGCTGATACACAGGCAGAGACGGCTTTATCAAGCATTAGATCATGAAGTTGTTTTTCTGTCTCACCTTCATTTTGACTTTGATGCTGCCTAAAACTCTCTTTAGTTAAACCTTTTATTATTTCAGTTACTTGATACTTTCCACTAACGGGAATGATTAGTTTTCGCCACTTTTTTCTGTAGTAGGTCCTGACCGTCGATGCACTCCAGCCAGTGAAATCAGCCAGCTCAGTTAAAGAAAACAGCTCACCTTTATCAAATCTTGTTGTGAAAAAATCGAAAGCTTTGTCAACTTGCCCCCATTTCTTATCTGCCATATCAACTATTCCCATTCGGCGAATTGGAAAGTAAGGCCCTCCCTTCAAACAGACCAGCCGTACCTTCCTACGTTATAAACACATATTAACTCTATGATATTGATATTTCAGGAGTTAAACATGAGCAAGATCACCAATCTTCAACAAATCACGACCTTACCAATCACTACAACCTTACAAGCACAAGTCAAAACCATACTGACCAAACCATTTCACGATGAAGCAGAAACCCAACAGGCATGGGATGAGCTGCAATGTGAACTCTGGTTTCTCACATCAATTTCCGAACTCTCTGCCGTCGACGACGACGATATCGAAATGCTAAAACGAGCATTGACCTACACCGAATTCGAAGACGATCTAGACTACGGAGCAACACTCACCCTGAGCATTGTCGAGGACTCTGGTAAGGGTATCTATCTACTGATGCCTAAGACACTCCTCACCGAATTACGCCAATACTTCTCCATCGAGAATGACTAAGGAGGCAGTGATGCAATCCCGAAAATTCAAATTCAATAAACGCCAACTCGATTCACTACCTCCGACGCCGACGACGAGCAAAAGTAAGGAAACGGAATATACCGACGAGTTGTGTAGTGGACTTAAGATGATCGTCAACCGCCAAGGCAGGAAGCGTTTCTTGTTCAGGTACACACTCCACGGAACCAAGAAATCTATACAGTTAGGTGAGTATCCAGCGCTAGACATCAACACTGCTCGTCAGATTGCCAATGACCATAAACGGGAAATTGCTCTAGGTAATGACCCCAAGGCTATTCGTGATGAGAAGCGCAACGTCCTTACTTTCCAGGAGTTCTCAGAGCTGCACTACTTACCCTACGCAATGATGAATAAGCTTACTGCTAAAAGTGATGCGGGTAGTCTCAAGCTCCATTTCTATCCGAAATGGGGCAAGAAACCTCTCACTGATATCGGTCAGCAGGACATTCAGAAATTGTTGGATGGGTTACTAGAAGGTAGGAAACCTGCAACGGTGAACCGTCTACGTTCGCTAGTGCTACGTATGTTCAGACTCGCAATGGAATGGGGTTATGTTGATTCTAATCCCGGTCAGTACATCAGGAAGCTAAAGGAAAACAACGTAAGACAGAGATTCCTGTCACGGGCTGAGGTTTCATCTTTCATCAAGGCATGTAACGAAGAGCCGAATCGCACCCAGGCCAACGCATTGAAATTCGCACTTCTGACCGGAATGCGCATAGGTGAAATTACCAGTTCGAAATGGGAGTGCCTTACCGTCGACGACGACGGCAACTGGAGTCTATTTCTACCACACACGAAATCGGGGCTATCGAGAACGGTCCTACTCAACCATCTAGCTAAGGAAGTCATCCATGATCAACGACGATTTCAACAACCTAAGAACCCCTATATCTTTGCCGGAGATGCACCCGGTAGACCTATCGCTCATCCGAAGAAGGCATTCGCCCGAATCAAGAAAGCTGCCGGTATAACCGATAATTTTCGTATTCATGACCTCAGGCATAGCTTTGCTTCGATCCTGATCAACAGCGGAAATGCGACGCTCTATGATGTTCAGCATTTGTTGGGGCATCAGTCGCCACAGACCAGTACTAGGTATGCTCATTTGGCTTCGAGTAGGCTGAGGGAGGTAAGTGCTAATGTGGCCTCGCTAGTTTATGATGCTAGTAAGCCAAAAAAGTGATTGTTTTTAAAGATTTTCTAGTATTTCTTTGCCACTAGTTTCAATGCTCATTGTTAGGATTGATTTGCAAGCAAAAATGAGCTAACTTAAGAAGGCTCTTTAGCGTAATTTGGATTAAGCTTAGTGTTTTAATCTAGTTTGGCGTTGCGCCAAACTCTAATTTATTGAGTGCTTTTGCAGCTGCGGAACGGCATTCCCGATCTGCAATAGTTACTCATTCTTCGCAACGATTACAGATCGGAAATGCCGCTCCGCGTCTTTAAGTAAAGAGCTATCGTGATACAGGGAAACCTGTATCACACTTATTTTTTTGAAGTAAGTAATCATATCAATGCAACTTTCTATACTCGGTCGTATTTCACCTGAAGCTTTTCCTAACGGACTTCGCCAGTATCTGGCTGAGAAACCTTCAAGTCACTATAAAGTGTATAAGATACCTAAACGAACATTTGGGTTTAGAGTAATTGCACAACCTACTCCTGAGTTAAAGGACATTCAGCGGGCTATAACTACGCAAATCAAACCTTTTGTTCAAATCCATAGTTCGGCAAAAGCCTATGTTGAAGGGGTGAGTATCAAAGACAATGCGATTGTGCATGTCCAATCTAACTACTTGCTGAAGCTAGATCTAGAAAACTTTTTTAATAGTTTAACGCCAACTATGCTTTTGGATGCTCTTAACTATCAGAATATAAAGCTGATTGATGGAGAGGTTGAATCATTGATGGAGTTGCTATTCTGGAACAGAACCAAAAAGAAAACACCTAACCTCATCCTCAGTGTTGGAGCACCTTCTTCACCTTTCCTATCGAACTTGATCATGTATGAGTTTGACACAATTGTTTCCAACCATAGCGCTAAATTAAATGTTAACTATTCAAGGTATGCTGACGACTTGACATTTTCCACATCAGAGAAAGATGTGTTATTTAGTTTCCCCCAATTTATAGAGAATGTTTTGAATGACTTATATGGTGGGAGAATAAAACTAAATCACTCTAAGTCGGTTTTTTCCTCCAAAGCGCATAATCGTCATGTCACCGGAATCACACTATCTAACAATAATAAGATCTCTCTTGGCCGTGATAAAAAAAGATACATTCGCTCTTTATTATTTAAGTTTTCTATTCAGGCTCTTCAAGATGAAGAAGATATAAAACACTTGAAGGGACTTATTGGTTTTGCAAAAACTGTAGAACCAAGCTTTCTAGAAAGGATGAAGGCTCGGTATGGTATAAGTATTTTCAATGATTTATTCAGATATGATGGTGATGATTAAATGGAAAAAAAAGTTAGCAAAACAATTCGACGACTAATTTCCAGATCTGATAAAGGTGATTTTTCAGCATCTTTCCAGTTGGCACAGTCATATGCTGAAGGGTTTAGCGTCGAACGAGATAAAGAACAATCGCAATACTACCTAACTGTGTGTGCTAAGCAGCTTAAAGAAAATAAATTTAGGATAAAGTCCATTAAGCTGAACAACTTTAAAGGTTTTGAATTTGTAGACTTGGATTTCTCAGATAAAAATGCAACTACTGTGTTGGTTGGAAATAATGGATGTGGTAAGTCCACTATACTAGAAGCAATAAAAAAGTGCTTAACACATCTCAACTCTCGTTTAGGGACAAAATCAACTAATGGCGAACTCATAGAAGAGCTCGAAATAAAGAATGGGGAAGACTTCTCAAGCATTGGGGCGGAGTTTGAGATAGAAAAGCAAATTGTAAATATGGAGTTAATGCAGAAGACTTCTTTGAGTACCAAGAGAGTTCGGGGTAATTACACTCAAATCAACGATATATGCCAAATTCTACGACAAGCAAATGAATCTGACCCCCAATTATCATTACCTCTTTTTTGTTCATACAACGTGGAAAGGGCGAATGATGTTACAACCAAAGATATTGAAGAGTCCGACGAAATAAAAGATGAACATGTATGGGATAAAGCTAAAGCATACAGCAAGAGTTTGTCTGGAAAAGCCGACTTTAAGTTGTTTTTTGGCTGGTTTAAAGATCTAATTGAAAGCGATAATGAGCTTTCAAGGAATGCTGATGAACTCAGAGTAAAAATACAAGCTAAAGAAGCAGAGATAAATAGTCCTCTATTGAACGAGCTAATTACTAAACACCCTGAATTATCTCATCTTATAGATTCTCATAAAAAGGAACTGCAAGATTATAAAGAGCAACTAAATGATATCTATACCATAGATGAAAAATCACTAGATATTGTAAAAGGTGCTATTTATAAGTTTCTACCTGGCTTTAGCAACTTGAAACTTCAGAGAAAGCCTCTCGATTTGACGCTGGATAAAAATGGAACCCAGTTAAGTGTGTTGCAACTTTCCCAAGGTGAGAAAACCATACTAGCCTTAGTCGCAGATATCGCAAGAAGATTGACTTTATTGAATCCAAAGTCACTTTCACCTTTAGATGGTTCAGGAATAGTTCTTATTGATGAAGTAGACCTACATTTACATCCATCGTGGCAGCAGAAAGTTATTCAAAGACTTGAATCTACTTTTCCAAACATTCAGTTTGTAGTAACAACCCACAGCCCACAGGTCTGTCATACTGTCGATAGTTCAGCTATCTGGTTGCTAAAGGAAGGGAATAAGTATCGAGCTCCCAAAGGGACTCGAGGAGCTGTGTCCTCTTGGGTATTAAAGAATTTGTTTGAGGTTGAGGTACGCCCACCAGAAGATGAGATTACGAAAAGTCTGGAGCGTTACCGGAAGCTTGTCTTTGATGATATGTATGACTCCGAAGATGCTTTAGCATTGAGAAAACAGCTTTCGCGCCATTTCGGTTCAGCATATGAGGACTTAGTTCAGCTGGACTTGTATATAGATAATCGCAAGTGGGAGAAAGAGTATGAGGAGAATTAATAAGACTACATCTCCTAACGAGCTTACGATTTATGCGATACACAACCCCGATGATACTTGGGATAACTTCCGAGCTAATAATGGCAAAGATGCAAAAATAATAAAAAAGAAAATTTTTGAAGAACAGAATTATATTTGTGCTTATTGCGAAATTGGTTTAACTGAAGACAAGGTTCATGAGCACCACCGGAGAGTTGAACATTTCAATTCTAAGTCAGGGTGGGCTGTTGGAGAGGCTCAACCGAATTGGCACCTTGATTGGAGTAATGTTATTGGTGTTTGTATTGGTGGTACTGATAGAGATAGCACCGAACAGTTCGTAATGCCAGACAATAAATCATGCGACTCATATAAAGAACACCTTGAAACCAATCATGGTGAAAGCAAGAAGTGGCAAGGAAAGGTTGTATCTCCATTAGAAGAAAGTTTAACTAGTGATATGTTTAACTATTCTCTAGCCACGGGAAAGCTTGAAGTTAATGTAGAAACAGCAAACCTAAAAGCATTCAAACACAATAATTTCGAAACAAGCTCCGAACTTTTGGAGGCTACTCTCGAGAAGTTTAATTTGAATTGTGACCGGCTAAACCTTGCAAGACGAGAAGTCCACATTAGTTTTGAACAGCTGATAGCATCCTTCAAAAAATCTAGAGACTTGAATAAATTCAAGTTTATGCTGCGCAAGTGGGCTGGCGCAGATGGTCCTCTTTATTTTCAAACAACAAGAGATATTTTGATTAGGGATAGTCGTATTGCCAAAAAAGCTCTAGAAGAGTAATACGCACTCCCACAAACTAAAATCCTAGATCGCTGGGTCGGTCACACCAGACTGGCCCTGTAATCTCGCTCTAAGGCTTATCCTGCCTGACTTCCTGCATGATGTAGTTTCTGTAATTACCGCGACGGCGTCGTCGGTCCGGTCTCTATCCGGTCTTTAGCTGTAATTTTGGCTAGATACCGAGCTGGACACGAACCCTAATGTAAATTTCCTATTTAGGTTTTCCGTCCAGTTTGCCGACGGCGGCGGCAGTAGATGTATTTTACCTGTAGTCCTGACAGTTGCGACGGTCATGACAGTGCCGACAGTAACCAGCTAGAGTCACATCCTATTCGACTAACCTAACTCACAGCCCTAACTCATACCAGATTCGCGCTGTAATCCAGTGTGCCGTTGGTTTTTCCGGTTCCAGTATGAATACCAGTCCTGTGATTAGCTGCTGTTTCTGGTGCTGTGGTTGAGTGTCGCTTACTGCTGACCTAAATCACTTAAGAGATAACAGACCGATTACCACTGAGGGTAATCGGTCATCATTGATTGCTGTTTTTTCCTGACTGGCTAGTTCTGAGAGCTTTAGGATCATGGGTGTCCTTCCCGTCACTGAACTAGCTATCCATCCCATACCTATATTAATAACTTCAGCTAATGGACAGGATGTTGGTTATATTTTTGTTGGTTCAGGTGCGGTGTTTTTCTGGGGTTCGGTTCTGGTGTTGAGTGGTATGTATCTGCTCTGATTCGTGCTGTACATACGAGAGAAGGTTCTGATGGTGGATATCACTCTGACAGGGGAAGTGTGACTCTGTGGTGACTACGTGGCGTGTTTCGGCTGACCTAATGGACCAGAGCGTACAGGAAGTAATTGCGGACCGGATATGGAAAGGACTAGAACGAAAAAAGGCTTGCGGATTTCTCCATAAGCCTTAAGGAATAATGGTGGCCCCTATGTGACTTGAACACATGACCAATCGATTATGAGCGAAGGTCTGACGTAATCTCACCGCACAATCAACATAGAAACCCTGCCCCAAATCACTCCGAAATCCACCAGCAAAATCACATCACCTGATTACCCACATGATTTTACTGACGTCGCCGATGGGAAATCCGCCGAACCTATATCACCGCCGCCACCGTCGAGAAAATGTAGAAAACTGTGTTGGTAGCAGCGGTAAGACAGGATCAATCAGTAAGTTGCCTCCACATCTGCCTTAGCGAACTTACCCAAGATCTCATTACAATCGAGTCGGCAAAAATCCTCAAAGCAACTTACAAACTCCCACATAGCGCCCGTGAGATAAGATAACTTCTCACCATATGAGAACTCTGTATTTTCTGCGAAGTAGATATACGCTTCATACAAAGCATCAGGATAGCCATTAGCTGTATCCAGTGGATTTATCTCATTAAACAAGTATTCCCCCTTGAAATATTTCTCATGTACGCCATCGTCACCCGGTAGGTGAACCTTGACTGTAACTTCATACAGTCCGTGCTCTTTCTCTCGGAGTTCAGTAACGCATATAATTGAGCGAGTATATTCAACCCAAACACCCGGTTCTTTTTCTTCGGAGCTATAGATGTAGTCATTCCCAAACCAGATCTCACTATCAACATAGTTGTCATCTGTATGCTCAACATCCCAACCAAGTAAATCGACGTTGGCACGTCCCCAATCTTGTAGCATCTGAGATGCAATTGTCTTTAGTTCTGTTTGTACTTCCAGTGCATATTTTTTTTTATTGAACATGATGGTCCCCTTTTTAATTTGAATGATTCGACACTAGGCTTGAAAGTGTCCAAGCCCAGAAGCGTTGATTTAAAGATGTAATATGTTGTGTTCGATGCTTTTTCTAAAAGCACCGTTAAAGCTGAGTAGGAAAATGTAGTTTAGAGGTGGGATCAGCCAAGAAACGCAGATGTAGCCGCATCAGATTCAGCTTGCGTCATCTCATGCCATTTAGGTGCAGAGTCGAACTTGCTTGTTATGCGATCATGCTCTTCCATCAACTGGTCCATCTCGCTTTCATTCAGCGGGTCAAAATCATCGTCCATGTCGGCCGGGTCGAGTTCTGGGAGTTCTTCAACAAAGCGGTTAACTTCTAGTTGTGCTGATTCTGGATAAGTCAGCGGCTCAGAGAACGATGGTTCGTGAGGGGTTATGTCTTCGAAATTCTGAGCTTTCTCGATTGCACGAAGAGTTAGCTTACGCCCGTTAGTACCTCGTGTGCCACCAGAGATAACCTCAACACCATGCTTTTCTAATTGATCTTTCATACGGTTAAGTTTGGTACTTAAAGCTGACGCATTCTGAGGCCAGTTGCTTGGTAAGCGGCGCATTTCTGACATAATGGAACTATGTAGCATTTTATGAACTTGCGTTGGTCCGCCAGTAAAAAGTTTCTCCTGCTGAACGATAGTTATAATGCTCGCCAACAACTCATCATGTTCTAAAGCCTGCATATTCAGGGCTTCTTCCTGCGCTTTGTTTACACCCTGCTGGACTGATTGATCGGTAATACCCAATACAGTTTCGAAGGCTGCTAGAAATGTATTGAAGTCACCACCTCGGAACTTGGCAATAGATGAAACATCGTCCAACATTGCCATAGCTTTTGCGGTCATACTGAGCAGCCACGACTGGGCATACGGGAGGATTGCACTTAACTTTTGGTATATCTCTGTGTCACTGGCATAGGTAATTCGTGGTTTACCCGCTTTGATGAATATTGAACGAGTGCATAAATCGTATTGTTTAGGGAACTTAATCGCCGTTAATATCATTGGTTGGTGGAGGAGCGTTTCGACCAAATCTACATTCGTATAGAGTTTACGACCATCAACGGTGCCACCCGTTGCCACGCTACACATACCATTGGCTAACTCGTCACTAATGCGACCACAGTTATCGAAACACAACATGTAGTTGTGCGAAGCGGTAGCAATAAGATCACGAATATCTTTAGGCTGAGTCTTCACTTTCGTTCCATTTAGTCCCAGTAGCATAGCGACTAAGCGGGCGACTGTCGTTTTACCAGAGCCAGCATTCCCATGAAGGTAAAGAATCGGATACGTAAGTCCGTCCGCTCTCGGGTGACTTAATATAAAGCCTGCGTACGCCATGATGGCTACAAACTGGCCATAGCTTAGATTGCTGAAGAGTTCTTGAAGTTTAGACGGTATATCTTGTTGCTCCCAGCCGGATACATATTGGAGGTGTCCATTATTTGGGGCGTAACGGAAGGTGATATCTGTTTCTTTATCGCTAAGCAGAACTTCACCGCCAGCTAGAACCAATCCTCGACCGTCGCTACTACGAGCATCGAGCGCAACACCTTTACTTTTGTTGTCAACGTCGATATAAGCATTGAAGATGTTCACATCTGCATCTGCCCCTTCCAAAACCGCGTCTAGGCTGACAGTTTCCAGAGCTTTCTCTACACTTTTTACCGTTAAACCTTTTACGCCTGCAGCGCGCGCAGCTTTAGCCACAACCGCCTGACTAATTTGACCGTTTAGAGACGTGCTGTAATTTGTTGTACCACCAGCCACGACAAGAACTGGCGTAGAATTGTCGAGCGCAACCGCAGCATTGGGAAGGTTTTGCATAGCTTGTGCAAGGCTGTCACCGAGCTTACCTTCGTTCTCTTTTAATGCTTGTGTCAACATCACCTTAAGGTGACTCTCCACTAGTTGAAAAGGTGTTTTCGGTCCAGTTTTGTTTTTACTGCTTTTAGTTCGAATACTTAATGCCATGATTTATCTCCTGTTTACTTGTTGGTTAGTAGTTATTGATTACGTGGTATTCGCAATCACACCGTAGGCGGTAGCCTTTTCCGAGCACTTCCTCAGACACATCCGCCATCGCCTTTTCTGCTAAGGCATATGTCTCTAAATCTGTTGCATGAGTCTGGACACCGATACAGTCATGAATTGCAAAAATGAGTGGAATATTGATCTGCTCTAGCTTGATGCAGAGCTTACGCAGCATGTAACTACACACTGCCTGGACATAGAAATTTCGGATTGTTGTAACTCTCGTGTCGGCGGCGACGGTTCTTCGAAATCCGTAGACTTCTGCGAAACCTTGTTTCATCGCTTCCTTCACTTTTTCATCGAGATACGCATCGACTTTCTTGAAAATGACACGTAATTCCCGATCCCAGATTGCCGCCACTGTCGGGCTGACACCGAACTTCTTAGCTATGCCACGCGAAGTGATACCGTACAGATGGGCGATACACAGGCGTTTAAAATGCACTCTATCTAGCTCAGTGAAAGCTTGAGATCGTGATTGCAGCTCTAGGTACAAGTCTCCGTTTTGATAGGCAGACCACAGTGTATGGTCGCCAGCCAATGCCGCGAGTGATGCTGGCTCCTGAGAACAGTAGTCCAACACAAATATCTGCTTTCCCTTCTTGGGATAGAGCAGATGATTGCGGATTGGTTTTGATAGGTAGTTGAATGAAGCACCTTTGGGCGCTTCCCTACCTGTTGAAGATCCGAATGGGTTAGGCCATTCATGATGTTTACCTCGGAAATCAACGTTGAACCGCAATACATTTCTGTACCGAACGTACATCATTGCCATGTACATTCGTTGAGCGAGACCTACATTGATCTCTTTCAGTTTTCTCCTTTCTATCACCAACGTACCATCTGGGTTTCTCGGCCAAAGTGTTAGCTCTGGACCTGAGAGAAAAAAAGCAGGATCACCCATCACCTGTATGCGGTTCTCATCATCAATGCTGAGAAGCTCCATACCTACTAAGTGCTGAAGATTCGCCTCACCATTTTCTAAGCTCCGTTGGTATTTCATTAATCGACCGATATGTATCGGTATGCCTCGTTGGTAGCGAAGAACACAGCTTTCTATGTAAGCTCTGTCGTCGCTGTCGCCGAGTACATCCGAATCTCCCACCAGTTCTTCCAGTTTTGTAGTAAGGAAGTCTGATGGAGGTTCGAAGGATTTGTATTGGTTTAACCAATCTTCCAACCGCTCGGCTTTGACCCTATTCTTTATTGGTTTACATGCTGAGATGTGTTTCGCTTTCGCTAGAACCATTCCTGAGCGGAACAGCTCCTCATCTCTTATTTCGGTTAGCATTTCTCCCCCTATATGTTGATTACAACAACTCACACTGACCACGGTCGTAAACGCTAGACCTTATCCAAATTTTTAAAGAGCAATTATAAAAAGTCTCCTTTTTGTTGACTTTTAACATGGTCATCATAATAGATACTATTTTGTAGTCAACGAAAAATATCAACTTTTTAGATACTTTTTTATATGAATGGGTTTTGGATACTGTTTGATAGTGGTAAGATTTGCCCATTCAATATCGACGAGAAAGGTCCCAGATATGGCGAAAGTAAAATCCACAAAGCTAACGACATGGTCGTCAGTTTGCTCTTTGCTATTTAGGCAACTACGGTTGTATGGCCCCGATTTCATCCTCTCTGGCGGCGACAAAAGCACAATCAATCCGGACAACAAATCCAGTCAGGAAGCCATAGCAAAAAAGCTTAAGATCACTAAAGCAGCCTACTCAAAAATTGAAAACGCGGACGTGGTTATCAATGTCTTTCATATCAGCAACATATGCCCGATCTATGGAATTTCTGTCGTGGACTTTATGGGGATGGTTGAACAAGAGGTAAGACGTCTAGAAGACGAGGGTATAAAGGTAGAAAAAGGCAAGGTTCCATTCCGCGCGGACAATATTCGATGGCTCGAAAAGCTTAAAGAAAAGGCTTCTGCTAAATTCAACTCCAAAGTCAGAGAACTCAAAAAAAGTGGTTTATATTCAGCGTATGACGACGAAGAACTTGAAGCCCTTAAAAATGAGTGTAAACAGCTTGCCTATGAAGAGATTGAAGAAAAACAAAGCCTTGAAGATGCCATGAAGGAATACGAAGAATCGAAAAGAAAATAGTTTTTTTTTACTTGGCGCGACGGCGGCGGTTGTCGTCGCTGTCGAGCTACCCCAAAAAAAGCAGAGGTTATCCCCTGCTCTCCTAGCTTGTCCGTCAATCATCTATAACCTCGTCGGCGACAACACCAATTATGAGGCCAGCTATACCACCGATTAGTACCCCATATGGACCATACCTAGCCCCAATAGCAGCACCAATTTTCGCTGCACGAATACCTGTGTTCTTTTTGGATTGGGATGATGATTGTGAAAAGGTTTTGCTTTGCATGTTTGCTCCTTCGGGAAGTGAAGAAGAGCAATACCTATCGATACTGCCCTTAGTGATTTAATGTCCCAAGTTACTTAACTGAATCGCATAGATGATTTGCGAAGCTACGAGTCATCATCTGACTTTGGTACTGGTTATTTAGCTTCAATGTATTGAGCCAGAACTCTTCCCCATCAACTTCGAATTGCATAAATGCTTTCTGCTCTTGATTGCGGAAATTCACATCACCTTCAATATCCACGAAGATTCGACCCGATTTGGTTTTACCTGATTTCCATGTTTCATTGGTGAATGCCGAGTCGATCATGTCCCCTATTGCGTAAGGGCAACCATCTGGGCTGCCTTCTTTAATTGTCTGGATTGCATCATCTGTATCCGAACTAAATAGACCTGCTGATGCACCAAAGCTAGCTAGAACTAACGCACTGATTAGTAGTTTTTTCATTACTACATTTCCTTATTAGATTTACTGATTGAAGAATTTGATAGTGATTGCTGTCGGCGGCGTCGGTACGACGTCAGCGACGATAAATGGAAGGGTTATTTTGTTTTCTTGTCTGCGAGCGCTAATAGCTCTGCTTTTAGTTGTTGGTATTCGTCGCCTAGCACGTGAAGATAAATTGATGATTCGGACTTTTTGGCTAGACCTAAGTCTCTAACTATTGAGGCACAGAAACCTTGGTTATTGGCTGAACCTGAAGGATATAGGGATTTATAGACCTGACTTTTCCACGGGTTATCACCTTGAGATTCGATCAACTGGAATAGTTCGTTAAGTGGAACCCAGTGTTTTGAATGCAATCCTGCCCCACCACTTTGTCCGGCAATTCGAAAATAGAGCTGCTTGTCCTCATTATGTTGAGCAATTTCATAGAGGATTTTTCCTTGGGCCTTTGCTCCTAGTTTGGGTGCTTCACCTGTTTCGAGAATGGTAGAGAATGGATTGCCTTCTGGCGTGGCTTTAGATGTATCAACTCCTGCATTCTTCCTGCTGTTTTTGGCTTGGTTCATAGAAACTCCTTTATTTCATTGAGCTAGAAATAAGAAAGCCCCTACCGGACGAATCCAGTAAGGGCTCTTACAATTCAATAATATAAATTCGTTTTGCTGCTTGTTACGCCTAGGGGTTTTTTCCTGTCTTTTCCGGTACTGTTCCTGTCTTTCCAACACAGTTTTCTACATTTTCTCGACGGTGGCGGCGGTGATATAGGTTCGGCGGATTTCCCATCGGCGACGTCAGTAAAATCATGTGGGTAATCAGGTGATGTGATTTTGCTGGTGGATTTCGGAGTGATTTGGGGCAGGGTTTCTATGTTGATTGTGCGGTGAGATTACGTCAGACCTTCGCTCATAATCGATTGGTCCGCAGTTCAAGTCTGCGAGGGGCCACCAAATTTCGAAAGGCGTAGCAGGTTAGTACCTACTACGCCTTTTTTGTGTCTGCTGACTTTGGGTACAGTTGTGGGTGTAGTAATTCGTTGCTCATCTCATCAACAACTTCAAACTTATTACCTTCCTCGGTTCTACCCCCTCTTTCTTTTCGCTTATTACCAAGCTTTCTATATAGTCGTAGAAACAAAATGTCTGCTCGCTATTTAAACCATTGACCCTTTTTCGACTTCTGATAGGATGGACATGTAAACGTATGGACGTCTAAAATAAAAATGGAGTTACAATGAAAAGTATTCGTCACCTAAAGAAACTAGCTTTGGTTTTCACGGCAGTAGTTGGCTTAAGTGCTTGTGGAGAAAAAGATGGCTCTATCATAAAAGTGGGAGCAACCGTAGGGCCTCATGCTCAAGTAGTTGAAGCAGTAGCTAAGGAAGCAGCGAAGCAAGGCTTGAATGTAGAAGTCATCGAGTTTTCTGATTACGTGACACCCAATGCCGCGCTTAGTGATGGTAGCATCGACATTAACAGCTATCAGCACCAACCATTTTTAGACAACTTCAACAATAGTCATGACGCCCAATTAGTGTCGATTGGTCAATCCATTCTGATGCGCATGGGGCTTTATTCTAACAAGTATCGCTCATTACAAGAGCTTCCAAACAATGCACGCATAGCAATTCCAAACGATCCAACTAATGGTGGTCGTGGTCTATTGCTACTCGCCGACGCAGGTTTAATTGAGCTTAAACAAGGAGTTGGACACAAAGCCGCCCTAACTGATATTACAAAAAATGCAAAGTCGTTTGAATTTGTCGAGGTAGATGCCGCCCAGTTACCACGAACATTGGATGATGTAGACGCGGCTGCGATCACAATGAACTACGTAATGTCTTCTGGTTTAGACCCGAAGAAACAAAGTATCTATCTTGAAGCAAAAGACGCACCGCTGGCCGTCATGGTCATCGCTACTCGTGACGCAGACAAAAATAATGAAGCGTATAAAAAGTTCGTTTCTATTTACCAATCTCAAGCAATTCGTGATTATCTCGATCGTACGTTCAAAGGCACAATAGAAGCAGCTTTTTAATCAATAAAGCAACGAATACTTTGCTCACTAATCAGATAGGAAAGAGGCTGATGTTTCTCATAGCCTCTTCTTTTCACTCCCCACTCAATCGGCTTATTGTCGACTTTCAGCCTCTAATCTCATTGCTAAATAAGCTTGGTCCGCAGAAACCAATTCAGGGCGGTTAATCAACTTCCAAAGGAAGTATGGTGGGATTAAAAATACGACAAAGTAGAGAGATTCATGGAAGAATACATCGGCTATCGCTTGCTGATGCTCCCAGAGTGCCGTCAGTGCAAAGAGCTCTAACATCACACCTAAAACACCAAAGACGACAGAAACAACAATCGCTAAACCCAGTAGTTCTCTAATAAAGTGCTTGTATGCCATGATACTAATTCCTTCTAGCAGTAAGTCATACTAACTTACGCTCATAAGAAACAAGCCAGCTTGACTATTATCAAACTCCCCTCATCACAGTTAAGAACTTAGTTTTATAAAAAAGGACTTGTATATAACGCCATTGAAGATTGACCTCTCTATCACAATACAATGACATCATTTCTCGACTTTGAGACTAGCCTTTTACATTTATCAGCAGTGTAAACAAGAGGTCATAATGAAAAAATATACCTACCCTTTACTTGCCATCTCAGGCGGTCTTTTATTGACGGGCTGTGGTAGCGACGACTCTTCATCCGATACAGAAGCAGCCACTTTTTCTCTCAGCGTTTCCGATGCGCCTGTCGACGATGCCAACAAAGTCGTCTTAGCGTTTAAAGATGTTGTCCTTGTACCATTTGACCCAGAAACTGGCGAACAAACTGGAGAACATATTCTGTTAGATGTTAGTGACAATGGAGCACTACACCAAGTTGATCTAATGGAATATCAGGGAAGTAACGCTAAAACGATCATTAGCGAGCAAGACATCGCTCCTGGTGATTATGCTATGTGTGTGTACGCTAAAGACGGCAAACAATTAAACGATACAACGCTGTCATACGTAGAGAAGACAGACGGCAACATCAAAGGCTTAGTTGTGCCTAGCCGAGGCAGCTGTTTTGGTTTTAAACCAGATACGAGCGATCAAGGTCGCTTGAAGTTTTCGCAAAAAGGTCAGTATGTAAAAGTTCATACTGGTCATAATAGCTATGTTGTCGAGTTTGATTTGCGTAAAGGCCTGGCAGATCCAACAGGCAAAGATTACATGAACATGAACTCTAATGCGGTAAGCTTAGTAAACGCATCAGAATCAGGTCATATCGGTGGTGAACTCAGTGAAATTCAGTATCAAGCGTGTGAAGCAGACAGTGCAGCATCAAATGCAATAAATGACGTTCCTGCCGTTCACTCAGTCTATCTTTACGCAGGTTCGATGGATCGCTCAACCATGGGCGATATGGCCGCGATGGAACCACTCCAAGCGCCAGTTGCAGTAGCTAACGTGAATGAGTCGCAAGACGAAGAAGGTAATACAACCTACAGCTACGAGTTTGGTTACATTGGCCCAGGCACCTACAGTATTGGGTACACCTGTACCGCGTATGTTGATACACCAGATAACCATGAAACATCAGAAGATGGCTTCCTGATTTATCAACATTACACACCTGTTGATGTGGTCGAAGGTGAGCTTACAGAGCAAGATATTAATCCTATCTTATAGCTCTCATCTTATCGAAAGCCGCTCACACGATGAGCGGCTTTTTGACTATTATTTTAATCCGATAAGTAATACTGAACGGTTGAGACCACTCGTACTTTCTTAATGTAAGGCGTGTTGCTATCTCGGTCATAAATCGAGAACTGCCCTTGCGTGGCACGTTTGATCTTACCCAGTGAACTCTGTGAGTCTTTGGCAAACTTTTGCGCCACTTCTCGGGCGTTTTTGGTCGCCTCTTCAATCATGTCTGGCTTTACATCATTCAGCTTAGTAAAGCTGTACTCAATGCGGTTCGCGTACGGGTCCTGATTCAGCAGTACGCCTTGTTTTCCTAGCTCACCAATCTCATTAATTGCCGCTCGAACCACATCGACACTTTGACTATAAACCGTAACGGTCCGCGAGGCTAAATAACGAAACTCGATATCTTGCTCACTCCCGTATTGCTGTGCTTTTCGGTCAATGACAGCAGGAGAAGAAAGGGAAACGCTCGTTTCAGGGAGCCCTTTGGCACTTAAGAAATCCAGAATCAAACGCGTTTGCTGATCGATGTCATCAAACATAGCCCCCATATCATTACTCGCTAAGGTGAACTGAATTGGCCAGATCACTGTATCGGCAGAGTACTCTCGTTCAGACAATCCCTTCACCGTTACCACTCGCTCATAGGCTTTGTATTTGACTGCTGTTTGCTGAATAAAAAAGCCCAATACTCCTAAACCAATTATCAGACACAGCCCGAGCCATATTGACGCTCTATTGGAAATCTTCTCCATTCATCCTCCTAATTTCGCCAAAAGTAACAATTCGTCGTATCGATAACATAGCTCAACTATGGCCAGAAAATGGCGACCTAAAGCCAAGTTTTTGTCATGTCGTTCGAAATGGTGAATAAAACAAATTACAATTGAACGGTGTTTTATTGTGGTTTTTAAGATTATGCTGAAAATAAAATGGCTGGTAGTTCTGAGCGGATTATTTGTCTCAACGGCTTGTTTGAGTACAGACGACTTAGTAATGGATGACAACTCAACACAAGAACCCCAAGCGGGTATGTGCGATGAAGATCAATGCGAAGGGAAACGCTTTGATGGTCGCATTCTGCTAGATAATGAGCCGACCAAACAGGTCTTGAGCTCACTAGAAAGTCTCGGTGAAACGCTCAACTCTCTGAGTATCCTGATGTTTGCTGGCGACAAAACGTAACGCTAATACGTCCCTATCCCCTCGCCTTTGGTCAACAAAGCTTCACCAGTTTGTCACCAAAGGCTCATGGATTTGCCTCTGAACTGTCATCTGTAATTTCTACTATCCGATCAGCCACTTGTATGCTGAGGTAAATATGGATAGTTCAACCCCTTTTCGTCTCCCTCGTAAAACGCCGTTCGGTATTGGTGAAAACGTTGCAGAATGGGCAACGGGTTTAAGTCAGCTCGATAAATTCTACGCCCAACGCCCCGTGAATGCGGATACCAAAACTTTCTTGCGATTTACGCTGGATATTTTGGGGATCGACTATCGCATTGCCCATGGTTCGCTCGACGCAGTGCCAAAGCAAGGCGCAACCGTCATTGTGGCGAATCACCCTCTCGGTTGTGTTGAAGGCGTGATTCTCGCCGAGCTACTATTGATGATACGAGACGATATCCAAATTTTAGCGAATCAGTACCTAAAAACCGTACCAGAGCTCGACCAACTTTTTATTGGTGTCGACGTATTCGAAGGCAAAGACGCCGTCAAATCGAATATGAAGGCCCTCAGAGCAGCCAACAAACACCTTGCGAATGGCGGCTTGTTATTGGTTTTCCCTGCGGGTGAAGTGTCGCAGTTAGTGGATGCCAAACAACAGCGTTTAGAAGACAAAGAATGGAGCCGCAGTGTCAGTGCGTTAATTCGTAAGAACAAAGCCGCCACTGTTCCCGTCTTCATTCGTGGGCAGAACTCAAAACGCTTCTACATGGCAGGTAAAATCCACCCTCTTTTACGCACCTTGATGTTAGGAAGAGAGCTGCTCAACAAGAGCGCAAAAACCATTGAGTTGTCCTTTGGGCAAGCAATCAAGTTTAAAGAACTCAATAACCTCAATGATGATCAGATCGTCAATTATCTGAGGCTTAACACCTACCTGCTTAACCGCGATGTAAGTGCCACTCAGCAAACGGTCTCAGACAATGCTCTCTTACCTATTGCGGCAGGGTTACCCATAGGCCAATTGCTTGAAGAGCTGCACAGCTTACCGTCAGAAACCCAATTGCTTCAAAGTGGTGAGTTCGACGTATATTGCGCCAGCGCGCAGCAGATCCCATCTCTCCTGCATGAAATTGGCCGCTTGCGAGAACATAATTTCCGACAGGTTGGCGAAGGGACCGGGCAAGCAATAGACATTGACCATTTCGATCATGATTACCTGCACCTATTTGTGTGGGATCGTGAGAACCAATGCATGGTAGGTGCTTACCGTCTTGGATTAGTTGATCAATTATTGGCGAAATATGGCGTAGAAGGATTGTATTCGCGCACATTGTTCAACTATGACCAACGCTTTCTCGATCAAATGGGTAAGTCGATTGAAATGGGTCGTTCTGTGATTGCCGAGCAATATCAAAAAAGCATGAGTGCCCTACTCTTACTCTGGAAAGGCATAGCGACTTTTGTC
Organism: Vibrio sp. D3; assembly: GCF_043995865.1. Classification (NCBI taxonomy): domain Bacteria; kingdom Pseudomonadati; phylum Pseudomonadota; class Gammaproteobacteria; order Vibrionales; family Vibrionaceae; genus Vibrio; species Vibrio sp. D3. The sequence goes on along the minus strand of NZ_CP171887.1, from coordinate 379,715 downwards.
CATCAACATCCCGAATACACGCACTTATTTGGCCCAGTGAGCATCAGCAACGATTACAGCCATACCGCGCGTCAGTTGCTGGCACAATCGATGACCCTACACCACTACGACAACGACTGCGCCGAATACGTCACTCCGTCAAACCCACTGCCAGAAACCAACTTAAACTGGAATACCAGCATGCTAACCGCATTGGGAGATTTACAGTTGCTATCTCGCGTGATCGCTCGAATTGACGAAGGCAAAGGCGTCCCGGTATTACTGCGCCAATATTTGAGTTTGAATGGTAAGTTGGTGTGTTTTAACGTCGATCCGGCGTTTAACAACGCACTGGATGGATTGATTATGGTGGATTTACGCGATGTGCCTGAGAAAACGCTTGCACGTTACATGGGCAGTGGAAACGCGCGCGAGTATTTAGCTCTGAACCATTAACCGTCGTCGGAGGTATCGCGCTGCTCAAAATCGCTCTAAACAACACAACGCGAGCAGCGTGATGCGTTATTTACCCATAAGACATTAAAAACAAAGTGTTTAGTTAAACTCATCGCAAAAAGGCCTGTCATCTCAAGCTTTAATCCACAAAACGCCAACATCGCACAAACGTTCACGTTATAAACTTTCACAAAACCTCAAAATGGCCATAGATCACATTTTCAATCAAACCTAACGTCAAACAAAATGTGACACTGATCATCTCGAGTATTTAATTTGAATTGAAAAAGAAATTAAAGGTGATCTTAATCACAATGAATTTTGATTTTATATTTGTCAGAAGATCGAATTGATCACTAATATTTTTATTGACAGATTTGAAAGTCATTTTTTGTTATTAAGTTACATATCAATTAATTGATCATCATCACTTAAAAAATGCTTTTCATCCGAAGAAATGCGGGGGTTGATCACGAAAAACCCGTCGTCAGTTCCAATTGGAAAATGTGTGGTAAATTGATTGGGTACTAAGCAATCAAACAAGCGGTTTTGGCGAACCGTTTACGACAACATATTCATCAGAACATCGAACGGGGAATTGTTATGATATCACCAGATGCCAAGATCAAGATACAAAATTTTGGTCGTTTTCTGTCAAACATGGTAATGCCTAACATCGGCGCGTTTATCGCGTGGGGCTTTATCACTGCTCTATTTATCCCAACCGGATGGCTACCAAATGAGACGTTAGCTTCCATGGTTGGTCCTATGATCACTTACTTGCTGCCACTACTGATCGGTTACACCGGTGGTAAATTAGTGGGCGGCGATCGCGGCGCGGTCGTTGGTGCAATCACAACCATGGGTGTGATTGTCGGTACCGACATCCCAATGTTTATGGGCGCGATGATGGTTGGCCCAATGGGTGGCTGGGCAATCAAAAAATTCGATAACTACATCGACGGTAAAGTAAAAAGCGGCTTCGAGATGTTGGTCAACAACTTCTCTGCGGGCATCATCGGTATGCTGTGCGCCATTCTGGCTTTCTTCCTTATCGGCCCATTTGTCAAAGTGCTTTCAGGCGCATTGGCAGCTGGCGTAAACTTCCTTGTTTCAGCGCACCTTCTGCCACTGACTTCTATTTTTGTTGAGCCAGCGAAGATCCTGTTCCTAAATAACGCGATCAACCACGGCATCTTCTCTCCACTGGGTATTCAGCAAGCGTCTGAAACTGGTCAATCGATCTTCTTCTTGATCGAAGCGAACCCAGGTCCGGGCTTGGGTATCCTGCTGGCTTACATGGTGTTTGGTAAAGGTACGGCTCGTCAAACTGCAGGTGGTGCATCAATCATCCATTTCTTCGGCGGTATCCACGAGATTTACTTCCCATACATCCTAATGAACCCTCGCCTAATCCTTGCGGCTATCGCAGGCGGTATGACTGGCGTATTTGTTCTAACTTTGTTTAACGCAGGTATCGTTTCTCCAGCATCACCAGGTTCAATCTTTGCAATCTTGTTGATGACTCAGAAAGGTTCAATCGTTGGTGTACTAGCGTCTATCGCAGCGGCAACAGGCGTGTCATTCGCCGTAGCAGCACTGCTAATGAAGACACAAACGTCAACAGAAGAAGACGGTGATGAAGCAGCACTAGAGAAAGCAACATCACAAATGAAAGACATGAAATCTGCATCTAAAAACGATGCGGTGGTAAACAGCCAAAGCAAAGGTGACGTAGACCTAGCGACAGTACAAAGCATCATTGTCGCGTGTGATGCGGGCATGGGCTCGAGTGCAATGGGCGCGAGCATGCTACGTAAAAAGGTTAAAGACGCAGGTCTGAACATCCACGTAACCAACCTTGCTATTAACAGCTTACCAGAGAGTGCAGATATCGTGATTACTCATAAAGACTTAACAGATCGTGCACGTAAGCATGCTCCAAATGCACACCACATTTCATTGACTAACTTCCTAGACAGCGAAATGTACAACCAGCTAGTCACCAAGTTACTGGCAGCACAAAACCAATCCGCAGCCAATGACGACCAAATGGTAAAAGTGTCAGTCATGGCGGCGAACGACGACTGCTTTGAGCCACAGCAGCCATCGGTTTTCCAAATCCAGCGTGAGAACATTCACCTAGGTTTGAAAGCAGCCAACAAAGAAGAAGCCATTCGCTTTGCAGGCAACAAATTGGTTGAACTTGGCTACGCAGAACCAGAATACGTAGACGCCATGTTTGAGCGTGAAGCGTTGGTTCCAACTTACCTTGGCGAGTCTATCGCGGTTCCTCATGGCACCGTAGAAGCGAAAGACCGCGTGAAGAAAACCGGCATTGTAATCTGCCAATACCCATCGGGTATCCAATTTACTGAAGATGACGACGATGTCGCGAAACTGGTTATCGGCATTGCCGCTAAGAACGATGAGCACATCCAGGTGATCACAACCATTACGAACGCGCTCGATGAGCCGGAAGCAATTGAGAAGCTAACCAGCACCAACGATGTAGAAGAAATTCTAAACATCCTTGGCGGCCAGCAAGCGGCTTAATCACTCCTTTAATTTGCTCCTGAGGCAAACGAGGTCAGCAGTCACCCCCTATGCGGTTGGCCTCACCCTAGTTTCGTAAGTCAACATTTTCAGATATTGGTAGGTAAGAATTATGAAAAACGCAGTTCATTTTGGTGCAGGTAACATCGGTCGTGGTTTCATCGGTAAACTCTTAGCAGACGCAGAAGTCGAGGTCACTTTCGCTGACGTTGATGTACCGCTAGTAGACCAGCTCAGCCACAAACAAGAATACAAAGTAAAAGTGGTCGGTACTAAGTGTCAAATCGACACCGTTACCCATGTCACAGCGGTAAACTCAGCCAGTGAAGACGTGATTGATCGCATCGTCAAAACCGATTTAGTCACCACAGCAGTTGGTCCAAACGTATTAGACATCATCGCGAAAACCATCGCGAAAGGTATCGCCAAACGTTTTGAAGCTGGCAATGACGCGCCACTTAACATCATCGCCTGTGAAAATATGGTGCGTGGCACAACGCACCTAAAAGGTGAAGTGTACAAACACTTGGATGAATCACTGCACGCAAAGGCAGACGAGTTGGTTGGCTTTGTTGATTCAGCGGTAGATCGCATCGTGCCACCAGCAGAAGCGGCGAACGATGACCCACTAGAAGTGACGGTAGAAAGCTTTAGCGAATGGATTGTCGATGAGCAGCAATTCAAGGGCGAAATCCCTGACATAGCTGGCATGGAAAGAACCAACAACCTAATGGCCTTTGTCGAACGTAAGCTGTTCACCCTAAACACAGGTCACTGTATTACCGCTTATTTAGGCTGTTTGAAAGGCCATCGCACCATTCGTGAAGCAATTGAAGACCCAAGCATTCATGCTGAAGTAAAACAAGCAATGCACGAAAGCGGAGAAGTACTGATCAAGCGCTACGGTTTTGATCGCGACATGCACAACGCTTACATCGAAAAGATCCTAGGACGCTTTGCCAACCCATATTTAGTGGATGAAGTGGATCGCGTTGGACGACAACCAATTCGTAAATTGGGTGCAAATGATAGATTAGTGAAGCCATTACTCGGTACAATCGAGTATGGCACTGAAAATCAAACACTTTTGAAAGGGATCGCGGCAGCGTTGAAATACACCAACGACACCGACCCACAAGCGGTGGAACTACAAACCTCATTAAAAGCCGTGGGCGTAAAGAAAACGCTAGCAACGTACACTGGCCTGGCTGAAGACAGTGTTGAAGTGGCTCAAATCGAAGTGATTTACCACCAGCTTTAATCGAATCAAGGGGAGCTCTGCTCCCCATAAATATAATTTTAAACAGTTACTCAGTATATGGCAGATAACATCAACGAAACCGAGATCATTGAACGATTAAACAGCGCGCCATCGGTACGAGGCTTCTTTATTGCAGCAGTCGATGTGTTCAACGATTCCATCGACGGGCTAATACAAAGGATCTTTCGTAAAGATAACTTCGCCGTGCAATCGGTTGTTGGTCCCCTACTGCAAGACTCCGGACCGCTGGGCGAGCTCTCCGTTCGTTTGAAACTCCTATTTGGCTTAGGCGTACTCCCAGACGATATTTATCATGATATTGAAGACATCATTAAGCTTAAAAACCGACTCAATAGCGATGCATCGGACTACGAGTTCACTGATCCAAATATTCTAGAGCCAATCAAAAAGCTGCATCTGGTAAAGAAAATGGGCATGGTGCAATTAGAAGTCAACGAACCTGATGACGACATCGACCTTGAGTTTTATCAACTCCAACTTCAACGCCAGCAACAAATAATAAAATCAGGTCTCTCGCTCGCCATTGTCGAAATTTGCAATGAACTGGGCAAGGACAGCCCTTTTTAACCCAACCTCCGGCAAGGAACGCCTTCTCTACTAGCCTCTTTTCTTTGCGTATCCTTTCTGTATGACGTGCGTGAAAGCCATCACAGTCCATATTCGTATGTCTCTGTAATATCAGACCAATCTATCGCTGGTATTGAAACGGTATGGCATGCTTTCAATCGAAGACACTAAAACCAAATGGGCGTTTTTCCAGAAACACCATTGGGTATCTCCAGAATTTTCCCGCACTCCCGTACTTGAGTCGTGGGAGCGTTGCATAAAGCAATGCAGTCCTTACACCTGGTCAAAGCCACATATTGCCTCTGGCTTTACCTTCTCATCTCTGATGAAACGCAACGAGCACCTCATCGAATGCGCCACGACCGTACTTGAAGACACTTACGACATGCTAGGAGACGAAGACCTGCTATTGATGGTAACTGATGGCAACGGCTGCGTTCTTTCCGTTGTGGGACATGACTCAATGCAACAAGAGATGCAGGTACTCGGCATTAAACAAGGCTGTTTTCTATCTGAAGGAAAAATTGGCACAAATGCGGTCAATCTTTGTATTAGTACTCATATCCCGTGTGAAGTATTCGCAGCAGAACATTTCAATCGCCACTTACATTCTTATGCCTCTGTAGCAGCACCTGTTTTCGACCAATTTGGCAAGTTACGCGGCACAACATGCCTTCTCAAAAAAGCAGAGAGCTATAAGAAAGAAAACTTGGTCATCATCGCGTCGAGCGCGAAAGAAGTCAGTTTGCAAATCCATATTCAGTCGGAACAAGAAAACATTAACCGCCTCACTTGTGCGCACAACGCAACGTTAGAATGCATGGATGATGGCCTTCTGGCCTGGGATGAAGAAAGCCGTATCACGATGGTAAATCATCAATCAGAGCGCTTGTTAAACATTGAAGCCAGTCAGGTCTTGGATAAAGAAGTCTTTTCTGTTTTACGCTTCCCGCCAAATGTCCTCAATAGTATTGAGTCGGGTGCAAGCATCAACCGAAAACTCACAACGGTAGAGGTTCGTGGAGAGTTTGTTGAGGCAATCATTACCTTGCGTCCACTCAACGACGGCACACACTTATTGTTTTTGCACCCTATCGATAAAATTCGCGAACTTGCTCAACAACAAATAGGTGGCAGTGCGCGCTATACGTTCAGTACTTTGCCTGTTATTTCACGAAAAATGAAGCATGTCATTACCGTGGCAAAACGGGCCATAAAGTCCAAATCACCGATTCTAATTACAGGTGAAGAAGGTGTAGGAAAAGCCACTCTCGCCATGGCGATTCATAACGAAAGCACCTACAAAGAAGGGCCGTTCATTACGCTCAACTGCCGCTCCATCAATACAGAGCAACTGGTCAAAGAAACCCTGGGATACGACGAGGGACAAGGCATGCCCTCTAAGTTTGAACTCGCCCATGGCGGTACGCTCTTTTTGGAAAAGGTGGAATATCTGTCGCCCGATTTACAAGCCGTGCTACTTAAGTTGTTAAAAACTGGGCTCGTCAGCCGCAGCGACAGTTTGCGATTAATCCCCGTAGACTTTCAACTTATTACGAGCACCGCTTCAGAGATCAGCGAGTATGTCACTCAGCGCTCATTTGGTCGGCAACTTTATTATGAAATCTCCTCGAACGAGCTGCATATTCCACCACTACGAAAGCGTAAAGAAGACATTGAATTTCTCGTCCAGCAGCTTATCAGCCATTATGAACGCCGACACAATGTGACGATCTCGATAGAGCCAGTCGCACTGGAAGCGTTGATGAATTTTCGTTGGTCAGGCAACAACTCTGAATTAAGAAACCGAACTGAGCGAATTTTGCTGAACCGCAGTTCCAACTTAATCAAGCTGAACGATATTCCTGAAGACATTAAACTGAATTCTCGCCATACCGCAGAAAATACGCCAGTAATCACGTTAGAAGAAGCCGAGAGAAGAGCTATCGTTCAGGCTTGGAATCAGTGTGATGGCAAAATGCATGATATGGCGAAAGCATTGCAAATTGGCCGCACGACCTTATGGAGAAAAATTAATAAGTTTGGGCTGCAGGAGCAAATGAAGCTGTATTAAGCCAAGAAGTGGCGTTCCTATAACAAAAGTAAGACCGGCGTAAGCACGCCGGTATAGATGTACTAACGACAAGATGTCGATTAAACATCAACAGACAACTGACGAATCTGCGCTTTTAGTCCCGGTAGCAGACTCGAACTGGCGCTGAATTTTTGTAACCCAACACGAAGTAATGTTTCTGTGGCATTTGGATCGCCTGCCATCTCACCGCACATACTGACCGGTATGCCCGCGCGATCGCCTGCTGCACAAGTGAGTTCAATGGCTTTTAGTACCGATGGCTCAAAGTAGTTCACCAATTCAGCAACGGCGGCGTTGCCTCGATCGGCAGCCATAACATATTGAGTCAAATCATTGGTGCCAATAGAGAAAAAGTCGACTTCTTGTGCTAAAGCATCAGCATTCAACACCGCGGCTGGTACTTCAATCATAATACCGACAGGTAAATGAGTCGCATCCAAGCCAAGTTGGTTTGCTTGATGTGCCAACAGCGCTTTTACTTTTCTCACTTCTTCAACCTGGGCCACCATCGGTATCATCAATTGAATATTCGGTTGCTCGTGAAAGGCTCTCAGAATGGCTCGAAGTTGGGCGGTAAACAATGACTCATGTTGAAGGCACAACCGCACCCCTCTCAAACCTAAAAATGGATTATCTTCCGCTGGCATAGGGTAAGCGGCTAAAGGCTTATCACCGCCAACGTCTAGACTACGAATCGTAAGTGGCTTATCACCAAGTGCGGCGGCAATATCACGATACACTTGGTATTGCGCTTCCTCAGTCGGCAACTCATCACTGTTTTGAAACAGAAACTCAGTCCGGAATAGACCAACCCCCTCAGCTCCTGATGTTAGTGCATCATCAATATCTTTCGGTCCACCAATATTGGCGAATACTGGAATATGGACGCCATCACAGGTGACTGCGGCTTGCTGAGCACTCGCTAGCGCACTTTGTCGGGAGTTTTGCCACTCAATTTGCTGAGCTTCTAATTCCTGTTGTATGGCATCTGAAGGAGAGAACCATAAATGCCCTCGAAAGCCATCAATAGTCACCACTTGACCAGCACGCACAGCATCAAGGCAGCCCTGAGCTTTAACGATGGCAGGAATCCCCATCGCACGAGCAAGAATCGCACTGTGAGAGGTTTTCCCTCCCTCACTCAAACAGATACCAAGCACTTTCGATTTATCAAGCCCGGCCACATCAGAAGGCATCAGGTCGCGGGCCAACAAAATACTCGGTTCCTGAATGTCGATGGCATTAGGCGTTACGCCTGTCATTTCGACCATAACTTGGCGTGCGATATCATGCACATCTGCTTCGCGCTCCCGCATGTACTGACTTTCTGCCTGGCGAAACTCTTCGGCCAACGTTTGCAGTGATTCTATCCAAGCTTGCTCGGCTATCATGCCCGTTTGAATTCGCGCCTCGACCGATGCCCATAATTCTGGGTCACTGAGCATCATGCTATGAGCAGAAAATATTTCCCCTTTCGGCTGCTTCGCTTGCTCCTGCAAATGTTGAACAACCACGCCTATCGCACGCTTAACCCGTTCAATTTCATCTTGTTCACTTTGGAAATCACGTTCAGGCACTGCTGGCATTTCATGAGTAAAAAGGACAACTGGAGCAGTAGCGATACCGTCATTGACTCGAATACCAACAACAGCACCTTCAATCTGATTTGAGGCCATGCCATCGAGCAAAGTATCCGTGCACTCTTCAGATTCGGTAATGCCTTGCTCAACCGCCTCTTTTTCTCCGAAGTGCTCACTAGCTAAGGCTTCAAATGCCTTGATTGCTTCACTGGATTGAGAGCCGAGTGCGCACAGCGTGATCGTCTCTTGGCTACGAACACCAAGTTTCGCAATGCTGTTTAAGCTTTTCGCGTTCACACGGAGCTCGCCTTTTTTCAACCATAATTGGCAGTCAAAAGGCGCGAGTGCACCAACAATGGCCGCAGCGGGACGAGCATGTAATCCATGCGGATTTTGCACTACCCAATCAAATGTCCGCTCGTGTTCAAAGTTCTCTGATACTGGCGCTATCTCAGCGGATGTTAGTGGCTGATCACCAAGGTGCTCTCGTTTTACGCTTAACGCATTCTGTGCCTCTTCAACTACCGTCGATAAAGGTAGTCCGGCAGCAGCAGCCACCGACGCCGCCATGGCTCCTTCAACAATAGGGGCCGAGATAAGGGTGACATTTTCCCTCACATGATCATCAATCAGATCCAGAGCCATTTCCGTACTAAGCAACGCGCTGCCAAGATCCATCAATACAACAACCCCTTGTTGATCATGTACCTGCTCAATCGCTTCCATCACGGCAATGGCATCAGTTCCGATCGGGTTCTCTGGATCATCAATCCCAGCCGCAATCGCAAGCTTGGCTTTGCCTTGCGTCATTTGGGTGGCAAGTTCGGCCACCCCTTCTGCAAGGCGACGACTATGAGATACAACTACAATTCCCACCATCTTAATTACCTGCTATTGCCTGCTGTAACGCTTTAATCATTAACAGAGAAGAGGTTGCACCGGGATCTTGGTGACCAATACTGCGTTCACCTAAATAGCTTGCTCGCCCTTTTTTCGCCAACATTTCAATCGTGGCAACCGCGTTCGTTTCTGCTAGCTCAACCATTTCATTCAATAAATGGTCAGCGCTCATACCATTTTCTAACGATGCCTTCACGCTAACTAAAACGGGTAACCAAACATCACACATGGTTTTATCACCCAGTTCCGCTTTACCACGAGACACCACACCATCCACACCGCTTTTTAGTGCATCCACTAACTCTTCAAACGTTAATTGCTCTCGAGTTCCGACAGCGGCAGCCGTGCGAATAAACAGCGTGCCATAAAGCGGGCCACTTGCCCCACCGACACTAGAAAGCAAGGTCATGCCCGTATTCTTGAGAATGCTGCCGATATTTTGGTCCGCAAATTGTGGCAGTTTTTCAGCAACTTTTTTAAAGCCGCGGTTCATATTGAGACCATGGTCTGCGTCACCAATATCACGATCAAGGTCGGTCAGAAAATCTTGATTCTCTTGATACGTTTTTGCACATAACTCTAGCCAGTGAACGATATGTTGTTTTTCAATTTGCATGTTTGCTCCCCCCTGTTACCACTTGATCGCAGCCGTATCGACAGGAGCATCAAACAGCTCCAACATCTCTTTATCTGCCTTCAGCAACGTAATTGAAACGCCTTCCATATCGAGTGACGTACAGAAGTTACCGACCATATTCCGCACGATACGGAACCCCGCTTGCTCGCAGTTATGGGCAAGACGGCGGTACACTCCGTAAAGCTCTGAAGTTGGCGTACCACCCATACCATTCACCATCACGATGTAGTCGTGCTCAGCGGCGAAAGGCTCAATGCTGGATTCCACTTCATCCCATTCACCTTCGTCACGATTCCAAATACGCAATGTGCGCTGATAAGGCATGTTTTCAGCAACTTCAGCAAACATTTCATCCACTAACGTATCGGCGTCGGTGTATTTCACTCGCTTGATACCTGGTTCACCATGGATACCAACACCAAACTCAACTTCATCATCTTCCAGAACAAAAGATGGTTTACCTGCTGCGGGCACAACACAAGCATTAAGCGCCACGCCAAATGAACGACAGTGATTATTCACGCGACGAGCCAGCGCTTCACATTGCTCCAACGAATAACCTTTGTTCGCGGCAGCCCCAACTAACTTTTCAACCAATACCGTTCCGGCAACGCCACGGCGACCAGCGGTGTATAGGCTGTCTTTGACTGCAACATCGTCATCCACCAACACCGACCCAACTTTGATACCATCGGTATGAAGCAGCTCCACAGCCGTTTCAAAGTTCAACACATCACCGGTGTAGTTTTTAATGATAAACAGCACACCCTCACCAGTATTCACTTGGTTACCACATTCGTACATTTGATCTGGCGTAGGTGAAGTAAATACCTCTCCTGGGCAGGCGCCTGTCAGCATACCTTTACCAATAAAGCCTGCGTGCAAAGGTTCATGACCACAGCCACCACCAGAAACCAGTGCCACTTGCCCCGGAGTTTCCTCATGCCACATGTAACGAGGTTCGTAGTTAGCTTTTAACTCAGGGCGGGACAATGCCAGGCCCTCCATTTGCTGCAATACAACATCATCGACTTGGTTAATTAACTTTTTCATCGTTCTATCTCATTCCATTTATATTTTTATGTAGGGTATGAATTCATCTTAAACAGAGAAAAAACGTGCTCAACAAAAATCAATCCGTTTCATATTGAAACAACGACTTCGGAATTTTCGTTTCAATATGAAACGAAAAACGACAGATTCGCTTGAATAGTGATCGGCGCCATAAAGCATGCTGATGCTTATTACTTCTGACAGTCGGTTTGACACAGAGGTCATAAAAGCATGGAACAAAACCAGAGATATCCTTCACCACCTACCACACCAAACCTAATATAAACCTTATCCCTACAATGGATATTCATTGCAGTCCAAAACACACATAAAAAAGGTTAAAGGTTTGAATTATGGACAAAATTATTATCAGCCCAAGCAAATACGTCCAAGGTGAACAAGTACTTACATCTATCGCTCACTATGTGAAAACATTAGGTGAACGTCCGTTAGTCATTGCCGATGAGTTCGTGACTAACCTGGTTGGTGATGACGTCAAACAAAGCTTTGCTGACGAGAAGCTTCCACTCACTATGAACATTTTTGGTGGCGAATGTTCGCGCGTTGAGATTGAACGCATCACGGACATTTGTGCGACTCAAAAACATGATGTCATTGTCGGTATTGGTGGTGGTAAAACCTTAGATACAGCAAAGGCCGTTGCGTTTTACACCAAAATTCCTGTCGTGGTGGTTCCTACGATTGCCTCGACTGATGCGCCAACCTCTGCTCTTGCGGTGATATACACACCAGAAGGTGAATTTGCGGAATACTTGATGATCCCTAAAAACCCAGACATGGTCATAATGGATACATCAGTCATCGCCAAAGCCCCTGTTCGCTTACTTGTATCGGGGATGGGCGACGCGCTTTCCACCTACTTTGAAGCTCGTGCCAACATGACCTCTGGTAAGGCAACAATGGCCGGTGGGTTAGCGACGCGTTCAGCACAAGCGCTTGCGAAACTTTGCTATGAAACCTTGCTTGAAGATGGTTTAAAAGCAAAAGCTGCGGTAGAAAATGGTGTGAGCACCAAAGCGGTAGAAAATATTATTGAAGCCAATACATACCTAAGCGGTATCGGTTTTGAAAGCAGTGGCCTAGCAGGCGCTCACGCTATTCATAACGGCCTAACCAAGCTCGAAGAGTGTCACCATCTCTATCATGGTGAGAAAGTCGCGTTCGGCACGCTTGTTCAATTGGTGTTAGAAAACGCAGCGATGGAAGAGATTAATACGGTTCTCGCCTTCTGCCGATCTGTAGGTCTACCAACCAACTTATTTGATATGGGCGTTAAAGAGCTAAACCACGCTAAGTTGCGCGAGGTCGCCGAAGCCTCAACGGCCGAGGGAGAAACCATCCACAATATGCCATTCCCAGTGACGGCAGAAAATGTCTACTCTGCTATTCTAACCGCTCATCAACTGGGCCAATAACCCAAATAACTTCAAACGAGTTTGAGTCTCAAAAGGCAAGCCAAGGTTTGCCTTTTATGCTTCAACTGACTTATCACTTCCATTGACACCTGCCGATGGCAACATCATAACAAACCGCGTCTTGTCTTTATCTGATGTTACTTTTATCTGTCCTTCATACGCTTGCACGATAGATTGGGTAATCGACAAACCTAGCCCTGCACCTACGCTACCTACATGTTGGCGAGATTTATCTGCGCGATAAAACCGGTCGAAAAGGTACGGTAAGTTTTGCTCGGCAATGGTGTCACCTTGGTTGCTGACCGATATCGTAACCTGTTCATCAACCTCTTGAACGTCAATCACAATGGTTGAATCAGCATACGCATGACGAATCGCGTTGGAGAGCAAATTGCCCACTGCACGCTCAAACATGTTTTTGTCCATATAGAGCTGACCGTCGCCTGAGCTCACGATTTGCACATCGGCATCTTCGGCCAATATTTCAAAATACGCGACCAAACGGTCGATTTCCTCCTGCACCGCAAACACTTCGTCATGGCGATGAATGAGCTTGTTTTCGGCCTTGGCAATGTAGAGCAAATCGTTGATGGTTTTCGTGATGCGGTTGAGTTCTTCCAACGTTGAGGCAATCGCATCCTGATACTCTTCAGGCGTTCGACACGCACCTAAAATGACCTGATTTTGCGTGGTAATGTTGGTGAGTGGCGTTTTTAACTCATGTGCTATATCAGAAGAAAACTCGCTCAAGCGGCGAAAACCAGTTTGCAACCTATCGAGCATCGCGTTGTGTTTGTTGGCTAACTCGCGCAGTTCTATTGGCAACGAATCGGGGTCGAGACGAATGCCCATTTGCTCTGGTGATATCTGTTGAATGTGCTGATTCAATCCCACAATCGGCTTCAACCCACGTTTTACCATCCAACCGCTCAACGCGGAAGAAATCACAAACGCCAAACCGAGCGCCCAAAACAAAATCCAGTCGAGCTTATCCAAAAACAAAATATGGTGATTGATACTCATGCCGAGCACCACCTGATACTCCCCAGCTTGAAACGCAAACGCGCGAATATTCAGCGAGTCCTCACTCCATTCGATGGCGCGCTCGTGATTTAAGACCTGAGGTGAGCTAATGCTGTAGGCTCGGTTCTGAGGAATCGTCAGGCTCGAATTCTGATACACGTTCTGCTTGCCTTCAAACACCCACATATAGAGCGTACTGTTATTCGCTTGCTTGAACACATCCTCTGGCGAGCGTTTTAACTCGTTCTCAATGGCATTGAACTTACTGGAAATATAGCTGAAATCTTGCGAATAAAAGTGGCGCTCAATGGCGTACTGTAGGATGAAAGCCAAAGAAAAATAGGTAACAAACGTCATGCTAACAAACATCAGCACGAGCTTGTTTTTCATGGAAAAAGGCAGCGAAAACTTAGACATCACGACTCTCTTCGAGTTTGTAGCCCATCCCTCTGACAGTGTGAATCAGTGGTTTATCGAACGGTTTGTCCACTTTGCTACGCAGACGTTTGACCGCCACATCAATCACATTGGTATCGCTGTCAAAATTCATATCCCACACTAACGACGCAATGGTGGTACGTGAAAGCACTTGGCCAGTTTTGCGCATCAACAACTCAAGCAGGGCATATTCTTTGGCGGTAAGCGATATCGACTGCTCCGCGCGCGTGGCAACGCGTTTGATCATATCAAGTTCTAAATCTGCCACACGTAATGTTTGCGGCGATGCGACCACTTGCGCGGCAATATGATGACGAAATACGTTTTGAACACGCGCCAGTAGCTCCGCAAACGCGTAAGGTTTTACGACATAGTCATTGGCACCCAGCTCAAAACCGCGCACGCGATCTTCCACTTGCTCCTTCGCTGTCAGCATGATCACTGGGGTGTGAATCCCACTACTGCGCAATGTATTAAGCACCTGCCAACCATCGAGTTTAGGCAACATAATGTCGAGGAGGATTAAGTCATATTCTTCACTGGTAGCGTGATAAAGCCCATCGACCCCATCATGCACTAAATCCACCACATACCCAGATTCAATCAAACCTTTTTGCAGATATTCTCCGGCTTTGTGCTCATCTTCGACGATCAATATTTTCAACTTTACTTACCTAGTGTGTTAGCGGGAGGATGAGAACCCAGTATAAAGCTCGAAAAAGAGCATGATGTGAACCACACCATACTCTTCCCCATTGGCAAACCATTATCGATTGTTATCGCGTTCGGCATAATGCACTTTGACATTCACTTTGCCCAAATATTCCAACTGACCATCTTCATTCATGCGTTCTTGCACGGTCACGAAGCCACCATCTTTTAAATGCGTACTGCGAGACTTCACATTAAACGTCAGGATATTGAGCTCTTTATTCAGTTCACGAGCCGTCATGGTTTTAAGTGAATTGAGTTCAGACAGTGCCTGTTGATAAGCCTCATCTGACGTTGCTGTCGGCGTAACTGAGATGGTTTTCATCTCTTCGCGGCTCACGTAGTTACCACCAGTGAAAAGTGGTTGAGCGAATGCAGATGCGCTAGTGATTGCCATTACCGTTACAAAAAGAGCAGTTTTGATTGCGTTCATGTTGTTAACCTTTGAGTGCTTGTTTTCAATGAGGTCATTATTGAACACCGCCTCTGACACCACCCTTTCAACAAAATGACATTTTTGTCATGAAAGCAACCTACTGGCGAAAGCTCTTGATCGCTCCATCACGCTTAGCACAAGACAAAAAAACGGCACATACTCTCGCATGTGCCGCTTGGAATTTTTGCTGTTAAGCGTTATTACTCAACCGTTACCGCTTTCGCTAGGTTACGTGGTTGGTCTACGTCCGTACCTTTGATCAGTGCTACGTAGTAAGACAGCAACTGCATTGGGATGGTGTAGTAGATCGCCGCCGTGATTTCACTAACGTGAGGCATCGTGATGATCTTCATTGTCTCATCGCCTTCGAAGCCTGCGTCTGCATCTGCGAATACGTATAGAAGGCCGCCACGTGCACGTACTTCTTCAACGTTTGATTTTAGCTTTTCAAGTAGGTCGTTACTTGGTGCAACCACAACAACAGGCATGTCAGCATCAATCAGCGCTAGAGGACCATGTTTCAGTTCACCCGCCGCGTAAGCTTCTGCGTGGATGTAAGAGATCTCTTTCAATTTTAGAGACGCTTCCATCGCGATTGGATAGAATTCACCACGACCTAGGAACAGTGTGTGGTGCTTGTCTGCGAAATCTGTCGCTAGTGCTTCAATGTCTTTCTCGAAAGAAAGTGCCGCATTGATTTGCTTAGGAAGTGCGTGTAGCGCTTCAACAATCTCTTTTTCTTTCTCTTTGCTGACGCGGCCTTGCTCTTTACCTAACGCCGTAACCAGCATCAATAGTGCAGAAAGCTGAGTCGTGAACGCTTTGGTTGAAGCGACACCGATTTCAACACCAGCGCGAGTCATGAACGCAAAATCTGATTCACGAACCAAAGAAGAGCCTGCTACGTTACAAATGGTCATCGCCGCCATGTAACCTTTTTCTTTCGCAAGACGAAGTGCTGCTAGCGTATCGGCGGTTTCACCAGACTGAGACAACGTGATCAATAGGCTGTTTGGACGAGTCACAAACTTGCGGTAACGAAATTCAGAGGCGATTTCTACGTCACAGCTCACGCCAGCAATATCTTCAAACCAGTAACGCGCTGTCATACCTGCGTTGTAAGACGTACCACACGCAACGATTTGTACGTGCTCTACTTTACTTAGAATGTCTGCCGCATGCACACCGATCGCATCAGTTACAACGGAGTCTGCCGTGATACGGCCTTCCATTGTGTTGATCAACGCTTTAGGTTGCTCATAGATTTCTTTTTGCATGAAGTGGCGGTATTGGCCTTTATCGCCAGCATCATGTTCTGCGTTAGATTCTACGATTTCACGCTCAACCAGCTCGCCCGTTGCGTCAAAGACAGTAACTTCACGGCGAGTGATTTCTGCCACATCACCTTCTTCTAGGTACATGAAACGGCGCGTTACATTCAGTAGCGCAAGTTGGTCAGAAGCCAGGAAGTTCTCACCCACACCAAAACCAATTACGATCGGGCTGCCTGAACGTGCAACTACGATGCGCGAAGGATCTTTACGATCAAGTGCTACCGTACCGTAGGCACCTTCCAGTTGTTTTGCTGTTTTTTGTACTGCTTCTAGTAGCGTTTCTGAAGTGCGAAGTTCCCACTCAACCATGTGTGCGATAACTTCTGTATCCGTTTGAGATTCAAACACGTAACCACGAGATTGAAGCAATTCACGAAGCTCTTCGTGGTTTTCGATAATACCGTTATGTACAACAGCAATATCGCCAGACATATGTGGATGTGCATTAACTTCAGATGGTTCACCGTGCGTCGCCCAACGAGTGTGCGCAATACCCGTTCCGCCGATCACTTTTGCTTCTTCTACTGCATCAGCCAGTTCTTGCACTTTACCCAAGCGACGAACGCGCGTTAGGTTTGACTCGCCATCAACAACAGCAACGCCAGCCGAGTCGTAACCGCGGTACTCTAAGCGGCGTAGACCTTCAACCAAAATTTCTGCAACATCTCGTTGTGCTACTGCACCTACGATTCCACACATGTGTTTATCTCCGTTTGTAGTTTTGTTCTTCCCTAGCCATGTTTCAGATAGAGGCAGCAAGCAAAGGCCTGTATTCAGAGGGAAGTGAAATATGAAACTGATTACATTATTAGGTTAGGCGCAAATAACTTTCACGCCATGTTGTTCAATCTGTATTTTGTGTTCTTGCTGAATATCAGCATCCGTCACTAGCACATCAATTTGATGCCAAGCGAGCTCTAAATTCGGGATCTTACGACCGATTTTTTCCGATTCGATCATGACGATCACTTCGCGCGACACTTCCGCCATCACCTTACTCAAACCAACCAATTCATTAAATGTTGTGGTACCGCGTTCTAAATCGATGCCATCCGCACCGATAAATAGCTGGTCAAAGTCGTAAGCTCGTAACACAGATTCGGCTACTTTGCCTTGAAAAGATTCTGAGTGCGTATCCCAAGTCCCGCCAGTCATCAGCAGTGTTGGTTCGCTCTCTAATTCATTAAGGGCGTTAGCAACATGCAACGAGTTGGTCATGACAACTAAGCCACGTTTGTCATTCAACTGTTGAATCAACGCAGCCGTCGTACTGCCACTGTCGATCACGATGCGATTATGGTCTCGAATCAGTGATGCCGCTGCTTTTGCCAAGTTTAGCTTTCGAGTCGAAACATTAGCGCTCAATTCTTCGTGAATGACTTCTGTTGGGATAGCAATCGCACCGCCGTAGCGGCGTAGAAGTTGGCCATTTTTCTCTAAAGAAGCTAAATCCTTTCTAATCGTGACCTCTGAGGTTTCGAATTTCTGAGCGAGTTCGTCAACGCTGACTTCTCCTAGCTCAGAAACCAAGTTAGAAATGGCGTGTCTTCTTAGTTGAGTGTTTCGTTTCGACATTTACGTTTTGAATTTAAGTTTCGATGTGAAATTTATTATAGTCAAACCGAAACTTTCAAGTCCATTTATTTCGATCCAAAAAATTAATATTTCTCGATAAAACCTTGTCCTAAGACAATTCTTAAACAGTGATATTGGATTCATTCAGTGGTAGAATTCGCCACCGAAAAGAAAAAAAATTACAGAATTGAAGGCTATTTTTTTGCAACTTTCTGCATATAAAGTGGGATTAGTCACAAAAAGGTAACCAAAATCGCCGATCTTTTAGTCATAAAATGACTAAACTTGGTGAAAGACTTTCAGAATCTGAAGTACTGATAATGAGGCGAAAAATCGGTGGGTGACAGGCACTAAATGTCATCAATAACGCCCTAACTTCAGAGTAAACAACCGACTTTCAAATTGTAACTATACTTACCGGAGAGTATCTTCCATGAAAAAGACCAAAATCGTATGTACGATTGGCCCTAAAACTGAATCTGTAGAGAAGCTAACTGAGCTAGTGAACGCAGGCATGAACGTAATGCGTCTTAACTTCTCTCACGGTGACTACGAAGAACACGGCACTCGTATCGCGAACTTCCGTAAAGTAATGGAAGCTACTGGCAAACCACTAGCAATTCTTCTAGATACTAAAGGTCCAGAAATCCGCACTATTAAGCTAGAAGGCGGTAACGACGTTGATCTAGTAGCTGGTCAAGAATTCACTTTCACAACTGACACTTCAGTTGTAGGTAACAAAGATAAAGTTGCAGTAACTTACGCTGGTTTCGCAGCAGACCTAAACGTAGGTAACACTATCCTAGTCGACGACGGTCTAATCGAGATGGAAGTTATCTCTAAGACTGAAACAGAAGTTAAATGTAAAGTACTTAACAATGGTGCACTAGGCGAGAACAAAGGTGTTAACCTTCCTGGCGTTTCTGTAAACCTACCTGCTCTATCTGAAAAAGATAAGAACGACCTTAAATTCGGTTGTGAGCAAGGCGTTGACTTCGTAGCTGCTTCTTTCATCCGTAAAGCTTCTGACGTTCAAGAAATCCGTGAAGTTCTAGCGGCAAACGGCGGCGAGAACATCCACATCATCTCTAAGATCGAAAACCAAGAAGGCGTTGATAACTTCGACGAGATCCTAGAGCTTTCTGACGGCATCATGGTTGCTCGTGGTGACCTAGGTGTTGAAATCCCAGCTGAAGAAGTAATCTTCGCTCAGAAAATGATGATCGAGAAGTGTAACCGTGCACGTAAGATGGTTATCACTGCAACTCAAATGCTTGATTCTATGATCAACAACCCACGTCCTACTCGTGCGGAAGCAGGCGACGTTGCTAACGCGGTAATGGACGGTACTGACGCAGTAATGCTTTCTGGTGAAACTGCTAAAGGTAAGTACCCAGTTGAAGCGGTAACTATCATGGCTCAAATCGCGAACCGTACTGATTCAGCTCTAAAAGCTGAGCTAGGTTCTCGTCTAGACAGCCCACGTCTACGTATCACTGAAGCAGTATGTAAAGGCGCGGTAGACACAGCTGAAAAACTAGCTGCTCCACTTATCGTTGTTGCAACTGAAGGTGGTAAATCTGCACGTTCAGTACGTAAGTACTTCCCAACTGCAAACATCCTAGCACTAACAACAAACAAGAAAACAGCAGCACAACTTGTTCTAACTAAAGGTGTGACGCCAGTTGTTGTTGATTCTATCGAAAGCACCGACGCATTCTACGTAGCAGGTAAAGAGCTTGCTCTAGAATCTGGTCTAGGTAACAAAGGCGACATCGTAGTGATGGTTTCTGGTGCTCTAGTCGCTTCAGGCACTACGAACACAGCTTCTGTACACGTACTATAAGACTGAACTTTTCATACTTCAGTTGATTGATAAAGAGGGCTTATGCCCTCTTTTTTTATATGGCTTTCTTGCTCTAATAATAGCCTAACTGTATCATTCACCATGCGCAGAATTTCGTACTGTTTAATTTTGTCGTCACGATTAAAATTTCTATGAGGTGTATGTGTCCAGTCCCACTCTTACCGACAAAGTATCAAAAATGATCCGTCAGGATATTCTCGATGGCGTGCTTAAACCGGGTCAAAAACTCGTGGTTGCGGAACTCAAAGAGAAGTACAACGTAGGAGCGTCACCCATTCGCGAAGCTTTGGTGCAGTTATCGTGGAGCAAATACGTCAAACTCGAGCCGCAAAAAGGCTGCTGGGTTGCACCTGTATGTAAAGATGAGTTGAATGACTTGTACGAAAGCCTACAAATGGTCTCTGCATGCCTACTAAATAAAGCAATTGTGATTGGCGATGAAAATTGGGAACTGGACGTCCTAACCGCTTATCACAAGTTATCCCGCTCTAAATCTGGCGAAAGCTTTTGCTGGAAGGAATGGGAAGAACGCCATAATCAGTTTCTTACTGCGCTGTTTGAAGGCGCTGGCTCTGCCAATATGTTCGGTTTTTTCCGTGATCTACTCGCACAAATTAAGCGTTACCAATATTTTGCTATGCAAATGTTAGGTACTGGAAACCCAGGGCACTGTAATATCGATGAGCAAGAAATGCTGATGAAGACGTCGTTAGATAAAAAGAGCCAGGATGCTTTAGGTTATCTAGAGCGTTATTTGAAACAGTCAATGCAGTGTATCGAAGCGGCCATCGACAACCAATATCGCATACTGGCTAGCGAATAACGCAGAGGCTAAAATAAGCATAAAAATCGGGGTCTATCCCCGATTTTTTGTTTTTGAAAAAGAGCTAAGCAATATCATCGAAACTATGGCATAGCGATACGCAGTTACGCCCTGCACTTTTGGATTCATACAAGGCAATATCAGCACATTTATAAGTGCGCGTGCGATCAGAAGTTAAATCACTATATCCGGCGCTAACAGTAATCGCTCTATCACTGCGCAGTTGAACCGCCACACGTAACCGGTTCAATACAACTTCTGCTTCTTCGAGTGTGGTATGCGGCATGATCACCGCAAACTCCTCACCACCGACGCGAGAAACAAAGTCAGTACTGCGTACCTCTTTAAGAAGAGTCTCAGCGACACTGCAAATCACTTTGTCCCCTTCATCGTGCCCAAGTTCATCGTTAATGCGCTTAAAGTGGTCAATATCAAACAACGCCAAACATGCAGGGGGACTGTCAGGATAACGCTCAATAATCCCGGCATATTGCGCTAATTGCTCTTCAAATTTTCGGCGGTTCCACAAGCCCGTCAAACCATCTTTTTCACTGAGGTTGCGTAGCTTTTCTTCCAGCTCTTTTTGCTCGGAAATATCCACCAGCGACGTGATGTAATAGCTTACTTTACCTGACTTGGTTAAGTTTGCCTGAATGCGCATAATGGCGGTAAATACGTGATTAAACTTGGTTCGACAACGAACCTCACCTTCCCAAATGTGCTCGTTTGCAAGCTTATTCCAAATATTGAGGGTCGACTCGAGATCTTCCGGTAAGAAAATTAGATTATGCGCATTCCAGCCTTGAGTATGCTTGGTTGAATAGCCCATCATGTTTTCAAATTCTTGGTTCACCATAATGATTCGGTGTGACGCATCTGAGATCATCACCGCAGTCATGCCATCAAGTGCAGCCCGAGCTAACTTCGACTCCATACTATGACGTCGATAGTGCAGGGCCAGCGCAGTCGTTGGTAAAGTAAAACCAAACACCAAACTTAATACAAAAAACGCTTCTTGGATTAAGTCATCAATATCTCGCTGAGATCGAGATAGTAATTGCTCATTCGTGAGATCAATCACCAGATGAAGAGGTTCACGAGAAACAAATTGGATCGTGCTATACGCAATCAAATTCGAGCCGTTGTACTCATAGCCCGAAACTTCTGAGATCATCGTGCGCCAAATGTTGGGGTACATCCGGCCAAAATTAAATTGAGAACGAGCTGGGATAATATTGCCGTACAAGCGTGATGACTTAGGACTCGCGATATAAAAGCCATCACTTTTAATTAACTCAATATGAAAATCCCGCACCGGTGAGTAGTTGAGTCGAGAAGATAAATACTCAATATCAACATTAAGAACAAGATACCCTTCGCGTTTCCCATTGAGAGAAATCGGCATCAGAATACGCAATGAAGGGCTATAAGGGTAAACAAGCTCACCATTTTCCCGCTCCAGTTCAATCCCCCACGACGCAATTTCATCATTACCTAAACCTTGCGCGTAATGAAAATAATCCCGCTCTGACTTGTCATGTAATTTGAGGGCGGGTGCAGCGATACCCGTTTTGAAATCGTAATTAATCCGTGCTTTTTCCTGACCGGTAATATCAAGAAAACGAATTTGTTTATATAGCTTTTGGTTGATCGCAACCGAGATCCACATATCTTCTAAGATAGAAAGGTTGACTCGGTTCGGCTGACGTAGATAGTCGTAAAGACTTTGGCTGTGACCGAGAAGATCGCTTATCGTCTCAATTTGATCCTGAATATTGTTGTATTCGCGACCAGTATAAGCCAGTTGGTGTAATGCTTCTTGAGCGGTATTCTCAACGTTACTCTCTAGTAACGTCAGATATTTCTGATAATAGTAAACTGCAGTGAGCGCACTAAAAAATAGTGCTGTCGCCAACAATGTGCCGACTCGCTTGGGTATTTTCACGCGTCTACTGCCTATAATGCTTACTAAAACGACAATTATATCATTAATTGTTATTTTCTAAACAAAAAGCCACTTAGATTAAGTGGCTTTTATATATGCGACTATATGTCTAAGGTTTGAGAGCGCGCTCACCTCGGGCAATACCCACTACCCCGCTACGAGCAACTTCGACGACTTCAGTTACTTCAGATATCGCTTGAATGAAGGCATCCAACTTTTCACTCGTGCCCGCAAGTTGAACCGTGTATTGAGCAGCAGTGACATCCACGATCTGGCCACGGAAGATGTCTGCCGTCCGTTTCACTTCTGCTCGCGCAAAACCGCTGGCTTTCACTTTCACCATCATCAGTTCACGTTCGATGTGCTCATACTCGGTGACTTCTTGTACTTTCAGCACATCGATCAATTTGTGTAACTGCTTCTGAATTTGCTCCAACTGCATCTCATCAGACGTCGTGGTAATGTTCATTCGCGAAAGCGTTTCATCATCTGTCGGTGATACCGTCAAAGATTCAATGTTGTAACCACGTTGAGAGAACAAACCAACAACACGAGACAACGCACCCGGTTGGTTTTCCAATAGCAGTGAAATAATGTGTCTCATATTAAGTTCTCTCCGTTTTGCTTAGCCACATTTTATCCATACCCTCACCTTTGATTTGCATCGGGTATACGTGTTCGGTTTCGTCTACGTTGATGTCCACAAACACCAGACGATCTTTCATATCCAACGCTTTTTGTAGCCCTTCTTCGAGCTGATCAGGCGTTTCGATACGAATACCGACGTGACCATAAGCCTCTGCAATCGCTGCAAAATCAGGAACAGAACTCATGTAAGAATTTGAGTGACGACCTTGATAAATAATGTCTTGCCACTGTTTTACCATGCCTAAGAATCGGTTGTTTAGGTTGATGATCTTCACTGGAATGTCGTATTGCATGGCTGTCGAAAGCTCTTGGATATTCATTTGAATACTGCCATCACCCGTAACAACTACGACTTCTTCTTGTGGCATGGCAAACTTAACACCCATACCAGCCGGAAGGCCAAATCCCATAGTGCCCAATCCACCCGAGTTGATCCAACGGCGTGGTTTGTTAAATGGGTAGTAAAGTGCTGCAAACATCTGGTGCTGACCCACATCAGAAGCAACATACGCATCACCATTGGTCAGCTTGTGCAAGGTTTCAATCACTTGCTGTGGTTTAATTCGCTCTGGTGACTTCTCATAAGCCAAACAATTTCGGTCACGCCACACCTGAATGTCATCCCACCATGCGGTGATGGCATCTTGATCATTCCCACCTTCTTGCTCTGCCAGCAGGCCAAGCATGGTTGTAAGCACTTTTTCCGCAGAGCCTACGATAGGTAAATCCACCTTCACGTTTTTCGAGATCGATGATGGATCGATATCAATATGCATGACTTTTGCGTTTGGGCAGTATTTTTCAAGGTTGTTCGTCGTGCGATCATCAAAACGCACACCGATACCAAAAATAAGATCCGCTTCATGCATCGCCATATTGGCTTCGTAAGTACCGTGCATACCCAGCATGCCCAGTGAGTTTTTATGTGTTCCAGGGAATGCGCCTAGTCCCATCAACGTACTGACTACTGGAAGGTTCAGCTTGTCGGAGAGCTCTAAAATATGTTCATGAGCGCCAGAAATCACAGCACCACCACCGATATAAAGCACTGGTTTTTTCGCTTCTAACAGCGATTTAAGCGCTTTTTTAATCTGGCCTTTATGACCCGACGTCGTCGGCTTGTAAGAACGCATTGAAAGCGTTTCTGGGTATTGGTAAGGCAGTTTGATTTGCGGATTCATTACATCTTTCGGCAAGTCAATCACTACTGGACCAGGTCGACCTGTGGTCGCGATATAAAACGCTTTCTTGATCGTTTCAGGAATATCTTCCGCTTTTTTCACTAAAAAGCTGTGTTTGACCACTGGGCGAGAGACACCAACGATGTCACATTCTTGGAAAGCATCATTACCAATTAGGCTATTAGGTACGTTACCCGAAATAACGATCATTGGGATGGAGTCCATATAAGCCGTGGCAATACCAGTAATGGTATTGGTCGCGCCCGGACCTGAACATACCAGTACGACACCCGGTTTACCGGTAGCGCGAGCGTAACCATCTGCCATATGAGTGGCGGCTTGCTCATGCCTTACAAGTACGTGTTTGATTTGATCGGTTTTGGCATGCAGTGCATCGTAGATATCCAAAACAGAGCCACCTGGGTAGCCAAAAATCTGCTCTACGTGCTCTTCTATCAGAGATTGAACCACCATCTCTGCGCCTGACAACATTGCTGTCATAATTGCTCTCCTTAGCCAGTTTCCTCACCGTAAGGTCAACGGATTGGTCTGGTTTTACATAGTCTAGGTCTTATTCGTAGCCTAATCGAAATACTTCCACGTTTTCGGCTATGTCTTGCGTTCGTCATAACATCCCGCAAGGTTACCCAACAAATGTAACGTTTTATTATCAACGGGTCTAATGAGAGATTGGTCTACTTTTTAAACAAGATGCTAGTAATTAGAATGTTAGTAGGAATAGCAGCCACACATACCTTATTTCACAGTACAACCTAAAAATTTAACGTTCAAAAAAAGAACATTATTTCAGAACCTTTTAAGTATAGGGTGCTAAATAGCTGTATTTGGTGAGCAAAATAGAAAGAATCAACACAAACAAAAATCCCCAGTAATGCGCAATATCATCACTGGGGATTTTTTCATCAATATAAAATCTAAGTCAGCTTAAGTTACTTTTTCTCTGACTTTTCCTTATACATTTCTTCAATTTCATCTTGGTATTTGTCATTGATGACTTTACGACGCAGTTTTTGAGTTGGCGTTAACTCACCATCATCCATAGAGAAAGCTCTTGGTAACAGTTTAAACTTCTTCACCTGTTCAAACTTTGCCAACTCTTTTTGGAGATCGTTAACACGCTTTTCAAGCATTTCGACCACTTGGTGATGCTTAATCAATTCAACGCGATCGTGATACTTGATATTCAGCTCTTTCGCATACTCTTCAAGAGAATCAAAACACGGCACAATCAGCGCCGAGACAAACTTACGCGTGTCCGCGATAACCGCGATTTGCTCGATGAAGTGGTCTTTACCAATCGCACCTTCAATCATTTGTGGAGCGATGTATTTACCACCTGAAGTTTTCATCAACTCTTTGATACGATCAGTGATGAACAGGTTGCCATTTTCATCAATGTAACCCGCATCGCCAGTTTTTAGGAAACCGTGCTCGTCAAAGGTCTTTTCGGTCTCTTCTGGCATTTTGTAATAGCCACGCATCACCATTGGACCACGCACGAGAATCTCGTTGTTCTCACCGATCTTCACTTGCGCGCCAGGCATCGACATACCAATAGAGTCTGGATTAAAGCACTTATCATCCCAACACGATACTGTCGCCGTGGTTTCAGTCATGCCGTAACCTAACTTCACATTGATACCAATCGCGTGGAAGAATCGGCCTATGGTTTCATCTAACTTTGCACCGCCACACGGCATAAAGTTGATTTGTCCACCAAGTAACGCACGCAGCTTGCTCAGAACCAATTTATCCGCCAGGGCATATGACTTGCGCAGCATGAGAGATGGCTGACGTTTTTCTTGATGACAAGCGGCCATTTTTGCGCCCATGTTCACAGCCCAAGTAAACATGATCTTGCGATGAATTGGCGCGCGAGACACTTTCTCGTGAATCGCAGAGAAGATCTTCTCATAGAAACGCGGCACGGCACACATCACGGTAGGTTGCACTTGGCTCAGTGCATCACGTACCTGCATGGTGTCTTGCAAATAGCAGTTGGTCGCCCCTTTGTACAACACATAAAAGGTCCAAGCGCGTTCAAATACGTGTGACAGCGGAAGGAAACACAATGACACATCACTTTGAGAAAGGCTCAAACGTTGATCGTGCCCTTCCAATTGCGCCGCAATGTTTGCGTAGTCCAACATGACACCCTTTGGTTGTCCTGTTGTGCCCGAGGTGTAGATCAACGTGAGTAGATCATCTTCCTTTGCTTGCTCTAAACGTGCGTCCAATTCAACTTGGTATGTGGTATCGCCTTTGGCGACAAATGCTTGCCAAGAGATAACGAAATCATGCTCGCTAAGTTCGATATCATCAGACATTGCAACAATGAGCTCTAACTGCTCGCACTGGTCGAAAATGCTCACTGCTGCGTCAAATTGTGGCTGCTCACCAACAAACAGCACTTTGACGTCTGCGTTGTCAATGATGTACGCCGACTGAGCGGCGGTATTGGTTGGGTAAATAGGTACTGTTACGCCGCGTAGTTGTAGCGCTGCAATATCAGCAATCGTCCATTGCGGCATGTTGTTCGAGAAAATGCCGATTTTATCTTGGACTCCTAATCCCTGAGCCAAAAGTGCAAGTGATAAAGCATCAACTTGCTGACCAAATTGCGTCCACGTAATACCTTGCCATTCCTCACCCACTTTATGCTTGAGTGCAACGCGTGTACCACCGTTCGCAATTTGTTCACGAATACGTTTAACGATATGAAAATCTAACTTGGCCATTCTTTTACTTACCTTTTGGCTTACAGGCGTAAGCTAATTGAGCGAACAAGTGTACTCACGGCTTGCTAAAACGCAACTGACCAGTATCAAACTTATCATTAATAAGAGACAACTATCACTTATACGTCGCGAACGTGCCTCAAATTGCTGAATGATTACTCTATTTAACTTACTGTTTCGATTGTTGATTGCTAAAACAAAAAGCCCCGAGAGACAAAAATCTCTCGGGGACCAATGAATTGTAAAAATTGATGATTACCAATATGGTCTTAACCGATAAGACCAAACGTCATCTTATTTTGCGGCAACCACTTCACCACAAGTGATCATCAGTTGATCGCGCAGCCAAATGTGGCCTTTATCTTTTTCACTTGATTCATGCCAGCTTAAGAAGCCGCTGATTTCCTTGTTTGCAAATGGGAAGTCTAGAATTTGCAGCTGATCACTGTTTACCGCATTTTCTGCCATCCAACGTGGCGCGATAGTCACAAGCTCAGATTGACCCACCACATATAGCAGGTTGCTTAGACTAGAGCCTTCGTACGCGGCTTGGCAATCCAGTTCACGATATGCTTGTTCTGAGAAGCTACGTTGACCGTGCACTTTCGATAACTTCGCATGTTTTTCGTTAAGCAGTTGCTCGGCCGTTACACCACCTTGAATGCGTGGGTGTGTTTTTGACGCGATAACCACTAATTCATCTTTGAAAATTTCAGTACTTGAGAAACCTTGCTCATCAAAGCGAGCATAATCGATCACGAAATCAATTTCTTGATAGCGCATACGCTCAGACAAAAGACGGTCAAATTCTGCATCTAGGTGAAGCTGAACGTTTGGTGCTTGTTGATTCACTTTTGCCATGATCTTCGGAGCAAAACGCATGTCACAAGGGCTGCAAATCGCCAACTTAAATAAGCGAGTCGAAGATTCTGGTTGGAATACGGAGCTAGGAAGTTCATTACGAATCAGCTGTAATGCTTGGCGAATTGGGCCAAACAATTGACGAGCACGTTGCGTTGGCTGAATACCACGGCCCTGACGCATAAACAGCTCGTCGTTAAACATCACTTTTAGGCGTGCCACGGCATTACTTACTGCCGGCTGAGACATGCCTAAGTTATGTGCTGCACGAGTAATATTTTGCTCTTGCATCACAGCATCAAATACAGTCAGTAGGTTTAAATCTACACCACGCAAAGTGCTTTCCATACGGTAGCTAGCAATTGCGCTCATCGCATCTTTCTTCTCTAACATTGAGTGCGCCTCTTTTGTAATCGTCAACTTTGTTCATTAAATTCATAACGAATAGAATCCCATCTCGCACAAAAGACGGCGGCTGGATTCGAATCATTTTACGAATAGATAACCTAACTTTTTATTATATTTGCTGTCCGGATACTTCCGGCTCGAACTGTACTATCAACTAATCGATTGCGGTTTCGCAACTAGATTGATATTTAATCAGTAAATTTTAGCCGATTAGGTATTTACCCTTTAAATAACAACAACTTGATAAAAACATAAAAAACTATAAAACACGTAAAAGCGCATTCTTTGAGGAAGTATTTAGCAAATTGATGAGACGGATGGTCACCACACGCATGCATTTATCCTAGTTATTAGTCGAGAGCAAACCAACAGATGACGACTATATCTCTGAGTGAAATTTGCACTTATCAGTCAAATTATCAGCAAATACACATTGAATAGAAATGAAAGAGAAAGAATAAAAATGCAGCCTTCTAGATTGAAAGGCTGCAACAAAATCGTGTCAAAAATAGGAAGGAACAATGTACTTAGAACAACGTACTTAAATGTTCGACACGTAACTTGGGAAATCAACTTGCTCCCACAACTGTTTGGATAACTCCGCTTGTGAATCCCACGCGCCTTGTAATACCCAATGAACAATGGCCTGAGCAACGTCTGGATATTTCACACTTTCGGCTTGCTGCTCCTTTAGCCACTGGCGTACTGCGGAAATGTCTAAGCTCTCCATCGACATCGCAAGTCCTAAGTCTTCTAAGGTCGCGACATTGCTTTGTTGCTCAAACTGACCTGCGAGTGGCTTAAGCAATAATTTTTTCCCTAGAGACAGAGCTTCCGAAGGGAGCTCGAATCCACCATTGGCAATGACACCACTACACCGATGCAAATGATGCTGAAAGTTGCTGTGGCATAAAGGGCGTAATTCTATGTTTTCCACCTGCTCACATTCGATCACATCGGGGTGATAACAGATGAACGCTTGCTGGTTAAAATGGAACAGTAAATCCGAGATGTCTTCAATGGATTCGAACGGTAGGTAAACCAAAACAAAATCGTCATTTTCTGCTTGGCTATCGACGGTATGTACAATTGGCGGCAACAAAGGCTGGTCAAAATGATGCCAATGCAAACCAAGGTGGTGTTGAGAAGGAGCAAAGTATTCAATGACGGATTTGTCTAACCAACTCGCTCCCTTTAACGGCACTGGATAACGGAAAGCATTTTGGTGACTGATACCAATCGACGGCTTATTTTGTTGTTTTGCCGCCCATGCCGTAACAGGCTCGAAATCATTGAGCACGAGATCGTAGGACGACAAATCAAGCTGTTTAACTTCTTTGCAAAATTGCACCAAATTGTTACTCAATGCTGTTTTCGCATAGTTCACTGAACCTTTTTCAGTGATAAAGGTGAAGCCTCGGCGAGTCTGATAATCGCCAAACGCTTCCATTGAAAAATACTTTTCAGGCGCTCGTCCAGAAAACAAAAAATCGACCTCAACATCGTGCTCTTTAAACGCATGACTCATCGCCCTCGCACGCGCAATATGTCCGTTTCCTGTACCTTGAACACCGTATAAGATTTTCATCAATTAGCCTCCCAGCATCGCAATCGCTAATCCACCACAAAGGCTACCTAGCAGTGCACCAATGATGACATCGGTAAAAAAGTGCACCCCCAATAAGATTCGCGCAGTTCCGATTAAACTTGCCCAAAAGAATGCAGCAACGCCTAGGCTCGGATAGAAATGATCAATCAGCGTCGCCATGACAAACGCAGCGGCAGTGTGTCCTGAAGGAAGACTGTAGCGATCAGAGGGGGTAATAAAAGCAGGAAGGAGTGCACTGAGTTCTTCAGGGCGACGACGCTTAAAACTGTTTTTCAGCGTCCAATAAATTGGCAACTCGATGGCAAAAGCAAGTAAACCCGCCAGTAAAAACCAAACTCCCTGCTCTTTATCTAAATACCAAGCTAATAAACCTAGCACCAAGTACAGATGTCCGTCACCACTGTGGGAGACTCCTTTACTGATGTTGGCAACTTGCTGATTAAAACGGTGCTTAAGACAAACACTAGAGAGCGCTAAATCAAACTTAGCAATGGTTGCAATTGGCTGTGTAATTGTCTCTATGGTTCGCATGTGGCCTTTCCTTACTTTGACAACGCCGTTGTGTGAAAAGTAGGAGGTTTAGGTGACAACTGCATGACGGGAGTTTGGACAATTAATGACAAATACCAAATTAGGGAGTGCCCAATGATCTATCTATTGAGCACAATCATAGGAGAGAACGCTTAAGAAGGGTTTGCTTGCTGCGGTTGAGGCGTATCGATGTACCAGACCTTTCTCTTCTTACGACAGGCGCGCAAAGAGCCCATCGTCATGTCGCCATCTTTTGTTAGCTCGTAGCTAAGGGAGCGGCAAGTGTAATTTCCTGACAGTTCATGCTCTATGCCCGTTTGCTCAGTTGTGCTCGAAGCAGACTCTAAAATAGGATTAGGCTGTGTAGAAAGAATGTCACGATTTACCACATTGCTGCGCGCATAATCCTTATGGACGTAACCTTTTATCACGCCTTTCTGTTCAACGAGAAACCAAGGTTGATCCACCACTTTTGCCAACACATTAAAAACTTCCCCTTTCGATAACACGCCAAGCTTTTCTCCTTCTAGGCTCGGCTTGGATCGCAGGTTTAATGTGGTCTTAGAGCGATAGGAGACATCCATAAACTCAACGGGGTTTGAGGTATCCACACCGTCAGCTGTTGGTCGGAAGACTTCCGCTTGTTGTTTCTCACTAGGTTGCACTCGGATCTTCCACCACGAATAGGTTTCCGGATCTTTGCCTTTAAATTTATCTCGACTGTCCGACTCAAGAGCAACGAGCATTTGATTCAAAAACGATTCACGTCCCTCGTAGCTCAAGAATCGATCCATTTGATCATTAATCACCATGACACTCTTAGAGTGATCATTAATAGCAACAGGGGAAATCTCTGCCATATAGGTTTGAGCTTGAAACAGCTGACAACCCGATAAGCTGACCAGAGTAAATACTGCGGCTGAACGTCCAAATTGTTTTGCTAACCTCATTATTCCTTAACCCTTCTTTTTACCTAGTGCAACTGCACTACTATAAATGGTCATTCAAAACTTTTGCCAAACAATTCGGGCCTTTGTGTGACAAGTCGCAATCCCAATGTTTGTTTTGGTAATGAAACGTCGCAAACTTGATGAGAACTTGCCTCTTCTAGCACGTTTCTATTGCACCATGCTGTTTCACTTAGCGCATCATTTTTCTCGAGCAAATGAAAAGACTCATCCGATATGAATAAAAAATCGACTTTAGGGTTGACGCGCTCAATGGAGTGCGGTACTAATTTGTTAACTTAATTATGTGGAAAGCTTAACAACTATGTCAGCTCATTTTTCTATTCTGCTTAGCCTCCTCCTGATCGTGACCAGTTCGCGCGGGTAGGCTGTGGAAGAAAAATAACCACACCAATTTCTAAGAACCCGCATGAGAATGCGGGTTTTTTTATATCTAAATACTGGAAGTAAACGATTAACTTGCACGTAAAGTGCAGAAATCAGGAAGGAAGCAAACATGAACGATCAGGTCATTATATTCGACACCACATTGCGTGATGGCGAGCAAGCGTTGTCAGCAAGCTTGACGGTTAAAGAAAAACTGCAAATTGCCTATGCGCTGGAAAGACTCGGCGTTGATGTTATCGAAGCTGGCTTCCCAATCTCTTCACCAGGTGATTTCGAGTCTGTACAAACCATTGCAAAAAACATCAAAAACAGTCGAGTTTGTGCCCTTTCGCGTGCCGTTGCGAAAGATATTGATGCCGCCGCTGAAGCATTAAAAGTGGCCGACCAATTCCGTATTCACACGTTTTTAGCCACTTCCACCATTCACGTAGAAGACAAACTACGCCGCAGCTACGACGATGTACTTGAAATGGCGGTCAACGCCGTTAAACATGCGCGTAACTACACCGATGATGTCGAGTTTTCTTGTGAAGATGCAGGGCGTACTCCTATCGACAACCTATGTCGCATGGTAGAAGCTGCCATCAATGCAGGTGCGAGCACAATCAACATTCCAGATACCGTTGGCTACACAGTACCAAGCGAGTTTGGTGGCATTATTCAAACCCTTTTCAACCGCGTTCCAAACATTGATAAAGCGATCATCTCCGTTCACTGTCACGACGACTTGGGGATGTCAGTTGCCAACTCTATTGCCGCCGTTCAAGCCGGCGCGCGTCAGATAGAAGGCACCATCAATGGCATTGGTGAGCGAGCGGGAAACTGTTCACTTGAAGAGATCGCAATGATCATCAAGACGCGTCAAGAGTTCTTGGGCGTTCACACTGGCATTAAACATGATGAAATTCACCGCACCAGTAAATTGGTGAGCCAGTTATGCAACATGCCAATTCAGAGCAACAAAGCGATTGTGGGCGCGAATGCCTTTAGCCACTCTTCAGGTATCCACCAGGATGGCATGTTAAAGAATAAGAATACCTACGAAATCATGACCCCTGAGTCGATTGGCCTTAAAAACCAAGCACTAAACCTAACCAGCCGTAGTGGTCGCGCAGCCGTGAAGAGCCACATGGACACCATGGGATACAACGAGGACGAGTACAACCTAGACGCTCTATACGCGGACTTCTTGAAACTTGCCGACCGCAAAGGCCAAGTGTTCGATTACGATCTAGAGGCCCTAATGCACTTCTCGAACCTGCGTGAAGAAGATGACTTCTACAAACTGAACTACCTAAGCGTGCAATCGGGCAGCGTAATGGCCACCACCAGCATCAAAATGCAATGTGGCGATGAAGAAATGTGTGAAGCGGCAGTCGGTAATGGCCCAGTTGATGCGCTATACCAATGTATCTACCGCGTGACAGGCTACGACATCGTACTGGATAAATTCGACCTAACCGCGAAAGGCGAAGGTGAAGATGGTTTGGGTCAAGCTGACATCATTGCCAACTACAAAGGTCGTAAATACCACGGTACAGGCGTTTCCACCGATATCGTTGAAGCTTCCGGCCAAGCACTATTGCACGTTATTAATAGCATCCACCGTGCAGACAAAATCGAAGAAATGAAGCAGAAAAAGATTGCGACTGTGTAATAACAGCCGAGCTGCATAGCTCAGGAAAGAACACGCTCGTTGAAATAATTAAGCTCAAAATTAGAAAACTTAAAGGATTAACATGACAGACAAATCATACAAAATTGCCGTCCTACCCGGTGACGGCATTGGCCCGGAAGTAATGGCGCAGGCACATAAAGTATTGGATGCAATCGAAAAGAAACATGGTATTGCGTTTGAACGTGACGAGCATGATGTCGGTGGTATCGCGATCGACAATCACGGTTGCCCACTTCCAGAGAGCACAATAAAAGCATGTGAAGAGTCTGATGCAGTCCTATTCGGCTCGGTTGGCGGCCCTAAGTGGGAGCACTTACCACCAAACGACCAACCTGAACGCGGTGCCCTACTTCCACTACGTAAACACTTCCAACTATTTTGTAACCTACGTCCAGCGCAAATTCACTCAGGTCTTGAAGCTTTCTCACCGTTACGTGCAGACATCTCGGGTCGCGGCTTTGACATCGTGGTAGTCCGTGAACTGACTGGTGGTATCTATTTCGGCCAACCGAAAGGTCGTGAAGGTGAAGGCGCAACAGAAAAAGCATTTGATACTGAGGTGTACCACCGCTTTGAGATCGAACGTATTGCAAAAATCGCTTTTGAGTCTGCTCGTCTACGTCGCAAGAAAGTGTGCTCTATCGACAAAGCGAACGTTCTACAAAGCTCTATCTTATGGCGTGAAGTAGTCGAAGAAATCGCAAAAGATTACCCAGATGTCGAGCTATCACACATGTACATCGACAACGCAACCATGCAGCTTATCAAAGACCCAGCACAGTTCGACGTAATGCTGTGTTCGAACATCTTCGGCGACATCATTTCTGATGAGTGCGCAATGATCACTGGCTCAATGGGTATGCTGCCTTCAGCAAGCCTTAACGAAAGTAAGTTCGGTCTGTACGAGCCAGCAGGCGGCAGCGCACCAGATATCGCAGGTAAGAACATCGCCAACCCAGTAGCACAAATCCTATCGGCAGCACTGATGTTACGTTATAGCCTTGGCGAAGAAGCCGCAGCACAAGACATCGAAGCAGCGGTGTCGAAAGCACTTTCAGCTGGCGAGCTAACAGGCGACCTTGCAGGCAACAACCCGGCACTTACAACATCAGAGATGGGCGATAAGATCGCTGAGTACATCTTAAACTCGTAATACAGAACAGATTCATAATAAATACTAAATCCTCTATCCACCAATGACTTACCTCTAAGTCATTGGTGCTAAAACAAAGCAACAAGGATAACGAGGAAAGGAAGCAAACAATGGGCAAAACACTATACGAAAAAGTCTACGACGCACACGTTGCCGTCGCAGCAGAAGGGGAAAACCCTATCTTGTACATCGACCGTCACTTGGTACATGAAGTGACCTCTCCGCAAGCATTTGACGGCTTGCGTGAAAAAGGTCGTAAAGTGCGTCAGGTCAGCAAAACTTTTGCCACTATGGACCACAACGTTTCGACCACCACCAAAGACATCAACGCATCCGGTGAGATGGCGCGTATCCAGATGGAAACGCTATCGAAAAACTGTGAAGAGTTTGGCGTTACGCTTTACGACATCAACCATAAATACCAAGGTATTGTGCACGTTATGGGCCCAGAGCTTGGTATTACCCTACCGGGCATGACCATTGTTTGTGGTGACTCGCACACGGCTACACACGGTGCATTTGGCTCGCTAGCATTTGGTATTGGTACCTCTGAAGTTGAGCACGTATTAGCAACTCAAACGCTAAAACAAGCGCGTGCTAAAACGATGAAGATCGAAGTGAAAGGCAAAGTAGCTCCGGGCATTACTGCGAAAGACATTGTGCTAGCAATCATCGGTGAAACGACAGCAGCAGGCGGTACAGGCTACGTAGTTGAATTCTGTGGTGAAGCGATCACTGACCTTTCAATGGAAGGTCGCATGACCGTATGTAATATGGCGATTGAGTTAGGTGCAAAAGCCGGTTTGATTGCGCCAGATGAAACTACATTCGAATACATCAAAGGCCGTAAGTTCTCACCTCAAGGTGCGGATTTTGATGCCGCTGTAGAATATTGGAAGACATTAAAAACGGACCATGATGCCCAGTTTGATGCGGTCGTGACACTAAACGCAGCGGATATCACACCACAAGTCACTTGGGGTACTAACCCAGGCCAAGTTATCGCGGTAGACCAACCAATCCCAGCCCCAGAAAGTTTTGCCGACCCAGTAGAAAAAGCATCGGCAGAAAAAGCACTGGCTTACATGGGTCTGGAAGCGGGCAAGTCATTGTCGGATTACAACGTCGATAAAGTCTTCGTTGGTTCTTGTACTAACTCACGTATCGAAGACATGCGCGCCGCGGCGGAAGTGGCGAAAGGTCGCAAAGTCGCGTCTCACGTTCAAGCGCTAATCGTTCCTGGCTCTGAGCAAGTAAAAGCGCAGGCGGAAGCAGAAGGCCTAGATGTCATCTTTAAAGAGGCGGGCTTTGAGTGGCGCCTACCAGGTTGCTCGATGTGTCTAGCAATGAACAACGACCGTTTGGGTCCACATGAACGTTGTGCGTCTACTTCAAACCGTAACTTTGAAGGCCGTCAAGGTCGTGATGGCCGTACCCACCTAGTGAGCCCTGCGATGGCAGCGGCAGCAGCAATTGCTGGTCACTTTGTAGATATTCGTGAACTAGACTAAGGAGCAAACAAATGTCAGGCTTTAAACAACATACAGGCTTAGTTGTTCCTCTAGATGCAGCGAACGTTGATACTGATGCCATCATTCCAAAACAGTTCCTACAAAAGGTGTCTCGCCTAGGCTTTGGTAAACACTTGTTCCATGACTGGCGCTTCCTAGATGATGCTGGCGAACAGCCAAATCCAGAGTTCGTGATGAACGCCCCACGCTACCAGGGCGCTTCCATCTTGCTGGCACGTGAAAACTTCGGTTGTGGCTCATCTCGCGAACACGCACCGTGGGCGCTAGCGGATTACGGCATAAAAGCGATGATCGCACCAAGCTTTGCTGATATTTTTTACGGCAACTCGATCAACAACCAAATGGTGCCAGTTCGTTTGACTGAGCAAGAAGTGGATGAAATCTTCCAGTTTGTTGAGGCGAATGAAGGTGCAGAAGTCGAGGTCGACTTAGAAGCGAATGTGGTTCGTGCCAATGGCAAAGAGTACAGTTTTGAAATTGATGAGTTCCGTCGTCACTGTTTGTTAAATGGTTTAGACAACATTGGGCTAACGCTTCAACACGAAGACAAAATTGCGGAATACGAAGCGAATATCCCAAGCTTCTTGCGTTAAAACGCATTAGTAAATACACAAATCAAGGGCTGGCAATTGTCGGCCCTTTTAATGTTTTAGGTGACTGATTTTATAGCGCTTTGCTTGCGGAATACCGAACGCCTCTGTTGAAATTCGTCATCCTGAACAGCGGCGAAGGAGCGTGATTCAGGATCGACTGCCAGAGCGCACTGTGCAGATTCATACTGTCTTTACTCAAGAGTTTGTGGGTATTAGATTCCTGATATCGCTTATGCTCCTCGGAATGACGGCGAATAAAGGCCACTGATTACTGAAAGAAAACAAGCACTAAACTGGTCTACACTATCAACAATATCTCATTCAAAGGTATCTCTATGAAGCGTCTGTTATTGCTGTTGTGTACTCTGGTTTCTTTCTCGACATTTTCCGCGCCAAAATCCGACTTATGGCCATATTGGAAACAATCGAATCAAGCCAACCAAACCCAAATTTCTCATCAAGATTGGCAACAATTGCTCGATGCTTATTTAGTTGAACAAGGCGACAATACCTTGTTTCGTTACCGCCAAGTCACCTCGGCCGATAAAACGAAGCTGAAACAATACATCCAGCGTTTGGCAAAACTCGACCCTCTACAATACAACCAAGCAGAGCAATACGCCTACTGGGTAAACCTTTACAACGCCATCACTGTAGACTTAATCCTAGATAACTATCCCGTCGAATCCATTACCAAGCTGGGTGGCTTATTTAGCTTTGGTCCTTGGGGAGATGATGTGGTCGTGGTCAACGGTAAGGATCTGACTTTAAACGATATTGAACATCGAATTTTGCGTCCAATTTGGAATGATCCAAGAACGCATTACGCGGTTAACTGTGCCAGCCTAGGATGCCCTAATCTGCAATCTCAAGCATTCACTGCTGACAACACGCAAGCTCTACTGGATAGTGCCGCCAAAACATTTATCAACAGCAGCAAAGGCGTATCTATCCAAGGTAACACGGCACAGCTGTCTTCTATTTATGATTGGTTTGCAGCGGACTTTGGTGGAGAGAAACAAGTCTTCAACCACATCGCAAAGTACGCGCCGCAATACAAAAACTTCTCTGGCAAAGTGAAATACGAATACGACTGGGACTTGAATCAAGCTGACTAATTTATCGTCACCGTTCAGCTTGCAACGCTTTTGGTCACCCGTAACCCAAAAACTAAAAAGGGCACCAAGTGCCCTTTTTAGTTTCTAGATTTTGACAAAATCACTTAAAGCCTTTGACCTTTTTAATCAGATCGTAAGCGTTTTGAATCTCTTGAGATTTTTCTTTCGCAACGTTCATCATCTCTGGTGGTAGACCTTTAGCCATCAATTTGTCTGGGTGGTGCTCGTTCATCAGTTTACGATAAGCACGCTTGACGGTTTTACTGTCAGCATCTGAAGACACATCCAGAATTTTGTACGCGTCAGCCAGTTGATCCGCTTGTGAAGCTTGTTGCCAGCTACCACCAGAAGATTGGCCTTGATGCTGGCCATGAAAGCCACCTTGGCTTTGGAAACGGAATGCGGCTTCTTGCATTTGCAAGCGACGCTCTAGCTGCTCAGAAGAGAAACCCAAACCACGTGCTATTTTGTGTAACACATTTCGTTCACTAGGATGAATCGATCCATCTGCAAAGGCCGCCGAGATTTGTAGTTCAAGGAAAAATTGCAACAAGTCAAAGCGGCCTGCTGTCGAAATTTTCACACGAACAAGAACGTCTTCTAACGGAAAGTCACTGTCTTTACCTTCACGAAACGCATCTTGCGCAGCGCGGCGCTGTTCG
Organism: Vibrio sp. D3; assembly: GCF_043995865.1. NCBI lineage: Bacteria > Pseudomonadati > Pseudomonadota > Gammaproteobacteria > Vibrionales > Vibrionaceae > Vibrio > Vibrio sp. D3. The sequence continues at coordinate 340,934 of NZ_CP171887.1, read as the reverse complement.
CCATGCAAATTCATGCGGTCCATCATTGCAGAAGCAAGTTGGATTTCCTCTTTGGTGACTTGGCCTTTCGCTTTTGCCACATGTCCCATTACCGCAAACGCCGCTTTAAAAAATTCTTCTTGGCGCTGAGCTTGACTCGGCCCTTTTCCAAAGCCGCCAGTAGAGAACCCGGCTTGACTCAAGCGACGTGCTTTATCGAATTGATGGCCAATAAATAAGCCAAAGAGTAAACCTAGCGGCCCGCCAAGTAACAAGCCAAAAAAGGCACCCAGAATTTTGCCAAAAATATGCATTATGTGTTCTCTATCAATGAATTTTTATCGACGACGGCGGTCTTATAGTGCCGGATGCAACGATTTCCTTTATGATAATGGAATTAGTTTTATTTCGGCTAGGCCATTTCGCCTGCTTATCTTTGCAGCTATTTTGTCGTCATTATGCCACAGTGAATCAATACGCTGGGATAAATGCGACTATAGTTGATTCATTTGGCTATTACGCTAGGGTACAACAAGCCCTATAGCCATCGAGTAGTAGTGACACAGGAAAGTTCAATTCAATGCAACATTTCTCCCGCACATGTTTAGCGGCCTCTATCAGCACCGCCTTGTTTGTACCCACCACTCAAGCTGAAGCGAATATCCATGATAGTGTGCAGGAAATGCCCGCCACAGATCAATGTTTGGTCGATACCAGTGGCGAGGAGGACGCTCTTAATACCCCAGTAGTGGTAGAAGCTGACACCCTGCAAGCCATCAATGGTGACAAAGCTCAGTACTCAGGTAATGTACAAGTCACCCAAGGCCAGAAGAAAATCACCGCAGATAGCGTAACGCTGCACCAACAAGACAACGTCGTGGTTGCCGAAGGCAACGTGACTTTCAATGACGGCCAAGTCAAAGCTCGATCTGATCGTGTTACTAATGACATCAACCAAGACACGTTTTCACTGGAGAACACCGATTATCAGTTCCTTTGCCAACAAGGTCGAGGCACAGCAGCATACATCGCGCGTACAGGTCAGTCGGTTTATGAACTCGAAGATGGTTCTATTACATCATGTCCTCAAGGCGACAATTCATGGCGTTTAGTGGCATCAGGTATTGACGTTGACCAAGATGAAGAGACGGCGACGCTGCACCATCCTCGATTTGAAGTGTTAGACGTTCCTGTTTTCTATGTGCCGTATCTAACCATGCCAATTGGAGATACGCGTAAAACGGGTTTCCTCTTCCCTTCTTTATCGTATGGTTCTAGCGATGGTATGGAAGTCGAGGTGCCATTCTATTGGAACATCGCGCCTCAATATGACATGACACTCACCACGCTCTATATGCAGCAACGTGGTACAAAACTCGATACTGATTTCCGCTACCTAACAGATGGTTGGGGAAATGGGGAAATCAAAGGCGAATACCTCAATAGCGATCGTAAATATCAAGACGAGTCTCGTTGGGGCTACCAAGTTAAACACGACGGTATCATCAATAAACAGTGGATAGTCAAAGTCGATTACTCAAAAGTGAGTGATATTGATTACTTCCTCGATCTCGACTCCGATATTGGTAACCGTGAAGATGGTCAACTGGTTCAAGAAGGACAAGTACAATATCGTTCTGATTTCTGGGATGCCTCGTTAACCGTTCGTGACTTCCAAATCTTATTGAAAGAAGAGAACCGCCCTTATCGCCTGCTTCCTCAGTTAGACTTGAACTACTACACGCCATTGTGGGGAGATTACCTCAACTTTGACGTGAAGAGCCAAGTGAGCCGCTTCGATACGAGCGATACTGCGCGACCAAATGCGACCCGTGTTCATATTGAGCCAGGACTTACATTGCCGCTTTCAAATTCATGGGCAACGTGGACAACGGAAGCTCGCGTGCTTTCCACGTACTACTCTCAAGACTTAACGGGTCTGACAGATGTCAACTTGCAAAACCAGTTAGATGACGAAGTTTCTCGTGTTATCCCCGAGTTCCGTACGCATGCGCAACTTTACTTAGAGCGAGATACGAGTTGGATCAAGGGCTACACACAAACACTGGAGCCTCAGCTGCAGTACTTGTACGTACCTGAAGAAGATCAAACCAATATCTACAACTACGATACCACCTTGCTACAAACCGACTACTACGGGCTATTCCGCAGTCGTAAGTACAGTGGCATTGATAAAATCGCCTCTGCGAACCAGTTAAGCTACGGTGCAAGTACGCGCTTCTTTGATGATGACTATAAAGAGCGTCTTAACGTTTCATTTGGTCAGATTTACTACTTCGATAAAAAGACCAAACTGAGCAACAGCCCAAATCTTCCGGATGAGACCACCAACTACTCATCATGGGCGATTGAAGCTGATTTCAACTACAACGATTACTTGTTCTATCACGGTGGAATTCAATACGATATCGATTTGAGCTCCATGCAATTGGCGAACAGTACCTTAGAGTACCAATTTAACGGTGGCTTTATTCAGGGTAACTATCGTTACGTCACGCGTGAATACATCGAAGATACGATCATTCTCGAAAACCTAGACACAATTACTCGTAAAGGCATTTCACAAGCAGGTATTGTAGCGGCCTACGAGTTCAACCCGAACTGGTCTGCAAGTGGTCAATACTACTACGACCTAAATGAAAATGCGGACCTAGAATGGCTAGCGAGCCTGCGTTACCAGTCTGACTGTTGGTACATTGGTGTGACTTACGCCAACCAATTGCTTGGTTGGGAAAACCAAACTATCGGCAGCACTGGCGCATCACCTGAATACGAAAATAACTTTAGCGTTAACTTCGGTATTCAAGGCTTTGCGACCAATCAGCGTGAAGACACTGCAGTCAAAGAACTGGATGGTTCTGACAACGCGATTAAGTACGGCCGCCCATTCTATCTGAACAATTAATCGAAATAGGCGTCTTAAATGGATAAGACGCCTATTCAAAAAATACTGACGGAATTTTAAATGAAAATTTGGAAATCAATCTTATTCACGACCCTACTCTCTTGCGGAGCGGTTGCAGCACCAGTAGAGATCGATAAGGTTGCGGTCATCGTGAATGACGGTGTAATTCTACAAAGCGACATCGAAACAGCGATGAAAACGCTGCAAGCCAACGCACGTCAAAGCGGAAAGAGCTTACCTTCTGCTAGCGTGTTAAAAGAACAAGTTGTTGAAAAGCTGATTATTGACACGTTGCAAGGCCAAGAAGCAGACCGTATCGGTGTGCGTATTGACGATAACCGCTTAAACCAAGCGATTGCGGAGATCGCACGTAATAATGAACAATCTGTAGAACAACTCGCCGCTTCTGTAGAAAGTGAAGGCTTGAGTTACCCAGAATTCCGCGAACAAATTCGTAAGGAAATCGCCGCTTCAGAAGCCCGTAATGCACTGGTTCGTCGCCGTATTAATATCCTTCCAGCAGAAGTCGACAGCCTTGCTGAGCAACTATCACAAGAAACCAATGCGACCGTTCAATACAAAATTGGACACATTCAACTGCGCTTCTCTGATGACAAAGAAAAGTCTGCTGTAGAAGCAGAAGCAAAAGCGCTAGCGAAAAAGCTAAACGAAGGTGCAGACTTTACGGAGATGGCCTACACCTACTCAAAAGGTCCTAAAGCTTTACAAGGTGGTGACTGGGGTTGGATGCGTAAAGAAGAGATGCCAACCATCTTTGCCGATCAGATCAAAATGCAAAACAAAGGCAGCATCATTGGCCCATTCCGCAGTGGCGTCGGTTTCCACATCCTAAAAATTGAAGATGTAAAAGGCTTAGAAACGGTTGCGGTAACGGAAGTAAATGCGCGTCATATTTTGATTAAACCAACCGTGATTCTGAGTGATGAAGGGGCGAAGAAGCAACTGAATGAGTTTGTACGCCGCATCAAAGCCGGCGAAGCCACTTTCGCTCAATTGGCAACGCAGTACAGCCAAGACCCTGGCTCGGCAGCGCAAGACGGCGAGCTAGGTTATCAAACGCCAGATCTGTACGTGCCAGAATTTAAACACCAAGTAGAAACTCTGCCTGTTGGCTCAATCAGCGAACCGTTCAAAACCGTTCACGGCTGGCATATCGTTGAAGTGTTGGATCGTCGCCAAGTTGACCGCACAGACTCAGCGATGAAGAATAAGGCTTACCGTATTCTATTTAACCGTAAATTTAATGAAGAAGCGGGCGCATGGATGCAAGAGCTACGCGCAAGTGCGTTTGTTGAAATCGTGGATGACAACAATGACAACTAATACAATTCGTAGAATTGTCGTAACCGCAGGGGAACCTGCGGGTATCGGCCCAGACTTAGTGCTTGCCCTATCGAAGGAAGATTGGGCACACCAAATTGTCGTCTGCGCCGATAAAAAGATGCTGATGGACAGAGCCAAGCAGCTTGGCATTGAAGTCCAACTGTCTGATTACAATCCAGAAGAAGTGCCTAAAGCACAAAAAGCAGGCACGCTTATCGTTGATCATATCCAAATATCGGAACCTGCGGTCGCAGGCGAGCTCAACGAAGCGAATGGTCACTATGTACTAAAAACGCTAGAAAGAGCCGCTTTAGGCTGTATGAATGATGAATTTGATGCTATTGTCACCGGCCCTGTTCATAAGGGGGTGATTAATCGCGCAGGTGTTGCATTCAGTGGTCATACTGAGTTTTTCGCCGAGAAGTCAAAAACGCCGCTAGTCGTCATGATGCTAGCAACGGAAGGACTACGCGTGGCGCTAGTCACAACACATATTCCTTTAGCATATGTGTCCAAAGCGGTCACCGAAGAGCGATTAGAAAAAATCATCGATATTCTTCATAAAGACCTTGTAGAAAAGTTTGCTATCGCCCAACCAAACATTTACGTTTGCGGGCTTAACCCTCATGCTGGTGAAGATGGCTGCTTAGGTCGTGAAGAGATCGAAACCATCACTCCGACACTGGAAAAGATTCGACAAGAAAAAGGTATCAACCTGATCGGCCCTTTGCCGGCAGATACCATTTTCAATGAAAAATATTTAAATGATGCTGATGCTGTTTTAGGCATGTACCACGACCAAGTGTTGCCAGTATTAAAATACAAAGGCTTTGGTCGTTCAGTAAACATTACTCTTGGTCTACCTTTTATTAGAACATCGGTGGATCACGGTACTGCATTAGATCTGGCAGGGACAGGTCAAGCGGATACAGGGAGTTTCCGAACAGCGCTCACGCATGCGATAGATTTGGTAGAGAAGAAACAATGAGAAATGATGTCCATTTAGGACACAAAGCGCGTAAACGTTTTGGTCAAAACTTCCTGAACGATCCATACATTATTGATGGAATCGTATCAGCGATTAACCCAAAACCAGGTCAAAACCTGGTTGAAATTGGTCCTGGTCTTGGTGCAATCACTGAGCCGGTAGGTCGTGAAGTGGATAAATTCACGGTCATCGAATTAGACCGCGATCTGGCAGAACGCCTACGTACTCACCCTGAACTGGCGGATAAGTTGACCATCCATGAGGGTGACGCTATGCGTTTTGACTTCACTCAATTAGTGAAGCCAAACAACAAGCTACGCATTTTCGGTAACTTGCCGTACAACATCTCTACACCATTGATGTTCCACCTTTTTGAATTCCATAAAGACATTCAAGACATGCACTTTATGCTGCAAAAAGAAGTGGTAAACCGCTTAGCTGCCGGTCCTGGCAGCAAAGCTTACGGCCGTTTAACGGTAATGGCTCAGTACTACTGTAAAGTGGTACCAGTACTGGAAGTGCCGCCAACGGCATTCGTTCCACCACCGAAAGTGGACTCTGCTGTCGTTCGTCTAGTGCCATACGAAGAGCTACCATGCCCTGCGAAAGATCTGCGTTTGCTGGATCGCGTTTGTCGTGAAGGCTTTAACCAACGTCGCAAAACAGTTCGTAACTGCTACAAATCGTTGTTAAGCACAGAAGTACTAGAAGAGCTAGGTGTTAATCCAAGCATGCGTCCAGAGAACCTGACGCTAGAACAATTCGTCGCGATGGCGAACTGGCTTGCGGATAACCCGCAGCACTAAGAACTCAAACGATAAGCCAAACCCTTGCCGGTTTGGCTTATTATTATTGGGATATTACGTTTCTGAGGAGTGCACATGGACGTCATTCAACCTTGCATCAAAATTCAAGTTCACACCAAATACATCGAAGAACAGTCCAATCCTGAGCTACAACGCTACGTTTTCGCCTATATCATCACCATCAAAAACCTTAGCCAACAAACCGTGCAGTTAGTGAGCCGTCGCTGGTTAATCACAGACTCGAATGGCAAACAAATGACGGTTGAAGGTGATGGTGTGGTGGGTCAACAACCTTTTATTCCAAGCAATGATGAATACACGTACAGTAGCGGAACCGCGTTAGAAACCCCTGTCGGCGTTATGCAAGGGCACTACAAAATGCTGGATGAAAAAGGACAGGAGTTCATCACCGAAATTGAACCCTTTCGTCTTGCTGTTCCAAATGTTTTAAATTAGTAAATTGGAGATTCAGTGGCTACCTATATTGTTGGTGATATTCAAGGCTGTTTTGATGAATTGCAGCGACTACTAGAACAAGTCTCTTTCTCTGCGAAAAAAGACCAACTTTGGCTCGCTGGTGATTTGGTCGCCAGAGGGCCTAAATCACTAGAAACGTTACGCTTTGTGAAGTCGCTTGGCAAAAGCGCAACCGTTGTGCTTGGTAATCACGACCTTCACCTGCTCGCCGTTGCTCACGGGATAAAAAAGGTCAAAGACAAAGATAAAACCGCACCTATTTTCACTGCACCCGATAAAGAAGATCTATTGGCATGGCTAGCTCAGCAACCTCTTATGGCCGAGCATGACGAGTTCGTGATGTGTCACGCTGGGATATCACCGCAGTGGAATCTAAAAACCGCAAGAAAATGTGCCCGCGAAGTTGAACGCATCATCCAAAGTGAAGAGCTGCCTTGGCTCTTAAAAAACATGTACAGTAATCAACCTGATTCCTGGGATGACTCTCTACAGGGTTTGGACCGATACCGTTATATTATCAATGCTTTTACGCGGATGCGCTTTTGTTTCCCCGATGGTCGTTTGGATATGGATTGTAAACTACCACCACAACAAGTTTCCGGTAACGAACTTATTCCATGGTTTGATGTACCTCAGCGCGTTCACCTCAATAAAACGGTGTTATTTGGTCACTGGGCTGCACTACAAGGCCATGTAGACGAAGAGATCATCGGTCTGGATACTGGCTGTGTTTGGGGCGGAAGCCTAACCATGATCCGTTGGGACGATAAGAAAATCTTTACTCAGGATGCGTTAAGTTAAACATGGAATAATAGTCGATAATCCATCGTAGGGAGAATGCCTGTCACCTAACATCTCCTGTAGAGTCATTCCAGCGAGCCTTAGCGAGACTAGGAATCTAATATCCGCACGCTGCGGGTAGATAAAGATACCTTTGACAACAAAGTACTCGTATAGAAGATCCTGAATCACGCTCCTCCGTCGCTTTCAGGATGATGGCAGGCCGGGATGGCCGCTCGCTGTTATACGAACGGCATTACCGTATTAACTACGCTGTTTTAATCTCGAATTACTTTTCTAACACAGTAAAGCGCATGTTGTAGGCGTTCTTCTCATCCGCTTGATACGTTTCTGAGTAGGTTTCCTTAAATTGATCTCCCCAGTCTGGAAACTGAGTATCACCATCAATCGCTGCTTCAATGTGTGTTACATACAGTTTATTGGCCATCGGTAGGCAAGCTGCGTAAATCGCACCACCACCAATGATCATCACTTCTTCCACGTCACCAGCCACGTCCAAAGCTTGCTCAATCGATGTTACAGTAGTGACGCCTTCGATCTTTAGTGTCTCATCACGGCTGATAACAATATTCAAGCGACCAGGTAAAGGGCGACCAATAGACTCATAGGTTTTGCGTCCCATCACAACCGGTTTTCCCATGGTACAACGCTTAAACCAAGCGAAATCAGCGGGAAGATGCCAAGGCATTTGATTGTCTTTGCCAATGATGCGATTGTCGGCCATCGCGGCAATCATACTAATGATCATGTTAGGTCCTTATACAATAGGTCTGCGGCGATAGAATAACAGCCCTGGAACAGCAAGACCAACAGCTAAACCTGCAATAATAAACATGGCCTTAAGAAAGTTCTCCATACAAGTTGCAACGAGCTCAGGTGAATAACCAACATGGTTGATCTCAACCATGGCTATCATTGCTTTGTATGCAAACACGCCAGGTACCATCGGGATCAAAGCTGCCACAGTGAACACTTTTGGGTGCGCGAGAAAGCGGCGAGACCAGTATACCCCGATCATCCCAACTAGCGTCGCGGCAAAAAAGGTCGCCCATTCAATGGGAATACCAAACTGCATCATCAAATAACGGCTGCCGTGTCCAATCGCGCCGCCAACAGCGCAATACACTAAAGCTCTTTGTGGCACGTTAAAAACCAGTGCAAATCCAACTGCGGGAATCGCAGCGAAAAACATGTCATTCAGCAGTCCAAGCATCAAATCAAACAAACTCATTAGATTGCCCACCCCCAAATTCCAGTAACGCTCATCGCAGCAACGATGCCCAAACACGTCGCCAACGTCAGTAAGCTGGCCATCACAAACCGGGCAATACCCATGTTAATGTGCCCTTTCAGCATGTCTGCCACCGAGTTAATCAACGGGAAACCCGGTACGAGCATTAATACCGACGATGCCATTGCAACGGTGGGCAGATTGCCGATTTGGTAGATTTCCGCTTGCGCAGAAATTAAGGTCGTGACAAAGGCGGTCGCTGCAAAGTTCAGTAAAGGATTAAAGTGACGATGACCAATTTCTTGGCGAACGATCATGCCACCAGCTGATGCTAAAAAGGTCATAACAAATACCCCCAAATCACCACCTGCCAGATGACTGAATGCCGCACATGACAAGCCAATCATAAACACCACCAGCCAGCGGTTATAACGCTCTGGACTGATGGCGTTCAGCTTTTTCTGCGCCATGGTTGCATCGAGCAGCCCACGCTCCATCATGATGCAGATACGTTGAATTTGCGTAATAACGCGCATATTAATGCCACGATCGGCACAACTTCGGGTAGTGGTGATGCAGTGTCCATCCATTACCGTCGTTACAACCAATGCATTGGCTGATAGCGCAACCGCAACTTCATTAACCCCACAAGCAAGGCCAATACGGCGCATAATATCGCTCACCAGAGTACTTTCAGCACCATGAGCGAGTAGCATTTGCCCGGCTTGGGCAACAAGGCGAGAAATAGATCGTTGAGTGGATACCGCCAACTCTCCAGACGGTATGGCTTCTAGAGTCATAAATAAGTCTAATTCCTTTTAGGGTGTTGCTCATTCATACGTGAGAGGTCCAAACTAGCCCTCAAAAATCACGACGTATCGGCTATTGTGCCGTAAATCACACCATCTAAATATGATTTAGATACAAAAAAAGCCGCAATAAATAATTGCGGCTTAATGAATTATAGACAAACAGGCATTGTTTGACGGTTCTGATTAGTCACGAACGTAGACAACGTGACCGTCATCTTCTTCATCGTCCCAGTCATCCCAATCGTCGTCGTCATCTTCAGTGATAACGTCTTTACCCGCCATCGCATCTTTATGGTAGTCATCCCACATGAAGTTAACTTTATCTTCTTCAGCCACTTCTTCCTCTTCGCGAGGTAGATTATCCATAAAGTCAGCCAGTTTGTAACAAAGCTCTTTAGTGCCGTTACGGTTGATCGCCGAGATCTTAAAGTACTCGTCTTCCCAGCCTAGTGCGTCTAAGATTTCTTGGATCTTCTCATTCGCTTCTTCTTCAGGCATTAAATCAACTTTGTTGAATACTAACCAGCGTGGCTTGCTTGCCAGTTTTTCACTGTATTGCTCTAGCTCATCAATGATCGTTAGTGCATTTTGCACCGGATCAGACTGATCAATTGGCATAATATCGATCATGTGCAGCAACACTCGGCAACGCTCTAAGTGCTTCAAGAATCGAATACCAAGACCAGCGCCATCTGCTGCACCTTCGATAAGACCTGGAATGTCTGCAACAACAAAGCTTTTCTCTGGTACGACACTCACTACGCCCAAGCTTGGGATCAACGTCGTGAATGGGTAATCAGCGACTTTTGGTTTTGCTGCTGAGACTGCGCGGATAAAGGTTGATTTACCTGCATTAGGTAGACCAAGCATACCAACGTCAGCAAGAAGCAATAGCTCAAAGCGAATTTCACGTACTTCACCTTTTGTGCCTAATGTTCTTTGACGAGGCGCGCGGTTTACTGAAGATTTGAAACGCGTGTTACCTAGACCGTGCCAACCGCCTTTTGCGATCATCACTTTCTTACCGTGTTCAGCAACTTCTGCCACGATTTCATTTGTGTGGATATCCACTGCGCGCGTACCTACAGGCACACGAAGAACGATGTCTTTACCACGTTTACCAGTACAGTTACCACCGCGGCCATTCTCACCACGCTCCGCTTCGTAGAAGCGCTGGAAACGATAATCAATCAGAGTGTTAAGGTTTTCATCGGCTTGGATATAAACATCACCACCGTCGCCACCATCACCGCCATCAGGGCCACCTTTAGTGATGAATTTTTCACGCCAGAAACTCACAACGCCGCTACCGCCGTCGCCAGCCTGAACTTTTACTACCGCTTCATCTACGAACTTCATCTTTTACTCCGACTACTTCGTGCGTGGATTAAATCTACTTTGTCATCTGACAATTTTAGCAGATGACAGATCTAAGCTCCCAGCCCACAAATAAGGTGGAAACGAGAAACTTCGATATGTCGACTGCCATAAATAAAAAACCCCGCCGATTCGGCAGGGCTTTTGAATTCAGCTTAAAGCTATTAAGTAACTTGGTAAAAACCTAATTACTCAGCTTCGATGCTTACAAACTTACGGTTCTTAGGACCTTTCACTTCGAACTTCACTTTACCTTCAGTAAGAGCGAATAGAGTGTGGTCTTTACCGATACCTACGTTGTTACCAGCGTGGAACTTAGTACCACGTTGACGAACGATGATGTTACCTGCAAGTACAGATTCACCACCGAAACGCTTAACACCTAGACGTTTGCTTTCTGAATCGCGGCCGTTACGAGTAGAACCACCAGCTTTTTTGTGTGCCATTGTTAAACTCTCCTAATAGATTAAGCGTTGATACCAGTGATCTTCACTTCAGTGAACCACTGACGGTGACCCTGTTGCTTACGAGAGTGCTTACGACGACGGAACTTAACGATTTTAACTTTATCGCCACGACCGTGTTGTACAACTTCAGCAACAATTTTGCCGCCCTCTACAAGAGGAGCACCAACTTTGATGTCTTCGCCGTTAGCAACAAGAAGAACTTTATCAAATTCTACAGTTGCACCAGTTTCAACGTCTAATTTCTCTAAACGAAGAGTTTGACCTTCGCTTACACGGTGTTGTTTACCACCAGATTGGAAAACAGCGTACATATTTTACTCCGCTTTTTCCGCACAGCCTTTCTTGAGGGTGTGCGCTAAACTAATCATCAATAGGGCGCAGATTCTACAGAATAGATGCTCCTATGACAAGCCATATTTTGAAAAAATTGGCGAAAAGCTAATCGCCAAAGAAAAGTGCGGCAATCATGCCCTTTAGTAATGTATTAATCAACGTTTTTTAGTGTATTATTCGACAATTATATAAATCGAATAAGCCTTGCAGGGTCTAACTTCAGCCGGATATACGATGGATTTTAAAACTATCCAAGCGCTTACTGCCGATGACATGGCAAAAGTGAATGAAACAATTCAAGCCCAACTTAATTCTGATGTCTCTTTAATCAACCAGCTCGGTTTTTATATCGTGAGTGGTGGAGGCAAACGTCTGAGACCGCTTTTAGCGATACTGTCAGCCCGCGCACTTGGTTACCAAGGCAACGGTCATACAATGGCAGCTGCGTTTATTGAGTTCATCCATACAGCGACTTTGCTGCATGATGACGTGGTCGACGAATCAGACATGCGCCGCGGTAAAGCAACTGCGAATGCTGCATTTGGCAATGCTGCTAGCGTGTTAGTTGGGGACTTTATCTATACTCGCTCATTCCAAATGATGACGGAGCTAGGATCCATGAAGATCCTTAAGCTAATGAGCAACGCCGTAAACGTGATCGCCGAAGGTGAAGTTCAGCAGTTGATGAACTGTAACGATCCTGACACGACAGAAGAAAGCTACATGCAAGTCATCTATTCTAAGACGGCACGCTTATTTGAGTCTGCAACTCAAATTGGCGCAATCTTAAACGATGCTCCTGAGCATGTTGAAATCGCAATGCAAAATTACGGTAAGTATTTGGGTACTGCGTTTCAGCTTATTGATGACGTCATGGATTACACCTCTGATGGCGAAGACATGGGTAAAAATGTGGGGGATGATTTGGCTGAAGGCAAGCCAACTTTACCTCTACTTCACGCTATGCGTAATACCACGCCAGACAATGCCCTCATGATTCGCGAAGCAATTGAGAAGGCCAATGGCATGGATCGCTTAGAAGAAATTCTCGCGGTGATGAAAGAGGCCGGATCTCTGGAATACACGACGCAAAAAGCACTAGAAGAAGCAGACAAAGCAATCGAAGAACTATCAGTATTGCCGGAATCTGAATACAAGCAAGCGCTTATTACTCTGGCTCATGTCGCGGTACAACGCACGAAGTAATCATAGCAACCCATAACGCAAGACTTAAAACAAAAAGGAAGAGCAAGCTCTTCCTTTTTTGTATCTGATACCTAATGCCGTGATAGGCGCTAGTAATATCTGTCACTACCACCATGCAGTTGTGGGTCATCTTCTATTTCATCAAAGCTAACCGCAATCTGCTGATCAGAGCCTTGTTTCGACAACAGCACCGTCTCTGCTTCACGGTCGACCACCAATATCGTACCTACGCCCTGCTGGCATTCAACAACCATGCCTTTACGGATTCGACTTGCTTCCATCATCTTCTCCTTCACCACGTTGTTTTTATCAAGTAATTTTACGAAGCAAAGAAGCCAAAGATCAAAAAAGCCGATCATTTTGATCGGCTTTCTTCTTATTCGAGCTTTCTAGATTACTTTGCGAATTCAACACCAATATTGATGTCGCCATTTAGTGTTTCTAGCATACCGTCTAGTGCAGACTTTTCGTAGTCGCTGAGTTTGCCGTAGGTTAGTACTTCTTCTACGCCTTCTTTACCTAGTTTCACAGGCTGTGCGAAGTAAGTCGCGTGCTCACCGTCGCCTTCAACGTATGCACATTCAACTACTCCTTCTTCACCTTGAAGAGCACGAACTAGAGACAGGCCAAAGCGACATGCAGCTTGGCCCATTGATAGTGTTGCACTACCACCACCCGCTTTCGCTTCTACAACTTCGGTACCTGCGTTTTGAATACGTTTCGTTAATGCTTCTACTTCTTCAGCTGTAAAGTCAACGCCTTCCACTTGAGACAGTAGAGGTAAGATCGTTACGCCAGAGTGACCACCGATAACAGGTACGCGAATGTCACCTGGATCTTTGTCTTTTAGCTCTGCAACGAATGTTTCTGAACGGATAACGTCAAGTGTTGTTACACCGAACAAGCGACGCTTATCGTAAACACCCGCTTTTTTAAGTACTTCAGCGGCAATTGGCACTGTTGTATTTACCGGGTTTGTGATGATACCAACACAAGCTTTCGGACAAACAACCGCAATCTTCTCCGCTAGCGACTTAACAATACCAGCATTTACATTGAATAGATCCGCGCGATCCATACCAGGCTTACGAGCAACACCTGCAGAAATCAGCACAACATCCGCACCTTCTAGTGCTGGAGTAGGATCTTCACCCGCGTAACCTTTGATAGAAACTGGCGTCGGGATGTGGCTAAGGTCAGCAGCCACACCAGGAGTTACTGGAGCAATATCGTATAGGGCTAAATCAGAACCAGCAGGAAGACGGTTCTTAAGTAGAAGGGCCAGGGCTTGACCGATGCCACCAGCGGCACCAATAACGGCTACTTTCATGTAGTTCTCCTTGAGAGTATTTCTCTTATAAACGTATTCGTAGGGTAGTTTGTAACCAACTTAAATAAAGCTATCGGAATCACAACTTGATTACAATCAATTAACGCTAGCTTTGCGACCTCGCGCAACTCGCTGTTACCGTGCTACAAATGGGGCTTGGATTATTCTTTTATTCTGTTGAAATGACAAGGAATTCAAGAAAACAAAAACAGCCCTACTTCATATAGTTAAAGAATTCCATGTGGTATATAGTTTACAGTGACGTAACTAACATAATACTGGGACTCTTTGGCACCGCATGAATATATATGCGAGAATATGCAAAATTGCTGACCCGTAATAAGAGATTCGTAATGACTATGCGCAATTCAGAAAAACAAGACAACTTAGTCCGCGCCTTTAAAGCCCTATTAAAAGAAGAGAGCTTTGGCTCACAGGGTGAGATTGTTGATGCACTCAAACAACAAGGATTTGAAAGCATTAACCAATCGAAAGTATCACGCATGCTGACTAAATTTGGCGCCGTCCGCACACGCAATGCAAAAATGGAAATGGTTTACTGCCTTCCTGCTGAGCTAGGCGTACCGACTGTAAGCAGCTCTTTGCGTGAACTGGTGCTAGACATTGACCATAACGCGGCATTAGTTGTTATCCATACTGGCCCTGGTGCTGCGCAGTTGATTGCTCGCTTGCTTGACTCACTGGGTAAATCCGAAGGTATTCTTGGTGTTGTTGCAGGTGATGACACTATCTTTATCACTCCAACGATGGCGATTACGACTAAACAGTTGTTCAAATCAGTGTGTGAACTGTTCGAATACACTGGCTAAGTTCTTTCACATTTAGATCAGCTAACTCTTTGTGGGCTATAAAAGAAATCTCATTTTGTAGCCCATGATTTATGTAAATTTTTTGCTTATCCAGACCATTATTTAACCACCTATTTTGTGATTAACATCACGCAATTGATCTTTTTCACTTCGTTCACTTAATACTTATTAAGTGTTTGTTATAAAAAGAATTAAATCACAAATCTAACACTATCCTCCTGCACAAGATTCAGACTTATCAACTATAACATTTAACAATTGGATAATTTTCTGCCAATTTTTTGTTATGATTCGCTCGCTTTTTCAAACGATTGGATTGGAAAAGATGCCGTTTCCAAATAGGAAACTCCAGAAGTGATTTATGGTTATTTCCGGGTAAATAATGAATATAAGGAAGGGAAATTCATGGCATTTAACAAACTTCTCAAAGTAGGCGCTATCGCTGCAGCAGTAATGGGTGCAGGCGCAGTTAACGCTCAAGAGTTTATTACTATCGGTACTGGCTCTGTTACAGGTGTTTACTACCCTACTGGTGGTGCTATCTGTAAATTGGTCAATAAAGGTCGTAAAGAACACAACATTCGTTGTTCAGTAGAATCGACTGGCGGCTCTATTTACAACGTTAACACTATCCGTGCTGGCGAGTTAGATTTTGGTATCGTGCAATCGGATTGGCAGTACCACGGCTATAACGGTACGAGTAAGTTTGCGGAACAAGGCCCGTACAAAAAGCTACGTGCAATGTTCTCTCTTCATACAGAACCTTTCAACATCATTGCTCGTGCAGATTCAGGTATCGAAAACGTTGAAGACCTAAAAGGTAAGCGCGTAAACATCGGTAACCCTGGCTCTGGTGACCGTGCAACCATGGGCGTTGTTATGGAAGCGATGGGCTGGACAAACGACAGCTTCAAATTGGCTTCTGAGCTAAAGGGCTCTGAGCGTTCTCAAGCACTTTGTGACAACAAAATTGACGCATTCATTTACATGGTGGGTCACCCGAACGGTTCAATCAAAGAAGCAACAACATCATGTGATGCTAAGCTAGTTTCTGCAACTGGCCCGAAAATCGATAAGATTGTTGCTGATAACCCATACTACGCCTTTAGCTCAGTGCCAGCTGGCATGTATCGTGGCACAGACAAAGACGTAAACAGCTTTGGTGTTGCGGCAACGATGGTTACAACAGCAGACGTTTCAGACGATGTCGCTTACAACGTTGCAAAAGCCGTGTTTGAAAACTTCGATACGTTCAAACGTCTACACCCTGCGTTTGCAAACCTGAAAAAAGAAGACATGGTGAAAGCGGGTCTATCTATCCCTCTTCACCCAGGTGCAGAAAAATACTACAAAGAAGTGGGTCTACTTAAGTAACTTCCTCAGACTCCAAACTCACAGGCAGGAAAAGATGGTTTTCTGCCTGTTTGAGCATGCAGGTTGTAGCACGTGCTAACTGCATGCTTCATTCGCCAGTTTTCTTCCGAAAATTGCGAGTTCATACCCAAGAAAAACTTAAACGCCGCCTAACAGAGTCTCCAAAATTCAACACTTTGAGTTCAGGCAGCAAAATACTCGAAAGCAAACTTCGCTCCATTCGCTACACTGATAAAGGCGAAGTGTGGTTCTCGATAAAAATCCGACAGGACCATCAATAATAAGGAAAAAGTACATGGCGACGAATCAAACTCCGTCACAAGATGTGCAAGAAATGGTGGCTCAGGCAGACACAGGTGCACGTAGCCCCTCGGGAATGCAAGGACGAATCCTTTGGTTTGTTCCTCTGTGTTGGTCACTATTTCAATTATGGTACGCATCTCCGCTACCATTTATTTTTAATTTCGGCGTACTGAACGACACGGAAGCGCGATCAATCCACCTCACTTTCGCGATCTTCTTGGCTTTCACTGCTTATCCAGCGATGAAAAATTCCCCTCGCGATCATATCCCTCTTGTCGATTGGATATTGGCGCTAGCAGGTAGTTTTTCTGCGGCATATATTTACCTTTTTTATACCGAGCTAGCTGGACGTTCCGGTGCACCAACAACGGCAGATATCGTCGTTGCTGTCATCGGTATGGTTCTCCTTTTAGAAGCAACACGCCGAGCGCTCGGTCCACCACTGATGGTGGTTGCTGCTGTCTTCCTTACTTACACCTTTGCTGGCCCTTATATGCCCGATGTCATCGCGCATAAAGGAGCGAGCTTAAACAAGGCCATGTCTCACTTATGGCTAACAACGGAAGGTGTATTCGGTGTCGCATTAGGCGTTTCAACCTCTTTTGTGTTCTTGTTTGTATTGTTTGGCGCCATGCTGGAACGCGCTGGCGCAGGTGCTTACTTCATTAAAGTCGCCTTTTCTTTACTGGGTCATATGAAAGGTGGTCCTGCAAAAGCGGCCGTTGTTGCATCTGGTTTATCCGGGCTTGTTTCTGGCTCTTCAATCGCAAACGTGGTAACCACTGGTACCTTTACCATCCCATTGATGAAACGTGTCGGTTTTCCGGGCACCAAAGCGGGAGCCGTTGAAGTTGCCGCCTCAACTAATGGTCAGTTAACACCACCAATCATGGGCGCAGCGGCATTCTTGATGGTGGAATATGTCGGTATCTCATACGTTGAGGTGATTAAGGCTGCCCTACTTCCGGCACTTATCTCTTACATCGCTTTGATTTACATCGTTCACCTTGAGGCGTGTAAAGCGGGTATGACAGGTCTTCCTCGTCGCCACAACCCAACGTTAGTGCAAAGTTTGCTTTCCTTTACTGGCACAATCTTAGGACTGTGTGTGATCAGCGCATTGGTTTACTACGGAGTGGGTTGGACGAAAGATGTCTTTGGTGATGCCGCGACGCCAATTGTTACGGTTGCCCTGTTAATTGCGTACGTTGGCTTGGTGAAGATCTCAGCAAATCACGTGCAAGATGGCGCAATTGAGATTGATGCAGAGTTAACAGAAGTACCTGATCCTGGCCCAACGGTTAAATCTGGTTTGCACTATCTACTGCCTATCGTTGTATTGGTTTGGTGTCTGACTGTAGAGCGCTTCTCGCCAGGTCTTTCAGCATTCTGGGCAACGGTGTTCATGATTTTCATTTTGCTGACTCAGCGTCCATTGATTGCTCTGTTATCAAGGCAAGGTGACATGATGCAGCAAACCAAAGATGGCTTCGTCGATCTGGCTGAGAGCTTGGTTGCTGGCGCTCGCAACATGATTGGTATCGGCGTTGCAACGGCAGCGGCAGGTACCGTAGTTGGGGTCGTCACCCTAACGGGTATCGGCCTGGTCATGACGGACTTCGTTGAGTTTATCTCTGGCGGTAGCATCATTCTTATGCTGCTGTTTACCGCAATAATCAGCTTGGTTCTTGGGATGGGTCTACCGACAACGGCGAACTACATCGTCGTCTCTACGTTGATGGCACCGGTTATTGTCACGCTAGGTGCAGCACATGGCTTGATCATCCCACTCATTGCGGTGCACTTGTTCGTTTTCTACTTTGGTATTTTGGCCGACGACACCCCACCCGTAGGTCTTGCGGCATTTGCTGCGGCTGCGATTGCTAAATCAGACCCGATTCGTACAGGTATCCAAGGCTTTACTTACGATATTCGAACCGCCATTTTGCCATTCATGTTTGTGTTCAATACCCAGCTACTGTTGATGGGGATAGACTCTTGGTGGCATTTAGCACTCACTGTCATCTCATCGATCATTGCGATGCTGATCTTCTCCGCCGCAACACAAGGATGGTGGTTCACGCGTAACAAGTGGTGGGAAACCGTTCTATTATTAGTACTGACATTTTCGTTTTTCCGTCCTGGTTTTTGGTGGGACATGCTGTATCCAGCGAAAGTTCTTTCTCCTGGCGTTGAGGTAGCTCAAATCACGGAAACGCTAAATGTAGGAGAATCATTGGAGCTACGTGTTGCCGGCGAAAACCTTGAAGGCGACTACATCGAGAAAACGGTTCGTCTTCCATTCGAAGACAGTGCGACAACAGCGGAAGCACGCATTTCGTCTATGGGTCTGATGCTGACCGAAAGCGACAACAAAATGATTGTCGATATGGTCGAGTTTGGTAGCCCGGCAGAGTCTGCAGGTATCGACTTTGATTGGGAGATCAAGTGGGTTATCCAAGATGCAGAACGTCCGATGAAAGAATGGGTATTTGTGCCATGCTTAATGATTTTGCTGGTGCTTGCCATGAACCAAAAACGTCGTGCTCGTAAGGAACAATTGAGCGCATAACCGATTGGGCCCCGAGGACAAGGGGCCTTAGTGAGAGACATTGAATGTACAAACAAATTCTTGTTCCGGTTGATCTAAATGACCAAGGCTTTTCAGACCGAGCGGTTGAACTAGCGGTTTGGCAGGCAAAGCAAGCGAATGCGCAAATCCACCTTCTAACAGTACTACCTGGTATTCACATGTCGATGGTTGCTACATACTTCCCAAAAGATGCAGCAGCCAAAATGAAGCAAGACGTGAAGCAGCAATTAAAAGCTTTTGCCAATAAGCATATTGCTGAAGATGTGGTGTACCAAGTGCATGTTGCTGAGGGCAAAGCCTACGCGACGATTCTTGATTATGCAGAGCGCTTGGGCGCTGATCTCATCATTATGCCAAGTCACAAGCGTTCTAAAATCAATAAAGTAATGCTTGGCTCTGTCGCAAGTAAGGTCGTGGAATATTCTCCAATCAATGTGATGGTCGTGAAACCGCAAGGTTAAACAACTAAAGAAACGAAAAAGGACGCTAACATTAGCGTCCTTTTTATATTGAACAAGTAAGGATTATGCCATTACTGGGTAATCGGTATAACCTTCTGCTCCACCTAAATAAAAGTGCTCAGGTTTTGCCTCATTAAGAGGTGCATTTTTCTTAAATCGCTCAACTAAATCAGGGTTGGCGATAAATGGAACGCCAAATGCAACCACATCAACTTGATTTTCTGCAATTGCCGTTGTCGCTTCTTGTGCACTGTAGCCCACGTTGGCCATTAGGTAACCTTGATAGTTTTCGCGTGCTGGCTTGAGAACATCTGCTTTTTGTACGCCCTTTAGATCCGCACGCATCACGTGCCAATAAGCAAGATCGAAAGCATTAAGTTGCTTAGCTAAGTAACGAACCAAGCCAACCGGATCGCTGTCTTTCATGTCATTAAATCCATTTAATGGTGATGTGCGCAGCCCTACTCTTCCAGGTCCCCATACCTCGACCACTTCTTTAACTATCTCAAGTAAAAAGCGGGCACGATTTTCGACTGAGCCACCGTACTCATCAGTACGTAAATTCGAACCATCACGAAGAAAGTTATCGATAAGATAACCATTGGCGCCATGTATCTCCACACCATCAAAGCCTGCTTTCTTGGCGTTTTCCGCACCTTGCTTAAACGCCGCCACAATAGAAGCTATCTCATCCACTTCGAGTGCTCGTGGTACCGTATATGCTTGCTTACCGGAAGGGGTATGGACTAACTCATCACGAATGGCTAGTGCGCTCGCTGCAACAGGCGTTTTCCCATCATTCAGTTCAGGATGACAAGCGCGTCCCGCATGCCAAATTTGCAATACGATCTTACCGCCTCTTTCATGAACCGCATCCGTTACCTTTTTCCAAGCTGCAATTTGTTCTTCGTTATAAATGCCCGGTTCCGCCATAAAAGCAGACGTTCCTTCCATCACCATGGTGCATTCAGCAATGATAAGTCCAGCACTCGCGCGTTGAGCATAATACTCAACCATAAGGTCATTCGGGATATGATCTGCGCTGGCACGAGCGCGCGTTAAAGGGGCCATAATGGCACGGTTATCTAATGCTAATTGACCGAGTTCGATAGGAGAAAATAAGTCTACAGAGTTGGACATGTTGGTTACCTCAAATGACAATAACTTGATGGCTAAGGATGAGGAGCCAGACTATAATCAGATCAATATTGAAACAATATGGATAATTGAAAGTGATTGTTCGAAATTTAGAAACAATTGACTTTAGGACGCTCTCTATCTTTGTCACAAGCTGTCGACTACTGAGCTTAACCAAGTGCGCGCTGGAGTTAAACCTACCAAAATCTACTGTTAGTAAAGCCATAACCAAACTCGAACAACACTTTGAAGCCAAGCTCCTAGAGCGCACGACCCGAAAGTTGGTGATTACCGAAGCTGGTCAAATGGTTTTAGAGCGTGCTGCAAGCTTAGTTGAAGAATTTCACTCGATTGGTCAAGACGTTCAGGAAATGGAACAGCAGATCCAAGGTCGGCTTCGCATTGCTGCGCCACCAGCATTGGACGCGTATATGGCTGAGCACATCTTTTTACCATTTTTAAAACAATGGCCAAAAGTACAAATTGCGTTAGAAGCATCGAACGATTTTGTTGATCTATTTTCACACGGTTTTGATATGGCAATTCGAGTCGGCCAGATCGTTGATGATCGACTGATTGCTAAAAAATTGGGTTACACCACCCGAGTATTGGCCGCCAGTCCTGAGTATTTAGCTGAGTGTGGCGTACCTAAAACGCCAGAAGATCTGACAACACACAACTGTTTGAGGTATCAGTATGTTTCAGAGATAGGCCCTTGGACGTTGATTTCTCAGGACAACACGGTCAACGTCTCGGTAACCAGTAACTTCTCTAGCACCACCGTAGAAGCGGTATTAAAAGGCGCGCTCAAAGGGTTGGGAATCGCTAACTTACCTATGCAAAACATGACGCAAGAGCTGGAAAATGGCTCCTTAGTCAGAGTTTTACCTCAATGGCACACGGTACCAATGCCCATTTATTTAGTCTATCGTCCTGGCGCAAACCGAACGCGACGAGTACAAGCGATGATTGACCATATCATGAGCCTAAGATCTCAATTTGAATTTGGTCCTCGACATGGTTTGTGTTGCGGAGAAGCATAACCCAGCCACCATTGAGCATTAGCGTGCGGCTCGGATAAATGCCGCAAGCTTCTCACTAGCATGCTGCTCACTCAATGCAGACATACTATCCGCCGCTTCCACTTTGCCATCAGCTACAAACACAAAGTGGCTGGCAATGGCTTTGGCATCGCTTAAATGATGCGTGACCATCAATACGGTTATTCCCCGCTCTGCCGCCAGTTTTTTTACCAAACTCAGCATCTCTTCACGTAAAACCGGATCAAGCGCCGAGAAAGGCTCATCCAACAGCCACATAGGATGAGGCTGAACAAAACAACGCGCCAAGGCAACACGTTGACGCTGCCCACCAGAAAGGTGCTCAGGCAAACGGTCGAGGTACTCTGCAACGCCAACTTGCTGCGCGGCTTGTTCAACCTGACGCTTTTGGTCTACCGTGAGCTTCAGCCCTGGGTGTAAACCTAAGCCAATGTTGTCACGCACCGACAAGTGAGAAAACAAGTTATGCTCTTGGAACAGCATGGAGAAAGGACGCTGATAAGGCTCTTTGTGCACAATAGACTCACCATCAACCCGAATGTCACCTTGGTCAGGATGGATAAACCCAGCCACCAACGCCAGCAACGTCGATTTTCCAGCTCCACTTGGTCCCATCAGCGACACTATCTGACCTTGCTCAATCGTTAAGTCAAAACGAAACAGCTCACGTTGGTAGGTGTACTGCACATCATCCAACACTAACATTACGCTCTCTCCTTCGTTTTCAATACTTTCTCAATCAAGGCGAAACAGCCCACACTCAACAACAACAAGGTCACCGATACCACCGCAGCCGCGTCCATCTGATAGCTGCCAAGCAGCTGGAATAAATACAGAGGTAAAGTGCGGAACTCTTGTCCGCCAAACAACGCGATAGCACTTAAATCGCCAATCGCAAACATAAAGCTGATCGCAAACGCATGTGCGAATGGCTTGCGCAGCGCCTGCCACTCCACCACTTTAAAGCGTTGCCAGCCACGCATGCCTAAACTGGCACACACATACTGGTATTGCAGCTCGATGTGCAGCATTGGCTGTGCCAGCGTTTTGATCACGTAAGGCAAAGCCATCAAACCATTTACCAAAATCACAACAAAAAACGCCAAGCTAAAAACATCGGTAAATGATCGCAACAGCAAGAATAATCCGGTGCTAATCACCAAACCTGGCGTCACCAAAATAATGGTGCCGATTAACTCAATCTGATCAGCTCGCGTGTTTTTGTACTGCAAACGCCAACGACGGCTGGTCAACAATATGGACACGCCCGCAGCGACCGCAAGCGCACTGGCTAACCCTGCCACTTTGAGTGAGTTAGATAACGCAGACCAAAAACGTTCATCGGTTAACACCGTCCAAACTTGTTGGTTGATGCCACTCAGTAACACCATCAATAACGGTGGTATCACCAGTAAAAAAGCACCTATGATCCAAAAGCTATCCCAAGCTTTTGACCACCCATGATCCTTCGTTAAATATTGCTGTACCGATGTGCTGCCAGCACTGATAGAAACAGGCTTTGTTAACTTCTGCACTCCAATGGCAAGCAGTCCACATAACAGCATCTGCCACAGCGCCAATAACGCTCCAGCTTGTAAATCAAAATCAAACTTAATCGCTTGGTAAATTGCCAATTCAATGGTGGTGGATTTTGGCCCGCCCCCCAACGCCATTACAGTGGCAAAACTGGTGAAGCACAACATAAATACCAAGCCACAAACGTGGGGAAGTTGCTGTCTTAAACGCGGCCATTCCACCCAACGAAACTTATTCCAATGGTTCATACCTAAATGCGCACACAGCTTATGTTGCTCGGCAGGAATGGACTCCAAAGCTTGCAACAGCAAGCGCGCCGCGTAAGGTAAATTAAAGAACACATGGGCGAGTAAAATGCCGTTCAAACCGTAAATAGAAAATGGCAGTTTGCTATCGAAACTCTGTAGCCACTGCGCTAACAAACCGCTGTTGCCATAAATCGCTAATAGCCCGAAAACACCAACCAAAACCGGCAAAACCAATGTCGATGCAAATAGCTTAAGCAGTAATGATTTACCCCAAAATTGGCGACGCGAAAGCGCGTGCGCAACTGGAATGGCAAAACCAACACTGAGCAATGTAGAAAGAAAAGCTTGGTAGAAGCTGAACTTGGTGACATGTTGATAATACGGGTCGTCCCATACCACAGACACATCAAGTGAAGGGGCTTGAACAATCAAAGCACCTAGGGCAGAAACAACAAAGGTCGCGATGATCATCGCGACCCCTAAACCTATTTTTGGAACAGAATTCAAAGGTAAAACCTATCTCATTCAGATGAGGGGTGGAACGTCAGCTAAAACGTCAGTGCGCTTTGCCATTCGCGAATCCAAGACTTACGCATTTTTGCCACTTCATCAGCACTAAAGCTCAACGACTTGTTTGGAACGCTCAAGGTTTCAAAACCTTTAGGTAACTCAACGTCTGTAACAGGGTACATCCAGTTACCCGTTGGCATCGCTGACTGGAACTCATCACTTAAAATGAAATTCATAAATTGATCAGCAAGTTCTGAATTTTTTGCCCCTTTCACTTTAGCGGCGACTTCAACTTGCATGTAGTGACCTTCAGCAAAATTCGCCGTCGCAAACTTTGAATCGTTTTCCGCAATTAAGTGGTACGCAGGTGACGTAGTGTAAGAAAGCACTAAGTCCGACTCGCCGTTAAGGAACATGGAATACGCTTCTGACCAACCTTTCGTGACCGTTACGGTTTTGCTCGCTAGCTTCTGCCACGCTTGCGTCACATCGTCGCCATAGATGGATTTCATCCACAGCATCAAGCCTTGGCCAGGCGTTGACGTACGCGGATCTTGATAAATCACTTTCAAATCGTCGCGCGTTTCCACCAGCTCTTTCATGCTTTTCGGCGGATTAGCCAGTTTCTCTGTGTTGTACACAAACGCGAAGTAGCCGTAATCGTACGGTACAAACGTCGTGTCGCTCCAACCATTTGGTAGCACTGTGTTGGCCGTATCCACATTGTGCTCGGTAAGCAGACCGGTTTTCTTCGCTTCGGCCATCAGGTTGTTATCCAAACCTAACACGATGTCGGCTTTGCTATTACCGCCTTCAAGACGAAGACGATTCAGGATCGACACACCATCGTCCAACGCCACGAAGTTAACGTCACAGCCACATTTTGCTTCAAAAGCTTGCTCGATTTTAGGACCCGGCCCCCAATCTGCGGCAAAAGAATCGTAGGTATAAATAGTTAATGGGTTTTCAGCGGCAAGCGCTGAAGTAGAGGTGATTGCAGCTAGGGCAATCAGATTTAGAGTGGGTTTCACTGCTCGCTCTCCATGAGTATCTCAGAGAAATAAGTTGAGCGGCACAGGGTTGAGGCGGCTATTAAGGACTTCCAATATCCAGACTCAATTCCTACGCCAGCATTATCTGGTTCAGGTAATACGGGTCCCTAGTTAAGAACTTAGGTCTCAGCGCCCAAATGCATTGATTGACTCAATGCTAAATGGGTTTGCTCCCCGATGAGTTGGATGGATTGTAAAGGTATTTGAGTGGTTACACAATCAGCTCACGAACGCTGGTCATAACCCCAACGAGGCACTAAACCTTGCTCAATACCTAAGTGGTCGAGAATTCTCGCCACCATAAAATCCACTAAGTCTTCAATGCTCTTTGGCTGATGATAGAAGCCCGGAGCCGCTGGCATGATGGTCACGCCCATTTGCGATAGCTTGTGCATGTTCTCCAGATGCAGCGTTGAAAATGGCGTTTCGCGAACGACGAGCAACAACTGCCCACGCTCTTTCATCACCACGTCAGCGGCGCGCTCAATCAAGTTATCCGACATACCATGCGCAATCGCCGCAACACTTCCCGCAGAACATGGGCAAACCACCATTTGCTTTGGTGCCGCAGAGCCAGATGCTACCGGTGAGAACCAGTCATCTTTACCACAAACGGTGATGTTATCGGGATTGCAGTTCAGGTGCTCTACCAACGCTTGCTTTGCGGCTTCTGGCCCACTTGGCAGCTTAAGGTTGTGTTCGGTTGCCATCACGACACGAGCCGCCGAAGAGATCAGAACGTAGACATGATAATCCGCCGCGACCAAACATTCTAAAAGTCGCAGACCATAAGGCGCACCAGATGCTCCAGTTAACGCTAAAGTGATGGCTTTTTCTGCTTGCTGCTGTTTGTTTTGCATAAAATCAGACTTTTTGTTTAAGTTGCTCGAGGATCTTGCCGTGAATACCGCCAAAGCCACCATTACTCATCACCAGAATTTGGTCACCTGGCTGCGCACGTTCAACGATTTTCGCTACAAAGTTATCGATGTCAGCGTCAACAAAAGCAGGTTGCTGACATTGTTCCGCGATATCTTGCACCGACCATTCGATGTTGTCTGGTTGGAATAAGAACACTTCATCTGCGCTGTGTAGTGAATCCGCGAGTGTGTTTTTGTGCACGCCGCGCTTCATAGTGGCAGAACGAGGTTCCAACACGGCAAGAATGCGTTTTTCGCCTACCTTGTTACGCAAACCACCGACGGTGAGTTCAATTGCCGTTGGGTGATGCGCAAAATCATCGTAAACCGTCACACCTTGCTCTTCACCTTTTAACTCAAGACGGCGCTTGGTGTTAATGAAACGGCCCAGAGCCTGACACGCAAGCTCCGGCGTTACGCCAACGTGTCGCGCCGCGGCAATCGCCATTAACGCATTATCAACGTTATGATCACCCACCAAATCCCATTCGACGGTACCGACCTTCTCGCCTTGTAGAGCAACTTCAAATTTTGAGCCATCGACCACTAATTTGTGCGCTTGCCAGTCGCCATCAACACCTGAAAACTGCTTTTCTGTCCAGCAACCACGCTCTAATACATCCGCCAAAGCTTGGTCTTGCTTCGGAGCTAAGATTAAGCCATTGCCGGGAACCGTTCGCACTAAATGATGGAATTGGCGCTTGATCGCCTCTAGATCATCGAAGATGTCAGCATGATCAAACTCAAGGTTGTTCATGATTAAGGTTCGAGGATGGTAGTGCACAAACTTAGAACGCTTATCGAAAAAAGCACTGTCATATTCGTCCGCTTCAACGACAAAAAACATGCTTTCACCCAAACGAGCAGAGACTCCAAAGTTACCAAGTACTCCACCAACTAGGAAACCAGGTTGATAACCGCAGTCTTCGAGTATCCAAGCCAGCATGCTCGACGTGGTCGTTTTACCGTGTGTCCCCGATACCGCCAATACCCAGCGATCGTGCAGCAAAAACTCGTTGAGCCACTGCGGACCAGAGGTGTAGCGCATGTTGGTATTGAGCACGTGTTCAACACATGGGTTACCGCGGCTCATGGCATTACCAATCACCACAAGGTCTGGTTGAGGGTCGAGTTGAGACGGGTCGAAGCCTTCAATGATTTCAATACCTTGAGACTCAAGCAACGTGCTCATCGGTGGGTAAACGTTGGCATCAGAACCAGTGACTTTATGCCCTAATTGGCGCGCTAAAATCGCAGCGCCGCCCATAAATGTGCCACAGATACCCAAGATATGAATGTGCATAAACTAAACCTTGTAATGCGTTCTTTAATGCTTTCATTATCGCGATCACAACCAGAAAAGCGAGAGACTTTAGCCTTCTTCTTGCAGTCCCTTTCACAAATATGACAAGGTTGAACACAGACTGTACAACCTCTTGCTTACTGATGAATCCCTCAAACAAGTCTACAAATAAATTGAGATCTCAAACAGTTACTTCATTACCATTAAAAAGATCTGCGACTTAAACTTACATCCAGCGCAATCGTTTAACATCCATAAAGAGATGCTCACTTGCGCACTACCCCCAATGAAATGAAAATGTAAGGATTAACCATGTCAGGACTGCGCACCCTAGGCGAGTTCATTGTCGAAAAACAAGCGGATTTCCCCCACGCTAGCGGTGATCTATCATCTCTTTTAGCCTCCATTCGTTTAGCTGCAAAAATCGTTAACCGCGAAATCAACGCAGCGGGTCTCGGTGATATCACTGGTGCTGTAGGCACGGAAAATGTCCAAGGTGAAGACCAGCAAAAGCTCGATGTTTACGCGAACGATAAGTTCAAAGCCGCGCTTGAAGCTCGTGACCAAGTGTGTGGCGTTGCCAGTGAGGAAGAAGACGAAGCGGTTGCTTTCAACAAAGAGCTCAACCAAAACGCCAAATATGTGGTACTGATGGACCCACTTGATGGTTCTTCTAACATCGATGTGAACGTCTCTGTCGGTACTATCTTCTCTATTTATCGCCGTGTTTCACCTATTGGCACACCAGCGACAGAAGAAGACTTCCTTCAGCCTGGTCATAAGCAAGTTGCCGCTGGTTACGTGATTTACGGTTCATCAACCATGTTGGTTTATACCACGGGTAACGGCGTAAACGGCTTTACTTACGACCCATCTATCGGCAGCTTCTGCCTTTCTCATGAAAACATGATGATTCCAGAAGAAGGCAAGATTTATTCGATCAACGAAGGTAACTACATTCGCTTCCCTCAAGGGGTGAAGAAGTACATCAAGTACTGCCAAGAGAATGTGCCAGAAGACGGTCGTCCATACACTTCGCGCTACATTGGCTCATTGGTTGCTGATTTCCACCGCAACTTACTGAAAGGTGGTATCTACCTTTACCCTAGTACGCAAAGCCATCCACAGGGCAAACTGCGTCTACTTTATGAATGTAACCCAATGGCGTTCTTAATTGAGCAAGCTGGCGGTATTGCATCAGACGGCGTCAATCGCATCATGGATATCAAACCAACCGAATTGCACCAACGTGTGCCTTTCTTTGTTGGTTCTAAGAACATGGTTCGCAAAGTTGAAGAGTTCCTTGAACTGCACCGCGACGAAGAATAATTTCAGACCTTTGTCCAACGCGGCAGGTGTTTACCTGCCGCGTTTTTGTCGCTAAAGTGAAACGCGAATTTATCATCAGATGAAGCCGCTTCAGTGTGACTCATCGTTAATGAAAAGGAATATTCTAATGAGCTTAAACCATGTGCCAGCAGGCAAGTCACTGCCTGAAGATATCTATGTCGTGATCGAAATTCCTGCAAATGCAGATCCAATCAAGTACGAAGTAGATAAAGACTCTGGTGCGGTATTTGTTGACCGTTTCATGTCTGCACCGATGTTCTACCCATGTAACTATGGCTACGTGAACAATACGCTGTCTCTTGATGGCGACCCAGTCGACGTACTGGTACCAACACCATACCCACTTATGCCAGGTTCAGTGATTCGCTGCCGTCCTGTTGGCGTTTTGAATATGACGGATGAGTCAGGTGAAGACGCAAAAGTGTTTGCGGTTCCACACACCAAAATCTCGAAAGAGTACGATCACATCCAAGATGTGGACGATATCCCAGAACTACTGAAAGCGCAGATCACGCAATTCTTTGAGCGTTACAAAGAGCTTGAAGCAGGTAAATGGGTGAAAGTGGATGGTTGGGCAGATGTTGCTGCCGCTAAAGCTGAAATCCTAGAATCTTACGAGCGCGCTCAGAAAAAATAAGCATCACGGCTGATACAAAAATAAAAAGAGCTGCTTTAGGGCAGCTCTTTTGCTTTTCATCTTGTGTAAGTCAACTAGATAGGCGCGCCTGCAGAAGACATTCGGCCGGCGTCATAGTCATGCTGAAAGAAGGGGTCTAGGTCATCACAAATACCAAAATACGGACGCCCGATAACACCAAGCATATACGCGCTTTGTTCACAATACTCTTGCTTCCCTTGCTGATAACCCGTTTGATAGGCCATGATCAGTTCAGGCGTAGTATGATTCGTACCATCCAGTGCAGCGATACGATCTTCAGATAAAACTCTTAATCCATCTAAGGCAGACTGCTTACCAAACGCTTGCCAGTCGGTAGCATTACTCGAGGTCGGCAGAGTTGTTTGCGCGCATGCGGCAAGAATCAACGCCATTGATACAATTACGAATACCTTCATCATGACTCCTTAGTGACCAGCTCGTCGCTATTGATAATGTCAGTATAGCTCACACCTTTTGACACCAATCTCCGGAAGCGATTTCTTCGGTCAGTTGTTCAGTATCTTGATACAAGTAGATCCAAGCTTGGCCAAACGGCGTGACGATGCTCTCTCGACGATACTCTACTGGCACATCTTCCAGCTTATCTAGCTCGGATAAGGTTTCATCATCAATCAGATACACTTCACCTTGTATCGAGCGCTGCCCGACAGACAACGCGGGATAAGGACCTAAGTCATACAGTGCAAACTGAGCATCCGTTTCATGCTGACCAAGAAACTGGGCCGAGCTCAGAAAGTGATGATTACACTCTCCTTTACGCAAGGTCCCATATACAAAAACTAAATGCTGCATAACCACTCCTTAGTCATGAACTTTATGTACGCAGGTGAACAAGCTCTAATCGAACTCAAATTGATAGAGTAGGTCAACCGCACTATCTACACCAGAAACCGCCTCTAAATACAGATCTTGCATCAATCGATAACGCACTGTGAACTCGCCTAGTGAGTTAAAGATGCCGACGCCGTATTTCACCTGTAATCCCGGCAGAATGTAACCACTGACGGTCACTTGAGAATCATCGCCCGAACCCGCCGTATCCAATTGTAAATCTTGAACCCCAAAGGCTTCACCGATTTCACCAACCACGCGTCCACTCTTTGCCAAACTTAGGCCGATCAACGTGGTCGTCATAGCATTGCCTCCCGCTTCGCCATCAATGTCTTGACCGCGAAGTAGGTAAGAGAGCGCATTCGCTTGAGGCATCGCTGGCTCAGAGAATATCTCCACATTTGGATCCGATGCTGGTCCTGTTACACGCACACCAGCAATCACGTCATCTTGGGTATTATCTGGATTTCGAATCGCCTTAATAGAAACGTACGGCTGATCTGCCGGACCATTCATTAAGATCTTACCTTCTTCAATCACCAAATCCTGACCAAAAGAGCGGTAAGAACCGTCGACGATATTAACCTCACCAACGATGAACGGACCTTTATCTTTCTGTGTCACATTGAGGTTACCTTTCAGACCACCTTTCAAGCCAAAGGCGGCCAGTTGAAAGTCATCACCGATCTTAATGTTGATATCCGTTTCAACATCAAATGGCATTGGCTCGATATCACTCACAGGCTGTAAGTTCTGGTCCAAAATCACGGTGTCGCTTGAAACACCAACCGCACTTGGTGGCAGCTCTTCAACCACAACTCGTCCCCAAGGCAGATTAATATTACCTTCGACCTTAGCAAGCTGTGGTGTGACATCAATGGTCATGTCCGGCTCAACTTTGATTTTTACCATTGGTGGAAGATCCACCTGAAGCTCTTTCGCAAATACGCGCGCTTTGGTATGCCAATTTTGTAGATCCTGCCAATCGGCCTCACCGGTCACTTCCAACTCACCATCTGGCGTAATGATACCCGCATCAAGATCCGCTTGGTGACCTTTAAAGTTGATCGCGACCTGACCGGAGTTAATGTCTATCGGCGTGACTTCACCTTGTAGCTTCATTTGATCAATCAAGAACTGACCGTTGACTTTAGGGTGCATAACATCACCAGATATCGCCAAATCAGTATTCATGTTCGCTTTGAATAGGCTGTACTCACCTATCAACGGCGCTAAGAAATCCAGATGGAATGTCGATAGCGAGACCTTACCGTCAATCTCAGGCTGCTCAGACGTTACATCGACCAAAGAAACCTGACCAGATAAGTCACCGTTGTCTCTCACATCAAATAACCACTCAGCATCTAACTTGTCTTTTGCCAGCGCCGCTTTAAAGCTAAAGCTTTCCCAACCAAGAGTTATCGGCTGCTCTAATGCTTGCTCTACTTGACCTTTAGGCATATCAACGTTCACCGTGACTTCCGGTTTCATCTCTGGTGCCCATTTTGCTGTCGCTTGCGCGTTGACCGACCCTTGTAATTTCGTCTCTGGCGGCAGGAACTGCTTGATTTGTTCAAAGTCAAAGTCGTTCACAGCTAACTTGGCTTCGCCACTTTGACCAACACTAATATCTTCGGTCAAACAAACACTCGAATTGGCTTGCAGCCAACAATGTGCTTGAACATCAGCGATTTGTTTATCAATGTTGACTTTAACCGCCGTCGATTTCTGCAACGTCCAAGGTCCCTGCGGCGTGCTCAAAGTAAGACGACGCAATGCACCATCCCAGATCATTTGCGGCTTCTGTATGAATGAGCCTTCAATTTCTAAGCTGGTTGATACAATGTCAGACACCACATCTAGCGTCAGTTGGTTCAGTTTTTCATCCCCAGAAACTTCAAGGTCTGCACTATCAACTTTAATGTCGTCGTAGGTAATGTTGTTCGCAATGAGGCTTAAGTTCGCTTTCGGTGCTGGCAGAGGCGTCACATCCCCCTTCAAAGTTATGTTTTCAACGTTCGCTTGCTGCTGCCAGTTCACTTGATTTAGCGCTAGGTCTAATTTGATGTCAGGCTCTTTCAAGCTACCACGCAGCGCAACATTGCCCTGCATCTTACCCGCAAGATCCGGAACACTTTTTGCTAAATCGGGGAAGTTAACCTCAACATCCATTAATATCTGTTTATCAATCTTACCCTTGGCACTCAATTGGTTAGGGCCATGAGAAAGCGCTAAACCTTGCGTGGTAAGCTGAATGTCTTCACCTTTGCCATTCTTATCAGACGCTTCCAGTTGGCCTTCCACATTCAGCGGATAACCGCGCAAAATGCCATCGATATCTAACTTAGGTAAACTGACTTGCCAACCGCCTTGTTCTGTTAAAGAACCTGAAGTCGAGAGGCTACCACTGATATCGCCTTCCGCTTCTTCCCATTGAAGCCCTGGTTGAATATGTTGCAAATTAAGGTCAGCTTGCCAGTTGATTGGCGCAACCCAATTCGCCATCACCTGACCGGATAACTCACCGCCCAATGTTTTAACCACCAGGCTTTCAAGATCGATTTGCTCTAATGTGCCTTTGCCGTTTAGTGCAACATCTACAGCAGGAATATCTTTGCCCGAAGCTTGTGTTTCTAGTGCCACGATGTATCCGTCCAGGGAACCTTTTGCAGATAAACTTGGTACCGATACTTGATAATCACTTTGACCGATTAACGGCCATTGCGCTTGCACATTTTTGATTGCAACATCAAAGGGTAACTGCGCTTTCAGGGGCTGAAGTTCACCTTTGATCTCCGCTTCGACTAGTTCAGATAAGGTCGCAGTGAGAGAAAGGTCTCCCACCGAACCAGCAGCTGACAGCGACAACTTTTGCCCTTTCGCATCCGCTTGCTTCACCAGCGCATCGAGCTGAGCTTTGAGAGGATAGTCAGCAGAAAGCGTTACTTGCGTGCTTAACTTACCTTCCACTTCAGGCATATCGAGCTCTAATGTTTTCACATCAACACGGTCGCCCCCCGCTTTCGCTACAACACCAAGCTGGTGAACGATCACCGGCTTCTCACCTGCAAGCTTGAAGTTATGAATATCGAGGCGTCTTGCTTCCACAGTGAGTGGAATCCACACCTCGGGTAACATAATATCTTGCGGCGGAGCGTCAGCGTCTTTCGGCTCGTCGGTGGCGGCTTCAGGTTCAGCTTCACTTGGAGCCAGTGCAACATTGATGTCTTTTAATGCCGTCGGCGCAATCACTAAACGGTCGCCTTGCATAGAAAGCCCGGTAGAGAAATCTTGCCAGTCAATTTGGTTGCCCAAAATGTTTAAGTTAATGTCATCAAAACTGACCTTATTAACAAAAATAGGGACTGGTGTACTGACTGTACGTAATGGCGGTGTCTCCTCTGGCTCTTCGCCTGCCGGAGGGAGCTCTGGCATCTGAAAGTTAACACCTTGCAGGGTTAGCTCATCGACACAGACTTTAGGATCAAAGAAACAACGGAAGTTAACCGCTAACGCTAAACGATCGACTTTTGCGTCGATGTTCAAAGATTCGTCGACAAAACTGACGTTCTGTAGCTCAAAACGAGGAAATAATGAACCCTGAACTTTCTCTATCTGTAGTTGCGGTAAAGCCTTTTCTGCTCCCCACAACGCGAGCTTAAGACCAGGGTGAGTAAATAGCACTGTCGCAACAAAAATGATGAGCAACAGCAATAGAGCAATCAAACTTAGCGACAGCCATTTGGTCCACTTAAACATCATTTTGATCATAACTCAGGCCCCAATGAGAAGTGGATGCGGAACTCTCTTTCTGGTTTTTCATCCAGTCCCCACGCAAAATCAAAGCTAACCGGTCCAACCGGAGACGCCCAACGGATACCCACACCAGCACCCGATTTCCATTCAGGTGTTTCGTTAAATGCATCACCAATATCGTAGAAGGTGGCTGCCCACCAGTTTCCATACACGCGATATTGATACTCTAATGTGCTGCTGACGATGTATTTACCACCCGTCAAGGCGCCACTTTCATCCACAGGTGAAATAGACTCATATCCATAACCACGAATGTTGTTATCACCACCAGCGAAGAAACGCAGGGAAGGTGAAAGCTTTTCAAATTCGTCAGTGATGTTCGCACCACCTTCTAAGCGGAACAAACCACGATGATTATCACCGATCCCGCGGATCCAAGATGATCGCCCTAATAGGCGCAATACTCGCGTTTCTGACAGCAAAGCAGGATCACCATATTCGATCGTTACACTTTGCTTATCCCCCCACATTGGCATGTTGCCACCACGGACACGAGTTCGTGAAAAAGTGGCTCCGGGTAAAACAAATTGCACCCCATCATCTTGCAGACCTTGAGAGAAGTTTTCGTACAAGTGACGAACATAAATAGTTTTATGCCAGCCGCCATCGGTTAGCCAATGTCGTTCAACTGCCAGGTTGGATTCCAAACTCTCCGTATCTCGGTTATCAAGGTGCTTTAAACCAAATTGCAGTTGGTAGTATTCACGCAATACATCATCAAGCGGGATTTTGTAGCCTGCCGTGATCGTCTGTTCTGGCTTTGATAGTGATAACGCCGTATTAAAGCTGTGACCACGTGAACTAACCCATGGTTTTTTCCATTTTAACGTGCCACGCACACCAGTATCGGTCGAGTAACCAAGGCCGGTTTCTATTTGGTTTTTTGACGCTGGCGCGAGCGAGACCTTAATTGGCAATTCGCGTCCCTCATCCAATTTACTTAAATCAGGCTCCACAAAAACCGATGAAAACCAATCGGTATTAGACAGGTTTTGGTTGTACTCCCCCACTTGCGAAACTAAGTAAGGTTCACCAATTTCAAAAGGTCGCATTGATTCAACACGGTTTTCCCAAATCTGACTGCCAGTAATGTTAATCGGACCAAAGTGATAACGAATACCACTGTCATAATGCAAACGCACATTCGCTTCATTGAAGTCAGGAATCACTTCAAGTTTGCTGAGCTTGTAATCACCATTAAAATAACCACGCTGCAACGCCAAGTTACGAATACCCGATTTCAGGCTATCGTATTCACCTTGATTCAATACTTTGCCGACTTTAAGCGGTGAACGTTCAATAAGTTTGGCGAACTCTTCATCGTCTTTTGCTTCACCTGTGATCACCACATCCATGACTTTCACTTTCACAGGTAAACCCGGCTTGATGCTGACGATCAACTCATCATTCCCTTCCGGAATAGAGTATGAAATTTTTGCATGATAATACCCAAGCGCATTAAGAGCTTCAGTGATACTTTGATCTAATCTCGCTTGAAAACGCAGAGAAGTGGAGTAGTCCTTCGTTGGAATGGACGACAGGTACGCACTGACATTCTCTTCTAAAGCGCCATCGATGCCTTTTAAAGTCAAAGAAACATCGGCATAGGCACCATGAGAAAAGGCAAACAGGCCAACAATGGTGAGGAGAGCTTTTTTTATCATGCTTTTTTGGCTGAATGAGGTTAAGTAAACGTAAATAATGATAACGCCAATTAAAGTCTAAGTCTGTAATATTAATAGGTTTAACGCGGTCTATGTCATCACAGCATCAGATACAGACGAAATGAAAAAGTTCGCAAATTTAAGACACGTATTGAAGGACAAATACCATGCTCAACAAACAAACATTGATCAGTATAGAAGATGCCTTGTCAGGTAGAGATCAACCGATGCAGGTTGAAGATCATCATTTTGTAAATAAATCTAACTTAAAGGCACCATTGGAGCCGCATCAACAACAAATTCTGCTGGGAATGGGCTGCTTTTGGGGCGCTGAGCGCGTATTTTGGCAACTGGATGGGGTTATCTCCACTTCGGTTGGCTACGCCGGTGGATATACACCCAATCCTACTTATGAAGAGGTGTGTACGGGTAAAACAGGCCATACAGAGGTAGTACGAGTCGTCTTCGATGAACGCGTGATTTCCTTAGAAAAACTACTGGCCGTTTTTTGGGAGAAACATGACCCAACCCAGGGGATGCGTCAAGGTAACGATTTAGGCACACAATACCGTTCGGCTATTTACACTTATTCCGCGAAGCAGCAAGAGAGCGCAGAAAAATCGAAGCTCTTGTATCAACAAGCACTGCAAGAGGAACTACGCGCGAACATCACCACTGAGATACAGCCAGCGGGCCCGTATTATTTTGCCGAAACTTACCACCAGCAATATCTGGCTAAAAACCCTGACGGTTACTGCGGTATCGGTGGCACAGGTGTTTGCTTTCCACCCAGCTTACAAAGTTAGTTCCTAGGACTAACTGAAACCAAAAAGAGCGACCGAATAGGTCGCTCTTTTTTGAAATCGAAAACTAAATTCAAGCCAACGGGCTCTTAAACAGACAACGAAGCAATCACTTGGTTGACTTCTTTAAAGATGGTGAGTCTTTTCTGATCGTTGACGTCAGGGAGCAAAACTTTGCCATTGTCGAACTGAAAACATCCAACCCCAGCAATAAAGAATTGACCTTTGAACAACGTTTTAACGAAACGTGCCACTTGTAATGGTCGGTATACAGCAAACTCACGTAGCATAACTCACCTCAATTCCTTTGAGAAAACACGGATTGCTTATTTATCCTCTGCAATCTTGATGCGCAATCTGCGACGAGGTTCATTTTAGCAAATTCTAAATATAACGCAATATTACACCACCCCATACGTTAAATAAATGTTATCAACAGTTCTACAAATTTCCTAGATCTGGATATATACTGGAAAACTTCCAACTCGTACGGAATATAACAATATGAAAACTAAGACTCTCCTACCTCTACTATTGGCTATAACGCCAAGCTTTGCGTTTGCACACAACCTATCTGTCGGTGAGACCGTTCCTTCTGCCAAGGTCGCGGCTTATGGCGAGATTGTTTTGCAGGGTGAGGGCGTGGCATACCAACCATGGGCAACCCAGCATATGCAGGGTAAGGTTCGTGTTATTCAAGCAATCGCAGGTCGTAGCAGTTCAAAAGAAATGAACGCCCCTTTGATGTCAGCAATAACCGCCGCACAATTCCCGCAAGAAAGCTACCAAACAACTACGATCATTAACCAAGATGATGCGATCTGGGGGACAGGTTCGTTCGTGAAATCTTCAGCCCAAGACAGCAAAAAAGAGTTTCCTTGGTCATCTATGGTTCTGGATGAAAATGGCGTAGTCGCCAACACTTGGGATCTTAAAGAAGAAAGCTCTGCCATTATTGTTCAAGACAAAACAGGCAAAGTGCTGTTTGTAAAAGAAGGCGCACTTGAGCAAGATGAAATTGCAAAGGTGATCGAGCTAATTAAACAGAACATCTAGTCTCGTTGCTTGGCTCCTTAATATCCGTAGTACGCAGTATAAGGAGCCATGCGACCAAACTTAAAGCTTGAGATTTCTGTTGCCCCTAGTTTAACGCTCAGTGATTCCACCAAGGAGACTGTCTCAGATTCGGCGACATCGCATGTGTTGACGTAAATTTTCCCACTAGCCAACAAAAGAGTGAACTTTTACTCATTATGGGTGTTATATTATAACAGTCGGTAAGAGGAGCTCAGATGTACCATCACCAGCAAAAGATACGGAAGCATTGGCATCGCACTGTTTTATTTTTCAGTGTCGCGTTGATGATCGCTTGGAACTTTGCGGTAATCCTTCATCAAGTTGATCTGACTCCCGAACACCACACACACCATCATTGCCAGCTATTTTCTGGGGTTCAGCACGGCATAGCCAAAGCTCAACCGACCCTATCGACGCCAACATTTACGCGCATCCAATACCATGATGTCTTTCAGCGCCTTGTTAATAGTGAAGACATTCGTGGTGCAGCTCGTGCCCCGCCTTATTTTGCTTAATTTCCAAACTATTCCACACTCAACATAATTTGTGCGTATTCCTGCACCTAACGTGTCAACGAATCGCACCTTAGTAAACACAAATCTGATCCGGTATTGCTCGGGTTAGTGCCAGCAAAATTAGGAAACACAAAATGTCATCGAAACATGTTTTAGCGCTTGTCATTGGTCTCTCTTTATCGACAGCAGCAAATGCGGACGAATACCGCCAGCACGGTGCTCATGTGCATGGTCACGTCGAATTTAATATCGCCCAAGATGGAAAGGATCTGTTAGTGGAGATTACTGCTCCCGGTGCCGATGTGGTCGGTTTCGAGCATGCTCCAGAAAATGAACAACAAGAGCAAGCACTTAAACAAGCCATTGCCACCCTAGAAGACAGCAACACACTGTTTGCTATTAACGCGCAAGCCAATTGTGATATTGAAGAAGCTTACGTAAACCATAACCTCAGCAACCCTCATGAAGACCATGATCATAGCGAGCACGACCATGATGACCATGCAAATCACGATCATGAAGGGCACGAACACCATGATCACCACAATGAACATCATGATGAACATGAGCACCATGACGGTCACGATGCTCACCATGAGGAGCATGAAAATGGCGGACATGGTGAGTTTTCGGTGCAATATCGCTTCAGCTGTGACCAAGTTAACCAACTCAGTCACATTCAAACCGACTGGTTTAATCAATTTCCAACGACTGAGTCAATCAACGTCAATATATTCACTGACACCATGCAATCAGCCATCAAACTGAGCAAAGATAACTCCCAAATCGTAATCAAATAACACGAGTGGCGTGTAAGTACACACTTACACGCCAATGCTTTGGTGATTTAGTATGACTGAAATCATGTCAAACGTTGTTGAGCTAAATAATGCCCAGTTTGTCTGGCCCGGTTCAACACACGTAACCATTCATATTCCACAGTTACATATTGCCCAAGGTGAGCACGTATTTATCAAAGGTCCCAGCGGCTGCGGTAAATCTACGCTGCTTGCCCTACTAACTGGCATCAACACGTTAACATCAGGCGCTCTATCCGTACTGAATACTGACCTTGTTAGTTTAAGTGCAAGTCAAAGAGACAAATTTCGCGCCGATCACATTGGCTATATCTTTCAGCAGTTCAATTTATTGCCTTATTTAAACGTACTTGAAAACGTACTACTGCCTTGCCAATTCAGTCAAACACGACGTGGCCGCGCTCTTTCAAGAACGTCATCTCAAATGTTAGAAGAGCAAGCTCAAGCTCTGCTTGAAAGACTCCACCTACCCAGCGAGCTTCATGCGCGTCCTGTATCGGAACTGAGCATTGGCCAACAACAACGTGTTGCGGCTGCACGAGCACTCATTGGGTATCCGGGGTTAGTGATTGCTGACGAGCCAACCTCCGCTTTAGACCACGATAACCGTAAAGCGTTTATTGAACTCCTGATGGAGCAAACGAATCAAGCCAACGCTACGCTGATCTTCGTCAGTCACGATCCAACGCTTGAGCCCTTATTTGACCGCACACTTAACCTACCAGATATTAACCAAGCATCTGACCTAGGAGCCGCATCATGAGCGCTGTTGCAAAGCTCGCGTGGAAGAGCTTAATCAATCGTAAGGCGACGGCAATATTAACCATCATGACAGTCGCGATTTCTGTCGTACTCCTTTTAGGAGTAGAACGTATTCGTACTCAGGCAAAAGATAGCTTCGCCAATACCATTTCAGGCACCGACCTCATCATTGGTGGCCGTTCTGGACAAGTGAACTTGCTGCTCTACTCTGTGTTTCGCATTGGCAATGCCACCAACAACATTGACTGGAAGAGCTACCAAGAGTTTGCCAATCATCGAGCAGTAGATTGGGCGATTCCAATCTCACTTGGCGACTCGCACAAAGGATTCCGAGTCATGGGAACCAACCACAGCTATTTTGAACACTATAAATTCGGAAGTAAGCAATCACTAACCTTTTCAGAAGGCCAAGAATTCAATGGTTTATTTGAAACCGTGCTCGGTTCTGATGTCGCAAAACAGCTGGGGTATCACGTCGGTAGTGAAATCATCATTGCCCACGGCATTAGTGATGTAGGCTTTAGCCGACATGACAACCTACCATTCAAAGTTGTCGGTATTCTTGCGCCCACTGGCACGCCAGTCGACAAAACCGTTCATGTCTCGCTAGAAGCTATCGAAGCGATTCACGTCGGATGGGAAAGCGGTGCACGTTTAGGCCCAACACCCAAAGCACAAGATCTCAAAAACAGAGACTTTCAGCCCAAGCAAATTACCGCGATGCTGGTCGGTTTGAAATCTCGTATTCAGACTTTCGCCCTACAAAGGCAAATCAACACTTATCCCAAAGAACCGCTTAGCGCGATTATGCCCGGGGTTGCGTTGCATGAACTGTGGGGAATGATGTCTGTTGCCGAGCAAGCCTTAATGGCAGTGTCTGGCTTTGTGGTGATTGCAGGATTACTCGGCATGCTAAGCAGCTTATTAACTAGCTTACAGGAGCGCCGCCGTGAAATGGCGATTTTGCGCGCTATGGGGGCAAGACCTCGTCATGTTTTCTCACTGTTGATCAGCGAAGCCAGTCTACTCACTGCTGCCGGAATTGTGACCGGAGTGGCAGGGCTGTATGCCATTCTCGCCATCGTGCAACCCATCATTCAACAGCATTATGGAATACATCTGACTTTAAGCCTCTTATCGCCCTATGAATGGATGCTATTAGGTTTCGTACAAAGCGCTGGAATTGTAATTGGTTTCATCCCGGCTTTTCGCGCCTACCGACAGTCACTAAGTGACGGAATGACAATAAGGATTTAATAAAATGTGGATAAAAATACTCGCAAGTTGCTTGCTGATCGTCTCATTTATAGCGCCAGTACTCGCAAGCGAGGAGCCATTAACGCTCGACTGGATTGATCTAGTACCTGAGAAAGAACGCAAACTGTTCGACAGTGTGGGCATGCCAGCTTCTGATCACAGTGGCGGCGCAGCGCAACAGTCTAAAATTGGTAACGTTCGACCAGAGCTAAATGGAAGCCAAGTTAAAATCCCGGGCTTTGTCATCCCGCTTGAAGGTGACGCGAATACCGTCACCGAGTTTTTGTTGGTGCCATACTTTGGAGCTTGTATCCACGTACCACCACCGCCACCAAACCAAATCATTTACGTGAAGTTTCCCA
This sequence comes from Vibrio sp. D3, assembly GCF_043995865.1. Classification (NCBI taxonomy): domain Bacteria; kingdom Pseudomonadati; phylum Pseudomonadota; class Gammaproteobacteria; order Vibrionales; family Vibrionaceae; genus Vibrio; species Vibrio sp. D3. The sequence continues at coordinate 299,595 of NZ_CP171887.1, read as the reverse complement.
AAGGCGCACCCGTTCAAGAACTGTGGGATGTCATATATGTGATTGGAGAGTTGAAAACCGAGACGATAAGCCACGAGCTGGCTGAAACGGCTTACGTTATTGAGGGATCGAAAATAGAAGCCTACGACGATATGTAGTTTAAGTCGTTGACATGCATCGGTACACCTAAGGCGTCACATCGGCGCCTTTTTTAGTTCTGTGTTACACGATATAACGAGACAAATACGCTAATACGCCAACATAAATAACCAAAAGAAACGCTATCGACAGGTGCTTTTTGAGTTTACCTGCTTCTGAGAACTTCATTGTCCCTCCAAAATAACGATAACAATTTTAACAACTCATTATCATTTTGGATAGCCCTATTCGTTCAAAAACTGAGAACTCCTATCTGGTCGCCTGGTTAGATAAGGTGTAAATTTAAACAAGCGAACAGCGCAGTTCTTGGTAGGAAAATTAATGGCAGAACCGACAAAGCAACCTGTTGTCATCGAACATCAGTCAAACGCACAAAAAAATACGCAACAAGAAAAGAAGCAGGGCTACATCAAAGACAGTGCCAGCAAGGTAAAAACCATTGCCCAAATACACGGTCTTGATGCCTTACTACAAACCGATCCACCAGCCAAATCCGCGCTTGAAAGAGCCCAACTGCGTGAACAGAGACGCCAAGAACAGCGACAAAAAAACCTAGAGCAGATTTTAAAGCTAGCACACAGTTCATGCCGAGATGAAACTGCCGGAGAGCCCGACCAAGACTGGTTGTATCGTTTTTTTGAAATGGCTCAAGACATCCATAACAGCGCGATGCAAAAGTTATGGGCTCAAGTGATGAAGCGTGAAGTGACAAACCCAGGCTCGACGTCTATGAAAGCGCTCAAAATCCTCAAAGATATGTCACCAAAAGAAGCGCAAACTCTGCAAAGAGCCGCCTCTCTGGCGTGCAGTTTTGGAGGGGATCACAGTCGCAAGCTGTTAATTGGTTATAAAGCGCAAGGAGGAATATTTAGCTTCGGCAAACGAGACATCGCCAACAGCTTAAACATGGGAAGTTTTCAGTTGCCCTATTCAAGTTTGTTGCTGTTGATTGAACTAGGGTTACTGCATAGTACCGAGCTTGAATCTGGCGAAATTGGTATCGAGACGCCATTGATCCTCACCTACCAAGGTAAAAACTTGTCGCTGAACGTGAACAGCAAAGGCGTCCGTCTTTTATATTACCGCTTCACGCCAACAGGCAATGAACTCTGTACCTTGCTCGGTAACAAACCACATGCCGACTACTACGACCAAATGCTTGCGCTTTTAAATCATAGATTTAGTGTCCATAGTGACGCTAAAAGTACGGTTCATCATACCGTGTAGGCAGTTTGAGAAGCATTTGACCACCCATGATCCAAATGCTTCTTAAGCCGATCAAAGAGCTTGAGGTCACCAATGATCCAAATGCTTATTTATCGGATCACTGCACGCGACTTAAGCGCTTCCAAGCACAAGTCCACCAGCTCATCGACGCTTTTTTCGCCCGCTGGTAAATCGACTTCCGGATTCTTCGGTGCTTGATATTCAGAATCAATACCAGTGAAGTTAGGAATTTCTCCCGCACGTGCTTTGCGGTACAAACCTTTAGGATCGCGACCTTCGCAGACTTCTAGAGATGCATTGACGAACACTTCGATAAACTCACCTTCTGGCAATAAGTCGCGCACTAGCTGTCGCTCTGCACGATGCGGTGAAATGAACGCCGACAACACAATTAAGCCTGCATCCGCCATCAGTTTAGCCAGTTCACCAATACGACGAATGTTCTCGCGACGATCCTGCTCAGAAAAGCCCAAATCACTACACAGGCCATGTCGCACATTGTCACCATCCAATAAATAAGTGTGGTAACCCAATGCTGCAAGGCGATTTTCCAACGCCCCCGCTACGGTTGATTTACCCGCTCCAGATAAGCCGGTAAACCACAATACGGCAGGTTTTTGTTTCTTTAATTCAGCACGAAACTGTTTATCAACCGAATGCTGGTGCCAAACAATGTTTTCATCTTTTACCGTCGTTTCGGCAGTCATAACGTATCCTTGTAAATATCGGAATTAAAACGGGAAGAAGACCGGAATCAAAGTAAGTACTAATACAGAGTACACAATCGAAATCGGCACACCAATTCTCACATAGTCGGTCAATTTGTAATTTCCTACGCTGTACACCAGCAAGTTGGTTTGATAACCGTAGGGAGAAATAAAGCTCGCACTGGCGCCAAACAAGACCGCCATAATGAATGGCATCGGATCAACGCCATAACCGACCGCCATGCTATAGCCAATAGGAAAAGAAAGCGCAGCCGCGGCATTGTTCGTCACCAGTTCAGTAAGAACTAATGTCATGATGTAAGTTGCGACCAAGGCTCCAAACACGCCCCAGCCATTGAACGCTTCAATAAACATCGCTCCCATTCTCTCTGACAAGCCTGAAGAGATCATCAATTGAGCGATGGACAAAGCAGAGCCGACAATCACAACGATATCAATTGGAAAACGGCGGCGCAGTTCTGAAATCTGTACAATGCCAAACGCGATAAGTGCGATAAGATACGCGGCAAGGCCTTTAATAATTGGTACTAGCTCTAACAACGCACACCCAATTACGGCAGCAAAGCCCAGTAGTACGATGGAGGATTTATTCGTATCAAGCCGAGCGCTAGAGTCCAAATCATGCACTAAAACAAACTCTTTACGATGAGCTCGGCGCTCCGATTCAAAACGCTTCCCCGGAACCAGAACTAACGTGTCACCTGGCGCTAAGGTAATGCTACCCAAACCGCCCTCTAAGCGCTCATGGCCACGACGAATAGCGACAACAACGGCATCAAAGCGATCGCGGAATCGGCTCTCTTTGAGTGTTTTATAGCAAAACGTTGCGGATGAGCTCACCACAACTTCGATAAAGTTTTGCCCATTCAAGTGCTGCTGACCAAAAAGCTTGAGGCCCGGAATTTCTTGCAGGGTCGCGACGCTCTCAACATCACCACAAAACAACAAACGGTCTTTCGCATTGAGTACGAAATCCGGTCCTACAGAGGAAACCGTCACGCCATCTCGTACAACCTCCGCAAGAAACAGTTTGCGCAGCGCACGTAAATTATTCTCGCTGACCGTGCGCCCAACTAACGGTGAACCAGGCTCTACGCGAGATTCGAGAAAGTACGGTAAATCTTCTTGGCTTTGATCATCGTAGTTCGGCAGTAAGTAACTGAGCGGGATAAGAATCAGCATTCCTCCCACCAACACCGCCAAGCCAATCATCGTGGGTGTAAAAAAGCTCAGGCTCGGCAAACCGGCATCTTCAACAAAGCTGTTGATGATTAAGTTAGTCGACGTACCTATCAAAGTTAATGTGCCACCAAAAATGGCGGCGTAAGACAGCGGGATGAGTAATTTCGAAGGCGCATGCTGCTGATTACGCTTAATCGCCCCAATCAATGAGACAACCACGGCGGTATTATTCGTGAATGAAGAGAGCAAGGCCGTTGATACACCGAGCTTAGCGATCACACTACCTAACTGGCCTTCAGAAATACTACGGCTCACCCAACTGATTAGTAACGTTTTTTCTAAAGCACACGATGCAAGAATCAACAGAACCAGAGTCAATAACGAAGAGTTGGTAAAGTTGGATGCGATCGTGGCTGAATCCATCATTCCCGCCATAAATGCAATAAAAGCGGCACCCGCAAAGACATAACTAGGCTTAATTTTTGTGACAAGCAAACAAGTGATAATGCCAAGCAAAATCGCTAATACAAACCCTTGTTCCCACATAGCCTTTCCTTACCAAATCGCCCAAAGGGCACAACAACGGCTCATTTATCCGTGAGACACCAGACAAACGAGTAAACAGACCAAAATCAGCGTAAGCGAAAAGAACATCAGAATGCTCGGTTTTCTTGGGCTTCACCGAAGCATTCTGGTATTAGGAGAATAACCTAACTGCATTTCGCAACTCAGTTAGGCAGCGACGCCCCAAGCACAACAACAGACAGAATCAGAGCTTATCGTGCTCGGGCGCGCCAATTACTTTTTCAGCAATTGGCTGACGTCTTTTGCTTCCCAGTGTGGGAAGTGTTTACGCACAAGTGCATTCAGCTCAACTTCAAACGCAGAGATGTCCGTCAAATCGCGCTCAACCACCGCGAGGCTTTCTTTGACCATGCCTGCACCGACCGTCACGTTCGTCAGACGATCGATAATGATGAAGCCGCCGGTATCAGCACAATCTTGGTAATTATCCAGCGCAACTGACTCATTGAGAGACCATTCACACAAGCCAATACCATTCAATGGCAGCTCAGCCGCACTATGAGTCGATAGGTTGTTGATATCATATTGGTGACGAATCGCTTCAACATGGCCCACAGTTTTCTTACCCGCGATTTTGATGTCGTAGTCACGACCCGGTTGCAGAGGTTGCTCTGTCATCCATACCACATCGGCAAGCAAGTGGTTTGTGGTTTCCACTTGAGCATTGTCTAGGACAATCAAATCGCCACGGCTAATATCGATCTCATCGCTTAGCGTCAGAGTGACCGCCAACCCAGCACGAGCTTCCTCAATATCACCATCAAACGTAACAATACGTGCCACGGTTGACGTTTTCCCCGATGGCAATGCTTTGATGGCATCACCGACTTTGATCGAACCTGAAGAAATCGTCCCCGCAAAACCACGGAAATCGAGGTTAGGACGGTTAACGTATTGCACAGGGAAGCGGAACTCACCCGCACCTTTTTCTTGATCCACATCGACCGTTTCAAGAAGTTCAAGCAATGACGGGCCTTTAAACCAGCTTAGGTTTTGCCCTTTATCCACCACATTGTCACCTTCAAGCGCCGAAATCGGGATGATTTGAATATCAATATCCCCGGTCAGGTTCTCAGAAAACTTAAGATACTCATCGCGGATTTCTTCAAAGCGCTCTTGCGAGTAATCCACTAAATCCATCTTGTTGATCGCCACAACAAAGTGTTTCAAACCCAGTAGGTTGGAAATAAAAGAGTGACGACGAGTTTGATCAAGAATGCCTTTACGTGCGTCGACTAAGATCACCGCTAAGTCACACGTCGATGCGCCTGTTGCCATATTACGCGTGTACTGCTCGTGCCCAGGAGTATCGGCGATGATGAACTTACGTTTCTGCGTCGAGAAATAGCGGTAAGCCACATCAATCGTGATCCCCTGCTCGCGCTCAGCTTGTAAGCCATCTACCAACAACGCAAGGTCAGGCTTTTCACCCGTGGTGCCCACACGTTGGCTGTCTGAGTGCACTGCCGCTAGCTGATCTTCATAAATTTGTTTTGAGTCATGGAGTAAGCGACCGATTAGTGTACTTTTACCGTCATCTACCGAGCCACAAGTCAAGAATCTAAGTAACGACTTGTACTGGTGTTGTGTTAAATAGCCTTCGATACCAAGCTCGGCTAATTGAGCTTCAACTGCACTGTTCATTATCTTTCCTTAGATCCTTTAGAAGTAACCTTGACGTTTCTTAAGCTCCATCGATCCTGACTGATCGTGGTCGATCGCTCGACCTTGGCGCTCACTCGACGTTGCCACCAGCATCTCTTCGATAATGCCGGTCAAAGTGTTCGCTTCAGACTCGATAGCCCCAGTTAATGGATAACAACCAAGAGTACGGAAACGCACACTCTTCTCTTCGATCACTTCACCCGGTTGAAGCTCCATACGATCATCATCAACCATGATTAGCATGCCGTCGCGTTCAACAACTGGACGTTTGTCAGCGAGATAAAGCGGTACGATCTCGATGTTTTCTAAATAGATGTATTGCCAGATATCAAGCTCCGTCCAGTTCGAAAGTGGGAATACACGAATGCTCTCCCCTTTATTGACCTGACCGTTGTACGTCTTCCACAGCTCTGGACGTTGATTTTTAGGGTCCCAGGTATGGTTCTTGTCACGGAACGAATACACTCGTTCTTTTGCGCGTGATTTTTCTTCATCACGACGAGCGCCACCAAAAGCAGCATCGAAGCCATATTTGTTTAGCGCCTGCTTAAGACCTTGCGTTTTCATGATGTCCGTATGCTTTGACGAGCCATGAACAAACGGACTGCAGCCCATTGCTAGACCTTCTGGGTTCTTATGTACCAAAAGCTCAAAGCCGTATTTGGCAGCGGTGCGATCGCGAAACTCAATCATCTCGCGGAATTTCCAGTCGGTATCGACATGCAAAAGTGGGAATGGAATTTTGCCCGGGTAAAACGCTTTACGCGCTAGGTGCAGCATCACTGATGAGTCTTTACCAATCGAATACATCATGACTGGGTTATCAAACTCAGCCGCAACTTCGCGGATAATATGGATACTCTCCGCTTCGAGTTGTTTAAGGTGAGTTAAACGTTGTTGGTCCATGTTTTGTATTTCCTTTTTAAGCTTGAAGGCGCATTACGTCTCTAATCTTTGGTCTGAAATTATATGGAGTTGGCAATAGCACTTTTGTTGAATTCAGTACTAGACAAAAACCAGTCTAACTTTTGAGACAGTCGCACTACCTCTCCGACAACAATCAAAGATGGCGATTGAGCTTCCTTCGATAAATCAGAGAGTTGGGATAGCTCTCCCGTAAATACTTTTTGTTGAATCTGCGTACCACGCTCAATAATGGCAATCGGAGTCGACGCAGAACGACCATGCTTAATGAGTTGATTCTGAATATAGTGTGATTTCATCAGCCCCATGTAGATCACTAAAGTCTGATTCCCACGAGCCAACGTGGACCAATCCATCTCATCGCTTTCTTCTTTCAAGTGGCCAGTCACAAAGATGGCCGATTGCGCGTAATCGCGATGAGTCAGTGGAATCCCAGCATAGGCCGTTGCGCCAGCTGCCGCGGTAATGCCAGGGACGACCTGAAAACGGACGCCTGCATCAGCAAGCACTTCCAGCTCTTCACCGCCACGACCGAATACAAATGGATCACCACCTTTAATGCGCACGACTTTGTAGCCCTGTTTGGCAAAGTCCACCAATAGCTGGTTCGTCTTCTCCTGCGGCACACTGTGATGCCCAGCTCGCTTCCCAACGCACACTAAAACCGTATCGCTAGGGATCAAGGCCATGATTTCTTCAGACACCAAGTAGTCGTACAAAACCACATCGGCTTGCTGCAAACAGTTCAGTGCTTTCACTGTCAAAAGTTCAGGATCACCCGGCCCCGCCCCCACTAAGGCGACTTCACTAGGCTGTAGCGATTGCTTTGCAAAACGAGTAACACCAGCTACTGGGTTATCAGAAACTAACCGGGGCTTTGGTTTAGGAAAAGAAGTGACTGAATCGTTCGTTGCCATGTGCTTGCTCATCGTCCATTGATATCGTTATGCAAGCATTATGGCGGGGCGTTTATATTACCTGAAATTCTAAAATTTCATTTTTTATTCAAAAATCTGCTAAGAAGTTTTTGTTTGGTCTCATTCAAAAAGCGTGAAAAAGTCGGCGGTTAATATGAATAAGGTTCAGTAAACTGATTTCTGTTCACAGTTTTCTGTATCTTTATCATTAAGTTGCACCAGCGTTTGATACATTACGCGGTACGATTCCCCCTTCCCATTGAATTGGAGCACCAAATGAAAGTGGCAGTTCAACCTATTTCCCTCGCAGTGTTAAGTGGCATGCTAACGCTTGCGGGCCCTGCGATGGCCGATACCATCAAGCTTCGTATTATCGAAACCACCGACATTCACACCAACGTGATGGATTACGATTACTATAAAGACCAACCATCACAGCAAATCGGTCTTAGTCGCGCTGCGACCATAGTGAAACAGGCTAAGTCCGAGGCAGAAAACACGGTATTAGTAGATAACGGCGATTTAATTCAGGGCAGCCCAATGGGCGATTACATGGCGGCGAAAGGGATTAACGCTGGCGATGTGCACCCAGTCTACAAGGCGATGAACCAACTAGACTACGATGTGGGCAACATTGGCAATCATGAGTTCAACTATGGCTTAGATTTTCTACAAAAGACGTTGGCGGGCGCTAACTTCCCTTACATCAACGCAAACGTATTTGATAAAAAAACCGGTGAGCATTACTTCAAGCCTTACCTGATCAAAACCCACACCTTTAAAGACACAAACGGCGAAGCGCATCAAATAAAAGTGGGTTATATCGGCTTTGTACCACCACAAATTATGGTGTGGGACAAGAAGAACTTAGAAGGCAAAGTCTTTGCTAAAGACATTAAGGAAACAGCAGAGAAACTGATTCCTCAAATGAAGAAAGAAGGCGCAGACGTGATTGTGGCGATTCCACACTCGGGCATTTCTACTGACCCATATAAGCTAGGCGCTGAAAACTCAGTTTACTACCTCACAGAAGTTGAAGGTATTGATGCGATTGCTTTTGGCCACTCTCACGCAGTCTTCCCAGGGAAAGACTTCGCAAACCTACCTGATGTTGATACCGAGAAAGGGACCATCAATGGTGTAACGTCCGTGATGCCGGGCCGCTGGGGAAGTCATGTAGGTGTGATGGATTTGATGCTGAAAGAGAAAGACGGCAGATGGCAAGTCGTCGAAGGCCAAGCCGAAGCACGCCCTATCTTCGATAAAGTAAATAAGAAGTCATTAGCTAAAGCCGATGAAGATATTGTGAAAGCGTTAGAAGAAGATCACAAAGGCACTCGTGAATTTGTAAACCAACCAATCGGCAAAGCAAATGATGTCATGTACAGCTTCTTGGCATTAGTGCAGGACGACCCAACCATTCAGATCGTTAACCTTGCTCAGAAAGATTACGTGGAACGCTTTATTCAAGGCGACCCAGATCTCGCTGACATTCCAGTATTGAGTGCCGCAGCACCATTTAAAGTCGGGGGGCGTAAGAACGATCCGAATAACTTCACGGAAGTAGAGTCCGGTCAGCTCACCTTCCGTAATGCTGCCGATCTTTATTTATATCCCAACACCTTGGTCGCGATGAAAGTGAAAGGTAAAGAGGTTCGCGAATGGCTAGAGTGCAGCGCGGGTCAATTCAACCACATCGACATCAACAATCCTGAACCGCAATCTTTGATTGATTGGGATAATTTCCGTACGTACAACTTCGATGTCATTGATGGGGTGAACTACCAGATCGATATCACCCAACCGCCCAAATACGATGCGAGTTGCAAAGTGATTAATCCAGATTCTCAGCGTATTGTGAATCTGACATTCAATGGTAAGCCTGTTGATTCGAAGCAGGACTTCATCATCGCAACCAATAACTACCGTGCTTATAGCAATACCTTCCCTGGTACGGGCCCAGACTTTATTGCGTTTGACGCACCAGATGAAAACCGCTCTGTCGTCGCCGCTTATATTTCTCGCGTGAGTGAAGAAAAAGGTGAAGTGACACCAAGCGCTGACAACAACTGGTCTTTCGCACCGATTAAATCCGATAAAAAGCTAGATATTCGCTTCGAAACATCTCCTAGCGATAAAGCGGCGCAATTCATTAAAGATAAAGGTCAATACCCAATGAAACGTGTCGCGACTGACGACATTGGTTTCGCGATTTACCAAATCGGTCTGAATAAGTAAGGCTGATTTGACAACAACGCTAAGCGGCTCTCATAAGCCGCTTTTTTGTTATCAATAAAACCCGTTAGAATAAAGAAAACCGTTTCTGAGTTATCACATGCACAGCGATCTTTTTTCAGACTTAGTCAATCATGGCTTCTTAGACACAGAAGCAAACCAACTTATCGAAAATGGTGAGTTACTCGAACTGCCTACGCGCCACATTCTTAACCACCAAGGAGAGTTTAGCTCGCACCTTTACTTCATTATTGAAGGGTTATGCCATGCAAGCTATCTCACTGAGCAGGGCAAAGAGTTCAGTAAAGAGTTTTATTGGGAGAAAGACTGGGTTATCGGCTTTGAGAGCATAATTAAGAACCAACCTTCGCCTTACTTATTGGAAACGCTGAGCGCTTGTCAGCTATTTTGCTTACCAATTGAAACGCTGCATCAATGGCGAGCAGAAAAACACGCCATTTACTTAAAGCTACTCGAAAACCAACTGGTTAATAAAGAGAACAAAGAACGCTTTATGCTGCTCTACTCCCCAGAGGAACGATATCAACTATTTTGCGCCCATTACCCAGACTTAAAGCTACGTATTACCGATAGCCAAATAGCTGCTTATCTTGGGATCACGCCTATCAGTTTGAGCCGAATTAAAGCTCGCTTAACTAAAGATCACACATCCAAATAAACTCGAAAAAGAAAAGGCTCTTCAAACGAAGAGCCTTTCTATGCTATTTAAGAAGCCGCGCCCGGAACTGACGCCCTTTCATCTTGCCATTACTAATGGTTTGTAGGGCCTTTTTGGCAGCTGACTTCTCGACCGCAACGTAGGCGCGCATCGGGAACAGGTGAATCTTGCCAACTTGAGAGCCTGGGATACCATTTTTCCCCGTCAGACACCCTAAGATATCACCCGGTCGTACTTTCTGTTTCTTACCGCCATCAATGTTAATCGTCACCATCTTCGCTTGGTATGGCTGCTGATTTGATTTGGCAGGCAATGTTGCTGGTACCACGTCCATATCCAGGTATTCTTCAATACGAGCTACACGCAAACCGTCTTTCTCTCCAAAGAAGCTGAACGCCAAACCTTTACTACCCGCACGGCCTGTACGACCGATACGGTGTACATGAACCTCAGGATCGCGCGATAGCTCAAAGTTAAAGACTGCATCAAGGTTATCTACGTCCAAACCACGCGCCGCGACGTCTGTTGCGACAAGGATAGAAACACTCTTGTTAGCAAACTGCACCAATGCTTGATCGCGTTCACGCTGTTCTAAATCCCCATGGATATCGATAACGCTGAACCCTTTGCGATGCAACTCATCTGCGACACTTTGCACTTCTTTTTTGGTATTGCAAAAAACCACAGCGGACTCTGGTTGGTGAGTCAGTAGCAAGTTCGCCAACGCTTCATCACGCGCTTCCGAGCCTTCAACTTTATAGAAATGCTGAGCAATGCTTGAGGTATCATGAGTCGATTCCACCTTAATGACTTCAGGCGTCTGCATAATACGCTGCGCAATTTGCTCAATTTTCTCTGGGAAAGTAGCACTGAAAAGTAGAGTTTGACGCTGCTTTGGCGCTGCATCAATAATCGCATCTAATGCGTCTTGGAAACCCATGTCCAACATGCGATCAGCTTCATCTAGCACCAAGGTATTCAGCTCGCTCAGGTTAATTCGGCCTTTCTCAAGGTGATCCAAAATACGGCCAGGTGTGCCGACTAAGATATGCGCGCCATGCTCCAGAGAACCAATTTGTGGCCCCATTGGCATCCCACCGCAGAGAGTAAGCACTTTAATATTATGAATGCCACGACCTAAAGTACGAATTTCCTTCGCGACTTGATCCGCAAGCTCACGAGTTGGACACAATACTAATGACTGGACACGAAAGCGTTTGACGTTAAGGTTCGATAAAACACCCAAACCAAATGCAGCGGTTTTACCTGAGCCCGTTTTACCCTGCCCGATGACATCACGATGTTTTAGGATTGCAGGCAAACTCAAAGCTTGAATTGGCGTCATGTGGGTGTAGTTCAGGGAATCAAGTGTGGCGAGTAACGCTGGGTTTAGCCCGACTTGATCAAAAGTTTGTTTGCTCACGGGAATATCCTCAGGTGAGATGAAAAGAGGGCACATTATCACCAGATTTGGTGGGAAAACCAGTGATAATTAACCTTTGTTAATGAGTATGAGTACAAAACAAAGTAAATTCAGTCACTCTACTCTCATGACGGATGACAACATGCTCACTTGGATTACTTTGCCCTTTGCTCAACTGACAACCACACAATTGTATACAATGATGAAATTACGTGTGGATGTATTCGTCGTTGAACAAACCTGCCCTTATCCTGAACTGGATGGCAAAGACACACTGGAAGGTGTTTATCATCTAATAGGTTACCACGGTGATGAACTTGTAGCTTGCGCACGATTGCTACCCGCTGGCACGACGTATGACAATGTGAGCATCGGTCGAGTCGTCACCAAACAAACTGCGCGTGGTGATGGTCTGGGACATAAGATGCTGGAAGAGGCATTAACACAGTGTGAAATATTGTGGCCAGGACAGACGATTGATATAGGAGCTCAAGAGCATCTCATCCAGTTTTATGCAAGTCATGGATTCAAAGTTATTTCTGATCGCTACCTAGAGGATGGTATTCCTCATGTGGATATGCGAAAAGAAGCCGTAGCGATATAACGCCTTCATTGCTAGGTCAACTAATTCAAAGATAGATAAACTAAAAAGACGCGATACCTTCGCGTCTTTAGCTCATTTGAAGCATCTACTTGTTGCGCCCAAAGGTCCCATCCGATAAGCGGAAAAACATGACGGACCGGCCGCTTTTTTCTAGTTGCAGCATATCCAACTCGCCTTCATCGCTAAGCTTAAAGCGAATCAATTGTCCTTGTTTAATTTGGCTCAGCGGCTTATCACTGCCTTCGATTTTTACTAGAGCGCTAAGATCCGCCATCGAGAGCTTATTACTTCTGAAAACCTGCGCTAACGTGTCGCCATTTTTAACCGTGTACTCTTTCCAGTCTTCGGATTTCGGCCCAGAATTCTGAGAGGTTCTTTGCTGGCTTAAACTCTGAGCGTTCAGCTGAATCGCTACGCGCTGATGATCGACCTCAGCTTGCTCAACTGATTGTTCTGTTTTATTCGGCAAAGGAATAACAAGGAGTACCAGAATCAATGGTACTAAAACCATCAAAGCTCGCTGATGGAATTTTGGTAGGCGCAGCCAAAACTGCTTAACAGGCTGTATACGCTCCAACCATTGCTCTTTGTTGAACGGCTGCTTCCAGTCGATAGCAGCGAATTTTTGTTTAACCAATTCGACATAGTCGACTTGCTGCTTTTTCTTTCTGCGACGATTCATTTTAATGAGTCCCTTAATACTTCTACTGCCAGTATAAAAATACCGACGCGGAGAGTATATGTTTTTCACTAAACTAAAATGGAATTTGGATTAAATTAGCAGAAATTTCACTTGGAGTAAGAGATAAGTCACACCCTGGCCGCCTCAATTAAGCATTCAGTCGCAATCATTTAAACCTAAGCTCGAAACTGATATCCTGTTGCCTTTATCACTCCTAACAAGAGCGACATTCATGTCTGAAATTAAATTTGAAACTGCAGAACAAAAAGCAAGCTACGGCATTGGTCTGCAAATGGGTCAGCAACTTGCAGGTTCTGGTCTTGAAGGTCTTAGCGTTGATGCTATCGCAGCGGGTATTGCAACAGCACTAACTGGTGACATGCCATCAATCGAAATTGATGAAATCAACAAAGCACTACAAGAACTTCACACTCGTGCAGAAACCGCTCGCCAAGAAGCAGCGAAAATTGCAGCAGCAGAAGGCGAAGCGTTCCTAAAAGACAACGCACTACGCCCTGAAGTTAACGTTCTAGACTCTGGCCTTCAGTACGAAATCATTTCTGAAGGTACTGGTGCAGTTCCAACAGCAGAAAGCTCAGTTCGCGTTCACTACCACGGTGAGCTAACTGACGGTACTGTATTCGATAGCTCTGTATCTCGCGGTCAGCCAGCTGAATTCCCTGTTACAGGCGTAATCAAAGGCTGGGTAGAAGCACTACAACTAATGCCTGTTGGTTCTAAGTGGAAACTATACGTACCACAAGACCTTGCGTACGGTGAGCGTGGCGCTGGTGCAGCTATCCCTCCATTCGCAGCACTAGTTTTCGAAGTAGAACTACTAGATATTCTTTAATTGAAACCATTTTCAATTATGATTTAATAAAACGGCGCATTAGCGCCGTTTTTTTTGTCTAAACTGAATAGACTTTCTCACCTCTAAACCTTTCATTCTGATAGCCTTTAAAACAATAAAATCACGTTAAAAACGCTCAACCTTCGGAGGTACTATGCGTAAAACACTCCTGACTCTGGCACTATTATCAATGAACATTGGTAGTGCACACGCATTCTTAGATTCCGTCACGCAAAAAAGTAAAGAAAGTGGCCTAATGGATATGGTAGGTAGTAGCCTGAACACTGAGTCGTCTCCATTGACAGACATGCTAACTAGCCAATTACCTGTATCTACAGAACAAGCGGCTGGAGGTAGTGGCGCACTACTCGCTTTGGCTCAAAGCCAGCTTTCACAAGAAAATAGCAGTGAATTACAGTCTTTGATTCCTGGGCTTTCAAACTTGCAAGGAGCACAAAGCTTACTGGGGAATATTGAGAATATCAGTGCAGTAAAAAGTGCATTCGATACGTTGGGTTTAGACCCCTCTATGATCAGTCAGTTTGCTCCAGTAATCTTGGATTACTTGAACAAACAAGGCGCCAGCGAGGGACTTCTAAGTTCGTTGGGCGGGTTGTGGAATAGTAGTAAATAAGCGCAAGTGATAATCACTTTTTAAATTGCCAGTCTGCATGGAGTAAAATAAATGCAGGCTGGATATAAAGATTTACTGAATCGCAGATACAAAAAAGCCGAGCTAACGCTCGGCTTTCTCGTTCTTACGAACTGATTACTCAGCAGCTTCTTCAGCAGCTGGGCGATCTACAAGCTCAATGTAAGCCATTGGAGCTTTATCACCAGCACGGAAGCCAGCTTTTAGGATACGAGTGTAACCGCCCTGACGAGCAGCAAAACGTGGACCTAGTTCGTTAAATAGTTTTGCAACTACTTCGTTGTCACGAGTACGTGCAAATGCTAGACGACGGTTAGCAACACTGTCAGTCTTAGCTAGTGTAATCAAAGGCTCAACTACGCGACGTAGCTCTTTTGCTTTTGGCAAAGTAGTCTTGATAACTTCATGACGTACTAGAGAGCTAGCCATGTTGCTGAACATCGCTTTGCGATGTGAGCTGTTGCGGTTGAGTTGACGACCACTCTTACGATGGCGCATGACCTAATCCTTCTAACTAGTATCGATTAATCTTCAGCGATTGATGCAGGTGGCCAGTTTTCTAGGCGCATGCCCAGAGACAGACCACGTGACGCAAGTACGTCTTTAATCTCAGTAAGAGATTTTTTACCAAGGTTAGGCGTTTTAAGTAGCTCAACCTCAGTACGTTGTACTAGATCACCGATGTAGTGAATCGCTTCTGCTTTCAGACAGTTAGCAGAGCGAACTGTTAGTTCAAGATCGTCTACAGGACGCAGTAGGATCGGATCGAATTCTGGCTTCTCTTCTTTCTCCTCAGGAACTCGTACATCACGAAGATCTACGAATGCATCCAATTGTTCAGCTAGGATTGTAGCTGCACGACGGATTGCTTCCTCAGGTTCTAGAGTACCGTTTGTTTCCATATCGATAACAAGCTTGTCTAGATCAGTGCGCTGTTCTACACGAGCTGCTTCTACAGCGTAGGCAATTTTGTCTACTGGGCTGTAAGTAGCATCTACTAGTAGGCGACCGATTGGACGCTCGTCTTCTTCGTTATGGATACGCGCAGAAGCTGGAACATAACCACGACCACGTTCTACTTTAATACGCATTGCGATTTCAGCGTTGTCATCCGTTAGGTGACAAATAACGTGTTCAGGGTTAGCGATCTCTACATCACCATCATGGGTGATGTCACCTGCAACCACAGGGCCCGAGCCTGATTTGTTCAAAGTAATGAACACTTCATCTTTGCCTTCAGCAACACGCACTGCCAAACCTTTAAGGTTTAGAAGGATTTCAAGAATATCTTCTTGTACACCTTCTTTAGTGCTGTACTCGTGAAGTACGCCTTCGATTTCTACTTCTGTCACTGCACAACCAGGCATAGAAGATAGAAGAATGCGGCGAAGTGCATTACCCAGAGTATGACCAAAGCCACGCTCTAATGGCTCAAGAGTTACTTTTGCGTGAGTCGAGCTGATTTGTTCGATGTCAACTAGACGTGGCTTAAGAAATTCTGTTACAGAACCCTGCATTGTGTCCTCTCTTTAGTTTAAACCTTACTTAGAGTAAAGCTCGACGATCAATTGTTCGTTGATGTCAGCTGATAGATCAGAACGCTCAGGCATACGCTTGAATGTACCTTCCATCTTGCCACCATCTACTTCAATCCAAGTTGGTTTTTCACGTTGTTCAGCAACTTCTAGAGCCGCTTTAATACGAGCTTGCTGTTTAGCTTTCTCGCGAATAGAAACAACGTCATTAGCCGCTACTTTGAAAGAAGGAACGTTTACAACTTTACCGTTTACTAGGATAGCTTTGTGGCTAACTAGCTGACGTGCTTCTGCGCGAGTTGCACCAAAGCCCATGCGGTAAACTACGTTATCAAGACGACCTTCAAGAAGCTGAAGTAGGTTTTCACCAGTGTTGCCTTTTAGGCGAGCAGCTTCTTTGTAGTAGTTACGGAATTGTTTTTCTAGAACGCCGTACATACGACGTACTTTTTGCTTCTCACGAAGCTGAACGCCATACTCAGATAGACGACCGCGACGAGCGCCGTGTACACCTGGTGCGTTATCAATTTTACACTTGGTATCGATCGCGCGAACACCAGACTTAAGGAATAAGTCAGTGCCTTCACGACGGCTAAGCTTCAGCTTAGGACCCAAATATCTTGCCATGATTCTTCTCCAATTGTCCTAGAAACGTTATACGCGACGTTTCTTAGGTGGACGACAACCGTTATGAGGGATTGGTGTAGCATCAACGATGTTTGTGATGCGGAAACCAGCGGCGTTTAGTGCACGAACAGTAGATTCGCGACCTGGACCAGGACCCTTAACCATAACTTCCAAGTTCTTTAGGCCGTATTCTTTAGCCATTTCAGCACAACGCTCAGCAGCAACCTGTGCAGCGAACGGAGTAGACTTACGAGAACCACGGAAACCAGAACCACCTGCAGTAGCCCATGCAAGAGCGTTACCTTGACGGTCAGTAATGGTTACGATTGTGTTATTGAAAGAAGCATGGATGTGCGCAACGCCATCTGCAACTTGCTTGCGTACGCGCTTACGAGCGCGAGTTGGTTGTTTAGCCATTGTACTCTACCTTCCCGATTATTTCTTGATCGGCTTACGCGGACCCTTACGGGTGCGAGCGTTGGTTTTAGTACGCTGTCCACGTAGTGGTAGACTGCGACGATGACGAAGACCACGGTAACAGCCAAGGTCCATAAGACGCTTGATGTTCATAGATACTTCACGACGTAGATCACCTTCTACAGTGTACTTAGCTACACCATCACGCAGTTGATCGATCTGCTCTTCAGTTAGTTCACTGATCTTAACATTTTCAGCAATACCCACTTCAGCTAGGATAGCTTGAGAGCGAGTTTTACCGATGCCGTAGATCGCTGTTAGAGCGATTACTGCATGTTTCTGATCAGGAATGTTAATGCCTGCTATACGGGCCATTATTCACTCCTAAGTGTTTCTATAAAAGAATTAGCCGCAGCAAAGCCCGTTATGGATACGCTGCGGAATACTACTTCTTTTGCACGCAAAAGGTAGGCCGAGGAATATACTCGACCCAACCTTCATTTTCAAGTAAAAATTTCTGCTAATTAGCCTTGGCGCTGTTTGTGCTTTGGCTCACTGCAAATCACGCGAACGACACCGTTACGCTTGATTACTTTACAGTTACGGCAGATTTTTTTAACGGAAGCACGAACTTTCATTGCTAAACTCCGTAAATGAAACTGAGTCTACCGCCGGATTAACGGCCGTAGCCTTTCAGATTCGCTTTCTTCAACACAGAATCATACTGTTGAGACATCAGATGAGTCTGTACCTGTGCCATAAAGTCCATAATTACAACAACTACGATTAGTAGCGATGTACCGCCGAAGTAGAAACGTACGTTCCACGCGACCATCATGAACTCGGGAATCAGACAGATAAAGGTAATGTACAGTGCACCAGCAAGGGTTAAACGTGTCATTACTTTATCAATGTACTTCGCTGTCTGCTCACCTGGGCGGATACCGGGTACGAATGCACCAGACTTCTTCAAGTTATCTGCTGTTTCACGCGGGTTGAAAACCAACGCCGTGTAGAAAAAACAGAAGAAGATAATTGCTGCTGCATAAAGCATTACATACAACGGTTGACCTGGGCTAAGAGCCAAAGACACGTCAGTTAACCAACCGAACGCGCTGCTCTCGCCGTTTTGACCAAACCACTGAGCCAATGTTCCTGGGAACAAGATAATGCTTGATGCAAAAATCGCTGGAATAACACCTGCCATGTTAATTTTAAGAGGCAGATGCGAGCTTTGTGCAGCAAATACTTTACGACCTTGTTGACGCTTCGCGTAGTTAACGACGATTCGGCGTTGACCACGTTCCATGAAAACAACGAAGTAAATGACTGCAAAAGCTAATACCGCGATTAGCAACAGAAGAAGTACATGCAATTCACCTTGACGCGCTTGCTCGATTGTTTGACCGATTGCAGAAGGCAATCCAGCAACAATACCTGCAAAAATCAGTATCGAAATACCGTTACCAATTCCTCGCTCTGTAATTTGTTCACCTAACCACATTAAGAACATGGTACCGGTTACTAAACTTACGGTAGCAATTAGCGTAAACATGGTTTGGTTGATAACAACCAGATTGTCGACCATGTTTGGTAGGCCAGTTGCAATACCTATAGCTTGGAAGGTTGCAAGTACAAGCGTGCCGTAGCGTGTGTATTGGCTGATCTTACGACGGCCTGCTTCACCCTCTTTTTTGAGTTCAGCTAACGCTGGATGAACTACAGTTAGCAATTGGACAACAATAGATGCCGAAATATACGGCATGATGCCCAATGCTAATATAGATGCACGCTCAAGAGCACCACCGGAGAACATGTTAAACATTTCAACGATGGTACCTTTTTGCTGTTCGAACAAATCGGCAAGTACAGCAGCGTCAATACCAGGAATCGGCACAAAGGAGCCGGCTCGGAATACTAAAAGTGCACCAATTACGAATAACAAGCGCGACTTTAGTTCACTTAAGCCGCTCTGAGCACTACGAAAATCTTGTCCTGGTTTCTTAGCCATCTGTACCTCGTTCCTCGAGATTATTCCTCGATTTTACCGCCTGCAGCTTCGATTGCAGCTTTAGCGCCTTTAGTCACACGTAGACCTTTCACAGTCACTGCTTTGTTGATTTCACCAGAAAGAACAACTTTTACAAATTCGATGTTCTTAGTGATGATGTTAGCAGCTTTAAGACTGTTTAGATCAACTACGTCACCAGAAACTTTCGCTAGCTCAGCTAGACGAACTTCAGCAGACACTAGGCTCTTACGAGAAGTGAAACCGAATTTTGGTAGACGTTGTTTCAGAGGCATCTGACCGCCTTCGAAACCTGGACGAACACTGCCGCCAGAACGTGATTTTTGACCTTTGTGACCACGGCCACCAGTTTTACCTAGGCCTGAACCGATACCACGACCTACTCGCTTCGCAGAAGTTTTCGCGCCAGCAGCCGGTGCTAGAGTATTCAAACGCATTCTGATTACTCCTCAACTTTAACCATGTAGTAAACCTTGTTGATCATACCGCGAATACACGGAGTATCTTCAAGTTCTACTGTGTGGTTGATTTTACGAAGACCTAGACCGCGCAAAGTAGCTTTGTGCTTTGGCAGACGACCAATTGAGCTTTTAGTTTGAGTTACTTTAATAGTTGCCATGGTGTTCTTACTCCGAAATAGATTCAACAGTTAGACCACGTTTAGCAGCAACCATTTCTGGTGACTTCATGCTACCTAGTGCATCGATCGTTGCACGAACGATGTTGATAGGGTTCGTAGAACCGTACGCTTTAGATAGTACGTTGTGTACACCAGCAACTTCTAGTACTGCACGCATCGCACCACCTGCGATAACACCAGTACCTTCTGCAGCAGGCTGCATGTAAACTTTAGAGCCCGAATGGCGACCTTTCACTGGGTGGTGAAGAGTGCCTTCGTTTAGAGCGATCGTAGTCATGTTACGACGCGCTTTTTCCATTGCTTTTTGAATCGCTGCAGGTACTTCACGAGCTTTGCCGTAACCGAAACCTACACGACCATTACCGTCACCAACTACTGTTAGTGCAGTGAAGCTCATGATTCGACCGCCTTTAACCGTCTTAGATACGCGGTTAACTGCGATTAGCTTTTCTTGCAAATCATTCGCTTGAACTTGTTGTTCTTTAGCCATCTTCCAACCCTACCTTAGAATTTCAGACCAGCTTCGCGAGCAGATTCTGCTAGCGCCGCTACTCGACCGTGGTATTGGAAACCAGAACGATCAAATGCAACTGCAGTTACGCCCTTCTCAAGAGCGCGCTCAGCAATAGCTTTACCCACTGCTTTAGCTGCATCAACGTTACCAGTGTATTTCACTTGCTCACGGATCGCTTTTTCTACAGTAGAAGCTGCTGCGATAACCTCAGAGCCGTTAGCCGCGATAACCTGTGCGTACACGTGACGAGGAGTACGGTGTACAACTAGGCGAGTCGCACCCAGTTCTGCAATCTTACGACGTGCACGTGTAGCACGACGGATGCGAGATGCTTTCTTATCCATAGTGTTACCTTACTTCTTCTTAGCTTCTTTAGTACGCACATTTTCATCTGCGTAACGAACACCTTTGCCTTTGTATGGCTCAGGCTCACGGTAAGAACGAATGTCAGCCGCAACTTGACCAACTAGTTGCTTGTCAGCACCAGTGATCACGATTTCAGTTTGGCTTGGACATTCAGCTTTAATACCCGCTGGCAACTCGTGCTCAACTGGGTGTGAGAAGCCTAGTGTTAGACCTACAGCGTTGCCTTTGATAGCAGCACGGTAACCTACACCTTTAAGAGTTAGCTTCTTAGTAAAGCCTTCAGTAACACCAACAACCATGTTGTTAACTAGAGCGCGAGCAGTACCTGCTTGAGCCCATGCGTTAGCAACACCTTCTTTAGGACCGAAAGTCAGGTTATTTTCTTCCTGAGCGATTACAACTGCATCGTTAAGAACGCGAGTTAGTTCGCCTTTCGCACCTTTTACAGTGATTTCTTGGCCGTTTAGTTTCACCTCTACGCCAGCTGGAATAGCGACAGGTGCTTTTGCAACACGAGACATAGTCTACTCCTTATTAAGCTACGTAAGCGATGATTTCACCACCAAGACCTGCTTTACGTGCAGCGCGGTCTGACATAAGACCCTTGGAAGTTGAAACGATAGCAATACCAAGACCACCCATTACAGAAGGAAGTTCATCTTTCTTCTTGTAAACACGTAGACCTGGACGAGAAACACGTTTAAGTTGCTCGATTACTGGTTTAGCTTGGAAGTACTTAAGTGTAACTTCTAGCTCAGGTTTTGCTTCGCCTTCAACAGCGAAGTCAACGATGTAACCTTCAGCTTTTAGTAGTGCAGCAATTGCAACTTTAAGCTTTGAAGAAGGCATTTTTACAGCAACTTTGTTTGCTGCCTGACCGTTACGAACGCGGGTCAGCATATCCGAAATCGGATCTTGCATGCTCATATGATTTACTCCAAATGATTAAGTGGCAATTACCAGCTAGCCTTACGAAGACCCGGAATCTCGCCTTTCATGCAAGCTTCACGAACCTTAATACGGCTTAGACCGAACTTACGTAGGTAACCGTGTGGACGACCAGTTTGGTTGCAACGGTTGCGCTGACGTGATGCACTTGAATCACGTGGAAGAGATTGCAGTGTAAGAACCGCGTTCCAACGATCTTCTTCAGATGCGTTTACATCGCTGATGATAGCTTTTAGCGCTGCACGCTTTTCAGCGAACTTAGCTACTAGCTGTGCACGTTTAGCTTCACGTGCTTTCATTGATTGTTTAGCCATAACAGTAACCCTTCACCTTACTTACGGAATGGGAAGTTAAAGGCAGCCAGCAGAGCACGGCCTTCCTCATCAGTACCAGCAGACGTCGTAATAGTGATGTCTAAACCGCGTACACGATCAACTTTATCAAAGTCGATTTCCGGGAAGATGATTTGCTCGCGAACGCCCATGCTGTAGTTACCGCGACCGTCAAAAGACTTAGCGCTAACACCACGGAAGTCACGTACACGTGGAAGAGCGATGTTAATTAAACGCTCAAGAAAATCCCACATACGTTCGCCACGCAAGGTTACTTTACAACCGATAGGGTAGCCTTCACGGATTTTGAAACCTGCAACAGATTTGCGCGCTTTTGTGATAAGTGGCTTTTGACCAGAGATCGTTGCCATATCAGACGCTGCATTTTCTAGCAGTTTCTTATCGTTGATTGCTTCACCAACACCCATGTTTAGGGTGATTTTCTCGATTCTAGGGACTTGCATGACGCTTGTGTAACCGAACTGTTTGGTCAGTTCAGCGACTACAGACGACTTGTAGTAATCATGCAGTTTCGCCATAGTAGAACTCCAAATTACTTCTATTAGTTAGAAACGGTTTCGCCGTTAGACTTGAAGAAACGAACTTTTTTGCCGTCTTCAAAACGGAAACCGATACGGTCAGCTTTACCAGTAGCTGCGTTGAAAATCGCCACGTTAGAAACGTCGATTGCTGCTTCTTGCTCTACGATACCGCCTTGGATACCCATAGCTGGAACAGGTTTCTGATGTTTCTTAACTAGGTTGATACCTTCAACGATAACTTTACCAGTTGCTAGAACCTTAGTTACTTTACCTTTCTTGCCTTTGTCTTTACCAGCAAGAACGATTACTTCGTCATTACGACGGATTTTAGCTGCCATTTCTACGTGCTCCTTACAGAACTTCTGGAGCCAGTGAAACGATCTTCATGAACTTATCGCCACGAAGTTCGCGTGTCACAGGACCAAAGATACGTGTACCGATTGGTTGCTCAGTATTGTCGTTTAGCAATACGCAAGCATTTCGGTCGAAGCGAATGACAGAACCGTCAGGACGACGTACGCCTTTACGGGTGCGCACTACCACCGCCTTCAGAACATCACCTTTTTTAACTTTACCGCGAGGGATTGCTTCCTTCACAGTAACTTTGATGACGTCACCGATATGTGCATAACGGCGGTGAGAGCCACCCAGAACCTTAATACACATTACGCTGCGTGCGCCTGAGTTATCAGCTGCGTCCAGCATACTTTGCATTTGGATCATGTTAGTGCTCCGCTAAATATTAATAACTAGACCCATCACGGGTCGGGCTGCCTCTTTAAAAGGGACGCGAATTGTACCACCCTTTTTTGTGATTGGGTAGTCAAAAAATAAACGGCTCCAAAAATATTTTGGAGCCGCTTTAGTTTCATAGAATTAACGAGATTAAATCTTCGCCTTTTCTAGAACTTTTACCAAAGTCCAAGACTTAGTCTTAGACAGTGGACGACACTCTGCGATTTCAACTGTGTCGCCTAGGCCACACTCGTTGTTCTCGTCATGTGCGTGTACTTTAGTCGTACGTTTTACGTATTTACCGTAGATTGGGTGTTTTACGAAACGCTCGATAGCAACAGTGATAGACTTGTCCATCTTATCGCTAACAACACGACCTTGTTGAGTACGTTTTACTTCGCTCATTATGCGCCTGCCTTCTCAGTCAAAACAGTTTTCACACGTGCGATATCACGGCGTACAGCTTTCAGAGTATGAGTTTGCTGTAGTTGACCAGTCGCAGCTTGCATGCGCAAGTTGAACTGTTCACGTAGCAAATTCATTAGCTCAGCGTTAAGCTCTTCAACGCTTTTCTCGCGTAGATCTTGTGCTTTCATCACATCACCTGCTTAGTTACAAATGTAGTTTTGAAAGGCAGTTTACGTGCCGCAAGACGGAACGCTTCACGTGCCAATTCTTCAGGTACACCACCCATTTCGTACATAACCTTACCAGGTTGGATTTGGGCTACCCAGTACTCAACGTTACCTTTACCCTTACCTTGACGAACTTCAAGTGGTTTTTCTGTGATTGGTTTGTCTGGGAACACACGGATCCAGATTTTACCTTGACGCTTAACGTGACGTGTCATTGCACGACGTGCCGCTTCGATTTGACGAGCAGTTAGACGACCACGGCCAACAGCTTTAAGACCGAATTCGCCGAAGCTTACATCAGTACCTTTAGCTAGACCACGGTTACGACCAGTCTGAACCTTACGGAACTTAGTACGTTTAGGTTGTAGCATCTGTCGACTCCTTACTTACGGCCTTTACGCTGCTTCTTAGGCTTGTCGCCTTTAGGCTCTACAGCGTTAGCTGCTGGCATACCACCTAGGATTTCACCTTTGAAGATCCAAGTTTTAATGCCGATCACACCGTATTGAGTGTGAGCCGAAGAAGTTGCGTAATCAATGTCAGCACGTAGAGTGTGTAGAGGCACACGGCCTTCACGGTACCACTCTGAACGTGCGATTTCAGCGCCGCCTAGACGACCGCTTACTTCCACTTTGATACCTTTAGCGCCTAGGCGCATTGCGTTTTGTACTGCGCGCTTCATAGCACGACGGAACATAACACGACGCTCTAGCTGAGACGCGATGCTGTCACCAACAAGTTGCGCATCTAGTTCAGGCTTACGTACTTCAGCGATGTTAATTTGCGCTGGTACACCTGCAATTTTAGCTACAGCTGCGCGTAGCTTCTCAACGTCTTCACCTTTCTTACCGATAACAACGCCTGGACGAGCAGTGTGAATAGTCACACGGATGCTCTTAGCAGGACGCTCGATAACGATACGTGATAGAGACGCTTTTTTCAGTTCACTTGTAAGGAACTGACGTACCTTGAAGTCGCCGTCTAGGTTGTCAGCGAAATCTTTGGTGTTAGCAAACCATGTAGCATTCCAAGGCTTAACGATGCCTAGACGAATACCATTTGGATGTACTTTTTGACCCATTGCTTACTCTCCTAGTCTCTAGCGATCTGCTACAACAACAGTGATGTGGCTTGAACGCTTCAAGATACGATCCGCACGACCTTTAGCACGAGGCATAATACGCTTCATGGTTGGGCCTTCATCTACAAAGATTTTTGCGACATTCAGATCGTCAATATCTGCACCTTCGTTGTGCTCCGCGTTAGCGATAGCAGACTCTAGAACTTTCTTAACTAGTGCAGCAGCTTTTTTGTTGCTGAACGTTAGGATTTCTAGAGCTTGGTCAACAGATTTACCACGGATTAGATCCGCAACTAAGCGAGCTTTCTGAGGCGAAATGCGAGCAAAGTTATGTTTAGCAATTGCTTCCATTATTTACTCCTTAGCGCTTCTTAGCTTTCTTATCCGCAGCGTGACCGCGGTAAGTACGTGTTGGTGCGAATTCACCCAGTTTGTGACCGATCATTTCATCAGTTACAAATACTGGTACGTGCTGACGACCATTATGGACAGCGATGGTCAAACCGATCATCGTAGGGATGATCATTGAACGACGGGACCAAGTCTTAATAGGCTTTTTGTCTCCGCTTTCCACCGCTTTCTCTACCTTCTTCAGCAAGTGTAGGTCAATAAAAGGACCTTTCTTGAGAGAACGTGGCATGGCGATTCCTCTTTATATAGATTACTTGTTACGACGACGTACGATGTACTTGTCAGTGCGTTTGTTCTTACGAGTCTTGAAGCCTTTAGTAGGCATACCCCAAGGAGATACTGGGTGACGACCACCAGAAGTACGGCCTTCACCACCACCGTGTGGGTGGTCAATCGGGTTCATTACAACACCACGAACCGTTGGACGGATACCGCGATGACGTGATGCACCTGCTTTACCAAGTTCACGTAGCATGTGCTCAGAGTTACCAACTTCACCGATTGTTGCACGGCCTTCAGAAAGAACTTTGCGCATCTCGCCAGAACGTAGACGGATAGTTACGTACGCACCGTCGCGAGCAACGATTTGAGCGTAAGCACCAGCCGAACGAGCTAGCTGACCACCTTTACCAGGCTTAAGTTCAACGTTATGTACTGTTGAACCTACTGGGATATTACGCATTGGTAGAGTGTTACCAGCTTTGATTGGTGCATCAACACCAGACTGAATAACATCACCAGCTACAACACCTTTAGGTGCTAGGATGTAGCGACGCTCACCGTCTTTGTAAAGAACTAGAGCAATGTTTGCGCTACGGTTTGGATCGTATTCAAGACGCTCAACTGTCGCTGGAATACCATCTTTAGTACGTTTGAAGTCAACTACACGGTAGTGGTGCTTGTGACCACCGCCGATGTGACGTACTGTGATACGACCCTTGTTGTTACGACCACCGTTCTTAGAGTTTTTCTCTAGAAGAGGTGCGTATGGCTTGCCCTTGTGTAGGTCAGCGTTAACAACTTTAACAACGTGACGACGACCAGGGGAAGTCGGCTTACATTTAACAATAGCCATTTTTAACTACTCCTGTTATTCCGCGCCGCCAACGAAGTCAAGATCTTGACCTTCTTTCAAAGTAACGTACGCTTTCTTAACGTCGCTGCGGCGACCTTGGCGTAGACCTTGACGTTTGGTCTTACCCTTAGTGATAAGAGTATTTACAGACTTAACTTCAACTTCAAATAGCTTTTCTACAGCTGCTTTGATCTCTTTTTTAGTCGCATCTTTAACTACTTTGAAAACGATAGTGTTCGCTTTCTCAGCTGCCATAGTTGCTTTTTCAGAGATGTGCGGTGCACGTAGAACTTTTAGGATACGCTCTTCAGTGATCATGCTAGCATTTCCTCTACTTGCTTAACTGCTTCTGCAGTCATTACAACTTTGTCAAACGCGATTAGAGATACTGGATCGATACCAGCAACATCACGTGCGTCAACTTTGTATAGGTTACGAGCAGCTAGGAATAGATTCTCATCTACTTCGCTAGTCACGATTAGAGCGTCAGTTAGCTCAAGCTCTTTAAGCTTAGCAACTAGCTCTTTAGTCTTTGGTGCTTCAACTGAGAAGTTATCAACAACGATTAGACGCTCTTGACGAACAAGCTCAGAAAGAATGCTCTTCATAGCACCACGGTACATTTTTTTGTTTACTTTTTGGCTGTGATCTTGTGGTTTCGCAGCAAAAGTAACACCACCTGTACGCCAGATTGGGCTACGGATTGTACCAGCACGCGCACGGCCAGTACCTTTTTGACGCCATGGCTTAGCGCCACCGCCAGAAACTTCTGAACGTGTTTTTTGAGCACGAGTACCTTGACGAGCACCTGCTGCGTACGCAACAACTACTTGGTGTACAAGAGCTTCGTTAAACTCACGTCCGAAAGTAGTTTCGGAAACAGTTAGTGCATCGGCACCTTTAACCATTAGTTCCATTACTTACTCCTGAGACGTTATGCTTTAACAGCTGGTTTAACGATCACGTTGCCGCCAGTTGCGCCTGGGACTGCACCTTTAATAAGAAGCAGGTTGCGCTCAGCGTCAACACGTACGATCTCTAGGTTTTGAGTCGTTACACGCTCAGCACCCATGTGACCTGCCATTTTCTTGCCTTTAAATACGCGACCTGGAGTCTGACATTGACCGATAGAACCAGGAGCACGGTGAGACAATGAGTTACCGTGAGTCATATCTTGAGTACGGAAGTTCCAACGCTTAACAGCGCCTTGGAAACCTTTACCCTTAGATGTACCAGTAACGTCTACTTTCTTAGTTTCGTTGAATAGTTCAACAGTTAGTTCTGAACCAACTTCGAACTCTTCGCCGTTTTCTAAACGGAATTCCCAAAGACCGCGACCAGCTTCAACGCCAGCTTTAGCAAAGTGACCTGCTTCAGCTTTGTTTACGCGGTTAGCTTTCTTAGAACCAGCTGTAACCTGGATTGCTGCGTAGCCGTCAGTTTCAAGAGTTTTCACTTGAGAAACACGGTTAGCTTCAACCTCAACAACAGTTACTGGGATAGAAACGCCTTCTTCAGTAAATACGCGGGTCATGCCCACTTTACGACCGATTAGACCAATCATACTTCTAATCTCCCTTAACCTAGGCTAATTTGAACGTCAACGCCCGCAGCAAGGTCTAGACGCATTAGAGCATCAACAGTCTTGTCTGTTGGCTCAACGATGTCGATTAGACGCTTGTGAGTACGGATTTCGTACTGGTCACGTGCTTTCTTGTTAACGTGTGGAGAGATAAGAACTGTGAAACGCTCTTTACGAGTTGGCAGTGGGATTGGACCACGAACCTGTGCGCCAGTGCGCTTAGCTGTTTCAACGATTTCCGCTGTAGAAGCATCGATTAGTTTGTAATCGAAAGCTTTTAGGCGGATACGGATACGTTGGTTCTGCATGAGACAGAGCTCCAAATTTAATAAATTACACAAACAATATCGCCACTCAAACTCGTCAAGACGAGAGAATGCCGATTGATTTATGTGAAACCGTAGCATCCAAGATTAGGACGCATTGTCAGTTAATTTTCGATTAACTATCCCTATATGCCAAAGTCACCTTTGAGGATAGTTTTTCCGAAGAAAAGATAGCTAATTGTATTAACCGCGAACATAAGCTGAGTATACATTACCTCACAAATCCTTAGATTTGCTCGCTCCTCACTGCTCATTGGTTCACAACTGGCTTAACCAGTGCGCTGCATTATACAGATCACACTTTAGGTTGCAAGCGCTGAGTGAAAAATAATCGGGAATATTCCAAACCCTATACATCCCTCTTCGCTTGGTAGCCATTAAACAAAAAGGACGCCGAAGCGTCCTTTTCTAAACTGTAATCGTAATAGCGGCTGCTATTATTTCTTACCGCTTGATAGTGCACCGAAACGCTTGTTGAAGCGATCAACACGGCCGCCTGTATCAACGATACGTTGCTTACCAGTGTAGAATGGGTGACACTTGTCACATACGTCTAGGTGGATAGACTCTTTACCTAGAGTAGAGTTGAACTCAAAAGAGTTGCCGCAAGAACAAGTCGCTTTTACTGCTTTGTATTCTGGGTGGATACCAGCTTTCATGGGATAACCTCAATAGTAGGCCGTGTCGCTATACGAATCTAAGCCGCACACCACACGCAATTAATAGTAAAATGGGATACCGCATCAACTAATTGCCGAAGCCATATCTCAAGGCGCGATATAGTAAAGAATCACATTGCTCGGATCAACACATTTGGCAACTTTTTCGCCACTTTTTTAGCCAGACTAATCATAGAGGCACGATTCACGCTGAATCACATAGCTTTACTCGAATTTCCATACCGATTTTAATAGACTCTCATTTCCTTTCCCTCTTTTTAATAGCTAAGAATTTATGCGTCCAACCATTGCTAGAGTGGCATTACCCGTTCCGCTCGACAAACAATTTGATTACGCCATTCCGGGGCACCTGTTTCCGATCATTGGTGGACGCGTTTCCGTACCTTTTGGACGCCAAACCTTAGTCGGCATCGTCACCGCCATGGTGAACCACTCCGACTTTCCTAAAGATCAACTTAAGCCAATCAAAGCGGTATTAGACTCCCAACCGATATGGCCAGAGACGCTTTATTCTCTGCTAAATTGGTGCAGCCAGTTCTATCAGTACCCTCTAGGTGACACTCTACACAATGCAATGCCTGCCGCACTGAGGAAAGGCAAACCGGCCGACTTTGCAACGCTACAAGAATGGCAACTGACAGAAGCAGGAAGAAATAAGCTCATGCAAGGGCTTGGACGTGCGATAAAACAACAGCGTGCACTCCAAATGATGATCAACGGACCGATCCCGCATCAAGAGCTCTTGGATCAAGAAGTAAACTCAACCATCTTAAAAAACCTCGAAGAAAAAGGTTGGGTCGAGCGCATCGAGAAAAAGCCGGTTATTACGAAATGGAGTCAAAATGTAGAGTGTGCGGTAGAGAAACCAAAGCTTAACCACGAACAAGCACTCGCGATTGCCAGCGTAAATAGCCAAACGGGCTTTGCTTGCTATTTATTAGAAGGGGTCACGGGATCCGGTAAAACCGAAGTTTACTTAAACCTTATCAAGCCCGTTCTAGAGCAAGGGAAGCAAGCATTAGTTTTAGTACCTGAGATCGGTCTAACGCCCCAAACCATCAACCGCTTTAAGCATCGATTTAATGTCCCGGTAGATGTGATTCATTCCGGTTTGAATGAAACAGAGCGTTTGAACGCCTGGTTATCGGCTCGCGATAAAGCCGCGGGGATCATCATTGGTACGCGCTCAGCCCTACTGACACCTTTTGCTGACTTGGGGATTATTATCGTTGATGAAGAGCATGACGCCTCGTATAAGCAACAAGACAGCTTGCGTTACCATGCCCGTGATGTTGCCGTCATGCGTGCCCATAAAGAGCAAGTACCGATTATCCTTGGCTCAGCGACGCCAGCGTTAGAAACCCTACATAATGCGCTGTCTGGTAAATATCACCATTTAACACTCACCCAACGAGCTGGCTCTGCCGTACCAACCACCAATAAAGTGTTAGATGTAAAAGGTCAGTATTTAGAAAGTGGCTTATCTGCCCAACTGATTGCCGAGATGCGCAAGCATTTAAAAGCTGGCAATCAAGTAATGTTATTTCTTAACCGCCGAGGCTTTTCGCCCGCTTTGATGTGCCATGAATGCGGTTGGATTGCAGAATGTAAACGCTGTGATGCGTACTATACGTTCCACCATTACAGCAACGAAATACGCTGCCATCACTGCGGCTCACAACAACCGGTAATTCATCAGTGTCAGGGATGTGGTTCAACTCAACTGGTTACCGTCGGCGTAGGAACTGAGCAGCTCGAACAACAATTGGCTCAGTTATTTCCAGAATACAAAGCCATTCGCATCGACAGAGACAGCACACGTCGCAAAGGTAGTTTGGAAGATGCCCTTGAATCGATTCGTAAAGGTGAACATCAAATTCTGATTGGCACCCAAATGCTGGCTAAGGGGCACCATTTTCCAAATGTAACGCTCGTTGCTCTTTTGGATGTTGATGGCTCTTTGTATAGTAGTGATTTTCGCGCTTCGGAGCGATTAGCTCAGCTGTTTATTCAGGTCGCAGGTCGTGCTGGCCGAGCAAGTAAACCTGGCGAAGTGATCCTGCAAACTCACCATCCTGAGCACAGCTTGCTGCAAGCCCTACTCCAAAAAGACTATCGTCACTTTGCCATGACAGCTCTGGAAGAACGTAAGCTCGCCCAGCTTCCGCCTTATAGTTTCTTGACTCTGTTTAAAGCAGAAGCAAACCAAAGTGAAGTGGTTGAAGACTTCCTGCGTCAGGTTCGCTTTACCTTAGAATCGCATCCTTTATTTGACGACACTTGCATGGTGCTGGGTCCAACACCATCACCTCTCGCCAAACGTGCAGGCAAATACCGCTGGCAGCTGTTACTTCAAACCCAGCATCGTTCATTGATGCAAAAGTTATTAACCAGTGCCAAACCTGCTATTGAGTTGTTGCCAAATGCCAAGAAAGTTCGCTGGAATTTAGACATAGAGCCACAAGATCTCAGCTAGCAAACGTTTAACTATGTAATGAATTACCATTTAATGTGACAAACATCACAACGGGATTGCAATTTTTGTTAAACAGACCGTAACTTTCACTTTAGAAATGAATAGACTATCCAAATTAGAAAAGTCTAAAGTGACTTGTTCGCACAGGCTTAGATTAAAACAATGACTATTCCCACAAATTGATGTCGCAGTGAAGAATCCATTTTTCCACTTGTTAACACGAACTGAGCGAAGAGCAAACGATGCTCTAACTCAGCGTGATTATTATGATTTCAAACAGGAATAACGTCATCTTGGCAAAAAATAAACGAGAGGTTAAAAACTATGGCGACAATGAAGGATGTTGCCCAGCTTGCGGGAGTGTCTACGGCTACGGTATCTCGAGCATTAATGAACCCAGAGAAGGTCTCTTCTTCAACGAGAAAAAGAGTAGAAGATGCCGTACTTGAAGCGGGTTATTCTCCAAACTCATTAGCGCGTAACTTACGTAGAAACGAATCAAAAACCATTGTCACTATCGTTCCCGACATCTGTGATCCTTATTTTTCTGAAATTATTCGCGGTATTGAAGATGCTGCCATGGAACATGGCTATCTAGTCCTGCTGGGCGATAGCGGACAACAGAAGAAACGCGAAAGTTCTTTCGTTAACCTCGTATTTACTAAGCAGGCGGATGGAATGCTACTGCTTGGCACAGATCTACCGTTCGATGTCAGTAAGCCAGAACAAAAGAACTTACCTCCGATGGTAATGGCGTGTGAATTTGCGCCAGAGTTAGAACTTCCGACAGTACATATTGACAACCTGACCTCAGCATTTGAAGCGGTGAATTACCTAACCCAACTAGGTCATAAACGCATCGCGCAAATCTCGGGGCCAGATACGGCAATATTGTGTCAGTTCCGCCAGCAAGGTTATCAACAAGCCTTGCGCCGTGCAGGCATCAATAAAGACCCTCAATATAGTGTCATTACTGAGTTCTCTTTTGATGGCGGAGCAAAAGCCGTTCGTAAACTGCTCGAATTGCCTGAGCCACCAACGGCTATTTTCTGTCACTGTGACACAATGGCCATCGGCGCAATTCAAGAAGCGAAAAAGCTTGGCTTACGAGTACCGCAAGATCTCTCTGTTGTGGGCTTTGATGACATTAACTTCGCTCAGTACTGCGATCCACCGTTGACCACCATCTCTCAGCCTCGCTATGAGATTGGTCGACAAGCAATGCTAATGATGCTCGAGATGTTAAAAGGCCACGACGTGCATTCAGGCTCGCGTTTGCTTGAAACTAATCTCGTCATTCGCGGAAGTGCAGCGCCACCACAGCGCCCTTAACCTAAAAAATTAAGTATCCATACCCAAAGCGGTGCTAAGGCGCCGCTTTTTATTTACCCCATCTGCTTTTTGTTTATCCCGCACAAATATAAGCTCGAACGGAAACACACTCCTACACTCGGGCGTTGTCGCGCTTTAGCTATCAAGATTCTATCAATAGGGTGTTTTCTCAACTCGTTCTGGATTAACATATTTGCAAGAATCCTTGATGACCAGAAATAACCGTGGCAAATAGAGATTATGTAAGACGGGGGCGAGGTGCCCCAAAAAAGTCGACAAAAAAACAACCGCCGAGAAGAAAAAAGCCTTGGCGTAGTGGCCTGCTCGCTATCTTGCTTGTGGGCGGTTTTGGCTATGGCCTTTACCTTTTGAGTAGCGACCCAGAACCAAAACCACCTGTCGTGAAACAGCCAACAACCACTGTGAGCAAACCAAAGCCGAAAAAAGATTTGCCGCCACCACCAGAAGAAAAATGGGAATATGTCGAGTCACTACCGAAACGTGAAGTTGAAGTTGTGGCCAAAGAAATTGAAGTTTCTAAGATTCCCTACATCATGCAATGTGGCGCTTACAAAACCCAGGCGCAAGCAGAAGAGCGCAAGCTTGCAATCGCGTTCCAAGGGATGTCGAGCAAGATTCGTAAGAAAGAAGGTAGTTCATGGTATCGCGTGGTGCTAGGTCCGTATAAGTTCAAACGTGATGCAGAACGTGACCGTCATAAACTGCAACGCGCGAAAATCGAGCCATGTGCGATTTGGAAAGAAAATCTTTAAACTCAGGCCCTAGGAGCTAAGATCCTAGGGCCTTTCTTTTTGCCCCCTTGAATCCCTATTTCCCCTCCCCCATATACTGAATTAAATCCAAAGAGAAATAATCAAGAGGTCGACTGTGACTACCATTGTATCTGTACGTCGAAATAATAAAGTCGTCATCGCGGGTGATGGCCAAGTATCTCTAGGCAATACCGTAATGAAAGGTAATGCGCGCAAAGTTCGCCGCTTATATAACAACCAAGTACTAGCGGGCTTTGCTGGCGGCACTGCGGATGCCTTCACCCTTTTTGAGCGCTTCGAAAGCAAGCTGCAAATGCACCAAGGCCACCTTACTAAGGCTGCGGTTGAGCTAGCCAAAGACTGGCGTAGCGATCGTGCTCTGCGCAAGCTCGAAGCCTTACTTGCCGTTGCCGACGAAACCGCATCGTTAATCATTACCGGTAATGGTGATGTCGTACAGCCAGAACACGACCTGATTGCGATTGGCTCTGGTGGTGCTTACGCACAAGCTGCAGCAACCGCCCTACTAGAAAACACAGATCTAGATGCTCGTGAGATCGCGGAAAAAGCCCTCAACATCGCGGGTGATATTTGTGTCTTCACCAACCACCACCACACAGTAGAAGAGCTAGACTCAACGGTAGAGCCTGAAAAACCAACCGCGTAATCGTAACGAAGTAAGGAAAGAATATGTCTGAAATGACGCCTCGCGAAATCGTTCATGAATTGAACCGCCACATTATCGGTCAAGAAAAAGCCAAGCGTTCGGTTGCGATTGCACTTCGTAACCGCTGGCGCCGTATGCAGCTTGAAGAAAGCTTGCGCGCCGAAGTGACGCCAAAAAACATTTTGATGATTGGTCCTACTGGTGTTGGTAAGACTGAAATCGCACGCCGCCTCGCAAAACTGGCAAATGCCCCTTTCATCAAAGTTGAAGCGACAAAATTCACCGAAGTGGGTTACGTTGGTAAAGAAGTTGAAACCATCATCCGTGACCTAACAGATGTCGCGGTAAAAATGACGCATCAACAAGCGATGGAAAAAGTAAAATTCCGCGCTGAAGAGCAAGCGGAAGAACGCATTCTTGATGCGCTACTGCCACCAGCACGTGATAGCTGGGGTCAAGCAGAGCAAACGGAAGAGTCTTCTCACACTCGCCAGATCTTCCGTAAGAAACTGCGTGAAGGCCAACTAGACGATAAAGAAATTGAAATCGACGTAGCCGCACCACAAATGGGCGTAGAGATCATGGCGCCCCCAGGTATGGAAGAGATGACTAACCAGCTGCAAGGCATGTTCCAAAACCTGGCAGGCGACACTAAGAAAAAGCGTAAGCTGAAAATCAAAGACGCAATGAAAGCGTTAGCGGAAGAAGAAGCGGCGAAACTGGTAAACCAAGAAGAGCTAAAAGAAGCTGCGATTTTCAACGTTGAAAACAACGGCATCGTATTTATCGATGAGATCGACAAGATCTGTAAACGCGGTGAGAGCTCAGGCCCAGACGTTTCACGCGAAGGTGTTCAGCGCGATCTACTTCCATTGATTGAAGGCAGCACGGTATCAACCAAGCACGGCATGGTAAAAACAGACCACATTCTGTTTGTTGCATCTGGTGCATTCCAAGTGGCAAAACCATCTGATTTGATCCCAGAATTGCAAGGTCGTCTACCAATTCGTGTTGAGCTAGAGGCACTAAGCAGCAACGACTTCAAACGCATTCTGACAGAGCCAAAAGCCTCTCTAACAGAGCAGTACGTTGCGTTGATGAAAACGGAAGATGTGGACATCGAGTTCACAGAAGATGGCATCACGCAAATCGCGGAAGCGGCATGGACGGTCAACGAAAGCACAGAAAACATCGGTGCTCGTCGCTTACACACCGTTATGGAACGCTTAATGGATGAAATCTCTTACGACGCGGCGGAGCAATCTGGCGCGAAGTTTGTTATCGATGCCGCTTATGTGAAAGAGCGCCTAGGCGACACGATTGAAGATGAAGATCTAAGCCGCTTTATTCTTTAATCGCAATCTATTTTACCAAAGCCCAGAACCTTGTTTCTGGGCTTTTTTGTTTAGAATGACGGTTACTGTGACAACACCTAGATCAAAAGATCTGGTCATTCTAGCGAGCTCAAGCGAGACTAAGAATCTAGTAACAGCACACCCTATTCTTTCCAGCTCACCTTAACCACCGCACAATCGGATGATAGATTCTGAATCACCTCGTTCCTCGTTGTTCAGAATGACGGTCACTTAAACAACATCTAAATCAAAAGATCTGGTCATTCTAGCGAGCTCAAGCGAGACTAAGAATCTGCTAACAGCAGACGCCTACTCTTCATCTCTCACCTTAACCACCGCACAACCAGACGATAGATTCTGAATCACACTCGTTCCTCGCTGTTCAGAATGACGGTGACTTTGACAACACCTAAATCAAAAAAATCTCGTCATTCTAGCGAGCTCAAGCGAGACTAAGAATCTAATAGCAGCGTTCTCCGTACCCTCCACTTTCCAAAAAGAGGGCTATTTTATCGCCTCAAATATCGAAACTGCTTTCCTTCTACTTCACCCTTTGACTTTTAGTTGAGTTGTTTTAGGTCAATAGCGTATCTGCCTCTTTGTGCTTATACTGGGCACATTGGTTACTAGCACGAAATTTCCATGAAACAATCTCTACAGATCTGGCTTGAAGCCGCTCGTCCAAAAACATTACCTCTGGCATTAGTCTCTATCTTAACAGGTAGCGTACTCGCCTACTCGGCGGGTCATTTCTCACTGACAATTGCCATCATGGCTTTCGTAACCGCGACATTGCTGCAAATTCTGTCCAACCTGGCAAACGACTATGGCGATGCAGTTCAAGGTACAGATAACGACAAACGCCTCGGCCCATTACGAGCGATGCAGTCTGGCGCGGTAAGTGCGAAACAAATGAAACAGGCGATTATCTTTAACATCGTTCTGACCGCCATTTCTGGCTTAGTGTTAGTTTTCTATTCACTAAGCTCACTGGAAAGCATTGTGACGTTTATCGGGCTGGGAATTTTAGCCATCCTCGCGGCGATTGCTTACACCATGGGTAGCAAACCATACGGTTACGTGGGGCTTGGCGATATTTCAGTTTTCTTGTTTTTTGGTTTACTCGGCGTATCCGGTACCTATTTCTTGCATACTGGTCACGTAGATACCACGCTATTCTTACCTGCTCTAGGCTGCGGTTTACTCGCCGTTGCAGTACTCAACATCAACAATATGCGTGATATCGAGAACGACCGAGAATGTGGTAAACGCACGGTCGCAGTGCGTTTGGGTCAACGCAAAGCCAAGCAGTACCACTTTGTTTTACTTGGCGGTGCTATTCTTGCCTTTGCGGCTTACTTGTTAATTCAAGACAAACCCGTTTGGATTAGCTTGCCCTTTTTACTTAGTATTTATTTCGTGGCCGATCATGGTAAAGCGGTTTGGCATACACAAAAGCCCGCACAGATAGCACCAATGATGCCAGTCATCGTGAAATGTTCTTTAGTCACCAACGTTTTGTTTGCAACAATTGTGGTAGCTCAAACTCTAGTAAGTTAAAAAAGGATTGTCATTGCATTGACTTAATGCCTAGATATACTCAAAGACAACCAATTTCTGTTTAGAAAGGTACGCTATGGAATACAATACCTCAGCACTCTGTGATATCTACCTCGATCAGGTAGATGTGGTTGAACCAATGTTCAGTAATTTTGGCGGTCGCGCTTCATTTGCCGGGCAAATCACCACCATCAAGTGTTTTGAAGATAATTCGTTGATCCGCGAGACATTAGAGCAAGATGGCCTTGGTCGCGTTTTGTTAATTGACGGTGGCGGTTCCCTACGTAAAGCCCTTATCGATGCAGAAATCGCAACTATTGCGGAAGAAAACGAGTGGGAAGGCATTGTCGTTTACGGCTGTGTTCGTGAAGTAGATGAACTTGAAGATATGAACTTAGGCATTCAAGCCCTCGCTTCTATTCCTGTTGGAGCGACCAGCCAGGGTATCGGCGAATTAGATGTACCAGTCAACTTTGGCGGCGTCAGCTTCTTACCTGAAGATTATATTTATGCTGATAGCACTGGGATCATCCTGTCGCCTGAGCCATTGAATATTGATTTAGAGTTGGATGAAGAAGCATAGCGAGTCTTAGGTGTCTAAGTTATAGGACCTTCTCTTGGCTATCAGAATCGAGCTTGTCCCAACGATTTTCAACTTGCCCAAAACACAAACACCCGCTTAACGCGGGTGTTTTTAATTTGGAATGAAGAAGCCGGATTATTCCACTTCGTCCATTTTGCCAAGTAGTGCACGAATGCGCTCTTGCCATTGCGCATGCTCTTGCTGTGCTTGTTGTGCTTTTTGCTCTAGCTCTTCTCGTTGAGAGCGAAGCTCGTTCGCTTCTTCCGCAAGTTTTGCTTTATCTTCTTTCAGCTCTTCGACTTCCATCTGAAGAAGAGTGATTGTGTCAACTGCAGTTTGAATTTTAGATTCTAGTTGTTCTAGTACTTCAAAAGACATCTTGGCCTACCTATGTTATTCCGTTGGGACGATGTGCGAGATTGATGCACACCTAACCTATATAAGGTTCATTCTACTCAGCGTCGCGATGAGAAACACTCACTATATTCGATATTTCGCATCATTCGGTCAAAAAATCGGCGCAATCTCACTAAACGCTGACTTTTCTTATCGCCGAAGCATTTTTGAGCAAGGATTTTGCCTCCCGCCACGCTGAAAATCGCCCTAAGTATTGATCAAATTCAAGTTGGATAAAGTAAAAGCTCCGCAAAAAGGCAAACGTTTACCCTACGTTGTGATAGAATCGCCGCGCAAATTCTTCTTCCCTCTTGCTTACTTGGAGACATCATGAAACGCGATTTAGCTATGGCATTTTCCCGTGTGACTGAAGGTGCAGCTTTGGCTGGTTACAAATGGCTTGGCCGTGGCGATAAAAATGCAGCCGATGGCGCAGCTGTTGAAGTTATGCGCACCCTACTGAACAAAACAGATATCTGTGGTGAAATTGTCATTGGTGAGGGTGAAATCGATGATGCTCCAATGCTATACATTGGTGAGCAAGTTGGTATTGGTGGTGATGAAGTGGATATCGCTGTCGACCCGATTGAAGGGACTCGCATGACGGCAATGGGGCAATCTAACGCACTAGCCGTACTTGCCGCAGGTGAGAAAGGCAGCTTTCTTAAAGCGCCAGATATGTACATGGAAAAACTGGTTGTTGGCCCTGGTGCAAAAGGCGTAATTGATTTAGAAAAGCCGTTAAAAGAGAACCTAGAGAACGTAGCAAAAGCCCTGAACAAACCACTTGATACCTTAGTCGTTATTACCCTTGCGAAACCTCGCCACGATGACGTTATTGCAGAAATGCAAGCAATGGGCGTACGTGTCTTTGCGGTGCCTGATGGTGACGTGGCTGCCTCTATTCTGACTTGTATGCCAGACAGTGAAGTGGACATGATGTACTGTATTGGCGGCGCGCCAGAAGGGGTCGTATCAGCCGCGGTGATTCGAGCGCTAGACGGTGACATGCACGGTCGTCTACTTCCTCGTCATGAAGTAAAAGGCGATACTGAAGAAAACCGCATTTACGGCGCAGACGAACTAAAACGCTGCGATGAAATGGGCGTAAAAGCGAATGTTGTCCTCAAAATGGAAGACATGGCCCGTAGCGACAATGTGGTATTCTCAGCAACAGGCATTACTAAAGGTGACTTGCTAGAAGGCATCTCTCGCCAAGGCAATATCGCAACCACAGAAACGCTTCTCGTGCGTGGTCGATGCCGTACTATTCGTCGTATTAAGTCGACTCACTACCTAGATCGTAAAGATCCAGAAGTGCGTGATATTATTCTTTAAGCATTTCTCGAGGCTCTCGCTCAATCTGAGTGTGAGCCTTTCTTTCCGCACAACCAAGCAATAGATTCTGAATCACGCTCGTCCCTCGCTGTTCAGAATGATGGGCACCATAGCAAGCTCAAAATCAAAAGAGCTCGTCACTCTCGCGAGCTCCAGCGAGACTAAAAAATCCAGTAACAGCAAACTCCTATTCTCTCCCTCTCACCATAACCGCTGCTCAACCAAAAGATAGATTCTGAATCACCTCGTCCCTCGATGTTCAGAGTGACGGTGACTTTAATAAGCTCTAAATCAAAAGAACTCGTCATTCTAGCGAGCTCCAGCGAGACTAAGAACCTAATAACAGCAAACTCCTATTCTCTCCCTCTCACCATAACCATTGCACAACCGAACGATAGATTCTGAAGCACACTCGTTTCTCGCTGTTCAGAGTGGCGATATATATTGGTTCGCATGAACATAGACCCAACAGCTCCCCACTCAAACTAAGTCAACACTTTTCTTTACTAACCCTATCGCGCATAATATGTACTGACGTATAAATGGTGGGTATATGAAGACTGTAGATAGGATATTGCAAATCGTTAAGCGTGATGGTTCCGTCACTGCAAAACAACTCTCTTCTGAGCTGGGTATGACAACTATGGGGGCACGTCAGCACCTTCAGAGTTTAGAAGATGATGGCATCCTGTCTATTCATGACGTCAAAGTCAAAGTGGGTCGCCCCGCTCGCCATTGGTCTCTCACTCAAAAAGGTCATGAGCAATTTGCTGACCGTCACGGTGAGTTGACCATTCAGTTTATAGAAGCTGTCGAACATATTTTTGGCAAAGATGGACTGGACAAAGTCACATCGGAAAGAGAAAAACTCACGTTACAAAGTTATCGGCAGCATCTTGAGCAATGCGACTCTCTGCAAAGCAAACTAGAAACACTCGTCACATTAAGAGAGCAAGAAGGCTATATGGCAGAGCTCGAGCAAGATGAGAACGGATTTATCTTGATCGAAAATCACTGTCCGATTTGTAAAGCCGCAACTCGCTGCCCAAGCTTGTGCCAATCGGAATTGAGCGTCTTTCAGTCTTTGCTTGGACGTGACACCAAAATAGAGCGCACCGAGCATATCATCAGCGGTCAAAGACGCTGCGTGTACCGCATCCAACAACTGCAGTAACCACCACAACCCAACATCGACATGTCGCTCTTATTCAATCTCAAGCTTGAAAGCTTCTCTTATAAGTGAGACGGCTGAAGAATTCATCCTCTCACTTCTTTCTAGTGGTATAGGCTTTTAGTAACTAAAGGCAATTTCCATAAGGATTTGGAGAGCATCGATGTCTACTCTACGTCACTACCCTTCTCAAACGCTTCCGCCATTCGATGAAATGGTTCGAATGGCTGAGCGAGACCCAGAAGCTTTTGAGCAATTTCGTCATGAAATGGCAAAAGAGATGATCGAAAGCGCATCAGAAAACATGCAAGAAAGGCTGTGGGCTCAGCAAAGCCACATCGATAGGGTCATCAGCACGTGTAAAAACCCTCACCACACTAATGTGGTATTGATGAACGAATTACAAAAACAGGTCGTGAAGTTCAGAGCGGCGCTACAAGGGGAAACAGCACCGACTCAAAAAGCGGATGTGGTTAGCTTAGAGGCATTTAAAGGTAGGGATGATTTTTACTGATACTCAGCAGACAGCTCGAGAAAGTTAGGATTCGTTTCTCTTACCAAGGCTAACTTCCATTTACGCTTCCACTGTTTGAGCTGCTTCTCTCGGGTTATGGCAGTTGCCATATCTTCGAATAACTCAAAGTAAACGAGCTTATGAACGTTGTATTTCTTGGTAAATCCCTCAACTACTCCGTTTTTATGCTGCCATATTCTTTGAGGCAGCTGACTGGTAACACCAATGTAAAGAACGGCGTTGTTGTTTGACGTTAGGATATAAACGCAAGGTGTCCTATCGATGATTCATTCTCCTTCATTATTCGCTGTTACTTTTCCATTGTAATTCACTCGCTCAGTTCAAACTCGGAGCGCTCTGTGCGTAGATTCTGAATCACGCTCGTCCCTCGCTGTTCAGAATGACGGTGACTTTAATAAGCTCGCTCTAGGTCAAAAGCGTTCGTCATTCTAGCGAGCTCCAGCGAGACTAAGAATCAAGTAACAGCAAACTCCTATTCTTTCCCACTCACCTTAGCTACTGCTCAAGCGGACGATAGATTCTGAATCATGCTCGTCCCTCACTGTTCTGAATGACGGTTAAAATAGCAAGCTCTAGATCAAAAAAGCTCGTCATTCTAGCGAGCTCCAGCGAGACTAAGAGTCAAGTAACAGCAAACTCCTATTCTTTCCCACTCACCTTAGCTACTGCTCAAGCGGACGATAGATTCTGAATCATGCTCGTCCCCCCACTGTTCAGAATGACGGGTACAATAGCAAGCTCTAGATCAAAAGAGCTCGTCATTCTAGCGAGCTCCAGCGAGACTAAGAATCAAGTAACAGCAAACTCCTATTCTTTCCCACTCACCTTAGCCACTGCTCAAGCGGACGATAAATTCTGAATCATGCTCATCCCTCCCACTGTTCAGAATGACGGTGGCTTTAACAAGCTCTAGAGTATAGAAGTTCGTCATTCTAGCGAGCATCAGCGAGACTAAGAATCTACTTTCAGCGCGCACGTTACTTAAAGCGATTACTCAGGCTCAGGGCCATATTGGTTTGGTCCTGATGTCCCCTTTAAGAAGCCACATTCAATTAGAATCCATAAACCACAAATCAGAGAAATGGATGCGACGAACATTTGCGGTGTCGACGGCTCTTGTGCGACAGGGCTGGTCATTGGCGTGGCGATTCGCCCGATAATCAGCGGAATATTCAGTGCTAGCCAATAGATTGATTTGTTGCGGTCATGCCAACGCTTAGTGGTGATCGCCAAATCAGGGATTAACAAAATCACCAAGAAAATAGGGAGAAGTAAATAGGAGAAAGTAGGAAATAGCTTACTGATTCCAGCACCAAAACCTAGAATAGAGACATAGTAAATGACGTTCCAAATCCAGTAGGTTTTACGGTTTATACGTCCTTGAAAAGAAAACAGTAACTCTTTAGTCGACATCAAATTTTACCCCAAAATAGAAAGGTTATAGATTAGCCGAGTCGATATGGTTTGGAAAGTACACCTGCAGTGTAAGCGCCAACAACGCCGTTCTAACAAGCAGAGAGACTAAGCTCAAGCAACGATAAACA
The DNA here is from genome assembly GCF_043995865.1 of Vibrio sp. D3. Classification (NCBI taxonomy): domain Bacteria; kingdom Pseudomonadati; phylum Pseudomonadota; class Gammaproteobacteria; order Vibrionales; family Vibrionaceae; genus Vibrio; species Vibrio sp. D3. Next base: position 256,896 of record NZ_CP171887.1, on the reverse strand, counting down.
CTCGATAAGGCCTATTAGCTTTCAGTTCCCTTGCATCTCGCGATGCTTAACCCTACTCGTTATTCTCAAGAAACTCTGTTCAACCTAATTCACTACCTTCTGGAAGCTGTCTACATCCATGTCTCGGATGTTGACCGTTAAGCTGTGCACGTGACTGGCTTGCTCTTGAAGTGTCGCCATCAAGGCTCGTGACAGTTCTCGCTTCTGCTCTTGGGAACGGCCAGATAGCAAATCAAAGTTGATATGGATAAAGTCGAGGCTATCGCCCTCTTCTCCAATTAACCAATTGTGGCACCGGAGCGTTCTAGATTTCACTGACGCGAGCTCAAAAAGACCACTCTCTAACGCCGTTTTATGTAAATCCTCCAGCAACCCCTGAACATTGACACGTTCTTCAACCGAGTTTGAATACTCTAAAACGAGATTTGGCATTTTGATTCCTTTCTACAACAATTAATTCCAGCGCGTAGTAATACCAATCTCAGCAGCAATTTCCGAGGAATGAACTATCATTCTGTCTACGTGATCACCAATCGATTGCTTTTGACAAAAATAACAGGATCGCTGCTTGGTCGAATCAGTAAAGAAAGCCGGACAAGACATGACGCCAATCATGATCTGTTCACATTATTCTGTTATATTCCTACGTAGATTTTTTACATTAATTGACTATTTACATTAAAGATAAGGGAGATATTCCTATGCGTCGTCCTGTAGTGATGGGTAACTGGAAACTAAACGGCAGCAAAGCAATGGTAACTGAGCTGCTAACTGGTCTTAACGCTGAGCTTGAAGGCGTTGAAGGTGTTGACGTAGCAGTCGCTCCACCAGCACTTTACATCGACCTAGCAGAGCGCGTAATCGCTGAAGGCGGTAACAAGATCATCCTAGGTGCTCAAAACACTGACCTAAACAACAGCGGTGCGTTCACTGGCGATATGTCTCCAGAAATGCTGAAAGATTTCGGTGCTACTCACATCATCATCGGTCACTCAGAGCGTCGTGAATACCACAACGAATCTGACGAGTTTATCGCTAAGAAATTCAACTTCCTAAAAGAAAACGGCCTAACACCTGTTTTCTGTATCGGTGAATCTGAAGCGCAAAACGAAGCTGGCGAAACTGAAGCTGTATGTGCACGTCAAATCAACGCAGTTATCGACACTTACGGTGTTGAAGCTCTAAACGGCGCAATCATCGCTTACGAACCAATCTGGGCTATCGGTACTGGTAAAGCAGCAACAGCTGAAGATGCACAACGCATCCACGCTTCTATCCGCGCACTAATCGCTGCGAAAGACGAAGCAGTTGCAGCACAAGTAATCATCCAATACGGCGGCTCTGTTAAGCCAGAAAACGCTGAAGCTTACTTCTCACAACCAGACATCGACGGTGCTCTAGTTGGCGGCGCTTCTCTAGACGCGAAAAGCTTCGCAGCAATCGCTAAAGCAGCGGCTAAAGCTTAATTTCGCTTTTTATTAAGCAGAAATAACAAAGGGATGCATCACGCATCCCTTTTTGTTTGCGTGTTATCCACTCGGAGTACACCGATAGGAAGTTCTGAATTATGCTGGCTCAGCAATTTTCACGGTTGGTTTTTTCGCGAGCTCCGCACTGGAATCCTTCTTATAAAGGTTCTCGTAGCAGTAATTTGTTGCTTCAATATAGCCTTCTACACTACCGCAATCAAAGCGCTGACCTTTAAATTTGTATGCCAAAACACAACCAGATTGAGCTTGTTGCATCAGCGCATCGGTGATTTGAATCTCGCCACCTTTGCCCGGCTCTGTATTTTCAATCAGCTCAAAGATATCGGGGGTCAGAATATAGCGACCAATAATCGCTAGATTGCTAGGTGCAGTGCCTGGCTCTGGCTTTTCAACCATGTTATCAATGCGGAAGATATCATCTTTGATCATCTCGCCAGCAATCACACCGTATTTATGCGTTTCTGATTCCGGCACTTCTTGTACCGCAACGATTGAACAGCGGAACTGTTTGTACAGCTCAACCATTTGCGCTAGAACGCCTTTGTCCTCATTCACACAAAGGTCATCCGCAAGCACTACAGCAAACGGTTCATCACCGACCAATTCACGTCCCGTAAGAATAGCGTGACCTAAGCCTTTCATTTCACGCTGACGGATGTAAGTGTAACTCGCAGAATCAATCAAAGAACGAATATCATCAAGCAGCGCTTCTTTGCTTGTACCGCTAATTTGATGCTCTAGCTCGTAGTTTTTATCAAAGTGATCCATTAACGAGTGCTTACCACGACCAGTGACGATGCACATACCGTCCATACCGGCTTCAATCGCTTCTTCAACACCGTATTCAATCAATGGCTTGTTCACCACTGGCATCATTTCTTTCGGCATCGACTTAGTTGCAGGAAGGAAACGTGTACCGTAACCCGCAGCAGGGAATAAACATTTTTTAATCATAACCATTACCAACTAAAAGAAAGGCTCCCTTAAGGGAGCCTATTATATTATTTGAATATAAAGACTAATTAATCACTACCGAACAGGTCGCGGGTGTAAACTTTATTAGCCACATCAGCTAGTTCTTCCACCATGCGGTTAGAAACAATGACATCAGACATTTGTTTGAATTCTTCAATATCGCGGATAACAGCAGAGTGGAAGAACTCATCTTCCTTAAGTACTGGCTCATACACCACGACTTCAATACCTTTCGCTTTAATACGCTTCATAATGCCTTGAATAGACGAAGCGCGGAAGTTATCTGAACCAGCTTTCATAATTAAGCGGTAAATACCCACGACTTTTGGTTCTCGCTTGAGAATAGACTCTGCGACAAAATCTTTACGAGTGCGGTTCGCATCAACGATTGCACCAATAATGTTATTAGGAACTTCTTGGTAGTTTGCTAACAATTGCTTTGTATCTTTTGGTAAGCAGTAACCACCATAACCGAATGACGGATTGTTGTAGTGATTGCCAATACGAGGGTCTAAGCCAACACCTTCAATAATTTGGCGAGCATCAAGATTGTGTGCTTCAGCATACGAATCTAGCTCATTAAAATAGGCTACGCGCATCGCAAGATATGTGTTTGAGAACAACTTAACCGCTTCTGCTTCTGTAGAGTCAGTAAACAGAACCGAGATGTCTTCTTTTACCGCGCCTTCAACCAAAAGGTTAGCGAACTTCTCTGCACGTTCGCTGCGTTCACCAACGATTATACGAGACGGGTGGAGGTTATCGTAAAGTGCTTTACCTTCACGAAGAAACTCTGGAGAGAACATAACATTCTGACAACCGAGCTCCTCTTTAATACGCGCAGTATAACCCACAGGTACAGTCGACTTAATCACCATAACCGCATCAGGATTAATTGCCATCACATCTTTAATCACTGCTTCAACTGAAGAAGTATTAAAGTAGTTCGTTTGAGGGTCATAATCCGTTGGTGTGGCAATAACAACAAACTCTGCGCCTTTGTAAGCCAGCTCTTTATCTAGCGTCGCGACAAAGTTGAGCTCTTTGTTTGCAAGAAAATGTTCGATTTCCGCATCAACAATTGGAGATTTCTTGTCATTCAACAAGTCCACTTTTTCTTGGATAATATCAACCGCCACAACCTCATGGTTTTGTGACAATAACATGGCATTGGACAAACCGACGTAGCCCGTGCCTGCTACAGCAATTTTCATTTTTATTTCCTATCATTTAACTGACGCTAGCATATCAAAACACCTACACTCTCGGTAGAGTACAGTGATTAACTCAAAGCCTAACTAGCAGCACAACTTAATTCAATTGAGTACCCAAGTAGCGCAAATAAGCGTTGCGGATGCGCTGCCTGTTCTGCTCAAAGTACTCTTGACCATAACGGCCTCGGTTAAAGTAGCGACGAAGCATGCTATTATCCATCACAAGTTCATCCCCTTGGCCTGCCGCTAAGTAATTATAATCATTGCCAACTCGTGTCGTAACGTTGAAATCATAAGCCTCGTTACCACGAACTTGTATCACACTCGGCGACATATCACGCCATGGCGTTAATGGCAGCTTTACCGACACAGTGACAAACTGCTCTTCGTCTGTATCGTTAAACTTCGTCACCTGATAACTTGCGGATACTTCTATATCTTCAAACCAATGTGATGTCGTGAATTTTGCGCCAACATCCCCTTTCCAAAACTCGCCAGCAGTTGCGTTAAACTGCCAATCCCACTCTGGCATAGAGAATGTGTAACGAGTTAAAAAGGTTTGGCGATCTGGGTTCGCATAACCATTTTTGTCTTTTTCGTCTTGATGTTGGAAATAGCTCATCTCTAATCCCAACCAATGGTTGCCCGATTGAGAGAACCAAGCTGATTCACTACGCGCACCGATATAGTCCGATTTAACCAAGCCTAGAGATACTTGGTTGGCTATATCGACATATGGCAAACGGAAGAACTGATGTACCATTGCACGCTCAATCTCGTTCTCGTATACGCTGTCTTCGAAATACCCACCCTCTTCAAAATCATCACTTTCTGCTAAAGGTAAAATATGACGAACATCTATTGCCGCGCCAGACCATAGGTAGGTATATAAGTTGCTGGACATGGCAAAAGAGTAATCATACACACCGTACTCGGTTGCTACGCCATGCCTTACCATAGGGGAAAATACGATCTGCGAATCTAAAGTGCCTGAATTGACTCGTTCCGTTTTCCAAGCAACCATGTCTAATCTTTCCGACAAATCGCGCGTGATAAACTGAATGTCATCACAAGATGCGCTACCATTGACAAATCTTTGATAACAGTTAGAGTTAGACAAAACGCTGACCACTGGTTTTTGGTTGGCAAGCATCACAAGTTCAAATTGATCCGATGCAGCGCCAATATCTTGCGCTGCATTTTGACCAAAATGACTCGATACAATCCCCAGAGCCACACCTAGCCCATCTGCTTGATTATGGTTGTATCGACGGTTCTCTAAAGCCACCACGACTCTACCATTGACTAACCCCACTTGAACATTAACGAAACCTTCATTTTTTAACGCACTCACCAGAGTGGAGATCGAAGCATCTTGAGACTTCTTCTGTTCTACAAAAATCTTATCTTTCAAAGACATATCGTTTTGAGAAAAGCTAACTGAGCGTGTGTAATCAGATATCAGAGGGATTGAAAAAGCGGCATTCCATACATTTTTAGTATCAGTTTCATGGCCTGAATAGATCTGATAACTAAGAGAAGCTGTTATATCATACGGGAGCAGCTGTTTTGGCGTAAAAATTTTTACTGAAGAATTAAACTCTTCTGAGTCGTACTCACCTACCAACTGAATAAAATTGAATGGTTGGTACTCAACACCACCAAATGGACCATCCATAACACCAAGCGGAATATCTGACTGACCATACCCCACCGACATTCGAACTGGAGCAAAATCGAAAGAGTAGTCAGTAACTATATAATTCGTATTAAAGTAGTTTAACTCCCCGCCAAGATCTTGCACGCCAACTGCCAACTTGAGTTTATTAAAATCTTGAAAAAAAGGAAGTTGATACTTAAAAGAGGCTGATAGGTCTCTAATACTCCCCACAACAAACCCATTAGAACTATAGTCTTCAGTCACGATTCGGCCTTGTGCCTCTAACCCTTCGATTAGTCCGAGAGAAAACGTTAAAGATTCTATATCAGAGACACTATTCCTAAGCGGTAACCCATGTGCAAAGTCAAAGCCAAAGCTCCCGTAGTTCTGAACTTGGGCATTGGGAACAAAAATCACCCCTGTAAAGCTTTGATTTGAAGGGAAACTTTCTAATACAGCAGTATTAGCATAGGAGTGAGAGAAAAGAAAAAAAAGACATACTATAGAAGCATTAACATTCTTATTAAAAAACATAGTTCTCATCCACTATAAAGCAAAATATGAGGTTAAAACCCAATATATTCTAAGATTTCATCCACCTTAAAAAACTCCTCTTTCACATAAGGATTAAAGTTGGTGGATTTAGCTTCCTGTACAATTTTTAAAGGGTTTTCGAAGTCCCACATGACTAGTGCGTAACCGTTACACTCCATAAACCTTGCTATATCGATTTGATGTTTATCTATCCTATCAAGATTTGGAACTATTATTGTTTTAACCTTAGATTCTACTAGAGAGTATATTGACCCTGCTCCAGCATGTGTAATCACAACATCTGCAGAATTATAATAATCATGTATATTTTTACTAAACTTAAAAAAATCACCAAATCGAGGCTTGTACTTACCATCAGAAATCTGGAATATAACATCAATGCCTTGAGTATTTGCAACTTTTTCATCTATAGATTTTATTAAAGAGTCAAAAGGCGTGGTTCCTACTGTAACAAATATTTTCATAACCTACCGGAATATATAGAGTTCTTATAAAGATTTAAAAGTGAATGATTTTGAACATAAAATTTATTTGCCAATAGGTGCATTATCCTACCAGTAAAAGACTTACTCTCAAACCGAGACCATGTCTCTATATGTATAACTTTAACACCTATAAATCGAAAGTAACAAGCAACTAAAACTGATATACCCGGACCGGTTGAAATTACGCATTTCACCTCATTGCAATTAGATATTTTTCTCAACGCTTTAAAAATTGAAAAAAAACTCGAATTACAGATAGTTTTTAAATGGCTATATTTGTCTCTAACCTCACCCACAACATAGTGGCCCGTCGACCAGACTGGTTTTTCTTTAACATCTGATATACTAATAAAATCTATATCGCTTGATTTTTTCAACATATTATTTACTAGGCGATTGGCTTGCGCTTCGTGTCCGCCTTCACCAAAGCAAACTAAAATTGTTTTATTATTAAAAGTTGACACACACCCTCCTTAAAAGCTGTTTTAATATAAATAGAAACATGTCATAAATAGAGTTTATATAAAGACATAATCATTGATAAACATCAAAATACAGTTTAGCTACATCGGACCAATTGCGATTACTTTCAACAAAATCTCGGCCATTTTTAGCAATAGATAAATTGAAGTTTTCATACTGTTTCCTCATTGAAGATGACAAGCTCTTGATGGAATCTGCTTCAAAGAACACTGCATTTCGCTCCGAAGAACAAACCTCTACAATCCCCCCACAGTTACTACCAATAACAAGCCGACCAAATACCATAGCCTCTAGCGGTTTCAACGGAGTTACTACATCACATATCTTCAATTTTCTTCTAGGTATCACAACGCAATCTAAGCTTTTATAAACATCAATTATATCACCTCTCTCAAATGGCCCGGCAATCGAAATTCTACCATCGTCAGCTTTATCTATTAGTTCTTTCAAATCGTTTAAATAAGGACCCTTTCCATGAAATGTTAACTTACAGTCACTAAAATCATTTCTAGGAAAAGCATCTAAAAAAGCTTTTAGTAATAAATCTAAACCTTCAATGTGACTGAAGTTACCTACATAACCAAATGATTTAATTGTCTTGGGAAAGGAAATGCTTTTAGCCTCTAAAAATAATTCATCAGAAACTGCATTTGGCACAACAACCACTTTATCTGGAAGAACCCCTCTATCGATTACATTTTTTCTAAGACCTTCATTCAATACAACCACTTTATCTGCAAGACGCATTGATAACGTCTCTAAAAATCGAATAATTTTAATTTGAAGCTTATCGATAAACTTAACGCTGTCAAACCTTTCCTCCCAAATAGACCTATATTCATAGACAAAGCCAATCTTAAGTATTTTACTACAAACAAATGCAGATAGGCCGCAAAAAAACATGCTATGTGCATGAATAAAATCAACATTTTCTCTTTTGGCAATTTTATATACTTTAATTGAAAAACCTAAAATAGAAATAAGTTTTTTAATCCTATTTTTAATATTCTTTTTCTTTTCTGACGCCTCTAGATCTTCATTATTGTTGTAAGTTCTATATACTTTGACATCATTTATTATATCGAAGTCTTCTCTATATCCCCTTTGAAATGGGGAGGTGACCACGACAACATCTATACCATTAGATATTTGACCTTTTAATATACCTTCACTTCTAATTGATGAACCAGTAACATCGGGAAGATATGTATATAAAACATGAAGAACTTTCAAAATTAACCTCTATTAATAATTATTCTATGACATAAACAATAGTAAAAGTATGCAATTAAAACACTCGTTATGTACTCTGGCTTCAAAAAGCCTCTATGAAAAAGATGTATAAACTGAACAATAACTTGGGAGTAAACTACGATAAATAATGGAGATTTATAGAGTTTGGCTTCAAGAAAATAAAAAGAAACTCCAAAGAGTAGAAAGAATGCTGGGGTAAACATTTTATAATCTATGTAAATACCACCAACTAAGCCAGGTGTAAGGCCACCGCCTTCAACAGTGCCAAATATCCTTCCTAATGTTTGTCCTGCAGCCAACCTCTCTCCAGGTAAAACAGTAAACAAGTCAGCAAAAAAAAGGGAATAAGTATTAATATTGTTCGCTATTGACTCAATTACAAGTCTATTAGACAGACCAATAGTTTCTTTAAACCCAAGATGGAAAGGTAAAATAACTCTTATTAATATATTATCGTAATCAAAATAATGAGACATTAACACATCAACACTAGATAGTTCGCTACCGTCACCTCTCCGTAAATAGAATCCAGAAATAATAACCAAAAAAGCTAACAATGAATATATCAAGAACTTTTTATTCTTATTAATTATCTTATAGATATCAAAACCACCGAATTTAAAATACACATCAGAAATTAAGTAACTCAATATCGATATTACAGCTGTTCCTCTACTACCAATAAGTATTGCGGGAAGCACAACCAAAAGCAATAATAACGCTTTATTTTTATATTTTAATATTGGTATCAGCGCGGCGATAGGAAGTGCAGACTTTATCACATATTCAAGAGAAGTTGGTATGAGAAATCTTATTGTTTGATTCAGTAAAATATTACCATAAAATATATACACAGCTAAAACTGAAACATAAACTATAAGTAAGTGAATTAAAATCGCCATCAAAATAAATTTTTGATTACTTACATGAAAATTATTTCCGTCAGTTACATAACACCTTATAAATACACAAGGAATAAGAAAGAGTAGAACACATAAAAAGTAAAGATTTATAACTTCAACTTCAATATATCCCCTCCAAGTAGATATATTTAACAAGCCTATAGATAAGTAAAAAACAAGAAAAAATACCACCAACCTAAATAATCCAGAAATATTAAGGAAAGAGATAATCAAAAAAAACACAATTGAAAAGTATGAAAACACATAATTATTTAACAAGAAAGATGTAGTAATCAATATTATTGAAAAAAATAATAATATAAACTTTGATATGTCTTTTATCATGTCACAGTCATTCCTGTACAATAATCATAATCATCTATCTTTCTCATGTAGATTGAAATAATGATGCATCTAATAAGCCATGACATTGCTACTCCATATAAGATCGCTTCGACACTGCTTACTAGGTTTATAACAAAAAAATACATAATAATGAGAGAAATCATTGTAAATATGTTAGAATTGATCATTTGATTACCTGATGCATTTAATCCAAAGAGTGCAGAGTAATATGAGTAAACACACTTGACCAGCACTAACAATAATGTGGGCAAAAAATAACTATAAGTCAGATTAACTTCTAGAAAATCAGAGAAAAAGGATACTAAGAAAAACCACACTGAATACAAAATAATAACTACCACACCTGTTCTTAACATTCTTCTTATATATATTGATTTATTATATTTACTTTTTAAGTATGCTAATTCTTTAAATCCAACATAAGAGGAAATTAGACTAAAAGGTAATACTGTTAACGACAGCATATAAACATATTCAGAAAAGTATTTGGCATTAATAACCTTTTCAACTAGTACTCTATCTAAATTATTTAATAGCATCATTACAAATAAAGACAATAAGAAGCCAAAGAATACTCTTCTCCAACCTTTAGGTTGCTTCTGATTTATCGAACAAATCTCTAATTTTGAAAACTTTAAAATAGAGATAGATATAAAAACAGAAACTAACAATGCTAAATATAGTTTATACTCAAACCTAATATTAACTGGCATCAATATAAAAATAATAATTGCTAACTTCCAAAAACCATTAGCTAATTGCGAACGTACGAATAACTTTGCAACTCGAAAACTATTATATATAACAACAAAAGCAGCAGACGATAAAGATACGAATAGGTATAACATAGCACTTTGCATGTTAAACCATAATTTATCCACAACAAATATCAGAAAAATTAAATAAATAGCATTACTTATCACCATTGTAATAATAGTATCTCTTTGAATAACAAATCTATTCTTATCACCTTTGATAAATCGAGTAAATAATTGTTCACTCCCTAAAAAACAAAAGGAGAAAGACATAGACATTAAAGTAATAAAAACATTCCATGTATAAAAATCATGTTCATTTAATTGTTTTTTTGCAAAAAAACTACTTGAGAAGTAACAAATAGAAAAAATGGCCATGATAATCAAGGCCATTTTGTTTTTTATTATATTAAGCATCTACATGCCTACTTGGAAATGATGTTAATGATTTGCTCACCAGATACCCTTTGTATCGATAACAAAGGCATCATTTAATTTTATTTTTTTGAATTGTTTGTGATCTACTAACATCACATGAATATCAGTTCTGGAAAGAGATTCATCAAGTGATACCAAGTCAATATTATCAATATCTATAGAGTCGATATTAGGCTCGATAGCCAATACTTTGCCAACATGGTTTCTTGCTATAGACTTTGTAATGTCGAGTGCCGGACTCTCTCGCAGATCATCAATATCAGGTTTAAAAGCTAGACCGTAGCAAGCAATCGTTACATCTTTTGCTGTCTTTGTTGGATTTGCATTAAGGAAATCAGCCACCGCCATCTTAACCTTGTTAATGACCCACTCAGGTTTATAGTCATTTACATTTCTTGCCGTATGGATAATTTTAGCTATCTCGGGAGTCTTAGAGACAATAAACCAAGGGTCAACAGCAATGCAATGACCACCAACACCAGGACCTGGCTGAAGAATATTGACTCGTGGATGACGGTTAGCCAGCGAGATCAGTTCCCAAACATCAATACCTAATTCATCACAAATCATTGATAACTCATTAGCAAAGGCAATTTGAACATCACGAGACGAATTTTCTGTTAGTTTGGCCATTTCCGCAGTACGAGCATTGGTTATAACACACTCACCCATTACAAACGTTTTATATAGTTCAACGCTACGCTCAGAACACCGCTTGCTCATCCCACCAATTACTCGGTCATTCTGAACTAACTCCGTGACCACTTTCCCCGGTAATACACGTTCAGGACAATGTGCTACATTCACATCAGCAAATTCCCCTGCCGTTTGTGGAAAGGTCAAATCCTTGCGAGCTTCAGCAAGCCATGCTGACATCTGCTCTGTAGCACCAACTGGTGACGTCGATTCAAGAATAACCAAGTTGCCTTTTTTCAAAACTGGTGCGATAGCTTTTGCAGCTGACTCGATATAAGTCAAATCTGGCTCTGGAATATCTCCCTTTTCACAAGGCTTAAAAGGTGTCGGTACTGCTATTAAAAAAGCATCTGCTGGTTCAGGCGTTGTCACCGCTTTCAAATATTCTTGCTGTACTGCAGCACTCACCAACATATCCAGATCCGGTTCAACGATATGGATCTCGCCGCGATTAATTGTGTCTACTGCATGCTGATTGACATCAACACCAATCACTTTTTTCTTGCGAGAAGCAAACATTGCTGCTGTTGGTAAGCCAATATACCCTAAACCAATAACTGAAATTGTTTCAAATGACATTTTTCATTCCAATATTTAATTTTATTTTGCTAATGTGTTTAAAATTCTTTGGCAAGCTTTGCCATCGCCATATGGGTTATGTGCATAACTCATTTCTTTGTACGTCGCTTCATCTTTTAACAAGACTTCTAGTGCGGTAATTATCTTGTCCGTATTTGTGCCAACTAATTTTACCGTACCTGCCTCAACCGCTTCTGGTCTTTCTGTTGTATCACGCATCACTAAAACTGGCTTGCCTAACGATGGCGCTTCTTCTTGGATGCCGCCAGAATCGGTTAAAATGATATTGGCTCGGTCCATCAAATAAATAAATGGCAGATATTGCTGCGGTTCTATTAATAAAACATTGTCAATATCACCCAATATTCTGTTAACTGGCTCACGCACGTTCGGGTTTAAGTGCATTGGGTATAAGATTTGAACATTTGGATTACTTGTCGCAGTTTGCGCTAATGCTTCACAAATTCTCTCAAAGCCGCCACCAAAACTCTCTCGTCGATGTCCTGTAACCAAAATCAACTTTTTACTCTCGTCTAAGAACGAAAATTGTTCCTCTAGCTGAGATTTTAGCTTTTTGTTGGTTTCAATTTTTTCTCTGACCATTAATAATGCATCGATTACTGTATTCCCTGTTACATATATATCTTCTGGACAAAAGTTTTCTCGAAGTAAGTTATCTCTCGATGTCTCTGTAGGAGCAAAATGATATTTTGTCAAAACACCAGTTAGACGTCGATTAGCCTCTTCTGGCCAAGGGGAATATATATTTCCTGTGCGAAGGCCGGCTTCAACATGGCCTACTTCAATTTGCTCGTAATAGGCAGCAAGACTGGCAGCAAAAGTGGTAGCTGTATCACCATGCACAAGAACAGCATCGGGCTTGAAATCTTCAAGTACAGGCTTGAGATCTTGCACAATTCGAGCTGTTACATCATTAAGCGTTTGCCCGGCCTTCATTAAATTAAGGTCATAGTCAGGCTTGATCTCAAATAATTCTAATACTTGGTCTAACATCTCTCTATGCTGTGCGGTAACACAACATTTAGATTCAAAACGTTGATCGCTTGATAAAGCATGAACTAAAGGTGCCATTTTTATAGCTTCTGGGCGCGTACCAAAAACTGTTAGAACTTTTTTTATAGTCACTCTATTTTTCCCTAACAAAGTATAAAATTATGATGGAACAAATAAATATAATTCATATTTGTTCACTGGTCATTCTTTGGCGCTTCCTCAAATTATTTAACCAAGATGAAACACGCCAAATATGACTAATAACAAAGAAATAACAAACAAATAAAATTAAAAAGGCAATAAACATTGTAGATTCTTTAATACCAACAAAATCAGCCCATAAACCTACCGCAGCACAAATCGATGCCATCGAACAGATGAAAATTAACGTTGCACCTGGTGAAAGCCCAATACGTTGGCAAATATGGTGTAGATGTTCTCTGTCTGGTTGGAATGGTGACTGACCTTTACGAACGCGACGAATCATAATGGTTGCCATGTCCATCAATGGTAAGGCAATTAACCACAGCGCTGTAACTGGCTTGAAAGCTACAGTTCCTGGCTCTTGTGTGCCGCGAATCAGCATCCAGACCACGGTAAAGCCGATAAACATACTGCCTGCATCGCCCATGAAGATCTTAAAGCGACGACCTAGTGGGAAACCTAAGTTCAGGAAGATATAAGGGAGCATCGCAGTCACGATCAATAAACAGATCGTGGCTAAGTATTCGTTTCCGTTGTAGGCAAACACAATACCTAATGCTGTAAAGGTGACCGAGGCTAACCCGCCCAGCAAGCCGTCTATACCATCAACCATATTAAATGCGTTAATGGCGCCTATTACCGCAATCACGGTGATCACCGCGCCAGTAACTTCATTCAGGGCAATGGTTTCGCTTCCCATTAGATAACCTAAATCGTGTAAGCTGTGGCCTCCGATGTAAATCATCGCAAGGGATATTCCTGCTTGGATAATAAGGCGAATTTTGAAACTTACATCGTAATAGTCATCTAATGCGCCGAGCACGATGAGTACAGCCGAACAAGATAAGTAGAGTGATAAGTTGTCATTCATTGGTAGGAACAAAAGGAACCCCACCAGTATAGTAGAGAAAATGGAGATCCCTCCTACAAGTGGCACCACACCTTGGTGAAGCTTTCTTGCATTGGGTTTATCTACTAGACCTACGCGCTTAGCGACCTTGCGCATAACAAAAAGTAGAACGAACGACAAAATAAATACAAATAAATATGCATTATTCATGATAGCCAACTGTGTTATTAAATAAGTTTGAGGTAAATCTATAACGCATCCAACTGATTTCCTTTACGGATTCCATTGCATCACAGGTCCGATACTGCTGTTTCTGTTTCGCTCATATCCGAATAAGCCGAACTTAAGAACAAGCAGGTGATTTTTTGGCGTGACAAAACCACATTAGACAACATGGGTTGTAACGCAAAGCAAACGCTAATTTTTAATATTGAATATGTAAGTAACTGAATCACCCCGATACTCGCTCACGGCGGTCACGGGTTCACAGCTTTTTATAGGCAGGCCAAATACAAAGCTTGTATATGCTAACTGACGGTTTGAGTCGATAGTTAACTACTTCTACACGCTTAGTGCTTGGTTTTGATAGGTATGAGAAATGGAGATTTAAATTGTAACCTATGCCTAACCAACATTCGCTCGCCACTTTGTTAGCTTTGAGCATCCCTCTGACAAAAGGGAATTACATAAATTTGTAATAGTTCTCGTTTTTTATAAATCAATCTTGCCAGAAATGCACTTAGGTGCTTATTATTATTGAAAATTCTTTAGTTTGACCTCTTTCTTTTATTAGGAAGGAGGCTTCAACGGTGATTTGGGCACGCTACCGCCCCTAGGTCTGGCTCCTAGAAGCAAGTTTTTGCACGTAATGTGAACGGTTGCATTTCCAAACAGGAGACGAATTGTATAGTAAACACGTTGCAACTAAAAGTAGAACGTGTAAAAAGCTTACAAAAAAATGTCTTTTTTCTGACACTTATACCGTCATAAATGTGGCGTGTTTTATAAAATTATAATTATCAAACACCCACTTTACGCAGCGAGCACTAAACAGCCAGTGACGCTGATTCCAAAATCTTAAATGAAAATAGTTGCAATAATATGAATTGCATCACAAGCGGTTGCAATGAAACGTAGTCAAATTTATGACGAATATCTAAGTCTCTCTAAACTTTCAGTTTTGCCATTTTCTTTCTCCTATTTTGCTTGCCTACAATACGCTCACTTATTCACTATCTGCCTGCTTACCCTGACTACTGAGCGATTTACCAAATCACTGCCAAATAGTGAGGTTTGGCTATGTGTAAAATAGATATTCACAAGCGTAAGCTAGCAAAGGTAAAAGCGTCGTTTTGTTATGAAAGTACTGCACCACGGTGGGAAAAATACGGTTACTGGCTCTTGCCACGAGCTCGTGTTACAAAATGGAAGTGTGCTGATCGACTGTGGTTTGCTACAAGGCCAAGACCATGCTCAGCAGCAGAGTTGGGGTATCGATTTTTCTATCGCTCATCTCAAAGCGGTAGTGCTGACCCATTCTCATATCGATCATATTGGTAGGCTGCCTTGGCTATTAGCAGCTGGCTATAAGGGCCCTATCTACTGTACGGAAGCCACCGCTGAGCTCGTGCCGCTTATGTTAGAAGATGGTTTAAAGCTCCAATTGGGTATGCGACGTCATCAAAGAGAGAAAGTGCTCGATTTTATTCGAGCGCTTATTCGTCCTTGTCCTTACTCTGTGTGGGTAGAAATAGAAGAGAGTACTTCTCTTCGCTTTCAACCTGCTGGGCACATTTTAGGCTCAGCATATATTGAATTTCATTTATCAAACCAAGAGGTTGTTGTTTTCTCCGGGGATTTGGGACCTCGCAACACACCTCTCCTACCGGATCCCTTATCACCAGAAAAAGCTGACTACCTGTTTATCGAGTCGACTTACGGCAATAAAACTCACGAGGATGTAGAGTCTCGCAGCAGGCGATTACTTTCTATTATTGAGCACGCACTTAGGGATGGTGGCGTAATTGTGATACCAGCTTTTAGTGTCGGGAGAACCCAAGAGTTACTCTTTGATATAGAGCAGCTTATACATGAGCACGCTTTGCAAGATTCACTGCCTATTATTCTCGACTCTCCTTTGGCTAAAAAGGTGACCAATACCTATCGCCAATTTAAAAAACTTTGGGGATCTGAAGCGAAAGAGCGACTCGATCATCATCGACACCCTCTCGCGTTTGACCAATGCATTACGATCGAAAGCCACGCAGACCATTTACAGCTCGTTAACCGTCTCGCAAGTACATCAGAAGCCGCTATCGTGGTTGCAGCCTCCGGAATGTGTGAAGGTGGCCGTGTCGTCAATTATTTGGAAGCTTTACTACCTGATGAAAGAAATGATGTTCTATTTGCTGGCTATCAAGCGGAAGGGACTTTAGGTCGGCGTATCCAGGATGGAGAAGAAAGTGTATTGATTGAAGGTAAGCGCGTGAAAGTGAAAGCTCAAGTTCATACGATGTCAGGCTACTCTGCGCATGCCGATATGAACGACTTAATACAATTTGTAACTGCCATTCCTACTCCTCCTAAAGAGGTTCACCTTATACATGGTGAGGGAGATTCGAAAAAAGCGCTTTATCAAAAACTAATCAACCTCGGATATAACTGCGTAATATAGTGAATTAGATAATCATTTAATTTCGAGGCAACATAATATATCGCAAACATAGTTTGTCGAATTCATTGATATAGTTACGTCAAGATTCAAAAACAAGCCATAAGTAAGGACTCAGGTTCAAGAAAATTAACAAAGTTACAAGCATGTTCTGGATTAAGGGATATAATTTCTATACGAATTAAATTATAATCGCCGACTTGTAAGCAATTGGCTAGTCGAAAACAACTTATTCCATTCCTATGACAGACAGTATGAGCGACACGCTTCAAGAACGAGAAGCTTCTGAATTAACTAAAAATAATTCTATCAGCATAACATCAGCATTGGACGAGTTATCCGCAAGTAAAACAGACGCTTGCCTTTATATCTACTGTCCAAAAGAAGACGAAGCAAAGATTGCTCAAGTACTTAAGAGACACCCTGAGATTAACGCACAAGTTAATAACTATGCTCTTAGGGATTTCAAGAGTAAAACGCTTTGCCACTTCAAAAGCTCACACCTAAACCCTGAGCAGCAAGCGTTTCTTGTAGCTGCGACAGAACTAGGTGCTTGGGTTGAGCCTCTAGTTAGCTACTTTGATCGTTCACTTGGCTACACTGAAACTGAGCTCTTGCATAGCGGCTACTTCTTACACCAAAAAGCTTTTTCTATCCTCTCTAATCGTAAGAACAGCTGGCAAAAGCGCTTCATCGATCTCTTGTTTGTTTTTATGCTGTCATGGGTTGCTATCCCAGTAGGGCTTATTACGGCACTGCTCATTAAGCTTGAGTCACCAGGCCCGGTATTCTTTAAGCAGCGTCGCACTGGCCAATATAATGAAGAGTTTGAAGTGATCAAGTTTCGCTCGATGCGAAACGATGCAGAAAAGAACGGTGCCCAATGGGCGACCAAGAACGACGCTCGCGTAACGAAAGTCGGCTGTTTTATTCGTAAAACTCGCATAGATGAACTCCCTCAGTTAATCAATGTACTAAAGGGAGAGATGTCGATGGTTGGTCCTCGCCCAGAACGCGAGGTGTTCATCTCTGAATTGGAAAAAGCCATTCCTTACTACCGCTTTCGTCACGCCGTTAAACCTGGGGTAACTGGTCTAGCCCAAGTAAAATACCCTTATGGCGCATCGGTAGAAGACGCTATCTGGAAGCATAAATACGATATCTACTACATCAAACACCAAAACTGGATGATGGAAGTGAAGATTCTTTTCCTTACGGTTAAAACAGTGTTGTTTGGGATGGGGCGCTAGAAAACGGCGAATTCAACCGAACGGATCATAGGTATAAAAAAGAGCAGCGCCTTACGGTAGCTGCTCTTTTTGTATGCGTATTTTGTGTTACTAGGTTCTACGGAGATTAGCGAGACTAAGACTTGCGCTTAGTTCGGTGTTTCATCGTACCTTTAACGGCATAGACAGAAAATGTAAATAGACTTCTTGGCAAACTCAAACCTACTACGTCTCTATAGAACTTCCATTGGTATGACAAAACGCTAAATTTGTTAGCTGTCATACCACTATCCATACGATACTTTGCTAATGGCTTAGGTAGACAGTATGCTTTGGGAGTATCTTTCAGTATATCTAACCACAATCCCATATCCTGACGTTTACGAATAAGAGGCATATAGCGCTTACCTAGCGCCTGTGTATCATAAACGGCGGTCAGGCACCCGATAACGTTACTGTACATGAGTTTTTTGTACGTTGTATATTCTGGCGCAGTTACAACACTTAGCTCTTCTTCATTATTAAAACGGCTATAGTGGGTGTATGTGAGTGGATAGTTATTCTCAAGCATGAATGGGATCTGCTCTGCTAGTTTGTTTTCCATCCATAAGTCATCAGAATCTAAAAATGCAATAAAGCGACCTTTTGCTTTTTTTATCGCAAAATTTCGGCTCGCTCCCGCACCTAGATTTTCTTTATTCTGATATGCATGAATATTGTCGTACTTATCAGCGTATGTTTGAATGACTTTCCAAGTATTATCGGTAGATCTGTCATCTACTATTATAAGCTCCCAATTTTTATACGTTTGGGATAGTACACTTTGAATGCTTTCTACAACCGTTTGCTCAGAGTTGTAAGTTGGCATGATAATAGAAACTACATCTTCGTTATTCTGCATCTATTCAAACCGTTTTACTAGTTAGCTAAAATTTTTCGTTAGTCTCTCTAACAACCTTATCTTCTAGCTTTTATTTTTGTTCCTAATCTCTGATAGAGTCTAAAAACATAGGTTGCTATATTTGGTATATGTCGGGTTCTGTATAAGATCGCTTGAACTCGATGCGCATTGGGGTAAAGATTCCAGGAACATACGATAAGATCTTTTACATATTCATACTCTTTATTTGTTACAAGAGTAAAAGCCGTGTTATATAAGTTAACTGAAAGTGCATATTTGAGATCACTCTCATCTTGCCAATCACATAGACAGCCTCGAATTGCCTTCTCCTGTCTGGCCATATTATCTAGAGTGTTCGAAACAGATATTTTACTTCGCTCAGAAGACCAAGAACCAACTGCATTAATACGATAGCAAACTGTTTGATCAGGTAAAAATAGAGCCCCTTCAGGCTTAGAACCAATAATTTGCATATAAAAGTCCCCTACCGGCGCAGCTTCTTGAAACCAGGTTGGCATGGATTCGATAACCTCTCGCTTCATTAATAAAGATGGCGTCGGCATACCCGCGCCTCCCATTCTAATTACGCTAGAGGTGTCAACAATACATTCTGTATTACTAAATTTGGATATGTCTTTGTAGCTACCATCGTCATACAGCCCATAACCTGCGGTATAACAAAGTTGAAACTTTGGCTCTTCAATCATTCTGCATAACTGCTTTTGCAGTTTTAATTCATCGACCCAAAAATCATCGCCTTCGCATAAGGCTATGTATTCACCTTTTGAATGAGAGACGCCTATCGTCGAGATTTGCTTTCGCTGTGAGTACTGATTTTCTGTTTGTAAGATTAACCGAATTATTGAAGGATACTTTTTCCGATAAGCCTTTAAAATTTCGGGTGTACAGTCTGTAGAAGCATCATCGTGGACTACTATTTCAAACTTGTAGTCCAATTGTTGGGCCAGAAAACTATCCAAGGCATCAGCAATGTAATTTTCCTGATTAAAGCAAGGACAAACAACACTGACATATACTTTATCGGTGTGCTTCCAATAGCGAGTGATTTTTTCTTCAGATGCTGGTGCACTTAGTTTCTTAAACAAGATAAACCTCTAATCATATCAACAGAGAAGCACGGGATACCCAATCGACTCGAAACATCTTTACGCTCACGGAAAGAGTCATCAATAAAAATTGCTTTTTCATCTGAGATAAAGTTAGATTTCAACGCATCATTATCCTTAATGTGAATAACCTCATCGAATAACTCTGTTAATCGATATTTTTCTAGTGACTCTTTGAGGTTTCCAGCGTGGCGAGTGATAAGTTTTACTTTTTTACCAGCATTAATCGCTTCGAAAATAACTTTCACTAACTCCGCATTTATAAATCGTTCCTCTAGAAGAAGACAGTCATCATAGTCAGTGTAAATCACATCAAAATCTAAGTTAGTTTCAAACTGAAAATTAAGATTCCTATATACTTTTACATTGAGGTTATTGTTAGATACGGAGATCGGAATGTCGTTTGAAACAAGTAACGATAATTCAGTGAAGTTGATTCCATTGAATCGACTAGTAATCATTGACCCCGCAATTCGGGTCGCAACCTCTAAAAGGCAAAGCTCGCCATCTTTTGCTTCTTTTACCTGAAAAAACCACCCACCACGAAGATCTAGTGTAGAGCTGATTTTAATAGCCAATTCTCTAAAGCGCTCTTGATCTTGTACAAGTTCTGTTTCTACAGCAATGCCGTTTCTAGTTTGATTGCGCTTACGAGCACTTGCAAAGATAAGTTCCCCTAGATGATTAGAAACACAATCGACTGTAAACTCTTCGCCTGGCAGGTACTCACATAACAGTTCATCATCATTGAGTTCTAAAGAGTTCTCTTCTCTAACAAGCCTTGTCCCAACACTCCCTTGACCGACATCCGGTTTAACAAAAAGTGGAAACTCTAATTCATCAGTCTGCTGAAACAACTTTGGCGTTTTAACAACATTTGTAAGTCTCTCGTATGTCAACTTTTTAGAACGACACACCATATTCGTCTCATAAGGAGAGCTTACAATTTTCGCAGATAGTGTTGGAGCAGACTCTGATAGTTTGAGTGCTGCAGAGTCGTGTGCTGGAATAATATGCGTGATCCCCCATTCTTTAATGAGGCTAGCAATAGATTCAATAAACCCTTCATCATCAATAAAAGGAATGTTATTTGAAACACGCTCACTCGGAATTTCTGTATAGGCTTTGATGCCATTTGCACCAAAAACAACGGTATTTTTCACATCTTTGAGAGAACGTACAATTTCGTGCGCAATTTCAGTACCACAAGGTACAACTAAAACATTCATCATAATCAAAGTCTATCGTATTTAATCTTGGAAATGAGTAGAAAAGAATTCAATTCTTTTGTCCGCAAGTTTATCTTTATTGGAAGAAAATTCACTTGATGCGTATAATGAACTTTGATAACTAACGATATGTTCATAATTATCAATGACATATTGAATAGCACCAGATAAAGACTCTTGCATATACTCATTATAATTAAAGTACACTCCTTCAAATGCATTATCTAGCAATCCTGCATTTTTATTATAATAATATCTTAGATCAAAAACTGGTTTTACTACATTAATTACGGGTATCTGATTAGTAACGGATAAAACTAACGCATGATATCTATTACAAAGTACTAACTCAGAGTTTTTAATTAACTCAATCGCTTCATCAATTTTCAAATACCCAGTTTCAAAATCATAGATAAAGAAGTTATCTTCCTTTACTTCTTCTTTTAAATAGCTTATTGTTTTTTCGTCGACATCAAAAGTAAGAAAAACAACATTTATTCCTTTGTTTTTAAAGAATGTAACCAATGTGCGAATTGACTCAATATTTTCTTTAAATTTATTGATGTTTCCGTACTGCTCAAAAATTACATATTTACCATATTTAGATGATTTAGATTGTTCTCTTGGGTTAATTCCATCATTGATTATGTATAGGTCATCAGGTAGATAGGTAATGTCTTTAACCCCGATATCAGATAGATAAGTAGGAGATAACTTACGGTCTCGGCTAGTGATGATCGCATCTTTAGCCTCGGCAAAAATCATTTCATAGAAGTGTTTACTGCTGTCAAATGGCCCAAATCCATTTGCGGTAAAGACAATTTTTTTATTCATCTTCGCAGCGATCAAAATAGGAACAATGATTCTAAAGAGATCGTCATTTCGTGTCCACTCAAACCATAAATCATTAAAGTAGCCGCCTCCAGAAACAAGTAATACATCTGAACTTTCAATCTCTTTTTCGATCGCAGAGATATTGGTACAACGATTCAAAAGTTCTAGTGGTGTTGGATAGTAAGATTTTTCTTTACCCAATAGAACTCTTCTTAATTTTTTTAGTTGCTCAATCGGATCGAGGTTATCTTTTTTCTTCTCTGACAGTTCAACGTCGACAAAATCAAGACTAAACTCTTTCAGATAATCATTCTTTAGTTGCTCAACAAACGAACTATTGTAAGAAAAAACCACAAATTCATTTTTTGGTGAAATATCGTAAAGGTTGTTAATAAACATCCCATAATCACCAAGATTTCTATCTGCTAGTGGGCCTGTGATTGCAATTTTCATTTTTTATTTTCACTTTTACAAATTTCAACAATTTTATTAATGTCAGCTATCGACAGCTCATGATGTAATGGTAGGCAAACTACTTTTTTTGAAATGCCTCGAGATATCTCATCACTCACAATTTCAATTTCAGGATTGTTCTTATAAGCAGCATAATCAGTAATTATTGGATAAAAGTAACGTCTAGCTAATACATTACTATCTTTAAGCTTTGAAAATAGAGAATCTCTAGATTCTCCATACTCTTGTTCATCAATAAAAACTGGAAAGTATGAGTAGTTATATTTAACATCTGGCAGCTCTTTAGGAAAACTGATGCCTTTAACACCTCGTAGCTGACTACGATATTCGTTTGCAACGAACTTTCGTTGGGCAATGGCATCATCTATGATGTTCAGGGTTGCTAAACCAAAAGCTGCTTGCACTTCGTTCATTTTTGCATTGTGCGCAATTAGAGATACTTCAATATCAGAGTCAAAACCAAAGCTCTTAAGCTTGTCTAACTTCTCTTTCATCTCTTTTGTATGGCAAATGACAGCTCCCCCTTCTATTGTTGAGTAAGCCTTAGTAGCATGGAAGCTCAAGATAGAAAGGTCACCATAATTTAGGACAGAGCAACCTTTCTCTTCAACACCAAACGCATGAGCAGCATCATATATGATCTTTAGATCATGCTTATCAGCAACCTGCTGTAAGCGAGAGTGATCACATGGGGTGCCGTAAACATGCACTGGCAGAATGCCAACAGTTTTATCTGTGATTGCTGCTTCAACTTTGGCTGGGTCAAGGTTTAATGTATCTGGGTCAACATCTACAAATACAGGTTTAAGTTTGTTCAGTAATAGCGCATGACTGGTAGCAACAAAACTATAAGGCGTTGTGATGACCTCACCCTCTAACTCTAGAGCCTGTAATGCGATCACTAACGCTAATGTACCATTTGAAAAAAGGCTGATATATTCAACCCCTAGATACTCACAAAGTGCTTGCTCTAACTGTTGATGATAAGTCCCATTATTTGTAAGCCACTTCCGTTCCCAGATGTCTTCTAAGCTTGCAGTAAAGTCTTCTAAAGGTGGTAAAAGTGGAGAGGTGACGGTAATTGGTTTCATTTAATTTTTCCTAAAAATGTTGTTCACCACATACAAGTAAAGGTCTTTTTGTATAACTCTAATACTGATAATGTATAGAAATAGTGCTGAACTTAAAACAATGATAATTTGAAAAATATCACTATCTAAAAAGTTGAACCATACAGATGATATTAAAGCACTAAATATGGCTATACTCCAAATTGGAAAGAGAAATCTAAGCTGCTTTGAGGAACTCAAAGATGTTAGCTTCCCTGTATAATATGTATTAATACATAAAGAAACGTATGACTGAACGACCATTCCAATGGTAATAGCCTTAATTCCTAACGGTATTGTTACAAACAAAATAATCGTTATTAAAGTTTTCTTTATAATTTCCAATTTCAAAAAAAGATCTGAACGTCCTTTCACTTGAAGTAAGTTGAGGTTAATTGCATGGATGGGGTATAGCATATATCCAAAACACAATATTGAGATTAGTTCAGATGTAGGGCCCCAAGCAGAACCGAGTAATATATTGACTAAAGGAGTGGATATTAACCCTATACCTAAGATGATAGGAAATATAAAAAGGGAAGATAGTCTTAGCGTTAACACATAAGCACTCTCTAACTTCTCATTATCATCTTGTATTTTACTTAATAAAGGATAATTAACTCTTTGAATAATAGTTGTAAGAGTTAGTGATGGAATATGAGATAAATTCTTTGCTTGAGAGAAGTAACCAAGTTGGCTTGCAGTAAAGAACTTACCAATCACTAACTGATAGATATTGTTATAAATAGTATCTATTAGACTTGAAAGTAAAAGCTTTGACCCAAAGCCAAATAACTCAGTGAAAGATTCTTTTGAGAAGCCAGTTTTAGGTATCCATGGAGAAAGTATATTAAGTGTAATAGCACTGACAGCATAAAAAGAAAGCGTTTGAGCGACTAGAGCCCAAACCCCATAGCCTAAATAAGCCATAGTTATAGCAATTGCAGCACTAAATACTACGGCCAGAAAAGATGCCTTCGCTTGAGTCTTAAAGTCCACCTCTATGGTCAACTTTGCTCTTTGTACGACAGCAAGAGCATTGATAACCACACCAATGCCCAATACTCTAAGTAATAAAGTGAGCGTAGGTTGCTCATAAAAAGATGCTATATAAGGAGCACTACCAAAGAGCAGTATATAACAGGAAATTGAAACCAAGATATTGAAGTAGAAAGTAGTCGAAAAATCGACCTCTTTTCTATCTTGTTTGCGTATCAACGCACTGCTAAAACCACTATCAACCATTGTTTGAGAAATGGCGATAAATATTGTTAACATAGCTATGAGACCAAATGCTGAAGGCCCTAACATTCGGCCTAATATCAACATCACTATCAATTGTATAGCTTGTGTTAAAATCCTTTCTACAGCGCTCCACTTTAAGCCGGCTTTGGCTTTACTTTGAGTATCACTCACAAACGGTTAACCAGCTAAAGTTTTCAAGTACTGACCATAACTATTCTTGGCCATTAACTCTGCTCGTTGCAGAAGTTCATTTCTTGTTAACCAACCATTTGAAAAAGCAATCTCTTCCAAACAAGCAACTTTGAAGCCCTGTCTCTTTTCAATCGTTTCAACAAACTGAGCAGCTTCAAGTAAACTTTCATGAGTGCCAGTATCTAGCCATGCGAAACCACGCCCTAACATTTCTACGTTCAATTGACCTTTCTTTAGGTAAGCTTCATTCAAAGAGGTAATTTCGAGTTCACCTCTGTCAGAAGGTTTAACTTCTTTCGCAAGCTTGACAACGTCATTGTCATAGAAGTAAAGCCCTGTAACCGCATAATTAGATTTAGGTTTTTCTGGCTTTTCTTCAATTGAAACCGCCTTTTGGTTGTCATCAAATTCTACAACACCAAACCTTTCTGGATCTTTAACTTGGTAGCCAAACACCGTAGCTCCCTGAGAGCGACTAGCAGCAAGCTTCAATTTCGGGCTAAACGCCTGTCCGTAGAAAATATTATCACCTAAAACAAGGCACACACTACTATCACCAATAAACTCTTCACCTATAATAAAGGCTTGTGCTAATCCTTCAGGCTTCGGTTGAACTTCATAATTTAGTGATATCCCAAACTGGCTCCCATCTCCCAGTAGACGTACGAAGCTGTCTTTATCTTCAGGTGTCGTTATGATTAGAACATCCTTAATACCAGCAAGCATTAATACCGATAAAGGATAATAAATCATAGGCTTATCATAAACCGGAAGCAATTGCTTAGATACCCCCATCGTAATAGGAAACAATCGAGTGCCAGAGCCTCCCGCAAGAATAATGCCTTTCATTAATTTGTCCCCTTTTTGATAACACCTAAACGCTCACCGGCATATGAACCATCTAAAACACGTGACCACCAAACTTTGTTTTCCAAGTACCACTCCACCGTTTTTCTGATACCTGAATCAAAAGTTTCTTCCGGTTTCCACCCAAGTTCACGCTCAATCTTTGTCGCATCTATCGCGTAACGAACATCATGACCCGGACGATCAGAGACGTAAGTTATAAGATCTACATATTCTTTAACACCACTTGGTTTATTTGGTACGAGCTCTTCTAAAATAGTACAAATGGTTTTGACAACCTCAATGTTAGCTTTCTCATTGTGACCACCTATATTGTAAGTTTCGCCCACCAAGCCTTCTCTTACCACTTTATACAGTGCACGGGCATGGTCTTCTACATATAGCCAATCTCTAATTTGCATCCCATCGCCATATACGGGCAAAGACTTACCCTCTAAGGCATTGAGGATCATCAATGGAATAAGCTTTTCTGGAAAATGATAAGGGCCGTAGTTATTAGAGCAATTGGTAATGATTGTGGGTAAACCATAGGTACGTAGCCATGCTCGAACTAGATGATCACTTGATGCCTTTGAAGCGGAATAAGGACTCGATGGAGAATAAGGCGTTGTTTCAGTGAATAAATCATCAGTTCCCTCTAGATCACCATACACTTCATCTGTTGAGATATGATGAAAACGGAATTGTTCTTTAAATTCCTGCTCCAAGCCATTCCAGTAATTACGTGCAGCTTCAAGTAATGCGTAAGTTCCTACGATATTAGTTTCAATGAAAGCAGACGGGCCATCGATAGATCTATCTACATGAGACTCCGCAGCTAAGTGCATTACCGCATCAGGTTTATGCTTTGAAAATACTGTCTCTAATGACTCTCTATCGCAGATATCAACTTTCTCAAAAACATAACGCTCACTATCCATAACATCAGACAAAGACTCAAGGTTTCCTGCGTATGTCAGCTTGTCTACATTAACAACGGAGTCTTCCGTGTTGTTGATTATGTGGCGAATAACAGCTGAACCAATAAATCCAGCGCCACCCGTTACCAAAATTTTCATAATTTACCCTTAATTGAAACTTACAGATGTTAACGTCTATTTTTTATTTCTATAGTATTTAAAAAACACATCTATATTTTCTTTACAAAATGAAAAAAAGCTGACTGATTTTCTATACTCAGGATATTTTTTCATAGCAAACAATAAAAATATAAAAAATCCAATAACATTAAAACATCTATACATAAACGATAACTTACTTGAACGCATTCTTTTATTTCCCCAATCTCTACCAGAACTTTCTATTGGATGTAAGTTGATAGTTTTTGGGAAATATTTTAAGTTTAAACCTTTGTTAAAACAATCCAATAAAAATATATTTTCTTCCGATGCTGGAAGTTGAGTCCCCAAACCAAAGCGTTCATCAAATTTCACTTCTTTTTTCATGATAGATTCTCGCTTGGCAGCAACTTCAATTGATGACACTTTAAATATTGTCTTGTTTGTATGTAAAAATGCGTTACTATTATATTTTTTGAAGTCTAACCCATCCGGAGTTTTTACTTTAAATGTTGCTATATCAACATTCCCATCAAAGCTACTTTTTATTATATCGAAAGCTTCATTTACATAGCTAACATCATCATCACAAAATACCACCACATCTGAGAATGACTTACTCAGAGCTAAGTTTCTACTTTTAGATAGCCCACTATCACTTGAACTGTAATATAAAAAGTCAACTCGACTCTCTAACCATTCCTTGATAGATTCCGTTAAAACATAGCTATCTTTTATCTGATGAACAACAATATATGTCACCGCTTCATCTTTAGGAAAATTCCCAAACATCAAGCGTTCAATCCCATCATTTAAAGTGCTTATTAGAACATTAATTGTTAACATTATTACTCTGGAATTCTGCTAGTTTATATATGGAAAAGATCATTAGTAACACCCATAAAAAATGAGTACTTAGATATTCTGAACGGTATGTGGAAGTTACTAGGAAGTGGAATGACATTATAGCACCTATAAGGTAAGTGTTATTCTTAAAACCATACTTCAAGCCTGGGTAAATCAGTTTAAAGTAAAAAATCAAGATCAAACCAACGCCAACAACACCTCCCTCCCAAAACATATCCAATGTATAGTTATTCGTAATTCTGAATAAATAATCCTCACTTCGCATACCAAAGCTATCTAAAACAGACATGGTACCAAGTCCATGACCAAAAATTAGTTGAGCTAGGTTAGACTCTGCTAATAAAGTAGTAAATGAAACCATAAATTGGCTACGAGAAGAGCCGCCAGTTGCTTCGTGCTGTAGCTTGTAATAGATAAAATCTAAAAGCAACGTACCTAAATACGTCAGCACCAACAATAAACAAAAAACCAGCAATAGCACAAAAAAGTGACTGATTCTTGTTTTTCCAGTTAATACTGTCTTCAAGGCAATCAAAGAAAATACAAAAGCACAAATTAAAGCAAAGTTAACATAGGCTCCGCCAGAAAAAGAAAGTACGACGATAACAACAGTCATTCCCAACATTGCTAGTCTTATAGCTTTCTTTGCAACTAATACTGTAATAAGCAGCATACACTCCATCAAAACCGGGGAAAGGAAATTCGGCTCTTCCGCTATCGAGGTCACTCGAGAAGGAAAAATTGAGCGTAAAGCTGCAGGCACACCATGCATCCAGTCTCTAGTTTCTACGAAAAATGGGATACCAATAAAATTGCAAATAACTTGCCAATACCCAAGCAAAATAAAATTAAATACAGTGAGCAAGCCAAGCTTAAGGATAAGTTTCACACGTTTTTCATCAGCTACTGCCAACCAAATTGTAAATAGCACCAAATTAAGTGTTAGTGCTATTAGTGTAAACATCCTGCCTATAACTACTGACTTTAAGTAATCAGCAACAAGGTAATCTCGATTTATCAAAATACTAAATAATGAGACAAGAAAGACAGACAAAAATATAAGAATTACACCAAAGGAATATTTATCAAACGTGAGTTTCTTGGAAATAGTGATGTAGTAGAAAAATGTAATTAATGCTGATAGGAATAAGAGGACTAAAACTATCTTATTCCATTTTGTTACTGAAAGGGGGGCCAATATAGCAAAGAGGTACATATGTACCCCTAAGAGTTTATTTGGATCAAGGCTCAAATTAAACATTTTTTCTTGATAGTGCAATACGGAACAACGCAATAACCATTGCCAAAATACCACCGATCAAAGTACCAAGAACGCAAATAATAGCTCGACTTGGGCTATCTTTTTCTTCCGGAACCACTGGTGGATCGATAATATCGAAGATGTAGTTCTCTTGTGCCTCAGCAAGCATTAATTTCTTAGTTTGCTCTTCAACTAATTGATAAAAAACATTCTGCATTTCAGAGAGGTTTGTAAGATTCAGCTGCTTCTCTAAGTATTGAATATTATTCTTAGCTTGGTTGATGTCCTTGTTCTTCATCCATTCGTTCAGGTCTGAGATCAGCCAATCAAGCCATTGTTTTGCTAAAACTGGCGATTGGTTCGTCAAAGAAACAATAGTTGAACCACTCGTTTTATTTGAATCGATAACGAGTAACTCATTAAGAACTTTCGTGGCCTCTAAAATGGTTGGCTTTGGTGTTTTTCCGTCACTAACAACTCTTGTCCAAGTGCTTGTACTTTCGTCATAAATCTCCGGGTCAATATATACTTTTCCAGTAGCTGCATCCCAATGCTCGATTGCCATTAATGGGATCAAAATATCTCTACGTTCAATGAATGCTCCTAAGAATACTCTTGAGCGTAGGGACTCTAAAGCAATAGCTTGTTTGGAACTGTCTTGGCTACCAAACCCCGCTAACGCAGCTAAACCACCCAATTGCCCCACAGTTGAGCTAGGCGTATTGTCTGTTACCGGAAAAAGTACAGCTTCAGATTTGTAGAGATTTGGCTTTGACATAGCAAAAAGCACTGACGCAACCGCAAATATGAATGTGATAGCAACGATCATTATTTTCTGTTGCCAAAGTAAGCGTATTAGCTCACCAATATCTAGTTCAAGTTGATTCTTTTCCATTAATATTAAAGGGGGATTTCTCCCCCTTTCTCTTGTTGAGTGGCTTAAGTCATTACTTCAGTGCGTTGATAGCAACACCTGTTTGGTAAAGGATCTGCGTTGCTGCAGTCCATGTGCTTAATGCATCACGGTAGTCGGTATCAATTGGTACTACAATAGTATCGCCAGCTTTTAACCCTTCTTTATTATTTCCAAACCAATAACCTGATGAAGGCTTGTAAACAGAACCATCCGCTCGCACTACAAAAATGCGATCTTCGTCCGCTTGCTTTTTAGCACCACCCGCTTTGTTCAGATAATCATCGACATCAAGTTTATTGTCCAACAAGTAGGTAATTGGAACCTGAACTTCTCCCATAATTGATACTGTGTTTCGGAAAGTTGGAACGAAGAGGAAATCACCGTCCTCAAGCATAAAGTCTGCTGAGCGCTCGCCTTTTAAAATACGGTTTAACTGTACCACCATACGGCCAAGTGCTTTGCTTCGGCTTGCTTCCTCTACAAACGCTAACGTTTTCTCTGGGTCTGAAATTACGGAAGCCATATTACTATCGGCTCGGAACGTCTTCTTCGCGGTTTCTTTGCGCATATCTGCGGCATATTGGTTTAAAAGCTTCTGCTCTTGTAAACGCAATGCTTCACGCGTAAATATTGCTCCTTGAGGATGAGCAAACTCTGTGAGACCACCTGCTCGGCCCAATAACTCACTTAGAGTCTCCCCTTGGCGCACGGTATAAGTGCCAGGGAAACGAACTTCACCCTGTAAAGTGACTGTGCTTTGTAGCTTCACGTTTGGCTTTTCTAGGATGTTCAAACGATCTCGGCCTACAATAATTGCATCGTCTGAAGCACTACCTTGGATTGCTTTACGTAAATCAATACGTTCAACATCAATATACGCACGCTCATCCGCACTATTAATCGCGGTTCGCGCTAGTTCTGCATTAATTGTGAATGCGTTGTAAGTTAAACCACCAGCGGCTTCAATAAGCGTTGATACCGTCATTCTTGGAGTGATCGGGTAGCGCCCTGGGTGCTTCACTTCACCAAAGACTTCAGCAATTTGAGGGGCTAGCCCCAAACGAGACTGTTGCTGAAGTTGTAACAACACTGGTGCAAGCAAAGTGCGACGAGTATTTTGCTTCAGCTTTTCAAAGTCTTCCTCTGTAATCTCTTTACCACGGAAAATGATTTTAGCTGGTTTCGCCTGCTCTGTGGTGCTCTGGTTATTCAGCGTACCGTTTGCTGAATGCGAAACGGCAACAGAAGAGCTCATCACTTCTTGCTCTTTCTGTTGTTCCAGCTCAGCTTGCTCTTGCGCTTGCTCTAATGTTTTTGCTTTTGAAACAGCATCTTGCGTTGCTAATGTATCTAAGTCTTCGTTATTAAAGCGGTTGAAAACCAATATACGGTCTCGTGAGTGTAACTTAAGGTTGTCTTGGCTACCTGGTGATAGAATCGCGTTGGCTAAGCTTAGTTGGAACACTTCAATATCACGCTGTGGATTAATCTCTCTTACCACAACCGCATAGTTAACATCAGCTGTAGAATTAAAAGCTGAGTCAACAGATTTGAAAAGATCGGCAACACGAAGGCCATTGCGCCATTCCACATAGCCAGGATGACGAACATCACCCTCTACCTGCACGTAACGAGTAAGCTCTTCGCTTTTTTTCAAGATCTTGATGGCGTCGCCATTTTTAACTTTACTCTGTCGATCTTGCGTTTTATTGAAATCAAGCGTCAAAGCCTCACGAGCGCCATGTGAAGCGTAGCGTTTTATCTCCAACTGCTCGACATGAGCATTCGCAGTAAAACCACCAGCCATCTGAATAAGTTGCTGGTATGTTTCACCTTGCTTGACTTCATAAATTGCAGGACGGTTGATCTCGCCTTCTATAGACACGGTATCGTTAACAGAACCAATTAAAACAACATCATCCGGTAGTAAGCGCACATCATTACTTGCATCACCTTTTAGTAACAGGTCATACATATCCAACTTACGAATGATTTTACCATCACGCTTTAGCTGAATATCTCGCAACGCTCCACTTTCACCAAAACCGCCACTGTAATAGATAGCTTGTGATATTGTCGTTAATGCGCTAACCGTGTAGGCACCAGGCTTATATGCATCCCCCATTACAAACACTTGCATGGTGCGTAGTTCACCTAATGAGATATCACTACGAACACCTATCATTTGTTCTTTTACACGTTGTGTCAGAGAATCTCTAACATCGGAAAAGTGCATACCTGCAACATTTACCGGACCAAGAGAAGGAAAGTTGATTGTACCTGCACGATTTACACGTAAACGATGTGTTTCATTCTCCTTACCAAACAACTGTACAATGATTTCATCGCCTGCTCCCACGGTATAATTTGCTGGTACAGGTACATCACTGATCGGAGCAAAAGTACTTGGAGAACCAGCAAAAAGATCTAAACCAAAACGTTTTAACTCTTCCTGCTCACCTTTTTTTAGCCATTGTTCTTCTATATTGGAAGATAAGGCACCACTAGCTTCAGCTCTAGGTTTGATTACTTGCGGGTTTTCGTAAGGAGACTTGTTTGAGGACGAACTAGAGGGAATTGAGAAACCATATTTACTCGCCAGTGCCTGCTGTTGGTCGACGGGTAAGTTTTGAAACATTTTTATTTGTTCTGGAGTGGGTGTTTGTGCCATCGAATAAGACGCAAACGTACTTGCTAGTATAAAAGCGGCAACAGAAAGAAATCCTTTAAACATGGTATGTCACTATAATAATTGAATAAAAAATCCTAGCCCCAAATTTGAGCTCTAGGTATTTAAATTAGAATCGGTGCTGAAAGCCCAGTGTAATCGAGTTAAGGCGAACCTGATCTTCCGATACGTTATCAACAAACTCAAATATCACTGCACTTTGGTTGTTCAACGCATAGTGCATACCAAGCCCAAAACTAAATCCTTGTTCTTTATGTGAGCCTACATTTTGCAGATCGAGCTGAACGCTTGAATACCCAGCTAAACCATAAAGTGCAATTTGCCCTGAAACCGGCATATTCAGCTTAACAAAGCCACTCATCGCACTATCAACCGCAAGACCACTGTCGCGTTGAACCGACGTCCCATAACGCCCTTCTAAGCCGATATAGTCATTAAAGAAATAACCAGCTTGCGCACTAAGAAGGAAAGGACTTCCCTCTTTCACGGACCCGGAAGACGAGCTTTTCAATTCTGCATTTGAGTAGCTCACTAGAGCGCCCGCGTAAAAATCGGCTGACGCTGAAAAAGAACTCAGGCTCAAGCCCAGTGCACTAAGTATTCCCAAACAATGCTGATTTCTTATCACGTAAAAGTTCCTAGTACTGGTAATAATTATGGACTGCTAGGCAAAGTTAAGCTTGCTATGCAGATCATTAAATGCTGTCGTCATAAATGGCACGCTACCGCCCCGAGGCGTTGAGCGTAAGCCACTGTATCGCTCTTTATATGGTATAAGTGAAACGGCCTGTTTACCCCAAATAATCTAATACTGAGCGAAACGAGCCGACAAATTATGCACTCTTGGTAGTTTATCAGCAAGCAACGGAGCAAGATAACCGCGTAATGTCACGTTGGTGTTAGAAATGAGAACGACAGACATGGCAAAATAAGAAACTATTTACATGCCAATGCTTTTTTATCTAGAATATAATTTGGTGCATATTTTATGCTACCAAACATCGATGTTTTTATACCGGATACACAAGGATTAATAATGAAGAATACAGCTCTAGCTATTCTTATGGCTCTAAGCGCATCAACTGCATTTGCAGCAGAAGAAGCAGGTTCAGCAGGTGCAGCTTCTGCTTCTGCAACAGGCACAACAGCTGTAGCAGTAGGTGCGGCAGCAGCAGTGACTGTAGTAGCAGTTGCAGCGTCAGATAGCGATTCGACTACGACGTCTACTTCAGCATCAGCTCCTACTACTAACTAATTTTGTTTTGTAGTTTGTAGATAGAAGACAATCGCCCTGATTCACTCAGGGCGATTTTATTTGATAAGAGGGATCAATGAATATCTTCCGAACGTCTAAATGGCTACGCACAGTTCTCACTCTTCCGCTATTCTCCTTACTCTTTGGTTGCACACAAAAGTTCAATGATGTATCAGCCACAGTCCAAGAAGCATATGGTAACTACATCGATGTAGAGATGACCCCAGAAGAAATAAATGCCGTTCCTTATGCCAGTGCCTATTTGAAACTTGGGAATCAAAAACAGGTCTTTGTTGTTTTAGCTTTTGCAGAACGAAACTCTCTCAATGGAAAAATACAACTGAAATGGGTAAGTGCTGACAAAGCTATGCTCGTTACAGAGAATGGGCATATCGTCAAAACGATTGGACTACAGAATGGAGACTTAGCGGGCGTTTATGGTGATGTGCCAGACTTTTCTTCAAACTCGGCTTCTGTCAACTACACGCTCTCATACGATTGGACAAAACAATATCGTTATGGCTTTCCTGCAAATGTGAATCGCTTTTATGCAGGCAAAGAAACGTTGACGACACCTATTTCTAACGCCATGACCGACGTATATAAAGAAGTTGTTGAGTTTAGCAGCCTTTCTCAATCGGTCGAAAACTACTATTGGGTCAATGAACAGGGTCAGGTTGTTAAAACCTTACAACATTTAGGGCCAAATATGATTCCGGTTGAGTTAACCATTTTAAAGGGGTATAGCAAATCATGAGCAAGCGACTACTCACATTATTCGGTTTGGTCATGCCACTTTTTAGCTCACATAGCTTCGCTCAAACAGAAACCTCTACTACACAGTCATTAAATGTTGAGTTGCTAGAAGTAGGAAAACAGCTGCAATTTCAAGGGCCGACTCGTTTAGAAAGTGTGTTAGCACTTGCTAAGGAGCAAAGCTTCTCGCAGCAATATCCTCTGGGTACGACTTTGTTTGATAAATCGGAACGCGCCGAGAAAACCTCTACCGCTTTAAAGAACTCGGTGCTCAATCAAATGATTCAACACAATTTGGTTGCACATCCATTCTACAAATTCATTCAGAAGCAAAGCTTTGCACCACGAGTACTGTCTGCAATCGATGTTGATAAAGTTCGACTAAATAAATTCGACAATCCGCTTTTGCACGGCAATTACGTTCTAGTAAGCCCTCTACGCGAAGAAAAAGTATTTTACTTAGGAAACCTAAATAGCGTTTATTCCGTTAAGGGGCAGGCAGGCATCCCTTTGCAGAGACAAATAGAGAGTTTGAAAAGTAATATTGGTACGCTATCAACGCCGCCAGTGTTGATCTACCCAGATGGTCATGTAGTTAAGCCGCATCACGGAGCTTGGTTAACAACACAATATTACTTACCACCTCTGACATTGGTATATGTCCCATTTGATGATCTTGAATACTCCGAAATGGACCAAGATATTGTCCGCCTACTCACTCAACTGATACCAAATTCCACAAAGAGACCACAATGATGCCAATTAGAAAAAGCTTAACCCTTTCTTTAATGGGTCCAGCATTGGTTTGGGCTCAAGAAATACCCTTTGAGGCTCCCTCGTTACAGCCTTCTCAATCTGACTTTGGTGGTGTTGGCTTAATGCAGATGCCAACCGGACGTATGGCTCCTGAAGGGGAGTTCAACTTTTCTGTTACTGGGAGTAACGAATACCTTTTTTACAATGTAACCTTGCAGGTACTACCTTGGCTAGAAACAACTATTCGGTATACTCGAGTTCAAGACTTGCCATACTCCACATCACTTCCTGATGTAGACAATGAGTACACAGACAAAGGGATAGATTTTAAATTTAGATTATGGGAAGAATCTGAATACATGCCAGAAATTGCCCTAGGTGTGAGAGACTTTGCTGGTACCGGCCTTTTTGATGCTGAGTTTATTGCAGCGACA
The DNA here is from genome assembly GCF_043995865.1 of Vibrio sp. D3. Lineage (NCBI taxonomy): Bacteria > Pseudomonadati > Pseudomonadota > Gammaproteobacteria > Vibrionales > Vibrionaceae > Vibrio > Vibrio sp. D3. Next base: position 221,106 of record NZ_CP171887.1, on the reverse strand, counting down.
AAACGATATTCTAATTCGAAATTAGGTACTTTTGATTTTACTTTGGGTATGGGTTGGGGCTACTTGGGAACCAGAGACAATATAACCAATCCATTTTGCAAAGCATCAGACAAATTCTGTGAACGTTCTGAAGAGTTTCTTGATTCTGGAGGAACAACTAATTTTGACAGAGCTTTCAAAGGGCCTGCGGCTTTATTTGGTGGTATAGAGTTCCAGACGTTGCACGCTCCTTTACGATTTAAAGTTGAGTACGACAGCAATGATTATTCTACAGACTATGCAGTTGTGGGGGCAGATGTTGATATGAAGCCCCACACACCATGGAACTTTGGTGTTCTCTACCGTCTAGGCATGGCCGATTTTCGTTTAAGTTATGAACGCGGCGATACTTTAGTAGCAGGCTTAACGCTAAACACTAATTTCAATGACATGCCATCATTCTGGCGAGACACACCAACCCCAGAAGTGGAAGATAACCAACCCAAAGAACTGTCTGATGTTGATTGGGAACGTGTAACAGAAGATTTAGACAAAATTGCTGGCTATCGAAACACGCGTGTTTATGTTGATAACAATACAGTAACTGTCGTTGGTGAGCAGAAAAAATATCGTGACCGTACAGAGGCACACGAGAAAGCGGCAGCTGTACTCCATAATGAAATGCCTGACGATATTGATACCTATGCGATCAATGAACGTAGCCGAGGCTTAGTCGGCGAACAAACGATTATTTCCAAAGAGAAATATCGCGACTTTGCCCAAGTTAATTACATCAATCCGAAAATAGAAGATGCAACCTCAAGGGCTACTACTAAGCCAATGGGAGAATCTGTCTACGATGGTTTTGAACGTTTTGATTGGGGCTTTGCACCTAAACTAGTTCAAACTCTCGGAAACGCTGAAGATTTCTATCTCTTTAGTGTAGGGCTAAGCGGTAATGCCTCATATTGGCTGACGGACAACCTTGAAATTGGCGGTTCGTTATACTGGGATTGGTATAACAACTACGATAAGTTTATTTATGTCACTCCACCTGATGGCACTACTGTTCCTCGTGTTCGCACCATGTTCCGAGCTTACCAAAATGAACATGCTGTAACCATGTCAAACTTACAATTGACTTGGTTCCAAGAGTATTCCGATACGATGGATCAGCAATTCTACGCGGGCTATCTGGAGAGTATGTTTGCTGGAGTCGGTACCGAGTTTCTTTACCGTCCACAAGGAGCTAACTGGGCGATTGGCGCTGACGTCAACGTAATTTCTCAACGTGATCCACAAAGTTACTTCGGTGTTTACGATGAGAAATGGCAGAACGTTCCAGAATATGGACGTCCATTCCAAGTTATTGATAAAGGATTCACTGGTTTTGTATCTGGTTACTACTACCCTCAATGGGAATTCCTACAAGATTTGATGATCCAAGTCGATGTTGGTCAGTTCTTAGCTGGCGATGTTGGTACACAAATCAATGTTTCTAAGCAGTTCAAGAGTGGCGTAATTGCTGGCGCCTTTGCCTCATTTACAGACTTGTCTGCAGACGAATTTGGTGAAGGTAGCTTTACTAAAGGTTTCTACTTGTCGATTCCGTTTGACATCATGACCGTTAAGCCAAGTAACAATCGTGCGAACTTTAGTTGGCAGCCTCTTACTCGTGACGGAGGGCAGAAGCTCGGCCGCAAATACAGCTTAATTGAATTAACCGACGAACGAAACCCTTGGTACCAAAGACCTAACCGTTCGGATGTGGAATAATAAAGTAATCAAGGGAGCTGCGGCTCCCTTTTTCATATCTAGATACTAAGTCATAGAAGACTAAAACCTATCTTCCTGCTTCCAATAGCGCTACTTTTCGTTTCTTGCTAGAATTCCTGAGAAAATTTTAATCTATGGTGGAAGTTCTATGATCATCGTAACTGGTGGCGCTGGCATGATCGGCAGCAACATTGTTAAAGCACTAAACGAAGCTGGTATTAACGATATCCTGGTTGTCGACAACCTAAAAAATGGCAAAAAGTTTAAGAACTTAGTTGATCTGGACATCACAGATTACATGGATCGTGACGACTTTCTGACCCAAATTATGGCGGGCGATGATTTTGGTCCGATTGAAGCAATTTTCCACGAAGGCGCTTGCTCTGCAACGACTGAGTGGGATGGTAAATACATGATGCTAAATAACTATGAGTACTCCAAAGAGCTACTTCATTACTGTTTAGACCGCGAGATTCCATTCCTATACGCTTCTTCAGCAGCCACTTACGGCGATACAGATACTTTCGTTGAAGAACGCGAATACGAAGGCGCACTGAATGTATACGGTTACTCGAAACAGCAGTTTGATAACTACGTTCGTCGCCTATGGCAAGACGCTGAAGAACATGGTGAAACCCTTTCTCAAATCACCGGCTTCCGCTACTTCAACGTATATGGCCCACGTGAAGACCACAAAGGCAGCATGGCTTCAGTCGCATTCCACCTCAACAACCAACTTAATGCAGGTGAAAACCCTAAGTTGTTCGCGGGTAGCGAATCATTTAAACGCGACTTCGTTTACGTTGGTGATGTCTGTAAAGTAAACCTGTGGTTCTTAGAAAATGGTGTGTCAGGCATTTTTAACTGCGGCACTGGCCGTGCTGAATCTTTTGAAGAAGTAGCAAAAGCAGTTATCAAGCATCATGGCAACGGTCAAATTGAGACCATCCCATTCCCTGAGCACCTAAAAGGCGCTTACCAAGAATTCACACAAGCGGATCTGACCAAACTGCGCACCGCAGGCTGTGATGTTGAGTTCAAGACGGTTGCAGAAGGCGTTGCCGAATACTTAACTATCCAAAACCGTTAAGCACCACAAGGTGGCAGAACCATAACCTGCCACCTTTACTCAAGTGTAATAGCCTGTATCATTCCTTAATATCTTTTTTCTCATTTAAACCACTTCGCCACAGTACACGAATAGGTAACTAGACACGCCATGACCATAAAACGTGATGACTTCGACCCTAAAGCATATAACCCTGAGTTTAAGCGCCACTTCCTGTCGCCTAAGTACTGGGGCACGTGGTTAGGTGTTATCTTATTTTTACCTTTATCATTAATGCCACTAAGTTTACAAAAGTGGTTGGCGAAAACCATTGCCAAAAAACTGTCTAAATCCCACAAAGGGCCAGCTCACCGAGCGAGGGTTAACTTTGAGCTGTGTTTTCCAGAAAAGTCGTTCCAAGAACGTGAAGCTTTGATAGAAAAAACACTCTACACAGCGGCCATGTTCTTTTTTCGCTTCGGGTTACTAAGTTTACGCTCACCAAAGTGGCTTCAGAACCGTTGCCAAATTCGCGGCCTAGACATTTTACGACAGCACATTGATAACAACGAAAATGTGATTTTAATGGTTCCCCACTCTTGGGCAATTGATGTGCCTGCTATCTTGCTCGCTTCAATGGGAATGCCAGTTTCTGCAATGGCGAAGAAACAAAAGAATGATGTTGCTGACTGGCTGATGCACAAGCAAAGAGTTCAATACGGTGGTCGTGTTTATGAACGCTCAGGTGGCATTAAGCCTTTTCTGAAATCCATTCGAGATGGCTATGTGGGGTATTATCTACCCGATCAAGATCACGGCCCAGAGCATAGTGTGTTCGTAGATTTCTTTGCTACACGTAAAGCAACGCTACCTGGTTTAGGCAAAATTGCGAAACTATCACGCTCAAAAGTACTGCCTCTATTTGCGTCGATGAACACTGAAGATGGTACGTTTGATATTGAGATTTTACCGGCGTTTGAGCTGGATAAAGGCGAAGAGCAAGACGCTCGTACCTGTAATGAAGCAATTGAATATTTTGTCGGTGATAAACCCGAACAATATATGTGGGTACTGCAGTTGCTGCACTCTCAAGAAGACGGCAATAACTATTACAATATCTTTAAGCCTAGATATGATACTGATTGGCAAGTAAATAAATGAAAAAGATTTTAATTATTGGCCCTGCGTGGGTCGGCGATATGGTAATGTCGCAATCGTTATATATCGTATTAAAGCAACGTCATCCAGATAGCCAAATTGACGTTATCGCTCCAGGATGGTGTAAACCGATTCTTGAGCGTATGCCAGAAATCCACCAAGCGATTGAAATGCCTATCGGTCATGGTGAATTTAACTTATTAGGCCGCAGGGAAATTGGTAAATCATTACGTGAAAAGCAATATGACCACGCCTATATCTTGCCTAAATCAGCGAAATCAGCACTGATCCCATGGTTTGCCAACATTCCTCTTCGTACTGGCTGGAAGGGAGAAATGCGCTATGGTTTATTGAATGACTTACGCCCCAACATGAAGTCTTTTCAATACATGGTAGAACGCTATGTAGCATTAGCTTATCCAAAAGCAGAGATGGTGGACTCCAACTCCCTTGGCGGGCTTGAAACCTTGCCCCGCCCACGCCTTGCAATCAACGCGGCTGAGCAACTAGCCACGCTCAAAAAGTTCAACTTAACGCAAGACCAACCAATCATTGGACTGTGCCCAGGAGCAGAGTTTGGTCCTGCCAAAAAATGGCCCGAAACACACTACGCTGAAGTCGCGACGCAAATGGCTCGATCTGGGCATCAAATCTGGTTGTTTGGTTCTCAAAAAGACTTAGAGACTTGTAACAATATCCGCGCACTTGTCCCGATGCAATTCCATGAGAACATTCATGTTCTAGCAGGACAAACCAGCTTAATTGAAGCGGTCGATCTACTTGCTGCATGCAAGACTGTTGTCGCGAATGACTCAGGCTTAATGCATGTGGCTGCTGCGGTTGGTTGTAATGTTGTTGCCGTGTATGGCTCAACTTCACCGAAGTACACCCCCCCACTCGCTGAAAAAGTGGAGATTGTTCATACCGATATTGATTGTCGCCCTTGTTTCCAGCGTGAATGTCAATACAAACACCTTAAGTGCTTGACAGAACTTTCGCCTAAGCAAGTGCTAGATAGCATCCAAAAACTTGACGCCATTACGATAAGCTCATGTTAGTTCGTATTGTTTATACCTTACTACTCGCTCTAGCGTCACCGCTGCTTTTATTTGGTTTGTACAAGAGCAAACCAAATAAGCCTAAGTTCGGCTCTCGCTGGAGAGAGCACTTTGGCATAACTCCCAAGCTAAAAAGCAACGACAAACCTATTTGGATACATGCCGTATCTGTTGGTGAAAGCATAGCAGCGACACCTTTAATCAAAGCCCTTAAGGAACAAAACCCCGAACAATCTATTCTAGTTACTACAACAACAAGTACCGGAGCTGAACAGATTGCTAAGTTGGGTGATTTAGTTGAACACCGCTATATGCCAATTGACTTTGGGTTCGCTATCAAAGGTTTTCTTAAAGCAGTGCAACCAAAACAGATGTTGATCATTGAGACTGAGCTGTGGCCAAACACGCTTCACAATGTTCACAAAGCGGGTATCCCTATAACTGTCGTGAATGCGCGCCTATCTGAAAAATCGTGTAAGAACTACGCCAAAATACAGCAGCTTTTTAACCAACTTCATCCATGCCTAACTCAAGTACTCTGCCAAACAGCTTCAGATGCCGAGCGCTTTGAACGCTTAGGCGTCGAGAAAAAGAAACTATCCGTTACCGGTTCTATTAAGTTCGATATTCAAATATCAGAGCAAGTGAAACAGCAAGGACAGCAGCTTCGAGCCCAGTTTGGAGACGATCGTCCGATTTGGATTGCCGCTAGCACCCACAAAGGCGAGGACGAACAGGTATTAGATGCACATAGACAAGTTTTAAAATCTCATCCAAATGCTTTACTCGTTTTGGTTCCTCGCCATCCAGAACGATTTGATGATGTATTCACGCTTTGCCAACAGCAAGGCTTTAACACTGTGCGTCGTACTTCAACGCATGCAGTAGAAACGAATACTCAAGTATATCTCGGCGATACAATGGGTGAGATGCTAACGTTGATGGGCGCAGCGGACATCTGCTTTATGGGTGGAAGCCTAATTGGAGATAAGGTTGGTGGGCACAATGTGCTAGAGCCCGCAGCACTGGGAGTCCCTGTAATCACGGGACCAAGCTATTACAACTTCCAAGATCTGGTTGCGAAAATGCTTCATAAGAAAGTTATCAAACTGATTGAGTCACCTAACGAGATGAGTCTAAAGGTTGAAGCTATGTTTCAAGATGCGTTAGCAAAAAGTGTAGTTCAAGAAAACCTCCTTAACTTTGTCAAAGATAATGTTGGTGCGCTAACTAAGACAATTAGATGTATTGAGAGTATAAAATGAAAGTTTTTGTTATTAACTTGAAACGCTCAGTTGATAGAAGAGTTCGCATGGAAAATGCACTCAACAAAGCCAACATACCATTCGAATTTATAGAAGCGATAGATTCCTCTGCGCCAGACTTTCTATACTCTGAACGTAGCAATGATGACCTTACTCGAAAACGATTTGGCTATAGGCTAGTTGAGAACGAAATTGCTTGCTTCTCTAGTCACCACCTAGCCTGGGAAAAGTGCTTGGAGGTAAACGAACCAATACTGGTTCTAGAAGATAACTGCGACTTATTACCTGAGTTTTTTGACGTGTTTTCACATTTCGACACATTAGCGGAACAATACGACTTTCTAAAACTTGCGGCAACCAAGCCTAAATCATTTAAAGTTATATCTTCAGTTAATAACAAACTTAATATTGTACGCTTCAACAAACGCACATGCGGTATTATGGGATATATTCTAACTCCACATGCAGCTTCCAAATTCATAAAAAACGCAACTCAGTTTATAGAACCTGTAGATGACTACATGGAAAAACCGTATAAACATGGTGTATCCACGCATGTTTTAAGGCCAGATATTGTCAAAAGAGCCGATATTCCATCAACAATTGGCAGTTCTCGAAAAGATAAATCTGGTATCACCGCATGGAATAAGCTCTATATAGAAATATTTAGGTTATACGAGCAACTTTCTGATTTTCTATATAACCTTGAGAATAAAAAATGAGTAATAACAATCCATTAGTCAGTATTATAGTTCCTATATATAATGTAGAAGAGTATTTACCTGAATGTCTAGATTCCGTCGTACAACAAACATATAGAAATATAGAAATAATTGCTATTATTGATGGTTCTCAAGATAATAGCATAAACATTGCTAAGCAATATCGAGATGAGGATCCTCGAATAAAAGTCATAGAGCAAACTAACCAAGGGCTATCAGCAGCGAGGAATACAGGGATAAAAAACTCTCGTGGAGATTTTTTGTTTTTTCTAGACTCAGACGACTGGTTAGAAAAAGATGCAATTGAAAAATTATTGTTGCATTCTACTGGATACGATATTGTTTCAGGAAGAGTAACTAAGTTTTATCAAGAAGATAAAAGATATGAAGACTATAGAAAGAGAAGAATTACAGGAAAATTAGATTTAGACAAAAAATTTTTCTCCCTAGAGTTCGTAGTTTGGAATAAATTGTATCGAAAAGAAGTGCTTGACAACATATGGTTCGTACCCGGATTAATTCATGAAGATGAAGAGTTTTATTGGCAGGTATTTACTAAAAAATTAAGAATCTACTCTATCTGTGACAATATCATATTTTATAGAATTAGAAAAAATTCTATCATGAATAGTAAAGTTAATGATGTTAATTACCAAAATAATTTTGTGAAAATCATTGACTCTGCATATTCTACTATGAAAGGCAGTAACAAACTCAAGTATAGTTTTTACAAAACAGCCATTAAATATTTAAGAAAGCTAAAAAATGAATCAATACCATATGAAAAATATGAAAAACATATAAAGTCAATGTACAACATTAGTGATTCATTTTTATTCAGAATAAAAATGAAAATATACAAAGTATTTAGTGGTTAATTATCGTTTCATATAGCCGGAGGAGCTATGAGTAGAAGTAGAAGAGAAAACAAGTGGCTTGAGATTATGGATAGCGCAAAATCTCAGCATAACCTTATTGCATCTCTGATAAACGGAAAGTCTATTGCTTATATAGACATACCGATACATTTTAATGTTGGGGATCTTCTTATATACCTTGGAACGGAAGAATTTTTTAAAGAACATGATATTAACGTTATATATCGTAGTGGTTGTGAAAACTTAGATTTTAAGAAGATTAAAGAAGCTGATGTCATAGTTTTACACGGTGGCGGTAACTTTGGAGATCTTTATAAAGTTCACCAAAATCTAAGAGAAAATATCATATCTAAATTCCCTACCAAAAGAATTATATGTCTTCCACAAACAATTTTTTTTGAAGATATATCAAATGAGGAGGCTAGCGCCAAACTTTTTTCTAAACATAAAGATTTCCACTTTATTACTCGCGATGAAAGAAGTTACGAAATCTCGAAAAAATTCACGAATAACTATCATTTGCTTCCTGATATGGCTCATAGTCTTCATCCTATGATCGAAAAAGAAGAACTTTGTGATGAACTTCCTCAACAACGACGAATTTTAAATCTGATTAGAAAAGATATTGAGTCACAAAATAATGACTTGAGACTACAAAAAAAAGGTTTTGACTGGGATGACCTTATTTCAATTTCAGATATTAATATCAAGAAAAAGTATTCATCGCTAGAAAAGTGGAAATTTAAACAAAAGAAAGCTAATGACCTTTGGTATAGACTATCAAAAGAGATAGTATTTCGTTCAGAGAATTACTTTCATATGCATAATGAAGTTCATACTGATAGACTACACGGACTGATTTTTTCATGCTTATTAGGAAAGAATATACATCTCTTTGATAATTCCTATGGTAAAAACACCTCTTATTACAATAAGTGGCTTTTTGGCCTCCCTAATATAACCGTTTGTTCTAATAGTAAATAGAATTAAGGAGTATAGTTAATTACTTGATCAACTATACTCCTACATTTAATTTTTATCAGAATATATATCATAGTATTCTTTCAAAAATTTAAAATCCTTCTCGTTCCAATTAATACTCTTACGAGAAAGCTCTTTATTAAATGAACGCAGAAGTCTATTTAGATTTTGGTGCTTCCAGTCACCAGAAGTTTCAAAACGACACTTATCAAAATCGATAATCCATACCTTATCTTTGTCGTCGATCAAGATATTATGGATATTCAAGTCGGTATGGTTAACGCCAACCTGATGCATCTTGGCAATTTCTTGCCCTATTTTCTGATACATTTCTGCCGATAAAGACTGTTCTTGCAAGATACTAACCAGATCTCTGGCGTTCGGGATTCGCTCACTTAATAAATCAGCTTGATAGAAGAGTCCTGACTTTACGGCTCTTGCTGCAATTGGGCGAGGAACGTGCACCCCAGCCTCGATTAGCGCCAACAAAAGCTGAAATTCTTGCGCACAACGGGTGTTATCCCAGCCAGAGAACCAATAATGATCGTTAACTAACTTCCCAAACAAACCACCACGACGGTAATGACGCAGTGCTGCTTGCATGTTCTCTAGTTGGATAAACCAAGTCGTGCCTCTACCCGTCGCACTGCCAACCACCTTGTCTAAGGACTGCCAGTATTCCGCATCAAATATCGGTTGGCTAGGGTCTGTAATGATCTCGTCATCAAACCAGATTATTTGGTTGTTGTTTTGATACTGTTGAGTCACGCGCTTACCCTCTAGCCTAAATATCGGCTGGCTAATATATACAACCAAGTAAATCCGGCGAACGCCAATGCAACCATAACGGCAGCAGAGCCTATGTCTTTAGCTCGACCACTGAGTTCATGCCGCTCAATACCGATACGATCAACCACAGCCTCAATAGCTGAATTCACAAGCTCTACAATCAAGACTAACACCACGACCCCGATCATTAAGATACGCTCAATCATGCCGACATCCACTAGCCAAGCCAAAATCACAGCGATACTCAACAGAGCCAACTCTTGTCGAATGGCAGCTTCATGCTTAAAAGCCGCTTTTAATCCTTGGATCGAATAACCCGTCGCTTTAACGATGCGCTTTAGCCCGGTATTACCCGGTTTGCCAGATTCTTGCGATTGATGCGGTGTTGTCTTTGACATTGCAGAACACTTATCAGTACTTAGCTATATTCGAGCCGTGTATTTTACATTTATTGGGGATGTCTGCATAATTTACCTGCCTCTATTCATCGAATCAGACAATAATTATGTTCACTTCTGCCCCATCGTCACTATGCGTCTTGCGTTTGTCCGCTATTGGAGACGTTTGCAATACTATCGCCACCATTCAAGCTATTCAGAAACACTGGCCTTCGACCCAGATTACTTGGATAACGGGTAAACTTGAAGCCCAGTTATTAGCCGCCATCGATGGTGTAGAAGTGATTGTTTTTGATAAAAAAGCGGGACTTGATGGCTACAAATCGCTTTGGCGACAGCTGAAAGGCAGAGAGTTTGATGCGCTATTGCATATGCAGTACGCGATTCGAGCGAGTGTCGCGACGTTGGGCATTAAAGCAAAATACAAACTTGGTTTCTCTTCTGATAGAAGCCAAGATTTTCAGACGCTATTTACCAATGTCAAAGTGCCTTCCCCGCAATCTCTGCATGTCGCAGATGGCTTAATGGCCTTTGCCCATCAAATTGGGGTACCAAAGGCAGAACTGAACTGGGTACTTTCTTATTCAGACCACGACCAAGCTTGGGCAGAGTCTCATATTTCTCGTAGTAAACCTAACCTGCTGATTGTGCCTGGTGCGAGCAAAGCTTATAAAAACTGGAACGCGGAAGGTTATGTGGATGTGATTCATCATGCCAGAGCAAAAGGCTGGAACGTGATTCTGGCAGGCAGCCCTGCTCAGGTAGAATTGGACCTGGCAGAGGCCATTCAATCTCGCTTGGAAGAACCGTGTCTAAATTTAGTTGGACAAAGTTCAATTCTGCAAATGCTTGCGTTAATAGATAAGGTTGAAATGGTCATCGCCCCCGATACCGGACCAGCACACATGGCAAATGCCATGAAAACGCCAATCATCGGGCTCTATGCACACCATAATCCGCTTCGAGTGGGACCTTACCGCTACCTAAAATACGTTGTCTCGGTTTATGAAGAAACGATCTTTGCGGAAACAGGCAAAAACAGTCACGAGTTAAGCTGGCGAACTCGCGCTAAAGATGAAACGGCAATGAACCGCATTACTAACACTCAAGTAATGAGCATGTTCGATCAAGTCTTAGAAGATTTGTATCCTCAATACCAGTAAACTTACTGTCTTGATTTGTTAAGAAGGAAATGACCTTGTCCAAACCAACCTTAGCCGTTGCCTTAATTGTAAAAAATGAAGAGAAGCACTTACAAGCTTGTCTAGACACAGTAAAAGATTGGGTCGATGAGATTGTCCTTCTAGACTCGGGCAGCACCGATCGCACCGAAGAAATCGCCCGACAATACACAGATAAGTTTTACACCAACCTAGATTGGCCAGGTTTCGGTAAACAACGCCAACTTGCGCAGCAATACGTTACGGCAGACTACGTTTTATGGCTTGATGCGGACGAACAAGTCACTCCAGAGCTAAAAGAAAGTATCTTACACGCGGTATCAGCCAATAAGCCGAACGTTTTATACAAACTTAATCGACTAAGCTCAGCGTTTGGTAAGTTCATCTACCATTCTGGTTGGTCTCCAGACTGGATTGTGCGCTTATATCGCACCGAATATACGCAATATAATGATTCGCTCGTTCATGAAAAAGTTGATGAGAAAAACTATCAAACTGAAAAACTGGATGGTCGACTGCATCACTACACTTACGAGCACCTTCATCATTACATCAATAAAACCACTGGCTACCTCAAGGCCTGGACGGATGAACGTGAAGGTAAAAAGAAAGCGGGTTTAACGACCGCTATCGTTCACGCTCTTGCTAGCTTTTTGAAGATGTATGTGCTCAAACGAGGCTTCCTTGATGGCAAACATGGTTTCATTCTAGCTTGGCTAAGCATGCACTCTACTTTTGTAAAATATATCGATCTCTACTTACGTGAACAGGCAAAAAAATCATGAAAACGACTTTAATTATCACCACTTACAACTGGAAAGAAGCATTAAAAGCGGTGTTAGAAAGCGTGAAACGTCAAACCGTTTTGCCTGATGAAGTCATTGTTGCAGATGACGGTTCTCGAGACGATACCAAAGCAATGATCGACCAACTTCGTGACGGCTTTCCCGTGCCACTTATCCATAGCTGGCACGAAGATAATGGCTTTCAACTTTCGATGAGCCGCAACCGTGCTATCGCAAAAGCATCAGGTGACTACCTCATCATGATTGATGGCGACATGGTATTGTCTCAAACGTTTATTGAATCACATAAGCAAGTCGCAAAGCCAAATTGGTTTGTACAGGGTGGACGTGTGTTAACGGATGAAAACTGCAGCAAGGCCATCATGGAAAACGGCTTAGTACCTTCTATCTTCAGCAAAGGCATTCGCAATCGTAAGAACTGCATCACCAACGCTTTGCTATCGAAATGGTTCTCTTACGAGCGCAATAACGATAAAGCCACTCGCGGTTGCAACATGGCGTTTTGGCGACAAGATGTCATCGAGGTGAATGGCTTCAACCAAGATTTTGTTGGATGGGGACGCGAAGACAGCGAGTTTGTTCATCGCATGTTGAATGCGGGTAAGTCACGTCTTTACCTAAAATTCGCAGGTGTAGGCTACCACTTGTACCACGTAGAAAACTCTCGTGCGTCACTCGGACAAAATGACGAGATTTTAGAGAACACCATTAAAAACAAGCTTAAACGCTGTGAGAATGGTGTTGAACAATTTCTAGAAGCTTAAGATTATAAAAAGGGGCGAAACGCCCCTTTTTTATTGTTGCTGAGATAAAGCGAAGTACTTATCGGCAACCATCAATGAGATCAAACGCTCTTTACGTTTATCTTTGAACTGCTCAACCCACTGGTGCGCATTTTCAATGATCGCTAATGCTTCTTGCTCATTCGCTAGATAATAGTCCATCTTTTCGGGCAAATCCGAATAGTCATCCTTCACTTCAACATAGTGGACACCAGCCTCTAACTTACCTTCCATAAACCAAGTCTCATATTTTGGCTTTGACATAATAACCAAGGAGTTAGACGACATAGCCCACTTAAGGTTGGTGGCCACATCATTGCCTTCTATACACAACAAGAACTTGTATTGAAGTTGCTCCTCAATGCTCATAAAACCTTTTTCCCAAGGCTGCCCTTCTACCGGGCGGGTCTGGCCAATGTTGCATTGCGGATGGTTGTAGAACGCATGAATCACCTTTTGACGATGAGGCTGAAAACCCACACCACGCCAAGCGACCATGTCCTTTTTATCTTGATAGCGAACAGGATCATCAACAAATTTAAAGTGACGAACTTGGTTGAGTTTCAATACCACTGAATTTTGGTTGCTACCAAAAATAGGGCGGCTTTTTATAAAGCTCGGTACATTGGGAATGTGTGTAACATCACCGTTGATGTAGTTAAACGCAAAACTGGAAGGGAAATAGCGTACAACTTGGCGAAGATCGAAAAAATACGTCCAACCTTTCGTTTTTTTGAATGTATCGACAGTCGCGTAACTTTGTTCTCGACTATCGACTGAAAACGGCGTTTCACACTTGTTGTAATAGTTCATCCGCTCAAGGCAGAGTTGCTTCTCGGCTTCAGTTAAATTCGAAAGTAAACGCTTTGCTTGTGCTCGATATACAAAACGAGGGATAAGTATCGAGAGAGCGTTTGAGAAATAATAAGGGAATTTACTGTCTTTCATTCAGTTTTTCCCCAATCGCGATGGCTACTGGCTTGGGAACGAACTGATCGATACTTCCGCCATGAATGGCCACTTCTCTCACGATAGTCGACGATAGAAACGCAAACTCTTCTTCAGGTGTCAAAAATACACTTTCGATACCTGGTAATAGCTTTCGGTACATGTTGGTCAGTCCAAACTCGTATTCAAAGTCTACCGTTGTTCGCAAACCACGAATAAGAACCTTAGCTTGCTCATCTCTTGCGAAATCCACTAATAACCCAGAGAACCCCTTTACCGTCACACCAGGTAAATGCGCTACAACGTCCTGCATCAGTGCAACGCGCTCTTCCAATGAAAACATGGTGTTCTTCGATGGGCTTGCGGCTACGCCAATCACAACCTCATCAAACATTTCGTGAGTGCGTTCTATTAGATTGAGATGACCATTAGTCACTGGATCAAAAGTGCCCGGATAAATGACTTTCATATAATTTACTAAGTTATTCGAAACTGATTGAATTATTGAGGCTCTAGCGCAAGATTACAACAACTTAAGCTCGATATTAGCTCGTCTTACTTCTGACACTCACCACAAAAGAAGGTATTACGCTGCCCTATTTTTAGCTCTTGAAGTCGTTCGCCGCATTCTGGGCATGGCTCTCCGGCTTTTCCGTAAACTAATAACTCTTGTGCAAAGTAACCCGGCTTTCCATCAGCTTGCGCAAAGTCTTTCAGCGTAGTCCCACCTTGCGTAATGGCAATCTCAAGTGTCATTTTGATATTTTCAACAAGTAATCCCCACTCTTGAGAAGTCAGTTTACCTGCGGGCCTTGAAGGGTGAATTCGAGATTTAAACAACGATTCATTCGCGTAGATGTTCCCGACACCAACCACGACTTTGTTGTCCATGATGAACTGCTTGACGGCAACACGCTTATTTTTAGCTTTCTCCGCTACATATTCCGCGTTGAACTCTTCAGTTAAAGGCTCAGGCCCCATGTTTGCTAGTACAGCATGTGACTCGCCAGGAGCACACCACAACCATGCCCCAAAACGACGCGGATCGTTATAACGTAGTATTTTTCCACTACTTAGTTTGAGATCCACATGATCGTGCTTTGCTGGCGGAAAGTCGGCATCTAGGACACGTAAAGACCCAGACATGCCTAAGTGAACAATGGCTGTACCTGTGTTTGTCTCGATCAGTAAGTATTTCGCACGACGGCTAATCGTACGGATCACCTGCCCTTCCAATTTTTTAAGCTCTATAGGAATATCCCAGCGCAATTTAGGCGTTCGAAAAGTAAACGACTGGATCGTTTGTCCAACCATGTGGGGGCTAATTCCCATACGACTGACTTCAACTTCTGGCAACTCAGGCATTAGATTCTCCAATTCACCGGCTAATAGTTCTCGCTGCTAGCATAATCGAAAAGAAAAACGATAAATAGGGAAGCTTATTAGGGGTATAGACGCAAAAAGGCTTTACTCTGGCATAAGGTAGTTTTCATCGACGGAGATAGCGACCCATTTGTCTTGCCAGGTTTTAAATAGCCAAAAATCAGGTAAACGAAAGAAAGTTACCCGCTGCGGCTCTTCGAGATCCTGATACCAAACTTCTACCGTTTCAGGTATCGTCAGGTTAGGTTTTAAATGATCGAACTGTTCCGAGGTAAGCTCGGTCCCTTCCAATGATTGCCAGCGTGATACAAGTTCACTGATCGGTGCATCGACTTTGACGTTAGATTGCCATCGTCCATCATGCAGTTCGAACTCCCAGCCACTATAGTACAAAGACTCAACCGTATAGTCGGAGCGAAGTACATTTGGGTAAGGGTCTGCTTGGTCTGTTAATAGGTAAGTTTTGATCCACATCGGCGCATTTAAGATCACTATAAACGCGATAATGCCCAGAATAAGAATATTGTTCCATCGGCGGCGACGAGCCGGACTCACACGCATAACCATCTCTACTCTCTTATAGTTATGAGTAAACTACCAAAGAGTATTGAGCTTGACTAGAACAATGGTGTGCAAGTATGTAGAGAAGCGGTGACCAAGCGGTATAGGGCGATAAATTAAAAATTCTAGTATAGAGTCGGACCAGTAAAATGACTTCAGCAGTGCTTTATAATCCGATGACGTACTGAACACTTTTCTTCAGCACTTTTCTTTAGGTAATAAAAAACCCAACTCGAAAGTTGGGTTTTTCAATTCATCAAAGAGACTGAAACCAATTATTTGATTTTTGCTTCTTTGTACATAACGTGCTGGCGAACTACTGGATCAAACTTTTTGATCTCAAATTTGCCTGGCATGTTACGCTTGTTCTTATCAGTTGTGTAGAAGTGGCCTGTACCTGCAGAAGATACTAGACGGATTTTCTCACGAACGCCTTTCTTTGCCATTGCTTATTTCCTCTTAAACGTTTTCGCCACGTGCACGCATGTCTGCAAGAACAGTATCAATACCTTTCTTGTCGATGATGCGCATACCTTTAGCAGATAGACGTAGTTTAACAAAACGTTTTTCGCTCTCTACCCAGAAACGATGAGTTTGTAGGTTCGGCAGAAAACGACGCTTAGTAGCATTTCGTGCGTGTGAACGGTTGTTACCCGTTACTGGACGCTTACCAGTTACTTGGCATACTCGTGACATGAATGTCTTCTCCAAAATCGTTTCAGCTCGATATCAACCTTGGTGGCCGAACCTCTCTATCTCTCGAAAAGAAGTTAGAGGTTAAGAACCGCTATGGAAAATCCATACAAGGCTATCAAAGGTCGCGCATTATACTAACTTGATATGCATTGCTCAAGACCCGAACAGATCCTTTTTACAGGTTTTCGTGATCTTTTTTTAGACAGCAGATTTTTTTAGCAGTCCAAGCTGAATTCAGTTAAAAATTTAGTGGCGTGGATGATAGCAGATTTTTAGCAACTAACAACCTAAAAAACGCACAGTTATATCCAGCCTCTTTCAGCAAAAGAGACACTTTCCCCATCTCCGATGACGAAATGGTCCAAAATACGAATATCCACCAATGCTAATGCGTCGGTGAGACGCCTTGTAATCCTTCTGTCAGCTTGGCTCGGCTCAGCAACGCCTGAAGGATGATTGTGCGCCAAAATCAAAGCCGCCGCATTATGATGCAGAGCTCGCTTGACGACTTCTCTCGGATAAACCGACGCGGCATCCAACGTTCCTTCAAATAAAATTTCATCTTTTATCACTCGGTGCTGGTTATCAAGAAAAAGAATATAAAAAGCCTCTCTTTGCCGATCCCTTAAAATAGAAGACAGATATAACTTAGTTTGGTCGGGACTGGTTAAGGCATCACCACGCTTTAGCGTCTCCGCCAAGTAGCGTTGCGTCATTTCTAGTACCGCTTGCAACTGAACATACTTGGCTTGCCCCAATCCTTTGTGACGACAAAACTCTTGCTCTGATGCTGAAAATAGTTGTCTGAGCGAACCAAAGTCTTGAATAAGGAAGTCTGCAAGCTCAATCACGTTCATTCCGCGGGTGCCTGTGCGCAAGAAGATGGCCAGTAGCTCAGCATCGGTCAATGCTTGCGGTCCTCGTTGCAACAACTTCTCTCTGGGCATGGACTCAGTTGGCATAGCTTTCAGTATCATCTGATGTCTCTTTATATGGAAAGTGCCCCTATTCCACAAAACAAAAAGCGAAAGTCGAGTATGACTTTCGCTTTCTTCGTACCATCAGTGCTTTCAATGCAACTTAACAGTTCATCAGAGTTTAAAATTGCCAACCAAGCCGTGAATTTCTGTTCCAGATTGTGATAGCTGCGTGCTGATTGACTCGGCATGCTGCAACGTCTTATTAATGTTGTTCACGATCTGTTGAATAGCCACTAAGTTTTGGTTGATGTCTTCTGCAACCGCACTTTGCTCTTCGGCAGCAGACGCGGTTTGAATACCCATATCTCGAATTGTTCCGATAGAATGATGAACACTAGAAAGAGATTGCTGAATGAGCGCCGATTCTTCCGCCGTTTTTACACCTCGTTTTTGGCTCACCGACATCGTACTGACCGCTCTTGATACACCATTTTGTAGCTGCTTAAGCATGTCACCAATTTCATGAGTACTATTTTGCGTACGACTGGCTAGCGAGCGAACTTCATCCGCAACGACGGCAAATCCTCGGCCTTGCTCACCGGCTCTAGCCGCTTCAATCGCCGCATTTAGGGCCAACAAATTCGTTTGCTCGGCTATCTCGCCAATCACATCCAGCACTTTGGTTATTTTTTCGGTTTGTAAACTCAACTCAGAAATTGCATCTGACGTACTGTCTATCTCCCTCACTAGCTCGGTAATGCCTTCAATTGCTTGTTCCACTTCACGCTGAGCTTCGGTAACTTGACTGTTGGCATCCTCAATCGCCTGCGCGGTCGCATTGGTATTGCTGGCTACTTCTTTGGCTGTCATGCTCATTTGCGTCACTGCCGTCACGACTTTGTCCGTCTCTAAACAGTGGTCCTGCATTTGACCGCTCGCTTGGCTGGTCTGAGTGTTCAAATCTTGAGAAACGGTTTGTACTGTCGTCGCAGAGCGGTGGATATCCTGCATCAGTGGGTGCAGCTTATCCATAAACTCATTAAACGCGGCCGCCACTTCACCGACTTCATCCTGACTTTCGACTTTTAAACGAGCCGTTAAGTCACCGCCGCCTGCGGCTACATCTTTCAATGACGCCGCGACATGTTGTAATGGCTGAATGCCTTTCGACACCACGATACTGGTGAGAACACTGGTAATGATCAACCCAACAACGGAAATCAACACAGCAGATAACGTATGCTCTTTTAGCTCTTGAGCCTTTAACTCTCTGTGCATCGCAACTTGCTGGTCGATGTCATCAATATAAACACCAGTGCCTAAAACCCAGTCCCATTTCGATAAATATTCTGCATAGCCTAGCTTAGGCGCTTGTGCGTCAATGGTCGGTTTGTGCCACGAGAAATAGAGGAACCCATCCCCTTTTTGAGAAGCATCAATCAAGCCCGCAATAACTGCGACCCCATTTTCATCTTTTAAGTCGTAAAGGTTTTTACCCTCTAAAGAAGGTTTGATGGCATGTAACGTATTCACACCTTGAGAGTCGTAGGCAAAAAAGTAACCATCGCTTTCAAAGCGCATGGCTTTCAGAATTTCTTTTGCTGCCTCTTTATTACTTCCATTTACATCCGTGTCGTATAACGGTTTTATCGCCGTCACACCCATCATCATGTAGGCTTGTAACTCTTTCTTTTTCGTTTCGATGAGCTCTTGCCTGTCTCTTGCCAGCTCCGCTTCCAAACTTTTACTGCTGTTGATGTAATACACCACTGAGATCAACGTGGTGATCAACAACAACGGAATTAGGGTTATCAGCAGCAATTTGTTTCGACTTTTCAACACCATGGTTTCCAGTACCTCTTTTTCTTTTCAGACTTGCAAACTCCGCGCAACTTGTCTGTGAGGTAGGCGAGAATTTTCCCTTCCTCGGTCAGATTAATACTCTGGAGTTTGATGTGAATTATCTTCTCGTTATATATGCTCGGGCGGTCAGACTTTGAATTGTGTTAAAATCCGGTCATCAAATTGGAGATCTCACATGCAAACACTAGCAGGAAAGAAAATTCTACTCGGCATCAGTGGCGGTATTGCTGCGTATAAATGTGCGGAGCTAACCCGTCGCCTCATAGAGAGAGGAGCGCAAGTTCAAGTTGTAATGACGAAAGCAGCAAAAGAGTTCATTACCCCTTTAACCATGCAAGCCGTTTCGGGCCGTCCTGTCTCGGACAGTTTATTAGACCCAGCAGCGGAAGCCTCTATGGGCCATATTGAATTGGCCAAGTGGGCAGATTTAGTGCTATTAGCTCCAGCGACCGCGGACTTAATCGCGCGCATGTCTGCAGGTATGGGGAACGATTTGCTTACCACGCTTGTGCTCGCGACGGATTCCCCTGTTGCTGTATCTCCTGCGATGAATCAACAGATGTATCGCAATCTCGCAACCCAAGAGAACATCGCTACGTTAGCGCGTCGCGGTATGCACATCTGGGGTCCTGCGGCAGGAGAGCAAGCCTGTGGTGATGTGGGACCAGGTCGAATGCTGGAACCAATGCAGCTAGTACATCTATGTGAACAGTTCTTTCAGCCAAAATTGCTAGAAGGTAAGTCGATACTCATTACCGCCGGGCCAACTCGCGAAGCGATTGATCCAGTGCGTTACATTACGAACCATAGCTCCGGGAAAATGGGCTATGCGTTGGCGAGCGCCGCAGCGCAGATGGGAGCAAAAGTCACCCTCGTGAGCGGTCCTGTCAGTTTAAATACGCCCGTAGGTGTTGAGCGCATTAATGTTTCCAGTGCACAAGAGATGCACGAAGCCGTTATGACACACGCAAACAAGCATGATGCGTTTATTAGCTGCGCTGCTGTTGCCGACTACCGCCCACAAACGATCGCGTCTCAAAAGTTGAAAAAGACGGAAGACAATGACGAAATGGTCATTAATATGGTCAAAAATCCTGATATTGTTGCTTCTGTAGCAGCAATGACGGAGAAGCGTCCGTTTACCGTCGGTTTTGCGGCTGAAACCAATGATGTAGAGACCTATGCTCGAGGCAAGTTAACAAAGAAAAACCTCGATATGATCTGTGCGAATGACGTTTCGGTTGCAGGGCAAGGATTTAACAGCAACGACAACGCGATTACCCTGTACTGGCCTGAGGGTGAACTTGCGCTCGCTTTAGAATCAAAAGAAGCATTGAGCTTTAAAATTCTCGAAAAAATGCATCACTTGATGTAACTAACGTTTGAAAACCCTGCCAACTTTTCACAAAAGCTGGCATAAATTTGGTACAAACATGACAACTAAGGGTGTTAAATCTCCCATTCCACCCTTAGTGGTCTAGTTTGAGGCGAAATAGCGTCTTATAATCCCCTCCGCTCAACTTTGTATTTTGAAAGGAAGTAACTAATGGCCGGCAGTAAAAAATCCAACCGTCGTGAAGAGATCTTACAAGCATTGGCAGAAATGCTTGAATCAACAGAAGGCGCTTCACGCATTACTACGGCAAAACTGGCCAAGCAAGTCGGCGTTTCAGAAGCCGCGCTGTATCGTCATTTCCCAAGTAAAGCGCGCATGTTCGAAGGGTTGATTGAGTTCATTGAAGAAGCCTTGATGACACGTATCAACCGTATTCTAGACGACGAAAAAGATACACTAGAGCGTATTCGTATGGTGATGCACCTTATTTTGGCGTTCTCTGAACGTAACCCAGGTCTGACACGCATTTTGTCGGGCCATGCTCTAATGTTTGAAAATGAACGCCTACGTGAACGCATCAATCAACTCTTTGAGCGCATAGAAACACAATTGCGCCAGATCCTGCGTGAACGTAAGATTCGTGAAGGGAAGTCTTTCCCTGTCGAAGAGCGCATCCTAGCCGCGCAAATTCTGGGACAAGTTGAGGGTAGCCTAAACCGCTTTGTGCGTAGCGACTTTAAATACCAGCCGACTGCAAACTTTGACGAGTACTGGGCGCTTTTGAGTGCACAAATAAAGTAAAAGACTATGAGTAAAGACAAATACACGCAGCCCGAGTTTTCTCTTTCACTTCTTCACCCTCGTAACTGGGGCGTATGGCTTGGGTTTGGTCTGTTGGCCATCCTCGTCAATATTCTTCCTTATCGGCTGCTGCTTTCATTAGGTCGTTCACTCGGCAAACTTGGCATGCGCTACGGTAAAAAGCGTGTCCACGTTGCTCAACGTAACTTAGAATTGGCCTTTCCAGACAAAACACCTGAAGAGATTCAACATATTGTTGAAGAGAACTTCAAAAATACCGGTATGGCACTCATAGAAACCGGGATCACTTGGTTCTGGCCGACTTGGCGCTTTAAAAACCTGATCGTCGAGAAAGATCTCGGCGCACTGCGTGAAAAAGCCAAAGAAGGTAAAGGCGTCCTACTTTGTTGTGTCCATGCTCTTAATCTAGAGATCACTGCGCGTGCTTTCGCCGTGTTAGGCGTGGCCGGGTACGGCGCGTTTCGTCCACATAATAATCCTGCTTATAACTTTATCCAGTATTGGGGACGGACACATAACGGCAATAAATTGATTGATCGTAAAGATGTGAAAAAGATGATTCGTGTATTACGCAGTGGTGAGCGTCTGTTCTATCTGCCGGATCACGATTACGGTCGCAAAAAATCAGTATTTGTGCCCTTCTTTGCCGTAGACGATGCGTGTACGACAACAGGCACGAGCATTCTGGCGTATACATCAAAATGTGCGATCATCCCAGGCTCAGGGTTTCGCAATGACGAAGGAAAATACGACATCATCGCCGATAAGTGCATTGAAGCCGACTATCCACAAAAAGACGAAGTCGCCGCTGCCGCTTATATGAACAAGTATGTGGAAGAGGTCATTCTGCGCGCTCCAGAGCAATGGATGTGGCTCCATAAACGCTACAAAACCATGCAAGATGAGCATGTCGAGAAAGGCATTCGCTATAAGTAAGTGGTCAAGGCGATAAATCCAACAACAAAAAAAGGGCAGATGGATATCCATCTGCCCTTTTTACTTTTTCAGAAAAAGTAACAAATTAAATGCCGTATTCCGAGCGATAGGCTTTAACTGCTTCCAAGTGTTCAGCAGCGTCACCTTTCTCTTCTAAGTAAGTCACAAGATCACCCAAACTTACAATTGAAATCACGGCACAACCAAAGTCACGCTCAACTTCTTGAATCGCAGAAAGCTCGCCCTTGCCCTTCTCTTGGCGGTCGATAGCAACCAACACACCCGCAAGGTCAGCGCCATTTGCTTTAATAATTTCCATCGATTCACGGATTGCCGTACCCGCCGTAATCACGTCGTCCACCAGCATGATGCGACCTTCTAACGCAGAACCAACAAGGTTGCCACCTTCGCCGTGATCTTTCGCTTCTTTACGGTTGAAGCAGTAAGGCGTGTCGATATCGTGGTGATCCGCCAGCGCGACTGCCGTTGTCGTTGCAATAGGAATACCTTTGTACGCAGGGCCAAACAGTACATCGAATTCAATGCCAGAATCAGCGAGCGCGGCTGCGTAAAAACGGCCTAGACGTGCGAGATCACGACCAGTATTGAAAAGACCAGCGTTAAAGAAGTACGGGCTTTTACGGCCAGATTTCAAAGTAAACTCACCAAACTTAAGAACTTCTTTCTCAAGTGCAAACTCAATAAACTCACGCTGGTATGCTTTCATTATTTTCTCTCTATGTCCTTGGTTTCTTGTGTCTCTTCTCGACAATCATTCATTTCTCTATTGTCGAGATAAAAAAATAGCCCCCATAATGGGAGCTATCTAAATCAATTGGCTAACGCCGCCTTCTGCGCTGCGACAATTTCCGTAATGCCGATTTTCGCCGACTCGAGCAATGCCATCAGCTGTTCGTGACTGAACGGTTCACCTTCTGCGGTGCCCTGAATTTCAATCATCTTACCTTCTTCGGTCATTACAACGTTCATGTCTGTGTCTGCCGCTGAATCTTCAACGTACTCAAGATCACACAATACTTCATCGCCTAGCAAACCAACTGAAACTGCTGCTACGTGGCCTTTCATTGGATTCGCTTTTAGCTTACCGCTATCCACTAGGTGTTGGAACGCATCGGCCATTGCAACACTTGCGCCGCTGATCGATGCAGTACGCGTACCACCGTCAGCTTGGATAACGTCACAGTCAACGGTGATCATGAACTCACCCATGGCTTTTAGATCGACAACGGCACGTAGGCTTCGCGCGATAAGACGCTGAATTTCCATCGTACGGCCACCTTGTTTGCCGCTTGCCGCTTCACGACGAGTACGAGAATGTGTTGCTCGAGGTAGCATGCCGTATTCAGCTGTAACCCAGCCTTTACCTTGACCTTTTAGCCAACGTGGCACAGATTCTTCGACGGTCGCATTACACAACACTTTGGTGTTACCGAACTCAACTAGCACTGACCCTTCAGCGTAAGCTGTGTAGTTACGAGTAATTTTGATAGGGCGAACTTGATCCGCCTTGCGATCGTTTGGACGCATGGGCATCTACCTTAAATATGAGGAGAAGACGATTTGGTTGGGCGAAGATTATAACGGAATCGATTCCGGATTCATAGGTTACGCCGCTGGCACAACATAAACAATCCATACATCCCGCGCACCTATCGACGCAGCGTGATACACTCTTGAAGTAATTTTCAAAAAATGAAGACAGGAAAATTCGATGATTTACAGTATGACAGCGTATGCACGCAAAGAAGTAAAAGGCGACTGGGGTTCTGCGGTATGGGAAATCCGCAGCGTGAACCAGCGTTATTTAGAAACATACTTCCGCATGCCAGAACAATTTCGTGGATTAGAGCCCGTTTTACGCGAGCGTTTTCGTAAGCGCTTAGCGCGAGGCAAAGTGGAATGTAATCTGCGTTTTGAAGCAAACCCTGCTGCAAAAGGTGAGCTTAGCATCAACGAAGCGCTTGCTAGCCAGGTAATTAAGGCCGCTGAACAAGTCATGCACATGACTGGTGAACTGAGCCGAATCAATCCATTTCAAGTCATGCAATGGCCGGGGGTAATGGAAACGCCAGAGCAAGACATGGATGCGGTAAATAAAGTGCTACTAGAAGCGTTTGATGGCGCAATGGATGAGTTTATTGAAGCGCGTGCTCGTGAAGGCGAGAACATGAAAGCGCTGATTGAACAGCGTTTGAACGCCATTTCTGCAGAAGTCGTAAAAGTGCGTGCGCGCATGCCAGAAATTTTAGAATGGCAACGTGAGCGACTATTCTCGAAGTTCGAAGACGCTAAAGTGGAACTGGATCCGTCTCGTATCGAGCAAGAGTTGATTTTGCTAGCGCAAAAATCGGATGTTGCTGAAGAGCTCGATCGCTTGGACTCTCACGTAAAAGAAACCACAAACATTCTGAAAAAAGGTGGCGCAGTGGGTCGTCGTCTGGACTTCATGATGCAAGAGTTCAACCGTGAATCGAACACGCTAGCGTCGAAATCCATCAGCACCGACATCACCGCATCGGGCGTTGAACTGAAAGTTCTGATCGAACAGATGCGTGAGCAGATCCAAAATATTGAATGATCTAAAAGTCATCGAGTATTGAAACAAAAAAGCCCCGCTAGTACGGGGCTTTCTTTTATTCATCTTTTTCCAAGGTTCTGTTATCAACGTAGGGCCAATAATGATGCCCGACTCTGATGAGCAACGTTGCCGCAGCTAAGATAAACGCTGCCAGAGATAACCACACAACCAAAACCGCATCCAGTTCTTTCATTCCTAGTGTGATATAGCGGGCGATCGCCATCATCGCGATATAGATAGGATAGCGTACCGGAATTTTTCCGTTCATCACGAACTGCTGCACCATGGCGAGCACTTCCAGATAGATAAACATCAAAAGAATATCCGTGAGTAAGACACGCTTCTCGACAAATACGTGTACAAACTCTTGCATCATGGCGTACAACGTCGCCAAGGTAATAGAGACTAGTAATACCGCCTCCAAAATATGGAAGATTTTCAGGAACGGTCGACTAAAGGATTTCGGTAAGTTCGACGGCATGGTCCATTATCCAGACAAATAAGATAGGCCTTGAGTTTAGCATGCAACGATCTTCAATCAATCATAATACTCAAGCGCCAATCGACACCAAGACCTAACATAGGCCTATAAAAACGCTCCGCTTATTTGGCGGAGCGTTTTTGTGTTATAGGACCTGTGGCATCACTTACGCCACTTGCTGCTTTTTTTCAGCCAGGCGCTTTTTCTTCCGATATTTAGGGTGGGTGATCGGAATCGCAGATAGGAGTTTCTTGGTGTACTCGTTTTGCGGGTTTGCATAAATTTCTTTCGCGCTGCCTGCTTCTACCACTTTACCAAAATACATCACGGCAACTTTGTCTGAAACGTGTTTCACCACAGAGAGATCGTGAGAGATAAAGATGATCGCCAAGTTCATCTCTTGTTGCAGTTGTAGTAATAGGTTCAGAATTTGTGCCTGTACCGATACATCTAGTGCAGATACCGATTCATCACAAATCAGTAATTTAGGCTTCAATGCAATCGCGCGAGCAATACCGATACGCTGACGTTGGCCGCCTGAAAACTCATGTGGATAGCGGTTGACTGCCGTTTCTGGCAAACCCACCTTGATTAAAAGCTCTTTTACCCACTGTTTGCGCTCGGCTGGTGTACCGATTTTATGAATAACAAACGGTTCTTCTAGAATCATACCGATGGTATGACGCTGATTGAGTGATTCCATTGGGTCTTGAAAGACGATTTGCATGTCTTTACGCAGCGATCGCATCTCTTTGACAGACAGTTTAGTGATGTCTTTACCTTCAAAGAAAATCTTACCTTCCGTTGGCTCGTATAACTTTAAGATCGTGCGACCAAGGGTGCTTTTACCACAACCTGACTCACCAACTAGCCCCAGTGTTTCACCTTCAGAAACAGACAGTGAAACCCCGTCTACCGCTTTGATGGTGTAGCCTTTCTTGAACAGCCCTTTACCAGAAACAAAGTGCTGCTTAAGATTTTCAATTCTTAATACTTCTTTTGCCATAACATCCTCTTTTATGACTCGTTCACTTTGCCCAGTTAACTGGCAAACATACTGGCATCAATAGGCTTGATATCGATCATCTGCTTCGGCTCATTATCTAAGCTCGGCATCAATCCCATTAAACGCTCTGTGTATGGGTGCTGCGGGTTATCAAACAACTCAAAAATTTCTGCTTTTTCGACAATACGCCCACCATACATCACGGCAACATCATCACACACTTCTGCCACAACCCCGAGGTCGTGAGTGATGAAGATCATCGCCATGCCTGTTTCTTCCTGAAGCTCATTCATCAGTTCAAGGATAGACGCCTGAACCGTAACATCCAACGCTGTAGTCGGTTCATCACAAATCAGAATGTCCGGCTTACAGGCCAACGCCATCGCGATCATGACACGCTGGCGCATACCGCCAGATAGGTTATGGGGATACTCATTCAATCGTTTCTCTGGCATTGGGATTTTGACTTTTGCCAGCATCTCAATCGAGAAAGCCTCCCGCTCCTTTTTGTCGAGCTCTGGTCGATGGAGTTCAAGCACTTCACATATTTGACGACCAATAGTGTGTACTGGATTGAGCGCCGTCATCGGATCTTGGAAGATGATCGAAATGCGATCGCCACGCATGGCGTACATCTCTTCCGCAGGCAAATCAACTAAGTTGGTGCCGCGATAATTCACTTCACCTTTGATGATGTTGCCATATGGCTTAGGTAAAAGACCCATGATCGACATTGAGGTTACGCTCTTACCACTGCCTGACTCTCCCACCAGACCGAGTGTACGTCCAGCTCTCACATCAAAGTTCACACCATGCAGCACCTTCACTGGTCCATCATCGGTGGTGAATTCAACTTCGAGATCTTTAACACTTAGGATTACATCGTTTTCCATAACCAATCCTTACAGCTTATAAGTGTCATCTACGACAACAACAGGTTCAAAAGCTTTGCCTGACTTCATCGCTTGTTTCGTTTCTTTCTTGATATCACTATCAATCCAGTAAGTGCCATCGCCTATGATTGCACCACTGAACAGCGCCTCTGTCATGCGATTCATTGGCTTATCTGGAAACTTTAACCAGCGCCAATGACCATAGCGGACATAAGGAACCATGTAGCCTGGGACGATAACGTGAGCATCAATGATGTCACGCTGAATCTCATGACCTAGCTGGATCTTTTTATCCATATCCATGCCAAAGCGATACTCGATGATCTTTTCATCCAGTTCTGGCGTGCTGTAGTTTGTGAAAGAGTTAGTTTGCGGCTTGTTCGCATTGACTGAATGGAAGTACTCCCAATACGTTGGGATCTCAGACGTACCCATATCTAAGAAAGCCAAATCGTGCTTTTTCTCACGTACGTATTTGAACATGGATGAGCCATCAACCAACTTGAGCTCAATATCCAGCCCTGCTAGCTTGGCTTGCTCACGCAAAAAGGCAATACGAGGAGTATGAACAGGTGTTCCGTAGGTCAGCTCGAAGCTTAAGCGCTCACCTTTATCATTGACACGAATACCATCGGAACCAATTTTGTTA
The DNA here is from genome assembly GCF_043995865.1 of Vibrio sp. D3. NCBI lineage: Bacteria > Pseudomonadati > Pseudomonadota > Gammaproteobacteria > Vibrionales > Vibrionaceae > Vibrio > Vibrio sp. D3. The sequence continues at coordinate 193,192 of NZ_CP171887.1, read as the reverse complement.
AAGCCTGCGGCTTCGAATGCCTCGGCCGCTTTTGCTGGGTCAAATTTCGGTGCTTTCGCGTCTGGTAGGGTATATTTACCATGGCCATAACCGGTCGGGTTTGGCTTACGGGAGTAGTCACCACGCATGATATTCTCAATCATGCCATCAAAATCAATTGCGTAAGTAATGCCCTTGCGAACGTTTAAATCATCCAGTAAAGGCATCGCGGTGTTCATCCATACGCCGCCCGCACCGACTGGAAATTGGTTGTAACCCCAGAACTTTTGAATGTAGCCTTTTTGGTACGGTTCTGTGTTCGATTTATCGTGCCATAGACTTGGCAGAACCAGACCAAATGCATCCAACTTACCCTTTTCAAAATGCTTCATCGCAATATCGCTATCGCGGATCACTGTGATGCGAATCTTGTCGACATTGTAGCGATTTTGGTAGTACTTATTGCTGTAACCCCACCAATCTTCACCAACATGTTTGAAAGTGACACTTCTACCTTTTTTGATATCATCTAGGTAGTACGCACTGGTCGTTGGTTCACTCTTAAAGTTGTAGTAACGGACAAAGTTGTCGTGAATACCATCACCATTTTCATCCTTTGAAGGATTGGCATAAAAGTGTGCGGGACGCGGGCGTAAAGCCCCCATTCTTAGCAATAATTCTTCCGGATTGAACTCTTTCGCGGCCTTAACAGCAAACGTATGAGCGTCGTACTTAATAACGTCCGCAATGGTTTTGTTGTAATAATCGTTGTACCAAGGCTCTAGGATATCCTTAGAACGATAAAACTTAAGCATGAATACAAAATCGTCGGCAGTCACAGGCTTGCCGTCCGACCATTTAGCTTCTGGGTTGAGTTTGAAATAGACGGTTTTATTGTCGCCAGCTAATGCCCACTCGTTAGCAAGTTCAGGGATGAACTCTAAAGTATCTGGGTGGCGAACCACCAATCCAGGGGTCTCATCCAAGATAAAGGAACGCAACCCCGCATTAGCGTCTGGGCCAACACTACGTAACGTCTGAGGAAAACTTGACATGAAGGTGCGATAGGTCCCTCCACGTTTCGCTTCAGGCGAACCATATTGAGGCTCATCCCAGTTTGTTTGCCAGTTTAAGTCAGTCGGAAGCGTTGCTGACATTGCACCAAAACTCAGGGCGCTCAGCGTGGACGCTAAAAATAATTTCTTCATAAAACTTCCCTTTTTATGTTTTGCTCACAATGCTCGCTTAAACATAGCGTGTGAATTTTTTCGGGTCGAAGGCCGCTCGAATGGCTTCACCAATAAAGGTCACCATTACCAACACGAGTACAATTGACGTCACCACTGAGGCAACAATCCATGGCGAGTCTAGGTTAGATTTACCTTGTTGTAGCAGTTCCCCCCAACTTGGCGTTGGTGGCATCAGACCTAAACCTAGATAATCCAAAGCGGTCAGCGCAGTGATGTTTGCTGCAATAGTGAACGGCGCCAATGTCACAATCATTACCATCGTATTCGGTAGGATGTGATTAAACAAAATACGTCCCGTCGATGCCCCTAAAGCACGTGCCGCCATTACGTATTCTCGCGCCGCTTCCTTATAGGTCATGGTCCGCATGTACCATGTCATACCCATCCAGGTGAAAAGCACGTTAATAGCGACAAAGAGAGCGAACGTCGGTTGAACGATTGAGACAAGAATCATAATGACGTACAAAAACGGTACCATTGACCAGATTTCGATAAGTCGCTGTACAAACAAGTCAAATTTACCGCCCCAAAAACCCATAGCACAACCAACTGCGGTACCAATCGCGTAGGAAATTGCCATAGTGAGCAACGCAAATCCCATTGCCGTTCTAAAGCCGTAGACAAGTCGCGCCAAAATATCGCGACCTATCACATCTGTACCTAAATAATGCTTGTTTTCGGCACTAGGCGCTGTTGGCGGGAAATCACCACTAAAATCTTGTTCATATGGGTTCCATGGCACAAGCGGCAAAATAACAAAGTTGTCGCCCCCTTCGGCCTCAAACGCTTTTTGCAGCACGCGATAATCCGCTTCGCTGGATGACTCTTGGCCGAATTCACTGCCTAAACGGACATCACTGACAACAGGAAAATAGTAGCTACCATCGTACTTGACGACTAGCGCTTTACTATTAATCAGAAGTTCAGCAAAGAGCGACAGGATCAACATGATTGAGAGAATGACAAACGACCAATAGCCTCGTTTGATCTCTTTAAAGTGGCGAATTTTCTTTTGAGTTAATGGACTAACTTTAATCATGTTACGCTCCAAACTTCACACGTGGGTCGACTAAAGCAACACAAATATCTGAAATAATGTTACCAATGAGCAGCAACAGCGCATTAATGGCGACAATACCCATAACAACAGGGTAGTCACGCTCCATGATTGATTCGTAACCCAATAAGCCAATGCCATCAATATTGAAGATAACTTCAATCAGGAAGGCACCAGTCATGAAGAACAACAAAGAGTTACCAAAGTGACTCGCGATTGGGATTAAGCTGTTACGCAACGCGTGCTTACGAACCGCCTTTTTGAAAGGTAAGCCCTTCGCGATAGCTGTACGGATATAGTCTGAAGAAAGGTTTTCCATCAGGTTGTTTTTCATCGTCATTGTCAGTGTTGCAAAGTCGCCAATGAGGTAACAGATTAAAGGCAACACCGCGTGCCACATGATGTCCTTGGCGCGTTCAAAGAAAGTTTCGTAATCGTCGAAGTCATCGCCGACAAAGCCTCCCATAGGAAACCATTCCAAGTGATAACTAAATAGCGTGATGAGCAATACACCCACCACATAGCCAGGCAATGCATAGCCCACAAAGATGAGTATTGAAGAAGCGGAATCAAACACAGAGCCGTGCTTGAGCGCCTTGTAATAACCAAGAGGGATCGAGATAAAATAACTGATAAAAAAGGTCATGCCGCCATAAAATAACGACACAGGTAAACGCTCTGCAATCATGTCAGAGACAGGCTCGTAGTAACGTGTTGACTCACCAAGGTCTAGCACGACCAAGCGACTTAGCCACTCCACATACGCTTCTGTCACTGGCTTATCCAGACCGTAAAACGCATTTAGCTCAGCGATTTGATCATCAGAAAGGGCGGTATTGCCACCAGCAGACGTCATTGATGCGGCACCATCCCCTTGAGACTGCATTTGTGACAACATGCGTTCAACAGGTCCGCCCGGCACGAAACGAGTGATAGCAAAGATAAGAATAGTTATCCCGAGAAACGTTGGTATCACCAACGCCAAACGGCGTAAAAAGTACGACAGCATATACAACTTGCTCCTTGTCTACTGTCCAATTCAGGCGGAGTGAAAGAGGAAGTTCCCCGCCTAAAGTGGTGCATATTTATCTCGTAGTAACTAAAACTGTTGAAACACACTCCCTGCGTTTCAAGAACCAGACTTTTCTACTACTGCAATAATTTCAGCGTCATATTTATCTTGAATCCACATCAGCTTCAAGTGTTTGAAACCAAAACATGACAAACTTCCTCCGAAGTCGAAAAACAGAAATGTTTTTGTAAAAAATTATAAAAAACCACAAAAATAATTCACACAGAATATCAATCTAGGCTGTTTAGAGCCAAAACCCTACATAAAAATGCAAATACATGGAATAAATAGACATATCCACCACATGTATATTTGACCTAAAAATACGAGTGAGCCCTTTTATAGCAATGGGTATCATATTTTGATACCACCCTATAAGTTCGAGTCACCAAAGTATGGATTCGATATAAAACTCATCTCAGAACAATTCACTGGAAAAATATCTTTTTTCAGATTCAATTACCCACTAAAAAACCATAGGCAAGATAAGTCATTAAAGTTTATAAGAAACACAAAATACGGTGTTTTATTGAAATTTGATGTCGCCTTGGTAAGGATATTTAGTTTTTTATTCCGCGTTTTAAACCAACCCTGGTTATTTACATCTTTTTTACATTTAAGCATCCCCGTTTACCACTGGTTTGACTTCCTTTTTTCATCTCGGTTATACATTGGCCGAACGTTAACGAAATATTAACGTCACAATTGGCCGCTATGCGGCCAGACATAGGAAATAATAATAATCGGAGCAACAAGGATGTATAAAAACACAACCGCTTTATCTGTTGCGATAAGCCTTGCGTTGGGGACAGCAGCAGTCGTAGCCCCAGCAACAGCACTGGCAGAAGAGCAACAAGTTGAAAAACTTCAAAAGATGAAAGTTACTGGTTCGCGTATCTCCACGACGGATATGGAAGGTCCTTCACCAGTTACTGTTATTAATAGTAAAGATATTGAATCTAAAGGTTTTAACAGCGCGCAAGACGTGTTGAACAGTTTGACTCAAAACACCGGTGGTGTAATGGCTCAAACGAACTCTTTCTCATTCACACCTGCAGCACAGTCAGTCAACTTACGTGGTCTTGGCGCTTCACGCACATTGATTCTTATCGATGGTCGTCGCCTTCCTCAATACCCACTGGCTCAAGATGGCACATCTAACTTCCAAGACATTGGTCAAATCCCTGTTGCCGCTATCGAGCGTGTTGAAGTAATGACTGATTCAGGTTCCGCTATCTACGGCTCCGACGCGATCGGCGGTGTCGTAAACTTCATTTTAAAGAAAGACTTTGATGGCGTTTCTGTAAAAGTACGTGCGGGTGACGCAACAGATGGTGGCTACCAAAATGGCCGTTTAGACGTTGTTGCCGGTAAAGATTTTGACGATAAACGTATTCTCTTCGTTGGCCAATTTGCGGGCAACGAAATGCTTAAGCAATCTGACCGAGATGATTGGGCTGGCGATGACGGTTCTAGCCGTTCTCAGCTAAGTGGTTATTCTAGCTACGGTGCAAACTTTGAAGGCGCAAACGGAACACTTCTAACACCAGCTGATGCTGGTTCTTCATGTAAAGAAGTCGTTGGTGATGCCGCTATTGAACGAGCGGATGGCAAGTGTGGTGTTAACCGCTCTGCATACCGAACGTTGAAACCAGAGAACAAACAAGTAGACCTGCTTTTACGCGGTGAAATGGACATTAACGACAATGTTACTGCCATGGCAGAAGCCCGTTTTGGCTACAAATCTACAGAATCTGAATTCGAACCTAACCCTTACAGTGTCGAAGTTGATGCCACTCACTTCCGCGGCGAAGGTGAATACACTCGCCGTATGGTCGAATTTGGCCCACGCGAAAGTAACACTGAAGCCGATTCTTTTGGCTTAACCTTAGGCTTGAACGGCCTGCTTGCTGATACGTATGATTGGGACCTATCAGCTGGTTACTCTGAGCAAAGCGTTGAAACAAGCAACCCAGCAATCTACCTAACTCTTGATCAAGCCGTACAAAATGGCGATGTCGATCTCCTAGGGCCTATCTCTCAAGACGTTGTAAACAAATACAGCGGCACATCAAGCAAAGAAGCCTACTCAAAGCTTTACTCTGTTAACGGCTCACTGGCCGGTGATTTGGTTGAACTGCCTGCTGGTATGTCTGGCGTTGCTGTTTATGGTGAATGGAACCGTACTGACTACAATGAAACGATTGATGCGACAACAGCAGCTGGTGGTTTCTCTGGTCTAGGCGGAACATCAGGTGGCGGTGACCGTGATCAGATTGGTCTTGGTGTCGAAGCCCTAATTCCTATCATTGAAGATTTGGAAATGAGAGTCGCTGGTCGTTATGACCACTACTTCGACGACTCGGCAACAGGCGGAGCCTTCACTCCTAAAGTAGCACTAGCATACCGTCCTACTGACACTCTATTGCTTCGTGGTAGCTACGGTCTAGGTTTCCGAGCTCCTGACTTGAAACGACTATTTGGCGATCAAACTCGAGGCTTTGGTTCTGGTTTTGACCCTGTGCTTTGTGCCAACGCTGGTGGTAGCGGCCCACAAGATAAAGATAAGTACCCAGAGTGTGATACTCAATACTTCGATACGCTTAACGGCCCTAACTCTGAGCTGAAAGAAGAAACAAGTACAAACATTAACTTGGGTCTAGCTTGGGAACCTGTGGATGACCTTGGCGTAACCGTTGACTGGTACCACATCAAGATGGAAGACGTCGTAACAGCACCAACTTACCAAGACGTAATTAACGATCCAGGTAAATACCCAGGCACAGAAGTAGTTCGTAATACAGATGGTACAATCAAGTCCGTATCTTACGGCCCAGTCAACCAGTCATATGAAGAGCGTTCTGGTGTTGACCTTGCTGTGAAATATGCTTACGACACTAATGAGTTCGGTTCATTCAATACGCGCGTAGCTGTAACTAAGATCTTGATTGCTGAATATCAAGAAAACGACAGTGAGCCAGTAACGGATGAAAGAGATTTCATGCCTGAATACACCGCAACGTTAAACCTTGGCTGGGCATACGAAGATGTCGCTATCAACCTATTTGGTAAATACCGTGACCGTATGTGTTCAAGCTATGCGAACCGTTACTACTTTGATGACTGTGACTCTGCTAAGAAAGCTGGTTACAAAGCAGAAATCGCGAGCATGACAACATGGAACCTAACGGCTTCTTACCAATTCAACGAGAGTGGTCGTGTAACTCTTGGTGCTATCAACATGTTTGACAAGGTACCGCCTGCCGATCCTCTAAATGATACCTCTCCATTCTATGCAACTGGATATGACGATCCAATCGGCCGTCAGCTTTACATCGAGGCATCATACGACTTCTAAAAAATATTTGGCGCGGGTTTTCCGCGCCCTTTTCGACTGACTAAAACACTGACAAGGATGCAACCATGAAATTCAAGGAATTTGGTCTCAGTGCCATAGCTGCAGCATTGCTTACTATCAGTAGTAGCTCTGTAGCGGCCAACTCTGGTGCTGTCGTTTCCACACAAGCAAAAGCAAATCAATCTTCAGAAGCTTCGCAACAAAAAATCGACAACTATGCCGAAAGCACTGAAGGCATGTTGGCAGAATACAAAGGCTTACTTCGTCAAATCGACAGTATGAAAGTCTACAACGAGCAAATTAACCGTATGGTTCAATCGCAGCAAGGCGAGTTGGACTCATTAAATAACCAAATTGCTCAAATCGATCAAACGGCAACAGAAGTGGTGCCACTTACATTAAAAATGATCGATGCACTCGACGAATTTGTGACTCTCGATCTGCCTTTCCAGAAAAAAGAGCGTAATAAGCGAGTTCAAGAACTGCGTCGTCTCATGGATCGCGCCGACGTAACAACTTCAGAGAAATTCCGTAAAGTGATGGAAGCGTACCAAATTGAAGAAGGCTTCTCTCGCTCAATCGAATCTTACAAAGCTAGCCTAGACCGAAATGGTGAAATCGTGACTTACGATTTCCTACGTATTGGTCGCACAGCACTTCTATTCCAATCTCCAGACGGTGGTGAGACAGGTATGTGGAACCAACAAACACGTCAATGGGAAACATTACCAGAAAGCTACCGCATCGCGGTACAGCAAGGCCTTCGTATCGCGAAGAAGCAAGCGCCACCAGCGCTAATCAAACTGCCTGTATTTGCTGGGGAGGAATAAGAGATGAAAGGATTCAAAACTCTAGCCGCTGGCCTACTAGCGAGCTTATTTATGGTTTCTGGCGTACAAGCAGAAGCGCCTAAAAACTTATCTGAACTACTTAAAAACGTAAAATCAGAAAGCATCGTTGAGTCGAAAGAGAACAAAGCCCGTGAAGCTGAGTTCAAGAACAATCGCGATAAGCAAGCGGCATTATTGCAACAAGCTCGCGAAGAGTTAGCTGCGCAGCAAGCACTGGGCGATCAACTTAAAGCAACATTTGATGAAAACGATAAGCAGCTAACTGAACTAACAGAAACCCTACGTGTTCGCTCTGGTACTTTGGGCGAAATGTTTGGTGTGATCCGCCAGTATGCGGGAGAGTTTAAGGGCTTATTTGCAGCCTCTCAAAACGCAGTTCAGTTCCCAGAGCGTGACGCGCTACTAACGAAACTGGCTGAAAGTAAAGAACTGCCGTCAACACAAGAGCTAGAAGCTTTCTGGCATACCATTCTTCAACAAGTGGTTGCTTCTGGCGAAACTGCAACAACCCAAGCAACGGTTGTTTATGGCGAAGGTAAAGAAGCGGTTCGCGATGTCACTCTCGTCGGTGAGTTTAACGCGATTGCCGATGGTAAGTACGTTACTTATGTACCTCAAACAGGTAAGTTCGAAGAACTCTCTCGACAGCCTCGCACCAATATTACACGTCATGTTGCAGGATTTGAGTCAGCGTCAAACAGCTATGAGCCACTGTTTATTGACCCATCCCGTGGTGTAATTCTGTCTCTACTTGTACAAAGCCCTACCGTTCAAGAACGTATTGATCAAGGTGGCATTGTAGGTTACGTCATCCTTGGTATGGGTGCAGTAGGCGCTATCATTGCTCTTGTTTGCTTCCTACGCCTTCAAGTGATTGGCGGTAAAATGCGTAAGCAAGCGAAATCAGAAACCGTGATTCCTGGCAACCCATTGGGTGAAGTTATCCAAGCTTACCAAGAGCACAAAGGTGACAACCTTGAAGATCTGGAAGCGAAGCTGGACGAAATCATTCTACGTAACGCTCCAAGCATTGAACGCTTCATCAGCTCAATCAAGCTATTTGCTTCTGTAGCACCTCTACTTGGCCTACTGGGTACGGTAATGGGTATGATCGGCACATTCCAAGCTATTACTCTGTTCGGTACCGGCGATCCTAAACTGATGGCTGGCGGTATTTCTGAAGCTCTTGTTACCACTATGCTAGGTCTGGTTGTCGCAATTCCATTGCTGTTCCTTTACACCATCGTACACAGCAAAGGTCGTCGTTTGGTTCAAACTCTTGAAGAACAGAGTGCAGGCTTCATCGCTCGCTATCAGGAAAAACTGCATAAAGCCGAAAGCTAAGGAGGCGTTATGTGGTGGTTAGTTGGAGAACTTGAATCAATTAGGCGCTTCTTGGGAATGGGTGGCGATGTACTCGTCGCCATCTTCATCCTCAGCTTTATGCTGTGGGCAGTATTGTTAGAACGTTGGTTCTATTTTGCTGCCGTCGCTCCAAAAGCCATGAAAAAAGCCGTTGGCTCATGGCAAGGGCGCTCAGAGCATCAAAGTTGGAACGCTAAGATGATCCGACAAGAAATCGTTTCTCGTCAGGATATTGAGAATAAAAAGGGACTACCAATCGTGAAAGTATTGATTGCACTCTGTCCTCTACTGGGTCTACTCGGCACCGTTGTCGGCATGATCCAAGTATTCGACATCTTAGCGGTAACAGGAACAGGAAGCCCTCGAGCAATGGCCTCGGGGATCTCAAAGGCAACAATCCCAACTTTAGCCGGGATGGTGGCTTCTCTATCAGGGCTGTTCTTTAGTTCACGTCTTGATCATTTAGCCAAAGTCACAACGCAAAAGCTGGAAGATAAGCTAAAGCATATTGCCTGAGTAAATGGAATTAGAGGTATAGGTCATGAAAAGACGCTATAGCAGTGATAGCAGTGATGAAACCGCTATCGATATGACACCGATGCTCGACATCGTATTTATCATGTTGATCTTCTTTATCGTAACAACATCGTTCGTAAAAGAAGCAGGTCTAGAAGTAAACCGTCCGACGGCAAGCTCAGCGCAAACCGTTAAGAAAGGTAACATCATGGTCGCAGTTGGTGCGGCGGGTGATGTTTGGGTTGATAAACGCCGCATCGAAGTGGACGCGGTTCGCGCGAATATTGAACGTCTTCGTGCAGAAAGTCCTGATGGCGCAGTTGTTATCCAAGCCGACACTGAAGCAAATGCTGGCGTAGTCGTGAAGGTTATGGACCAGATCAAAATGGCAGGTGTAGAAAGCATCTCCATTGCCGCAACCAATAAGGATTAAGCTTATGCGGTATCTGGCCTCAATTGCACTGGCGCTCATTGTCTCCCTCGGGTTGTTCTGGGGGATGGACAAGCTAGTAAACAAAGAGCGCCACGAGTTAGTGTCGAATGATGACCTGCGTATGGTCGAGTTTATTCGCATTAAACCAGAAGAAAAAATACAGGAGAAAAAACGCGAACTTCCAAAACCACCACCACCTAAGCGTCCGCCGCCGCCGCCAGAAATGAAAGTGACAGCGACAGTAAAACCGGTGATGGAGCAGACCCCAATGGATATGCCAAAACTTGACCTACCCGTAAATGTTACAGGTGGCTCGGTGCTTGGACATTATAGCCAGGGTGGAGGTGCACAATTAGCGGGTAGCGGAGGTCCGACCCCTCTTGCAACATTCCAGCCTCAAATGCCTAGAAAGGCTGCGAAAGCAGGAATTGAAAAAGGGGTCGTCTTACTAGAGTTTACTGTAAATGCACGTGGTGCCGTAGAGGACATCAAAGTTCTTAAAGAGCAACCACGACGCTTAGGCCTCGGTCGAGCGGCAAGAAAAACAGTCTCTAAATGGACATTTAAACCAAAATTGGTTGACGGGAAACCTGTTAGCTCGCGCCTATCGCAAGAAATAGAGTTCTCAACCAATTAAGGAGTCACGATGAAAAGTTTATGGAAAAGCAAAGTGGCTTCTTTAATTCTCTTCGCAGGAGTGGCATTTGCCGCTCCTACGATGGCAAAAGAAGCTCCTCAGTTATCAGATCGGACATTTCGAACCGTCAACAAAGTGCAAGAGTTGATCGCAACTGAAAAATATTCAGCGGCGAAAGAAAAACTAGCAAGCGCTTTAGAAAGCACAAGTTCGAAAAAATACGACCGAGCAGTTTTACTTCAGCAAACGGGCTTTTTGTATTCGCTACAAGACAATTATGTGCAAGCCGCGAAATACTTTGCCGAAGCATTAAAGCTCGATGCGCTTCCCGTTCCAGTCGCTCAACAAGTTCGCTACAGCTTGGCTCAACTTTACCTAGCTGAAGAGAAGTACACGTTGTCTGTGAAAACGATGAAGGAATGGTTCAAAGTTGCAGAAACAACCAAAGAGAAGCCTCAAGCTCATGCTTATATCACGTTAGCAAGCGCTTATGTCCAGTTGGAAGATTACAGAAATGCAATCCCACCAACCAAAAAAGCAATTGCGATGAGCAAGAGCCCAAGTGAGTCTTGGTACTTAATTCTCGTTGCCTCTCACTACGAGTTAGGACAGCTGAAAAGCGTTGCCAGTGTGCTTAAAACCCTTACTTCAAAGTACCCTCAGAAAAAGCGTTACTGGATGCAACTTTCTGGCGTTTATATGGAGTTGGGTCAAGAGCAAAACTCTTTAGCAACCTTAGAAATGGTTTACAAAATGGGGAAACTGGAAGGAGAGAAAGAGTACTTACGTTTTGTAAACTTCTTAGCTTACCAAGGTATTCCATATAAAGCGGCCAAAACTCTTGAGAAGGAGATGGCATCTGGAAACATTGAAAAGACGAAGGAAAACTATGATCGCTTGGCCAGCTTCTGGCAGCAAGCTAAAGAGCTAGATAAATCGATTCTCGCTTATAAAAAGTCATATAACATCGCTCCTTCTGCTAAAACGCAAATTCAGATTGCTCGCTTAATGGTACAAGACAAGCAGTATTCTGAAGCGACTCGCTTTGTAGAAAACGCAGCATCGAATGCCTCTAAAGAGCAAAAGGCAGAACTTGAATACATTCGCGGGATGGCCTATTTCGAGCTTAAGCAGCCACAAAAGGCCTTACAGGCTATGAAAGGCGCGGCTCAATCGCCAAAATTCAGGTCTACCGTTAGCCCTTGGATAAATTTCCTAGAATCCCAAGGATAATTTGAAGATTAAGTGTGAGTCAGTCGCACGCCTGGGGAAGTGAAAGCTTCCCCTTTTTTCGTTTGTTTGTGCGCACGCGAGCTCTTTTCAACATTTAAGTAAGACGAAAAGATCAACTGGTAACAAAATAGAGATCATGATACTCTTCGCCTCCATTTTTCTGGCGGGATTATCACCAATATCCATCCCTTTGGTGGTTGATTTATCATTGCCAGTGCTATCGTTATAAGAATGTCGGACTTTCCTTCGGCACTCAATCAATCCAATCAAAAGTGGAACAGTACAATGGGCAAAGGTACTCTCTATATCGTATCTGCACCTAGCGGCGCAGGTAAATCTAGCTTGATCTCAGCGATGTTGGAACGCAATCCAACCTACGCAATGAAAGTGTCTGTGTCTCATACCACGCGTAACATGCGACCTGGTGAAGAAAATGGTGTCCACTACCATTTTGTAGCGAAAGATGAGTTTGAAGCCCTGATCGCTAAAGGTGATTTCCTAGAATACGCTGAAGTGTTTGGTAATTATTACGGCACCTCTCGTGTGTGGATTGAAGAAACGCTAAATAAAGGTATCGACGTTTTTCTAGATATCGACTGGCAAGGCGCACGTCAAATCCGTGAGCAAATGCCTGAAGCCAAAAGCATCTTCATCCTGCCACCATCAAACGGTGAGCTAGAGCGTCGCTTGAACACTCGTGGTCAAGATAGCGATGAAGTGATCGCAAAACGTATGGCTGAAGCCAAGTCAGAAATCTCTCATTACAGCGAATACGACTACGTGATCGTAAACGACGATTTTGATACCGCTTTGATGGACTTTAAAGCCATCTTGCGTGCAGAGAGATTGAAGGAAGAAAAGCAAGCTGCTAAATATAAAGGTATGCTTGACGCGTTGTTAGCAGAGTAACTTCAAAAAAGTCACGCTGTAAAACATAAAGAATTTCTCGTTTTTTGCTCAGTGCGAAAAACACAATAAACTACCTGAGAAAGTCCACAAACGGTGGCTTGTCTAATTGCTAGTAAATAAAGTAGTTAGGTTGTATACTTTCTCGTCATTCTAAAATTTTAGTTAACTATTTGGAGTCCTCATGGCACGCGTAACTGTTCAAGACGCTGTTGAAAAAGTTGGCAACCGTTTCGACCTAGTACTGATTGCGGCTCGCCGCGCTCGTCAAATGCAAACTGGCGGTAAAGATGCACTAGTGCCAGAAGAGAACGATAAGCCAACGGTTATCGCTCTACGCGAAATCGAAGAAGGTTTAATTACTAAAGAAGTTCTAGACGCTCGTGAACGTCAAGAACAGCAAGAGCAAGAAGCGGCAGAGCTAGCGGCAGTAAGCAGCATCGCTCACAACCGTTAATTCTGACTTTAGAATTCAACAACCTCCCGGGCCTATAATTTGTATCTATTCGATAGCCTCAAAGACGTTGCCCAAGAATACCTAACAGAGCCTCAGATTGAGGCTCTGCGTCAATCTTATGTGGTAGCGAGAGATGCCCATGAAGGGCAAACCCGCTCTAGCGGTGAACCATACATCATCCACCCTGTCGCTGTGGCTCGTATCTTGGCCGAAATGCGCCTTGATATCGAAACCCTCCAAGCTGCTTTGCTGCATGACGTCATTGAAGACTGTGATGTAACTAAAGAAGATCTCGAAGAGAAATTCGGCAACACTGTCGCAGAATTGGTTGATGGTGTATCTAAACTGGACAAACTCAAATTCCGCGATAGGAAAGAGGCTCAGGCCGAGAACTTTCGTAAGATGGTTCTGGCCATGGTGCAAGATATCCGCGTCATTCTGATCAAACTGGCTGACCGCACGCACAACATGCGTACGCTTGGCGCGCTTCGACCAGATAAAAAACGTCGTATTGCTCGTGAAACGTTAGAGATTTACGCGCCACTCGCTCATCGTCTTGGTATTCACAATATCAAAACCGAACTCGAAGAGCTGGGCTTTGAAGCGCTATATCCCAACCGCTACCGCGTACTAAAAGAAGTGGTAAAAGCGGCACGCGGCAATCGTAAAGAGATGATCCAACGTATTCACAGCGAAATAGAAGGCCGTCTGCAAGATTTCGGCTTGAATGCTCGTGTGGTTGGTCGTGAGAAAAACCTGTTCTCTATCTATAACAAGATGAAAACCAAAGAACAGCGCTTTCACACCATCATGGATATCTATGCGTTCCGAGTCGTTGTTGATACCGCTGATACTTGTTATCGCGTTTTAGGCCAAGTACACAGCTTGTATAAACCACGTCCTGGTCGCATGAAAGATTACATCGCGGTACCAAAGGCGAACGGCTACCAATCGCTACACACTTCCATGGTTGGCCCACATGGCGTACCTGTTGAAGTTCAGATCCGTACTGAAGATATGGATCAAATGGCGGACAAAGGTGTCGCGGCACACTGGTCTTACAAAGACAAAGGCGACAAGTCTGGCACCACTGCGCAAGTGAAAGCTCAGCGTTGGATGCAAAGCCTGTTAGAGCTACAACAAAGCGCGGGTAACTCATTCGAATTCATTGAAAACGTAAAATCCGATCTTTTCCCAGATGAGATTTACGTCTTCACACCAAAAGGTCGTATCGTTGAATTGCCTTTAGGCGCAACGGCTGTCGACTTTGCCTATGCCGTACATACCGATGTAGGCAACTCTTGTGTTGGTGCTCGTGTTGATCGTAACCCTTACCCATTGAGTAAGGCATTGAAAAACGGTCAGACGGTGGAAATTATCAGTGCCCCTGGTGCGCGTCCGAATGCGGCATGGCTAAACTATGTCGTGACTTCTCGTGCCCGCACTAAGATTCGACAAGTACTGAAAACGATGCGTCGTGAAGAGTCGATTACTTTAGGTCGTCGCCTACTTAATCACGCACTTGGCCGCCACTCGATTGATTCAATTTATCCAGAAAATATCCAAGAAGTCTTGAATGATCTTCGCCTAGAAAGCATCGATGATTTATTGGCAGCTATTGGATTGGGTGAGTTGATGAGCATTGTGATTGCACGTCGTCTCCTTGGTGATACCGAAGAGCTCACGACAACAAGCTCAATCCCAACGGACTCGAAGAAGAAGCTTCCGATTCGTGGCGCAGAAGGCTTATTGCTGACGTTTGCAAATTGTTGTCATCCTATCCCAGATGATCACATTATTGCTCACGTATCGCCTGGTCGTGGTTTGGTTGTTCACCGAGAAACATGTCCGAACGTTCGTGGTTATCAGAAAGAACCAGACCGTTATATGGCTGTCGCTTGGTCTGACGACTACGACAAAGAGTTTATTGCTGAACTTAAAGTCGACATGCTGAACAACCAAGGTGCTCTTGCAGAACTGACCAACGTGATCTCGAAAACAGGGTCAAACATTCATGGTCTTTCAACGGAAGAACGTGATGGTCGTTTGTACACTGTGACTGTGCTGTTGACGACGAAAGATCGCGTCCACCTTGCTGGCATCATGCGTAAGATTAAGGCAATGCCTCAAGCAACCCGAGTCAGACGCAGAAAGAACTAACCTCTATCGCCACCTACTCTGTTAGGTGGCGATTTTTTATACCTCAATAAATATGAACCTAGAACGTTACAACCGCATTCACCAAGTCCTAAAAACTCGCCAAACTGATCTGACACTTTGTCTCGAAGAAGTACATAAGCCAAACAACGTCTCTGCCGTGATCCGCACCGCTGACGCGACAGGCTTACACAAAGTTCATGCCATTTGGCCTGACAAAATGCGTACGCTGAGCCATACCTCAGCAGGCGCGCGTAACTGGGTTGAAGTGGATACTCACGATTCGATTGAAACTGCGATTACCGAACTCAAAGCGCAAGGTATGCAGGTTTTGGTGACCAATCTTTCGGACACCGCCGTCGATTTTCGCGAGATCGACTACACCAAGCCAACGGCCATTATTTTAGGCAGCGAAAAGGTTGGCGCTTCGGAGCAAGCCAAACAGCTTGCCGATCAAGACATTATTATCCCGATGGTGGGCATGGTGCAGTCACTAAACGTATCGGTTGCCAGTGCCGTGATTTTGTATGAAGCGCAACGTCAACGTGAAGCCGCAGGCATGTACGAACGAGAAGAAAGCGCTCTGCCTAAAGAGACAATCAACCGTATTCTCTTTGAACGTGGTCACCCAGTGCTGGCAAAAGTCGCGAAACGAAAAGGACTCGCTTACCCGCCACTCGATGACGAAGGCCAAATCATCGCCGATGATGCGTGGTGGCAAGAGATGCAAAGCAAATAACAGGCTTTCGTCATCCTGAACAGCGACGAAGGAGCGTGATTCAGGATCTAATTCCCGAGTGTGCTGATGCTGATAGTGTTAACTTCAACGACATACTTGTTGGAAATAGATTCCTGATGTCGCTAGGCTCCTCGGAATGACAGGTTATCAGTCAGATCATGACACTAACTAAAGCATGACTATTTTTTCCTGTACAAAAACACAGCTCCATGGTTAACATACTGCTATGTTAACCATTTTCTTGAGCCCTCTATGTCCGCCCAAATGTTATCTGCCGTCCCATTAACCTCCCTTTCTGGGGTTGGCGCGAAAGTCGCAGAAAAACTAGCCAAAGTTGGCTTACATAGCGTTCAAGATTTGCTGTTTCATCTTCCACTGCGCTACGAAGATCGTACCCGTATTTATCCTATTGCTAAACTGCATGCCGGCCTTTGGGCGGCCGTGCAAGGCAAGGTCATGGCTGTCGACACCATCTTCGGTAAGCGCAAAATGCTAACGGTAAAAATCAGCGACGGTAATGGCACTATCACGCTACGCTTTTTCAACTTTACCGCAGCCATGAAGAACAATTTCACGCAAGGTAAGTTAGTACATGCTTACGGTGAAATTAAGCGCGGTGGCGTGGGCTTGGAAATTGTTCATCCTGACTACAAGTTTTACGTCAGCGAGCAAAAGCCCGATGTAGAACAGAGCTTAACCCCTGTTTATCCCACCACCGATGGTTTACGCCAAATCACATTACGCAACCTTACCGAACAAGCTTTAGCGCTGCTTGATAAAACTGCAGTTCAGGAATTACTTCCAGCCGGGCTGTATAACCATCAAATCACGATGTCGCAAGCACTGCACACCATTCATCGCCCACCACCAACCATTAATTTAGATGAGTTTGACGAAGGCAAACATCCTGCCCAAATCCGCTTAATCATGGAAGAGTTGCTAGCACAGAATCTCTCGATGTTGGCGGTGCGTAGCAAAGGTCAGAAGGATTCAGCGCTACCTCTCGGTCCTTGTAATAAACTAAAAACGCAGCTTTTAGCCCAACTGCCTTTCTCTCCTACGAACGCTCAAACCCGAGTAGTACAAGAGATTGAAACCGATTTAGAAAAACCCCACCCAATGATGCGCCTAGTGCAAGGTGATGTGGGATCGGGGAAGACGTTGGTTGCCGCTCTGGCCGCCGTTCGTGCCATTGAGCACGGCTATCAGGTGGCACTCATGGCACCAACCGAACTATTGGCTGAGCAACACGCGATCAACTTCGCCAACTGGTTTGAAACAATGGGCATTCAAGTCGGTTGGTTAGCGGGCAAACTCAAAGGTAAAGCAAAGGAAGCCGAGCTGGCTCGCATTGCCAGTGGTGAAGCGCAAATGGTAGTGGGTACTCACGCGCTATTCCAAGAGCACGTTGAATTTCATCACCTTGCTTTGGTCATCATTGATGAACAGCACCGCTTTGGTGTCCATCAGCGATTAGAGTTACGTGAAAAAGGCGCAAAACAAGGCGCCTACCCACATCAGTTGATCATGACGGCAACGCCTATTCCTCGCACGTTAGCGATGACCGCATACGCTGACCTGGAAACTTCCGTGATTGACGAACTGCCTCCGGGTCGAACGCCGATTCAAACCGTCGCCATTCCTGACACAAAACGTGACGACATCGTCGAGCGTGTCCGAAATGCCTGTTTAAACGAAGGTAAGCAGGCATATTGGGTGTGTACTCTGATTGATGAGTCGGAAGTATTAGAAGCACAAGCCGCGGCTGATACCGCTGAAGAGCTTCAACGTAAGCTACCGGACGTAAAAATTGGTCTAGTACACGGCCGAATGAAGCCGGCAGAGAAACAAGCGGTGATGCAAGATTTCAAAGACAATAAACTGCATTTGCTGGTCGCAACAACAGTGATTGAAGTTGGCGTGGATGTGCCAAACTCTAGCTTGATGATCATAGAAAACCCTGAACGTCTTGGTTTGGCACAATTACACCAGTTGAGAGGTCGCGTGGGCCGAGGTTCCGTTGCTAGCCATTGTGTGCTGCTGTACCACTCTCCACTGTCGAAAACCGCGCAAAAACGTCTCGGAGTACTACGTGAAAGTAACGATGGCTTCGTCATTGCACAGAAAGACCTAGAAATTCGTGGCCCGGGCGAACTCTTGGGTACAAAACAGACTGGTCTTGCTGATTTCAAAATCGCAGACTTAGTTCGAGATCAACGTCTGATTCCCGAAGTTCAGCGCATTGCGCGTCATATTCATGACAATTACCCGAATAACGCAACAGCAATTATTGATCGCTGGTTGGGTGAGCGGGATATTTACTCCAAAGCATAGTGATTAAAAGCGAGCCAAATGGCTCGTTTTTTAATACGCTAAAAACCAAAGCAATCGTTTGCTTTTTAGGTAAATCTCTCTATAATCGCGCACAAATTTTTAAGTGTGTTGCATCACACTCCACCAACCTGAGTTGACTCTGATTAACAGCAATCACAGGTAACGACGTCAACTCCACCCTGCTCTCCCATTCAGCGAGATCTGGGAATATATTGCGACTAGCGAGACAAACAATGACAACTTCAAACCGATCTTCGGAACTGGTCTATCAACTCAATGAACGACCACCTTTGCCTCAAACTATTTTTGCCGCACTTCAGCACTTATTGGCGATGTTCGTCGCGGTTATCACTCCGTCACTGATCATCTGTCAGTCTTTGGGTGTACCAGCAGACCAAACGAATACCATCATCAGCATGTCTTTATTTGCGTCAGGCGTGTCTTCGTTTATTCAAATTCGCACCTTTGGCCCAATTGGCTCTGGTTTACTCTCTGTTCAAGGCACCAGCTTTAACTTTTTAGGCCCTATTATTGGTGCAGGCCTATCGCTAAAAGCTGGTGGAGCAGACATCAGCACCATGATGGCAGCCATTTTTGGTACGATTTTAGTCGCATCATTTGCAGAGATTTTCCTATCTCGCGTATTAGAGCATGCTCGTCGCATTATCACTCCGCTCGTTTCAGGCATTGTCGTCACTCTTATCGGTCTCACACTGATTCAAGTCGGCTTAGTATCAATGGGCGGTGGCTACGCAGCATTAAATGAAGGCACATTCGGCAGCTTAGACAAACTTGCGCTCGCAGGAACGGTACTTGGCTTAATTGTGATATTAAACCGCTCTAAAAACCCATACATCCGTGTGGCTTCGATTGTGATTGCGATGCTAGTAGGCTACATCATGGCGTATTTTATGGGGATGGTAGATACTTCTCAGCTAGGCACAACCGAGCTTGTAGCACTACCGGTACCAATGCAATATGGCTTATCGTTTGACTGGTCACTGTTCATTCCGCTGGTACTGATTTTCTTTATTACCGCACTAGAAGCCATCGGCGATATTACCGCCACATCCGAAGTGTCTGGCGAGCCAGTCAAAGGCCCTGTGTACATGAAACGCATTAAGGGTGGTGTGTTAGCAGACGGCTTAAACTCTGCAATCGCAGCCGTGTTTAACAGTTTCCCGAACTCCACCTTTAGCCAGAATAACGGCATCATCATGCTAACAGGGGTCGCGAGCCGTTACGTGGGTTACTTTATTTCTGCCATGTTAGTGATTCTTGGCTTGTTTCCTGGTGTTGCTAGCTTTGTTCAGCTGATTCCTGAGCCAGTACTTGGCGGCGCAACGATTGTCATGTTTGGTACGATTGCTGCCGCTGGTGTGCGTATTATCTCTCGTGTTGAGCTCGATCGCCGCGCAATTCTGATCATGGCCTTATCCTTCTCAATGGGGCTTGGTATCGCGCAAAAACCAGAGATTCTGCAATTCATGCCAGAATTTATTAAGAGTATTTTCTCCACTGGCGTTGCTGCAGGTGGTATCACAGCGATCATTTTAAACCTACTTCTGCCAGAGAAACTGGAAGACGAAGATGAACTTCCTCAAGAAGTGAAAGAGTCTTAATAAGATTGTAGAGAAAAGCAAAGCCCAACCTGTTTAGGTTGGGCTTTTTGTTTTAAATGGTACAGTCATCGACTTACTTGGTAGGAAAGCTGATTTGAGCGATTAAACCGCCTTCACTGCGATTACGCATCACCACAGAGCCTGAGTGCTGGCTGATTATACGCTTCACTATCGCCAGCCCAAGCCCTGTACCTTCACTGCCGCGAGCTGTATCACCACGCGTAAAGGGTTCAAATAATTTTGCGATTTGAGAATGCTCGATACCCGGTCCGTTGTCTTCTACCGATATCCACACTAGCTGCTTATCTGCCGTCACACCGGTACTGATTTTGACCCATCCATTGCCGTAACGCAGTGCATTGACAACTAAATTACTGATCGCCCGTTTAATCGCAATAGCGCTTCCTTTGGCTGGTGGCAGGTTAGGATTAAGATCCGTTTCAATTTCAGCCTCATAACCACCTTCCGAACTGGCGACATCACTGGCAATCGTACTGATATCCACAGGTTCAAACGATTCTTTGTTCACCGGTTTGAGGTAGTCCATAAACTGACTAATGATCTCATTACATTCTTCCGTATCGCTAATGATCCCTTCAGCAAGGTAGCTATCCTCGGGAGACATCATTTCTGTCGCTAAGCGAATGCGCGTCAGCGGTGTTCGCAAGTCATGGCTAATCCCCGCCATTAATAGGGCGCGATCTTCTTCGAGCTCCTGAATACCTTTGGACATTTGATTAAACGCTCGGGTTACAGAGCGAATTTCCGATGCGCCTTTTTCTGCCAACGGTGGCGGGATTTCACCTCGACCGACATCTTTCGCGGCTCTCTCTAAAGCCAAAAGTGGGCGGTTTTGTAAACGAATAAACAACCAACCACCAGCAATGATCAGCAGTGCCATAATCAAGCTGTTACGAAATAGCGGTGCAAAATCTTCTTCTTGCAGCTCAGATAAAGGAATACGAATGATGGAGTTCGGCAACTTTTCGATGTGCATCCACAAGATGTAACTTTCATTGCCAAGCAATAAGCGTACTTCGGTGGGCGAACCTAGCTCTTGGCTCATTTCTTCAGACATCAAATCAATCGACATCGCGTGATGAAATTCAACCGCTTTATCGCTGTCGAGGCTGTGAACCGTCACCCCCAGCCTTTCTAATAATTGACGTCTCAGCGGTGCATCAGATTTTAATGGCCCTTCATCATCAAGCACCAAATTGAGCTCATGGGCGAGAATTTTATTGAACTGCTGCAAACTCGGCATCAACGCGTAGTTAAAAACGGCGTAGTAAGAGAAAACTTGGCTAGCGAGGAGCAAAGAGATGAACAGCAGAATAGATTGTGTCAGTGAACTTCGGATGCGCATGGAACGTTCCTGGTGGTCCTAATCGCGAAATTTCAGCCTTCGAAAGGAAGGACTTGAAGGCTGAAGTTGCTATAGCCAAGTGCTGGCTATGGAGTGAGGAGATTACACCTCTTTGCCGTCTGGGACGAAAACGTAACCTAACCCCCACACGGTTTGAATGTAGCGTGGCTTGCTCGGATCGTCTTCTAACATGCGACGCAAACGTGAGATTTGCACGTCAATAGAACGTTCCATCGCAGAATATTCACGGCCACGTGCCATGTTCATCAATTTGTCACGTGACATCGGCTCTCGCGCATTCGTCACGAGCGCTTTCAGGACAGCAAACTCTCCTGAGGTCAGTGGCATTGCCTCGTCACCGCGGAACATCTCGCGAGTGCCTAGATTGAGTCGGAACTCACCAAACTCCACTACTTTTTCTTCGGTGCTTGGCGCGCCCGGTAACTCTACGGTTTGACGGCGTAGTACGGCTTTAATGCGAGCGAGTAATTCACGTGGGTTAAATGGTTTTGGCAAATAATCATCCGCCCCCACTTCCAGACCCACAATGCGGTCCACTTCATCACCTTTCGCGGTGAGCATTAAGATTGGCAGCATGTTGTTCGCGTGGCGTAGACGACGACAAATCGACAAACCGTCTTCACCTGGCAACATTAGGTCTAGCACCATTAAGTGAAAGTTTTCGCGCGTTAGTAGGCGATCCATCTGTTCGCCATTGGCGACACTTCGGACCTGAAAACCTTGCTCAGAAAGGTAACGCTCCAATAGAGCACGTAAACGAGCATCGTCATCAACCACTAAAATTTTATGATTTTCTTGCATTGAAACATCCTTTCAGAAGCATCTATTGTCGAAAATGTATCACTGTTTTTCCTAACGTGCTCAAGCAAATTGTTACTCTTTTTATCTTAAGCGCTTTATTTTCTCTCTAGCAGGTATTTTCAGCACCTACTATTGGCCATAATTCCATTCCAGTTCACGTTTGGCCTCAAGCAACTCTTGTTGTGCTTCTGCCAATTTGTGACGTTTTTTCTCGATTTTGTCTGCTTTCCCTGAACGCTGCGCTTCCGCTAGTTCTTGCTCACGCTCCTCAACGTCTCGCGCCTTTTCGTCCACTTCCGTTTGCAGTTCTTGACGCAGTTCACCTTCCGAACATTCATTCTGGATAGCGGTAAGTGCCTGTTCTAAGCCTTTAATTCGATGTTCATTACCTTGTGCTTTCGCATACTCAAGCTGCTGTTCTACCGCTAACTCTTTGGCGTCACAGCCTTTAACTTCATCTTGAGCAAAAACTGAGAGTGAGAATCCTATTGTTAGTGCAGCGCTACACATGACTGCTTTGTTCATTTTACTTCTCCGATAAAGGCACCATGCCTTTGTATCCAATAAGCTGACGTTGAGACTCAAGTCACTTCTAGTGAACTTCAAGAGACTTGAATCGGTGATAAAGCCTCAGTCTTCCAAGGCTGGTTTGTTGTATTCAATCGAGTTAATGAACCACTCTTTTTCACCTTCTGGGGTTCGCACCGTGAACTCTTCATCCACTTGTTTTTTCAACATCGCTCGCGCCATAGGTGAATCGATAGAGATGTAGTCTTTCGCATCTCCATAAATCTCTTCAGGCCCAACAATGCGGAACTTCTTCACCTCTCCTGCCTCATTTTCTATTTCAACCCAAGCACCAAAAAAGACTTTGCCTTCTTGCTGCGGAGAATAGTCAACGATCGTGACTTCAGGCAGAAACTTGCGAAGAAATCGAACACGACGATCGATCTGACGAAGCAGACGTTTGTTGAAGGTGTAATCCGCATTTTCTGAGCGATCGCCCAGGCTCGCCGCCCAAGTGACGATTTTGGTGATTTCAGGACGCTTTTCATTCCAAAGGTAATCATGCTCTTGTTTGAGTTTGTTATAACCTTCACGGGTAATCAGCTTAGTTTTCAAGTTAACTCCTATCTCAACTAAAAAATGCCGCTCTTGAGCAGCATTAAGGAGATGATATACCCAAAGCACTGGCTTCGTTCGGGCTTTGGGTATCAAGATAATAAGGCGGCCAGAGTGCTACTTTTCGTAATCTGGTTTTTGCGTCACGATGTAATTCGTATCACTCGAAACAACCGCGCCATGTTTTAGGAAGTTTTTACCTAAAATCATGCTGTAATGGAAGCGACCACGGTCTTGCAAATTGACTCGGATCTTCTTCTCTAACTCGCCAAGCTTAACGTGCATTTCTACTACAGGTCGTTCGTTGGCCTTTTCTCCTTTTTTGGCCGTTATACGCATGACATCCACTACCTCACGGGTAAACGCCTTGGTCATGCCTAGATCGTTTTCATAAGTAAAACTCACCATATCTTTACCGTCTTTTTGAAAGCGCTTGATGTCCTTGGCATTAATCGAGCTCACATCAGCACCAGTGTCCAATTTGACAGGGAAAGACATCCCTTCCACTTCAGCCACTTCGATATGACCGGCTTTGAAAAGTGGCCTTGCATCTAGTAAATGGTCGGCGCGAGTATTCAGCAGCACACCGCCTTTGGCGATATCATGACCAAAGACGAAGAATGGTTGCGTCTCGTCTTCATCTAGCACATCGAGTGCAAATTCCATTGATGTCTCTTTACTACCGAAAAGGAAATCGCCATCAACAACGGGACGCACAGTGCTACCCACTTTGAGTTTTTTCACCACAGGCTTGGTAATTTTTTCTTCTTTACCCTCATCGTTCATTAAATAAAACGTGACGGATTCATCCTTACCTTTTTCTGTTACTTCAAAGCCATTTACACGCAGTAATGGCGTTTTCACCGTAAACGTGGGGTAAGCAGGAACGGTATAACCATCAATGGTGACTTGTTCTTCCGGTGAAATCACGAGGGGCTTTGACTTGAGTGCGCTCTTGAACGTTTTTTCAACACCGCCCAATAGGTTTTCTCTGTCGGTATCAATCACAAAGTGTTGGCTCGCAACATCCTGACCCAAGCGAATTTGTGAACTGAACTTACTGCGGTCACGCAAATAGACTAACCAACGTTGAGTTTCGTTTTCGTCGATTTTCACTGGTAAGTAGACCAACGGACGCTCGCTCTTAGTGGTTTTCAGCATGCGTACCAAAGGTAACGTCATTGGGTGGCGCTTGCCGTTTTCACCTTCTAGCGTGAAAGAAACTTCATTGTTCTTTTTATCGACCTTGATATCCAGTGCGTGAACGTTGGTGTAGCGGCTGGTGGTTGAGATGCTGATCTTGTATGGCACGCCCTCGACTTCAACCGTCTCTTTTTTGCCGATCATTTTTGCGCTTGGTTGCTCTTGAAGATAATCGTAGCCAGCGAATACCCACGCATTGTTATCGAGATAGGTTTTACCAATCAAGATAGGAGAAGAGAATTGCGTGCGCTTGGTCAGGTTCACTTCTGTATCAACGGTATGGCCTGCAATCGTCATCGGCATTTTTATTGTCGGGCGTAAAATAGGCTTTTTGCTTGTTCGACTACGAATGGCGCTCACTCGCTCCAGATCATCGGTAATCTGTATTTCTTTTCCTGTGTAAGGATGAGGAACCGTAAAGCTCACCTTCACTTGATATGGTTTAAAAGTATCGGCATCCCACTTCGCCTTCGTCCCACCTAAATCATCGACAATCGCCCACAACAACTCGTTGTCTTTCAAGTTCTGGTAGTCAGGATGAGAGCTACTGACATGGATGTTCTCTGCATGCATAGACGTGGTGTCAGCACCAGTATCAATCTTGCCAATAAATGGTACCGCTTTTAGCTCTGGAATATCACTGTAGTAAACGCTCTCCACTCGTCCAAGCACCAACTTGTCATCAAGCTGATATACAGGGTCTTGTGTGGTTGCTGATATGGATTGTGCCCAACTAAGCGGGGCGACAAGTAAGGCACTCGTAAGCGCTAACGCCAAAGACATTTTTTTCATCATGATTATCCGTATAAGCCGAGGTACATTTAGTTATATCAATAACCGTGGATATAGGTTAGTCGATAGTTGCGGATATAAGTTCTCAATTTAATTACAGTTTTGACACAAATCTGACTGATGTCCACCAGCGCCCGGTAAATTTTTGTCTCGTTAATTTAAAACATTGCAAATTCTTCGAACGACCCCAATGTTCTATACAACCCAAACCGAATTGAAAGAGAAAACACGGATGAGCCAAGCTATCTGTCGTATGATTGCTCAAGAACTGAATGTTCGCCCTGAGCAAGTCAACGCCGCTGTCACCCTAATTGATGACGGTAACACCGTCCCTTTTATTGCACGTTACCGCAAAGAGGTGACGGGTGGCCTTGATGATACCCAACTGCGTACTCTGGACAGCCGTCTGTCTTACCTTCGTGAAATGGATGACCGCCGTCAAACCATTCTCAAATCGATCCAAGAGCAAGGCAAACTGACGCCTGAGCTTGAGCAAGAAATTATTCAAGCCGATAGCAAGACTCGCCTTGAAGACCTTTACTTACCTTACAAACCTAAACGCCGCACTAAAGGCCAAATCGCCATTGAAGCCGGCCTAGAACCGCTAGCTGACATGCTGTGGAATCATCCGCAAACCGAGCCAGAAAGCGAAGCAAGCAAATATCTTGATGCCGACAAAGGCATCACAGATACCAAAGCCGCCCTAGACGGTGCCCGTGCGATCATCATGGAACGCATTGCTGAAGACGCAAACTTACTGGAAAAAATCCGTAACCACTTAAATCGTAATGCGGAACTTGTCTCACGAGTCGTTGAAGGAAAAGAGCAAGAGGGTGAGAAGTTCAAAGATTACTTCAATCACAACGAACCGCTGAGCAAAGTCCCTTCTCACCGTGCACTTGCGATGTTGCGCGGCCGCAATGAAGGCTTCCTGACTTTAGCCATGAACGCTGATCCAGAGCAGGAAGAAGGTGCTCGCCAATCTTACTGTGAAACCATCATTGCCGACCATTATGGCGTGACGTTAAGTAGCGCACCAGCAGATGCATGGCGCAAACAAGTGATCAGCTGGGCATGGCGCATCAAAGTATCGATGCACATGGAAACCGAGCTAATGGGCGCAATGAAAGAGCGTGCTGAAATTGAAGCGATTGAAGTATTTGCGACTAACCTAAAAGATTTGTTGATGGCGGCGCCAGCAGGTCCTCGTGCAACACTTGGTCTCGATCCTGGTCTGCGTACCGGTTCAAAAATCGCGGTTGTCGATTCAACGGGTAAAGTTCTGGCTACGGAAACCATCTACCCTCATCCTCCGCAAAAACAATACGACAAATCAGCGCAAATCGTTGACCAGTTAGTGCGTAAGTACAACGTGGATTTAATTGCGATTGGTAACGGCACGGCTTCTCGTGAAACCGATAGCTTTGTCGCAGACGTAATCAAACGCGGCAACCTAAAAGTTCAGAAAATCATCGTCAGCGAAGCAGGCGCATCGGTGTACTCGGCCTCTGAACTCGCAGCGAAAGAGTTCCCGAATATGGATGTATCACTGCGTGGTGCAGTGTCGATTGCGCGTCGTTTGCAAGATCCATTGGCTGAGCTCGTGAAAATCGATCCGAAATCGATCGGTGTGGGCCAATACCAGCACGATGTAAGCCAATCTATGTTGGCAAAACGCCTAGATGCGATTGTGGAAGACTGTGTAAACGCGGTTGGCGTTGATGTGAACACGGCTTCTGCCGCACTATTAACGCGCGTAGCAGGCTTATCAAGCACCATCGCGCAGAACATTGTCGACTTCCGCGACGAAAATGGCCGCTTCGAAGCACGTACGACGTTGAAGAAAGTACCTCGCTTGGGTCCTAAAGCGTTCGAACAGTGTGCGGGCTTCCTACGTATTATGGACGGCAAGAACCCACTTGATGCTTCAGCAGTCCACCCGGAAGCGTACCCAGTAGTCAAAGCAATTGCAGAGAAAAACAGCAAAGACATCAAGGCACTGATTGGTGACTCAGCATTCCTCAAAGGCTTACACGCTGTGGACTATACCGATGAACACTTTGGTGTCCCAACGGTTACCGATATCATCAAAGAACTGGATAAACCGGGTCGTGACCCACGTCCTGAATTCAAGACCGCTACGTTTGCAGAAGGCGTAAACTCAGTTTCTGATCTAGAACCGGGCATGATCCTCGAAGGCGTGGTGTCTAACGTAGCCAACTTTGGTGCCTTTGTTGATATCGGCGTTCACCAAGATGGTCTAGTACACATCTCTGCACTGACAGATCGTTATGTGTCGGATCCACGTGAAGTGGTGAAAGCGGGCGACATCGTAAAAGTGAAAGTGATGGAAGTGGACGTACAGCGTAAGCGTATTGGTCTATCGATGCGTTTGAAAGACGAACCGGGTCAAGATAACCGCAGCCAACGCTCTTCAGCCGCACCGCGTCGTAATGACCAAGCGCAACGTCGTCAGCCTCGCCGCGATGAGTCTTCATCGAATAGTGCAATGGGCGGTGCGTTTGCGGCAGCGTTTGCTAAAGCGAAAAAGTAATCTTACCTAGGCTTCACCGCTAACGAGCTTTCATAACTAAAAAGAAAACGCTCCAATCAGTTTAATCTGCTTGGAGCGTTTTTGTTTGAGTAGGATATTGAGTCGTCATAATACTGCTATCACTTCTGACGGGGTATGGGGAGCGACTGCATGACCATAATGAAACTTGATCACCTTCCTGCGCTTTTCCATTAATCCTTCATTGATCGCAGCATCCAAAATGCGCTTTGGTAAGCGAAAACGAATTGCGTAGCCCTTACCCTGGTCTTCACTGTACGACTTGAGCGCAAGCAAACTAAAAAGCCGTTCTAGTGTATCTTCCGGCTCTTCTTGATAACGCGTGTCGACTTCTGTTTCCATGTCATAATCAGGATGCTCTGAAGGATCCCAAGAAGACTGACGTCGGCGCTTGTCATCGCCTTTTACTTTTCGCTCTGCATTGGTTTTGGCCAATGCGACCGTTGGCGTCACAGGCTCTCGGACTTTGTTGTCGCGAGCTGCTTGTTCCGTCTGCACATTCACGGATGGGGCGATCAGTGGCACACTTACGTTGGTCGGTGACACAATCATTGCGAACCCTCCTCAGAGTCGCCCAACTCGTCAATATAGCTTAGCTTTATTGGCTAATAAAACCTCACCAACCTTTATATCGACCACTTTTTAAACAGCTTGAGCTTTTTCCGCTTGTATTTGATTAATCGTGAGCAAACTCTCGAATTTGGGCACAAAACTCGTCATGTTCGGTCATAAAGGGCGCATGAGAGGACTGATTGAAAACAAACTGCTGAGTATGAGGTAACTGTTCACTTAAATCATTCGCCACTTTAATCGGCACCAATCCATCCAAACGACCATAAAGACGCAGCATTGGTACAGAAAGAGACGTCAATGCATCGCGCAGATCCACATCAGCAAGGATGTTTAGCCCAACCAACAGCGACTCAGGGTTTGGCTGAGGGCGCGACAGTACCGCTTGCTTGAGTTGTTTCACATCTTTGCGTGCAGATGGACTGCCCATCGCTTGCAACGCCATAAAGCGCTCAATGGTCAGTGAAAAATCTTCTAACAACTGAGAGGTGAATGCGCTCAGTACACTCGGTTGAATACCGCGCCAAGGCTTCTCTGCGGCAAATTTTGGTGAACTGGCGACGGTGATCAACTTAGTCACACGCTCGGGCATGTTTAATGCGACATGCGTCGCCACTAAGCCTCCGAGGGACCAGCCAAGCCAAATCGCTTTCTTTGGCGCACTTTGCGCGACCAAGTTAGCAATATGGTCTAAATCTTCACCATGATGTTCGGCACTGTGTCCATAGCCCGGAAGGTCAACAACATGAACACGGAAATCGGTTTGAAGTGATTCGACGGTTTGCTGCCAAACCGCGCCATTCATACCCCAACCATGTAACAACACCAGATCAGGTCCTTCACCAAACGACTGCCAATGTAATTTCGTGCTCATGCTCTCAATCTCTCCCACTAATTTTATTCCCTACGCCATCAGCCAAGCGTTAGGCTGAGTAAAATATCACCATGAATAAGCGCTATGTTATCTCATCACTGGCAAAACATCATGCATCGCGTGTTGAGCAGTCAATGCGGTCTGTGTCGGTTCCCTATTCACACACCAAGCCACACAAATACTCTGCGCTGGTGCGAGCACTGTTTAAAATACCTAACTCCGGTAAAACGATGTCAACGCTGCGGTTTATCATTACAGAAAGAAGAAATGAGTACGGATAGTATTTGTGGTGAATGTCTTTCAGAGCCACCGCCATGGCAAAGGCTATACACGTTAGGCGATTACGACTTTCCCCTTTCACGGGAAGTACAACGCTTTAAAGATCACGGAGAGTCTTGGCATGTAAAAGCATTAACCGAGCAACTGGCACAGCGCATCACCACGCCAGCTCCAATCATTACCAGTGTGCCATTGCACTGGCAGCGTTACCTGCGCCGGGGCTTTAATCAAAGTGATGTTTTAGCCCGACACCTCGCCAAGCAATTGCAGACCAATTTTGATGCGAAGGTCTTTCGTCGAGTAAAGCTCGCTCAATCACAGCGTGGTAATACCAAAGCAAGCCGTGAACAAAACCTAAAAGGCGCGTTTATTCTCAATAAGCGCCCTCACTCTTCCCACGTTGCCATCGTCGATGATGTAGTCACCACAGGCAGTACCGTCCGACAATTATGTCATTTACTACTTGAAGTTGGCGTAGAAAGCATCGATATTTACTGCATCTGCAGAACACCTGCTCCTCGTTCTCTCTAGATCGCTTCGCCATGCCTTAGCATCAAAAAGACTAGACCCATACGTCAACAAGAGTAGAATAGCAGCAGTAACCTACAAATTTACTCGGGTATTCGTCGTGTCAAATATTACTATTACAGAAACTGCGCAAACGCATTTCGCTAACCTTTTAGGTCAACAGCCTGAAGGGACTAACATTCGTATTTTCGTTGTGAACCCAGGTACACAAAACGCTGAGTGTGGCGTGTCTTACTGCCCACCAGAAGCAGTAGAAGCGACCGACACTGAAATCCCTTACAGCGGTTTTTCAGCTTACGTGGATGAGCTAAGTCTGCCATTCCTTGAAGACGCTGAAATCGATTTTGTTACCGATAAAATGGGCTCTCAGCTAACGCTAAAAGCTCCGAACGCTAAAATGCGTAAAGTTGCGGACGACGCGCCACTGGTTGAGCGCGTTGAATACGTTATCCAAACTCAAGTCAACCCACAGCTTGCTGGCCACGGTGGTCACGTAAACTTGGTTGAGATCACTGAAGACGGCATTGCTATTGTTGCATTTGGTGGCGGCTGTAATGGCTGTTCTATGGTTGACGTAACACTAAAAGAAGGCATCGAGAAAGAACTGCTAAACCAATTCGTTGGTGAACTAACCGCAGTTCGTGATGCTACAGAACATGACCGTGGTGATCACTCTTACTACTAAGAGTAAATACGGTCAGAAAATGGGAGGCTTCGGTCTCCCATTTTTGTATCGATACTGAGGTAACCTTGAGATGCTTAGTTCTGCCCGCAAAATCCGCTAGAAACTCAGGCGGAGTTCTCATATATTAAGAATCTTACGCATCTCGT
The DNA here is from genome assembly GCF_043995865.1 of Vibrio sp. D3. NCBI lineage: Bacteria > Pseudomonadati > Pseudomonadota > Gammaproteobacteria > Vibrionales > Vibrionaceae > Vibrio > Vibrio sp. D3. Next base: position 162,267 of record NZ_CP171887.1, on the reverse strand, counting down.
AAACGCCAACGACACCAAGGAGCCAGCGCCATGTCGAAACGGACCCCACCAGAGATACTCTCATGCCAAACGGTCGCAAAATCCAAACTGTTTGCCGTGGAAGCGCTCGACCTTCGTTTTTCCAATGGTGAACACCGTACTTATGAACGCATGAAGCCAAGTGGACGCGATGCGGTGATGGTGGTTCCTGTGACTGAGCAAGGCGATTTATTACTGGTACGTGAATACGCCGCTGGGACTGAACGCTACGAGTTGGGCTTCCCGAAGGGGTTGATTGATCCAGGTGAAACCCCACATCAAGCTGCGGATCGAGAATTAAAAGAAGAAATCGGCTTTGGCTGCAATCAGCTGACTCCGTTGAAACAAGTTATCCTCGCGCCGTCTTACTTTTCGAGCAAAATGACTCTATTTTTAGGACAGGCGCTTTATCCAGAGAAGCAAGAAGGCGATGAGCCTGAGCCACTGGAAATTGTGCGTTGGCCACTTGCGCAAGCCGAAGAGTTATTAACTCACATGGATTTCTGTGAAGCACGAAGCATCACCGCGCTAATGTTGGCACTGAAACACTTACCAAACACCACTCACAAACATAACCAATAACGGTCATGAGAACCGAATAATACTGTGAGTAAGGACTATCACTTATGCCAATGACAAAAGATCTATCTCACCTGCTTCCTCAAGTCATCGAAATTGCCCGTAGTGCCGGGCAAATGATCCTCGAAATATATGAAAAAAAACAGTACGAGGCCTACACAAAAAGTGACGAGACTCCGGTAACGAGCGCAGATATCGCGGCTCACAAGCTCATCACAGAACGCTTGAGTGAACTCACACCCGACATTCCCGTATTGTCAGAAGAAGACGCAGACATCAGCCTCGAGCAACGGGCTCAGTGGGAACGGTATTGGTTAGTCGACCCTCTCGATGGTACTCAAGAATTCATCGCTCGCAGCGGCGACTTTGCGACTATTATTGCACTGGTCGACAACAATAAACCAACCATGGGGGTCGTTTATGGCCCTGTCTCTGGCGTGACTTATTACGCTTATAGTGGCAAAGGTGCCTGGAAAATTCCCGACATGTCGGACAGCGTAAAAATCCATACGCACAAACACGAGCAGCCAGGGCAAAGCATCGCGATTGCTATTAGCCGCCGTCAAGACATCAATCGCATCACTAGCCGCATGAGCAGTGCTTGGAATTACGATTTAATTCCGCTCGGCTCTGCGGCATTAAAAGCGTGTCTTGTTGCAGAAGGCGCTGTGGATTGCTATCTCAGACTAGGCCCAACAGGTGAGTGGGACACCGCCGCGACACAGTGCATTGTTGAAGAAGCGGGCGGTCGCATTCTCAGCACGCAATTGGAGCCGCTGTCATATAACGAGCGGGAAACGCTAGAGAACCCAAACTTTATTGTGCTTGGTGACGCGGATTTACCTTGGAATGAGATTTTACAACGCAAAGATTAAGCGCTCTATCCGCAAAGTTAGCGCCTAAATACTAGCAATTGAAAGGCCACGAATATGTTCGTGGCCTTTTCTTTTTGACCTGTTTGTACAGCGTTAGGAGCATTTGGCCTACCATGTTCCAATCGCTTAAAGTGCTGAACACAAGAAAAGCATCCCTTTAAAATCAAAACCTTAGAATTACATCCTATTATCACCACGATCTTTGTACAGCGAATAGAGGGTTTCGCCTACTATGTTCCAAAAGCAAAAAGAGCTGCACAATCGCAGCTCTTTGAGAATTTTGGTTTTTGTCATGATAGGTTAGAAGCGACCTTGGTAATTAAACTCGTATTGACCTTGAGGGTTCGGCTTGCCCAACCATTTCAGTTGCTCACTCATGCTGGATGGGAACTCAGCTCCTGGCTTAAACCAGGCTTTGGTTGAGTATCGCTGATTAGGCATCAGCTCTGCCGAGAACGCCGCTGAGACTTGTTTACTGCTTTGCTCACCTGCAGCCGTCAACACACTGTCCTGACAGTTTAGATCGGCAATCACAGGACCGAGTTCTAGGCTACCAACAGGGCTTTGAATACCACTGGCATTCCATACTAAAGTGCCTTCACCATTCTTACACCAAGGCGCGGCATAAGTCGCATGACGAATATTTAACTCAAGTTGCCCATCAACGCCGACGGGAACAGGGAGACGTGCTTGCTCAACAACTTTTACTGCCGGGATCGAGGCAACTAAGTTTTTGGCATAAGGGCCATCACTCAAGCTATAGCCAACAAAACCGCGACCACGAACGTCCATTTCACTACCACGACCAAAGCGTACGGCAAACTCAGCTTTACCAGTTAGTAGACTCGACCACTGGAAATCCCAATTAACTTCTCCAAGGTTCTGGCGCTGCCAACGAACACTAGAAGCTTGACCTAGCCATAGAGAGCCATTGGCACCCTGAATGTCTAGTCCTCTCACGGTTGGTGCTTGCTGTAACACCCAAGAAACGGGTAATCCCATTAAAAGACTGACTGAAAAAAAGACGATAAAGATAACAACGTAAAGTACTGCTCGCTTCACCTTAACCTCGCTTAAACTGAAGGCGGTTCACATCAATCATGCCCGCTTGATCCGTTCGGTCGATATCTAAAAATTCGACTTCAATACCCTGTTGCTCTTTCAAGTAACGTAACCAGTCCACCAGCTGATTAAACGCGAGTGGTTTGATCCACACCTGAACACTCTCATTGCGAGGCTGCACTCGAATCAACTCAACTTTATAACGACGGGCTGAAGAAGAAACCAGTTGATTCAACGGTTGGCTAGAGTAGCTCACACCGCTGCTTTTGCGCAGTGCAGTAATGCCATCCGCTTTATCTTGTACCCAAGCCAGCAACTGTTTTTCACTTTGAATGCGTGATTGAGCTAGCTCCGCACGTTGGCTCATTGGCTGTAGCAACCCCCAATAAATAATGCCGATAACGGCAATAGCGCCACATCCCATGACCAAACGCTGCTCACGCTGAGAGATGCTGCTCCACCAAGCCTGAGCTTGAGAAATTAAGTTTTTCATCATCACCTCACAAACGCTTCAAAACAAAGCTGCCAACCACAACGTTATCGCTACGGTTCAGCTGTCCTTGCTCAACATTAAACTTCTCTGCCAATTTCACACGAGCCTGCTCAAAAGGTTGGAAGTCTGAACTGCGAGCTTGAATTCGCACTTCGCCACGTTGACCATCATATTTAAAGCTGGTGATTTCCAAATCGCTGACCTGACCCAGTGTCGCGGGCAGTGCCGCCAACCAAGACAACATCGCCTGCTGACCGCCACCACCAGATAAGCGGCGCTCTTCATCATCCATTTGTCGTTTGAGATAACTAACGGTAGGAATTCGTCGTTTATTCGGGAACACCTGGCGGAAAATACGCTCACTCTCCTCACGATACGCTTGAGCTTGTGCTTCGTACTTGTGGACCACGAGCAACTGCTGCGCAACCATGACGACGATAAGCACGCCCGCAGCAATGGTGGCTTTTTGCCAGAGCTTCCAGTATTTACCCCAAGAAGATTTAGGCTTGAAGATCCCGGTCAGCAAATTGACTTTGCTTTCTGTAACCCCCTTCGCCAGTAACCCCATGGTCATTTCTTCTGGCTGCGGCTCCCATACTTCAGGTAACGCAGATTCAGGGACTGAGCTATAGCAATCGAGCTTCCAACCTTCATGATTTTGTAGATAAGAAGAGAGGTAAAGGTCTAACCAAGAAGCATCGACAACCGCACCCTCTGTCGCTGAGTGACGAATCAACCATTGATCACCAAGCATCGCGGCACTGCTATGCTCTCCCTGAACAGGTAACGCAAGCACATCTGGCAAGATGCGTTTGATGGTGATGCCTTGGCTTGAAAAACGCTGCAATACGGTCTGAATCCAAGCGCGTTCAACAGCGCACACTTGCGCTTTATCCGCTTGTTTACCTAACACGGTAAAGTGAAGGCCATCAACGTCCTGCGCGACTTCATCTTCCACGAGGTACGGTAACATCGCGTCGAACTGACGTGTTGCGCCTGGCGGTATATCCACTTGCGTCAAGACCACATCATTACTCGCCAATAGCGCCACAACTTGGCGCTGACCTGCATAAGAGATCAACTCATCTAAGTGTTCCCATCCGGCGATTTCACCGCTGGCAATCACTTCCTGTTGATCTGTCGACCACACCACCCAAGGAATGGTACTTTGTTGTTCGCTACTCAGCCGAACGGTCAGAAACTCGCTCACTGATCCCTCCAAAACGACGGCGAACTACGGTCACCGTCTCTCTATTTGTACTCTGCAAAAGGCTTCGGATACGTACACGTGATTCATCCACCAACACTTGTGCATCCAATTCAAAAAAGGCGCTATCCACACCCAAATAGCCTTTGGCGTTTTTCTTTACATCTTCGCTCAAGCCAGCGATCTCTGACTCTGCTAAAAATTCATCAATGCTATCCCACCCATCAAATGGGCGTTTTTCAATTAGCTGAATCGCATCACTACTGCTTAAGTTTGGTGAGAACATTGCCACCAAAATCGGAGCTTGCTCGACTTCAATCGTATTTACGTTTAAACGCCAATCATCACTAGGCAATGCGCAGATTAGCGGTTCCAATTTTTGGAAAATCTCACCACTCACCTGATAAACCGCTCGCAACTCGGTGGCATCTGCCATCCAGCCATTTGACGCTAAATACGCGGGTTTCATCGCTTCATATGTGCTGTCTTCGACCCCGGTTGTGGAGCGAACGGTGTCATCAGCATCAATGTATTCCCAGGTAGAGTCTGCAATGATTTCTGCCTGATACGATTCAACATCCGATTCTTCCAATAAACGCTGCAGCACATTGACTAAATAAGGTCTTGCGATTTGCTGTCCCGTCGGTTGTACACGGCTCAATACATTGAGGTTAAAGCACGCTTGTTTGTCTCTAATTCGTCCCGCCGCTTGACCATAATCTAGCGGATAGACTTGTTCTTTTATTGCCCACGGCTGACTCATATTGATCGTATCGGTGTCTTTGTAGCTTTGCTCGATACCGACTTTTGCCAACGCCTCTACCCCAAGGCTATACCAATACGCTTGCTGGTAGTTAACTTGATTGGCGCCCCGCTGAAACTGCAAAAACAAACGCTCCGACATACTGGCGGCAACTGTCGCCATAATCGCCAGTAACATCAGCACAATAATCAAAGCGACACCGCGCTGACGATTAACCATTATTGCTGCCTCCTGAACTTCCTTCTTTCTGACTCAATGTGCCATCAGGAGTCAGATAGGTGCGGGCAATCTCTCCATAATCTTTTAGAGTAAGGATTACAGAAACCGCTTTCGGTAGCGATTTTTCATCATCCCACTCTTTTTTCCATTGTTTACCATCGTAAAAACGCATATCAAACGATTCGACCTGCGTCAGCAATGGGGTAACGATGCCTTGTTGACCCACTGGCGTGTCAGGGTAGCGCCACCATACTCGTTGTAATGTTTCTTCTTTTAAACGATAGCCAACCTTAGTGACCTCCCCTCGGGGAAACTGCTGTTGAGGGTTGTGCCATCCTAAGCGAGCAAACATTAGCCCTTTAGTGTCGGAGTCGAGCAAGTAATCTGACCAAAAAATCAGTTGGCTCGCGGGCTCTTCACCATTTGTCCGCGTTTGGCGCATCGCCATTTGACGAAAGTCATTATCCATCATCACCATGGCGCGCTGAATTTCATTTAAGCGCTGAGTTCGCTCTTGTGATAGTGCATTGCTGCGCTGCACTTGCGATACCACTTGATACGCGGCGACACTTAAACTGGCAAAAATGGCAATCGAGACCAGCACTTCAATAAGTGTAAAACCTTTTGCCAGTTGGCGCTTACTTGCGCGTGGATTCTTATTGCGCCACATAACTTCGTACCGTCACGACTGGGCTCGCGTTTTTCTCGAGCGCGACACTCACATCAAATGCTTTCAGCAATGGCTGCGTGGTGGCAACAGGCGTGATTTTCCAGTACCAAGTGCGCCCAGCCAGCTCTTCTGTGCCGTTCTTTACTTTAAGTTCACTGGTACTCAACATCACGTTGGCCATCTGATTATCCACAACCATGGCTGCAAACATTTTTTCTTCTAAATAACTGATCGTATTAATATGCTGGCTCACCGAGCGAATGACGCTGATGGCAGCGGTGGCGAAAATAGCCAGTGCGACCAATACTTCCAGTAGTGTCATGCCTCTCGTCCGGCGATGACTCCAATGTGGGCGAGCTTGCTTAGAATTGCGCATTCTCATCCTCTTTCACTTCTTCGCCCGGCGCTAGTAACAAGATTTGTCCACTTTCTTTGCCGATGACTCGCCACCCGTCATTAAAGGCGTCACCATTTTGCGGAAAAAAAGACAGAGTAAATGGCGTAACTTCTGCACTGGAGAAGATAAACACTTGCGGTGGCTTAACTTTCTTTTCGTCGTCTTCTTCTTCAGCAAACATGTCTTCATCAAAAAGAGAGCCCGGTTTGAATAAGCGATCATCATTATCCCAAGCACCGCCACCTAGTTCGAGCAGTAGCGTAATGTCATCTTCCAACTTGGTTTTGCTCGGAATTTGCTTTAACTCCAGAGGCTGCCAACCTTCCGCGGTCAAACTCAGTAGAGCGTACGTTGATTTAGCGTCATCCACTCGAACGCCAAAATCTTTACCGCTTAGTACGGCTTCTTCGTTAAGCAGCTGTAAACGCTGAAAAAAGCTTTGAGCATACTGTTTGGAAAGATCTTTTTGGCTGGTCGGTAATGTCGAGAGCACGGCCACTGCCGTGAGAGATAGCAAAACCAGCACCAATAGAATTTCTATCAATGTAAAACCGTTGTGTTTTCGCATTTGCTTCATTAGTGCTGGCTTAGGCTCTATTTATTGGAAATCTTGCATGTTCCAGTTGCCAATATCTGCAGCTGGACCTTCTCCACCCTCTTGGCCATCTGCGCCTAGAGTGAAGATGTCAATCGTACCGTTATCGCCTGGGCTTAGGTACTGGTACTGGTTACCCCAAGGGTCATTAGGAAGACGTTTGATGTAACCGCCATCACGGTAGTTACGAGGCTCTGGGTTAGAAGGCTTGCTAACTAATGCTTCCAGGCCTTGGTCTGTCGTTGGGTAAACGCTGTTATCCAACTTGTACATATCTAGGGCATTTTCCAGCGCTACGATGTCCGTAATCGCTTTTTGTTGGTCAGCCTTCTCTTTGTTACCCAATAGGTTTGGAACAACGAAACTTGCCAAAATACCAAGGATAACGACAACAACCATCACTTCTAAAAGTGTGAAACCGTGTTGTTTACTACGCTTAAATTTCATTTTTTTCTCCGAAAGTTAGATTCAAGCCATGCCGTAAGTAGACACGTCTTAATTCGAATTTATCCGCTCATCAAGTTATTCATTTCTAGCATTGGCATCAAGGTCGCCATCACAATAAACAACACTAATCCAGCCATTAAGGCAATTAATGCCGGAGTGAATACACCTAGCGCAATATTGACTGTAGATTCAAAGTTTTGATCTTGGTTATCGGCAGCACGCGTCAACATGCTCTCCAATTCACCACTTTGCTCACCACTGGCGATCATGTGTAGCATCATTGGTGGAAACAGACGAGTTTGATCCAACGCCTTACGCAGGCTGGCACCTTCTCGAACGTTATCCGCAGCAAGCAATACTTGCTGCTTCACATAGCGATTAGACATAACATCCACCGCAACGCGCATGCCTTCTAGAATTGGAATCGCACTGGAAGTACAAATCGAAAGTGTTCGTGCGAATCGCGCGGTATTCAAACCTCGAGAGATTTTGCCTAATAGCGGTAGGCTCAAGATTTTTCTATCCCAAGCCAAGCGAAAGTCTGGTTTTTGCAACGCCAGTTTGAGCCCATAGAAAAACACCACCAGCACGACGAAGATGATAAGCCCCCAATCTTGCACAAACTCACTGGCTGCCAGTAAGAACTGCGTTGACTGAGGTAACTCTTGTCCCATCTGAATGATTGGCTCAATGATTTTGGGTACAACTGTCGCTAATAAGAAAGAAACAATAACAACCGCAAACACCACTAAAACCACCGGGTAGATCATGGCTTGAAGCAGTTTGGAACGCATCTTCTGACGGTTTTCGACGTAGTCCGCCAAACGCTCTAATACCGTATCAAGATGGCCTGACTTTTCACCCGCCGCAACCATGGAGCGATAGAGTTCATCAAACACGTGTGGGTAATCAGCAAAACTGTCGGCGAGCGGATAACCCTCGGTTACTTTCGAGCGAACCGCAGCCAGCATAGAACGAATTCTCGGCTTTTCAGCCTGCTCAGAGACCGCGCGCAAACATTCTTCCAGAGGCATACCTGATTGGACTAACGTGGACAATTGACGTGTGATTAGTGCCAGCTCAGATGTTGAGATGCCGCGCTTAAAGCTGACTGAGCCTGAAGACTTAGCCGATTTAGCTTTCGTCTCAACCACTTCAATCGGGATCATCCCTTGCTCTTTGAGTCGCTGGCGCACTTGTCGGGCGTTGTCCCCTTCTATCGTGCCTTTTTTATGCTTGCCTTTTGCATCTAGCGCTTTGTACTCAAATGCCGCCATTAGGTTTCCTTCGTCACTCGCATCACTTCTTCAAGTGACGTAATACCACGACGTACTTTGCTTAGACCATCACTGCGAATACTTGGCGTATGGGCGCGAACGGCTCTCTCAATTTCTTGCTCACCAGACTCTCGGTGAATCAATTCTTGCACTTGCTCATCGACCATAATGAGCTCGTGGATACCTGTTCGACCTCGGTAACCTTTTTGGTTACACGCTTCGCAGCCTTTAGCACGGTGTAGCTCTAGTGGTTCATGCGCTTCCATACCAAACAGTTTCTTCTGTTCAGCATCGGCTTCATACGGTTCTTTGCAACTCGGGCAAAGCGTACGAACCAAGCGCTGTGCTAACACACCCAATAACGATGAAGAAATAAGGAATGGTTCAATGCCCATATCGCGTAGACGCGTGATCGCACCAACAGCGGTGTTGGTGTGAAGGGTCGACATTACTAAGTGACCCGTTAAGGACGCTTGCACTGCAATTTGTGCGGTTTCTAAGTCACGGATCTCACCGACCATCACCACGTCAGGGTCCTGACGCAGAATAGCACGCAAGCCACGCGCAAAAGTCATGTCGACCTTCGGGTTCACCTGAGTCTGACCGATGCCATCAATGTCAAATTCGATCGGGTCTTCAACCGTTAAGATATTGCGTTCGTTACTGTTGATCTCTTGCAAGCCAGCGTACAAAGTCGTCGACTTACCAGAACCCGTCGGGCCGGTGACCAAGATAATACCGTGAGGACGCTGAATAAGATGACGGAAATTGTCGTGCACGGAAGGCGTCATACCTAAGCTATGCAAATCGAGACGCGTCGCGTTTTTATCCAACAGACGCATAACTACTCGCTCACCATGTGACGACGGCATTGTAGAAACACGCACATCAACCGCACGACCACCAATACGCAGCGAGATACGACCATCTTGAGGTACACGCTTTTCTGCAATATCCAGCTTCGCCATGACCTTCACTCGCGACACTAACAGTGGTGCAAGCTTACGACTTGGAGTGAGCACTTCACGCAATACGCCATCGACACGGAAACGAATCGAAAGGGTTTTCTCGAAAGTTTCGATATGAATATCCGACGCCCCTTCTTTAATTGCTTCACCCAACATCGCATTGATCAACTTAATGATTGGTGCATCGTCTTCTGACTCTAGCAAGTCTTCATCATGCGGCAGCTCTTCAGCCAATGAGAAAAAGTCGTCGCTATCGGCACCGATGTCTTCCATCAATTGACGCGCTTCAGACGAGTCACGTTGATATGCTTCGGTCAGCTTTTTATCAAAGGCTTCTTTATCGATAGGCTGCGGTACGAAGCTTTTCTTCAGCACACGACGGACTTCGACCAGAGCCGCTGGGTTGAGCGGCTCGACATAGTAAAGAATGGGCGGACGCTCAGGATGCTCTGTCTCCAGCACCAGTTTAAAGCGATTGGCAAAACTGAATGGCAGACGACGCATACTTGGCGCTGTGTCTAACATATCAACCATTAGTTATTTTCCATCTGATCAATAAACGCTTGGATCTCGGTTGGGTGCTGACGCTCCTGACCAAAGGCCGGCATGACTGGGATCTTCTCGTCAGCCATCAACTTCAATCCTTGATCCGCTTTGTAGAGTTGCTCTGCGCGAATAAAGTTGTATTTGCGCTGTGTAATGCCGTCTGCGGTCATACCATCACGAATAATCGTCGGCTTGATGAACACCATCAAGTTACGCTTTTCTGTTTGCGTGCTGGTTGATTTGAACAAATGACCAAGCACTGGGATGTCACCCAGTAGCGGTACTTTTGACTCACTTTCGAGTGCACGTTCATCAACCAAGCCACCAAGAACCAGCATCTGACCATCTTGGATCATGACTGAGGTATTTAACTGACGCTTAGCAAAGCGAACGTCAACCGCACCGTTTGCACCTAATACATTGGACACTTCTTGCTCGATATTTAACTGAACAGAGTCACCTTCGTTAATTTGTGGCACAACCTTAAGCTTGATGCCCACTTCTTTACGATCAACCGTTTGGAATGGATTGTCGTTGTTTGAGCCAGCCGTAGAGCCTGTGATAACAGGCACTTCTTCACCAACAATAAATGATGCTTCACCATTATCCATTACGGTGATACTTGGAGAAGATAGAATGTTTGAGTTGGAGTCAGTCGCTACGGCACTGACTAAGGCAGTCCAGTCCCCCATCACGATGCTCATCGCAGCACCGTTAACACCGCTCAGTGCCGATGCAAGAGTAGAATAGTCACCAGATTCAGTAACATCATATGGCGTTCGTTCGCCATTCGCATTTGTGTAGTATTCAGTTCGAGTTTGATCTTTTGCTTCTTCTAGACCAACCATCACCTGACCAATCGGTGCACCAGAGTTACCGTACTGAATCACCGCACCGGTTTCCAGTGAGCCCCACTGAACACCTAAGTTAATGCCGTCACCTTCTGACATTTCAACGATCAGCGCCTCAATCAAGACTTGAGCACGACGAATATCAAGCTGAGCAATAACATCTTGTAGCGCATTCATGATATCTGGTGGAGCCGTTAATACTAAGGCGTTGGTCGCTGCGTGCGCAGCAATCACCACTTCACCACGCTGGGCACCTGACGCTTTCTGGCCGACTTGCTTTTCAGCTTGTAGGTTATCGGAGACACCTTTTAGTACATCCACCAAATCTTCAGCTTTCGCGTTCTTCAGGTAAACCACGCGGTTGTTACCTTTGGTCGCCATTTCAACGTCAAGTTGACGAATCAATCGCTTCAGACGCGCACGTACTTTAGGATCGCCAGAAATCAAAATCGCGTTGGTGCGTTCATCGGCAACAATTTTAGGCTCAAGGAACTCAGGCGTGCTCTTCTGATTGGTGCTTTTATTCAGTGCTTCAACAATACGCACCATTTCGGCAGCAGAAGCATTGCGCAGTTCCACCAGCTCAATTTCTTTATCACCCGCTTGGTCAACACGCTTAATGATTTCCGCTAAGCGATTCACGACCGCCGCACGACCTGTGATTAAGATGATGTTCGCAGGATCGTAGTGAACTACGTTACCAGCACCAGCATTATCAATCAGTTGACGAAGTAGAGGAGACAACTCACGAACCGACACATTACGTACCGCAACAACTCGAGTGATAACGCTGTCGCCTTGCGCGCTGCCATCACCTAATACAGGGATTGCTGACGTTTTTGAGTCTTTCGCTTTGATAACCTTAAGTACACCGTTGTCCATTTCTACGACGGCGTAGCCGTATACTTCGAGTACGTTAAGGAAAAAGCTGTAGTATTGCTCTTCGTTAAGCACGTCATAGCTGCGGACATCGATTTTACCGCGCACTGAAGGGTCAACAATGATGGTCTTTTCGAGATTACGACCCACTATGTTGATGAATTCTTGAATGTCAGTGCCTTTAAAGCTGGCACTAAATTCGTTTGCTATTGCACCTGGGACGCAGAGTAAACTTCCTGCTAGTAGCCAGGCACTTTTGCTGAACCAATGTTTCACGTATGTCTCCCTGAACTTACGCCGGTTGCCTAAGTCTTACAATTGGATATAGATATCGTACTGTTGGCCGTCGCGCTCAACAGTTAAATTTAATTCTTGCGGATCGCTCATCACTTGCATCAGTTGTACTGAAGAAGATGGGTCACTTAAATCGATCCCATTAAGCTGCACCGCAATATCACCAGGTTCTAGACCCACATCATTAAACAGCGCGGCATCACGACCCGGTGACACTCGGTAACCAACAATGCCTCCGTCTCTTTTGACGGGTGAAATGGTGATGTATTTGAAAACGCTTTGTGGATCTTTCGCAATTTCCTCTCGGATTTGCTCTAATTTTTCTCCAACGTCAGCTGCTCGTTGAGATTGGGCTCTGGCTATCTGCGGCGATTCAGATAGCTTCTTATATTCTATACCCTGCATCATTAAGGTCTCGTCTCGACCTTGGTTATCAATGATGACTCGATCCACTAATACGGCTTTTAGTGTCGCACGCGTACCTTCAATTTCTTCACCTAAACCATACGTTGCTTGCTTGCCACGGTTGGCAATGACAGCAAGGCTGGTATTCGCATCACTGCTTGCAACCGCGCCAACCAGTGTAAGGTTAAGGCGCGTCTTAGGAGCGTCTTTAACAACAGGTTGTTCTACAACTGCAGGCTTTTGTTCAGTGAATTTACCGAATAGGTTGGCATTCTGAAGGGCATTAAAATCTATCGCGTCGCCTTTATTGCTCGCAACAACGCTGCTCGTCGATGGACGCCATTGCGGCACTTCCGACGATTGAGGTATGGCTAACCATACAATTTTGCCAAGTATCCATCCGGTTATCGCAATAAACAGACAGGTGAGCAACAAGCTAAGTTTGGCTTGAATTGTATAATTATTGGACTTGATCTGAGCCAGTAGCGGTCTGCTTGATAATCCTGCACTTAGCTCTAAACGTTTCACTGAATGGATTCCTTTATTCTAACGTTCGTCATGTAAGCTATAACAATAGCTATCGACTTTAAATTGCTAAATTTGCAATAAAATTATTACTCAACAAAGAGCAGTGAACTATATCACAAGTTGTCTTTCATACCTTTTTCTTATGCAGTTTTTGCCAACTCCCTTGAAAAAAATACGCCTTGACTCCATCTGTAGGTGAATAATCCATCACTCATTGCCATATTCGGGCAGTGATTAGATAGCGTAGTGTTCTATGAGTTCCCTAAATGAAGCCGTTAGGCTAGATAAATGGCTATGGGCCGCAAGATTTTATAAAACCCGCTCTATCGCTCGTAACATGGTCGATGGTGGTAAAGTCCACTATAATGGCCAACGAAGCAAACCGAGTAAAATCGTTGAAGTGGGCGCCGAAGTAAGACTTCGTCAAGGCAACGAAGAAAAAACTGTGATCATCGAAAAAATTTCTGATCAACGCCGAGGCGCTCCCATCGCACAGACCTTGTATCGCGAAACTAATGAAAGTATAGCGAAACGTGAGGAACACGCGACTCAACGTAAGCTTAATGCCCACAACCCAAGTCCAGAACGCCGCCCAGATAAAAAGCAGCGCAGAGACATCATTAAGTTCAAACACCAATAAAAGCCGGAATTACCAACGAGGAAAGCACTCCATGGCAAATAATGTTTTAAACCGCTACCTATTCGAAGATCTTTCAGTACGTGGCGAGTTGGTACAATTGGATGAAGCGTACCAACGTGTTATCTCCAGCAAGGAATATCCGGCAGCAATAGAGAAACTGCTGGGTGAGCTACTCGTTTCAACCACTCTTTTAACTGCCACTCTTAAGTTCGAAGGCTCAATCACCATTCAGCTACAAGGCGACGGCCCTGTATCTCTTGCCGTTATCAACGGTGACCACAAGCAACGCGTTCGTGGCGTGGCTCGCTGGGAAGGCGATATTGCCGATGATGCAAGCCTCCACGATCTCATGGGCAAAGGTTACCTCGTTATCACTATCGAACCGAAAAACGGTGAGCGTTACCAAGGTGTCGTTGGATTAGAAGGTGATACTCTAGCCGACGTACTAGAAGGCTACTTCGCAAACTCAGAGCAGCTAAAAACGCGCCTATGGATCCGCACGGGCGAGCACGAAGGTAAAGCCCACGCAGCAGGCATGTTGATTCAAGTAATCCCTGATGGCACTGGTTCACCAGATGATTTCGAGCATCTAGAGCAACTGACTGACACGGTAAAAGATGAAGAGCTATTTGGTTTAGAAGCTAACGAATTACTATACCGCCTATATAACCAAGACAAAGTGCGCCTTTACGAACCGCAACCTGTCGAATTCCATTGTGGCTGTTCTCGTGATCGTAGTGGTGCCGCTATCATCACCGTTGAGAAAGCTGAAATTTATGACATTTTGGCTGAAGTAGGATCCGTTTCTTTACATTGTGATTACTGTGGCACGACCTATACGTTCGACGAAGCGGAAGTCACCGAGCTGTATGCACAAGCTTCTGCGGACAAGAAAACCCTGCATTAATTTACATAGCTTATCAAGCACGTAATTTACCCTACAAAATGCCAGCTTAATGCTGGCATTTTTGTGATCAACCCCTCGTAATACCTCGCTTCAAGCGTAATAAAACAACTGCTTAATTTTAAACAATTAATAATGATTTTGCCCTAGCGCAAAGGATTGCGTGCACGATAAACTATTCCCACCAATATGTGACGGGTTACCTAAAACCTTATTGAAATCATGGATAAATTTTGAGCTATCTCCCTGTTTTCTCCCCGCCCCGTTGCTAGCATGGTGAGCAGATTAAAATTAAAACATTCTTACAAAATCCCTACAAAAATCCTTATAAGGAGCACCTATGACCGTTATGGAACATACTAAGGCTGCAACACTTGATCTAACCAAGCACGGACTGCATAACGTTAAAGAGGTTATTCGCAACCCTAGCTACGAAATGTTGTTTGAGGAAGAAACGCGTGAAGACCTAACTGGTTATGAGCGTGGCGTGGTTACTGAACTAGGTGCGGTTGCCGTTGACACTGGCATCTTTACTGGTCGCTCACCAAAAGATAAATACATCGTCAAAGACGCTACGACAGAAGAGCATATGTGGTGGACGTCTGATCAAGTAAAAAATGACAACAAACCAATCACTCCAGAAGTGTGGGACGAGCTGAAAGAACTGGTCACAAACCAGCTTTCTAACAAGCGCTTGTTTGTTGTTGACGGTTACTGTGGTGCAAACCCAGATACGCGTTTGAGCATTCGTGTTATCACGGAAGTCGCATGGCAAGCGCACTTCGTTAAAAACATGTTTATCCGCCCAACAGAAGAAGAATTGACAACATTTGAACCAGACTTCGTGGTAATGAATGGCGCAAAATGCACTAACCCAAAATGGGAAGAGCAAGGTCTGAACTCAGAAAACTTCACCGTATTTAACCTAACCGAGCGCATGCAACTTATCGGTGGTACTTGGTACGGCGGTGAGATGAAGAAAGGCATGTTCGCAATGATGAACTACTTCCTTCCATTAAAAGACATCGCATCAATGCACTGTAGCGCTAACATGGGCAAAGACGGCGACGTAGCGGTATTCTTTGGTCTCTCTGGTACCGGTAAAACCACACTATCGACTGATCCTAAACGTGCGCTAATTGGTGATGATGAGCACGGTTGGGATGATGACGGCGTCTTCAACTTCGAAGGTGGTTGTTACGCGAAAACCATCAAGCTATCGAAAGAAGCGGAGCCAGACATCTACAACGCAATTCGCCGTGATGCACTGCTAGAAAACGTAACGGTACGTAGCGATGGTTCTATCGACTTTGATGATGGTTCGAAAACAGAAAACACACGTGTTTCTTACCCTATCTACCATATCGACAACATCGTTAAGCCAGTATCAAAAGGCGGTCACGCGAATAAAGTGATCTTCCTATCGGCGGACGCATTTGGTGTGCTACCTCCAGTGTCTAAACTGACACCTGAGCAAACGAAGTACCACTTCCTATCTGGCTTTACTGCAAAACTGGCAGGAACAGAGCGTGGTATTACTGAGCCAACGCCAACCTTCTCTGCATGTTTTGGCGCAGCGTTCCTAACGCTTCACCCAACTAAATACGCAGAAGTACTGGTTAAACGTATGGAAGCAGCAGGCGCTGAGGCTTACCTAGTGAATACAGGTTGGAACGGCACTGGCAAACGTATCTCGATTCAAGATACGCGCGGAATTATTGATGCGATTCTTGATGGTTCGATTGAAGATGCACCAACTAAGCACATTCCTATCTTCAATCTTGAGGTACCGACTTCACTACCAGGTGTGGATCCAAGCATTCTAGACCCTCGTGACACGTACGTTGATCCACTTCAGTGGGAAAGCAAAGCGAAAGACTTGGCTGAACGCTTTATCAATAACTTTGATAAATACACGGACAATGCGGAAGGTAAATCTCTGGTTGCCGCTGGCCCTCAGATTGATTAAATCGAGTAACAACGACGTCGCGTAAACCACAGTGATAAGTGGGCAGCCACTTATCACTTTTACGTAGACCAAGTTACAAAAAACCGCTTCAAGCCCCTCTTTTGAGGGGCTTTTTATTGAATACCGCAGAATATTGATACAAGCTAAAGCCTATCTAGTTTTATTTAATAGCAAACGTAGGTTCTAGCAGGGATGAAAACAGCGCGTCGAGTTCTAATTCTGTTACTGGTTATCTTAGTTGCCATTCCGGCCACTATGATTGCGCTGTTAACAACATCTTACGCCGATGCAACTTGGCGTCTACTATCAAACAGCCTCTCCCTGCCCTTTCAAGCAGAAAGCGTGCGTTACGATTTTCCCTACCACCTAACTTTACAGGGTGTGAACACAAACGTAGACGACGGCTCTTACATCGAGCAAGTCGATTTATGGATGAATCCCGATGTTTATCGCGATGGTAAATGGATCGTTGATAGCTTATTGATTGATGGACTTAATTTGCAGTATGGCGCGCCAAAGCTCCCGCCTTTAGATAACGTTTTATTCCATCAAATCGCGCTCAAAAATATTGATTACGCCGACGAGCAGTTTTCTGGTAATGGCATTGACCTTCAAATTCAATCACCACAATGGAATGGCCAGTTAATACCATATGGCGAGGTTCAACTTGCAGCCGACCAGATCTATTGGAATGGCGAAGCCTTTAATCAGGTCTTGGTCGACATGGACTACAAACCGCAAGACAGTACGCTCTATGGCACTTCATTTAACTGGCGTAACAGTCAAATTTCAGGGCAAGGCGAGCAGTATCCACAAGGCTGGTCTTTAGTGAATGTGACCATCAATAAGTTGCAACTCAATCATATCCAACTCCAATCACTGCTTGCTAAACCTTGGCAAGCAATACCATTCAAGATTAATCACATAAATAGCTTAGACTTACTGAACGCCGATATTGAATGGGGCGATTGGCACTGGCAAAACTTAGAGCTCTCCGTAGAAAACGCCACACTGCCACTGTCTCCCTGGGAGACAACGGCTCAAGTTTCATTGCAGGCGGATAGCGTCCAATTCCAACAGCAAACCGCAATAGAGCCGCGTTTAAGTGCTGTTATAGAGCCTGGAAAAATCCAGCTCAACGAGCTCAGCTTAGATTGGCAGCAAGGTCGTGTGCAGGTCTCTGGGGTGTTCACTCCAACGCAATGGCAACTCGAAGAAGCCTCCATTCAAGGCCTCAAGTGGGCAATACAACCTGAAGATAACCAAAACTGGTGGCACGCCGCCATCAGTAAGTTAGATCATGTCACAGTCCAACGACTCGACATCGAGCGCAGCCAAATCATTCAGCTATCTCACAAACCTTATTGGCAGTTCTCCGGTTTAAACATCGAAGGGCAACAGCTTGATCTTAAACAGGTCAATCAACGTTGGGGCCTTTGGCATGGCGATCTGGAAGTCAGCGTTGTCAACGCCAGTTATAACCAAGTGCTCACGTCTCATGCTGCACTTGCCATGCAAAGTGAGAATGGCTTTTGGCAACTGACACGCCTTTTTGCACCACTCGAGCAAGGCTACGTTGAAGGCGTCGGACAGATAGACCTAAGTACTCCGAGTCAGCCTTGGGCACTCAACCTCAATGCCGATGGCATTCCCTTATCACTCTTCCACGATTATTTACCCGACACACTGGCTATTGATGGTCTTTCCGATCTCAGCCTCGATCTACAAGGGTTATCAGGTGATCGCAACATGCTGGCCTACAGCTTATCGGGTGAAGTGGAAGCCAACCTACGAGATACCCGTTTAAAGTCCCAAGCGAATCATTCGCTCAAAGCCATTACCTTAAGTCCGCTGCGTTTAACCGCACAACGAGGGGAAGTCGCCATAGAACCAGTCACCATTTCAGGGAAAGCTATGAGTGGTAGGGTTTGGGGCGAGTTTGATATGGCCAACAACCCGCTAAGTGGCATTGTTTATCAATGGAAAGAGTCGTGCGGGAGCGTTGAAGGCGATCTACTCAGTGGCGAAATCCATCATAATGAGTGTTTAAAAGCACCAGCTCCAAAAGAACCGGCTGATGTTGAAAGTACTCCACAAACAAGTGAATCAGCCATGGAGCTGCCAACTACGATTGATAACATCAAGGTGGAGATTCAAGAGGAAGAATTTTCCGAAGAAATTGTCGAAGAAGACGAAGCATCTGTCACTGATCCCACCGCAGAGGAACAAATCCTCCCACCGACAGAGCAAGAAAGCGAAAAGAATAAGCGCCCTACAGATCAGTAAGGCGCCCTCTCATTAACAACTGAGTAATTGCGAATAGTTCGGTATCAGCATATAGGTACCAACAAAATCTACGGCTGGCGTGTCGCCACTATAAATCACCACGTGAATGACGATGCGTGCTTTGCGCCCTGACTCCAATCGATCTAGGTCACCACTGATCCCATCCAACGAAGTACTCGCCACGGGGTTTTGTTCGACTGGTTGACGATAACGAATCGAGCTGTCGGCCAATACAATATCACCATGCAAACCGCGCTCTTTAAGCAGCAGCCACGTCATACCCCACCCCGTCAAGGTGGCTAAAGTAAAAGCCGATCCCGCAAACATGGTGTTATGCGGATTAAGGTTTGGATTAAGTTGCGCGCAGCATTCAAACTGGTAACCCGTGTACTGGTTGATTTTTATCCCCATTTTGTCGCTAATTGGGATCTGTTGCTCCCAGCGCTGCTGAAGTTCAGTGCACCATTCTGGGCGACGCAACACATTCGCCATCGGATCCAATGGTTTCACCATTTGTTGGTGACGCACAGGACCGCGCTCGTCGGTCAGTTCACCACGACGCTCAAAGCCATTTTTCTCGTAAAAGGCGATGGCATCTTCACGGGCATTACACACCAAGCGCTTCGCCCCTTCTTGGCGTGCTAACGACTCTAGCGCGACCAGAACCAGCGAGCCCATACCTTTACTGCGGCGATTATTTTTAACCGCCATATAGCGGATTTGGCCATCATTATCCGGCGTAATGTATAAACGACCGATCGCCATAGGACGACCTCGGCCATCAACAATCATACGGTGATGGCTCATTTCATCGTATTCATCGCGTTCAGAGCCAATTGGCATACGCCATGGCTCACGAAGCAGTTGCCAGCGAAACTGATAATACTTGTTTATCTGATTATCGGTTTTGGGAGTAATGAGTTTGAACATATCAATCCTTTGAAAGCACAACACTAATAAATGTCGGGAAAATCACTCCAAGCCAATTCCATGAGCTTGGAGTTAAAGCTTAGACCATGGCGCTTGTGTTACCAGACTAGACCTGCAACCAAAACGTCACCGGACCGTCATTCACTAAGGACACTTTCATATCGGCAGCGAAGCGGCCACGCTGTGTGGGTAAAACTTGTTCACACAAATCAGAAAAGTAATCATACAAGCGCTCAGCATCAGCAGGATGCGCACCGCGAGAAAAGCCAGCACGAGTGCCTTTTTTTGTATCCGCAGGTAACGTAAATTGAGAAACCACCAGCACTTTGCCTTCTACCTGTTTGACGTTCAGGTTCATCTTACCTTCATCATCTTCGAACACGCGGTAGGTCGTAACACGCTCCATCAAGCGTTTTGCTTTGGCCTCATCGTCGTCTTTCTCTACTCCTAATAAGACCAGCAGACCACGTTCAATTTCCCCTACGACTTCACCATCTACACGGACGGCAGCTTCACTGACTCGTTGAATTAGCGCTATCACTACTCTCGCTTCCTTCATCTGTTAACTGAGATTCAGCGGTCGAGTGTATCATGTCTAAATCTTCACTCCAGTGCTCTCGCTCACCAAGCGCAGCTGTGACTTCCGCACCCAATAACACGATCATCCAGCATAAATACACCCAAACAAACAAGATAGGAATCGCGGCTAACGCGCCGTAAATGAGCTGATAAGATGGGAACTGCGTGATGTAGAGTGCAAAGCCCTTTTTACTTAATTCGAACAGTATCGCAGCGACTGCTGCCCCCATCGCGCCATGAGCCAGGTGCACTTTTTTATTCGGCACCAGAATATATAAGCCAAGGAAAGCGAAAAAAGACAACAACAGCGGTAACCAACGTAAAAACAGATTGAACGCACCAGATAATGTCTCGTTCTCTAAAATTTGCAGTGAGGTCACGTACGATGTAGCCGCGATACTCGCACCGACCATGATCGGCCCTAACGTGAGTACCATCCAATACATAGAGAATGAAAAGACTAAACGGCGCTTATCTTTAACTCGCCAAATGTAGTTTAAGTTCTTATCAATGTTCGAAATCAGCATGACTGCAGCAATGAATAAAAACCCACCGCCAACCGCGCTCATTTTGCCCGTATTCGCCACAAATTCCTGCAATGCCGTATGTACAGCTTCCCCAGATGCCGGAACAAAATTCTCAATAATGTAGCCTTGCAACACCTCACCGACGTTCGCAAAAACGGGAAATTTCGACAATATTGATAACAATACCGTCAGCATTGGCACAATGGATAACAAGGTAATGTAGGCAAGATAGCCCGCGTTCACATTGACGCGATCATGCGTTAATCGCTTAAGAAGATACTTAAAAAACGCGACGCAACTTGGCAGTAGATTGATTAATCTTGCCTTGTAACTCTCTGATAACTGGTTCATAGTTCATCCCATAATTAGCGTCGAGGACATAAGAATGCCTTATTTATTAGCAATTGTACTATCAATTTTCACTTTAACAGGGTGTCAATCTGCTTATTACTCAGCGATGGAGCAAGTTGGGTACCATAAACGAGATATTATGGTCGACCGCGTTGAAGATGCCAAAGAATCTCAACAAGATGCACAAGAAGAATTCACCAGTGCGCTCGAAGCCTTATCTGCGATCACTAATTTTGATGGTGGTGAGCTAGAAAGTGTCTACAACAAAATCAATGACAAGTACGAAGACAGCGAAAAAGCGGCGCAAGACGTTCGTGACCGCATTGCTGCGATTGAAGACGTTTCCGGCGCACTGTTCGATGAATGGCAAGACGAACTAGAGCTGTACTCGAGCGCGAAATTGCGCCGTTCAAGCGAGCAAAAGCTACGTGAAACCAAAGCCTCGTACAAAACCATGCTTAGCGCAATGAAGCGTGCAGAGAAAAAGATGACGCCGGTACTAAATACACTGCGCGACAACACGTTGTACTTGAAACACAACCTTAACGCGAGTGCGATTGGCTCTCTACAAGGTGAATTTTCTAGTCTAGAGAAAGACATTCAGTTTGCCATCAAACAGATGAACGAAGCGATTGCAGAGTCTGATAAATTCCTACAAAAGCTCAATCAAAAGTAAATGATTCAAACCTCCTCCTAGCGAGGAGGTTTTAGTCTGTGACCTCACCAACTAAACCGATGACTCTTCGAACAAAGCCTACTCGTTCTAGCACACTGCCCCATGGCACTTCTACCACTTCGTAACCCAACTCAGCATAGATATCCACTAAGGATTGATGAATCTCCAATGCTTCTTCAAAGCTGTGTGGACGCACTTCATCTTGCACGTAAATGGATGCTTCAGGTCGACAAGTAAACACCTGACTATGGTACCCAGCACTTTCGGTTAAGAAAGCTTGGTCAACCTTACAACCGCCCACTTGTAAGTAAGCAATGATGTCTGGGATGGCGCGATCAACAAACGCAACGTCATGACAACGCGCATCACTCTTTTGCTTGCTCATCAAGTCGAGACACAATTGAGCAAACTCAGGCAGGTTCGTCCACGGCAAGATACCGTCGTCTAACTGGTTTTGCTGTTCAATTAGCGTACGAGAGCTCTCTACAAACGTCGCATACCCTTGCCGCTCTAATGCATTCAGTAGGGTGGTTTTCCCCGCACCAGGGCCACCAGTAATCACGATTGGCTTCATGCTGATATTTTCATTCTCTAGATACAAAAAACCCTGAGCATAACTCAGGGCTTCTTCTTAATTGAATCGCTTAACGAAAGTTATTTCGCGCCACGAGAAGCACGTTTACGATCGCTTTCCGTTAGGAATTTCTTACGGATACGGATGCTTTCAGGTGTTACTTCTACTAGCTCGTCGTCATCGATGAACTCAAGCGCTTGCTCTAGCGTCATGATGATTGGCGGAGTTAGAACCTGTGCGTCATCTGTACCAGATGCACGAACGTTGGTTAGCTGCTTACCTTTCAGTGCGTTTACTGTTAGGTCGTTGTCGCGGCTGTGAATACCGATAACCATGCCTTCGTAAACTTCCACACCGTGACCGATAAATAGACGACCACGTTCTTGAAGGTTGAACAGTGCGTTAGTTAGCGCTTTACCCGCAGCGTTAGCAATCAGAACACCGTTGATACGCTGACCGATGTTACCGCCTTTGTGTGGGCCGTAGTGGTCAAACGTATGGTATAGAAGACCAGAACCAGAAGTCAGTGTCATGAATTCCGTTTGGAAGCCGATCAGACCACGAGATGGCATGATGAAGTCCATACGTACACGGCCTTTACCGTCTGGAGCCATATCTTTCAGCTCACCTTTACGTAGGCCGATATTCTCCATGATACCGCCTTGGTGCTCTTCCATTACGTCGATAGTTACCGTTTCAAACGGTTCCATTAGCTGACCATCTTCTTCTTTGATGATTACTTCTGGACGAGATACGGCAAGCTCGAAGCCTTCACGACGCATGTTTTCGATCAGGATAGACAGGTGAAGCTCACCACGGCCTGATACGCGGAATTTGTCTGGATCGTCTGTTTGCTCAACGCGCAGTGCAACGTTGTGTACCAGTTCCTTCTCTAGACGCTCAAGGATGTTACGTGAAGTGACGAACTTACCTTCTTTACCAGCGAATGGAGACGTGTTTACTTGGAACGTCATGGTTACTGTTGGTTCATCAACAGACAGTGCTGGTAGAGCTTCTACTGCGTTTTGTGCACAGATAGTGTCAGAGATTTTAAGCTCGCCAAGACCAGTGATTGCAATGATATCACCCGCGTTAGCTTGCTCAACTTCGTGACGCTCTAGGCCTAGGTAGCCCATTACTGTGCCCACTTTACCGTTGCGAGTTTTGCCGTCTGCACCAACAACCGTTACTTGCTGGTTTGGCTTAACGCTACCACGAGTTACACGGCCAACGCCGATAACGCCAACGTAAGAGCTGTAATCCAACTGAGAGATTTGCATCTGTAGTGGACCATCTAGGTCAACTTCTGGCGCAGCTACTTCGCCAACGATAGTTTCGAATAGCGGTTCCATGTTCTCTCCAGTTTCGCCTTCTTCTAGAGAAGCCCAACCGTTAAGAGCAGAAGCGTAAACCACTTTAAAGTCTAACTGTTCGTCAGAAGCACCTAGGTTGTCGAATAGGTCGAACACTTGGTCCATAACCCAATCAGGACGTGCGCCAGGGCGGTCAATCTTGTTGATAACAACGATTGGTTTTAGACCATGAGCAAACGCTTTTTGTGTTACGAAACGCGTTTGAGGCATTGGACCATCAACCGCGTCAACGATAAGTAGTACAGAGTCTACCATCGACATGATACGTTCAACTTCGCCACCGAAGTCCGCGTGTCCCGGGGTATCTACGATGTTGATACGGTAATCGTTCCAGTCGATTGCTGTGTTTTTAGCAAGAATGGTAATACCGCGCTCTTTCTCGATGTCGTTCGAGTCCATGACTCGCTCTTCAGCTTCACCGCGAGACTCAAGCGTGCCTGATTGTTGTAGCAGCTTGTCAACCAACGTGGTTTTACCGTGGTCAACGTGCGCGATGATCGCGATATTTCTTAATTTATCAATCTGTGGAGTAGCCATGGATATTGATTCACTTAGATAGATGAAATGCCCCCACGCTGAGAACGGGTGCTCTCTGGCGACATTTGCTGATTAAAAAAACGGCCATAATGTACCAGATTTTAGCAAAAAGCCTAGAAATATGTGATCTACTCCCGAGCATTTCTGCGATTTTTACGCTTAATGCCCATTTTCTTCCTCAGAACGAATTGATTAAACGCAACTTTATTCCAATCGATGCATAATTCAAATTGACTCTTGCTCAAAAACTGGGCTGAATAAGCAATGCGCCTGTCACATTATGGTGCAATAATTATTTTCCGCACCACAATAGTGCAAGTAAAGATCATTTTGGTGCAATCATCTGCACCAAGCTAGCGCCAAAAAACACAATTGCTTGAAATTAATGGAATATTTTTTTTGGCACGGTTTTGGCTTTAGTTAAAACAGCATCGATTAATGAAAAGTCAAATTGATTAATCAATGCCAGGTTTCATGAATAATTCATAAATCGAGCTTTTACCGCTTATTAACACTGGAGGTTATCCAAGATGTCAGTAGAAAACGTTCTATCGCTGATCCAAGAAAACGAAGTTAAGTTTGTTGACCTACGCTTCACTGATACAAAAGGTAAAGAGCAGCACATTTCGATCCCTGCTCACCAAATCGACGCAGACTTCTTCGAAGAAGGTAAAATGTTCGATGGTTCATCAGTTGCTGGCTGGAAAGGTATCAACGAATCAGACATGGTAATGATGCCTGACGCATCTTCTGCTGTGCTTGACCCATTCACGGAAGACGCAACACTAAATATCCGTTGTGACATCTTAGAGCCAGCAACAATGCAAGGCTACGACCGTGACCCACGTTCTATCGCAAAACGCGCTGAAGACTTCATGCGCTCTACTGGCGTTGCAGATACTGTACTTATCGGTCCTGAGCCAGAATTCTTCCTATTTGACGACGTGAAATTCGCGACTGACATGTCAGGCTCTTTCTTCAAGATCGATGACGTAGAAGCAGCATGGAACACAGGTTCTGATTACGAAGAAGGTAACAAAGGTCACCGTCCAGGCGTTAAAGGTGGTTACTTCCCTGTAGCTCCAGTGGATTCATCTCAAGATATCCGTTCTGCTATGTGTCTAGTAATGGAAGAGATGGGTCTTGTTGTTGAAGCACACCACCACGAAGTGGCAACAGCGGGTCAAAACGAAATCGCAACTCGTTTCAACACGCTAACAACCAAAGCTGACGAAATCCAAATCTACAAGTACGTTGTACACAACGTTGCTCACGCGTTTGGTAAAACAGCGACGTTCATGCCTAAACCACTTGTTGGTGACAACGGTAGCGGTATGCACGTTCACCAATCTCTAGCGAAAGATGGTGTAAACCTATTTGCTGGTGACAAGTACGGCGGTCTATCTGAAATGGCGCTTTACTACATTGGCGGTATCATCAAACACGCTCGTGCAATCAACGCATTTGCTAACCCATCAACAAACTCGTACAAACGTCTTGTACCAGGCTTCGAAGCGCCAGTTATGCTTGCTTACTCTGCACGTAACCGCTCTGCTTCTATCCGTATCCCTGTGGTACCAAGCCCGAAAGCACGTCGTATCGAAGTTCGTTTCGGTGACCCAGCGGCTAACCCATACCTATGCTTTGCATCAATGCTAATGGCTGGTCTTGACGGTATTAAGAACAAGATCCACCCAGGCGAAGCAATGGATAAAGACCTTTACGATCTACCAGCAGAAGAAGCAGCAGAAATCCCAACGGTTGCATACTCACTGAAAGACGCACTAGCAGAGCTAGATGCTGATCGTGAATTCCTAACAGCGGGTGGTGTATTCTCTGACGACTTCATCGACTCTTACATCGAGCTGAAATCTCAGGATGTAGAGCGCGTGAACATGACAACTCACCCAGTTGAGTTCGAACTTTACTACTCTGTATAAGGTCGACACTGTGTAAAATGTAAACACAGCAACAAAATATTAGGCTCGCCTCGCAGGCGGGCCTTTTTTGTATTCGTCAGTCAAGATTCGACGTTTAACATGAGGGGATAATAAAAATACGCTTGGACTTTTTACCTTGTAGGTCAAAGAGCTAAGCCATTGAAACGTGAAATCATCGATCAAAAGAAGGTGAGCAATGAAAGTTCAGCTTATTCCATCGCTATGTGCTCTCAGCGGATTGTTAATCGCCTCCATCGCATCAGCGCAGGTTGCTTATACATGGGTAGATAAAAATGGCGTGGTTCATTTTAGTGATACGCCAAACCAAGGTGCAAAAGCCATCGCGCTGCCAAACCTTGAAGCCAGCGCACCCGCTCCTAAGGTAGAAAGCACGGAATCACTCGCCCCTCAGACCAAGCCATCGAAAGAGCCACAAGACAAGCCGGAAAAGAAAACCGATAAACCTCTCCCATTAAAGCTCTCGATGCTGACTCCTCAACATAACGAAACCATCCGCAGCAACCGAGGCATCATCAATATTCAACTGGAAACCAATCGCAAGCTTGGTATCGGCGAACAGTTGCAACTGCTGCTCGACGGAAAACCTTATGGTGCGCCACAAAGCCATATGATGTGGCAGTTAAACAATATTGACCGAGGCACCCACACACTGGCCGTGCACGCGAAAAGAAGCGGCAAGCTTATTGCATCTACTAGCCCTATAACGGTGCATTTACATAGAGCAAGTGTTAAGCCGACCGTAAAAGGGGCAAAATAGAATATCTGGTGAAAAAAATAGCATCACTGCGGTGCTTTTCACTTTTTCTTCTGAGATTTATTCGCCATACTTAACGTTCAATTGCACCATTATTGTGCAACGCACAATCTTAAAGCAAAACAAGGACGTAATGTGGATACCAGTCTTCCTAGTGCCATTCTTAACAACATGGTGACAGCAACACTGATTCTTGATGATGGATTGGCTATCCGTTATGCCAATCCGGCTGCCGAGTTGCTGTTTTCTCAAAGCGCGAAACGTATTGTTGAACAATCGCTTTCTCAATTGATTCAACATGCGTCGCTGGATCTCGCGCTGCTCACTCAACCATTGCAAAGTGGCCAAAGCATCACCGACAGTGACGTCACTTTCGTTGTTGATGGCCGCCCCTTAATGCTAGAGGTGACAGTTAGCCCAATCACTTGGCAAAAACAACTGATGTTACTCGTCGAGATGCGCAAAATTGATCAACAGCGCCGACTCTCTCAAGAACTGAACCAGCACGCCCAGCAACAAGCGGCGAAACTGTTAGTCCGAGGGCTTGCACATGAGATCAAAAACCCGCTAGGTGGATTACGTGGTGCAGCGCAATTGCTAGAAAAAATGCTGCCAGATCCCTCTCTCACCGAGTATACGCACATCATTATTGAGCAAGCCGACCGTTTAAGAGCGCTCGTTGATCGATTACTCGGGCCACAAAAGCCAGGTAAGAAGACACAAGAAAACTTGCATCAAATTCTGGAAAAGGTCCGCCAGTTGGTTGAACTAGAATCGCAACGTTCAATCGTGATTGAACGTGATTACGACCCGAGCTTGCCAGAAATTTTGATGGATGCGGACCAAATCGAACAGGCGATGCTTAATATCGTCAGTAATGCGGCGCAAATTCTTAGCCATCAAGAACACGGTAAAATCACCATTCGCACCAGAACGGTGCATCAAGCTAATATTCACGGCAAACGCTGTAAACTCGCTGCGCGTGTCGAAATCACAGACAACGGCCCAGGTATTCCACCGGAACTACAAGACACGCTGTTCTATCCCATGGTCAGTGGCCGCGAGGGAGGAACTGGATTAGGGCTGTCTATTTCACAAAATTTGATCGACCAGCACAATGGAAAAATAGACGTAGAAAGCTGGCCTGGTCACACAACATTTACTATTTATTTGCCGATCTGATTGCGCTAATGGACTTCAAGTCGCATCAATTTTTCGGTTTGCTGCAAGGATTACTACATGAGTAAAGGATATGTTTGGGTCGTTGATGACGACAGTTCCATTCGCTGGGTGATGGAGAAAACGCTCTCCTCTGCCAACATAAAATGCGAAACCTATGCCGATGGGGAAAGCGTTTTGATGGCGCTCGAACGCGAAGTACCAGATGTGCTGGTATCGGACATTCGCAT
Source organism: Vibrio sp. D3 (assembly GCF_043995865.1). Lineage (NCBI taxonomy): Bacteria > Pseudomonadati > Pseudomonadota > Gammaproteobacteria > Vibrionales > Vibrionaceae > Vibrio > Vibrio sp. D3. The sequence continues at coordinate 133,724 of NZ_CP171887.1, read as the reverse complement.
GCCGGGCATTGATGGATTAGAGCTGCTAAAACAAGTACAGCGCGATTACCCAGACCTTCCCGTGATTATCATGACCGCCCACTCGGATTTGGATGCGGCAGTGAATGCGTACCAAAAAGGCGCCTTTGAATACTTACCAAAACCTTTTGATATCGATGAAACCTTAACTCTGGTTGAACGAGCGATTGCACACAGTCACGAAAATAAACGTGAGCAACTCTCTCCAGAAGACATTCCTGCGGAAACGCCAGAAATCATCGGTGAAGCGCCAGCCATGCAAGAAGTATTTCGAGCCATTGGTCGTCTTTCTCGCTCCTCAATTTCAGTATTGATTAACGGTGAATCGGGCACGGGTAAAGAGCTCGTTGCTCATGCGTTGCACCGCCATAGTCCTCGCGCCAACAAACCTTTTATTGCACTCAATATGGCGGCGATTCCCAAAGATCTGATTGAGTCAGAGTTGTTTGGTCATGAAAAAGGGGCATTTACCGGGGCGAACAATGTTCGTCAGGGTCGATTCGAACAAGCCAATGGCGGCACCCTATTTTTAGACGAAATCGGTGACATGCCGTTAGATATTCAAACCCGTTTGCTGCGTGTTCTGGCCGACGGACAGTTTTATCGAGTGGGCGGTCACTCCCCAATCAGCGTCGACGTAAGGATTGTCGCGGCAACACACCAGAATTTAGAAAAGCTGGTGCATGAAGGCGATTTCCGTGAAGACTTATTCCATCGCTTGAACGTGATTCGAGTGCAGATTCCGGCATTGCGTGAACGTAAGCAGGACATCGAAAAACTTACGCAGCATTTTCTTATCCGAGCGGCTGATGAGCTGGGGGTCGAAACCAAAACTCTGCATCCGTCGACCGTTGAAATTCTTAACCGCCTTGATTGGCCGGGCAACGTGCGTCAATTAGAGAATATTTGCCGTTGGTTAACCGTCATGGCCAGTGGTAGCGAGGTATTGCCAAACGACTTACCAAGCGAACTGCTCGAAGAGAAAAAATCCATTTCGGACTCTGAACATGGCAGCTGGCAAGAACAATTGGCGGATTGGGCACGTCAATCACTCGCGGCAGGAGATAAAGAACTGCTTTCTTATGCTTTACCAGAATTTGAGCGCATTTTATTAGAGGCAGCTTTGGAGCACACTAAAGGTCACAAGCAAGATGCCGCTAAAGTATTAGGCTGGGGGCGAAACACGCTTACCAGAAAATTAAAAGAATTGTACTGACAATCACTTACGTGGTGCGTTAACAACGAGAGTCGTTTGTCACTCGATATTAACAAAAATATCAGTACAATTGTGGCGCACCACCATCTATGTGATTAGGCAATGTCTACTGCTACGACTCAAATTACACTGCGTACCGCTGTTCTCATTCCATTTGTCATGATCTTCTTACTGGCGATCGGTGTCATTGTCTACGTCCAAAAACAAAGCTACGAAGAAGTGGTCACAGATATCAGCGACAAACAACTTTCCGTGTTAACCGAAAGTGTCCACGACCACCTTAATAGCTATCTGCGCAAGCCGTTTACTGCGGTTATGGCTCTCGCGCATAACGTCAGCTATCACAACCTTTATCACCCTCACGACACCTCAGATATTCAAAGCTACCTGCTGAGTGCATTCAAAAACCTTTACCAATCGATACCGCAGTTGGATGTCATCGCATTTGGTTCAGAAAGCGGTGACTTTGCCGGGTTCCGCCGCGAGCTCTCCGATGATTACACCTTAATGGTTCAAGATCGATATACCGATGGTGATCTGATTATTTATGGCACCAACCATGTGAGTAATAGCATTCGAACAGTTATCTCTCCATACGATCCTCGCACTCGCCCATGGTATACGCCCGTCGCTGAGACTCAAACCTCGATGTGGTCTGAGATTTATACGAATGCCGATGAACGCCAGGATATTACGCTGTCAGCCATGACACCGGTGTATAAACACGACCAATTTGCTGGCGTTTTGGTGACAGACATTCGTATCAATACATTCAACGAATTTCTGCGCGAGTTAAAATACAACACCAAAGCTTCGGTCTACATCATGGACCCAGATCATCGTTTAATCGCTCACTCAGGCCCGGGAAGCGTTATCTCATGGGGCACAAAGTTTTCTGATAAAGGGCAGCGTTTGTTTGCGGCTGAAAACGCAGATCCGATCATCAAAATCAGTGCGAGCCGCGTTCGGTCGTTTGATCTCAACAATACTAAGCAACCTTACACCTTTTCATTTGAGCATGACGGCCAACGTATTTTCAGCCGACTAACCCCATACCGAGATCAAAACGGTTTAACATGGTTTATTGGCACCTCTATATCTGAATCCGAGTTGCTGGGTACATTGCCGAAAAGCCAACAAAAGAGTTGGCTGGTCGGGTTTATCGTCAGCTTATTTGGTATCGCCATCAGTTGGATCATTTTCAACCGAGTCACCAGACCGATTAACGCGACGGCCGACGCCGCCCAACACCTTGCGAATGGCGATTGGGACAGCAGTATGCCAAAACCTGGTTATGTGTATGAGACAACGGTACTTGTGCATGCCTTTAATGAGATGACGAGTAACCTCAGAGCCTCATTTAAAGCGTTGCGTGAGCAGTTGGTTTATGACTCTCTGACACGCTTATACAGTCGTCAGGGCTTGGTCGAAATCTGTGAGAACCAATCTCACCTGTGCCACGGCAGTTTATTTTTACTTGGTATCAACAAATTTAGAGATATCAACGACAGTGTGGGTCATCATAACGGTGATCAACTGTTGGTCAGCATCGCAGAAAGGCTAAAACAAGAGTTTAGTGATAACGCGTTACTGGCTCGGATTGGCGGTGATGAGTTCGCAGTGTTTCTCTCAAACGCCGATACGGAAGCCAAAGTTAAACAAACCGAGCGTCGATTACAGCAACTCTTTTCCACCCCATTTATGGTGGAAGGTGAGAATGTAGTGATGAAGATTTCACTTGGCATTGTGCAAACCCAACCAAATGAAACCATGCCGCTGTGGCTTCGCAACGCCAGCATCGCATTAAGCTACGCCAAGCAAGACTCACTGACCGGTGTCTGTCATTACAGCCCTGAACTGGCAAGCGCTTCAAAGTTCCGCACCCAAATGCTGACTAAGATTCAAACTGGCATCGAAAACCAAGAATTTGTCCCTCATTATCAACCTATTGTGGATCTCGCTAGTGGTAATGTGTGTGGCGCAGAAGCGCTGGCGCGCTGGCACAGTGACTTAGGAATGGTGTCACCACTAGATTTTATTCCAATCGCAGAAGAAAGCGGCATGATCAAAGCCATTGGCCAACAAATTCTGTTACAAGCTTGCCGCGATACATACCAAGCCATTCAAAGTAATCAGTGGCCATCAGACTTCCAACTGCATGTGAACATCTCCGTTAATCAACTGTCCTGCCCTGATTTTGTCGATACAGTGACCAACGTGTTGGATATCACAAAATTACCCACCAGTAACCTAACACTGGAGATCACCGAGTCGCGCATTATTGATAGCGCACCAACCACACTGGAAAATATGACCAAACTGCGTGATATGGGGATTGGTATCGCGATCGATGATTTCGGTACCGGTTACTCATCACTGGGTTATCTTCATTCACTGCCATTTACTTGTTTGAAGATTGATCGCACCTTCATCAATCAACTCACGCAAGAAAACTTAGACAGTTCGGTCGTTGCTGCGGTCATCAATATCACCGCTGGCCTCAAAACCAATGTCGTCGCAGAAGGCGTAGAGGATAGCAATCAAGCACAATTACTGCGCTCTTTAGGCTGCAACCAAGTGCAAGGCTTCTATTACAGCCGTCCAATGCCACTAGAAGAGTGGCCAACACATTTGGTTAACATGAAGTAGAAAAGAGCGAGAATCGTTGATTTCCTAGTCATCCTCTACTGACAATCTACCTAACTGTTATTTATACTTAACTGCAAATCTTACCCATGTATTGTCACAGATGATGTTTGGGCCCTGTTCCAGTTCATAACTATCCGGATCGACATAATGATAACGAAGAACCTTCCTCTTACTGATTTGCACCGCCACCTAGACGGTAACATTCGTACCAAAACGATTCTTGAGCTTGGCCAAAAATTTGGTATTGCTCTGCCAGCGTACGATATTGAGTCTCTAACTCCTCACGTTCAAATTGTCGAAGCGGAACCCTCTCTTGTTGCTTTCCTTTCTAAGCTCGACTGGGGTGTTGCGGTACTGGGCGACCTAGATGCATGTCGTCGTGTGGCGTACGAAAACGTGGAAGACGCACTAAACGCTCAAATCGATTACGCTGAACTGCGTTTCTCACCATACTACATGGCAATGAAACACAAGTTACCAGTAGCGGGTGTTGTTGAAGCAGTCGTGGACGGTGTGCAAGCGGGTATGCGCGATTTTGGCGTGAAAGCCAACCTGATCGGCATCATGAGCCGCACATTTGGCACCGACGCGTGCCAACAAGAACTGGACGGCATTCTGAGCCAAAAAGATCACATCGTTGCTGTCGACTTGGCGGGTGACGAACTGGGCCAACCGGGCGATCGCTTTGTGTCTCACTTCAAACAAGTACGCGACGCTGGCCTTGGGGTAACGGTTCATGCTGGTGAAGCAGCAGGTGCAGAGAGCATGTGGCAAGCAATCAATGAGCTGGGCGCAACTCGTATCGGTCACGGCGTAAAAGCGATCCACGATCCAAAACTGATGGATTACCTAGCAGAAAACCGCATTGGTATTGAGTCTTGCCTAACATCAAACTACCAAACAAGCACGGTAGAAACGTTAGAAAGCCACCCTCTCAAACAGTTCCTAGAGCATGGAGTTCTTGCGTGTCTGAACACTGACGACCCAGCGGTTGAAGGTATCGAGCTGCCATACGAATACGAAGTAGCGGCACCAGCAGCTGGTCTGAGCCAAGACCAGATTCGCCAAGCACAAATCAATGGTCTTGAGATTGCATTCCTTTCAGAAGCAGAAAAAGCGGAACTGAAAGCAAAAGTAAAAGATCGCGCTTAAATCCAGCGAAAACATAAAAAAATGCCAGCATCTGCTGGCATTTTTTTATATCTTGAATCGGCGTCTATGATTAGATAACACGAGAGAATTGTTGCTGACGCGCCTTCGCTCGCAGGTACTTATCGAAGCTCATACAAATATTACGGATCAGCAAACGACCTCGCAGCGTCACACGAATTTCATTGTCATCCACTTCCACCAGCTCATCGTTGATGAAGGTCTGAAGTAGCTGCAAGTCTTCTTTAAAGTACTGATCAAACTTCACTTTAAACTCAGACTCGATCGCTTTCTTGTCTAGTTTAAAATTACAAATCAGCTGCTTGATCACTTCGCGACGTAGCAAGTCATCAGAATCCAGCGAAACCCCTTTCCACAGTGCGTGACGAAGTTCGTTGACTTGAGCGTAGTATTTCTTCAGCTCTTTCTGGTTTTGCGCGTATGCATCGCCGATCATCGAGATTGCAGAGACACCAAAGCCAACCAAATCACATTCACCTTGTGTGGTGTAGCCTTGGAAGTTGCGATGCAAAATACCTTCGCGCTGAGCAACGGCAAGTTCGTCATCAGGCAATGCAAAATGGTCCATACCGATGAACTGGTAGCCAGCACCAGTCAGTGTCGCGATGGTATCTTGCAGAATCGCCATCTTCTCTTCTGCTTTAGGCAGATCTTCGTCTTTAATCTTACGCTGCGCTGCAAATAGCTGTGGCATGTGCGCGTAGTTAAACACGGACAGACGGCCCGGCTGCATTTCCAGTACTTGTTCTAACGTCTTGGCAAAAGAGTCTTTGGTTTGCTTTGGCAAGCCGTAGATCAAATCTAGGTTTGTCGAACGGAAACCCAACTCTTTTGCGCGCGCAACCATCGCAAAGATGAACTCTTCATCTTGCTCACGGTTCACCAGTTTTTGCACTTCTTTGTTGAAGTCCTGAACACCGATGCTCAAGCGGTTAAAGCCTTCGCTACGCAAGTGATCCAGCATGGTGATCTGAATTTCACGCGGGTCAACTTCGATACTGATTTCAGCATCACTGCTAAAGGTAAACTCTTGGCGCAACAGGCTCATTACGCGTGTAATTTGCTTTTCAGAAAGGAATGTTGGCGTACCACCACCAAAGTGCAATTGCGTTACCGTTCTGCCCACCAATAAGGCTGCACGTTGACGAATCTCATGCTCAAGCACATCGAGGTATTCGTCCGCTTTGTGCGAGTGGCGCGTGATGACTTTATTACAACCACAGTAGTAACAAAGCTTGTGACAGAACGGAATGTGTACGTACAGCGATAATGGGCGGTCTGGGTACTGAGTGCATGCCATATCATAATCAGAAATGGTGAACGCTTCATGGAACTCCAGCGCCGTTGGGTACGACGTGTAGCGAGGACCGGAATAGTTGTACTTATCCAATACCGCTTGATCCCAGACGATTTGCTGCTTCGATTCAGTGTGTTGATTCGACATGGTGGTACTTTCCGTTAAATGCTAGGGCAACGAAAGCCGTCACCCGATATTCAGAGCCGCTATTTTGCCATACGACGATGACAAGCGTGGCAACGCCGACTGGCTTTTTAATTATAAAACTAAAGAAGTGCTAGCGTGATCACGATACCCCCAGCAGTCATAAGGAAACCATTGGGGGTAACTATTAAATCATCTGAATATTGATTTGATTATTCAGTGGCTGGACGTTTTTCTGCAACACTTTGAGCTCCTCAATGATCGCATCAGTGAGGCGGCTTTCCGCTTTGTGACGCGTCAAGTTCTGTTGCATACGCTCTTTCTTGGCAAGTTGTTGGCGTTCTTCACCACGCGCCATATCTTTCACGATATGGTAAAGCTCAGAAATTGCAGGGTACGTTTTATCGAAATCGACACGGTCTTCACCTTGTACATAATCCATGATGTTATACACACGAATACTGATTTCAGATAAATCGCATTGGCCTTGAATACCCGCCTGACACAAGGTATGCACATTCTCAAAAATGTTGGCGTTACGTTTATCTATCGCCAATTTTTGATGCTTTAGCTGCAATTCCTTTTGCTTTTTCAATTGAAGCAGAAGGTAACCTGCATAAGAAGCAAGTGCGATGATAATCACAACACCAGCAATAGCTAATAAGGTTACATTCATAGCTTAATTATCCTTTGTAGTCGTCGAAGTTAATGTCGTCGAAATCTGCCAGCAAGTCATCATCATTGCGCGTGCTTTTCTCAGCAGGAGCAGTGAAGTCTTCCTCTTCTTCAGGTTCCAACAAACCTAGTTGGTCCATTAGCTTCTCAATGCGGTCGAGCTTCTCATCGACGTATTTCTGTAGACCTGTGCCTAGGTTTTCACCCGCTTCAATACGGTCTAGCAACACGTTCAATTGCGCATCATTTTCTAGCATCTCTAGTTCTTGCTCTGCCGACAAACGACGCTCTTGCTTCGTCATTTTCTTCGCAGGCTCAACAACCAGAGGAATTTTCTTTTTACTGCCTAAACGCGGGTCGCGGTTTTGTGCAGCAGCTTGCTTTTTCTGCTCGTTAACTTCTGAGTTACGGTTACCCGTTTTCAAGCCTTTGCGCTTTTTAGCACGCTTGCGTAGGCGGCCTTCCACATCAGATTCTGTACGGTTACGAGTTACAACAAACTCAGGTGCGCCAGCGGCACCTGGCTTTCTAGATTTTTTACTACGGCTCATTACTGGGGTTTCCTCAGTAAAATTACATCATTACCAATAAATTCGAGTTCGAGCTTATCCCGCTCTGCTAGGAACTGGAACGTGTCACGACTAAAGAACACTACATGAGTGAGATCGTTCTTATAATGCCATGATTTGAAAGCCTCCACGTCGATGACCATTTTCGTCATCAGGCCTATCCAGCCCCCTGGCTTAACTAAATTCAACCATTGCTTCCACACCAAATCTGGGTGGTAGAGGTGCTCTATCACCTCTGTTGCTGTCATGAAGTCATACGTTTTTTCTAAAACCGACGTATCAGGGTGGTAGTAGAGATCGTACAACGCCATGTTGTGCCCCGCCTCTTCCAACATTAAGGAGAGCGTTGGGCCAGGACCACAACCAAAGTCGATACCATTTGATTGTGGAGAAATTCGCTCTGTGATCGGGTCAGCAATACGCGACAAAAAGCGTCGGTAACCTAAATCTTCAGGGTTGTTCTCATGCAAATCATAGTGAGCTTTTTCGGTTTCCGCATCCAAACGTTGGTCTGGATTCACAAACACCAAACTGCACTGCTCACATTGAAGATATTCACGTCGCTTATCTTCAAAATAGTGGTGAGTACGCTGATTTTGGCATAAAGGACAGGTATGCATGCTGACTTCCTCAAACAGGGATGCGAAACATACCAGAAAGTGAACTCAGATTGGAGTGTTACTGAGCATTTTTTCAGCAATTTATGTTAAAAAACTTTGTTTACAACCCATCGAAGTAAATAAGTGCAGTAATCGTAATTCAGATTGCGACTTACCAAGGGAAAAGAATATAAAAAAAGCGACAGTCAGACTGTCGCTTTCTAAGTGCCATCAAGTGGCGAAACTGTGTTGCACACATTTGGTGCACCAATGATCCCTTTGTTTTTCGAGCTTTCCCTGCCAAAAAGAGTTGTTTTTCATCTTCCTGATGAGTTTTGGCTATCCGTTTACTTCCTGTCTACTGAGCAACTTCCTGTGCCTGATCCGTTTCACTGTCTTAACCGTCAGACGAGATGACCATCCTTATCAGATAGGCTCCCTACCTATCTAAATCCCTTTCTAAATCACCAAGCATCCGAGCTACATCCTTGGAGACCTAAACCGTGGTCTAAAATCCTTACATTCACCCCCTGTGAACGACTTCTACTTTACGCCATCCCGCGATACTCACAAGTAATGGGTTGAAAAAATAATCCGCCTATTTTCTAAAAATATCAAAATTGTCATTTAATCAAAAACTTAAAAACACTAACAAGAAAAAGCCAACATCAAGTATGGCAAATGTCTCACAAACTGCCGAGCCAACTATCGCTTTCGCATCCAAACTCGACTGTGATATCTGTCACGAACAAAAATGCCCTAGTGGATTCACTAGGGCATTTTTGTACAAGTTGCTCGAACGATGTAGGGACATCTACCCAACCAGCTCAAGATGCAGGATCTTGAGCGATTTAGGTATATTAGTGCAGACCGCCAACGTATTTAGACAGCACTTCGATATCTTCGTCTGTCATTTTCTTCGCGATGTCGCGCATCATGGCATTCATATCATTACCACGGTCGCCATCACGGAATTTTTCTAGCTGAGCTTTGATGTAGTCAGCATGCTGACCAGAAATTTTCGGGAAACCTGAAAGCTCAGTACCATTGCCACGAGGACCATGACATGCAATACATGCGGTTAGGCCACGCTCGGCATCACCAGCGGTATAAAGCGTTTTGCCTTTTGCTACCACATCTTCAGGTGTTGAGTTTTCTGAAACTGGTAGCGAAGCGTAGTAAGCAGATAGGTCTGCGATATCTTCATCGCTCAGTGGCATTGCCATACCACTCATTACAGGATCGTAACGACCTTGTTTACCACCACTTGTCATGCCTAGCTTAAGTTCTTTTAACTGCTTCTCAAGATACTTAGCGTGTTGGCCTGCGAGTTTCGGGTACGTTGTTATTGCACTGTTGCCACCTGCTCCGTGACAGGCGACACAGGTTTGTGATTTTGCTTTACCAGCCTCAATATTACCTTGGGCCCATACTGAGCAACTGGCTAAAAGACTCAAAATTAGCGCTAATTTCTTCATGACATTCCATTATAATTATCAAGCTTCCAGTACCACGGAATGTGAACATACCGCGTACACTCATGGTACAATAGGCGACCTTATGCCGAGCACGGTTATTTTACACATTTTCACAAAAAAGTAATCAATCGACTACACAAAGTCGAGATGGAGTTAACAGTGAGCGTAAAAATTCATTACCAAAATACGCATTTCATCACCAGCGCACCCGATATTCGTCACCTACCGGAAGACGAAGGTGTCGAAATTGCGTTTGCAGGACGCTCAAACGCTGGTAAATCGAGTGCACTTAACCGTCTAACTAATCAAAAAAGCTTAGCCAAGACATCAAAGACACCTGGTCGTACGCAATTAATCAACCTTTTCAAAGTAGAAGAAGGTTGTCACATTGTCGATCTACCTGGATACGGTTTTGCTCAAGTACCGGTAGAGATGAAAAACAAATGGCAGAAATCTTTAGGTGAATACCTACAGAAACGCGAGTGCCTAAAAGGCTTAGTGGTTCTGATGGACATTCGTCATCCAATGAAAGATCTCGACCAGCAAATGATTTTCTGGGCCATCGATAGCCACATTCCTGTGCAAGTTTTGCTAACCAAAGCAGATAAACTAAAAAGTGGCGCACGCAAACAAACCCTGCTGAAAGTTCGCAAACAAGTGGAAACTTTCGGTGGCGACGTTTCCGTTGATGTGTTCTCTTCCCTTAAAGGGTTAGGCGTTGATCAGCTGCGCGCAAAACTGGATACCTGGTTTGCACCGGCGCTCGCACACCTGATAGAAGAAGGCGAACTGGATACCCCAGCAAGCGACGAAGAATAATTAACAATATTTGTTAAATTTTTTCGACACGGCCCTACCATTTGGTGGGGCTTTTGTTTATCTGAGCTAAATAACAGGCAATAAAAATCCCCACCTTCCTGGCAGGGATAACGGGAGAGAAAAATTGGTAATTATTGTTATGTGACGAAGCATTGCTGAACTATCGGATGATTTCAATAGCTTAAAAAGCCGCCTAACTTTAGCTTTCGCTTAATCAACTCACAACCATAACCAATAAAGAAAATACAATTCAACAAGTTAGACAGAAATCTACCCACTTCCACGTCAACTTAGTTTCCTTCGAGAAAAAATCATAGTGTGATTGGCATAAATTTACAGACTGAATAGTTTGTGAGTTTTTGAAGAAAATTGGAGTTTAGACAATAGGTTAAAGGTGGGAGAAATATAAAGATAAGTCGTTACCAACCCAACACATTGAGCAAAAAGAAAAATTTTCTTTCGCCCAATAAAAAACGCCCCAGTCAAAAGCTGACTGGGGCGGCTGAATCAGCCTAATCCAATAACGTGAAACAAAAGGTCTGAAAGATAGAACATCTTACCTCTGTACCCTACGAGTATTAATGTACAACAATTGGTCAGAATTGCAAAGAATTTTTGTAGTTTTTTTTCATGAAATTTTTATTAAGCAACATCAAAGTTAACTTTACGCTAGCTTTTTTAATCGCAAAAAAAAGCCAGCGTTTGTGCGCTGGCTCATAATTAATTGGTTATTTTGGTCTAAAAGTGACTAATGAGCTTGATCCCAGTTGTCACCGTGCCCTGCCTCTGCAACCAATGGTACTTTTAGCTCTGCTGCAGATTCCATCAATTTCTGTACTTTACTTTCAATTTCGGACAATGATGACTCTTCAACTTCAAAGACCAATTCATCGTGTACTTGCATTAACAACTTCACACGGCCATTGCCTTCTTCCTGAATCCACTGATCAACCAACAGCATCGCTTTCTTAATGATGTCCGCAGCTGTACCTTGCATCGGTGCGTTGATTGCCGCACGTTCAGCAGCTTTACGACGCATCCCGTTGCGCGATTTGATTTCTGGTAAATGCAAACGTCGACCAAAAATCGTTTCAACATAGCCCTTATCTGCAGCCGTGCTGCGCGTGTCTTCCATGTACTGCATAACGCCAGGGTAACGCTCAAAGTATTTATCCATGTAGGCTTGTGCTTCGCCGCGAGGGATACCAAGCTGCTTCGCCAAACCAAATGCACTCATGCCATAGATAAGCCCGAAGTTAACGGCTTTAGCACGACGACGCTGCTCGCTCGATACTTGTTCAATATCCAGACCCATAATTTCTGCCGCAGTTGCCGCGTGAATGTCTTTACCATCACGGAAGGCATCTAATAACGCTTGGTCGCCAGAAAGGTGAGCCATGATGCGCAGTTCGATTTGCGAGTAGTCGACCGCTAAGATCTTATGCCCAGATGGTGCGACAAACGCTTGGCGAATACGACGGCCGGCTTCGTTACGAATTGGAATGTTTTGTAAGTTCGGATCGGTAGAAGATAGACGACCTGTTGCGGTTACTGCTTGATGGTAAGAAGTATGCACACGCCCTGTTGTTGGGTTGATCATCTTCGGCAGCTTGTCCGTGTACGTCGATTTAAGCTTCGCCAAACCGCGATATTCCAAAATCAATTTTGGCAGTGGGTAATCTAAGGCAAGCTCTTGTAGCACTTCTTCATTCGTCGATGGTGTACCTGATGGCGTTTTCTTCACCACCGGTAAACCCATTTTTTCAAATAGGATGGCTTGTAATTGCTTTGGCGAGTTCATGTTGAACTCTTGCTCTGCAATTTCATACGCTTTCTTTTCAAGCTCATCAAGGCGAGCGGTAATCTCTACCGACTGCGCACTCAGCTTCATTTCGTCAATAAAGACCCCGGTGCGTTCAATGCGCGAAAGAACTGGCACCAACGGCATTTCAATCTCTTCGTACACTGTCTTCAGGCTTTCATCCTGCTCGATATTCGCAAACAAGCGATTGTGCAGACGAAGGGTCACATCCGCATCTTCTGCCGCGTATGGCGATGCTTGTTCCAACTCGATTTGGTTAAACGTCAGCTGATTTTTGCCTTTACCTGCAATTTGCTCAAAAGAAATGCAGCTGTGTTGTAGGAAGCGAAGCGCCAAGCTGTCCATATCGTGTTTACCGCCGACACTGTTGTAAATGTACGATTCCAACATCGTGTCGTGCTTGATACCTTTTAGCTCAATATCATAACGAGCCAATACAGACGCATCATACTTTAAGTTTTGACCAACTTTTGCTTTCGCTGCATCTTCAAGAATTGGCTTCAGCTGTCCTAGAACCCAATCACGATCAAGCTGTTCAGGTGCATCTAGGTAGTCGTGAGCCACTGGTACATAAGCAGCAATGCCTTCATCAGTCGCGAATGACAAGCCAACCAAGTTTGCCACCATGTAATCTAAACTATCTGTCTCGGTGTCCACAGCAATGAGTTGTGCACTTTCTAACTTTATAAGCCACTTAGCAAACCCTTCTCGATCCAAAATCGTTTCATATTTGCTGAATTCTCTTGAAGCAAGAGGAATTACTGCCCCCATAGCGACGTTAGGAGAGGCCACCCCGCCTAAGGCTATTTTCTTAATAATAGGAGCTATACCTTGTTCCGAAGTTCTTGATGCCAGTGGAATGACATTGCCCATTGCAACGTTAGGAGCTGCGACTCCACCGACAGCTTTGCCATCTTTAACGATCGGTGGTATGCCTTTTTCTGAAATTCTTGATGCTAGGGGAACTACAGTACTCATTGCGACATTGGGAGACGCAACTCCTCCAACTGGTTTTTTAACGATAGGTGTAAGCTTCATTCGAACTTTTTGACGGTCAAACCGCTCAGAGAAATCTTCTTTCGGATCTAAGCTTTTATTGCTACTTTCAGAAGCAGCCTGTTCACTTACTCGAATCGCACCAGTTGATTCATCCGCTTCTACTACACCTGTACCGCCTTCTAATAGCTCGTTCAACCAAGATTTAAACGTCAGTTGACCATACAACTTCACTAGTTCGTCTTTATTTGGTTCCGCTTTCAGCAGTGATTCTGGCGTTTCCTCAAGTTCAACATCCAATTTAATGGTCGCGAGCTCGTACGACAGCATGGCATTTTCTTTGTTATCGATGAGCTTCTTCGCCATGGTTTTAGAACCACGGAAGCCAAGCGCAGCAATGTCATCGAGATTTTCATACAACTTCGTCAGACCACCAATACCTTGCAGTAGTGCAGTCGCTGTTTTGTCACCCACGCCTGGTACACCAGGGATGTTATCTACTTTATCGCCCATCAGCGCTAGGTAGTCGATGATTAACTCAGGTGGAATGCCAAACTTTTCAACCACACCTTCACGATCCATCACGACGTTCGTCATAGTGTTGATCAAGGTAATATTATCATCCACCAACTGCGCCATGTCTTTATCACCAGTACTGATCAATACAGACATGCCCTTTTGTGATGCTTGATGCGCCAACGTGCCAATGACGTCATCTGCTTCGACACCAGGAACGCAGATCAGTGGTAAACCCATCGCGCGAATAACATTGTGCAATGGTTCAATTTGGCAACGCAGATCATCCGGCATTGGCGGACGATTAGCTTTGTATTCTGCATACATATCATCACGGAAGGTTTTTCCTTTCGCATCGAAAACCACCGCGATGCGCTCAGACGCAAACTGACGCATCATGCTGCGTAACATGTTCACGACACCGTAAACGGCATTAGTTGGAATTTCACCATTACTCATGGTGCCCGGGTAGGCGTGAAAAGCGCGATATAGGTAAGAAGAGCCGTCGATAAGGATCAACGGATTTTCAGGAATACTTGCCATAATTGTCTGTATCCAATTCAGTACTTGAGAGATCTGTCTAGGATGCCATGACTGCTGATCCGAATCTATCTTGTTCGCTCGATCTAGGTCGCGTAAATTTTTCGATTTTATTCACGAAGATAACCTCACCCTGTGGATAACTCTGTTTATAGAAATTATCCACTGGTTATCCAATGATAGAAAACACAAAAAACACGCGCGTTAAGTTATTGTTTTTAAATGTTTATTTCATAAAACGGCGAGAAGATCAACGATCCTTAAATGATCATCGTGTGTGGAAAAAATACGAATAGTGACGTCAAATAGAAATCGTAGAAAAGAAAAAAGCGACCCGAATGGGGTCGCCTAGCAGAAGTGGTAAAGCAAATTCTGTAAATAGAGCAGCTTAACCAAGAAGCTATAAATTACACTGGAAGCAATGTGAGCAATGTCGTGTCAAAAAGAATTCGTGCAAGTTCTCGGAAATGTTTCATCACTTCTCAACTTTCAGTTAATCAACTTCTGTTAATAAGTCATTCAACGTCCTTGTGAACTCTTCCTCATTCCCTAAGACAGGTTTAATAATAATGATTCTCATTTCGTAGTCAACAGTTAAATGAGAAAAAATCTCATTTATTTTCACATCGCTTTAATGAAATGAACTCGAGATTCACGAAGATTGATTTTTTCTTCAAATTTTTCAATAATATAGCCATTCCTCAATAACAATCGAAGCATAGCAGGAAACTGATTTCGAGATTTCACTTTTAACGTGTTATAGCCTTGCTCAGCCGCCCAATCTTCTTGTGCTTCCAAAAGCAATTGTGCCACGCCTTCATTTCGAGCCTCAGGAACAACACCACCCAACCAGCTATAGAAAACACCATCCTCTAATTCGTAACCTATTTTGAAGCCGACAATCGTGCCATTTTTTTCTGCAACGAGGATTAAACTGTTTTTCTCTTCTAAACGTTGAGTCATGGAGTCTACCGTTTCTCCTTTCGAAAATTCGGTAACACGTGCCACAACTTGAAGTGCTTCTTCCAATGTGCCTTCACGAATCAGCATTGTCATTGTTCTCTTCTCCAAAATAAAAATACCCAAGCACCTTGGATTGTTACTGTTGTAATCCGTCTGAGGTTACTTGGGTATATACAGACGAACAACTCTTGTTGGTCTGGTGTTTCTCACTGAGCGATAATTACTCTTCAGTCGCTTCCGGAGTACGATTTAGGTGTTGAGCAGTTTGTGCATTCTCTTCTGCCAACCACTCAGCCACATCTTTCGCAAAGTACGTTAAGATGCCGTCAGCACCTGCACGTTTGAAGCATAGTAGTGATTCCATCACAATTTCGCGCTCTTTGAGCCAGCCATTCATGATCGCCGCTTTATGCATCGCGTACTCGCCAGATACTTGATAAGCAAATGTCGGTACTTGAAGTTCAGTTTTTACTCGGCGAACTACATCTAAGTATGGCATACCAGGTTTAACCATCACCATGTCCGCACCTTCATTGATGTCTAGCGCCACTTCATGGATCGCTTCGTCAATGTTTGCTGGGTCCATTTGGTAGTTTTTCTTGTTGCCGCCTTTTAGATTTGAAGAAGAGCCAACCGCATCACGGAATGGTCCGTAGTAGTTCGACGCGTACTTAGCCGAGTAAGCCATGATTTGTGTATGAATGTAGCCCGCATTTTCTAATGCTTCGCGGATCTTACCAATACGGCCATCCATCATGTCTGAAGGCGCGACTACGTCAGCACCCGCTTCTGCATGAGACAAAGCCTGCTTAACCAGTACTTCCGTGGTTTCATCATTCATTACGTAGCCATCTTCATCGATGATGCCGTCTTGGCCGTGCGTCGTGAATGGGTCAAGTGCCACGTCTGTGATCACACCGATTTGAGGAATATGTTCTTTAAGCGCACGTACTGCTCGCTGGACCAAACCTTCTGGGTTGTAGGCTTCAGTAGCACATAAGCTTTTAGCGTCTTGGTTTACGACAGGGAAAAGCGCGATTGCTGGAACGCCTAGATTTGCAAGGTATTGCGCTTCTTCTAGCATTAAATCAATCGACAAACGCTCTACACCCGGCATGGACTCCACGCTCTCACGACGATCTTTACCCATTAGGATGAACATTGGGTAAATCAGATCATTAACAGAAAGTTGGTTCTCAGCCATCAAACGACGACTAAAATCGTGCTTACGTAAACGACGCATACGGCGTGCAGGGAATGGACCTTGAATTGATACAGACACCATTTTCTCCTTGTCTGGACGGTTATGATGATCAAATCATCTGGTGAACAAAATCATATCACTCTTGATGCATGTTGCGAGTGACAATCTGGAAAAAGGTAATGAAAAAAACTGAAAATGACCCAGCACTCACACTCAAGTATACTTCGAATACGAAACCAATCATGAAGCACAGAGAGTAACGATGATCGATACCCACGCGCACATCTATGCCAGCGAATTTGATAACGACCGCGATGAAGTAGTACAACGCGCCTTAGCGCAAGGCATTAATAAGATCCTGTTGCCAAACATCGATCTGGACTCTATTGAGCCCATGCTACAAACCGAAGCGGCATATCCTGACGTGTGCCACTCAATGATGGGACTCCACCCTTGCTATGTGGATAACAACGTTGAGCAAACGTTGGAAATCATCCGCGGCTGGTTTGAGAAACACAAGTTTATTGCGGTGGGCGAAATTGGTATCGACCTGTATTGGGACAAAACCTATCGCGCCGAGCAAGAGATGGCATTCGTGACTCAGCTAAACTGGGCAAAAGAGATGGATTTACCAGTCGTTATCCACACTCGTGATTCGATTGAAGAAACACTCACCTTGCTAAGACAAGAGCAAGATGGTCGTCTGCGTGGTGTATTCCACTGTTTTGGAGGCAGCTTAGAAGAAGCGCAAGCAATCAATGAGCTAGGCTTCCACTTAGGCTTGGGTGGCGTATCGACCTTTAAGAATGGCGGGATGGATAAAGTCATTCCACATTTGGATATGCAGTGGGTCATTTTAGAAACCGATTGTCCATACTTAGCGCCAGTACCGCACCGTGGTAAGCGTAATGAACCAGCCTACACTTCTCTCGTTGCACAACGTGTTGCCGACTTGCGTGATGTCGATGTCGCAACTATCGATGCCATAACGACTGAAAATGCCAAAAAGCTGTTTAATATTTAATTCACGAAAATTGAAAAAAGCGACGAAATCAACGTCGCTTTTTTATTACCTAAACTATTGAATGAATGATTCAACCTATTGAAATAATAGAACAACCCACACAAAGTTATTGATAAACATAATAATTAACTAGCAACTCTACTTACCTCTCATATCGCCACTTTACTTCGTCTGTTTTGCAAAACTGTCGACAATTAGACATATTCTTTTTCTATACTGCTTTATGCCCATTAATTAGCACAAATGTAAAACAGCATGAATATGGAAGTTGAAGTGTGTACACATGGTGCTTACTTACAACGCGTACCGCGCAGTTTTTTTCAAAAGCTGCTGGGCATCAAGGAAGTATACGTATGCACAAAGTGTGGTTACGTCATGAAAGTTAAGTAATTAGCCCAAGAAACAAACCAACCGCAAAAAAAAGCGGCTCAATTGAGCCGCTTTTTACATCTACAGTAAACTTATTCTTCGGTTTCCGCTTCTGCCTCTTCGCCTCGACGCGTATAAAAACGCGCAAAGAATAAACCAACTTCAAACAGTAAACACATCGGAATAGCGAGTAAGGTTTGCGAGATCATGTCTGGTGGCGTTAACACCATACCTACGACAAACGCCGCCACAATGATATAAGGCCGTTTCTGTCTTAGATCTTCTGGAGTGGTGGCACCAGTCCAACACAACAAAATGATCGCAACAGGCACCTCAAACGCGATGCCAAACGCCATAAATAGTGCTAGAACAAAATCGAGATAGCTAGAAATGTCGGTCGCAAACTCTACACCACCCAATGAGATAGCAGTAAAGAAGCCAAACACTAGTGGAAACACCACAAAATACGCAAATGCCACACCGCAATAAAACAGCAGTGAGCTGGAAAACAGCAACGGCATAATCAAACGACGCTCATGTTTGTATAAGCCAGGAGCAACAAAGGCCCAAACTTGATACAAAATAAACGGCACCGCAATAAATACCGAAGCGATTAACGTCAACTTCAGTGGCGTGAAAAAGGGTGAAGCCACATCCGTAGCAATCATGGTTGCGCCTTCAGGTAGACGCTCCACTAAAGGTGCGGAAACAAACTCGTAAATGTGGTTAGAGAAATAAATTAGTCCAACAAACACGACCAACACTGCAAGGATTGAACGCAGTAGTCGGTTGCGAAGCTCCAACAAATGACTAATTAAAGGTTGTGTCTGCTCGACGGTAGACATGGCAAACCTCTTATTAAAAACCAGATCAAAAAGGAGCTACCAATCACTAGTAGCTCCTCCTAATGAGACTATTCGGCTTTCTTATCTGCCGCTGTAACCTTGCTCTCTTCCGCTTTCTCTACCTTTTCTGCTGCTGGCTCTGTTTTTACAGGCTCAGCCTCTGAATCGGTGTTCTTTGCGTAAGGACGATTTACAGATTGCGCTGCCTTCTT
This sequence comes from Vibrio sp. D3, assembly GCF_043995865.1. NCBI lineage: Bacteria > Pseudomonadati > Pseudomonadota > Gammaproteobacteria > Vibrionales > Vibrionaceae > Vibrio > Vibrio sp. D3. The sequence continues at coordinate 114,599 of NZ_CP171887.1, read as the reverse complement.
CAATTCTTCGACTGAAGATTTCAACTCAGGGGACAAATCATCCATCCCCATTTGCTCTGCTTTGCGCAAGTTTTCTTGCAGCTCTTGGACTTTCAGCTCGTGTGACAATTCGTCTTTGACGCTATTTGCCATACTCTTAGCGGCACCGATAAAGCGAGACACGCTGCGAATAGCATGAGGCAAACGCTCCGGCCCAAGAACGACCAGACCAACAACAGATATTAATACCAGTTCCCAAAAACCGATATCAAACACGTTTTACGCCTGCTCTTTGTCTTTTTTCGTTTCAGGAGCAGCTTCTTTTTTCTGCTGCTCTTCTAGACTTTTTGGTTCGAAGTCTGCGTCTTTGTCATTTTTCGCAGGTTCATCTTCGCTCATCGCTTTTTTGAAGCCCTTAACGGCACCACCCAGATCGCCACCGATACCGCGTAGTTTCTTAGTTCCGAATAGCAATACAACAATTACAGCAATGATTAGAAGTTGCCAAACACTGATACCACCCATTCTCTTTACCTCGGGTCTTTAAATAAACAAAAATATTTCAAGAGTTTAACGTCTATTGACGATAAGCTCGCCAACTAAGCAGCCAAAATGTGACACCTGCGATACCGCTGGCCAACGAAAGCTGCTCAAAAGCATTGTTCACCAATATTGCCGAGCATACGACTAAAGTGGCGCCAACGCCAAATAAAAACTTTCCTGTCGCCTGCTGGCGCTTGCTCTGACGATACCCTTGGTAAAGCTGATCCATGCGTTGGTTCATCGCTTTACCTTGTTTCAGGCTATCGTAAAGCAGCTCTGGCAGTTCCGGTAACTTCTCCGCCCAAAATGGTGCGCGATCTTTAATTGCATTCACCAAAGCTTGCGGCCCAACTTGATTCATCATCCATTCTTCAAGGAATGGTTTTGCGGTCTCCCACAAATCAAGCTGAGGGTACAGCTGCCTACCAAGCCCTTCCACGTACAGCAGCGTTTTTTGCAGCAATACAAGCTGTGGCTGAACCTCCATGTTGAATCGACGTGCCGTGTTGAACAAATTCAACAGCACATGACCAAAGGAGATTTCGCACAGCGGCTTAGCAAAAATAGGCTCACACACAATACGAATCGCGAACTCAAACTCATCGACATTGGTATCGGCAGGCACCCATCCTGAGTCCACATGTAACTCCGCCACTCGGCGGTAGTCTCGATTGAAAAACGCCAGGAAGTTTTCCGCCAGATAACGCTTGTCTTCACTATTAAGTGTACCAACGATTCCGCAATCTAGCCCGATCCACATTGGGTTCTCTGGATGTTCGGGTTTGACGAACACGTTCCCCGGATGCATATCGGCATGGAAGAAGCTGTCTCGGAACACCTGAGTGAAGAACACACTCACGCCGCGCTCCGCGAGCAATTTCATATTGGTGCCATTTGCTTTCAAGCCATCAATATCAGAGACTTGAATGCCGTATATTCGCTCAGAAACCATGACAGTTTCATTACTGAAGTCAGGAAAAACTTCAGGAACATACAATTCTTCGCTGCCTTCAAAGTTGCGGCGCAACTGAATGGCATTCGCCGCTTCACGTCGTAAGTCGAGTTCATCAAGCAATGTTTTCTCGTACTCACGTACAACTTCAACCGGTTTCAAACGACGTGCTTCAGGCATCGCTCCGGCGACTATACGCGCCATTCGGTGCATCAGTTTTAGATCTGAATCAATGACCGGGCGAATATCTGGGCGGATAACCTTTAATACCACTTCTTGGTTAGAGTCTTTTAAACGCGCAGTATGCACCTGAGCAATCGATGCTGACGCCAGTGGTTTGATATCAAACTCGGTAAACCAGTTTTCTAACGGGCCACCTAATGCCTGCTCCATCTGCTTTTTTGCTAGCTCACCATCAAATGGCGCCACTTGGTCTTGAAGCAAAGCCAGGGGATCAGCAATGTGCGGAGGAAATAAGTCACGGCGCGTTGACATCATCTGACCGAACTTAATCCAAACTGGTCCCAGCTCTTGCAACGCTAAACGCAGGCGCTCACCGAGTGGTTTTTCTGGATGCTTGTTCTTAATCCAGAACAGGCTTTTGCGCAGTAATAACGGAGCTTTAGTCAGTTGGTGATCGGGAAGCAGCTCATCTAAGCCGTATTCCAGTTGTACTTTGGCGATGTGGTATAAACGCTTTAGTTCTGCTGGCGTCATGGTTTCTCCAATGCCGGCTTATCTGCATCCAGCTTATTCAGCAAAGCAGTCAAGCGAGCTTCAACGCGAGAAGCCTGGCTGCGAAACTCATCAACCTGGTCGCAAAAATACGCCACTTCTAGAGGAGCAGGTGCCAACTTCCACTCTTCAGTCACTACTTGAGCAAGATGACGCTGGTGTTTCTCTGCTTGAGATACGAGGAAGTTGCCTATGTTTTTTGAACCTTGCACAAAGGTATGTGCGGCGACATCGCCAGTTACGCGAGACAACCACTCTTCAACATCTGGCTTGCAATCCACCATCAACTGAGAGAATTTCTGCGCCAATTGAATATCGCCTTCAAGCTCGAGTTTATCTTGTTTAATAAGGCGAGTGATGTTGGCCTGGTCACGCAGCTCTGGCAACACGCTCAAGTTGAGCGATAAGTAGCAGTTTGGCTGTCCTTCATAATGACCGAGCACATCAATTTGCTGACTAAAAACGAACGTCAGTGTTTTATTGATCTCTTTCAGGTGAACTTGAATAACTTGACCTTTTAGACGCGCTAAACGACGGCCCAATGCAGGGTCGTCTTTGATCAGAGTATTCAGTGACGTTTCAATCACAGCGGTGATAAGTGGTTCAAATGGCATGCCGTTAACCCTTAGAATTTATAACCGCGATGCAAAGCCACAATACCACCAGTTAAGTTGTAGTATTTGGTGTTTTCAAAACCTGCGTCTTGCATCATGCCTTCCAGCGTTTCTTGGTCTGGATGCATACGGATTGACTCCGCTAGGTAGCGGTAACTCTCTGAGTCATTCGCAACTAGCTCACCGATTCTCGGCAATAAGTGGAATGAATATGCGTCGTATACTTTCGATAACGGCTCTAGCACTGGTTTTGAAAATTCCAACACCAATAAACGGCCGCCTGGCTTCAGTACGCGGAACATTGAACGAAGCGCTTTGTCTTTGTCAGTCACATTACGCAAACAAAAACTGATGGTGATGACATCAAAATAATCATCTGGGAACGGCAGTTCTTCTGCGTTGGCTTGAACGTAATGCACGTTACCCACAATTCCGTTATCGCGCAGTTTATCGCGGCCAACGTTAAGCATTGAATTATTGATATCAGCGAGGATGACATGGCCTTCATCGCCAACAATGCGCGAGAATTTCGCCGTTAAATCACCCGTACCACCACCTAGGTCAAGAATACGTTGGCCAGGGCGAGCACCACTACAATCGATAGTGAAGCGCTTCCAAAGGCGGTGAATACCACCAGACATCAGGTCATTCATGATGTCGTATTTTGTTGCCACGGAGTGGAATACTTCGGCAACCTTAGTCACTTTTTCGTCTTTTGCCACTGTAGAGAAACCAAAGTGGGTGGTTTCATTCTCTAACGCTGTATTGGATTGCAAACTTGTGTCCGTCATTCTAATTCCTCTTAGGCAGCGCTTTCTCTCTGCGGGGCGTTTGCTGACAAATAAAATCGCCCACTGCACTGCGGGCGATTAGTTTACTTTATCCTCAGCCGGATGTCTTTCTACTAACGGGTCATTTTCTGAAAATGAATCACTCTGCGCTAACTGTGCGAGGTCAGAAGAAATTGGTCGTTTGATTTCAACCCCAAGGTGCTTAAAGCTTTCGGCTTGACGAATCACATTCCCGCGCCCTGTGGCAAGCTTGTTCATTGCGCCTTGATAGCTTTGATTCGCCTTATCCAGCGCACCGCCGAGCCCTTCCATGTCGTCCACAAACAATCGTAATTTGTCGTAGAGTTTTGTCGCGCGCTGCGCAATCATTTTGGCGTTTTCATTCTGGCGTTCATTGCGCCATAGATTATCAATGGTGCGCAGTGCCACCAGCAACGTTGTTGGGCTCACCAAAATGATGTTTTGCTCCATCGCGTCTTTGATCAAACTTGGATCGGCTTGAATCGCGACTTGGAAAGCAGGCTCAACCGGAATAAACATCAGCACATAGTCCAAACTCTGAATACCTTTGAGTTTGTGGTAGTCCTTCATGCTTAAACCCTTAATGTGAGCACGCAGTGCGGCTAAGTGCGCACTCAAAGCCTGATCTCGCTCGGCATCAGTTTCGGCGTTGAAATAGCGCTCATAGGCGACTAGCGCCATTTTGGAATCCACAACCACTTGTTTGTTTTGTGGGAGATGAACAATCACATCAGGTTGGTAGCGCTTGCCTGCTTCATTTTGCAAATTCACCTGAGTCTGATATTCGTGCCCTTCACGCAGTCCCGACTCGGCAAGCACCCTAGCGAGCACCACTTCGCCCCAGTTACCTTGCTGCTTGTTGTCCCCTTTCAACGCTTGGGTCAAATTAACCGCTTCGCGCGTCATTTGCTCATTCAAACGTTGCAGGTTTTTGAGCTCATGCACTAAGGTATGGCGCTCTTTAGCTTCTTGGCTAAAGCTGTCATTAACGTGCTTTTTGAATCCTTCTAGCTGCTCTCGGAGCGGTGACAACAAACCTTCCAAACTCTGACGGTTTTGCAAGTCGACCTTCGCGGTTTTTTCTTCAAACAGTTGGTTGGCCAAGTGCTCAAATTGCTGTTTCAGGCGCGCTTCCGCTTGCTCTAGAATTTGCAGTTTTTCGGCATTGGCTTGGTTGATTTGCTCATGACGTGCTTGCTGCTCACGTAGTTGCGTTTCTAAACGTGATTTGTGCTCACGCATCTGACCAAGCTCATCAAAGTATTGCTGGCGCTCTTGCTTTACAGCCTCGAAGTAACGCAGTTTTTCCATTGCGGCCATCAGCTTTCCGTGTGTTTGGCGTACTTCAAACGCAGCTTTATCGCGCTCATCATCTAATTCATCCAACTCTTGCTGGGCATCAGCAAGGCTTTGTTTAACCTGTTCAAGCTGCTGTTGGTGAAGCTGCTTTTCTGAAACAAGTTGTTGTTCGAGAAGCTGAGTTTGGGTGATAAAACGTTGTTTCACCCACCAACCGACGGCGACACCACTAAGCGTGGCAGCGCAAAGAGAAGAGAGAATGAGAGATTGGTACTCAAGAATCCATTGCATAATAGCGGGTTAGCCTGTGTTTTGTATCTATAACAATGGTATTTAGACACTGGATAAATGTCCAGTTTGTTGGATGAAAAATCCTCGCATACACTAGGCCTTCCTATAATATTCTTTCTTCCGCTCAAATGAACCAGACCGAGCGGCACATCATCACGCAGAGGCATCATGAACGAGCGTCGCGCCCTAGGATTTGGGCTCTCAGCAGTATTACTTTGGTCTACCGTTGCAACCGCATTTAAACTCACGTTGGCAGAATTTACGCCAATCCAAATGCTGTGCATTGCCAGTATCGTCTCTGCGATTGCGCTGACGATAATCTGTGGTGTGCAAGGCAAGTTGGGCCAGTTAAGTGCCACCTTCCTCTCAAATCCTTGGTATTACCTACTGCTTGGGTTGATTAACCCCTTGGCGTATTACGTCATTCTCTTTAAAGCGTATGACTTGCTGCCTGCATCCCAAGCCCAAGCGATCAACTACAGCTGGGCCATTACCTTGACGCTAATGGCTGCTGTTTTCTTAGGGCAGAAGATCCGTGCTAAAGATTGGCTCGCTTGCGGTTTTAGCTATGTAGGCGTGATTGTGATTGCCACGCAGGGCAATGTTCTCGGCATGCAATTCGAGAGCCCATTGGGCGTGGGACTGGCGCTGCTATCGACACTGTTGTGGGCTGGTTACTGGATTTTAAACACCAAAAATAAGGCCGACCCTGTGGTTGGTGTATTACTTGGTTTTTTAGTCGCTATTCCATTTGCCATTGGTTTAAGTATTTATGAAGGTGCGAGCTGGCAGGCAATCTCAATTAAAGGCTGGGCAGCGGTGACGTATGTCGGGCTATTTGAAATGGGGATTACTTTCGTCCTATGGCTAGGCGCCCTCAAATCGACGCAAAACACAGCCCGCATCAGTAATCTGATCTTTGCTTCGCCATTCATCTCACTGATGCTATTGGCAACCATCATTGGTGAAGAAATTCATCCATCAACCTTGATTGGTTTAATACTGATCATCAGTGGATTAGTGGTCCAACAAGTATCGTGGGGTAAAAAAACCAAAGCCATGAGCACTTCTCAATGATGAACAAAAAACCTCAATAAACGATGCAATGAGTTGGATAAAAAAGAGATATAGCTAACAGTTTAATGATAGAAAGCGCCTTACGCTGCTGGGAATTACCTAAGCGTTGGATACGATACCAACACGGCCCAATAGCTTAAGCTAGATTCTAATACCACTATCTTTGGGCGCTTCAGGACACGTTATTAATTATGTTTAGCTTCGCTATTCCTTCGCCTTTGATGGCAGACTGGCAACAGGCTCTGCAACAATGCTGTGATGCTACTCAAGCTCAGGGACAACTTTATACTCTGAGCGATACCCAGCAGTGGCTATCAACTGAGGTGTCCACCTCGGTTCAAAATCATTGCGCTATCGTCGAAGTGGTAGTGCAAGTTGCCGATCAATTTACACCGACAGACTTGACGATAAGCCACACATCCTTTGGACAGCAAACCTTGAGCATAGGTCCAATTTGGCTACCAAATGGCGATCTGTTTGCCGTATTGGCGCTGACTCACCCTGACGATCAAATCACGGTAGTGTCTGCTTGGCTGAGTGCATTAGTGGGGCGAATGAGCTTTGATGTCAGCTCACACTACCAGCAAGAACGAACACGCCATCAAACTACAGCGACCACACCATTACCGACGCTGCAAGAGTTTATCGACTGCCTTGAAGACCATATTTGGATAAAAGGCATGGATGGTCTTTATTCGATGACCAACCGAAGCGTAGAAAATGCGTGGCAAAAGACCAACAGTGAGATCATCGGCAAAGATGATTTCGCACTATTTAGCCACGAGCGAGCAGAGAAGTTCATTGAGGCCGATAACTTGGTCGTGGCGACAGGCACGCTGAACATCGTCGAAGAATGCCGCCAAATTGATGAAAACAATAACCCAACTTGGCTAGAAACCATTAAGTCTCCTGTTCGTGATAATGACGGAAACTTAATTGGTATTCTGGGCATGACGCGCAACATCACACGCCGGAAAATGGTCGAAACGCAACTCTCATTGGCGTCCAAAATTTTTAATAATTCACAAGAAGGCATGGTCATTACTGATCGCAATGCCAACATCATTGATGTAAACACAGCCTTTACTCAAATCACCGGCTATCGCTCTGAAGAGGTGATTGGAAAGAACCCCAGAATTCTGCGCTCAGGTCATCATGACCAAGGCTTCTATAAACAGTTGTGGCATCAGCTCGAAACCAAAGGTCAATGGAAAGGCGAGTTCATCAACCGAAAGAAAGATGGCAGCATTTACCCGCAGTTAGCGACCATTAGTGCCGTAATGGACGATAAAAATCATCTCATTAACTACATCTGTGTATTTGAAGATATTTCCGTGCGTAAAGCGCACGAAGAAAAACTGCAGCGCATGGCCTTTTATGATCCGTTAACGAATCTGCCTAATCGCACCCATTTACTTAGCTTGCTTGAGCAACACATTGAAACCGGGCACAAGAACCAACAGACGTTTGCCACCCTATTTCTGGATATCGACCATTTCAAACACATCAACGATAGCATGGGGCACTTTTGTGGTGATCAGTTGCTGTCTAAGTTGGCTATCCGTCTGCAAGATATTCTTCACTTAAATGCGCATGTGGCTCGCATTGGCGGCGATGAGTTCGTGATCATTTTGCCGGACGTCCACAGTGATGTGGCTTTGCTGGAAACCGTCGGCGATATTCTCAGCGTTTTCCAACAACCATTCGACTTGGCAAATCACGACTCACTGCGCGTCTCGACCAGTATTGGCATAGCCTTATACCCAAGAGACGGCCAAGACAGCGAAACCTTACTCAAAAACGCAGATACAGCAATGTACTTAGCGAAGAAAAATGGGCGCAACGGCTACGCATTTTACTCACCAGATTTAACCGATAAATCGGTATCCCATGTGCGCATTCAATCTGCTTTGCATCAAGCGATAGAAAAACAGCAGCTTCGATTAGAGTTCCAGCCGCAATACAACTTGGAGCAACATGCAATTGTTGGCGTTGAAACCTTATTACGCTGGCAGCACCCAGAATTTGGCCTTGTACCACCAGCCGATTTTATTCCAATTGCAGAAAAAACGGGGCTTATCCAAAGCATTGGCGAGTGGGTCTTGCTACACGCTTGTCAGCAAGGAAATGCTTGGCTGGAACAAGGCGTTGAGTTTGGCAGAATTGCGGTTAATGTGTCGGCATTACAGCTTCAGCAATCGAATTTCATTCAGAGATTGAGCGATATCCTCAATCAAACCGGTTTTCCTGCTCAACGGCTGGATTTGGAGATCACCGAGAGCTTTTTACTGATCGACCCTCAACAAGCCATTGCGTCGTTAAATCAACTAAGAGGCTTAGGCATCGAGATTTCTCTGGATGATTTCGGCACAGGCTATTCGTCTTTGTCTTATTTGAAAGGTTTACCCATCAATAAGCTGAAAATAGATCGTTCGTTTGTCAGTAATGTACCCAGCAATAGCGATAGCAATGCGATTGTGAATGCGATTATCGCCATGGGAAAAACACTGTCATTGAAAGTCGTAGCGGAAGGAATAGAAACTCAGGAGCAAGCCGATTACTTGTTCGAAAAAGGCTGTGTTTACGGTCAAGGGTATCTTTTTAGCCAGCCAGTAAGTGCGGAAAAACTTTTTCGTTGAGCCAGCTTGTAGCCCAAGTCATTCTCGTGGAGCCACATCCTCGGGGATGGTTTGGCTTGGTTGACTTTGAGTTGATTGACACAGCTCCAGACGCTCAACCAAAATATTAATGCAGACCAATAGCGGTACACCGATTAAGAGCCCCATACCGCCCCAAAGCCAACCCCAGAACACGAGCCAAACGAAGATCACTAACGGATTTAAGTTGAATCTTTTCCCTAATAACGTTGGCGTGACAAACTGGCTTTCAATCAAGTTGATCAACAAATAGATAGACACCACAGTGAGCATAAAACTGACCGACTCCAACTGCAGATAAGCCACAAAACCGAAACTCACCATGGAGATGACTGGGCCGAGATACGGCGCAAAATTCATCACGCCAGCAAACGCGCCCCACAAGAACGGATCCTCAAGGCCTAAAACAAAAAACACCGCCCCAACACTCAACCCAAGTCCCGCATTCACTAACGTGATAGTGCCAATGTATCGAGATAGGTCTTTCTGTAGTGCTTTGACCAGTTCAATCGCTTGGCGCTGCTTGGCAAACCCATGCAAGTACGACACTGACTTTCGAAATAAGCTGCGTCCGTGATTGAGCATAAAATAAACCATAAACAGCACGATCATCGCTTGTGTCAAAATGGTCGGCGTCGTGGTCGCGAGTGTCTTCACCAAAGAAAATACGGTGTTATTCCCGACCTCATCCATACCCATATCGCTGGCAATATTCAGCGGCGTATTAAGGTGATCCGCCGAGGCTTGAGTCACTTCACTCACTTCTTGCGACACATTTTTCACGATACTGGGTAGTTCAGACCACCACTGCTTAGCTGGCTCCGACATGGCAGCAAGGCCAATAATTGAAGCACCAACCAAGAATGACAGAGTCACCACGACGGTAATCGCGCGCGGTAAACCTTTGTCTTCAAGATAGTTAATGAAAGGACTGCATAACAGAGAAATAAAGGTACTAAGCACAATAGGTAACAAGATTGGCTTAGCAAAATACAGCCCAGGAACGAGCAATAAGACAAGAAGGGTTGCACCAATCGCGGTGTTGGCAGGAATGTTCAATTTCGCTGTCATAAAAAGGCTCAAGGTCGGTAGGAATCATTATCGGCGAAAGCCGTTATTGGGGTTGCTCGACTTCTGTTTCTGTCGCGGTCTCTTCTGTCGAAGCAGTATTGCTTGCTTGTGGTTCAGCATTTCGCTCTTGTTCTACGCCCGACTGGTTAGAAGACGCGGCCATAACTGGCTTGGCAAGCGAATCCGTTAGTTCGGAGACACTACTCGCCAATAGCCCCATGGAAGAGATAGAGGAAGTCAGTCGAGACAATCGACCCGCTTTGGCAGCGGTAACAGCAACGACAGCACTAATACCTAGCGTCGTCCAAGGATTTTCTTTCACAAACTTCTTAGTGGTAAACGTGAACATTTCCATCGATAAGCAGCATTGCTCTAAAGATGCTTTACCTTCCATCCGCTTGATTCGCATGGCTCGATTGAGCTTTTGTAGCGAGCGCATCCCACCCCTCCTGCAACTGTTCTGTCGTATTTTTGAATCCAAGGAAACCAACTAAACGCTTCTGCCACCAAGCTAAAGACAATAATGCCAAACCTAAGGACGCAATAAATACGCCCACGGCAACATACACGTTAGCGGTCAGCTGATAAGCCACCACACCAGAAGCAAGGCACAAACTGAACACGAACAATACCGACAATAAGGTAAAAACAATGGTGCACAGCAAAATCTGTCGCGCTGCGGACGCATTAACTTTCACCTCCAAGAGGAACAAATCCAACGTTGAACCCGACCACGCTTTCAGCGATTGAGTCAATTGGTCCAGTTGTGAAAGAATACTGCTCAAACCATTGATGGTTTGTTGGATATCCTGCTCTTGTGCCCCACTTGGGGCTCGACCGCTGTCTGCTGCGGCCGAGCCTGGTTGCTGGTTGGTGACTTGTCCGGAGTTATTCATTGGAACCCTCGCCTTCTGTTATGTGGCTTAATCCGTTGGACCGTGATTATTTGATCAGCTTCGAAACCGCCCAACCCGCAAGGAAGGCACAACCAATGCTCAGCAATGGACGCTCCTTGATAACGTTCTCTGCCGACTTGGTCGCCTGCTGAACGTGTTCCGCGCCCACATCAAATTTCTCTTTAGCTTGGTCTTTCATTGTGCCGACGGCTTCCGTCGTGGCTTGCTCCGCCAAGTGATATGCTTCTTCTAACTGCTCTTGAGGTTTTACTGTGCTTTCTTTTGTTGTAGCCATAACTAGCCTCCGTTGATGAGTTGAGTAGTAAATCAAGTGAAACAACTTTTGAACTCACTTACTCACAACAAAGCCATATCCGTGCCAAAACTATAAGCATTTGTTTTTATTTGATTTTTATTTTGTTTCACGACAAACCCTTATCTGTACGTGTAATTCTTTCCAGACTTCCCCAACATTCTTGTAATTTTTTCTTAGCACCACGTCTGCAACCCTCCAATTCTTGCGCAATAAACTCATAACCAATTGATTAATAGAAAAATAACATTCATTGGCATACAACCTGCAACTAAAGATGAAACATCGGTGTTTGTTCCCCATACGTACAAACACTCCCATCACCAACCAAATCAGGAGTGAGATATGAAAAATGAAAATATCGCCTCAATCATTGAGCTTATCGAGAGCGGAAATGACATTTACAACAAGGCCATTGAGAACATTGACAACACTTCTTTGAATAATGTGTTGGTAGAACTGCTTAGAGTACGTGAGCGAGCGGTGCTTGAGCTTACTCCCTACACATTGGCAAATAACCAGGAAGACTCTGCCGACGACACTCCGGTTTCCTACACCATTAAAGCGCGTGAAGTGTACAGCGATGTGATGAAGGAGGTGTCTTCTGACAAAGAGTCCATGTATTTGGAACAGCTCGAAGGTGTTGAAAGCAAGGTGCTCAAAGAGATCGAAAACCTAATTACTAGCCACCCAGAGCAAGCGGATAATTCGGTTCTACTGAAAGTTCGCAGTGATATCAAAAGCTGTAAAGAAAAGCTCAGCAGCATCAGCCTTATCAGCTAATCCTTAGTGGTCGCCTTGCAATCAAGCGCTGGCAGAGAAAATGGCCAACTCGTTTTGGCCATTTCTGATAAGGCCACAGGCACCTCAATACAACCAAAACTAGAAAACACTAAACCGAGTAATCAACACGGTAGTCATAAATAAAGAGGTCAGTATGACATTGGATAATAATCGAGTAAGGGAGCTACTCGTAAAAATGACACACCATCGCCAAACGTGTTTGCCTCTCGTTAATCCGAAATCGCATATGACACTCGCAAGAGCGGCGTATCGATTCGTTAAAATAGAAAAAGTGATGATCAAAAAGATGGCGAAGTTGTTCTTCGACCAAGATGGTGAACAATTCATTGCGGAAAATGCCACCGAATACGGCGTTGCCGAACTAGGTAATTACAAAGAAATGCATTTCATGAACAAGTTGTTGTTAGATGATTTAAAAGCGCTACTCAGAGCCATTGATGACACCAACTTAACGGCGCTTGTTTCTTACTGGTTAGCTGCTTTACAAGTCGAAAACGATGAAATTGAAAAGCACTTACCCCAGGGTGAGTAGTCATACTCACCCCCTTCTTCCTTTCACTTCGAGAACGATAAATAGACGCTCTCTCAGATACAAAAAATGCCGATATAAAAAAGCCGCTGCACCTACGCAGCGACCTTATTGGTTCCTTCAAAACTACGACTAAACCGGTAAACAAAGGCACGCTATAAAGCACTAGGCAAATGGCGCATTATCCACTGCTTATCTGTTTTAAAGCTAAGTCGATTTACTTCTCCCGCTTGGGACAAATACATTCAACGATTTTGGACGAAGCTTAATCGCTAATTGCTCATCAGAATAAAGCTCACCATCAATCACATACTCAATCGGTTTGTTCGCAGAAATAGTGACATTCTGAGCCGTCGCGTATTGAAAATGAGTCGATTCCTCCTGCGCACCTACGCTGGTTAATGTCAGATCAGACAATGCGATGAGGCGTCCGCCTAAAGATTCGGTGTTATCTAAATACGTGATATGCAGCTTGCCATCGTCAGGCTGCGGAGCACCACCACCTTGCGCGAGCAACGTACTAAAAGGAGCGATATTCGCAACGACAAAGCTATGAACTTCTAGCGTTTGTGATCCATTTTCGCGGTTTCCATCTTCAAATGGCGCATCCATCGCAACAGTCAACGTCTGCGTCTCTTCCGCCACCACCGCGTTAAAAAAGCCCGTTAAGTAGGCCAATTGTCCAAAGGTGTTTTTCTCTTCTCGCTGCGCATGCTCGATCATTTTCTGCTCTAGGCCAATACCTAGGACTAACAATATAAGCCTCTGATTACACTCCGCCGTATCAATACGTTGGCAGTGACCTGCTAGCAATGCTTCACACGCTTTTTCGACTGGTGAGAATTTTGCGCCAACTCCATAGAGCACATGACACAACGCATTGGCGGTTCCGAGCGGAACAATACCGAGTTTGATGTCGGTACCTACCAGCTGGCTCGCCACTTCCGTCACTGTGCCATCACCACCCGCTACGATAATTTGCTTAGCACCACTTTCTTTTGCCTGTTGTGTTAGCTGCTCGGCGCTGAGATTTGTGGTGGTTTGATGAATACTCAAGCGATATTTTTTGGTTAGTTCACGAATCAAGTGCTGTTCGTTTTCCTCCCATTTGCCGCCACCTGCAACAGGGTTGACCACCATCCAAGTGGACTGATCCAGACCCAGTACGCCTTTTTCACTTATCGCTCGTAACGTTTTGATCTGCAATTTATTCAATCTCGCGGTACTGCGCACGTCATTGATTTTTTTCATCACAGATTCAACCGTCAGCGACGGATCTTTGCTCAGTAAATACGCCGCAACAACAAACACCGAGCGACCACGCCCTAACGCACAATGCACAACCACAGCTCGCGAGCACGAGATTTGCGTATCAATCCAGTTAATCGCATGACGCAAGCGCTCCAACGTTGGGGCTTTGTGGTCAAGTACCGGAATCGAAAGGTAATGAAACTGCTTGTCGGTCATCGCACTTTCAAGCCCAGCAAATTCTGCGGTGACATCGACAATACAAGAGATGTCATTGGATTCGAGAAAATCTAAGTCACTCTGAAATAGCCGACGGGAGAGGTATAAATTATCGCTGACTTTTTGTATCGGAGGCACGGTATCGCGCCGTCTTTCCCAGGCATTATACGCTCTAGCACCCAGCAAAAAGGGGATGAATGCCCAGCGGATCCATCTGACAATCTTGCCGTCTTGGTTTTTTCTAAAAATGGAGGGAATGTCGAAAACGTAGGCTACGCTGACTAATGCTAAAGAAAGAGATACCCACAAGAACAACAGGCTAACCATGATTTGGGGAATATAAATAGCGGCCAATAAACTGATCAGAGCGCCAAGAATATAATATTTGATGATAAACATTCGCTCTCCTTGCCTTCAGCGAGTGCGCTTTTTTAGTGAAAGTGAGAATAAGCTGGTTTTAGTTTAGGCTAATTAGCTTGGTAAACGCTTTGATTGGGCCCCTTCCCGTGCCGAAATGGCACGAAAAGGACCAATACTCCACCTAACTAGCCATTTCTTCGACGTAGCTATCCGCTAGTTTCATTTTCTGCTGATCGGTCATCACCTTACCGGCCAATTGGAAAAAACGCTGCTCTTCTTCTTCGAGGTGGTGCAATACTTTGTGACGCAAAGTTTTCATGAGGTTGAGCCATGCTGGCGAGCTCATGTCGGTTGCATCAAGCTGTGCAATCACTTTATCAATCTCGTGGTGCTCTGCGATGCCATGACGAGTAAGATCGATGGTTTTATCGCTCTCGATTAAAGGCGCGTAGAAAAAACGCTCTTCTGCGGCGGCGTGCTGTTCGAGTTCATCCTTCAGATTGTGGTAAAACTCTTCGCGTGCAGGGGAATCTCCAGACGTTTCCATCAGAGCATCGAGTAAAAGGCGTTGCTTTTCATGACTCTCTTTTAGTACATCAAATATGTTTTTCATCTTTGACTCCTCATCTGATTGTAAACACTTGGGATAAAAGGAAGGGCGGTGATTGACCGCCCTTCTCTTACATTGCTGTGAACAAAAAGCTGACCTGACTCGACTAACAATCTTGGTCTTCTGCGTTCAAGTTCTCTTTAATATTCTCACACTCATCTTCAATCGCATTTTGAGTTTCTTCGGCGGCTTCATCTATCTTCTTGCCTGCCTGTTCCATTGGCCCTTCTTCACTACAAGCAGCCAGTGCGAACACCAAACCAAATACTGCGGCGATACGGTAAATTAATGACGTAAGTCGCATGAAATCTCCTATCTATTTACGTTTTTTCTTCCTAGCAGAACAATCACTATTGATACAATTAATGACAATAGGAATAGGTAAAATATCACTTGCGCGATAGAGGCTGCCGCCCCTGCAATACCAGTAAAACCTAGTAGTGCAGAAACCAGTGCCAAAGCCAGAAAAATAAACATCCAACGAACCATAGTGTTACCTCCTAATAAAATTGGGTTAGGTCACTCGGCTCGTTATTATTGAACCACTTCTAGCTTATCAATCACCTTATTTACATCATTGGTATTATTTGCAATTGAAAGTGCAAGATCATGCTCCGCATCTGAATTAACCTTACCTGCCAACGTTACCGTTTTACGTTCCGTCGTTACATCAATGTCCGTACCACTTACATTGGTATCCATCAGTAGGCGCGTTTTAACTATAGTCGTGATTTTAGAGTCGGTCAGTGTGGCTAATGCCTCTGAATCGGTTTCTTTCTTACTTTCATTCACCACTGACAATTCGTTGTTTACTTTTTTCACACCATCAAGACCTGTTACAAGCTCTTCGGCAAGCGATTTTTCAAGGTCATTGTTTACCGAACCAGAAAGGGTAACCACCTGATTTTCAACATCGGTGTTGATATCAAAAGAGTTAAGGTTACTGTTTAGCAGCAGCGTAGTTTCGGCTTTACCATCTAGCCAAGCGTCCATGGATTCTTTTTCCCATTTATCACTCGCTAAGACTGCTGTAGATGAAGTAGCAAGAACTGACGTAAGTACAATTTTAGCTGCGATGTTATTCATGGTAATTCTCCTTTATTGACGTTGTATTTCCATAGGAGCAAACCATGTGCCAAGTTTGTAACTTGTTATTTTTAAAGGAATAATAAAAACAAGAGGTAAAAATAAGACGAACAAGAAAATATAAGCATGAATTATTTACACAGAAGAAATGTAATTTTTAATCGTTAATAATTTCGCAATCAATTACATAATACGCCAACAAAAGATGAGACATTATTTCTTCGACTTCACTTAATCGCAGAACTATTATTTAAAGCGTGAGACAACCGAATAAAGAAGCAATATTTATCAGAATTATTACTGATATATACCAAGATAGGTTAAACAAAATTAAAATAGCCTACAGCCCCTTAAATCTATGCTGACAATATTTTGTCTTGTGCACTTAGAATAATCCACGTACATTGTTTCTGTCATAGTAAAGAGGACATTTCTATGTCGTTGCCAAGCCTGTTTCTACGAATACAAGACCCGACACTTAAAGATGCTATTGCCTCTTGCCAGGAACTGAACAAATTTCGTCTGCATAATACCGATGCCGCAGATAGTTGGATTGAAGATTTCCTACAACTCAAGCCGGAAGTTGCGATTGTTGAAGTCGCCCACTTTACTAGCGCAGATTACCAGCGCCTTTCTAATATCGAAGACATCTACGATATGGACTTGATCATCATTAGCTCTGGTGCTCCAAACGAAAATTTGGATAAGCTAATGAACTTAGGTGCAATTTTTCACTACAGAAAACCCGTCGATATTGCCATTTTGACGGACACCCTAAGCGAAGTCAGCCAGTACTATCAGCAAAAACAAGATCAAGGACGTAAAGTGTCCACTAGCGATCTCGACCAATTTGGCCTTTTGGTGGGGTCCTCATCGCCAATGCATCAGCTCTATCGCATGATCCGACGCGTCGCAAAAACAGAAGCCAACGTCCTCATTGTCGGAGAAAGTGGCTCGGGTAAAGAGTTAGTCGCACAGACCATTCATTTAGCCAGTGATCGCAAGCAACAACCCTTTATCGCGATTAACTGTGGTGCGATTAGCCCAGAGTTGGTCGATAGTGAACTGTTTGGCCATGAAAAAGGCGCCTTTACCGGAGCGAATAAAACTCACCAAGGTGTATTTAAACAGGCAGAAGGCGGCACGCTGTTTTTAGATGAAATCACCGAGATGCCTATCGAGCATCAAGTGAAGCTATTGCGTGTTTTGGAAACCGGAGAGTATCGCCCAGTGGGCAGTAATACGGTGCATATCGCCAACACTCGCATCATTGCCGCCACCAACCGTGATCCTAAAGTCGCCATTGAAGAGCAGTTCCTGCGTGAAGATCTGTTTTTCCGCTTATCGCACTTTCCATTAACGATACCGCCGCTGCGAGAGCGAGGCGGTGACATCGTCGGTCTGGCTAAACACTTTATCGCGCACCGCAACGCAAATGAGGCTAAAACCAAAACCATTCTTGATTCTGCCATCCAAAAAATCGCTGCACACGATTGGCCAGGTAATGTCCGTGAGCTCAAACACACGATCGAGCGTGCATTTATTTTGGCTGATGACACCATCCGAGATGAACACCTGATATTCGATACACCACCATTGGAAACAGGCACAAGCATCGAAGACCTTGTTCCAGCGGGCGTTTCGCTAGAAGAGCTAGAAAAAGCCGCCATTCTCAATACGCTTGAAGAGAATCAAGGCAATAAAACGGAATCTGCGCAAGAGTTGGGCATTAGCGTTAAAACGCTCTACAACAAACTCGAAAAGTATCAAGACGAGTAACTCGCTGTGGGAATACAATGAGAATATAAAAAGAGCACGGAATACAATTCAGTGCTCTTTTTTATCTTATCTTTTATGCGGATGTGCAGCGTTTGATTACACCCACTGACCCGCGACAAAGCCGCTCGACCAGCACCACTGAAAATTGTAGCCCCCTAACCAGCCAGTCACATCCATCACTTCGCCAATGAAGTACAGCCCTTTGATGTCTTTGCATTCCATGGTTTTCGAAGATAAGTGATCGGTATCCACACCGCCTAGTGTCACTTCCGCGGTTCGGTAGCCTTCAGTGCCATTCGGGGCGATATCCCAATGCTCTAAACGATCCACAATCGCCGCAAGCTCCTTTTGATTGAACTGCTTTAGCGGTTTATCGACCAGCTCTTTACGTTCAATCAAGACTTCAACCAAGCGCTTTGGTAGCACTTTAGCGAGCGTATTTTTGAGCGACTGATTCGGATGCTTTTCACGGCTGCGTTCTAATAACTCGGCTACATCATCGTTTGGCACCAGATTAATCGACACCTTTTGCCCCGCTCGCCAGAATGATGAAATCTGTAAAACGGCTGGGCCAGATAAACCACGATGTGTGAACAACAGGGCTTCTTTGAACATCGTGCCATCTTCAGCTGTAATTTCCGCAGGTACTGCGATACCAGATAACTCAGCAAAGTCTTCTTTGTCTTCTTTATGCAACGTAAATGGCACCAGCCCTGCCGTAGTTGGGATAACTCGAAGACCAAATTGTTCCGCGACTTTATAGCCAAATGGTGTCGCCCCCAGTTTTGGCATCGACAAGCCACCGGTTGCGATAACTAAAGACTCACACTCAACAATCTCAGTGCCAGCATGCAAACGAAAGCCTTCATCGATTTTCTCAATTGAGTGAACATCGCATTGGTAACGCTGCTCGATATTCGGCATATCACATTCAGCCAGCAGCATCTTCACGATGTCTTTCGCCGTAAACGCATCGACACAAAACAGCTGACCGTGATCGCGCTCTTCAAATTCAATACCATGCTTACACACCATCGAGATAAAATCCCAGTTGGTGTATTGAGAAAGCGCCGACTTAACGAAATGCGGGTTTTGGC
The DNA here is from genome assembly GCF_043995865.1 of Vibrio sp. D3. Taxonomy (NCBI): domain Bacteria; kingdom Pseudomonadati; phylum Pseudomonadota; class Gammaproteobacteria; order Vibrionales; family Vibrionaceae; genus Vibrio; species Vibrio sp. D3. The sequence continues at coordinate 95,628 of NZ_CP171887.1, read as the reverse complement.
ATAGGTAGTTGCTGGCTGAAACATCGTAGTTAGTGAAATTACAACGGCCACCGCCTGAGATAAGGATTTTACGTCCTGGCTTTTTAGCATGATCGAGCACCAAAACACGGCGGCCTCGCTTGCCGGCTTCTGCAGCACACATCAAACCCGCTGCGCCTGCGCCAATTACAACAACATCAAATTTCTTACTCATCGGTAGCTCTTAGACTGATTGGTATCGAATCGAAATAAAAAAGGATGTGCACATTGCACATCCTTGCTTTCTAGGCGCGACATTCTACCGACAAATCTCGAAGGGGAAAAGCGCTTAAACGGTAAGCGCTATGCATACCCGTACAATCCTAGGAGATTAACTCGCTAGATTATTGATTCTTTAAAGAATGAAGGCCGCGAGTAGGGTAACACCGAGCAAAGCGGTCGATAAAACAAATAGCTCACGCACCCTTTCGCACTTACCAGTAAAAATCTCATCGTGGTGATGGTGATATTCTTTACTTTTGATGTAGTGGAACAAACGCACCTGTTTGGTGACATTTCCATGGGTGGTAAAAAAGCCATTGCCATCAACTTGCTGATATAACAACGGATGCGCTTCACGCATGATGTAAATTAGAGAACGAAGAGCGGTGAGATACCGGATCATGTTGACTCCAGTTACCACCATTAGCGCAAATAAGATTGTGTCTCCACTGATCATCTTTTCCTCCCTACACCTTCAACAATGCTCAAGAGAAAAAGACGATCAATGCTTCGTCTTTACCCGCTACTTATAGCGTCAAAAAACGCGTTTACGCAGCTGGAGCATCCATGATTGAAGATGAACCTTCTTTCGCCATTTGTGCTAGATCTTTGTCGATGAAGAACAATGCTTTACCATCTTCACCTACTAATTCGATCTTATCTAAAATCCCTTTAAACAACTTCTCTTCTTCGTGCTGTTCAGACACGTACCACTGTAGGAAGTTAAACGTTGAGTAGTCTTGGCTAGTAAATGCAACATGTGCCAATTTATTGATTTTTTCCGTGATCATTTGCTCATGTTCGAAGGTCTCGCGGAAAACATCACCTAAGCTAGCAAAATCATGCTTTGGTGCATCAATAGCGCCCAAAATTGGCATTGAGCCAGTTTCACTTACGTAGGTGAATAGGCGTTGCATGTGCTCCATTTCTTCTACGGCGTGAGCGCGTAAAAATTCAGCCGCACCTTCAAAACCTTTGTCTTCACACCAAGCACTCATTTGTAAGTATAGATTGGATGAGAAAAATTCTAGGTTAATTTGCTCATTCAATTGTTCGACCATAGTTTGAGACAGCATGTTAACTCCTATTAATGTGCATGCAATATACCCAAGTAACCTCGAGATAAACGACGCCGCGAGATTGACTTGCTCTACATCAGAGGCAAGGTTTTACTTGAACTATAGTCAGTAACGGAGCGCTGAACTCCGCATCTCAAAGTCACTTGGGTATAACGCCACTATAACATGATTACTGAGACAAGACTTTGTACCTACGACACTGATATGAGATCACTTCAGCAAATTTTTTTGGGGGTTAGTGCTAATCTAAAACTATGACCTTACAAGGAGATAGCAATATGAGTTACAAACACATACTTGTGGCAGTCGACCTGTCAGACGACAGTAAAGTGTTGATTAAAAAAGCCGTATCACTGGCTAAACCTCTGGATGCGAAAGTCTCTTTTATTCACATCGACGTGAACTACGCAGAGCTCTACACCGGGCTTATCGACATCAATATGGCAGAAGCGCAACATCAAGCAATGGAAGCGTCGCGCACACAATTGGCGAATTTCGCAGAATATGCGCAATACCCAATAGCCCATACGTTGGTCGGTAGTGGCGATTTGAGTAATGAGCTGTGCGATACCATTCAAGACTACAGTATCGATTTGGTGGTTTGTGGTCATCACCAAGATTTCTGGAGCAAGATTCTGTCTTCGACTCGACAACTGATTAACTGCTCTCCAGTCGATATGCTGGTCGTACCGCTAAAAGACTGATTGGCGCGACGTTAAAACTTGGTTAGACTGCGGGCACATTTGTTGTTGATAAAGATTCTCATCCATGGCTTATCTATCCGCAGTTACCCTACTTTGGGCATTCTCATTTAGCCTGATCGGCGTTTACCTCGCTGGTCAGGTTGATTCTTGGTTCTCGGTGTTCATGCGCGTGGCACTGGCGAGTCTGGTTTTCATTCCCTTTTTAAAATTCCGCGGCGTTAGCAAATCCTTAATCGCGAAACTGATGACGGTCGGTGGCTTTCAGCTTGGTCTGATGTACTGCTTCTACTACCAATCTTTTTTGCTCCTTTCCGTGCCAGAAGTATTGCTGTTCACCGTATTCACACCCATTTACGTCACGCTGATCTATGACTTCTTGAAAGGTCGCTTTTCACCTTGGTATTTGGTTACCGCGGCGATTGCTGTATTTGGCGCAGCCTGGATTAAGTTTGCAGGCATTAATGAAGACTTCCTGCTGGGCTTTTTGGTCGTACAAGGAGCAAACCTCTGTTTTGCCATTGGTCAGGTAGGCTACAAATACATCATGGAAAATGAGCCGGTTGATTTGCCACAACACACCGTGTTTGGTTACTTCTACTTAGGTGCGCTTTGTGTAGCAACCGTGGCTTTCGCTCTGATGGGCAACCTCGACAAACTACCCACCACCGCAACGCAATGGGGCATTCTGACGTACCTTGGTTTAATTGCTTCCGGTTTTGGTTACTTCGCGTGGAACAAAGGCGCAACCATGGTAAACGCAGGAGCACTTGCAGTAATGAACAACGCGTTAGTGCCAGCAGGTTTGATTGTGAACATTGTGATTTGGAACCGCGATGTTGATGTCATGCGACTCGCCATTGGCGGTGCGATCATCATGCTATCGCTATGGATTAACGAAACCTGGGTGAAAAAGCGCGTCGAAATGAGCTACGCCAAGAAGTAAAGCGACCGCTCCCAACACACATACCGACAATAAAAAACGCTCTCCAACTGGAGAGCGTTTTTTTGGATTAGATTAATGCACTTTGACTTGCGAGCTTGCGCTCATCAACGCCTTGGGCGACGTTGGCAACAACGCCTCTAGCTTGGCATTGCACGCTTCAAGCTTGCGCTGACGCTTAAGTAACTTTTGTTGCTTTTTCGCTACTTTTAACAACTTCTTCTGCTGCTTATAATGCTTTTTCAGCGCTTTTTTCGCTTTCTTAAGCGATTTTTTATCCGCTAAATCAAACCATACTGGTACGTCGGTTCTTACTGGCTCCAGGGATTTTTCGGCTTGCTTTTTCTCTTTCACGCGCTCAACAACACGCTTCACAATCGCTGCTTTTTCGTTGCTTTGTTTTGTTGTCACAGGAATCGGTTGTACTGGCAACGCTTCAGCCAATAAGCCACATGATTGTTGCTCGTTCAATGGCTTGTCTTGGCACTTTTTCGGCGGAATAGCGGCTGGCTTACACAAGGTATCTTTGGCCGCTGAAGAGCGTGCGCAAGAGCGACAAACAAACTTTGGTGCGACAACTAAACGATGGATGTCGCCAAGCTCCGCCGCGATCTGTTTACGACTCATTTTACATAAGCGTTTAGCCATTCTACTACTCCAGCTTCCCAATTATCGACCGCACCACAACAAGTGAAATAATAATAATTCTTAGTTAGATATACAGTCAGGGAGGAGAATTAGCAAGAGAAAACTATCAGTAACGGTTCAGAAAGAGAGGCTTGATCACAGCACGATACACCGTACTGTGACAAGAAAAGTTGAGCGGTCAGGAAGTTATGCCATTGAGGCTTTAACATAGACATCAAAGCGATTTTTTTTGGTTTCAATCGCCATAGTCGGCTTTTGCTCGTTCAGCCAGTTTGCATAGTCTGGCCGCTTCACCACCACGCGTTTTGTGGCTAACGCCATGGCAGGATCTAGCAAACCATCGGCGTCCAAATCGGCGCCAACCAACGATTGGAAAACGCGCATCTCTTTTTTTACGAGCGCCGATTTCTTCTTGTTTTCTGGGTGCGGATACATAGGGTCGAGATACACCACATCTGGCTGAACAAAGTCTTCATCTTGTGCCAGCTGTTCCAATGCATCATGACTGGAGGCATGGATCAGCGACATACGCTCTGATACCCAAGTTCCAATTTCAGGGTCTTGTTTCGCACGCGCTAACCCGTCATCCAGCAACGCTGCGACTACCGGGTGTCGCTCCACCATCTGTACCTTACAGCCGAGCGAAGCCAAAACGAATGCGTCACGTCCCAGCCCCGCCGTGCCGTCTAGAACGGTTGGCGTTGCCCCTTTGTTCAAACCTGCGGCTTTTGCGATGGCTTGGCCCTTACCACCACCAAATTTTCGGCGATGCCCCACTGCGCCACCAATTAAATCGACAAAAATAGCGCCCAACTTTGGCTCATCCACTTTACGCAGCTCTAAACGCTCGGTGGTCAACACCAAAGCAAAATCGCTCTCGTCAGTGTGAGAAAGCTGCCAGCGCGCAGCCAGTTCATCCAGATGAGGTTGTTGAGACGGGTCTTCACAGATCAATTGCAGTTGCAAAAGGAGGCTCCAATAAAAAATCGCGGTAACTGGCGCTGAGTGTATACCTAAGTTACCTCTCAATGCTAGGTTGAGCTTGATATGACAAGACTACTCAGCCGTCAGTCGCTCAACTAACTCAGAAAGCGGTTGAGGATGCCCAATACCGTAGCCTTGGCCATAATCCACACCAAGATCGATCAAATGCTGCATGACTTGTTCGTTTTCGACAAACTCCGCCACCGTCACTTTGCCTAGCTGTTTTGCCAAGTCATTGATCGAGCGAACCATTACACGGTCCATTTCATTTACGTTGATATCTCGCACGAAAAGGCCATCAATTTTCACAATATCAACGGGAAGTTTCTTTAAGTAACCAAATGAAGACAAGCCCGAACCAAAGTCATCCAATGCAATCATGCAACCCAGCGCTTTGAGCTTGGTGAAGAGCTCAATGGCTTGCTCAAGATTACTCATCGCTGCTGTCTCGGTGATTTCTAGACAGATTTTTTCACACGGCATGAACGAACGTTCCAATCGCTCCAATAAGAAATCGATAAACTCTTGATTCCCCATAGATTGACCTGAAAGGTTTATCGAACAACGACCGAGTTTTTCAACCACCTCCGGGCGTTGCTCAAACCATTCTAGCGTTTGAGTAATGACCTGTTTATCAATCCAATGCGCAATGTTGTAGCGCTCGGAGGCAGGAATAAACAATGCAGGAGAAACATAATCACCATATCCATTGCGAATGCGCACTAAAATCTCAAAATACATCTGAGCATCGTGCTGTTGTAAGCTTTTGATCGGTTGAGCAAACAACTCTAAACGCTGATTCGACAATGCCTCATGCACCAAATTGACGCTCTGCATTTCCATCTGGCGACGTTGTAGCTCTTCGTTATCTAAGCTGAACAGATTGTAGCGGTTACGGCCTTGCTCCTTGGCGGCATGACACGCAGAGTCTGCTTGAGCGTGCACCATTTGCGGCGTCTCTGCCGTATGGTCGATGATACGAATACCAATAGAACAACTGATGAACAAGCGTGTATCTTCCCAAATAAAGAGATGTTCACTCAACGTCGAGATGATCAGTTTGGCGATATTAATGGCGCCGTATTCGTCGCAATCTTTGAGTAGTACCGCAAACTCATCGCCTCCCATTCGAGCCAAGATGGAATTGTATGGCAGCACTTCCTCTAACATGCTGGCGCAAAATTGAATCGCCGCGTCACCCGCATCATGCCCAACCGTATCATTGAGGACTTTTAGCTGATCTAAGTCGAGGTACAGCATGGCGTGGACGCGACGATGGCTGTCCACCTCACGCAGTGCGGTCTTGAGCTCTAGTTCAAAGTGGTTTCGGTTATAAGTCCCTGTCAGTAAGTCATAACGCGCTTGATATTCCAATTTCTCGGAAAGCTGTTTGGTTTCTGTAATATCTTCACCCACAATCAATAGCTGATCAGATTCACTCAGTGGACGAATGTTCTCGCGTACCCAAACACGATGACCGTTTGCATGGCGATACTCGACTTCACGTCGCCAGACCCCATGCACCTGTTGATTGGGTTGCAATAGCACTTGGCGAGGAAACAGTACCTTGTCATCAAAATAAAACTCCCTTAGGCGGTGTCCGAGCATGTCCATCGGTTTGTAGCCAAGGAGTAGCTGAGCAAATCGATTCACTTCTTGAATGCGGTTATTGCTGTCGAGTGTCACCATCATGACGGGCTGTTGCTCATAATAGTTACGCAGGGTTGATTCGCGTTGATAGAGCTTATCTTCCATCAACTTACGACTAGTGATATCGCGCGCTTCAAACAAGTATTGCTTTTGATTTCCTACTTGCTGAGAAAAAGGCTTGAGTGAAATTTCCAACACCAATGTACCGTGCTCTTTACTCCAAATTTCAGCCTCAAACGTCGACACTTGATGGTGAGGCGCGTGGAAATACGCCTCAAGCAACGATTGTGCTTTCTCACTCCAATTGGGATGAAACCAAAGTGGTCGGTCTAAACGCAGCCCTTGGTGATACAGCAAAGATTGCAGGTGATCGTTGCCCGATTTAAGTACACCGTTGGCATCCAAAATGCCTATATACTGCATGCTCTGATCAAAAATCGACTCTAAGATGGCTTGGCTTTCTCGCGCGGCACTCTCGCTGCGACGCATCCGCTGTAAATAGTAACCCATCAACAAAATGACCACCGACATCACCACAAACAGGCTACCAAACAAGCGAATTTCTTTGGCAAAACGCTCAGAAAACTTCATCGGTTTATTAAAAAATACCGCAGAGACCTCTTGCTCAGCACCCAGCCCCCAGCGCACTACAGCTTGATAATCGAGCTTGATTTCAGAATCACTTTTCTTCACGGCTGGCAGAGCTTGGTCAGGGTTATCCAACACAAACTCAAGTATCTCAGCGCTCTCTATGCCATGCCGATAACCACTTTGGATCACGCCACCAACCGCACCGTGCCCTAAGCCAATATCGTGCACCATAAACAGCGGCGCATTTGAGGCTCTGTTGACGCCAATCCAGTCACGTTCACTGCCAACCACACCTTGTTTATCTCGGTAATAGGTCCAAAACAGGACGACTTTATCTTTATTCAGCTTCGCTACTTGTTGCTTTAAGTCAATGATACTATCGGGAATAACTTGCACGATTTTGTCGCGATATTGCGGATGTTCATGTACAAAATCGTCGATTTGATAGCGTAATACCTCTCCCGTTACGGAATGGTCACTGACAATAAGAATTTGGGTGTAATCAGGGTGTAGGCGCTCTATGAGGGCTAAATTTGCCTCCAAATCGACATCTTCTGTTACTCCTGTTGCGTTCAGAGATTGGTGCAAAGAAGGATGATAATTATTGATGCCATTAAATATAACCGGGGTGTCTTTGATGATTGGCGCCAAACGCTGCATCAGTTCAAGCGCGTTGTTGTCGCTCACTAAAATGGCATCGAATCGTTCTTTGCTTAATTTCGTACGATATAAGGATTCAAGCTGAGCGAAAAACTGCTCACTCTGGTTACGTTTCGAGTCTAAATAGAGCACGCGCATATTCAGCGATCGATCACCCAATTGCTGCTCGATACCTCGCTGTATGGAATCCGTCCAGAAAAAACCTTGATGATAGGAGTGCACGACCAAAACTTTCGGATCTGAGGCCGCGGCAAACGCGCTCCAACATAGCGCGACAATAACCAAAAAACGCTGCACATTATCTCCATAGCTCGGAGTTAACCCGCAGTTACTCCTGCCAAACCTTGTGAATCCTATCCGCTATGAGTATAAAAGGGAGGTAAAACTCTATCCCTAACGGAAATAATAGTATGAATGCGAGCCTGCCGAAACTCGACGACCTTGACCGCGCAATATTAAAAACACTGATGGCTGACGCCAGAACGCCCTACGCAGAAATGGCAAAGCAGTTCGATGTCAGCCCTGCCACTATCCATGTGCGTATTGAGAAGATGAAATCGGCTGACATCATCGAAGGAACGGAGGTGATCGTAAATACCAAAAAGCTCGGCTACGATGTGTGCTGCTTCATTGGTATTAACCTAAACGCAGCTCGTGATTACCATTCCGCGCTAGAAAAACTCAACGCGCTCGACGAAGTCGTTGAAGCTTACTACACCACGGGCGCGTATAACATATTCGTCAAATTGATGTGCAAATCGATTGAAGAACTGCAATTTGTGTTGATCGACAAGCTGCAAGCCATTGATGAGGTTCAGTCTACGGAGACATTGATATCGCTGCAGAACCCAATTAACCGCAGTGTGAATCCGTGAATTTTTTATAAAAATGGACAAAAAAGGCCAACCGAATGGTTGGCCTTAGTATTTTTGGAAAGACAGCGTGCGCTTACGCTGCAATACCAGAATGGCGTAATAGCGCATCAATTTGTGGTTCACGACCACGGAAGCGCTTAAACAGCTCCATTGGTTCTTCGCTACCACCCATTTCTAGGATGTTATTCAGGAAGCTTTGACCCGTTTCTTTGTTGAAGATGCCTTCTTCTTCAAAGCGAGAATACGCGTCTGACGACAGCACTTCAGCCCACAGATAGCTGTAGTAACCCGCGCTGTAACCACCAGCGAAGATGTGACCAAAGCTGTGCGAGAAGCGCGCCCACTCAACGGCTGGAACCACCGCGACTTTCTCTTTCACTTTCGCCAGCGTTTCTAAAACGCGTGCACCCACTTCTGGGTCGTATTCAGTGTGCAGAGTAAAGTCGAACAAACCGAATTCTAGCTGACGCAAAATGCCCATCGCCGACTGGAAGTTCTTCGCCGCGAGCATCTTATCTAGCATCGCTTTTGGCAACGGCTCGCCTGTCTCATAGTGACCAGAAATAAACGCAAGCGCGTCCTCTTCCCAACACCAGTTTTCCAGGAACTGACTTGGCAATTCAACCGCATCCCAAGGTACGCCATTAATGCCTGATACCGCGCCAGTTTCGACTTGCGTCAGCATGTGGTGGATGCCGTGACCAAATTCATGGAAAAGTGTCACAACTTCATCGTGCGTAAACAGTGCTGGCTTGTCGCCCACTGGACGGTTGAAGTTACACGTTAGGTAAGCCACCGGCGTTTGCAGTTCGCCAGAGAGCGTAATACGACGACCACGACAGTCATCCATCCACGCGCCACCACGTTTGTGCTCACGTGCGTAGAGATCTAAGTAGAAACTGCCACGCAGTGCGCCTTCAGCGTCAAAGATATCGAAGAAACGCACAGATTCGTGCCAAGTGTCCACGCCTTCTCGCTCAGTAACTGTCATGCCAAACACGCGGTTTAGCACTTCAAACAGACCACTGACAACCTTTGACTCTGGGAAGTACGGGCGCAGTTCTTCATCCGAGATTTGGAACAAGTGCTGCTTTTGTTTCTCGCTGTAGTAAGCAATATCCCACACATTCAATTCTTCAACGCCAAACTCACTTTTCGCAAACTGACGCAACTCTTCGACTTCACGTTCACCTTGTGGTTTCGCACGTGTCGCTAGGTCATTCAAGAAGCCCAACACTTGATCTGGCGTTTCGGCCATTTTCGTTGCTAACGATTTCTCGCTGTAAGTATTGAAACCCAACATGCGTGAAATTTCGTGACGCAGTCTCAGTTGCTCAGTAATGATTTCTGAGTTGTCCCACTTACCAGCATTTGGACCGCGATCAGAAGCGCGCGTCACATACGCTTCGTACACTTCTTTACGCAACTCTTGGTTGTCGCAGTACGTCATGACAGGTAGGTAAGATGGGATATCCAGCGTAATGAGGTAACCATCGAGCTCTTTTGCTTCTGCCGCGGCTTTCGCTGCTGCCAGCGCCGATTCTGGCATGCCAGCAAGGTCTTTCTCATCCGTGATGTGCTTGGTCCAACCCATGGTGGCATCCAGTACATTGTTAGAGAATTTAGAGCTGAGCTCAGACATGCGCTTGCTGATTTCGCCGTAACGGTGCTGCTCATCGGATGGTAAACCAATACCCGATAGCTCAAAGTCTCGTAACGCATCGGTGATGGTTTTTTGTTGAGCGCGAGTCAGCGTTGCGAATGCATCACTGGCTTTAATCGCTTTGTACGCTTCGTACAGGCCTTTGTGCTGACCAACCCAAGTGCCGTATTCCGACAAAATTGGCAAACAACTTTCGTACGCTTCACGCAGATCTTCGCTGTTCACCACGGAGTTCATGTGACCCACTGGCGACCAAATGCGGCTTAAGCGGTCATCCGCTTCTTCAATTGGCGCAATCACACTGTCCCAAGTTGGGTGAGCATTATCTTTTAGAACTTCATCGATTTTCGCTCGGCAGTCAGCAATCGCTTGTTCAACGGCTGGCTTGATGTGTTCTGGTTTAATTTGAGAAAACGGAGGTAAGTCCGTAAACGTCAGAAGAGGATTAGACATGAATAATTCCTTTTGTGTTTTGACTCTGTGATTGCCTGTCTATTTTGTGTAGATAGGCCAACTCAATGTACAGACGAGCCAGCAACATGGATTGGGGGAGCTCCGTTCCCTTTCTCTATGCTGCGATGACCATATAGTCAACGAGCGCTACTCTGTCCTTGAGTCTTGTTATACCTAAATGAGATTTCACACTCTTTGAGCACGAGAAACTCACCTAGTTCAATTCGATTACCAATAGTAAGTGTGGGTGACTTAAAGAAATTTCAATAGTGAGCCCCTATTAGAGGAACGGATTTGATTGGAAGTTCTACATCTTTAAGTTACTTGAGTATAATACCGCCATAGAGTGAAAATCACAGACCACACTCAGCCAAAGAGTGTTTCGAGAGTTTAATTTGTTAAGTTACCGCCACAGCTTCCACGCTGGCAACCATGCCGATGTAGTCAAACACATCGTTCAAAGCCTCATTCTTGATGCGCTGAAACAAAAAGATAAGCCATTCGTTTATCACGATACCCACTCGGGTGTGGGCCGTTACGATCTGACTCACGAATGGTCTGAAAAAACGGGCGAATACAAACAAGGCATCGCGCGTATTTGGGATAACCCAAATATTCCTGAAGACATCAAAAGCTACATCGATGCCATCAAAGTACTCAACAACGGCGAAAAACTGCGTTACTACCCAGGCTCACCACGTGTGGCGCGCGCGCAAATCCGCCCACAAGATCGCATGGTGCTGACCGAGTTGCACCCGGCCGATCACCCATTGTTAGAGCAAGAATTCCATCGTGATCGCCAAGTGAGCATCTTCAAAGAGGACGGGTTCCAACGCCTCAAAGCAAGCTTACCGCCACAAGAACGTCGTGGTTTGGTGCTGATTGACCCACCATACGAACTCGCGAAAGAGTACCGCGATGTGGTGCGAGCGATTCATCAGAGCCATAAACGTTGGGCAACCGGTATCTACGCGATTTGGTACCCAGTGGTAAACCGTCACGACATCGAAGATATGATCGAAGGTTTGGAAGCACTCGGTATTCGTAAAATTCTGCAAATCGAGTTAGGTGTTGCACCAGATACCAACGAGCGCGGCATGACGGCATCCGGCATGATTGTGATTAACCCGCCATGGAAACTGGAAAGCCAGATGAAAGAGATTCTGCCATTCCTGCAAGACGCGATCGCACCAGCAACTGGCCACTGGAAAGTGGACTGGATTGTGCCAGAGTAAGCACTTCAGTACCGATATCTTCAAGCGCAACGATATTCTCGTTGCGCTTTTTTATGCTCTCACCTTCTCCCTCCAGTCGTGCTTATTCTTCTTTTTGTGCCTCTCATCGCTATTTGTCATAAGTATTGTCGCTTTTTCCCATTTAGGAATTAGTCGAATTCGATTTATGATAGTGGGATAACGGTGGCATTGAGTTCGGACAAGGTCATCCCAATCTATCTATGTACCAGATAAAATTTATAAGCTCTTGGAGAAAGTAATGGCGACTCATTTTGACTATATCTGTATCGGTGGCGGCAGTGGCGGCATCGCATCTGCAAACCGTGCGGCGATGTACGGCGCGAAAGTTGCGCTAATCGAAGCTCAAGACCTTGGCGGTACCTGTGTAAACGTAGGTTGTGTACCGAAAAAAGTGATGTGGCATGGCGCGCAAATCGCAGAAGCGATGAACCTGTACGCAGAAGATTACGGTTTTGATGTCGACGTGAAAGGTTTCGACTGGAGCAAACTGGTTGAGAGCCGTCAGGCATACATCGGTCGTATTCACCAATCTTACGATCGCGTTCTAGGCAACAATAAAGTAAACGTGATTAAAGGCTTTGCTAAGTTTGTTGACGAAAAAACTGTCGAAGTAAACGGTGAACACTACACAGCAGATCACATCCTGATCGCGGTTGGTGGTCGTCCTACTATTCCAAACATTCCAGGCGCTGAATACGGCATCGACTCAAACGGCTTCTTCGACCTAGCAGAGCAACCAAAACGCGTTGCGGTTGTGGGCGCTGGCTACATCGCAGTTGAAATTGCTGGCGTACTGCACGCGCTAGGTACAGAAACGCACCTGTTCGTACGTAAAGAGTCACCACTGCGTAGCTTCGATCCAATGATCATCGATACATTGGTTGAAGTGATGGACGCAGAAGGTCCAAAACTGCACACCCACTCTGTACCAAAAGAAGTGGTAAAAGAAGCCGATGGCAGCCTAACTCTGCACCTAGAAAACGGTGAAAGCCAAAACGTTGACCAACTGATTTGGGCAATCGGTCGTCACCCAGCGACAGACGCAATCAACCTAGCGTCAACCGGTGTGGCAACGAACGAAAAAGGCTACATCAAGGTAGACGAATACCAAGAAACTAACGTGAAAGGCATCTACTGTGTGGGTGACATCATGGAAGGCGGTATCGAACTAACACCAGTAGCAGTGAAAGCGGGTCGTCAACTTTCTGAGCGTTTGTTCAACAACAAACCAAACGCGAAGATGGACTACGATTTGGTACCAACTGTGGTATTTAGCCACCCACCAATCGGCACTATCGGTCTTACAACGCAAGAAGCAGAAGAGAAGTACGGCAAAGACAACATCAAAGTTTACACATCTGGCTTTACTGCGATGTACACCGCTGTTACTAAGCACCGTCAACCATGTAAGATGAAGCTTGTATGTGCGGGCGAAGAAGAAACGGTTGTTGGTCTGCACGGCATCGGTTTCACGGTAGATGAAATGATCCAAGGCTTCGGCGTAGCAATGAAGATGGGCGCAACCAAAGCAGACTTCGACTCTGTTGTGGCTATCCACCCAACGGGCTCAGAAGAGTTCGTTACCATGAGGGGTTAGTGTAGGAAAAGCATCTTACACACGTAAATAAATCTGGGAAATAATTAATCACTGTCCATATTGTATACATGGACAGTGATATTTTTCAGGATGATTTATGACATACCTTGTACACTCCAGCGATGTTTTCAATGAGACAGAGCTGCAAAAACTGGATAATGGTACATTCCATTGCCTGCCTTTCAATGACAATATCGGTTCGCTGCCAACCCTCTTTTCGCAAGATGGTGTATTCAATCACGAAGCTAACAGCTACCTGTTTTATCTCAAGGCCATAAAAAAGGCAAAAGACCTATCTCCCTGCGCACAGGCTCTGCGTGCCTATTACCAATTTCTTGAGGATAATGAGCTGAGTTGGAATAAATTCCCGCCAGTCAAACGGCTCAAGCCGACTTACCTTTTCCGCTCCCACCTACTTAAGCAGATAAAAAAAGGCGAGCTTGCCCACAGCACAGCCAGCGTTCGTATGAACCAAATCGTCAATTACTATAAATGGCTGATGCACGATGGTTATATAAACATAAAAAAAGAGAAAGAAGCCCCATTCAAAATGGAGTTTGCCTCTATTCAGAACAATGGGATGCTTGCCCATCTATCCCCAACCTTTATTGTTGAGACCAGTGATTTACGCATAAAAGTACCGAGGGATGCAGATAGCAAAAACATTAGACCGCTATCCCCATTAAGCCGTGATGCTCTTGGCATTTTAACTCAACACCTACCACAAGCGTCTGAAGAGTTACGCTTACAAGTCTTGCTTGCAATTGATACAGGAATGCGAGTTGAAGAAGTAGCAACGCTGTCGTTAGATGCGCTGGATACTGCAACCCCGCTTGCTGAAAGCCAGCATCGGTTTGAAATGTTGTTATGCCCTCGAACAACGGGCGTACAAACCAAGTATCTAAAAACGCGACGTGTTGAGATTTCATCAGATTTACTCCATTTATTGAATGAGTATCGAACATCAGAGCGCCGCCTTCAGCGTGTCACCAAGCTCAACGAAAAAATCGATCAATTGGATGGTGATGCTCCTTCTTTCGCTCAAAAAAACGTTGAAATACTGGAGCGTTGTGAGCGTCATGACCCCCTCTTTGTTAGTCAGCAAGGCAATCCTGCCACAGGAAAATCCATTGAGGCTCGATGGGTTGAATTTAGGGCTGAATTAAAACAGGTAGAAGGATCATTTACACACCGCTTTCATGATTTACGCGCCACTTATTGCACTTACCGTCTCAATGATATGTTAGAGGCGAAATTGCCCGTTACCGAATGTATGGAGCTTCTAATGAGCTGGATGGGACATAAAGACGAGAGTACCACTTGGAAGTATTTACGCTTTCTAAAACGCAAAGAGGCATTCAAAGTGAAGTTTGGCATCCTCGATTCCATTATGCACGAAGCGCTAGGTGGCGAGGATGAGTGATAATGTTTCATACCTCCACGGCTGGGATTCAAAGCTTTGTTTCCAGTTGGATACGGAAAGTAATAACCTCGTAGATTTTAATCGTTTTTTGGTTAAGCACTTTCCTACCACGAATGAATTACAGAAAGGCGGGAAATTTGAAGACGCGAATCGTAAAAGCTCTGTGAATCAAATAAAAACTTGCTTTGGTGAAAAGATAGAAGAAGGGGCGAGTCATAACACTCTACTTTCTCAATACATGCTTTTATCTCAATATTTCCGATGGTGTGATCAAAAGAATGCAGTTGCCTTCACGCAGAAATCACTCGAAGGCTATATGTCCCACTTGCATACAAGGGTTATGCAAGGAACACTAAAACGCTCAACTTATCAACGGCAGTACTCTTGTCTTTTGGTAATATTTCGTGATTATTTAGATTTTCCATCAAGCTATTTCAACGCAGTAACGATGATGGATAAGGCTGATTCGGAACCTTTTGAAGCCTATACTCGCAGCGATTTAAATCAGTTACTTCCTTTCTTGCGTAGTCTGTTCAGACAAACCTACTATCAATTCATTGAGTCACCTGAAACGCACATCAACACTAACAAAGGCAGGCCCACCATGACCTTTGAGTGGAAAGGTCAAACCTATGAGCTATTTGGTGGTATATCAAAAATGATGAGCGCAGCTACGTATCTTTTATCTTATTATACCTATGCAAACACCAGTGATTTATTACGGCTCCCGCAGCCACATAGTGCCTCTATGTCAGCTGGAGAAGTTTGGTACACCATGCCCGCATTTAAGCGTAGAGCATTTAAAACCATTCAGATTGAGGTGGGCGGGCATAGACTGGGCATTCCGAAATATGCAATGCAATTTTTCGACAATTTGCTCAGAGCCTCTCGCTTAATATCAGCGGATAAGAGCGCAACACTACTTCAAACCGTAACAAAGCGGCAAGCCACGCCGATGAAAAATGTCGTTCTTCAAAGCTTCTTAAAAATCTGGGTTGAAAAACATTTTGCATTCGTCGATCAAACTGGACGTCGATTACGCCCAATGGTAAGCCGATTTCGTGAGACAGGTGCACAACTAACGGCCTATCAGCAAGGAGAAATAGTAAATGACATCATGTTAGGCAACACCCCTAACACGAGGAAAAAATGCTATAGCGAAGGAAACCGAATAGCCAACATTGGCATGATGCAAGACACGATGTCGATACGAGAAGAGGAGATTAAAGCGGGTGTTAACACAAAAGAGGCACAAGCCAATTTAAATATTAATGTTTTAGTCATAGAAGAAGAAAACAAAATCAATTTACCTGATCTGAGTCGAACTCCAAATGGTACGAGTTGCGCCACTCCCTTTGGTGAGAAGTCCGAAAGGTACACCAAGAAAGCCCTTAAGCGAGGATTGCTAAGTGAAGGAGAAAAACTGTCTTGTGCTGATTTGCTAGGTTGTTTTGGTTGTCCCAGTCAGGTGATTGTTCAGTCGCTCCCAGATATTTGGTGTCTACTTAGCTTCAAAGCGTGTATAGAAGAATCACTATATCTGCACCTTGATGCCAATCACTACAACCAAAACTTTAAAAGAGTCGTGGCGTTCATAGACGAAAAAATCTTACCCAACATAAACAAAAAACTGCTAAAACAAGTAGAAACTAAACTTGATAATGAAAGCTATCACCCTCTTTGGAATGATGCGGACTCTGTAACTAATCTTACCTCATCCTCAGCTCAAGGGATGTCAAAATGAAAAATAACCACTTATATGCTTCGAATTTCCCCGAAAACCACAAAGTACATCCCATAGATATTATTAATCTGTATCACGAAAAGAGATTTGATGAATTGGATGACGTCGTAATTTGCAAAGATAAAGACGGTAATGTAACAGCTACTTTTGGACAAAGTATTTGGCCTTGCCACCCTTTTTCGCGAAACAGGGCAAAAAATAGTCTCGACTTTTCAAACTTTGACTCCGCACCTGAATTACAGCGTGAACTCAAAGTGTTCACCTCTGGATGGCTTTTTTATTCCAATCAAAAAACAAAAAAAACACTCCGTTTTTTAAGTGTATATTCTCAAGTTAGCTCCATAAAAAAAGTTTACACATTCTTAATGCAACAAAACCAAAAATCATTATCTGCACTATCCTCTGCATCATTAAGATTGAAACTTGACAATTACCTTCAGCGGCAAGGTTATGCTCAACAAACACTTTTAAGGGCATTTGTTGCTATAAATGGAGTAACCCACTACGAAGGTTGGCACAACATACCTCTGGGTATCAAGCCTATACAATCTAAAAAAGAAGCTCTAAGACTAAGTGAAAAAGGCGATCAGCAATTTCTGGTCATTCCTGAACAGTTATGTCATGCCATCTATGGCAAGGCGATAGCACTAATTGAAGAAGCATTGCCTCATGCAGAGCTCTTGGCCAATACCGAAAGCGCACTACAAGACAACTATCTTGAAGGCAAGAGAGCTTTAGATTTTAAGGTTCAACAGGGTTACACCTATGCCTTTTTAAATGATGATGGGAGCATAAATACCCGCAAATACGCATCCCTCGTTCCTCACTACCAACCCCATGAGCGAAAAAATATCATTCAACCACTAAAAGACGAATTGCCTAGTATTGCTCTTAACGACGCAAATGAATTTAGACGTTACTTGGGCCAACTCATTACTGCTAGCTACATTGTTTGTGGTGGGTTCAGCGGAATGCGAGACTCAGAGCTAGACAAGATAACACCAAATAGTTATTACGAAGATTCCTTGAGCGGTCGAGTTCATCATATGTTGCAATCTCATACCTTTAAATTAGGAGAAAAACGCGAGACGTGGGTAACAGCGGCAGCTTCCAAAACAGCAATAGACTTAATGACAGTTTTGACTAAACGCTGGCGAAATGAAACTGTATACCCTGATGAAAAGTATGCAGATTCATTATGGCTGAATCAGGGAGCGCGCTCAGTACCACCTAGAGTAATCACGGATTGGAATACGCGATTAAAGCGTTTTTGCAAGCAATTTGGTTTCCTAGTCACAGAAGATGATTATCAAGAATGTTTAGCCTCCAACCCTCGCTCGCTAGATAGAATAAAAACATTAGTTATTATCGGAAAACCATGGCCTATGAGCACTCACCAATTTAGGCGCACACTAGCGTTTTACTGCGTGAAGAATCGTTTGGGGACACTGGTTGCGCTTAAGCAGCAATTTAAACACCTGTATCTCTCAATGACTGAGTGGTACACCAACGGTGGCAAGTTGGCGAGCCTTCGAGATTTAAAGGTCGATCCTAAAATGCAGCAATTGCTCGATGAAATTAATGCAGAAACCACCGCCAATAAAATATTCAAACAATGGCACTCTGACGAAACGCTCTCGGGCAGTCATGGCAAAGCGATCATGAAAATGCGAGGAGATGTGCCGATCATTTATAGCTCCTGGGACATTATCTATAAGGCAGTAAAAGAAGGAAAGCTAACTCTACATGGTACAGCGCATAGCTACTGCAAATCAGGATATGAGTGCGATATGGATGGAATTGTCACTCCTCAATTCTGTGTTGATTGTAGATCTGGTAGTAGCATCATAGATGAACAACAAGCTAAATGGTGGCAAAAAAAACATCGTAGTTTAGTCGCCTATATGGAGTCTGGTGAAGATATATCCGTCATTGAACGAAGTCATTATATTACCCAGATTAGAGCAGCCGAAAATGTGATGACCGACTTTGAAATGGATTTTACGCCCTTTGAAGCTGGATTAAATATGAAGGAGATTGTTTCGCATGGGTAAAGGTGAAAATACACTACTGGCGCTAGAAGCTGCTCTTGAGAGGATTGTCCAAGGTCAACAAAAGCGTATTCCCTCCACACGAAAACTTAGCGTAAGAGCTGTAGAGGAAGAGGCAAATTTAGGTAATGGTAGTGGTTATTACTACCCTGACTTCGTTCAAAAGGTAAAACAGGTCAAAGCTGATATTGCCGAAACCAAGGGCGAATATGTTAAACCAGAAATTGAATCCGTAAAAATTAAACTTCGAGATCAAAAGCGTATAAAAGAAAACTACAAAGAGAAGTTTGAGACTAAAAAAGAACAGTTAGCATTGTTCGCTTCAGCACAACATCACCTCAATGATAAACTGGTAAAAGCGCTGAGTGCCATCGAAGAGCTAGAGATAGAAAATGCGAAGTTACGTGAGGAATTAGCGCAACTCAAGCGAAGTCAGATTGTTTCAATCAGGTGAGCTTTCGAATACGACGATAAGATTATTATTCGTCAGCATCAGTTGAAAGACTTTTTATGTGTTCGATAAGGTTCTTCTTATCAGTTTCATTCAATTTGGCGATCAAACAAGCCAACTCTGCAGAATCATCATCTTCACAAAAAAAGTAATTTAGTGGAACTCCAAGTGCTTCAGCCATTTTTTTTAATGTACTTATATCTGGAGTATGCCTTCCTTTTTCGTAGTGGTTCATTCGACCACTTGCTGAACCTTCATCCATACCAATAATCACCCCGAGATTTTTTTGGGTGATGCCGGCTTTCTTACGAGCCATTTTGAGTCTATATGGTATCGGATTTTGTTCCACAGTATGTTCATAACTAGAGGCCTTGATGACTTAGATTGTCTAAGTTTTACTGATTCACGTATACTTAGCAATCCTAAGTTTTCATGTGGTAACTAGAAGAATGACAAAAACCAATAAAATCAACGCGAATATGTATACCATTCTGGTAACTAATCAGATGGATAAGTTTACTGTCACGGAAGCCAGTAATAATCTGATATCTTCGACTGGGGAAATCCTAGAATTAAATGATGTTAGAAAATCTCTGTATCAACAGCTCTACAAGTTCGAACAAAAGGGATGGTTAAGTAGTTCTGGAAAAGGGCGAACTAAGAGGTATTCCGTAACCGAAGATTTTAAGAGTCTCTGCGTCACTCCGAACAAACTGAGCTCCCCTTTAGAAAGCTCACCTCATCTTCGAGGTAATAAAGTTCCCGCGTGTGAAGTTGAAACAATTAAAAATGAAAAAAGGGCAGTGGAAGCTGAACTTGAAATTACTTTATGTGAAATAACAAGGTACAAGCAACTAGAGGAGCGTTTCCCCAAACTTGTAAAGATAGTTTATCCCCTTACTCAAAAAGCTCATGAACGTTCGGTAGAACTTTTAGGGAACTTAAACGCTCTTTCAAACGTCCTCAATTCCTTGTACGAGATACAAAAACAGCGCTAAAAGAAGACAATACTGCACTACGGTGGCCATGGCTAAGTTCCCTATACGAACAGGATGCGTCATTTTTCCGAGCAATCACAAATATTGATTTATTGTTGTATTTTATTGAAATTAATCATTGGCAGGAAATAGGGATCACCTAAACCGACCTCACATTTCGCGAGTTACTGCGGATTTGCAATATAGAAACTTATTAAAGCTCACAATTGCTCTGTTTAGCACAGCAGTATGATTGTTCAAAAGAGCATCATATACAACAATGGGAGTATGTAACAATACGTATAAGAGCACTTCCTAAATGTCTTACTTCATGACCACGCCTGTTAATATCGAGGCAAATCAAAAACTACGAAATCCACAAATTGAAGCCTACATAAAAATCCAAGACTATTTCCAGGATAGCCCGAGCGGTGAAGCACTAGTTGTTCTACCAACCGGCACCGGTAAAAGTGGACTAATATCTATTGCTCCCTTTGGCATCTGCAAGGGACGAGTTTTAATCATCACACCAGGCTTAGTAACGAAACAAAGTATTCAAAAAACCCAAGAGGTTTTAGATGATAATTTTTGGGTAAATTATGACGTAATCTTCAATCCCTCACATCTTCCCGTCATATCTGAATATCGTTCTCAACTATCTGATGAGCACCTAAGAGCAAGTCATATTATTTACTCTAATATACAAAAACTCACTAGTAGCCGAGAGTCTGGCCTTTTGAGTCGAAATATCGTAGATCATAATTTCTTTGATATGGTTATCATAGATGAAGCACATCATGCCCCTGCATCCACATGGCAAGAAGTTTTAGAGTACTTTCCAAATGCAAAAAAACTACATGTTACTGGAACACCGTATCGTGGTGATAACCAAGCTATCCCTGGTGAAAAAATCCACGAAACACCGCTATCTGAAGTAATGAGAGATCGCTACGTCAAATGGCTTAGGAAAGAAACAGTCAATGCCAACGAACTTTACTTTACAATAGCAGAGCAACCGGATGTTAAGTTAACCAAAGACGAAGTACTTCAACTTAAAGATAAAGAGTGGTTAGAGAAAAGCGTAGCATTATCAGAGGCATGTTCACTTGATGTTATAGAAAACAGTATACAACGTCTAAAAGAACTAGAAGATCTCAGCCCAAATGTGCCCCACAAAATACTTGCAGTTGGCTGTAGTATAAAGCACGCAGAAGATTTACTAAGATGGTATAAATCTAAAGGCTTGGACAGCATTATTGTTCACAGCGAAATGGCCCCAGATGCTCTTCAAGCTGCTTTTGAACAAATAAATAGGCATGGGTGCCAAGTTATAATTTCAGTAAACATGCTCATGGAGGGATATGACCATCGTTACCTCACAATACTCGCGCTGTTTAGGCCATATAGAAGTATCAACGCTTTTGCACAAATAGTAGGACGAGTTCTTCGCGCAATTCCAGAAGAAGAGACAACTGCATTTGAGTTAGATAATAACGCTGTTGTTATCTTCCATGAAGAAACGGGACTCAACTTCATGTGGAACAAGTTTCAACAAGAAGTCGACAGAGCTAAACAACAAAGAGTTCGTGATTACACTGGTCTATCTGGGGAGTATGCAGAAAGAACTACTAGCTTAGCTGGAGTTTCAAGTGAAAATGTCTACATTAGTGACAAAGACTCCTACTTGAATGACATAGACTTTAACGACATTTTTGAGAAAAAAAGAGCTGAAATTAGAGATAATGTCTCAGGGAAAATCGAAGCCTTGAAACAAGCCGGTATTCTTGATGAAGATGATTTTGAGGTAATCAAAAACAAATTAATTGAAAAAGAAACAAACAAGATATCATCTGAAATTGACCCCGCACTAATCGAAAAAAGACCTGATTTAGCTCGAAAAAGACTAAGAGAATTGCTGACGAAGAAAGCTCAAGATGAAGCTGCTAGCCTTCTAAGTGATCTAGGAATCAATGAAAAAAATTGCGAGCTAGCACCTAGATTTATGAGTATAATCCCCTACCTCAAAGCTGATACCCCAAATGATGGAGTATTAGTTAGGTATATAAACACAAAGCTGGCAAAGAAGTACGGTAAAGTTAACGACCGCGATAACAAAGCTTTGCTAGACTCAATCAATCAAGTGCCATCGCTCATGAATGAGTTGAGGAAAATGTTATCATGTTAAGCAATCAAACCAATAAAGTACTGGAAAAGCTAGTAGCTACCTACTTATCAAAAGGTGTACAACCCAGTGATATCGTTGACACAATGTTTGAGGAACATTATGTCGATATGAATATCAAAAAGAGCTCAGACTCTTTAGTGATGACGTACTCATTTGAAGAAGTAGATGATAATGATCAAATCAACTGCATATCGATGAAATACACGTATAGCAAAAGTATGTATTTACAATCGGTAGAGCAAAAGGTGGGAAAAGGTCGTTACAAAGTGCAATGGGATCGCTCTGAAGATCTAAAAACTACCGTTAAAAAACTTATCCAATTGACAGGATCAGAAGATAACCTCAACCAAATTATCAAAACTGTTCCTTGTGAAATACAAAAGTTTATAAAAACACCACTAGTTGCCTAGCTTAAATAAAAATACACAAGAAAGAAAAGTAATATTTTGGGGCTAATTCTTGTTAGCAAAGACCTACTAATAAGGATGCCCCTTCATAGAGTAGCCCGTTCATATAGTTTTTGGACACTTATCCTTAAAATACTATTTATTGATCAAACTACCGATGCGTTGATAATCAAAGATCAGACAATATTTAGAGCACCACGCTGAATATCACAGTAAAAACTCGCGTTAATTGTTTTGCAGTTGTTCTTAGTTCGCTTGTATTCCCCATCTAACTTCAAGTCACTACCACTCATTAGTTCCCACTGAACTCTATAAAAATTGCTAAGCACAAAAGTCGTGAATAATTCTGGTGTAAAAACTCTGTTAGTTGCAATTCTCGAACTGTTGTTTACACCTAAATGAAGGTGGGCTATGGGATGATTAACTCTCTTATGCTGATCTTCACTTAAGTCATACCTCAATATTGGAGTTGTTATATTCGCCCTTAGCTCACAAAGTGCTTGTGTGTAGTCCTCAAATGACCATTCATCATCAATGTAATACTGGTGATAAGTTTGTAATAAGTCTTGTGGTGAGTCAGGAGTATCTGTATACGTACTAGAATTCATAGGGTTTGGGTAAAAAGCCATACGAATTTCATACGGATAAGATAACTTAGGTTGTCCTGGTTTAGCTTTCACCTCTCGAAACGAGAAGTGAAAGTAGGAGAAATCATTAAGAATGAAGTTGTAGTAGCCTTCATTTAACCCTGCAAAGTAAATCTCCTCATGTGTCGATCCATTTGCTAATGCTACCTTATTGAAATTCTTATTCACCTTTAAGCTAACTGGCGAAACCATTCTTGGTTCTAATTTCAGCTTGGTACATATCGCCAGTGCACGCGTTATCCCGCTATCGAAGTCTTGCTGTTTCATTTAGATTCCTTTGAAAAACTCAGCTTTTTCTTCCTCACTAACACCTAGTAGCTCTAGCTGTTCGCGGTAATTACGTTGTAGATCTTTTAGTTTTTGACTCTTCTCTGATAAGTCTCTTTGGAGCGTTTCGATTAAATCAGGATCTGGTTGAATAAATTCTAACTGTGGGCTACTGCTAATAGATTTCTGCAGTTCATTGAAAAAGTGATCCGCATTCGAGCCAATACCACTAACTCTAAGCCAAGCTTTTGCCCTAGTGAAAGCAGTAAAGATCCGGTTTCGTGAGTAGTGGCTGCCTTCTGTGAAAAACAAGGAGTCAATTCCAATAACAAGTACTGCAGGGGCCTCATTTCCTTTAGCTCTATGAATAGTCGACATTGTAACCTGCCCCTTTTCAATGAAAGACTTTGAGCTATACGGGTTGAGTAATACATTGTTTGATGAAATATCTTTCGCAATTAATCTGTTTTGGATAGCTTTGAAATAACTACGAGCATTACGATCATCCAATGCAATAATCATAATATCTTCTGGCTTCAAGCCTTCATTTAGTAGAGAAACTATATTTTCTACTACCCAATCAGACTCCTGTGATAGATTATCAAAAGATTTAAATTTAATGAGTTCTTCTATAGGTTCGTAAGCCGATATCGACAGAGGGCTATTTTGGCTTGGCCTTTCTACAAGAATTTTACTGCCAACTTCAAAATTACCCTGTAAAACATCATACCCGACATCCTCCCAATGAGCTTTGTCTTCTAAGTTCTGAACACAACCATCCTTTCGATATAAACCAAACCCTAAAGCATGGGCAGCAATCAACACTTCTCGAGGGTTTCGATAACATTTAGTAAGTACGATATCGTTGTCTAAATACTCTGGCAAATTTCGCCCAGCTCTTTGAAGATCGATGTAATCTTCTCCATTTTTATCTTGACCAAATAGTTCTTTAGGAGAACGTGTTTTAACCTTGAAAATATTTTGGAGTTCGTCATAACCCCAAATTATATTCTTAGTATCTTTATCCCCTTTTGTTATCTGATATATAAGACGGAAAAATGCTGACGTCATGTCTTGAGCTTCATCCATCAATACGTAATCATATTCTGGTCTAAGCTTATTACTAGCGATCGCATCAGAACACACATACTCAAACGGATTACTTGGTAATTGTGCTTTTGCCTGAGTAAAACTTACTATAGGAATACCATTGTCGTTACACGCGGAGTAATAGACCCCATCGACCCCAGCTCCACCCCAAGCATGTTTGATTTGTAAATTATCCCAGTTTGGATCCACTTTCTTATAGTGACGATAAAAACGAGTGATAAGATTTTTTACATGTACATAGAGGCTTTTAGTAAAAAACGTAAATAGAATTTTTTTCTCAGGGTACTCCATGTGAATGTGAGCAGCTTTCATTGCTAAAACAACTGTTTTTCCTGAACCAGCTAATCCTCGAATTCGTTGTGGGCCATCAATAATAGTTACGGCGCTATTTCTTTGGCGAATATCGAAGATTTTAATTTCTTCTTCAAGCTTCATTAACGTAAAAGCCTTTTTAGCTTTTTCGCCTTCGTTTACGCTTCTTGGTTTATCAGCAGATAGAGCTTTTGTACCCTCTAGTATCGCACGACATTCATTGAATTTTTCTTGAGATAATGTTGAAGCTTCATCCCTCATAATATTGAGAGTATCGACAAGCTCTGTTATAGACGTTACGAAGAGATCTGCATCACAATCCAAACCTTTAATAGATTCGACATAGAATAATGCGTCAAATCCAATACTTAACTCTTGTGTTCTCTTCTTTTTAGTTCTAAGCAGTTTACTTTCGTAAAGATTGGAAAAGATTAAACTTCTAAACTCATCCCATTCTTCATCGATTTGGTCTGATGAAGTAGTGTTATCAAACTGACTAAAACGAAGAGCTAAAATACCATGTTGCTCGCTTAGTATGACTAGATCAGATGTCTTCATTACATCTGATTCATAACCATAGAACTTCGGAAAACCAAAATAGACAATGGCTTGATCCAGACCTAATTCTTCACTGTTGGCTTTAAGGTGCTCTACCACTAGCTTAGCTAAAGGTAAACTTTCAAATAGCTTCGAGGTTATTACTGTTTCCATTGTCATTAAAACCTTGTTCTATAGTTTTTTATAATCATACGCGCGCACATACCTACATTCTACTGTAAATTATCAAACTATAGGCTTATGACACCACTAGTTTTAGAAGATAATCAAGAAGATGAACTTACAGCAACTAAATATAGTTTTTCTGAAACTTTTGTATAAAAAAAGTGAGGTATAACACATAAAAACTCTGGAAAACTACTATTGTAATTGAGATGTTTTTTGGAAAATAACCACTAAATCTCATTTTTCTGGAAAGCACATACTTACTTTACGGTTAAAAGTTTTACAGAATTTTTTCAGATTTTACGTGTGTCAGTAACCTGCAACGATGCGTTAATTGCGCGCTAATCGCATTGCTGATTTCAGCGAATCATTTGAAAAGGTCACCTTAGGGTGACCTTTTTTTGTTAGCCCATGCTTAACTCGCATTCTCCAATAACGTGCGAATAAACTCGGCTTTGATAGCACTCTCCTGCTTACCATCATGAATCAGACACAAGTCTGCACGCAGTGACTCTTTCAGCTTGATAAAACGAATCCCATGCCAATGATGCTGAGAAAACGTCGACGGCACCAACGTCACGGTATTGCTGTTTGCTACATATGCCATCAAGGTGCTTGGCTCCACCACTTGTTTGCCAATATGGGGTGAAAAGCCTTCTTGCAGACAGGCATTGATGATGAAGTTTGCCGAGGCAGAATTCGCCAAACTCATAAACGCAAACTCACACGCCTTTAAATCTTGGAGCCGCAGCAAAGATTTGCTGGCTAACTCATGTTGCTCCGACACCGCCACCACAAACACATCTTTGCCCAAAGACACCGACTGATACGGATAAATGTTGAGTGCATCGGCAAAACGTACAATGCCCACGTCGATTTTCTTCTCACTCAGATGCTTCTTTTGCGTCTCTGGGTTAAGGTCAAAAATGTCGGCGTGATAAGTGTCATGCTCAGCATGGAAGCGCTGCAACAGGCGATCAAAGCCACCCCAAAATGCACTACTTACCACACCAACTCGCAAGATATTTCTCTGGTTCAAACCCACTTGCTGCACTTGATTGAGTGAGACATCCAAGGTCTGAAAAATCAGTTGGCATTTGGACTCCAACAATCGTCCGGCCTCCGTCAGCATGACGTTTCTTGAATCACGCTCAAACAGTTTGACGTTAAGCACTTCTTCCAGCTCTTTGATGCGATTGCTCAACGGCGAATTGGTGATATTGAGGTTCTCGGCGGCCTTAGTGAAATGCTTGGTTTGTGCGACCTCGTAAAAGTAACGCAGCATCTTCAGCGTCACGCGCTCAAATGGTTCTGACTTCATGCATTGAGTCCTAGCGAATTTCATCATCCTCTTTTTAAGGATGATAGTAGCGAATAAAGCAAAGATAACCAGCGCAGAAAGTCACACAATGGAATCAACACACAACCAGAAGGTGACTAACATGAATCAGGATCCAGTAATCGGCGCGCTACAAACCATTCGCGAACGCAAACCAAACTTCCAACCTAAAGCGGCGTTTATTTTAGGCTCTGGCTTAGGCGTATTGGCAGACGAGCTACAAGACAAAGTGGTCATTCCATACGAAGAGATCGAAGGCTTTCCGGTTAGCACCGTGCAAGGCCACTCTGGTGAGTTGGTACTTGGTACCATGGGCGGCGTAGACGTAGTGTGCATGAAAGGTCGCGGTCACTACTATGAACACGGCTCAATGAAGGTCATGACAACGCCCGTGCGCACCTTTAAAAAGCTGGGCTGTGAGTTTCTGCTCGTCACCAACGCGGCAGGCTCACTTCGCCCTGAACGCATCGACGTCGGTTCTCTGGTGGTATTTCATGACCACATCAACACCATGCCTGAGTCGCCAATGATCGGTCCGAATGATGAAGAGTACGGCCCGAGGTTCTTCAGCCTCGCCAATGCGTACGACAAAGACCTGCGCGCAGAAGCGTTTGAAGTCGGCAAAGCCAATGGCATTCACCTGAATGAAGGTGTGTTTGTCTCTTACACAGGCCCCAACTTTGAGACCGCAGCCGAAATCCGCATGATGCAAATCATCGGTGGTGATGTGGTGGGCATGTCGGTCGTGCCAGAAGTGATTTCTGCGGCGCATTGCGGCTTACCCGTATTGGCAGTGTGTGCGATCACCAACATGGCAGAAGGCTTGGGAGATGTAGAATTGTCTCACGCCCAAACATTGAAGTGCGCGAAGCTAGCCGAAGCAGATTTCATTCGCTTTATTAAGCGCTTTATGAAGCATCACTTCTAAAGCCGTTTCATTCCCAAAAGCAAAAGGGTCATCAAGTAACTTGATGACCCTTTTTTGTGTCACGTTTTCTAACGTTCGGGGGTATTTCGGAGCCGTTTGTGCGTTTTACTTAACTGCACGAACCAATTCAGCAATGCCTTTCCAATCGCCGTTGTCCATCATTGCGGTTGGCACCATCCAAGTACCGCCACAAGCTACAACCGATTTCAGCGCTAGGTAATCTTCCACGTTGGATGGGCTTACGCCACCTGTTGGCATGAATTCCACTGGGTAAACCGCCGTCAGTGCTTTCAGCATGTTTACGCCGCCTGATGGCTCAGCAGGGAAGAACTTCAACGTACGCAGACCCATTTCCATCGCTTGCTCAACCAAGCTTGGGTTGTTTACACCCGGTACGATAGTCACGCCACGTTGCTGACAGTATTTCACTGTGGTTGGGTTGAAGCCTGGGCTAACGATAAAGTCCACGCCCGCTTCGATGGCGATATCCACTTGTTCTGTGGTCAGAACGGTGCCCGCGCCAATCAACAGTTCTGGGTACGCTTCACGCATGATGCGAATCGACTCCGCCGCCGCTTCGGTGCGGAATGTCACTTCCGCACATGGTAAACCGTTTTCTACCAACACTTTTGCCAGTGGCAGAGCGTGTGCTACGTCGTTGATTGCGATAACTGGGACGATTTTGATTTCTCTTAATCGTTGTTCAA
The DNA here is from genome assembly GCF_043995865.1 of Vibrio sp. D3. NCBI lineage: Bacteria > Pseudomonadati > Pseudomonadota > Gammaproteobacteria > Vibrionales > Vibrionaceae > Vibrio > Vibrio sp. D3. Next base: position 67,017 of record NZ_CP171887.1, on the reverse strand, counting down.
GTGTTGTCATGGGGAACCTCTAAAGAATAAAGCTTAATGTTGCGACGATAATAAACGCGATACCGCCAAGTAACGTTTCCATTACCGTCCAAGTTTTTAATGTGGTTTTCTCATCCATCTCAAGCAGGCGAGATACCAACCAGAAACCAGAGTCATTGAAGTGAGACAGTACCGTTGCACCACCCGCAATCGCGATTACGATAAAGCAAAGGTCTAGTTCACTCAAACCTGTTGATGCAGCCACAACTGGCGCGATAAGAGCCGCCGTAGTGGTTAGCGCTACGGTTGCCGAGCCTTGAGCAACACGTAGACAGGTTGAAATCACAAACGCCGCCACAATCACAGGCATACCTGTGTCTGTAAGAACGTCAGCCAGTGCATCACCGATGCCGCTTGAGCGCAGTACGCCGCCAAACATGCCACCAGCACCCGTTACAAGGATAACGCCACAGATTGGAGCCAATGACTCACCACACAATTTTTCTAGTTTTGCCATGCCGTAGTCTTTGGCAAACACAGCCAGACAGACAATCAAAGTAATCAGCAACGCGACTGGGGTTTTACCTAGCATACGTAGGAACTCAACTAGTGCCGTTTTGCCATCAATCAAACCTGCAACCGCCAGTGTGTTCAATACCGTATCCAAACAGATTAGCAGGACTGGCAGCACAAGGATGGTCATAACCGTGCCAAATTTTGGTGCGTTGCGCTCATCCACCATAGCTTCGCCATTAAAGAAGGCTTTAGATAGTGGGATATCGAATTTTTTGCCCGCGTACAAGCCAAATAGGTAAGCGCCAAGGTACCAAGTGGGAATAGCAACCAAAATACCCACCACCAATAGCAGACCGATGTTTGCGCCAAGGAATTCTGCCGCTGCAACCGGACCTGGGTGTGGTGGAACAAACGCGTGCATAACCGCAAAAGCACCGGCAGCAGGCAACGCGTATTTAATTGGTGAGCCACCAAAACGAGCCGCCACACTTAGGATGATTGGCATCATCACTACAAGGCCAGCATCGAAGAAGATTGGGAAGCCAAACAGTAATGAAGCGACGCCCAAAGCAAATGGTGCGCGCTCTTTACCAAAGCGACCAATCAAAGTGTCTGCCAGCACTTTCGCACCGCCAGTCACTTCAAGAATTTTACCGATCATCGCACCAAGACCAACCAGTAATGCCACGGAAGCCAGTGTGCCGCCGAAGCCGCCCATCATGGTCGATACGACTTTCTCAGAAGGAACGCCAGTGGCGATTGCTGTGCCTAAACTCACCATAGTAAGGGAAGCAAAAGCATGGACTTTCAGTTTAATGATCAGAACGAGTAACGCTGCAATGGCAAGGCCTGCAATCGTCAGTAGGAACGTAGGATCTGGGGCTTGGGTTAATTGCTCCATAGGTTCACCTTTAAGAATTATTGTTTGTGTTATGGTTCACATTTATTTCAGTTACCGGTAACATGTTACCGATAACATGAATAAGATAAACCCATATTTTAAAGTGAATTCAAAAATTGAGATCACGCGCAAATTTGGTTATGAGGATAAGTTATGGCTGGTAGTAGTGTCATCGTTATGGGCGTTTGTGCTAGTGGTAAAAGCACAATTGGTGAGCATCTAGCGAAAAAGCTAGGGCGTAAATTCATTGATGGTGATGATCTTCATCCACGAGCGAACATTCAGAAAATGGCATCGGGCCAGCCTCTGAACGATGATGATCGCAAGCCATGGCTAGAACGCATTCGTGATGCGGCGTACAGCCTAGAAAGCAAAAACGAACACGGCATTATTGTCTGTTCAGCACTGAAAAAGATTTACCGCGATCAGATCCGCGAAGGCAACGACAACGTGACCTTCCTGTTCCTTGATGGTGATATGGAGTTGATCCTGAATCGCATGCGTATGCGCAAAGGCCACTTCATGAAAGAAAACATGGTGAAGAGCCAATTCGAGACGCTAGAGCGCCCAGACAACGAGCCTCAAACTCTGATCATCAGTATCGACGGAGACATCAGCGACGTGGTGGAACGCTCTGCCGCTGAGCTAATCAAAATGCAAGCGATCGAGGTGGCGTAATGACTCACTCTGTTGTTCTTGAGGTCACACAACGTTTGACCGAGCGCAGCCGTGAAGCGCGCGCTGCGTTTCTTGCTCGCACCGAAGTGCAAGCCGAAGCAGGCAAAGGCCGTGTTGGTTTATCTTGTGGTAACTTAGCTCATGCAGTCGCCGCATCTTGCTCTTCTGAAAAGAAAAATATTCTCGATTTTACTCATGCCAATGTCGCGCTGATCAGCGCCTACAACGACATGTTGAGCGCCCACCAGCCGTACCAAGACTACCCAGCGCAAATCAAACAAGTGCTGGCGGACTACGGCCATACAGCGCAAGTCGCAGGTTGTGTGCCAGCGATGTGCGATGGGGTGACTCAAGGTCAAGCAGGCATGGATATGTCGCTGTTTTCGAGAGACTTAATTGCGCAATCAACGGCGTTGTCTTTGAGCCACAATGTCTTTGATGCCACATTACTGCTTGGCATCTGTGACAAAATCGCCCCGGGGCAACTGATGGGCGCGCTGTCTTACGCGCACCTGCCGACTGCGTTTGTACCAGCGGGTCTGATGGCAACAGGCATCAGCAACGAAGAGAAAGTCGACGTGCGCCAAAAATACGCAGCGGGAGAAGTCGGCAAAGACACTCTGCTGGATATGGAGTGTCGGGCTTACCACTCTGCGGGTACGTGTACGTTTTACGGCACCGCCAACACCAACCAGTTGGTGTTCGAAGCCATGGGCTTGATGCTGCCAGGTTCGGCATTCATTCATCCCCATACCCAACTGCGTAAAGCGTTAACCGATCACGCGGCTCTGAAAATCGCCTCAATGACGGCGGGTTCTGCACACTTCCGTCCGCTGGCCGAGGTGGTCACAGAAAAGAGCTTGGTCAACGGCATCATCGCTCTACTTGCATCTGGCGGCAGCACCAATCACACCATTCATATGATCGCCGTGGCGCGTGCTGCTGGCATCTTGCTCACGTGGCAAGACATCAGCGATCTGTCGGATGTGGTTCCTTTGTTAGCTCGCGTTTACCCGAACGGCCCAGCCGATATGAACGCGTTCCAAGATGCGGGGGGCGTGCCTGCGTTATTGCACCGCTTGAACGAATCCGAGCTTTTGCATCGCGATGTGAAACCCGTGTTTGGTGAATTTGAAGACCAAATGACGTTGCCGAGTCTTGTCGATGGACAACTGACTTGGACACCGTGCCAAGGCAGCCAAGACGGTGACGTGATCGCCAAACCGGACGCCACTTTCCAAAATACTGGCGGCACTCGCGTATTGACTGGCAACTTGGGCAAAGCCGTGGTGAAAGTGTCTGCGGTGAAAGAAGAGCAACGCGTGATTGTTGCACCAGCGATCGTATTCCAATGCCAACATGAAGTGGAAGCCGCGTACAAACGTGGCGAGCTGAACAAAGACTGCATCGTTGTGGTCACACACAATGGCCCAGCGGCAAACGGCATGCCTGAACTGCATAAACTGATGCCAATTCTCAGCAACGTGCAGAAAGCGGGCTTTAAAGTCGCGCTAGTGACGGACGGTCGTTTATCTGGTGCGTCAGGTAAAATTCCGTCTGCGATTCACGTTTCTCCAGAAGCCATTCGTGGTGGCGCGATTGGTTTAGTGCGCAACGGTGATTTGATTCGCCTGGATTGCCAAACGGGCGAATTGAACAACTTAAGCGACACCACAGGTCGCGAGTTGATTCATTTCGACACCGAATCTACCCAACAAACATGGGGACGAGGCTTGTTTAGCGTGATCCGCCAAAACATCTCTAGCGCAGAAGAAGGCGCAAGCTTCATTGTTTAAGGCGAGATGAAAGACCTCGTCATTTCGACGAGCCTAAGCAAGATCAGGAATTTAATATCAACGTGCTGTGAAACCAGAGAAAACACCCCTACCACAGCACTTTGTTGTCGGTAGATTCTGAATCACGCTCGTCCCTCGCTGTTCAGAATGACGAGATGTGGGATTGGTCATTTTTCTTTTTCAATAAACGAATTAGTCCGTCATTCCGACGAGCCTAGGCGAGATCAGGAATCTAATAGCAAAATGCTGTGAAGCCAGAGAAAACACCTCTGCCACAGCACTTTTTGTTGGTAGGTTCTGAACCTTGCTCGTCCCTCGCTGTTCAGAATGACAAACTTTGGGGGTTGATCACGGTTCTTTCTAAAAAATGAATCCGTCATTCCGACGAGCCTAAGCGAGATCAGGAATCTAATAGCAAAATGCTGTGAAGCCAGAGAAAATCCCTCTGCCACAGCACTTTTTTGTTAGTAGATTCTGAATCACGCTCGTCCCTCGCTGTTCAGAATGACGAGCTTTGGGGTTGGTCACTGTTCTTCTTAAAAATGAATGACTCCGTCATTTCGACGAGCCTAGGCGAGATCAGGAATCAACTATCAAAGTGCTGTAAAGCCAGAGAAAACACCCCACAGAACTTTGCTGTCGGTAGATTCTGAATCACGCTCGTCCCTCGCTGTTCAGAATGGCAAGCTTTGGAATTGGCCTCGGTTCTTTCTAAAAAACGAATAAATCCGTCATTCCGACGAGCCTAGGCGAGATCAGGAATCTACTATCAAGGTGCTGTGAAGCCAGAGAAAACAACTCTGTCACAGCACTTTTTGTTGGTAGGTTCTGAATCACGCTCGTCCCTCGCTGTTCCGAATGAAGATATCTGGGGCTCAGAGGATTGCATTAAGCGGTTTTCATCACCACGACCGCAGCAATCACCACAAAGATACCAAACCAGCCGATTGGCTTGAGTTTCTGCTTAAACAGCAAGGCACCACCTACTGCGGTACCCAAGATACCGATCGCGCCCCAAGAAGCATAAGCAATGGCTAAGTCGATCTCTTTCACCGCTTGCGCCAATAACGTGAATGCAGCCAGCACCAACACAATCGCTGTAATGCCCCAGCCTTTGTATTTAAAGCCGTGAGAACGTGTGAGCGCCATGTTAGCCACAATGTCGACCAAGGCAGCCATCACGACAAATCCAAATGACATCGTAAAAAATTGACTCATGATTCACACCTTACACTTGTAGAAAATGAACGTTCTTTTGCCAGTTTATCGGCGTTTTTCTTGGTGTTAGATTGACCGTGTGACTCACCTAAAGTCACACAAACGATGCCGATGACAGCTAACATCAAACCAAGCAGCTCTTGGGAATTTAAGTCAGAATCAAACAACACGATCGAAACGACCGTGATCAATGAGATACCCAATCCTTCCCAAACAGCGTATGCCACGCCGATAGAAATCTTTTTCGCAGCAATCGAGAGGAAGTAGTACGACACCGCAATCAATACGTACATCACGATGTAGCCCAACCATCCATGACCTTGTCCGATAAAAGACATGGTGCTGGTGCCTGCTACTTCGGCAACGATGGCGAGCAATAAAAATAGACGTGCAACTAGCATGATGAATCCTCCATCAGAAATTAAAAAACTGCATAACGGAGAATGGTGAATGTCACGCATCTATATCGACATTCAAAAAGTTAAAAAGATAAAAATGAGCCACTTCTCCTGACTATTTGAGATAAGGTTAGCGCTGAGCAGGAAAAAGAGACAGGTAATTGAGATATTCATTTTTGAATATCTATAGGATCGAGTTGTCTATGTAATCACACATTTTCTTCATGGTTAAATTGTGCAGAGAATCTCGTTGACGAGAGACAATAATCAGTCGTCACTGTGCGAAAATTAATGGCGTCTTCAGAGTTTGGCGTACCACTTTATGTAAGTGTCGGTGCAAAGGATGGTTGCGATTGGTTTGTAAGAAACCGCCAGAGACGACAAACTGGCTAAACTCACGGTTGACGAGTGGCATTGCGTAGGACGCCAGTTCCGGCATCAACAATGCCGAGCTTTGACTGGCATACATAATTGCGTCGGTTTCTTGCAGCATTTGGCAAGCCACGCGCAAATTATAGGATTTCAATAACACCACAGGCTCATAGCCCATGCGGCGATACTCAGACTCCACGGTACAAAGAGGTTTATATGACGCGGGCGCAGGCAAAGAAACAAGGGGCAGTTTGGAGACCGTGTCCCAATCATTGCTGACTTTCGACAAAGTCGGATGGTTTTTACGCGCCAAAATCACTCGTTTTTCAACGAATAACGGGCGCATGTAAATGTCTTTCGACAGTTCGGTCTCTTGGTCGAGAATGCAGTAATCGTGCTCACCTTCGAGCATTTCATCGTGCGAATAACTGTTCCAGCTGGAAAAGGCAAAGTGCGCTTTAGGGAACGCTCGATGGCAGCCAGTTAGCAATCGCTGCCCTTGTTCATCCATCAAATAAGGGTCGGTTACAATCGCGATCTGCCCTTGGTATTGCAGTGGGTCGAACACTTCAAACTCTTGCACCACTTTTTCCAGTGGTGCAATCATGTTGTCGAACTCGGCGGCGAGACGTATCGCCATCGGTGACGGCTCAACCCCATGCGCTTTACGCACAAACAGCGGGTCATCAAACACTTGCTTAAGCTTCATTACGCCGCGACTGGCACTCGGTTGAGAAATGCCCAGCTGCATCGCGGCCAGCTTGATGCTGCGGTTTTCCACCACGGCCTTTAATAAACGCATTAAGTTGAGATCCAATGCATCCAGCTGATGTGCCATACCCTAACCTGCCAATACCATTGATGAGCGAATACAGAGAGCAGTTAACTGCGAGTTAAACACTCTCTCCGGAGGTAATTTGATACCCCATATCAACCACTTTTTCTTCTTGCGCTTCACCTTTCAGACGCGCGATCAAAAGCTCTGCGCTCTTTTCACCGATTTTGAAACGCGGCGTATCGACGCTAGTCAGTTTGGGGCTGATGGTTTGACCGATATCCAACGCGTTATAGCCCACAACAGCCAACTGCTGCGGAACTTGAATGCCACGTTGTTGCGCGCTCAGCATGGTCCCTATCGCGATGTCATCGTTGGTACAAAATACGCCATCAAGCGTTGGGTGAGTTTCTAGCGCGCGTTCAAGCAAATCATGCGCTAAAGAGAAGCTAGAGTGATCACCCGTTAATACGTGCTTAGGTTCTAGCCCTGCTTCCGTCATCGCGCGATCATAACCTTGCATACGCAGCTTGGTTCGCGTATCCAAACGCGCCCCAAAATAAACGATTGTACGCTTACCTGAATCTAGCATCTGCTTAACCGCCGTGTACGAGGCATCTTCATGATCTAGCCCAACCGCCATATCAATCGGCTCTGGAGGCAACTCCATGGTTTCCACCACAGGGATCCCTGCATTTTTTATCATTTGCAATGTACGCGGCGTGTGATGGCTTTCAGTTAGAATAAGTCCATCGACCTGATAAGAGAGTAATGACGCGATCTTGCGTTCTTCTTCAAGCTCATCGTAGCTAAAATGCGCTAAAAGCGTCTCATAACCATTGGCTTTGGTCACCATCTCGATGCCCTGAACAAAGGAAGCAAAAATTTGGTTGGACAATGAGGGCAGTAAAATACCAATGGCTTTACTGGACGACTTTGACAACATAGCGGGGGCGCGGTTTTCGATGTATCCCATCTCTTCAATCGCAGTCGCAATCTTGGCCCGAGTCTTTTCTGCCACCGATTCAGGGTTACGCATATAACGTGAAACCGTCATCTTCGTGACGCCAACTTGGTCTGCGACATCCTGCAATGTCGTGCGAGTTTTCTTATTCTGTTGAGCCATAAATATGTGATTTATCAGTAATGTTACAAGTAACATTATGACGAATAGACTCTCTGCCGACAAGCTCAGTGAAAATAATTCGCAAAATCATGACGTTATTATTCTATTAGCCACCAAATTGCGTTTCATACATTGTGAGTCAAAGCCGAATAAATAAATGACATTTATATCAAAGTTCTTATAAAATGCCGTACCTAAAAGAATAAGACATTAGGCACAGTGCAGTTAGGCTCTAGCGAAACCCAGATTTACTATCACTTGCTTGATCTGGACGACTCCCAAAAGCAGCAATACCTCCAAGCATTGCAACAAAGTCAACCTGAGCTGTATCAACAACTCGTTCCTCTTTTAGCCAATGAGACACCTGAAGAACAACTAACGCAGTTACTTTACTTTGGTGCTCACCAGGCTACGAACCGAGACGTCGATCTAAGCGGAGAAGTCATCAGTAAGTATCGCCTAACTCATGAGTTGGGTCGCGGTGGCATGGGTGTCGTTTACGCCGCCCTACGTGCAGATGAAACGTTCGAACAAGATCTGGCCATCAAGTTTATTCAAAGCAATTTGAGTAATGTGCTGGGACAACGTGCACTCTTCGATGAGGCACAACTGCTCGCGCGTCTAAACCATCCGTACATAGCGAAAGTGTTTGATGGCGGTCTTCATCAAGATTCAGTTTACATCGTGATGGAGCGGGTATTTGGTCAAACCTTAGATGAATACCTGTCAGAAAATAAGCTGGAAAAGACAGAAAAACTGCTGCTGTTTAAGCAGATTTGTCAGGCGATGGAGCACGCCCACCAGCATCATGTTTTGCATGCCGATCTAAAACCAGAAAATATACTGATTGATCGTAGCAAACGACCCAAACTGCTCGACTTCAACTTGACTCAAAAAGCGCACTCCACCCGAGAGGGCTCACCCTCGGCACTGATTGCGTTTAGCCAAAATTTTGCCAGCCCTGAGCAGCAGGCTGGACAAGTACTGACAGAGCAAAGCGATGTTTATTCATTGGGCAAAATCCTCGCTTTGATGTTTCCGTCACCAGCGGTTTGGTCTGATGTGTATTGGGTGATAAGACGGGCGACGCGTCCAGCCACCCAAGTGCGATACCCAGATGTGCGAGCGCTACGCATTGATATCGAGCGAATTATCGAACGTCGCCCTATCGAGCAGAAAAAACACTGGCCTTTGTATAGCGCCTTTCGCTTGGTGCAACGGCGCCCTCTTGCTTCTGCATTGTCAGGCATCATCGTGCTATCAGGTGTGCTATTTGGCAGCGCCATGATGCAAAAGAATATCCAACTGCAACAAGAGAAGAAGATTGCAGAAGATATGATGTACGAAATGACTCGCCTTATCTTCCACGCGAAGGGGCAGAATGTCGAACACCTCTCAGTGAGCTCCATGATGGAGTTAACACGAAGGCGGATACTCTCTAATCCAGATATCCCCAAACATATAAAACAAAAAATGTTGTTGGCGATGATGACACCGGTGCCAAAGAAGCACCTAACTACTCCAATGAGTTGTCAGCCAAATTGTGCGTCTGAGGACAGCACCAACCCATAAGGCTTAAAACAAGATGTATACACGTTCAGTGGTATTTTGGCTGTCTGCATTGACGGCTACCTCCACGTTAGCAGCAGACTCTTCTGCTGCCACTTCACACCCGCCCACTTCATCCTTGAAGCAAGGCTACTTTATCGATGCGCCGGTGACTGGCTTGTATTACAAAACCAGTTCCAATATCACTGGCGTTACCCAACAAGGGGCATTTCACTACCAACCTGGTGATGTGATTAGCTTCTTCCTTGGCAACGATGATAAGGGTTATCTGCTGACAACCTTATCGAGCCAAGAAGTGCTTACACCGACGATGGCAACAACCAAACCCAGTCGTAGCATCAATATGACGCGCCTGCTGCTCTCTCTCGACAGCACGCCTGAGAATCGTAAGGAAATTGTCTTAGCCAACCGCGTGTTGTCTGATGCTCGCTTTCAAAACCAGCTCAAGGGCCTTGACCTCAATTATCTGGATGACGCCAAACGCCACCTCAATCTCGACTGGGTGTCTGTCGATGAGGCAATTGAGCACTTAAACGAAAGCCAGCAGTACATTGAGAAAAACTTTGCCTCTGATGAGATCATCTTCGAACCTCGCGGCATGACGTTCAAAAACATCGTGATCAAAAAGAAAGATTGGCAAGGCCGCGCTTGTGCTTACGATTTACGTTATCAACATCATCCTAAATATCGCCCTCCGTTTGGTGAAACTCGATTCACCATCACCAAAGATTCATTGATTGAGCACCCAAGCGTTGGCGACCATTTTCAAGGCTGTTTCCTCTCGATGAAGCGCCCTATCACGGAAGACATTGTCGAGCCGATAAGCAAATTTGCGGATTGGTTTAATATCGTCGGTTGCTCAATCACTGGATGCACCCGCAATGATTTGAATGGCTTCTCTCTTGAAGACTTTGATGATGAAGGCGACTGGAAATACCGCTCCGTTGCACTCAACTTTGATCCAAGTACTGAGCTACTGATGGAAAAAGTACAAGGCCTTGGGCGTAAAAAAAACATCCACCACCACAATCGTACAGAAATGCTGTGGTTTACCTACCCCAACACGAACGAACACGACATCGACTACCTCGGGGTATGGCAGCAGACCCAATACCACCAGCAGTCCATGACACAATCGTGCCTATTGATGCGCCACCAACAAGTCATGCGACTGCCGCATAATGCAGACACCTGTCCAACCGACGCAAGCCTATACACCCAAGATGTCACCCAAGAGTATGCGGACATGTGGTGGGTCAACAATGACGAACCCAAAGCCGAGCTTGCGCAAATGAATGTCATGGTACGTTGGTCAACGACCCCTGCCGAAATCAATTACACCACTTGGGAATATTTGCCCGCTGGCGCAACTTGGGAACAAGGCATTTTATATCGTTATCAACAAGATGTTCTCCGCAACCGAGACGGCTCTGATCGCATTGAAACCCACACCATTTCTGAATTTGTCAAAGTGAGCGAGGATGTATAACCATGGCAACAGCAGTAGCACTGACACAAATCATTCAACAATGGCAATCTGGTGATAAACAAGCTGAGAGTGAGCTTTACCAATTTGCGTATTTGCAGTTACGTAAGATCGCCCAACACGAGCGTGAACGAAACGCGGAAAAGTACGGCACCGACAACAAGGTATTGGCCGATAGCGTCAACAGCACCACGGCATTAATTCATGATGCTTACCTGAAGATGTCCAACTGCGACATGAGTGAAATTGAAACAAAACGTGATTTCTTTTTGATGGCCGCCAAAGTGATGCGTCAAATCTTGATCGATAACGCACGCTCACACCAAGCGCAAAAGCGCCAACACATTACGTTGATGAGAGATGAAGAAGATCGCTTCGAACAATTGATCATCATGGATAAAGCTCTGGATAACTTCAGTAGCCGTTACCCACGCCAATCAAGTGCACTCAAACTCAAGTATTTAATGGGAATGAAAAACCAAGAAATCAGTGAACTACTCGAGTGCAGCGCGAGCTTAATAGAGAAAGACCTAAAATTCTCTCGCAGTTGGTTGCAATCACGAATGGCGCACGCGTAATGATAAGCAAAAAGTTTTGGATAATCGGCGCCATCTGCGTTGGTTTGCTCGGCGTATACTGCATGTCAGACGAAACCAGCTTAGCATCTGCGGCGAACTCATCAGACAGCACGAGCCAATCAACCGAGCGAACACATCGGCAATATGAACGCACATCTTTAGTTGAAGTAAAGCAAGCGTTGACAGGTTCTGCGTTGGAGAACGCCCACACAAAAGACGGTGATGACGCCTTCAATTCTGCCATTTTAGGACAACCAGGGCCAGTTACGAACCCATTTCATACTACAGAAGACGGCTCTTTTTACGACTCGTCTGTGGGTTATGAAGACAGCCGCTCAAAAGAGGACTCATCAGAGAACAATAAACCCATCATCAACCTCACGGTGGAACAACAGCTACAAACCATTATTTATGCTTGGGAGCTCAACCAAAACTCTCCGATTAGCTATTCGCTCAATCTTACCCAACTGTTTGAAGACCCGGATGGTGATCTCCTCACCACTCGGATTTGGCTCGAAAACGCCAATGGATTAAGGGTGCTAAACCAAGGACAAATGATGGTGCTAGGTGCACCAGAGAACATTAAAACCACCACATACCTGGCGGTAGCGGCGCGTGATGATTACCACGGCGACAGCGACCATGCGTGGGTCACAACACGTTTTGAGTTGCCTGTTGTCACTCCAGGTCACAATGACACGGAACACCCGTTAATTGGCGGCATTGTCTATCGCTTGGAGACGACGCAAAACCTTGGCGGTACCGCGTACGCGTATGAAGTGGTGTATTGCGAAGCGTTTCAGTTTGAGGATGACGAGGTACGTTATGCCGCCTCAAACAACAAACACCAGTGTCCTGAAAAGGGAGACTTAAAAAAGGTGGGTGAGTACAAAATCAGTGATGACTCGTTGATTGTTTATGTCCACGGCGTACGCCAAATTTGGACCACCAAAAAGGTATACGCATCCCAGGTTCATAAAGAGACTCAGAACTATTTCACCACCGTGTTTGATGGCAAACAATTCGAAAGCTACACCATGCAAAAAAACAAGCAATCGATGGAAAAACGCATCAATGTCCACACTGGTGAGTACGAATATCAAGGAACGTTGTTTGACTACCTCTTTCCCATTTCAGGAGGAGGTTACATAAACGGGACTGCTAGCAACTACATATTTGATAGAAGTGTTCAGGGTAACGAACCAGTGCACAAACTGGACTCTGATCTCAATATGAAATCAAACCAACATGACCTATTTTGTCATGATTATTTATTTTACTGGCACAGCTCTATCGTAGCGGGGCGAGGCGAGTTTGCCGATATTATCTCTAGCTCAATGGATTTTGACGGCGTAAGTCCAATACATTGTGCTGAATGGCCAGATGATTACTGGCAACGGACATTTATGTTTTACAACCTTGAATACACAGATTACGACATATTCATTCCAGGCGAAGTCTACAGTTATGTGCTTAAACCTCACCCTCAATTTGCTGATCGCGTTGAGGAATTTAAGATCAACATGATTTATCACGCCCCAGTCCTTAGCAACACCCAATAAACCTTTCTTTACAGATGGTTATTTTGACAAAACAATCATCCCAAAAACAAAACTGGAACCGTGATCAAATTATCAATTTTCCATCATAGACAAAAAATAGAAATAAATTTTACGGGTTTTGTGCGGTTTTTCGTGTCTTGAACCTAGGCTCAATAGTCATTAAAAAGACACCACTCTCTTCAATCTCACTAGTGAGATTGAAAGATAAAAACAATAAAAAAGCGACTTTCTCATTCGGAAACGAAACAAGGACAAATGAATAATGAATAAGGTGAGTTTATTAGCAGCGTCAGTGGCTATCGCTCTTACTGGCTGTGGCGGTTCAGATGGTGGTTCAAACAGTGCTAACAACGGTGTTGTGATCACTGGCTTTGACGGCTACTTCAAACATGCAGTTGTTTTTGAAGATACGAACAACAACGGCCAATGGGACACTCAAGAAACATTCCTTGGTCTGACCGATGAGAAAGGTCAGCTTAAATTGGATGCAAAACCAGAAAACACTCTAGCACTGCAGACCATTACACCAAACGGTGCAAAACAGAAACAGCTTATCGCTTTGGATGCTAAAGAGTACGCTGGCAAATACACGGTTGATATGGATCATCCAGGCCAAGCCATGGCCCACGAAATCGTGTTCCGTGCACCAACATCGTCAAACGTGATTTCACCTATCACAGACCTTGTTGCGATTGAAATGGCAAAAGATCCATCCATTAGTGAAGAAGACGCAAAAGCCAAGGTAAACCAAGCGCTAGGAGGCTCAGAAGAAGCACCAATTGATCTGTACAGTGATTTTGTTGAAGGTGCGACAAAAAACGCCGAACTACATAAAACCGCTCAGATTCTGACCGACTCAAAAGCGCAAAACCCAGCTAACTACGAGAAAAAGGCCACTGAATTTGCTCAAGCGGCAAACCAAGAAGTCGATCGTCTTATCGCATCCGGCGAAAACATCAATGATGCAAGCCTACGCCCAATCATCACTGACGCGACCCCAAATAGCGACAACTTAGCACCTGAAACGGCAATCAATAACAAGCTAACCGTAAACGAAACCGTCGAAGAGGCTGCTAAAGATAAGCTTGGCAAATTACCAAAAATCGTACAAGGCGCAGGCTTTGATGGCGTTGAACTAAACATCGAAGGTCTTTTCACAGACAAAGACCAAAACCTTGTGACAACCAAACTGACGCACAACTTAGCAGGCACAGGCATTGAAGTTGCGCAAACTGGCAACCTGATTGTTCTATATCCGACTGCTATCGTAGAAAAAGCTGGTGATTTTGAGATCGTCCTAACGGCGCAAGACATTGATTATTCAGGTAAAGTTTTAGGTACGGTAAGCACCGTATTTAAGTTCGAAATCGAATCGGCAAACTTACCACCAATGGTTGTAGAAACAGAACAAGCGCATCTACAGTCCATCGTTGATGGTTGGTACCTACAACAAGGTGAAGAATTTGAACAAACGCTCGATATTTCTAGCTTGTTCCAAGATAAAGACGGTCATATCACCGACTACTCAGCGGACTATGTGGACATTGAAGGTCTAACAGTATCTGAGGATGGTAATGCGATTGTCACCATTAAAGGCACACCGACAAAAGCGAGCGAAGCTGGTGCAGCACTTGCGATTAGCGCAAACAGATGGCCATACCGCGGTACAGATTGCGCTTAGCATGCCAACGGTTATCGAAGGCGTAACGCCACCACCAGTAGTACCGACTTTGGGCTTCACTCACGAGCACTTCAACGGTCAAGAATGGAAAATGGTAGCTTCGCTCAAAAAGACGGTGAAATCGGCTATGCCATGTTGATGCAAGACTCTGAAGGCCTACTATTCTGCTGGGGCTCAAAACCATGATGAGATGAATCAAGAGTACAAAGCGAGCATCAGCGACTTCCTAGAAAACACATGGGAACACGATGCCTACGCTATTCTTGCCGATCTGGACCAACAAAACTGGTTACGCGGAATACCAAAATAAAGACTGTGAAGACGTCGAGCTGAAAGACGGCAAGCTATACAACAGCTACGGCGAAGAGTATGAAATGCTGTACCAGCACACAACCGAGCATAACGGCACTCAGATGATCGTTAAAATCTCAGATGATGAGCTGTTCTGGATGGATTCAAGCAATACACCATTTGCAGAATCACTTTCGGTTGCAGAACACATCAAACACGGCACGGTAGAGCATGACTTGATGGTAGAAAGTAAAGGCTCGGGCGACGACAAAGTCCTGAAATACTCGTCAGGTACGTACGAGTACGACGCTGATACTTACAACTACACGTCGTTCATGCCAACAGGATTCCAAACTCCAGGTAATTGGGAAATCCAGAGTGATGAAGGCCGTGAGCTGCTGATTCTAAAAGAAACAGGCTCAGAGTCAGATTACAAAACTCGTCATCGTTACATCAACCGTGATTTTGGTAACTTCTACATCGGTATTCGTTGGAGTAAAGAGCAAAACGGTCATGAATCCGCGCCGGAATATGGTCTGTACTCTCACAACAAAGAAGCCATGACGAGCATCGCGAGTTCGCTCCCGATTTTGGAGCCTGGCGATGATGACTAAAGCAACCATCGTTAACCCTTGCTGTGATAGCGTGCATTTGCGTAGAAGACGCAGAACGCTTTGGGAACGCTTGGTCGGCATCAAAGAAGTGTATATCTGCTCTAACTGTCACAAAGAAACGCCACTCAAATAGCGATAATATTTGAGACCGCAAAAAAGCCCCGAACTCGGGGCTTTCTTCTATCTTTTTGACCGCAATATTTGAGTCGTTATTTCACGCACACTACGTTCAATAATGAGGTTCCGGTGAGCTGGTTTGGCTCACGATCTGCGAACAAACCTTTCTTATCTTTGCCCCAATACGGCAGTTGCAGTGGCCATTGATTTTTTTCCATCACACCAGACGCCCTCAACACTTTGAATTCTGCAGGGCTGGCTAAGCTCATACCCAGTTGCTGACATACTTTTTGCGAGTTTTCGTAGTTGAGACGATTCCACGGCTTGCCGTATTCCATGTAAAACTGATTGTGGTGGTCGAGTAAGTACGGCACCACGTACGTTTTGCCTTGTAAGGAGGTTCTCAACCGAACTTCAATGTCATCATTCCCGCTCACAACCGGCTTCGCTTTGGTCTTAGCAATAGGCTTGGACGAAGAATTATCACGCTTATTTTTTGCCTTGGTCTTTGACTTCTCTACCGGCGCTGTAAAGGCGTCGGTATCAGCTCGCACGGCAGGAACTGGCGCGGGTTTCGGGGTCACCGTCGGTGTTGGCTTAACCGAAGATGCGGCTGATTTCGACGGCACAGCGGGTTTAGATGGTGTCGTAGACTGTTTATTCTCTTTTCCAACCACGCGGATGAACGCCTCTTTGTAATTCGACAAGGTTTTGACTCCTCGCAAATCCCCCCTCGCATCAGACAGATCTTTGTAAGGCCCAATCAAACAGCGATAACCTTGGGACTCCGGCTTCATCCACACGTCGGTCGTAATCTTGCTGTAAAGCGGCTTTGCTTTCGCGAGTGACATTGGCTTTGGTAGTAATCCGCATTGAATCCAGTAGAGGTAGTTGCCTCCTTGCGGCACTTTCTTTCCCCATACTCCGTTACCAATTGGGCACGTTTTCTCAAGCATCGGCAGTTTTCTTTCTCGCTGGCTTGAGTAGCTTGGCAAAGGAACTCCTCTGCCGATACTGGGCTAGAAAACTGGGCGCATACCAGCAGCAAGCCGAAAGCTAGGCTTGCTCGGAAGATACGAGATGGGTGTTGTGCCTTCTTCATTTCCATACACTTCACTCTAAATTAGTGGGTAAGGTCATTATGGCGGCAAAGCGCCAAAAAAAAATGTGAACAAAGAATAACTAGCAAAAAAAGAGCCGGAATTTGCATCCGGCTCTCAGTTTAGGAAGGAATTAAGCGAATTTACAACGCTTGGCGGGAAAATTCTTAACCTTTGTACAGTTTCGGGTTGAATACATCTCGTAACCAGTCACCCAATAAGTTGATAACCAGAACCAGTGTAACCAACACGATGCCTGGGAAGGCAGTAATCCACCACGCACCTGAGAAGATGTAGTTAAAGCCGATGCTGATCAGCGCACCTAGTGACGGCTGATCAACAGGAAGACCCAAACCTAGGAATGACAGTGCCGCTTCCGACATGATCGCATTCGCTACCTGTACCGTCGAGATAACCAAGATTGGTGATAGACAGTTCGGCAGGATGTGACGGAACATGATTCGCGGAGCTTTAAAGCCCATCACACGCGCCGCTTCTACGTATTCTTTCTTCTTCTCAGCCAGTACTGAAGCACGAATGGTACGTGCGTATTGCGGCCATTCAGCCACACCGATGATCACCACCAGCATCACCACCGCGTATTGGCTGTAAAAATCACTGCCAAAGCTGGCTTTGAAGATAGCTGACACGATGATCGCGACCATCATGGTCGAAAATGACAACTGTACGTCTGCAAAACGCATCAAGAAGCTATCGATACGACCACCGAAGTAACCCGCCGACAAACCAATGATGATACCCAAAATCAACTGAAGACCGACGGCTAAAAAGCCGATCGTCAAAGACAGACGAGAACCGTAAAGAATGGTCGATAAAATATCACGGCCTTGCTCATCAGTACCAAGAACAAAACGCTCATCGCCCTCTTCCATCCAAGACGGTGGTAGCTCTGAATCCATGATGTCGATAGACGTCAGATCATACGGGTCAGTCGGAGCTAGAATTGGCGCAGCTAATGCCAACACTAAGAACATCATAAAGACCGTAAAACTTGCCATCGCCACTTTGTCGCGCTTGAAGTAATACAAGAAGTCCGACTCTTTAAAACGCTGCCATGCAGATGGAGCGGCTTCAGGAGCTGGTGTTACATTTGATTGGCTCATGATTAAGCTCCTTTTCCAGTTAAGTTCACAGTTGGGTTGATGATGCCGTACAGCAAATCAACGATGGTATTGGTTACCACGAAAATCAGACCAACAAAGATAACGTAAGCTGTGATCAACGGTGTATCGACACGGTTGATTGCTTCTAGGAAAAGAAAGCCTGTACCCGGCCACTGGAATACGGTTTCGGTTAGGATGGTGTAAGCCACCATGGTACCAATCTGCACGCCACCTACCGTCAGTACTGGCAGCATGGTGTTCTTAAGTGCATGTTGGTAGTAAATTTTTTGTAAGTTCAAACCTTTTGCTTTGGCGAACTTAATGTATTCCGAGCTCAGTACTTCCAGCATTTCTGAACGTACCAGACGGATGAACAACGGCAGCATGATAGACGCTAGCGCAATACACGGCAGGATAAGGTGCTTAATACCATCGATGGTAAAGAAGCCAGATTCCCAACCGAGCACGTTAGCGGTTTCACCTCGCCCGTAGGAAGGCAGCCAGCCAAGTTCGATGGAGAAAACGTACATAAGCATGATTGCGGTTAGGAACACCGGAATCGAGATGCCGACACTACTCATCGCCATAACAAATTTGGTAAAGACACTCTTCGGGTGAATCGCGGAATACACCCCGAGTGGTATAGAGAAAACGATAATGATGAGCGTCGCGCCAAACACGAGCTCTAATGTTGCCACCAGCTTATCGAGGATCACCTCAACCGCAGGTCGCTTGAAAAAGTATGATGTACCCAAATCACCTTGCAGTGCATTACCCACAAAGCGCGTGTACTTTGTGATAAAGGGATCGTTCAGGCCCAATTCGTCACGTAGCGCTTGGCGCTCCGACTCCGAAACCGACTGACCTACAAGCTCACGCAGCGGATCACCCAGGTTGTCCTGAATGGCAAACGCCACCAAACTGATCACAAACATCACTATCAGTGCCTGAAACAGGCGCTTGACCAGAAACGAAAACATTCCTTGCCCCTTAACTATCCATAGATCTCTAAACTTAGAGAGAAAATTCAGTCTGTAAAACTGGCTCAATCCGACTGAAATAAACCGAGCCAAGTGTCGAAAACAGAGAAGGACTGGCGCCCCTCTCTGTCATGACTAAGTATGATTACTCGACAACTAGGTCGCCAAAGTAAGGCATTACCATTGGGTTCACGATGTCTGCGGCTTTCACGTTAGACTTCGCACCCCACGCTTCACTTTGCCAGTGTAGCGGTACGAATGCAGCATCGTTGTATAGCGTCGCTTCGACACCTTTCAGCATTGCTGCACGTTTCGCAGGGTCCGTCTCTACGTTTGCAGCTTCAACCACTTTGTCCATTTCTGGGTTTGAGTAGTGACCACAGTTGTACTGACCACGACCGGTTTCTTCGTTACGAGTCATGGTTAGGAACTCGTTGAAGTTTGCCGAGTCCTCTGTATCCGAGTGCCAACCAATCATCAGCATGTCTGCCGCACACTTATCAAACTCAGGCCAGTATTGCGCTTTTGGCATAGTTTTTCAGATCAACCTTGATGCCAATCTTAGACAACATTGCCGCCGCCGCTTGCGCTACTTTCGCATCGTTTACGTAGCGGTTGTTTGGCGCAATCATAGTTAGCGTCAGGCCGTTCTCATAACCCGCTTCTTTCATCAGTTGTTTTGCTTTCTTCAGATCGTAGCGAGGTACTAGCTTGTCATCGTGACCAACGTAGCCAGTTGGACTCTGCTGACCAGCTGCAGTAGCGAAGCCTTTCATGATTTTCTTAACGATGCCTTCGTTGTTGATTGCGTGAACAATCGCTTGACGAACGCGAACATCTTTCAGTGCTTCGTTGCTGTTTTGGTTTAGTTGGAACGTGATGATACGAGTACCTGGTAGCGTTACTAGATCGATGCCGTCTGCGTCTTTCACACGTTTGTGATCGTTTGGTGCTACCGGGTGAATCATGTCAACGCCGCCAGAAAGTAGCGCAGCTACACGAGTCGCGTCTTCTTTGATTGGAACAAGCGTTAGCTTATCAACGTTACCTTTCGACTCTTTGTCCCAGTAATCTTTAAAGCGTTCAAATTCCACTTTTACGCCCTGTTCACGTGAAGTCACAATGAATGGACCCGTGCCAGATACGTTAGTCGATGCAAATGAGTTACCGTGCTTCACTAGCTCAGACTTGTCTTTGCCGTCTGCTGTTTTACCCGTGTAGAACTTGCTGTCCATAGGGAAAATGTACGTTGCAGTTTGCAGCACTAGTGGGTAAGGACCTTTGGTTACAAGATCGAACGTGTTGTCGTCCACTTTGACGATTTTCTCGTACGGGTCGAAAATGTTTTTAAAATCAGGAGAACTTTGTAGACGCTCAAACGTCCATACAACGTCGTCAGCCGTTAGGGTATTACCAGAGTGGAATTTCACACCTTCACGCAATTTAAAACGAACGGTAGTGTCGTTAATGCGCTCCCAGCTCTCTGCTAGACGAGGTTCGAAATCCATTTTTTGAGTAAAGCGAACTAACGGATCAAATACCATGTGTGACATTTGCAGTGTGCCACCTGATAGCTGCTCATGTGGGTCAAGCGATACTGGGTCAGCTGCGTAGCCAACTTTGATATCTGCTGCCAGTGCATTAAAGCTTAGGCCCGCCGCCATTAGCGCCACTGCTAATTTGCTTTTCATGGTTTTCATTTGCATAACTCCTTCATGCGGGGATACGGATCCCTTGTTGTTGTGTTTGCGTCTTTGTTATGACTAAAGGTTAGCCAAGCGAGGTGCTTGGTTTATGCCGTCTCGATCTCTTCTCGCAAGCCTGTAAATTCAGGCATCAGAGAAATCAATTTTTTGCTGTATTCGTGTTGGGGTGCCGTAAATAACTGTTCTGTTGGTGCCACTTCTAAAAGTGTACCCATTTGCATCACACCTACTCGGTCACACATCTGGCGAATAACAGGTAAATCGTGGCTGATAAACAACATAGTCAAGTTCAGCTCACTTTGCAGATCTTTCAGCAAGTTTAGAATTTGTGCCTGTACCGATACGTCCAGTGCCGATGTCGGTTCATCACAAATCAAAAGTCGAGGACGAGTCGCCAACGCACGCGCAATAGAAATACGCTGACGCTGACCACCGGAGAATTCATGAGGGTACTTAAGCCCAGCCATGCGACCCAAACCAACATGATCGAGAAGGTCATTCACGATTTGGCGAGTTTCCGACTCGTTTTTCGTCAGTTTATGAAAACGGATTGGCTCAGCAATAATATCGAATACCTTCATACGAGGGTTCATTGAGGTATACGGGTTTTGGAACACCATCTGCATTTGACGACGCATTGGGCGGCGTTCTTTCTCAGAGGTTAAAGCTGTCAGGTCAATACCCTCAAACTTCACCTGACCAGAGTTAGGTTGGTATAAACCAGCAATAACTCGCGCAATGGTTGATTTACCAGAGCCAGACTCACCCACCAAACCAAAGGTTTCGCCTTCATGCACTTCAAAGCTCACATTATTGGATGCCTGCACGTATTCGCGACGGCTTTCAAATAAAGAGTCTTTGGTGACAAAGCGCAGATTAACGTTCTTCACGTCCAAAAGCGGGCCTGTGTACTCGCGCTCATCCTGGCTTTGTCCTAGCCAGTGATTCTTGATGTCGAGTGGCTCCATTTCTGCCGCTTCTTCGATGTAGCTGACCAAAGGGAAGCGATCGAGCTTTCTGTCTGAACGTGGAACGGCTGAAATTAGGCTGCGAGTATAGGAGTGATCAGGATCGCCCAACACTTTGGCTGTTGGTCCAAACTCCACCAAGTCACCACGATACATTACCGCGACGCGGTCAGTGACGTTGGAGACCACACCCATATCGTGAGTAACCAGCATACAGCCGACATTATTCTTGATACACAATTCTCGGATCAAGTTGAGGATTTGGTCTTGGATTGATACGTCCAGTGCCGTTGTTGGCTCATCGGCGATGATCAGATCTGGCTCACCAGCCAAAGCAATCGCAATGACGACACGCTGACGCATACCACCAGAGAATTGGTGTGGGTATTGTTTCAAGCGGTTTTCTGGCTGCGGGATGCCAACTTGCTGCATCAGAGAAAGTGCACGCTGATACGCCTCTTCATCAGAGACTTTCATGTTGGCGTGGATCGTCTCTTTCAGCTGCTGCTCAACCGTAAAAAGTGGGTTAAGTGAGGTCATTGGATCTTGGAAAATAAAACCAATCTTCGATCCGCGAACCTTACGCATCGCTTCTGGTGATAAACCAGAAATTTTTTCTCCATCCAAGAAAACATCGCCGCTAGCAACGCGACCTGGAGGGCTAAGCAAATCAATAACGGCGTTACCAACGGTGGATTTACCCGCACCTGATTCGCCAACAACACCCACGATTTCACCACGTTCAATATGAAAAGAAAGTGACTTCACGGCAGCGTGAACGCCGTGTCGGGATGGGTATTCAATACGAAGGTTTTTCACTTCTAATAGTGACATTTCAGACCTCTACTGCCTTGTCTGTGGTATCGAATCGCGCCAAAGGCACCATTCATCACCTGAATGAATCCGTTCAAATTCAGAATAATACTCTGAAATCTTAATGCGGAAACAATTTGGCAAAAATCACACAAAAAAGCAACAATTAAAGTATATTCCGCCGAGAAAACATTAAATAAACGCACAATGAGCGAATAAAAATGCATTAACAAGTATTTAACCATTTTCATATCACACTATTTTTGTGCGCCATGCACCAATAAAACTAGAAAAATGCTCTAAAAATAAGCACGAGCCAACCGGGACCATTAACCATACTATTCATGTGCAATTATTAACATTTAACAAACAATATCGTATGCGAAAAGCAATTTTTCAACATAAAAAACTATTAATAAAATAGTCGGCAAATATAAAAAGCCAAACTTAGAAAGAGAAAGGATAGGCTAAAACGTGAACACAACAGCAAAACCACACAAATCCTCTGTCGACGACGATTATGCGCCGCTTAAGCGGTTTGTTGACTAAACAAAAGAAAATGCGGTTACCATCACTCTCCCAGTGTAGGTGAAGCACGTCGATTTTAACCCTTTACGACACAATTGAGAGTGGGATAATAGATAATCAATGTTAGAGCCAAGCTGTAAATGAAAGGAGCCCCTGTGCTTAAAGCGATTTTTTTTGATATGGACGAGACTTTATGTGCGACGTCACAAGCCGATAAAGTTGCAGGACAAAAGTTTACGACTTGGATTCATAAGACCTACCCGCAAGTTACCGAACCACAAGCTTTTTTACAGCGCTACTTACAGGGTGTGTACAAGAAGCTGAATGCGGAATTCCCTCACCTTGTGGCTCTGCTACCTGATGAAAACGCGTTCCGTTGTGGCCTGATCCAAAACATATTGGCGGAGCACGGAGTCAGCATTAATGCCGAAGAGGCTCAACAAGCTCAAGACTACTTTGACTCTGCACGTATGGGCGCGTTCACTTTCTTCCCTGGTGTAAAAGAAATGCTCAGCGATCTTCGTCAGCATTATAAACTCGTCGTGATCACTAACGGCCCGATTTTTTCTCAACACCCTAAACTCAGCGCGACACAGATGAGCGACTGGGTGGACCATATTATTGTGGGGGGAGAAGAGCCTGAAGAGAAGCCCGCTGCGAGCATTTTCCAAAAAGCGCTCGACTTGGTCGAAGTAAAACCAGAAGAAGCCCTGCACATTGGCGACTCTTTACCAGCAGATATAGCAGGCGCTAACAATATGGGCATTTTGAGCGTGTGGGTAAATGCGACAGGCGCAAGTAACTCAACAGATATAACGCCAAATTTTGAAATCCAAGAAACGGTAGAGCTGAGAGAAATCCTTAAAACACTCGCCCAATAAAAGTAGTGGATTAGAAAAACACAAAACCCCAGACGTCATTCTGGGGTTTATTTTGTCCGCTCGAAAAGCATTTGGATCATAGGTGGTCAAAAGCCCCTAGAGCTGTACACTTTTGGTGAAATTGAAATCGAATGCAGATGCTTTTAAGAGGGTAGATGCAAAAAAGCCCCAGCCTTTCGACTGGGGCTCTAAATAGCGGTCGGTGAAGAGCCGAATTCTAACTTCAGGCGAACCCCACTTGGGTTCAAATCCTTTGAAATACTGTCGACTAATAGTCGCCCAAGCGATGTAATAAACTCTAAAACGACGAAAGCCTGCTAAAAAGCAGGCTTTCTAATAGTGGTCGGTGAAGAGGGATTCGAACCCCCGACCCTCTGGTCCCAAACCAGATGCGCTACCAAACTGCGCTATTCACCGAGCATGTATTCTTTAAATAAAGAATGGGGTGGCTAACGAGACTTGAACTCGCGACAACCGGAATCACAATCCGGGGCTCTACCAACTGAGCTATAGCCACCATCAAATTGTCATGTTTACCGCTATCTCAGCCATAAACTAAATAGTGGTCGGTGAAGAGGGATTCGAACCCCCGACCCTCTGGTCCCAAACCAGATGCGCTACCAAACTGCGCTATTCACCGACGATGTTTTATCTTGATTTAATCAAGATTGGGAGCAATGCTACCGCATTCAATCTAAAAAAGAAAGAATGGGGTGGCTAACGAGACTTGAACTCGCGACAACCGGAATCACAATCCGGGGCTCTACCAACTGAGCTATAGCCACCACTGATTTTTACCGATGTATCCTCCGAGGCAATGGTACGCCCGAAAGGATTCGAACCTTCGACCTTTGGCTCCGGAGGCCAACGCTCTATCCAACTGAGCTACGGGCGCATGCCCTATCGGCGGAGTGGAATAATACGGATATCACACTATGCCGTCTAGTACTTTTTTTACTTTTTTTATCGTTTGGTCTCTTTTTCGACAGTTATCTTCCTTTAAACTGAATTTTTGATGTGATTCACGCCCTGTCATGGATAACTTGTTGTTTATTGCAACAAGTTATCGGGATATAATCACCCATTATTTACATTGATTTAACAGCTGCAACCAAGTTGTCTAATCATTCTATGCCATTCAGTGGAATTTAGTGATTTCTCTGCTCGGCATTAATACTCTAACTATATAAATAGGTAAGTCACTTACCTCGGGAATGTGAAGTGGGTTTAATGGATATGTCTCGACAAATGATTAGCGTTTTGTTCGCTGCCTTAACGTTTTCTACGGCAGCTTTAGCTTCTGACATCAGCCAAACTGAATACGATGCGATCGCAGAACGCATCCAACCTGTCGGTGATGTTTATCTAGCGGGTTCTGAGCCAGTGAAAGAAGAACCAACCGGTCCACGTGATGGCGCCACAGTTTATGGTACTTTTTGTATTGCTTGTCACGCATCTGGTGTAAACGGCGCACCTAAAACAGGTAATGCCGATGACTGGGCACCGCGTATTGCACAAGGCAAAGAGACGTTAGTGAAGCACGCGTTAGAAGGCTTCAATGCGATGCCTGCCAAAGGAACCTGTATGGACTGTTCTGACGATGAAATCATCGCAGCAATCGACCACATGATTGAAGGTCTATAAGTAAAGACATCAACGAAAAAGGCTTGCCAACTGGCAAGCCTTTTTGTTTTTAGTCAGTGAACACAAGGATACTCTACTTCTTAAACATTGCTCGAATATTGGCAATGTGTGCCTGACCTTTCGCCATACGCTCTTCTGCTGATACTGGCTTTTTATTCACTTCCCATTCAACGTCATCAAATGGCAGCTCATCCAAAAAGCGGCTTTGAGTCGGTTTGATCAACTCGCCGAACTGTCGACGCTCTTTGCACATAGTGAAAGTCAGTTCACGCTGCGCACGGGTAATGCCAACATACATCAGACGACGCTCTTCTTCGACGTTGTCTTCATCAATACTGGTTTGGTGCGGTAAAATACCTTCTTCAGACCCAATTAAGTATACATATGGGAACTCAAGGCCTTTTGATGCGTGCAGCGTCATCAGTTGTACTGCATCGCTGTCTTCATCTTCTTCGCCACGTTCCATCATGTCACGCAAGGTCAAACGTTGAACGACTTCTTTTTAACGTTTTCTCTTCTTGATCGTAGTTGTCACCTTCTAGGTCCGCCACTATCCACGAGTAAAGATCAGAAACGTTCTTCATTCGCATTTCAGCGGCTTTCGGGCTTGCTGAAGTTTCATATAGCCAATCTTCATAATGGATATCGCGAACTAGCGAGCGAACCGCTTCGACGGTATCACCACGCTCAGCTTGGTCAGCAATCGCCACTAACCATTGGGTGAAACGACGTAAATTTTCCAGGCCGCGTCCCGTTAAGTGCTGTTCGAGCCCCATTTCAAAACTCGACTCAAACAGGCTCTTCCCACGCATATTGGCATAACTGCCTAGCTTTTCTAAAGTTACAGGGCCAATTTCACGTCGTGGTGTATTCACAATACGTAAGAATGCATTGTCGTCATCTGGATTAACCAAAACACGCAAATACGCCATGATGTCTTTAATTTCTGCGCGTGCAAAAAACGAGGTGCCGCCAGAAATTTTATAAGGCACACGGTTGCATCAGAGACTTTTCAATTAAGCGCGATTGGTGGTTACCACGGTACAAAATTGCGTAATCACGATAGTCGGTTCGATTCAAGAATTTGTGTGCAATCAACTCCCCCGTAACACGCTCAGCCTCGTGCTCTTCATTTTTAGCCAACAACACTTTGAGTTTTTCACCGTCAGGAATTTCTGAAAATAAGGACTTCTCATAGACGTGAGGGTTATTGGCTATCAAAATGTTGGCCGCACGCAGGATTCGACTCGTTGAGCGGTAGTTTTGCTCCAACTTAATCAATCGCAAATTCGGGTAATCTTCACCCAGCAAGACTAGGTTCTGAGGCTTCGCACCACGCCATGAATAAATGGACTGGTCATCATCTCCTACGACCGTCAATCGCCCACGTTCACCGACGATTAATTTCACCAACTCATATTGACTCGTGTTGGTATCTTGGTACTCATCGACCAACAGATAGCGGATACGATTCTGCCAACGTTGGCGAACGTCTTCATGATTGCGCAAGAGTAAGACGGGCATCAAAATTAGGTCATCAAAATCGAGCGCGTTATAGGCTTTCATTTGCTTTTGGTACATATCAAAGCAGAACGCAAACAATTGTTGCTGCTCACCTTGCGCACGCGCTTTGGCTTGCTCTGGCGTCAACATGTCGTTTTTCCAATTGGAAATACAACTCAGAAGCTGACGTAGCAGATCTTTATCACCATCAAGCTGCTTTTCGGTAAGTTCCTTGAGTAGCGCCAGTTGGTCTTGGTCATCAAAC
Organism: Vibrio sp. D3; assembly: GCF_043995865.1. NCBI lineage: Bacteria > Pseudomonadati > Pseudomonadota > Gammaproteobacteria > Vibrionales > Vibrionaceae > Vibrio > Vibrio sp. D3. The sequence goes on along the minus strand of NZ_CP171887.1, from coordinate 39,848 downwards.
AGTGAAAAGCCCGCTTTCAACCCTAAATGCTTGTATTCGCGTTTGATGATGTTTAATCCCAAGGTGTGGAACGTTGATACCATCAAACCTTTAGACTCGGCTTTCCCCAACGTTTGGCCGACACGTTCTTTCATCTCACGCGCCGCTTTGTTGGTAAACGTCACCGCTGCAATATTACGCGCTTTGTAGCCACATTGCTGAACCAGATAAGCGATTTTATTGGTAATAACACGAGTTTTGCCCGAGCCAGCACCAGCTAGCACTAGGCATGGACCAGACACGTATTTCACGGCTTCATCTTGACTAGGGTTCAGCTTCATAGAAATTCTCTGCGGGTGATAAATGTGGCGCCTATGATAAAGGGGTGGCCTCGTGAAAGCTACGCTGATTTCTTGTAATTTTCACACCAACAAGCGCAACATTCTGTTGCATAAAAGGCGGGTATTTGAGCTATAATGAATGAACGTTCATTCACTGGTGGTAGGATTATGAAGGATAACCCTGCTGTAGATAAGCGAGAACAAATCTTAGTCGCTGCAGAGCAACTCATTGCTGAATCGGGCTTTCAAGGGCTTTCCATGCAAAAGCTCGCCAATGAAGCAGGTGTCGCAGCAGGAACGATTTATCGTTATTTCTCAGATAAAGAACATCTTTTGGAGGAGTTACGCCTTAACGTAGCAAAGCGCGTCGCTACGGCTGTGCAACTGGGCGTGAGTGAAGAGATGCCTTTAAAACAGCGATATCGAACCATGTGGCTCAATATTTGGAATCTAGCGAGCTCGAATTTAAATGCGCTCAGCAATCGAGTTCAATATGAGTCTCTACCCTGTTCAAATAGTAGCAAAGCTCGGGAACTTGAAAGACAAATGTTTGCCCAAGTAGATCTTCTTTTTAATCAGGGGAAAGAAGAGGGCGTATTCAAGCCTCTCGATAACGAAGTGCTTTCTGGGTTGAGTTTTGAGGCAAGTGTTGCACTTGCTAGGAAACACGCTTTGGGATTTTATCAACTGGATAAGGCGGCATTAGAAGCTGCTATTGAAGCCAGTTGGGATGCAATTATTAAACACTAACTTGGAGTTCTTAATAGAATGAAAAAGTGGACTTTCTTTATGTTACTTATCGCCGTTCTCTTGTTCGGCAGCGTGATAGGTTTCAATTTATTTAAGCAACAAAAGATTGCTGAATACATGGCAAACCGTCCTGAACCTGAGTTCCCAGTAACCGTGACGGAAGTACAAGCGGTTGATTGGGTACCAGTGATCGAGGCTATCGGTTTTATCGAACCAAACCAAGGTGTGACGGTCGCAAACGAAACCAGTGGTGTTATCGACAAAATCGCATTTGATTCCGGCACTCAAGTCAAAGCAGGTCAACCATTAGTACTGCTTGACTCTGACGTTGAGAAAGCGAATTTAAAGAGCTCGCAAGCCAAGTTGCCAGCAGCAGAAGCGAAATACAAACGCTACCAAGGGCTATTTAAAAAAGGCTCTATTTCTAAAGAAGCGTATGACGAAGCAGAAGCGAACTACTTCTCCTTAAAAGCGGACATTGAAAGCTTGAAAGCGACCATCGACCGACGCGAGATCAAAGCGCCATTTGATGGTGTAGTAGGTATTCGTAACGTGTACCTAGGTCAGTACCTACAAGCGGGTACCGATATTGTTCGCCTGGAAGACACCAGCGTGATGCGCTTACGCTTTACCGTGCCGCAAACCGATATTTCACGTATCAATATCGACCAAGAAGTGGATATCTTCGTGGATGCCTACCCAGATCAGCCTTTCAAAGGTTCAATTTCTGCGATTGAGCCTGCGGTTAACGTACAAAGTGGCTTGATTCAGGTTCAAGCAGATATCCCTAACAGTGATGGCAAACTGCGTAGTGGTATGTTCGCTCGTGCAAACATCATTCTGCCTAAATTAGAAAATCAGGTCACTCTGCCTCAAACTGCGATCACGTTTACGCTATACGGCGACAATGTTTACATCGTAACGGAAGAAGATGGCGAGAAACGCGTTAAGCAGCATGTGGTAAAAGTTGGCGAACGCTCTAAAGATATCGCACACATTCTAGAAGGCGTGAAGCCAGGTGATGTAGTGGTGACATCGGGTCAAGTCCGTTTAAGTAACCACGCAAAAGTAAGCATTGTTGAAAGCGATGCAACTACCCCACCTGCTGAAACACCAATGCTTTAAGTTGGAGGCATCATGCGCTTTACAGATGTTTTTATAAAACGTCCAGTTTTAGCGGTATCGATCAGTTTTTTGATTGCATTGCTTGGTTTGCAAGCCGTGTTCAAAATGCAAGTTCGTGAATACCCTGAAATGACGAATACAGTGGTCACCGTGACCACCAGTTACTACGGTGCAAGTGCCAACTTGATCCAGGGCTTTATTACTCAGCCCTTGGAGCAAGCGGTGGCGCAAGCCGATAATATTGATTATATGACCTCGCAATCGGTGTTAGGTAAATCAACCATTACTGTCAACATGAAGTTGAATACCGACCCAAACGCGGCATTGGCTGACATCTTAGCGAAAACTAACTCGGTACGTTCCCAGCTTCCAAAAGAAGCCGAAGACCCGACCGTAACCATGTCGACCGGTTCTACTACCGCGGTATTGTATATTGGTTTTACCAGTGACGAGTTGTCTTCCAGCCAGATCACCGACTACCTTGAGCGTGTAATCAACCCACAGCTATTCACTGTAAATGGTGTATCAAAAGTTGACCTTTACGGTGGTATGAAATATGCGCTGCGCGTATGGCTAGATCCAGCCAAAATGGGCGCATTAAAGCTAACGGCAACGGATGTGATGAGCGTTCTTAACGCCAATAACTACCAATCTGCGACGGGTCAAGCGACGGGTGAGTTCGTGCTTTATAACGGCAGCGCGGATACTCAGGTATCAAACGTTGCTGAGCTTGAAGCGTTGGTCGTAAAAACGGGTGAAGGGGACGTTATTCGCTTAGGTGATATCGCGAAGGTAACACTTGAGAAGAGTCACGACGTTTACCGTGCAAGTGCAAACGGCCAAGAAGCAGTGGTTGCTGCAATCAACGCCGCGCCAAGTGCCAACCCAATCAACATCGCTGCTGATGTGCTTGAATTATTACCTCAACTTGAGCGCAACTTACCAAGTAACATCAAAATGAACGTGATGTACGACTCTACCATTGCGATCAACGAGTCAATTCACGAAGTAGTGAAAACGATTCTTGAAGCGGCAATTATCGTACTTGTAGTGATCACACTGTTCCTAGGTTCGTTCCGTGCGGTCATCATTCCTATCGTCACTATTCCACTCTCTTTGATTGGTGTAGCGATGGTTATGCAGGCAATGGGCTTCTCTTGGAACTTAATGACACTACTGGCGATGGTACTTGCCATCGGTCTGGTGGTGGATGACGCGATCGTGGTACTAGAAAACGTGGATCGTCATATCAAAGAGGGCGAATCACCATTCCGTGCAGCAATCATTGGTACTCGTGAAATTGCAGTGCCAGTTATTGCTATGACATTAACGCTAGGTGCAGTATACGCACCAATCGCGTTGATGGGTGGTATTACAGGATCGTTGTTCAAAGAGTTCGCTTTAACGCTAGCAGGTTCGGTATTTGTGTCCGGTATCATCGCTTTAACGCTATCACCTATGATGTGTTCAAAGATGCTGAAGGCGAACGAAAAACCGAGCAAGTTTGAGCAAAAAGTTCATCATATCCTTGATGGCATGACCAATCGCTATGAGAAAATGCTTACAGCAGTCATGGCTCACCGTCCTGTTGTAATTGCATTTGCGATAATTGTATTTGCGAGCTTACCGATTCTGTTTAAGTTTATTCCTAGTGAGCTGGCGCCATCCGAAGATAAAGGTGTAGTTGTTCTGATGGGTACCGCACCATCAAACGCGAACTTGGACTACATCCAAAACACCATGGATGACGTGAATAAGATTCTCTCTGATCAGCCAGAAGTAGAATACGCTCAGGTATTTAACGGTGTGCCGAACTCAAACCAAGCGTTTGGTCTAGCAACATTGAAGCCATGGAGTGAACGAGAAGCAAGTCAATCTGAAATCACAAAACGTGTGGGAGGCCTAGTTTCAAGTGTCCCAGGTATGTCTGTCACTGCGTTCCAAATGCCAGAACTGCCTGGTGCGGGCTCAGGCCTACCTGTCCAGTTTGTAATTACGACACCAAATAGCTTCGAAAGCTTGTTTACTATCGCTAGCGATATCCTGACCGATGTTGCAAGTAGTCCAATGTTTGTCTATTCCGATCTAGACCTGAACTACGATTCAGCAACCATGAAGATTAAGATCGATAAAGACAAAGCGGGTGCCTACGGTGTGACCATGCAAGATATTGGTATCACTCTCAGCACCATGATGGCTGATGGTTACGTTAACCGTATCGACCTTAACGGCCGCTCATATGAAGTGATTCCTCAAGTTGAACGTAAATGGCGTCTAAACCCAGAGTCGATGAAGAACTACTATGTGCGTTCTGTTGATGGTAAAGCCGTCCCACTAAGCAGCTTGATTACGATTGATGTGATAGCAGAGCCTCGCTCTTTGCCACACTTCAACCAGTTAAACTCCGCGACGGTAGGTGCGGTGCCATCGCCTAACGTTGCTATGGGTGATGCAATTAACTGGTTTGAAGACATCGCACAAACCAAACTGCCTGCAGGCTATAACCACGATTACATGGGCGAATCTCGTCAGTTTGTAACGGAAGGTAGTGCCTTGTATGCAACCTTTGGTCTTGCACTTGCGATCATCTTCCTCGTTCTGGCGATTCAATTTGAATCACTCCGCGACCCTATTGTCATCATGGTATCTGTACCGCTAGCAATATGTGGTGCCTTGATCGCGTTGGCGTGGGGTACGGCCTCAATGAACATCTACTCGCAAGTTGGTTTGATCACGCTGGTCGGCCTAATCACCAAGCACGGTATCTTGATCTGTGAAGTAGCCAAAGAAGAGCAGTTACATAATAAACTGTCTCGTATTGATGCGGTGATGGAGGCTGCGAAAGTGCGTCTTCGCCCTATCCTAATGACAACCGCAGCAATGATCGCAGGTCTGATCCCGCTGATGTACGCAACAGGTGCAGGTGCCGCGCAACGTTTCAGTATCGGTATCGTAATCGTTGCTGGTCTAGCAATTGGTACATTGTTCACACTATTCGTACTACCTGTGATTTACAGCTACCTAGCAGAAAAAACACAAACCACTGCCAGTATTTGTTGAAGACAAAGACTTGGAGAAGTTGGCACGAGTTGATGAAGCGAAAGCAGCCCACCGTGAATTAGCGGATAACAGATAAGCTTTTAAGGCATTCAAAAAGGTCACTTCGGTGACCTTTTTTATTGCCGCTCTCTTTTTTGCCATCTAAATGGCGACTTTCACGTATCATTTACTTAAAATGAGGACAAATCAAAAGGAGTTTTAGCCACTATGTTTGACCCAAAGAAATTAGAGCAAATTGCTAAACAGATTCACGACTCAATGCCTCAACCTGTAAAAGAGTTGGGCTCTGATGTTGATCAGAAAGTTCGTCAAGTAATCCAAGGCCAACTAAACAAGCTAGATGTTGTAAGTCGTGAAGAGTTTGATGTTCAAACTCAAGTTTTACTACGTACACGTCAAAAGCTAACAGAAATGGAACAGAAATTGGCGGAGCTTGAAGAGAAGCTTGCAGAAAAATAAGTGTTAAAACGCTCCTCACAAAGGAGCGTTTTTCTTATCGGCGCGCAGATAAATCGGCTAAAAACAAAAAGGCTTGGTCAACGGCGACCAAGCCTTTTGATTAGATGTTGTGTTTTTGTATTTATCGACTCCAGTCTGGCCAGAGTTCACTTAATATTTTCTCTACTTTGAAGCAAAGAAAATTAGCCACCAACCGCGATGCGCTTCATATCTGTCATATAACCACGTAGTTCTTCACCGATGTATTCTACAGGGTGGTTGCGGATTGTTTCATTCACAGCGATAAGAGTTGCGTTATCGACTTGGTTAGACGTTTCACCTAGACCTTTACCAATGACGTCTGTACTAACAGAAGGCATGAATTTTTCACGCAGTAGCGGCGTTGCTACATTAGCAAATAGGTAGTTACCATATTCAGCCGTATCGGAGATAACCACGTTCATCTCGTATAAACGCTTACGTGCGATAGTGTTTGCGATAAGTGGCAGCTCGTGTAGAGACTCGTAGTAAGCAGACTCATCGATGATGCCAGATGCCGTCATTGCTTCGAATGCTAGCTCAACACCCGCACGAACCATAGCAACCATCAGGATACCGTTATCGAAGTACTCTTGCTCAGAGATTTCTACGTCAGTTTCTGGGTAGTTTTCGAAAGCAGTTTCACCCGTTTCTGCACGCCAGCCTAGTAGGTTCGCATCGTCGTTTGCCCAGTCAGCCATCATAGTGCTAGAGAAGTGACCTGTAATGATATCGTCCATGTGCTTGTTGTATAGCGGACGCATCAGCTCTTTTAACTCTTCAGAAAGCTCAAATGCTTTCACTTTTGCAGGGTTCGTTAGGCGATCCATCATGTGAGTGATACCACCAAACTTCAGTGCTTCAGTGATGGTTTCCCAACCGTATTGAAGAAGCTTACCTGCGTAGCCAGGATCGATACCATCAGCAATCATCTTCTCGTAACATACGATAGAGCCTGCCTGTAGCATGCCACAAAGGATAGTTTGCTCACCCATTAGGTCAGATTTCACCTCAGCAACAAAAGAAGACTCTAGACAGCCTGCACGGTGACCACCTGTTGCTGCAGCCCAAGCTTTCGCGATATCCCAACCTTCACCTTTTGGGTCGTTCTCTGGGTGAACAGCGATAAGAGTTGGAACACCGAAACCACGCTTGTACTCTTCACGAACTTCCGTGCCCGGGCACTTAGGTGCAACCATTACTACTGTTAGGTCTTTACGGATTTGCATGCCCTCTTCAACAACGTTGAAGCCATGTGAGTAACCTAGCGCTGCGCCTTCTTTCATTAGCGGCATTACCGTCTCAACAACGTTTGTGTGCTGCTTATCAGGAGTAAGGTTTACTACTAAGTCAGCTTGTGGAATTAGCGTTTCGTAGCTACCTACCTCAAAACCGTTGTCTTTTGCGTTTTTGAATGACTGGCGTTGCTCATCAATCGCTGCTTGGCGAAGCGCATAAGCAACGTCTAGACCAGAGTCACGCATATTCAGACCTTGGTTAAGACCTTGAGCACCACAACCTACGATGACCACTTTCTTGCCTTTTAAGTAATCCGCTTCTGAAGCAAATTCACTACGATCCATAAAGCGACAACGACCTAATTGGTCCAACTGCTCGCGCAAGTTTAAGGTATTGAAATAATTAGCCATCTGGGTGCTCCTTTGAGATTCTTCCATTGAGGTCGGTAATTGCCTTACCGAATAACTTCATACTAAAACAGACATTAAATTGCTTAAAGTGATATATTCACAATTAGTTATTGCAATTTATGCAACATGGAAATGAAGATTTAATGAATATCAAAAGCCTGCAACTTTTTATTCATCTGTGTGAGAGTAAAAGTTTCGCTAAGACCGCAGCAGCGATGCATGTGAGTCCTTCAGCCTTGAGCAGACAAATACAAAAGCTAGAGGAAGAAACTGGCCAACAATTATTTTTGCGGGACAATCGCAGCGTTGATTTAACGAGCCAAGGCAAAAAACTGGTTCCTGTCGCCTTAAAAATTCTTGGCGAATGGCAGCAGTACCAAAGTCACCTAAAGGGAGCAGAGGACGAATTGAAAGGAGAAATCCGTCTCTTTTGTTCGGTTACTGCAAGCTACAGCCACCTGCCAGAGTTAATCTCTGATTTTCGTCTGCAGCATCCTTTTATCGAATTTAAGCTATCAACCGGCGATCCAGCTCAAGCGATCGACAAAATTTTAGCAGATGAAGCAGATATTGCCATCTCAGCCAAATCTGAGCAGATGCCAAGCAAAATCGCATTTGAAACGATCAGTGAAATACCACTTTCTGTCATCGCTCCTGTCGGCGTGAGTTCATTTGCGGAGGAGCTACAAAAAGAAAGACCAAACTGGTCAGTCATTCCATTCATTCTCCCAGAAGCAGGGACAGCAAGAGATAGAGCCAATACTTGGCTCAAACAAATGAAAATAAAGCCGAATATCTACGCGCAAACGTCAGGGCATGAAGCCATCGTAAGTATGGTTGCACTGGGATGCGGTGTGGGTATCGCACCTGATGTCGTGATCAACAATAGCCCGGTGAGGGAGAAGATAAATCGCTTAAAAGTGTTACCAATTAAGCCGTTTGAACTTGGTGTCTGCTGCACCAAAAATCAGTTAGAGAATCCATTAGTGAAGGCTTTTTGGAAAGTAGCAGAGAGTAAATACATTACACCTTAACGATAGATGTTTGAGTTCTGAGTGCTTAGGTAATTTTCAGAACCCAGAAACGTAAAAAAGCCCACTCTTTCGAGTGGGCTTTTTCAAATTTAAAGCCTGGCGATGTCCTACTCTCACATGGGGAAGCCCCACACTACCATCGGCGCTATTTCGTTTCACTTCTGAGTTCGGCATGGAAATCAGGTGGGTCCAAAACGCTATGGTCGCCAAGCAAATTCTTTAATTCGGAAAGCTGTTTCTTAATTCTCGTTCTTACACATTCAATGTTCTTTCATTGAGTCCATCAAAACCCCTTGGGTGTTGTATGGTTAAGCCTCACGGGCAATTAGTACAGGTTAGCTCAACGCCTCACAACGCTTACACACCCTGCCTATCAACGTCGTAGTCTACGACAACCCTTTAGGATACTTAAAGTATCAGGGAGAACTCATCTCAAGGCTCGCTTCCCGCTTAGATGCTTTCAGCGGTTATCGATCCCGAACTTAGCTACCGGGCAATGCGTCTGGCGACACAACCCGAACACCAGAGGTTCGTCCACTCCGGTCCTCTCGTACTAGGAGCAGCCCCTTTCAATTCTCCAACGCCCACGGCAGATAGGGACCGAACTGTCTCACGACGTTCTAAACCCAGCTCGCGTACCACTTTAAATGGCGAACAGCCATACCCTTGGGACCGACTTCAGCCCCAGGATGTGATGAGCCGACATCGAGGTGCCAAACACCGCCGTCGATATGAACTCTTGGGCGGTATCAGCCTGTTATCCCCGGAGTACCTTTTATCCGTTGAGCGATGGCCCTTCCATTCAGAACCACCGGATCACTATGACCTGCTTTCGCACCTGCTCGAATTGTCATTCTCGCAGTCAAGCGGGCTTATGCCATTGCACTAACCTCACGATGTCCAACCGTGATTAGCCCACCTTCGTGCTCCTCCGTTACGCTTTGGGAGGAGACCGCCCCAGTCAAACTACCCACCAGGCACTGTCCGCAACCCCGATGAGGGGTCGACGTTAGAACATCAACACTACAAGGGTGGTATTTCAAGGACGGCTCCACGCAATCTAGCGACTGCGCTTCAAAGCCTCCCACCTATCCTACACATGTAGGGTCAATGTTCAGTGCCAAGCTGTAGTAAAGGTTCACGGGGTCTTTCCGTCTAGCCGCGGGTACACTGCATCTTCACAGCGATTTCAATTTCACTGAGTCTCGGGTGGAGACAGCGTGGCCATCATTACGCCATTCGTGCAGGTCGGAACTTACCCGACAAGGAATTTCGCTACCTTAGGACCGTTATAGTTACGGCCGCCGTTTACCGGGGCTTCGATCAAGAGCTTCGACCGAAGTCTAACCCCATCAATTAACCTTCCGGCACCGGGCAGGCGTCACACCGTATACGTCATCTTGCGATTTTGCACAGTGCTGTGTTTTTAATAAACAGTTGCAGCCACCTGGTATCTGCGACTCTCAATAGCTCCATCCGCGAGGGACTTCACCGTCGAGAGCGTACCTTCTCCCGAAGTTACGGTACCATTTTGCCTAGTTCCTTCACCCGAGTTCTCTCAAGCGCCTTGGTATTCTCTACCCGACCACCTGTGTCGGTTTGGGGTACGATTCCTTACAATCTGAAGCTTAGAGGCTTTTCCTGGAAGCATGGCATCAATGACTTCACATCCGTAGATGCTCGACGTCGTGTCTCAGCCTTAAAGAGAGCCGGATTTACCTAACTCTCAAGCCTACGCACTTGAACCTGGACAACCGTCGCCAGGCCCACCTAGCCTTCTCCGTCCCCCCATCGCAATTGTAAGAAGTACGGGAATATTAACCCGTTTCCCATCGACTACGCCTTTCGGCCTCGCCTTAGGGGTCGACTTACCCTGCCCCGATTAACGTTGGACAGGAACCCTTGGTCTTCCGGCGAGGAGGTTTTTCACCCCCTTTATCGTTACTCATGTCAGCATTCGCACTTCTGATACGTCCAGCATGCGTTACCACACACCTTCAACCGCTTACAGAACGCTCCCCTACCCAATACTCAAAGAGTATTGCCGCAGCTTCGGTTTACTACTTAGCCCCGTTACATCTTCCGCGCAGGCCGACTCGACCAGTGAGCTATTACGCTTTCTTTAAATGATGGCTGCTTCTAAGCCAACATCCTGGCTGTCTGAGCCTTCCCACATCGTTTCCCACTTAGTAGTAATTTGGGACCTTAGCTGGCGGTCTGGGTTGTTTCCCTCTCCACGACGGACGTTAGCACCCGCCGTGTGTCTCCCGGATAGTACTTACTGGTATTCGGAGTTTGCAAAGGGTTGGTAAGTCGGGATGACCCCCTAGCCTTAACAGTGCTCTACCCCCAGTAGTATTCGTCCGAGGCGCTACCTAAATAGCTTTCGGGGAGAACCAGCTATCTCCAGGTTTGATTGGCCTTTCACCCCTAGCCACAAGTCATCCGCTAATTTTTCAACATTAGTCGGTTCGGTCCTCCAGTTGATGTTACTCAACCTTCAACCTGCCCATGGCTAGATCACCTGGTTTCGGGTCTATATCCAGAGACTGAACGCCCAGTTAAGACTCGGTTTCCCTACGGCTCCCCTAGATGGTTAACCTTGCCACTGAATATAAGTCGCTGACCCATTATACAAAAGGTACGCAGTCACAGGACAAAGCCTGCTCCTACTGCTTGTACGTACACGGTTTCAGGTTCTATTTCACTCCCCTCACAGGGGTTCTTTTCGCCTTTCCCTCACGGTACTGGTTCACTATCGGTCAGTCAGTAGTATTTAGCCTTGGAGGATGGTCCCCCCATATTCAGACAGGATATCACGTGTCCCGCCCTACTCGATTTCACTGAATATGCGTCGTCAGTTACGGGGCTATCACCCTGTATCGCCAAGCTTTCCAGCTTGTTCACCTGACGCCTATAAAGCTTAAGGGCTAGTCCAATTTCGCTCGCCGCTACTTTCGGAATCTCGGTTGATTTCTTTTCCTCGGGGTACTTAGATGTTTCAGTTCCCCCGGTTCGCCTCGTTATGCTATGTATTCACATAACGATACTTGCTTATGCAAGTGGGTTTCCCCATTCGGAAATCCCAGACTCAAGTGGTTTTTACTACCTAATCTGGGCTTATCGCAAGTTAATACGTCCTTCATCGCCTCTGACTGCCAAGGCATCCACCGTGTACGCTTAGTCACTTAACCATACAACCCGAAGGAGTTTCGAGTTGATAATCAAATCACCAAAGTTGTCTCTCATTATTTGAATGAGCGAGAGACATTCGATTTTGCCGGACTCATCTCTTTACCTTCATTTTTAGAAAAAATGAAAACAAAAAGCCAAGAACACTTGAATGTGTTTTTTGGTGTTTATCTTTCGATAAACATTGAGAACTTTACAAACAACAATAAATTGTTGTTTTGTCAGCTTTCCAAATTGTTAAAGAGCTATGTTTCTTCACAAGGAAGTTACATTTTCTAAAGACTTTCAGAGTCAAAAATGCCAACCAGTATCAATTGCTTGTTCTGGTTTGGACGTTTTATTCCAAAAATACTTAGAGAATGGTGGGCGATACCGGGCTCGAACCAGTGACCCCCTGCTTGTAAGGCAGGTGCTCTCCCAACTGAGCTAATCGCCCACATTATTTTGATTTCCGTGGAAGGAAATGGTGGGTCGTGCAGGATTCGAACCTGCGACCAATTGATTAAAAGTCAACTGCTCTACCAACTGAGCTAACGACCCAATGGTATCCCGTAGGGGAGTCGAACCCCTGTTACCGCCGTGAAAGGGCGGTGTCCTAGGCCTCTAGACGAACGGGACACTAAGTTGAACATCTTGGGGGATGTTCTATCTCTTAAACTTCATAAACCGTATCAATCTGTGTGAACACTCATCGCAATAATCATCGTATAAGGAGGTGATCCAGCGCCAGGTTCCCCTAGCGCTACCTTGTTACGACTTCACCCCAGTCATGAACCACAAAGTGGTAAGCGTCCCCCCGAAGGTTAAACTACCTACTTCTTTTGCAGCCCACTCCCATGGTGTGACGGGCGGTGTGTACAAGGCCCGGGAACGTATTCACCGTGGCATTCTGATCCACGATTACTAGCGATTCCGACTTCATGGAGTCGAGTTGCAGACTCCAATCCGGACTACGACGCACTTTTTGGGATTCGCTCACTTTCGCAAGTTGGCCGCCCTCTGTATGCGCCATTGTAGCACGTGTGTAGCCCTACTCGTAAGGGCCATGATGACTTGACGTCGTCCCCACCTTCCTCCGGTTTATCACCGGCAGTCTCCCTGGAGTTCCCGACATTACTCGCTGGCAAACAAGGATAAGGGTTGCGCTCGTTGCGGGACTTAACCCAACATTTCACAACACGAGCTGACGACAGCCATGCAGCACCTGTCTCAGAGTTCCCGAAGGCACCAATCCATCTCTGGAAAGTTCTCTGGATGTCAAGAGTAGGTAAGGTTCTTCGCGTTGCATCGAATTAAACCACATGCTCCACCGCTTGTGCGGGCCCCCGTCAATTCATTTGAGTTTTAATCTTGCGACCGTACTCCCCAGGCGGTCTACTTAACGCGTTAGCTCCGAAAGCCACGGCTCAAGGCCACAACCTCCAAGTAGACATCGTTTACGGCGTGGACTACCAGGGTATCTAATCCTGTTTGCTCCCCACGCTTTCGCATCTGAGTGTCAGTATCTGTCCAGGGGGCCGCCTTCGCCACCGGTATTCCTTCAGATCTCTACGCATTTCACCGCTACACCTGAAATTCTACCCCCCTCTACAGTACTCTAGTCTGCCAGTTTCAAATGCTATTCCGAGGTTGAGCCCCGGGCTTTCACATCTGACTTAACAAACCACCTGCATGCGCTTTACGCCCAGTAATTCCGATTAACGCTCGCACCCTCCGTATTACCGCGGCTGCTGGCACGGAGTTAGCCGGTGCTTCTTCTGTCGCTAACGTCAAATGATAGTGCTATTAACACTACCACCTTCCTCACGACTGAAAGTACTTTACAACCCGAAGGCCTTCTTCATACACGCGGCATGGCTGCATCAGGCTTGCGCCCATTGTGCAATATTCCCCACTGCTGCCTCCCGTAGGAGTCTGGACCGTGTCTCAGTTCCAGTGTGGCTGATCATCCTCTCAGACCAGCTAGGGATCGTCGCCTTGGTGAGCCCTTACCTCACCAACTAGCTAATCCCACCTAGGCATATCCTGACGCGAGAGGCCCGAAGGTCCCCCTCTTTGGCCCGTAGGCATCATGCGGTATTAGCCATCGTTTCCAATGGTTATCCCCCACATCAGGGCAATTTCCTAGGCATTACTCACCCGTCCGCCGCTCGACGCCGTTATCGTTCCCCGAAGGTTCAGACAACTCGTTTCCGCTCGACTTGCATGTGTTAGGCCTGCCGCCAGCGTTCAATCTGAGCCATGATCAAACTCTTCAATTTAAGATTTTGTTCGGCTCAATGAATACTGAACATTACATAACGTAATGTTTGAATTGACTGTGCTGAATCCGAAGATTCAATGGTCACTTCGTATCATTGAAACCTAATTTGATACCGAAGTATCGAATTGGATTATCATCAACGAGTGCCCACACAGATTGATAGGTCTATATTGTTAAAGAGCTTTTCCTGTTGAGCTTTGCTCAAAACAGGACGGCCATTTTAGCGAGTTAAAGTTTAGTGTCAATCACTTTTTTCAAACTTTTTTCAAGCGTTTCCGCTTGGCTAATTTGGCTTGCTAACTTGGCTTTCGTTTCTTTCGAAGCGTTGCCGTGTCAGCGAGGTGGCATTATAGAGATTGCGATCACATTGGCAAGCCCTTTTTCTCGTTTTTTTTGATTTTTTTATCGTTCGGATAAATTTGCATCAAAAGCGGTCAAAAGAGCACGTTATTTCTACAGTTCTCTGAATTTATCTGCGAAAAGAGCCACTTTTTCCCAATTGGTGTATTCCACTTCTTTGGTCGTATCGGTTTCGCCACCTGTCATCGACATAATGAACCTAATCATAGTTCTGTCGAACCAGCTGTAACGTGGGTAATAAAGTGCACCAGCAAAAACACCGATTAGCGTTGGTTTCCAAGGCGACTTAATTAGAAACTTGCGAATGTAAGCACTACCTTCAGGTGTATCCTTTCCTTGGTCCTCTTTACGAGCGGTTAGGTTTACGCAGAAAAATGCCACTTTATTTCGCTCCAATTTATTGAGATTTCGCTCAATAAACTGGTATAGCTTTTTATTAAGATGACCATAACGAATAGAGGCGCCTATCAACACTCTGTCGTATTGACTGAAGTCAATCGTCTCGACATTATGTAAATCCACCAGCTCACAATCGAAGTCTGGAAGTTGTTCATCTATATAGTGGAGAATTTTTTTAGTCTGCCCTTCGCGGGAAGAGTATAGAAATAATGCTTTTGCCACGATTTCCCCTTAGCTACGCCAAAACGTCGGCGTAAGTAGAATAAGTAAGGTAAAGATTTCCAAACGACCAAACAGCATAGAAACTATCAATACCCATTTTGCTTTGTCGTTAACATCACCAAAGTGAAGCGCCACTTCCCCCAGGCCTGGACCGAGGTTGTTCAGAGTTGCAGCCACCGCAGAGAATGCACTGAGCTCGTCCATCCCTGTAGCAATCAAGCCCAACATACAAACCACAAATACCAATGCGTATGCGGAGAAGAAACCCCAAACCGCATCGACAACACGTTGCGGCAGAGCACTACCACCGACTTTGATGGTGTAAACCGCGCGTGGATGGACTAAACGTTTTAGTTCACGCGCACCTTGTAGGGTAAGAAGCAAGATACGGATCACTTTCATGCCGCCGCCTGTTGAACCAGCACAACCACCTATAAAGGAAGAGAACAATAACAGCACAGGTAAGAAGAGCGGCCAATCCGCAAAACCTGTCGTCGTAAAGCCCGCAGTTGTCGAAATTGACACGGTTTGGAAAAGTGCCTGATCGAAAGCATCGTATGTCGATGTGTAAGAGTGATGTTTCAGTAATAATAGAAAGCAAATGACAAATAGCAGCACTTGAATAAACAAGAAGGCGCGAAACTCAGGATCTTTCCAGTAATACTTGGGATGTACGCCACCTGATGCAAATGCAGCAAAGTGCAGCGTGTAGTTACATGCAGATATAAGCAGAAAAACCACCGTAATCAGGTTAATCGCGTAACTATCAAAGTATCCGATGCTGGCATCGTGGGTAGAAAAGCCACCAATGGCAATGGTGGAAAAGCTGTGACTGATGGCGTCAAATGGCGTCATACCAGCTAACCAAAAAGCCGATGCACAGGCGATAGTCAGGCTCAAATAGATGTACCAAAGCGCCTTAGCAGTTTCTGCTATGCGCGGCGTCACTTTAGTGTCCTTGACTGGACCAGGGATCTCGGCGCGGTAAAGCTGCATACCACCAATGCCAAGTACTGGCAAAATCGCCACAGCTAATACGATGATTCCCATACCTCCGAACCACTGCAGTAACTGTCGATAGAATAGAATCGCTTTAGGTAACTCATCCAAACCAACAATAACGGTCGCCCCGGTCGTAGTGAGAGCAGAAAACGATTCAAAAAACGCATCTGTGACTGAGACGTTCGGGTTGTCAGCAATGAGAAAGGGGATCGAGCCTGCACTGCCAAGTACTGTCCAGAATAAGACGACAATAAGAAAGCCATCTCGAGCTTTAAGCTCGTGCTTATACCTGCGGTTTGGGTACCAACAAACGGCCCCACAAAACAGCAGAACAAAAAATGTCGTGACAAAAGGCACACCTGCACCATCTCGATAGATCAGCGCAACGAGTGCTGGCGCAAGCATAGTGACACTAAAGAGTGCGAGCAGTAGCCCGACGATTCGAATAATTGAACGAAATTGCATGGATAAATTGACTAGCGAAGCTGTCCCTGTTGCTTCCTGTTTTTCATTATTGTCCGTCTAGCGGAGTGACAATTGCCTTTGCCCCGCTTTTATTGATGATTGCTTGGGTAAACGCGCTCACTTCTCGAAGCTCAATTTCCACCACTAATACGACCTGATCGCTGTATTCAGCCTCGACTTCTATCGCACCAAATTGCGGCATGATTGACTGTGCGATCGGCATAAACCCATAGTCTAACGTTAGTCTGAGCTTTGTGGTTATTTTTTTCTCAATAGTTTGAAGCAGCTTGAGCGCTTGTTGTACTCCACCCCCATACGCTTTAACCAAGCCGCCTGTACCTAACTTGATTCCACCAGAGTATCGCGTGACCACTGCCGTGATCTCCCCCACACCAGATCCAGACAGCTGCGCCAGGATCGGTTTGCCTGCAGTTCCGGATGGCTCCCCATCATCACTAAAACCCCATTTCATTGAATCTTCCGGGCGACCAGCAACAAAGCCCCAACAGTTATGTCTAGCATCAGCGTGTTTAGCTTTGATTTGATCAACAAATGCTTTTGCAGCTTCGATACTTGGCGTGTGCGCCAAATAAGTAATGAATACGCTCTTTTTAATTTCTTCTTCAAATTGAGCGAGCTCTGCTGGAATCAGATAAGGCTTGTCATTCATAGGATTATGGATTCAGGTCTATTTGCCTGAAGTCTATCACGAGTGTGATTTACCCGTCGCATAAGATCTGCCACAGCGCACAATGTTAAACACTTGTTTAAAAAATGTATTGAAATTAGACAATCCACGATCCAAACTAACTTTACTGGTCAAACCAGAACAAAAATAAAACGACTTCCTCGATACCTATTTGCCGAGGTACACGGCGTCGTTGAAATAGGTATACAGACAATCCACGATTGTATGTCATGGAGATAGACAATGATTTACCAAGCCGAAACCCTACAGGTAAAGGAAATACAAGATGGTATTGCAGAGCTAAGCTTCTGCTCTCCAAAATCCGTCAACAAACTCGACCTAGCGACATTGGAATCGCTAGATAAAGCTCTTGATGCGCTCATTGCCCATCAAGGCCTCAAGGGGTTGTTGCTCACTTCAGATAAAGACGCATTCATTGTAGGCGCAGACATTACCGAGTTTTTAGGTCTGTTTGCTAAAACGGATGCCGATCTCGACCAATGGCTGCAATTTGCTAATAGCATCTTTAACAAATTAGAAGACTTACCCGTTCCGACCATCTCAGTGATCAAAGGCCACGCTCTTGGTGGCGGTTGTGAATGTGTACTAGCAACAGACATGCGTATTGGTGACAAAACCACCAGCATCGGCCTACCAGAAACGAAACTGGGAATCATGCCAGGCTTTGGTGGTTGTGTACGCTTACCTCGCGTTATTGGCGCAGACAGCGCAATGGAAATCATCACCCAAGGTAAAGCATGCCGAGCTGATGAAGCATTGAAAATTGGCTTACTCGATGCTGTTGTAGAGACTGATGCTTTATACAAATCGGCACTACAAACGCTGAACTCTGCAATTAACGAGAAACTTGACTGGCAAGCACGCCGAGCACAGAAAACATCTCCGCTAACGCTGAGTAAGCTTGAATCAATGATGAGCTTCACCATGGCGAAGGGTCTGGTGGCACAAAAAGCAGGTCCTCATTACCCTGCCCCAATGACAGCCGTTATCACGATTGAAGAAGGTGCTCGCTTTGCACGTAATGAAGCGTTAGACATTGAACGTAAGCACTTCGTGAAATTGGCTAAATCGGAAGAAGCAAAATCACTCGTTGGCCTATTCCTTAATGATCAATACATCAAAGGCATTGCGAAAAAAGCAGCGAAGTCAGCAAGTAAAGACACGCAACGTGCAGCCGTGTTAGGTGCAGGAATCATGGGTGGCGGCATTGCTTACCAATCAGCGCTAAAAGGTGTGCCTGTCTTAATGAAAGACATCGCGCAAGCGTCGCTCGACCTAGGCATGACTGAAGCATCTAAGCTGCTAAATAAACGCTTATCTCGCGGTCGCATTGACGGCTTTAAGATGGCAGGTATTTTAGCGTCAATCACACCGAGCCTACATTACGCAGGTATTGAAAACTCTGATGTGATTGTTGAAGCTGTCGTTGAAAACCCGAAAGTAAAAGCAGCAGTTTTGAGTGAAGTTGAGTCCCATGTCGGTGACGACACCGTTATCACCTCAAACACCTCGACGATTCCTATCAACCTATTGGCAAAATCACTAAAACGCCCAGAAAACTTCTGTGGTATGCACTTCTTCAACCCAGTGCATCGTATGCCTCTTGTTGAGATCATCCGTGGTGAGCACACCTCTGATGAAACCATCAATCGTGTTGTGGCGTATGCTGCGAAAATGGGCAAATCACCAATTGTCGTTAATGACTGCCCGGGGTTCTTCGTTAACCGCGTATTGTTCCCATACTTTGGCGGCTTCAGCATGCTACTTCGTGATGGTGCTGACTTTACGAAAATCGACAAAGTCATGGAGCGTAAGTTTGGCTGGCCGATGGGACCGGCGTACTTGCTTGATGTAGTCGGCATTGATACCGCGCACCACGCACAAGCTGTGATGGCAGAGGGTTTCCCTGAGCGTATGGGTAAACAAGGTCGTGATGCGATTGATGCACTATTCGAAGCAGACAAATATGGTCAGAAAAATGGTAATGGCTTCTACAGCTACACCATAGATAAAAAAGGTAAGCCGAAGAAAACCTTCTCAGAAGCGATCTTACCAGTACTTGCTGACGTTTGTGCCGATAAGCATGACTTTGACGATGAGACCATCATTCAACGTATGATGATTCCAATGATCAACGAAGTGGTGCTGTGCCTTCAAGAAGGCATCATCGCGACTCCGCAGGAAGCAGACATGGCATTGGTTTATGGTCTTGGTTTCCCTCCATTCCGCGGTGGCGTATTCCGCTATCTAGACAGCGTGGGTATTGCTGAATACGTTGAAATGGCAAAACAACACGCCGAGCTAGGTGCGATGTACCAAGTACCGCAAATGCTGATTGATATGGCGGCGAAAGGTGAAAGCTTTTACGGTGCACAACAGCAAGGTTCTATCTAAGGAGGGATTCTAAAATGACTAATCAAACAAGAAATGTTGTCGTAGTCGATTGTCTACGTACTCCAATGGGTCGCTCTAAAGGTGGTGCTTTCCGTCATACACGAGCAGAAGATCTATCTGCGCGTCTAATGAAAGGTATTCTTGCACGTAACCCACAAGTGAACCCAAGCGAGATTGAAGACATCTACTGGGGCTGTGTACAGCAAACACTAGAGCAAGGCTTTAACGTTGCACGTAATGCCGCGCTACTCGCGGGCCTGCCGATTGAAATTGGCGCTGTAACTGTTAACCGTTTGTGTGGCTCATCCATGCAAGCGCTGCATGACGGTACACGTGCGATCATGACTGGCGATGCTGAAATCTGCCTAATTGGTGGCGTTGAGCACATGGGGCATGTGCCAATGAACCACGGTGTAGACTTTCACCCTGGTATGTCAAAGAACGTAGCAAAAGCTGCGGGCATGATGGGCTTAACGGCTGAAATGCTTGGTAAATTACATGGCATTAGTCGTGAGCAACAAGACGAGTTTGCCGCGCGCTCTCACGCTCGTGCGCACGCAGCAACCGTAGAGGGTCGCTTTAAAAACGAAATCCTACCAATTGAAGGCCATGCGGCTGACGGTACACTGTTTACTCTCGACTATGATGAAGTGATTCGTCCAGAGACAACAGTTGAAGGTCTGTCTCAGCTTCGTCCTGTGTTTGACCCAGCAAACGGCACAGTAACAGCCGGTACATCATCAGCGCTGTCTGATGGCGCATCAGCGATGCTGATCATGAGCGAAGAGAAAGCCAATGAGCTTGGCTTGAAAATTCGCGCACGTATTAAGGGCATGGCGATCGCAGGTTGCGATCCATCCATCATGGGTTACGGTCCGGTACCGGCGACGCAAAAAGCGCTCAAGCGTGCTGGCCTTTCAATTGAAGACATGGATGTGGTAGAGCTAAATGAAGCATTTGCAGCGCAGTCTCTGCCGTGTGCTAAAGACTTAGGTCTGCTTGATGTGATGGATGAGAAGGTCAACCTTAACGGTGGTGCGATTGCATTAGGTCATCCATTAGGCTGTTCTGGTTCACGCATCTCAACAACGTTGATCAACCTAATGGAAGCGAAAGACGCGAAATACGGTCTAGCCACCATGTGTATCGGTTTGGGTCAGGGTATAGCGACCGTATTTGAGAGGCCTTAACGCTTTGAGTGAAGTAGGCTCAAAACGACGATGGTCGTAGTGATCTACTCAACAACCAGCATGAAATGAATAAATACTAAAATAATTTAGTATTACACTTAAGGGCGACATCAGATGTCGCCCTTTATTTTACGCCAAACACAGTAAATATGCATACAAAGCATACATAAAATGAGTAACTTTCATTTTATTCATAGATAGAGAAGACATAGACTTATAGACAGTTAATATCTTGCTGTATGTGGCAACTGAGTCACGCTAACGCAATTTCGGAGAACCTTATGTTTAATGCTCTAGTTCTAAACCAAGAAGACAAACGCACTATCGCTAGTATCGAGCAAATCGATGAAACACAACTGCCGGAAGGTGACGTTCTGGTTGAAGTCGATTACTCATCGTTGAATTACAAAGATGGTTTGGCGATCACAGGTAAAGGTAAAATCATCCGTAACTTCCCGATGGTACCTGGCATTGATCTAGCGGGTACGGTTGTAAGTTCTGAAGATTCGCGTTACCAAGCTGGTGACAAAGTGGTCTTAACTGGCTGGGGCGTGGGTGAAAACCATTGGGGTGGCATGGCTCAACGTGCTCGTCTAAAAGCGGATTGGCTCGTGCCACTACCAAAAGGTCTAGACAGCAAGAAAGCAATGATGGTTGGTACTGCTGGCTTCACTGGTATGCTATGTGTTCAAGCACTGCTTGATGCAGGCATCAAACCTGAAGCTGGTGAAATCCTAGTAACGGGCGCAAGTGGCGGCGTAGGCTCGGTTGCAGTAACGCTCCTAGCACAGCTTGGCTACAAAGTTGCTGCAGTGACAGGACGTGTAGAGACAAACGGCCCGCTACTTGAAAAACTAGGTGCTAGCCGCATCATCGACCGTACTGAATTTGAGGAACCAGCACGTCCACTTGAAAAGCAAGTATGGGCAGGTGCGGTAGATACCGTCGGCAGCAAAGTACTAGCAAAAGTACTGGCGCAAATGGATTACAACAGTGCAGTCGCCGCTTGTGGTCTTGCAGGTGGTTTTGATCTACCAACTACAGTGATGCCGTTCATCCTACGTAACGTTCGTCTACAAGGTGTGGACTCAGTAATGTGTCCAACAGAGAAACGCATCGCAGCATGGGAAAAACTGGTTGAACTACTACCAGACAGCTATTTCGAGCAAGCATGTACTGAAGTAGAACTAGCAGAAGCACCAAAATACGCAGAAGACATCACCAACGGTCAAGTAACAGGTCGTGTGGTTATCAAGCTATAAACACTGACTCAGCGTAAACAGACGAAGAGCCGGCATTGCTGGCTCTTTTTGTTAGCAGTTTAGTCCCATATCTTCGATACGCTTAGCTATTAGACGGCTACATTCTTCACGCACAATCGTTCTTAACCATTCTTGAGCAGGGGAATGCTCGCAACGCGCATGCCAAATCATCGAGTATTCAAATGGAGTAAATTGGAATGGTAATGGTTTCACCACCAAGTCATAACGCTCGGCAACCAGATACGCCAAGTCCGCTGGCACTGTGATGATAATTGGCAAGGTATCCATGATCGCCAATGCGGCTTCTAAATGATAAGCCCGCAGAACCATTTTACGCTTAGGTTTCTCCATCAAAGCTTGTTCGATCAGTGCCTTAACACCATCACTGATGGCGATCATGGCATGTGGATGACTCAGATAATCATCCAAGCTCATTTCTTTATCCGCTAATGGATGCTGTTTTGAAAGCATACACAGCACCCCCACTCGCCCCAACACTTCACTGCGTAGCGGCTCCACCGGACCTGTCGGGCGACAAATCGCTAAGTCTGCACCTTCATAAGTGAGCTGATCTGATAAACGGTCGTGTTGCAGTGGTAAGAAGTTAAAAGACACATTTGGCGCTTCTTGGTAAATTCTCGGCAAAGCGAACGGTAAGATCGTTTGCATGGCATAGTCGGTGGTCACGATGTTGAAAGTCTGTACGCATTGCAATGGGTCAAACTCAACCGGAGATAACAACTGACGTAAAGACTCTAATGGCTCGCCTAATGAGCCATCGATCTCTAACGCTTTCTGAGTTGGGATCAAATGCTGCCCCTGACGAGTAAACAGCGGGTCTCCCAATAAGTCACGCAGACGACCAAGCACACGACTCATTGCCGATTGACTCAAATTCAGACGTGTTGCCGCCTTACTGACACTGTTTTCTTCTATCAGTACTCGCAACGCAACCAGTAAATTTAAATCTCGGCGATAGATGTCTTCCAGTTCCACGAATTAGCCACTTATTTTGTATGTGTTTGGGTAAATTGTACTCTTCAGGCAAAAAAAATCCCGCCTTTCAGCGGGGAAGCCCAAGAAAAATGGGGATAGTGTCGGAATGAAGTGTCGGTAAAAATAGGTGAGCGTTATTAAAGTATTCTGATCGAAGCAAAAAGCGCTAATTTTCTTGCTCAGATGCACCTGACCATTTGCGCATCTCGATCCAAATCCCAATAATAGTGGCAACCATGCCTACAAGAGGCATCAAAGAGGTGTCAGCTGGCGTTCTGAGTACCAAAGCACAAAACGAGATAAAACAAAGTACGGAGTAAATCGTAAGTCTGTCTAACGCTGTTAACATTGCCTCTCCCTTGCCAGTTGTTACCAAATTGTTAATTTAAGGTAAAACAAAAAATTCCGTTTGCCAAGTGGTTATTGAATATTTTTTCAACGAACGTAGAATTCACCGCTAAGTTAGTTACGAGAATCACACTATGAGCTTTAATCCTGAACTGGCAACAAAGACATTAGAGGCGGAAGGACTGCGCTGCCCAGAGCCAGTGATGATGGTCAGGAAGACAATTCGCAACATGCAAGATGGTGAGATTTTGCTGGTCAAAGCAGATGACCCATCCACGACTCGAGACATTCCGAGTTTCTGCCGTTTTATGGATCACCAATTAATTGCAGCACAAACGGAGCAAGTTCCGTATCAGTACCTGATCAAGAAAGGATTGGAGTAATCTGGTCGAATTAAAAACGGCAGCCGATTGGCTGCCGTTTGTTTATTCATCGTATTCGAGTGTGCGAACTTCTGATTGGAGCTTGTTGAGTTGTTTTTTCATTGCCCGCATCTCTTCATGCATAGGAATGATGTGGGCTACGCGAATCCACGCCTCTACTGTTAATCCAGTAAGAACGAACGATCCTGCCACAATCGGCAACCACATATCAGTCAGTACCATCGCTAACAAGCACAGCGCCAAACCAAAGGTGAATAAATAACTCTGACTCTTTGGGGTCATCCCCATGTAACGTGTAAGCATAAACTTGCCCTCTCGCTATCATTCACACCATTAAACTACCATGACAAGTATGACACTAATATGTCATCCGTCACGCTACGGAGCGATTTTAAGTCAGAGTTTGAGCTACGCCACTAATTCGCTAGTTATTGATTATTTGCATCATTTTAACGATTGTTCGCGGATAACATTTTCCATTTTCAGGCTGCGTTATCCGCCTAAAAACATTAAAAGAAGGCCGCACCAATCGCCAACAACACGAACAAAATAGCGGTGACTTTACGAATCAACCCCAGGGGCATCTTGTCTGCTGAAAGCTTACCAATTAACACCACAGGCACGTTAGCCAACAACATACCAATGGTCGTGCCAAGTATGACCCAACTCAGCGCATCCGCGTATTGCGCGCCTAGGATAGAAGTGGCGATCTGAGTTTTATCACCAATCTCAGCCACAAAGAAAGCAATAAAGCTGGCAATGAAAGGACCTCGGTTTGAAATCTGTTCGTCATCATCCAACTTATCAGGAATCAACACCCAAGCCGCCATCGCGACAAAACTGACCACCAGCACCCACTTTAAAATATCAGGTGATAAATAGTCAGCGACAACCACACCTAACCATGCAGCCAAAGCGTGGTTGGCAATAGTTGCCAAAAAGATTGCTGCAATAATTGGGATTGGTTTGCGGTAACGACTTGCGAGTAATAGAGATAGCAATTGGGTCTTATCGCCAATTTCTGCTAACGCTACAGTAGTAATTGAAATAGCTAAAACGCTCACGACATGCTCATTGGGGCAGGGATTATTATATTTAACCAAAGACAAACCTCACGCCCCTACCCCGGTTCGTGATGATTTGTCTAAGGTCTTGCTAAACTTGAAAGGCTTCAAGTCTCGAACGCCATGGTGATTTTGCACCAATTATGTTGACGGACGAACCAGATGAAACAGAAACTTCATCAGGTAAGCTACTCCCCAAAGACAGGCGCAATTCTAGCCACCTTTGTTGCGCTTCTCAAGAGCCAAAGCAGGCAAAAACTCCCTTTTAAGAAAAATACAGCAGATAACGCGGTAAAAATTCATTAAAGGAGAAAATCGCCCACGAATTAATCAAGATTAGCTCTACTCCCATGCTCAATATCTGGTTATACTAGATTGTTAATTTATTCAACCGTAATTACTCTTTATCGCCGTTGTTAGAGTTGAAAAACTCGGCATAGATGACGAATTAACGAGTAACAAGAGAATCGCGCGAACCTGACTTATGCAAAAATACGATATCAAAACCTTCCAGGGAATGATCCTCGCGCTGCAGGATTATTGGGCTCAAAATGGTTGTACCATTGTTCAACCGCTAGATATGGAAGTGGGTGCGGGTACCTCTCACCCAATGACCTGTCTACGAGCGCTTGGCCCAGAGCCAATGTCGACAGCTTACGTACAACCTTCACGTCGTCCTACTGATGGCCGTTACGGTGAAAACCCTAACCGTCTTCAGCACTACTACCAATTCCAAGTAGCGCTAAAACCATCGCCTGACAATATTCAAGAGTTGTACCTTGGCTCCCTTGAAGTTCTTGGTATTGACCCTCTTGTACACGACATCCGTTTCGTAGAAGACAACTGGGAAAACCCAACACTAGGCGCATGGGGTCTAGGCTGGGAAGTTTGGCTAAACGGCATGGAAGTGACTCAGTTTACTTACTTCCAACAAGTTGGCGGCCTTGAGTGTAAACCAGTCACTGGCGAAATCACTTACGGTATCGAGCGTCTAGCAATGTACATCCAAGAAGTAGACTCGGTTTACGACCTAGTTTGGAACATCGCGCCAGACGGCAACAAGGTGACTTACGGTGATATCTTCCACCAAAACGAAGTAGAGCAATCGACTTACAACTTCGAGCACGCAGACGTTGAATTCCTATTTGGTTTCTTCGAGCAGTGTGAGAAAGAGTGTAAAGAGTTGCTTGAGCTTGAAAAGCCACTGCCATTACCTGCTTACGAGCGCATTCTAAAAGCTGGTCACGCATTCAACCTACTAGACGCGCGTAAAGCGATCTCAGTAACTGAGCGTCAGCGTTACATCCTGCGCATTCGCGATCTGACTAAGTCAGTAGCAGAAGCATACTACGCATCGCGTGAAGCTCTTGGCTTCCCAATGTGTAAGAAAGAACAAGCGTAAGGGGTAGAGTAACATGGCAAAAGAATTTCTAATCGAGCTAGGTACAGAAGAGCTACCACCAACGCAACTTCGTACGCTAGCTGAAGCATTCGCAGCAAACTTCGAAGCAGAACTAAAAAGCGCTGAGCTTGCTCACGAAGGCGTGAAGTGGTTTGCGGCTCCTCGTCGTCTTGCACTTAAAGTCGCGGCACTAGCAGAAAGCCAATCAGACAAAATCGTTGAAAAACGTGGCCCTGCGGTTTCTGCAGCGTTTGACGCGGAAGGCAACCCAACCAAAGCGGCTCAAGGCTGGGCACGCGGTTGTGGCATCACGGTTGACCAAGCAGAGCGCATGGTTACAGACAAAGGTGAGTGGCTACTGTTCAAACAAGAAGTGAAAGGTCAGCCAACGTCTGAGATCGTAGTTGAACTTGCAGCGAAAGCACTAGCAAACCTACCTATCGCAAAACCAATGCGCTGGGGTAACAAAACAACTCAGTTCATCCGTCCAGTTAAGACGCTAACCATGCTAATGGGCAGCGACCTAATCGAAGGCGAGATCCTTGGTGTTGCTTCTGACCGCACTATCCGTGGTCACCGCTTCATGGGTGAACAAGAGTTCACTATCGATTCTGCTGAGCAATACCCTGCAATCCTAGAAGAGCGCGGTAAAGTCATGGCAGATTACGAAGCGCGTAAAGCAATCATCCTAGCTGACGCACAAAAAGCGGCAGCAGCGGTTGGCGGTATCGCTGACCTAGAAGATGACCTAGTAGAAGAAGTAACGTCTCTGGTTGAATGGCCAGTAGTACTAACCGCGAAGTTTGAAGAAGAGTTCCTAAAAGTGCCTTCTGAAGCGTTGGTTTACACCATGAAAGGTGACCAGAAGTACTTCCCCGTCTATTCACATGAGAATGGCGACGAAAACAAGAAGCTACTACCGAACTTCATCTTCGTATCGAACATCGAATCAAAAGAGCCTCGTTACGTAATCGAAGGTAACGAGAAAGTGGTTCGTCCTCGTCTTGCCGACGCAGAGTTCTTCTTCAACACAGACCGTAAGCGTCCGCTTATCGACCGTCTGCCTGAACTAGAGCAAGCGATCTTCCAAAAGCAACTGGGTACGATCAAAGGCAAAACAGACCGCATCACTGAACTTGCTGGCTACATCGCAGAACAAATCGGGGCTGACGTTGAGAAATCAAAGCGTGCTGGTCTACTAGCAAAATGTGACCTAATGACCTCTATGGTATTCGAATTCACGGATACTCAAGGTGTCATGGGCATGCACTACGCGCGCCACGACGGTGAAGCAGAAGAAGTTGCAGTCGCACTGAACGAGCAATACATGCCTCGTTTCGCAGGTGATGAACTGCCATCAAACGGCGTTTCAACCGCAGTTGCAATGGCAGACAAGCTAGACACAATCGTCGGTATCTTCGGTATTGGTCAAGCGCCAAAAGGCAGTGACCCATTCGCACTACGTCGCGCATCTCTAGGTGTACTACGTATCATTGTTGAATACGGTTACAACCTAGATCTTGTTGACCTCGTTGCGAAAGCGAAATCACTGTTTGGTGACCGCTTAACTAACGAAAACGTTGAGCAAGACGTAATTGAATTCATGCTTGGTCGTTTCCGTGCTTGGTACCAAGACGAAGGCTTCAGCGTAGACATCATTCAAGCGGTTCTAGCTCGTCGCCCGACGAAACCAGCTGACTTCGACCAACGAGTTAAAGCGGTTTCTCACTTCCGTGAACTAGAAGCAGCTGAGTCTCTAGCAGCAGCGA
This sequence comes from Vibrio sp. D3, assembly GCF_043995865.1. Lineage (NCBI taxonomy): Bacteria > Pseudomonadati > Pseudomonadota > Gammaproteobacteria > Vibrionales > Vibrionaceae > Vibrio > Vibrio sp. D3. The sequence goes on along the minus strand of NZ_CP171887.1, from coordinate 12,013 downwards.
ACAAGCGTGTAGGTAACATCCTAGCGAAATTCGACGGCGAACTAGCAGAAGAAATTGACCTAGCATTGCTACAAGAAGACGCAGAGAAAGCACTAGCAGAAAGCGTTGAAGTCATGACTGAAGCACTAGAGCCTGCATTTGCGACCGGTAACTACCAAGAAGCCCTAAGCAAGCTAGCAGATCTACGTGAGCCAGTAGATGCATTCTTCGATAACGTAATGGTAATGGCAGACGACGAAGCACTTAAGAAGAACCGTCTGACATTGCTGAACAACCTGCGTAACCTGTTCTTACAGGTCGCAGATATATCTGTCCTTCAAAAGTAATTCATTACTGATTCAGAAGTGATTAAGAGATAAGTAAAGGGAAGCGTCGGCTTCCCTTTTTTGTTGTCTTTAAATGGAGATCGTCGGTTCTTATTATTCATTTTGTGAACAAGGCAAAAATTTGTAGGGTGAGACACGTTTAACTTGTTGGTGCAGAGCTCGGATTGTAGAGGCTCAGTTTTGCTATAACTGGACTGTTTATTCGGGGGAAGGACACAATGAAAAAAACAATTCTCGCACTCTCTATCGGTCTACTGAGCGCCTGCAGCCAGATTCCAGAAAATGCCATCGTATTAAGCGTTGGTGATGACACCGCAGTTTTTGAGGAAAACTCACAAGGCTTACTTGTCGCCGAGCAAAAACTCGAAAAAGGCAGCTACACCTTTACCATTGCCGACAGTAATCAAAGCTGTGGAAGTAGCTTTGCTTTGGCAGAAGAAAGCCGCATCAAATTCAATCGTCCATTAAAAATGGATAATTGCGCCACAGATGTCCAAATGCCGCTGCGCATCTTCAAAGCCAACACCTATCAATTTACGCTCAACCCAACCACTAACGAGCTAACTGTTAGGCTCAAACCCAAACAGGATCAAGATATTACCTACTCTTGCCCTGTCGCAACCGATACGCCAAAAACCATCAACGTTGCCCAAACCTTCAGTGATGGCACTGTCGTTCGTGATGCCTTAACCGGACAACAAGCTACAGTCGCCAATGGCAGCGTAACCATGCAGCCGGGCCCAATGAGCCAAGGTCTGTTGTTACTAGAAGAGGTTGAGCAGCAAGCCGACAAACCGTTCAGTTGGGACAACGCGACGGTGTACTTCGTCATGACTGACCGCTTCTACAATGGCAACCCAGACAACGACAATAGCTACGGTCGCAGCCACGACGGGAAATACGAGATTGGTACCTTCCATGGTGGTGACTTAGCGGGTCTGACGAAAAAACTCGATTACATCGAATCACTTGGTGTGAATGCTATCTGGATAACCTCACCACTGGAACAAATCCATGGCTGGGTTGGCGGCGGTGACAAAGGTGACTTTAAACACTACGGCTACCACGGCTACTACCATCAAGATTGGACCAAGCTTGATGCCAACATGGGTACCGAAGATGAACTCAGAACCTTCGTCGATACTGCCCACAAGAAAGGCATCCGCGTGATTTGGGATGTGGTCATGAACCACACTGGCTACGCAACATTAGCAGACATGCAGGAATTCGGCTTTGGTCAACTTTACCTTGATGACCAAGAAGCCAAAGAACTCCTTGGTGAAAAATGGACCGACTGGCAGCCAAAATCAGGACAAAGCTGGCACAGCTTCAACGACTACATCAAATACGGTGATAGCGAAGCGTGGGATAAATGGTGGGGCAAAGATTGGATTCGTACCGACATCGGCGAGTACGATGCGCCGGGATACAACGACATCACCATGTCTTTAAACTACCTACCGGATCTCAAAACCGAATCGACTCAGAAAACCGGACTACCAAACTTCTTCCGCAATAAAGACACCAATGCGCAAGATGAGCTACAAACCCCACGTGAACATCTGATTACGTGGTTATCCGACTGGGTACGCGACTACGGCATTGATGGCTTCCGCGTTGACACGGCCAAACACGTTGAAATGGAAGCGTGGGCAGATCTGAAAGCCAGCACCACCCAAGCGCTTGCCCAGTGGAAGCAAAACAACCCAGATAAAGCCTTGGATGACCTACCTTTCTGGATGACGGGTGAAGTATGGGCGCACAGCGTGGTGAAAAGCCCGTATTTCGATAACGGCTTCGATTCCATCATCAACTTCGAGTTCCAATCTGATGTAGCACCAAAAGCGCTGAAATGCTTTGCGCAACTCGATAGCGATTATCGCCGCTACGCGGAACGTATTAACTCCGATCCTGAGTTCAACGTGTTGAGTTACCTGTCTTCGCACGATACTCAACTGTTTTGGTCGGCACGCAGCCGCAGCTTCGATGACCAAGCACGCGCTGCCAATGCACTAATGCTGGCTCCGGGTGCAGTCCAAATCTACTACGGCGATGAGATTGCTCGTGACTTTGGCATGACTGGCTCCGATCCTACTCAAGGTACTCGCTCTGATATGCCATGGGATAAGATTCATGGCGAACGTGAAGACTTGCTGCAACATTGGCAAAAACTCGGCGAGTTCCGTCAACGCCACCCAGCGGTTGCGCAAGGCAAACACATCACTCGCAATCAAGAAGGGTATTACGCGTTCGAGCGCCAATACCACGACGACAAAGTGCTGATCGTCTACACTGGCGAATAGCCGATTCACTCCACCAGCAAGGGAAGCATTTCGCTTCCCTTTTCTGTTCACTGCTCATATCCCCATCATCTGGTCAGATGACACACTTTTTTCTTCTTCGAGTAAATTCACACTTTGCGTCGTAATAACATTAGGGTAAGGTCAAGTATTACTCTATAAGCTGATGTTTCATCAGCATTCAATACACATAAGCAATCACAATGAATTAGGTATCAGTCAGCATGCAGTTCTCAAAGTTTGGTGAAAAATTTAATCAGTATTCAGGTATCACGCAGTTAATGGACGATTTGAATGATGGTCTACGCACACCAGGTGCCATCATGCTCGGTGGAGGCAACCCAGCCGCCATTCCTGCCATGCTCGATTACTTTCACCAAGCCAGTGAGGAAATGCTCGCCAATGGAGAGCTCGTCGCCGCCCTAGCCAACTACGATGGGCCACAGGGTAAAGACGCGTTCGTGAAAGCGCTGGCTCAATTATTCCGTGAAACTTACGGTTGGGACATTTCAGAGAAGAACATCAGCTTAACTAACGGTAGCCAAAGTGGCTTCTTCTACTTGTTCAACTTACTCGCAGGTAAACAGCCAGACGGTTCGCATAAGAAGGTGCTACTGCCTATCGCGCCTGAGTACATCGGCTATGGTGATGCTGGCATTGATGAAGATATTTTTGTCTCTTACCACCCAGAAATCGAGCTGTTAGATAACGGATTGTTTAAATACCACGTCGATTTTGAACAGCTAACCGTCGACGATTCTGTTGCGGCAATCTGCGCATCTCGCCCAACCAACCCAACAGGAAACGTACTAACTGACGAAGAAGTGCGTAAACTGGACAAATTGGCGCGCGAGAACAACATCCCACTGATCATCGACAATGCGTACGGCTTGCCATTCCCGAACATCATTTTTGAAGATGTCGAACCGTTCTGGAATGAAAACACCATCTTGTGCATGAGCCTATCCAAACTTGGCTTGCCGGGTGTGCGATGTGGGATTGTGATTGCGAGTGAAGAAATCACCCAAGCACTCACCAATATGAATGGTATCATCAGCTTAGCGCCGGGCAGTGTTGGCCCAGCATTGGCAAACCACATCATCGCTAAAGGCGATCTACTAAAACTGAGTTCAGAGGTGATTAAGCCGTTCTACAAGCAGAAATCACAACGCGCGGTAGAACTGCTACAACAGGCGATTACCGATGAGCGCTTCCGTATCCACAAACCTGAAGGGGCGATCTTCTTGTGGTTATGGTTTGATGAGTTGCCAATTACGACAATGGAGTTGTACCAACGCTTGAAAGCGCGTGGTGTATTGATTGTTCCGGGTGAGTACTTCTTTATTGGCCAGAAAGACGAATGGGACCACGCTCATCAGTGCTTACGCATGAACTACGTTCAAGACGATGAGATGATGCAGAAAGGTATCGCGATTATCGCGGAAGAAGTCGAAAAAGCTTACCAACAAGGTCAGTAAAGCAAACTCCCACATCAAAGACACAAATTAAAAAGAGCGCCAACTGGCGCTCTTTCTCACTCTATAAGGCAAATAACTTGCTGATTAGTTGCTTTCTAGCAGGTTGTTGCCACCGATAGCAATTTTACGTGGTTGCATTGCTTCTGGGATTTCACGAACCAAATCAATATGTAATAAGCCGTTTTCCATTGATGCGCCAGTCACTTTTACATAATCCGCTAGCTGGAATTTACGTTCAAAGTCGCGCTCAGCAATGCCTTGGTACACGTAATTTTTGCCTTCTTCTGCTTTGCGTTCGCCCTTCACAATCAACATGTTTTCGTTTTGAGTCAGATCGAGTTGGTCTTCAGAGAAGCCAGCAACTGCCATAGTAATACGGTAGTTATGCTCGTCTTTTTGCTCAATGTTGTACGGAGGGTAACCGCCAGAAGTATTTTTCGCTGTATTCGCTTCCATCAGGTTTAGCAGACGATCAAAGCCAATTGCATTACGGTATAGTGGTGAGAAATCTACGTTACGCATAAATCTATCCTCTTAATTAAGCAATAGTCTTAGTTCGGATGAACTTCATCCTACTGGCGTGTTTATGCAAAAACCGACGCCGAACTAAGAGATTCTTATCATTCCACTGGCCTTGGTTTGGCTCGGAGACATGATATTGAATCTAAAGGTTTAAGTTGTGTGCTAAAACGCCAGATCCTCTTCTGAGCGATCTCGTTTTAGCGATTCCAGAGGGATGGTCTTCTAGTCTCTAGCAAGCCAGTCATCCTCTTCACAACTAGATATAAGGTCGTCAAAAATGACTTTCAAGGGAAAAAATAAAAAATTTTAAGTGCGCTCGCTATCTCCCCAGAAAGGTCAGTTTACCCTCGCTTTGCAATCGGTATTAAAAAGCCCACCTTTCTGGTGGGCTCAATCTGCACTCTACTTGCGGGAGGATTTACGCGCTTTTACAACGCTCTTTTCTGCCGCTTTTTCCTGTTTTAACTTACGCTTTTCTTTCAGACTCAACTGTGGTTGTTTCTTGTCTTTCTTACTCATGACTTCACCTCTATTTATTGGCACAACAGACAGCCACACAGCATTCTCTGCGCTGGTGGCTGCGATTGATGAACAATTTCAGTAATCACAAAGCAGCGTCGCTGATTAAAAATTTCCACTTCGAGCGCATCATTTTTAGCTCGACCTAACAATCGAGACCCCAAATAAGAATCGACCGCGAGCATACCTGTCATCGGTTGCCCCTTGCGCGAGCTGACTAACGTCATGCGATATTGATAGGCGCGCTCAACATCCACTAAGCGAACCGTGTCCCCAACCGCAATACGAGTTCGGTTACGGCAATGGGCTTGTTGCTCGTAAGTTTCAAAGAGCGACAACAATCTTAGTGGTGATTGATAGGTTAAAAAGCGACTGGTTAACCACCAAGTTCGCAGCGCCAAACAATACGCCGAGAACCAGCGTTCAAACATGATTATTTCCTTCTTAATGCCTTGTCTTACAAATAAATTCAGTGCATTGAACCGGAAGTGCATCACCTCCGGCTTAGTTCAGGAAAGTCATCACCATTTTTTCAACCTCCTTATTCATCAGCTCTTCAGCACTATAGCGAGCAGAAAAAAGAAAGCAAAAGCGCCCAAGCGAACAAAATGGCGAGAAAAAAAGAAAACAGAAATAAAATGGCAAGCTTGATCAGGTTATTGGCAGTTAGCACCAGAAAAACCAAAGTCTTGGCAGAAAATGGCGATTTTTCACTGGTGGTTAAAACAAAAAAAGCAGCGATTTCTCGCTGCTTTTTCCTATTAAGACAAGTTGTCGTTACACGTCTAAGTTCGCTACTTTCAGCGCGTTTTCTTCGATGAAGTTACGACGAGGTTCTACTTGGTCACCCATCAGTGTTGTGAACAATTGGTCTGCGCCTACCGCATCCTCAATCGTTACTTGCATCATGCGACGCGTTTCTGGGTCCATAGTTGTTTCCCAAAGCTGATCTGGGTTCATCTCACCTAGACCTTTGTAACGCTGACGACTCAGACCACGCATTGACTCTTTAACCAACCAATCAAGCGCTTCTGCAAAGCTTGCTACTGACATCGTACGCTCACCACGTTTGATGTACGCGCCTTCTTCCAGAAGCCCATCCAGTGCTTCTGATAGATCAGCCAATTTGCCGTACTCTTTCGAGTTTAGGAAATCGATGCTAATTGCATGTTCGTGCGTCACGCCGTGAGTACGAACCACGATCTTAGGCAAGTTTAAGCCTAGTTCTTCGTGCTGTTCAACTTCGTAGCTGTATTGGCTAGCGCCCACTTCTTTCGCATTCAGCTGCTCAATAAGCTGCTTCGTCCACGCTTCAACAACTGATGCGTCATGGCATTGCTCAGGCGTTAGACGAGGAGTGTAGATCAACTCGTTTACCAAAGCACTTGGGTAACGACGGCTCATACGTTCCGCCAGTTTAATACCCGCATTATACTGTTGAACAAGCTTCTCTAGTGCTTCACCTGCCAATGCTGGTGCTTCTGCGTTTACGTGTAGCGATGCATTATCCAGAGCCAATGATACTTGGTATTGGTTCATCGCTTCTTCGTCTTTGATGTACTGCTCTTGTTTGCCTTTTTTCACTTTGTAAAGTGGTGGCTGAGCGATGTACACGTAACCACGCTCGATAAGCTCTGGCATTTGACGATAGAAGAAGGTCAATAGTAGCGTACGGATGTGCGAACCATCGACATCGGCATCGGTCATGATGATGATGTTGTGGTAACGCAGCTTGTCTGGGTTGTACTCGTCACGACCGATACCACAACCAAGTGCAGTGATCAGAGTGGCCACTTCTTGCGAAGACAGCATCTTGTCGAAACGTGCTTTTTCTACGTTAAGAATCTTACCTTTTAGCGGTAGGATTGCTTGGTTCTTACGGTTACGGCCTTGTTTTGCGGAGCCGCCTGCCGAATCACCCTCCACTATGTATAGTTCAGAGAGTGCCGGATCTTTTTCCTGACAGTCTGCAAGTTTACCTGGAAGGCCAGCTAGGTCTAGTGCACCTTTACGGCGCGTCATTTCACGAGCTTTACGCGCTGCTTCACGTGCACGTGCTGCATCGATGATTTTCGAACAAACCATCTTCGCTTCTGTCGGGTTCTCAATCAGGAACTCAGACAGTTTTTCACCCATTGCAGACTCAACAGCTGATTTCACTTCAGAAGAAACCAGTTTGTCTTTAGTTTGGCTTGAGAACTTAGGATCTGGCACTTTCACCGAAACAACCGCAGTTAGACCTTCACGCGCATCGTCGCCTGAAGTCGCGGTTTTCGCTTTCTTCGAGAAACCTTCTTTATCCATGAAGCTGTTCAATGTACGTGTTAGCGCAGCACGGAAACCAGCAAGGTGAGTACCACCATCACGCTGTGGGATATTGTTGGTAAAGCAGAAGATATTCTCTTGGAAACCATCGTTCCATTGCATCGCCACTTCAACTGAAATGCCGTCTTCACGCTCTGAGTTAAAGTGGAAGATTTTTTCGATGATTGGCGTTTTGTTGGTGTTTAGGTGATCAACGAACGCTTGAATACCACCTTCATACATGAAGTGATCATGTTTGTCCGCTTCACGCTCATCAACCAATTTGATCGATACACCAGAGTTCAGGAATGACAGTTCACGCAGGCGTTTCGCCAGAATGTCATAGTGGAACTCAGTGTTAGAGAAGGTCTCGGCACTTGGCCAGAAACGAATTTGCGTACCGGTTTTATCCGTATCACCCACAACAGCTAGTGGCGCTTGAGGCTCACCATGGCGGTAGGTTTGCGTATGGATATGGCCACCACGATGAATCGTCAGCTCAACTTTCTCAGATAGCGCGTTTACCACTGAAACACCTACCCCGTGAAGACCACCCGATACTTTGTATGAGTTATCGTCGAACTTACCACCCGCGTGAAGAACCGTCATGATTACTTCTGCTGCAGAGACATTTTCCTCTGAGTGGATTTCTGTTGGAATGCCACGACCATCATCGCTAACGGAAACCGAGTTATCCTCATGAATTGTCACAACGATGTCTTTACAGTGACCTGCCAACGCTTCATCAATTGAGTTATCCACCACCTCGAAAACCATGTGGTGAAGGCCGGTGCCGTCGTCCGTATCGCCGATGTACATTCCTGGACGCTTACGTACCGCATCCAGACCCTTCAGTACCTTAATACTCGATGAATCGTAATTTTCAGACATGAGTTTCTCTCTTCTAGTTTGACTCTATCCTGCCATGTTCCACATGAAACAATTTACCGTTATCGTCCAACATATCGGCGATTTGGCTTTCAGTGATAGAGCTTACAAATACTTGTGCGCCCGTCTCTTTTAAGCAGTCAGCAAGACGCTTGCGACGTTGGCTATCTAATTCCGACGCGAAGTCATCAATTAGGTAAATGCATTGTTTACCGGTCATCTCTGTCAGGTGTTGCCCTTGCGCGACACGCAATGCACACACCATGAGTTTTAATTGACCGCGTGACAGAACATCTTCAACGGGCGTTCCGTTCACTTTAATGCGCAAATCAGCTTTGTTTGGGCCACTAAAGGTGTATCCCAATGCCTGATCACGCTCAAAATTCTTTTCTAGTATCTCGTGGTATGGGGTGTCTTTATCCCAGCCACGATAATACTTCAATTGGATCTCAAATTCTGGCAAAAATGTCTGACAGATAGTTTCTGCGACGGTTTTCATCTGCTCGATGTAACTTGCTCGCCATTGGCTGATGTTTTCAGCCAACCCTGCCATTTCCTGATCCCAATAACTGAGTTCACGATAACTATTGGCGGTTTTCAACAACGCGTTGCGCTGCTTGTTAAGGCGCTTGAACCTTCCCCATGCTTGATAAAAAGCGGGCTCGGTATGAAACACGCCCCAATCAATAAACGCACGACGATGTTTAGGGCCATCTGTCAGTAAATCAAACCCTTCTGGGTGTATCAACTGCAGAGGCAGAACTTGTGCCAACTGCGCTAATTTTTGTCCAGATTGACCGCCTATTTTAACCTCTGTTGAGCCATCACGCTGCTTATTAATGCCGATAGGTAGCTCAAATTGATCCGAGTTCAAAAAACGACCATGAACAAACAGTTCGTCACACTCATTTTGTATCACTCGTCCGGTGAGAGAACTCTTGAATGAGCGGCCATGCCCGAGCAGGTAAACCGCTTCTAAGACACTGGTTTTACCGCTGCCGTTCGGCCCGATAAGAAAGTTAAAGCCTGCTGATAACTCAATATCACAGGCTTTAATGTTTCGAAACTGCTGAATGATGAGACGAGAAAGAGGCATTCAGTTGGCTTATAGACGAATTGGCATCACCACGTACATGGCACTGTCATCGTCGGCATTTTCAATCAATGCGCTAGCGTTAGCATCCGACATCGACACACGTACATTTTCACAACGCAACGTGTTCAGAACATCAAGCACATAGCTTACGTTAAAGCCGATTTCGATGGCGTCACCTTCAAAGGTCACATCAAGCATCTCTTCCGCTTCTTCTTGTTCTGGGTTATTCGCGGTTATGCGCATTTCAGTATCAGCCAGATTCACACGCACGCCACGGAATTTTTCGTTGGAAAGAATCGCAGCACGAGAGAAGGCTTGGCGCAACTCGTCACAACTTGCTATTAGGGTCTTATTGGTGCTCTGAGGCAATACGCGGCGGTAGTCAGGGAAACGACCATCAACCAACTTAGAGGTAAAAGTAAAGTTATTCACCTCAGCACGAACATTGGAGCTACCGATCTGAAGAACTACGGGCTGCTCTGGCGCATCCATCAACTTTACTAATTCTTGCACACCTTTGCGTGGCACGATGATTTGCTTCTGCGCAAAGTCTGCACCTAGCTGAGTTTGCGATACCGCCATACGGTGGCCGTCCGTCGCCACGCTGCGTAGCGTGGTGCCGTCAATTTCAAACAACATGCCGTTGAGGTAGTAACGAACGTCTTGATTCGCCATCGAGAACTGAGTTTTGTCGATCAGCGTACGTAAATCAGCTTGGCTCAGTGATACTTCCACTTCACTTTGCCAGTCTTCAATATTAGGGAAATCGTTCGCAGGAAGCGTTGCCAATGAGAAACGGCTGCGACCAGAGCGAACTTGTACGCGATCACCTTCTAAAACAAATGTGATGATCGCATCGTCCGGTAAACCACGGCAGATATCGAGAAACTTACGCGAAGGAACGGTAATGCTGCCCGCTTCAAAATCACCTTCTAGCGTCACTTTGCTTACTAACTCTACTTCAAGATCGGTTGCCGTCATCGACAATACGTTCTCTTCTACTTTAAGAAGTAGGTTACCTAGGATTGGCAGAGTTGGTCGGCCACCTAAAGCGCCCGAAACCTGCTGTAGCGGTTTGATTAAATGACTACGTTCAATGGTAAATTTCATGCTTGGCTCTTTACGCTGTCAGCTCAATAAATGATTTGCTTAGAATACCGTTATTCTAACCGATTACGAGGACAGGGTGCGAATCAAGTTAGAGTAATCTTCTTTAATATCGTGGCTCTCTTCACGCAGCTGCTCAATCTTGCGACACGCATGAAGTACGGTCGTATGGTCACGGCCCCCAAACGCATCGCCAATTTCAGGCAAACTGTGGTTGGTTAGCTCTTTTGCTAACGCCATGGCCAGCTGACGAGGACGCGCTACAGAACGAGAACGACGCTTAGACAGCAAGTCCGCCACTTTAATCTTGTAATATTCCGCCACGGTCTTTTGAATGTTATCGATTGTCACCAGCTTCTCTTGTAGAGCAAGCAGATCGCGCAGCGCTTCACGAACAAAATCAATCGTAATTGGACGACCAGTAAAGTTCGCGTTCGCGATAACACGGTTCAGTGCACCTTCTAGCTCACGAACGTTCGAACGCAGACGCTTGGCAATGAAGAATGCCACTTCATCAGCAAGGTGGATTTGGTGATCTTCGGCTTTTTTCATCAAGATCGCCACACGCGTTTCAAGCTCAGGCGGCTCGATCGCAACAGTAAGACCCCAACCAAAGCGAGATTTAAGACGATCTTCAACGCCATTAATTTCTTTAGGATAACGGTCAGACGTTAAGATGATCTGCTGGTTGCCTTCCAATAGTGCGTTGAAGGTATGGAAGAATTCTTCTTGCGAACGTTCTTTATTAGCAAAGAATTGAATGTCATCGATAAGGAGCGCATCCACGCTGCGGTAGTAGCGTTTGAATTCTTCAATCGCATTGTTTTGCAGCGCTTTCACCATGTCTTGCACAAAACGTTCTGAGTGCATGTAGACCACTTTCGCGTTCGGGTTGTTATCCACAATCGCGTTACCCACCGCATGCAATAAGTGGGTTTTACCCAAGCCCGTGCCGCCGTATAAGAATAGTGGGTTGTAAGCTGCACCTGGGTTATCCGATACCTGACGCGCCGCAGCCAAACCCAGTTGGTTCGACTTACCTTCAACAAAGTTGTCGAACTTGTGTTTTGGATTCATGTTTGAGCGGTGATTGATCGCCGCAATCGCTTGAGCGTCATCATCCCAGGTTTTGTGTACTGGCTTACGCGCCTGTAATTGCGCAGGTGCAGATGACTCCGCAGCCACATCTGCAGGCGTACGTGTCGGCGCTGGTTTTGGAGCAGAGACAGGTCGGCTCCCCACTTCAAAGCGTAAGTTAGGAATGTCGCCACCACAGTATTCCTGCAGTAAGCGAGTAATATTGTTCAGATACTTATCACGCACCCAGTCCAACACAAAGCGGTTTGGCGCGAATAGAGTGAGAGTATTGTCATTGAGCTCCGCTTGTAGCGGACGAACCCACATGCTGAATTCTGTAGCTGGTAGCTCTTCTTGAAGCTGCTGCAAACATTGCAGCCAAAGCGAAGATGACAC